>NZ_JAAOTJ010000009.1 GCF_011297335.1 Catellatospora methionotrophica | reverse complement strand
AAGAGACGACGTCAGCACGGGCGACCACCACCACGGCACCACCACCCCGACCACGGCCGCAACCGCCACGCACGGTTTTCACCCGTGAACGGGCCGCCATTCAGGCGAAGGGACTAACCCACCCACCACCCCCGCGACCACCATCCCACGACCGCGCCCACGCCGCCCCACCCGCGCGGCCACGCCGCCCCACCCCTCTGCCGCAACTCTTAAAGAGTCGCGCCTTCGGACAGACTCGCAGGCCGCAACTCTTTAAGAGTTGCGGCGGGGGTGGGGGGCGCGCAGCGCCGGGGTGGGGGTTAGACGTCGGTGATGCGGAGGCCGGAGTGGGCTTTGTAGCGCTTGTTCATGGCGATGAGGTTGGCGGTGAGGGATTCGACCTGGCCGGCGTTGCGCAGGCGGCCGGCGTGGATGCCGCGCATGCCGGGGATGCGGCCCGCCAGCGCCTGGACCACGGCTACGGCTTCGCGGTCGTCGCCGAGGACCAGGATGTCCAGGTCCATGCTGGTCACCGCCGGGTCGGCCAGGAGTTCGGCGCTGACGTGGTGGAACGCGGCGGTCACCCGTGCTTCCGGGAGGATCGCGGCGGCCTGCTGCGCGGCGCTGCCCTCGTCGACCTTCAGCGCGTACGGGCCCTGCTTGTCGAAGCCGAGCGGGTTCACGCAGTCGACCACGATCTTGCCGACCAGCTGCTCGACCAGCCCGGCCAGCGTCTCGGCGTGCCCGGCGTAGGGAACCGCCACGATCAGCACGTCCGAGCGCGCCGCGACGTCGGCGTTGTCGCCGCCGCTGACGTTCCCGCCGGACAGCTCGGCCAGTTCGGCCGCCGACGCCGCCGCCCGGTCCGCGCTGCGGGAGCCGATCAGCACCTGCTGCCCGGCGACCGCCAGCCGGTACGCCAGGCCGCGGCCCTGATCGCCGGTGCCGCCGAGGATGCCTACCGTCAGCGCGCTGACGTCGGGAAGGGAAGCCAGGTCCAATGCCATACCCGATCTTCGCACTGAACGGGCGTTCATCGCGCTATGACATGGCTCGCAGGAACAGCACACCTGCCACGGTCACCCCGAACGCCACGATGACCGCCCGCAGCGTGCGTGCCGGCAGCCGCCGCCCGGCCCTAGCCCCCGCGAACCCGCCGAGCAGCGTCGCGGGCACCAGCACCGCCACCGCGGGCCAGTACACCGGCCCGAACAGCGTGTACATCGTGGTGGCGACCACGCCCACGACGAGCTGGAGGCTGTTCTTCAGCGCCACGACGCGGTTCAGCGACTCGACCACGACCACGCTCAGCACCGCGATCAGGATGACGCCGAGCACCGAGTTGAAGTAACCGCCGTACACCCCGACGAGGAAGAGCAGCACGAACCGCAACCAGACCGGCTGCGCGTGCGGCTCGCCGACCAGGCGGCCCACCCGCTCCTGGAACGCCAGCAGCAGCGAGGCGGCGAGCACGAGCAGGGGCATCAGCTTCGCGTACACCCCTGGCGGCGTGTGCAGCAGCAGCACGCAGCCCGTGACCGCGCCCACCAGCACCGTCGGCATGAGCGCGCGCAGCCGCGGCCCCTGCCCGCGCAGGTCCTGCCGGGTTCCCAGCACGCTGGCCGAGTACCCGCCGGTCACCGAGACCGAGTTGGTGACCGTCGCCTGGATCGGCGGCACCCCGAACGCCAGCAGCACCGGCAGCATGATCAGCGACCCGCCCCCGGCCACGGCGTTCACACCCCCGGCCGCCACCCCGGCCGCCCCGAGCAACACCAGCACCCCGAAGTCCACCGCCCAGACGCTATCGGCCCTCCCCTGCGCCGCTGCCCTGGCACGCGCTGCCGCCGCCTTTCAAGATCGCTGTTTCGGGTCGAAAGGTGAGGTCCAGCCGCAGATCTTGGCACGAGACAGCGATCAAGCCACGCCCGGCGACCCGCCCAGGCCGGCACGTATCATGGTCAACGCGACGGACGAGTCGGCCGGGCGGTCGCGTCATCACGGGCTGCGGCCCGGCGGTGCCGAGGAACGTCCGGACTCCACAGGGCAGGGTGGTTGTTAACGGCAACCCGGGGCGACCCGCGGGACAGTGCCACAGAGAACAGACCGCCCGCCGCCCCTCGGGGCAGCGGGTAAGGGTGAAACGGTGAGGTAAGAGCTCACCAGCACCCCGGGTGACCGGGGTGGCTAGGTAAACCCCACCCGGAGCAAGACCAAGAAAGGCTGCTCGATCCGCCTCGGCGGGCGGGTGGCCGCGCGGACGTTCGAGGGTGGCCCGCCCGATGTCCGCGGGTAGGTTGCTCGAGCCTGTCGGCAACGGCAGGCCTAGATGGATGGCCGCCCCGCGCGCGAGCGCGGACAGAATCCGGCGTACAGGCCGACTCGTCCGTCCCTGTACCGGCCTCGCCACCTGAGCGTGCACGCCGACCGGAAGCCGTTAGGAAGGTGCCCTTCCGCTCCCCATGGCGATGGGAAGGTGCCCTTCCTTGCCCACGGGGCGGCGCGGGGACGGCCGGGATGGGGACGGCTGGAGGTGCAGGGCGGCGGCGTAGATGAACAGGACGACGCCGAGCATCTCGCACAGCTCCTCGGCGGAGGCGGCCAGCACGTAGCGCATCGAGGCCCAGCCGGGCGTGAAGCCTATGTTCTCCCGGCCCGCGTACGCGCCCAGCACCTCGATCCCGGCGGCCCCGCCCAGGAACAGCGCGGCCGCGCCGAGCATCAGCCAGCGCACGCGCGACGGCAGGGCCAGCAGCAAGCGCAGGTAGGACAGCCCGAGCACGAGTACCAGCGGCGCCGCGAGCACCAGCCAGGACAGGTACGACGCCCCGCCCGCGTCCAGCACGTCGGCCTGCGCCCCGAGCTCGTGGAACTGCGAGAACTCGTCCAGCGACAGCCCGGTGAAGACGACCGCGAGCACCCGCCAGTGGCGGCGGAAGCGCCCGCCCGCGCCGCCGAGCTGCCACAGCAGCAGCGCGGCGAGGAACAGCAGCCCGCTGGAGTACCAGGTGGGCAGGTTCTGCTCCTTGTCGACGTAGAAGAACTTGACGATCCGGCCCCAGTACGGGATGAGGTCGTACACCCCGAACCCGTGGTAGACGATCGTGAACCCGAGGCTGGCGAGGTGGATCGCCGCCGTGGCCCACAGCAGCACGCGCAGCAGCCGCGACGCCGGCATGTCGAGTCTCATGCCTGACCAACGATGTGCCGAGGGTCCACAGCACGGTGTACGCCGCTACCTCCTCCGGCGGTTTTGTGCCATAGTCACCCGGTGTCCGATACCCCCGCACGGATGCTCGCGCTCGCCGGTGTCCTGATCGCCCTGCTGAGCCTCGCCGTCGCGCTGGCCGGTTACCGGCGCACCCGGCTGGCCGCGCCGAGCGCGCGGCTGTACCACATCAACAACTTCGGGCCCGGTGACGCGAAGGAGTTCCTGATCGCCACGACCGTGACGAACGGGACACTCGGCGCGGTGCAGGTGGTGACCTGCGAGTTCGAGGTGAAGGGCCTGCGCGGGCGGCACATGGTGGGCGGGCAGAGCCGCCGGGGGCCGGAGTTGCCGTTCAAGGTGGAGGGTCACCACTCGGCGACCTGGACCGTGCCGGTCGCCGACGTGGCCGAGCTGCTCAAGGTGTACGGCAAGCAGAACGCGAAGATCCGGGCGGTGCTGGCGCTGGGCAGCGGCCGTGACGTCAAGGGCGGCTGGTTCGGTTTCGACTCCGACAAGTGGGGCGCCGGCAGCGACAAGGCCAAGCCCGCCGGGACCCGTTCGGCGAGCCCGGCGAAGGCGAAGGCCTGAGCCGTGACCGGCGTCGACATGTACTGGGAGCAGGTGCCCGAGGCGGAACTGGCCGGTTCGCCGCGCAGGCTGTGGGACCGCTCGCCGGTGTTCGACGACGCTGCCTGCGAGCGGGCACTGGCCGACGGCACCGTGCGGCTGGTGCCAGAGCACTATCTGCTGCTGGAGGTGCTGTTCGCGGGCAGCCAGGGGCCGGGGCACCCGGTGGCCGGGCTGGTCGTTTCGGGCGGGGCCTGGCATCCGGTCGACCTGTCCGGGGCGTCCGACGACGAGATCGGCGTGCTCACCGTCGGGGAGGTCCGTGCCGTCTCGGATTTCCTGCGGGACGCGCAGCCGAACGCCTGGATCGCGCGCCGGGAGAGCGAGCTGTCCGCCGTGCTCCGCGGCTACTCGACCCGCCAGTGGGACGACCTGCTGGCCCGCAGGCTGGCCCGGCATGCCGAAGGGTTGGCGGCGTTCTACCATCGCGCGGCCACCGACGGCGACGCCGTCGTGAAGATCCTGGCCGGCTGATCAGGGCGTCGTCGCGGGTGCGCCTGCCCCATCCGGCTCCCTCGGCCTGCTGCCACGCGGCTGACGTACCGCCTGATATGGCTCGGGTCGGCATGCGTCGCGCCGAGACGGTCGCCACGGTGCGCTCGGCGATAATCGCGGCATGCCCACCACCGCATACGTCGTCGTCTGGCCTGCCCCGGGAAGGCTCGCGGTGATGCCCCGTCCCGAGGGCGGTGAGCGGCTGGCGGATGAGATGGCGAACCTGCGGGGCAACGGCGTGGACGTCGTCGTATCCGCGCTGACGGCCCCGGAGAACGACGCGCTCGGCCTGCGCGGCGAGGACGAGGCGGTGCGGGCGGCCGGGATGCGGTTCGTCTCCTTCCCCATCCCCGATTTCGGCGTGCCGGACTTCGCCGCGTACCGGGAACTGACCGGGCGCCTGGCCGAGGAGGTCGCGGAAGGGCGGTTCGTGCTGGTGCACTGCCGCGGCGGGATCGGGCGGGCCACCGTGGTCGCGGGTGGGGTGCTGATCCGGCTCGGGGCGAGCGCGGCCGACGCGGTGGCCGCGATCGGTGCGGCGCGAGGGATTCCGGGGCCGGAGACCGAGCCGCAACGGGCGATCCTGGCGCGCTTGGCCGGGTTGGCGGGTCCCCGGTAGACCTGCGCCCCGCGTGCCGCAAAGCGCGGCGGGGCAACCGATGCCGCGATACGTGCACTGTGGAGCGGTCACATCGGCACTCATAGCAATTTGACTTTTTTACGGATTTCGCCAGCACATGGGTCATTTGCGGCGCACAGTGATGTCTGGAGCAGCAGTGCGCGGACAAAGCGCCGTGGCCACCGCTGTTTCGCGGTTCCGCCGGAGACATTCCGGCAGGACGTTCCCGTGAGGAGGACAAGCGATGGCCGTAGCCAAGGCCGCAGCGAAGAAGGCCCCAGCGAAGAAGGCCGCTGCCAAGAAGGCGGTAGCCAAGAAGGCGCCGAGCCGGCCGGCCGCGGCGAAGAAGGCCGCGCCTGCCAGAAAGACCTCGCCCGCCAAGAAGACCACGACCGCACGCAAGACGACGACGGCGGCGAAGAAGACCACCGCCGCCAAGAAGACGTCCCCGGCCAGGAAGGCCACCGCGGTCCGTAAGACGACCGCCGCGAAGAAGACCACGGCGGCCAGGACGACCGCTGCCAAGAAGACCACGGCCGCACGCAAGACCACGGCGGCGGCCCGCAGCACCGGCCTCAAGAAGGTCACCGCCGCGGTCAAGAAGACGGCGGCGAAGAAGGCCGTGACGGCCAAGAAGACGACCGCCGCGAAGAAGACGACGCCCGTGAAGAAGGCCGCACCGGCCCGGAAGACGACGACGGCGGCGAAGAAGACCACCGCCGCCAAGAAGACGTCCCCGGCCAGGAAGGCCACCGCGGTCCGTAAGACGACCGCCGCGAAGAAGACCACAGCGGCCAGGACGACCGCTGCCAAGAAGACCACGGCCGCACGCAAGACCACGGCCAGGAAGGCGACCGCGAAGAAGACCACGGCGGCCGCTCGCAGCACGGGCATCCGAAAGATCACCGCTGCGGTGAAGAAGACGGCCGCCGCGAAGAAGACGACCGCGGCCAGGAAGACGACGACGGCCCGGAAGACGGCGGCCAAGAAGGCGTCGCCTGCCCGCAAGTCCGTCGCGGCGAAGAAGACGACGGCCGTCAGGAAGACGGCGGTGGCGAAGAAGACCTCGCCCGCCCGCAAGGCGACGGCCCGCAAGAGCACCACGGTCCGCAAGACCACGGCCGCGAAGAAGACCGCTCCGGCGCGCAAGAGCGCCACCGCGGTCCGCAAGACCACCGTCGCCCGCAAGACCACCACGGCCCGCAAGGCGACCGGGGCAAAGAAGATCACCGCGGCGGTACGCCGGACCGGTGGCCGTACCACGGTGAAGAAGGCCATCGCGGCCAAGAAGGTGACGCCGATGAAGAAGGCGACCACCGCGCGCAAGAGCGCCCCGGCCCGCAAGGCCATGGCGAAGACCGCACCGGCCCGCAAGACCACCATGCGCAAGACGGCGATGAAGAAGATGGCCCGCAAGTCCGTACGTTAACGGGCAGCGCCGCCCCGATCGGTGTCATCCACAGCGTGACCTGCGGATGGCACCGAGTCGTGTGCCCGACCGCGGTGCCGCCCGTACGGGCGGGGCCACCGCGCGCGGGCACCTGGTAAGAATGACCAATGGCATACCGCCGCCTGCACGCCGAGGCCATCGACTTCACCCCGCTGCGCCGCGAGTTGGAACTGCCCGACGGCTTCCCGCCCGCCGCGCAGGCCCAGGCCGAGGCGGCCGCCGCCGAGGTGAAGCTGCCCGACGCCGACCGCACCGACCTGCCCTTCGTCACCATCGACCCGCCCGGCTCCCGTGACCTGGACCAGGCCGTGTGCCTGGTGCGCCGCGACGGCGGCTACCGGGTCCACTACGCCATCGCCGACGTCGCGTCGTACGTGACGCCGGACAGCCCGCTGGAGGCCGAGACCTGGCGGCGCGGGCAGACGGTCTACCTGCCCGACGCCAAGGTCCCGCTGCACCCGCCGGTGCTCAGCGAGGGCGCGGTCAGCCTGCTGCCGGGCGTGGACCGGGCCGCGGTGGTGTGGACGATCGACGTCTCCGCCGACGGCGACACGGTCGGCGTACGGATGGAGCGGGCGCGGGTGCGCAGCCGGGCCAAGCTCGCCTACGAGGGCGTACAGGCCGATGTGGACAAAGGCACCCTCGCCGAGCCGATCGCGTTGCTGCCGGAGCTGGGAAAGCTGCTGACCGCGCGGGGGCTGGAGCGCGGCGCGATCAACCTGCCGATGCCCGAGCAGGAGATCGAGCCGCACGGCGACGGCTGGCAGCTGCGCCTGCGCGCCCCGCTGCCCGCCGAGGAGTGGAACGCCCAGATCTCCCTGCTGACCGGCCGCGCGGGCGCGGACATCATGCTCGCGGGGCGGATCGGCCTGCTGCGCACCATGCCCGCCCCGGACCCGGAGGCGGTGGCCCGGCTGCGCGTCGCGGCCAAGGGCCTGGGCGTGGACTGGCCCGCCGAGATGACGGTGGGTCAGGTGCTCGCCGGGCTGGACCCGGCCCAGCCCAAGCACGCCGCGTTCGTCGACGAGGCCGCCGAACTGCTGCGCGGCGCAGGGTACACGGCGTTCGCCGGGCAGGTGCCGGAGCAGCCGCTGCACAGCGCCGTCGCGGCGGCGTACGCCCATGTCACGGCCCCGCTGCGGCGGCTGGCCGACCGATACGTCACCGAGGTGTGCCTGGCCCTGCACGACGGCCGTGAGGTGCCCGCCTGGGCCGCCGCGGCGCTGCCCGAGCTGCCCGCCGTCATGTCCGGCACCGACCGGGTCTCCTCGGCGGCCGAACGCGGCGCGATCGACCTGGTCGAGGCGACCATCCTGGCGGGCCGCATCGGCGAGACCTTCCCGGCGACCGTCCTGGACACCAACCACGGCAAACCCGGCGGCACGGTCGCCCTGACCGAGCCCGCCGTACGCGCCCGCTGCGACGGCCAGCTGACCGCGGGCGACCAGGTCACCGTCCGCCTCACCCAGGCCGACCCCGTCAAGCGCCTGGTCCGCTTCACCCTCGCCTAGCGCAGTGCGAAGGGCACCTTCCACATGCTGTGGAAGGTGCCCTTCGCCACGTCTGTCAGAGGTTGGGCTGCAGGTGGGCGGTGTCGTTGACCGAGCGCACCGAGACGCCGCCGTCGGGCCACACGTCGACGATCGAGACCCCGGCCGGGTCCAGCAGCAGCCTGTACAGGAACGCGTCGCCCGCCGCGAGCGCGTCGCGCAGGATCAGCTTGATCGGCGACACGTGCGACACGATGACGACGGTCTGCCCCTCGTACGCCTTCTGCAACTTGCCCATCGCCCCGCGCACCCGCTTGGCGACCTGCTGGAACGACTCGCCCTTGGGCGGCGCGACCGAGGTCGAGGCCAGCCAGGCGTCCAGCTCGGCCGGATACTGCTCGCGCACGTCGCCGAAGGTCATCGCCTCCCAGACGCCGAAGTCGCACTCGATGAGGTCGTTCTCCACACCTACCGGGATGCCGCCCGCGGCCGCCGCGATCGCCGCCGCCGTGGCCTTGCACCGGCTCAGCGGCGAGCTGACCACCCGGTCCGGTCGCAGTCCCGCGACCCGTCGTCCCGCGGCCGCGGCCTGCTCCTCCCCCACCGCCGACAGCGGCACGTCACCGCGGCCGGAGTAGCGCTTCTGCGCGGTCATCTCCGTCTCGCCGTGCCGGACCAGCACCAGCCGCGTCGCGGGGGCCGTCCGGGGAGCCCAGTCCTCACGCGGCCGCGCTGTCGCGGTGCCACCGGCGGCGCGTCCGGACGCCGTCCCGGCACGGGAGTCCAGCCCGCCGGACGTGGCGGTCCTGCTCGCGGCGGAGCCGGTCGCCGCGTCACCATCGGGCACGATCGGGAAGGCGTCGGCGTCCCACGCGGTGACGATGCCGAACGCCGTCTCGCCGTCCAGCTTTCCGGCGGCCGATCCGCCCTTGCCGGCGGCGGCGTCCATGGCCGCGTTGGCCAGCGCGTCGGCGGCGCGGTTGCGCTCGCGCGGAATCCAGGTGTACGTGACCTGCTCGAACTTGCGCACCAGGGTGGCCACCTCGGCGGCCAGCGGGCGCAGTCCCGGGTGCTTGATCTGCCAGCGGCCGGACATCTGCTCGACCACCAGCTTGGAGTCCATCCGCGCCTCGACCTGCGACGCCCCCAGCTCGGCAGCGGCCTCCAGCCCGGCGATGAGCCCCCGGTACTCGGCGACGTTGTTCGTGGTCACGCCGAGCGCGGCGGCGCGTTCGGCGAGCACCTCACCGCTGGCCGGGTCGCGTACGACCGCGCCGTACCCGGCCGGGCCGGGGTTGCCGCGCGCCCCGCCGTCGGCCTCGATGATCACCTTTCCGATGGTCACAGGCCGGACTCCCCGGTGCGCACCATGATGCGGCGGCACTCCTCGCAGCGCACGACCTCGTCCACCGGGGCGGACTTGACCCGGTTGCGGTCCGCGCCGAACAGCTCCAGGCGGCAGCCGCCGCAGCGGCCGTACTGCACCAGGGCCGCGCCGAGCCCGCCCGACGACTCACGGATCTTGTCGTACAGCTGCACCAGCTCGGCGGGCAGGTCGGCGGCGAGCGGGCGGCGGGCGTTCTGCTTCCACTCCGCCTCCTTGGTGATCTCCGAGACGCTGTTGTCGCGGCGGTTCTCGGCGGCGATGCGCTTCTCCCGGGCGACGGAGATCTTCTCGTCGACGGCGTCCAGGGCGGCCTGCGACGTCTCGCGCTTCTCCATCAGCTCCAGCTCGGCGTCCTCCAGCTCGGACTGCCGCCGGGCGAGCGAGGCGATCTCGTGCTCCAGCGCGGTCAGCTCGCGCGCGGGCAGCCGGCCGTCGACGAGGCGCTGCTGGTCCTTGGCACTGCGCTGGCGTACGGTGTCGACCTCGCGCTCCAGCCGGGCGATGTCGCGGTCCAGGTCGTCGACGTCGACCTCGGCGCGGGCCCGCTCGTCCTCCAGCCGGCCGATCGCCTTGCCGAGCACGTCCAGCTCGGCGATCTCCGGCAGGTTCTTACGCCGGTGGGCCAGCTGCTGCAGCGTGGTGTCGATCGCCTGCAGGTCGAGCAACCGCTGTTGATCCTTCGGGTCGGCCTTCACGTCGGCACTCCTTCTCTCGCGGTTGTCCAGTTGTCAAAGGCCACGTTCAGGCGACCGGGTCAAGTGTCGCGCAGGCGTGGAATCCGAACGGATCGGTGGTGGTCTCGGAGACGATGGTCTCAAGTCCGGTCGCCGTACGCAGCCACGCGGCCAGGGGCGTCAGCCACGGCCGTTCGGTGGCGTAGTGGCCCGCGTCGACCAGCGCGGGGCCGCCCGTGGCCAGCACGTCGGCGACCCGGTGGTGTTTGAGGTCCCCGGTCAGGTAGACGTCGGCGCCCGCGGCGACCGCGTCGCGGATGAACTCGTCGCCCGAGCCGCCGCAGACCGCGACGGTGGAGACCGGCCGGGCCGGGTCGCCCGCGACGCGTACGCCCCAGTGGGCGACCGGCAGCGCGGCGGCCGCGAGGTGCGCGAACTCGCCCAGGGTGCACGGCGCGGGCAGGCGGCCGATCCGGCCGAAGCCGCGGCCCTCCTCGGTGGCCCGCAGCGGCCGGGTGCCGGTCAGGCCGAGCAGGTCGGCGAGCGCGTCGCTGACGCCGGGGTTCGCGACGTCGGCGTTGGTGTGCGCGACGTACAGCGCCACCCCGTTGCCGATCAGGTCGTGGATTATCCGGCCCTGGTAGGTCGTGGCAGCCACCGACGACACCCCGCTGAGCAGCAGCGGATGGTGCGCGATGATCATGTCCGCCCCGGTGTCGAGCGCCTCGGCGACCGTGGACGGCAGCACGTCCACCACCGCCAGCACCCGCGTCACCGGCTGCTCGGGCCGCCCGGTCACCAGGCCGACGCGGTCCCACGGCTCGGCCCACCGCGCCGGGAACTCGTTCTCCAGCAGCTCGGCGAAGGTCGCGACAGTCCAGGTCACCCGGACAGACTACTGCGCAGGGGGCGGCGGGCCGCGTGGCGCGGGCGGCTCACGCGGCGGGCGGGCAGAGCTTCTCGGCCGCGTCGAGGGCCAGCGCCCAGCCGAACTCGTGGCGGTTGGCGTCACCCTCCCCCGGTGCGGGCAGTTTGAGCACGTCGTCGCCGTACAGCACGGTGATGCCCCAGCCGCGCAGCCGCACGATGTTCTCCTGGAACGCCGGGTGCCGCGCCATCGCCGCGTTGGTGAACGGCATCGCCACGATCGGCAGGCCCTTGCCCTGGCTCTCCACGATCAACCCCAGCGCGAGCGTATCGGCGATGCCCGCACCCCACTTGTTCACCGTGTTCACCGTCGCCGGGGCCACGATCAGCACATCCGGCGACGGGAGCACGTCGGGGTCACCGGGGTTCTTGTAGGTGCTGCGCACGGGATGGCCGGTCAGCGTCGCGAGCGCCGGGACGTCGACGAACTTGCGCCCGTCCGGCGTGACCACCACGCACACGTCGTAGCCGCGCTCCTGGGCGAGCCCGACCAGCAGCCCGACGTCGCGGGTCACCGGCGAGCCGCAGGCGATGACGTACAGCACCGTCCGGACACCCGGTCCGGCCGTGCCCGTCACGCTGCCCGCCAGGCCGCTCACACGCCCACCCCCATCTGCTCGGCCAGCTCGGCCAGGGACGCCGTGGGCGTGCCGCGGGTGCGCCGCAGCACGTCGCTGAGCACCTCGTGCGCGATCGGCCGGCAGCGGATCTCGGCGGGCGCCAGCAGATCGCCCTCCAGCAGCATCTCGCCCGCCCGCTCGACGTCGCCCACCTGGGCGAAGCCACGGGCCATGTCGAGGTAGTGGTGGGCGCGGCGCTCGGGCAGCATCGCGTTGAACGCGGTCGGGTCCAGCCCGTCGTGGATGGAGATGGCCAGGCCGCCCTCACCGAGTTCGACCGCCGCGGCGGCCCGGTGCACGAGCACGTTGGTAGGGCCGAAGCTGGTCCAGTAGTGGTTCTTGTCGCCGCCCAGCCCCGCCGCGGCCTCCTGGGCCGCGGACAGCAGATCGCGCATCGTCGCGCTGTCGCCGATGCAGGAGGCGGCCATCGCACCCTGCAGCAGCAGGAAGCCGTACACCGAGAGCTGGTCGTCGGTGGTCGCGCCCGGCGTCGGGCAGAGCCGGTTGGCGATGTTGACGTTGACCTCCAGCGCGGCCCGGTGGCGGCCCAGAGCGCGCAGCGCGTTCGCCACGCGGGTGGTGGCCACGCCGGCGAGCAGCTGGTCACCGGCCCGCTGCGACACCGCGATCGAGCGGTCCGCGGCCAGCCAGCTCAGGTCCAGTTCACCGAGCTTGCGCAACACCGACGAGGCCAGCTGGTACACCTGGCCGAGCAGGTGCGCCGCCTCGCGGGAGTCGTCGGAGTGGGCGTACGCCGTGTCGGCGGCCTGGGCGTCGCGCAGCAGCTTGGGCAGCGCGCGGGCCAGCACGCCGTAGCGGCCGTGCTCCCATGTCTGCCACGCGTGCAGGGCGGCCTTGCGCATCTCCGTGATCGGCGGCGGTTCCGGGGTCGCGTAGAAGAACGCGCTGATCTGGTCGTAGCGCTCCAGCGCGGACCGGATCTCGGCGACCTCGATCTGGTCGATGCAGTTCATGCTGTCGGGGCGGCGCTCCGGGTCCTTGCCCAGCAGCAGCTGGACGTCGAGCTGGAGCACGTCGGCGATCTCGTAGACGACCGAGAACTTGTCGAGTCGGCGTACGCCGCGCTCCACCTTGTCCACCCAGCTCTTGGATTTGCCCAGGCGGTCGGCGAAGACCTGCTGCGACATCTTGCGGCGGTTGCGCCAGTACGACACCCGGCGGCCTATCGGCAGCTCTTCCATCCTCCAGCCCTCCCCTCATCGGGTCGGTCTGACCGAGTCGCACAGTCTGTGCGCCCACTTCCGGTCCGACACTCGTATCTTTAAATGCAAGTTGCAGTTGGACAATGCATTCAGACGATTGCTCTGGACTGTTGTCGATGTAACGACGGCTCGGCGTGTCGGTGACGGCTTTTGCGGATGTCGATCTCTAGGATCGACGCCCCTAACCCGGAAGTGGGGGTCGGACTCATGCGGTGGCCACAGGCGCCGTTCGGCAAAGGCCTGTTGCGGCGGCGGTTGCGCCTGGCGGCGCAGCGGTTCGCCGACCACGGCTGGGCGGTGACACCGGGCGGATACTTCAACGGCCGGCGCATGGCATGTGACCGCCTGAACTGCTTCGCCACCAGCAGCCACCCGCTGTACGAGGACTGGGAGAACCGGTCCAGCACCCGCTCAGCGCAGCTCGACGAATGGTGGAGCGAACGCCCGCACGCGCTGCTGCTGCCCACCGGCCACGCCTTCGACGTGCTGGAGGTGCCCGCCCTGCTCGGCTCGCGCGCCGTGTACGGGCCGCCCACCGGACCGGGCCGCGCAACGTCGGCGGGCCGCGTACGCGGACCCGTCGCGGTCACCGCCGCAGGCAGCTGGATGTTCCTGATGCGTTCCGGCGGCGCGCTCGCGCCGGAACTGGACCACCGCGTCGACATCGTGCAGCACTCGCGGGGCTCGTGGATCCCCGCCCCGCCGACGGTGCTGCCCGACGGCCCGATCAGGTGGAAAGTCTCGCCGCAGAGCATCGGCTGGCAGCTGCCCGATCCGGAGGAGTTCCAGCAGGCACTCGTGCAGGCGCTGGTCGCGCTCGATGCCGCGTTCCTCGACCTGCCGCTCAGCGCCCGCCGCCGCCTGGCCCCGCCGGCCCTGTCCCGGCCGGCCGCCCTCAAACCCACCCCGACCCTGCGCCGAGCCTTCTGAGCAGCAGCCCCGCCACCCCTCGAACCCGCCTGATGACGCGCATCGGGCAGCGACCGCCCGGCAGGGCGGTCGTTAGGTGAGGTATCGAGGAGGTCCGACATGGCACCTGACAACGTAGAGCGACACCTGGCGCACGTCGAGTCCCAATTTGGGGTCATACGATCGTCCGTAGCGCGCTGGGCCGGCACCCGACCCGCCGGCACCCGTCCGCACGGTTCCCGCCCATCGGGATCACGCCCCACCAGCACTCACCGTCCCACCCGCTAGACCCCTCCCGAGCGAGGAAGGGCACCTTCCCGTCGCCATCCGTCGAGCAAGGGCGCCTTCCTAACTCCGCACCACGCGCACGCTGGTGCGGAAGCCCTTTCGCAGGGTCGCGGCTTCAGCCACGATGCGGCGTACCTCGTCCGGCTGACCCGCCACGAACGAGGGCGTGAAGTGCAGCACCTGCACGCCGTGCCGCCCGAGCGCGTTGTGCCGTTCCAGGGAGCGGGCCCAGTCCTCCCGGCTCGGATGGGACTCCCGCGCATCCACCTCGATCGCCAGCGCCGCGCCCGGCACGTAGCCGCCGGGCGTGGGCAGCGGTGTGCCGTCGGTCAACGCGAGCCGCGGATTCCACAGCACCGGACCCAGCTCCGGCAGCCCGGCCAGCAGAGCCCGCGCCTGCGCGGCCGGGGCCGGACCCGCCCCGCCCGCGAGCTCGGCCAGCACCTTGCGGGCCACCGCCGTACGGCTGCGCCCGGCGCGGCTGATCTCGTCGTCGAGCCGCCTCGGCGGGACCCGGAAACGCTGCACAGCCTCGGCCATCACCGTGCGCACGGCACGCAGTTCGCGCAGCTCCCGGCACGTGTCGACGACCGCGCGGGCCGGGCTGACCACCCGGTAGAGGTCGGTGTGCCGGGCGCGCCGGTCGAGGGTCAGCGCTCGCTTCACGACGGCGAAGCCGTGGGAACGGCAGCGGGTCGCGTGCGGGACGACCAGGTTCACCTCCTGCGCCGGTGGCAGTGCACGGAAGCCGTACCAGGCGAGCGCGCTCGGGCCGGTGATCTGCGCGTCGGGGCCCGCGTACAGGGCGGCGGCGACGCGGCGCTGCTCGTCGGTCAGGGTGTCGCCGTGTACGCAGTAGACCCCGGCGAGGGCGCGCTGCCAGCGGCCGGTCTGGATGCGGCGGTAGATCAGCATGTCGGTGTGCCCGGCGGCCAGCACCTGCGCTCGGGTCAGCAACTGCTGTTGCCGCTGCGCCAGTGCGTCCAGGACGGCGGTGGAATCGGAAGCCATGCAGGGCAGATTCGCCGTGAGACGTACGCCGGACAACCACGTGACCTGCGCTGCCTGTGGACGGACCACCGCTTGTGGACAACCACCGCCCACCGAGTTGATCTGCTATGCACCACCGCCACCGCCCCGTCTGGCCGCCCGCCACCTGGCTGCCGCGCCGCGCGGGTCGGCACCGCCCGTGAAGATCGCCGTTTGCGGTCAAAACCTATGGTCCCACCACAGGTTTTGACCGCAAACGGCGATCTTGGACCTCCTGGCGTTAAGAAGGGCACCTTCCTCAACGCGGAGCGTTAAGAAGGTGCCCTTCCTTCGACCGGAAGCCGGTGGCCGGAGCCCGGTGCCGTTGCCGATGGCCGGTGGCTGGTACCGGTGGCCGGGGTTGGTTACAGGGTGGATGTCCAGCCGTAGGGGTCGGCGGAGCGGCCGTACTGGATGTCGACCAGGGACTGGCGCAGGCCGGCGGTGACCGGGCCGGTGCCGCCGTCGCCGAGCTTGAACTCGCCGTCGACGCCGCGCACGGTGCCGATCGGGGTGAGCACGGCGGCGGTGCCGCAGGCGAAGGTCTCCACGATCTCGCCGCTGCGCGCGCCGTCGCGCCACTCGTCGATGGTGACGGGGCGTTCCTCGACGGCGCGTCCCTGCTCGCGGGCGAGCTGGATGATCGAGTCGCGGGTGATGCCGGGCAGGATCGACCCGTTGAGCTCGGGCGTGAACATCGAGCCGTCGGCGCGCACGAAGAAGACGTTCATGCCGCCGAGTTCGTCGACGTACTTGCGCTCCACGGCGTCGAGGTAGACGACCTGGTCGCAGCCGTTCTCGGCGGCCTGGGCCTGGGCCAGCAGCGAGGCGGCGTAGTTGCCGCCGCACTTGGCCGCGCCGGTGCCGCCGGGCGCGGCCCGGGTGTAGTCGTCGGACACCCAGATGGTGACCGGCTTGAGGCCGCCCGAGAAGTACGGCCCGACCGGCGACGCGATCACGCAGTACAGGTATTCGCGGGCCGGCCGCACGCCGAGGAAGACCTCGCTGGCGTACTGGAACGGGCGCAGGTAGAGGCTGCCCTCGGCGCTGGTCGGGATCCACTCCTGGTCGATGCCGACGAGCTGGCGGATCGAGTCCAGGAACAGCTCCTCCGGCAGCGGGGCCATCGCCATGCGCTGGGCCGACGCCGCGAACCGGCGCGCGTTGGCGTCGGGGCGGAAGAAGCCGACCCGGCCGTCGGCGCGCCGGTAGGCCTTCATGCCCTCGAAGATCTCCTGCGCGTAGTGCAGTACGGCGGTCGCCGGGTCCATCGGGATGGGCGCCCGCGCTTCGACGCGCGCGTCGTACCAGCCCTTGCCCTCGGCGTACCGGATGGTCACCATGTGATCGGTGAAGATCCGTCCGAAGCCGGGGTTGGCCAGCAGCGCTTCGCGCTCCGTGGCCGATACCCGCTGCGAACTCTCACGGATCTCGAAGTCGATCGTGCCACCGCCGCTCATGCGCGCTGCCCTCCATCGTTGCGGGATCTGGGGGAAAACTTACCTCTAACGGTCGTTCAACCCCAGCCCGGTCGATGACCTGGGCAGTTTATGCGTATCCGCCCCGGTCACCGACGGACCGAGGCCCGGCGGTCATGCTACGAGTACGGATACCCGGTCGCCGACCTCGGCGGTGCGGATCGGCTCCCCGGTGCGCCCGGAGAGCTCGGTGGCCACCGCTTCTTCGATCTTGCGGGCCTCGTCGGGGTGGCCCAGGTGCTCCAGGCACAGCGCCACCGACAGGATGGCCGCCACGGGGTCGGCCTTGCCCTGGCCCGCGATGTCCGGCGCGGAGCCGTGCACCGGCTCGAACATCGACGGGTAGGCCCGCGTCGGATTGATGCAGCCGCTCGCGGCCAGGCCGATGCCACCGGTGACGGCGGCCGCGATGTCGGTCAGGATGTCGCCGAACAGGTTGTCGGTGACGATCACGTCGTAACGCTGCGGGTTCGTCACCATGAACATGGCCGCCGCGTCGACGTGCTGGTACTCCGTCGCGATGTCCGGGAACTCGGTGGCCACCTCGGCGAAGGTGCGCGCCCACAGGCCGCCCGCGTGGGTCAGCACGTTGGTCTTGTGCACCATGGTGACCTTGCGGCGGGTCCGGCTGCCGGCGCGGGCGAAGGCGTCGCGGATGACGCGCTCCACGCCGTGGCGGGTGTTCAGGCTCTCCTCGGTGGCGATCTCCGCCGGGGTGCCCCGGTGCAGGCCGCCGCCGGCGCCCGCGTACAGGCCCTCGGTGCCCTCGCGCACCACCACGAAGTCGATCTCACCCGGCTTCACTCCGGCCAGCGGGCCGGTGGTGCCGGGCCACAGCCGCGAGGGGCGCAGGTTGACGTACTGGTCGAAGTCGAAGCGCAGCTTCAGCAGCAGGCCCCGCTCCAGCACGCCCGGCGGCACGGAGGGGTCGCCGACCGCGCCGAGCAGGATCGCGTCGTGCTGGGCGAGCTCGTCGCGCACGGAGTCCGGGAACACCTCACCGGTCCGGTGGTAGCGCGCCGCGCCGAGGTCATACGGCGTCGTCTCCACGCCCGGCAGCACCGCGTCGAGGACCTTGAGTCCCTCCGCCACCACCTCGGCGCCGATCCCGTCACCCGCCACGACCGCGATGCGCATGCCAGCCCGCTCCCTACCGCTTCCGCTCATTGCACATGTCTACCGAACGTTAAGCCCCGCTCCCACCCAACGGTACACTCGTTCCAGTATGTGGAATCTCGGCTCAGGGGTTGCGATGGTCGCCGAGCAGGCGGCCGCTGCGGATCAGGGGGCGCTTGGAGACGCCGCGCACGGCCCGGCCGGGCTCCTCGTCAGGCTGGCTGCTGCGGACGAACAGGGTGACGGTGACCGCCGGGGCGAAGCCGTTGCGCGCCATCAGCGTCGCCGACGCGCTGTTGGACGACTCGACGTCGGTGACCACGCGGCTCGCCCCGCCTGCGAACAGCGCCTCGCAGCACGAGTCGACCAGCCGACCGGCGATGCCCCGGCCCTGGTACGCCGGATCCACCGCGATCCACTCCAGGTAGCCCCAGTCGTCGCGCAGCTCGAAGGTCTGCGAGCCGAGCACGAACCCGACGACCGCGGTGCCGTCCAGCGCCACCCAGCAGGCGCTGTCCCCGCTGTCCAGGTGCTCGGCCACGGCGGTCAGCGACCATGAGGTGTACGGCTTCACGGTCGTGTCGAAGACCCGGTAGCCCAGATCCAGAACCTGGCGCAGGTGCTCGAAACCGACCGGCGCGATGACGATCTCCGTCTGGGACGACTCACTCATGCCGGAATGCTGCCACGGACGGCGGCCCGGCGGCCGGATTACCCCCGCGTCCGGCCGCTCGGCGTCGTACCCGGCGGTGCGGCTGAACACCCGGCGAGGTGCGGCGCCGCCGAACGGCCGCCGCGCCGACCTTGCCCGGCGCTCCCCGCAGGCGCCGGAACAGCAATCGGCCCGGTGAGCTGCGACAACAGCTCACCGGGCCGATCGGTGCTCATCTGGCCGTCCGCCACCCGCCTCGGCAGGGGTCACCCGAAGACCCGTCCCGGGACGTAGGGCGAGCGTGTCCGCAATGGACACCCGTGCAGGCTACCCAGTTGCCAACACGCTACGCAAGCACCTGCTCACTCTTCGGTGAGATCAACCGCGCTGACCGACACCGCGCCGATGTTCTCCGCGGCCCGCTGCAGCAGGTCCGCCGCCACCGGCGAGTCGACGGTCAGCGTCATCAGCGCCTCGCCACCGGCCTCGCGCCGGGCCACCTGCATCGCCGCGATGTTCACGCCGACCGCGCCGAGCACGGTGCCGACCGCGCCGACCACACCGGGCCGGTCCGCGTAGCGGAAGAAGATCAGGTTGCCGTCGGC
Organism: Catellatospora methionotrophica; assembly: GCF_011297335.1. Classification (GTDB taxonomy): domain Bacteria; phylum Actinomycetota; class Actinomycetes; order Mycobacteriales; family Micromonosporaceae; genus Catellatospora; species Catellatospora methionotrophica. Next base: position 274,872 of record NZ_JAAOTJ010000009.1, on the reverse strand, counting down.
GTCCAGCTCCAGGTCGAAACCGTCCAGCTCGGTCAGCTTGAGCTGGTCGCGCAGGCCGTGGGTGACGACCGCACCGGCGACCGAGACGGTACGCCCGTCCGGCAGCGCGCCGCGTACCGTCACCAGGTTCTTGTGCTCGTTGGCCTCGGGGTTCGTGGTCAGGTCGATCTCGACACCGCGGTCCGCCGCGATCAGCGGGGCGTTGACGTAGGTGACCTGCTCCTCGACGATCGCACTGAACAGGCCCTTGCTGGCGGCCAGCTTCAGCACCGACACGTCGTGCTGGTTGACGATCTCGCCGCGCACCTCGACGGTGACACCCGCGGCGACGCCGCCGGCGATGGCCGTGAAGACCTTGCCCAGCTTCTCGGCCAGCGGCAGCAGCGGCCGCACCTCCTCGGCGACCAGGCCGCCGGCCTGCACGTTGACCGCGTCCGGCACGAACTCGCCCTGCAGCGCCAGCTTGACGCTCTTGGCGACGGCCAGACCGGCCTTGTCCTGCGCCTCGTGCGTCGACGCGCCCAGGTGCGGGGTGGCCACCACGTTGTCGAACGCGAACAGCGGCGAACTGGTGCACGGCTCCTTGAGGAAGACGTCGACACCGACACCGGCGACGCGGCCCTCAGCGAGGGCCTCGGCCAGCGCGTCCTCGTCGATCAGACCGCCGCGCGCGGCGTTGATGATCCGCACGTCGGGCTTGACCAGCTGGAGTTCCTTGGCTCCGATGAGGCCGACGGTCTCCGGGGTCTTCGGCAGGTGGATCGAGATGAAGTCGCTCTCGCGCAGCAGCTCCTCCAGGCCGACCAGGCGCACGCCGAGCTGGGCCGCGCGGGCGGGCTGCACGTACGGGTCGTACGCGATCAGGCGGGTGCCGAACGCGGCGATGCGCTGCGCGAACAGCACGCCGATGCGGCCCAGGCCGACCACGCCGACGGTCTTGCCCTGCAGTTCGACACCGGTGTACTTCGAGCGCTTCCACTCGCCGTTCTTCAGCGCCGACGACGCCGAGGCGGTGTTGCGGGCGACGGCCAGCAGCAGCGCGATGGCCTGCTCGGCGGCCGAGACGATGTTGGACGTCGGCGCGTTGACCACCATCACGCCCTTGGCGGTGGCGGCGGGCACCTCGACGTTGTCCAGGCCGATGCCCGCGCGGGCGACGACCTTCAGGCGCGGCGCGGCCGCGATGGCCTCGGCGTTGATCTGGGTGGCACTGCGCACGATCACGGCATCGGCATCGGCCAGCGCGGCAAGCAGTGCCGCCCGGTCCGTGCCGTCGACGTGACGTACGTCGAAGTCGTGCGCCAGCACGTCGAGCGCGGCGGGAGCGAGTTCTTCGGCAATGAGAACGACGGGAGTCACAGCTTGCCTCACGGAGAGAGTTGGATGACTTCAGCCCGGTTCGCCGCACTGCGTGTCGGGCCCTACCCCCGCGATGCTACGGGCTCTCGGGTGCTTCGCAGGTCCAAGCCACCGCGTGACGGTACTCACGTTCGTGCTGCTCAGTCCGTTTCCGGCCGTCTCTGGAACCGGTCAAGAACGCGCTGCGCGCCCCGGAAAGCGCTGACCGGGCGAAACGGCATGATCAAGAAAAACCGGGCCGTGCCCAGGGATCGCCTGGGCACGGCCCGGTAAGCCCGGCCGCAAGGTTGCGCGGCCGGACACCTTGGGAGAGGAAAGCTCTAGGCGGTCTCGGTGATCGGCCGGTCGACCCAGCTCATCATGGCCCGCAGCTTGGCGCCGGTCTCCTCGATCGGGTGCACCGCGCCCTGCTCCTGCAGCTTGGTGAAGTTGGGGCGGCCGTTGTCGTCCTCGGCGACCCACTCGCGGGCGAACTCACCGTTCTGGATCTCGCCGAGGATGCGCTTCATCTCCTCCTTGACCCGGGCGTCGACGACGCGCGGGCCACGGGTGACGTCGCCGTACTCGGCGGTGTCGGAGACGCTGTAACGCATCCGGGCGATGCCGCCCTCGTACATCAGGTCCACGATCAGCTTCAGCTCGTGCAGGCACTCGAAGTACGCCACCTCGGGCGCGTAGCCCGCCTCGGTCAGCACCTCGAAGCCGGTCTGGACCAGCGCGGACGCGCCGCCGCAGAGGACCGCCTGCTCGCCGAAGAGATCCGTCTCGGTCTCCTCCTTGAACGTGGTCTTGATGACGCCCGCCCGGCTGCCGCCGATCGCCTTCGCGTACGACAGGGCCAGGGCCTGCGCGCCGCCGGTCGGGTCCTGCTCGATGGCGATCAGGCAGGGCACGCCCTTGCCGTCGACGTACTGCCGGCGCACCAGGTGGCCGGGGCCCTTCGGGGCGACCATGGCGACGTCCACGTCCGCGGGCGGCGTGATCAGGCCGTAGCGGATGTTGAAGCCGTGGCCGAAGAACAGCGCCTTGCCCGCGGTCAGGTTCGGCGCGATGGACTCGGCGTAGATGAAGCGCTGCGCGGTGTCCGGCGCGAGGATCATGATGACGTCGGCCTCGGCCGCCGCCTCAGCCGGCGTGACGACGCGCAGGCCCTGCTCCTCGGCCTTGGCCCGGCTCTTCGAGCCCTCCTTGAGGCCGACGCGCACGTCGACACCCGAGTCGCGCAGCGACAGCGCGTGGGCGTGACCCTGGCTGCCGTACCCGATCACCGCGACCTTGCGGCCCTGGATGACCGACAGGTCGGCGTCGTCGTCGTAGAAGATCTCAACCATTTTTGGTTCCCTCTCAAGGTCACTCGCCAGGCCAGGGCATCTTCGCCCCCGGCTCCGGCGTGCGGTGCACGCGGCCACGCCGCGTCCCACCAGTTGATCGTCTTGGCCGCCCGCCCCTTCCCTCCTGCCGCAACTCTTAAAGAGTCGCGGCCTCGAAGGGCAACGCACACCGCGACTCTTTAAGAGTTGCGGCAAGGGGCGAGCGGGTGGCGGTTGGTCAGGCGGCCAGGCGCAGGGCCGGGTTGGCGGTGATGCTGCGGGAGCCGCGGCCGATGGCGACCAGGCCCGACTGCACCATCTCCTTGATGCCGTACGGCTCCAGGTCGCGCAGCAGCGCGTCGAGCTTCTCGGCGGTGCCGGTCGCCTCGATGGTGAGCGCGTCCGGGGCGACGTCGACGACCTTGGCCCGGAACAGTTCGACGGTCTCCAGCACCTGCGAGCGCACCGGGCGGTCGGCCCGGACCTTCACCAGCAGGAGTTCGCGCTGCACCGCGGTGCTGGCTTCCAGCTCCACGATCTTCAGCACGTTGACCAGCTTGTTGAGCTGCTTGGTGACCTGCTCCAGCGGCTGCTCGTCGGCGTTGACGACGACCGTGATGCGGGAGACCTCGGGGTGCTCGGTCTCCCCCACCGCCAGCGAGTCGATGTTGAACCCGCGCCGCGAGAACAGCCCCGCCACGCGCGCCAGCACACCGGGCTTGTTCTCGACCAGCACAGACAAAGTGTGCTTACTCATCAGAGATCATCCTCGTCGAAGGTCGGGCGGACGCCGCGGGCGAACTGGATCTCGTCGTTGCTGGTGCCGGCGGCGACCATCGGCCACACCATGGCGTCCTTGCCGACCACGAAGTCGATGACCACGGGCGCGTCGTTGATCGCCATGGCGGCCTCGATGGTCTTGTCGACGTCCTCGGCCGACTCGCAGCGCATGCCGATGCAGCCCAGCGCCTCCGCGAGCTTCACGAAGTCGGGGATGCGGTGCTTGTGCGTGCCCAGGTCGGTGTTGGAGTAACGCGAGTCGTAGAACAGGGTCTGCCACTGCCGGACCATGCCCAGGTTGCCGTTGTTGATGACGGCCACCTTGATCGGGATGCCCTCGAGGGCGCAGGTGGCCAGTTCCTGATTGGTCATCTGGAAGCAGCCGTCGCCGTCGATCGCCCACACCACCGCGTCGGGCCGGGCCACCTTCGCGCCCATCGCGGCCGGGACCGCGTAGCCCATGGTGCCCAGACCGCCGGAGTTCAGCCAGGTGGCGGGCTTCTCGTACGAGATGAACTGGCTGGCCCACATCTGGTGCTGGCCGACGCCCGCCACGTAGACGGCGTCCGGTCCGGCGATCTCGCCCAGCCGCTTGATCACGTACTGCGGGGCGAGGGTGCCGTCCTCCGGCTCCTCCCAGCCCAGCGGGTAGCGGGTGCGCAGGTCGTTGAGCTGCGCCCACCACTCGTCGCGCGCCGGGTGGGTCTCGGCCCGCAGCGCTGTGATCAGCTCCTCCAGCACGTGCTTGACGTCGCCCACGATCGGCACGTCCGCGTGGCGGTTCTTGCCGATCTCGGCCGGGTCGATGTCGGCGTGGATGACCTGGGCGTCCGGGGCGAAGCTGTCCAGCTTGCCGGTCACCCGGTCGTCGAAGCGCGCGCCGAGGGTGATCAGCAGGTCGCTGCGCTGGAGGGCGTACACCGCCGACACCGAGCCGTGCATGCCGGGCATGCCGACGTGCTGGGCGTGCGAGTCGGGGAACGCGCCCCGCGCCATCAGCGTGGTGACCACCGGGATGCCGGTCAGCTCGGCCAGTTCGCGCAGCGCCTCGGTGGCCTGCGCCTTGAGCACGCCGCCGCCGACGTACAGCACCGGGCGCCTGGCCGCCATGATCAGGCGGGCCGCCTCGCGGATCTGCTTGCCGTGCGGGTGCAGGGTCGGCCGGTAGCCCGGCAGGTCCAGCACCGGCGGCCAGCTGAACGTGGTCTGCGCCTGCAGCACGTCCTTGGGGATGTCGACCAGGACCGGGCCGGGCCGGCCGGTGGCGGCCAGGTGGAACGCCTCGGCCAGCACCCGGGGCAGTTCGTCGGGCGACTGGACCAGGAAGTTGTGCTTGGTGATCGGCAGGGTGATGCCCTGGATGTCGGCCTCCTGGAAGGCGTCCGTGCCGATGGACGGGCGGGCCACCTGACCGGTGATCGCCACCAGCGGCACCGAGTCCATGTAGGCGTCGGCGATCGGGGTGACCAGGTTCGTCGCGCCGGGGCCCGAGGTCGCCATGCACACGCCGACCTTGCCGGTGGCCTGGGCGTACCCGGTGGCGGCGTGCCCGCCGCCCTGCTCGTGGCGGACCAGGATGTGGCGCAGTTTCGAGTCGAACAGGGGGTCGTACGCGGGGAGGATGGCGCCGCCGGGAATGCCGAAGACCACCTCTACCCCGAGCGCCTCCAGGGACTTGACGAGGCTCTGGGCGCCGGTCGCCGCCACGGGGGCGGACTGGGCGCCGGGGGCGGCGGGGGGCGCTGATCGTTGCGCCGCGGCCCGCTGGGCCAGGGACTCCGGGCTGGGTCTAGTCATTTTCCGATCACCTTTGGCATCTGGAAGGTCTCAGGGCGTCCGGCCAACAAAAAAGCCCTCGTGCAAAGTTCGCACGGGGGCCAGCGCACTCTCGCTCAGTGGAGAGTGCGCTCAGGTAAGTACTCGGGCGGACGGCCGAGAGGTCGACATGGGCCCAGCTTGACTCATCTCAGCCGCTGAGTCAACTGCTCCCGGATGTTGGGACTGCCGTGTCGTGGCGGCCCGGATTCAGCCCATGAAGGGGCTGCCCGATCGGCAATGACTTGGCTGGTGAGGCACTGTTTCCGGGGGCGCTCTGCGCGCTCGGGAGCATCTTGGTCGGCGTCGCGCCGTTGGCCGCCGTCGGCGCACTCGGCTGCGGCCGGGCCGGTGCCGCGGGCAGGGCCTTGGGCGCCCCGTTGCCCGAGGACGCCAGCCGCGCTTCCAGGTGCTCGGCGGGCACTCCCATGCCGAACAGCTGGCCCTGCCCGTACGGGCAGCCGGTCGCCTCGACCAGGCGGCGGTGATGCGGCTCACTGATGCCCTCGGCGATCACCTGCAGGCCGAGCCGCTGCCCCAGACGCACCGCGACGTCCACCATCGGCGCGCCCGGCCCGTGGTCGGACGGCGCGTCGATGACCAGATCGCGGTCGATCTTGAGGATGTCCACCGGCATCTGGCGCAGCTGTCCCAGCGAGGAGTAGCCAGCGCCGAAGTCGTCCAGGGCGATGCGCAGGCCCAGTGCCCGCAGCGCGGCCAGGGTGCGCCGGAACTCGTCCAGGTCGGTCGCCACGGCGTGCTCGGTCACCTCCAGCACCAGCCGCGACGGCGGCACCCGGTGCTTGCGCAGCACCTCCTTGACACTGGTGACGTACTTGGTGGAGTGCAGCTCCCGCGGGGAGATGTTCACCGACACCCAGACGTCGTAACCCTCCTGCACCCAGCGCGAGAGCTGGCGGCAGGCCTGGTCCAGCACCCACGCGCCGATCATCTCGATCTGGCCGGTCTCCTCGGCGATCGGGATGAACTCCAGCGGCCCGACCTGGCCCAGCTCGGGATGCTTCCAGCGGATCAGGGCCTCCGCGCCGACCGGGCGGGTCGACGGCAGGGCCACCACCGGCTGGTACGCCAGGGTCAGCTCCTGGCGCTCGATGGCACCGCGCAGCTCGTGCTCGATCGCGGTGCGGCGGCGCAGCTGCTTGTCGTACACCTCGTCGTAGAGCTCGACCCGGTTCTTGCCGCGCTGCTTGGCGGCCCGCAGGGCGAGGTCGGCGTTGCGCAGCAGGGTCGGGATGTCGTCGGCGGCGCTGCACCCGGCCAGGCCGATGCTGGCCGACAGGAAGATGTCGGCCGCACCGTGCTGGTAGGGCCGGGACAGCACGGCCAGCAGCCGGGTGGCGACCTTCGCGGCCTCGCCGGGCTTGCTCCACATGAGCACCGCGAACTCGTCGCCGCCCAGCCGCGCCGCGAGGTCACCGGGCCGCAGGTTGAGCCGCAACCGCTGGCCGACCTCGATCAGCACCGCGTCGCCCGCGTCGTGCCCGCGCATGTCGTTGACGTTCTTGAAGCCGTCCAGGTCGAGGGTGAGCAGCACGCAGGGCGGGCCGCCCGCCGCGTCGAGGTACATGGTGCGCAGCAGCCCGCGGCGGTTGGCCAGGCCGGTCAGCGGATCGGTGTGGGCCAGCTCGCGGAAGTGCGACTCGCTGTCGGCCAGCCGGTTGTTGGCCCGGCGCACGTCCACCACGGCCAGGTACTGCCGGCCGACCATGAAGAAGCCGTTCAGGATGCCGACCACGGCGGTGACCGGCTCGATCCCCATGCCGCGGGCGTAACCGAGCACCGCCACCAGGGAGATCGTCACCACCGGAGCGAGCCCGGCGGCCAGGCCCGAACTCGGCGAAGCCGACTCGGAGTCGCTGGTGCGCGGCGGGGGCGGCGGGCCGATGAACCACAGCGCCGCACCGAGCGGCACGGCGACCGCTCCGGCCAGCACCACCAGTGGCACCCCGTAACACGCGCCCCCGGCGATCGCGGTCATGCCGAGGGTCAGCAGGCCCGCGCCGATGCAGTGCCGCAGCAGTGGACCCTGCCGCAACTGGGCACGCACCACCAGCACCGCGCTCAAGCCCAGCACCACCGAGCACAGCACCGTGGCCACCAGGACCGGCACGCATGCGCCCGGAATCGGGTGGTGTCCCGGTTTGTCCGGAGCGAGCAGGAACGTCCAGGCCACGATGAACAGTCCCGAGGCCACCATCAGCGACTCGAGCATCAGCCGCAGCCGGGCGTTGTCGCCGACCACCTGATCGGTGATCTCCAGCAGCGCGGCCACCAGCAGCAGGGCCGCGATCGACGCGGGCAGGCCGAGCAGGCCGCCTAGCACCATGCGGCTGCTCATCCGGTCCACCCAGCCGTCCGGCCAGCCAGCCGTGTGCACCCAGGCGATCGGGGCGGCGAGGGCGTACACCATCAGCGCACCGGCGGTGAGCCGGTTCGCGCGGACGACCAGGCCGTGCTGGTCGACCAGCCGATTCGTCGCCAGTGCCCAGACCACAGGCACAGCGGTCAACACGCTCGCCAGTACGGCTATCGCGAGCCCCGGGGGGAGGTCCACGTCACCACTCTGCCGCAGCTATGAGCACAAAGCGAGACACCTTGTGCGACATTCCCGCATCACCACCGTCCCGTGTAGTGGACACGGCAACGCTGAGCTGGGCGCGTGCTCGGACGAGTGACACACTTACGACATGCCCGAGCTGCGTTCCCGCACCTCCACTCACGGTCGCACCATGGCCGGCGCCCGCGCGCTGTGGCGTGCCACCGGTATGACCGACAGCGATTTCGGCAAGCCGATCATCGCCGTCGCCAACAGCTACACCCAGTTCGTGCCGGGGCACGTACACCTCAAGGACCTCGGCGGCCTGGTCTCCGAGGCGATCGCCGAGGCCGGCGGTGTCGGCCGCGAGTTCAACACGATCGCCGTCGACGACGGCATCGCCATGGGCCACGGCGGCATGCTCTACTCGCTGCCCAGCCGCGAGCTGATCGCCGACGCGGTCGAGTACATGGTGAACGCGCACTGCGCCGACGCGCTGGTCTGCATCTCCAATTGCGACAAGATCACCCCCGGCATGCTGCTGGCCGCGCTGCGCCTGAACATCCCCACCGTGTTCGTCTCCGGGGGCCCGATGGAGGCCGGCAAGACGGTCGCCGTCGAGGGTGTCGTGCACACCAAGCTCGACCTGATCGACGCCATGATCGCCGCGTCCAACGACGCGGTCAGCGACGAGCAGCTCGGCGAGATCGAGCGCTCCGCCTGCCCGACCTGCGGCTCCTGCTCCGGCATGTTCACCGCCAACTCGATGAACTGCCTCACCGAGGCGATCGGCCTCGCGCTGCCGGGCAACGGCTCCACGCTGGCCACCCACGCCGCCCGCAAGGCCCTGTTCGAGCAGGCCGGCTCGCTGATCGTGGACCTGTGCAGGCGCTACTACGACGGTGACGACGCCTCCGTGCTCCCCCGGGCGATCGCCAGCCGCGAGGCGTTCGAGAACGCGGTCGCGCTCGACGTCGCCATGGGCGGCTCGACCAACACGATCCTGCACCTGCTGGCCGCGGCCCGCGAGGCCGAGATGGACTTCAGCGTGGGCGACATCGACGCGATCTCGCGGCGGGTGCCCTGCCTGGCCAAGGTCGCGCCCAACAGCCAGCAGTACCACATGGAGGACGTGCACCGGGCCGGTGGCATCCCCGCCCTGCTCGGCGAGCTGAACCGGGCCGGGCTGCTGCACACCGGTGTGCACGCGGTGCACTCGCCGGACCTGGCGGGCTGGCTGTCCGATTGGGACATCCGCAGCGGCGCGACCCTGCCCGTGGCCGAGAAGCTCTTCCACGCCGCACCCGGCGGGGTGCGCACCACGCAGCCGTTCAGCACCGAGAACGTGTGGTCCACGCTGGACACCGACGCGGCCAACGGCTGCATCCGGGACCTGGCCCACGCATACTCCGCCGACGGCGGCCTGGCCATCCTGTTCGGCAACCTGGCCCCGGACGGCGCGGTCGTGAAGACCGCGGGCGTCTCCGAGGAGAACCTGCGCTTCACCGGCCCGGCGAAGGTGTTCGAGTCGCAGGACGACGCGGTCACCGCCATCCTCGGCGGCGAGATCGTGGCCGGTGACGTGGTCGTCATCCGCTACGAGGGCCCGCGCGGCGGCCCCGGCATGCAGGAGATGCTCTACCCGACCTCGTTCCTCAAGGGCCGGGGCCTGGGCAAGGCCTGCGCGCTGATCACCGACGGGCGCTTCTCCGGCGGCACCAGCGGCCTGTCCATCGGGCACGTGTCGCCCGAGGCGGCCGGTGGCGGCCTGATCGCGCTGGTCGAGAACGGCGACACCATCGCCATCGACATCCCGGCCCGATCGATGGTCCTGGAGGTCCCGGAGCAGGTGCTGGCCGAGAGGCGTATCGTTCAGGACAAGCGGGAAAAACCGTACAGCCCCGTGGACCGGCAGCGCCCCGTGAGCGCAGCCCTGCGGGCGTACGCGTCGATGGCCACCAGTGCCAGCGACGGCGCGTACCGCCGCGTCCCGTAACCGCTCGATCTCCCCCGCGCAGGCTCGCCCCCGCGGGAGAACTCCCTCACGCTGGTTGGCCATGAACCTCAGTTCATGGCCAACCAGCGTGTCCGGCCCCTTTTCCGCAGGAAGGGGCCGGGGGGCGGTGATCATGGGCGGCATAGGATCGGGTGGCACCGAGCACTAGGAGTGACACCATGCACGAGCCCAAACTGCCGCACCTGACGGCCGCCGATCCGACGCTGGCCGCGCTCGTGGAGGGCGAGGCGAAGCGGCAGCACGACAAGCTGCGGATGATCGCCTCCGAGAACTACGTGTCCACCGCGGTGCTGGAAGCCTGCGGGACGGTGCTCAACAACAAGTACTCCGAGGGGTATCCGGGCAAGCGCTACTACGAGGGTCAGCAGTTCTGCGACCAGATCGAGACGCTGGCCATCGAGCGGGCCAAGGCGCTGTTCGGCACCGAGCACGCCAACGTGCAGACCTACTCCGGCTCCCCGGCCAACCTCGCCGTGTACCTGGCGTTCATGCAGCCGGGCGACACGTTCCTGTCGCTGGAGCTGGCCCAGGGCGGGCACCTCACGCACGGCTCGCCGGTGTCGGCGACCGGCAAGTGGTTCCGGCCCGAGCACTACACCGTCGGGCGGGACACCGGCCGGATCGACATGGACCTGGTCCGGGACACGGCGCTGGCCGTACGCCCGAAAATGATCTTCTGCGGCGGCACCGCGATCCCGCGCACCATCGACTTCCCGGCCTTCGCGGCGATCGCCCGCGAGGTCGGCGCGATCCTGGTCGCCGACATCGCGCACATCGCGGGCCTGATCGCGGGCGGCGCGCACCCGTCGCCGGTCGGCCACGCCGACGTGATCACCACGACCACCCACAAGACCCTGCGCGGCCCGCGCGGCGCCATGATCATGGCGAGCGCCGAGCACGCCACCGCCATCGACAAGGCCGTCTTCCCCGGCCTGCAGGGCGGCCCGCACAACCACACCACCGCGGGCATCGCCGTCGCGCTGCACGAGGCGGCCCAACCGACCTTCACCGCGTACGCCCACCAGATCGTCGCGAACGCCAAGGCGCTCGCGACCGCGCTCAACGAGCGGGGCTTCGACCTGGTCTCCGGCGGCACCGACAACCACCTGCTGCTCATCGACCTGACCGGCAAGGGCGTCGAGGGCAAGCCCGCGGCCAAGGTGCTCGACGCGGCGGGCATCGAGCTGAACTTCAACACGGTGCCCTACGACCCCCGCAAGCCGTGGAGCCCGTCCGGCATCCGCCTCGGCACCGCCGCGCTCACCACGCGCGGCCTCACCGAGCAGCACATGCCGCAGGTCGCGGCATGGATGGACGACGCCGTCACCGCCGCGGTCAAGGACGACACTGCCACCGTCGAGCGCATCGCCTGTCAGGTGCGCGACCTGCTCCAGGGCTTCCCCATGCCGGGGTACACCGACTGAGCCACTGTGATCGGCGCTCCTTTCGTGCTGAACTGTTCAGCACGAGGGGGGCGTCGATCATTCACAAGGCACCTGGAGCACATATGAAGCGGGTAACCATCGCCGACATCGCCCGCGCCGCGGGGGTGTCCAAAGGTGCCGTGTCGTACGCGCTCAACGGCCGCCCCGGCGTCTCCGAGGAGACCCGGCGGCGCATCCTCGCCGTCGCCGAGCAGTTCGGCTGGCACCCCAGCAGCGCCGCCCGCGCCCTGTCCGACGGCCGCACCGGCGTGCTCGGCCTGATCGTCGACCGCCCCGCCCGCACGCTGGGCATCGAGTCCTTCTTCATGCAGCTCATCTCCGGCATCGAGGCGACCCTGTCGGCCCGCGACGTCAGCCTGCTGATGCAGGTCACCGAGGACCGCGAGCGCGAGATGGCGACGTACCGCCGCTGGTGGGCGCAGCGCCGCGTCGACGGCGTGATCATCGTCGACCTGCGCCGCGACGACCCGCGCATCCCCCTGCTCGAAGAGCTGAACATGCCCTGCGTCGTCATCGGCGGCCCGCACGGCCTGGGCACCCTGCCCGGCGTATGGAGCGACGAGGTCGCCGTGACCACGTCCGTCGTCGAATACCTGGCCGCGCTCGGGCACCGCCGGGTCGCCCGCGTCGCCGGGCTCGCCGACCTGTGGCACACCTCGCTGCGTGGGCAGGCCGTCGCCGACTCCGCCGACCGGGTCGGTCTCACCGACGTGACCACCGTCTACACCGACTACACCGGCGAGGAGGGCGCCCGCGCCACCCGCGCGCTGCTGTCGCGCCGCCCGTCCCCGACCGCGATCGTCTACGACAACGACACGATGGCGGTGGCGGGCCTGGGCGTCGCGCACGAGATGGGCATCTCCGTGCCGCACCAGCTGTCCATCGTGGCCTGGGACGACTCACCGCTGTGCCAGCTGCTGCACCCGCAGCTGTCCGCGGTCAGCCGCGACATCGCCGCGTACGGCGCGCACGCCGCCGACCAGCTCCTCAAGATCCTCGACGGGGCCGAGGTCCGCGGCTTCCAGGACACGACACCGCAGCTCGTGCCCCGGGGAAGCACCGCTCCCCCTGCGGGCTGAGGCCTAGACTCGCCCCATGACCCTGTCCGCGGCGTACGCCCGCGAACTGCTGGCGGCGCTGCCGGCCCAGGTCGCCGACCCGCTGACCGCCGCCGAGTTCGCGGGACTGGAGCAGCGTTTCGGGTTCGTCTTCAACCCCGACCACCGGGCCCTGCTCGCGGCCGGGCTCCCGGTCGGCGGCCGCTGGCCCGACTGGCGCGACGGCGACCCCGACCGGCTACGCGACCGGCTCGCGGCACCGGTCGACGGGGTGCTGTTCGACGTGCAGGAGAACGGCTTCTGGCTGCCCGCCTGGGGCGACCGCCCGTCCCGCACCGCCTTCGCGCTGTCGGTCGCCCGCCGCATGCTCGACCAGACCCCGCAGCTGGTCCCCGTCTACGGCCACCGCTACACCCCCGCCCTGCCCGAGACCGACCTGCCCGTCTTCTCCGTCATGCAGACCGACGTCATCGTGTACGGCGATACCCTGCCCAGCTACCTCCACCACGAGTTCGACCTCCCCGGCGGCGACACCCGCACCGCCCCCAAACCAGTCCCCTTCTGGACCGCCCTCACCTGACCTACCCCTAACCCCTACCCCGCTCCGCGGCAACGCCTCCCCCCACATAGACGCTGGCCTATTACATCGAGTTCGATCTACAAATAATCGATGTAATAGGCCAGCGTCTATGGGAGAACGGGGCCGAGCGCGCGGCGGGACCGGCGCACCGGGTCAGAGGAGGGCGTACACCGTGGTCGCGTGGGCTACCAGGGTGCCCTTAGCGGTCATCGTGACGTCGGCGAAGGCCATCGTCCGCCCCAGTTTGGTCAACCGGGCCGTGACCAGCACGTCGCTGCCCAGCACCGGCCGCTGGAACGTCGTCGACAGCTGCACCGTGGTCATCGGCACGAAGCCGCCCCGCGCCGCGCTGACCGCGATCACCGTCGCCGTGTCCGCCGCCGCCATCAGCGCCTGCCCGCTCATCGCGCCACCCTCCCGGGCCAGCCGATCCGACCACGGCAGCCGCAGCGTGGCCCAGTCGGACCCCGTCTCCTGCACGCTCAGCCCCAGCTCCCGTACCCACGGCGCGAAGTTCTCGGCGAGGACCCGGTCCCCGTCGAACACCTCCTGCGCCACGCTGCCGCCCGCGACGCTGGGCAGCACCTGCACCTCGCCGCCCCCGGCCACCGGCGTGTCCTGACCTGACAGCATCCTGCAGTCCTCCCCGTCCACGTAGACGTTCACAAAGCGGCGCAGCTCGCCCCGCTCGTCCCTGATGCGCCGGCCCAGCCGGGGCCAGCGCTGGTCGATCTCGTCGAGGACCGCGCGCAGCGTGCCCCCGGCGGCCACGTCGAGGCGGGACTCCCCGCCGGCCTCGGTCCGCAGCGCGCCCGGCACCAGCACCGTCACCATCAGAGCCGCACCGCCCGTACGCACAGCACGTCGGGCAGGTGCGCCGCGACCAGCGCCCAGCTGCCGCCCTCGTCGGGGCTGGCGAACACCTCGCCGGTGCGGCTGCCGAAGTAGACGCCGACCGGGTCGCCGCCGTCGGCGCACATCGCGTCGCGCAGGACCGAGGGGTAGAACGGGGCGGTGGGCAGCCCGTACGCCTGCGCGGTCCAGGTCTTTCCGGCGTCGGTGGTGCGGAAGACCCTGCACCTGTTCTCCACCGGGAAGCGCAGCGCGTCGGCGGTGATCGGGAAGCTCCACGCGGTGCCGCCGCGGCGAGGGTGCGCCACCATCGCGAAGCCGAAGTCGCTGGGCAGGCCGTCCGCGATCGAGGTCCAGGTCCGGCCGTCGTCGTCGGAGCGGTACACCCCGTGGTGGTTCTGCAGGTAGAGGCGTTCGGGGTCGGCGCCGTCGCGGGCCACCTTGTGTACGCACTGGCCGAACTCCGGGAACGGGTCGGGCAGGAACGACACGTGGATGCCGCTGTTGGCCGGGTGCCAGCTCGCACCGCCGTCGGTGGTCCGGTAGACGCCGCCGGTGGACATCGCCACCAGCACACGCTGCGGGTCGGTGGGGTGCGGCAGGATCGTGTGGATGGCCTGGCCGCCGAAGCCCTCGCCCCACGCGGTGCGGTGCGGGTGCTCCCACAGGCTGCGGACCAGCTCGTACGTCAGGCCGCCGTTGGTGGAGCGGAACAGCGCGGAGGGCTGCGTGCCCGCCCAGACCACGTCGGGTTCGGCGGCCGGGCCCGGTTGCAGCGCCCAGACGCGGGTCAGCGCCGTGTCGGTATCGCGCGGAAAGGCCAGCGGGGCGTGGTCCGGCTCGCGCCAGCAGGCACCCAGGTCGTCGCTGGTCGCCACGCTCGGCCCGAAGTGCGAGCTGTCGACGGCGGCCAGCAGGCGGGGCGTGGCGCGGCGGGTGTCGACGCCGACGGCGTACACCCCGGTCATCGGGAACTGCGGCACCGACAGCTGCCAGGCGTCCCCGACGCGGTCCCGGCGGGCGAGAAACAGCCCCTTCGCCGTGCCTATGAGCAGCAGAACGGTCATCGTCGACCTCGCTTCGTCTCTGTTCCACCCCGTCGGCCCCACGGTGTTCCGGCCCTGGCGGCGGGGCTGCCCGTGACGTCCGACACAACACACTACGTGGAACAATCGTGGTGTGACCCGCTTCCGCCTCCCCGCCTCCATCAGCGTCGCCGCCCTGATCACCCTGCTCGGCAGCGTGCCGCTGGCCGCGCAGGGCGGGTTCTGGTGGTTGGTGCCCGTCGTGCCCGCCGCGGTCATGATCTGGGCCTGGCGGTCGGGCACCGACGTCAACGAGCGCGGGCTGCGCGTGCGCGCACTGCTGGGCAGCCGGATCGTGCTCTGGTCACAGGTCGCCGAGCTGCGCCCGGACGGCCCGAAGCAGGTCGTCGCCGTGCTCACCGACGGCAGCGCGCTCACCCTGGCCGCGGTGCGCCCCGCGGACCTGCCCGCGCTGGTCACGGCGGCGGGTCAGTCGCCGGCCACCGCCTGACGGGCGTCAGTAGCCGTCGCGGACCTGGTTGTCGAGGGTCTGGCCGGCGAGATACCGGCGCAACTGCAGACCCACCAGGCGGTACGCGCGGGGCAGCAGCCCGCGCACCGAACCCGCCACGTGCGGGGTGATCAGGACGTTCGGCAGGTCCCACAGCGGGTGCCCGGCGGGCAGCGGCTCGGGGTCGGTGACGTCCAGCGCCGCGCTGATCCGCCCCGACGAGAGCTCCTTGGCCAGCGCCGCGGTGTCGGCGACCGGCCCCCGGGCGGCGTTGACCAGCAGCGCCCCGTCGGCCATCGCGGACAGGAACGACGCGTCCACCAGCCCCCGCGTCTGCGGCGTCAGCGGCACCAGCAGCACCACCACGTCGGCCTGCGGCAGCAGCCGGGGCAGCTCGTCGACGCCGTGCACACCGTCGCGGGCGGTGCGGGCGACGTAGGTCAGCTCCACCTCGAACGGGGCCAGCCGGGCCGCGACCGCCGCGCCGATGGAGCCCGCGCCGACGATCAGCACCCGCTTGCCGCCCAGCTCGTCGGTGGGCGTGACCTCAGCGTATGCCCAGCGGTGCGCGGCCTGCGCCCGCGCGAAGTGGTCGAACCGGCGCAGCGAGGCCAGGATCGCCGTGACCACCCACTCGGCGGTGTGCGCGTCGTGCACGCCGCGGGCGTCGCACAGCGTCACGCCCTCGGGCAGCCTGCCGACCCAGGCGTCGGCCCCGGCGGTGATCAGCTGCACGACCTTGAGGCCGGTCATCCGGCCCGCCATGCCGACCACGTCGCCGCTGGTGCTCAGGAACGGCGGCACCCAGAACTCGACCTCGGCCGGGTCGCCCGGCAGCGGCGCGTCCGGCCGTGGCAGCACCGCCACCTCGACACCCGTCGGCAACGGGCCCATCAGCTCACGACCCGCCTCATGGGCGATCCACATCCGCACGCCCCCACGCTATCGCCCGGCGGTGCCCGTGAAGAAGGGCACCTTCCTCAACGCGAAGCGATGGGAAGGCGCCCTTCTTTCGCTCAGGACCAGTCGTCGAGGAAGGGGGCGGGCAGGCGTTCGGTGGGGAGGGGATGGCTGCCCAGGCCTACGGCGTTGCCTGACTTGTCGTAGGCGCGCAGGGTGAAGGTGCCGTCGGGCCGTTGCGTGGTCGTGCCGACGCCGTCGGTGAGCGTGACCGTGTCGAGCAGCCGGTCGCCCGCGCCGAGCACACGCACCTTCACCGCATCACGCGGGGCGATCACGAGCACCGGGGTGCGCTGCTGGGGGTCGGGGGTGGCCGTGGTCGCGGGGTCCAGCGGCAGCGCGATGACCCGGTCGGGTGCGCCCAGGTCGGTGGACGTCGTCATCGACATCCCGCTGCCGTCGGCCGCCCAGCAGCTCAGCTGCCACCATCCGTCCCGCCGGAAGGAGACGACCACGCCGTACACCGGCAGGCCGGTGCGCGGGGGCTGCCCCATGTACAGCAGCCGCGGCGATCCCTCGGTGTCGCCGTCGACGGACGTTCGCAGATGCTGGGCCGCCATCGCGGGCTCGACGGTGCCGCGCGCGCCGCCCAGCCCGGCCGCGATCTCGGCGTCGGTGAGGCGGCGTCCCGCCGTGATGACGCCCTCGCCGGGCGCCCGGCCCCGGAAGCGGACCTTGCCGTCACAGGTGACCTGCTGCCAGGTCCAGGACTTCTCGATCAGCGCGAAGTCGCCGGTGGGCTCGTCGGCCCAGCCGACCTCGCCGGCCCGGGTGTCCGTGCTGGCGATGACACACCCGGACGGGGCCAGCAGGACCGTGGTCCGGCCCACCCCGATGCTCGTGAACGGCCGTAGTTCGAAGCGCCGCACGGCCGGCTCGCCCGGCGTGTAGATCTTCTCGTCGCCCGCGTTCAGGTCCGCGGGGCTCGCGCCCCGAGCGGCCGTCGCCAGCACGCCCTGCTGGAACTCGCCGTCGGAGCGGACCGCGGCCACCAGCCGGGTCTCCCCCACGTCACCGGCGTACAGGATCCTCACCTGGCCGCCGGGCACCGCGCCGATGTCGTGGCGCTGCAGCAGGCCGGTCAGCTCGTCGAGGAACGCCCGGTCCCCGGCGAGACCGCCCCGCACCGGGGTGTCGATCAGCCGCCGGACCCAGGGAGTCAGCGGCGTGCCGGAGTCCGACGATGCCTGGGACGGGCCGGACGGCATCGGTGTGGCCGCGTTCTGGATGCCGATCGGGCCGAGCAGCGCCGCGACGGCGACCGCCACCGCACCGGTGCTCCACCCGGCCACGGCGGTGCGCCGCGACCTGCGGTGCCGCCGCATCAGCCGCCCGTACGGGTCCTCGGCGGGCCGCACCGGCTCCGCCAGCCGGGCCAGCCCCTCGATCAGTTCACGCTCGCTCATGCCGTCACCTCCGCGACGCCCGCCGCGGGCCGGGTCTCCGGTCGCAGCACCTCCCTCAACCGGGCCAGCCCACGGCTGGCCTGGGACTTCACCGAACCCGCCGAGCAGCCCAGCGCGGCCGCCGTGTCCGCCTCGGACATGTCCTCCCAGTACCGCAGCACCAGCACGGCGCGCATGCGCACCGGCAGCGTCGCCAGTGCCGCCATCAGCTCGTCCCGTTCCGCGTGCGCGGCGCTCCCGTCTGCCCGCCCCCGTTCCGGCAGTACGCCGGTGAGCAGCTCGCGGGAGCCGATCCGCCGCCACACGCTGGTGCGCTGGTTGACCAGAGCCCGGCGCAGGTACGGCATCGGCTCGTCCACCCGGTCCCAGCGCCGGTACGCCTTGAGCAGCGCGGACTGCACCAGGTCCTCGGCCGCGTGGGTCGAACCCGTGAGCAGGTAGGCGGTACGTAACAGGTCGCCGTAGCGCAACTGCACGAACTCGCGGAACCCGTCCTCCGCCATGCGGCTCCTCCTTCCGTCGTCCTTCCCGACGCGGCGGGGCGGGCGGGGGTTGAGAGAAACGAGGCAGTAGTTGAGCACAGCGCAGCGGGTTAGGCTCGATCGCATGTCTTCGCGCCGGGCACGGAACGGGATCATCGCGGCGTTGACCGCGCTCGCCTTCACGGCCGGGTGCAGCGAGCAGCCCGACACGATCGCCTCGCAGGCCCCGACGCTGCCCACGGCCCCGTCGTCGCCGGCCGGGGCGGCGACCTTCAGCCCGCGTACGGCCACGGCGAAGACCCTGGCCACCGGCCTGCGCGCGCCCTGGGGCGTGGCTTTCCTACCCGACGGCGGCGCGTTGGTGACCGAGCGCGACTCCCGGCGGATCGTGCAGGTCGGCCCCGGCTCGTCCGGCGGCGGACTCACCGTCGCCGAGGTCGGCATGATCAGCGAAGCGGACTCCGGGGGCGAGGGCGGCCTGCTCGGCATCGCGGTGTCGCCGCAGTACGCGCAGGACAAGACCGTGTTCCTGTACTACACCGCGGGCGACGACAACCGGATCGCGCGCTGGAAGCTCGGCGGGCGGCCGGAGCCGATCGTCACCGGCATCCCGATCTCGGGCATCCACAACGGCGGGCGGCTGGCCTTCGGGCCCGACGGCTTCCTGTACGCGACCACCGGCGACGCCGCGACCCGGGGCAACTCGCAGGACCTGAAGAGCCTGGGCGGGAAGATCCTGCGCATGACGCCGGACGGCAAACCCGCACCGGGCAACCCGTACGGCACGCTGGTCTGGTCCTACGGGCACCGCAACGTGCAGGGCATCGCCTGGGACGCGGGCGGCCACCTGTGGGCGACCGAGTTCGGCCAGAACACCTGGGACGAGATCAACAGGATCGAGCCGGGCAAGAACTACGGCTGGCCCGAGGTCGAGGGCGCGGCGGGCGAGGGCAAGTACACCGACCCCGTGGTCGCCTGGCCCACCGACGAGTCCTCGTGCTCGGGCGCGGCGATGGCCGGTGACGTGCTCGTCGCGGCCTGCCTGCGCGGCGAGCGCCTGTGGCTGGTCCCGGTGCGCGCCGACGGCACCCTGCGGGCCGCGCCCGCCGCTGCACTGGTCGGCGAGTACGGCCGCCTGCGCGACGCGCACACCGCCCCCGACGGCTCGGTATGGGTGCTGACCAGCAACCACGACGGCCGGGGTGAACCCGTCGCAGCCGATGATCGAATTCTTGCTGTCACGCTCGCTCCCGCGTGACAGCCGGGGCATGATGGGGCGATGACTCGGTTGCCGAGGTGGGCACGGCCGCTGGGACGCTACGCGGGGGGCACGACGGACGACGGCACGCGCCCGCGCGGGCGTGCCACGGTGGCGGCCGTGTTCGGCCGGGTGCCGTGGCGACGGCTCGGCGCGGCGTTCGGGATGCTGGCCGTGTCCCTGACCGGGCTGGCGATCGGGCTCTACCTGGCCGCGGCGACCAGCGTCGACGTGGGCCCGTTCCGCGCGACGATGGCGCTGACCCCGTCCTGGTACGGCGACACCGAGGTGGTGCTGCCGCCGCTGGGCTCGCTGCAGCTCGACAGCCACGACGGCCCGGCCCGGCTGATGGTGCGCCTCGACGCGCTCGACCGCACCCGCACCGAGGCCCTGATCACCGACCCGGCGGGCATCACCACGGCCAGCCGCACCGCCGTCGACGACGTCCGCGCCGGGGTCAGTCGGCTCGTGCTACGCGCCACCGCCGTCGCGATCCTCGGCGCGATGCTGCTGGCCGCGCTGGTGTACCGGCGGATGCGCCAGGTCGCCTGGGCGGGCGGCCTGGCACTGACGATCATGGTGGGCGCGTTCGGCACGGCGTTCGGCACGTTCAACCCGGGTGCCCTGCGTGAACCACGGTACGAGGGCCTGCTGGCCAACGCGCCGTCGGTGCTCGGCAACGCGCAGCGCATCGCCGACCGCTACGACGAGTACGCCGCCCAGCTGCAGAAGCTGGTGAGCAACGTCGGCAGCCTCTACGCCACGGTGCAGAACCTGCCGGTGTACTCCCCCGAGGACAACACCCTGCGCGTGCTGCACGTCTCCGACCTGCACCTGAACCCGGCGGCGTGGGGCGTGCTGCGGACCGTGGTGGACAACTTCCACATCGACGTCGTCGTCGACACCGGCGACATCACCGACTGGGGCAGCGAACCCGAGAAGGCGTTCGTGGCCTCGATCTCGCTGCTGAAGGTGCCGTACGTGTTCGTGCGCGGCAACCACGACTCGGCCGTCACCCAGGCCGCGGTCGCCGCCCAGCCCAACGCGATCGTGCTGGACAACCGGGTGGTGAAGGTCGCCGGGCTGAGCATCGCCGGGATCGGCGACCCGCGCTTCACCCCCGACAAGGGCGCCGAACCGGCCGGGTCAGGCGAGTCCAAGCAGACCGTGGAACGGGTCATCGACGTCGGCGACCAGCTCGCCGACACCATCGCCAAGCAGCGCGAACGGACGGTCGACCTGGCACTGGTGCACGACCCGCTGTCGGCGGGGCCGCTGGCCGGATACACCCCGGTCGTGCTCGCCGGGCACCGGCACCACCGCGAGGTCGGCAAGCTCGGCGACGACAAGACCATGCTCATGGTCCAGGGCTCCACCGGCGGAGCCGGGCTGCGCGGCCTCGAGGGCGAGACCCCGACCCCGCTGACGATGTCGGTGCTCTACTTCGACGACGACCGGGCCCTGATGGCGTACGACGACATCACCGTCGGCGGCACCGGCCTGGCCGAGGTAGCCCTCTCCCGCCACGTCGTCGACGACACCCCACCGGGCCAGTCCGCCGCCCCAGGCTCCTCCCCCCGCCCCACACCCTCCCGCACCCGCTGACACGCCCCGGCTGGCGCGCCACGCCCCGCGTTTGATAGACGCTGGCCTATTACATCGAATATTTGTAGATCAAACTCGATGTAATAGGCCAGCGTCTATGCAAAGCGGGGTGGTCGGAGCCCAGCGAGGCAGAGCTCCGACCGAGCGGCGGGTCAGCTCGCCAGGCGGGCGAGGACCAGCTCGCGGACCGTCTTGGCGTCGGCCTGGCCCTTGGTGGTCTTCATGACCGCGCCGATGAGCACGCCCGCGGCGGCCTGGTTGCCACCACGGATCTTCTCGGCGACCTCCGGGTTGGCGGCGATGGCCTCGTCGATGGCGGCGGTCAGCGCACCGGTGTCGGAGACGACCTCCAGCCCGCGGGCGGCCATGATCTGCTCCGGGTCGCCCTCACCGGCCAGCACGCCCTCCAGCACCTGGCGGGCCAGCTTGTCGGTCAGCTTGCCCGACGCGACCAGCACCTGCAGCTTCGCCACCTGCTCGGGCGTCGCGCCGACGGCCTCCAGCTCGACGCCGTCGGCGTTGGCGCGCCGGGACAGCTCGCCGAGCCACCACTTACGGGCCGCCTCCGGCGACGCGCCCGCCGCCACGGTGCGCTCGATCAGCTCGACCGCGCCCGCGTTGAGGATGGACTGCATGTCCAGGTCGGACAGGTTCCACTCGGTCTTGAGCCGGGCGCGGTGCTGGCGCGGCAGCTCCGGCAGCGCGGCCTTGAGCTGCTCCACCCACACCGGCTCGGGCGCCAGCGGCACCAGGTCGGGCTCGGGGAAGTAGCGGTAGTCGGTCGCGGTCTCCTTGGAACGCCCGGACGTGGTGTCGCCGGTGTCCTCGTGGAAGTGCCGGGTCTCCTGGGTGATGGTGCCGCCGCCGTCGAGCACCATCGCCTGGCGCAGCATCTCCGTACGCACCGAGCGCTCGACGCTGCGCAGCGAGTTGACGTTCTTGGTCTCGGTGCGGGTGCCCCACTCGGCGCCGGGCAGGTTCAGCGAGGTGTTCACGTCGCAGCGCATCGAGCCCTGCTCCATGCGTACGTCGGAGACGCCCAGGGTGCGGATGACGTCACGCAGTTCGGCGACGTACGCCTTGGCGATCTCGGGGGCGCGCGCACCGAGGCCGGGCACCGGCTTGGTGACGATCTCGACGAGCGGGATGCCGGCCCGGTTGTAGTCGACCAGCGACTCGGTCGCGCCGTGGATGCGCCCGGTCGCGCCGCCGACGTGCAGCGTCTTGCCGGTGTCCTCCTCCAGGTGCACCCGCTCGATGCCGATGCGCACCAGCTCGCCGTCGACCTCGACGTCGAGGTAACCGTCGACGCACAGCGGCTCGTCGTACTGGCTGATCTGGTAGTTCTTCGGCATGTCGGGGTAGAAGTAGTTCTTGCGCGCGAACCGGCACCAGGTGGCGATGGAGCAGTTCAGCGCGAGCCCGATGCGGATGGTCGCCTCGATCGCGGCGCGGTTGGCCACCGGGAGGCTGCCGGGCAGGCCCAGGCAGACGGGGCACACCTGGGTGTTCGGCTCGGCGCCGAAGTCGGTCGGGCAGCCGCAGAACATCTTGGTGACGGTGCCCAGCTCGACGTGGGTCTCCAGGCCGATGACCGGCTCGTAGCGGGAGACGACGTCGTCGTAGGTGGGCAGCACGTTGGTGCTCATCTGCTCGCTCCAGGCTGGGCGTGGGCGTGCGAGACGCCGCCGGACAAAACAACCACCAGCCTAGTAGCCCGCCCGGCCCCGCTCACACCGGGTTATCCGCGCCTGGCCGCGCCGACCGGCGGCAGGGTCGATCGATGAAAGCGGCGCCCCCTCCCGCCGGGGAGGGGACGCCGCTGTCACGGCATGGATCAGAGCGCGGGCGGGGCGAAGGTGCCGACCGTCGACTCGACCGCGGCGGCGATCCGGTACATCCGGTCGTCGGCCATGGTCGGGGCCATCACCTGCAGACCCACCGGCAGCCCGTCGGACAGTCCGGCGGGCACCGAGATGCCGGGGCCGCCGTACAGGTTCGTCGGGATCGTGTACAGGTCCGCCAGGTACATCTGGTACGGGTCGGCGGTGCGCGCGCCCAGCTCGAACGCGGTGAACGGGGTGGTCGGCGAGACCAGCACGTCGACCTTCTCGAACGCGGCCGTGAAGTCGCGCGTGATCAGCGTGCGCACCTTCTGCGCCTGGCCGTAGTAGGCGTCGTAGTAGCCCGACGACAGCGCGAACGTGCCGAGGATGATGCGCCGCTTGACCTCCTCGCCGAAGCCCGCCTCGCGGGTCAGCGACATGACCTCCTCCAGCGAGTTGCGGCCGTCGTCGCCGACGCGCAGGCCGAAGCGCACCGAGTCGAACCGGGCCAGGTTCGACGAGCACTCGCTCGGGGCGATCAGGTAGTACGCGGGCAGCGCGTACTGGAAGTGCGGGCAGGACACCTCGACGACCTCGGCGCCCAGCTTGGTCAGCGCCTCGACGGTGTCCCGGAAGACGGCCATGACGCCGGGCTCGGCGCCCTCGCCGGAGAACTCCTTGACCAGGCCGACGCGTACGCCGGTGAGGTCGCCGGACGCGCCCTGGCGGGCGGCGGCGACGACGTCGGGCACGGGCAGCGGGATGGAGGTGGAGTCGCGCGGGTCGTGTCCGGCGATGACCTGGTGCAGCAGCGCGGCGTCGAGCACGGTACGCGCGCAGGGGCCGGGCGTGTCCAGCGACGACGAGAACGCGATCAGGCCGTAGCGGGAGGTGCCGCCGTAGGTCGGCTTCGCGCCGACGGTGCCGGTGACCGCGCCGGGCTGCCGGATCGAGCCGCCGGTGTCGGTGCCGATGGCGAGCGGGGCCTCGTACGCGGCCAGCGACGCCGCCGAGCCGCCGCCGGAGCCGCCCGGGATGCGGGTCAGGTCCCACGGGTTGAACGTGGGGCCGTAGGCCGAGTACTCGGTGGAGGAGCCCATCGCGAACTCGTCCATGTTCGTCTTGCCGAGCATGACCATGCCCGCGTCGCGGATGCGGGTCATCACGGTCGCGTCGTACGGCGGCCGCCAGCCTTCGAGGATCTTCGAGGCGGCGGTGGACGGGATGCCCTTGGTCGCGATGACGTCCTTGATCGCGATCGGCACCCCGGCCAGCGGCCCGAGCTTGTCGCCCGCGGCCCGCTGGGCGTCGACGGCCCGTGCCGCCTGCACCGCGCCCTCGTCGTCGACGTGCAGGAACGCGTGCACCCGGCCGTCGACCTCGGCGATGCGGTCCAGGTGGGCGCGGGTGACCTCCTCGGCGGAGACCTCCCCGGCGGCGATCTTCTCGCCGAGCGCGGCGGCGGACAGCTTGATCAGGTCACTCATGGGGGTCACTCCTCATCCGCGAGGATCTGCGGCACGCGGAAACGGTCCTCGGCGGTGTCCGGCGCGCCCGACAGCGCCTCCGCACGGGTCAGGCCGGGCACGACCACGTCCTCGCGCAGCACGTTGACCAGCGGCACCGAGTGCGACGTCGGCGGGATGTCATCCGCGGCGACCTCACCGACCCGCGCCACCGACTGCAGGATCACGTCCAGCTGGCCGGCGAGGCGGTCCAGCTCCTGATCGGTGACGGCGAGCCGCGACAGGCGCGCGAGATGCGCGACCTCTTCGCGGGAGATGGCGGCCATGACTGCCCCCTAGACGTAGCGGCGAACTCGGACAGCGCGAAGGGTGGCACACGCTCCGCGCCCGTAGCGAGTCTATTTGTCACCGCGGGTGCGGTTCGCAGCGCCCCTGGCCCCGGCCTCAGACGCTGCGCGCGGGCAGGGTGGTGCGGGAGAGCCAGTCGGCGAGTTCGTCGGGGGGTAGGGGGCGGGCGTAGAACCAGCCCTGGGCGACCTCGCAACCGGCGGACTGGAGCAGGCGCCAGGCTCGTTCGTCCTCGACGCCCTCGGCGACCACGCGCAGGCCGAGCGCTCCGGCCAGTTCGATGATCGATCGTACGATGACCAGGTCGTCCGGGTCGTCGGCCATCGCCATCACGAAGGAACGGTCGATCTTCACCTCGGACAGCGGCAGCCGCCGCAGGTGCTGCAGGGACGAGTACCCGGTGCCGAAGTCGTCCAGCGCGACGCCGACGCCGAGCAGTTGCAGCCGGGTCAGCGTGGCCAGCACCCGGTGCGGGTCCGCCATCAGCGCGCTCTCGGTGATCTCCAGCTGCAACCGGCACGGCTCCACGTCGTACCGCTGCAGCAGGTCCTGGATCTGCTCGACGATCGCGCCCGTGTGCAGGTCGCGCACGCTGACGTTGACCGCCATGCGCACCTGCAGCCCGGCCGCGGACCACTTGGCGAGCTGGATCACCGCCTCCTCGACCACCCACCGGGTCAGCAGCCGCATCACCGAGCTGGGCTCGGCCACCCGGATCAGCTCGTCGGGGCTGACCGGGCCGCGTGTCGGGTGCTGCCAGCGCAGCAGCGCCTCCACGCCGACCACCTCGCCGGTCGCGATCTCCACCTGGGGCTGGTAGAACAGCCGCAGTCCGCCCCGGTCGGGTTGGCTGAGCATGGTGCGCAGGTCGGCGAGCAGGCTCAACCGCTGCGGGGAGTTCTGGTCGGCGTCGGGGTTGTAGACGGCGACGGCGTCCCCGTCGTGCTTGGCCGTGTACATCGCGACGTCGGCGTGGCGCAGCAGGGTGGCGAAGTTGGTGCCGTGGTCGGGGTAGAGGGCGATGCCGATGGACCCGCCGACGTCGAGGGGCAGCCCGTCGAGCACGACCGGGGCGGACAGCGCCTGCTCGATCTGCTCGGCGAGCTCGCGGGCCTGGTCGGGGCTGTCCAGGCGCTTGGCCACGACGGCGAACTCGTCGCCGCCGAGCCGCGCGACCAGGTCACCGGAGCGCACGAGCCGGTCGAGCCGGTCGCCGACCGCGATCAGCAGCCGGTCCCCCACCTCGTGGCCCAGCGAGTCGTTGACGTGCTTGAACCGGTCCAGGTCGAGCAGCAGCAGGCCGAAGCGGCTGCGCGGGTCGCCCTGCACCGCGCGCTGGGCGTGCCCGGCGACGGCGGCGGCCACCTCGCCGATCAGCGCCTTGCGGTTGGCCAGGCCGGTGAGGGTGTCGATGTTGGCCAGGTGGCGCTGCTCGGCGGTGATGATGGACAGCCGCCGCACCGCCAGCAGCGGCAGGATCAGCACCAGCACCAGCTCCGGGGCGACCTCGGTCTGCGCGGCGATGACCGGACCGAGCATCAGCAGCGCGCCGGTGCTCAGCGCCTCGTTGGCCAGCGGGCCCATGATGATCGGCAGCAGCGAGCCGCCGTCGCGCAGCCAGATCGCGGTTGCGGTGGTCAGGTACTTCACCACGAACCAGGTGGCCGCCGACAGTGCCAGCGCCAGCAGGCCGGGCGGGGCGTCCCCGCTGATCAGCCGCAGCACCGCATAGGCGAAACCGAAGGCCAGGGTGTACTGGCCGAAATTGAACACGGCCCGCCACAGCGCGTGCCGCAGCCGCAGCGAGGCCACCGCCACGGCCAGCGCCTGCACCACCACCGCGGCCGCCAGACCGGAGTCGATCATTATGGCGAAGGTGAAGCAGATCGACGGGTAGATCGCCGACGTGTTCCACCGGCCCGGCAGCGTCACCGGCAGGGCGTCGCCCGCGACGGCCAGCCCGGCCATCAGCCAGAAGCCGAGGGTGACGTTTTCGAGCACGTTCGGCAGCTGCGCCATGTCACGCACAGTGATCGCGACGGCCGCCACGGTGACGGCGATGACGTACACACCGAAATTCCGCCGCCGCTCCGCGGGCACGCGATTGCGAAGTGCCTGCAGTGCTTGGGGTGTGGCCGCCATGGACACCTTCCCGAGGCCGATGGACGCGTGAGGCGCCGCCCGCCGCATCGCGGCTGGTCACTTCACTCTAAGCCCGAAAACGCCCCAGACCGCTCTGCGCGTTGGCGTGTGACGAAGATGTGATTGTTTGACCCTTTCCTCCGTCACTCCACGTAAGACCCATACGACCTTGCGTATATCTCTATCCGCCGAACCCTACTCAGTTTCGCGATTCGCGTCCGCGTACGCCTTGGCGGCCTCCGGACCCTGCTCCAGCAGCACCGCGAAGCCCGGCTCATCGAGGATCGGCACGCCCAGCGAGCGGGCCTTGTCCAGCTTGGACCCGGCGTTCTCGCCGACCACCACGAAGCTGGTCTTCTTCGACACCGAGCCCGCCACCTTCGCCCCGAGCGCGGTCAGCGCCTCACCGGCCTCGTCGCGGCTGTGGCCCTCCAGCGTGCCGGTGACCACCACGGTCAGCCCGTCCAGCGGCTTCGGCCCGGTGTCGGCGACCGGCTCCTGCTCCATGCGCACCCCGGCGGCGCGCCACTTCTCGACCACCTCGCGGTGCCAGTCCTCGGCGAACCACTCCCGGACCGCCTCGGCGATGGTGCCGCCGACGTCCTCGACCACCGACATCTGCTCCAGCGACGCGGACGCGATCGCCGGGCCTTCCACCGCCTCCAGGGCGTTGAAGTGGTCCGCCAGCGCACGGGCCGCCGTCGGGCCGACGTGGCGGATGGACAGCGAGGTCACCACCCGCCACAGCTGCTGCTGCTTGGCCTTCTCCAGGTTGGCCAGCAGCTTGCCCGCGTTGGTGGACAGCGTGCCGTCCTTCTTGAGGAAGAACGGCGACTGGCTCAGCAGCTTCTCGTCCAGCGTGAACAGGTCACCCTCGTTGGTGACGACGCCGCCCTCGACGAGTGCGATGGCGGCCTTCTCCCCCATGCCCTCGACGTCCAGACCGTCCCGGCCGCCGATGTAGATGATGCGCTCGATCACCTGCTTGCGGCAGTAGCGCGCGTTCGGGCAGCGCAGGTCGACGTCGGCCTCCTTCGAGGGGGCCAGCTTGGTGCCGCAGGACGGGCACGTCGCCGGCATCTGCCAGACGACCTCGCTGCCGTCGCGCAGGGCCTCGACCGGGCCCAGCACCTCGGGGATGACGTCGCCGGCACGGCGGATCACCACGGTGTCGCCGACCCGCACGCCCTTGCGGACGACCTCCTGCTGGTTGTGCAGGGTCGCGCTGGTCACGGTCACACCGCCGACGAACACCGGCTCCAGCACGGCGTACGGCGTCACGCGGCCGGTGCGGCCCACGTTCACCTCGATGCCGAGCAGTTTGGTGTTGACCTCCTCCGGCGGGTACTTGAACGCGATCGCCCAGCGCGGCGCGCGGCTGGTCGCACCGAGCTTGACCTGCTCGGCGACGTCGTCGACCTTGACCACCACACCGTCGATGTCGTGTTCGAGGTCGTGCCGGTGCTCGGCGTAGTTGGTGATGTAGGCCTTCACCTCGTCGAGCGAGTCGACCACCCGCCACCGCTCACTGGTCGGCAACCCCCAGCTCTTGAGCTGCGCGTACGCGTCGGACTGGCTGGTCGGCTCGAAGCCGGTGCGGGCGCCGATGCCGTGCACGATCAGGTGCAGGGCGCGCTTGGCGGTGATCGACGGGTCCTTCTGGCGCAGCGAGCCGGAGGCGGCGTTGCGCGGGTTGACGTAGGTGCGCTCCCCCGCCGCGAGCTGTGCCGCGTTGAGGTCGGCGAACGCCTGCGCCGGGAAGTAGATCTCCCCGCGCACCTCGACCAGGTCCGGCGGGTTGTCCCCGGCCAGCTTGTGCGGGATGCCCGCGATGCGGCGCACGTTGGCGGTGACGTCCTCGCCGGTGCGCCCGTCGCCGCGGGTCGCGCCGCGGGTCAGCCGGCCCTTCTCGTACGTGAGGTTGACCGCGAGGCCGTCGATCTTCAGCTCGCACAGGTAGCGCACCGGCGCGCCCGCGTCCTTCTCGACCCGCACCGCCCAGGCGGCGAGCTGGTCGTCGTTGAACGCGTTGTCGAGGCTGAGCATGCGCTCGGCGTGGTCGACGCTGGCGAAGCCGAGCCAGTCCCCGGCCCCCACCCGCTGCGTCGGCGAGTCCTGCGAGACCAGTTCGGGCTGCGCCAGCTCCAGCGCCTCCAGCTCGTGCATCAGCTCGTCGTAGGCCGCGTCCGACAGCGTCGGCGCGTCGTCGACGTAGTAGCGGTGCTGCGCGTCATTGATCTTGGCCACGAGCTCGGCGTACCGCGTCCGGACCTTGTCGGTTACCTCACTGGTCACCCGTGCACGGTATCCGCAACCACCGACACCCCGGACCGCGCCCTGCGGACCACCCAAGATCTGTTTTCGCGGACGCCCGGTGCTGCTGGGGCGACGTCCAGCGTCCTCGAAAACGGATCATGACGTCAGTCCCAGGCCGCCCCGAGCGCGGTCAGCCGGTCGGCGTACTCGATGCGCCCGGCCCAGTCGGCCGGCCAGATCGCCATGCCCGCCGCCGCGCCGTGGAACGCGCCCGCCAGGCAGGCGATCGAGTCCGAGTCGCCGCCGGTGGCAGCGGCCCGGCCGAGGGCGGCCACCGGGTCGTCGGGGTGCCGCAGCGCCGCCAGCAGCGCGGTCGCCAGCGCCTCCTCGGCGATCCAGCCCTCGCCGGTCTCCCGGCACACGTCACCACCGGTATCGGGCCTGGCCAGCGCGGCGAGCAGCACGTCGAGCGCGTCCGCGCACTCGTCCCAGCCGCGCGCGACGAACTCCTCCGGGGTCACCATGCCCGGTCGCTGCCACAGGTCGCCGAGCCAGTCCTCGCGGTAGACGGTCCGCTGGCCGGCGCAGCGGTCCCGCAGCGCGCCGGGCACGTCGGCCAGGTCGAGGCCGTCGCGCAGCAGCCGCACCGCGAGCGCGGTCAGCTCGGCCGCCGCGAGCCCGGTCGGGTGCCCGTGGGTCAGCCCGGCCTGCAGCTGCGCCACCCCGGCCAGCGTGTCCAGGTCGTACCCGGCGACCAGGCCGACCGGGGTCACCCGCATGTTCGCCCCGCAGCCCTTCGACCCGGCGACCGTCGCCTCCTGCCAGCGCATGCCCTGCGACAGGTTCGCGCACGCGTTCAGGCAGGTCATGCCGGGGGCGCGGTTGTTGTCGGGGCTCCGCGCCCAGGCCAGGAAACGCTCGCGCAGCAGCGGTTCGAGCACCGCCGGAGTCGGCGCGGCGGCGTCGCGCAGCGCCCAGGCGACCGCGAGCGCCATCTGCGTGTCGTCCGTGACCAGCGCGGGTTCGGGCAGCTCCCGTGGCCCGCCCGGCCCGTGCTCCGCCGTGATCTGGGCATACGTCCGGAACTCGGTCGGCTTGCCCAGCGCGTCACCGTACGCCAACCCGAAAAGCGACCCGCTCGCCGTGCTCATCACCGTCACCCGAGGCATCCTGCCATCCCGGTGCGACCCGCCCGGTAGGTGTTTCGCGGCGGCGGGTGCTCGTTCCAGGGCGCTGGAGAGTCCCGAAACGAGCACGCTCCGGCGGAGAACAAGCCGACGGCGTCAGGCGACGGCCGGGTACAGGCTGCGCAGGTCGCCGGAGAGACCGGCCTTGACCTGGCGGCTGAGGTCGTCGGCGAGCACCTCGGGCAGCCCCTCCTCCACACCGTCGAGAACCTGCGCCACCACGTCCGCGGGCGGGACCTTCGGGCCGTCGACGTGGGCGGCCATGTCGGTGTCGATGTAGCCGATGTGCACCCCGGTCACCAGCGTGCCCTGCCCGTGCAGCTCCTGACGCAGCGCGTTGGTCGCCGCCCAGGCGGCGGCCTTCGACGCCGAGTAGCCCGCGGTGGTGGGCAGCGAGAACCAGGACAGCACCGACAGCACGTTGACGATCGCGCCACCGCCGTTGGCGGCCAGGACGGGCGCGAACTCGCGGGCGACCCGCACCGTGCCGAAGTAGTTGGTGTCCATCTCCCGGCGCAGGGCCTCGTCGCCGTCCAGCACGCTCGCCCCGGTCGCGATGCCGGCGTTGTTGACCAGCAGCTGCACGTCAGCGGCCTGCTTCGCGGCAGCGGCCACCGAGGTGGGGTCGGTGATGTCGAGCTGGAGTGGGACCACGCGCGGGTCGTTGATGGACGCGGCGTCACGCGCGGCGGCGTACACCTTCGACGCGCCGCGGGCCAGCAGCGCCTCGGTGAACGCCTTGCCGAGGCCGCGGTTGGCACCGGTCACGAGAGCCACAGAACCGTTGATCTTCATGTTCGCCTCCTGGTGGGATTGCTTCACCAGCGACACTATACGAAACATATAGCGCTCGGCTTGAGATACGAATCATATAGCCGCCGCCATGCGAAAGGTATCCTCAAACCATGTCCAAGCGGATGTACGGCCAGGTGTGCCCGATCGCGCGCTCGCTCGACGTGCTCGGTGAGAGGTGGACCCTTCTCATCGTGCGCGAGCTGCTGCTCGGTCCGCGGCGGTTCAAGGAACTCCTGACGCTGCTGCCCGCGATGGGGACCAACCGCCTCGCCGAGCGCCTCCAGCTGCTGGAGCGCAGCGGGGTCGTACACCGGCGCGCCCTGCCCGGCGCCTCGGACGTGCGCGCCTACGCGCTGACCGCGTACGGCGAGCGGCTGCGGCCGCTGCTCATCCAGCTCGCCGCCTGGGGCTCGGAGCTGCCGCTCGACGACGAGATCGACCCGGGCACGGTCCGGGCCGAGCTGATCGCGCTCCACCTCGCCGAGCAGTGCCCGCCGGACGCCGCCCACGGACCGCACGAGACCTACCAGTTCCAGGTCGGCGACGAGGTCTTCCACGTGAGCACCGACGACGCGGGGGTACACGCCCGCTCCGGCCCCGCACCGGCGCCCGCCGCCCTGGTGGCGACCTGCGACCTGGCCACCTTCGACGCGCTGACCCGCGGCACGGTCACCCCCGCCGAGGCCGTCTCATCCGGCGCGCTCACCACCACCGGCAACACCGGCGCGCTCACCCGCGCTTTCGAGATCCTGCGCCACCGCACCCCGGCTACCACCGCCTGAGCTGCGGCTACTGATCCACCAGACGCTTGCCCGCTTCGCGGCATGCCGTCAGTACGGCGCGGGCGTAGGCGGGTGACGCTCCGGCCAGGCCGCACGAGGGCGTCAACACCACCCGCTCCGCCAGCAGTTCACCGGCGAAGCCGAGGTCGCGCCACAGCCGCTTGACCCGGTCCGCGAGCGCCGCCGGGTCGGGCTGGCGGCCGTTGGCCGGGGGCGTGGTGCGGGCGACGCCCGCGAACAGGCCCAGCCCGGCGTCGATCAGCTCACCGATCGTGTCGATCTGCTCCGCACCGTTGCCGACCAGGTCCAGGTCCAGCGCGAGCGCGGCCGCCCCGGCCTCCCGGAGCAGGGTCAGCGGGGCGTCCGGCGCGCAGCAGTGCACGATCACCGGCACCCCGACCGCGTCGATCACCGAGGTGATCGTGTCGCGGGCCGTCGACGGGGCCACCGAGCGGTACGTGTGCAGCGTGCTGGCGGTGCGCACCCGCCCGGCCAGCACCGCCGGCAGCGAGGGCTCGTCCAGCTGGAGCAGCACCCGGGCACCCGGCACCCGCCGGCGCACCTCGGCGACGTGGGTCTTCAGCCCTTCGGCGAGCGAGTCGGCCAGGTCACGGGTCGCGCCGTGGTCGGAGACGAGCGCCTCGCCCAGGGCCAGCTCGATGTTGGCGGCCAGCGTCCACGGCCCGGCCGACTGCACCTTCAGCGTCCCGGTGAAGCCCTCAGCCTGCTCGGTGAGCTGGTCCAGGTCGCGCTCACGCAGGTCGTACGCCCGCCGGAGCTCACGGCCCGGACTGGCGGCGACCCGCCACCTGCCCGCGTAGAGCTCCACCGGCAGCTCGACCAGCAGCCCGGCGCTGCGGCCGATCATGTCCGCGCCCGGCCCCCGGCCGGGCAGTTCCGGCAGATACGGCAGGTCCGGCAGCTCGCCGAGGGTGAACTTGACCGCCTCGGCGATGTCGGTGCCCGGCAGCGAGCCGATGCCCGTCGCCGACCCGGCGGGCCACAACGGCTGGATGGGAGTGTTCGCGTTCTCGTCCGACGTGCTCATGTATGAGGCTTCGTTCTACTGGTGGGACGAGGTCATGATGCGGCGGTGATGGTGGCGCTGCCCAGCACGATGTCACCGGCCGGGTCCGGCCGGTAGGCGACCACGGCCTGGCCTGCGGCGATGCCCCGCTCGGGGCGGCGCAGACGCGCGCTCAGCGCCGCGCCGTCCAGCTCGACGACGGCCGGTGCGGGGCGGCCGTGGGCGCGCAGCTGCACCTCGCACTCGATCGGGCCGACCGGGCGCTCGCCCGCGATCCAGACCGTGCGCTCGCCGTCGACCTGCGAGACCTCCAGCGCCTCGGCGGGGCCGACGGTGACCGTGTTGGTGACCGGGGTGATCGACAGCACGTAGCGCGGGCGGCCGTCCGGCGCGGGACGGCCCAGGGCCAGACCCTTGCGCTGGCCCACCGTGTACGCGAACGCGCCGTCGTGCCGCCCCAGCACCTCGCCGGTGCCCGCGTCGACGATGTCGCCCGGGTCGCTGCCCAGGTGCTTGCGCAGGAAGCCCTGGGTGTCGCCGTCGGCGATGAAGCAGATGTCGTGCGAGTCGGGCTTGTCGGCGACGGCCAGGCCACGGGCGTGCGCCTCGGCGCGCACCTGCTCCTTGGTCGCGTCGCCCAGCGGGAACATCGAGTGCCGCAGCTGCTCGGCGTTCAGCACCGCCAGCACGTACGACTGGTCCTTGGCCAGGTCGACGCTGCGGCGCAGCAGCCCGTCGGCGCCCAGGCGGGCGTGGTGGCCGGTGACCACCGCGTCGAAGCCCAGCGCCAGCGCCCGGTCCAGCACCGCCGCGAACTTGATCTTCTCGTTGCAGCGCAGGCACGGATTCGGGGTGCGGCCCGCCGCGTACTCCGCGACGAAGTCCTCGACCACGTCCTCGTGGAAGCGCTCGGCTATGTCCCACACGTAGAACGGGATGCCGAGCACGTCGGCCGCCCGGCGCGCGTCGTGCGCGTCCTCCTTGGTGCAGCACCCCCGCGCCCCGGTCCGGTGCGTGGCCGCGTTCTTGGACAGCGCCAGGTGCACCCCGGTGACATCGTGCCCGGCCGCCACGGCACGGGCAGCCGCCACCGCCGAGTCCACTCCACCAGACATAGCCGCCAGCACTCGCACGCCCGACAGCCTACCCGCAGCCGCGCCCGACCCTTGCCTCCCCGCCTACCGCGCGGCTTCACCGCCAAGATCGCTACTTCTGGTCAAAACCTGTGGTCTGACCGCAGATCCTGACCACAAACAGCGATCTTGCCGCGGAAAACAGTGATCGTGCCGCGGGAGCCGCGCGTCAGCGTGACATGCCGGCGCGGCGGGCGCGGTCCACGGCGGGGGGCAGGGCGGTGATGAGGGCGTCTAGGTCGGCTCGGGTGCTGGTGTGGCCGAGGGTGAAACGCAGGGAGGAGCGGGCCGCGAGGGAGTCGGTGCCCATCTGGAGGAGGACGTGGGAGGGCTGGGCCACCCCGGCGGAGCAGGCCGAACCCGTGGACACGGCGATGTCCTGGGCGTCGAGCAGCAGCAGGAGAGCGTCGCCCTCGCAGCCGGGGAAGCCGAAGTGCGCGTTGCCGGGCAGGCGGGCGCCGGGCTGGTCGACCGGCGCGCCGTTGAGGACCGCGTCGGGGACGACCGCCAGCACCCGCTCGATCAGCTCGTCACGCAGCGCGGACAGCCGCTGCGCGTGCTGCTCCTGGTGCTTGACGGCGTGCTCGACGGCCACCGCGAAGGAGACGATGCCGGGCACGTCCAGCGTGCCGGAGCGCACGTCGCGCTCCTGGCCGCCGCCGTGCAGCAGCGGCGTGCAGGGCACGTCGCGACCCAGCACCAGCGCGCCGACGCCCAGCGGGCCACCG
This sequence comes from Catellatospora methionotrophica, assembly GCF_011297335.1. Classification (GTDB taxonomy): domain Bacteria; phylum Actinomycetota; class Actinomycetes; order Mycobacteriales; family Micromonosporaceae; genus Catellatospora; species Catellatospora methionotrophica. The sequence goes on along the minus strand of NZ_JAAOTJ010000009.1, from coordinate 240,162 downwards.
AGCTTGTGCCCGGTGACGGTCAGCGCGGCGACGCCGCTGGCCGCGTAGTCGACCGGGACCTGCCCCACGGCCTGCACGGCGTCGGTGTGCAACGGCACCCCGCTCGCGGCGGCCAGCGCGGCCAGCTCCGCGATCGGCTGTACGGTGCCGACCTCGTTGTTGGCCCACATCACGGTGACCAGCGCGACGGTGTCGTCCAGCGCTTCGGCCAGTGTCTCCGGGCGCACCCGGCCCTCGTGGTCGACGGGCAGCGAGACGACCTCGGCGCCCTCGTGCTCGCCCAGCCAGTGCACCGCGTCCAGCACCGCGTGGTGTTCGACGGCCCCGGCCAGCACCTTCGTGCGACCCTCGGGACGGCGGGCCCAGAACATGCCCTTGACGGCGAGGTTGTCGCTCTCGGTGCCGCCACCGGTGAAGATCACTTCGGACGGACGCGCGCCCAGCACCGCGGCGATGCGCTCGCGCGACTCCTCCACCCGACGGCGGGCAGCACGGCCCGCGCCGTGCAACGACGAGGCGTTGCCGACCTCACGGGCGGTCGCGACATAGGCGTCGAGCGCCTCGGGCAGCATCGGCGTGGTCGCCGCATGATCAAGGTAGGCCATCTCGCCGCCAAGCCTAGCCGTAAGGGGACCCACCCGCGCCCCGGCGTACGCGAGTGAAGGGCCCGGCAGGAGGTTCCCGCCGGGCCCTTCATGATGGCGTACGCCTAACGACGCTTGCGGATCTCCTCCGCGGCCTGCGGCACGACCTGGAACAGGTCGCCCACGACACCGAAGTCGGCCAGCTCGAAGATCGGCGCCTCGGTGTCCTTGTTCACCGCGACGATCGTCTTCGAGGTCTGCATGCCGGCCCGGTGCTGGATCGCACCCGAGATGCCCAGCGCGACGTAGAGCTGCGGGGACACCGTCTTGCCGGTCTGCCCGACCTGGAAAGCGTGCGGGTAGAAGCCGGAGTCGGTCGCCGCGCGCGACGCGCCGACGGCCGCGCCGAGCAGGTCGGCCAGCTCCTCGACGACCTTGAAGTTCTCCGCCGAGCCGACGCCGCGGCCGCCGGACACCACGATCGACGCCTCGGTCAGCTCCGGGCGCGCGCCCTTGGCCTCGGCGACGCGCTTGGTGACCACGGCCAGCTTGTCGGTGTCGGACAGCGCCACCTCGACCTGCTCCACCGACGGCGAGGCCGCGGCGGGGCTGGGCGTGAGCGAGTTCGGCCGTACGGTGACCAGCGGCAGGCCCTTGGTGACCTTGGACTTCACGATGGTGGAACCCGCGAAGGCGACCTGGGTGGCGGTGCCGTCAGCGGCCAGCTCGACCACGTCGTGCAGCACGCCGTTGTCCAGCTTGACCGCGAGCCGACCCGCGATCTCCTTGCCCTCCTGGGTGGAGCCGATCAGCACGGCCGCCGGGGAGACGGCCTTGACCAGTTGCGCGAGCGCGGTCGCCTTGGGCGCGACGAGGTGCTCGTCGATCTCGGCGCTCTCGGCCGCGTAGACCTTCGTCGCGCCGTACTCGCCGAGCTTGTCGACCAGTGCGGCGGCCGTGCCGGGCGCGCCCAGCACCACCGCGGCGGGCTCGCCGAGCGAGCGCGCCAGGGTCAGCATCTCCAGCGTGACCTTCTTGACCGTGCCGCCGGAGGACTCGACGACTACCAGAACCTCAGCCATTGTCGGCAAGCCTCTCAGACGAACTTCTCGGACGACAGGTACTCGACCAGCGCGGTGCCGCCGTCACCGGAGTCGGCGACCTTCTGGCCGGCGCTGCGCGGCGGGCGCTTGCTGTGCGACAGCACGGTGGTGGTCGCGCCGGTCCAGCCCACCTGGTCGGCCGGGACCTGCAGGTCGGCCAGCGACTTGGTCGCGACCGGCTTCTTCTTGGCGGCCATGATGCCCTTGAAGGACGGGTACCGCGGCTCGTTGATGGTGTCCCAGACGCTCACGATCGCGGGGGTGGCGGCCGTGACGACCTCGTACCCCTCCTCGGTCTGGCGCTCGACGGTCAGCTGCGAGCCCTCGACGGTCAGCTTGCGCGCGCCGGTCAGCGCCGCGTAGCCCAGCCGCTCGGCCAGCATGTGCGGCATGACCTGGCCGCGCGCGTCGGTCGACTCGGCGCCTGCGATGACCAGGTCGGGGGCAAGCTCGCCGATCGCGGCGGCGAGCACCTTGCTGGTGCCCAGCGCGTCGGTGCCGGCGAGGGCGTCGTCGAGGACGTGCACGGCCGCGTCGGGGCCCATGGACAGCGCCTTGCGGATCGACTCGGTGGCCCGGTCCGGTCCCATGGTCAGCACGGTCACCTCACCGCCGTGCGCCTCCTGCAGCCGCAGCGCCTCCTCGATGGCGTACTCGTCCATCTCGTTGATGACGTTGTTGGCCGAGGCACGGTCGACGGTGTTGTCGTCCGCGCGCAGATTGCGCTCGGCGCCGGAGTCCGGCACCTGCTTGACAAGTACGACGATCTTCATCGCGCTCTGACGACCCTCCTGAGTTGAACGGACGTTCATGCCCTCGCCGCGAGCCTGTCTCCTGACACGTCACGGGTCAAGCAAGACCGGCTGTGGACGTTGCCACTTTTGCCAGCCAGTCGCAGGTTACTGACGAGTAATTTATTGCCCCTGCTCGCCTACCCGCCAGAATGGCGGCCAATAGTGACAGACGTCACCCGGTCGTGCTGCTTGTCGGCGTAAAGTCGCGCGTAGCAGGAGGTGTCTGACATGAACACGCAAACCGCACCCCTGCCGGGCCGCTCCACGACTGAACCGGGCATCCCGCCCGAGGCGGAACACCACCGGCAACCCGAGCCCGACGAACACCTGTGCACCTGCGGCCGCCTACGCGACGACTGCGTCCGCGACACGATCCGCGACCTCTGGCACCCGGCCCGCACTTGATCCGGCGATTCGGCCGCCGATTTTGATAGACGCTGGCCTATTACATCGATTATTCGGAGATCAAACTCGATGTAATAGGCCAGCGTCTATGGAAAACCCACGCGGCGCGCAACGGCGCACCATCGTCACGCCGTGGCAGGTCGCCAGATGTACGGCGTGGTGGTCGTCACCGCGACCATGCCCAGCCGCTCCAGGATCGGCCGGCTGTCCGACGACGCGTCGACCTGCAAGTACGTGAACCCGCGCTCGACCGCCCGAACCGCCCGGTACGCCACCAGCGCCTTGTAGATCCCCCTACCCCGCCACTGCTCCAGCGTCGACCCGCCCCACAGCCCGGCGAAGTCGGTCCCCTTCTCGTACCGGATCCACCCCGCGCTGACCACCTCGTCACCGGCCTCGGCGACCACGATCGTCAACCCGTGCGGGTCCGCCTCCAGCTCCTTGGCCAGGCCGTACACCAGGTGGCTGCGGTCGTCGTGCCAGACCGCCTCCTCCATGGCCGCGATCCGCTCCAGGTCGGCCCGCGCGGTCACCTCGCGCAGGGTGACCCCGTCCGGCAGCACCGGCGGCTGGGCCAGCGGCGCGGCCAACCCGATGATCACCGTCTCCAGCTCGTCGGGCGCGAAACCGGCCGCCTCAAGCCGCTCGGGCAGGTCGGCGGGCAGGTCGTGGCCGCGCAGCTTCCACTCGACCTCCTCGCCGCGGGCGGCGAAGTAGTCGCGCTGGCGGGCGATGAGCGCGTCGAGGTCGGGGCCGCTGAGCGGGGACACGTCGCGATAGGTGACGAATCCGCCGCGGTCGAGCCCGCTCATCCGGACCACCGGGCCGTCCCACTCGACGACCATGCCCGCGGGCAGGGGGTCGGGGATCTCGGTGCGCAGTTGCTCGTCGTACGCCCGCAGCAGGGCGTCGGCATCAAGTTGAGAAGTCATCGCCCCGATACTAGGAAGGTGCTGGCTAGAGTACGCAACTGGTTTGATCCTCGCGAAGTTCACGAAACCGGGCAGACTCCCGACTATCGCTTCTCGCTGGCCAACGAGCGCACCTTCCTCGCCTGGATCCGCACCGGCCTCGCCATGATCGGCGGTGGCCTGGTGGTGGCCCAGTTCCTGCCGCCGATGGCCGTGCCGCACATGACGAAGATCCTCGGCGTCGCCCTGATCCTGCTCGGCGCGGGCTGCGCGCTGCGCGCCGTCGACCACTGGATCCGCTGCGAGATCGCGATGCGCAACGGCCGGCCCCTGCCACCGTCACGCTTCCCCGCGGTGCTCGCGCTCGTCGTCACGGTGGGCTCGCTGGCCCTCCTGTTCGAGGTCTTCATCGACTGGTACCGCGCCCGGTGAACACCGCACACCGCGGCGCGCGAGGGCCCGCGGGGGCGGGTCGTGGGTAGCCCGGTCGAACACGGGGCGCAGGCCGAGCGGACCCGGTTGGCCTGGCGGCGCACGGTGCTGTCCGGCACGGTCTGCGCGCTGCTGCTGTTCCGGCTCGCGTTCGAACGCGGACTGGACGAGGCCGGGGCGCTGGGACTGGCGCTGTCCCTGCTGTGCTGGCTGGTGCTGCTGCTGGTCGCGCAGCGGCGGATCCGGGCGATGGACCGGCAGGACCCGGTGGCGGTCGCCCGCACGCTGGCCGTGGTGACGATCACCGGTGTCCTGATGGGCCTGTTGGGGGTACTCCTGATCCTCTGGTGAGGTCTACGCTCTAGGCCGTGGGACGCCTGTGGTTGTTCATCTTCCTGGCTCAGACGGTGCTGACGGTCGCCGCGCTGATCAGCTGCCTGTCCGCCGAGGAGCACCGCCTCAACGCGCTGCCGCGCTGGGGCTGGGTGCTGATCATTCTGTTCTTCCCGCCCATCGGCGCCATCGCCTGGTTCGTCGTCGGCCGTGAGGCGACCCCGAGCCCGAAGGTGTGGCGGCAGGGCAGCGGCTTCCCCGAGGCCCAGCGGCCCGGCCGCGCGCTGGCCCCCGACGACGACCCGGAGTTCCTGCGCCGGATCGCCAAGGAGCAGCAGCAGACCGCCGCCGATGACCGCGAGTTGCTGAGCAAGTGGGAGATGGACCTGCGCCGCCGCGAAGAGGAGCTGCGCAAGCAGGACAAGGCCGACGACTAGCCGCGTTCGCGCAGCCGCCCGGCGAGCCAGTGGAACGACTCCTTGGGCGTACGGGACTGGGTCGGGTAGTCGACGTGCACCAGCCCGAACCGCTGGCTGTATCCGGCGGCCCACTCGAAGTTGTCGAGCAGGCTCCACACGAAGTAACCGCGCAGGTCGAGCCCCTCGGCCCGCTTGCGCAGCGCCACCGCGAGATGTTCGCGCAGGTAGTCGACGCGCTGCGGGTCGGGCACCGAGCCGTCCGGGGCGACCTCGTCCGGGAAGCTCGCGCCGCCCTCGGTGATGTACACCGGGGGCAGCCGGTCACCGTAGCGTTCGGACAGTTCGTCGAGGGTGTCGGCGAGCCCGGCCGGGCTGACCGGCCAGCCGAAACCGGTCCGCGGCACGCCCTCGATCTCGGCGAAGGCGAACGGCAGCTCACCCACGCGCGCGAAGTCGCCCTCGGGCGTGTGGTCGGTGACCGCATCCGGGTCGGCCATGCCGACCTTGCTCGGGTAGTAGTAGTTGACGCCGTAGAAGTCCAGCGGTGAGCTGATCACGGCCAGATCCTCCGCGGGCACCGCGCCGAACGCGGCGAACAGCTCGGTGAACGGCTCCGGGGCCTGCGGATACCGCCCGAGCAGCACCGGGTCCTCGAAGAACCGGTTGGCGATCAGGTCGTACAGGGCAGCGGCGAGCTGGTCCTCGGGGCGGTCCGAGGCGGGCACCACGGGCGTGTGCACGTTGGTGATGCCGATCTGCCCCGCGACCCCGGCGGCGCGCAGCGCCCGCACGGCCAGGCCGTGGCCGAGCAGCTGGTGGTGGGCGGCGGGCAGCGCGTCGAACAGCAGCGCGTGGCCGGGCGCGTGCGCGCCGGTGGCGTATCCGGCCAGCGTCACCGAGTGCGGTTCGTTGATCGTGATCCACTTGCCGACCCGGTCACCGAGGCGCGCCCCCAGCAGGGCGGCGTACTCGCCGAAGCGCTCGGCGGTGTCGCGTGACAGCCAGCCGCCCGCGTCCTCCAGGGCCTGCGGGGTGTCCCAGTGGAACAGGGTGGCCACCGGCTCGATGCCACGGGCCAGCATCGCGTCGACGAGCCGGTCGTAGAACGCGAGGCCGTCCGGGTTGGCCGGTCCGGTGCCGTCGGCTTGGATGCGCGGCCACGCGATGGAGAACCGGTACGCGTCCGCGCCGAGGTCGCGTACCAGATCAAGGTCTTGCTCGTAACGGTGGTAGTGGTCGCAGGCGACCGCACCGGTGTCGCCGCCGAGCACCCGGCCGGGCTGCCCGCAGAACGTGTCCCACACCGACACCCCGCGCCCGCCCTCGGCGACCGCACCCTCGATCTGGTAAGCCGCCGTGGCGACGCCGAGCGTGAAGTCCCTGGGAATGAACGGATCCATCACGCGCCCAGCACCCGGTCCAGGTAGTCGTTGGCGAAGACGCGCTCGGGGTCGAGCCGGTCGCGCACCGCGAGGAAGTCGCCGAACCGGGGGTACGTCGGGGCGAGCGTGCTCGCGTCCTGGTAGTGCATCTTGCCCCAGTGCGGGCGGCCGCCGTGCGCGCGGAAGATCTGCTCGGCGAGCCGGAAGTAGGTGTGCGGGTCCTCCTTGAAGAAACGGTGGATCGCCACGTAGCCGGTCTCGCGCCCGTGCGCGGTGGACAGCCAGAGGTCGTCCGGCGCGGCGGCCCGCACCTCGACCGGGAACGAGATGCGCCAGCCGTTCTGCGTGATCAGGCGGTCCAGCGCGCGCAGCACGTCGGGCACCTCCTCACGCGGCAGGGCGTACTCCATCTCCCGGAAGCGCACTTCACGCTTGGTGGTGAACACCGACGTGGACACGTCGGTGAACTCGCGGTTGTTGGTGAGCCGCTGGGCCAGCCGGTTGATCGGCGGCGTCAGCGCGGGCACCGCCTTGCCGAGGTGGCACACCCCGTTGAACAGGGTGTTCGACATGAAGTCGTCGTCCAGCCAGCGCTGGAAGCCGCCCAGCGGCTTGCGCGGGGCGTCCATCGGCAACCGGGTGTTGCTCTTGGTCAGCGCGGTCTTCGTGTGCGGGAACCAGTAGAACTCGAAGTGGTCCACGGCCGTCGCCCGCTGCTCCCACTGGGCCAGCACCTCGGCCAGCGGCTCCGGCTTCTCGATCGCCTGGAGCTGGAACGCGGGCACGCACTGCACGGTGATGTCGAGCAGCACCCCGAGCGCGCCCAGGCCCACCCTGGCCGCGTCGAGCAGCTCCGGGTTGGCGTCGGAGGAGACCTCCAGGATGCCGCCGTCGGCGGTGGCCAGGGTCAGCGCGACGATCTGCGTGGCCAGGCCGCCGAACGCGTGCCCGGTGCCGTGCGTGCCGGTCGAGGTCGCCCCGGCGATGGTCTGCGCGTCGATGTCACCCATGTTCTGCAGCGCCAGCCCGTACGGCTTCAGCAGCTCCGGCAGCCGGTAAAGGTGGGTGCCCGCCGCGAGCTTCACCCGGTGGCGCTGGGAGTCGACGGCCAGCACGCCCTGGAGGTTACGCAGGTCGAGCTGCACACCGGGGGCGACGGCGATGCCGGTGAAGCTGTGGCCCGCGCCGATCGGCTTGACCCGCAGCCCGTCGGCGCGCGCGGCGGCGATCGCCTGCACGACCTCGTCGGGGCTGCCGGGATACGCGACCCGCGCCGGGGTCACGCTCTCGATCCGGCTCCAGTTGCGCCACACGGTGCTGCTCACAGGAATGCCTTTCCTTCACCACGGTACGTGGGCAGGGTCCCCACGACCGTGTCTGCGTCGATCAGGTGAAGCTCGTTGACGTGCTCGGACAGCTCGCCCGCCTTGGTGTGCCGCAGCCAGACCCGGTCACCGAGGCGCAGCCGGGTCGCGGGTTCGCCCGTCACCGGGGTCTGCACCTCCCCGGCCATCTCCCGGGGCACCATCTTCAGCCCTTGCGGCCAGACGATCTGCGGAAGCCGGTCCACCCCCGGCGGCCCGGACGCGATCCAGCCGCCGCCGAGCAGGGTGACCCGGTCCGGGGCGGGACGGCGTACCACCGGCAGCGCGAACGCGGCCGCGGGAGCCGGGGTGAAGTGGGCGTAGTTGTCGAACAGGTGCGGGCCGAACAGCCCCGAACCGGCCGCGACCTCGGTCACCGAAGCGTCCGCGCCGGTGACCTCGATGCTGCCTGTGCCACCGCCGTTGACGAACTCCAGCGGGGCCAGCGCGTTCACGGCCGCGACGGCCGCCGCGCGGCGCTCGACCAGCTCGGCCATCGAGGACCGCTGCAACGCGCGCACCAGCGCGCCGCGCAGCGGGCTGCCCTTCGGGGCGTTGCCGAGCCCGGCGACCTGTGCTTCGTACCCCATCATGCCGACCAGCCGGAAGCCGCGCCGGGCGACGACCGCCTCAGCCAGCGCGCGGGCCTGCTCGGCCCGGTGCACCGGCGAGCGCCACACCCCGATGTGCCCGAGCAGCCGCGACTTGAACGACGAGTCCAGCTCGATGGCGACCCGGATGTCGGCCCGCGCGCCCGGCGCGACGACGGCATCCACGAGGTCCAGGTGGTCCACCGAGTCGATCATGATGGTGACCCGGGCGGCCGGCTCGGGCGAGGCGGCCAGCCGGGCGATGGCGTCGCGGTCGGCGCTCGGGTAACCGACGACCACGTCGTCGATCGTCTCGGCCAGCCACAGCGCCTCGGCCAGGGTGTACGCCAGCACACCGTGGTAACCCGGCAGCGCCAGCACCGCGTCGAGCACCCCGCGGCAGCGCACGGACTTGCTGGCGACGCGGATCGGCACACCGTTCGCGCGGCGGGCCAGGTCGTGCGCGTTGTACGACAGCGCGGCCAGGTTCACCACGCCGAACACCGGATCCAGCGCCGCGGTCGCCGCGTTCATGGCCGACCAGTACGTGTCGGCGTCCTCCCACGGCCGGGCCGTGGACGGGGCCGACACAGCCAGCGCCAGAGTCATCAGCGCACTCCCTTCACCGGCAGCACGGCGAGTGCGCCGAGCACCGAGATAACACCGGACGCCACGTACAGCGGCCCGAAGCCGCCCAACTGCGCGACGACGAACGCGCCGAGCAGCGGGGCCATGGCCTGCGGCACCGCCGTGGCGATGTTCATGATGCCGAGGTCCTTGCCGCGCGCCGCCGGGTCCGGCAGCACCTGGGTGGCCAGCGCCTGGTCCACCGACAGGAAGCAGCCGTAGCCCAGGCCGAGCAGGCCCGCGCCGACGGTGGCCACGGTCAGGTTCGGGAAGAACGCCAGCAGTACGGCGGCGACGCCCTGCAACCCCGACGAGACGAGAACGAAGACCTTGCGCCGTCCGATGCGGTCCGACAGCCGGCCTAGGAACAGCGCGGCCAGCACCACGAAGAACATGTAGATCAGCGTCAGGACGAGCAGGGCGTCCTCGGCCTTTTCCACCTTGACGTGGTACATCAGGAAGAACAGCAGCAGGGTGGTGCCCAGCGCGTTGCCGACGTTGACCAGGATGCGGCTGAGCAGCGTCCAGCCGAAGTCGGGGTAGCGGCGCGGGCTGATCCAGAACCCGGCGGCCAGGTCGCGGAACGTGAACGGCGGGCGGGCCGCGCGCGGCAGCACCTGGTCCGGCGCGCCGAGCACGAACGGCAGCACCAGCAGTACCAGCAGCGCGGCCATCAGCGAGTAGCCGATGATCTGGCTGAGCGCCAGCTCGGTGACCAGCACGATGCCGAGGATGGTGCCGATCGCCTGCGGGGCGGAGATCCAGCCGGAGACGTACCCGCGCTGGCCCACCGGGACCTGGTCGGAGATCGTGGCGGTGAGCGCCGCGGTGAGCACGCAGAAGCCGACCAGGGTCAGCGTCCACCAGACGCCGATGCCGACGATGCCCTCCTGCAGGCCGAGCACCACCAGCGAGACGGCGAACAGCAGCGCGCCGAACACGATCCAGGGACGGCGGCGGCCGAACCGCGACACCGTACGGTCCGAGAGGGCTCCGGTCAGCGGGTACGCGATCAGCGCGAACGCGCCCGCGATGCCGGACACGACACCGAAGGCCACCACGTTGTCGACCCAGTCGGCGGCCTTGAGCTGCGCCTCGACCTGGATCGGCAGCATCAGCTGCACGGGGGTCAGCTGCGCCATCCAGATGCCCAGCCAGGCCAGCGCGAACAGGCTGATCCAGCGGCCGGTGACCGGCCGTTCCGGCTCGGCGAAGACGGCGGGCGGAGGCGTTGCGGGGTCAGCCGTGGTGAGCGTGGCCGGTTCGGTCATGGGGGGTCCCTCGGGCCAGGTGTGATTCCCGTCGCGGCGGAGTTTAGAGAACTTCTCATGTTTCCACCAGGCTCACCACCCGGACAGATGAAGATCCTCGCGACCTGCCCGCGAGAGGCAACATGATCGTCCGATTTGCCCGGCACGGGGGCGAATCATGGACGCGCTTCCGCCCACTCGCCTGGCAAAACGGATGACCTTGGGGCACGTCGGCGCGGGGTCTGGCCAGAACGTGAAAGGTTCTCTAGGCTCCGCCGCCATGAAGGCATACACACGTCTGCTCGGCACCGTCGCCGTGGCGGCGATCGCCATACTCGGTCCGGCCACCGCGGCCTCGGCGCACGAGGAACGCGCCACCCGCGAGCTGGACGGCACCGGCAGCGTCCCGGTCTACCGCACCGACGGGCCCACGCTGCTGGTCTGCAAGACCGACCCGGACGACTTCGCCAAGCGCATCGCCGCCTTCCCCGCCGACCTCAAGGCCGCCAACGAGCAGCTGTGGACGCGCTGCCAGGCCGACGGCTTCCGCCACATCCAGCAGGCCGTGGACGCCGCCCACCTGCCCGGCACCAACATCAAGATCCTTCCGGGCGTATACCTGGAGGAGCCGAGCATCGCCCCCGCCAGTCCCACCTGCGCGGCCATGGAGAACGGCGCGGTACGCGGCCGGATCTACGGCTACCCCGTACTCACCTGGGACCAGCAGCTCGCCTGCCCGCACCTGGCCAACCTGGTTGCCATCCTCGGCAAGAAGAACCTCCAGCTCGAAGGCACCGGCGCGAAGCCTGAGGACGTGCTCGTCGACGCGCAGTACAAGAAGCTCAACGCGATCCGGGCCGACAACGCCGACGGCGTGTACCTGCGCAACATGTCCGCGCAACGGGCCCAGTTCAACGCCTTCTACATCATGGAGACCGACGGCTTCGTGGTCGACCGGACCATGGGCCGCTGGAACGACGAGTACGCCTTCCTGACCTTCGCCGTCGACCACGGGCTCTACACCGACTGCGAGGGCTACGGCAACGGCGACTCGGCCTTCTACCCCGGCGCCGCCTCGAACATCAACAAGGACCGGGGCCACGACGTGCCGCGCTACGCGGTGGAGATCCAGCGCTGCTACGGCCACCACAACACGCTCGGCTACTCCGGCACCGCCGGCGACTCGGTCTGGGTGCACGACAGCGTCTTCACCGAGAACACCGCCGGCATCGCCACCGACAGCGCCTTCCCCGACCACCCGGGCATGCCGCAGAACCACTCGAAGTTCGAGAACAACGTCATCGCGAACAACAACACCGACTACTACCGGCACATCGTCGACGGCACCTGCAAGAAGCCGTTCGCCGAACGCGGATACGAGCAGGGTGTGGTGTGTCCGGCGGTCGGGCTGCCAGTCGGCGCGGGCGTGGTCAACCCGGGCGGCAACTACAACATCTGGCGCGGCAACCACATCTACGGCAACCAGTACTCGGGTTTCGTGACCAGCTTCGTGCCGGGGTTCGTGCGCAACGACACCGGGTTCGCGCAGCAGTTCGACACCTCGCACCACAACCGCTACCTCGACAACGTGATGGGGGTCAGCGAGAAGGGCGAGACGAAGCCGAACGGGCTGAACTTCTGGTGGGACGGGCAGGGCGTCGGCAGCTGCTGGACGGACATGTCCGACACGAACCTCCGTACCGTGCCCGGCTGCGGCGACGACGACCTGCCCGCGATCGGTGCGCACCGCTACTTCGGCGAGCCCGCCGCAACGCTGAAGATGTACGCCTGCGCCGGCTACGACGGCGGCCGCCAGCACCTGCCGTCGGACTGCGACTGGTACGGCGAGTACGCCGCCGCGGGCCTGGAGCGCATCGAGGTGAAGTGGGCGTTCGGCGGTGCCGTCCTGCTGGGGCTGCTGGCGATCGGCCTGTACTACCGCCGCCTGCGCGCCTCGAAGCGCGCCCTGCTCGGCCTGCTGCTCGCGATCGGCGGCCTGACCGTCGGCGTGTTCGGCACCATCGAGATGGGCAGCGTCCTGCACCCGATCGGGCTCGCCCTGTACGGCGCCGGCTTCGCCCTGCTCGGCCTGGCCCTGCGCGGCACGGCCGCCCGCAAGCTGGGGATGACCACGCTGATCGTGGCCGTGTTCGCACTGCTCGGCGCGATCGACCACGGGCTGATCATGATCCCGTGGCTGCCGGTCTCCCCCGCGCTGCTGCGGGTGCTGACCGAGGTCGTCTGGATCCCGTGGGCCCTCGGCGCGGTCCTCGTCGCCGTACGCGCCCGCGAGGCCACACCGGTCCCCGACCCGCTCCCGGAACCCGCGACCGCCTGACCGGCCCTCGGCGGCGGGCGACCACGTCCGCCGCCGCTGGGCCTGCCGTACCGGTCCGCAGCCCTGGTCCGCATCGGCTGGTCCACAGGCCGGTTCGCACGCCGGTTCGGTTGGCAGGGATCCGGGGGAGCTGCCCGGTGGGCTGGCGGGTTCACCGACCGGGCAAGATCGCTGTTTGCGGTCAAAAGGTGCGGTCTAACCACAGGTTTTGACCGCAAACAGCGATCTTCCCCAGTGGACACGGGGCGCGGGGTGGGCGGCGCGTTAAGGAAGGGCACCTTCCTCTACGCGAAGCGTTTGGAAGGTGCCCTTCCTTCGTCCGAAGCGCGCGGAGCGCGCGGCCCTGCGGAGCCCCCGGCCCCAGCCGGGCGCGCGGGGCTTGCCGGGCGCGCGGGGCTTGCCGAGGGTGCCGGGGGGTGGAGCAGTGGGGTTAGGCGAGGTTGGCGGAGCGGGGGTAGGCGTCGTCGGGGTCGGTGATGACGTTGACGAGGTAGGGGACGCCTGAGGAGAAGGCGCGGTCGAGGGCGGCGGGGAGGTCGGTGGCCTTGGCTACGGTTTCGCCGCCGCCGCCGAGGGCCTTGACGACGTCGTCGTAGCGCAGGCCGGGCTGGAGGTCGGCGGCGACATCGTAGCCGTACATGGCGCGCATGGGGTGCTTCTCCAGGCCCCAGATGCCGTTGTTGCCGACGACCATCACGACGGGAAGCTGCTGGCGGACCAGGGACTCGACGTCCATCAGGGAGAAGCCGGCCGCGCCGTCGCCCATCAGGACGCAGATCTGGCGGTCGGGGTAGGTGACGCGGGCGCCCATGGCGTAACCCATGCCGGTGCCGAGGCAGCCGTACGGGCCGGGGTCGAGCCAGCTGCCGGGCACGGACGGCTCCAGGTAGCGCCCGGCGTACGAGACGAAGTCGCCGCCGTCGCCGATGGTGACCGCGTCGGCAGCCAGCACCTTGCGCAGCTCGCCGTACACCCGGGCCGGTTTGATCAGCTCGGTGTCTGCCTGCATCTCCAGCTCGTGCTTGGCTGCCTGTGCCTGCTCGGCGGCCCGCAGCGTGGCCACCCAGTCGCCGTGGTCCACCCGGTCCCCGGCGTGTGCGGCGATGCCGGTCAGGATCGCGCGCAGGTCGCCCGCGGGCGAGACGGCGACCGCGACGTGCTCGGCGCGCTGGCTCGGCGCGTCGACGATGTGTACGACCTGTGCCGCGCCGAAGTCGCCGAAGCCCAGCCGGAAGTCGAGCGGGGTGCCCACGACGACGACCACGTCCGCCCCGTCCAGGGCCTTGCGGCGGGACTTGGCGAAGGCGAGCGGGTGGCTCGGCGGCAGCGTGCCGCGGCCCATGCCGTTGGCGAAGACGGGCACGGTCAGCGCCTCGGCGGCAGCGCGCAGGGCCTCGGTCGCGTTCCCGCCGTACACGTCGGAACCGGCGATGATCACCGGGCGCTGCGCACCCGCGATGAGCCGGGCGGCCTTCTCCACCAGCTCGGGGTCCGGTTCCAGCACCTGGATCTGCGGCGCGACCGCCTTGCCGTCGCCGGTGCTGAAGACGACTTCGAGAGGCAGGTCCAGGAACGACGGCCCGCGGTGCGGGGCGAGCGCGTGTTCCAGCGCGGTGGTGACCGCCGCGGCGATGTCGTCGGTGGCGCCGACGGTGGCGGCGTGTTTGGTGACCGGCGCGACGATCGGCAGGTGGTCGATCTCCTGCAGCGAGCCGGAGCCCCAGCGGAACTGCGGGGCCCGCCCGCCGAGCACGAGCACGGGCGCGGCGTTGAAGAAGGCGCTGGTCAGACCGGAGACACCGTTGGTGACGCCGGGACCGGCGGTGAGCACCGCGACGCCGGGACGGCGCTGCAGTTTGGCCACCGCCTCGGCGGCGAACACGGCGGTCTGCTCGTGCCGTACGTCGTAGAGCGGGAAGCCTTCCTGATGGGCCGCGTCGTATAGCGGGAAGACGTGCCCGCCGGAGAGGGTGAACATCTCGCGTACGCCCGCGGCCTGCAACGCGGCCAGCGCGAGCTGTCCACCGTGGCCGGAAACAGCGCTGTCAGAAGCCATGACCGTGTCCCTTCGTGTGCCGGGAGCCTATCCAGCACGCGAGAAAATATGAAGAGGACTCACGAAATCGCGAACGCAATGCCGCACCGCGTCGCGGTCGGCGGCGACGCGGCGGCTGTGACCGGGCGGTGTTCAGGGCCGAGGCCCGGCGCGCCGCCCGGTGGCCGGACTCAGCGGCCGATGAACTTGGCCTGGCGGCGCTCCACGAACGCGGTCATGCCCTCGCGCCGGTCCTCGGTGGCGAACAGCGCCGCGAACAGCTGGGACTCCCAGGCCAGACCCGTCGCGAGGTCGTGGTCCAGGCCGCCGTCGATGGCCAGCTTCGCCGCCTTCAGCGCCTGCGCGGGGCCGTTCACGAAACCGGCGACCAGAGCCTTGGCCTGGTCGTACACCATCTCGGCGGCGCACACCCGGTCGGCGAGCCCGATCTCCAGAGCCTCCTCGGCGTCGACCATACGGCCGGTGAAGATGATGTCCTTGGCCTTGGCCGGGCCGATCAGCCGCGCCAGCCGCTGGGTGCCGCCCGCGCCGGGGATGATGCCCAGCTTGATCTCGGGCTGGCCGAGTTTGGCGTCCTCGGCGACGACCCGCCAGTCACAGGCCAGCGCCAGCTCGCAGCCGCCGCCCAGGGCGTAACCGGTGATCGCCGCGACGACCGGTTTCGGGATGCGCGCGATGGCGTCGAAGGCGCTGCTCAGCGCACCGGCACGAGCGGACATGTCCACGTACGACATGTCTGCCATCTCTTTGATGTCGGCGCCCGCCGCGAAGACCTTCGGCCCGCCGTAGACGACGACGGCGGCGATCCGGCTGTCCGCGGTCACGGCCAGCGCCGCGGCCCGCAGCTCCTCCTGGACCTGCACGCTGAGCGCGTTCATCGGCGGGCGTTCCAACCGGATGGTGCCGATCCCCGCGTCGACTTCCACGTTCACGAATTCGCCCACCGCTGCCTCCTCGTCGAGTGCCGTTAGGACGATCTTAGGCGGTTTGCGTACATCGCCTACGGTGAGGGCCGGAGGCTGCGATGATCGTCTATTACCGCGATCCCGCGGTGGAAGTCACCTCCACCGCGATCCACATCCACGACCGCGTCTTCCAGCTCGGGGACCTGGAGTACGTCTGGCACCGCGAGATCACCGCGGATCCGCGGTCCATGCGCCGGATGGCCGGCCGGGGCGCCCTCAACGCGGGCCTCGTGGTCGGCGCGGCGCTGACCCTGCTCGGGCTCATCTACCTGGTCGCCACCACCGTCGGCGACTCCGGGGCGGCGGGCCGGGTGCTGGTGCCGCTGGCCATCGTGGTGCTGCTGGTCGGCCTGGCCGGCCCCGCCCTCGAATGGACCCTGCACCGCCTCGACCACAGCTACGACCAGGGCATCGCCATGCACGAGATCTGGGCGGTGTGGCGCGGCCGCGAGCTGCTCCTGCTCCGCGTGAACGACGAGGCCCGCTTCGGCCGCATCTACCGCTCCATCCAGCGCGCCCTGGAACAGCACCGCTGACCCTGCACCGACATTGCCCTACATAGACGCTGGCCTATTACATCGATTATTTGTAGATCAAACTCGACGTAATAGGCCAGCGTCTATCAAAAGCGGGGCCGGCCGACCGGGCCGGGGCGATCAGGGGCGTTCGACGATCTCTCGGCCCAGCGGCCACAGGGCGGCGGGGACCAGCTTGAAGTTGGCGACGCCGAACGGGATGCCGATGATGGTGATGCACTGGGCGACGCCGGTGACGATGTGCGTCAGCGCCAGCCACCAGCCCGCCACGATCAGCCAGACGACGTTGGCGAGCGTGGAGGCGAGCCCCGAACTCGGCTTCTCCACGATCGTGTAGCCGAACGGCCAGAGCGCGTACCGGGCGATCCGGAACGAGGCCACGCCGAACGGGATGGTCACGATCAGGACGAAGCAGATGATGCCGGCCAGCCCGTACGCGATGGCCAGCAGGAAGCCGCTGCCGAAGATGAACCACAGGATGTTCAGGAGCGTGCGCATACCTACGATCGTGACCGGTCAAGGCAAGGCCCGTGCCGCTTCGGCGGACGTCAGCGGGCGCGGGCGGTGAACCGGCCTCCGGTCGAGGCGACCTCCAGCGGCAGGCCGAACGTCGCCGACAGGTTGTCCGAGGTGATCGTCTGCGGGATCGGCCCGGCCGCCACGATGCCGCCCTCGCGCAGCAGCAGCGCGTGGGTGAAGCTCGGCGGGATCTCCTCGACATGGTGGGTGACCAGCACCAGCGCGGGCGCGTCCGGGTCGGCGGCCAGCTCGGACAGCCGGGCCACCAGGTCCTCGCGGCCGCCCAGGTCCAGCCCGGCGGCGGGCTCGTCGAGCAGCAGCAGCTCCGGGTCGGTCATCAGGGCGCGGGCGATCTGGGTGCGCTTGCGCTCGCCCTCCGACAGCGTGCCGTACTGGCGCTGCGCCAGCCCGGCCATGCCCCATTCGGCCAGCAGCGCCTCGGCGCGGGCCTCGTCCATCGGGTCGTACGACTCCCGGAAGCGCCCCACCACCGACCACGACGCGGTGACCACCACGTCGCGGACCAGCTCGGCCGGCGGCACCCGCTCGGCGAGCGCGGCCGTGGACAGCCCGATCCGGGTGCGCAACTCGTGCATGTCGACGCGGCCGATGCGCTCGCCGAGCACGTACACCGCGCCCTTGGTCGGGTGCGCGCGGCCCGCGGCCAGGTGCAGCAGCGTGGTCTTGCCCGCACCGTTGGGCCCGAGCACCACCCAGCGCTCGTCCAGCTCGACCCGCCACGAGATGTCCCGTAGCAGGTGCTTGCCTTCGCGCACGACATCGACGCCCTCGGCGGCGATGACGAGATCGGGGTCGTCCGGGGCGACCGCCCGGTTCACCTCGGGGACGGTCTGAGCAACGCGGTGCAGTCCTGACACGCCGATATCCAATCACGGCCGCCGCCGCACAGGTGCGACGTGCCAGCCAGATCACAGTCCGGGCCGCTGACCGACCCCACGGGCGACGCCGCATCACATACGGTGGCGTGGCACACAGACCGATGGGGAGGCGCTGTGACCGCCGTGATCGAGATCAACGGGCTGTGCAAGACGTTCGGCAGCCTGTGGCGTGACGACAAGACCGCGCTCGACGGATTCGACATGTACGTCGAGAAGGGCCAGGTCCACGGGTTCCTCGGCCCCAACGGCTCGGGCAAGACCACCACCCTGCGTACGCTGCTCGGCCTGCTGCGGCCCGACGAGGGCGTGCTGCGCATCCTGGACCGGCCCAGCACCGAGTTCGGCGCGGTGGCGCACCGGGTCGGCGCGATCGTGGAGAGTCCCGCGTTCTTCACCCCGTTCAGCGGTCGCAAGACCCTGCAGTTGCTGGCCACCGCGGGCGGGCTGCCCCGGGGGCGGGTCGACGAGGCGCTGACCGCCGTCGGGCTGCGCGACCGCGCCGACGAGCCGGTCAAGGTGTACTCGCTGGGCATGCGCCAGCGGCTCGCCGTCGCCTCGGCCCTGCTCAAGCGGCCGGAGCTGCTGATCCTGGACGAGCCCGCGAACGGGCTGGACCCTTCCGGCATCCACGCCATGCGCACCCTGATGAGCGATCTCGCCGCGCAGGGTGTCACCGTGCTGTTGTCGAGCCACCTGCTGTCGGAGATCGAGCAGGTCTGCGACGCGGTCACCATCATCGACCGCGGCCGGCGGGTCGCCCACGGCCCGGTCTCGGTGGTGCTGGCCGGGCACGACACCGGTGAGCACCTGGTGCGGGTCGCCGACACCGAACGGGCCGCCGGGCTGCTGCGGGCGGCGGGCGCGACGGTGCGCATCGCCGAGGGCGCGCTGTTCGTCGGCGGCGTCAGCGGCCCGGCCGCGATCAGCGAGACGCTCGGCCAGGCCGGCCTGTGGCTGACCGAGCTGACGCCGCTCACCCCCGACCTGGAGAGCGTCTTCCTGGACCTCACCGGCACCCGGCCCGCGCCCGACGCCCCACCGCAGATCGCGATACCGGCCCGCCGCCGACCGCCCACGGACAGCGTCATCGACCTCGACGTGCGAAGCGAGGAGAAGGCATGAATCTGGTACGCGCCGAGGTGAGCCGCCTGCTGTCGCGCCGCTTCACCGTCATCATGGTGATCGGGCTGTTCGCCGTCTTCGGGATCACCGCCGCGACCACCCTGGCCAACTCCACCCGGCCGACCGGCGACGCCTGGGCCGCCGCGGAGCGGACCGCCCAGGAGCGGCGCAACAGCCTCGCCCAGTTCAAGGTGACCTGCCAGGAGGCGTTCGTCGAGGACAGGGAGGCAGCGGAGGCCGCGTTCCGGCAGGGCTGTGACGTCGCCGCCGACGCCTCCCACATCCGGCCGGAGCTCTACCTCGAGGACGCGTTCGTGTTCACGCAGGAGATCTCGGGCCTGACCGTCTTCCTGGCGGTGTACCTGAGCTTCTTCGCGTTCGTGATCGCCGCGTCGTTCATCGGGGCGGAGATGAGCAGCGGCGGCATCACCAACCTGCTGCTGTGGCGGCCGCAGCGCTCGTCGATCCTGGGCGCGAAACTCGCCGCGCTGACCGGCTGCGTGGTGGCGTTCTCGCTCGTGTTCACGGTGCTGTACGTCGGCGCGTTCTACCTGATCGCGTACACCTCGGGCTGGACCGGCGACACCGGCGCGGCGTTCTGGGGCGAACTGCTGGCGCTCTGCGGACGCGGGATCGCGCTGTCGACTGCCTCGGCCGCGTGCGCCTTCGCGCTGGCCACGCTGGCCCGGCACACGGCGGCCGCGCTGGGCATCGCGGTCGGCTACTTCCTCATCTGGGAGGCGGGCGCGCGCATCGTCTTCGAGATCGGCGGCATGCTCCCGTACGACCCGTACTTCCTGTCCAGCTACCTGTCCGCGTTCGTCACCGGCGACCTGAAGTACTGGACCGGCCTCGACGGCGCGGGCGACCTGGTGATCACCCGGCTGAGCGGCGGCATGGTCCTGGCCGGGCTGACCGCGGTGCTCACCGTCGCCGCGTTCGCGAACTTCCGCCGCCGCGACCTCACCTGATCCCCGGCGGGGCCGACCCGGCCGGTTCGGCGGGGTCGGCCTGGCCCGGTTCAGTCGACGGTGGAGCCGAACACCTCGTCGCGGACCGCGTCGAGGGCGGTGAGCAGCGCGCCCTGCAGCACGGGTTCGTCGGCCACGCCGGTCATCACGACCCGCGGGGCGACCGGGCTGATCGCGGCGACCTCGTGCTGTACGCGCTCGGCCAGCGGGGTGCCGCCCGCCGCGCCGACCTCACCGGCCAGCACGACCAGCGGCGGGTCGAGCACTATGCAGGAGGCCGCGACGCCCAGCGCCAGCCGCCGGGCGACCTCGTCGAGCACGGGGCCGCCCTTGGTCCCGGCGGCGATGGCGGCCTTGACCGCTTCGGCCGCCGTGCTCGCCCGGAAGCCGTGCTCGCGGGCCACCTGGCGGACCGCGTCGGCCCCGGCGACCTGCTGGAAAGCGCCCTTGCCGCGGCGGCTGACCTCGCGCGGGATGTCCGCGCCGGGCACCGGCAGGTAGCCGATCTCACCGGCAGCTCCGGCGGTGCCGCGGTGCAGCCGACCCCCGAGCATGACGGCCAGGCCGACGCCCTGGCCGATCCAGACGAGCAGGAAGTCGCCCACCTCGCGGGCCGCGCCGGTGTGCGCCTCGGCGACGGCGGCGAGGTTCACGTCGTTCTCGAACACGATCGTGGTGTGCAGGTCGTCGCGCAGGGCCGCGGCGAGGCCGCGCTGCCAGCGGGGCAGGTTGAAGGCGAAGACGATGTCGCCGGTGTTCGGGTCGACCAGGCCCGGGGTGCCGAGCACGATGCGGCGTACGTCGCCGAGCTGCGCGCCCGCCTGCTCGGCTGCCTGCACGACGGCGTTGTGCACGAGCCGGACCGGGTCCTCGCCGCCGCCGTTGGCGTCGGGCTTGGTGGACACCTCGACCCGCCCCACCACCGCGCCGGTGATGTCGGCGCAGGCGGCCACCACGTGCTCGTCGCCCACCTCGACGCCCACCACGTACGCGCTGTTCGGGGCGACGTTGTAGAGCTGCGCGTTGGGTCCGCGGCCGCCTGCCTGCTCACCGACCCGGCGCACCAGACCGCGCTCCTCCAGCCGCTCGACCAGCTGGGAGGCGGTGACCTTGGAGAGTCCGGTCAGCTCGCCGAGCTGGGAGCGGGTGAGCGGACCCCGGGCCAGCAGGAGTTCGAGCGCGGCCCGGTCGTTGAGCGCGCGGAGCAGCCGGGGCGTGCCTGGTTGGGATACTGCGGCCATGGTGCGTCATCCTAGAGTTCGGCATGCGGCACCACCGGTTACGGCGCGCGCTGGCTTTTAGTAAAGTTTCTTATTAGATTGGGTTACCTTAACCGGTACGGCCGTAGCCTACGGCCTACGCGCACAAAACCACTATGGATGGCAAGACCCGACACTCTGGCCGAAGGGCCTACCACCGAAGTCGGGTCGAAGCGGAGGACACCGTGACCACTGATCCAGGTCTGCGCCGGCTGGCACTGCGCACCATGCTCGCCGCGTTCCCGGGCCACACCGCACCCGAATGGGCCACCGGCCTGCTCGGCGAAGGCCTGGCCGGCTACACGCTGTTCGGGTTCAACGTCGCCGAGCCCGGCCAGCTCGCGGGGCTGACCGCGCAGCTGCGCGCCGCGCGCCGGGACACCCTGATCGCCATCGACGAGGAGGGCGGCGACGTCACCCGGCTGGCGCACCTCACCGGCAGCCCGTACCCGGGCAACGCGGCGCTGGGCGCGATCGGCGACCTCGACCTGACCCGCCGCGTCTACCACTCCATCGGGCGGGAACTGGCCGACGTCGGCGTCAACCTGAACCTCGCGCCGACCGTCGACGTCAACACCGCCACCGACAACCCGGTCATCGGCACCCGCTCGTTCGGCGCGGACCCGGTCCGGGTCGCCGCGCACGCCGCCGCAGCCGTCGTCGGCCTGCAGCAGGCCGGGGTCGCCGCCTGCGCCAAGCACTTCCCCGGGCACGGCGCGACCGTCGCCGACTCCCACCTCGAACTGCCGACCGTCGACGTGAGCCCGCAGCTGCTGCGCGACCGTGAGCTGCCCCCGTTCGCGGCCGTCATCGCGGCGGGCACCAAGGCGATCATGACGGCGCACATCCGGGTGCCCGCGATCACCGGCGACGACCCGGCCACCTTCAGCGAGAAGCTGCTGGTCGACGTGCTGCGCAAGGAGTACGGCTTCACCGGTTGCGTGGTCACCGACGCGCTGGAGATGCAGGGCGCTGCGCGGGCCGCGGGCGGCATCGGCCCGGCGGCGGTACGGGCGCTGGCGGCCGGGGCCGACCTGCTGTGCCTCGGCGCGGACATCGACCTGGAGATCACCGAGCAGGTGGCGGCCGCCATCGCCGGGGCGATCGCCGACGGCACGCTGCCGATCGCGCGGGTCGAGCAGGCCGTCGCCCGCAACCAGGCCCTCGCGGCCTGGACGCACGGGATCGAGGAGATCGAGCTCAGCCCACGGCTGGGCTACGACGCGGCGCGGCGCGCGGTGAGCGTCGAGGGCAGCCTGACCGGGTTCGAGCACCCCTTCGTCGTACAGCTGCGGGCCGGGCACACCATCGCCGAGGGCGCCGTGCCGTGGGGCCTGTCCCCGCACCTCGACGGCACGCCGCAACTGGCCGTGGCCGCCGACGAGACCAGCGCGGGCGCGCTCATCGACGCCGCCGCCGGGCGGCCCATCGTGCTCGTGGGGCGGCACACCCACCGCAACCCCGCCGCCCGGTCCCTGGCCGAGCAGCTGGCGCTGGCCCACCCGCTGGCCGTGGTCGAGATGGGCTGGCCCGCGGGCTGGCGGCCCAGCGGCGTGAAGGCCTTCGTCACCACGTACGGCGCGAGCCACGCCAACGGCCGCGCCGCCGCCGAGGTACTGGGCCTCGTCGCGTAGGCCATCACTCCGGTATGGACCGGCGACCCCCCCGATGGCGGCTCGCGCGCGCCCACCTCGCGGAACGACTGCGGGGACGACCCCCGATGAGGAGGGTCGCCCCCGCAGTTCAGGCGAGATCGCCGTGGCCGGGTCAGGCGGCGGCGGTGCGGACCAGCGTGCGGATCTGGCGGAGCAGCACGGACAGCGGGGCCAGGTCGGCCTTGATGCCCTCCAGCTCGCCGATCGACTTGCGGGCCTGGGCGATGGTCGCGGCGTTGCGCTGCTCCCACTGCGCCACGCGTTCCTGGGCGGCACCGGCTGGGGTGGCCGCCAGGACCTCGCCCGTCAGCGCCGCCAGGGCGGCGTAGAGGTCGTAGCGCAGGGCCATCCGGGCCAGGGTCTGCCAGCGATCGTCGCGCGGCAGCTGGGAGATCTTCGTCAGCAGCTCGTCGACGCGGAAGCGCTCCGACAGGACGAAGTAGACGCCCGCCACCTCGTCGAGGTCGTGGCCGGTCGCCGAGGCGACCTCGACGACGTCGAGCAGCGCGAAGCTGTACAGCGTGCGCGCGCCCCACTCGGCCAGCTCGGGCGTCGCGCCCAGGCCGGTCAGCTCGGCCTCGTGCTCGGCGATGCCCTCGCGCTCCGCGCCCAGGAACATCTCCTTCATGCGCGGGGCCAGCGCGGACACGCCGGGCTTGAGCTTGGCGATCTCGCCGGGCACGTCGAGCGGCGAGCGCCGGTTCTGGATCAGCCAGCGCACCGCCCGGTCCATCAGCCGCCGCGCCTTGAGGTAGACCGCCGTCTGCGCGGCCGTCGGCACGACGTTGTCGGTAGCCTCCACCGCCGCCCACAGCGAGGGCAGGTCGAAGACCTCCCACACGATCTCGAAGGCGCGCAGCACGTCCGCGGCGGACGCGCCCGTCTCCTCGACCGTACGGTGCACGAACGTGATGCCGCCCCGGTTGACGGTCTCGTTGACCAGCACCGTGGTGACGATCTCGCGGCGCAGCCGGTGCTCGGCCATCTGCTGGGTCATGCCGTGCAGCGGCGTCGGGAAGTAGTCGGCCATCGTCTGCGCGGTCCACGCGTCGTCGGGCAGGTCGGAGTGGACGATCTCCTCCTCCAGCGCGATCTTCACGTACGCCATCAGCACCGCGAACTCGGGCGTGGACAGTCCCTCGCCGTTCTCCGAGCGGGCCACCAGCTCCTCGTCGGTGGGCAGGCCCTCCAGCGCCCGGTCCAGGCGGCCGGAGCGCTCCAGCTCGGTGATGAGGCGGCGGTGCACGGGCAGCAGCGACAGGGTCTGCGCGCGGGCGTTGCCCAGCGCCGTGGCCTGGCTGTAGTTGTCCCGCAGCACCAGCGCGGCGACCTCGTCGGTCATCGAGGCCAGCAGCTCGTTGCGGGCGTCGCGGCCCAGCTCCGGGTCCGCGCCCAGCAGGATCTTGATGTTGACCTCGTGGTCGGAGCAGTCCACCCCGGCCGTGTTGTCGATGAAGTCGGTGAAGATCCGGCCACCGGCGCCCTGCGCGCCCTTGCGGGCGTACTCGATGCGCCCGGCCTGGGTCAGGCCCAGGTTGCCGCCCTCGCCGACGACCCGGGCGCGCAGGTGCCCGCCGTTGACCCGGATCGCGTCGTTGGCCTTGTCGCCTACCTCGGCGTGCGACTCGGTGGTCGCCTTGACGTACGTGCCGATGCCGCCGTTCCACAGCAGGTCGACCGGGGCGAGCAGGATGGCCTTCATCAGCTCGGCCGGGCTCATCGCGGTGACCGTGTCGGCGAGCCCGAGCGCGGCGCGGACCTGCGGGGTGACCGGGATCGACTTGGCGGTGCGCGGGAACACCCCGCCGCCCTGCGAGATCAGCAGCGTGTCGTAGTCGGCCCAGGAGCTGCGCGGCAGGGCGAACAGCCGCTGCCGCTCGGCGAACGACGCGGCCGCGTCGGGGTCCGGGTCGAGGAAGATGTGCCGGTGGTCGAACGCGCCCACCAGGCGGATGTGCTCCGACAGCAGCATGCCGTTGCCGAACACGTCACCGGACATGTCGCCGACGCCGACGACGGTGAAGTCCTCGGCCTGGATGTCGCGGTCCAGGTCGCGGAAGTGCCGCTTGACCGACTCCCACGCGCCCCGGGCGGTGATGCCCATGCCCTTGTGGTCGTATCCGGCTGAGCCGCCGGAGGCGAACGCGTCGCCGAGCCAGAACCCGTACGAGGCGGAGATCTCGTTGGCGATGTCGGAGAACGTCGCGGTCCCCTTGTCGGCGGCGACGACCAGGTACGGGTCGTCGCCGTCGTGGCGGACCACGTCGGCCGGCGGCACGATCTTGCCCGCGTCGAGGTTGTCGGTGATGTCGAGCAGCGCCGAGATGAACCGCTTGTAGCAGGCCACGCCCTCGGCCTGCAGGGCGTCACGGTCGCCGCCGACCGGAGCCTGCTTGAGCACGAAGCCGCCCTTGGCCCCGACCGGCACGATCACCGCGTTCTTGACCATCTGCGCCTTGACCAGGCCCAGCACCTCGGTCCGGAAGTCGTCGCGCCGGTCCGACCAGCGCAGCCCGCCCCGGGCCACCGCGCCGAAGCGCAGGTGCACGCCCTCGAAGCGGGGCGAGTACACGAAGATCTCGAACTTGGGCCGGGGCGCGGGCAGGTCCGGGATCGCCTGCGGGTCCAGCTTGAACGCGATGTAGGACTTCGGACGGCCGTCGGCCGCCTTCTGGAAGAAGGACGTACGCAGCGTCGCCTGCATCAGGGTCAGGTAGTTGCGCAGGATGCGGTCCTGGTCCAGGCTCGCCACGGACTCCAGCTGGCGGCCGATCGCCGAGATCAGCTCCTTGGCCTGGCTGCTGCGCTCGGTGTCACTCAGCTGCAGGTTCGGGTTGAACCGGGTCTCGAACAGCGCCACCAGCATCGCCGCGATCTGCGGGTACGCCGTGAAGGTGGCCTCCATCGACTCCTGCGCGAAGACGGTCCCGGCCTGGCGCAGGTACTTGGCGTACGCCCGCAGCACGACGACCTGACGCCACGTCAGCCCGGCGCGCAGCACCAGCTCGTTGAAGCCGTCGACCTCCGCCTCACCCCGCCACGCGGCGGCGAAGGCGTTCTCCACGTGCGCCCGCACCTCGGCCAGGTCACGCGCGCCCGAGGGCAGCTGCAGGCCGAAGTCGTACACGAACACGGTCGCGTCGTCACGGCGCACCTCGTACGGCCGCTCGTCGGTGACCCGCACGCCCAGCGAGTGCAGCACCGGCAGCACCGCCGACAGCAGCATCGGCTCGCCGTACCGGTACACCTTGAAGCGCACGTCGTTGCCGGGCGTGGTGGCCTCGACGACGCTGCCCGAACCGGCCGTGAAGCGCCGCCGGAACAGGTGCATCTCCAGCTGGCCGGGCTCGTCCAGCAGCTCCAGCTTCGCCAGGTCCTGCGCGCCCTCGTAGGGCAGGTGCCCGTCCTTGTACGTCTCCGGCAGCGCGTCGGTGTACCGCGCGGCCAGCAGCTTGGCCTGCTCGTCGCCGACCTTGCGCTCCAGCACGAGACGGAAGTCGTCGTCCCAGTTGCGGGTGGCGTCGCCCAGCATCTCGGCCAGCGCGTCGGCGTCGACCTCGCCGGGCGGGTCGTTGGGGTCGGTGCGCACGATGAAGTGGATACGCGCCAGGTTCGATTCGCTGACCCGCGTCGTGTAGTCGACGCCGACGCCGTTCAGCTCGCGCAGCAGGATGTCCTGCATGGCGAGGCGGTGCGCGGTGGTGAACCGGTCGCGGGGCAGGTAGATCAGGCAGGAGATGAACCGGCCGTAGCCGTCGCGGCGCAGGAACAGCCGCAGCTGGCGGCGGCCCGCCATGCGCAGCACCCCGGTCACGGCCGCGTACAGGTCGTCGGTGCTGATCTGGAACAGCTCGTCGCGCGGGTACGTCTCCAGGATCTCCAGCAGGTCCTTGCCGGAGTGGCTGCGCGCGGACAGGCCGGAGCGCTCCAGCACGTTGTCCACCTTGCGGCGGATCACCGGCAGGTCCCGCACGCTGGTGCGGTACGCCGCCGACGAGAACAGGCCGAGGAAACGGCGCTCGCCGACGACGTTGCCGTCGGTGTCGAACATCTTGAAGCCGATGTAGTCCAGGTAGGCCGAGCGGTGCACGGTGGCCCGCGAGTTCGCCTTGGTGATCACCAGCAGGCGCTTCTCCAGCGCCTTCTGCTGCGCCTCCGGCGTCATCGACTCCAGCGTGCGGGCGGTGGACTCGTCGCCGCGCAGGATGCCCAGGCCGGTGCCCGGCACGGCGCGCATCAGGTCGGTCGCCGACCCGGCCGCGCCGGGCACGTGGATCAGCTCGTACTCGCGGTAGCCGAGGAAGGTGAAGTGGTGGTCGGCCAGCCAGCGCAGCAGGTCCACCGAGTCGCTGATGTCGCGGTCCGGCACGGGCAGCTCGGCCCCGGAGATCTCGTCGGCCAGCGCGAGCGCCTGCGCCCGCATCCGCGGCCAGTCCTCGACCGCCCGGCGTACGTCGCCGAGCACCCGCTCCAGGTCGGCGCGCAGGCCCCTCAGCTCCGACTCGTCGCGGATCGCGCCGACCTCGATGCGCATCCAGCTCTCGACCAGGTCGCCGGCGATGGCGTCGTCGGGCTCGACCTCGGCGCAGACCTCGGTCAGGTGACCCTGCTCGTCGCGGCGCACCACCATCACCGGGTGCACCAGCAACTGCACGTCCTTGCGCGCGGACAGCGCCGCGGTCACCGAGTCGACCAGGAACGGCATGTCGTCGGTGACGACCTCCACGACGGTGTGGCGCGGTTCCTGGGACAGCGACAGGCGCAGTTTCAGCTCGCCGGGCATCCGCGACGCGGCCAGCTCCCGGTGTGCGCGGGCGGCCTCGACCAGGCGGGCCGGGGTGAGGTCGACGAGTTCCTCGTCGGGGGCGAAGCGCCAGTACCGCTGCACCAGCTGTGCCTCGGCCAGCCGGTCGTCGGCCAGGCTCGGAGTGTCCGGGCTGCCCCCGGCCGCCAGCGCGACCGCGGCCGCGATCAGGCGCTCGCCGTTGGGCAGCGGCTCGTCGAGATCGCTGTCATCCAGGTCGTCGGGGTGCGCCTGCGGCAGGCCCTCATTCCTGATGGTGTCGCCGCTCGCACCGGCCTCGACCTCGGCAGCAGCGCTGCCGCCGTCGATTGCGCCGCCAGACTCCATGAAAAGCACTCCCCTTCGCCCACCGCGCTGTGGGTCGTTGGTGGGACGAGCCGTTGCAGGGGCCGCCCCGTCGTCGAACCCCAGCCTAGCCAGCACCCCCCGCCTGGCACTCGTTCGGGGCCGCCGACATCAGCGGTCGCCGAGTCCGGTCCCGGACAGCGCGGGTGCGACACGGCCGGTGCCGTTGCGGCAGAATGCCCGCATGGCTCTGCGCGCGAACATCCGCCGTCCCAAGTTCGTCCTCTCCCTGGTGGCGATGTCGCTGCTGGTGCCCGCCATCGCCGCCTGTTCGAAGGACGACGGCCCCGAGCCCATGCTCGACGCGTTCCTGACCGGCTGGAAGACGGGGACCTATGACAAGGTCACTTTCGTCAGCCCGACCGGCCAGGGTGTGGCCGCCGACACGGTCAAGACCGAGCTGCGCGCGCTGGAGGGTGTCCTCCGGGACACTCCCCCGACGCTGACCAGGCAGGACCCGGCCGTGAACCAGGGCCTGGCGACCACCCAGATCAAGGTGGCCCAGCCGCTGCCGGACAAGACCGTCTGGGAGTACACCACCACGGTGCGGATGACCAAGGCCAAGGACAACTGGCAGGTCATCTGGGAGCCGTCGGTCGTACACGAGAAGCTGACCAAGGGCGACGAGCTGGCCGTACGCCGCCTCGCCCCGGCTCGGGCCGGCGTCTTCGACGGCACCGGAGCCGAGATCGTCCGGCCTCGGCCGGTCGTCGTGATCGGCATCGAGCCGCGCAAGGTCAAGGACATCGACGCGCTGGTCAAGGAGCTGACCACGATCTTCACCTCGGGGGCGTACGACGTCGGCAAGGACGACCTCGCCAAGCTGCCCGCCCGGGTCAAGGAGGCCAAGCCGGACGCGCTGGTCGAGATCGTGACCCTGCGCCGCGAGATCTACGAGCCGATCAGCGCACGGCTGCGGGCGCAGATGGAAGCCGGAGTGGCGTTCCGCGAGGAGGACTGGCTGCTCTCGCCGACCCGTACGTTCGCGCGGGCGCTGCTCGGCACCGTCGGGCCGGTCACCAAAGAGATCATGGACAGCAAGCCCGGCGTGTACCAGATCGGCGACCAGGCCGGCCTCGGCGGCATCCAGCGCAGCTACGACGACCGGCTGCGCGGCACCGCGGGCCTGAGCGTCGTGTCCAGCCGCAAGGCCTCCGACGGCACCGTGCAGGACACCCCGCTCTACAAGGTCGACAAGAAGGACGGCGAGAAGCTCCAACTCGCGATCGACCAGAAGTACCAGATCGCGGCCGAGAAGGCGCTGGCCACGGTCAAGCAGCGCAGCGCGATGGTGGCGATCCGGATCAGCGACGGCAAGCTCGTCGCGGTGGCCAACAGCGGCGCGGACAACCTCGCCTTCACCGCGCAGGTCCCGCCGGGCTCGACCTTCAAGGCCGTCTCGGCGTACGGGCTGCTCGACGCGGGCAAGGTGACCGCCAACCAGATCGTCGCCTGCCCGAAGTTCTTCACCGTCGAGGGCCGCCAGTTCAAGAACTCGAACTTCCTGGAGCTCGGCAACGTCCCGTTCCACACCGACTTCGCCAAGTCCTGCAACACCGCGTTCGCCTCGCTGGCCCCGCAGCTGGGCCCCGACGGCCTGCTCAACGCCGGTACGGCGCTGGGCCTGGGCCAGACCTGGGACCTGGGCGTGCCCGCGTTCACCGGACGCGTCTCGGCGGGCGGCAACGCCACCGAGCTGGCCGCGGCCAGCTTCGGCCAGGGCCAGACCATCGTCAGCCCGGTCGCCATGGCCGGGGTCGCCGCCGCGATCGCCCGTGGCCAGTGGAAGCAGCCCGTCCTGCTGCTCGACCCGGTCCCGGCCAAGCCCGCCGCCGACGGCCCGGCCCTCAAGCCGACCACCGTCGAGCCGCTGCGCGCCATGATGCGTGAGGTCGTCACCGTGGGCACCGCCACCGCCCTCAAGGACGTCCCCGGCGGGGCCGTCTTCGGCAAGACCGGCACCGCCGAGTACGACGACAACCCCGCGCACACGCACGCCTGGTTCATCGGCTGGCAGGGCGACTTCGCCTTCGCCGTCTTCGTCGAGAACGGCATCAAGCCCAGCGAGACCGCCGTCCCCGTCTCCGAAGCCTTCCTCCGCAACCTCCGCTGACCGGTTTTCCGCGATGATCGCTGTTTCGGGTCACATCCTCAGGCCACACCAGAGGTTCTGACCCGAGACAGCGATCATGCCTCCGCAGGTCCGGCGGGGGTCTTGCGGCGGAGCCAGATGAGGCCGAGGACGGGCAGGACGAGCGGGAGGTAGCCGTAGCCCTCGCCGAAGCCGGACCAGACGGTGGCGTCCGGGAAGTCCTGGGGCTGGAGCACGCTGAGCGTGCCGACGGCCAGCACGCCGACCAGCTCGACCGTGAAGCAGAGCCGCGCCAGGCGGCGGCCGCCCTCGTCGCCGCGCACCAGGCCGACGGTGGCGACGATGTAGAGCACCGCGGCGAGCGCACTGAGCAGGTACGAGACCGGGGCCTCGCCGAACTTCGTGATGATCTGCACGCCCGCCCGGCAGGTCGCCGCGACGGCGAACAGGCCGTAGACGAAGACGAGCACCCGGCCGAGGCCGGTGTTGACGGGTCTAGGCACCGAACACCTGCCCGATCCGCAGCACCAGCACGGGCACGATCAGCGCGGCCACGCCGATGATCACGCTGCCGAACCGGGTCGGCTCCATCCGGCCGACGACCCAGGCGCCCGCGGGCAGGAGCACCATCGTCAGGGCGTACCCCAGGAAGGTCGTCGTCTCGCGCGGCGAGTGACCACCGATCCAGCTCGCGACCGCCGCACCGACCAGCAGCACCGCGGCGATGGTGACCACGACGGTGCCGATCAGCTGCACGCGGTCCGGGGCGCGGTCGCGTGCCGCCGCGAGCAGGGCGACAGCGGCCAGCAGCAGGGCGACCACGGTCGTCGTGGTGGATAGCACAGCGGGCATGCGCGCCACATTAACCGCCGCGACCGCCCGCACCGCGCGCACCTCCACCCCGGGTAGCCCGCACCACCACCGCCCCCGCAGATCGATCATGAAGTTGCGGGCGGTGACACACCGTCGAACACGTGGACAAGTTCATGATCGACCCCGAGGGGGGGGTCAGGCGGCGGTGCGTTTCTCCGAGGCGGTGCGCGGGCTGGGGACGCGGGGGGCGCGGGTGGGGCGTTTGGGGGGGAGGAGGGGGGCCAGGCCGGTGACCAGGGTGGTGACCAGTTCGGCGGCGTGGCGACCGTCGGGGTCGTGGTCCGGGTCGAAGACGGTCAGTTCCATGCCGAGGCAGTCGGGGGTGTTGACGAGGCCGGTGAGGAGGAGTTCGAGTTCGGTGAGGGCGATGCCGCCGGGCTCGGGGGCGTCGACGGCGGGCATCACGGCGGGGTCGAGCACGTCGACGTCGATGTGCACCCAGTAGCCGGCGCAGTCGGCCAGGCGCTCGCGGGCCCACTGGGCGGTGCGGCGGGCGCCCTCGGCGCGCACGGCAGTGGCCGGGCGGGTGGCGAAACCGGCCGCCTGCAGGTCGAGGCGGTACTCGTCGTGCTCGCGGATGCCGAGCACGACGACGTCGGTGTCCCGGAAGTACGGGCGGCGTCCCTCGATCCCGGCCAGCTCGGTCTGGCCCCGGCCGGTGACCAGGGCAAGGTCCTCACCCGCGGCCGCGCCGACGTACGGCGCGTTGCCGGGGTGGCGGAAGTCGGAGTGCCCGTCGACGAAGACCAGGCCGATCCGTCCGCCGACCTCCTCGCCGAGCCGCCGCATGGCCAGCGCCGAACCGAGCAGGATCGAGCAGTCACCGCCCAGCACCAGCGGGAACTCCCCGGCGTCGACGATCGCGCCGATCCGCTCGGCCAGCCGCACGCTGTACGAGTGGATCTGCAGCGCGTGCGCCACCCCGTCGCCGGGACGCCAGTCGCCGGGGTCGTAGCGGGGCGGGGTCAGGCAACCGGCGTCGCGCGCGTCGAGACGGGTCAGCAGGTGCTTGTCCCGCAACGCGCCCGGCGCCTTGGCGCAGCCGGGCACGGAGGTCTCGGTGGGCGGGCGCAGGCCCAGGTTCGACGGCGCGTCGAGAACCGCGATGCGGCGCATACCTCTCCCCCCTGGCCTCATGCACGCTGGTGGGGAGTTCCCGGTGGCCCGCCGTACTGGCGGGCCGTCCGGGACGGGCCACGAGCGGTTCTAGAACAATGCGCTGGCCAGGGCACGCCGCGCGGCCGCCACCGCGGGGTCGTCCGGGCCGGCGACGGCGAACAGCGACACGAGGTGCTGGCGCACCGTCTCCCGATCGTCACCGTAGACGCGGCGCACGAGATTGACCAGCCGCTGATACGCCTGCTCTGCCTGACCGGCCAGCACCTCGACGTCGGCTGCTTTCAGCTGCGCGGGCAGGTCGTCGGGTGCGGCGTCGGCGGCGGCCACCGCGGCCTGCGGGTCCACCCCGGCG
Organism: Catellatospora methionotrophica; assembly: GCF_011297335.1. Taxonomy (GTDB): domain Bacteria; phylum Actinomycetota; class Actinomycetes; order Mycobacteriales; family Micromonosporaceae; genus Catellatospora; species Catellatospora methionotrophica. The sequence goes on along the minus strand of NZ_JAAOTJ010000009.1, from coordinate 208,063 downwards.
ACCCGTTTGGCCAGCACGACCTGGGCCAGGCCGGCCTCTGCCGCGGCGTCCTTAGGCGAGTCCGACAAGATCTTGCGGTACGCCTTCTCGGCCTCGTCCAGGTTGCCCATGATCAGGGCCTCGTCGGCCTCTTCCAGGCGCGGGTCCTCGGGCACCGCCACGTCGACGCCACCGGCCCGCAGCACGGCGTCCAGCCACTGGCGCAGCTGCGCGGCCGGCACGGGCCCGGCGAACGCGTCGATCGGCTGCCCGCCGACCACGGCGTACACGGTGGGCACGCTCTGCACCCGGAACATGGCGGCCAGCCGGGGGTCGGCCTGCGCGTTCACCCGCGCGAGCACCCAGGTGCCGCCGTCGGCGGCGTTGAACTGCGCCAGCTCGTCGGCCAGCTGGTCCACCTCGGGGTAACCCGGGGCCAGGAACGCCACCACGACGGGCAGGGTCATCGACTTCTGCAGGACCTCGTCCTGCACGTTGGCCTCGGTGACGTCCACCACGTGACCGCCCCCCGCGGGCGCACCGGGGAAGCCGCCGTTACCACCGTTGCCGGGACCGGCCGGGGTGTTCGCGGGCGCGGCCGGGGTCGCGGCCGGTGCCTGCTGGGTGCGCGCAGCCAGCGCGCCGAGATCCACGGCACCGCGCGTGAAGATCGACTGTCCGGGTCGGAGATCGCTCATGGTTACCCAGTCTCCCACGCCCGTGACAATGCCCCCGCCATGGTCCCCACCCACGCCGCGAACCAAAGGAAGGGCACCTTCTTAACGTTTCGCGTTGCGGAAGGCGCCCTTCCCGACTCGCCCGTCGGCGCACGGCTGTCCGGCCCGCGACGGCAGGCCGGACAGCGGGCCCGCGCCTGCTACGGCACGGGCCGGTCATCCCATCGTCGGTCGGCGGATCAGAAGCGGGCGGGCTCCCGGTATACGCCCCACTCGCCGCGCAGCGCGTCGCAGATCTCGCCGAGAGTGGCTTCGGCGCGGCAGGCGTCGAGCATGGCGGGAACCATGTTGGCCTCGGTGCGGGAGATGTCGATCATCCGCTTGAGGGCGGCGTCGACGGTGGCCTGGTCGCGGTCGGCGCGACGGGCCTGGAGCAGCTTGACCTGCTCGCGCTCCACCTCGTGGGAGACGCGCATGATCTCCAGGTCCTTGGCGATGGTGCCGGTGTGGCAGTTCACGCCGACGATGCGCTTGTCGCCCTCCTCCAGCGCGCGCTGGAAGGTGTACGCCGAGTCGGCGATCGCCGAGGTGAACCAGCCGTCCTCGATGCCGCGCAGGATGCCGCTGGTGATGGTGCCGTCGGTGCCCCGCTCCTTGATGCGCTGGAAGATCGCCTCGGCCTCGGCCTCGATCTTGTCGGTGAGCGCCTCGACGTACCAGGAGCCGCCCAGCGGGTCAGCCACGTTGATCACGCCGGTCTCCTCCATCAGCACCTGCTGGGTACGCAGCGCGATCTCGGCCGACTCGTCGGTGGGCAGCGCCAGGGTCTCGTCCAGGGCGTTGGTGTGCAGCGAGTTCGTGCCGCCGAGGATCGCCGACAGCGCCTCGACGGCGGTGCGCACCACGTTGTTGACCGGCTGCTGCGCGGTCAGCGAGACACCGGCGGTCTGCGTGTGGAAGCGCAGCCACTGGGCCTTCTCGCTGGTCGCGCCGTACACGTCGCGCATCCAGCGGGCCCAGATGCGCCGGGCCGCGCGGAACTTCGCGATCTCCTCGAAGAAGTCCACGTGCGCGTCGAAGAAGAAGCTCAGACCGGGGGCGAACAGGTTGACGTCCAGGCCACGCGACAGGCCCAGCTCGACGTATCCGAAGCCGTCGGCCAGGGTGTACGCCAGTTCCTGCGCGGCCGTCGCACCCGCCTCGCGGATGTGGTAGCCCGACACCGACAGCGGCTTGTACTTCGGGATGTTGTGCGCGCAGTACTCCATCAGGTCGCCGATGAGGCGCAGGTGCGGCTCGGGGTCGAACAGCCACTCCTTCTGCGCGATGTACTCCTTGAAGATGTCGGTCTGCAGGGTGCCGTCGAGCTTGCTCAGGTCGGCACCCTGGCGCTCGGCGGCGACCAGGTACATGCAGAACACCGGCACCGCGGGCCCCGAAATGGTCATCGAGGTGGTGACCTTCTGCAGGTCGATGCCGCCGAACAGCACGTCCATGTCGGCGGCCGAGTCGATGGCGACGCCGCAGTGGCCGACCTCGCCCAGCGAGCGGCCGTCGTCGGAGTCGCGGCCCATCAGCGTCGGCATGTCGAAGGCGACCGACAGGCCGCCGCCGCCCGCGCCCAGGATCAGCTTGTAGCGCTCGTTGGTCTGCACCGCGTTGCCGAACCCGGCGAACTGGCGGATGGTCCAGGTCCGGCCCCGGTAGCCGGTCGGGTACAGGCCACGGGTGAACGGGAACTCGCCGGGCCAGCCGATACGCTCGAAGCCCGGGTAGTCGACGCCCTCGGCGGGACCGTACAGCGGCTCGACCTCGACCCCGCTGAGCGTGGTGAAGTCCGCGACGCGTTTGTGCGCCTTGTCGTACCGCTGCTGCCAGCGCTCGCGACCGGCAGCGATCTCGTTCGCGTCCACGTTTCCTCCCGGGGTCTGACACCTGGATCACAGGATCTCGAGCACAGCGTAGCCCGATTGCCTGAACGATCGCTCAGCCAGTCGCTACCCACCGGTCACATCGCCCCCGCGCACGCTTCACGCTCTTGACACCCCGCCCCCGGCATGGCGCATCGCGGCGTACCGGCAATCAGTGGTGACCCTTTCATCGCGGTCAATACTTCGTTACCATCCCGTACACGAAATTGCTTCACGTAAGTGCGTCGGCGGCGGACATGTCGCGCCAGGCTGCGCGTGGGCCTGCTGTCCGATGCGGATCAGCGGACCCGTCCCGTCCTGCCGAAGGGATCCACCCATGTCCCGACGCACCACCGCCCACGGCCCCTGGGCGAAACGCCCCCTCGCGGCCACCTTCGCCCTGCTCACGGCCGCCGCCTTCGCCGTGGTCGCCCCGTCGGCGCCCGCCGCCGCGGCCGTGCTCGCCCCCAACGACTACTGCCTGGCCGAGTGCTCCGACATCCTGCCGCCCGGTCAGAACGGCAACGCCACCCTCGTCGACATCCTCGGCCACCAGGTGTTCGGCACCCGGCCCGCGCACTCGGCCGACCAGCTCGACCGGTACGCCAACCTCGTCTACAACTACGCCGGGCTCACCGACGAGCAGATCCCGTCGTACTTCAACGACGCCTCGTTCGGTGTGCCCGCCGGGCAGGTCGAGCGCAGCTACGCGCCCCGCTCCGACGTGACCGTGGTCCGCGACAAGGCCACCGGCACGCCGCACGTCACCGGCACCACCCGCGCCGGGACCATGTTCGGGGCCGGTTACGCCGGTGCCGAGGACCGCCTGTTCACCATGGACCTGCTGCGCCACGTCGGGCGCGGCACGCTGACCCCGTTCGCGGGCGGCGCGGCGGGCAACCGCTCGCTGGAGCAGAGCGTGTGGCGCAACGCGCCGTACACCGAGGCAGACCTCCAGGCGCAGGTCAACGCGCTACAGAGCCTCGGCGGGCGCGGCGCGCAGCTCTACACCGACGTGCAGAACTACATCGCGGGCATCAACGCCTACATCGGCAAGTGCATGGCCGACCGCAACTGCCCCGGCGAGTACGTGCTCACCGGCCACCTCGACGCGATCACCAACGCGGGCGGCCCGGTGCAGTTCACGATGACCGACCTGATCGCCATCGCGGGCGTCGTCGGCGGCCTGTTCGGCGGCGGTGGCGGCGGCGAGATGGAGTCCGCCCTGGTCCGCGTGGCCGCGCGGGCCCGCTACGGCGCGGTCGAGGGCGACGCGGTGTGGAACGCGTTCCGCAGCCGCAACGACCCCGAGACCGTGCTGACCATCCACGACGGCACCAGCTTCCCGTACGGCGCGGCCGACGACAACGCCGCCGGGGTCGTACTGCCCGACGCGGGCTCGGCCGTGTCCGAACCCGTCGTCACCAACCCCACCGGCTCGGCCAACAGCGCCGTCACCGCGCAGTCCGACATCGCCGCCGCCCTGGGCAGCCTGACCATCGGCCACAAGGGCAAGGGCATGTCGAACGCCGCGGTCATCTCCGCCGCGCACTCGGCCACCGGGCACCCGGTCGCCGTGTTCGGGCCGCAGACCGGCTACTTCTCCCCGCAGCTGCTCATGGTCCAGGAGCTGCAGGGCCCCGGCATCAGCGCGCGCGGCGCGGCGTTCGCCGGGCTCAACCTGTACGTGCTGCTCGGCCGTGGCCAGGACTACGCGTGGAGCGCCACCTCGGCGGCCCACGACATCACCGACACGTACTCGCTGCCGCTGTGCACCACCGACGGCAGCGCCCCCACCCTGAACAGCAACAAGTACCTCTACCGGGGTGCGTGCACCGCGATGGAGGAGCTGTCGCACACCAACGCGTGGACGCCGACGACCGCCGACGGTACTGCCGCCGGGTCGTACAAGCTGGTCACGTACCGCACCAAGCTCGGCCTGGTGGCCTGGCGCGCCACCGTCGGCGGCGTGCCGCACGCCTTCACCCGCCTGCGCTCCACCTACCGCCACGAGGCCGACTCGGCGATCGGCTTCCAGATGTTCAACGACCCGGCCGCGATGGGCACCCCGGCCGACTTCAAGACCGCCGCGGGCAACGTCGGCTACTCGTTCAACTGGTTCTACGTCAACGCGACCGACACCGCCTACTTCATGTCCGGCAGCAACCCGCAGCGCGCCGCCGGGCACAACCCCAACCTGCCGGTACGCGGCGACGCGGCGTACGAATGGCAGGGTTACCAGGCCGACACCAACAACGCGACCTGGGCGGCCAACGCCACCCACCCGCAGTCGGTGAACCAGGACTACTACGTGAGCTGGAACAACCGGCAGGCCAAGGACTTCGGCGCGGCCGACGGCGACTTCAGCTTCGGCTCGGTGCACCGCGCCGACCTGCTCGACGCACCCGTCAAGGCCGCCATCGCGAGCGGGCACAAGTTCACCCGCTCCTCGCTGGCGACCCTGGTCGAGAACGCCGGGGTCACCGACCTGCGCGGCTGGAAGGTGCTCGACGACCTGCTCCGCGTGATCGAGAGCCAGGCCGTCACCGACCCCACCCTGGCCAGCGCGGTCAGCAAGCTCAAGGCCTGGCAGCAGTCCGGCGCCAAGCGCGTGGAGACCGCCCCCGGCTCGAAGGTGTACGCCCACGCCGACGCGATCCGGATCTTCGACGCCTGGTGGCCGCTGCTGGTGAGCGGCCAGTTCCAGTCCGCGCTCGGCGACGGCCTCTACGGGGCCCTGGTCGACGCCATGTCCATCAACGAGTCCCCGTCGGGCGGCCAGAACGGCCCCGGCTCCAGCCTGCCCGGCTCGCTCAGCTCGGCCCAGGCCCACAAGGGCTCGTCCTTCCAGCACGGCTGGTGGGGCTACGTCGAGAAGGACGTCCGGACCGTGCTCGGCGACCCGGTCGCGGGCGGGCTCGGCCGCACGTACTGCGGCAACGGCGTGCTCAGCGCCTGCCGCTCGGTGCTGCTGTCGACCCTGGGCAGCGCCAACGGCCAGGCGGCGACCGCCGTCTACCCCGGCGACGACCACTGCGCCGCCGGTGACCAGTGGTGCGCCGACGCGATCCTGCAGTCGGCCCTCGGCGGCATCACCGCGCCGCTGACCGCCTGGCAGAACCGCCCGACGTACCAGCAGGTGGTGTCGTTCCCGGCCAAGCGCGGCCAGGACATCGCCAACCTCGCCCAGGGCCGCCCCGCCTCGGCGAACGGCAGCCAGCTGTTCTACCCGGCCGGCAACGCCGTCGACGGCAACCCGACCACCCGCTGGAGCAGCAGTTCCGCCGACAACAGGCAGATCACCGTCGACCTGGGCAGCGTACGCACCGTCGGCCGGACCATCCTTCGCTGGGAGACGGCGTACGGCCGCTCGTACCGCATCGACGTCTCCACCGACGGCAGCACCTGGACCACCGCCTTCACCACCACCACCGGCAACGGCGCCGTCGACAACAACACCTTCACCCCTGTCAACGCCCGCTACATCCGCATGCAGGGCATCACCCGCGCCACCACCTACGGCTACTCCCTCTGGGAATTCGAGATCTACAGCCGCTGACGCGTTGCAGCTCCGTTCCCGGGTGCGTAGCATATATGCTACGCACCCGGGAACGGAGACTCATGGACAGCGCATTCTGGGACGACCTGGCAGGCAACCTCGACGACCCCGAGTTCCTGCGGGCGTACCTCACCGAATCAGTGCGGATCTCCACCGTCGACGCGCTCATCAACGCGCTGGAGGATGCCCGGGAGTCCGCGCACCTGAACAAGGCCGAACTCGCTCGGGCCATCGGAGCGGAACCCGCGGTCGTCCGTCGCCTGCTCTCAGCCACCAGCCCGAACCCCACGATCGGCACCCTGGCCGAGGTGGCCGCCGCCTTAGGCCTGCGGGTCAGGCTAGAGCCCATGCCGGAGCACGAGCGCCGGGCCGTCACCGACGCACTCCGCTCAGGCCGCCCCACCCCGGAGACCCGCGCCCGGCTCGCCGCCGCATGACATGTCAGCCGATCGATCTCGGATTGCGGGCGTGGTACTCCTCGCCCAGCCGCCGCACCGCCGCGTAGTCGCCGTCCGACAACGTCGTGGCGACCGGCTTCATCAGCCCGGTCACCACCACCAGCAGCGGCTTCTCCCTGCCGATCGCCGTGAAGTCGACCAGGCAGAAGAGCCGATAGTGGTGCCGCCCCCGACCTCCACCGGGCTTCGGCCCGTCCAGCCGCACCTCGTACCAGCCCGACATCGAGCCGTGCATCACCTCCCACAGGCCTCCCCCGGCAAAGCGGTGCGGCGGAGCCTTGGCCACCGCGACCAGCACGGCGAAGAACTTCGCGCGCACCGTCGGCGGGCAGGAACGCAGGAACACCTGCCCCGGTGCCGTCCGCCGCGCGTCGTCCGCCACATGACGACGGAAGTACACGACATCGTGAGGGTCATCGTGGTGCGGCGAGATCGGCACTTCATCAACTACCACAACAAGGCACCGTACCCCACCCTCCACATACGACACATCCCCGCCCACAACCTGCGACAACTCTTAAAGACTTGCGGCCTCCGAAGAACTCGGAGGCCGCAAGTCTTTAAGAGTTGCGGAAGAGGGGGGTCAGCGGGGCGCGGGGGTGGTGGCGTGGCCGTCGATGAGGTGGAGTTCGTCGTCGCAGGCGGCGGCGGCTTGGGGGTCGTGGGTGGTGAAGACGACGGCTGCGCCTCGGTCGGCTTCGGCGCGGAGGAGGGTCAGGACGGTTTGGCGGTTGGCGGCGTCCAGTTCGCTGGTCACCTCGTCGGCGAGCAGGACGGGGCCGCGTAGGGCGAGGCCGCGGGCGATGGCGGTGCGCTGCTGCTGGCCGCCGGACAGTTCCTCGACCAGTTGCTCGGCCTGGTTGGCGAGGCCTACGCGCTCCAGTGCCTCGGCGGTGAGGCGGCGCGCGTCTCCGGCCCGTACGCCCGCTGAGACCAGTGCGACGAGGATGTTCTCGGCGGCGGTCAGGGTCGGGGCGAGGCCGTTGTGCTGCGGGATCAGGATGATGCCCTGGGTGACGGCCTGGTCGCGGTCGCGCAGCGGGGCGCCGTCGAGGGTGACCTGGCCCTCGACCGGGCTCAGCAGTCCGGCCAGCGCCCACAGCAGCGTGGTCTTGCCCGCGCCGGACGCGCCGGTGACGGCCAGGATGCGGCCCGGCTGGGCGGCCACGGTGATGTCGCGCAGCACCGCCCGGTCCTTGCCGTACGCCATGGTGATCCGGTCGGCGAGCAGCATCCGGGTCATCAGGCCACCTCACGGCTGTAGTCGGGGACGATCTGCCCGCGCCGGTAGGCGGTCGCGTCGTCCTCGGGCTCGTACTCGTCGGCGGGCACCAGCTCGCTGCCGGGCTGGGCGGCGTGCGCGGGGGCCAGCACGACCGTGCCGTCGGGGCGCGGGTGCACGCGCAGCCGGGTGCCGGGCGGCAGCATGGCCAGCACGTCGGGGGGCAGGTGGACCGCGCCGTCCCGGCCGACGACGGCGAACTCCTCGCCGAGGCGGCCCTCGCCGCCGACCCGCCCGTCGCGGATGGTGACCTGGCGGCCCATGCCCGCGCCGACCTCGGGGTCGTGGGTGACCACGACGACGGTGGTGCCGTTGCGGCGCACCGACTCCAGGGCGGCGATGACCTCGTCGCGGGCGACGGAGTCGAGCTGGCTGGTCGGCTCGTCGGCCAGCAGCAGCCCCGGCTTGTGCGCCAGGGCCACGGCCAGGGCGAGGCGCTGCCGCTCGCCGGGGGTCAGCTCGTGCGGGCGCTGGCGCAGCCGTCCGCGTACGCCGAGCAGGCCGACCAGGGCCAGCACGTCGCGCGGGGCGGGCAGGTCGCCGACGCCGTGGGCGCGGGCGGCGCGCTGGGCGAAGCGCACGTTCTGCTCAGCGGTCAGGTACGGCAGCAGGTTGCGCTCGGCGCCCTGCAGCACGACGCCGACCTCGGTGGCGCGCATCCTGGCCAAGTCGGCCTCCGACGCCTTGGCCAGGTCGGTCTCGCCGACCGTGGCCCGCCCGGCGGCCGGGCGGATCAGCCCGGCCAGCAGGGAGAGCAGCGTGGACTTGCCGGAGCCGGACGGGCCCAGCAGGGCCACCGACTCGCCGGGTGCGATGTCCAGGTCCACCCCGCCGAGGGCGACGACGTCGTAGCCCTCGAGCCGGTAGATGTAGACCAGGCCGCGACAGGTAACCGTGCCGTTCACCGGCCGCCTCCTCGGATCAGTTCAGGGGTCGCCTGCTTGACCAGCCGGCCGCCGCGCAGCACCGCCACCACGAGCACCAGCAGCGCACCACCGATGGCCAGCGGCAGCGCGTCCAGGGCCAGGCCCGGCACCAGCGCGCCGAACACGTCCCCGGTCAGGTTCGGGGCTCCGGCCGTGCCGACGGTGACCAGCGGGATACCGGGCAGCATCAGGGCCGCGGCCCCGAGGCCGACCAGCAATCCGACGATCATCGGCAGGCCGATCAATGAGAACCGTTCCCGCCGCAGGCTGCGGCGCAGCACGTTGGGGCGTACGCCGGTGATGCGCAGCGCGGCCAGTTCGGCGCGGCGGTCACCGGCGCCGAGCCGGGTGCTGAGCATGAGCACGCCCAGCGCGAGCAGCGCCGCCGCGATACCGGCCAGCAGGTACAGCCGCAGGCCGAGCGCGGGTGCGCGGCGGCCGAGGCGGGCCAGCTCGTCCGGCACCGTCTCCGTGCGCAGCACGCGTACGCCCTGGCCGGCAAGCTTGGCGGCGAGGTCGGACGGGGCGTCTGCCGCGGCCCACACCTCGTAGCGCAGGTCGCTCGCGTCGGACAGGCCCTGCGTCACCGATGCCGCCCGGGTCGCCAGGTCCAGGTCGAACAGCAGGCCGCGCTCGCCGGCGCGGGGCAGCACGGCGGCCTTCTCCAGCACGCCGAACGACTGCGGGGCCTCGGCGAACGCGGGCAGGTCGAAGTGCTCCGGGTCGTCGCTGCTCGGCGCGGAACCAGCCAGCACCGCGGGCAGCTCCTCCGGGGTGTCCAGGTAGGAGACGAGCACGTCGCCCTGGTCGGCCGAGGTCACGCTGAGGCCGAGCTGCGGGCCGGGCGTGATCCGCACGGTCGCGTTGGGCGTACGGTCCCGCAGGAACCGCCACGCCGCCGTCGCGCCGAACCGCACCGGCAGCGGCTGCCCGCCCGAGCGCAGCTCGTCGACGCTCAGCTGGACCTGCACCGGCCCGGTCTCGCCGGTCACCCGGGCGACCGCGAGGCCGACCAGGCGGCACGGCACGGTCGCGCAGGCCGGGGCGGCGGCAGTGTAGCTGCGTACGCCCTCCTTCAGGCGGCCCAGCCAGACCACACTCGGCGGCTCGCCGGGCGAGGAGACCAGCGCGCCGATCCGGGCGGGGGTGTCACCGAGCACGCTCACCGACACCCGCGCGGTCAGCTGCCCGCCGACCTCGGCGACCTGGGGCACGTCGGCGCGCAGGCGTCCGGCCAGGGCGGACAGCTCGGCGGCGTCGTACCCGCGCCAGATGGCGACGGCGGGCAGCCGCTCCGACTGCACCCCGATCAGCTCGACCCGCTGGTTGTTGTAGAGCTCGTCGACGCGCACCACGGCCATCGACCGGTTCGTCGGGTCGGCCGAGGCGAGCGCCTTGACCAGTGCCTGCGGGTGCGCGGCGGAGACGGCGTAGACGGTCGGCGCGCCGACCGCGTCGTCGGCCCGCTCGGCGCGGGCGTCGGCCGCCACGTCCCACGCGGCGGCGGAGAAGGTCAGCAGCGCGACGGCGGCGGTGAGCACCGCGACGGTCCGGGCGGCGCCGGGACGGCGGGACAGCTGCGCGGCCGACAGCATGGCCGGTAGCCGCCCACGGCGGCGGGCCAGGCCGAGCCGCACCCGCGACCACAGGCTCAGCGTCCGGCCGGCCAGCACGCCCGCCACGATGGCGAGGGCGGCGGGCGCCAGCAGCGCCAGCGGGGCCGACCGGTCGCGCAGCGCCGCGGCCAGCGAGGCGATCGCCAGTGCCGCGGCGACGCCTTCGAGCACGCCCGCACGCCAGGTGCCGCGCTGCGGCACGCGCCGCAGCAGGCCCAGCACGCTGCGGCCCAGCGTGGCCCGCGCGGCCAGCCAGGCAGCGGCGCAGGCCAGCAGCAGGCCACCCGCGGCGGCGGCGAAAACCGGCCACCGGATCTCGACGTGTACGCCCTCCGCCAGCACCGAGCGTGCGGCCAGCTCGACCGCGCCCAGCCCGGCGGCCAGGCCGAGCGGAGCGCCGAGGGCGATCAGCAGCAGTGTCTCGCCGAGTCCGAAGCGGATCGTGCCGCCGCTGCCGTAGCCGCGCAGCCGGGCCAGCGCCAGCTCCGGGCCGCGCTCCTCGGTCAGCGCCGCGACCAGCAGCAGGAGCACCACGAACGCCAGCAGCACCAGCGGGACCGCGATGATGGGCACGGTCCGGGCGAGCGCGTCCTGGTCCTTGGCCGCGTCCTCGACGATCGACGGCAGCGCCGTCTCGACCTGCAGCTCGAAGCCGTTCAGCGCCAGGCCGAGGGTGCCCAGCTCACCGCGTAGCGCGGCGACGTCGTCCAGCCGCACCTGCCCGGGACGCAGTGGGTACGCCACCGACAGGGTCACCGGCACCGCGTCGCCCAGCCGTACGTCGTCCTCGGCACCGGTGAACACCGCGTCCAGCCGTGCCGCGCCCTCGCCGCCGGACTGCGCCTGCGCGAAGAAGCCGTTGTTGCCCCAGTAGGAGTCGTCGGGGGCGAGCGGGGTGTAGAGGCCGACGACCTCGTACGTCCGCGGTGCCGCCTCGCCCTGCGCCGGGCGTACCGACACCTTGTCGCCGACCTCGACGCCCGCCTCGGCCGCGGCCCGGTCGCTGAGCATCACCTGCTCGGCGTCGATGGCGCAGTCGCCGGTGATCCGCAGGTGCGTGCACGCGCCCTGGTGCCAGGCAAGCCGCGCGGCGTAGCGGGAGCCGCCGGCGGTCACCGACGTGTCCGTGCTGACCGTGCCGACCGGCCGGTCCAGCACCGCGGCCAGGTGCGGGGCCTTGGCGAGCGCGCCGTTGACGACCGACTGGGTGTCACCGACCGGCTGGTGCGCCGCCTCGGCGGTGTCAGCGCTGCCCTCGGCGGTCACCGTCACCGCTGCGGCGCTGGCCGGTGCGGCGCTGAGCGCGTCGGTCAGCACCGACTGCTGCGCGGCGCGGCCGTACGCCGGGGCGAGCACCGCCGCGGCGGTGGCGAAGGCCGCGAGCGACAGCACCACCAGCGATCGGCCGGAGCGGTGCCGGATGCCCCGCATCATGACGGACCAACCGGTCACCGTCGCCTCCACGCGTAAGAGCCCAATGTGCCCCGACACCTTAGCGATTGGTCAGTCCGCTCGTGAAGCCGCTTCGCCTATCGTTGCCAACCCGCGTCCTCGCAGCTCTCGGGGCGAATCCGCCCGCTCACGCAGCGTTAGCCGCCGCCCCTCGGCAGACGGTCAGACCAGGTCGTCCAGCAGCTGGGTGGCGGCCGCGTACGGGTCCAGCGACCCGGCGACGACCTTGTCGGCGAGCGCTGACAGGCCCTCGCCGGGCAGTTCGGCGAAGCGGGCGCGTAGCTGGCCCAGGGCCAGGGCCTCGATCTCGGCGGCGGCACGGCGGCGTCGTCGCACCGTCAGCTGCTCGGTGTCGACCAGCCAGGTCCGGTGCTCCTCGATCGCGTCGATGATGCCGTCGATGCCCTCAGCACGGGCCGCGACAGCTCTGACCACACGCGGCCGCCAGTCGCCGGGCCCGCGGTCGGACCCGCCGAGGGCGATCATGCCCTGGATGTCGCGGTGGGTGGCCTCCACGCCGTCGCGGTCGGCCTTGTTGATGACGAAGATGTCGGCGATCTCCAGGATGCCCGCCTTGACGGCCTGGATGGCATCGCCCATCCCGGGCGCGAGCAGCACCAGCGTCGTATCGGCCAGCGAAGCGATCTCCACCTCGGCCTGCCCGACGCCCACGGTCTCCACCAGCACCACGTCGAAGCCGACCCCGGCCAGCACCCGCACCGCCGCCGGAGTCGCCGCCGACAGCCCGCCGAGGTGCCCCCGGCTGGACATGGACCGGATATATACGCCCGGATCGGTGGCATGGTCCTGCATCCGAATCCGGTCCCCGAGGATCGCGCCCCCCGTGTACGGACTCGACGGGTCGATCGCCAGCACCGCGACCCGCTTACCCGCCGCCCGGTACGCCCGCACCAGCTCGTTCGTGGTGGTCGACTTCCCCACCCCCGGCGACCCGGTCAACCCCACGACCAGCGCGTCCCCCGCCGTGGGCGCCAGCATCGCCGCGATCTCCGCCAGCGCCGCAGCCCCCGACTCCACATAAGTGATCAGCCGGGCCACCGCCCTGGCCTCCCCCTGCCGCGCCCCCGCCACGAGTTCGCCCACCGACCGCTGCGACAAAGGCGACGGCACTCTCGACTCGCTCATCACATCAACCAATCACAGACAGCGGGGCAGGTCAGCAAGTGCGGCAACTCTTAAAGAGTCGCGGCCTCCGGTGGCCCGGAATGCCGCGACTCTTTAAGAGTTGCGCCAGGGGGTGCGGCGCGGAGCGCCGGGGGTGGGCGGCGCGCCGGAGGCGCGGGGGTGGTTAGGGGGTGACTTTGAGGATCAGGGCGTCGCCCTGGCCGCCGCCGCCGCAGAGGGCGGCCGCGCCGATGCCGCCGCCGCGGCGCTTGAGTTCGAGGGCGAGGGTGAGGGCGAGGCGGGCGCCCGACATGCCGATGGGGTGGCCCAGGGCGATCGCGCCGCCGTTGACGTTCACGATCTCGGGGTCGATGCCCAGCTCGCGGGTGGACTGGATGCCGACCGCGGCGAACGCCTCGTTGATCTCGACCAGGTCCAGGTCGGCCGTGGTCAGGCCGTCCTTGGCGAGGGCCTGCTTGATGGCGTTGGCGGGCTGGGCGTGCAGCGAGTTGTCGGGGCCCGCCACGTTGCCGTGCGCGCCGATCTCGGCGAGCCAGGTCAGGCCGAGCTCCTGCGCCTTCTCCTTGCGCATGACCACGACCGCGGCCGCGCCGTCGGAGATCGGCGAGGAGGACCCGGCGGTGATGGTGCCGTCCTTGGCGAACGCCGGGCGCAGCTTGCCCAGGGTGTCCGCGGTGGTGTCGGGGCGTACGCCCTCGTCCTCGCTGACCACGATCGGGTCGCCCTTGCGGGCGGGGATGGTGACCGGGGCGATCTCCTCGGCGAAGCGGCCGTCCTTGATCGCGGCGGCGGCGCGCTGGTGCGACGCGGCGGCGAAGGCGTCCTGCTCGGCGCGGCTGATCTCGTAGCGGCCGTTGTGGCGCTCGGTCGACTCGCCCATCGAGCACTGGTCCCAGGCGTCGGACAGGCCGTCGTGGGCCATGTGGTCCTTGACGACGACGTCGCCGTACTTGTAGCCGGTGCGCTGCCCGATCAGCAGGTGCGGGGCGTTGGTCATGGACTCCATGCCGCCGGCCACCACGATGTCGAACTCGCCCGCGCGGATGAGCTGGTCGGCCAGTGCGATCGCGTCGAGGCCGGACAGGCAGACCTTGTTGACGGTCAGCGCGGGCACGCTCATCGGCACCCCGGCGCCGACGGCGGCCTGGCGGGCGGTGATCTGGCCGCCACCGGCCTGCAGCACCTGACCCATGATCACGTACTGCACCTGGTCGGGGGAGACCCCGGCGCGCTCCAGGGCGGCCTTGATGGCGACCGACCCGAGCTGCGTGGCCGACAGGTCCTTCAGGTTGCCGAGCAGGCGGCCCATCGGGGTGCGCGCTCCGCTCACGATCACAGAAGTCATGGTGTACCCCTCCGAGTGGCCTGGTTCACGTATCGCCTTAACGATGGTTCGGTCAGACTAACCGCATGACCGATCCCGCATCCCTGTCGACCTCATCACAGAGCACTCCGTCACAGCTCGTGGGGCTACTGCGCATCGACCACGTGGGCATCGCGGTGCCGGATCTCGACGCCGCCATCGCCTTCTACGAAGGTACGTTCGGGATGACCTGCGTGCACACCGAGACCAACGACGAGCAGGGCGTACGCGAGGCGATGCTGCAGGTCGGGCCGAGTCCCGACGGCGGAGCCGTGCAGCTGCTCGCGCCCCTGCGCCCGGACTCCCCCATCGGCAGGTTCCTCGACCGCAACGGCCCCGGCATCCAGCAGATGGCGTACACCGTCGCCGACGTCGACGCGACCTGCGCGGCCCTGCGCGAGCGCGGCGTACGCCTGCTCTACGACACCCCCAAGCGCGGCACCGCGGGTTCGCGGATCAACTTCGTGCACCCGAAGGACGCGGGCGGCGTGCTGGTGGAGCTGGTCGAACCCGGCCACGGCCACTGATCCGACCCACGCCGACGCGCATGATCGCCGTTTGAGGTCGGGACCTCTGGCTCAACCGCAGTTTCTGACCCGAAACGGCGATCATCGCCGCGATGGCTGAATGATCGTTAAGTCGGGCGTGGAGTTTTTCACACACCCGTTCCCGCGAAAGCTACCGACCAGTAACGTCCGGCTCACCTGAAGCGCACATGTGTGCCCGACCACATGGCGACCCGCAGGAGGGCCCGCCAAGGATGGCCCGCAGACCCGGAACTACCGCCCGCAGCGCGAGCGCGGGACGCCGCAGTTCCCTCACCACGGAGGTGGCGCCGTGCAAGACATCCTCGACGTGATCATGGAAGCCGAGACGGCGGCCGACCCGGCCGCCGTGCTGCGGGGCCTGGCCGCCGTGCCGGTCCCGGCCGCATACCAGGGCATGGTGGTACGCGAGGACGAGACCGCGATGTTCGACGGGCTGGCCACTCGCGACAAAGACCCTCGTAAGGCGCTCCACCTGCAGGAAGTGCCCACACCGGAGCTGGGGCCCGGCGAGGCGCTGATCGCGGTGATGGCCAGTGCGGTCAACTACAACACGGTGTGGACGTCCATTTTCGAGCCGATGTCGACGTTCGGGTTCCTGAAGCGATACGGACGGTTGTCGGCGTTGACCAAGCGCCATGATCTGCCGTACCACGTGGTGGGTTCGGACGCGGCGGGAGTGGTGCTGCGCACCGGCCCCGGGGTGACGAAATGGCAGGCCGGGGACCAGATCGTGGCGCACTGCCTCAACGTCGAACTGGAGGACGCGGCCGGGCACGACGACACCATGCTCGACCCGCAGCAGCGCATCTGGGGCTTCGAGACCAACTTCGGCGGGCTGGCCCAGCTGGCGATCGTCAAGTCCAACCAGCTCATGCCCAAGCCCGCCCACCTGACCTGGGAGGAGGCGGCAAGCCCGGGGCTGGTCAACTCCACCGCCTACCGGCAGCTGGTGTCGCACCACGGCGCGAACATGAAGCAGGGCGACGTGGTGCTGATCTGGGGCGCGAGCGGCGGCCTCGGCTCGTACGCCACGCAGATGGCGCTCAACGGCGGCGCGATCCCGGTGTGCGTGGTGTCCTCTCCGGAGAAGGCCGAGATCTGCCGCCGCATGGGCGCGGACCTGGTCATCGACCGCGCCGCGGAGGGCTACCGGTTCTGGTCCGATGAGCACACCCAGGACCCGGCCGAGTGGAAGCGGTTCGGGGCCCGCATCCGCGAGCTGACCGGCGGCGACGACCCCGACATCGTGTTCGAGCACCCGGGCCGGGAGACCTTCGGCGCCAGCGTGTACGTCGCCAAGAAGGGCGGCACGATCGTCACCTGCGCCTCGACCAGCGGCTACGAGCACCAGTACGACAACCGCTACCTGTGGATGTCGCTGAAGCGGATCGTGGGCAGCCACTTCGCCAACTATCGCGAGGCATGGGAGGCCAACCGCCTGGTCGACCTGGGCCGGATCCACCCGACGCTGTCGAAGACCTTCACCATGGAGCAGACCGGGCAGGCCGCCTACGAGGTGCACCGCAACGCGCACCAGGGCAAGGTGGGCGTGCTGTGCCTGGCCCCCGCAGAAGGTCTGGGCGTACGCGATCAGGACAAGCGGGCCCGCCATCTGCCCGCCATCAACCGCTTCCGCGGGGTGTGACACTTCGCTCACAGCAAGTGAGGACACGGATGGCGGAGGTGCGACAGCGCACTTCCGTCATCCGTCATTTCCGGCAATACTGACTATTGGCTTGCGGTATGGATCTTCCATCCGCAAACCGGCCCACATCCGAGGGGCGAAAGTCCCCGCACGCCCTTGCGCGACACCCGGGGTCATCTGCGAGTATGTGCCAATGTCCCAGCCTCCCTCCTCCGTCGCGTTCTTCGAGGGCGCGAATACCCAACAAGACTTCACAGTCGTCCTGCGCGGTTTCGATCGCGAGCAGGTAAACGCGTTTGTCGGCCGCCTGAACGCACAGCTTGCCCAGTCGGAGCAGGCGCGCGGGGAGGCCGAGCAGCGCATGAACGACGCCCAGCGTCGTCTGCGCCAGGCTGAGCAGCGGCTCAACTCGGTCGAGCAGAAGCTCACCGACACGAGCAAGCAGCTGGAAGAGAACAGCCGTCCCACCCTGTCCGGCCTCGGCACCCGCGTGGAGCAGATCCTGCGCCTCGCCGAGGAGCAGGCCAACGACCACCGCGGCGAGTCCAAGCGCGAGTCCGAGGGCATCCTGTCCGCGGCCCGCCTCGAGGCCCGCGAGATCACCGACAAGGCGCGTGCCGAGGCCGCCGCCATGAAGGCGACCGCCGAGCGCGAGGCCGGCAACCTGCGCACCGCCGCCGAGCGTGAAGCCGCCGAGGTGCGGGTGCAGGCCCGCCGCGAGGCCGACACCCTGCGCGCCGACGCCGACCGCGAGACCAAGCAGCTGCGCACCGCCACCTCGCACGAGGTGGCCGAGCTCAAGGCCACCGTCGAGCGCGAGGTCGCGACGCTGCGCGCCACGGCCGAGCGGGAGATCACCCAGCTGCGCGCGAAGGCCGCCCGCGAGGCGGAGGAGAAGCGCGCCGAGGCTTCCAAGATGCTGGCCGACGCCCGCGACAAGCGCGACAAGGACCTGCAGGCCCTGCAGCTCGAGCTGGCCGAGCGCCGGGAGAAGTCCGAGCGCGAGGAGTCGCAGCGCCACTCGTCCGCCGTCGCCGCCACGCAGAAGCTGGTCGGCGAGGCCGAGGAGCGGGCCCGTGCCGCCGAGGACCGGGCCAAGGAGATCGAGCAGCGTGCCGAGGCGCGCCGGGTCGAGTCCGAGCGCACCGCCACCGAGACGACCGAGAAGGCCCGCGTCGCCGCGGAGAAGAACGTCAACGAGGCCAAGGCCGAGGCGCACCGCCTGGTCACCGAGGCCCGCAACGAGGCCGAGCTCACCACGACGGCCGCGCGTCGCGAGGTCGACGACCTCACCCGCCAGAAGAACGCGGTCACCGCGCAGCTCGGCCAGATGCTGTCCGGCCTGGCCGGCATCGTCCCCGGCGTCGGCAACCCCGCCCCGGCGCAGGCCGAGGAGAAGCCGAAGGCCGAAAAGGCCGAATAACGAGCCGAACCACATCTGATCACGCCGCGCCCGGCACCTGTCGGGCGCGGCGTGACCTTTTATGTGAAGATGGACCGCATGTCGCACGGCGGAGACCTGTTCGCGCTCGGTGAGGGCGTTTCCTCGGAACCCAGCTTCGATACCTCCCTCAAGGGCTTCGACAAGAAGCAGGTGAACCGCTACGTCGTCCAGGTCGAGTCCGAATTGGCGACTCTGGCCGCCGAACGGGACCAGGCCATCTCGCAGTTGCAGGCCCTGGCCGGGCAGGTGCAGCAGCTCCAGCTGGAGCTGGCCGACGCCGCCCGCCGCGCCGTGCCGTCCCGGGTCTCCTTCCGGCACCTGGGCGCGCGCGTGGAGCAGATCCTCTCCCTCGCCGAGGACCAGGCCGACGACCTGCGCAGCAGCGCCGCCCAGGAGATCGCCGACCAGCGCGGCGAGGCCGAGCGCCTGCTCGCCGACGCCCGCGAGCGTGCCGCGACCGCGTCCCGCGACTTCGACCTCGCCCTGGCCTCCCGCCGCGCCGAGGAGCGCAAGGCCGAGGAGCGCCACCGCACCGACCTGACCGAGGAGACCCAGCGCCTGCGCGCCGAGGCCCGCGAACTGCTCGCGCACGCCCAGCTCGAAGCGCAGGGCATGCGCACCGCCGCCGCGCAGGAGGCCGCCTCCCGGCGCATCCAGGCCGACAAGGAGATCGCGGCCGCCCGCGCCGCGGCCGACAAGCACGCCGCCGACAGCCGCGCCCAGGCCGAGCAGCAGCTCGCGGCCGCCGCCGCGGAAGCCGAGCAGCGGGTCGCCACGGCCACCACGGAGGGCGAGCAGAGACTCGCCGCCGCGACCGCCGCCGCCGCGCAGAAGCTGGCCGAGGTGGAGACCCAGGCGACGCAGCGCACCGACCGGGCCGAGCAGGAGGTGGCGCTCGCCCGCGGGCGGGCCGCCGCCGAGCAGGCCGCCGCCGACAACGCCAAGCAGCAGTACGAGGACGGCCAGACCCGCCTGGTGGCGATGCGGGCCGACGTCACCCAGGTCGAACACCGCCTGGCCGAGCTGAAGCAGCAGTTGCACGTCGAGCTGGAGCGCCTGGCCAAGGCTCAGCGCGAGGCCGAGGAGGCCGAGCGCCGCCGCGCCGAGGCGTCCCGTCCCGCCGACCCGGTTCCCGGCGACGAGCCGACCCAGGTCGTGACCCTGCCCGCCCCGGCACAGCCCGCGGTCCAGCCGCCCGCTCCGCCGAAGGCTCCCGAGTCGGCCGCCCCGTCGACCCCCGCCTCACCGACGCCGCCGCAGGCCGTCCAGCAGCAGCCGACCACGACTCAGGCTGGGGACGAGCCCACCATCATGCTGGCCGGCAACGAGCCCACCATCAGCCTCGACGGCCGCAGCGACGCCGGAGCCCCCAACCGCTGACCATCACCCGTCCACGCCTTGCGCAAACGCGCCCCGATTTCGATAGACGTTGGCCTATCTGGATGAAAAAACGTTGATCGTACTCATCCAGATAGGCCAACGTCTATCAGCGAGGGGTGCGGCAGCCCACGCGGAGCGCCGGGGCGGTGCGGTGCGGTGCGGGTCAGCGGGGTTTGTCGGCGAAGGCGGCTACGGTGCGGTCGGCGTACGCGCTGGCGTCGCCGTACTCCATGGGGCCTGGCCAGTCTTTGGGGAGTGGCACCTCGACCGCGGGGGCGACGCGGCGGACGATCTCGTCCAGCACCGTCTCGGCGTCGCCGACCCACAGGTGCTTCGCGCCGGGCACGCCCACGACCTCGGCGTGCGGGATGGCGGCGAAACGCTCGGCAGCCTCGGCGGGGCGCAGGTAGTCGTCGTGCTCGGGCACCAGCGCCGTCACCGGGCGGCCGGACTCGGCCCACACGGCCAGGTCTTCGGGCTTGCTGAAGCGCAGCGGCGGGGACAGCAGGATCGCGCCGGAGACCGCCGGGTCGCAGCCGTACCTGAGGGCCAGGTCGGTGCCGAAGGACCAGCCGACCAGCCAGCGGTTCGGCAGCTCGTGGAACTCGGCGTACTCGATGGCGGCGGCGACGTCGAAGCGCTCCCCCACGGCGTGGTCGAAGGCGCCCTCGCTGGTGCCGCGCACGCTGGAGGTGCCGCGGGTGTTGAAGCGCAGCACGGCGATCCCGGCCAGCGCGGGCAGCCGCCAGGCGGCCTTGCGGTAGACGTGGCTGTCCATCATGCCGCCGTGTGTCGGCAGCGGGTGCAGGCAGATCAGGGTGGCGACCGGGTCGCGGTCGGCGGGCAGCGCCAGCTCCCCGACCAGCTTCAACCCGTCGGCGGTATGCAGTTCGATGTCCTGGCGCCGGGCGGGCAGGATCGAGTTGGCACGGATCGCGGTCACGCCTACAGTCTGCCCGCGCGGCGGCCCGCCACACCCCCGGACGTCACGGTGATCACACCGGGGCCGTCAGCCGTAACGGGGCGCGTTGCGGGACCGTTCGACGTTGGGTTTGCGCTGGTGACGACTCCCCCAGCAGCTGCTGTGCCAGTGCCTGCGGTCGCCCGCGTCACCCCAGCCCTGCGACGGCCACGCGACCACGTGCGGCACGCCCGGCCGGATCTCCTGGTGGCACCCGGGGCACTTGTAGGTCTTGTCGGACCGCTCACCACTCAGATGCCGGACGGTGAACTCCCCGTCGGGATCGTCATGGACGTACTCCACCCCGCGTCGCGACATGGCTTCGTCAAGATCGCGCTCCGGGCGATCCTTCTTGTTGTTACGACGCGGACTCATGTCCCCAAGATACGGCGGCGTGCGCCGTATCTCAACGATCTTGCGCGGACTGTTGGGCATATGCCCGATTAGGGCGTGTCTCCCGACAACCCGCGCAAGATGCCGGATCAGCGGTGGGTGTGGTCGCGGAAGCCGCGGCCGGTTTTGCGGCCGAGGTAGCCGGCGGTGACCAGGTGTTCCAGGAGGGGGGCCGGGGAGAAGCCGGGTTCGCGGAGTTCGAGGTAGAGCTCGCGCTGGATGGCGAGGGAGACGTCGAGGCCGACGACGTCGAGGAGTTCGAACGGGCCCATGGGGTAGCCGCAGCCGAGCTTCATGGCGGCGTCGATGTCGTCGGCGGTGGCGTAGCTGGCCTCCAGCATCTTCACCGCGTCGTTCAGGTACGGGAACAGCAGCGCGTTGACGATGAAGCCCGCGCGGTCGGCGCAGTCGACGGCGGTCTTGCCGAGGCTGGAGACGACCGCGTCGGCCGTGGCCAGGGTCGCGGCGCTGGTACGGATGGTCGCGACGACCTCGATCAGCGGCATGACCTGGGCGGGGTTGAAGAAGTGCAGGCCGACCACGTCCGCGGGGCGGTGGGTGGCCATGGCGCACTCGACGACCGGCAGGCTGGAGGTGGTCGTGGCCAGTACGGTGCCCGGCTTGCAGATCTCGTCGAGGCTCGCGAACAGTGCCTTCTTGACGGTCAGCTCCTCGACGACGGCCTCGACGACCATGTCCACGTCGGCCAGGTGGTCCAGATTGGTGGACCAGGTGATCCGGCCGATGGCCGCGTCGCGCTCGGCCTCGGTGAGCTTGCCGCGCACCACGGCCTTGTTCAGCGAGACCTTGACGCTCTCGCAGACCTTCGCGGACTTCTCCGCGCCACGGGTCACGCTCAGCACCTCGTACCCCGCCTTGGCGAAGACCTCGATGATGCCGGTGGCCATGGTGCCCGAGCCGACGATGCCGACCGTGCCGATCGGCCGCGCGGCGGCCTCGTGCGCGCCCGTGGCCGGGGTCAGCTCGTCGGCGACGACGACCGGCGAACCCTGCTTGGTGTACGTGTAGAAGCCGCGCCCGGTCTTGCGGCCGAGCAGGCCCGCGGTGACCATCTGCTTGAGCAGCGGAGCCGGGGCGTGCCGCCGGTCGCGGCCGCCGCGGCGGTACATCGTGTCGAGGATCTCGTACGCCGTGTCCAGGCCGATCAGGTCCATCAGCGCGAGCGGGCCCATCGGCAGGCCGCAGCCCTGCTTCATGGCCACGTCGATGTCCTCGCGGGTGGCGTAGTGGTTCTCGAACATCGTCACGGCGTGGTTCAGGTAGCCGAACAGCAGGGCGTTGGCGATGAACCCGGCCCGGTCACTGATGGTCACGTCGGTCTTGCCGAGGCGGGCGCACAGCGCCTCCACGTCGGCGACGACCTCCGGCGCGGTCACCACGGTACGGATGATCTCGACCAGCTTCATGACCGGCGCGGGGTTGAAGAAGTGCACGCCGATGACCTGGTGGGGCCGGTGGGTGGCCACCGAGATCTCGGTGACCGACAGCGAGCTGGTGTTGGTGGCCAGGATGGCGTGTGGCGGGCAGACCTTGTCCAGCTCGGCGAAGATCGCCTGCTTGAGGTCCAGGTGCTCGGGCACGGCCTCGATCACGAAGTCGACGCTGTGCAGCGCGGCCAGCCCGACCTGGAAGTCGACCCGGGCGTGCAGCGCGTCGCGGTCCTGCGCCGACAGCTTGCCCTTGGCCACCGCGCGGTCGGTCGAGCCGCTGAGGTTGGCCCGGCCCCGTTCCAGCGCGCCCTCGCTGATCTCGACGGCCACGACGTCCAGGCCGTTGCGCGCGAATACCTCGACGATGCCGGCGCCCATGGTGCCGAGGCCGACCACGCCCACCGTGTTGATCTCGCGAGCCACAGTGCCCATCCCATCTCCCAAACGATCGCTAAGGCTACTCGGGAGTCTCCCACGGGCCCCGCGTTCCCACATCGTGTGCCGAAAGTGAACATAGCCACTCGCGAACAAGGCGAAGGAAGGGCACCTTCCACAACGCTCCGCGTTGTGGAAGGTGCCCTTGTCAACGCCCGCCGCGCGGGGCCGCCGCCTCGGCTTGCCTGCGTCGCAGGTCAACGGGGGGCGGGGTCGCCTGTTCGGACGGCGGCGGCCACGGCCGACGCACCCTCGCGGCCCAGGGTGATCGTGTAGTGGTTCACATCCGGCACGTCGTGCTCCGTCACGCCCGGCAGCCACTCGCCCGCCCGGCCCGGGGTGTAGAGCGGGGCGTCCGGGTCGTCGAACATGCCGCGCGGGGCCCGCAGGAACACCGCAGGCCTCGGCAGCGGCGCGGGCGTGGCGCCCGGCAGCGCGTACAGGTCCTGGCCGTCGCGGACCGCGGCCTCCATACGGCAGGCGGCCCGCAACAGCGGCTGCTCGCCGACCAGGTCGTAGTCGAGATACGCGTCGGCCCCGTCCGGCCACGGGTCGAAGGACGGGTGCTGCCGCCACAGCGCCAGGTAGCTCTCCCGGTCCGGGAAGGTCATCGACAGCCTGGCGAAGACGGCTCCCACGGTCGTGGCGATCGCCTCTTCGAGGGCGGCCGGGCCCGCTGCCGCGTCGACGCCCGGCGGCAGCGGCAGCGGGGCTCCGCCGTCGACCAGGATGAGCCGTTCGACCAGGTCCGGGAAGCGGCGCGCGGTCTCGGCGGCCACGAAGCCGCCCATCGAGTGGCCGATCAGGGCCACCGGACCGTCGGCGTACGCCCGGACGACCGCGGCGATGTCGGCGGCGTGCTCGGCCATGCCGTACGGGCCGGGCAGGTCGCGGCTGCCGCCGCGCCCGCGCAGGTCCACCGCCACCACCCGGTGGTCGCGGCCGAGCTCGGGCCCGATCAGCGTCCAGGCCAGATGCGACGAGGTGATCCCGTGCACCGCGACGAGCACCGGCCCGTCCTCGCCCCACACACCCACCCGCAGCTCGCCGCCGCGCACGGGCACGCTGTCCATCCGATACGCCACCTGGTCGCCCATTGCCGCTCCCTCCCACGCCGTGCGCGGGATGCTGCCACACCGCACCCGCCCCGGCAGTGGGGTCCGCCCACACAATCCGCGGCGCGCACCCGTCGGGAACGGCGGCTTCGGCCACGCACCGTGCCGTGCGCGCCGGCAGGAATGCGGTTGCCGGGGACAGGCGGGGCGGTGAGGATCATTCGCATGTCGACACTCAAGGTCATCGTTGAACGGCTGGTGATCCACCCGCATCCCAACGCCGACGCGCTCGAACTCGCGGAGGTCGGACGGCTGCGCGCGGTGGTCGCCAAGGGCGCGTTCCGGACCGGGGACCACGCCGTGTACCTGCCCGAGGGCTCCGTGCTGCCGGAGCCGCTGATCGCCGAACTCGGCCTCACCGGACGGCTGTCAGGGGCGAGCAAGGACCGCATCACCGCGGTACGCCTGCGCGGCGAGCTGTCCCAGGGCATCGTCTGCCTGCCCAAGGCGCTGGCCGACGTCGACCTGGCAGGGGCCGCCGCGGCGGGCACGGACTTCGCGGAACTGCTCGGCGTCGTCAAGTGGACGCCGCCGGTGCCGGTGCACCTGGCCGGGGACATGGTGCCTGCGGCCGACCTGCTGCCCTGGCTGGAGGTGGAGAACATCCGCCGCTTCCCCGACCTGTTCACGGCCGGCGAGCCGGTGATCGCCACGGAGAAGATCCACGGCTCGGCGACGCTGATGACGCTGGTCGCGGCCACCGGCGAGGTGTACGCGTCCTCGAAGGGCTTCGGCAAGCAGCGCCTGGCGATCAAGGAGGCCGACGGCAACCTGTACTGGCGGGCGATCCGTGCCTACGGGCTGCCCGCGTTCGCCACGGCGGTCGCCGGAGCGTTCGACACGGCACGGGTGGGCGTGTTCGGCGAGGTGTACGGCAGGGGAGTGCAGGACCTGCCGTACGGCGCCAACGCCGGGGTGCGTCCCGGCTACGCGGTGTTCGACGTGTGCGTGGACGACGGCGAGGGCGTGCGCTGGCTGACGCTGGACGAGTACGCGCCGCTCGCCGCGGAGCACGGGGTGCCGCTGGTGCCGGTGCTGTACCGGGGCGCGTACGACGAGGGGGCGCTGACCGCGCTGGCCGACGGGGTCGAGACGGTGTCCGGTACGGGCGCGAACCTGCGCGAGGGCCTGGTCGTGCGCGCGGCCCCCGAGCGCTACAGCCCGGTGACCGGTGGCCGGGCCATCGGCAAGCTGGTCTCCCCCGCCTACCTGACCCGCCGGGGCGGCACCGAGTACGAGTGATCCATCCGGCGGTCCGGGCATCCGTGGCCCGGGCCGCCGGTCGCGTAGGTGGCGGCGGGCCGACGCACTAGCCTGTGAAAGTGCGTTATGTCGTGATCACAGGCGTGTCCCGCGGGCTGGGTGAGGCCCTGCTGAACCAGTTCGAGACCGACGAGGGCACCACGGTGCTGGCACTGGGCCGCAGCTTCACCGACGCGCAGCGCATCGCCGCCGGCAAGCGGCTGATCCTGCGCCACTGCGAGCTGGCCGAGCCGTCGACCCTGCCGCACGCCGCGGAGCTGGGCGAGCTGATCGCCGACGCCGACGAGGTGGTGCTGATCCACAACGCGGCGGTGGTCGCGCCGATCGGGCCGATCGGCGACCTCGATCCCGACGAGGTCGCCAACGCGGTCGCGGTGAACCTGACGGCCCCGATGCTGCTGACCAACTCGCTGCTGGCCGCCCTGCCCGCGACGGCCCGCGCCGTGATCATGTTCGTCTCCTCGAACGCGGCGCACGGCATCATCGACGGCTGGTCGGCGTACTCGGCGACCAAGCGCGGGGCGGAGGAGTTCTTCAGGCACCTGGCCGAGCAGTGCGCCGACGATGCCCGGATCCGGGTGGAGGTCCTCAACCCGGGCGTGATGGACACCGGCATGCAGGAGACGATCCGGGCGGCCCGGTTCGCCGGACAGCAGCGCTTCCTCGACCTGTTCGAGAACGACGAGCTGCCCGACCCGGCCGCGGTCGCGGCAAGGCTGATCGAGGAGCACCTCCATGCGTGAGGATCTTTCGGATTACTGACGGGTAGGCCTAGACTGCGCGCGTGACCACCACCTCATCCCTGCCGCCCGGCGCGAGTGTCGTCGAGGCCGGCGAGCTGATCTCGACGAATCCCGCCACCGGTGACGTGGTGGCCCGCCTGCCCGTCGCGACCGCCGCGGACGTGGCCGCCGCCGTCGAGCGCGCCCGCGCGGCCGCCGCGTGGTGGGCCGGGCTGGGCTGGCGCGAGCGCCGCCGGCGGCTGCTGGCCTGGCGCAGCCTGCTGGTCACCCGCATGCAGGAACTGGCCGAGCTGATGCACCGCGAGGGCGGCAAGCCGGTCGACGAGGCGCTGCTGGAGATCGTCGTCTCGGTCGACCACGCCGCCTGGGCCGCCAAGCACGCCCGCAAGGTGCTCGGCCCGCGCCGAGTCGGCGGCTCGTTGATGCAGTCCGAGTACGCCGCGCACCTGGAGTACCAGCCGTTCGGCGTCATCGGCGTGCTCGGCCCGTGGAACTTCCCGATCTTCACCCCGTTCGGCTCCATCGCGTACGGGCTGGCGGCGGGCAACGCCGTGGTGTTCAAGCCCAGCGAGTACACCCCCGCGGTCGGCCAGTTCTACGTGGACGCGTTCAACGAGGTAGTGCCGGAGCACCCTGTGCTGCAGATCGTGCACGGCACCGGTGAGACCGGCGCGGCGCTGTGCCGCTCGGGCGTGGACAAGCTCGCCTTCACCGGCTCCGCGGCGACCGGCCGCAAGGTGATGGCCGCCTGCGCCGAGACGCTGACCCCGGTGCTCATCGAGTGCGGCGGCAAGGACGCGCTGATCGTGGCCGACGACGCCGACCTCGACGCGGCCGCCGAGGCCACGGCCTGGGGCGCCAACTTCAACGCCGGGCAGGCCTGCGTCGGCATCGAGCGGGCGTACGTGCACGAGCGGGTGTACGACGCGTTCGTCGCCAAGCTGGTCGCGCGTACCGAGAAGCTGACGGTCGGCGAGCAGGTCGGCCCGATCACCATGCCCGGCCAGCGCGACATCATCGCCCGGCACATCGGCGACGCCCTGAGCAGCGGCGGCCGCGCCCTGCTCGGCGGCCCGGACTCGGTGCAGGGCGCGTACGTCAAGCCGACGATCCTCGTCGACGTGCCGGAGTCGTCCGCCGCCGTGCGCGAGGAGACGTTCGGGCCGACCATCACGGTCACCAAGGTCGCCTCGGTCGAGGAGGCGATCACGCTGGCCAACGACTCCGCGTACGGGCTGGGCTCGGCGGTGTTCTCCAAGCGCCACGGCATGGCCATCGCGCGGCGGCTGCGTACCGGCATGACCGCCGTGAACTCGGCGTTCTCGTTCGCGGTGCTGCCCACGCTGCCGTTCGGCGGGGTCGGCGCGTCGGGCTTCGGCCGTATCCACGGCGCGGACGGCCTGCGCGAGTTCACCCGCGCCAAGGCCATCGCGCGCCGCCGCCTGCCAAGCCTGCCCGCCCTGCTCACCTTCGACCGCACGCCCGCGGCCGTCCGCATAGCTCTGGCCGTGACCAGACTCCTCCACGGCCGCGACCGCTGACCCGCCGTCCACGCTGATGATCGTCCGACTTGCCGGGCACCTGTGCGAATCATGACCGCACTTTCGCCCACCTGCCTGGCAAGTCGGACGACCATGTTCAGAAGAGGGTGAGTTCGTCCTTCTTGGTGCCGCGCAGGCGGTCGTAGTCGACGACGACGCAGCGGATGCCACGGTCCTCGGCGAGCACGCGCGCCTGCGGCTTGATCTCCTGGGCGGCGAAGATGCCCGCGACCGGGGCCAGCAGCGGATCCCGGTTGAGCAGTTCGAGGTAGCGGGTGAGCTGCTCGACGCCGTCGATCTCGCCACGGCGCTTGATCTCCACCGCGACGTGGGCCTTGGCGGCGTCGCGGCAGAGCAGGTCCACCGGGCCGATGGCGGTCATGTACTCGCGGCGGACCAGGGTGTAGCCCTCGCCGAAGGTGTGCGGGGCGGCTGCCAGCAACTCCTGGAGGTGGGCTTCGACGCCGTCCTTCTGCAGGCCGGGGTCGGGGCCGAAGACGTGCGAGGTGTCCTCGAAGACCTCTTCGAGGGCGATGCGCAGTTCCTCACCGGCCTTGTTGACCACGCGCCACACGCCGGGCTCCTCGACCAGCTTGCAGGGTGGGCTCATCCAGTTGAGCGGCTTGTATGCCCGGTCGTCGGCGTGGATCGAGACCGAACCGTCCGCCTTCACGATGAGCAGGCGTTTGGCGGAGGGGAGATGGGATGACAGCCGTCCGACATAGTCGACGGTGCACCGGGCGATGACGAGACGCACCGAAACAGCCTAAGGGACGCGAATAAGCCGCAGCGTTCGCATCGGTTGCGCGTGCGGGGCATGCTGGGATCGTGCTCGAACTTCTCACTGGTACGGGACTGGCCACCGCGGCGGGGCTCAATGCGTACATCCCGCTGATGGTGATCGGCCTGCTCGACCGGTACACGAATCTGATCAATCTGCCGTCGGCCTGGTCCTGGCTCGGCAACGGCTGGGTGCTGATGATCCTGGCGGTGCTGCTGGCGATCGAGTTCGTCGCCGACAAGGTGCCGGTGGTGGACAGCGTCAACGACGTGGTGCAGACCGTGGTCCGGCCGACGGCCGGCGGCATGGCCTTCGCGGCGGGTTCGGGCTCCGAGACGGTCACGGTCACCGACCCGTCGGCCCTGTGGACGCAGAAGCTGTGGATACCGATCGCCATCGGCCTGCTCATCGCGCTCACCGTGCACGGCACCAAGGCGGCCGCCCGGCCGGTGATGAACGCGGCTTCGTTCGGCGTGGCGGCTCCGGTCGTGTCGACCGTGGAGGACGGTGCGAGCATCGGCCTGGCCGTGGTGGCGATCGTCATGCCGTTCCTGGTGATCATCTTTGTCTTCGTGTTTTTCTGGTGGATGTTGACCGTTTCGCGCAGGCGTCGGCGGCGGCGCGAGCAGCGTGCGCTGTCGGAAAATGCACAACGGCCTACAGGCGTGGCGAAACGGCTGTAAAGGGTCCAAAACGTCATACTCTCGCGGAGGAAATCCATCCCGATCCCCCGTGGAGGTCTCGTGGCCAGCGTCGCCGAGGTCAAAGCCGCCATCGATGCCGCCATGCTGCACGTGCAGGAAGGCCAGGACGCGGTCCGCTCCGCCAACGACCGGCTCGGCGAGGCCCAGCTCAGCCTCGCCACCGCCGTCGAGGGGTCCGGGCACGAGGCCGTGACCTCGGCGCAGGCGGCGCTCGCCCAGGCCGCCGCCGAACTCGAGGAGTGCCTCACCGCGACGCTGCACGCGGTGGAGCAGGCCGAGTCGTACGTCGCGACGCTGTGAGCCTCCGATGAGCCTTGTGCAAGATCTCGCCGACCAGCTGCGCGTCGCCCGCGAGGAGCTGCCCCTGCCGCAGGTCTCCGCCGCCGCCGAGCGCCTGCGCAGCGCCACCGGCCTGCTGGCCTGGGTGCTGCACCACAGCGCGACCCCGATCAGCGTGCCCGACCTGAGCCGCGCCGTCGAGCGCCTGGACCACGCCGCCGCCGCGCTGCGCGTCGCCCAGGACCGGCTCGACGAGTACGCGCTGGCACTGGGCATGCCCGCCGACGCCCACGCCCGCCACGACGAGGGCTGGCAGACCGCCGTGCCCGCGCAGGCCCCGCGCGGCGAGGCCACCGGCTCCGGCGACTGCCGGCTGGCCGACTGGTGGGGCGAGCGCATCGCCGCGCTGACCGGCGAGTCCTTCTCCGCCTCCACGCTCACCGGGGACCGGGCCGACGCCGCACAGTCCAGCGCGGAGCTGCTGCGCCGCTGCGTACAGGCGGCCCACGACGGCGACCGCAGGCGGCTGCACCGGCACCTGACCGCGGCGGGACCCGCCGTCGGGCTGGGCCTGGCCGCGATCGCCCCACCGCTGCTGCGCCACCTCGCCACCGACCTCGTCGGCTACCCGCCCCGGCTGGAGGACCTGGCCCGGGTGCGCCGGGCAGCCCTGCCGCTGCCCGCGGAGCTGCTGCCGCAGCTGCCCGCCGACGCGACCGCGGAGATCGTGGCGCGGGTCTGCCACGTCGCGCCCCAGCGCACCCCCGACCGCGCGCCCACCCACCCGGTGGACGCCGCCACCGCCGCCGCGCTGCTGGTCGCCGCGCTGCTGCGGGCCAACGGCCGGGCCGCCGACGAACTGAACGAGATCATCGACGCCGAACGTGCCGTCGCCGGTGCCGCGCAGCAGCGGGCCACCCAGCGGGCCGAGGCCCACCGGGCCGCGCTGCGCATCACCGACAGCGGCCGCCGCCGCTCCGCCGTAGACGAGCTGGGCCGCCAGCCCACGGCACGCCGCCGCAGCGGTGGCTGAGCAGGACGCCGCGACTGCGCCGACCAGCCGAGGCATCGTCGCGGCGGTACGCAGGGAACTGGCCGCGGCCCGGCACGCCGCCCGCGCCTCGCTGGCCGCCACCGTGGCCGCCCGGACCGCCGCACTCGCGCAGCTCGACGCCGTACGGCGCTCGGCACCGGTCCGGCGCGACGAACTGCTGTCCACGCGGGACACCGCGCTGGCCGAGGCGCGGGCCCGCCGCGAGCGGGAGACCGTGAAACTGGGCCGGGGCCTGCTCACGCTCGCCGAGGCGGCGGCGCCGGGCACCGCGGGCAGCCCGTGGGCGTCATGGCGACCCGGTATGCGGCCGGAGCCGCAGGCCGGGCTGACCCCGGGGCTGCTGCGCATCGGCTGGCTGGTGCAGGAGCCCGCCCCGGACGCACCCGTCCCGGCCCTGGTGCCGCTGCTGGACACCGCGCACCTGAGCGTGTCCGGCGACGGCACGGCGGCGGTGGACGCCCTGATCGGGGCGATGCTGCTGCGCGCGCTGGCGTCGGTGCCGCCGGGTTCGCTGCGGATCAGCGTGTACGACCCGGGCCGTCTCGGCGGCGCACTGGCCGGGCTCGCCCCGCTGGCCCCGGCCGGGCTGATCTCCTACCTCGGGCCGGGCGGGCTCGCCCCGCTGCTCGACGACCTCGCCGAGCAGATCCGGCGCATCAACGAGAACGTGCTCGGCGGGGTCTACCTGAGCGTGGCCGAACTGGCCGCCGAGACCGGCCGCCGCCCGGAGCCGTGGCGGGTGGCGGTGCTGCTGGCCGACCCCAACGGCACGGACCTGTCCAAGGCGGAGCGCGCCCAGCTCGACCGGGTCGCCCGGACCGGGGTCGCGGCCGGCGTACACCTGATCAGCCGGGGTTTCGGCCTCGCCCCCGACGCCGACGTCGAGACGATCGCGCTGCGCGCGGGCGGCACCGCCCGGACCAGCCTGACCGGCGAGATCCCGGTGCGCCTGGACGCCCCGCCCGGCGCGGCCCTGGTCACCGGCGTCTGCCGCGCGCTGGCCGAGCAGGCCACCGCCGGGCCGCCGCCGGTGCCGTTCGCGGCGCTGCTGCCCGACGAGATCTGGCAGCAGTCCTCGGCCGAGGCGCTGCGCGCGCCCATCGGCGAGGGCACCGACGGGCGGCTGGTGGAACTGGTGCTCGGCGACGACCCGCCGCACGCGCTGATCGGCGGCCCGTCCGGCTCGGGCAAGACGAACCTGATCTACTGCTGGCTGGCCGCGCTGGCCACCCGCTACTCCCCCGGCGAGCTGTCGCTGTACCTGCTGGACTTCAAGGAGGGCGTGTCCTTCGCGCGCTTCGCCCCCGGCACCCGCGATCCGAGCTGGCTGCCGCAGGTGCGGCTGGTCGGCGTCAACGTCAACAGCGACCGGGAGTTCGGCCTGGCGCTGCTGCGGCACCTGGCCGAGGAGCTCAAGCGCCGGGCCGCCGCCGCCAAGCAGCACGAGGCGACCAAGCTCGCCGAGCTGCGGGCCGAGGACCCGGCCGGGGACTGGCCGCGCATCGTGGCCGTCATCGACGAGTTCCAGGTGCTGCTGGGCGCCCGCGACGCGGTGACCAGCGAGGCCGTCGACCTGCTGGAGGACCTGGCCCGCCGGGGCCGCTCCCAGGGCATCCATCTCGTACTGGCCAGCCAGGACGTGTCCGGCATCGAGGCGCTGTGGGGCCGCTCGGGCCTGGTCTCGCAGTTCACGCTGCGCATCGCGCTGCCCAAGGCGCGGCGCATCCTGTCCGACGTGAACCTGGCCGCCGAGCTGATCCCGCGCTGCCACGCCGTGGTCAACGCCGACTCGGGTGTGCCCTCGGCCAACACCATCGTGCGCCTGCCCGACGCGGGCGACCGCGCGACCTGGCTCGGGCTGCAGGAGCAGCTGTGGGCGGCACGGCCCGAGGGGGCAGAGCCGCCGCGGCTGTTCGACGGCGACTCCCGTCCGCTGTTCCCGCTGCTGCCGCCCCCGCCCGCGCCGGAGCTGCCCGCCGCGATCGGCGCGGTGGCGCTGCTCGGCGAGACCATCGACGTGACGGGCCGCCCGGCCACGCTGCGTCTCAACCGCGCCCCCGGCCGCAACCTCGCCGTGCTCGGCACCCGCGCCGACGAGGCCTGCGCGGTGCTGCTGGCCGCCGGGCACGCCCTGGGCAGCCAGCACACGGCAGGCTCGGCCCGGTTCAGCGTGCTGTGCCTGGACTCCGACGCGACCACCGCCGCCAAGTCGCTGCACGCGGTGCTCGACGCCCGCCACCGCTGCGACTGGTACGACGCCGACGGCGTGACCGGTCTGCTGGCCGAACTGGCCGGGAGCACCGGCGAGGGGCACGACGACGCCACGGCGTCCCCCCACTACGTGTTCGCGTTCGCCCTGGACGCCGTGGCCGCCCGCCTGGCCGCCAAGCCCGGACCGGGCCTGCCCAGCGGCCACGAACTGCTGCGCACCGTGCTGACGCGGGGCCCGGAACGGCGTACCCACCTGCTCGGGTGGTGGCGGACCGTCGCCCGGCTGCGCGACGATCTGGGCGGCCCCGGGGCCCGCTTCGACGCGATCGGGGCGTGGGTGGCCCTGGACGTACACGGGCCGGAGCTGTCTGCCCTGTATCCGCAGCCCGGCGGCCCGGCCTGGTATCCGAGGCTCAACCGCGCCCTGCACTTCGACCGCGCGGTACACCAGCGGGCGCAGATCATCATCCCGTACGAGGTGGCCCCGTGACCTCTCCCCCGACGGTCCGCTACCGCGCGATGATCGCCGATCTGGTCGCCGCGTCCCGGCGGCACGAGTCGGCGCTGACCGCGGCCGTGCAGTCCCACGCGGACGGCATCGCCACCATCGAGCACGACCTCGCCGCGGCCGACGACGCCGTGGTCGCGGCGAGCGCCCGGATGGCGCACGCGCAGCGCCTCGTCGCGCAGACCGACCTCGCGGCGGGCGCGCTGTGGGACGAACTGAAGGAGGTACGCGGCCGCCGTGGCCGCCGCCTGGGGCCCGTGCCGCCCCCGCTGCCGCTGCCCGAGCAGCCCGCCGCCGCGAACACCGACCCGATCGCGCTGCTGGAGACCGCCGCCGCCCGCATCGACCGGGCCCGCCGGGGCGGCGAGAAGCTGCCCCCGCTGATCCTGCCGCTGCTGTTCGCCCTGGGCGCGGCCTGCGCCGCGGTGGTCACCCTGCTCGCGGCCTTCCTCCAGGCCCAGGGCCCGGTCGGGCTGCTCGCAGGCTGGCTGGTCCTGCTCGGCGCACCGCTGTCCGGCCTGCTCCCCGCCGACGACCTGGCCGACCGCTGGTTCGGCGCCCGCCTGGACGCCGGTGCCATCGCCCTGACCATCCTGGCCGGCATGCTCGCCACCACCGCCCTGACCCTGGCCTGACCGCCACCCCGCCCTGTGGTCGGCGATCATCGGGCGGCTGCGGCCCCGGCCACGGGGCGGCGTGGGTCAGGGGAGGTCGTGGCGGTTGCGGATGACGGTGACCAGGTCGGACATGATGTCGGTGAGGGCGAAGTCCTTCGGGGTGAAGACGCGGGCGACGCCCGCCTCGCGGAGGACCTCGGCGTCGTCGTCGGGGATGATGCCGCCGACCACGACCGGCAGGTCGGGCAGCCCGGCCGCGCGCAGCCCGGCCAGCACCGCGGGGACCGCGTTGAGGTGTGAGCCGGACAGCACGGACAAGCCGACCAGGTCGACGTCCTCCTGCACGGCCGCCGCCACGATCTGCGCGGGCGTCAGCCGGATGCCCTGGTAGACGACCTCGAACCCGGCGTCGCGGGCGCGTACGGCGATCTGCTCCGCGCCGTTGGAGTGCCCGTCGAGACCGGGCTTGCCGACGAGCAGCCGCAGCGCCGGGCGGCCGAGTTCGCGGGCCGTGGCCTGCACCCGCTCGCGCACCCGGACCAGCGTTCCGTCCGCGCCGCCCGAGACGCCGCTGCTCAGGCCGGTCGGCGCGCGGTACTCCCCGAACACCTCGCGCAGCACACCGGCCCACTCGCCCGTGGTCACCCCGGCGCGTACGCAGTCCAGCGTCGCGGGCATCAGGTTGCCCGATCCGGCGGCCTCGGCCCGCAGCCGGTCCAGCGCCGCGGCGGCGGCCGACGCGTCACGCTCGGCACGCCAGCGCTGGACGGCGTCGATCGCGGCCTTCTCCGCGGCCGGGTCGACCTGCTCGATGGCCTGCGCGCCCGCGGCGGTCAGCGGCGAGGCCTCGGTCTCCACGAACCGGTTGACCCCGACCACCACGTCCTCGTCGGACTCGACCCGGCCGCGCCGCCGGGCCAGCGAGGCGACCAGCGCGCTCTTGAGGTGCCCGCTCTCCACCGCGACGACCGCGCCGCCGAGGTCGAGCACTTCGGCGAGCTGCCTGCGGGCCCCGTCGGCGATCTCGTCGACCAGCCCTTCGACGACGTGCGACCCGGCGAACAGGTCGGGGTATTCCAGCAGGTCGGACTCGTACGCCAGGACCTGCTGGAGGCGCAGGGACCACTGCTGGTCCCAGGGGCGGGGCAGGCCCAGCGCCTCGTTCCAGGCGGGCAGCTGCACGGCGCGGGCGCGGGCGTCGCGGGACATGGTGACGCCGAGCATCTCCAGCACGATCCGGGCGACGTTGTTCTCCGGCTGCGACTCGGTCAGGCCCAGCGAGTTGACCTGTACGCCGTAGCGCAGCCGCCGCTGCCGGGGGTCGGTGACGCCGTACCGGTCGCGGGTGATCTCGTCCCAGAGCCGGTTGAACGCGCGCATCTTCGCCATCTCCTCGACGAAGCGCACACCGGAGTTGACGAAGAACGACACGCGCTGCACCACGTCGCCCATGCGCTCGGGCGCGACCTGGCCGCCGTCGCGCACCCGGTCGAGCACCGCGACCGCGGTGGCCAGCGCGAAGCCGACCTCCTGCACGGGCGTCGCGCCCGCCTCCTGGAGGTGGTACGAGCAGATGTTGACCGGGTTCCAGGCGGGCGCGTTCGCGACGGTCCACGCGACGACGTCGGTGGTCAGCCGCAGCGACGGGCCGGGCGGGAAGATGTACGTCCCCCGCGACAGGTACTCCTTGATGATGTCGTTCTGCGTCGTCCCGGCCAGCGCGGCGGGGTCGGCGCCCTGCTCCTTCGCGACGGTGACGTACAGCGCGAGCAGCCACATCGCGGTGGCGTTGATGGTCATGCTGGTGTTCGCGGCGGCGAGGTCGATGCCGTCGAACAGGGTCCGCGCGTCGCCCAGGTGCGCCACCGGCACGCCGACCCGGCCGACCTCACCGGCGGCGAGCTCGTGGTCGGGGTCGTAGCCGGTCTGCGTGGGCAGGTCGAAGGCGACCGACAGCCCGGTCTGGCCCTTGGCCAGGTTGCGCCGGAACAGCGCGTTGGTGGCCGCCGCGTTCGAGTGACCGGCGTAGGTGCGCATGACCCAGGGACGGTCACGATCAGCGAGACGAGGCTCCATACGCCGATGCTAAGTGAACGTTCAGTAACTTGTGCCGGTGAAGAATCTCATAGGGGGACGTGGCGTCGCTCGCCCCCGGCCGAGCAGGGGCGGACCTCGATGGGGCGCTGACGTATCGTGCCGGGTGTGACTCACGAAGAGCTGGCGATCAGCGTTTCCGGGCTGCGCAAGTCCTATGCGGACAACGTCGCCGTCGCGGGCGTGGACCTGGCCGTGCCACCCGGCGAGGTGTTCGCGCTGCTGGGCCCCAACGGGGCGGGCAAGACCACGACGGTGGAGATCCTGGAGGGCTTCCGCGCCCGGGATGCCGGCACGGTCTCCGTGCTCGGCGTCGACCCGGCCAGGGCCGACCGCGACTGGCGTCGCCGGGTCGGCATCGTGCTGCAGGGCACGGGCGAGTTCGACGAGCTCAAAGTGCACGAGGTGGTACGCCACTTCGCCCGCTTCTACCCGAACCCGGCCGACCCCGACGAGGTCATCGAGCGGGTCGGGCTGAGCGAGAAGGCGAACTCGCGTACGCACACCCTGTCCGGTGGCCAGAAACGCCGCCTCGACGTGGCGCTGGGCATCGTCAACCAGCCCGAGGTGCTGTTCCTCGACGAGCCGACGACGGGCTTCGACCCGGCCGCGCGCCGCGAGTTCTGGGAGCTGATCCGCCAGCTCTCGCACACCGGCACCACGATCCTGCTGACCACGCACTACCTGGACGAGGCCGAGGCGCTCGCGGACCGGGTCGGCGTGATCGCCCGCGGCACCATGATCGCCGTGTCGACCCCCGCCGAGCTGGGCGGGCGGCACCTGGCCACGGCCACGGTGAGCTGGCGCGAGGGCGGCGGGCAGCGCACCGAGGAGACCGACCGGCCCACCGAGGTGGTGCAGCGCCTGGCCGCCTCGTTCGGCGGTGAGGTGCCCGAGCTGACCGTCACCCGGCCCACGCTGGAGGACGTCTACCTGAAGATGATCGGCGAGAACGGGCAGGAGCCGGCGTGAGCGCGACGACTACCGAGAAGGAAACCGCGCGACCTGCCGTCCGGCAGGCGAGCGGGTTGAGCCTGGCCCTGGCGCAGGGCGGGATCGAGTTCAAGCAGTTCGTGCGTACCCGGGAGTCCCTGGTCTTCACGCTGCTGTTCCCCGTGATGCTGATGCTGATCTTCGGGTCGATCTTCGGCAGCGTGGTCATCACCCCGCCCGGTGAGATCCCGGCGGTGACCCTGTCGCAGTACTTCGTCACCGGCATGATCGCTTCCGGCATCATGGCCACCGGGTTCCAGAACCTGGCCATCACCATCCCCATCGAGCGGGACCGGGGCGTGCTCAAGCGCTACCGGGGCACGCCGATGCCGAAGTGGGTCTTCTTCGCCGGCAAGATCCTGTGCGTGGCGGCGCTGGCCTTCGTCTCCGTCGTGATGCTGCTGGCCGTCGCCGTCGCCTTCTACGACCTCCAGCTGCCCGACACCGGGCAGAAGTGGTTCACCTTCGCGTGGGTCAGCGTGCTCGGCCTGATCGCCTGCACGCTGTGCGGCATCGCCTTCTCCGGCGTCGCGAAGACCGGCCGCGCCGGACCGGCCGTGGTCACCCCGATCGCGCTGATCCTGCAGTTCACGTCGGGCGTGTTCTTCGAGTACAACGACCTGCCGCACTGGATGCAGCAGTTCGCGGCGCTGTTCCCGCTCAAGTGGATGTGCCAGGGACTGCGCAGCGTCTTCCTGCCCGAGTCGTTCGCCGCCCAGGAGGTCGCCGGGTCGTACGAGCTGGGCCGGGTCGCCCTCGTGCTGGCCGCCTGGTGCGTCGGCGGACTGGTCCTGTGCCTGGTCGGATTCCGCTGGACGACCAAGCGGGAGGGCTGATGGAGCGCCGCCGGATGCTGCGGGTCGCGGCGGGGGTGACCCTCGGCGCGGCGGCGCTCGGCGGCGTCCTGGCCTGGCGCGGCAACCGCCCCGACGACGCCGAGACCGCCGCCGCGCTGGTCCCGGACGTTCCGCTCGGCGACGAGCGGCTGGAGCAGCGGCGCTCGGCCGCCCGCGGCGCGACCGTCGACTTCTACACCGCGGTCCCCGCCGGTCACGGCGACGGCCGCGGCCTGCCCGTCTGCCTGGTGCTGCACGGCGCGTCGGCGACCGCCGCCGGCTACCCCGGTTTCGGCTTCGGCCGCTTCCTCAGCGACGCCGCCCAGCGCGGCGTGCCGCCGTTCGTGCTGGCCGGGGCGACCGGCGGGCGGCTGCGCTGGGAACCCTCAGGAGCAGACGACCCGCAGCGGATGGCGTACGAGGAGCTGCCCGCCTGGTGCGCCGAGCGGGGCTTCGACACGACTCGGCTGGCCCTGTGGGGCTGGTCGATGGGCGGCTACGGAGTCCTGCGCCTGGCCGAGTCACACCCCCGCGCGTACCGTGCCGTGGCCGCGTTCTCGCCCGCCGTCGCGCCCGGCGACCGCGTCTTCGCCGACGCGGCGGCGCTGGCGGGCACGCCCGTGGCGCTGTGGTGCGGCAAGCAGGACGGCTTCTACGGCGAGGTGCAGGCGCTCGCGCCCACGATCCCAGGCGCGACGACCGCCTACGCCGACGGCGCACACACCCGCACCTACTGGAACTCGATCACCCCGGCGGCCTTCGACTTCCTCGGCCGCGCCCTGTCCACCACCTGAGCGCCCACCCGACCTCGCTTTTTACATAGACGCTGGCCTATTACATCGAGTTTGATCTACAAATAGTCGACGTGATAGGCCAGCGTCTATGGCGGACGAGCCCGGACGCGACGGAGCCGCGCGGGGCGGGGCTGGATCGGTCAGTACGTGTAGAAGCCCTTGCCGGACTTGCGGCCGAGTTCGCCGGCGGTGACCATGCGCTGGAGCAGCTCGGGCGGGAAGAACTTGGGGTCGGCCGTGTCGGTGTAGATGTTGCGGGCCGCGTGGGCAAGGATGTCGACGCCGGTCAGGTCGGTGGTGGCCAGTGGGCCCATCGCGTGACCGAAGCCCAGCTTGCACGCTGTGTCCAGGTCCTCCGGCGTACACACGCCCGACTCGACCAGCTTGACCGCCTCCACGACCAGCGCCGCGATCAGTCGCGTGGTGACGAAGCCCGCGATGTCCCGGTTGACCACGATGCAGGTCTTGCCGATGCCCTCGGCGAACGCCCGCGCGGCGGCGAGCGTCTCGTCGCTCGTCCGGTGCCCCCGGACCAGCTCGCACAGCTTCATCATCGGCACCGGCGAGAAGAAGTGCGTACCCACGACCATCTCGGGCCGCGACGTCGCCGCGGCGATCTGGGTGATCGGGATGGCGGAGGTGTTGGTGCCGAGCACCGCGTCCGGCTTGCAGATGCGGTCCAGCATCCGGAACACCTCCTGCTTGATCTCCAACTTCTCGAAGACCGCCTCGATCACGATGTCGGCCTCGCCCGCGGCGTCGAGGTCGGTCGTCGTGGTGATCCGGGCCAGCGCGTCCTGGGCGTCCTGTTCGGTGATGGTGCCCTTGGTGGCGAACCGGCCCAGCGAGGTACGGATGCCGTCCAGGCCCCGCCCGGTCGCGGCGTCGTCGAGATCGCGCAGCGTGACCTGCCAGCCGGCCTGCGCCGCCACCTGGGCGATGCCGGCTCCCATGAGTCCCGCACCGATGACCGCGAGCTTCCCTGCCATTGCACTGCCTCCCACTGGGGAACAAGATCCGGTGTCGTCCGGCGGCCGGTGTAGGCGCGGCCGGACGCGTCGAGCCTAAACGACCGCTCAGGAGGCCGCGAACGGCCTCGCGACCCCGGCTACCAGGTGCAGACTGGGATCATGCCTGCTAGTGCCTATCTCGCCGGCCCGATGGTCGCCATGGTCGCGATCGCGGTCCTCGCCGTGGTTCTGCACCGCGGTCTGCAGCGCGACACCGAGACAGCCGCCCCGGTCGCGCCGAGCCCCGCCCTGGACGACTACGGCCTGCTCGCAAGCGCCGCCGTGGTCCGTACGCTCGCCGACGCGACGCTCATCCGCGAGCACCTGAACACCGTCGGCATCCGCGCCACCCTGGCCACCGCACCCGACGGGCGCATCCGCGTACTGGTCTTCACCGACGAGGTCAGCCGCGCCCGCCGCGTCGTCGGCGAAACCCGCTGACCCCACCCACCATCACCCACCTCCCCGGTCTCCCCGGTCGCCCGCCCCGCCCGCGGCCCGTCCGATCCCGCCCTGCGGCCCGCCCGACACCGACCCGCCCGCGGCCCGCCCGATCCCGCCCTGCGGCCAGCCCGCCACCGCCCCGCCCGACCTGGGCCCGCCCCACAGCCACCCGACCCGGCCTGGCCCGACCCGACCTGGCCTGGCCTGCCCGGCCCGCCCCGCCCCGACGTTCGCAACTCTTAAAGACTCGCGGCCCCAGGACCTCCCCGAGGCCGCGAGTCTTTAAGAGTTGCGGCAGATGGCGGCGCGGGGCCGGGCGACGAGGCGAGGCGAGGCGAGGCGAGGCCGGGCGAGGCGAGGCGAGGCCGGGCAGGGCGGAGGGGCGGGCGGGGCGGGTTAGAAGCCGTATTCGGGGTCGGCGGGGGTTTCGGCGCGTTCGACTTGGACGCCCAGGGAGCGGAGGTCGCCGGTGAAGTCGGGGTAGCCGCGGTCGATGTGGTGGACGGCGCGGACCGTCGTCACGCCGTCGCCGCACAGGCCGGCGATGACCAGGCCCGCTCCGGCCCGGATGTCGCTGGCGGTGACCTCGGCGCTGGACAGGTTGTCGCGGCCGCGGACCATGGCGTGGTGGCCCTCGATGCGGATGTCCGCGCCGAGGCGCTTGAGCTCCTCGGCGAACATGAACCGCCCGTCGAAGATGTTCTCCGTGATCAGCGAGACCCCGTCGGCGACCGCGGCCATGCCGATCGCCATCGGCAGCAGGTCGGTCGCGAAACCGGGGAAGGGCAGCGTGCGTACGTCGACCGCGGTGGGCCGGTCGGCCATGCGCACCCGGAACCAGTCGCCGCCGTAGTCGACCTCGCCCCCCGCCTGCTGGATCTTGTCCAGGGCGATCTCCAGGCAGCGCGGGTCGATGCCGCGCACCGTCACGTCGCCCCTGGTCATCGCGGCGCCGAAGGCCCAGGTCCCGGCGACGATGCGGTCGCCGATGGTGGCGTGCTCGACGGGCTGGAGCTGGCTGACGCCGTGCACGGTCAGCTCGGAGGTGCCCGCACCCTCGATGCGCGCGCCCATCCCGATCAGCATCTGGCAGATGTCGACGATCTCCGGCTCGCGGGCCACGTTGTCGATCACCGTGGTGCCGCGCGCCAGCACGGCCGCCATCAGCAGGTTCTCGGTCGCGCCGACGCTGGGGAAGTCGAGACTGATCTTCGCGCCGTGCAGGCCCGAGGGGGCCTCGGCGACCACGAAGCCGTGCTCGCCGCTGATGTCGGCACCCATCTTGGCCAGGCCGGACACGTGCATGTCCAGCCCGCGCGAGCCGATCGCGTCGCCGCCCGGGTGCGCGACCCGCACCCTGCCGCAGCGCGCCAGCAGCGGTCCGAGCACGCAGATCGACGCCCGCAGGCGGCGGACCAGCTCATAGTCCGCCTCCGGGTGCAGTTTGGCGGGCACGGCGATGCGCACCTGATCACCATCGAAGGCGACCTCCGCACCCAGCCGCCGCAGCACCTCCCCCATCAGCGCGATGTCGGTGATGCGCGGCACATTCGTGATCACGCTCTCGCCTTCGGCCAGCAACGCCGCTGCCATCAGTTTGAGCGCACTGTTCTTCGCGCCGACCACGCCGACCTCGCCGGCCAGCCGTACGCCGCCCTTGACCCGGATCACATCCACGTCGGCCATCGTAGAGACCGGACCCCCCGTCCGGACGTCCGCCAGCAACGCGCCGACGGAGTCACCACCGTCGGCCACCATTAGGCTCGCTGTCATGGCTGTTCACCTCACCCGCATCTACACCAGGACCGGCGACGCCGGTACCACTGCGCTCGGCAACGGCGAGCGCGTGGACAAGACCGATCCGCGCATCGCCGCGTACGCCGATGTGGACGAGTGCAACGCCGCGCTGGGCGTGGCGCTCGCGCTGGGCGAACTCGCCGATGATGTGCGCAACGTGCTGACCCTCATCCAGAACGATCTGTTCGACGTGGGCGCCGACCTGTGCAACCCGATCACCCCCGATCCGAAGTACCCGCCGCTGCGCGTCACGCAGGACTACGTCACCCGCCTGGAAGGCTGGTGCGACGAGTTCAACGCACGACTGACCAAGCTGGATTCTTTTATCCTGCCGGGGGGTTCGCCTGGTGCGGCCCTGCTGCACGTCGCGCGAACCACCGCCCGGCGCGCCGAACGTTCCTCGTTCGCGCTGCTGAGCGTGGACGCGGAGCGCACCGGCCCGCTGCCCGCACAGTATCTCAACCGGCTCTCCGATCTGCTGTTCATCCTCGGAAGAGTCGCCAATTCCGATGGCGCGGCGGACGTGAAGTGGGTGCCCGGGGCCAACCGGTGAGCCTGCACCACGTCGAGGTGTGGGTGCCGGACCTGGCGGCGGCCGAGCGCTCCTGGGGCTGGCTGCTGACCACGCTGGGCTGGGTCGAGCACCAGCGCTGGGACGCCGGGGTCTCCTGGCGGCACGGCACGGCGTACGTCGTCTTCGAGGCCTCGCCCGACCTGGTCGGCGACCGCCACGAGCGGCGCGCCCCCGGACTGAACCACCTGGCGCTGCACGCGGGCTCCCCGGCGGACGTGGACCGGCTGGTCGCGGCGGCGGGCGAGCACGGCTGGCGGCTGCTGTTCGCCGACCGGCACCCGCACGCGGGCGGCCCGGACAGCTACGCGGCCTACCTGGAGGACGAGCAGGGGTACGAGGCCGAACTGGTCGCGAGCCGGTAAAAGGGCGGATCCGGCGCGCCGGGTCCACCCCGTGACTACCGTGTGTCCATGGCCGCTGCGATCGTCGCGGAGGGGCTGGTCAAGCGGTACGGCTCGGTGACCGCGCTGGCCGGCCTGTCGCTGAGCGTGCCGGAGGGCACCGTGGCGGCGCTGCTCGGGCCGGACCGGTCGGGCAAGACCACCGCGGTGCGCATCATGGCCACCCTGCTCCGCCCCGACGCGGGCAGCTGCCTGGTCAACGGCGTGGACGTGCTGACCCGCCCCCGCTGGGCCCGCCGCGACATCGGCGTGTCCGGCCAGCGCCCGGCCGTCGACGGCTTCCTCACCGGGTTCGAGAACCTGGAACAGCTCGCCCTGCTGCACCGGATGGGCCGCCGCCGCGCCCGGTCACGGGCCGAGGAACTGCTGGAGCGTTTCCGCCTGACCGAGGCCGCGCACCGGCCCGCGAGCGCCTACCCGGCGGGCATGCGCCGCCGCCTGGACCTGGCCGGGGCGCTGGTCGCCGCGCCGCCGGTCGTCCTGCTCGACGAGCCCACCGCGGGCCTGGACCAGCGCAGCAGGCTCGGCATCTGGGACGTGATCAGCGAGCGGGTGCGCGACGGCACCACCCTGCTGCTGGCGACCCGGCACCTGGACGAGGCCGACGAGCTGGCCGACCAGATCGTGGTGCTCGACCGGGGCAGCGCGCTCACCCGCGGCACGCCGCAGGAGCTGACCCGGCACATCGGCGGCGAGCGGCTGCAGGTCGTGCTGGGCAACCGGGCCGAGACCCAGGTCGCCGAGGACATCCTGAACCGGGTGTGTGGCGGCCAGGCGGTCGTCTTCGCCGATCAGCACCTGGTCCAGGCCCCGGTCGTGGCGGGCACCCCGGCGCTGGTCGAGCTGGTGCGCCGCCTCGACGCGGCCGGGATCGAGCCGGTCGACATCGGCATCCACCGGGCCAGCCTCGACGACGTCTTCCGCAAGCTCACCGGCCAGTCCGTCACCCCCACCCTGGCCGAGGAGGAGGCCCGGACATGAGCAGGTGGACCGGCAGAGGGATGTGGGCGTGAGCGAGTTCGCGGGGGCGGCACGGGATGTCTGGGTCACGGCTCGGCGCGGGCTGCTGCGCGGGCGGCGCGAACCTCGGCTGACGACGCTGGCGGTGCTGCAGCCGGTGCTGTTCATGCTGGTGTTCGGGGTGATCCTCGGTGGCGTGATCCGGGTGCCGGGGGTCGCCGACTATGCGGCGTTCCTGACGCCGGGACTGCTCGTGCAGGCTGTCGCGCTGGCCGCCGGGCTGGCCGCGGTGGGCGTGGCGCAGGACGTACGCGGGGGCATGGTCGACCGGTTCCGGACCCTGCCCGTGTCCGCGGCCGCGGCGCTGTTCGGGCGTACCGGGTCGGATCTGGTCCGGGTCGCGATGACGGCGGCGGTCGCGGCGGCGGTCGGGGTGATCGCGGGCTGGCGTGTGCACAGTGGCCCCGCTGCGGCCGTGGCGGGCTTCGCCCTGCTCCTGACCTTCGGGTACGCCGTCACGTGGCTGTCCGTGCTCGTGGGGCTGTGCGCGGGCGCTCCCCGCACCGCGCGACTGCTGGTGCTGGCCTGCCTGCTGCCGGTGACCTTCGTGTCCAGCGTGCTGGCGCCCCCGGCCACCATGCCGCCGTGGCTGCGCCCGCTCGCCGAGGCCAATCCCGTCTCCGCCGTCGCCACGGCGCTGCGCCTGCTGTGGGGCAACGAGCCGGGCCCGCGCCCGCCCATGGCGTACGCGCTGGCTTGGGGTTGGGTCGTGGTGCTCCTGCTGCTGGCGGTCCCGCTGGCGTTGCGTCGCTATCGCCGCTCGCCCGCGCCCTGAGCGGCGGTCAGGTGGAGTAGGGGGCGGCCGCTTCGAGCCAGGATAGGAAGCCGGTGACGGTGTGCAGCGGCATCGCGATCTCGACCTCGGCCCGCGAGTCGGCGCACTGCAGCACGACCCAGTCGGCGGGCACCAGCACCGCCTCCTCCGCGCTCGGCGCGCGCCGAGCCACGACCTTCAGGTCGCGCCGGGACAGCGTGCGGCGGGGACGCGGGGACAGGCTGAACATCCGGTACCACCGCAGGTCGTCGCCGCGGAACTGCGCGAAGCCGGGTGCCCAGCCGCGGCCTCCGGCGCTCTGGCGCAGCCGGAGGTAGAGCTCCACGGTGCCGTGGCCGCGCGCGAACACCTCGCGGCGCACGAACAGGCCCGCCAGCAGGGCGAGCAGGAC
The DNA here is from genome assembly GCF_011297335.1 of Catellatospora methionotrophica. Taxonomy (GTDB): domain Bacteria; phylum Actinomycetota; class Actinomycetes; order Mycobacteriales; family Micromonosporaceae; genus Catellatospora; species Catellatospora methionotrophica. The sequence goes on along the minus strand of NZ_JAAOTJ010000009.1, from coordinate 163,493 downwards.
GACGAGGCCGATGGCGACTACTTCGAGCAGCGACCTCATCGTCGGGAGCGCTGGTCGCTCAGTGCCGCGCGGCGGTAGCGACCGGGGTCGCGGTCTCCGCCAGCACCGTCACGCCCTCGGTCGTGACCGACAGGAAGCCGCCGTGGACGTCGTAGGCCTTCTCCTCGCCGCCCGGCAGGATGATGCGCACTCCGCCGGGGTTGGCCAGCTGGCCGAGCAGCGGCGCGTGACTGGGCAGCACGCCCAGCTCGCCCTCGGTGGTACGGGCGATGACCATCTCGGCCTGCCCGGACCAGACCTTCTCCTCGACGGCGACGAGCTCGACCTGGAGCAGCTTGGCCACGATGACTCCTCAGGTGTGCAAGATTGGTGCAGCGAGTCTAACCGCCGGTGATCAGCGGCTCTCAGCAGGACCGGTCAGTGTGAGCTGAGGGCCACTCTCACTTACTCAGCATTTCGGGATGGAACGCCACGAAGTTCTCGACCGAGCCCGCCGCGACCGAGGCGAGGAACTGCTTGGCGTAGTAGTCCAACTGCTCACCCTGGTACTGGTACTTCATCTTGGGCTTGGACTTCTTCTTCTTGTCGTCCTTCTTCTCGTCGTCGTCCCCGCCGTCGTCACCGTCGTCCCCACCGCCGTCGTCGCCGCCGCCCTTGTCGTCGTCCTTGCCCTTGTCGACGACGTAGCGCCCGACGCCGCCACCGGACAGCTTGACCATGTGCACGGTGCTGGGGCGCAGGTCCTGCATCGCGAACGCCCAGTCGATCACGCTGTGCCCGCGGCCGCTGAAGGTCAGCGACTCCCCGGCCGCCCGCAGCACGGTGTCCATCTGCAGCGGGTCGGTCAGCACGTCGTCGCTGAACGCCTTCTCGATCATGGCGCGGACCAGCTGCTGCTGGTGCCGCTGGCGGGCGTAGTCGCCGCCGGTCACGTAGCGCTGCCGGGCATAGTCCAGCGCCTGCCAGCCCTTGAAGTGGCGGCGGCCCACCTCGTAGACCATCTGCTCGCCCACGTAGCCGGTCTCGCTGGCGCCGCGGTCGCGGGGGTCGCCGTCCGGCTCCAGGTGGATCGAGGCGACCCGCTCGTCGACCGTCATGTCGATGCCGCCGAGCGCGTCGATGACGTCCTTGAAGCCGCTGAAGTCGATGATCGCACCGGCGTCGAACCGGGCGATCCCGGTGTACTGGCTGACCGTCGCGGCCAGCAGCTCGAAGCCCTGGGCGTGGTTGGCGCGCCGGTCGCCGGGCACCATCGAGCCGAAGTACATCGCGTGCGCGAGCTTGTCGGCGGCGTTGCCGCCGTAACCGGCCTTCGCGAACGGCGGGATCGCCACCAGCAGGTCACGGGGCAGCGAGAACAGGTAGCCGCGGTCCAGCCCGGCCGGGATGTGCATGACCAGGACCGAGTCCGCGCGGGGAATCCAGAACGGGTCGTCGTGCCGGGGGTCGATGCCCGCCAGCAGGATGTTCAGCGGGCCCTTGATGTCCTCGGGACGCGGCGGCGCCTGGCGGCCGGTCTCGTCGCCGAAGAGGTCCTCCTTGTGGATCGCGCCTTCGTACCGCGCGAGCACCCGGTCCACGGTGACCAGCGACGCGCCGCTCAGCAGCATCAGCGCCGTCCCGCCCAGCACGCTCCAGCGTGCCCACCGCGCCGCCCTGCCCCACCGTTTCGCCACCATGATGTGGCTAACGAGGCAGATGCGACGTTCGCTCCTGCTTCGCCCGTATCAACGGAAAGGCCCCCCTCCCGCGAGGGGAGGAGGGCCTTCCGGCGATCAGACCTACTTGGTCAGCTCGCGGTAGTTCTTCTCGAGGTCGTCGAGACCGCCGCACATGAAGAACGCCTGCTCCGGGACGTGGTCGTAGTCGCCCTGGGAGATGCGCTTGAACGCCTCCACGGTCTCCTTCACCGGCACCGTCGAACCCTCGACACCGGTGAACTGCTTGGCCGCGTAGGTGTTCTGCGACAGGAACCGCTCGATCCGGCGGGCCCGCGCCACGGTGATCTTGTCGTCCTCGGAGAGCTCGTCCATACCGAGGATGGCGATGATGTCCTGCAGGTCGTTGTACTTCTGCAGGATCCGCTTCACCTCGGTGGCGACGGCGTAGTGCTCCGCGCCGACGTACTCCGGGGCCAGGATGCGCGAGGACGAGGCCAGCGGGTCCACGGCGGGGTAGATGCCCTTGTCGGACACCTTGCGCTCGAGGTTCGTGGTCGCGTCCAGGTGGGCGAAGGTGGTCGCCGGCGCCGGGTCGGTGTAGTCGTCCGCGGGCACGTAGATGGCCTGCAGCGAGGTGATGGCCTGGCCACGCACCGAGGTGATGCGCTCCTGGAGCTCACCCATCTCGTCGGCGAGGGTCGGCTGGTAACCCACGGCACTCGGCATACGGCCGAGCAGCGTGGACACCTCGGAACCGGCCTGCGTGAAGCGGAAGATGTTGTCGATGAAGAGCAGCACCTCCTGCTTCTGCACGTCGCGGAAGTACTCGGCCATGGTCAGCGCGGACAGCGCGACCCGCAGACGGGTGCCCGGGGGCTCGTCCATCTGGCCGAACACCAGCGCGGTGTCGCCCAGCACGTTGGCCTCGGCCATCTCGGCGATGAGGTCGTTGCCCTCACGGGTGCGCTCACCCACGCCCGCGAAGACGGACGTACCACCGAAGTTACGGGCAACGCGGATGATCATCTCCTGGATGAGCACCGTCTTGCCCACGCCCGCGCCGCCGAACAGACCGATCTTGCCGCCCTTGACGTACGGGGCGAGCAGGTCGATCACCTTGACGCCGGTCTCCAGCATCTCGGTCTTCGGCTCCAGCTCGGCGAACGCCGGAGGCTTGCGGTGGATCGGCCAGCGCTCGGTGACCTCGAGCTTCTGCCCCTTCTCCAGGTTGAGGCACTCGCCGAGGACGTTGAAAACCTTGCCCTTGGTGCCGTCGCCGACGGGCACGCTGATCGGGGAACCCGTGTCGGTCACCTTCGCGCCGCGGACCATACCGTCGGTCGGCTGCATCGAGATGGCACGCACGACGTTGCCGCCGAGGTGGTTGGAGACCTCCAGGGTCAGCGTGCGCTCACCCTCGCTCAGGGTCACGTTGACCTGGAGCGCGTTGAAGATCTCAGGCATCGCGTCGCGCGGGAACTCGACGTCGACGACCGGGCCGATGACCCGGACGACTCGACCGACGCCCGCCTTGGTGTCAGTAGCAGTGGTCATCATTCACTCCCCGCCGCCGCCAGCGCGTTCGCGCCGCCGACGATCTCGCTGATTTCCTGGGTGATCGCAGCCTGGCGGGCGGAGTTCATCTCCCGCGTCAGCGACTTGATCATTTCTTCGGCGTTGTCCGTGGCGCTCTTCATCGCCCGGCGGCGCGACGCCGACTCGCTGGCCGCCGAGTCCAGCAACGCCGCGTAGATCCGCGTGTTGATGTACTTCGGCAGCAGCGCGTCCAGCAGCTCTTCCGCGTTCGGCTCGAAGTCGTACGCCGGCAGCAGCTCGCCCTTGTTGCCCTCGCGCTCCTCGACCTGCATCGGCGCGAAGATCTTCGTGGCAGCGTTCTGGCTGATGAGCGACTTGAACTCGGTGTAGACGATGTGCAACTCGTCCACCCCCAGCACACCGTCGTCACCCGCGTGGTCGGCACCGTCGTCCGCGCCGTGCACGAACGCCTGGATCAGCAGCTCGCCGACCCGGCGCGCGTCCTCGAAACGCGGCTGCTCGGAGAACCCGCTCCAGCTACCGGCGAGCTCGCGCCCACGGTAGGTGTAGTAGGTGATCCCCTTGCGGCCGATCACGTACAGCGCCACCTGCTTGCCCTGCGCCTTGAGCCGCGCGATCAGCTGCTCGGTGAGCTTGATCGCGTTGGCGTTGTACCCGCCGCACAGGCCGCGGTCGCTCGTGATGAGCAGCACGCCGGCCCGGTGCTCCGGGTCACGCGGGACCAGCAGCGGGTGCTGGGCGTTGGTGTTCGACGCCAGCGCGGTGAGCACGCCGGTGATGGCGTTCGCATACGGCAGCGACGCGGCGACACGGTCCTGAGCCTTGGCGATACGGCTGGTCGCGACCAGCTCCATCGCCTTGGTGATCTTCTTCGTCGAGCGGGTCGCCTTGATCCGCCGACGGAGAACTCGTACCTGCCCGGCCATGGCTACTTCTTCTCAGCCACGATGCGGGTGACGGTCTCGGTCTTCTCAGCACCCTCGAGCGCGTCGGCCTCGACGTCCACGATCGCCTGGTCCTCGGCGGGCAGGAAGCCCTTCTTGAACTCGGTGATCAGGGTGTCGAGCTTGGCCGCCACGTCGTCGTCCCAGGTGCCCGACGCGATCGTCTTCAGCACGTCGCTGTGCGAGCTGCGCAGGTGCTGCAGGAACTCGGACTCGAAGCGGCGCACGTCGGCGACCGGGATGTCGTCGATCTTGCCCTCGGTGCCGGACCAGATCGAGACGGCCTGCTCCTCCATCGGGTACGGCGAGAAGTTCTGCTGCTTGAGCAGCTCGACCAGCCGGCCGCCCTTCTCCAGCTGAGCCAGCGAGGTCTTGTCCAGGTCCGAGGCGAAAGCCGCGAACGACTCCAGCTCGCGGTACTGGGCCAGGTCCAGACGCAGGCGGCCGGAGACCTTGCGCATCGGCTTGGTCTGCGCCGCGCCACCGACCCGGGAGACGGACGTACCGACGTTGATCGCCGGACGCACACCCGAGTTGAACAGGGACTCCTCGAGGAAGATCTGCCCGTCGGTGATGGAGATGACGTTGGTCGGGATGAACGCCGAGATGTCGCCGGCCTTCGTCTCGATGATCGGCAGACCGGTCATCGAGCCCGCGCCCAGCTCGTCCGACAGCTTCGCGCAGCGCTCCAGCAGGCGCGAGTGCAGGTAGAAGACGTCACCCGGGTAGGCCTCACGGCCCGGCGGGCGGCGCAGCAGCAGCGACACGGCGCGGTACGCCTCGGCCTGCTTGCTCAGGTCGTCGAACACGATCAGAACGTGCTTGCCGGCGTACATCCAGTGCTGGCCGATGGCCGAACCGGCGTACGGCGACAGGTACTTGAAGCCGGCCGGGTCCGAGGCGGGCGACGCGACGATGGTGGTGTACTCCATCGCGCCGGCCTGCTCCAGCGTGCCCTTGACGGACGCGATGGTGGAGGCCTTCTGGCCGATCGCCACGTAGATGCAGCGCACCTGCTTGACCGGGTCGCCGGACTTCCAGTTGTCGCGCTGGTTGATGATCGCGTCCAGCGCGACCGAGGTCTTGCCGGTCTTGCGGTCGCCGATGATCAGCTGACGCTGGCCACGGCCGATCGGGGTCATCGCGTCGATGGCCTTGATGCCGGTCGCCAGGGGCTCGTGCACCGACTTGCGGACCATCACGTTCGGAGCCTGCAGCTCCAGCTCGCGGAAGCCCTCGTTGGCGATCTCGCCCAGGCCGTCGATCGGCTCACCCAGCGGGTTCACCACGCGGCCCAGGAACTTGTCGCCGACCGGCACGGAGAGCACGCGGCCGGTGCGCTTGACCGGCTGGCCCTCCTCGATGCCCTCGAAGGCGCCCAGCACGACGACGCCGATCTCGCGGACGTCGAGGTTCAGCGCGACACCCAGGGTGCCGTCCGCGAACTCCAGCAGCTCGTTGGCCATGGTCGAGGGGAGACCCTCCACCTTGGCGATGCCGTCACCGGCCTCGGTGACGACGCCGACCTCCTCGCGGGAGATCTCGGGCGCGTACGAGGAGACGAAACGCTCAAGCGCTCCACGGATCTCCTCGGACGAGATGGTCAGCTCGGCCATCCTCAGCTTCCTAACGGGTGTCGTGACTGTCAAAAGTCAGGTTCGGTTGCGGTTCTCACGGAGTGCGGTTCGTCCCGGCGCGCCACCGCTCAAGCGGCGCATCCAGGCGTCAGCCGGCCCTCCGGCGCTCACTTTCCAGCGAGCGCGTTGCGGACTGCGGCCAGCCGCCGTGCGATGGTGCCGTCGTAGAGGTCGCTGCCGACCTGCACGCTCAGCCCACCCAGCACCGCGGGGTCGACGGTTACCTTCACCGAGACCTGACGGCCGTAGATGGCGGACAGCGACGATGCCAGACGCGCCTCCTCCGCCTCGGTCAGCCCTTCGGCGACCGTGACGTAGGCGACCTGCGCCTCGCGGCGCTCCGCGGCCAGCTCCACCAGGCGGGTGATGCCGTTGCTGAACGTACGGCCGCCGAAGCCCCGCACCGCCAGCTCCGCCAGACTCACCGTGACCGGTTTCGCCTTGTCCCGCAGCAAGCCGCCGACCAGCTCGGCCCGGTTCGCCACCGGCAGGATGAACTCGCCGATCGTGGCTGCGAGCTGCGGGTCGCCGTCGACGATCTGCCCGAAGCGGAACAGCTCGTCCTCGACCTCGTTCAGGTCCCCGGCCAGCTCGGCCGAGGCCAGCAGCGCGTCGACGCCGAGCCGCTCAGCGGCTTCCAGCAGCTCCGACGCGGCCGACCAGCGGCCGGACGCGAGCACCTTCACCAGGTCGACCGTGCTCTGGCCGACCTTGCCCTGCAGCAGGCTCGCGGCGAGTTCGCCGCGCTGCTCGCCCGGACGGGAGGGGTCGGACAGCGCGCGGCGCAGCCGCGGCTCGCGGCCCAGCAGGTCCGCGAACGACATCAGCTCGTCCGCGGTCACCGCGGTGGCGGCGGCACCGGCACCCCGGGCGGACGCCTCCAGCGCCGCCCGAGCTGCCGCGTACGACTCTCGGCTTGCCGCCTGCATCAACGGGCTCCGGCGGTCTCGAGGTCGGCGAGCGCGCGCTCGACGGTGCCACGACGACGGGCCTCGTCCTCCAGCGACTCACCAACGATCTTGCCGGCCAGGCTGACCGCCAGCGAGCCCATCTCGGTGCGCAGCTCACGGACGATGCTCGCCCGCTCGCCGGCCAGCTGCTCGCGACCGGCCGCGATGATGCGGTCGGACTCCTCGCGGGCCTTGGCCAGCACGTCGGTGCGGATGCCCTCGGCGTCGGCACGGGCCTCGTCACGGATGCGCGCGGCCTCCGTGCGAGCCTCGGCCAGCTGCGCCTTGTACTGCGACAGCAGTGCCGCGGCCTCGGCCTGAGCCTTCTCCGCCTTGACGAGCCCGCCCTCGATGGCCTCGACGCGCTGCTGGAACATGCTCTCCATACGCGGGAACACGAACTTGGTCAGCACGAACAGCAGGACGCCGAAAGCGATGAGGCCGACGATCACCTCAGCCAGCGGCACACCGAGCACGTTGTATTCGGCGTGCTCAGCGGGCGCGCCAGGTGCCTCTTGTGCGATGTACATAGGTCACTCCCCTTCGGCGGTGACCGGTCGGCTAGGACCGGTCACCGGATCGTCTCGGCGCTCGGGACCCGGATTAGCTGAGCGCGAACGCGAGCACGAGGCCCAGCAGGGCGAGCGCCTCGACAACGGCGAAGCCCATGAACATGTAGGTGCGGGTGAGGCCGGCCGACTCGGGCTGACGGGCGGTCGCCTGGATGTAGGCGGCGAAGACCAGACCCACGCCGATACCCGGGCCCAGCGCGGCGATGCCGTAGCCGATGACGTTAAGGCTGCCGGTAACCATCTGTAGGTTCCTCCTGAATTCGACGCGTGCCAGTCACGCGCACGTTTGGTTATGGGTACGAACGATCTTCAGTTGTGGATCGAGAAGCCAGCGTGTCGCGCTGGAGGGGCGCGAGTGTCTCGGTTGCGCCGGAGCTCAGTGCTCGTCGGCGATCGAGCTCTGGAAGTAGGTCGCCGAGAGCAGCGTGAAGACGTACGCCTGCAGGCTCAGGATGAAGAGCTCGAACAGCGTCATCACGATGGCGAACGCCCAGCTGCCCAGCGCGGCCGGCTTGAGCAGCAGCGGACCCGCGTTCCACAGGGCCACGCCGCCGAGGGTGAACACCAGCAGGATCATGTGGCCGGCGAACATGTTCGCGAACAGACGGACGGCGAGCGTGATCGGGCGCAGGATCAGGTTCGAGAGGAACTCGATCGGAACCAGGATCGGGTGCACCCACCACGGCACGCCCGGCTGCACCGTGGAGTGCTTCAGGTAGCCCAGCACGCCGTGCTTCTTGATGCCGAGCCCGATGTAGACGAACCAGGTCAGCACAGCGAGCACGACGGGGAACGCGAGGTGCGAGTTCGGCGAGATCTGCGCGAACGGCACGATGCTCCACAGGTTCGTCACGAAGACGAAGCAGAAGATCGTCGCCAGGTACGGCGCGAAGCGCACGCCCTGGGGGCCGATGATGTCGGTGGCGATGTTGTTGCGCACCACGCCGTAGACCGACTCGGCGAGCCACTGCTTCTTCGTCGGCACCAGCGTGGGGTTGCGGTACGTGACCAGGAAGAAGATGATCACGATGGCGACGGCCATCCAGACCAGAAGGCTCAGCTTGGTGAAGGCCCCGCCCCACATGCTGCCCTCGAGCGACGGGATCAGTGACTTGTAGTCGAAGACATCCACGCCAGGAGGAAACTCCGAGGCAAGGAAACCCGGCTGCGTAATCAACCTGTCATCCTCCGTCGATCGGGCACGGTCACCCGTCCAGTCTTTTCACGGTCAGATAGACCCCGGCGGCCGCGCCGCCGATCAAACCGATCAACAGCCCGACATTGGGGAGTCCCAGCCACTTATCGATGAGCCACCCGACCCCTCCCCAGACGAACATGCCGCCGAGGAGATACCCGATGGCCGCCCAACCCGCATCGGCGCCCTCTGCATGAGGGCGCTTAGGAGGCTGGTCATCGGCCATGACGGGGCGAACAATATCAGCCACCCCCCGCAGCGGCCGACGCACCCCCCGTACGCGAGCGATGTTCATCACCAGGTCGGCGGTGCGTCATCTTCCATCACAATGAGATAGATGTTGATTTAACCGACCCGAACCGCTGAGATGGAGAGAACCCTTCCGTTCTCCCCCACGGCGGTGCGGCGATGCGCAAGTTCACGATACCTGTGGTTTTCGTGCTGCTCACAGCATTAAACGCTGGTTGTGAGCCGCGCGGCAACGATGACACCGAATCGACCAAGCCGGTGCACTGCACGGTCATCGTCGATGGCCCGAAGGCCGACGAGGACCGCGACAACTTCGCCGGGCGGGTCCGCTACCGCTGTGCCACCCCGGGCGCGGAACGCCTCGTCCTGAAGATCAAACTGGAGCGCCGCGACGGTGACGTATGGCGCAGTGTGGCCTCCCGCACACACACCCTCAAGGGCAAGGCCACCTACGCCGCCGAGCTGAAGTACCAGACCAAGGATCTGAGCCTGAGCTGCCGCTCCGGCACCTTCCGCACCGTCGTCGACTGGTCCCGCACATCCCGCAAGGACACCGAGGGCGACAACCTGATCTCGGGCGCGGTCAAGGACCCCTGTCGCGCGCCGATCTTCGGCTGACCGGCTACTTCTGCTCGGGCTCGTCGATGTAGGGGATCTTGGCGTGCCAGAGCCACCAGCCGTGGCCGATGGTCCACGCGATGGCGGCGATGCCGATGCCGATCGCCATGGGCTTGAGCCCGGCCCAGCCCGACTTGGCGATCACGGCGAGCACCAGGAACAGCACGGTGAACTTGATGCCGTACATCAGCAGCCCGACCGACAGCACCATCTTCGGGTTGATCGAGTCCGCCCAGGCGATCACGACACTGGACAGCAGGTAACTGGCCGCGACCAGGGCGACCCCGGCCAGCACGCCGACCGCCGCCTGCGCACCGACGGTGAGGTACGCCACCAGCGGCGCGAGCACGGCCACCGCCGCGGTCACACCGAGCATGAACGGCAGGAACTTCAGCCGCTTAGCGAGCATTCACGCCTCAAGGTCGTCAAGTGGTGCCAACGGCACGCCGGCCAACCGTGCCACAGGTTCATGATCAACCGAGTGGGGCGTGGCACGGGTCACGGCAGGAGGACGGCCGTCAGGGGGTGGACGGTGGCCTGGATCTCGTCGGCGACGCGGGCGAACACCTGGTCGCCTCGGCCCCAGGGGTCGTCGAGGTCGTCCTTGGCCTGGGCGGCCTCGCCGTTGCGGGCTGCGGCGACGGCGGCGACCAGGGCGACGCCGCGCTCGTACACCGCGTCCGGGGTGCGGTCGGCGGTCGGCAGCGCGGACGGGTCGACGGCGGGCAGCAGGCGGCCGAACTCGCCGAGCACGAAGGTGCGGTCGGCGGCATCGGGGCGCAGCGCGACCACGTAGTCGTACTGGTCGGCGGTCGCGGTGAGGATCAGATCGGCGGCCTCGATGTGCTCGGCGCGCAGCTTGCGGGCCGCGAAGTCGTCGGGCGAGCCGCCCCGCGAGCGCACCTGGCGGGCCGCGGGCGGGTTCATCTCCTCGCCCTCGTGCCAGCCGCCGGTGCCCGCCGAGTGCGACAGCACCAGATCGGCGCCGACCGGACCGGCCTGCTCGGTGACCGCCAGCGCCAGCAGGCGCTCGGCCATCGGCGAGCGGCAGATGTTGCCCATGCACACGTGCAGCACCGTGAAGGGGGCCATCACTGCTCCTCCGGGCCCAGCATGTCGGTGGCGACCTCGCGCAGCTGGTCGAGGCTGATCGCCCCGGCGCGCAGCACGCGCGGCCGGTCGCCGGTGACGTCCACGATCGTCGACGGCACCGGGCTGGGGCACTCCCCCGCCTCCAGGTACACGCTGACCTTGTAGCTGAGCTGGTCGCGGGCCTGCTCGGCGGTGAGCGCGGCGGCCTGGCCGGTGAGGTTCGCCGAGGAGACCGCCATCGGGCCGGTCTTGCGCAGCACCTCCAGCGCGACGGGGTGCAGCGGCATGCGTACGGCCACCGTGCCGCCGGTCTCACCGAGGTCCCACTGCAGGCTCGGGGCCTGCTCGACGACGATGGTCAGCGCGCCGGGCCAGAACGCCTCGACCAGGTCACGGGCCACCGACGGCAGGCGCATCACCAGGCCGTCGAGGGTGTGCCGGGACCCGACCAGCACCGGCGGCGGCATGTGCCGTCCCCGCCCCTTGGCGCTGAGCAGGTTGGTCACCGCCCAGGGCTTGAAGGCGTCGGCACCGATGCCGTACACCGTGTCGGTCGGCAGGACCACAAGGTCGCCACTGGATACGGCGTCGATCGCGGCCTGGATCCCGCGGTCACGTTCGACGACGTTGCGGCAGTCGTAGAGCCTCACGGTGAGCCAGTCTGTCATGCGCTGTTCGCATCCGGCACACACGGCTCCCACCCACCGGACAGCCGGTCCGCCACGACGCTCACGATCGGCGCACCTGCCTGGCACATGGGCGAATGAGGCCGCAAGATACGCACAGGTGCCCGGCAAGCCGAGCGATCTTGACGCCCTCGCGCCGGCGACCGTCACGCGCGCCGCAGGTCGCCGCGCACCACTAGTTAGGAAGGTGCCCTTCCTTACCTGCGGGCGGTGGTGAAGCGGGGGCGGCCGGCGAGGTCGGGGTGAGTGGTCACGGTTTGCCAGGCGGCCAGGAGACGGGCCATGGCGGGGGTATGGGTGTCGTCGTGCTCGATGCCGAGGCGGCCGCCGGGGCGGAGCACCTCGGCGGCGCGGGCGATGATCACGGGGATGAGGTCTAGGCCGTGCTCGCCGGAGAAGACCGCCTCGGCGGGGTCGTGGCCGACCTCGGGCGGGACCGGCACCGACAGCGGGACGTAGGGCGGGTTGCACAGGACCAGGTCGACCGGCGCGGGCAGCGCGACGTCGCGGACGTCGCCGGGGATGACCGAGACCCGCGTCCCGGCGACGTTGCGGCGCAGCCAGGGCAGGGCGTCGTCGCTGCGTTCGACGGCGTACACGGTCGCGTCGGGGCGGGCGTCGGCCAGCGCGACGGCGAGCGCGCCCGAGCCGCTGCACAGGTCCAGGACCACCGGATCGGCCACGCCGTGCAGGGACTCGATCCCCCAGCGGGCCAGCAGTTCGGTCTCCGGGCGCGGGATGAAGACACCCGGTCCGACCAGCAGCTCGCGGTCGAGGAACGGGGCGGTGCCGGTCAGGTGCTGCAGCGGTATCCGTTCGGCACGGCGCGCGACCAGCTCGTCGAGGGCGGCGGCCTGCGGTTCGGTGATGGCGTCGATCAGCAGCAGACGGCCCCGGGCGACCCCGAGCACGTGCGCGGCGAGCAGCTCCGCCTCCACCCGGGGGGAGACGAGCCCGGCCGCGGCCAGCCGGACGGCGGCGGCGCGGAGCTGGGCGGAGAGCACTGGCACCCGACCAACCTAGCGGCCCGGACGCGCGAACCCGCCAGGCACCCGCGCGGCGGGGCCGGGCAGGTCGACGTCGCGGAACCAGCCGAGCCCAAGGCGGGCCGGGTGGTTCAGGCGCGAGAAACCGGTTGACCCCCCGCGCGGCGCGCTGACATGGTCGGGCCATGTCGTTGGTGGAGGCCCGTGGGCTGACGAAGATCTTCCGTCGGCCGGAGAAGGATCCTGGGCTTCGCGGCTCGCTGAAACATCTGGTGCAGCGCAGGTTCAAGGAGTTCCGGGCGGTCGACGGCATCGACCTGTCCATCGAGGCCGGTGAGTCCGTGGCGTACGTCGGGCCCAACGGCGCGGGCAAGTCCACGACGATCAAGCTGCTCACCGGCATCCTGGTGCCGACGGCGGGCACGGTGCGGGTGGCCGGGGCCGAGCCGCACACCGACCGGATGGTCAACGCCCGCAACATCGGCGTGCTGTTCGGCCAGCGCACCCAGCTGTGGTGGGACCTGCCGGTCCGCGAGTCCCTGGGCCTGCTGCGCGACATGTACGACCTGAGTCCCGCCTTCTACAAGCAGCGCCTGGAACGCCTCGACGACGTGCTCGGCCTGGCCGACCTGCTGCCGGTGGTGGCCCGCAAGCTGTCATTGGGCCAGCGGATGCGGGCCGACCTGGCCGCCGCGCTGCTGCACGCGCCGAAGATCGTCTACCTGGACGAGCCGACCATCGGGCTGGACATCTCGGTCAAGGACCGGGTCCGGCAGTTCCTGCGCGAGCTGCGTGAGGACGGCACGACGCTGATGCTGACCACGCACGACCTGGGCGACATCGAGGACGTGTGCGAGCGGATCGTCATCATCGACGAGGGCCGCAAGATCTTCGACGGCCCGCTGGCCCAGATGAAGGACCGCTTCGCGCGGGTACGCCGCATGCACCTGCAACTGGCCGAGCCGACCCCCGCCGAGAAGCTCGCCGAGCGGCTGCCCGACGTCGAGGTCGTCGCGGGGGCCAGCCCGACCGAGGTGACGGTGACCTTCGACCGGTTCACGCACACCGCCGGGCAGGTCATCGCCGCGGTGCTCGACGTCGTCGAGGTCGGCGAGCTGCACCTGGACGAACCCGCCATCGAGGACGTGGTGCGCAAGGTGTACGCCGGGGAGCTGCTCCGATGAGCGAGCGCAGCGAGCGGGCCATGACCCTGTGCCATGCCGCCGACGAGCGCAGCGAGGAGAAGCCATGAGGCCTTATCTCGGGTTGCTGCGGATGTCGACGCGGCGCATCCTCACCTACCGGCTGAACTCGCTGATCCTGTGGATCGGCGGGGCGACGTTCCTGGCCGGGTCGCTGGCGGTGTGGCACGCGCTGCTGTCGCAGGGCGAGATCGGCGGCTACGACTGGGACCAGATGAAGGCCTACCTACTGATCGGCTGGGCGTCGGGGGCGATAGGCAGCGCGTACGGCGACTGGTGGATGGCCGACCGCATCCTCGACGGCCACGTGGCCACCGACCTGACCAAGCCGCTGGACTACCAGTGGGCCCGGTTCAGCGAGCACATGGGCGGGCTGGCCACGGAGTTCATCGCGATCGCGATCGCCGCGACGGCCATCGTGACGTTCACCGGCGGGATGGTGGTGCCCGGCCCGGTCCAGGCGCTGCTGTTCACGGTGAGCTTCCTGCTGGTCGCGCCGTTGAAGTTCGCCATCACGTACATCACCACGATGGCCTGCTTCTGGACGCAGAACTTCATGGGCGTCTCGTGGGCCAAGGACGCGATCGTGACCCTGTTCTCGGGTGCGCTGATCCCGCTGGCGCTGCTGCCCGCATGGCTGGCCGGACCGGCGGCGGTGCTGCCGTTCGCCAGCATCACCGCCACGCCCGCCGCGCTCTACCTCGGCCAGGCCACCGGCTGGGAGGCGCTGCGGCTGCTGGCCGTGCAGGCCGTCTGGATCCTGGTGCTGTGGTGGGGTGCCCGGCTCATCTGGCGGCGCGCGCTGCGTGCCCTGACCGTCCACGGAGGCTGACGTGCGTCGCACGCTGCGGATCTACCGGCGCAGCCTCGGCGCGCACCTGCGCGCGGTGCTGGAGTACGAGGCCGACTTCTGGATCCTCGTCGTCGCCGGGCTGCTGTTCCAGGTGCTCAACCTGATCTTCCTGAGTGCCGTCTTCTCCCACGTGCCCGCCCTCAACGGCTGGTCGTTCCCCGAAGCGGTGCTGCTCGCCGGAACGTACGGCTTCATCAACGGCCTGGGGCCGCTGTTCTTCGAGGGCACCTGGCGGCTCGCCGGGAAGATCAACCACGGTGAGCTGGACTACCCGCTGACCCGGCCCGCTCCGGTGCTGGTCCAGGTCGTCAGCGCGGGGATCGGCATGCACGGCATCGGGGACCTCATCGGCGGCGGCGCGATGATCGGCTGGGGGCTGGCCAACTCCGACATCTACTGGAGCCCGCTGCGGATCGGCGGTGCGCTGGTCCTGCTCGCGGGCAGCGCCACCATCCTGCTGTCGCTGATCGTGCTGGGCAACGCCGCGTCCTTCTGGGTCGGCGGCAACCATCCCGTGTTCGCGATGACCCTGATCCGCACCGGCGACATGGCCAAGTACCCGCTCAGCATCTACGGCGTGGCGGTCCGCGCGGCGTTCACGGTGCTGGTCCCGTACGCCTTCATCAGCTTCTTTCCCGCGTCCTGGCTGCTGGGCAAGGAATCGGCCTGGATCGGCCTGCTGACCCCGGTGGTCGCCGTCTACTGCGTCTACCTGGCCCGCCTCGTCTTCCGCCGCGGCCTGCGCCGCTACGACTCAGCGGGCCACTGACCCCGGCCGGTCAGGCGCGGGACAGTTCGGTCTCGCCGGCCAGCCGGGCGGCGCGGTCGGCGGTGGTGAGGGCTTCGAGGACGCCGTCCATGTCGCCGCCCACGGCCAGGTCGAGGTTGTACGCCGTGTAGCCGATGCGGTGATCGGTGATCCGGTTCTGCGGGTAGTTGTAGGTGCGGATGCGCTCGCTGCGGTCGACCGTGCGGATCTGGGCCTTGCGGGCGTCGGCGGCGGCGGCCTGGGCCTGCTCCTCGGCGAGCTGGGCGAGCTTGGCGCGCAGCATGCGCATCGCCTTGTCCTTGTTCTGCAGCTGTGAACGCTCGTTCTGGCAGGTCACCACGGTGCCAGTGGGGATGTGCGTGATGCGTACGGCCGAGTCGGTGGTGTTGACGGACTGGCCACCCGCGCCCTGCGAGCGGTAGACGTCGATCCGCAGGTCACTGGTGTCGATCTCGACCTCGGTGTCCTCGGCCTCGGGCATGACCAGCACGCCCGCCGCGGAGGTGTGGATGCGGCCCTGCGACTCGGTCGCGGGCACCCGCTGTACGCGGTGCACGCCGCCCTCCCACTTCAACCGGGACCAGACGCCGTTGCCGCCGTCGGGCACGCCCCGGGTCTTGATCGCGACGGAGACGTCCTTGACGCCGCCGAGGTCGGAGTCCTGGGAGTCGAGCACCTCGGTGATCCAGCCGCGCCGCTCGGCGTAGCGCAGGTACATGCGCAGCAGGTCGCCGGCGAACAGCGCGGACTCCTCACCGCCCTCGCCGGACTTGATCTCCAGGATCACGTCCTTGGCGTCGTTGGGGTCCCGCGGGGCGAGCAGCTCGGCGAGCTTCTCCTCCAGCTCCGGCAGGCGCAGCTCCATCGCGGCGGCCTCGGCGGCGAAGTCGGGGTCGATCGAGGCCAGCTCGCGGGCGGCCTCCAGATCGGCCCGTGCCGCGTCCAGCTCGTGCGCCGTCTTGTGGATCGGGGTGAGCTCGGCGAAGCGCCGCCCGACCTTGCGCGCGGCCGCCTGGTCGGCGTGGATCGACGGATCCGCCAGCCGCGCCTCCAGCTCCGCGTACTCGGCCAGCAGCGCGGTGAGCCGTTCGTTACTCATATCCGCATCCTCACTCGACAGCGACAGGACCTGCAACAGCACAACGCCCGCCCCGTGTGCACGGAGCGGGCGTCGTCACGACAGCTACTTGGCGTCCTTCTTGGCGACCTTGGCGTACTTCGCCTGGAACTTGGCCACCCGGCCGGCCGTGTCCATGACGCGCTGCTTGCCCGTGTAGAACGGGTGGCAGGCGCTGCAGGTCTCAGCGTGGATCGAACCGCCCTTGGCGGTGCTGCGGGTGGTGAAGGTGCTGCCACAGGAGCAGGTGACGGTGGTCTCGTTGTACTGCGGGTGAATACCGGACTTCATAGTCACGGTCCTTTCGTTTTCGTGGGCGCTGGGTCGCTGTCAACACCGCCGGACGCTCGTCCGGACGGCTCGGGCGTGAACCAGTCCCGGTGGCCGACTGACCAGTATGCCATCCGCCCTCATCGCGATCTTCAGCGGCTAACTCGGCTGCGTTTCGTGAGGAAGTCTCGTAGCGTCACCGGCCATGTCCCCCACCACAACAACGACACTGGCCGCCATCTTCCCGCCCGGTGCGCTGGACCGCGCCATCGCCGAGGGGCTGGTCCGCGCGCAGGTCCACCCGGAGTTGCCGCTCACCATCTACAACTACACGGAGAAGTGCACGTACGCGAACCTGTGGGACGAGGTGACACTCGCGTGCCGTGGGTTGATCAGTGATGCCGGTGGGACGGTGCTGGCGCGGCCCCTGGTGAAGTTCTTCAACCACGGGCAGCCGGGCGCGGCCGTGATCGGCTTGGACGAGCCGGTGGTGGTGACCGACAAGGCGGACGGCTCGCTGGGCATCGTCTACCCGACGCCGGACGGCCCGGCCGTGGCCACCCGTGGCTCGTTCGCCTCGGACCAGGCCCGCCACGCGACGGCACTGCTGCGCGAGCGCTACCCGCACTGGTCGCCGCCGCCGGGGCTCACCGTGCTCGTGGAGATCATCTACCCGGGCAACCGGATCGTGGTCGACTACGCCGGCCTGAACGACCTGATACTGCTCGGCGCGGTGGAGATCGCCACGGGGCGCTCGTTCCCGCCGGGCGCGGTGGCCGACTGGCCGGGGCCGGTGGTGGAGACGTTCACGTACCCGACGTTCGAGCAGGCGCTGGCCGCGCCCACCCGGCCCGGCCGGGAGGGCCTGGTCGTGCACGCCCTGGCCACCGACGCCCGCGTGAAGATCAAGTACGAGGAGTACGTGCACCTGCACCGCATCGTCACCGGGCTGAGCGCCCGCGGCGTGTGGGCGGCGCTGGGCACGGGCGCGACGGTCGCCGAGATCGCCGAGCCGCTGCCCGACGAGTTCCACGGCTGGGTCACCGAGCTGGCCACCCGCCTCACCACCGGCCTCGCCGAGCTGGAGAAGCAGGTGGCACAGGCGCACGACGAGATCATGGAAGGGCTTCCCGAGGGCTGGGCCCGCAAGGACTACGCCATGATCGCCGGTCGCCACCCGCTGCGCGGCTACCTGTTCGCGCACCTGGACGGCAAGCCGTACCGCCGCCAACTGTGGGAGGAACTCAAGCCCGACGGCGACGAGCGACCGCAGGGCCGTACCTTCGACGACGAATGACCACGACGGGAGACACACGCGATGCCCACCCTCACCATCACCCGCGGGCTGCCCGGGTCGGGCAAGACGACCTGGGCCAAGGAGCAGGCCGGGGTCCGGGTGAACCGGGACGACCTGCGGCGCATGCTGCACGGCGGCAACCTCGGTGAGGGCTGGGCGGAGCGGCAGGTCACCGTCGCGCAGCGGGCGCAGGTCGAGGCGCTGCTCAAGGCGGGCGCGGACGTGATCTGCGACGACACGAACCTGCGCGCCCGCACCGTACGGGAGCTGGCCGACCTCGCCATCGACTGCGGTGCTGCGGTGGCCCTGCGCGACTTCACCGACGTGCCGCTGGCCGTCTGCCTGGAGCGCGACGCGGCCCGGCCCGAGGGCGAGCGGGTCGGCGCCGAGGTGATCGAGCGCATGCATGAGCGATACCTCACCGGCCGCCGCGAAGCGCTCGTGCTGCCCTCGCCCGGCCCCCGCCTGCTCTACCAGCCGCGACCCGAGCTGCCCCGGGCGGTGCTGGTGGACCTCGACGGCACGGTCGCGCTGATGGGCGACCGCAGCCCGTACGACCACACCCGCGTCCACCTCGACCTGCCGCATCAGCCGGTCATCGACGCGGTCCGCGCCCTGCACGCCGCAGGCCACGAGATCGTCTACTGCTCCGGCCGCGTCGACGCCTGCCGCGACGCCACCGCCGCCTGGCTGGACGAGCACGTCGGCGTCCCGTACGCCGCGCTGCTCATGCGGGCCACCGGCGACCAGCGCAAGGACTCCGTGGTCAAGCGCGAGATCTTCGAGAACCGGATCCGGGACACCTGGTGGGTCGTCGCCGTGCTCGACGACCGCAACCAGGTCGTGCGGATGTGGCGCGACCTGGGCCTCACCGTCTTCCAGGTGGCCGAGGGCAACTTCTGATCGAAGGAAGGGCACCTTCCCATCGCTATAGGTAATGGGGGGTGCGCTTCCTAACATGGAGGGACAGCCGTCGAGAGGACGAGATGACGAGGCCGTCGCCCAAGGTCGCCCAGGACGGGGCGCACATCACCCTGCCGAGCGCGGTGACGGTGACCCCTGACGAGTACGACGCCCTGCCCCCGGATCCCCGGATCGAGCTCGTGGACGGAGTGCTGCACGTCATGACTCCCCCGACAGCCCGGCACCAGATCGTCATGATGAGGCTCGTCACGAGCCTGCTCCGCCGGTGCCCGGAGCACCTGACCGCACTACACGAGCAGGAGATCCGCCTCGCCGACGACCACCGGCGCAACCCCGACGTGCTGGTGGTACGCCGCGACGCGGTCAACCTCGACTGGTTCAGCTTCCCGCCCAAGGCCGTACTGCTCGCCGTCGAGATCGTCAGCCCCGGCACCCAGACCGCCGACCGCAAACACAAGCCCGCCGAGTACGCCGACGCGGGTATCCCCTGCTACTGGCGCATCGAGCCGCTACCCGTACTCGCCGTGCACACCTACCAACTCGACGAGACCGACGTCTACGAGTCCACCGGCGTCTTCCACCCCGGCGACCACATCGCCGTCCCCCGCCTCCCCTGGGCCACCATCCCCATCACCGACCTCACCCCCTGACCCACCCCGCCCCACCCGGCCGGGCCCCGGCCCGGCCCCGGCCCCACCCTTGGCGCAACTCTTAAAGACTCGCGGCCTCGGAGTGCCTCCGAGGCCGCGAGTCTTTAAGAGTTGCTGCACGGGGCCCCGGGCCCCGCAGCGCGGCGCGGGGTCCGGGGCCCCGGCGCGGGGCCCGGGCGCCCGGGCGCCTGGGGCGAGCGTGAGGGTTCGGCGTGGGTTAGGGGACGGTGATCGTGGTGGTGGCGGTGGTGTTGTTGACGGTCACGGTGAGGGTGGCGGTGCCCTGGTGCAGGGCGGTGAGGTGGCCGGTGGCCGGGTCGTAGGAGGCGACCGCGTCGCGTGGGGCCGTGCGGGCGGGGCCGATGTGGACCGTGCCCGACCAGTCGGCGGAGACCGGGTAGGCGACCGGCACGGCGCGTCCGGCCTGGGTGACCACCGCCGACACCGGCCCGGTCGTGCCGACGGCCAGGGTCGCGGGGGCGGTCAGGTCCAGGGCGTCCACGTGCGGGCGGATCTCGGCGTGGAACCAGTCGGCCACCCCGGCCTGCGGGAACAGCTTCGGCACCAGCCACTCCAGCGGGCTGACCGGGTCCACCCCGATCATGGTCCAGCCGGTGAAGCCGCCCTCGGCGGGTGAGGTCGACGGGGCTTTGCCCGAGTTCCCGTTGATCAGGTACGGCACCCCGTCGACCTCGCTGGCCGCGAACGTGCCGACGTGGCTGTTCACCATGGCCGCGCCCTTGCCCGAGACCCACTGGAAGTCGGCCAGCCAGCGCTCGACGGTGGCCGTCTCCTTCGCCTCGGCCAGCTCGCTGGCCTGCACCGGGGTGGGGTCGCGCGGCGGGTGGTGGAAGAACACCGCGACCGAGCCGATCGCCGGGTCGGCCGCCGCCTCGTCGAGCGCCTGCCGCAGCATCAGCACCTGGTCGAAGCCGCCGCCGCGCAGCGTGCCCTTCGAGGTGTCGAGCATGACCAGGCGGGTGCCCCGGTGGTCGACGACGCGGTGGGTGTCGCCGAACACGGCCCGCCAGTTGTCCAGGCTGCCCGGTCCCATGATCTCGTGGTTGCCGGGCACGTAGTAGTACGGCAGGCTGCCGCCCAGCTCCTTGTCGAGGATCTGCTTGGCCAGCGCGATGTCGGCCGGGGCGGCCTCGTCCACGAAGTCGCCGTTGATCACCAGGAAGTCCGGCGCGGCGGCCTTGATCTCGCGCAGCGTGCGGCGGGCGTTGCGGACCAGGTCGCTGTCCGGGTTGCGGGCCACGAACTGGGCGTCGGACATGACCGCGAAGCGCCATCTCTCGTCGGCCGCCGCGCCGTCGCGGATCACGAAATCCCGCTCGTACGCCGGGTCGGCCGGGACGTCGATGGTCGCCGGGAGCTTGACGGCGAGGTCGTCGACGACGATCGCGTTGCTGTAGGAGGCCTCCGGTCTGATCTCCGCCGGGTAGAACCAGCGGAACTTCAGCGGGTACTGCAGCCCGGCGGGGACCGGAAACTCGATCTTCTGCCAGCCGGTGCTGTTCAGGTACGGACCACTGAACGCGGGGACGAGCGCGCCGGTCGCGTCGTACACCTGCAACCGCGCCCACTCCCCTCGCCCGGCCTCCGGGTTGACCCACATGCTGACCGCGAGCGGCTGACCGGGCAGCTCGATGAGCGCGGGCGGGGTGGCGTACGACGTCCGCGTGCCCGTGGACTGCGTGAAGTCGTACGACATCCGCAGCCCGAGACCCTCGTGGCCCGGCACCGCCGAGACCGCGCAGGTGGCACGGGCAGTGGTGCACTTCCACGCGGCGGCGTCGTCGAAGTTCGCGACGACCACCTCGCGCGAGCCGACGGTGACGCCGACCCGCGTGGTCTTGCCGTCGACCGACAGCTCGACCACGGTGCCGCCGTCGGCCTTGCCGGTGACCCGGAAGCCGCCCGCGCCGTCGGGCACGATGTCCACGATCGACGTGTCGTAGCGCAGGGACACCTCACCGGCCTCGATGGGAGCGCTCAGCGCGTCCCGGTCGAAGCCGAGGACGCCGAAGCCGCCGGTGCTGCCCGTCCCGGCCAGCGACAGCCGCCCGGCGGTCGGGCTGATCCGCTCCAGCCGGTTCAGCACGGTCATGGTGAGCTGCCCGGACGCCGTCCCGCGTGAGGCGGTGACGGTCGCCGTGCCCGGCAGCAGCGCGCGGAAGGCCCCGTCGGTGACCCGCCCGTTGAGCAGCGGGAACACCTTCCAGGACGGCGTGCCTGCGGCCGGGCCGAAGGTCTCGTCGTAGCCCGCCGCGGTCAGCCGCCGGGAGTGCCCGGGGAACACCCGGTCCGGCCGCCCGCCGCGTACGTCGTTGAGGGTCGGGGCGGTCATCGGGGCGGTGGCCGTCTCCACCCGGAAGCCGGTCAGCCGGCCGCTGCCGACCGGTGACAGCACCGCCAGGCCGTTGGGCGTGGGGCGCTCGCTGCCGTCCGACGGCGCGTTCTCCAGCTGCGGCACGGCGGTGCCGGGCTCGCGGGCCAGCATCGTCGAGGAGCCGCCGCCGTCGAGGTTGAGCGCGTCGTGCGCGCCCAGGCGCTGCATCATCACGGCCAGGTCGCGCAGGGTCAGCCCGTGACTGTCGGCCTGCCGCCCGTCGACGGTGAGCAGGTACATCTTCGTGCCGGTGGCGTCGAAGCCGACCGCGGTGCGCGGGTTGTCGCTGTCCACGACCGCCCCGTCGGCGAGCTTCCCGCCGCGCAGCAGCCAGGCGTTGCCGCCGATGGCGGTGGTCAGCTCCGCCCCGTCCGAGCCGCGCGGAGCGTAGGAGACCGTGACCCGGGTGCCCGGGGTCAGCGCGGCCAGCGCGTCCGCGCCCGCCTCGCGGCCCAGCAGGACCTGCGTGCCCGTGGCGATGGGACCCTCGCCCGGCGTCGCTGACACCGACGCGACCACGCCGTCGCGGAGCACGACCTCGGTGGTCCGGCTCGCGCCGGTCACCGGCCGGGTGCGGCTGAAGTCGCCCCACAGTCCGGTGAAGACGCCGACCGTGCCAGCGGCCAGCACGTGGGTGTTGAAGCCGGTCAGCGCGATCGGCGCGCCGCCGTCGGGCGTGGCGCTGCCCTCGAAGTACACCTCGACCAGGCGGCCCACGTCGGCGGAGGTGAAGCCGACGGCCTTGTGGTGCCCGGCGACGGGGGCCTGGATCAGCTCGCCGCCCTGGATGCCGACGCCCTGTGCCGCGCCCGAGTTGTTGATGTCGAAGAAGTTGCCGTTGACCGCGCCGACGACGCGCTTGTCGGCGCGGGCGGCCAGCTGCTGCGACAGCGGCTGGGTGGCCGCCACCGTACCGGGGAACACGTAGTCGACGGTGGCGCTGCCGGACAGGTCGACGCTGAGTGCGTCCGCGCGCAGGAAGCCACGGGCGTCGTACCGGTCGAACGAGGTCAGCGTGACGCCGGGGGCGACGGGCCGGGTGCTGGTCGGGGTGTCCACGTAATCGGGGCCGACCACGACGTCGCTGTCCGGCCCGGACGCGGCGGCCTGGAACGGCGCGGTGGGGGGCGCGTACGCCGTCGCGGGCAGCGGCAGGGCCGCCACGGCGGTCGTGGTGAGCGCGGTGAGGGCGAGGAGCAGGGGGCGTGTTCGCCTGCGCGAGGGCACGGTTCCTCCCGGAGGGGTGAGGGGTGGCTGCCGTCAGTGCAGTCCCATCCGGAGAGGCGTGAACGGCAACGCGGATGCCTGAAGGAAAACTTCAGACAAACAATAAGACCTGAAAGGTAATTGCACATCCCCCGATGTGCACCGATCCCGCCACACCCGACCGCGGACACGCGAAAGGGCCGGCACCTCGCGGTGCCGGCCCTTGTCCGTATGTCAGCTCAGCTCACTCGTTGGGAGTGGACTTCGCGATCTGCATCAGGAACTCGATGTTGGTCCGGGTCTGCTTGAGCTTGTCGAGCAGCAGGTCCAGAGCCGCCTGCGAGTCCAGCGAGTGCAGGACCTTGCGGAGCTTGTGCACGATGACCAGCTCCTCCGGCGCCAGCAGGATCTCCTCCTTGCGGGTGCCGGACGGGTCGATGTCGATGGCCGGGAAGATGCGCTTGTCGGCGATCTTCCGGTCGAGCTTGAGCTCGGCGTTACCCGTGCCCTTGAACTCCTCGAAGATGACCGTGTCCATCATGGAGCCCGTCTCCACCAGCGCCGTGGCGAGGATGGTGAGCGAGCCGCCGTTCTCGATGTTGCGGGCGGCGCCGAGGAAGCGCTTGGGCGGGTACAGCGCGGTCGAGTCGATACCACCGGACAGGATGCGGCCGGAGGCCGGCGCGGCCAGGTTGTAGGCCCGGCCCAGACGCGTGATCGAGTCCAGCAGCACCACCACGTCGTGACCCAGCTCGACCAGGCGCTTGGCCCGCTCGATCGCCAGCTCGGCGACGGTGGTGTGGTCCTGCGGCGGCCGGTCGAACGTCGAGGCGATGACCTCGCCCTTGACCGAGCGCTGCATGTCGGTGACCTCTTCAGGCCGCTCGTCCACCAGCACCACCATCAGGTGGCACTCCGGGTTGTTCGTGGTGATCGCGTTCGCCAGCGCCTGCAGGACCATGGTCTTGCCGGCCTTGGGCGGGGAGACGATCAGCGCACGCTGGCCCTTGCCGATCGGCATGACCAGGTCGATGACCCGGGTGGTGAGGATGTGCGGCTCGGTCTCCAGGCGCAGGCGGTCCTGCGGGTACAGCGGAGTGAGCTTGTAGAACTCGCCACGGCGGCGGGCCTCGTCGGGCTCCATGCCGTTGACGGTGTCCAGGCGCACCAGCGGGTTGTACTTGTCCCGCCGCTGCTCGCCGTCGCGCGGGCTGGCCTTGACGGCGCCGGTGATGGCGTCGCCGCGGCGCAGGCCGTGCTTCTTCACCTGCGACATCGACACGTAGACGTCGTTCGGGCCGGACAGGTAGCCGGTCGTGCGCACGAAGGCGTAGTTGTCCAGCACGTCCACGATGCCGGCGACCGGCACGAGCACGTCGTCCTCGCCCACGTGCGGCTCGCCGCCGCCGCCACCGCTGGCGGCGCCTACCGGCTCGCCACGCTCGCGGCCACGCCGGCGGTCACGGAACCGGCTGCGCCGGCCACGCCGGCCGTCGCCGTCCTCGTCACCGTCGAACCCGCCGCGGTCGGGACCGCGGTCGTTGCCACGGTCGCCACCGCGGTCGGCGGCACGCTCCCCGCGCTCCGGACGGTCGCCGCGCTCGGCACGCTCCCCGCGCTCGGGCCGGTCACCGCGCTCGGCACGCTCGCCACGGTCGGCGCCCCGCTCCGGACGCTCCGCGCGCTCGGGACGCTCCGCACGCTCGGCACGGTCGCCACCACGCTCGGGACGGTCGCCCCGGTCCGTGCGCTCGGCACGTTCCCGGCGGGACTCGCGACGGTTCTCGCGGCCCTCGGCCGGGGCCTCCGCCTCACCACGGGGCTCCGGCGCGCGGCGGCTACGGCGCTCGCCACGCGGTTCGGCGCCCTCTGCTGTCGGCGCGGGCTCGCCCGCGGCCTCGCGGACCTCGGCCCGCACCTCCTCGCGAGCCGGAGCAGCGGCCGCGGCGACGTCAGCGCGGGGGCGCGGTGCGCCGCCGCCCTGGCTGGCCGTGATCGCGGCGATCAGCTCGCCCTTGCGCATGCGTGCGGTGCCCGTGATACCCAACCCCGCTGCCATGGTCTGCAACTCAGGCAGCAGCTTCGCGGAGAGACCGCTGCCGGCGGAGCGGCGGCGCCGGCCGGTGGAGGCGTCGTCAGCGACGTGGGAGACATCCGACGTCATGTCGGTGGTGTCGCTCAATGGATTCCTTCCCTCGATTGGCCGGGGCAGCCCGGGTCTTCTTACGACAGTTGGCGGCCGGGCGGCCTCGGAAGCCCGTGGTGCTCGTCCAGAGCGCTACGGGAGTTTTTGCGCAGTCGCGACAGCGTTCCGCCACCGTCCACCAACGACGGTGTGGACACGCCTGGAGCGTGCGATCAGTCTGCGGCAGGCATAGGACTGGGGGTGGACGGCCGTCTGGCGAACGTGTCCGTCTGAACCGAGCTCCGGTAACGCCGCCCCGCAAGATCGGGCGCTTCACGGCTGTGCTGCCCTAGAGCGTAATCAACGACTGAGACCAGCGGCAACACCGGGCTACTCGGCGTGTCTGAAATGCTGCAAAAGAAGCGTGATACGCCCCGGTTTCTAACCAGGGATCCTACCCGCCGAAACGCGGGCGCCACCAGCGAACACCGCAAGACTGTGGGCGAGCCAACTGTCACCTGGCCCGAAACCGGACGGAACGGCGGATAGCGCCAGCACGCTCGGCCCCGCCCCGCTCACCACGGCGGCGACGCCCGCCGCACGCAACCGGGCGACCAACGCCGCCGTCTCCGGCATCCCCGGCGCGCGGTAGCCCTGGTGGAGCCGGTCCTCGGTCGCCGCGTACAGCAGGCTCGGAGCGCTGGTCAGGGCGTGGGTCAGCAGGGCGGCCCGGCCGGCGTTGAAGGCCGCGTCGGCGTGCGGCACGCTGCCGGGCAGCGCCGCCCGCGCGTGGGCGGTCAGGCCGCGTACGGCGGGCACGAAGACCGTCGGCCGGATCTCCGGGGCCACCGGCAGCGCGACGGCACGCGCCCCGCCCGCCTCGGTCCAGGCGATGGTGAAGCCGCCCAGCAGGCACGGGGCGATGTTGTCCGGGTGCCCCTCGATGCGGCCCGCGATCCGCACCTCGTCGGCGCGGGTCAGCCGCCCGCCCGCCAGCGCGTTGGCCAGCACCACCCCGGCTGTGATCGCGGCGCTCGACGAGCCCATGCCGCGCGCCTGCGGGATCCGGTTGACGCAGCGCAGGCCCAGCCCGGCGGGTTGGCCGCCCAGCTCGGCGAACGTCTCCCGCATCGCGCGTACGACCAGGTGGGTGTCGTCGGCGGGCAGCTCGCCCGCGCCCTCCCCGACCACCTCGACGGTGGTCTTGCCGTCGTCGGCCACCCAGGCGGTGACCTCGTCGCAGAGGTCCAGCGCCAGGCCCAGGGCGTCGAAGCCCGGTCCCAGGTTGGCGCTGGTGGCGGGCGCGAGCACGGTGTACGCCCCGGGCGCGAAGAAGATCGTCACGGTCGTCATGGTAGGGCCGCGGACCCGCCGGGCAGCGGCTCCGGTGGCCGGGCCGTCCACTCCTCGGGAGCGCCGGCCGTGGCGGGACCTCGTCTCTGCGCAGGTCAGGGCACGGAGTCCGGATGGCAGCGGCGACGGCGGCGACGCGGCGGCACGGACATGGCAGGGGCTCGATACGGTGTCGGGGTCGCCCACCCCCGGGGAGAATCCGTGGAAACGTTCGAACTGTCCATGCTCGGCGTCATGGTGCCGCAGGCCGTGAACGCACTGGTGCTGATCGCCGTCGGGATCGCCGCCCTGATGATGCGGGCCCGGCTCGGCTCGACGGTCACCGCGCTCACCGTCGCCGCGGCCGCCATCGGCACGCTGGACTTCCTGGCCAGCGCGTGGTGGCAGTCCTTCGGCATCCGCTCGGTCATCATGGGTGACGGCGAAGGGCGCTACACGCTGATCAGCATCGTAGGGCTCGTCTTCTGGCTGGTCCATCTGGTCTGGACGAGCCTGCTGATCGCGGCCGTGTTCGTGGGGCGGCGGCGCCCTCCGGTGGTCGAGAACGCCGTCATGGCCCCGGGATCGCCGCTGTAGCGTCCGGGATGGACGGACGCCAGCTCTAATCGCCGTCAGGCTCCTCGTCGGCGGCCGAGCCGTCTGCGGGCGCGACGGTGGGGCGGTCGACCGGCCGCCCCACCGACTTCAGCGCGGCCCGCAGGGCGTACTCGATCTGCGCGTTGACGCTGCGCAGATCGTCGGCTGCCCAGCGGGCCAGCGCGTCGTACACCGCGGGATCGAGCCGCAGCAGCAGTTTCTTGCGTTCAGGCACGTGAGGTCCTCAGTAGAGGGAGCCCGTGTTGACGACCGGCTGCGCGTTGCGGTCACCGCACAGCACCACCAGCAGGTTCGACACCATGTGCGCCTTACGCTCCTCGTCCAGCTCGACCACACCCTGCTCGCGCAGCTGCTCCAGCGCGCTGGACACCATGCCGACCGCGCCCTCCACGATGGTGGACCGCGCCGCGACGATGGCCTGCGCCTGCTGGCGGGCCAGCATCGCCTGCGCGATCTCCGCAGCATAGGCGAGATGGGTGATCCGCGACTCGACCACCTCGACGCCCGCCAGGGTGACCCGCTCGCGCAGTTCGGCGGTCAGCTCCTCGCTGGCGGCGGCGCTGTCGCGCAGGCTGGTCCGGCCGCTGGCGTGCGCCTCGTACGGGTAGCTGGTGGCCAGGTGCCGCACCGCGGTCTCCGCCTGCACCTCGACGAAGTGCACGAAGTCGTCCACGGCGAACTTGGCCGCGTAGGTGTCCACGACCCGCCACACCACCACGGCCGCGATCTCGACCGGGTTGCCGTCGGCGTCGGAGACCTTGAGCCGGTTGGACTCGAAGTTGCGGATCCGCTTGGAGATCTTCGACTTCTCGGTCATCGGCCAGGTCCAGTGGAAACCCGGCTCGCCGATCGTGCCGACGTACTTGCCGAAGAACTGGATCACCCGGGCGTCGTTCGGGCTGATCACGATGAAGCCCGTGGCGATCAGCACGAGCAGTAGCGTGCCCGCCGCGACGGTCGTGCCGATGATGCCGTCGCTGCCGGGCACGCTCGCCTTGGTCGCGATAACGGCGACCATGGCCGCTGCCACCAGCAGCGCCACGACGACCATGATGAACCCGGAGACCCGGAACGCCCTACGCTGCATGGCGGCTCCCTCTACTATCGAAGTGATATCACTAAGCTAGCAGTAGGTGTCAAGCCGGTTCAGTCGGCGAGCACGGGCACCGGGGTCTGCGCCGGGATGCGGCGGGTGACCAGGAACCAGCCCACGGCGTAGGACAGCGTGGTCACGCCGCAGCAGGCGACCAGCACGCGCCAGTCCACCGAGTCGACGAACGCGCCGACCGTCAGCTGCGAGACGGTCACCGCGAGCATGGCGATCATCGTGTCGGTGGCGTTGACCCGGCCCCGCAGCACGTCGGGCACCTCCTGGGCGATGGCGTAGTTGGACATCACCCAGTTGCCGCCGCCGGCCGCGTGCGCCAGGAAGATGCCCGCCAGCACCAGCGGGAACCAGGCCGCCCCGGCCACCCCGAGATAGACCAGCCCGTACGTGGACATCGACAGCGCCAGCGCCGGGAACAGCCAGTGCGGCCGGGCCAGCGCCGCCCGGAACAGGAACGGGCCGACCAGGCTGCCCAGCCCGCGCACCGCGAACATCAGGCCCAGCCCTCGGGCGCCCACCCCGAACGTGGCCGCGATCAGCGGGAACGTGGCCAGCAGGCCGTTGCCGGTGCCCACCGCCGACTTGACGGTGACCAGGGCCAGCAGCCGGGGCTCCCGGCGCAGGTAACCCATCGCCTCCCGGATCGCCGCGAACGCCGGGCGGGACACGGTCGGCAGCGTGCCCTGGGTCGGCCGTTTGATCCGCGAGGTGAGCAGCGCCGAGGTCGCCAGGCTGACCGCGACCAGGCCGAAGCAGGCGTACGGCGACAGCCACTCGGTGAGCAGGCCGCCCACCGACGAGGCGACCACGGTCATGGTGCCCCACGCGGTGCCGTTGACGGCCATCGCCGGGCCCATGTCGGCGGGGTCGACCAGGTTCGGCACCGCCGCGTTGGCGGCCGGGGTGTAGAACGCCTTCGCCGCGGCGAGCGCGCCCAGCGCCACCAGCGCGATCGGGCCCGCGCCGGGGCCGCGTACCAGGAACAGGCCGCCGACGGCGACCAGTGCGGACAGGTTCGAGGCGATCAGGATGTGCTTGCGGTTGAACCGGTCGGCGATGGTCCCGGCGTACGGCAGCAGCAGCGCGACGGTGCCCGTCTCCACGGCCAGCGCCAGCCCGCCCCACAGCCCCTGGCCGGTCTCCCGGTTGAGCAGCACCAGCAGCGGAACCATGACGAACCAGTCCGCCCCGAAGACGATGACCTCGGCTAGGAACAGGCGGCGGAAGTCGGCGCTACGCGTAAGGACCCTGAGCACTTACGCACCGTACACCTGAGATCGATCTCACGAGCGCCGGGCACGCTGTGACGTGCACCCCGATCTCACCGCACCGACCGAGTTGCGCGGGCCGCCGACCCGCCCCGCACGCAATAGACGCTGGCCTATCTCATCGAATTCTCGTGGCTGAAATTCGATGAGATAGGCCAGCGTCTATGAGAAGCGTGGGCGAGTCGCAGCCGACTCAGGCCAGGCCGAGTTCGCGGGCGGCCACCAGCGGGTCGTTACCGATGGTGGTCGGGGCGGGCGCGGTGGAGATGGCCCACTCCGGGTCCTTGAGGCCGTGGCCGGTCACCGTGCAGACGATGCGCGAGCCGGGCGGCACCTTGCCCGCGGCGGTCGCCTGCAGCAGGCCCGCCACGCTGGCCGCCGAGCCCAGCTCGACGAAGACGCCGACCTCGCGGGCCAGCAGCCGGTAGGCCGACAGGATCTCCCGGTCGGTGACCGCGTCGATGAGGCCGCCCGAGGCGTCGCGGG
Organism: Catellatospora methionotrophica; assembly: GCF_011297335.1. Taxonomy (GTDB): domain Bacteria; phylum Actinomycetota; class Actinomycetes; order Mycobacteriales; family Micromonosporaceae; genus Catellatospora; species Catellatospora methionotrophica. The sequence goes on along the minus strand of NZ_JAAOTJ010000009.1, from coordinate 133,726 downwards.
CGTCCAGGGCCTTGGTCCACGAGGCGGGGTTGCCGATCCGGATCGCGGTGGCGATCGTGGACGGGTTCGGCACGACCTCCCCGTTGACGATCGGAGCCGAGCCCGCGGCCTGGAAGCCGTACATCTTGGGGGCCTTGGTGGCGTTGCCCGCGGCGACGTCCTCGTTGTAGCCCATCCAGTACGCGCTGATGTTGCCCGCGTTGCCGACCGGCAGGCAGTGGATGTCCGGCGCGTCGCCCAAAGCCTCGACGATCTCGAACGCGGCGGTCTTCTGCCCGTGCAGGCGGTCGATGTTCACCGAGTTGACCAGCGCCACCGGGTAGTCCTGGGACAGCTTGCCCGCCATCGCCAGGCAGTCGTCGAAGTTGCCGCTGACCTGGAGCAGCTTCGCGCCGTGCACGAGCGCCTGGGCCAGCTTGCCCAGCGCGATCTTGCCCTGCGGCACGAGCACCGCGCAGGTGATCCCGGCGCGGGCGGCGTACGCCGCGGCGCTGGCCGAGGTGTTGCCGGTCGACGCGCAGATGATCGCCTTCGCGCCGTGCTCGACGGCGGTCGACACGGCCACCGTCATGCCCCGGTCCTTGAAGGAACCGGTCGGGTTCGCGCCCTCGACCTTCAGGTAGACGTCACACCCGGTGCGGTCGGACAGCACCGGGGCGGGCACCAGCGGCGTGTTGCCCTCGTGCAGCGTGATCACGGGCGTCCTGTCCGTCACCGGCAGCCGGTCCCGGTACTGCTCGATCAAACCACGCCACATGCTGGCCCCCTTACCGAATGTCATCGAGTACCTTGCCCGTTCAGCGGTCTGCTCACCACTCGGGTTCCACCCTCCGGGACGGGCTAGAACTCCACCCGGAGCACGGACGCCACGGCGCGGACGAAGTCCAGCTGGCGGAGTTCGGCGACGGTCGCGGCCAGTGCGCTGTCGGGCGCGGAGTGGGTGACGATGACCAGGCTCGCCTCGGCTCCCCGGCCGGACTGGTTGACCGTGGCGATGGAGACGTCGTGGCTCGCGAAGACCCCGGCCACCGACGCCAGCACACCGGCGCGGTCGGCCACGTCCAGCGAGACGTGGTAGCGGGTACGCACCTCGCCCATCGGGTGCACGGCCAGGTCGGCGTACGCGGACTCGCTCGCGGCGCGCACCCCGGCCAGCCGGTTGCGGCCCACGGCGACCAGGTCGCCGAGCACGGCGCTCGCGGTCGGCGCACCGCCCGCGCCCCGGCCGTAGAACATCAGCTGCCCGGCGGCCTCGGCCTCGACGAACACGGCGTTGAACGCCTCGCCGACCCCGGCCAGCGGGTGGGTGCGCGGGATCATCGCCGGGTGCACGCGCACGCTGACTCCGCCGTCGGCGGTGCGGCCCGCGATGCACAGCAGCTTGATCGTGCAGCCCATCGCCTTGGCGCTGGCCACGTCGGCCGCGCTGACCTCGGTGATGCCCTCGCGGTACACGTCGGCGGCCCGGACCCGGGTGTGGAACGCCAGACTGGCCAGGATCGCGGCCTTCGCGGCGGCGTCGAAGCCCTCGACGTCGGCGGTCGGGTCGGCCTCGGCGTACCCCAGCGCGGTCGCCTCCTCCAGGGCCTCGGAGAAGCCCGCCCCGGTGGCGTCCATCGCCGACAGGATGAAGTTGGTGGTGCCGTTCACGATGCCGGTGACCTGCGTGATGCGGTCCCCGTGCAGGGACTCGCGCAGCGGGCGCAGCAGCGGGATCGCGCCCGCCACCGAGGCCTCGTAGTACAGGTCCGCGCCGCCCTCGGCGGCGGCGTCGTGCAGGCTGCCGCCGTCCTCGGCCAGCAGCGCCTTGTTGCCCGTGATCACGGACTTGCCCGCGCGCAGCGCCTCGACCAGCCAGGTGCGGGCGGGTTCGATGCCGCCCACCACCTCGATGACCACGTCGACGTCGTCCCGCTTGACCAGGCCGAGCGCGTCCGTGGTGAACAGGTCGGGCTTGACGGGCAGGTCACTGCGGTCACGGCCCGCTCTGCGGACGGCGATGCCGACCAGCTCGACGGGTGCGCCGATACGCGCCGTCAGGTCGTCGGCCTGCTCGTGCAGCAGGCGTACGACCTCCGAGCCGACGGCACCGCATCCGAGCAGCGCCACCTTGACCGAGTCAGCCACTTCGTCTCCCGTAACGCTCACCTGGACAGGACGCAGTCGCGCCCTACCCCACGTCCAACGCCAGGAGATCGTCCTCGGTCTCCCTGCGCACGATCACCCGTGCCTGTCCGTCGCGCACCGCCACGACAGGCGGCCGCGGCACGTGGTTGTAGTTGCTGGCCATGCTCCGGCAGTAGGCGCCGGTTCCGGGCACCGCGATAAGATCTCCGGGCCGGACGTCAGCGGGCAGGAATTCATCCTTCACCACCACGTCCCCCGCCTCACAATGTTTTCCCACCACGCGGGCAAGAATCGGCTCGGCCTGTGACGCACGCGACGCCAGCGTCGCCGAGTACGACGCGTCGTACAGCGCGGTGCGGATGTTGTCACTCATGCCGCCGTCCACGCTCACGTACGTGCGCAGACCGTCCAGCGGTTTGACGGTGCCGACCTCGTACAGCGTGAAGGTCGACGGGCCGACGATGGCCCGGCCCGGCTCCACGGACAGGTGCGGCTGGGCGATGCCCAGGCCCCGGCACTCGTCCGCCACGATCTTGAACATCCGCTCGGCCAGGTCACCGGCCGGGGACGGGGTGTCCTGGCTGGTGTACGCGATGCCGAAGCCGCCGCCCAGGTCCAGCTCGGGCAGGTCGACGCCCAGCTCGGTGCGGATGCGCTCCTGCAGGGTCAGGATCCGCCGGGCGCTGACCTCGAAGCCCGACGTGTCGAAGATCTGGGAGCCGATGTGCGAGTGCAGGCCGCGCAGCTCCAGCGTGCCCTGCTCCAGGATCAGCCGGGCCGCCTCGAACGCCTTGCCGCCCGCCAGCGAGAAGCCGAACTTCTGGTCCTCGTGCGCGGTCGCGATGAACTCGTGGGTGTGCGCCTCCACGCCGACCGTCACCCGGATCATGACGCGGGGACGGACCCCGCGCTCCCGGGCGATCGCCGACAGGCGCTCGATCTCGTCGAACGAGTCGACCACGATCCGGCCGACCCCGGCCTCGACGGCGCGGTTCAGCTCGCGTACCGACTTGTTGTTGCCGTGCAGCGCGATCCGGGCCGGGTCCATGCCCGCCGCCAGCGCGGTGGCCAGCTCGCCGCCGCTGCACACGTCGAGGTTCATCTCCTCCTCGACCAGGATGCGCACGATCGCCCGGCACAGGAACGCCTTGCCCGCGTAGTACACGTCCGCCCCGGCGAAGCCGGTCTTGAAGTCCCGGCAGCGTCCCCGGAAATCCTCCTCGTCCAGCACGTACGCAGGGGTCCCGAACTCCTGCGCCAGCGACGCCACGTCCCGGCCGCCGACCCGCAACACCCCGGCCGCGTCCTTGGTCGCGGTCCGCGGCCACAGCGGCGCCATCAGTTCGTTCACATCAGCGGGCGTACGCAGCCAGGTCGGCCCCTGCCCGAAGTCGCCGTGCAGGGCCCCAGCCTCATGAGCGCGCAAGGGTGTTCACATCCGTTCAGGGGCGGTCACGCCGAGCAGGCCGAGGCCGTTGGCGATGACAGTGCGGGTGGCGTCGTTGAGCCAGAGCCGGGCTACGTTGACGGGCTCGATCGGTGCGTCCCCCATGGGCAGCACCCGGCAGTTGTCGTAGAAGCGGTGGAACGCGGCGGCCAGCTTCTCCAGGTAGTCCGCGATCCGGTGCGGCTCGCGCAGTTCGGCGGCGCTCGCGACCACACCCGGATAGTCGCCGAGCGTCTTGAGCAGCTCCAGCTCCTTCGGGTGGGTCAGCAGGGCCGGGTCGAACGGCGCGGTGTCGCGGGTCAGGCCCAGGTCCGCCGCGTTGCGCCCGACGCTCGCCGTGCGCGCGGCGACATACTGCACGTAGTACACCGGGTTGTCCCGGGTCGCCCGGGTCCACAGGTCGACGTCGATGTCGATCGGCGAGTGGATGCTGTAGCGGGCCAGGGCGTAGCGGGAGGCGTCCACGCCGATCGCCTCGACCAGGTCCTCCATGGTCACCACGGTGCCCGCGCGCTTGCTCATGCGCAGCGGCTGGCCGTCGCGGACCAGGCTCACCAGCTGGCCGATGAGGATCTCCAGGTTGACGTTCGGGTCATCGCCGAAGCAGGCCGCCATCGCGCGCATCCGGCCCACGTATCCGTGGTGGTCGGCGCCCAGCATCATGACGATCTTCTCCGCGCCCCGCTCCCGCTTGTCCAGGTAGTAGGCGCAGTCGGCGGCGAAGTAGGTCCACTCGCCGTCGCTCTTGCGCAGCACCCGGTCCTTGTCGTCGCCGAAGTCGGTGGTGCGCAGCCAGGTCGCGCCGTCGGCCTCGTAGATGTGCCCCTGCGCCCGCAGCCGCTCCAGGGCCAGGTCCAGCTCGCCCTTGGCGTGCAGGTCCTTCTCGTTGAAGTACACGTCGAAGTGCGTGCCGAACTCGTTCAGCGACGACTTGATCTGCGCGAACATCAGCTCGACGCCCTCGACCCGGAACGTCTCCAGGTCGTCCGCGCCGGGATGCTTGGCCCGCACCGCCTCGGCGATCTCGGCGATGTACGCGCCGCCGTAGCCGTCCTCCGGCGTCGCCTCGCCCCGCGCCGCGGCCAGCAGCGACTTGGCGAACCGGTCGATCTGCGAACCGGCGTCGTTGAAGTAGTACTCCGTGGTCACGTCCGCGCCCGCCGCCTTGAGCAGCCGCGCCAGCGCGTCGCCGACCGCCGCCCAGCGGACCCCGCCCAGGTGGATCGGGCCGGTCGGGTTCGCCGACACGAACTCCAGGTTCAGCCGCACCCCCGCCAGCGCCGTCCCGTGCCCGTACGCCGGGCCCTGCTCGACCACCAGGCGGGCCAGCTCCCCGGCCGCCGCCGCGTCCACCCGGATGTTCAGGAAGCCCGGTCCGGCGATCTCCACCGCAGCGATCCCTGTGAATTTGCTGAGTTCCTCGGCGAGCGCCCCGGCCAGCTCACGGGGGTTCGTGCCGACCTTCTTGGCGACCTGCAGGGCCAGGTTGGTGGCGTAATCCCCGTGCTCAGGGTTGCGCGGACGCTCCAGCGTCGCCGCCGCCGGCAGGGCCGCCAGATCGAGGTCGCGGGCCGTGAAGACGGCTTTTGCGGCGGTCAGGACAGCATCGGCGATATTCGCGGGAGTCACCCGGCCATGCTAACCGGGTAGACTTCGGCCCTCCGCGTCCCACCGCACGGCGGGCGCGCCCACCCCTCGATGTGACGGACACCACGATGAGCATCAGCACGCCTGGCGGGGAGAACCGCCCCGGTCTCGTGAAGGTCGGCGGCAAGCCCGCGGCCGGCGCCAAGCCCGGCACCAAGACCACCACCGGCGGCACCGGCGGCAAGACCCCACCGAAGAGTGGCGGCCCCCGCAAGCCCATCACGCCGATCAAGGTCAACCAGGGTCGCAACTGGGGCCCGATCGCCATGTTCGTCGCCGTGGGCGTGATCGCGGTCGGCATCATCGGCTGGGGCGCCTGGGCGGCGTTCAAGCCGGGCGGCGCGGGCTACGACTGGGAGACGCGCGCCGGCGGCATCAGCGGCATCAACCACGTGACCACCGAGCTCAAGAGCAACCACACGTACAACCCGGAGAAGTACGAGCAGAGCCCGCCGGTCGGCGGCACCCACAGCTACGTGTGGCAGCAGTGCATGGGCAACGTCTACGACGCGCCCATCCCCAACGAGCACGCGGTGCACAGCCTCGAGCACGGCGCGGTCTGGATCACGTACCGCAGCGACCTGCCCGCCGACCAGGTGGCCGCACTCGCCGCCAAGGTCGAGGGCAAGGAGATGATGCTGATGAGCCCGGTCGTGAACCTGGACAAGCCGATCTCCCTGCAGGCCTGGTCCTACCAGCTCAAGGTCGACAACGCGAGCGACTCCCGGATCGACGACTTCATCGGCGCGCTGCGCGTCAACGCGACCCAGGAGCCCGGCGCGGTCTGCTCGGGCGGCAACACGGCCACCGGCGACAAGCCGCTGACCGAGGAGCAGGTCGCCGCCCTCCAGCAGCAGCAGCAGGGCTGACGGGAGCACCATGACGGACGTGGGGAACAGCCCTCGGTTCAGCACACGGGGGCTGGCCCTCTCCGTGGCGCTCGCGCTGCTGGTCGGACTCGCCATCGGCTTCGGCGTGAGCCGCCTGGCCGCGCCGAGCACCCCGGCCGACGACTCGGCCGCCGCCGGCTTCGCCCGGGACATGTCGACGCACCACGCCCAGGCCGTCGCCATGGGCATGATCGCCGCGAAGAAGGGCCTCGCGCCCGAGGTACGCACCCTCGGTGAGGACATCGCGCTGACCCAGCAGGGCCAGATCGGCATCATGAGCCAGTGGCTGCGGGACTGGAGCCTCAACCTCAACTCCTCGGCAAAGCCGATGGCGTGGATGCCCGACGGCGACAAGAGCGCGCTCAACGGCAACCTCATGCCGGGCATGGCCACGCCGCAGGAGATGACGGCGCTGGAGAACGCCAGCGGCAAGACCGTCGACACCCTGTTCCTGGAGATGATGATCAAACATCACCTGGGTGGCGTACACATGGTCGACGCCGTGCTCACCGCGACCGACGACCCGGACGTGCTCTGGCTGGCCAAGGGCATGAAGACGCGGCAGACGCTGGAGATCTCGGAGATGCAGAAGCTGCAGACCACGCTCGCCAAACGCTGAGCCCCGTACGCAGGACGAGGGCCCCACCGGAGTTCCGGCGGGGCCCTCGCGCGTTCCCGACGCGCTCGCCTCCGCCCGGATACCGATTCGGTGCCGCGCGGGGGACCTGCTACTCTTTGTCGGTCGCTGAGCCCCCGTAGCTCAGGGGATAGAGCACCGCCCTCCGGAGGCGGGGGCGCAGGTTCGAATCCTGCCGGGGGCACCATTTCCACCAGCCACAGCAGCCGCTGACCTGTTATCCGGTCGGCGGCTTTTGCGTACCTGAGCCGGGCCACCGTTGGCGCCCGGCTTGTCCCCTCCGTCCGGCTTTCCGGGGCACGGTTACGGCGAAGATCGCTGTTTGAGGTCACAAGGTGTGGTGTGACCTCAGGTTTTGACCGCAAACGGCGATCTCCAGGGCTCGACTAGGCGTCAGGGGCGTCGCGGACGTGGCGGGTGACAGTAGATTGCCGGGCATGACGTCGTCGCTGTCGTTGTCGGTCGAGGACCTCCGGGTGATCGTGCGGGTCGACGGTGAGGATCTGAGCCGGGCCGATGGCAACGGCGGCCCGGACCCGTGGCACGTGCTCGTGCCGGTAAACCGCTTCACGGCGACCGGCGAGGTCACGAGCGCGACGATCGCCTGCTGCCCGAGCTGCGGCCCGGGGTGCTACACCATCGATGCGCACATCCGCCGCGAAGGTGACACCGTGCACTGGGAGTGGGGCGAGTGGCGCAACGGGGCGTGGACAGGCGAGCGGCGTACAGCGCTGTTCGACGCCGCGACCTATGACGCCGAGGCGGCCCGTATCGGAGCCGACCACAGGTGGGAGACCGCCGAGCGCCGCGCCGGGCGGATCATTCTCACCGGCCTTGCCCTGCCGTCGGGCATCGCGGGCGTACGGATCAGCGTCGGCCGCCCCGGCGAACTCGACGTGTGGCTGGAGGAGCCGGACGAGTACCAGATCTTCGTGACCGTGCCCTGGGACGTCGAGCTACCCGACGAGAGCGCCGACCGGGCGCGGGCACTACTCGCCGGGCCTGCCGCGCGATGGCCCGCGAGCTGGCACAGCGTCAAGGGCCGGGAGGATCCGCCGTCGTGCGCCGGACCGGCCTGGCGGCGCCTCGAGCTGTGATCCAGGGTCTTGACGGGCGAGCCCGCCGAGCCGGTGTGCCCGTGCGCCCTCGTCGGTAACGTGAGCTGCATGGACATCAAGGTCTCGCACTGCTTCATCATCGTCGACGATCACGAGAAGGCCCTCGGGTTCTACCGGGACGTGCTCGGCTTCGAGGTGCGCACCGACGTCAGCTACGAGGGCATGCGCTGGGTGACGGTCGTGCCGCCGAGCCAGCCCGACCTGGAGATCACCATCGAGACCCCGGAGTCCCACCCGGACGCCTCCCCCGAGGACAAGCAGAAGGAGTACGACCTGCTGGCCAAGGGTCTGCTGCGCGGGCTGATCTTCACCACCGACGACGTCGACGCGGCCTTCGAGCACATCCGCGCCTCCGGTGCCGAAGTGCTGCAGGAGCCCGCCGACCAGGCCTACGGCGTACGCGACTGCGCGTTCCGTGACCCGGCCGGGAACATGATCCGCCTCAATCAGCCGAACCGGAGGCAGCGGGCCTGATCAGGAGGTCTTCCTGACGGCCTTCACCCGCTGTGTTCTGCGCGACGTCCGGGTGGGCCTGCGCGTGGGGCGGGCGATCGGCCTGGGCCTGCTGCCGCTGACGGGCAGTGGCCCGTGCCGGGCCGCCGTCGTGCCGCCACATCTCGTGCTCCCGGATGATCCAGCCGAAGGTCGCTGCCGCGATGAACACGACGAACAGGGCGAACGAGACGACGACCAGGCTGAGGAACACGGGCGCGAACTGCGGCAACTGATGGAGGTCCGGGCTGGCCAGGCCCGCGAGGCCGCACACCCCCATGAGCACGGTCGCGCCGATGAGCAGGGTGAGCCGTCCGGTCTGCGTGGGGTGAGGATGCGCCATGGCGAGATGGTGCCACGCGTGTTCAGCACGCGGGGGGCGTGACGGTCGGCCCGCGCCGCTGCCTCGGTAGGCTCGGGCGCGTGACCATGACGTTTGCTGAGCTGACCACGATGCGGGTCGGTGGCCCGATCGGGCGGCTGGAAGTCGCCCGCAGCACGCCGCACGCGATCGACCTGCTCCGCGACGCGGGCGACACCGACGAGCCGCTGCTGGTGCTGGGCGGGGGTTCGAACCTCGTCGTCGGTGACGTCGGCTGGGACGGCACGGTCGTCCGGATGGCGTCGGGCGAGTTCGACATCGACGGCGAGCTGGTCACCGCCGCCGCCGGGGTCGAGTGGGATCACCTGGTGCGTACGGTGCTGGCCGCGGGCCTGTCCGGGGTCGAGGCGCTGTCGGGCATCCCCGGCTCGGTGGGAGGCACGCCGGTGCAGAACGTCGGCGCGTACGGCACCGTGACGTCGGACGTGCTGGAGTCGGTGACCGTGTTCGACCGTACGACCGATGAGGTCGAGGTCTGGTCGCCGGAGCGGTGCGGGTTCGGCACTCACCGGATGTCGGTGTTCAAGCACAGCGACCGCTGGGTCGTGCTGGACGTGACGTACCGGCTGCGCCGCGGCGGGCAGTCCGCCCCGGTGACGTTCCCGGCGGTCGCGAAGCGGCTGGGGATCGAGGTCGGCGGCACGGCTGACCCGGCCGACGTACGCGAGGCGGTGCTGGAGCAGCGCCGGGCGCGCGGCATGGTGCTGGACGCCGCCGACCACGACACGTGGAGCGTCGGGTCGTTCTTCCTCAACCCGGTGCTCGCCGAGGTGCCCGACCGGGCCCGCGAGTGCCCCGGCCAGCCGGACGCCAAGGGCACCAAGCTGCACGCCGCGTGGCTCATCCAGCACGCCGGTTTCGGTCCCGGCTACGGATCCGACTGGGGCAACGGCACCGTCTCCCTCTCGACCCGGCACACCCTCGCCCTGACCAACCGAGGCGGCGCCACCACCGCCGACGTCCTGAAGTTCGCCGCCCACATCCGCGACGGCGTCCAGTCGACCTTCGACGTCGACCTGACGCCCGAATGCCACCTCGTCAACTGCTCCTTCTGACCCGCGCCCGGCGCGGTCAGGGGTGGTGGGTGGCGATCGTGTCGAGGAGGGTGGCGCACCAGTCGCGGAAAGGTTCCGGGTGGTCACGGGAGGGGTGTACGCGGTTGCTGAGGATGACGACGCCGTAGTCGCGGGCGGGTTCGAGCCAGATGCGGTTGCCGACGAAGCCTGAGCAGCCGTAGGAGTCCACGCCCGCGTGGTGGCCGCCGATGCCGCGGGTCGGTGGGAGCCACCAGCCGAGGCCGAAGCGCTCGTCCGCGCTGTTCTCCGCCCAGCACCGGGTGGCGGCGCGGTGCAGGTGTGCGGGCAGCACGGTGCCCGCCAGCCAGGACTGTGCCGCAGCGGTGACCTGGGCGAGGGTGCCGAACCCGCCGGCCTGGCCGGCCACCCCGCCCATGGCGTACGCGTTCTCGTCGTGCACCTCGCCGACGACCAGCCGCCCGCGCCAGGCGCACTGCTCGGTGGCCACGGCCGATCCCGGCACCGGCCCGAACCTCAGGCCGCTGCGCCGCCGGGCCAGCTCGTCGAGGCTCACCCCGGTGTGGTCCTGGACCGCCTCGCCGAGCAGCAGAAACCCGAGATCGCTGTACTCGGCCTCGCCACCGGGCTCCCGTGCCAGCGGAGTAGCCACCGCCTGCGCGACGATCTCGTCCCGCGTCGCGGCCGTCCGGAAGAACTGCCGTACGGCGGGCAGGCCTGCCTGGTGGGAGAGCAGCTGGGCAACCGTCGCCCGGCCGACCGGGTGGCCGTCAGCGCGGGCCCATACGTCGGCGAGCGGGCGGTCGAGGTCGAGGTGTGCCAGCACCTCGGGCAGGGTCACCAGCGTCTTGGTCACGCTGGCCAGGTCCCACCAGTCGTCGCTGCCGACCGGTCTGCCGGTGGTGCGGTCGGCTGTGCCGGTGACCTCGCTGAACCGGGTCGCCGTGCGGTCGAAGACGCTGACCGCCACCGCGGGCATGGGCGCGGCCGCCATCAGCCGCCTGATCTCGTCGTACACGGTCAACTCAGGCTCCGGGGGGCAGGCCGCGCCGGACCGGGTTGGCCAGGGTGCCGATCGTGCCGATGGTGATCTGTACGGTGTCGCCGTCGCGCAGGCTGAACGGCGTGGGCGGCACGAGGCAGGTGCCGGTGGACAGCACCACGCCGTCGGGGTGCACATCGCCCCGCATCAGATAGCCGACCAGGTCGTCGAGCCGCCGGTGCAGCTGCGAGGTGCTGGCCGTGCCCTGCCAGGCGGTGCCGCCGTCGCGGGTGATGGCCAGCGCGATGTCCAGGTCGTACGGATCAGCCACCGCCCACACGGGCGTGATCCAGGGACCGAGCGCGCACGCCCCGAAGTAGATCTTCGCCTGGGGCAGGTACAGCGGATTCTCGCCCTCGATGGTGCGCGACGACACGTCGTCGCAGATCGTGTACCCGACGATCTCGCCGAACCGGTTGACCACCAGGGCGAGCTCGGGTTCGGGAACGTCCACCTCGGAGTCCGCGCGTACGCCGATCGGCTCACCGGGGCCGCGCACCCGCCACGCCGCCGACTTGAAGAACAGTTCGGGGCGGGCCGCTTCGTAGACGAGCTGGTACACGTCGGCGGCGCGCTCGCTCTCCTCGACCCGCGCCTCGCGGGAGACGCGGTAGGTGACGCCGCTGGCCCATACCTCGGTGGTCCCGTCGACCGGAGCGAGCAGCCGCACCCGCGCCAGCGGCAGCGCCGGTCCCGGCTCGTGCCGGGTCAGCAGGTCGCGCAACTCCGCCAGCGGCAGCCGCCACAGCTCAGCCAGCGACGCGACGCCGCGCAGCTCAGTGACCTCGCCGTCGGCGTGCAGCCCGATACGCACCTCCGGCGCATCGGCCACCCGGTATCGGACGATGTTCACGGCCGTGTGTGGTGCGGACATGCCAGCAGACCCTAGTGTGGCGATACACGAAAACCCAGCGCGTCCGTGGCGGGCACCGCACCTTCGCGCACGGCCCGGAGGTGGACATGGACGCGGGGGCCGAGCCGGCGCGGCGCAGTCAGGAGTGGTTCGGCGCGCAGGGGCGTTCGGGCATGGTGTACCGGTCCTGGATGCGTAACCAGGGCCACGGCCCTGAGGTCTTCGACGGGCGGCCGGTCATCGGCATCGCCTCGACCTGGTCGGAGCTGGCCCCGTGCAACGCCCACCTGGACCGGGTCGCCGAGTCCGTGAAGCAGGGCGTCTGGCAGGCGGGCGGCTTCCCGCTGGTCTTCCCGGTGATGGCGACCGGCGAGACGCTGATGCGCCCGACCGCGATGCTGTACCGCAACCTGGTCGCGATGGTGGGCGAGGAGCTGATGCGCGCCAACCCGCTCGACGGCGTGGTGCTGCTGTCCGGCTGCGACAAGACCACGCCGGGCCTGCTGATGGCGGCGGCGAGCGTGGACCTGCCCGCGATCATGGTGACCGGCGGGCCGATGCTCAACGGCAAGTTCCAGGGCGCGGACGTCGGCTCCGGCACGCACGTGTGGAAGTTCGAGGCCGAGGTCAAGGCGGGCCGGATGAGCGCCGCCGAGTGCGCGGTCGCCGAGGGCTGCATGGCCCGCTCCAACGGCCACTGCATGACGATGGGCACCGCCTCGACCATGGCGTGCCTGGCCGAGGCGCTCGGTATGCAGCTGCCAGGTTCGGCGAGCTGGCCCGCGGTCGACGCCCGCCGGTACGAGACGGCCCAGGCCGCCGGGCGGCGCATTGTGGCGATGGTCGAGGAGGATCTGCGGCCCAGTGCGGTGCTGACCCGCGCGGCGTTCGAGAACGCCATTCGCGCCAACGCGGCGATCGGGGGTTCGACCAACGCGGTGCTGCACCTGCTCGCGCTGGCCGGGCGGGTCGGGGTCGAGCTGAGCCTCGGCGACTTCGACGCGCTGGTCCGGCGGGTGCCCACGCTGGTCGACCTGATGCCGACGGGCCGGTTCCTGATGGAGGACTTCTGCTACGCGGGCGGGCTGCCGGTGGTGCTGCGACGGCTGGCCGAGGCCGGGCTGCTGCACGGCGACGCGGTCACCGTCACCGGGCGCGGGATCGGCGCGGAGTCCGCCGCGGCCGCCTGCTGGAACGACGACGTGATCCGCCCGTGGGACGAGCCGCTGCAGGCGGCGGGCAGCGGCACGGCCGTGCTGGGCGGCAACCTGTGCCCGCGCGGCGCGGTGCTCAAGCAGTCGGCGGCCTCGCCGCACCTGCTGGTCCACGAGGGACGCGCCGTCGTCTTCGAGTCGCCCGAGGACTACCACGCGGTATGCGACGACGACGACCTGGACATGTCGGCCGAGGACGTGATCGTGGTCCGTGGCGCGGGGCCGAAGGGATACCCCGGCATGCCCGAGGTGGCCAACGTGCCGATCCCGACCCGGCTGCTGCGGCAGGGCGTGACCGACATGGTACGGATCAGCGACGGCCGGATGAGCGGCACCGGCTTCGGCACCGTGGTCCTGCACGTGTCCCCCGAGGCGGCCGTCGGCGGGCCGCTCGCCCTGGTCCGGACCGGTGACCTGATCCGGCTCGACGTGCCGGGACGCACCCTCGACCTGCTGGTCCCCGACGAGGAGCTGACCCGGCGGGCCGTGGCCTGGACCGATCGCCCACAGGCCGCGGACCGGTCGGGTTACCGCTGGCTCTACCGCGCCCACGTACAGCAGGCCGACCAGGGCGCCGACTTCGACTTCCTCACCGGCTGCCGCGGCTCCGAGGTCCCCCGCGACTCCCACTGAGTCACCAGAAAGGGAGGGCGCCTTCTTGACGCTACGCGTCGGGAAGGCGCCCTTCCCGTGTTCAGTGGAGCGGGATGCGGTGGATGCCGCCGCGGAGGGTGCCTGCGAAGAGCCAGCGGCCGTCGGGGCTGACGGCGAGCGTGGTGACGTCGCGGTTCTGCAGGCCGGAGGAGATGTTGTGCCAGGTCCGGCCGTTGTCGGTGCTGCGCAGGACGCCCCGGCCGCCCTTGGCCAGGCCGTACTCGGACCACGTGGTGGTGGCCGCGTAGAGGGTGTCGCCCTTGGCGGCGAAGTCGGACACCATCAGGCCCAGCGGGCCGGTGTCGGCGGTGCGGAAGGTCCGGCCGCCGTCGGTGCTGATCCGGATGGACGGGCCGCCCACCACGATCCGCTTCGCCTCGACGCGCAGGGCGGTGACCTGGCCGTCGGCGACCTTGGTCAGGGTCGTGCCGCCGTCGTCGGAGCGGTAGAGGCCGCTGTTCATGCCCAGCCACAGCCGCTTGGCGTTGGCCGGGTCACCGGCCAGCGCGTTGACCCGCTCGTCGAGGTACAGGTTCTTCCACGTCTGGCCGCCGTCCACGGTGACGGTGAGGCCCTGGCCGGACATGCGCTCGAAGGCGGCGTACACCCGGTCGTCGTCGGCGGGGTGGATCAGCAGCGCGGTCGGCTTCTCGGTGCCGGTGAAGACCTCGGTCCAGGTCCGGCCGCCGTCGGTGCTGCGGCCGAACATGAACTGGTCGCCCCAGGCGGCCCGGCGGATCTTCCAGACCAGCTTCGGGTCGGCCGGGGACACGGCGACGAACTCCGCGCCCGCGCCGATCCAGCCCTCGCCCTCGGCCACGCCCCAGTCGGGGCCCGCCGCGGGCCAGGCCGTGCGGTAGAGGCCGTTCTCGGTGCCCGCGAGCAGGTCCCCGCCGACTACCGCGAGGTCGTACACCGTGGTGCCCTGCACGCCGAGGCGGCGGTAACCGCCCTGCTCCATCGTGTACAGCCCGGCCGAGGTGGCCGTGGTCGACGTGCCGTCGGCCCAGCGGTCGTAGTCGGTGAACAGCGCGTCGTGCGTGGGCAGGGGCACCGTCTGCCAGGTGCGGCCGTGGTCGTGGCTGAGCAGGCCCTCGCCGGACAGGGTCGACACGTACAGGTCGCCGCCGGAGGTGCGCATCGTGTGCAGGCCGAACTCGCGGCTGTACAGGGTGGACCAGGTCTTGCCGCCGTCGTGGGAGCCGACGACGCCCTCGGTCCACACCGAGGCCGCGACGACGCCCTCGTCGGCGACGAGCCCGGCGACGTACTTCGACGCGCTGTCGTACACCTGCGTCGCGGTGCCCGGCGTGCCGGAGGTGACCGCGGGCAGCTTCCACACGCCGTCGTGCGTGGCGAGGTAGAGGTCGTCGCCGCCGATCGCCGCGTACGCGATCTCGCCCGGCAGGCTGGTCTGCTGCGGCGTCCAGGTGTCGCCGCCGTCGACGCTGGTCAGCAGCGTGCCGCTGACAACCGCCACCAGCACGCGGGACTGCGCGTCGGCGACCAGCGCGTCGACCCAGCCGCTCGGGGTGGGCAGCGTCTGCCAGGTGCGGCCCCTGTCGGTGGTACGCAGGATCTTGCCGCCGGTCTGCGGGTCGTTGACGGCGTACCACCAGCGTGACGCGTTCTTCGTGTCGAGCACGGGCGTGGCGATGCCCGCGGACCCGGCGACCGGGAGCCGGTTGAGCTGGCTCCAGTTCGCGCCGTGGTCGGTGGTGAGCCAGGGGCCCGCCTTGTAGTCGGTGGTCATGACGCCGAGCGCCCCGTCGGCCGGGGTGACGGCGAGCTGCCCGCCGGTGCCGTTCGGGCCGACCGGCTCCCACTTGTCGCGGCGTACGTCGGCGGGGATCACCTCGAAGCCGCTCGCCCCGATCAGGCGCTGGCCGGTGGCGGCGGTGCCGCGCACGGCGACGGCGTACCCGCCGGACTGCTCGCCGGTCAGGGCGGCCGTGTAGACGTTGTCGTGCTGGTGCGTGGCCGTGACGGTGTACGCGCGGCCGTGCGGCGGGGTGACGGTGACGACGGGCGGGGCGGTCAGCGGAGTCGGCGAGCCGACCCACACGGTGCTGTGGCCGTCGCTCGGGTCAGGCGTCGCGGATACGATCAGCGGGCGGACGACCAGCAGGTACGGGACCCGGGCGACGCGGCCCGCGCCGCCGTCGGCGGTGATCACGCCGGACAGCTCGGTGTCCCCGGCGGGGCGCTTGGCGCGCAGCGTGACGGTGACCTTGGCGGTCCGTCCGGCCGCGACGGTGACCCGGTCCGGCTTGACGGTGACGGACCTGCTGTCGCCGCGCAGGCGCACAGTCGTCGCGCGGGTGCCCGAGTTGCGCAGGGTCACCGTGGCGGTGCCGCCGACGGTCGGGCCGCCCAGGTCGGCGAGGCCGAACGAGACCGACGCGGGGTTCGCGGTGAGCGTGGTGCGGGCGGCGGCGGCCACGTCGAGCCGGCCGGAGCCGTACGCCGTCGGGGTGCCGCCGACCGGCTTGGCCGAGCCGACCAGCGTCGCCAGCACCTCGGCGGGGTCCTGCCCCGGGTGCAGCTGGCGTAGCAGCGCGGCAGCGCCCGCGACGTGCGGGGCGGCCATCGAGGTGCCGGACATCAGGTACTGCCCCGGCCCGAACAGCGCGGTCGGCACCGTCGAGCGGATGCCCACACCCGGCGCGACCAGGTCGGGCTTGAGGCCGAAGCGCGGCGACGGGCCGCGCGAGGAGAACGCGGCGATCCGGTCGGTGACGTTCTCGCCCTTGATCGTGACGTTGACCGGTCCGGCCTCCAGCCGCGTGCTCAGCTCGGCGAACTGCGTGCCGTCCATGCCGAGCACGACGATCTTGTCCATCCGGTACAGGTCACCGGACGCCTGCGTGCCGATCAGCCCCTGGGGCAGGCTGGTCGACGGCGCGACCGGGACGGAGCCCTCGGCGGCGGCGACGACCGGACCGGAGTCGGCCTGGCCCGAGATCACCGCGACCGCGCCGCGCCGCTCCAGCTCCTTGGCCAGGTCCAGCTCCCACTGGGACAGGTAGTCGAGCGCCGGTGCGGCGAAGCCGTTGACCCGCACCACCTTGCCGCGCAGGTCGCCGAGCGTGGCCAGCTCCTCGGGGCTGCCGTAACCCGCGTCGACCAGGCGGCCGGTGACCGGCTTGGCCGCCGGGTTCGCCGACAGCACGCCCCGGTACGTCTGCAGGCGCACCCCGCCGACGTACGCGGTGGGCAGCACCATGTTGCTGGTGGACGCGCCCACGGCGATGACGCCGTCGGCGGCGGCCGGGGTGCCGACCGTGTCCCGGCCGGGGCCGCTGTTGCCCGCCGAGGCCACGACCACGACACCGGCCCGGGTGGCCGCGGTGGCGGCCATGCCGAGCGGGTCGAGGCCGTCGCCGTAGCCGCCGAGGCTCATGTTGATCACGTCGGCGCGGTGCGGGTTGGCCGGGTCGGCCGCCGCCTCGATGCCTGCGACGATGTCCGAGGTGTAGCCCTCGCCCCACTCGTTCATCACCTTGTACGCCAGCAGGCTCGCCTCCGGCGCGACGCCGGTGATGCCGCCCGGCGTGGCCGCCCGGCCCGCGATGATGCCCGCCACGTGGGTGCCGTGCCCGTTGTCGTCCATCGGATCGGCGTCGCCGTTGACGAAGTCGTACCCGCCGACGACCTTGAACCCCTCGCCCATGCCGCCGCCGAGGTCGGGGTGGCTGTAGTCGACGCCGCTGTCGATGACGGCGACGGTCACGCCCTGGCCCTTGGCCGGGTTGCCGGTGGCGTCCTGCCGCTTCCAGACCTCGGTCGCGCCGATCAGCGGCACGCTCACGTCGGTGTGCGAGCGCACCGGGGCGTCCGGGACCACGGCGAGCACGCCCGGCAGCGCGGACAGCCGCGCTACGTCGTCGGCGGGCACCGTGGCGGCGACCGCGTTGACCAGCAGGCCCAGCGGGCGTTCGCGGGTCAGCCGCAGGCCCTTGCCGCGGGCGCCGTCGAGGAAGGCGCGCTGGCGGTCCTGCACCGCCTTGCGCGCGCCGGTGACCTGGGCCGCACCGGCCGCGTCACGCAGCGCGCCGGCCGGGGCGGACGCCACCGCCGCGTCGCCGGCCAGCAGCACGATGACCCGCCGCTGTGGCGCCGGGGTGGCGGCGTCGGCCGGGGACCACACCGAGAGCGTTCCGGTGACGACCACGGCTGTCAGCCCGGCCGCCCAAAAACGAGGGGGGAGTTTCATAGCTAAGCGGTCTAACGGTCATCGGCTGTTCGGCGCAATGATCTCCGCTGGCCCGTTGCTGCCGGTGGCACTGTTAGGCCAAGATCGGCTTATGCCCTCCGACCTCACCCCCGCCGGTGTCGACCCCTTCGACGAGGCCGTCTACCGGGCCATTCTCGTCCGCCGCACCGCCGCCCCCGGCGACCTGGCCGAGGAACTCGGCTGCTCGTCCGATCGGGTCGCCCGCGCCCTGGACCGGCTGCGCGACCACGGTCTGGTCGGGCGGCTGGCGGGCAACCGCCGCCGCTATGCCGCGATCGAACCGCAGGCCGCCGTCGCCGCCCTGGTCCGCGCCCGTTCGGCCGAACTGGACCAGGTCCAGGCGGCGGCCGGGCAGCTCGCACTGCTGTTCGCCGCCGCGAACTCCGGCACCGGCGAGGAGATCGAGATCGTCACCGGCAGCGAGGCGCTGGGCCGGTGGTTCGTCCAGATCCAGCAGGAGGCCCGCGAGGAGGTCATCACCCTGGACCGGCCGCCGTACGCGCTGACCACGTCGAACCCGATCGAGCAGACCGGCATCGCGCGCGGCGTGCACTACCGCGCCGTGTACGCCCCCGAGGCCCTGGAGTGGCCCGGCGTCCTCGACGACATCCGCGAGCTGATCAGCCACGGCGAGCAGGCCCGCGTGCTACCCGGCCTGCGCATCAAACTCGCCATCGCCGACCGCCGCATCGCCCTGATGCCGCTGTCCCTGGACCTGTCCGAGGTCAGGGCCGCCGTCATCCGCCCGTCCACGCTGCTCGACGGGCTCATCGACTACTGGGAGATGTGCTGGCGCGCGGCCGTGCCCCTGCTCGCCCCGGTCGAGGACCCGGTCTCCGAGGAGGACCGCGCCCTGCTCACCCTGCTGGTCAGCGGCCTGAAGGACGAGGCCGTCGCCCGCCAGCTCGACTGGTCAGTGCGCACCATGCGCCGCCGCATCAGCCGCCTCTACGAACTCCTGGGCGCCGCCAACCGCTTCCAGGCCGGGGCCATCGCCGCGCGTCGCGGCTGGATCTGACCCCGCTGGTTCGGGGAAACCGCAGCCATCCACGTCCGGAAGGCTGCGCTTTCCCCGAAACAGCGGGCAGACAGGTCAGGGGCGCGGGTTGTCGCGGACGAAGTCGGCGATGTAGGCGTCCAGGGCGACCTTGGGCTCCCAGCCGAGGTCGCGGACCTTGGAGTTGTCGGCGCGGCCGTGGGTGCGCTCGCCGCGCTTGGCCGGGATCAGGACGTACTCGGTGCCGAACAGCTTGGCGACCTCGGTCAGCTCCCACTCGCGGCCGTTGCCGAGCAGGTAGCCGTCGCCCTTGCCGCCCTCGGCGGAGACCAGGATGCCCGAGATGATGTCCGAGATGTGGGTGAAGTCGCGGGTCTGGGTGCCCGGGGACACCACGGTCAGCGGCTCACCGGCCAGGTACTGCCGCTCGAAGATGCCGAGCACGGTCGCGTAGGTGCCCGCGCTGATCTGCCCCGGGCCGTACGCGTTGTAGAAGTACGTGATGACGTAGTCGAGGCCGTACCACTCGCCGTAGTTCTTGATCAGCTCGACGTTCTTGGCCTTGGTCCAGGCGTACGGGTTGAGGTGCTCGTCCTTGCCCTCGTTGCCGAACTTCGAGCTGGACGCCGAGTAGACCAGCCGCGCGCCGTGCTGGGCGGCGAAGCGGATGACCTCCTTGGTCCCGTGGGTGTTGTACTCCCAGGTGCGGTCGAACTCGTCGAACGACTGCACGATCCGGGCGTACTCCCCCAGGTGGAACACCATCTTCGGGGCCTCGTAGCCGTGCTCGGCCCAGATCTTGAAGATGTCGACCGTCGACCCGTCTAGGTACGTCACCCGCTCGTCGACGATCTCGTTGTCGTGGCGGCCCGTGAAGTAGTTGTCGACGGACACGATCCGCGCGGTCGGGCGCGTGTCCAGCAGCGCCCGGATGAGGTGTGTGCCCACGAAGCCGGCACCACCGGTGACCAGCAGCGTCTCGTTCGACATGATTCTCGGCTCCCGCAGTTCTCGACCGGCACGGATCAGCTCCCGGCCGGCCGTGAGCGGGCACGCCGCTCGAACCCAGAGCCTGGCCAGGGCACTGCGCAGCATACAGGCTCAGGCGTGGACCCGGCCGGGCTGCGGGGCGGGCGGACTGCGCATACATTCATGATGTTCGTCCCCGCAGAGGTCTGCCACACCCCCCGGAGCGCCAGCCTTGACCTCGTCACCGCACGACCACGTCCTGCCCCGCCGTGCCCGGCTGGCCGTCTGCCTGCTGTTCGGGCTGTACGGCGTGATCCTCGGCACCTGGACCACCCGCATCCCGGCGATCAAGCAGGACCTGTCGCTCACCGACGGGGCGCTCAGCCTCGGGCTGCTGGCCTTCGCTGCCGGGGCGATCATCGGCATGCAGGCCGCGGGACGGCTGGTCGACCGGTACGGCACGTACCGGCTGCTGCTGCCCGTGGCGCTCGCCGACGGCCTGCTGCTGGTCTCCCCCGCGCTGGCCCCGAACCTGATCGTGCTCGCCGGTTGCCTGCTGGCCTTCGGCATCACCCACGGACTGCTCAACATCACCATGAACACCGCCGCCGTCGAGGTGCAGCGGGCCTGGCAGGCGCCGATCATGTCCTCGTTCCACGCCGTGTACAGCGTCGGCGGCTTCCTCGGGGCGGCCGTCGGCGGGCTGTGCGCGTACGCCGGGCTCAGCGCGGCAGCCACCTTCCTCACAGTGGCCGCGGTCGTGGCGGTGATCGCACCGGTGGCGGCGCGCTGGCGGCTCGCCCCGTCGGCTGTCCCCGTGGCGGAGACCGGTGCGGGCCGGGGCGGGCTGCCGGGCGTGACGTTCCTCGGGGTGCTGGTGTTCTGCTGCCTGGTCGGCGAGGGCGCGGCGGCCGACTGGAGCAGCGTCTACCTGCACGACAGCCTCGGCAGCACGCCGGGCTTCGCCGCTGCCGCGTACGCCGCCTTCTCGATCATGATGATGGCCGGCCGGATGGTCGGCGACCGGCTCACCGCCACCCTGGGCCCGGTCCGCCTGGTCCGCTACAGCGGCGTGCTCGCCGCCCTCGGCCTCGGCACGGCGCTGCTCATCGGGCACCCGGTCGCCGGAGTCGCCGGATTCGGCCTGCTCGGCGCGGGCCTGGCCTGTATCGCCCCCCAGGTCTTCTCCACCGCCGGCGGCCAGGACCCCGCGCGGGCGGGCCAGGCCATCGCGCGCGTCGCCAGCCTCGGCTTCCTCGGCTTCGTCGTCGGCCCGCTGGCGATCGGCGCACTCGCCGAACTGATCGGCCTGCCCGCCGCCCTCACCATCCCTGCGGTGCTGGCCCTGTTCGTCGCCGCGGCGGCGACCTCCCTGCGCCCCCGCGCACCCCACCCCGCCACTGCCGCACCCGTCACCACCTGAGCCGAGCGCCCCAGCCGCCTGCTGCTCGGACCTACCTGCGCAGGGTGGAGGACTTGAGGGTGGGGTTGCGGGCGCCGAGGAAGAAGATGCCGGGCAAGCCCTGGGTCTCGAAGCCGTCGCTGGGGTTGCGCTGCAGGGTGGAGCTCTCGATCGTCATCGTGCCGGTGCGGTCGTTGCTGACGAAGAAGACCGCGCCGCCGCCCTCCTCGGCATGGTTGTCGGTGACGATCGAGCCCGCGATGCGCACCGTGAACAGGTTGCCGTCGGTGTAGATCGCCCCACCGCTGCCGCCGCCGGGCTTGCCCGCGCGGGCCGGGTTCGCGCCGCTGCCGATCGCGCTGTTGTGGGTGAGCACGCTGTTGAGCACCACCCACGAGACGCCGATGCTGCTCAGCGCCCCGCCGTTGGAGCACCGGCCGCCCAGTCCCTTGCCGCCGCCGAAGGTGCTGTTCACGATGTACACCGGCAGGCCCTTGGACTGGCTGAGCACCCGGATCGCCGCCCCGCCGAGATCAGGGCCGGTGTCGTCGCACCGGTTGCGGACGAAGCGCGCGTTGACCACCTTGAGCCGCCCGCCGCGTACGAAGATCGCCCCGCCACCGCCGCCCTCGCCGGTCTCGCCGGTCGAGTTGCCGTCGGCGAAGGTCAGGTTCTGCACCGTCAACTGCGGGTGATCCTGGTCCTGGCAGTGTGAGGTGGTCCAGCCCTGCGCCTTGTCACACGTGTTCATGTAGAGGATGCGCCGCTTGCCGCCGCCACTGAGGGTGATCTTCCCGCCGCCGTCGAGCACGATCTTCGGCCCGTTCGCGTTCTTCACCTTCGCGGTGGCGGCCATGGTGATCGTCAGCGGATGCGGCCCGCAGTCGAACGTGATGACCCCACCCGCCGCGACGGCGGCGACCACCGCTTTGGAGGTGCAGCTAGCGGGCGTACCGTTGCCGATCTTGCGGGTCGGCCGCGAGGTGTCCACAGCCTTGGCCTCGGCGGGCACGGCGGCCCGCCCCTTGGGGTTGCCCGTCACGAACGCGGCCGGCGCGGGCGACGAGGGAGCCGCACTCGGAGCCGCCGACGCGGACGGCGGCGCGGCACTCGGCCCAGCCTCCACCCAGTTGCCCTGCGGCCCCTCGGGCACCTCCGACCCGCACCCCGCAGGCAAGACCGCCATCAGGGCACCGGCAACGACCGCGACACAGGAACGCCAACGCACCGCAGGAGCCTAAGCCCCCACCTGACATCCCGCCTCCCGAGCAGAGCCCAGCCTCTCCGGCACCCCGCACCCATCGCAGCGCGATCGAGGCAGCACGATCACGCCTTTCCGTCGTTCCGAGCCGACGAAAGGAGGATCAACTCGGCCGGTTTCGCCGCTTTGCGCTACTCGATCACTAGGTAGCATCCCGGTACGCCTGGTTCACAAAGGAGTGTGCTTTATGGAGTTTGAGGCAAGAGTCGCCGCGCTCGCCGAGAAGGTGCGAAATCAGCGGGACGTCATTCTGACCGAGGAAGCCGCCAAGAACGCCTTCATCATGCCCTTCATCTCCTTGATCCTCGGCTACGACGTGTTCGACCCGATGGAGGTCGTGCCCGAGTACATCGCCGATGTGGGGATCAAGAAGGGCGAGAAAGTCGACTACGCGATCATGCGTAACGGCGAGGTCCAGATCCTCATCGAGTGCAAGCAGCCGCGGGATGCGCTCAGAATCGAACACGCCTCACAGCTCTACCGGTACTTCGCCGTGACGAACGCGCGGATCGCCCTGCTCACCAATGGGCAGGTCTACCACTTCTACACCGACCTCGACGCCCCCAACAAGATGGATGCCAAGCCGTTCCTGGTGCTGGACCTCGACGACGTGGACGAGGCACTGCTGCCCGAGCTGCGCAAACTCACGAAAGAGGCCTTCGATCTCGACTCCATCATCAGCGCGGCTGAGGAGCTGAAGTATCTCGGTCAGATCAAGCGCGAGATGGCCGCACAGTTCAGGGAACCCGAGGACGACTGGGTGAAGTTCTTCACGACCAGGGCCTACGACGGAATGTTCACGCAGAAGGTACGTGAGCAGTTTCGGGCACTCGTCGCCAAAGCAGCAACGCAGTTCGTACGGGATCAGGTGAACGAGCGGCTGAAGAGTGCCCTTTACACGAACATCCCCAAGCAGGCCGGCGCCCCCGCCGAGGTCCTCGACAGCGAGGATGTGGCGTTGAGCGACGTCAGCCGCGACACCGAGGTGGAGACCACTCTCGAAGAGCTCACCGGATACCAGATCGTCAAGGCGATCGCGTGTATCGAGGTGAAGCCGCAACGGGTGGTGTGCCGTGATGCCAAGTCGTACTTCGCTGTGCTTCTCGACGACAACAACCGCAAGCCCATTGCACGATTGCATTTCAACGGCAAGGCGCGGAAGTACCTCGGCACCTTCGACGCGAACAAGACCGAGACCCGTCATCTGATCGAGTCAATGGACGACATCTACCTTCACGCCGACGCCATCCGACATGCGGTGCGGAGCCTGCTGGGCGAGAGCGCCTAGCAGCGACAGCAAACGCGTGACCGGCGTCGTGATGATACGTGGTCAGGTGGCTCCCCACGTGGGCTTGGCCGAGTTCGCCCGGAACGGGTCGGCGCGGGATGAAGATGGTCATCTTGGGCCGGCTCTCCCAGCCGGGCCCGCGGCCCCGATTGGAGGACGTCATGCGACGCCTCTCACGCGCAGCCTGCATCCTCTCCACCACCTTCCTCGCCGCAATCGGTTTCGGCGCGCTGCCCGCGGCGGCGGCCGAGCCCACGCCACAGGTCTGCACCAAGACCGCCAAGACGGTCGAGGACGGCCTCAGCGACTTCGCCAAGGAGCTGTCCAAGGTCACCGCTGCCGCCGACGCGGGCAACATGACGGCCGCCAACCAGTCCGTGAAGGCGGCGGGCGGCGAGCTGGTGGACCTCGCCGCGAACCTGCGCACCGATGCGTCGACCGCGGACGCCACGGACGTCAAGACCACGCTCGGCCAGCTCGCCGACGAGTTCGAGTCGCAGGGCAAGAGCCTGACCGACATGAACTCGCTGCAGAAGCTCGACGTCGCGCGCATCGACGCGCTCTCCGACCAGATGATCGCCATCTGCGGCGCCGCCTCCGGCACCCCGGCGACGCCGCGCTGACCGAGCCCCGCTTGCACCGCCTGTCCCGATCTGGATGAGTTGTGGTCGTCCCGACGATCACAACTCATCCATTACCCGCGTGGAGCGGTCATCGCGGGAACTGCTCGTCGAGGCCGCCGGGGGTGACCAGGGGTGTGGTGAGCAGGTCCCGGACCAGGCGCGAGCGGTGGGCGAGCGCGTCGCGCTGGGCTGTGGTGAGCGGCACCCAGGGCGGTGGCGGGGCGGGCAGGCTCGGTGGCAGCAGCCGCCCGGCGACGTACGTGGCCTCGTTGCGCAGCCGCAGTGGTGCGGTCCGCAGCTGCCCGTGTACGTCGGCCAGCGGAAAACCGCCCTCCTCCAGCGCGAACACGGCCACGTCCGCCGGTGCGCCGACACGCAGTGTGCCGCCGGACAGGCCGAGCGCGCGAGCCGGGGCGATCGTGGCCGAGGCGACGACCGTGGCCAGCGGCACGCCGACGGCGAGCAGCTTGGCCATCGTGGTCGGCAGGTCGAACGCCGGGCCGTGCAGCGAGCGCGCGTGCAGGTCGGTGGAGACCGTGTGCGGCGGCATCCCTGCCGCGAGTTGCGCCTCCAGCACGTCGTACGCGAAGCCGCCCGAGCCGTGTCCCAGGTCGAACAGGACCCCGGCGTCGTACGCGCGGCGCAGGGCCGGATCGAGGCCGCCCCGGCCCAGGGCGATGCCGCTGGCGCAGTGCGTGACGATGTCACCGGCCCCGAGCAGCGGTAGCAGTTCGCCGATCGCGGGCGGCGCGAGCCCGATGTGGACCATCACCGGCAGCTCGCAGGCACGGGCGACGGTGATCGCCCGGCGTAGCGGCTCCAGCCCGTTCGCCCCGACCGTGTTGGCGTCGATCCGGGCCTTGATCCCGTACACCAGGTCACGGTTCGCGGCGATGGTGGTGACGGCCAGGTCGACGTCGCACGCGGCGAGGTCGCGGGACTCCCCGGTGAGCCCGGTCAGCCCGACCGCGGAGATGTTGAGCAGCACCGGCACCCGCACCCGGTAGCCGTTCACGGCGGCGCGCAGCGCGTCCAGCCCGTACGCCCCGGCGGAGCCCGCGTCGACCCAGGTGGTGACCCCGGAGCACCAGGCGGCCGGGCCGGGGTCGATGCCCCAGTAGGTCGCGCCGGGAAACACGTGCGTGTGCAGGTCGACCAGGCCGGGAGTGACCAGCCGACCGCGTGCGTCGACCAGTTCACGGGCGTTCTCGCGGGCCAGGCCGGTCCCGACGGCGGCGATCCGGCCACCGGTCACCGCCACGTCGGCGATCCCGTCGACGCCGCCGTCCGGGTCGATCACGTGTCCGCCGGTCAGCAGCAGGTCGTACGCCATGCCAGGGCTCCTAGGGTCGGTGCTCCGACCCTAGCCAGGCTCACGCCGGGAAGACCACCGACCAGTCGTCGCGCATGGACACGACCGTCCAGCCGAGCCGCCCTGCCACGGCGGTGATCGGCTCGGTGTCCTTCATGGTCACCGCGGCGGAGGCGTACGCGTACTCCCGTTCGGCGTCGTCGTGGTCGACGAGCAGGGCCAGGCTGGGCGTGCCGGCGGTGCGGGCGTACTCCAGCATCTCCCTGTCGCCGGCGGAGTTGCCGGCGGCGAAGATCGGGCGGCGGCCGAGCTGGGTCTGGATGTGCTCGACCTTCGCCGGGCCCTCGTTGACCTCGCCGTGCGCGAACGCGGTGCGCACCAGCGCCGGACCGGCCTCGCGAGCCTCGTAGTGGTACTCGACGAGCGTGCCGACGACGTCGTCGGGGCGTACGCCGTAGAGGTCGCGGCTGACCGCGCGCACGAACTCGGTGCCGCCGCCGGTGACGATGAAGACGTCGAAGCCGTGCCCGCGCAGCGCCTCCAGCAGCTCCAGCATCGGCTGGTAGACCATCTTCGGGTACGGCGCGCCCCGGCCGGGATGCTTCTCGGACGCCATGAAGTCGCGTACGCGGGCGGCGAAGTCGTCGGGTGTCCAGCCCGCGCAGAGCTCCAGCAGGGCCATCGCGATGCGCTGTAGGCCCAGTTCGCCGAGCGCGGCCCGGTCGCCGTCGAGCAGCGCCCGGTACTCGGGCCGGTCGCCGAGGCTGCCGTCCTGCTCGGCGGCGGCGTGCAGGGTGCGTACGAGGAAGTCGTACTGGGTGTAGTTCGGTTTCTCGCACCACAGGGTGCCGTCGTTGTCGAGCACGGCGACCCGCTGGTCGGCGGGCAGTGCCAGGGACTCGTCGAGGAACGACGTGATCGCGTCGCGCGCGGCTCCCGGCCGCCAGGACGGCAGGAACGCCATCAGTGACTCCCGATCCCTTCCTTGATCTTCTCCATCACCTGGTCGACCGTGAAGCTGGCCGCGTGCTGGCGGGGCGGGAACTCAGCGAAGCTGGCCATGAACTCGGCGACCAGCTTCTGCGCGGCCAGCACCATGTACGCCCGGTCCAGGAACCAGGAGTAGTAGGTGTTGGACGTGACGTCGGCCCGCTCGAACGGGTCGGTGCGCAGGTTGAACAGTTTGGGCACGCGCAGCGCGGTGAACGGTTCGGCCCACACGCGCAGGGTGCCCGGGGCACGCTGCTCCATGAAGACCGCCTTCCAGTTGTCGAAGCGCAGCGCGGTCAGGTCGCCGTCGTCGGAGAAGTAGAAGAACCCCTCGCGCGGGCTGTGCGGCTCCTCGCCGAGCAGGTAGGGCAGCAGGTCGAAGCCGTCCAGGTGCACGTGGAAGTGCTTGCCCGCGGCATCGTGCCCGGCTTCCAGCTCCGCGACGATGTCGGGGTCGCCCGCCGCGGCGAGCAGCGTCGGCATCATGTCCAGGTGGCTGACGATCTCGTTGGAGATCCGACCCGGCCGGATGTGGCCGGGCCAGCGCAGCATGGCGGGCACCCGGTACGCGCCCTCCCAGTTGGAGTTCTTCTCGTTGCGGAACGGGGTCATGCCCGCGTCCGGCCACGAGTTCATGTGCGGGCCGTTGTCGGTGCTGTACATGACGATCGTGTCGTCGGCGATGCCCAGTTCGTCGAGCAGGGCCAGCAGTTCGCCGACGAGCCGGTCGTGGTCGACCATCACGTCGTGGTAGTCGGACTGCCACGGCCCCGCCCAGCCCTTGATCTCCGGCCGGGGATGGGTCTTGAAGTGCATGTGCGTGGTGTTGAACCAGACGAAGAACGGCGTGTCGGCGCTTGCCTGGCGCTCGATGAAGTCGGCCGCGTGCGTGAACACCTCGTCGTCGATGGTCTCCATGCGCTTGCGGGTCAGCGGGCCGGTGTCCTCGACCTTCTGGCCGCCGTCGGGCAGTGCCCAGCAGTGCAGCACACCGCGCGGGCCGAAGTTGCGCTTGAAGTCGGGGAAGCGCCGCGGGTCGGGGTAGTCCTCCTGCTCGGGCTCCTCTTCGGCGTTGAGGTGGTACAGGTTGCCGAAGAATTCGTCGAAGCCGTGCATGGTCGGCAGGAAGCGGTCCTTGTCGCCGAAGTGGTTCTTGCCGAACTGCCCGGTGGCGTACCCGTGCGGTTTCAGCAGTTCGGCGATGGTGGGGTCCTCGGCCTGCAGGCCGACGTCGGCGCCGGGCAGGCCGACCTTGGACAGGCCGGTGCGGAACACCGACTGCCCGGTCAGGAACGCGGCCCTGCCCGCGGTGCAGCTCTGCTCGCCGTAGTAGTCGGTGAACCGGATGCCCTCGTCGGCGATCCGGTCGATGTTCGGGGTGCGGTAGCCCATCAGCCCGTCGCTGTAGCAGCTCAGGTTGGTGATGCCGATGTCGTCGCCCCAGATGACCAGGATATTCGGCTTGCGGCTAGCGCCGGTCGCGCCTGCGGCGGCCCGGGGCGCGGACTTGCGCGCCGGACCCCGGTCTGCCGCGGTGCGGGTGGTCGCGCGCGAGGGCGGTGCCTTCTTGGCGGGTACGCCGACCGCCGCCTTCTTGCCCGGACCGGCCTTGCGCGCGGTCGCCGTGTTCGTGGCCGCCGCCCCGCGCGCCTGCTTCGCGGGCGACCGCTTCGCCGGAGCCGCCTTCGCGGGGGCTGCTTTCGCGGGAGCTGCCTTCGCGGACTCGGCCTTCGCCGCTGCCGCGGTTCTCGTGGACGCCTTCTTCGCGGTGGCCTTCGCCGCGACGGACTTCGTCACCTTGGCTGGGGCGGCGCTGCGGGCTGCCGCCTGCGGCGGGGCCGCCTTCTTCGCCGCGGTGGCCTTGGCGGTGGCCTTCTTCGCCGTGGACTGCGTGCGGGGCATGTCGCCTCCCAGGGGACACCGATACCGCGTTCCAGTATTCCGGAGATGCGAGCCTTATTTCCGTTAACACCGTAATGCGTTGATAACGTCGTGTGCGGACGATGGAGGTCGCATGGGCGTGCTGGCGGCTGCCGGATGGGGTGCCCTCGCGGCGTTCTCCCTGGTCGTCGGCGCGTGGCTGGCATACCAGCCGCGTCCGGTGCCACCGACCAGGGTCGGCATGGTGATGGGTTTCGGCTCCGGGGCGCTGCTCGCCGCCATCGCGTACGAGTTGGTGCCCACTGGCTTCCACCAGGACGTGCTGCTGTTCTCCGCGTTCGGCCTGGGCGCGGTCGTCTTCTTCTTCGCCGACGCGCTCGTCGCCGGGCGGCGCACCATGGGCGCGGCCTCGGCCGAGCGGTCCCTGGTCATCGGCACGCTGCTCGACGGCGTGCCGGAGTCCATGGTGCTGGGCATCGGCGTGGCCATGGGCGGTGAGGTCGCGGTGGCCTTCCTGGTCGCGGTCTTCGTGTCCAACCTGCCCGAGTCCATCGGGGCCACGGCCGCCATGCGCGAACACGGGCACACCAGGGCGCAGACGTACCGCATGTGGTGGCTCATCGTCGCGGTGTCGGCGCTGGCGGCGGCCATCGGCTTCCTGCTCTACCACGTGGTGCCGCGCGCCGACGGCGGTTACGTCGAGGCGTTCGCGGCTGGCGCGGTGCTGACCATGCTGGCCGACTCGATGATCCCCGAGGCCTACCGGCAGGGCGGCAAGGCGACCGGCCTGCTCGCGGTCCTCGGCTTCGCGGTGGCGGGCGCGCTGTCCGCACTCCAGTAGGACCGATTATTCGGGACAGATTGCCGAAATACCGCATAGCAGTATGAGACGGTGCATAGTCTGCAACCGGATGGCTCTCACTTCCGGCGGGACGCTGGAGCAGGCGCGGCGAGCACCTCAGCCGGTCCGTTCACACCGCCGACGAGCGCAGCGAGGAGAAGGCATGAGCACCGCAACGCCCAGCCCGAGCGCAGGAAAGCCCGGTAAGACCGCCGGTGCGGCCGCCGGAGCAGCCGCCGGGGTCGGCGCCCACGCGGCGAAGGAGGCCGAGGGCGTGGTGACGGGCACCGCCCGCGCGGCGAACACGGCCGCCCCCGGCCCCATCCCATCGGGCACGACGTCGGTCGGCGACGTGTTCGGCAGCGGCACCCTGCCCGCGTCGCGGGTGCCCTGGTGGCTGTTCCTCATCACCGGCGTCTGCTGGATCATCGTGTCCTGGTTCGTGCTGGCCCTCAACCAGTCACCCGTCCGCAGCATCGGCACCGTCGCCGCGCTGGCCGGCATCGTGGTGCTGGTCGCCGGGGTGTTCGAGCTGTTCCAGGCGTTCACCGCGCCCGGCTGGCGGTGGCTGCACGCCATCCTCGGCGTGCTGTTCCTGATCACCGGCATCATCTGCTGGATCAACCCCGGCGGCACGGTGTTCTGGCTGGCCGCGTTCATCGGCTGGTACCTGCTGTTCAAGGGCGCGGCCGACATCGTGCTGGCGTTCCTGACCAAGAAGGAGCACGACGGCTGGTGGCTCGGCCTGGTCGTCGGCATCATCGAGATGCTGCTCGGCTTCTGGGCCGCGGGCCGCTTCACCCGCTCGTTCTTCCTGCTCATCGTGTTCGTCGGCGCGATCTGCCTGGCCCGGGGCATCACCGACTTCATCATGGCGTTCCGGGTCCGCGACCTGAAGAAGAAGGCCGAGCACGGCCTCGTCGGCCCCGGCGGCACGGTGGCCCACGCGTGAGGCGCACCGACATCCTGACCGAACCCGGCCGGGGCGGCGAGGCGACTGCCACGCCGCCCCGGCCGGGCATGGTGTGGCTGCCCGGCGGCACGTTCCGGATGGGCTCCGACGCGCACTATCCCGAGGAGGCTCCCGCGCACGCGGCGCGGGTCGGCGGCTTCTGGATGGACCGGCACCAGGTCACCAACCGGAACTTCGCCGCGTTCGTCCGGCAGACCGGCCACGTCACCGTCGCCGAGACCGCCCCGGACCCGGCCGACTACCCCGGGGCCGACCCGGCGCTGCTGGTCCCGGCATCCGTCGTGTTCGTCAGGCCGCCGGGCCGGGTGGACATGCGCGATGTCCGCAACTGGTGGCAGCTGATGCCGGGCGCGGACTGGCGGCATCCGTACGGGCCCGGTTCGGACCTGCGCGGCCTCGACGAGCATCCCGTGGTGCACGTGGCCTGGGCCGACGTCGCCGCGTACGCGGCCTGGGCGGGCGGGGACCTGCCCACCGAGGCCGAGTGGGAGTACGCCGCGTCCGGCGGGACGACCACCGAGTACGCCTGGGGTGACGAGCTGACCCCTGGCGGCGAACACCGGGCCAACCTGTGGCAGGGCGAGTTCCCGGTGCTCAACCTGGCCGCCGACGGCTACGAGACGACCGCTCCCGTCGGCTCGTTCCCGGCGAACGCGTTCGGGCTGTGCGACCTGATCGGCAACGTGTGGGAGTGGACGTCGGGCTGGTACGGGCCGCACGAACCGCAGCAGACCTGCTGTGCTCCCGCCCGCCCGCGCGGCGACGCCGAACGGGCCAGCTACGACCCGGCCACGCCCGGCGTACGCATCCCGCGCCGGGTGATGAAGGGCGGCTCGTTCCTCTGCGCCCCGAACTACTGCCGCCGCTACCGCCCCGCCGCCCGGATGGCCCAGGCCGTCGACACCTCCACCTGCCACCTCGGCTTCCGGCTGGTCGTCCGCCCCTGACCGCCTGGCACGTGGCGCAAGATACGCACACATGCCCGGCAAGTCGGGCGACTTCGGGGTGACGGTCGCCGCCGGGCGGGGACCCGGGCTGCGGGCGGGCAGGGGTTCCGGGGAGGATTCTGTCCATGTCCTCAGCCCCCGCCGCCGTCCTCGTCCCCGAGGTCCCGGCGACCGCTCCCGAGGACCTGCCGCGCTGGCGGCGCAGGGCGGCGGCGCTGTTCCCGCCTGTATCGGCGTACCTGGTCAGCCATCTCGTCTACACGGTCGCCGGGCTGCTGGTGGCCGAGCCGTTCCTGCCGGTATCCGGCCGGGTACGCGCCGACTCGGGCCTCTACGCGCTGGTCGCCTCGCGCGGCTACGAGCTGTTCCTGTGCGACAGCGACCCCGCCCTGGGCCCGATGTTCGCACCGGGCGCGTGGTGCGGGACGGCGGGCTGGTTCCCGCTCTACCCCGGCCTCATCCGCGTGATCACCTGGCCGACCGGCCTGGGCGAGTACGAGGCCGGGCTGCTCGTCACCGAGGTCTGCCTGCTGCTGTCGTTCGTGCTGCTGTGGCGGCTGCTGCGGGACACGGCCAGGCCGGTCGCCTCCGCGGTGCTGGCGCTGGCGACCCTGCTGCCCGCCGGGGTCTACCTGCACGCCGTGTTCCCGATGGCGCTGGCCGGGGCGCTGCTGCTGGCCACCGTGACCGCGGTCGCGGCGCGCCGGTGGGTGCTGGCGGGACTGGCGGGGGCGCTGGTCGCGACGGCGTACCCGATGGGGGTGGCGGTCGCCGCGATCGGCTTCGGCGCGGTGGTGACCCTGCTCGGCCGCCGGGAACTGCGGCCGTGGGCCGGGCTGCGGGCCGCGCTGGCCGTATGCGGCCTGCCGCTGGTGGGACTGGCCGCGGTGTTCGGCGTGCACCAGCTGACCGTCGGGCACTGGAACGCGTACATGATGATCCAGGAGCACTACGGCAACGGCGTGCACAATCCGCTGGAGTCGCTGGCCGAGCTGGCCACCGAACCGGCCGTCATCCCGGTCGCCGAGCCACGGCAGGACCTGCTCTGGTCGCTGAACGTGTTCACCGACGCCGAGCTGTGGTGGTCGCTGGCGCTCGCGCTGCTGGCCGTCGCCGCCGCGGTGATCGCCTCGGGCCGGGGGCGGCTGCGGCCGTTCGACGCCGGGCTCGCGATCTACGCGGTCGCGCTGTTCATCGGGCCGCTGATCGCCGGGCCGGGCGTGTCCCAGTACCGCTCGCACACCCTGCTGCTGCCCGCGCTGCTGGTGCTGCGGCACCTGCCCGCGAAGCTGCTCTGGCCGTACGCCCTGGTGTCGGGTGTGATCGCGCTGCCGATGGGCATGCTCTTCTCGACCTGGCTGCTGTTCTGAGCGATGATCCACCCTGACGGGACGCGGCGGCGCAGCCGCGGCCCGGGTGAAACCTCGCCCCGACCGGCCGCTCACGCGGCGGCCACATGTGGAGGACGGCCATGGCTCCGGAGTCCGTTGACCTGACGGTGCGCACGCTCGGCGACTGCCGTATCGCATCGCCGCTGGCACCCCTGCTGGCCTCGACCGAGAGCACCGAGCACTACGTCGACGAGAACGACCGGGTGCTGTTCGACGACACCGTCAACATGATCGCCGCGCGCAAGGCGAAGCTCGACGCGCTGCCCGGCTTCGAACCCGGCGGCCCCCGCCGGAAGATCTTCTTCCAGCCGTCCAAGACCCGCGTCGGCATCGTCACCTGCGGCGGCCTGTGCCCCGGGCTCAACGACGTCATCCGTGGCCTGGTGCTGGAGCTGACCTCGCACTACGGCGTCACCAAGATCTACGGCTTCCGCAACGGCTACCAGGGCTTCATCGCCAAGTACGGCCACCCGCCGATCGACCTCGACGCCGAGGCGGTCAGCGGCGTCAACGAGTACGGCGGCACCATCCTGGGCACGTCGCGGGGCAGCCAGGACCCGTACGAGATCGTCGACTGCCTGGAGTCGATGAGCATCAACGTGCTGTTCGTCATCGGCGGCGACGGCTCCATGCGCGGCGCGCTGACCATCGCCGACGTGGTCAAGGAGCGCGGCCTGAAGATCGCCGTGATCGGCGTGCCGAAGACCATCGACAACGACATCCCGTACATCGATCAGAGTTTCGGCTTCCAGACCGCCTTCTCCAAGGCGACCGAGTCGCTGCGCAGCGCC
This sequence comes from Catellatospora methionotrophica, assembly GCF_011297335.1. GTDB lineage: Bacteria > Actinomycetota > Actinomycetes > Mycobacteriales > Micromonosporaceae > Catellatospora > Catellatospora methionotrophica. The sequence goes on along the minus strand of NZ_JAAOTJ010000009.1, from coordinate 100,286 downwards.
CACGTCGAGGCCCGCGCGGTGCCCAACGGGGTCGGCCTGGTGCAGGTCATGGGGCGCCACTCCGGCTTCATCGCCTGCTACGCGGCGCTGGCCAACAACGACGCCGACTACGTGCTCATCCCCGAGGTGCCGTTCCAGCTCGACGGCGAGGACGGCTTCCTGTCCCACCTGCGGCGGCGGGTCCGCGAGCGCGGCCACGCGGTGGTCGTCGCCGCCGAGGGCGCGGGCCAGGAGTACCTGGAGTCCGGCGAGCCCGGCCAGGTCGACCAGTCCGGCAACCGCAAACTCAAGGACATCGGCCTCTTCCTGCGCAGACGTATCGCCGACGACTTCGCCGAGCACGGCATGGAGACCAGCCTCAAGTACATCGACCCGAGCTACGCCATCCGCAGCGTGCCCGCCAACCCGTACGACAGCGTCTACTGCATCCGCCTGGCCCACGCCGCCGTGCACGCCGCCATGGCCGGCCGCACCGCGATGGTCGTCGGCCGCTGGCGCGGCCGCTTCGTCCACGTCCCCATAGCCCTCGCCATCAGCAAACGCCACCAGGTCGACCCGGCCGGCGACCTCTGGATGTCCGTCCTGGAGACCACCGGCCAACCCCGCCGCTTCGCCTGACCCGCCCGGGGCGCCGGCGGATCCGCCGGTGATGATCGCCGGTTGAGGTCAGAAAGTGTGGCCTGACCAAAGCTTTTGTCCACAAACAGTGATCATCACCGGGTGTGGGTGGGGCGGTTGCGGGTGAGGATGAGGTCTAGGACCAGGGCGGTCCAGCCGCATTGGTGGGTGGCGCCGAGGCCGAGGCCGTTGTCGCCGTGGAAGAACTCGGGGAAGGTCAGGTGCTGGGTCCAGTCGGGGTGGTCGCCGAGCAGGGGGTGGACGGGCAGGTAGGGGCGGTTGCCGTGCTTGTCGGGTAGGAACAGGCTGATGAGGCGGTCGGAGAGGTCGTCGGCGATATGGTCGAGGGTCATCTTCTGGCCGGAGCGGGTCGGGTACTCGACCAGCAGGTCGTCGTGGAAGAACCGGGCGTAGTGCCGGATGCCCTCGATGAGCAGGTAGTTCGTCGGGAACCAGATCGGGCCGCGCCAGTTGGAGTTGCCGCCGAACAGCCCGTTGTTCGACTCCGCGGGCTCGTACCCGACGGTGTAGTCGTGCCCGCCGAGCCGGATCGTGTACGGCTTGTCGAGGTGGGCCCGGGACAGGGTGCGCAGCCCGTAGTCGGACAGGAACTCCTCGGGGTCCAGCATCCGGCTCAGGATGCGCCGCAGCTGCTCGGGGCCGACCACCGCCAGCAGGCGCTGCTGCTGCCCGCCGTCGGAGATCCGGCGCGCCCCGACCACCTCGGTGAACTCGGGCCGGTTGGTCAGGAACCAGCGCAGCCGGGCGGCGATCTCCGGCAGTCGGACCAGCGTGACGGAGCTGAGGGTCGTCGTCGCGCACAGCGGCAGCAGTCCGACCACCGAGCGCACCTTCAGCGGCACCTCGCGGCCGTCGGTGCGCCGCAGCAGGTCGTAGAAGAAGCCGTCCTCGTCGTCCCAGAGCCCCTGGTGGGAGGCCGCGTTGGCGATGTAGGCGAAGTGTTCCAGGAACTTGGTCGCTATGTCGGTCCAGACCCGGTCGTGGGTGGCCAGGACCAGGGAGATCTCCAGCAGGTTGAGGGCGTACATCGCCATCCAGGCGGTGCCGTCGGACTGCTCCAGCACGCCGGGCACGGGCAGCGACGCCGACCGGTCGAACGGGCCGACGTTGTCCAGGCCGAGGAAGCCGCCCTCGAACAGGTTGTTGCCGCCGGTGTCCTTGCGGTTGACCCACCAGGTGAAGTTGAGCAGCAGCTTGTGCATGACGCGGGCGAGGAACGCGTAGTCGCGCCCGCCGTCGATCTCGAACACCCGCAGCGCCGCCCAGGCGTGCACGGGCGGGTTCACGTCGCCGAACGCCCACTCGTACGCGGGGAGCTGGCCGTTGGGGTGCAGGTACCAGTCGCGCAGCAGGAGCAGGATCTGCTCCTTGGCGAAGTGCGGGTCCACGCGGGCCAGCGCGACGCAGTGGAAGGCCAGGTCCCAGGCGGCGTACCAGGGGTACTCCCACGGGTCCGGCATGGAGATGACGTCGAAGCTGGTCATGTGCCGCCAGGCGCTGTTGCGCCCGAACCGGCGGCCCTCCGGCGGTGCGGGCGAAGCCGGGTCGCCGTCGAGCCAGCGCGCCACGTCGTAGTGGTAGAACTGCTTGCCCCACATCAGCCCGGCGACCGCCTCGCGCACGACCTGCGCCTGCGCGGGCGGGGTGCCCGTGGGCACGAGCCAGTCGAAGTACTGGTCGGCCTCGTCCCGGCGCGCGGCGATGACCCGGTCGAAGTCCTCGCCGAGCGAGGGCACGGGCCGGGCCTTGCCGCCCGGCGCGGCGATCTGGCTCAGCCGCAGCCTGAGCTGCGCAGTCTCGCCCGGCGGCACGCACAGCACGTAGTGCAGCGCGGCCTTGGTGCCGGTGCCCTGCGGGTTGACCGTCGGCAGGCCGTGCACCACGTGGTCGGCGATGCCGTCCTTCGGGTAGTCCGGCGTCTCCTCGTAGCCCCAGAGCCGCGCCGCGTTGGTCTCGTTGTCGCAGGCCAGCGCTACCGGGGTTCCGTCGCCCTGCAGCATCAGGCGGCCCAGGATGCGGTGCTGGGCCCGCAGCTCGCTGCCGTCCGCCACGATCTCGGGCTTGTCGTCGCGGCCGGGCAGGCCCCACGACCAGGTGTTACGGAACCAGAGCGTGGGCAGCACGTGCAGGGTCGCCGGGTCCGCGCCCCGGTTGGTGACCGAGACGAGCATGCACATGTCCGTCGGCGAGGCCTTGGCGTAGTCGACGGTGACGACCCAGTAGCGGTCGTCGGCGAAGACCCCGGTGTCGGCCAGCTCGTACTCCGGTTCGGAGCGGTCCAGCTGCCGGTTGACCGCGACCAGCTCCGAGTACGGGAACTCGCGCTGCGGGTAGTGGTAGCGCCACGACATCCACGAGTGCGTCGGCGTGGAGTCGGTGTACCACCAGTACTCCTTGGCGTCCTCGCCGTGGTTGCCCTCGTTGCCGGTCAGGCCGAAGATGCGCTCCTTGAGGATCGGGTCGGCGCCGTTCCACAGGCCGAGGCTGAAGCAGAACGTCTGCCGCTCGTCGCAGATCCCGGCGAGCCCGTCGTCGTTCCACCGGAACGCGCGCGAGCGGGCGTGGTCGTGCGGGAAGTACTCCCAGGCCGTGCCGTGTTCGCTGTAGTCCTCGCGCACGGTGCCCCAGGCCCGCTCGGACAGGTACGGCCCCCACATCCGCCAGGGCTCCGCCCCGGCGTCCGCATCGGCCAGCCTCCTGCGCTCCGCATCCGTCACGCGACATCCCCGCTCTGCTCGCCCACCCGGTGATTGTCTCCTGCCTCTGTTACACGTCTGCGTAACTTTGGCGGAGTCGCGCGATCACCATCCCGATTGACCCGATTTTTTGACAGAGTTGCTGCATGCGATTCGGAACTCAGGTATGCGGCGACCCGGCCCTCGGCGCGGCGCGCGAGTGGCTGGTGGCCGACGGGCGCGGCGGGTACGCGATGGGCACGGTGAGCGGGCTGCGCACGCGCCGCTACCACGGGCTGCTGGTGGTCGCGGGCGACACTCCGGCGTCCCGGCACGTCGGCCTCGCCGCCCTGGATCCGGTGGTACGCCTGCCCGGTGGCCGGATCGTGCGCCTGGGCGTGCACGAGTGGGCCGACGGCGTGATCGCCCCGCAGGGACACCTCCTGCTGGAGGAGTTCGCCCTGGTCGACGGCCTGCCCCGGTGGCGCTGGCGGATCGGCGCGACGGTCCTGGAGCGCACCCTCGCGATGCGCCACGGGTCGTCCTGCGTCGCCGTGATCGACACGCTCGTCGCCGGCGGCCCGGTGGAGCTGTCCCTGGAGGCCCTGTGCACGTGGCGTGATCAGCACGGCGAGCGCCGTGCCGGCGACCTGCCGGTGCGCGAGGTCGCCGGGGGCGCGGTCGTCGCCGACGCGTACCGGCTGCGGGGACGGCTGGCCGGTGGCGGTCATCCGGGGACCGCGCCCGCCGGACCGCCGGACACCCGGCCGTGGGCCGAGCGCGCCGGAGACGCCGTATGGGCACCGGACGGGACCTGGCTGCTGAACGTGCACCACCGGATGGAGGCCGAGCGCGGCTACGTGCCGAACGAGGACCTGCTGCTGGCGGGCCGGTTCACCGCGACGCTGGCCGCGCCCGGCGACGCCCTGGAGACCACCGCCTGGGCCGGTGACCTGGGTGTCGAGCCGCCCCCGGCGGCGAGCATCGTGGCCGCCGAGCGCGACCGCCGCCGCATCCTGACCGCGGGCGCGGTCGGCGCGACCGCGGAGCTGACGCTGGCCGCAGACGCGTTCGTGGTCGCCACGGCGACCGGGCCGGACGTGGTGGCCGGGTACCCGTGGTTCGGCGCGTGGTCACGCGACACGATGACCTCGTACGAGGGGCTGTTCCTCACCACCGGGCGGCTGGAGCAGGGGCGCGAGCTGCTACGGGCGTACGCGGCGACGCTGTCGGAGGGCATGCTCGCCAACACCGCCGACGGCGGGGCGGTCGGCTACAACACCGCCGACGCGACGCTGTGGTTCCTGCACGCGATCGACCGGCACGTGCGCGCGGCCGACGACGACGACCTCGCCGCGGAGCTGGTGCCCGCGCTGGACGAGGTGCTGGCGGCGCACCTGCGCGGCACCCGGTACGGGATCAAGGTGGACGAGAGCGACGGGCTGCTCGTGCAGGGGGCCGACGGCGAGGCGCTGACCTGGATGGACGCGCGCGTCGACGGGATGGGCGTGACCCCGCGCGCGGGCAAGGCCGTGGACGTCAACGCGCTGTGGTGCAACGGGCTGGCGGCGCTGGCCGGGCTGCGGGAGCGGGCCGGGCAGCACAGCGACGACGTGCGGCGGCGGCACGCGGTGACCGAGGCGGCGTTCCGGCGGCGTTTCCCCGCGCCGGGCGGGCACCTGTTCGACGTGCTCGATCCCGACGACGCCGCGCTGCGGCCGAACCAGCTGCTGGCCTACTCGCTGCCGTACGCCCCGATGGAGCCGGACCCGGCGGTGCTGCACCGGATCACCGACGCGCTGCTCACCCCGCTCGGGCCGCGCAGCCTCGACCCGGCCGACCCGGCCTACCGGGGCGTGCACGGCGGCACGCTGCGTGACCGGGACCTGGCGTACCACCAGGGCACGGTGTGGCCGTGGCTGATCGGGCCGCTGGGCGACGCGCGGCGGCGGGCCGGGCTGCCGACCCGCGAGGTGCTGACCGGGCTGCTGGCCCACCTGAGTGACTTCGGTCTCGGCGCGGTCAGCGAGACCGCCGACGGCGACGCCCCGCACCGGGCCACGGGCTGCCCTTTCCAGGCCTGGAGCGTGGCCGAGACGATGAGAATTCACGTCACGTCTACTGAGTAGTAGCAGAGCGTAACAGACACGAAACACAAGGTCCCCGACTCGAAATTGGTATCAGTCAGACTTTGTACAACCCCAACGGCGTACACGCACCGAACGTCCGGTGCTCATTCCGTATGCCCGGGAGTCTGCGAGGGGGCCGCATGACCATGAACCTTCCCGTTCCATCGGAGCTGCCGACGGCATCGAAGCCGCTGCGGATCATGATGCTTTCCTGGGAGTACCCGCCGGTTGTGGTCGGCGGTCTCGGCCGGCACGTGCACGCGCTGGCCAATTCGCTGGTGCTGGCCGGGCACCACGTCACCGTGGTCACCCGGCACGCGCCCGGTGCCCCGCTGGAGGAGTACGCTCCCCCGCCCGCACCCGGCTTCCAGGGCGTGCGCGTCGTGCGCGCGCCGGAGGACCCGCCGCTGTTCCCGCTGGCCACCCCTACCCTGCTGGCGTGGACGATGGCGTTCAACCACACGCTGACCCGGGCGGCGCTGCGGGCCGCCGAGGCCGACGACTACGACGTGATCCACGGCCACGACTGGCTGGTCACGCACACCGCGGTCACCCTGGCCGAGCACCTCGGCAAGCCGCTGGTCGCCACCATCCACGCCACCGAGGCCGGTCGGCACCAGGGCTGGCTGCCGGAGGACCTGAACAAGAGCATCCACTCCGTCGAGTGGTGGCTCGGCCACCGCGCCTGCCGGGTGCTGGTCTGCTCGGAGTACATGCGCTGGGAGGTCACCCGGCTGCTCAACCTGCCCATCGGCAAGGTCGACGTCATTCCCAACGGCGTCGACGGCCGGGTCTGGAAGGCCCCCGTGCAGGCGGTCCGCGAGGCGCGGTCCCGGTTCGCCGGGGACGGCCCGCTGGTCGGCTTCGCCGGGCGGCTGGTGTACGAGAAGGGCGTGCAGCACCTGGTCGACGCGGTGCCGCAGCTCGCCGACGAGCACCCGGGCCTGCGGGTGGTCATCGCCGGGGACGGCCCCTACCGCGAGCAGCTGGTCGAGGCGACGCACGCCCTGAAGATCGAGAAGCAGGTCAGCTTCATCGGCTTCCTGTCCGAGCGCGAGCTGCCCGCCGTGCTCGCGGCGACCGACGCGACCGTGGTGCCCTCGCTGTACGAGCCGTTCGGCATGGTCGCCCTGGAGGCGGCCGCGGCCGGTGCGCCGCTGGCCGTCGCCGACACCGGCGGCCTGGCCGAGATCGTCGAACCCGGCGTGACCGGCATGACCTTCCCGCACAGCAACCCCGAGGCGCTGGCGGGCGCCGTGGGCACGCTGCTGGCCGAGCCGGTCAAGGCCAAGCAGATCGCCAAGCGCGCGCTGACCATGGTGTCCAAGCGGTACGGCTGGCAGACCATCGCGGCCAACACCGTCAAGACCTACCGCAGCGCCATCGCCCAGGAGCCCGCGTTCCAGGTCGAGCGCCTGGCCGAGCAGACCGGCGGTGAGCGCCCGCAGATCATCGTCCCCGACGGGAACCTGCTCCGATGAGCGCGCGCCCAGCGGGTCCGGCAGGCCGCCGGACCCGCCCCACCCCGATCCCGAGCGAAGCGATGAGCAGCGAAGACGGTGCGGATACGGCGCCGGCTCGTTGGTCAACGGGGCAACCGGAACGGCGAGGAGAAGCGATGAACCTGATCGGCGATCTTGATCTATACCTCATCGGCGAGGGCAGGCACGAGCGGCTGTGGAAGGTGCTCGGCGCCAATCCGGAGCCCGAGGGCAGCGGCTGGCGCTTCGCGGTGTGGGCACCGAACGCCCGTGAGGTGCAGGTCATCGGCGACTTCTCCGGCTGGTGGCCGGACGACGGCATCCCGATGCGCCCGCAGGGTGACAGCGGCGTCTGGGCGGCGACCGTGCCGGACGCGGTCGCCGGGCAGCGCTACCGCTACCGGGTGCACGGCGCGGACGGCCGCTGGACCTACCGCGCCGACCCGCTGGCCGTCGCGGCGCAGTGCCCGCCGGAGAACGCCTCGGTGCTGTTCTCCTCGGACTACACCTGGAACGACGAGTCCTGGATGGGCACGCGCGGCAAGCGCGCCGACCACCACGCCCGGCCGATGTCCACCTACGAGGTGCACCTGGGTTCGTGGCGGCCGGGGCTGTCGTACAAGGAGCTGGCCGACGAGCTGGTCGCGTACGTCACCGACCTGGGCTTCACGCACGTGGAGTTCCTGCCGGTGATGGAGCACCCGTTCGGCGGCTCGTGGGGCTACCAGATCACCGGGTTCTACGCGCCCACGGCCCGGTTCGGCGACCCCGACCAGTTCCGGCACCTCGTCGACCGGCTGCACCAGGCCGGGGTCAGCGTGCTGCTGGACTGGGTGCCCGCCCACTTCCCCCGGGACGAGTGGGCGCTGGCCCGCTTCGACGGCACCCCGCTCTACGAGCACGAGGACCCGCAGCGCGGCGAGCACCCCGACTGGGGCACGCTGGTGTTCAACTACGGCCGCCGCGAGGTGCGCAACTTCCTGATCGCCAACGCCCGCTACTGGTGCGAGGAGTTCCACGTCGACGGCCTGCGCGTGGACGCGGTCGCGTCGATGCTCTACCTCGACTACTCGCGCGGGGACGGGCAGTGGTCGCCGAACATCCACGGCGGCAACACCTACCTGGAGGCGGTCGACTTCCTCCAGGAGCTCAACACCGCGGTGTACGCCGACCAGCCGGGCATCCTCACCATCGCCGAGGAGTCGACGGCCTGGCCGGGCGTCTCCCGCCCGGTGGACGCCGGCGGCCTGGGCTTCGGCATGAAGTGGAACATGGGCTGGATGCACGACACCCTGGAGTACCTCCAGAAGGACCCGTCGCACCGCAGCTACCACCACGCGCAGCTGACCTGGCCGAGCTGCTACGCCTTCGACGAGCAGTGGGTGCTGCCGCTCAGCCACGACGAGGTGGTGCACGGCAAGCGCTCGCTGATGGGCAAGCTGCCCGGCGACCGCTGGCAGCGGCTGGCCGGACTGCGCGGGCTGCTCGGCTACATGTACGCCTTCCCCGGCAAGAAGCTGCTGTTCATGGGCGCGGAACTGGCCGGTGAGTCGGAGTGGAGCGAGCAGTTCGGCCTGGACTGGGCGCACGCCGACTACCACGGCGACGTGCGCGGGCTGGTGCGCGACCTGAACCGGATCTACCGCGAGAGCGCCGCGCTGTGGGCCCGCGACACCGAGCCGGGCGGGTTCAGCTGGATCGACCCGCACGACTCGGGCAGCAACACCGTCTCCTTCGTACGCCACGGCAAGACGTCGAAGAAGCTGCTGGCCTGCGTGGCCAACTTCTCCGGCATCCCGCTGCACGCCCACCCGATCACGCTGCCGCGCACCGGGGCGTGGGTGGAGGTGCTCAACACCGACGCCGAGGTGTACGGCGGCTCCGGGGTCGGCAACATGGGCCGGATCCGGACCGACGCCGAGGGCAACGCCGTCGTCGCGGTCGGACCGTACGGCGTGGTCTGGTTCGCACCGGCGTAACGACGACCGTCAGCGCATGACCGGCACCGGTATCGGTGCCGGTCATCGTGTTTTCGGCGTCCTAGCTGGTGAACTGGGGGCACCCGAGGGGTGTGCCGGGGGCCTGAGATCAGTAGTATTTCCACGTTTCCTCGCGTGGTCCCCACCCCCGGTGCGCTTAAGAGGTAGTCATGCCCCGACGCTTCTTCTCCCAGCAGAGCTGGTCGATCCGGTCGCGGGTGATGCTGCTCCTGCTGGCGCCACTGGTGCCACTGGTCGGCATGTGGCTGCTGAGCACCACGGCGACCCTCGGCCCGGCGACCAACCTGCTCGACGTGAAGTCCGGCGTGGACCTGTTCGGCACGCCCGCCTACGAGCTCGTCGCCGAACTGCAGGCCGAGCGCGCCCTGTCCATGCGGGTCGTCACCGGCGGGCCGGGCGCGGCGACCGAACTGGACACCCAGCGGGCCGAGACCGACGTGGCGCTGGGCGAGTTCCGGCGGCTCACCGAGAGCGAGGACGCCGAGGACGAGGCGAGCGAGCTCACCCGCCAGCACCTGGCCGCGGTCGCCAAGGCGCTGGAGGAGCTGCCGGTGGGCCGGGCCGTGGTGGACACCCGGCAGTACGACCGGGTGCAGATCATGCGGCTGTACAGCGGGATCATCGACAAGACCTTCGGCCTGTACGGGTCGGTCTCCGGCCTCGACGACCACGAGCTGAACCGCCAGGCGGGCACCGTCATCGCCCTGAGCGAGGCACGCGAACTCTACGCCCGGGAGAACTCGCTGGTGAGCGCGACCATCGCGGGCGGCGGCATGTCCCCGGCGGAGCGGGCCGAGGTGGTGGCCCTGGTCGGCCTGCAGCGGCGCGCGCATGACACGGCGACCCGCTACCTGCACCCCGACGACGCCCACCGGTACGACGCCATCCTGGAGAGCGCGGCCTACCTGCGGCTGCGGGCCGTCGAGGACCGGCTCGCCGACCTGGGCCGCCCCGCCCCGGCCATCGACCCCCAGCAGTGGACGGCCGACTACGGCATGGTCGACGGCAAGCTCTACGACCTGGAGTCCGCCGCCGCGTCCCGCACCATCGACGCGACCATGCCCGCGGCCACCGCGATCCTGGTCCGGCTGGCCCTGGCCGGTGGCGTCGGGCTGATCGTCATCGTGGTGCTGGTGCTGGTCTCCCGGCGGGTGGCGCGCTCGATCATCCACCGCATCAACGCGCTGCGTACGCAGGCCCTGCACGTCGCCGAGCACAGCCTGCCCGACGTGGTGGCCCGGCTGCGCGCGGGCGCGGACGTCGACGTGGACGCCGAGGTGCGGCCCCCCGGCGCGGTCGAGGACGAGCTCAACGAGCTGGAGAACGCGTTCGCGCAGGTGCAGCGCACCGCCGTCGCCTCGGCCGTGCAGGAGGCGACCCTGCGCAACGGCCTCAACCAGGTCTTCCTCAACATCGGCCGGCGCAGCCAGGTGCTGCTGCACCGCCAGCTCGCGCTGCTGGACGCTATGGAGCGCCGGGTCACCGACCCGCAGGACCTCGAAGACCTGTACCGCGTCGACCACCTCGGCGCGCGGATGCGCCGCCACGCCGAGGACCTGGTGATCCTGGCCGGGGCCAAGCCCGGCCGGGGCTGGCGCCACCCGGTGCCGCTGCACGACGTGATGCGCTCGGCGGTCTCCGAGGTCGAGGAGTTCACCCGGATCACCGTGGTGCCGACCCAGGAGCTGGCGCTGCGCGGCCGCGCCGTCAGCGACGTCATCCACCTGCTGGCCGAACTGTTGGAGAACGCCACCGCGTACTCGCCCCGCGACACCCACGTCACGGTCGCCGGTCAGCTGCTGCCCAACGGGTACGCGATCGAGATCGAGGACCGCGGCGTCGGCATGCCCGCCGATGCGGTGGACGAGGCGAACCGGAAGCTGGCCGACCCGCCGGACTTCGACCCCGCGCACAGTTCCCGGCTGGGCCTGTTCGTGGTGGCGCGGCTGGCCGCCCGGCACGGCATCCGGGTCACCCTGCGCCCCTCCCCGTACGGCGGGCTCACCGCGGTGGTGCTGCTGCCGCGTGAACTCGCCGTCGACGGCAGCGCCCCCGCCGCACCGGTGCCCGCTGTGCCGTCCACCCTGGCCACTCCCCTCGCGGCCCTGACGGCGGGTGCCGCGAGCACCCCGGTCGCCGTCGGGGCGCTCACCGCGCCACCGGCCGCCGACGTGCTCGAAGGAGGCCCGTCGACCGAGGCCGAGCTGCCGGTGCGCGCACCGCAGACCCACCTCGCCGCGCCGCTGCGCGAGGAACCGCTCATCGTGCTCGACGCCGCGCCGGTCGGCAGCGTGCCCACCGCGCCGCCACGGGCCGCCGAGCGCACCCGCAACCTCCTGTCGTCCCTGCTCTCGGGCGCGCACCGGGGCCGGGTCGCCGCAGGGGTCCGCACCGGATCCACCCCTCCCGCTGACACCCCGGCAGCGGCCGAACCGCCTGAGGAGCCGACATCATGACCAATCCCGCGGGCCTGGACTGGCTGCTCGACGACTTCGTGGACCGCATACCCGCGGCACTGCGAGCTGTCGTGTTCTCCGTGGACGGGCTGCTGCTCGGCGCGTCCCGCGACCTGTCCCAGGCCGACGCCGACCACATGGCCGCCATCGCGGCCGGTTTCGCCAGCCTGTCGCGCAGTGCCGGGCGGCACTTCAAGGCCGGTCCGGTGCGCCAGGCCGTGATCGAGATGGAGGAGGCCGTCCTGCTCGTCACCGACGCCGGTCAGGGCAGCTGCTTCGCGGTGCTGAGCAGCGCCGACTCCGACATCGGCATGGTCGCGTACGAGATGGCCATGGTCGTCGAGCGCATCGGGCACAGCCTCGGCACCCAGCCGCGGCCCACCTCGACCCATGCGCGCTGACGACGACGATGCGCACGAGTGGCTCGATGCCGAGGCCGGGCCGCTGGTGCGGTCGTACGCGGTCACCGGCGGCCGGGCGCGTCCCGGCGCGAGCACGTTCGACCTGCTCACGTATGTCGTGGGCACACCGGCAGGGCAGCGCCGCCACGCCGTGCACCTGCAACCGGAGCATCGGGCACTGCTCGCTCTGGCTGCCGAACCCATCTCTGTCGCCGAGTTGTCGTCCCGCGCCGGGTTTGCCCTCGGCGTGGTCCGGGTACTCCTGGCAGACCTGCTCGACGAGGGCGCCGTCACCTGCTTGGCGCCAGCCGTGGCCCCCGGCCACATTCCGGACGACCACATCCTCCAGGCGGTGATCCTTGGCCTCCGTCATGCGTGACGAGCGTGCCCGGTCCGTTCCCACGGCGATCAAAATACTGGTCGCCGGGGGCTTCGGCGCAGGTAAGACGACAATGGTGGGCAACGTCAGCGAGATCATGCCGCTGCACACCGAGGAGGTGCTCACCTCCGCCGGGACCGACGCCGACGACCTGTCCGGGGTGGAGGCCAAGCGCACGACCACGGTCACCATGGACTTCGGCCGGATCACCATCGGCGACAGCGCCGTGCTGTACCTGTTCGGCACGCCCGGCCAGGACCGGTTCTGGTTCCTCTGGGACGAGCTGGCGATCGGCGCGCTCGGCGCGGTGGTGCTGGCCGACACCCGGCGGCTGGCCGACAGCTTCCCGTCCATCGACTACTTCGAGCGCCGCGGCATCCCGTTCGTCGTCGCGGTCAACTGCTTCCACGGCCACCAGCCGTTCGAGGTGGACGCCGTACGCGGGGCGCTGTCGCTGGACCCGGACGTGCCCGTGGTGATGTGCGACGTACGCGACCGCCGCTCCGGTCGCGAGGTGCTGGTCACCCTGATCGAGCACGTCAGGTCGATCACGATGGGCCCGGCGCACTCCGCAGTGGCGGGCGCCTGACCGGTCGCACCGTGCCGATTCTCCGGGGGACGTCACAGCCGTAGGCGTGACCCGCGTGTCGCCGGTACGCTGCGCCGGTGCCGAACCCCGACCGCCTCGCCAGCCGGAGCCTGCCGGCCGTCCTGCGCGACGCCCTCGCGCTCGCGGTGAAACAGTGGCGCGGCCTGCTGGTGGTGGCCGCCGCCGCGCTCGTCCCGGCGCTGCTGGCACGGGAGGTCATCGGGCTGTTCGCGCTCAACGGCAGCGCGACCATCGTGGACGGCGCGTTCACCCCGGCGCCCGCGGCGGCGGCGGGCGGCGCGGGCCTGGTCGCGCTCGCTTTCGGCTGGGTCGTGGCGCTGGTCGCGTCCATCGCCGTGGCGAGCGGCGGGCTGCGCGGCATTCCCGTCGATCCCCGCGCCGCCCTCCTGCTGGCCCTGCGCAGGCTGCCCGCGCTGGTCCCGGCTCTGCTGCTGCTCGCCATCGCCGCCGTCGGGCTGCAGATCGTGACGCTGCTCGCGGTCGCCTTCTTCGACATCGCGCTGCCGCAGGACGTGGCCACCGCCGCCGTCTTCGGCCTGTTCGTGCTGTCCCTGGTCGTGCTGGCCAGCAGGCTGCTGGCGGTGCCCGCGATCGTGCTGGGCGACGGCGCGGCCGCCTGGCTCCCGCACACGCACGCCCTGGCGGCAGGCCGCCTGCTGAACACGGGCGGCGCGCTGGCGACCGGGGTGGTGGTGACCCCGGCGCTGGTCGGCATGGGCGCGGCGGCGCTCATCGAGGCGTACCCCTCGCTCGCCCTGCTCGTCGCCGCCGTCGCGGCGGTCATCGTGCCCGCCCTCCAGGCCTGCGCCCTGGTCACCGTCTACCTGCAACGCCGACCGGCCGACAGCAGCGGCACGCAGGCCGACCTCGACCGCGTCGACCTGCTGCTGGCCACCCTGTCGCCCGTGGCAGTCGCGCCTGTAGCAGCGGAACCCACCGGCGAGCCGGCCGCCGCGTCCGTGCCGGCGGGACGGTCCACCGGCCCGCGCCACGGCGCGGCGGCGCGGGCGGGGCAGGCCGACACGCTCGCCCGCCAACTCGCGTTCCTCCGGACGGCAGCCGTGGCGGCCTCCCGGGCTGTCTCGCGGCTCGCCAGGCCGTGGACAGGCCGGGCCGCGCTCGCCGCCGCGCTGGCCTCGCTGCTGCTGCCGGCGCTGCTCGGGCTCGGTTTCGCGGCCGCCGATCCGTGGGACGGGCCGCACGTGAGCCGCCACGGTGTCTCGTGGAGCGGCGAGGTGCTGGCCACGGCGTGGCCGGCCGGGCGCCATCCGGTCGTGGTCACCGACTACGGCCCGCACTGGTGCCTCGACGACGCATGCCGTGAGGTCCGTTCGCGCAGCTCCGAGCCGCTGATGCTGGGCGCGCCGATGCCCGCGACCGCGATCACCGCCGACGGCGACGTGCTCTCGGCGGGCATCCGCGGCCGGGAGAACCGCGCGGTCAAGACGAACGGCGACGACGCGGTGCAGATGCAGCGCTGCACCGCCCCGTGGGCCTCCGCCACCGCCCGGCCCAAGCCCGGCACCTGCGAGGACGGCATCACGCACTGGCACAGCGGCGGCCGGGAGGGCCAGTCACAGCTGGCTGTCGCCGCCGGTCCGGACGGCTCGGTCGTGGTCGCCACGGCCCGCCCGCTCGTGGTCAAGGCGGGAGCCCGGCCGCGGACCCAGCTCGCGGTCACCCGCTGCAACACGGTGCACTGCAACCGGCGCACGCTGGACGTGCTCGGCATCGTCGAGGTGGAGCTGAGCGGGTGGCTGCCGGACGGCATGGTGACCGCGCCCGCGTACGCCCCGCTGCTGCAGTTGACCCTGGACGGCGCGGACCGGCCGACGGTGCTGCTGCGTGATCCTGCCGGGCGACGGGCCTGGCTGGCGACGTGCCCGACGGCCGCGTGCGACGCCCCCCGGATCACCGAGATCGGCGCCCCGGAACGCGCCACCGACCAGGCGGTGCTGCTGCCCGGCGACGTGCCGCGGCTGGTCGCGGGAGGTGACGCGATCACCTTCCACGCGCCGGTGGCGGTCGCCGCGAACGGTCCCGGCCTGTACGTACTGGGCACGGAGTCCGATCTGGCCGCCCCGGTGCCGCTGGCCCCGGCCGAGTACGGCAGCGGGCGGCTGGTGCTCTGGCACTGCCCGCCGGGCTCGGCGGAACGCGCCCGGCGGACGGCGCTGCCGGTGCTGACCGGCGAGCTGTTCCACGTCGCGCTGGTGACCAGCGGCGACGGCCGGATGCTGGTGACGTACTCCGACAGTGGCCGACGGTACGCCGTGCTGGTGACCGGACCCGCCAACCCGGGCAAAGGCCCCTACTGCGCGGGGTTCGGCGGCTAGGTTCGGCTCATGGGGGCCGGACACAGTCACGAGCCTGGCGAGTCGCTGCCGCCTGCCCCGGCCGAGCTGCGGCGGATCGTCACCGCGATCATCGTGCCGCTGGTCGTGGCGACCCTGGTCGGGCTGGTCGTGCTGTGGCCGCGCGGGCAGTCCCCGCAGCAGGCCTCCGACACCGCGCAGCGGCTGCACGGCGAGATCGTCTCGGCGACCCCGGCCTGCCCGCGCGAGGTCCCGGCGCAGCCGGGCGGCGACTGCGGGACCGCGCAGGTGCGTATCGGCGACACCGTCGTGGACGCGGTGGTGCCGAGCGGGCCGAGCGCCCCGGTCGTGGGCGTCGGCGACGACGTGGTGCTGATCGGCTCGGTCGACGCCGAGGGCGGGCAGCGCTACGCGGTGGTCGACCACGACCGGTGGGGCTGGCTGCTGGCGCTGGTCGCGCTGTTCGCCGCCGCGGTGATCGCGTTCGCCCGCTGGCGCGGCGTGGCCAGCCTGGTCGGGCTGGTGGTCAGCTTCGCGGTGCTGCTGGGCTTCATCCTGCCCGCGATCGTGCGCGGCGAGCCGCCGCTGTGGGTGGCGATCGTCGGGTCGGCCGCCATCATGTTCGCGGTGATCTACCTGACGCACGGCGTCAGCGTGGGCACGTCCATGGCGCTGCTCGGCACGCTGGCCGCGCTGGTGCTGACCGGCCTGCTCGGCCTGCTCACCACGAACCTGCTGCATCTGACCGGCTCCGGCAGCGACGAGGCGGCGATCCTGGCCAACGTGCTGGCCGGGGTGGACCTGCGCGGCCTGCTGCTGGCCGGGATCATCATCGGCACGCTCGGCGTGCTCGACGACGTCGCCATCACCCAGCTCGCCATCGTCGGCGAGCTGTCCCTGGCCGACCCCGCGCTGAACGCCCGGCAGCTCTACCGGTCGGCGATCAAGGTGGGCCGGTCCCACGTCGCGTCGGTGGTCAACACCATCATCCTGGCGTACGCGGGCGCGTCGCTCCCGCTGATGCTGCTCCTGGTCACCGCGGGCACCGGCACCCGGGACGTGCTGTCCACGCAGGTGCTGGCCGCCGAGATCGTGCGCGGTGTCGTGGGCACCATCGGGCTCATCGCCGCCGTTCCGATCACGACCGCGCTGGCCGCCTGGGCCATCGCCCGCTCGCACCGCCACGCCGCCGGCGACCCCGCGCCCGGAGCCTCCTGAGGTGTTTCCGGCGTTCGCCCCGATCGGTCAGGTATTCGACGATAACGTGAAGGGGCTTCGTCCGTTTCGCACGAAGGTGGGTGCTATGTCGACCGTGGCGAAAGCGACCGAGCGCATCGGCTCGGGCTGGCTGTCCTTCGCCGGCCTGCTCATTCTGCTACTGGGGGTGTTCAACGTGGTGGAGGGCATCTTCGCGATCGCCAACGACCGGTATGCCGCGTACGCCACGTCGACCCAGGGCGAGTTGTACATCTTCAACCTGCATACGTGGGGTTGGCTGCATGTGCTGCTCGGTGCGGTGCTGATCGCCGTCGGCGCGGGTATCTGGTCGGGCAAGGAGTGGGCGCGCGGCGCGGGCATCGGCCTGGCCGGGGCGACCGCCCTGCTGCAGATGCTCTACCTGCCGGTGTACCCGTTCTGGTCGCTGATCAACATCGCGCTCTGCATCCTGGTCATCTACGCCCTGGTGGTGCCCCCGCGCGGCAGCACCGCCGACTGAACCGGCGCTCCGTCGCCCGGACACTGGGCAAGATCAGCGTTTGCGGTCATGACCTGCGGTGGGACCGCAGTTCATGACCGCAAACAGCGATCTACATCTCAGCGAACCGGAACGTCCACCCACGACTGACCGGCGAACGAGACCGAGCCCAGCCAGCCGTTCTCGTCCAGGTAGAGGCCGTCGTGGCCGTCGACGACCAGCGCGAGCCGGTGCCCGGCGGGCAGGTCCCAGCTGGTCGCGGGCAGCGCGACGTCGACCGTGCGGGCGGTGTCGGCGGTGCCGTTCAGCCACGACACCGGCGCGTGGGTGATCAGCTTCGCGGTGCCGGCCCAGTCCACGTCGTAGAGGTAGGCCACGAGCGTGCCGCTGCGCTCGGTCGGGGTGAACCGGGCGTGCACGGTCGCGCTGCCGCGGATGCGTACCGCACTGGAGGCCTCGTCGCCCAGCCAGACCCCGGCGTTGCCCCGGTCGACGGCGGGCAGCCACATCGTCGGAGGGATGCCGGTCAGCGCCTGCAGCCCGTTGGACAGCAGCACCAGGCCGCCCGCGGCGACCGTGTCGTCGTTGAACCAGGTCCGCCGCGACCAGCCACTGGTCGCCGCGCCACCGAGCCGTCCAGTGCCGGTCAGCCAGTTCACCTCGCCCAGGCCGTAGCGCTTCGTGGCGGTGGCGGTCGCGGCCCAGTCCGGGTACGCCTCCACCGGCCCGCCGGTCAGCGAGCGCAGCACCACCGGCGGCTCACTGTCGATCCCGTTGGCGATGCCGGACAGGTGCCGGTCGAACCAGCGCCGCACCGAGGTCCACACGTGGTTGTCCAGGCCGATCAGGCCGGTCAGCTCGGGGATGGCGTGGTCGCCGGGCGCGAACTCCAGCCGCTTCGGGCCCGCCAGCGCGCCGTAGAAGTCGACGAGCTGGTTCGGCGGGAAGACCGTGTCGCCGTACCCGTTGGCCAGCAGCACCGCCGGGCGGTTGGCGTTGATCCCGGCGAGGTACGTGCCCGCCGAGCGGAGCCGGGCGAACGCCTTGACGCCCGCGATGTTCCGGTTGGCGTAGAAGTCGCCGATGACCGCGTCGAACTCGGCGCTGGTGTCGCCGAGCAGCGCCGCCGTGCCGACCAGCAGCGCCGAGGACTGCAGCCGCCGGGTGTCCCCGCCGTACAGCGAGGCGACCAGGTCGCTCCAGCCGGACAGGGCCGCCACGGCGCGGACCCGGCTGTCGTGGCCGGAGGTGATCAGGCTGATCCCGGCCCCGTAGGAGACGCCCGCCATGCCGATGCGGGACGGGTCGGCGGTGGTATTCGCGACGAGCCAGTCGATCATGCGGGAGGCGTCGGCGATGTCCTTCGGGCCCGCGGTGTCGATCTCACCGCCGGAGGCCCACCAGCCGCGCGGGGTGTACGACAGGACGGTGTAGCCGCCCTGGGCCAGCGCGTTGGCCTGGGCGACGTACTCCAGGTCGTTCAGGGACCAGCTGGCCGGGAAGACGACGGCCGGGTGCCGTCCGGGGCTGGTCGGCTCGATGATGTTCGCCTTGAGCACGGTCCCGTCGGGGACGGTGACGTTCACGAAGCGGAAGCCGGTGGTCGGGGCGGCGGCCTGGGCAGGGACGGGCCAGGTGACGAGCGCCAGCACGACCACCGTCAGGAGGGACAGGGTTCTCCTCACGGCGGGACCTCACGGGGTGTCGGCCTTGCGTCGAAAAAGTTACCGAGAGGTAACCACGCCGTGAGCTAGATCACAATACTGCCAAGTAACTTTTCATAAACGGTGGCCTATCTCATCGAGTTCGATCTACAAAAATTCGATGGGATAGGCCACCGTCTATGACGGACGGGTCAGCCGCGCGGGCCGCCCGCGACGTAGATCACCTGACCGGTGACGAAGCCGGCACCCTCGCTGACCAGGTACGAGATCGCGTGGGCGACGTCGGCCGGGGTGCCGACCCGGCGGACCGGGGTCTCCGCCGCGCGTGCGGCCTGGAAGGCCTCGAAGTCGACGCCGACGCGCGCCGCGGTGGCCGCGTTCATCTCGGTGACGATGAAGCCCGGCGCGACCGCGTTCGCGGTGATGCCGAACGGGCCGAGCTCGATGGCCAGGGTCTTGGTGAAGCCCTGCAGGCCCGCCTTGGCGGCGGCGTAGTTGGCCTGGCCCCGGTTGCCCAGCGCGGACGTGCTCGACAGCGACACGATCCGGCCGTACTTCTGCTCGACCATGTGCTTCTGCACCGCCCGGCTGCACAGGAACGCGCCCCGCAGGTGCACCGACATCACGGTGTCCCAGTCGCCGTCGCTCATCTTGAACAGCAGGTTGTCGCGCAGCACGCCCGCATTGTTGACCAGCGCGGACGGCGCGCCGAGGGTCGCCGCGACGTGCGCCACGGCGGTGTCGACGGCGGCGGAGTCGGACACGTCCGCGCCGACCGCGATGGCCCGGCCACCGGCCTTGGTGATCGCGGCGACGGTGTCGGCGCAGTTGTCCTCGGTGAGGTCGACGGCGGCGACGGCGAACCCGTCGGCGGCCAGGCGCTGGGCGGTGGCCGCGCCGATGCCCCGGGCCGCGCCGGTCACGATCGCTACTCTCTGGCTGTCAGTCATGCGCCGCACTTTAACGACAGTTCAGCGTTGCCCGGAACCGCCCAGCGCGGATGGGCTGACGGGCGGACGCGCGCCCCCGTCGGAGCTGGAGGACCGGCCGGAAAGCGCCTGCCGGGGTTGACGCAACGGATCGTTGGTCGACAGGGCCAACTACGCAAGAAACCAAGGTCATAAGCATGAGCGAATGATGGTTATGCTGCGATCTTCCCCTCTAGCGTTAGGGCCATGCAGAAGCGCTTTCTGATGTGCCGGCCCACCCACTTCGCCGTCACCTATAAGATCAACCCCTGGATGGACCCGGCCGCGCCGTACGACACCACCCTGGCCATCAGCCAGTGGGAGAGCCTCAAGGCCACGTACGAGCGCCTGGGACATCAGATCGAGCTCATCGACCCCATCGCGGGCCTGCCCGACATGGTCTTCGCCGCCAACGGCGGCACGGTGATCGACGGCAAGATGTTCACGGCGCAGTTCCGGCACGCCGAGCGCGCCGACGAGGGCCCGGCCTACCGTGACTGGGCCGACCGCGCCGGGTTCGAGGTGCACGACGCCAAGCACGTCAACGAGGGCGAGGGCGACATCCTGCTCGCGGGCGACTACGTGCTGGCGGGCACCGGCTTCCGCACCGCGCACGCCTCGCACGCCGAGGTCCAGGAGATCTTCGGCCGCCCCGTGATCACGCTGCAGCTCGTGGACCCGCGCTTCTACCACCTCGACACCGCGCTCGCCGTGCTGTCGACGGGCGCCGACGGCAAGCCCGCCAACATCGCGTACCTGCCCGAGGCGTTCTCGCCCGGCAGCCAGAATGTGCTGCGTCAGCTGTTCCCGAACGCCGTCATCGCTAACATCGAGGATGCGGAGGTGCTGGGACTCAACGCGGTCAGCGACGGCGAGAACGTCGTGGTGCCGGTCCAGGCCACCCACCTCGCGGAGGAGTTGCGCAAGGCCGGCTACGAGCCGATCGGCGTCGACGTCTCGGAGCTGCGCCTGGCCGGTGGTGGCCCCAAGTGCTGCACCCTGGAGCTACGGTCATGAACTCGATCGTCGACAGCCGTACGCCGAACGCGGTAGACGAGGCGGAGCGGTACACGGCGCACAACTACCATCCGCTGCCGGTCGTCATCACCGAGGCCGAGGGCAGCTGGGTCACCGACGTGGACGGCCGCCGCTACCTGGACTTCCTGTCCGGCTACTCGGCGCTGAACTTCGGCCACCGGCACCCGGCGCTGATCGCCGCCGCGCACGCCCAGCTCGACCGGCTCACGCTGACCAGCCGCGCGTTCATCCACGACCAGTTCGCCGAGTTCTGCCACCGGCTGGCCGATCTGACCGGCCAGGACCTGGTGCTGCCGATGAACACCGGCGCGGAGGCCGTGGAGACCGCGATCAAGGTCGCCCGCAAGTGGGGCTACCAGGTCAAGGGCGTCCCGGACGGCCAGGCGAAGATCATCGTGGCGGCGGACAACTTCCACGGCCGCACCACCACGATCATCAGCTTCTCCACCGACGCCGACGCGCGCGCCGACTTCGGGCCGTACACCCCGGGCTTCGAGATCGTCGCGTACGGCGACCTGGAGGCGCTGGCCGAGGCGATCGACGACTACACCGTCGCCGTGCTGCTGGAGCCGATCCAGGGCGAGGCCGGCGTGCTGGTCCCGCCGGACGGCTACCTGTCCGGCGTACGCGCCCTGTGCAGCAGCCGCAACGTGCTGTTCCTGGCCGACGAGATCCAGAGCGGGCTGGCCCGCACCGGGCGCACCTTCGCCGTGGACCACGAGGACGTCAAGCCCGACATGCACATCATGGGCAAGGCACTCGGCGGCGGCATCGTGCCCGTCTCCGCGGTCGCCGCCAGCCGCGAGGTGCTCGGCGTGCTCCAGCCCGGCCAGCACGGCTCGACGTTCGGCGGCAACCCACTGAGCTGCGCCGTCGGCATCGAGGTCATCAAGCTACTGGAGACCGGCGAGTACCAGCGCCGCTCCGCCGAACTCGGCGCGATGCTGCACGAGCAGCTCCGCGCGCTGATGGGCCGGGGCGTCACCGCGGTCCGCGGCCGCGGCCTGTGGGCCGGCGTCGACATCGACCCCGGCGTCATGACCGGCCGCCAGGCCTCCGAAAAGCTGATGGCCCGGGGCATGCTCGCCAAGGACACCCACGGCACCACGGTCCGCCTGGCCCCGCCCCTGGTCATCGAGCCCGACGAGGTCACCTGGGCCGTACGCCAACTCGCCGAAGTCATCGGCGCCGCCTAACCGGCCCGCCCACCCACCCCGCGGCTGCACCACCCCGCCCCACCCGCTGCCGGTGAAGCCGGCGGCTGCACCGCCCCGCTTCACATAGACGCTGGCCTATCTGGATGAGTTTTCGAAGATCGAACTCATCCAGATAGGCCAGCGTCTGTCAGTGGGGGTGGGTGGTAGCCGAGCCCAGTGCCGCTCGGGTCAGTAGCCGGGGCGGAAGGTCATCGTCGGGGCGTCGGACATGACGGAGGCGGAGTCGAGTGGACGGCTGCTGGCCAGGGCACCGATGCGGCCGATCTCGACGCCGGGGAACAGCTCGACGATGTCGGACACCCCGAGCTGGCGCGTCGCGCCTCGGCTGAGCTGGAGTTCCCCGTCGGCGGCTCCACCGAGGCGGACCAGGGTGCCGTTCATGCTCAGGTCGGTGACCGAGACGCCCTGGGGCGACAGCGCGACCGACACGTGCGCACGGCTCACCTTGGCGCGGGCGTCCTCGCTCAGCCACGGGCCGAGCTGGATGCCGACCTGGCCCTGGCCGCCGTCGGGGGCGCGGCCGACGACCACGGGACCGGCGGCCGTGACCACGAAGCGGGTACGGATCACACCGTCGACGCGTACGGCCAGGACCTGCTGCGGCGGGCGCGGGCCGGAGTCGCCCAGTGGGGCGTCGTGCCGGGGGCAGATCGGCTGGCCGTTGCGCAGGCGCGGCACGGGCTGGCCGCTGCCGCGACGGGCCGGGCCGAAGTTGGCGCAGTCCGGGTCGGGGCAGTGCCACCAGCGCGCGGTGAGCTGGCGGCCGACCGGCGACGGGCCGGTGGGCACGGGTCCGCGCGGCTGCAGCACGGTGCCGCCCGCGCCGGGCAGCGGCGACCAGACCGCGGGCAGCACCCGCGAGACGATGGGCAGGCCGGTGAGCTCGGAGACCTCGATGACCCGTGCTGCCGCGCCGACGACGACCTCGACGACGCCGTCGTCGCCCCAGCGGCGCATGACCATGCGCTCGTTGGAGGTCAGGTCCTGGTTGGACAGCAGCGACTTGTCGACCACGCAGTATGCCGAGACGTGCTCCTCGCCGACCTGGCGCGCGAGCCCGTCGACCACCATGCCGAGCCGGACCAGGTTGGCGGGGCGGCCGCCGTCCAGGTCGGCGCAATAGATCAATTCAGCCACGTCGAGCACCCCGGCGGCGAGCGCCGGGTCGGTGCCCAGTCGCCGCTCGATCGCATCCAGCACATGACTGACCTCGAACCTCATAGCCACAGACCCTAGGTTCGGTGCGCGACCTGCCGCAACCCGCAAACGTCCAAGGTCACAGCCCGCCGTCTATGCGCCGAAGCCCCGTGGGCGGCGCGGAGGCTCGCTCGCGCCTCCGTTCTCGGACGGCGCGGCCGGTCCGCCGGGTCCCGCCGACGGCGTCCCGGGGCCGGTCGGTGGCGTACCCATGCCGGTAGCCGACCCTGGGTCCGGTCGCGTAGGCGGGGTCACCCCGGCGGCGGTCTCACCACGGTCGGGCCGAGTGGACAGGGCCCCTGCCGCGTCGGTCGTGTCCCGGTCCGGCCGGGCGGTCGTCGGTCCGGAACCGGACGCTGCGCCGTGGGCGCGGGCGGCGTCGAGCAGGCGGGTCTTCTCCTCGGCGAACTCGACGTCGGTCAGCTTGCCCCGGTCGTGCAGGTCGGACAGCAGTCTGAGCTGCTGGGCCGAGTCGCTCGGCGAGTACTTCTCCACGAACTCGCGGCTGGCCTGGTCCATCGCCTGCCGCTCCTGCGGGGTGGCACCGGGCTGGCGGAAGATCAGGTAGATCAGCGTGCCGAGGAACGGCAGCAGGATGACGACCACCACCCACAGCGCCTTGAGCCAACCCGACAGGTCGTCGCGGCGGAAGATGTCCACGATCGCGAAGCCCCAGATCAGCAGCAGCGGAATGAAGATCAGCAGCAGCCAGAAGACGTCCCAGAAGTCCATCTTCCCCCCTTATAAGGCACTCTCCCCCATTCTTGCGGGCAGAGCGCCTCAGCGGGAGACAGTTACCGCATCCGGCCGATGGCCCCCCGCAACCGGGCCACGTCGCGGCGACTCCGCTCGTACGTGATGGCCAGTGCCAGCAGCACCGCCCCGCCGACCGCGATCGGCACCCACGTCGGCAGCAGCCGTGACACCAGCAGCAGCTCGTGCAGCGCCACCACCAGCAGCACTCCGCCGCCGAGCACCACGGGCGCCTGCAGACGGCGTACGGAGCCGAACACGGTCACCGCGAGCGCGCCGAGCCCCAGCAGCAGCCGCCGCAGCGGGGCCTCGTCGGTCAGCGCACCCGCCAGGCTCGGCAGCAGCGCCGCGACCAGCGCCGGACCGGCATAGAGCCAGCTGGACAGCTCCGGCCGCGTCCGGGCCGCGTACCAGCCGACGGCCAGCGCGAGCAGCGCCACCGGCAGGGTGTACGCCTCCAGCAGGCCGACGCCCTGCGCGGCGAGGATCGCGCACCACGCGAGCGCCTCCGCGAGCGCGGCTGCGGCAGCGCGCGCCACCCGCTCGCGGCGCGGGGAGGCCAGCACGGTCAGCCCGACCGCGGCCCCCCACAGCGCCAGTACCAGCGCGATCGACTGCACGTGTCCGTGACACAGCGACAGCGCGACCAGCGCCGCGGCGTGGGCCGCCGCCTCGGCCGCGACCCGCTGCTCCCGCGCGAACGGCGCGTACGCCAGCCCCAGCACGATCGCCGCGACCCCGAGCACGAGGTAGGCCACGACGTCGAAGCGCAGCTCGGCCGCCTCGCCGATCGCGATGACCAGCAGCACCTTGACGGCCGCCCCGGTCAGCCAGCCGACGGTGCGCATCGCCCGGGCGCTTCCGGCCACGGCGACCACCGCCAGCGCCACGGTCAGCAGCGCCAGCCCCGCGATCGTCGACCACTTCTCGGCCAGCATTCCCGCCAGACCGGCCCCGGTCAGCAGCACCCCGAACAGCCCGCCCGCCAGCGTCAGCACGCCGTAGCGCCGCAGCGCGGCCAGCACCAGCAGGCCCGCGCCGAGCACCAGCTCCACCGCGCTGACCGTCGGCCACGGCGCCTGCACGGCGGCCAGCGCCGCGAGCCCGGCTACCCCGGCCACGACTCCCCCGGCCACCGCCATCAGGCGCACCCCGCCGCGCCGGAACCAGGCCGCGACAGCCGGGGCGAGCAGCAGCAGCGCGACCGCGTACGACCAGGACAGCCGGTCGCTCGGGTAGGGGGCCAGGCCCGTGCCGACCGGGTCGCCCGCCCAGATCCGGCCCAGCCAGCCCAGCGGCGCGACGAAGAGCAGGTGCAGAGCCGGTGCGGACAGCAGCAGGGTCAGCGCCAGCACCACCTGCGCCGGGATCTCGGCCCGTGCCCACCGCGCCTGCAACGCGACCAGTGCCAGGGCCAGCGTGCACAGCGCGGCGTAGACCGCCGCCGAATCCTGCGCCATCGGCCCGCCCGGCAGCGCCCACAGCGCCCCGGCCAGGCCGCCGATCACGGCGTAGTCGCGCACCCGTCGCGGCGACAGGTACACCCACAGCGGCGTCAGCACGGCGGCGGCCAGCATGGCGCGGCGCGACCACGGGTCGTCGGCCCCCGCCGCGGCCACCACGCTGTGCACCATGGGCGGCACCAGCGCCAGCGCCACCGCGCCGCTCACGCCGCCGAGCACCCGCACCCCGTGCAGCGCGCTCGCGGTGCTCACCGTGCCGGTCCCGGCGGACGTACGGGTGCCCCCGTCGGGCACCAGGGCGCTGCGCCAGCCGATCGCGGCCACGGCCAGGCCGAGCAGCACCACGCCGCTCAGCGCCCAGGCCGACCGCGCCGGGCTGCCCGAACCGGCGAGCAGGGCGTGTCCGGCCAGCAGACCGGCCACCACGCCCCAGAGCACGAGGTGGCGGCGCAGCAGCAGGGCCACGGCCAGTGCGACGGCGGCCCCGGCCAGGTCACAGGCGAGCGCCGCCCACGGCGTCAGCGCCGGGTGGCCCGGCACCGTCAGCGGGAGCAGCAGCACCGCCACGCCGGCGGCGTACGCCCGCACCGGCTCCGGCACCGGCGGCCCGGTCAGCAGCCACGCCGTGACGGCGACCAGGGCCAGGCTCACCGGCAGCAGCCAGCCGTACGAACCGTCGAAGCGGGCCGGTGCGGCCGCCCACCACGGCAGCGCGTCCTCGATGGACTGCCAGGCGGCGCCCAGCGCCCAGCCCGCGGCGCACAGCGCGGGCACGCTCAGCGCCAGCGCCGCACCACAGATCATGCCGAGACGAACGGCCGGCCAGCGTGCCGACAGTGGGCCGCCCAGCAGCAGCACGAGTGCCGCCACCAGCGCGGCCGCGCCCGCCATCACGAGCAGCCAGTGGTGCGGCCACTGCACGAGCGGTGGTCGTGCCAGCGCCGCGGCGAGCGCCACGGTGATCACCCCGCCCGCCTCGGGCCGCGCGAACCCGGCCGTGGCGCCGATCTGCCAGAGCCCGGCCGCCAGCACCCCGGCCGCCGCGAGCAGCGCCAGCGAGCCGGTCACCGCGGTGTCCAGGTCGGCCCCGAGCAGCCACGCGACCAGCGACAGCAGCCCGCCGATCCCGAGCATGCCCAGGTAGGCCAGCAGCGACAGCACCCGCAGCCCGGCCCGCCCCGGCACTTCCGCCCTGGCCGGCCCAGCCACCGCGACCGGCGCCGGGGAGGCCGCGCTGGGTTGCCTAGGCACGACCTGCTCGGGCGTAGGCTGCCCGGACACCGACTCGGAGATCGACTCGTCCGGCCCGGACGCCGCCGCGACGGACCCCGACGGATCGGTTGCCGCCGCGCCGCCCGCGGTCGCCCCGGTGGCCCCCGCAGTCGGCGCGGCGGTCTCCGTGGCCACCTCGCCTGTAACCGGCACCGCGGTGCTCGAAGCCGCTTCGCCTGTGGTCGGCGCGGCGGCGGGTCCAGCCAGGAGGCGGAAGAGAACGAGGTCGCCGAGTGCGACCGCGGTGAAGATGAGCGACCAGCCCGCGACGTCCGCCGAGGACTCCAGGAAGAGCAGGGGCAGCGCGGGCTGTGCCGCGAGCAGCGCGCCGAAGCGGGTCGCGGCGGTGCCGACGACCCGCGCGTAGCCGTAGCCGAGCAGGGCCGTGAACGTGGCCACCGCGCCCGCATAGAAGCCCGGGTTCCCGTGGTCGGCGACGCCGCCGAGGTTGACGTACCAGATGGCGTACCCGTCGAGCACCACCAGCAGCAGGCCCAGGGCGGCGAAGGTCTCGGCGGTGGCGGTCAGCGCGCGGCGGCGCACCAGCGGCGGCACGGCCAGCACGCCGACGGTGAGCACGCCGAGGATCAGCGCCCGGCCGACCACGTCGAACGTCGCCCAGGCCACGGCGGTGAACACGATCGCGGCGATGCCGAGCAGCAGCCCGCCCAGGACGAACAGCAGGTTCTGCACGGTGCGCGGCGAGGACTCCGGCTGGCGTCCCACGGACGGCGCGGCCTGCGGCAGGCCGCCGGTGGCGGGCGGCAGGCTGCTGGTGGTGGGCGGCAGCGTGAGTAGCGTGGGCTGGTGCGCCGAGCGTTCCCGGGCCACCGCGATCCGGACCCGGGAGGCGTACACCTCCCGGTCGCGGCGCAGCTGCGCCAACTGGTCCGCCAGCGTCTCGTACGCGGCCCGCGCCTGCTCCAGCCGCGTCGTGGTCGCCGCGATCTGCGTCTCGTACGCCAGCACCGCCGCCGCGTCCGGGTCCGGCGCGCGACCGCAGCCAGGGCAGGGGCCGCCCAGCGTGGCAGTGGCTCTGCACAGCGGGCAGGGGTACGAGGCGTGCTCGGTCATGCCGGTCAGCATGCCGTAACCGCGCCAGTTACGGATCGACCGCTCGGCCGGTGGGGTCGCTCGGCGGCTCGTCCGAAGCCGACCGCTGCCCGGCCGGGCCCTGCTCGCGGGGCATCGCCGGACGTTCGGCAGCGCTGCCCGGCTCACCGGATGCGATCCGTGTGGCCTGCTCCGTCGGCATCGGCTCGGACAGCTCCCACGGGGTCGGCGCGTCGGCCGCGGGCTCGGTATCGGCGTCCATCGTGGGCACGGGCGTGGTCGTAGCCTCGGGTTCGGGCCGTGTGGCTGGCGCGAGATCGGTGGGCGGGCCTGCGGGCAGCGGTGTCAGAACCGTGGCCGGCGTGCGGCGGGCGACGGTCAGCAGCAGCGTGGCGAGCGCGGCGAGGACGAACGCCCACACGGCCGTGGCCACCGACGGCCGGGCGAGCAGCCACCAGCCGACCAGCACGCCGAGCGCGATCGCGAACCAGCGGAAGTGACGGCGTACGAACGCGCCGGTCCGCACCGCCCACGACTCCCGTGCCAGCGGCCGCACGGCCCGGTCCACGACGGCGTTCACGCCCCGGCGCAGCAGCACCGCGGGCCGAGACGGACCCGCCAGCAGTGCCCACAGCACCGCGAGCAGTGCCGCGACCAGCACCGCGACCAGGGCGGTGACCAGGAACCGGAGCACCGTGTCGTAGACGTCCAGCGTCACGGAACGGTCCAGGCCACGCAGGGTGGCCCGCTCGGCCACCCGGTCCCGCGCCATCTGATTGGCGATCAGTCCCACGACCAGCATCAGCGCGCTGAGCGACAGGCCGAGGATCAGGCCGCGCCGCCGGTTCGGGGCGGTCCACACGGCGAGCCCGAGCAGCACCAGGGCCAGCGGCGGCAGCCAGTTCGCGCTGACGTCGAGCAGCCGCACGTACCGCTGGATCTCGGGAAGCTGGTCGACCTGCGCGACGGTGTACGGGATGGACATGTCGGGGATGCGGGCCGCCAGGCCGAAGCCACGGTCGACGAGTTCCTGGCGCGCGGCGGCCAGCACCGGGCCGAGGTCGACCACGATGTCGGTGCCGGAGCTGTGCACCAGATCCGTGCCCTGGCCGGTGAGCAGGCCCTCGATGTTCTGGTGGGCGGCACGGTTGACCTGGTTCCACACCACGGGGAAACGCGGGGAGGTGACCAGCTCGTACACCACCTTGTGGATCTGGGTCTGCAGCCACGAGGTAATGGCGGGCAGCACCAGGTCGATGATCGACTGCACCCGCGGCAGGTTGACCGCGCCGGCCAGGTCGCCCGCGAGCTTCTCCAGTGGCAGCCGCGCCATGATCTCCTGGGTGACCCGGTCCGTGACGGCCGTCTGCACCTGCGGATCGGTGGCCAGCGGCGCGACGGTCTCGACGTAACTGTCGGTGTCGAGCAGTTCGGAACGGGCGAACCGGGCCGTCACCGACGCCAGCACCAGCACCGCCGCGAGCAGTGCCAGCACGAACGCGCCGACCCAGCGCAGCGTCCGAACCCCGCCGCCGGTACGCCGGACGGCGGGCGGGCTCGGCTCACGTGTCTCGTGCGAGGCGTCGGCGAGCCGCCGCTCCCAGGCCGACAGGGACGGCTCCGCTGCGTCCGTCATCTGGCGCCCGACTCGGCGACCGCGAACTCGAGCGGACCACGCCTCATCACTGCCCCCTTCGTCTGAGCCTGAGGCTACTCATCCGAAAAGGGAGAAATCACGGTTATTGCGAGTTATCTTCGCACCATGATGGATCCGTACGGAGACGCCGCACTCGAAGCCACCGCGCTGCGCTCGTTCAAGCGCATGTCGATCATCGGTGGGCTGATCTCGATCGCGGCCGGTCTCGCGCTCACCTTCTGGCCCGAGAAGACCCTCGTGCTGATCGCGGCGCTGATCGGCGTATGGCTCGTCGTCGTGGGGATCTTCCGCGTCGTCGAGGGCCTGACAGCCAAGGGCGTCAGCGGCGGCCATCGCGCCCTGATCGCCGTGATGGGGCTGCTCTACATCATCGTGGGCATCATCTGCCTGCGGCACCTCGTCGACTCGATCAAGGTGCTGGCCGTGGTGCTGGGCCTGGTCTGGATCGTCGGCGGGGTGGCCGAGGTGGTGACCGGCTTCGCGCGTACGCACGGCACCTGGCCGAAGATCGGCACCGTGCTGATGGGCCTGCTCAGCGTCGCCGCCGGCCTGGTCCTGTTCTTCTGGCCCGGCATCACCCTGACCGTGCTCGTCTGGATCACCGGCTTCTGGCTCATCGCCCTCGGCATCATCCAGCTCGTCCTCGGCTTCACCTCCGGCCGCGCCGCCAAACGCGCCACCCAGAACTCCGTCCCCGGCGTCGCCTGACCCACGCCACCCACCCTCACCCAGCCCGACCCCGCCCGACCCCGCCTCGCCGGGCCCGACCCAGCCCGGCCCGGCCCACCTCCACCAGGCGCAACTCTTAAAGAGTCGCGGCCTCAGGGGTCCTTTTTGACCGCGACTCTTTAAGATTTGCGGCAGGGGGCGGGGCGGGGGCCTGGGGGCGGGGGCGGGCGGCGGGGCGAGGGCGGGCGTGGAGGGGTGGCCGGGGTGGGGTCAGTGGCCGACGGCGGTGAGGTAGTCGCGGGAGGCGGCGTAGGCCTCGCTGACGCGGCGGCCGACGGCGGCGACGTCGCGGTAGGCCCAGGGGCTCTCGTCGGCGCCCGCGCCGCCGGGCAGGACGTGTACGCGTACGCCCTCGGGGATGGCGGCCAGCTCGCGGGTGAAGCGGACCCGGCGGGCGATCTCCATGGCGATGTTGGTCGCCTCCCACGGCCGCTGCGGCGGCTGCAGCGGCCGCTCCAGCCGGCCGACCTGGAGCATGAAGACCTCGTCCGCGCCCAGCTCGACAGCATGACTTATCGGGTACGCCACCAGGTTGCCGTCGAGGTAGTGCTCGCCGCCGATCTCCACCGGGGGCAGCACGCCCGGCAGGGCGGCAGAGGCCAGCACCGCGTCCACGACCCGGCCGGTGCTGAACCAGTGCGCCTCGGCACGCTCGATGTTCGCCGCGCACAGGTGCAGCGGCACACGCATGTCCTCGAAGGTGACCCCGGCCCGCATCGAGCGCTCCAGCACCCGCTGCAGCGGGGCGGGCGAGTGCAGGTGGGCGCGGGTCGCCAGGCGGCGCAGCTGGCGCGGCACCGAGTCGCCGTACACCTCGCTGATCTCGGGGGTGGCCCACAGCCGGACCAGCTTGTCGGTGACCTCGGGTTCAGGGTCGGCGGCGACCAGCGCGGCGTTGATCGCGCCGATGGACAGGCCGACCACCAGATCGGGCCGGATGCCCGCGCGGAACAGCGCGCGCAGCATGCCGACCTCGACGGCGCCGAGCACGCCGCCGCCGCCGAGCACGAACGCGGTAGTCCCCACGCCGCCATCATGCCGGATGCCGGCCCTCTCCGAGCTGTCAGACCAGCTCAGACGATGACCGGCATCACATTTCACCGCGTGAGGACCGGCCCGGCGCGCCGGTTGGAAGGGGCGGCGCGCCGGGACGGACCGGTTACAGGGCCAGCCAGAGCGCGCCGACGTTCGGCGGCTCCCAGCCGGTGATGGAGGTGTGCGCCTGGCGGCACTGGTACGAGCGGCCGCCGTAGGTGACCCGTGCGCCCGCCGCGTAAGCGGTGTTCGGCGCCCACGCCGGGTAGGCCCCGGGCGAGGTCGACGGGCTCGGCGACGGCGAGGCGCTGGGCGACACGCTCGGCGAGGGCCGCGGCGACGACGACGGCGACACGCTGGGCGACGGCGGGGCCGACGGCGAGGCACTGCCGCCCGAGCACGGGCCGAGGTCGACCCACACCGACGCGGCACCCGGGGTCTCGCCCGAGGTCCACCACTGGGCGCGGTACGCCCGGCCGTTGTACGACACCCGGTTGCCGCCGGTGTACACCTGCGTCGGGCTCCACACCGGGTCGGTGCAGGTGCCGGGCGGGGTGCTCGGCGACGCCGACGCCGACGCGCTCGGCGACACCGGGGTGCTCGGCGAGGCCGTCGGGGCCACCCCGCCCCGGCTGCGGTTGACCGCCAGGTTGTACGTCTGCCCGCCGAAGGTCAGCGTGTAGTTCGACGGCGAGGCGATCGGCAGCACGTAGTTGAGCGTCAGCTCGATCGACGCGCCCGGAGCCACCGTCTGCCAGCTCGGCAGGGTCAGCTTGACGTGGTGGAAGTCGCCCTTGAGGCCGCCGACGTTGTTGCCGGTGTGGCCCGGGGTGACCGCCATCGTCCAGCCGGACTGCTGGCTCATGTTGCCCGGGGCGGAGGTGCCGTAGTCGAAGTCCAGCACCGCCCCACCGGGGATGGTCGTGGCCGTGTTGTTGACCAGCTTCAGCTTCGGGTTGATCGGGTAGTTCGAGTCACCCAGGGCGAATCCGCCGAGCTGCACGTCGACGTTGATGGTCTGGGTGGGCAGCGCCGTGTTGGACCGGCTCGCGCCGTACGGCGAGGCGGACGCGAACTTCGCGGCGATGGTGTTGGTGAGCGTGTTGCCCATCCGGTACTCACCGGCCGCGGCGTCGAAGGCGTAGTCGCCGGCCAGCTCCCAGATCATGATGCCGCCGATGCCCCGGTTCACCACGTAGTCGGCCTTGGCCCCGATGGACTGCTCGTCCTCGGTGGACAGGAAGACCTTCTTCTGCGCGTTCCACAGCCACGGCGCGACCAGCGTCGAGGAGTAGTTGCGCACGTACGTGCCGGTCAGGGTGTCGGCCGGGTCGGTCGCGGGGGTCAGGCCGTACGCCGCCCGGTAGGAGCCGGCGATGCCGTTCTCCAGGTTCTTGGCGTGCCACATCGGGTTGGACCCGGCCGGTTCCTCGTTGCCCGCGGGGTCGTTGTCGTGCCACAGGTTGTCGATGCCGATCGCGCCGTTGCCGCAGGGGCTCTGGGTGCCGATCGGGCAGTTCGCGGTCTTCGCCGCAGTGCCCCAGAGGCCGTTGGTGCCGCCGGTGACGTCCTTGTGGCCGCGGGTGTAGTACGGCACGCCGATGTTGATGCGCCCGCTCTGCGCCGCCCCGCGGAAGTAGTGGTAGGCCCAGTCGGTGTTCAGCGAACCGATGCCCGCGTAGGCGTTGTAGACGCCGCCCGCGATCAGCTCGTTGTCCTGGCCGTCGTCGTACAGGGCCGCGTTCGGGCCGACGTACTGGTTCCAGGCGCCGTGCAGGTCGTACGACATGATGTTGATGTAGTCCAGGTACTGCGTGGCCTGGAACGACTCCATGCCGCGCAGCAGCCAGCCGGACGCCGGGGCCGCGACGGTGACCATGTAGTACCTGCCGTCGGAGGCGGCGGCGGTGTCCAGCTTCTCCCGCAGCGCCTTCATCAGCACCTGGTACGAGGCGTTCAGCCCGGCCCGCCGCGCGTTGGACTGCGCGAAGTCGAGCGGGTGGCCCGCGTCCTTGTTGGACGTCGGGTACTCGTAGTCGATGTCCACGCCGTCGAAGCCGTACGTGCGCAGGAACGTCACCACGGAGTCGGCGAAGGCGTTGATGCCGCCGGTGTTGACCGAGCCGTCGGCGTTGGTCGTCATCCGGTAGAAGCCGCCGGAGTCGATCCGCGCGCCGCTGCCGTCGAAGTACGCGCCGGTCTCGGCCCAGCCGCCGACGCTGACCAGCGTCTTGACGTCCGGGTACTGCTTCTTGAACTTGTTGAGCAGATTGAAGTGCCCGGTGTACGGGAACGCCGGGTCCATCTCCGCGCCGGCCACGCCGGGCCAGGTCATGTTCGTGGAGGCGTTGTTGGCCTCGGCCGGGTTGCCGATCGAGATCTTGTTGGCGCCGTCCACGTGCGCGAACGCGTAGTTGATGTGCGTGATCTTCTGCCACGGGATCTGGTTGGCCAGGTACGCCGGGGCGCCGTTCTTGCCGGTGCGCCAGTTGGTGAAGTAGCCGATGATGCGGCGCGGGTGGCCCGCCCCCATCGCCTCGCGGCCGTTGGTGTCGTAGACGTCGCAGT
Organism: Catellatospora methionotrophica; assembly: GCF_011297335.1. Taxonomy (GTDB): domain Bacteria; phylum Actinomycetota; class Actinomycetes; order Mycobacteriales; family Micromonosporaceae; genus Catellatospora; species Catellatospora methionotrophica. The sequence goes on along the minus strand of NZ_JAAOTJ010000009.1, from coordinate 66,891 downwards.
ACGGGACGGCCACGCCGGGCGTCTGGTACATGCCGTCGGGGCGGCAGGCGTTGTGGTCGACGGCGGCACTGTTGGCGGTGCCCGCGACCGCGACGGCCACAGCGGTCCCGACCAGCGCCGTCGCGGTGGCGACGAACAGGTTGAGGAGCGGTTTGCGTTGCATGATCACCCTCCTGGGGGCGAAAGGCAGCTCTGAAATAACCGTTAGTTAAGTTTGCTAAAAGTTAATCCCGTGACCCCGGCCACACAAGAGGTGACCGCCGATCTTTAACCCCCACTTAAGGTTCGCGACTGGCGCGCGCCTGGCCCGCGGCCGGCTGGCGGCCGGCTCGGGGTGCCGCCGGGGGCGATGATCGCTGTTTCAGGTCAAAAAGTGAGGTCCCACCACAGGTTTTGACCTGAAACAGCGATCATCCCCCGGTCCGTCCAACGGCGACCGTTAGGAAGGGCACCTTCCTCCACGCATGGCGTTAGGAAGGTGCCCTTCCTTCGCCAACAGCGCGGCGAGGCGCGAGGCCGGGCTGGCGGCCACCGGCAGTCGACCCCCCGGCCTCCGGCGGCCCGCCCCGCCGGCCCGGCCGGGGCAGCGCGAATCAGGCGGGCCAGACCGGCAGCGCGATCCGGAAGGTCGCGCCGCCGCCCGGGGTCGGGCGGTGACAGATCTCGCCGCCGTGCGCCGCGATCAGGGCGGCCACGATGGACAGGCCCAGGCCGGACCCGGCGGCGGGCGAACGCTCGTGGTCGCGGGCGCGCGCCGGGTCGGCGCGGTAGAAGCGTTCGAAGACCCGCTCGGCGTGCTCGGGTGACAGGCCGGGGCCGCTGTCGATGACCTGCAGCACGGCCCGGTCGCTCTCCACGCCGACCCGCACCGTCACCGGCGTGCCCGCCGGGGTGTGCGTGAGCGCGTTGCCGAGCAGGTTGGTGACGACCTGCCGGAGCCGGTCCTCGTCGCCGAGCACCACCGGCGGATCGCCGTCGAGCAGTTCCAGCCGCAGCGGCCGGTCCAGCTCGCGCAGCTGCGCGGACTCGATGGCGTCGGCGGCGATGGGCACCAGGTCGACGGGTTCGCTACGCAGCGGCCGCTGCTCGTCGAGCCGGGCGAGCATCAGCAGGTCCTCGACGAGCAGCCCCATCCGGGTGGCTTCGGTCTCGATCCGGGCGAGCAGCGCGGACACCTCGGCCGGGTCGGTGACCACGCCCTGGCGGTGCAGTTCGGCCAGGCCACGGATGCCCGCGAGCGGGGTACGCAGCTCGTGCGAGGCGTCGGCGACGAAGCGGCGCAGCCGCGTCTCGGATTCGGTGCGCTCGGCGAAGGAGCCTTCGATCTGGGCCAGCATCGTGTTGAGGGTGCGCGACAGGCGGCCCATCTCGGTGCGCGGCCCGACCTGCTCGGGCACCCGGCGGGACAGGTCGCCGCCCGCGATGATCTCCTCGGCGGTCTGCTCGACCTCGGTCAGCGGCCGCAGGCCCATCCGGATGACCCATACTCCGAGTGCGGTGGCCAGGCCGAGCACGGCGAGCGTCACCGCGATCTCGATCGCGCCGAGGCGGGCCATGGTCTTGGCGACACCGGTGAGGTCGTACGCGATGACGACGCTGCCCTGTCCGTCGGCCCGCTCCCCCACCAGCACCTGGTAGCCGGGGTGCCGGTGGTAGGAGACCGCGTTGGGGACGAAGAACGGCTTGTCGGCCAGCCGCCGCACCGAGGCGACGTCGAGGGACGGCAGGGCGGGCGAGCCGCGGCGCTCCTCACCGGCGTCGCCGGGGAACCGTTTCTGGACCCGGCCCTCGTTGTCGCGGAACTCCAGGATGTACGCGTCGAAGAAGGTCTTGCCCTCGGTCTGCTCCTTGGAGAACTGCTCGACCTCGGCGGGGCTGAACTCGTCCGGATCGCGCTTGGTCAGGTCGTGCATGGCGACGGACAGCTGCTCGTCGATCTGCTCGATCATGTACATGCGCAGCAGCGACACGCTGGCCATGTCGGCGACGACGAACCCGGCGCAGACCAGCGCGAGCACTCCGGCCAGCAGCCGGGCGCGCAGTGACCAGCGCTTCGGCCCGCGCAGCAGCCGCCTCACGAGCGCGGCAGCCGCAGCGAGTAGCCGAACCCGCGCAGGGTGTGGATCAGCGGCGGGTCGACCGTGTCGACCTTGCGGCGCAGCAGCGAGATGTAGGACTCGACGATGCGGGCGTCGCCGCCGAAGTCGTACCGCCAGACGTGGTCGAGGATCTGCGCCTTGCTGACCACCCGGTCGGCGTTGACCAGCAGGTAGTGCAGCAGCTTGAACTCGGTCGGGCTGAGCCGCACGAGCTTTCCGGCCCGGCGTACGTCGTGGGTCTCCTCGTCCAGCTCCAGGTCGGCGAAGCGCAGCGTGGTGTCGTCGGCGGGCGGGCCCGCGCCGGTGTACGTGCGGCGCAGCACGGCGCGGATCCGGGCGACGACCTCCTCCAGGCTGAACGGCTTGGTGACGTAGTCGTCGCCGCCCACCGTCAACCCGGTGATCTTGTCCTGAACGCCGTCACGGGCGGTCAGGAACAGCACCGGCACGTGCGCGCCACCGGCCCGCAGGCGGCGGACCACTTCGAAGCCGTCGCAGTCGGGCAGCATCACGTCGAGCACCAGCAGTTCGGGCTTGAACTCGGCGGCCACGGCGAGCGCCTGCGCCCCGGTGGCGGCGGTGCGCACCTCGAAGCCGACGAATCGCAGGCTGGCCGACAGCAGCGACACGATCGTCGGCTCGTCGTCGACCACGAGCAGGCGGCGCTGCTCGCCCTTCTCCGGTTTCATCGACGACTCCCAGGGGTGCGGTGCTACATCGGGCGTGGCCAGTGTGCCCGAGCCGACCCGCATGCCTGCTGCACGGAACCCGCATAAATGCTGAAAGTCACCGGGCTCACGCCCGATTTCGGCCGATTCACCGATCGGCGGCTTGTAACTTGGGGACCGTTCCCCCTGTCTCACCCGGCAACTGGCGAAGAACGACTGTGACGAACTCGTACCGGCTTTCGGCTGGCTTTCAGGTTTGGTTCACAGTTCCTGCGCGTAGACCTGGTTGACTGCGGCGGTCGCATTCCCCCATAACGCTCGACCGTGATGCACCTGGAGTCGTCATGTCATTCCTGGCCAGGCTGAGCCTCGCCAACCGCGGACTAGTCGCGCTGATCAGCGTGGCGATCCTCGGTGCGGGTGCTTTCGTGCTGCCGCAGCTGCGCCAGCAGATGTTCCCCGACCTGCAGTTCCCGATGGTCTCCGTGGTCGCCGCCTACCCGGGCGCCACGCCGGAGATCGTCGAGCAGCAGGTCGCCATACCGATCGAGCAGGCGGTCGCCGGCGTCAGCGGGGTGACCAGCGTGACGTCGACGTCGCGTAACGGCTCCGCGTCCGTGAGCGTGGCCTTCGACTTCGGCGCGGACATCGACCAGGTCGAGGGTGACATCCAGCAGGCGCTGGCCCGCATCGACGCGCGCCTGCCGCAGAACGTCGACCCGGCCGTCTTCGCGGGCACCACCGACGACATCCCGGTCATCCAGCTTGCCGCCAGCGGCGCGGGCGGCGACGACCAGGAGCTGGCCCGCCGGCTGCGGGCCACCGTCCTGCCTGCCCTCAACAACATCGAGGGCGTACGCGAGACGACCCTGTCCGGTGACCGCACCCCGCAGGTGACGGTCAACCTGGACCCGGTCAAACTGGCCGCCAGGGGCCTCACCGCGCAGGCCGTCACCGGCGTGCTGACCGCCAACGGCATCAGCATGCCCGGCGGCGTGATCACCGACGGCGGTCTGGTCTACTCGGTCGCGGTCGGCAGCCGCTTCACCACCGTCGAGCAGATCGCCGACCTGTACCTCGGCGCGGCCCGCCCGGTAGCCGGCAAGCCCGCCGCCCCGGCCGCTCCGACGCAGCTCAAGGACGTCGCCACGGTCACCTCGGCGCCCGCCGACGCGACCACGCTGACCCGTACCAACGGCAAGCCGAGCCTCGGCGTCGGCGTCACCGCGCTGCCCGGCGCGAACGCGGTCGAGATCTCGCACCAGGTCAACGACAAGCTCCCTGAGCTCGCCGCGCAGCTCGGCGCGGGCGGCGCGTTGCAGGTCATCTTCGACCAGGCTCCCGAGGTCGAGCGCTCGGTGAGCAGCCTGACCACCGAGGGCGCGCTGGGCCTGGCCTTCGCCGTGCTCGTCATCCTGGTCTTCCTGCTGTCGGTCCGCTCGACGCTGGTCACCGCCGTGTCGATCCCGGTCAGCGTGGTCATCGCGCTGATCGCGCTGTGGGCCGGCGACTACTCGCTCAACCTGCTCACCCTGGGCGGCCTGACGATCGCGATCGGCCGGGTGGTCGACGACTCGATCGTGGTCCTGGAGAACATCAAACGTCACCTCGAGTACGGCGAACCGAAGAAGGAGGCGATCCTCACCGCGGTGAAGGAGGTCTCCGGCGCGGTGACCGCCTCGACGCTGACCACCGTCGCGGTGTTCCTGCCCGTCGCGCTGGTCGGCGGCATGGTCGGCCAGCTGTTCGGCCCGTTCGGCCTGACCGTGACCGCGGCGCTGCTGGCCTCCCTGCTGGTGTCGCTGACCATCGTCCCCGTCATGGCGTACTGGTTCCTCAAGTCCCCGCAGGGCACCGCCGAGGAGCTGGAGGCCATCCGGGCCAAGGCCGAGGCCAAGGAGCTGCGCAGCCCGCTGCAGCGCGCGTACGTGCCGATCCTGCGCTGGTCGCTGGGCCACCGGGCGATCACCCTGCTGGTGGCATTCGGCATCATCGCGGGCACCAGCTACCTGGCGACCCGCATCGAGACCAGCTTCATCGAGAGCTCCGGCAACTCGTTCTCGATCACCCAGACGATGCCGATCGGCACCTCGCTGGCCACCACCGACGAGGCCGCCAAGCGGGTCGAGACGATCCTCGACTCCACCGACGGCGTGAAGTCGTACCAGGTGACGGTCGGCGGTGGCGGCGGCATCTTCGGCGGTGGCGGCGGCGCCAACACCACCCAGGCCCGCTTCCAGGTGACCTCGGAGACCGGCACCGACCAGAAGGTGCTCACCGACTCGCTGCGCGACAAGATCGACGCGCTGGACGACAGCGCCGTCGGCGAGGTCGTGGTCGGCGCGGTGCAGGGCGGCTTCGGCGGCAACGGCCTGGAGGTCGCGGTCGAGGCGGCCGACGACGCCACGCTGCGCGCCGCGGCCGAGCAGATCCGCGCTGCCGTCGCCGAGCTGCCCAACGTCACCGAGGTCGACAGCGACCTGGCCGCCAACACCCCGCAGGTGCAGGTCACCCTGGACCGGGTCGCGGCGGCGCGGGCCGGGCTGAGCGACGCGGCGCTGGGCCAGCTGGTCGGCGCGGCGTTCCGCGGCACCACGCTGACCCGCGTCGTGATCAACGGCATCGAGCAGCCGGTCGTACTGCGCAGCGGAGCGGCCCCGGCCGACATCGCCGCGCTGCGCGCCCTGCCGATCGGCCCCGGCTTCATCCTGGACGACGTCGCCGACGTCAACACGGTGGCCGGTCCGAGCCAGATCAACCGCGTGGACCAGGTCCGCACCGCCAAGGTGACCGGCACGCCGAGCGCCGAGGCGCTGGGCACGATCAACGCCGAGCTGGACAAGAAGCTGAAGAGCCTCGACCTGCCCGACGGCGCGTCGTACTCCATCGGCGGTGTCACCGAGGCCCAGCAGGACGCCTTCGGCGACCTGGGGCTGGCCATGCTGGTCGCCATCGCGCTGGTGTTCATCATCATGATCGCCACGTTCCGCGGGCTGGTGCAGCCGCTGATCCTGCTGATCTCGGTGCCGTTCGCGGCGACCGGCGCGCTGGGTCTGCTGGCCGTCACCGGTCAGCCGCTCGGCCTCGCCGCGATGATCGGCCTGCTGATGCTGGTCGGCATCGTGGTCACCAACGCGATCGTGCTGCTCGACCTGATCAACCAGTACCGGGCCGACGGCTACACCACGCGTGACGCGATCATCGAGGGCGGCCGCCGCCGCCTGCGCCCGATCCTGATGACGGCGGTGGCGACCATCTTCGCGCTGCTGCCGATGTCGCTGGGCCTGACCGAGTCGAGCGCCTTCATCTCGCAGCCGCTCGCGGTCGTGGTGATCGGTGGTCTGGTCAGCTCCACGCTGCTCACGCTGGTCCTGGTGCCGGTCCTCTACTCGCTGGTGGAGGGCCTCAAGGCCCGGATCAAGCGCAAGCGCAACGCGGGCAAGCACGTCGCCCCGCGCCACGAGGGTCACGCCGAGCCGGCCGCCGCGCCCGCGCAGCAGCCGCACACCGGCCTGACCGACGAGGACCTGGCCCAAGCCCTGCGCTGACCCAGGCCCGCCACCAACCCTGCCCGTCCCGGGGCCGCCTCCCCGGGACGGGCAGCAACCAACTGGAGCAAGATCGCTGTTTGCGGTCGTTTCCTCGGGTGTAACCGCAGATCTTGACCGCAACCGGTGATCAAGCCCGCAGCAGCGGGCACCGGTTCCGCCCGCCGCCGTCACGCTCGTGATCCGGTCGTCGTCGACGTCGTCGAGGTCGAAGCCCTCCACGTAGGCGGCACCGTTGTTGATCAGGACATCGAGGTGTTCCGTCCGCGTGGCCAGGGCCGCGGCGAACTCGCGTACCGCATCCGCATCCGCGATGTCGCAGCGAAACGCCGTGGCCTGTCCCGGCCCGTCGCGGGTGACCGCATCCGCGACATGCTCGGCCGCCGCCAGCGACCGCGCAGTGACGAAGACCTGCGCACCGCACGCGGCGAAGCTTCGGCCCGCAGCCGTCCCGTGTCACGTCCAGCTCCCGTGACAGCCACCCGTGATCCCTCACGGGCCACAGCCGACAGTGGAACACCTCAACCGTGGTCGAGGTCGACAACGCTCCCACCGCCAGGTCCGGCTCCCGCCGTCGCGAGCGTGAGATGCCGAGCTGAACCCGCACGGGCCCTGCTCAGGGCACAAAGGTGGCGGCGGGTGATGGTGACCAACCCCGATGGTCACCACCACCCGCCGCCGGGTGGGGAGGAGGCACAGATCCTGTGCGCTGCTATTAGGACGCTTCGCCGAGCGTCACCGTTGCAGTCTTGGCCTCGCCGTTTCGGGTGAACTCGACGGTCACCTGCTGGCCGACGGTGCCCGATTGGACGGCAGACACCAGGTCGTCGCTGTCGTTGATGATCTTCCCGTTGAACTTGCTGATGATGTCGCCCTTCTGCAGCCCGGCCTTGTTCGCCGGGCTGTTCTCGGTCACCGCGCTGACGGCCGCGCCGCCGGTGTCGGAGGCGGTCACCGAGACGCCCAGGTACGGGTGGCTCACCGGCTTGCCGTTCATGATCTGCTCGGCGATGGCCTTGGCCTTGTTGCTCGGGATGGCGAACCCGACGCCGATGTTGCCGTCGCTGCTGCCGTTGGTGGCGATGGCGGTGTTGATGCCGATCACCTCGCCCTTGGTGTTGACCAGCGCGCCGCCGGAGTTGCCCGGGTTGATCGGCGCGTCGGTCTGCAGCAGGCCGGACAGCGAGGTCGAGCGGCCCTCGCCGACCGAGATGGTGCGGTCGCGGGCGCTGATGATGCCGGCGGTCACCGAGCCGCGCAGGCCCAGCGGGCTGCCGATGGCCAGCGCGGTGTCACCGACGGAGACCTGGTCGCTGTCGCCGAACGGCGCCGGCGTCAGACCGGTCGCGGTGGCCTTGACCACGCCGAGGTCGGTACGCGGATCGGTGCCCACCACCTTGGCCGGCACCTTCTTGCCGCTGGACAGGGTGACCGAGACGTTCTGCCCCTCCGCCCCGGCGACCACGTGGTTGTTGGTGAGGATGTAGCCGTCCTCGGTGAGCACGATTCCCGACCCCTCGCCGGTGCCGGTGCTGATGTTCACGACGCTGGGCTGCATCGCCTTGGCCACCCCGGCCAGCGACGAGCGGTCCACCACGGGCGCGGCGGCGGTGCTGCCCGACGACACCGTGATCTTGCCGTCGTCGGCGTACTTCGTGGCGATCACCGCTCCCGCTACGCCGGAGGCCAGCGCGAGCACCACCGCGGCGACCGAGCCGAGCGCGAACTTCGCGATGGTCCCGCCGACGCTCTTGCCGGGCGTGCTGGGCGGGGTCCACGCGGGCTGGCCGGTGGTCGGGTAGGAGCCCGTCGGGTAACCGGCGGCCGGGTAGCCCGCCGCCGGGTAGCCGGCCGGGGTGCCCGGGTACGCGGAGCCGGGCTGCGCGGACTGCGGGTAGGCCGACGGCGGGGCGGACTGCGGGTAGGCCGACGGCGGGGCGGACTGCGGGTAGGCCGACGCGGGGGCGGACTGCGGGTAGGCCGACGCGGGGGCGGACTGCGGGTAGGCGGTGGCCGGGTAGGCGTGCGCGGGCGGCTGTGGACCGGCCGGCGGCTGCGGGCCGGGCTGGGCTGGCGCGGCGGGCTGCGACCAGGCCGCCGGGGCGGGCTCGACCGGCAGGCCGGCCGCCGGGGCCTGGGGCGCGGTGACCGCGGTGTCGTCGGGTGCCGCGTGAGCAGGAGTGCCCGGCACGGTGCCGGCCGTCGCCTCCGGACGCGGGGGTACGGCGGCGGTGTCGGCTTCGGCCGGCTGCGCTGCGGTCTGGGGCTTGTCGTACTCGCTCATATCCTCAGTCTTCCGTGCGACGCTGCGTCTGATCTGGGTTGGTTCTGGAAAATATCTGTGAGTCGCGATTCGTCACGGGTCGAAGGCGGGGTCGAAAGCACGGTTCATCAGGCGTCCACCTGCTGCGACGTGCTGTCGGACTGATCATCGGCATCGTCGTCGACCTCTACCAGCGGCACCCGCACCCGGAACACGGCGCCCTTGCCGGGCTCGCTGTCCACCTCGATGGTGCCCCGGTGCGCCTCGACCAGCGCGGCCACGATGGCCAGGCCGAGTCCGGTGCTGACGTCGCCGTTGGCGCGCCGGGTCCGGGCGGGGTCCGCGCGGTAGAACCGCTCGAACACCCGGTCCCGCTGGGCCGGGTCGAGGCCGGGGCCCTCGTCGGCCACCTCCAGCACAGCCTGCCCCGCTTCGGTACGCAGCCGCAACTGCACCCGGGTGCCCGCCGGCGTATGCGCCAGCGCGTTGCTCATCAGGTTGCCGATGACCTGCCGCAGCCGGGCGTCGTCCCCGGCGACCACCAGGTGGCCGGCGTGCGGCGCGACGACCAGCTCGATCGGCCGGTCGGGGTCCATCACGCGGGCGGCCTGCACCGCCTCCACGGCCAGCACGCGCAGCTCGACCGGGGCCGGGTGCAACTGGCGCTCCTGGTCCATCCGGGCCAGCAGCAGCAGGTCGTCGACGAGCAGGCCCATCCGCTGGGACTCGTCCTCGATCCGCCTGACCAGCGACGCGGTCTCCTCGGGCGCGCGGGCCGCGCCCTGCCGGTAGAGCTCGGCGAAGCCGCGGATGGTGGTCAGCGGCGTACGCAGTTCGTGCGAGGCGTCGGCGACGAAGCGCCGCATCTTCTCCTCGGAGCGGCGGGCGCGTCCCTCGGAGACCTGCGCCGCCACGGCGGCGTCGCGGGCCGAGGTCTCGGCAGCACGGGCCGATGTCTCCGACGCGGCGCGGGCCCTGAACGCGGTCTCGATCTGCGCCAGCATCGCGTTGAGGGCGCGGGCCAGCGAGCCGACCTCGGTCCGGGGCGTGACGCAACCCTCCTCGGGGTCGGGCACGCGCTGGGTCAGGTCGCCGCCGGCGATCGCCTTGGCCGTCTTCTCGATCGCCGCCAGCGGCCGCAGGCTGCGCCGGACCAGCTCCGTTCCGATCATCGCGGCCAGGATGAGCACCGCCGCGCCGCCGTAGATGTTGATCCACAGCAGGCGGTGCACCGCGGCGTCGATGGTGGTGGTGCGCTCGGCGACGATGAGGACTCCGGTGGGGCCGCCACGGAACTTCAGCTCACCCACCATCACCCGCCAGTGCGGCGCGCCGTCGCGGGCCTTGACCGTGAAGTACTCACCGGCCCGGCCACGCAGCTCACTCGGCGACGGCAGCTGCGGCAGGTCCTGCGGGGTCACGTTCGGCGGCTTCTCGTACCCCCAGGGGTCCTCGCCGTCGGGCAGCGGTCCCGCCTTCTCCCAGCCGATGATGAAGTCGCTCGGCAGGAAGACCTCGGTGCTGGTGCCGGGGCGGGACGATTTGGACATCTCGCTCTCCAGCAGCAGCCGGGCTCCGGCCAGGTCGCTGTCGACCCGGTCGGTCAGGTAGCGCCGCATCGCGAGGTGGCTGGCCACCCCGATCAGCACGATCGCCAGGACCAGCAGCAACATCGTGTACGCCGTCAGCTTCACCCGCAACGGCTGGTCGCGGGTGAGCCGCGGGAGCCTCACGACGTCGGCTTGCGCAGGACGTAACCGACGCCGCGCAGGGTCTGGATGAGCCGGGGCGAGACGTTGTCCACCTTGCGGCGCAGGTACGAGATGTACGACTCGACGATGTTGTCGTCGCCGCGGAAGTCGTAGTTCCACACGTGGTCGAGGATCTGCGCCTTGGACAGCACCCGGTTCGGGTTGAGCATCAGGTATCGCAGCAGCTTGAACTCGGTCGGTGAGAGCTGCACCAGGTTGCCCGCCCGGCGCACCTCGTGGGTCTCCTCGTCCAGCTCCAGGTCGGCGAACGTGAGCTTGGGCGAGTCGGTCTCGCCGCTGGTGCGCCGCAGCACCGCGCGGATGCGGGCGGTCAGCTCCTCCAGGCTGAACGGCTTGGTGACGTAGTCGTCGCCGCCCAGGGTCAGCCCGCGGATCTTGTCGTCGGTGGCGTCGCGCGCGGTCAGGAACACCACCGGCACGCGACCGCGGTCCTGGCGCAGCTGCTTGATCACCTCGAAGCCGTCCAGGTCCGGCAGCATCACGTCGAGCACGACGAGGTCGGGCCGCGCCTTCGCGGCGGCGTCGAGCGCGGTCGCGCCGTCGCCCACCGCCTTGACCTCGAAGCCCGCGAAACGCAGGCTGGCCGACAGCAGCTCCAGGATGTTCGGGTCATCCTCGACCACGAGCAGATTCGCCTCAGGCATGTCCCCCATCCTGCGCCGGATCGCTCGCCCGGCGCTGTGGATACCCTGAACGCTTCCTGTGAATTCGGCGACAGAACCCGGCGAATAGCCTGAATTCGGAACTATCGCCCCGGTTCCGCGTGCTCCAGGTCGGCGTGGGACAGGCGGGCGGCCAGTTCGCGGCGCGGCGCGTCGGCCGGGCGTGGCGCGCCCAGCAGCACGGCCGCGGACATGCCCCGGGCGGCGAGCACCCGGCGCAGCGATACGACCAGGGTGTCGTCGCCGACGAAGGCCGCCGCCGGGTGGGCGTACCGCAGGGTGATGGTCTGCACCGGCGCGTCCGCGTCGATCGCGGCCTGGAGGAACGCCGCGCGCCACGGGACCGGGTGCGGGCCGCAGGTGGTGGTGCCCTCGGGGAACACCTGCACCGCCTGTCCCGCCCGCAACGCCACCGCCACCTGCGCGACCGTGCCCGGCAGCGCCCGGGGCCGGGCCCGGTCCACGAAGATCGTCCGCTGGCGCCGGGCGATCCGCCCGATCACCGGCCAGGTGGCGACCTCGGTCTTGGCCACCATGCGCAGCCCGCCGGCGCGGCGGCTCAGCGCCGTCATCACCACGATGTCCAGCCAGGACACGTGGTTGCCGACCAGCAGCGCGCCCGGCGCGACGCCCGGCCCGGTCACCCGCAGCCGGATGCCCAGCGCCCGCAGCAGCGCCCGCGCCAGCAGGTCGGCCCGCCAGGGCAGCAGCGTGCCGAGCAGCAGCACCAGCCCGCCCGCCACGGCCCGTAGCGTCTGGCGCAGCCGGCCGACCCGCGGCCCACCGTCGCCCCCGCACTGCCGCCCGCAGTCCGCGTACGGCCGCCACAGCTGGTCGCCGGGTATGCGTGGCGGCGCGGCAGGGCGGACCCGCGCCGCGGGCGGAGTCGCCGTCCGCGGCGCCGTTCTCATCTCTTGCACGGTGTCACCCCTGTCGCGAGCCGCTCACGCGGCGAGAAAGTGCTTGAGGTAGCGCGGGTCGATCCGGTCCAGGCCGAGCAGGACGTAGAAGTCGGCCACCCCGAAGGACTCGTCGTACGCGGGCGCACCGGCGACCCACGCGCCCAGCCGCAGGTAACCGCGCAGCAGCGGCGGCGCGGCGGCGATGGTCGCCGGACGCTCGACGGGCAGCGCCTGCCACGGGGTGCGCGGCACCACGCGCAGCTGCGGCGGAGCCAGGTGCTTGCGGGACACCAGGTCCCACACCTGCGACGCCTGCGCGCCGCCGTCGGCCAGCGGCACCGAGGCGCAGCCCGCGAGCCAGCGGTGGCCCATCCGGTCCAGGTACTTGGCGATACCGGCCCACATCAGGTTGATCACGGCGCCGGTGCGGTGGTCGGGGTGTACGCAGCTGCGTCCGGCCTCGACCAGCTGGTCGCGCAGTACGGTGAGCGCGGTCAGGTCGAACTCGCTGTCGCCGTAGCGGCGGCCCAGCCAGATCGCCCGCTGCGGGGGCAGCAGCCGGTACGTACCGACGATCTCGCCGGTGCGGTCCTCCCGCACCACCAGGTGATCGCAGTACGCGTCGAACTCGTCGACGTCCAGGCCTCCCGTGTCGGGAAGCCGGGCGCCCATCTCCTCGGCGAAAACGCGGTAGCGCAGCCGCTGCGCCGCCTCGACAGTGGCCGCGTCCCCGGCGATCAGCGCGGAGTAGCCCGTGGGGGCGGCGGTAAGCAACATCGTCGTCATGTGCCCTGTGTAGAAGCCCTGCTTGACACCTGGGCCCGTGCTGGATGACCGGCACATGAAGAGTGAGAGGCTTGACGGCATGACCTCCCTGGTGATCGACGCCCGGCACAACGGACCGCCCGGCTCCGGCAACGGCGGCTGGACGAGTGGCCTGGTCGCGGGGGCTGTCGGCGTGCGGAGCGGACTGGTCGAGATCACCCTGCGCAAGCCGCCGCCGCTGGACGTCGCGCTGGCGGTCACCGCGACCGGGGACGGCTGGGCGGTGCTCGATCAGGACACCCTGATCGCGTCCGCCGCTCCGCGCGCCGACGACATCCCGGCGGTGCCGCCGGTGAGCCGCACCGAGGCGCTGGCCGCCTCCGGTCGCTACGCCGGGCACACCGACCACCCGTTCCCGACCTGCTTCGTCTGCGGGCCGCAGCGCGCGGACGGGCTGCGCATCTTCCCCGGGCGGCTGCCCGACGGCCGGACCGCGGCCACGTTCGTGGTGCCGGCCGACGTGTCGCCGACCGTGGTGTGGGCCGCCCTGGACTGCCCCGGCGGCTGGGCCGTCATCGACCGGGACCAGGCCTTCGTGCTCGGCCGGTACGCCGTGGCGGTGGACGGGCTGCCCGAAGCCGACGACGAGTGCGTGGTCGTCGGGCAGCCGGTGCACCGGGAGGGGCGCAAGGCGCTGGTCCGCTCGTCGCTGTACGCCCCCGACGGTTCCCTGCTCGCGCGGGCCGAGGCCACCTGGATCGCGGTCCCCGGCTGACGGCTGTGCCGTGGGTCACCGCCGAGCTGCGGTTCCGCCCCGGGCGTACTGTCGCGCATAGGACGGCGTGTGTCATGCGACACGGAGCCGTGCCGCGAGTGCCGCGCCACAGCGCACCGCGTAGCCTGGGAGCCGGTTTTCTGAGTACTCGTTAAAGACGTGCGGAAGAGGCGAAAGAACCCGTGTCGACCCAGCACACATCGGGCGCCGGCCCGACTGGACGCTCAGTTCAGGACAACCCACTGGCGAGCTTCGGTCCGAACGAGTGGATCGTGGAGGAGATGTACCAGCGGTACCTCGCCGACCCGACCAGCGTCGATCCGGCGTGGCACGACTTCTTCGCCGACTACAAGCCGGCCGACACCGCGCCCGCCGCGGCCAAGCCGGCTGCCGCCAAGCCCGCCGCGCCCGCGCAGCCCGCTGCCCCCGCGCAGCCCGCTCCGGCCGCCGCTGCCCCGGCCCCCGCTCCGGTAGCCGCCCCCGCCGCCACACCCGCGCCCGTCGCGCCCGTCGCGGCGAAGCCGGCCCCGGCTCAGGCCAAGCCCGCCGAGAAGCCCGCGCCCGCCGGGGCGCAGGTCGTGCCGCTGCGCGGCATCGCGGCCAAGATCGTCGAGAACATGGACGCCTCGCTGGAGGTGCCGACCGCCACGAGCGTGCGCGCCGTCCCCGCGAAGCTGATCTCCGACAACCGCATCGTGATCAACAACCACCTGACCCGCGGTCGCGGTGGCAAGGTCAGCTTCACCCACCTCATCGGGTACGCCATGGTCCGCGCCATCGGCATGCACCCCGAGATGAACAACCACTTCGCCGTCGTCAACGGCAAGCCGTCGCTGGTCAAGCCGGAGCACGTGAATCTCGGCATCGCCATCGACCTGGCCAAGCCCGACGGCACCCGCAACCTGGTGGTGCCGTCCATCAAGGGCTGCGAGCAGATGGACTTCCGCCAGTTCTGGCAGGCGTACGAGGACGTGGTGCGCCGGGCTCGCAAGAACGAGCTGACCATGGACGACTACACGGGCACCACGACGTCGCTGACCAACCCCGGCGGCATCGGCACCGTGCACTCGATCCCGCGCCTGATGCAGGGCCAGAGCGCCATCATCGGCGTCGGCGCGATGGAGTACCCGGCGCCGTTCTCCGGGATGAGCGAGCAGCAGCTGGCCGACATGGCCGTCAGCAAGATCATCTCGCTGACCAGCACCTACGACCACCGGGTCATCCAGGGCGCGCAGTCCGGTGAGTTCCTGAAGGTCATGCACGAGCTGCTGCTCGGCGAGCACGGCTTCTACGACGAGATCTTCACCGCGCTGCGCATCCCGTACGAGCCGGTCCGCTGGGTGCGCGACATCGCGCACACCTCCGAGGGCCAGATCGACAAGGCCGCGCGGGTCATCGAGCTGATCCACTCCTACCGGGTCCGGGGCCACCTGATGGCCGACACCGACCCGCTGGAGTTCATGATCCGCAAGCACCCGGACCTGGACGTGCGCCAGCACGACCTGACCCTCTGGGACCTCGACCGCACGTTCCCCGTCGGCGGCTTCGCCGGCAAGGACGTGATGAAGCTGCGCGACATCCTGGGCGTGCTGCGCGACTCCTACTGCCGCCGCGTCGGCGTGGAGTACATGCACATCACCGACCCGGAGGAGCGCAACTGGATCCAGGCGCGGGTCGAGCGCAAGTACACCAAGCCCAGCCCGGAGGAGCAGAAGCACGTCCTGGGCCGGCTCAACGCCGCCGAGGCCTTCGAGACCTTCCTGCAGACCAAGTACGTCGGCCAGAAGCGCTTCTCGCTGGAGGGCGGCGAGTCGCTGATCCCGCTGCTCGACGAGATCCTGCAGGCCTCCGCCGAGAGCAGCCTCGACGAGGTCGTCATCGGCATGGCGCACCGCGGCCGGCTCAACGTGCTCGCCAACATCGTCGGCAAGCCGTACGAGAAGATCTTCGGTGAGTTCGAGGGGCACCTCGACCCGAAGACCGCGCAGGGCTCCGGCGACGTGAAGTACCACCTGGGCTCCACCGGCAAGTTCACCTCGCCGGACGGGCAGTTCACCACCACCGTGTCGCTGGCGGCCAACCCGTCGCACCTGGAGGCCGTGGACCCGGTGCTGGAGGGCATCGTCCGGGCCAAGCAGGACCGCCTCGACCTGGGCCTGCACGGCTACACCGTGCTGCCGCTGCTGATCCACGGCGACGCCGCGTTCGCCGGCCAGGGCGTGGTCGCCGAGACGCTGAACCTGTCCCAGCTGCGCGGCTACCGCACCGGCGGCTCGGTGCACGTCGTCGTCAACAACCAGGTCGGCTTCACCACCGCCCCGGAGTACAGCCGCTCGTCGCTGTACAGCACCGACGTCGCGCGCATGATCCAGGCGCCGATCTTCCACGTCAACGGCGACGACCCCGAGTCGGTCGTCCGGGTGGCCCGCCTGGCGTTCGAGTACCGCCAGGAGTTCAACAAGGACGTCGTCATCGACATGGTCTGCTACCGGCGGCGCGGTCACAACGAGGGCGACGACCCCTCGATGACCAACCCGCTGATGTACCAGATCATCGACACCAAGCGCTCGGTGCGCAAGCTCTACACCGAGGAGCTGATCGGCCGCGGCGACATCACCGTCGAGCAGGCCGAGGAGGCGCTGCGCGACTACCAGACGCAGCTGGAGACGGTCTTCAAGGCCACCCGCGACGCCGTCGCCGGGGTGTCCAGCCGGCTCACCCGCGCCCGCGAGGTGCTGCCCGAGCCGAGCGTCGCCACCGCGATCCCGACCGACCTGGTCCGCCGCATCGGCGAGGCGCACACCACGCTGCCCGAGGGCTTCACCCCGCACAAGCGCATCCAGCAGCTGCTGGACAAGCGCGCCAAGATGGCCGTCGAGGGCGACATCGACTGGGGCTTCGGCGAGATCATCGCGTTCGCCTCGCTGCTGGCCCAGGGCGTGACCGTGCGCCTGTCCGGCCAGGACTCGCGCCGCGGCACGTTCGTGCAGCGGCACGCGGCCATCGTCGACGCGCAGACCGGCGCGGACTTCCTGCCCGCCACCGCCGTGGCCGCCGACGACGCCCGCTTCCACGCCCAGGACTCGCTGCTGAGCGAGTACGCCGCGCTCGGCTTCGAGTACGGCTACTCCGTCGAGGACCCCAGCGCGCTCGTGCTCTGGGAGGCGCAGTTCGGCGACTTCGTCAACGGCGCGCAGTCGGTCATCGACGAGTTCATCAGCTCGGGCGAGGTCAAGTGGGGCCAGCAGTCGAGCCTGGTCGTGCTGCTGCCGCACGGCCACGAGGGCCAGGGCCCCGACCACACCTCGGGCCGCCCGGAGCGCTGGCTGCAGCTGGCCGCCGAGGACAACATGCGGGTGGCCATCCCGTCGACCCCGGCCAGCCACTTCCACCTGCTGCGCCGCCAGGCGCTGTCGGCCAAGCGCAAGCCGCTGGTGGTCTTCACGCCGAAGTCGCTGCTGCGCCACCGCCTCGCGGTGTCGTCGGTCGCCGACTTCACCGAGGGCACCTTCCAGCCGGTGATCGGCGAGACCGGGCAGATCGATCCGGCGCAGGTCAAGCGGGTGCTGCTGTGCTCGGGCAAGGTCTACTACGACCTGGTCCAGGCGCGGCAGGAGCGCGGCGTCACCGACACCGCGATCATCCGCCTGGAGCAGCTCTACCCGCTGCCCGTCGACGAACTGAAGGCCGAGCTGGCCAAGTACGCCGCCGCCGAGGACTTCTGCTGGGTGCAGGAGGAGCCGGCCAACCAGGGCGCCTGGTCGTTCGTCGCCCTGAACCTGCTGGAGCACCTGGACGGGGTGCGCATGCGCCGCATCTCCCGCCCCGCTGCCGCGGCCCCGGCCGTGGGCTCCACCAAGCTGCACGACGTCGAGCAGGCCGCGCTGCTGGAGGCGGCGCTGCCCCGCTCCTGAACACCGCACGACAGATGACCGCCGTCCCCGGCCCGCAGGCGCGGGGCGGGGACGGCGGCCCTTTTCCGGAGGACCTCATGTACTTCACCGATCGCGGCATCGAGGAGCTGGTCGAGCGCCGGGGCGACGAGCAGGTCACCCTGGAGTGGCTGGCCGAGCGCCTGCGCGACTTCATCGACCTGAACCCCGAGTTCGAGACCCCCGTCGAGCGCTTCGCCACCTGGCTCGCCCGCCTCGACGAGGACGAAGAGTAGCGATGTTCCCCGCTTGAGCATTCACGTGTGACGGGTGGCGTCCGCCCCCGGTAATGTGCGTATCGACGACGACGCACGTCGTCGGACCTGGTGCGGAGGCGAGGTGCATCGATGACCGCGGCGACGCTGGACCGGCACCTCACCACGCCGATCTACTCGTTCGCCGACGGCGCGCGGATGCTCGGCATGCCTCCCAACACCCTGCACAACTGGGCAACCGGCTACGTGCTCAAGCGCGCGGACGCGCCGCCCTCGGTCGCCTACCCGCTCGTCACCAGCTCGGCGAAACGGCCGGGCAGCCGGGCCGTGCTGCCCTTCGTCGGCCTCGCCGAGGCATACGCCCTGCTGGCCTTCAAAGAGGCGGGCGTGCCCGTCCTGCGGATCCGTCCGGCCGTCAAATGGCTCGACGAGCACCTGGGTCTGCCGCAGGCCCTGGCGAGCGAACGGCTCATGACCGACGGGGCCGAGGTGCTGTACGACTTCGCCCACCACGGCGACGACGACGACGCCCGCGAGGCGATCGAGGGACTGGTCGTCGTGCGCAGCGGGCAGCAGGTCTTCCGGCCGGTCGTCGAGCAGTTCCTGAAGCGGGTCACCTACCGCAACGGCTGGATCAGCGCGATCCGGCTCCCCAGCTACCAGGCTGACGTCATCGCTGACCCGCTCATCAACGGCGGTCTGCCCACCCTGCGCCGACGCGGCGTGCGGGTGGCCGACGTGCTGGGACGGGTGCGGGCCGGAGAGAGTCCCGCTGACGTCGCCGACGACTACGGCCTCGATCCCTCGGAGGTCGTGTCCCTAGCAGGCGCCGGTTAGGAGTCCATGTCGGCGTCCACCCCCGCGCCACTTCTCTTCTTTCTCGATCGCGGTCTGGGCTCCCGGGTGGTTCCTCAACTGCTGCGGGCGGCCGGATGGCAGCTCACGACGATGGACGAGCGATACGGGTTCGAGCAGAGCCAGGCGGTCGCCGACGTCGACTGGATAGCCGAGGCTGCCGAACGTGACGAGGTGATCCTGTGCAAGGACCTCGCCATCGCCCGGAACCCGCTGGAGGCCGAAGCCGTGCGCAGGACGAGCGCCCGTATCTTCGGCCTGGCCAACGCGCGTTTGACCGGGCACGACGCCGGTCGTCTCTTCCTGCACCACCAGGCACAGATCTTCACCATGGCCGGGCGCGCTGAAGGGCCGTATGTCGTCGCGGTTGCCCAGGACACGATCCGCCGCCGCCGATTGCAGATCAACGGCTAGGTTCCGGTCACCCCGAGGACTCGAACCCGGCGCAGGCCGTACGGTATGACTGTGGCTCGTGGCGTATATGTGACCGGCGTCGAGGCGGGCGGCGGCAAGTCTGCCGTGGCGCTGGGCCTGGCGGAACTGCTCAGCCGACGCGTACGCAGGCTGGGCGTGTTCCGCCCGCTGACCCGTGACGACGGCGAGACCGACCCGATCGTGGCGCTGCTGCGCAGCCGCTACGGCACCGTCGGCGCGGCCGGGCCGAGCTACCAGCACGCGTCGGAGCTGCTGGGCGCGCACCGGGTCGACGACCTGGTCGGCGAGATCCTGGAGCACTACCACGCGCTGGAGCGCTCCTGCGACGCCGTGATCGTGGTGGGCACCGACTTCGGCCGCACCCTGGGCGAGGGCCACGACGAGCCTTCGCTGCCCGAGGAGTTGCAGCTGAACCTGCGGATCGCGGGCGAGCTGGGCGCGTCGGTGCTGCCCGTGGTCAACGGGCACCGCCGCGACTCCGGTGACATCGCCGACGCCGTGCGCGCCGCCTACTACGCCTGTGACGAGCTGCCGGTGCTGGCGGTGATCGCCAATCGGGTGGCGCCGGGCGCGGACTCGCGCCTGCCGTCGCTGCCCGTGCCGGTGTACGCCATCCCGCTGCTGCCCGCGATCGCCGCGCCGACGGTCGCCGAGGTGGCCGCCGCGTTGCAGGCCACGCCGGTGCACGGCGCGACGCCGGGCGCGCTGGCCCGCGACGTGGTCAGTGCCGTGGTGGGCGCGGCGTCGGTGCCGACGTTCCTGGAGCATCTGCGGGACAACTGCCTGGTGGTGACGCCGGGCGACCGGGCGGATCTGATCGTGGCGACGTTCGCCGCGCACCTGGGCGGGCAGGCCGCGGTGTCGGGGCTGCTGCTGACGCTGGGCGTGGAGCCCGATCCGCGGGTGGTGGCGCTGGTGAGCCGGTTCCGCGTGGAACTGCCGATCTTCACGGTGCCGTCGGACAGCTACGACACGGTCGCGGCGCTGACCGGCCTGGAGGGCCGCCTACGCGGCGACAACCAGCGCAAGGTCGACGCGGCGCTGGGCCTGTTCGAGTCGCACGTGGACTCGATCGAGCTGGCCGGGCGGCTGGACCTGAGCCGGCCGGACCGCGTCACGCCGCTGATGTTCGAGTACGAGCTGATCGAACGGGCCCGTGCCGACCGCCGCCACGTGGTGCTGCCGGAGGGGGTCGAGGAGCGCATCCTGCGGGCCGCCGAGGCGCTGAACCGGCGTGGCGTGTGCGATCTGACCCTGCTCGGGCCGGTGGACGAGATCGAGCAGAAGGCGCGGGAGCTGGGCTTGGACCTGGGCGACGCGCGGTTGGTGAACCCGGCGGACGCCCGCTGGCGGTCGGAGTTCGCGACCGAGTACGCCAGGATGCGCGCGCACAAGGGCATGACCCGCGACATCGCGTACGACCTGATGACCAATGTGAACTACTTCGGCACGATGATGGTGCACACCGGCCGGGCCGACGCGATGGTCTCCGGCGCGGTGCACCCGACGGCCGACACGATCCGCCCGGCGTTCGAGATCATCAAGACGCAGCCGGGGGTCGGGGTCGCCTCGAGCGTGTTCTTCATGTGCCTGGCCGACCACGTGCTGGTGTACGGCGACTGCGCGATCAATCCCGATCCGACCCCCGAGCAGCTGGCCGACATCGCGCTGTCGTCGGCGGAGACGGCGGCCCGGTTCGGGGTGGAGCCGAGGGTGGCGATGCTGTCCTACTCGACCGGCGGTTCGGGGCAGGGCGCCGAGGTGGACAAGGTCGCGCTGGCCACCAAGCTGGTCCGCGAGCGCCGCCCGGATCTGCCGGTGGAGGGGCCGATCCAGTACGACGCGGCGGTCGACCCGAGCGTCGCCGCGACGAAGCTGCCGGGCAGCGAGGTCGCCGGGCGGGCCACCGTGCTGATCTTCCCGGACCTGAACACGGGCAACAACACGTACAAGGCCGTGCAGCGCTCGGCGGGCGCGGTCGCGGTGGGCCCGGTCATGCAGGGTCTGCGCAAGCCGGTCAACGACCTGTCGCGCGGCGCGACGGTGCGCGACATCATCTCGACCGTGGCCATCACCGCGATCCAGTCTCAGGTGGTCTCATGAAGATCCTCGTGCTCAACTGCGGCTCGGCCTCGGTGAAGTGGGGCCTGTACGCCGACGGCAAGCCTATCGACGGCGGGCTGATCGAACGGGTCACCGACTGCGCCCAGGCGGTCCGCGAGGTGCTGTTCACGACGGACGTCTCCGACGTGGACGCGGTCGGGCACCGGGTGGTGCACGGCGGGCTGCGCTTCACGACGCCGACGCTGGTCGACGACGAGGTGCTGGACGCGGTGACCCGGCTGGTGCCGCTCGCACCGCTGCACAACCCGGTGAACCTGGAGGGCATCGCGATCGCCCGCGAGATGCTGCCGGGGGTGCCGCAGGTCGCCGTCTTCGACACGGCGTTCCACCGGACGATCCCGCCCGCGCAGGCGATGTACGCCATCGACGTCGAGGTGGCGCAGGAGAACGGGATCGCCCGCTACGGCTTCCACGGCACGTCCCACGCGTACGTGTCGCACCGGACCGCCGAGCTGCTGGGCCGGGACCCGGCCGGGCTCAACGTGATCTCGCTGCACCTGGGCAACGGGGCCAGCGCCTGCGCGGTGCGCGGTGGGCTGAGCTTCGCCACCAGCATGGGCCTGAGCCCGCTGGAGGGCCTGGTGATGGGCACCCGCAGCGGCAACATCGACCCCGCGGTGGTGTTCCACCTGCACCGGGTGGCCGGGATGTCGTTCGAGGCGATCGACGACCTGCTGAACCAGCGCAGCGGCCTGAAGGGCCTGTGCGGGGACAACGACATGCGTGAGGTGCTGCGCCGCCGCGACGCCGGCGACGAGGCGGCCGCGCTGGCCTTCGACGTGTACTGCGACCGGGTGAAGGCCTACGTCGGCGCTTACTACGCGCTGCTGGGCCGGGTCGACGCGATCACCTTCACGGCGGGCGTGGGCGAGAACGCCGCCCCGGTGCGGGCGGCCTCGCTGTCCGGCCTGGAGGCGATGGGCATCGCGGTGGACCCCGCGCGTAACGGCTCCGGCGAGCGCGGGGAGCGGCTGATCTCGCCCGAGGGCGCGGCGGTGGCCGTCTGCGTGGTGCCCACCGACGAGGAGCTGGAGATCGCCAACCAGACCGCGGAGCTGCTGACCCGCTGAGGGCACGGCACGGCGGCGGGCCGTCGGGCCCGCCGCCGGGTGCTCCGCGTACTCAGTCGGGGATCTTCAGGACCACGCCGACGTTGATCAGGTTCGGGTTGGCGATGTTGTTCGCCTTGGCGATCTTCATGTACTGCCGGCCGTCGCCGTAGTACTGCGCGGCGATGTCCCACAGCGTGTCGCCGGACTTCACCTTGTACGTGCGCTCGGCCTTGGCCGCGGGCGGTGCCTGTGGCTTCGGTGCGGCCGCGGGCGGCGGCGCGGGCTTGGGCGTGGTCGCGGCCGGTTCGGTGATCGGCGGCGCGGCCGCCGGTGGCGGGGCGGGCGCGGCCTGCGGCGGGGCGGCCTGCGCCTTGGCCTGGGCCTGGGCCTGGGCCTCCTGCGCCTTCTTCGCCTCCTCCTCTTCCTTCTTCTTCTTGCCCCAGTTGAACGGGTTCATGAAGCCCGCGGCCTCATGCTCCAGGTTCTCCAGGTGACCCTCTTTGTCCTGAGGCTGGTTCATCAGTACCCCCGTGTCTCTGATCGATCACGACCCGACGCCAGACTAGCGCCGTTTGAAACCGTTTCGGACTGGTTCGACGGAACCTCGGATGGGGCACAATGGCCAGCGTCGTGATCAACCAGCAGCGAAAGAGGACCGGCATGTTCGCACTCCCCCTCGGCGACGGCGCAGAGCTGCGGCCGCTCGAACCGTGGCAGGCCGAGGAGTTCCTGGCACACATCGACCGCGCGCGCGACGACGTCGACCCGTGGATCCCGTGGGCGAGCCGCTCGACCGATCTGGACTCGGCCCGCGCCACGCTGCAGCGCTACGCCGACATGAACGCCGCGGGCACCGGCCGCATCGCCGGCATCTGGCTGGACGGCACGCTGGTGGGCGGCACCATGCTGTTCGGCATGGACGCCGAGTCCGGCAACGGCGAGATCGGGGTATGGCTGGAGCCGGCCGGACAGGGCCGGGGGCTCGTCACCCGGGCGTGCCGGGCGATGCTGGACTGGGCGTTCGGCGAGCGCGGCCTGAGCCGGGTGCAGTGGGTGACCCGGCCGGACAACGCCCGCAGCCTGGCCGTCGCGGCCCGGCTGGGCATGACCCGGGAGGGTGTGCTGCGCGAGTCCTTCCCGTACCGCGGCAGGCGCTATGACAGCGAGTTCTGGTCGGTGCTGGCGCGCGAATGGCCGACCGCCTGAGATCCGGGCTTGCGCATCCTGATCGGACAGACCATCATCAACATTGTTGATGAACATGCCCGATCAGCGGGCAGGTCTCTGGGGAGGGTGCGTGCACGAGCCGATCATGGTGGCGAGCGCTGTCGGGGAGCAGGACGGCAGAGCGGGCCGGACCGAGGCGCCACGAATCGGGGAGGGCGGCCGGGCGGCGTACCCCCGGGTCTCGCCCTGTCTGCACTGCGCCCGCCCGGTGCTGCGCGACAACGACGCCCGCTGGATCCACGCGGATCTGAGCTACGTCTGCCGCGACCCGTGGGGCGGGCTGACGGCGACCACCGCGGAGCCGTCGCCGACCCCGCGCACCTGAGCCGGTCTCAGGCCTGGTGATCGAGCACGATCTTGCCGAAGCCCGCGCCCGCGGCCATCCGCTCGAAGGCCCCGCGGGCGTCGGCGAAGTCGAAGACGGTGTCCACCACCGGCGCGATCTTCCGGGCGGCCATCAGCTCCAGCAGCGCCGCCAGCTCGTCGCGGCTGCCCATGGTCGAGCCGACGATCTCCTGCTGCAGGAAGAAGATCCGGCGCAGGTCCACCGTGGCCAGGTGCCCGGAGGTCGAGCCGGACACCACGATCCGGCCACCCGGCCTGGTGCTCTTGACGGAGTGGTCGAAGGTGGCCTCGCCGACGGTCTCGATCACCACGTCGACGCGCTCGGGCAGCCGCTCGCCCGGGGTCAGCACGGTCGCGCCCAGCCCGGCCGCGTTCTCGCGCTTGGCCGCGTCCCGGCTGGTCGCGTAGACACGCGCGCCGAGCGCCTGGGCCAGCACCACGGCCGCGGTCGCCACACCGCCGCCCGCGCCCTGCACCAGCACGCTACCGCCGGCCTGCAGCCGCCCGCGCGTGGTCAGCATGCGGTACGCCGTCAGCCAGGCCGTCGGCAGGCACGCCGCGTCGGTGAAGGTCATGCCCTCGGGCTTGGGCACCAGGTTGCGCCGGGGCACCGTCACCAGGTCGGCCAGCGTGCCCTGGTGGCGCTCGGAGAGCAGGGAGCGCTTCGGGTCCAGCGTCTCATCGCCGTCCCCGGCGGCCGCGTCGCCGACCACCGCGTGTACGACGACCTCGTTGCCGTCCTCGTCGATCCCGGCGGCGTCGCAGCCCAGGATCATCGGCAACCGCTCGGCGGGCAGCCCCACCCCCCGCAGCGACCACAGGTCGTGATGGTTCAGCGCACTGGCCATCACCCGTACGGTGGTCCACCCTTCGGCGACCTGCGGCTCAGGCCGCTCCCCCACCACAAGCCCCGCCAGCGGGTTGTCCGGATTGATCGACTCGGCATAGACAGCACGCATCCCTCGACGCTAACAGCCACCCCGACTCCACCCCCGCCCACCCTGAGCCTCCGTTAAGGAGGCAGGCGGCCTGCGGTTTCGGCAAAACTGCAGCCATCCCCAGCCCGGTAGCCACAGTTTTCCCGAAACCGCAGCTCGGGGCCGGTCAGGCGCGTACCACGCCCTCGCGGCGGGCGGCGTCGGCGACGGCGGCGGCCACGGCGGGGGCGACCCGCGGGTCGAGCGCGCTGGGCACGATGGCCTCGGCGGAGAGCTCGTCGGCGACCACGTCGGCGATGGCGGTCGCGGCGGCGAGTTTCATGCCCTCGGTGATCCGGGTCGCGCGGGCTTCGAGCGCGCCGCGGAAGATGCCGGGGAAGGCCAGCACGTTGTTGATCTGGTTCGGGAAGTCGCTGCGGCCGGTGGCCACCACGGCGGCGTACCGGTTGGCCACATCGGGGTGCACCTCGGGCGTCGGGTTCGCCAGCGCGAAGATCATCGCGCCGGGGGCCATCCCCGCCACCGCCCGCTCGGGGATCTGTCCACCGGAGACGCCGATGAGCACGTCCGCGCCGTCGAGCGCCGCCTCGATGCCGCCGGTCACCCCGGCCGCGTTGGTCCGCTCGGCCAGTTCGGCCTTGGCCGAGCCGGGCACGAGGTCGGCCCGCCCGGCGTGGATCGCGCCGCGCGAGTCGCAGACGACCACCGCGGACGCCTCGACCCCACCCGCGATCAGCATCTTCGTGACCGCGACCCCGGCCGCGCCCGCACCCGAGACGACCACGCGCAGGTCGCACAGCTTACGGTCGAGCAGGGTCGCCGCGTTGCGCAGCGCCGCGAACACGACCACCGCCGTGCCGTGCTGGTCGTCGTGGAACACCGGGATGTCCAGCGCCTCGACCAGCCGCCGCTCGATCTCGAAGCAGCGCGGCGCGGCGATGTCCTCCAGGTTGATGCCGCCGAAGCTGGGCGCGAGCGCCTTGACGATCGACACGATCTCGTCGGCGTCCTGGGTGTCCAGGCACACCGGCACCGCGTCGACCCCGCCGAACTGCTTGAACAGGATGGCCTTGCCCTCCATCACGGGCATCGCCGCGCGCGGGCCGATGTTGCCCAGGCCGAGCACCGCCGAGCCGTCGGTCACCACCGCGACGGTGTGGCCGACCCAGGTGTAGTCGTCCATCAGGGCCGGGTTCTCGGCGATCGCCTCGCACACCAGCGCCACGCCGGGCGTATAGGCCAGGGACAGGTCTTCTCGGGTACTCAGGGGCACCGTGCTGGCGACGGTCATCTTGCCGCCCCGGTGCCGCTCGAACGCTGGATGATCCACTTTGAACTCCACTATGACGACGCACTCGAGCCGAGTCGGTTCAACGACGGGTCAGCGTTGACACGGCGCGGCGAGGTCACGGGGTTCTCCCGAGGTCAGGAGTCTAGACCCGGGCCTGCACTTGATCAACGATCGGGGCGGCCGGGCGTGGACCATTTCACACCTGGTGGGGACGCTGTCCGGTTCACGTCACCTCACTCATCGGCGGACCCGGCACCGCGGTCCAGCCGGCCCGGACGCGGCCAGTACCGGCAGAGCACCCGGCCGACCACGTCCGCCACGCCGTACGCCCGGGAGTCGTCGGTGACCAGGCCGTTGTCGCCGATCAGCCACCATCCGCCGTCCTGCGCCCGGCGTACGCGCTTGACGACCAGCAGGCCGGGACGGGAGCGGAACCGGGCGACCACCACGTCGCCCGTCCGCACGGGCCGCCCGCCACGGCGCACGAGCAGCATGTCGCCGTGCCGCAGCGTCGGCGCCATGGACGGGCCATGAACTAGTACGGGAAACAGCGGCCAGCGCAAGTGAGCCTCCCCGGCGGAGTAGGGTCGCAAGGGGATCATTGTCCCGTTCAGACCACGTACCTCATGGAGGATCCTGATGCAGTTCTTGAAAGGACGCAGCCTGAAGCCGCGCACGGTGGTCAGCGCTCACTGCGACCTGCCGTGTGGCGTCTACGACCCGGCCCAGGCCCGGATCGAGGCCGAGTCGATCAAGGCCATCTGCGAGAAGTACCAGGCCAACACGGACCCGGAGTTCCGCACCCGGGCGCTGATCATCAAGGAGCAGCGGGCCGAGCTGGTCAAGCACCACCTGTGGGTGCTGTGGACCGACTACTTCAAGGCCCCGCACTTCGAGAAGTACCCGAACCTGAACCAGCTGTTCAACGAGGCCACCAAGCTGGCCGGCGCCGGTGGCACGAAGGGCCAGGCCGACCCGGCCGTGGCCGAGCAGCTGCTGGGCAAGATCGAGGAGATCTCGAAGATCTTCTGGGAGACCAAGCAGGCCTGAGCCTGAACGTCAGCGCCGACGTATGCCGGGTGGCCCGGACGGCCACCCGGCATCACCGGACGACGAATGCGCACAACCGCCCGGCTATGAGCTAGGCTCCGCGCGGGGGGTTGGGCCAGGTGAGTCAGATTCTGCAATCGGCGGCGACGGCGCTTACCGACAACGTCGTCGCTGTCACCGTGCCTGCCGACGGCGGCTGGCTGGGTGTGCTGCGCACAGCGACCGCGGGCCTCGCCGCCCGGCTGCGCTTCGCGGGCGACAAGATCGAGGATCTGCGCATCGCCGTCGATGAGGCGTGCGCGATGCTGCTGGTCATCGCCCCGCCCGGCGGGCAGTTGCACTGCCGCTTCGAGATCGGCGACACCGAGCTGACGGTGGCCATCTCCGCCCCCGTCAACGGCAAGAAGAAACTCCCGGACCAGTCCGCGTTCGCCTGGAAGGTCCTCAGCGGCCTGACCTCACGCGTCGACGCCGAGCAGGCCGACGGCCGCGCCACGATCCGCCTGATCACCGAGCTTCCCACCTCCTGATCCACCCGGCCCCGCTCGCGCCCCTCAGAAGGCGCGATCCGGCCGAAGATCGCTGTCTGGTGCCAAGATCTGCGGTCCAACCTCGGCTTTTGCCCGCAAACAGCGATCATCACCCTGCCCGGGGCCGCCACCACCCCGCCCGGGGCCGCCACCGCCCCGCCCGGTGGGCGGCGGTGCCGCTGCGGTCAGCGCGGGTTCCAGCCGAGCCAGCGGGTGGTGGCGGGGGCCAGGATGAGGGCCATAACGGCGACGGCGGTGATCAGGACGGTCCAGCCGAGCTGGGGCATACCGCCGTTGATCATGAAGTAGGCCGGGGCGCAGAGCATCAGCTCCAGCGCCAGCGACGGCCCGCGGGCACCGGGGCGGCGGCGGGTCAGCGCGCGGGCCAGGGCCCCCAGGCTGCCCCCGATGGCCAGGGCGAACACTGTCACGCCGAGGGCTAGCCGGAGATCGGCGGCGTCGGCGGTCAGGTCGGCGTAGATCAGCACCGCGCCCAGCACGGTGACCGCGAGCGCCTGCAGCCCCATCAGCGCCACCGCGCCGTACAGGGTGGCGGGCGGGCGGGCGATGGTCGTCTCGGCGGCGGACATGAATGACACCCTAGCGAACCTGTGGTGGCCATCGTCTCGCCGCGTACGGGCGGCGTAACGCGAGGTCACCGCACCCGGTACATTCCCGGTCATGCGAGGTCTGCTCGTCGTCAATCCCAAGGCGACCACCACGTCCGCCCGCACCCGCGAGGTGCTGGCCGGCGCGCTGCGCAGCGAGATGGAGCTGACCCTGGGCTTCACCCGCCGCCGCGGCCACGGCTTCGACCTCGCCCGTGACGCCGCGGCCGGGGGCGTGGACGTGGTCGTCGCCCTGGGCGGGGACGGCACCGTCAACGAGGTCGTCAACGGCCTGATGGCGGCCCAGCGGGGCGCGGACGCCCCGGCGCTGGCCGTGGTGCCGGGCGGGTCGACCAACGTCTTCGTACGCGCCCTGGGCCTGCCGCGCCAGGCCGTCGACGCCACCTCGGTGATCCTCAAGGCGCTGCGCCGGGGCACCAGCCGCCGGGTCAGCCTCGGGCTGGCCGACGACCGCTACTTCACCTTCTGCGCGGGCCTGGGCCTCGACGCCGCCGTGGTGCGCCGGGTCGAGCGGGCGCGGCGCAAGGGCCGCCGCTCCACTCCCGGTCTCTATCTGCGCTCCACGCTGGGGCAGTACTTCGTCGAGGGCCGCCGCGAACCGGGCATCGTGCTGGAGGAGCCGGGCGCGGAGCCGTCGGGCGGCCTGGCCAACGTGATCGTGCAGAACACCGCTCCGTGGACCTATCTGGGGGACCGGCCGATCCACGCCAGCCCGCGCGCGTCCTTCGACGGGGGGCTCGATGTGCTTGCGCTGCAAGCCCTCCACCTGCCGAGCACCCTCCATACGGTCACGCAGATGGTGGCCCACCAGCCGGACGACCCCGACGAACGGGGCGATGTCACCGGAAAGAAGATCATGGTGCGCCACGATCTGGCGGAGTTCGTCATCCGTTGCGCCACCCCCCAGGCGTTCCAACTCGACGGGGACTACTTAGGCGAACGCGAAAAGGTGAAATTCACCGCGGTGCCCGGGGCACTGCGCGTAATCTGCTAAGAGTCGCTGCCGAAAGGCTGCGCGGAGCAGATGTGTGTCAATGGGCACAGGTGACACACGCTGGAAATACTGGTGGCCTATTACGCCCCGTACTACATTGATCACTGACTGTCGGTTGTCGGGGGCAAGGGTAACGCCCGGTGATCCGGACAAAACGGTCGTGAGCTTGCTCACCCGTCTGTCCTAATTTCCGGCACCCCCCTTGACATCGCTGGAGTTCGTGAAAGCATTCACAAGCGTACCGAGCGCTGAAGCTGTTGCTCATACACGCGCTGCTGATTTCGGTAGCGGTCCGTAACCAAGTCGGATCGCATCCAAATCGCTTCACGCGCGTTCGCATACAGAGAAGCCCGAACGTACCAAACCAAGCGTTAGCAATTTCCACTGCCATCACAAGGAGTGTTTCCGCCATGGACTGGCGCCACCATTCGGTCTGCCGCGACGAAGACCCGGAGCTGTTCTTCCCCATTGGGACGTCTGGCCCTGCGCTACTTCAGGTCGAACAGGCCAAGAAGGTGTGCGGGCGGTGCCCCGTCTCCACCGAGTGCCTCAAGTGGGCGCTGGAGACCGGGCAGGACGCGGGTGTCTGGGGTGGGATGAGCGAAGAGGAGCGGCGCGCAGTCAAGCGCCGCGGCGGCCTTCGGGTCCGCGCACACTCGCTCTGAGCACCCGCGAAACCGCTACGCCTCACCGCACAACGTAGAAAGCCCCGAGCGCCGCTGCTCCGGGGCTTTTACGTTGTCCGGACCCGGCTACCACACCGAGCGAAACGGTCTGTGAGCGGGGGCTCACGCGGGGTTAAGAGCTGCGGAAACCCGCTCAGACGGCCAGCAGGGCGCGTCGCGGAGCAATGGCGTCCACGCGTTGCAGGACGAGGCGTACGAGCTCTCTCGACGCTCCCAGCGGGGCTGCCGCCCCGATCGCACCCGCCGTGCGGGCGTCGGCGAGCACGGCTTCGTGCAACCGGCCGGGCGCGAGGAAGTACGACGCCACCGCGACCCGGCGTGCCCCACGGGCCCGCAGCGCGGCGACGGCCTCGCCACCGGTGGGCGCGGCCGCGCTGGCGTACGCCGCCACGCACGGCACGCCCAGCCGCGAGGTGAGCGCCCCGGCTACCTCGTCGACCATGGCCCGGCCTGACGCCACGCTCGTGCCCGCCGCGGCGAGCACCACCGCGTCGTAGCGGGTCACCGCCTCGTGCAGCCGCCGGGTCAGCCCGGCCAGCAGCGGCTCGGACACCTCGCCCAGCGTGTCGGCGATGACGCAGTCGAACCCGGCGACCTGGGCGGGCAGGTCCACCCGTCCGTGGTACGCCCGGGTCAGCAGCAGCGGGACGACCACGGGAGCGGGCTCCCCCGCCGCCCGCAGCGCGCCCAGCACGTCGGCCGGGCGCGGGTCGGCCAGCTCCAGGAACGCCACCCGCACGTCCAGTCCGGGGCGCCCAGCCGCGACGCCCCGGGCCAGCGCCCGGGTCGCCGCCTGCGCCCGCGGGTCGCGGGAGCCGTGCGCGACCAGCACCACGGGCGCCGCCGCGGTGCCGGCCGCCGCCGGATCAGGCCGCATGCAGACCGCACTCGGTCTTGTCGAACATGGCCCAGCGACCGGCACGGGCGTCCTCACCCGGCTGGATGCGCCGGGTGCACGGCCAGCAGCCGACCGAGCCGTAGCCCTGGTTGAGCAGCTGGTTGACCGGGATGTCGTAGCGGGCGATGTACTGGTCGACCTCGTCGGTGGTCCAGGTGGCCAGCGGGTTGACCTTGACCTTGCCGCGGGCCTGCTCGAAGTGCACGACGGGGGTGTTGGCCCGGGTCGGCGACTCGTCGCGGCGCAGGCCCGCCGCCCA
The DNA here is from genome assembly GCF_011297335.1 of Catellatospora methionotrophica. Lineage (GTDB taxonomy): Bacteria > Actinomycetota > Actinomycetes > Mycobacteriales > Micromonosporaceae > Catellatospora > Catellatospora methionotrophica. The sequence continues at coordinate 35,977 of NZ_JAAOTJ010000009.1, read as the reverse complement.
CGCGTCGTACCCCGCCAGCGCGTCCTCCAGCGGCTTGACCTTGCGCAGGTAGCAGCACGAGTCGGGGTCGCGGGAGTAGAGCCGGGGGCCGAAGCGCTCGTCCTGCTCCTCGACGCTGATCTCGGGCCGCACCGTCACCACGGTCACCGGGATGGTGCGGGCGACCTGGTCGCGTACCCGCAGCGTCTCCGGGAAGTGCAGGCCGGTGTCGAGGAAGACGACCTCGATGCCGGGCACCACCCGCGCGGCCACGTGGGCCAGCACCGCGTCGGCCATGGAGCTGGTGACGCAGAAGCGGGGCCCGAACGTCTCGGCGGCCCACCCGATGATCTCCTCGGCCGGCGCGCCCTCCAGCTCGGCTCCGGCCCGGCTGGCCAGGTCCATCAGCTCGGCGGTGGAACGTCGCACGTCGACTGTCATGGCGTCACCCTCCCCAGCAGTCCGATCATCTTCAGCGCGAAAACCCTGCGGCATGCTCGGCACTCCCACTGCCCGTGTGTGCTGGCGGGCTCTGCGTCCTCGTTCTCGGGACCCGCGTGCGGCCGGAGGAAGGCCTCCTCGCCGCAGAACGGGCAGTAGTACGGCACCGCGCGTTGGCTGCCGTCGGAGCTCATAGCGCCGCCTCCGGCGTCGCCAGGAGCCGAACGGCGCCCCTGCGCCCGCTCCGCTCGCTCATCGGAGTTCTTCCTCGTCCACCCGCAGCACCCATTCCGCGAACGGCTCGGTCGCGTCCTTGCGGCCGTCGAGGTAGCGGCGGGCGAGGCGCTCCGCGTACTCGGGCAGCTCCGCGGCGGTGGTCTTGAGACCGCGCAGCTTGCGACCGAAGTTCGGGTTCTGCCCCTGGGCCATGCTCAGGCCGCCGCCCAGGTGCACCTGGAAGCCCTCGACCATCGTGCCGTCGGGGCCGGGGACCAGCTGGCCCTTGAGCCCGATGTCGGCGACCTGGGTGCGGGCGCAGGCGTTCGGGCAGCCGTTGACGTTGATCGAGATCGAGCCGTCGATCCGGCCGATGGTGCGCTCCAGGTGGTCGATGGTGCGCGCGGCGGTCGCCTTGGTCTCGACGATGGCGAGCTTGCAGTACTCGATGCCGGTGCAGGCCATCGTGTCGCGCCGCCAGGACGACGGCCGGGCCTGCAGCCCGATCGCGTCCAGCGCCGTGATCAGCGACTCGACGCGGTCCTCGGCGACGTCGAGCACCAGCAGCTTCTGGTACGGCGTGAGCCGCACCCGCCCCGAGCCGTGCGCCTGCGCGATGTCGGCGACCTGCGCCAGCACCGTGCCGCTGACCCGGCCCGCGACGGCCGCCGCGCCGACGTAGAACTTCCCGTCGCGCTGGCGGTGCACGCCGATGTGGTCGATCGGGTGCTCGGGCAGTTCCGGCGCGGGGCCGTCGACCAGCTTGCGGCCGAGGAACTCGTCCTCCAGGATCTGCCGGAACTTCGCCACGCCCCAGTCGGCGACCAGGAACTTGATGCGCGCCCGCGCGCGCAGGCGGCGGTAGCCGTAGTCGCGGAACAGGCGGGCGACGGCGGCGTACACCTCGGCCACCTCGGACAGCGGCACCCAGGCGCCCAGGCGCTGGGCCAGCATCGGATTGGTGGACAGGCCGCCGCCGACCCAGAGGTCGAAGCCGGGCCCGTGCTCCGGGTGCACCACCCCGAGGAACGAGATGTCGTTGGCCTCGTACGGCACATCGGCCAGCCAGGACACCACGGACTTGAACTTGCGGGGCAGATTGGACAGCGCCGGGTCGCCGATGTACTTCTCGACGATCTCGTCGATGGCCGGGGTGCCGTCGAGCACCTCGTGCTCACTGATCCCGGCGACCGGGCTGCCGAGCACCACGCGCGGGGTGTCGCCGCAGGCCTCCGTCGTGGACAGGCCGACGGCCTCGATCTCGCGCCAGATCGCCGGCACGTCCTCGACGCGCACCCAGTGCAGCTGGATGTTCTGCCGGTCGGTGATGTCGGCGGTGTCGCGGCCGTACTTGCTGGACACGTTCGCGATGGCGCGCAGCTGGGCCAGGTCGAGCTGGCCGCCGTCGACGCGGATGCGGAGCATGAAGTACTCGTCGTCGAGCTCGTGCGGCTCCAGCACCGCGGTGCGGCCGCCGTCGATCCCGGGCTTGCGCTGGGTGTACAGGCCCCACCAGCGCATCCGCCCGCGCAGGTCGGCGGGGTCGATGGAGGCGAAGCCGCCGTGGGCGTAGATGTTCTCGATCCGGGCCCGCACGTTCAGGCCGTTGTCGTCCTTCTTCGTGCGCTCGTTCGGGTTGAGGGGCTCGCGGTGCCCGAGCGCCCACTGACCCTCGCCACGCGGTTTGCGCGCGGCCCGTCCCGGGGTTGGCGTGCTTGCTGCCGGTGCTGCCATCGCAGCGTCCTCCTGTAGTCCAGTGGAGCGAGGACGCGCCTATGCGCCAGCGCCGCGACAGAGCGGCGAATTCAAGAACATGAATGTCCCCGGCGCGTATGCGCGCCCGGGTTTCGAAAAAACAGACGGGCGCGGATCAGCCAGCCGGACAGATGGCGCTGCGCACGCGGCCGAAGTCGATGTGGCGGCGGGCGGTGAGCCCGAGCCCCATCAAGCGGCGGCTGGCAGCGGCGGTCATGGTGTCACTTTCTCACGGCGGGCAGGCCCGTGCCAATCACCGGCCGCGTTACGTCCCACATATTGACGCGGAGGTGACGCAGATCGCTCTTTGTTAAAAGGGGAATCAACGGTCACGTTTCGCCAGCGGCACGAACAGCAGGGCCTCCGTGCCGCCCTCGGCCCGGTTGCGCAGTTCGATGGTGCCCCGCAGCTCACCGGTGGTCAGCGTACGGATGATCTGCAGGCCGAGGCGCTTGTTCGTGGTCGGGTCGAAGTCCTCGGGCAGGCCCCGGCCGTTGTCGGCGACCACCACGTGCAGCTCCCGCTTGGCCCGGTTGACATGCACGACCACCTCGGCACCGTCGGCGACCTTGCCCTCCAGCGAGTCGAAGCCGTGCTCGACGGCGTTGAGCAGCAGCTCGTTGAGCACCATGACCAGCGGGGTGGCGATCTCGGCGGGCAGCACGCCGAAGGTGCCCTCGCGGCGGGTGCGCACCGGCGACTCCGGCGAGGCGACCTCGGCGGCCGCGTTGGCGACCCGGTCGACGATGCCGTCGAACTCGACCGCCTCGTCGGCGGACATGGCCAGCGTCTCGTGCACCAGCGCGATGGAGGCGACCCGGCGCACCGACTCCTCCAGCGCGGCCCGCGCCTCCGGGTGGTTGACCCGGCGGGCCTGCAGGCGCAGCAGGGCGGCCACGGTCTGCAGGTTGTTCTTCACCCGGTGGTGGATCTCCCGGATGGTGGCGTCCTTGGTGATCAGCGCGCGGTCCCGGCGCTTGACCTCGGTGATGTCGCGGACCAGCACCAGCGCGCCGATGGGCACGCCTGCGGGCATCAGCGGCAGCGCCCGGCTGAGCACGGTCGCGGTGCGCGCCTCGATCTCCTTGCGCGGCGGGGCGTCCCCGCGCAGCGCGCCCAGGATGCGGTTGCTGGCCTCCGAGCCCTCCAGCGGGTCCTCGGCGAGCCGGTTGAACAGCGCGGCCAGGTCCTCGCCGACCAGGTGGGCCGAGAAGCCGAGGCGGCGGATGGCCGACTGCGCGTTGGGCGAGGCGTAGGTGACCTTGCCGCTGCCGTCCAGCCTGATCAGGCCGTCACCGACGCGCGGGGCCGAGGTGGTCTCACCCGGGTGGCGCACCGACGGGAAGGTGCCGTCGGCGATCATCTGCGCCAGGTCGTCGGCCGTGGTCAGATAGTTCAGTTCGAGCTGGCTGGGCGTACGCGCGGTGGACAGGTTGGTGTCCCGGCCGACGACGGCTATCACCGGCCCGGCCTCGCCGTCCTCGCCGCGCAGGCGCACCGGGATGGCCTCGTGCCGGGCCGGGGTGTCGCCGTACCAGACGGGGTCGCCCTCGCGCCAGATGCGGCCCTGCTCGCGCGCGACGCCCAGGTGGGCCACCTCCGCGCCGCTGGAGATGCGCCCCACCTGGTCGTCCTGGTATGCCGTCGGCGCGGTGGTCGGCCGCACCTGCGCGACGCAGAGGAAGGACAGGCCCGCGCTCGGATCGCCCTCGACCGGCACCCACAGCAGCAGGTCCGCGAAGGAGAGATCGGAGATCATCTGCCAGTCGCCGGCGAGCCGGTGCAGGTGGTCGATGTCGACCGGGCCGAGCGAGGTGTGCTCCTCGACCAGTTCACGCAGCGTTGACACGCAGTCAGCCTCTCACGGCGCGTGTCACAGCGTGGCGGTGACCTTCTTCAGGCCGCGGGGCGCGTCGGGGTCCTCGCCGCGGGCGAGCGCGAGGGAGAGGGCGAGCTGCTGCAGCGGCAGGATCTCCAGCAGCGGGGCGTAGCGCTCGTCGACGGCGGGCACGGTCAGCAGGGCCTTCGCTCCGGGCACCGCCTCGGGGCCGACCGTGACCACGTCCGCGCGGCGCTCGTCGAGGCGGGTCAGCACCTCGCGCATCGCCTGGCCGCCGAGCCCCGCGCCGACCATGGCCAGCACCGGCACGTCCGGGTCGGTCATCGCGAGCGGGCCGTGCAGCAGGTCCGCGCCGGAGAACGCGAGCGCGGGCAGGTACGAGGTCTCCATCAGCTTGAGCGCGGCCTCGCGGGCCGACGGGTAGGCGTAGCCCCGGCCGGTGGTGACCATCCGCGCCGCGAACCGGTAGCGCGCGGCGATGTCGGTCGCGGTGGTGTCGGCGAGCGTGCGGGTGGCCAGCTCGGGCAGCGCGGACAGGGCCGCGTGCTCGTCGGCGGGCAGCACGCCGTCGCCGGCGCGTACGCCCTCGATCAGCATCAGCAGCGCCATCAGCTCGGCGGTGTAGGTCTTGGTCGCGGCGACCGCGCGCTCGTGCTCGGCGGCGACGTCCACGGACAGCTCGGCGGTCTGCGCCAGCGCCGAGGAGGGGTTGTTGGTCACCGCGAGGGTGAGCGCGCCGGACGCGCGGGCTACCCGCAGCACCTCGGCCAGGTCGGGCGAGCCGCCGCTCTGCGAGACGCCGATGACCAGGGCGTGCGACAGGTCGGGGCGGGCGCCGAAGACGGTGATCGCGCTCGGCGAGGCCAGCCCGGCGGGCAGCCCGAGCCGGATCTCGGTGAGGTAGGCGGCGTACAGGGCGGCGTGGTCGGAGGTGCCGCGCGCGGTGAACACGACGTGCTGCGGACGGCGTTCGGCGATCACCTTCGCGACCTTCGCGATGGCTCCGGCGTGGGCCGGTTCCAGCAGGGTCGCGTACACCTCCGGCTGCTCGGCGATGTCGGCTGCCATTCCGGTGCCACGCTGGGCCATCTCTGTCTCCTACCACTTCGCCCTGGAGTGCTGCGCGATACAGCTCGTACAGTGCGCAGTCTTGCACGTTAATGCTCGCTCTAGCAACACTGCGCGCACAAATGAGCAGGGGCACACAGCGCGGCCGACCGGCTCTAGCCTGTCCGTGCCGGACCACGGCCCGACGGCGCGCCACCGCTCACGCGGTCGCTCCCGCAGGGACCCCCACGTGCTCCGCGGACCGAGGAGATCACGTGGCCGACGGCGTCAACGACCCGCACCAGGAGGCGCTGGGCGAACTCGCCCTGGCCGGCCTCGCCCTCGACGAGCACGACCTGGACCACGCGGTCAGCCACCTGTCGGTGGCCCTGGCCCACGAACCCGGCCTGCCCGAGGCCCACGAGCTGCTGGCCAAGCTGGCGGCCCGGTCCGACGACGGCGGGCTGGCGCTGTTCCGCCCCGGCGAGCGCGCGCCGGTGGGCCGCGTCGTCGCGTTCGCGCACGTGCTGGCCCGGCATGGCGGCCACGCCGACGCGCTCAGCCTGCTGGCCCAGGCGACCGTGCACGATCCGAGCCGCGCCTGGGCCGACGTCAGCTGGGTGCAGGCCCTGGACGCGCGGCTGGTCCCGGCCGACCGGCTGGTGCGGGTGCTGCTGGCGGTGCTCGGCGCGCTGCCGGACCCCGCACCCGCGCCGATCGCCGCCGCGACCCGGCCCTACCTGGCGCTGGCCGAGCGCGCGCTGACCGCGTACCCGCAGGACGCGCTGCTGCACGGGGCGGCCTCCGGGGTGGCCCGGCGGCTGCGCGAGGTGCCGCTCGCGCTGCGCTGGGCCCAGCGCGGGGTCGAACTGGAGTCGAGCAAGCTGACCGAGATGTGGTGGGGCAACGCGCTGCGCGCCGACGGCCAGCTGTCCGCCGCGGTCCAGGCCATGCGCGCGGCGCAGCGGCACGACCCGGCGGACCTGTCGGTCACCTCGGACCTCGCGCTGTGGCTCACCGAACTCGGCCACACCGCCGAAGCGCTCGAACTCATCGAGCAGGCCCTGGTCCGGGACCCGTCGTACGACTGCGCCGTGCACACCGCGCACCGGCTGCGCTTCCAGTCCGACGGCGACCCGGACCACCTGGTCGCGCTGGCCGACTTCATGCGATCCACCACCGACGCCAGCCACGAGCACCACGACCTGCAGCACTGCTGTGACGGGCTGCCGTGGCTGGGTTACGTGCCCGCGGCCGTCGAGGCCTGCGTCAACGCGCTGCGCCGTACGACCGACGAGCAAAGGACCCATCCGGGCGAGCTGGGGCTGTCCTCGATGGAGTCGCCCAGCGCGCTGGCCCTGCTGAGGCGGGCCTGGCCGGGACTGGCCATCGCGGCGGCCGAGCCGCGTCCGCCGGACCCGCGCGTGGCGCTGCGGCCGGGGATCAGGCTGTGGGACTTCGACGGCACCCGGCCGTCGCCCGCGCTGGAGCCGCCCGCTCCGCACGCCGCCCGGGAGGTCGCGGGCATGCTGCCGCTGGGCTGGGCGCCGCCGCCGATGGTGTACGACATGGCGGTGCGGCTGTCCGGGGTGCCGGTCGACGAGCTGCTCGCGGCGCTGGTGCATCCGCCGACGCCGACGGTCGAGACCGATCCCGACCGGGTGTCGGTGCCGGAACGGCAGTTGCAGGTGTGGGCCTGCGTCGGCCTGCTGCACCACCGCACCGCCGAGCCGTGGGCGGCCTCGACCCGGCGGCGGCTGCTGGTGGAGATCGTCTTCGGTGCGGAGGACTGGACCACCGAGGCAGCCCTGTACGCGCTGGTCACCGCCGCCTGGGTGGACCCCGCGTGCCGGGCCGACGTGGCCGAGCTGGTCGCGGCACGGCTGCGGGCGCTGCTGGACGCCCGGCGCACCCGCGCGGTCACCATCGCGGCGTCGGTCGCCCAGCTCGCCTTCATCACCCCCGGCATGCCCGCCGACGTGCGCGCGCTCGCCCGGGAGCTGGCCCAGGACCAGTGGCCCGCCTCCGCGACGTACGCGCCGGGCCTGGCCGCTCCCCTGCCCCGCCCTCGCCGCTCCTGGCTGGACCGGCTGCTCGGCCGCGGCTGAACACGGGCGAGGCCCCGTCCCGCTGCGGATGCAGCCGGACGGGGCCTCGCTCAGCGGGATCCGCGGATCAGTCGACGGCCACCAGCGGGCGGTGCGCCTGCTCGCCGTCGGTCAGCGCCTCGGAGCCGCGCAGCGGGACCTCCTTGATGAACCAGGCCGCGACCGGGACGAGGATCGCGAAGCCCAGCGCCCACCAGAACAGACCCGAGGTGGCGTACGCGATGCCGTGCAGCACCGCCTCCTTGATCGGCGGGGGCAGCAGCTCCAGCTTGTCGGGCTGCAGGGCGCCGACGTCGGTCGCCATGCCGCCGGCCGGGGTGCCCGCCGGCATCGCGCTGGACAGGTCGTCCTTGAGCCGGTTGACGAAGACGGCGCCGAAGATCGAGACACCGAACGAGCCGCCGATGGAGCGCACGAACGTCGCCGTCGAGCTGGACACGCCCAGGTCCTTCTGGTCCACGCTGTTCTGCGCGATCAGCATGGTGGTCTGCATCAGGAAGCCCATGCCCACGCCGAGCACGACCATGTAGATCGAGGACTCGGTGATGGAGGTGTCGACGTCGAGGCGGGTCAGCAGGAACATCGCCAGCGCCAGCGTGATGCCGCCCAGGATCGGGAACATCCGGTACCTGCCGGTCTTGGTGATGGTGCGGCCGGCCACGATCGAGGTGACCATCATGCCGAGCATCATCGGCAGCAGCAGCAGGCCGCTGTTGGTGGCCGACGCGCCCTGCACGGTCTGGATGTAGAGCGGCAGGAACGAGATCGCGCCGAACATCGCGAAGCCGACCATGAAGCCGATCACCGAGACCAGGCTGAAGTTGCGGTTGCGGAAGATGCCCAGCGGCAGGATCGGCTCGGCGACCCGCGTCTGCGTCCACAGGAACAGGCCGACCATGACCACGCCCAGCACGGCCATGCCGATGATCTCCTTGGAGCCCCAGGCGTACTTGTTGCCGCCCCAGGTGGTGATCAGCACGAGCGCGGTCACGCCGACGCTCAGCAGCGCCGCGCCCAGCCAGTCGATGCGGTGCTCGGTCCGGTACTTCGGCAGGTGCAGCGTGGTGGCCAGGACGAACAGCGCGATGCCGCCGATCGGCAGGTTCACGTAGAAGGCCCAGCGCCAGTCGAAGTGGTCGGTGATGACGCCGCCGATGAGCGGTCCGCCGATCATCGCGACACCCATGATCGCGGCCATCATGCCCTGGTACTTGCCGCGCTCGCGCGGGGAGACGAGGTCACCGATGATCGCCATCGCGCCGACCATCAGACCGCCGGCACCCAGGCCCTGCAGGGCGCGGAAGGCGATGAGCTGGTTCATGCCCGACTCGGGCATGATCTCGCCGGCCGCGCCGGACAGCGCCGAGCCGACGAGGAAGATGATGATCGAGACCAGGAAGATGGTCTTGCGGCCGTACAGGTCGCCCAGCTTGCCCCAGATGGGGGTCGAGATCGTGGTGCCCAGCACATAGGCCGTGACCACCCACGAGAGCTTGTCGAGGCCGCCCAGCTCGCCGACGATGCGGGGCATCGCGGTGCCGATGATCATGTTGTCGAGCATCGCCAGCAGGATGGCCAGCATCAGGCCGGGCAGCACTACCCGGAGATTCGGCTTGGGGATTTCAGGGGAGGACGTCCGGTCCTGGACTGTGGTCACGGGGGCTCCACTCGTTCACCGGTACGCTTACCTGCCGCCCGGCTAGAATATTTACTAGCCGTACGGTAAGTTCCCTACTTGCCGGCCGTCAAGTTAGTTCGTGCGTCCGGATGACGGTGTGGTCTACGTAACACGGAGCAGTGATGAACGAGCCCGCGACCAGCAGTGCCGAGGCCCGGCCCGACACCCGTGCCCGCATCCAGACCGTCGCCCTGGACCTGTTCACCGAGCAGGGATACGACGCCACCTCGCTGCGCGAGATCGCGGAGAGCCTCGGCGTGACCAAGGCCGCGCTCTACTACCACTTCAAGAGCAAAGAGGAGATCGTCGACAGCTTCAGCGCCGACCAACTCGTCAAGCTCAGCCGGATCGTGGAGTGGGCCCGCAGCCAGCCGGACCACCGCTCGACGGAGTTCCGGCGCGAGCTGCTGCAGCGCTACGCCCAGGAGCTGTACACCGGCCGGTACTCCAAGGTCATGCAGTTCTTCCACCAGAACCAGCCAGCCTTCAAGAACGCTCCGGCCGGGGCCAAGATGCGCCAGGCGATGATGGACCTGATCGGCCTGCTGGTCGAGCCCGAGTCGACGCCGACCGCGAAACTGCGCGCGGGCATGGCCGTGCTCGCCATCAACACCAGCTGGTTCCTGCTGCGCGACACCGACATCAGCGACGAGGACCTGCGCGAGGCGGCCATGGAGGTCGCCTTCGACCTGCTCCGCTAACCGAGCGGGTAGCGCAGGCCCAGCAGGACGACATCGGGCTGCGGCGTCCAGTCCAGCTCGGGCGCGGGCACGAAACCCATCCGGGCGTACAGGCGGCGCGCGTCGGCCGCGAAGTCGCGTACGCAGATCACGACGCTGCGGCAGCCCAGCTCGCGCGCCCGGTTCAGGCAGGCCCGCGCCAGCGCCTCGCCGACGCCCCGGCCCTGGGCCAGCGGCGACACGGCGAGCATGCGGAACTCCGCCTCGCCCTCGGTGGCCAGCTCGGCCAGCGGGCTGCCGGGCAGCGCGAAGGTGACCGAGCCGAGCACCGCCCCGGTGGCCTCGTCAACGGCGACCAGCAGCTCGGCCTGCGCCGCGCGGGCGGCGGCGTCGCGCAGGGTCGGCTCGTACGGGTGGTCCTCACGGGTCTGCCCGTCGCCACGGTAGGCGGCGACGGACAGCGCGCCGACCGCGTCGTGGTCGGCGGGGGTGGCCGGGCGGACGTGGATCTCGGTCATGCCCGGTGAGGCTACTACTCGATGACGGCGATCAGGTCGCCCTCCTGGACGACGTCGCCCTCGTTGACAGCGATCTTGGAGACCACGCCGTCGGATTCGGTGATGACCGGGATCTCCATCTTCATCGATTCGAGGATGACCAGGGTGTCGCCCTCGGACACCTCGTCCCCCGCCGCCGCGACGACCTTCCACACGTTGGCCACCATCTCGGCCTTGATCTCCTCGGCCATCGCCGGGCCCCTTCCTTGGATCGCAAGCAGGACGTTCCGTATCCAATCACGGAGCGCCTGGACAGCGCCGATCAACCTGCGCATAGGATCTGAGGCTGCGAACCGCCGAAGACGGAAGGGGTGTTCACCATGGGTAAGAAGGCCCGTAAGAAGAAGGCTCGTAAGGGCTCGAAGGCCAACCACGGCAAGCGACCCAACGCCTAATCACGTTGCCGGAGTGCACGGCGGGGCGGATCATTTCCCGCCGTGCACTCCGCGCTGACGCTCACCCCGGCCCAACTGCCCGACCTGCTGCTGCACGTCGCGGTGGTCCGGCCTGTCTTCGTCTGGGGCGCGCCGGGCATCGGCAAGAGCTCCCTGGTCCGCGCCTTCGCCGACTCGCTGGGCCTGCCCTGTGTCACCCTGGTCGGCACCCAGCTCGCCGCCGAGGACCTGATCGGCGTCCCGGAGCTGCGCGACGGCCGCAGCCGCTTCGCGCCGCCGGAGTCCATCGCCCGCGCCGAGCCGTACTGCCTCTTCCTCGACGAGCTCAACGCCTCCAGCCCCGACGTGCAGAAGGCGTTCTACTCGCTCATCCTCGACCGCCGCATCGGCGAGTACGAGCTGCCCGCGGGCTCGATCGTGATCGGCGCGGGCAACCGGGCCACCGACAACGCGCTCGCCCGCCCGATGGCGTCCGCCCTGGTCAACCGCCTGCTGCACCTGCACCTGCGGGCCTCGGCGGTGGACTGGCTGGACTGGGCGGCGGGCGCGGGCATCCACCCGTGGGTGCTCGACTACCTCACCCAGCGCCCCGACCACCTGTGGGTGCAGCCGCCGAAGACCGAGGAGCCGTTCTCCACCCCGCGCGCCTGGCACATGCTGTCCGACGCGCTGCACTCCTACGGCGACGACATCGTCGAGGACACGCTGCGCCTGCTGGCGGGCGGCACGCTCACCCCGGCGCACGCGTCGGGCTTCTGCGCGTACGTCAAGACGGTCCGCCACCGCTACGGCCTGGACGCGATCGTGCGCGGCGACGCCTCCTGGCCGCGCGCCGCCACTGACCGTGACCTGCTGTTCTTCTTCGCCGAGGCGTTCCGGGCCCGGCTGGTCCACGACCTGCCGGACAGCCGCGAGCACGCGAGCCGGGCCGTACGCGACTTCGCCATGCGCGCCAAGGGCCTGCTGGTCGAGCTGGCCGAGATCTCGCTGGAGTGCGCGCAGCTCGTCGTCGCCGCCGACGCCGAGGGCCGCCCGGTGCTGCCCGCCTGGTTCCTGGTGGAGGTGACCCGCGACCTGCCCCGGCTGGTCGCGGCCCGCACGTGAGCCGACGCGGCGGCACGCAGCGCAAGGACCCTCGGCGGGAGGCCTTCCAGGCCGCCGCGCACACCGTCTTCTCGCGGCGCATGTTCCGGACCATGGACGACTCGTCGCACCACGGCCGGGTGCTGCGCAGCACCTGGGCCGAGGACGCCGAGCTGGGCCGGGCCCGGGGCTGGGCGCGGGTGCGTTCCGACGGCCTCATCACGGTCAACCGCAACGCCCCCGCCGAGCCGGCCGAGTGGATGTGGGTGCTCGCGCACTGCGCGCTGCACCTCGGCTTCGGGCACCTGGAGCCGGGCCGGACCGCCGACCATGCCGCACAGGCGGCGGCCTGCCTGGCGGTGACCCGGTTCCAGCAGCAGTTGCGTATCGGCACGCCGCCGTTCGCCGTGCCCGCCGAGCTGCCCGGCACCGACGAGGACCGGCTGGCCGCGCTGTGGCGCGACACCGGCGTGCCCGCCGAGTACGCCGCGCTGGGCTGCGGGGGCGCGTCCCCCGACCAGCATCTGGAGTTCGCTCCGGAGCCGGAGACCGGGCGCTGGGCACGGCAGGCCGCCGCGGCGACCCCGCCGCCGACCTGGCCGGAGCTGTTCGCCGTCGGGCTGGCCGCCGCCGCGACCGAGGCGGTCGAGGAGGCCGGGCAGCAGCGGCCGCGCGGGGACCGCGAGCTGGGTCCCGACCACCCGTGGGAGCAGGCACGGCGCTGGTTCGTGTCGTCGTACCCGCTGCTCGGTGCGCTGGCGGCGGGTTTCACGATCGTCGCCGACGCCGAGCTGGCGCGCACCTGGCAGATCTCCGTCGCGGCCGTCGACGCGGCTGCGGGCGAGATCTACGTGAACCCGCTGCACCGCATGTCCGGGCCGGAGCGCCGGTTCGTGCTCGCGCACGAGATGCTGCACGCCGCGCTGCGCCACGGGCAGCGGGTCGGCCCGCGCGACCCGTACCTGTGGAACGTCGCCGCCGACTACGTGATCAACGGCTGGCTGGTGCAGATGGGCGTCGGGGAGATGCCCGACGACGTGCTCTACGACCCGGCGCTCAAGGACCACTCCGCCGAGGAGGTGTACGACCTCATCACCGCCAACCTGCGCCGTTACCGCAAGCTGGCCACGCTGCGCGGGCGCGGGCTGGGCGACATGATCGACCGGCCGATCCCCGGCGCGGGCGAGGCGCGGCGGGCGGGCGACGTCGACGACTTCTGCCGCCGGGCGCTGATCGGCGGGCTGGCCCATCACGAGCAGCACGGCCGTGGCCTGCTGCCCGCCGGGCTGGTCGCCGAGATCCGGGTGCTGGAGCACCCGCCGCCGCCCTGGGACGTGCAGCTGGCGCAATGGTTCGACCGCTACTTCGCACCGCTGGAGCCGACCCGCTCGTACGCCCGCGCCTCCCGCCGCCAGGCGTCGGCCCCGGACATCCCGCGGCCGGGCAGGGTGCGGCCCGAGCTGGTCGAGCGGCAGCGCACGTTCGGGGTCGTGCTGGACACCTCGGGTTCGATGAGCACCGAGCTGATGGGCCGGGCGCTGGGCGCGATCGCGTCGTACGCGCTGGCCCGTGACGTGCCCGCGGCGCGGGTGGTGTTCTGCGACGCGGCCGCCTACGACGCGGGCTACCTGCCGGTCGAGGACATCGCGGGGCGGGTGAAGGTGCGCGGCCGGGGCGGCACCGAACTGCAGCCCGGTATCCGGCTGCTGGAACGGGCCGAGGACTTCCCCGCCGACGGGCCGATCCTGATCATCACCGACGGCGACTGCGACGTGCTGCGGGTGCGCCGCGAGCACGCGTACCTGATGCCCGAGCGGGCCCGGCTGCCGTTCACCCCGCGCGGGGACGTCTTCCGCCTGCGCTGAGCACGACGAAGGCTCCGCCGTCCGGCGGAGCCCCGATCGTTCGTCAGCCCATCTCGCGGGTGGCCTCGACCTCGACCACGAGTTCGGAGAGCTTGGCCCGGAGCCGGTCCCGCAGTTCCGCGGGCGCCTGCTCCTGCCCGCAGCACCGGTTCACCAGCGCCTTGACCTCCTGCTCGATGCCGAACTCGCGCAGGCACGGCGAGCACTCGTCGAGATGCTGCTTGATCAGTGAGCGGCGGTCGTCAGAGCATTCGAGGTCGAGGTAGAGGTATACCTCGGTGAGCACCTCGCGGCAGTCGCCGTCCTCGTGTTCCGTCGTCATGACGCCTCCCGAGCGCTGGTCGTGCCCGAGAACCCGCGCTCCGCGGCATAGCCCTCCAGGAGCTTGCGCAGGTTGCGCCGGCCGCGGTGCAGCCTGGACATCACGGTGCCGATCGGCGTGTTCATGATGTCCGCGATCTCTTTATAGGAGAAGCCTTCCACGTCGGCGAGGTACACCGCCAGGCGGAACTCCTCCGGCAACGTCTGCAGCGCGTCCTTGACGTCGCTGTCGGGCAGCCGGTCCAGCGCCTCGGTCTCGGCCGAGCGCAGCCCCTGGGAGGTGTGCGACTCCGCCTCCGCCAGCTGCCAGTCGGTGATCTCGTCCGTGGGCGCCTGGATGGGCTGCCGCTGCCTCTTGCGGTACGAGTTGATGAAGGTGTTCGTGAGGATGCGGTAGAGCCACGCCTTGAGGTTCGTGCCGTCCTCGAACTGGTGGAAGGCGGCGTATGCCTTCAGGAAGGTCTCCTGGAGGAGGTCCTCGGCGTCGGCCGGGTTACGCGTCATCCGCAGGGCGGCCGCGTAGAGCTGGTCGAGGAAGGGCATCGCGTCCCGCTCGAAGCGGGAACGACGCTCTTCGACGCTGTCGGTGCTGGTCAACCGCGAGACCACCCTCGGAGTACGCTCTTGCCGCGGCTCCTTGACAGCGGACCGCAGCGCTGAGGCTGACTCTACCGATGCCAGGTGCACCCGCGGGGCGGGCACCGCGGTAATGCCTGATGCCGCGTCGTCGTCCAGCGCCGCCGGCCACGCGGGAGCGGACAGCAGCCGCTCCACGGTCTTCAGCACCGGATCGTCGCCCGACCGCGTCAGGCAGCGCGTTCCCGTCCGCACCATCGACCCACCTCTCGCCGGGGCCGGACGCTTCCGGCCACCCGCGGTCTGTAACGCCACGCGACGGCTGTCGCATTCCGCGGGACACTCGGGGCAGTGGCGACCGTCACGTCCGCTCGCCGCTACCGGGCCCAGCCATGGGCGCGCAGCCATCCGGCCACGGCCCGGCCGACGGTGTCCGGCGCTTTGCGCAGGTCGTGCCGCTCCCCGGGAAGGACAACGATCTCGACCCCCGGTGCGGCACCGGGCACGCCGAACGGATCGGCGGAGCCGTTGACGACGAGCGTCGGCAGACCGGTGTCCAGCTCCGGAGCCCGGCTGCGGTCCGGCTTGCCCGGCGGGTGCAGGGGGAACGCCAGTGCCACGATGCCGGCCGCGCCGACCGTTGCGGCGGTGCGGCATGCGACCCGCGCCCCGCTGGAGCGGCCGCCGACGATCAGCGGCACCCCCGGAAAGCGCTCGGTGAGCAGGTCGGCGACCGTGCACCAGGCCTCGTCGAGGTGCCCGGCGGGTGCGGGCGCACGTCGGCCCGCGACCCGGTAGGGCTGGGTGACCAGGGCCACCGCCACGCCTGCGGCGACCGCGGCGTCGTGCACCGCGACCAGGTCGGGCGCGTCCACGCTGCCGCCGGCTCCGTGCCCGAGCACCAGCAGCGCGGCCGGGGCGGCTGGCGTGCCCGCCCCGGCCTGCTGTCGCGCTTCGTCACCGGTGCGCCCGGCCGCGTCGCCGGGCATGGTGACGGCTACCCGTGCCGGGCCGCGCCCGGTCTCGACCGTTTCCGTGCCACTTCGCATACCGCGATCATGCGGCGTGCGCGTGCTCCCTGGTCAGCAGGGGCAGGGTTTGCAGCGCGGTGTCGCGTTCCGCCTCGCCCAGCGTGCACAGGGCGAGTTCGGCGCGGGACTGGGTGGGGATGCGCGGCAGTTGCCGCGTCACCCCGGCCGCCCGCTGTGGCGGGGCGAGCTGTCCGGCCGAGACCACCAGGTCCGGCTGCGGCCCGTACGTCGTGTACGGCATCTCCTCCTGCTGCTCCTCGGTGCGCCAGGCGACGAGCATGGCCCGCCGCTCGCGTGCGGTCGTGCCGCCCCAGACTCCGTGGCAGTCGCCGACGCTGAGCGCCCAGGCCAGGCAGGCCCCCGACACCGGACACCTTCCGCACAGCTGGACGGCCGTGTCGGCCGGCTCCAGCGGTGCCGGAAAGAACGTCTCCGGGTCGACGGCCTGGCAGGCACCTCTGGTGCGCCAGGCGTTGTCATGCCGCTCCCGCACGGCCCGCACCAAGCGCGGGTCCCTGCGAGCAGCGGCGACTTCGTGCGGGCGTGGAATACGCGCGCGGGTCATCCACCCACCTCCCCCGTGGGTCGGTCCCCCCGCCCCCGGCGGGAGGATCCGGCTCAGACAGACGGTGACGCGCGGCACTGCCGCTTACCACCGACGCTGTGTCTTACCGCACGGTAGAAGAACGAGGCAAGGGTTTACCCGCAAATTCGTGGCGCAAACTAACACGATCCAGTGCAAAATCAGAACAGACTGACCTGTGTGTCCGGCTCCGCGAGCCGCCTGGTCAATTCAGGACCATCGTTGCGTACGTTGCCGACCGCCGCGCCCACCGGACGGATCTCCAGACCGGACAGGTATCCCGGTCCCGGCGGCGCGAGCAGTTCCGGATCGGCCGGGCCGGTCAGCCACGCCTCCCACAGCTCGGGCTCCAGCAGCAGCGGCATGCGGTCGTGCACCCGGGCCAGCTCACCCTGCGCCGCCGTGGTGATGATGGTGCAGCTCAGGCCGAACTTCGACGCCGTCCACAGGCCCGCGAAAGCGAGCCCCCGCCCCGCGGCCGGGTCGGTCATGTAGTACGCCTGCTTGCCGCTCTCGGTGCGCACCCACTCGTACCAGCCGTCCGCGGGCACGATGCAGCGCTTCTTCGCGAACGACGGCGCGAACACACGGGAGGTGGCCAGCGTCTCGGCTCGCGCGTTGATCAGCTTGAGCCCGGTGCGCGGATCGTCGGCCCACGGCGGCACCAGACCCCACCGCGCCAGGCTCAGCACCCGGGCCTCCCGCGTCGCGCAGACGCGCACGATCGGGGCCGGGTCGGTGGGCGCGAGGTTGTAGTCCGGGGCAAGCGATTCCGCGGTCTCGTCCTCGGCCGCGAACAGCTGAGTCAGATCCGCCGCCGTACGTGTCGTCGCGTACCGCCCACACATGGCGCCCACCATACGCCGGTTCGCGCCGGCGGCCCGTCCCCGGCGGCCCGCGCAGGACGGCGCAATACCGAGGGTCCCCCGTCGGCGGTCATCAGGCAGACTGTGAGGCGTAACCGAACGCAGTGAGCAGACCACGCGCGGCCGATCCGCCGCCGACCAGCGCAGCGAGGAGCAGGTGTGAGCAGAGCACTCGTGCCGTGGACCGCGCCGACCGCGGTCGATGCGACCGACGCTGTCGTACGCCTGCCCGGTTCGAAGTCCATCACCGCCCGGGCGCTGGTGCTGTCCGCGCTCGGCATGGGGCCGTCGACGCTGCTGGCCCCGCTGCGCGCCCGCGACACCGAACTGATGGCCGCCGGGCTGCGCGCGCTCGGCGCGCACGTGTCCACCTCCGACGACGAGCGCTGGGAGATCCGGCCGCGTCCGCCGGTCGGGCCCGCGCACGTCGACGTCGGCCTGGCGGGCACCGTGATGCGCTTCCTGCCGCCGCTGGCCACGCTGGCCGACGGCCCGATCACCTTCGACGGCGACCCCCGCGCCCGGCAGCGCCCGCTCGGGCCGCTGCTCAAGGCCCTGCGCGAGCTGGGTGCGACGATCGACGCGTCGAGCATCGACGGCATGCCGCTGACCGTGCACGGCAAGGGCGGGCTGCGCGGCGGCGAGGTCGCCGTCGACGCCTCGCTGTCCAGCCAGCTCATCTCCGGCCTGCTGCTGTCCGGGGCCGACTTCGACGAGGGCGTCACCGTGCGCCACACCGGCGACAACCCGGTGCCCAGCGCCCCGCACCTGCGGATGACCGTGCAGATGCTGCGCGCCGCGGGCGCGGCCGTGGACGACTCGGCCCGCGACGTCTGGCACGTGGCCCCCGGCCGCCTGTCCGGGCGGGCCTGGCAGATCGAGCCGGACCTGTCCGGCGCGGCCCCGTTCTTCGGGGCGGCACTGGTCACCGGCGGCAGCGTCACCCTGGCCGGCTGGCCGCGCAGCAGCGTGCAGCCGGTGGACAAGGTCCGCCAGCTGCTCGGCGCGCTGGGCGGCACGGTCACCCTGTCCGAGCACGGCCTGACCGTCACCGGCACCGGCGAGATCCACGGCATCGACGCCGACCTGTCCGACGTGGGCGAGCTGACCCCGGTCGTCGCGGCACTGGCCGTGCTGGCCGACGGCCCGTCGACGCTGCGTGGCGTCGGGCACATCCGCACCCACGAGACCGACCGCCTGGCCGCCCTGGCCCGCGAGCTGACCGCGCTCGGCGCGCGGGTCACCGAGACCGCGGACGGGCTGTCCATCACGCCCGGCCCGCTGACCGGTGCGACCTTCGAGACCTACGACGACCACCGGATGGCGCACGCCGCCGCGGTCATCGGCCTGCGCGTGCCCGGGGTGCGGCTGACCGACGTGGCGTGTACCTCCAAGACGCTGCCCGAATTCCCGGCACTATGGAGCGCGGTGGTCGCCGGACGATGAGAGGCCTGCAGTGAAGAAGAAACGGGAGTACGACGAGGACGATGTGAAGGTGCGGGCCACCAAGTCGTCACGTTCGCGTCCCCGTACGCGGACCCGGCCCAAGCACGACGACGCCGTGACCGGCTTCGTGGTCGCCGTCGACCGGGGCCGCTACACCTGCGTGGTGCACGAGGGCAGGAAGGTCTTCGAGGTCACCTGCATGCGGGCCCGCGAACTGGGCCGCAAGTCGGTCGTGGTGGGCGACGAGGTCGGTCTGGTCGGCGACGTCACCGGCGATGTCGGCAGCCTGGCCCGGATCGTGCGGATCGAGGAGCGGCGCTCGGTGCTGCGGCGCACCGCCGACGACGACGACACCACCGCCGAGGGCCGCATCGAGCGGGTCGTGGTCGCCAACGCCGACCAGCTCGTGATCGTGAGCGCGCTGGCCGATCCGCCGCCGCGCGAGGGGTTCATCGACCGGTGCCTGGTCGCCGCGTACGCCGCCGACATCGAGCCGCTGCTGTGCCTGACCAAGGCCGACCTGGCCGGTCCGGAGCAGGTGATCAGCTACTACGCCGAGCTCGACCTCGACTACGTGCTGACCCGCCCCGACGGCGACCTCGACGAGCTGCGCGAGCGGCTGTCCGGGCGCCGCTCGGTGCTCGTCGGGCACTCCGGCGTCGGCAAGTCGACACTGGTCAACCGGCTCATCCCGGACGCGCGCCGGGCGGTCGGCGTGGTCAGCGCCATCGGCAAGGGGCGGCACACCTCGACCAGCGCGGTCGCGCTGCGGCTGCCGGACAAGCGCGAGTCGTGGATCATCGACACCCCGGGCGTACGCAGCTTCGGCCTGGCCCTGGTCTCCTCCGACGACCTGCTGCACGGCTTCCCCGACCTGGTCGAGGGCACCGTGGACTGCCCGCCCAACTGCGAGCACACCGGCGGCGAGTGCGCGCTGGACGCCTGGGTCGCGCAGGGCAAGGCCGACGCCCGGCGGCTGGCGTCGTACCGCCGCCTGCTGTCGTCCCGCGCGGGCGACACCGAGCCCGGTCAGACCTCGACGTAGCCGCCGGTGCGCCAGTACAGCCCGTCGGCGCGCGCCATCAGGCCCGTGTCGATCAGGTAGCGCCGCAGCGACACCCAGTCGGTCTCG
Source organism: Catellatospora methionotrophica (assembly GCF_011297335.1). Lineage (GTDB taxonomy): Bacteria > Actinomycetota > Actinomycetes > Mycobacteriales > Micromonosporaceae > Catellatospora > Catellatospora methionotrophica. The sequence goes on along the minus strand of NZ_JAAOTJ010000009.1, from coordinate 16,378 downwards.
TAGAACGCCCGCAGCACCGCGTCGACCTCGCGCTCGGGCATCTTCACCCCCGGCTCGAAGGCCGCCACGATGTGCTCCAGCAGCACCCGCCGCTTGCCCGCCTTCGCGGGCATCGAGGTCAGCCGCCCGTGTTCGTCGAGGAACGTCCGGAGCACCTTTTCCGGGTCAGCACCCATGACTCCTCCTTGCCGTGCCACGGGCGTGCACACCCGCTCATGCCCGTGAAATTACCCGCCCCGCCGTGATCCACGCGTTCTCATTTACGGCGGGTCCGCCAACCCGATACCTCGGCGGTGCGGAGATCCGATAAGTTCTCGCCATGGCCCGCTACTCGGACGACCTTGGGCTTGCCCACGTGCTGGCGGACACCGCCGACTCCATCTCCATGTCCCGGTTCAAGGCGCTCGACCTGTACGTGGAGAGCAAGCCCGACCTGACGCCCGTCTCGGACGCGGACACCGCGGTGGAGAAGGCGCTGCGCTCGACGCTGGCGCGCACCCGCTCGCGCGACGGCGTGCTCGGCGAGGAGTTCGGGGTCGCCGGTGGCACCGGCAACCGGCAGTGGGTCATCGACCCGATCGACGGCACCAAGAACTTCATCCGCGGCGTGCCGATCTGGGGCACGCTGATCGCGCTGATGGAGGGCGACGAGCCGGTCGTCGGCATGGTCTCCGCCCCGGCGCTGGGCCGCCGCTGGTGGGCCGCGCGCGGGCTGGGTGCCTTCGCGGGCCGCCACCAGGCCGCCGCCCAGCCGATCCGGGTCTCCGGCGTACGCCGCATGGCCGACGCGAGCTTCTGCTACTCCTCCCTGGACGGCTGGGAGCAGACCGGCCGCCTGGCCTCGGTGCTCGACCTGATGCGCAAGACCTGGCGCAGCCGGGCGTACGGCGACTTCTACGGCTACATGCTGCTCGCCGAGGGCGCGGTCGACATCATGATCGAGCCGGAGCTGATGCTCTGGGACATGGCGGCGCTGGTGCCGATCGTCACCGAGGCGGGCGGCAGCTTCACCGACCTGTCGGGGCGCAACGGCGCGGGCGGCGGCTCCGCGGTGGCCACCAACGGTCAGTTGCACGACGACGTGCTGGAACGGCTGAGCCCCGCCGGGCTTCGCGCACTGTAGTCACTCTCATTCACTCGGTGAAGTCGCCGGGCGGGTAGGGCGCTGCCGACCCCTAAGGGTCTAAGCTGCCAGGGTGGTGTCCTCTGGCTGGTGGTTCCTGGTGGCGATGATCGCCGCATACGGCATCGCCAACCTGCTGCAGTCCATCGCGGCGACACGCACAGCGACGACGGACACCCTTGATCCGGGCCTGCTGCTGCGCCTTTTCGGCAACTCGACGTACCTGCTCGGCCTCGGCTGTCAGATCCTCGGCTTCTTCCTCGCCCTCGGTGCGCGGCGCGATCTGCCGCTGTTCCTCGTCCAGTCGGCGGTCACCGCGGGCCTGTGCGTCACCGCCTTCGCCGGGGTCGCGGTGCTCAAGTGGAAGCTGCCGCTGGCCGAGGTCCTGCTCCTGCTGGCGGTCATGGCGGGCATCGGCATGCTGGCCGTGTCGGCCGAGCCCGGCCACGCCGAGCCGCTGGACGCCAAGGGCGTGATCTCGCTGGTTTTCGCGCTGGTCGCGATCGCCGGGGTGAGCGCGTTCGCGGGCAAGGTCAAGGGCGTGCTCGGCTCGGTGGTGCTCGGCTCGCTGGCCGGGCTCTGCTTCGCCTCGGCCGCCATCGCGGCCCGGCCGCTGGCCTCGGCGCAGACCATCGTCGAGTTCGGCCTGAACCCGCTGCTCTACCTGGTCATCGCGCACTCGCTCACCGGCCAGCTGCTGCTCGGCCTGGCCATGCAGCGCGGCTCCACCAACGCCGCCGTCGCCGCCATGGACGCCGCGGGCGCGGTGCCCGCCGCCGTGATCGGCATGCTGCTGCTGGGTGACAAGATCCGCCCCGGCATGTCCTGGGTCGCCGCGCTCGGCTTCGTCATCACCCTGGGGGCGGTGATCGCGCTCACCCGCTATGCCGAACCACAACACGACCTCGTCGCCGAACCGGTGCCACTACCGGTGCGGTTCAGCTCCGCCTCCGTGCCCGGTCTGCCCGAGCATCCGGCCCGCGGCGTGTTCCAGGTCCCCGGCGCGAGTGATCCCGCGCCGCGCACCGCGACGGTCCCCCTGCCCGGCCAGACCCCCGAACCGGAACCGGCCGGTGGCGCGTACGTGCCGGTCATGGTGCCGCTGTCCACGACGACCACCTCGCCCAAAGGTCCCGCCCCGGCCAACGGCCACACTGCCGGCGGCGGCACGAACGGGCACGCCACCGGCACCGGGCAGACCCCCGGCAACGGGTACGCCCCGAGCAACGGGCAGGTTGGCGGGCACGGCTCGGCCAACGGCCACGTGCCCGCGCCCGCAGCTCCTGAGCAGTCGATGCCCAGCACCGGCAACGGCTTCGCCGCGGGTGGCCCGCATGGCTACGGCCCGGCCGAGCAGGGACACGGCAACGGCCACCCGCCGGTGACCCTGCCCCACCCCGCCCGCCGCCCGCTCCCGGTCAACGCGGACTGAGCACCCGGCCCGGTCGCGTTCCACCCGCTGCGGTCCCCGCGCATCCTGGGCATAACCGGGACATCTCGCAAACTCTCTGCGTACCGTGCGATAAGGCGCGGCAGACGGCCGCGCGAGAGGTGCGCGCATGTCCATTCCGAAGGAGATCCTGGCCGCCATCGGCATGCCGGAGACGCTGGACACCCCGCTCGGCCAGTTCGCCTTCCCCGACGGCCTGCCCGCCGACGACAGCACCGACGGGCTCTACGACGCCCTGGACCTGATCCGCGCGGTCGAGGCGTTCCTGGTCGCCATGCCCGCCGCGTCGCTCGCCGCGATCCGGGCCGGACTGCGCAACGTCGGCGTCACCTCGGCCCGCCAGATCGGCATCACCGACCCGCGCTTCAACTCCACCAGCCTCTACCTGACCCCCAACACCGACACCACGTACGGCCACACCTTCCTCGACCTCGACACCGACGGGCCGACCGTGGTCGAGGTGCCGCCGAACGCGCTGTGCGTCGTCGACGACTTCTGGTTCCGCTACGTCACCGACCTCGGCCTGAGCGGCCCCGACCAGGGCGCGGGCGGCAAGTACCTGTTCCTGCCGCCGGACCACGAGGACGAGGTGCCCGACGGCTACTACGTCTTCCGCTGCCCGACCTTCACCAACTGGGCCATGTTCCGCGCCCTCGACGGTGTCGAGGCGATCCGGAGGATCCGGGTCTACCCGCTGTCCCAGGCCGCGTACCCGCCGCCGAACGAGTTCGTCAACCTCGCCGACCGGCCGCACAACACCGTGCACGCCAACGACGCGACCTTCTACGACGAGGTCGACGTGGTGATCCAGGAGGAGCCGCTGGACTCCCTGGATCCCGAACGCCGCGGCATCCTGGCCGGGATCGGCCTGGTCAAGGGCGACGTGTTCGGCCCCGACCAGCGTCTGCGCGCGATCCTCGCCAAGGCCGCCCCGCTGGCCGCCGGCATCGCCCGTGCGCTGGCGTTCCGGCCCCGCGACCCCGAGGCGTACTACTACCCCGACTCCTCGTGGAAGCGGCTGTTCATCGGCGGCAGCCACGAGTTCCTCCGCGAGGGCGCACGCCTGCTCGACGCCCGCGCGGCATTCCACTACCTCGCCACGGTCGTCACGCCCGCGATGGCGCAGTCCCCGGTGGGCACCGGCTCGGCGTACGCCTACACCGCCGAGGACGCCGACGGCCGGTGGCTCGACGGCGGGCACTCCTACCGGCTGCGCCTGCCCCGGCACGTCCCGGCGAAGACGTTCTGGTCGGTGTGCGTGTACGACTGCCAGACCCGCTCGCTGCTGGCCACCGACACCCCGTACCCGAGCCTGAGCAGCCTGTCCGGCACGGTCGTGGCCGAAGCCGACGGCAGCACCGAGGTCTGGTTCGGCCCTACGCCGCCGCCCGGCCGGGAGGCGAACTGGATCCAGACCGTGCCCGGCAAGCACTGGTTCACCTTCCTGCGCCTCTACACCCCGCTCCAGCCCTGGTACGACCAGACCTGGCGCCCCGGCGAGATCGAGCGGACCGGCTGATCCGACTACGACCGGGCTATCGGGACCTCGTAGCAGCGATTTCCGTGAAAAGGCTGCTAAAAGCAGGTAGCTCCATCGCTGCGCCTGGCTGGAGCGCATGACCGGCGATGTCGTGAGATTCGCCGGTGTGGTTGAACAGCCAGACTCCGTCCGTGGCGCGGACCGCCTCCACGCCGTCGGGCAGGCCGGGCAGGACCGGGGCGGCTCCGGCGGCGGCACAGACCCCGTCGAGCAGGTGTGCCGTCGCGGTCTCGGCCAGGCCGCAGGAGACGTAGTGCGCGGTGCCGGTGCCGTGCTCGCGCCGGGTGATCGCCGGTCGTCCATCGGGATAGGAGACTTGCACCGCCGCGCCGGGCGCGGTCAGGTGCTCGGTCCAGGCGGTGGCACGGTCGCCGTTGTCCAGGGTGACGGCCGTTCCGGTCGGCAGCGGGTCGAACTCCTCGACGTGCACGCCGAGCAGTTCGCGCAGCGCGCCCGGGTATCCGCCGAGCCGCACCCGCAGGTGCTCGTCGACGATCCCGGACAGGTACGTCACCACCAGGTGCCCGCCCTCGCGCACGTACCGCTCCAGCCTGCGCGCCGATTCGTCGGTGAGCAGGTAGGCCGCAGGCACGACCAGCACGCGGTATCCGTCCAGCGCGGCCGAGGGCGGCACCACGTCGACCTGATACCCCAGCCGCCACAGCGCCCGGTGCCAGTCTTCGACGATCCCCTGGTAGTCCACGGGCGCGGGCAGGTGCGACGCCCCGACCGCCCAACCGCACGTCTCGTCGAACCACACCGCCACCTCGCCGCACGCCGTCGCGGCTCCGGCGGGCTCGCCCGTGGGGAAGGGCACCTTCCGATCGGCCGAGCGATCGGAAGGTGCCCTTCCTTCAGTTGCCGCGAGGCGGTTGCCGAGGGCGACGGCTTCGGCGAAGAGGCGGGTGGCCGGGCCGGGGTGGGCGACCAGGGCGGTGTGCCACTGTTCAGCGCCACCGCGGCTCGCGCGCCACTGGAAGTACATCGCCCCCGCCGAGCCACGGGCGACGTGCGCCAGCGCGGTACGGGCGAGCATGCCGGGTGGTTTGCGGCGCTGGACACCCTGCTCGGTGACGTGGCCGGGGGCGTGCTCCATCAGGAGCCAGCGTCCGCCGTGCCCGGCGGCGGCCGACCAGCCCCGCGCGGCGTCGGCGGCGAAGGCGCTCTGCGCGGGTACGCCGTCCAGTGTGGACGGGTAGTGGTCGATGGCGACGAGGTCGACCTCGCGGGACCAACTGGCGTGGTCGACGGGCACCCATCCGCCGAGCACGAAGTTCGTGGTGACCTGCGCGGCCGGGGCGACCGCCTTGATCGCGTCGCGCTGCTCGGTGTACGCCGCCAGCATGCTGTCGGACAGGAAGCGCCGGTAGTCCAGCTCGTGCGCGGGGTTGCCGAGGTACTGGGTGGCGCGGGGCGGGAGGATCTCGGACCAGTCGCCGTGGCGCTGGCTCCAGAAGTCGGCGGTCCAGGCGTCGTTGAGGGCGTCGACGGCGCCGTGGCGCTCGCGTAGCCAGGTGCGGAAGGCGCGCGCGCAGTGGTCGCAGAAGCACCAGGTGCCGTACTCGTTGTGTACGTGCCACAGGCGTAGTGCGGGGTGGCGGGCGTAGCGCACGGCGAGCGCGGTCGCGATGCGCAGGCTCGCGGCGCGGTAGGCGGGGGCGTTGACGCAGTACGTGTCGCGGGAGCCGTGGACCAGGCGTACGCCGTCGCGGCGCGTCGCCAGCGCGTCGGGGTGGGCCCGGGTGAACCAGGGCGGCGGGGAGGCGGTCGGGGTGGCCAGCACCGCGCCGATCCCGTGGGCGTGCAGGCCGTCGAGGACGCGGTCGAGCCAGCCGAAGTCGTACGCCCCGGGGCTCGGTTCCAGGCGCGACCAGCTGAACACGCCGACGGTCGCCGCGGTGACGCGGGCCTCGCGCATGAGGGCGAGATCCTGCGCCCAGACCGGCTCCGGCCACTGCTCGGGGTTCCAGTCCGCACCGTAGAAGGTCGAGTTTGTCGGCACCCCGGCCAAATTAGAGGGAGCAGGACGGGGCGTCAACCGTTGACGTTTGTTTGGCTACACGGAAAACTAAAAGACGTCATACCTGCAGTAGACGCCGCGCTGGGAGCCGATAATGCCGTTCCGCCCGCCACTGGTGGCCCACGAGTACTTCTCCGCCGACCCGCCGGAACTGCCCCGCCGCGCCCACGGCGAACCCGGCCCGGAGACCGTCGTGCGGGCCGAGCTGACCGGCAAGGACTCCGTCGGCGTGACCTTCGACGCGTTCACCGACGCCGGAACCGTGCTGCATCTGCACGTCGGCGCGGCCGGCGACGGGATCCTGCGGGTACGCCTGTCCGCCGAGGCCGGGGCGCGCAGCCGCAGCGCCCGGCTGCTCCCGCTCACCCAGCCCGACCCGGGCGCGGTGGCGACCGTGGTGACCGGCGAGAACACCGTCACCGTCACGGCCGGGCCGCTGACCGCCGAGGTCACGCTGGACCCGTGGCGGCTGTCCTTTCACGACGCCGACGGGCGGCCGCTGCTCGGCGCGGACCCCGGCCTGACTGACATCTCCGGACGGATGCGCACCCTGCCGCTGGGCTGCTCGCGCGTCGACGGGCAGATCGTGGCCTACCACGAGAGCTTCGCCATGCCCGCCGACGAGGTCCTGTCCGGCACCGGCGAGCGCTTCACCGCGCTGAACCTGCGCGGCCAGCGGCCGGTGATGTGGAACTTCGACGCCTTCGGCAGCGAGTCCGACCGGGCGTACAAGAACGTGCCGTTCTACCAGTCCAGCCGGGGCTACGGTGTCGTGGTCGACTCGGGCATGCCGGTCGAGTTCGACTTCGGCGCGTCCACCGGCAGCGTCACCCAGCTCCTCGTGCCCGACGACCTGATCGAGTACTACGTGCTCGCCGGGCCCACCCCGGCCGACGTGCTGGACCGCTACGACGCGCTCACCGGCCGCCCGGCCTGCCCGCCGAAGTGGGCGTTCGGCTCCTGGATCTCGTCGGGCTTCTGCCGCGACACGCAGGAGGCGGTGCTGGCCCGTGCGGCGACCATCCGCGCCCACGGCATCCCCTGCGACGTGCTGCACCTGGACACCTACTGGCAGGCCGAGGGCACCTGGTCGCACCTGCGCTGGGACCCGGTGGCGTTCCCCGACCCGGACGCGATGCTGGCCACCCTGCACGAGCAGGGCTTCCGGGTCTGCGTGTGGATGAACTCGTACCTGTCGCACCGCACCGACCGCTTCGCCGAGGCCGCCGAGCGGGGCTTCCTGCTGCGCCGGGCCGACGGCGCGGTGTACGTAGCCGACTCCTGGCACGGCTCGTTCCCGGCGGGCGGCATCGTCGACTTCACCAACCCGGAGGCGACCGCCTGGTTCCAGGACCTGCTGCGGCCGCTGGCCCGGCAGGGCGTCGACGTGTTCAAGACCGACTTCGCCGAGGGCGTGCCCGCCGACGCGGTCGCCTTCAACGGCATGACCGGCACCGAGCTGCACAACGTGTACGCCCTGCTGTTCAACGACGCCGTCGCCGAGGTCACCCGCGAGGTGCACGGGCACACGATGGTGTGGGCCCGCTCGTCGTACCTGGGCGGGCAGCGGCACGCGGCGCAGTGGGGCGGGGACACGATGTGCTCGTACGAGGCGCTGGCCTCGTCCATGAACGGCGGGCTCGCGCACGGGCTGTCCGGGGTGCCGTACTGGTCGCACGACAGCGGCGGCTTCTGCGGCGTGCCGAGCGACGACCTCTACCTGCGCTGGGCCCAGTTCGGGGCGCTGTCGCCGCTGGTGCGCTTCCACGGCACGACGACCCGCGAGCCGTGGCGCTTCCCGGCCGTCGAGGCGGACGTGATCGAGGCGCTGCGGCTGCGCTACCGGCTGCTGCCGTACCTGTACTCGGCCGCGCTGCGCTCGGCGGCGACCGGCGAGCCGATGATGCGGGCGCTGGGCGTGGACTCCCCGGCCGACGCGGCGTCGTGGCGGGCCGAGCACGTGTACCGGCTCGGCACGGACCTGCTGGTCGCTCCCATGATCAGTTCCAGCCAGCAGCGCGACGTGTACCTGCCGCCCGGCGAGTGGGTCGACTGGTGGAGCGGCGACGTGGTCGGCGGCGGTGTCACGCTGCGTGTCGCCCCGCCGCTGACGCAGCAGCCGCTGTGGGTGCGCCGCGACGCGCTGCTGCCGGTGGCCGCGCCCGCCGAGCACCTGGCCGACGGGCCGTGGGCGCAGCTCACCCTGCTGAGCTTCGGGGGCGGCGACGGGGCGTGCGAGATACGTGACGACGGTTACGTAAGCACTGTCGCGGCACGGCGGGACGGGGATACGCTCTCGGTGACCATCGCCGGGCCGGCCCGGGTCACGGCGATCGCGTTCCCCACCGTCGCCGGCGGCACCCCTCCGGCCACCGTGCTGGTCAACGGCGTGCGGGCCACGCTGGGCCCGGTGGACGGCCTGCTCACGGCGGCCTGGCAGGCTCCAGGAGACTGAACTTCATGACACTCGTCGCCGGCATCGACTCCTCCACCCAATCGTGCAAGGTGGTGGTCCGCGACGCCGACACCGGCGCGCTGGTCCGCCAGGGCCGGGCGAGCCACCCCGACGGCACGTCCTGCCCGCCCGAGGCCTGGTGGCAGGCCCTGCAGACGGCGATCACCGCGGCGGGCGGGCTGGACGACGTCGCGGCGATCTCGGTCGGCGGGCAGCAGCACGGCATGGTCTGCCTCGACGCCTCCGGTGCCGTCGTGCGCGACGCGCTGCTGTGGAACGACACCCGCAGCGCGCAGGCCGCCACCGACCTGGTCGCCGAACTCGGCGGGCCACGTGCCTGGGCCGACGCCGTCGGCAGCGTGCCGGTCGCCTCGTTCACCGTGACCAAGCTGCGCTGGCTGGCCCAGCACGAGCCGGACAACGCCGCCCGCACCGAGGCGGTGTGCCTGCCGCACGACTGGCTGACCTGGCGGCTGGGCGGGACCGGCGACCTGTCCGCGCTGGCCACCGACCGTAGCGACGCCTCCGGCACCGGCTACTGGTCCCCGACCACCGGCGAGTACCGTCGCGACCTGCTCAAACTCGCCTTCGGCCGGGACGCCCTGGTGCTGCCGACCGTGCTCGGCCCCGACGGCTCCCCCGGCCGCACCCCCGGCGGCGCGCTGCTCGGCCCCGGCGCGGGCGACAACGCCGCCGCGGCGCTGGGCGTCGGCGCGCGGCCCGGTGACGTGGTCGTCTCCATCGGCACCTCGGGCACCGTGTTCAGCGTCGCCACCACCCCCGCCGCCGACGACACCGGCACCGTGGCGGGGTTCGCCGACGCGACCGGGCACTACCTGCCGCTGGTCTGCACCCTGAACGCGGCCCGCGTCCTGGACGCCGCCGCGACCATGCTCGGCGTCGACCACGCCGAACTGTCCCGGCTGGCCCTGTCCGCCCCGGCGGGCAGCGACGGCCTGGTGCTGGTCCCCTACCTCGAAGGCGAGCGCACCCCGAACAAGCCCGACGCCACCGGCTCGCTGCACGGCCTGACCCTGGGCACGTCCACCGCCGCGCACCTGGCCCGGGCCGCCGTCGAGGGCATGCTCTGCGCCCTGGCCGACGGCCTCGACGCCCTGCGCGGCCAGGGCGCGACCGTGTCCCGCGTGGTCCTGGTCGGCGGCGGCGCCCGCGCCGAGGCGGTACGCCGGATCGCCCCGTCGGTGTTCGGCTGCCCCGTCGTGGTCCCCCCGCCAGGCGAGTACGTGGCCGACGGAGCGGCCCGCCAGGCCGCCTGGGTCGCCACCGGCACCGCCCCCGCGTGGACCCTCGACGGCCTGGAGACCTTCGAAGCCGACGCCGTGCCCGCCGTCCGTGCCCGCTACGCCGAGGCCCGCGAGCTCACCCTCCCCCGCGTGTAGTGCAAGGAAGGGCACCTTCCCAACGCCAGAGCGTTGTGGAAGGTGCCCTTCCTTGCCCCGCAGTCCCTGCGGAGCAGGTCGGGGCGCGGGTGCGGCGGGACCGGTGAAATCGCCGATGCCGCCGAGCCGCACCGCTGCGCAGACTGATCAAGTAGCCGCCGGCACCGTGCGCCCTGGCATCGCGTGCCCCGGTGGCACGCCCGCCGAGTGCGGCGGCTCCGGGCCCTGACCTGATCGGAGAGCCGCATGCAGACCTTCCCGTCGTACGACGGCATCACGCTGGCGTACCACACCTGGGGCGAACCTGGCGGCGACCTGCCGCCCGTGGTCCTACACCACGGGTTCAGCACCTCGGCCGCCGCCAACTGGAAGGCGCCCGGCATCGTCGACGCCCTGGTCGGGGCGGGCCGCCACGTCATCGCGATCGACGCGCGGGGCCACGGCTCCTCCGAGAAACCCCACGACCCCGCGCGGTACGGCGAGGACAAGATGGCCCGCGACCTGGGCACCCTGTTCGACCAGCTCGGACTGGACCGGGTGGACCTGGTCGGCTACTCGATGGGCGGCGTCGTCGCGCTGCTCACCGCCGCCGCGGACCGGCGGGTCCGACGACTGGTCACCGGCGGCATCGGGGCCGGAGCCGTCGAGCAGGGCGGCGTCGACCGGGCCGCCCTGCCCGGCCGGGCACTGGTCGACGGCCTGCTCACCGACGACCCGAGCACCATCACCGACGAGCGGGTCATGGGTTTCCGGCTGTTCGCCGACGCGTCCGGCGCGGACCGCCAGGCGCTGGCGGCCCAGGCCCAGGCGGGCCACCGCGCCCCCATCGCCCTGGACCGCATCACGATCCCCGCGCTCGTCCTCGCCGGCACCGACGACTGGCTGGCCACCCGCCCCGAAGTGCTGGCCGCCGCCCTGCCCGACGCCCGCTGGAAAGTCCTCGCGGGCGACCACCTCACCGTCGTCCGCAACCCCGAATTCGCCGCCGCCATAGTCACCTTCCTCACCTGATCGCTCCGGCGGCGCGGGCGCGGCATGATCGCCATTTCGGGTCGAAAAGTGTGGGCGGACTCCACTTTTTGGCCCGAAACGGCGATCTTCGCGGCGGCGCGGCGGGGCCGGGTGGGGTTGGAGATCGCCGCGGCGAAGGGAGAGCCGCGGCGATCCGTTCGGGGCGGCGGGTGCCGCGGCGGGGTCAGCCCTTGAGGGCGCCGGTGATGACGCCCTTGGTGAAGTGGCGCTGGATGAACGGGTAGACGGCGACGACGGGGATGAGGACGACGACGACTACGGCCATCTTGACCGCGAGGCTGGGTGGCGCGCTGAAGCCCAGCGCCGGCGGTGAGCCGATACCCGCAGGGCTCTGACCGGCGATGATGTACGCCTGTAGCACCTGCTGCACCACCCGGTCCTCGGCGTCGTTGAGGTAGAGGACCGCGTTGAAGTAGATGTTCCAGTACCCGACGGCGTAGAACAGCCCCACCACCGCGACCACGGCCTTGGACAGCGGCAGCACGATCCGGGCCAGGATCATCCACTCCCCCGCCCCGTCGATCCGGGCACTGTCCAGCAGCTCCGACGGGATGCCCATGAAGAACTGCCGTACCACCATCAGGTTGAACGCGTTCACGGCGGCGGGCAGGATCAGCGCCCAGTGCGAGTCCTTGAGCCCGAGGCTGGTCACCACCACGTAGGTCGGCACCAGGCCGGGCCCGATCAGGAAGGTGATCAGGAAGAACATCAGCAGCGGCCGGTGCCAGAGGCTGCCCGGCCGGGACAGCCCGTACGCGGCGAGCACGGTGCAGACCAGGCTGAGCGTGGTGCCGACGACGGTGACGAACACGCTGTTCCAGATCGCCGCCGACACCTCGCCCCGCGTGAAGATCAGCACGTACGCGGAGATGTCGAAGTCGCGGGGCAGGAACACCATGCCGCCCGCGTCGGCGATCGCCTGCTTCGACGAGAAGCTGGTCACGATCACCGACCACATCGGGATCAGCACGGCGAGCACCACGGCGGTCAGCAGTACGCCCTTGGCGAGCCGCCCGGGAACCGTGGGCGGCTCCTCCCAGGCCGGGCGCTGGGCACGCCGACGGCGGTCCCGCATGGCAGGGGTGACAGCGGTCATGAGCGGACGAACACCCCCTCCTCGCCGAAGCGGCGGGCCACCCGGTTGGCGACCAGGATCAGGATCAGGCCGATGACGGCCTTGAACAGCCCGGCCGCCGCGCCGACCCCGTAGTCCTGGGTGAGCAGGCCGAGGTAGTACACGTAGGTGTCGAGCACCTCGGCGGCCTGCCGGCCGACGGCGTCGCGTTGCAGGATGAACTGCTCGAAGCCGACGGACAGCGCGTTGCCCAGCTGCAGGATGAGCAGCAGTACGACGACGGGTCGCAGGCCGGGCAGGGTGATGTGCCACAGCCGCCGCCACCGGTTCGCCCCGTCGGAGGCCGCCGCCTCGTACAGGTTCTGGTCGATCGCGGTCAGCGCGGCGAGGAAGATGATGGTCCCCCAGCCGACGTCCTTCCACAGCGACTCGGAGCTGACCAGCAGGATGAATGTGTCCGGATTGGTCATGACGTCCCACGGCTGCAGGCCGTTGTCCCGCAGCACCTGGGCCAGCAGGCCCGAGCCGCCGAGCATCTGCAGGAAGAACGTCACGACCAGCACCCAGCTGAAGAAGTGCGGCAGGTAGACCACGGTCTGGATGAAGCCGCGCAGGCGGCTGGACACCACGCTGTTGAGCAGGATGGCCAGCGCGATCGGCAGCGGGAAGAAGAAGACCAGCTGGAACGTGGTGATCAGCAGCGTGTTGCGCAGCGCGTCCCAGAACTGCGAGTCGGCGAACAGCTCCGCGAAGTTGGTGAAGCCGATCCACCGGCTGTTCACGATCGCCTCGATCGCGGTGTCGCCCGACCACTGGTCGTAGTCCTTGAAGGCGACCACGTTGCCCAGCGTGGGCAGGTAGTGGAAGACCAGCAGCAGCAGTACGGCGGGCAGCGCCATCACCAGCAGCGGCCAGTCCCGCCGCCAGCGCGCGCCGAACGAGGCCCGCCGCCGGACGGGCGGCCCGCCGGGCGCGGGAAGTGGCCGGGCCGCCGAAGACCCGGCCACTGGACTCGGGGGCTGCTCCGGCGGCCCGTCGTGAAGACGGACCGCCGGCTGCCCACCAGTTTCGGTGGTGCCTTTCACCGCGACTCCCTGTTCATCGGCCAGCGTCGCTCAGCGCCTTCGCCATGTGCGCGCGGCCCGTCTCGCCGCCCCCGTCACGCCACTGCTTGAGCACGGTGTCCAGGTCGGACAGCGGCCGGCGACCCCGGGCGATGTCCTTGACCTTGTCCTCGGTGGGCTGCTTGACCTTCACGTACTCCGCCGGCATCTCGAGTTTCATGCCCAGCCACGGGTCGACCTCGAGGTTCTTGACCGCGGCGTTCTCCCAGTTGATCAGATCGGTCACGTAGTTGGGTACCCGTGCGTCGTACTTGATCGTGGGGGCGGTGCCGGCCAGGAAGCGGAACTGGTCCGCCTTCTCCTTGCCCTGCAGGTCGGTGCCGACCGGCCAGCCGTCGGCGCCCTTGGTGAAGTGCTTGCCCTCGACGCCGTACTCGACGAGCTCGAACTCCTTCGTCCCCAGCGGCGCGGCGACGAAGTTGAGGATGCGCAGGATCTCCTCGGTCCTCTCCTTGCCGAGGCCCTTCTTGACAAAGGTGTAGAAGACCGGGTCGGGCGAGCCCCAGACCAGCGGCGCGCCGCCGTCGGCGGCGAAGAACGGCACCGGCTGCATGTTGAAGCCGGAGGTGACCTTCTGCTGCTCGGCCTGCATGCCGAGCCACGCGCCCACGCCGTCCTGGATCATCGCGATCTTGCCGCCGGAGAACAGCAGCTTGGCGTCGGCACCCTTGCTGGCCACGACCTCGGGGTGGATCAGGCCGTCCTTGTACAGCTTGGCCATGAACTCCAGCGCGGCCTTGAACTCGTCGGTCTCGTACTTGAACAGCACCTTGCCGTTCTTGTACCCCCAGCCGTCCTTCGAGTTCGGCACCCGGAAGATCATCTCGACCATCGCCTGGACGTCGTTGAACGCCCACACGCCCTTGCCGGGATCGGTCATCTTCTTGCCGAAGTCGTACAGCTCCTGGGCGGTCTTCGGAATCCCCGCCCCCGCGGCGTCGACGAGGTCCTTGCGGTAGAACAGCGCCCACGGGTAGGGGCCGTCTGTCGGCCACGGGACCGCCATCAGCCGCTCGTTCCACACCGCGTTGCCCCAGGCGACGGTCGGCAGGCTGGCCAGCATCTGGTACGGCTTGACCTTGTCCCCGGCCAGGTGGTCGGTGAGGTCCTCGAACAGCGCCTTGGCCGCCTCGGAGAAGTTGGGGATCTTGCTGATCTCCCAGCCCGGAATGCACAGCACGTCCGGGATGTCACGGGCGGGCAGGATCGCGTTCAGCTTGTCGGCGTACGTGTTGCCGTCCTGCACGCCCGGCGTGACCACCGCACCCAGTTCCGCGTTGATCGCGTCGAGGTACGCGTTCTGGCCCGGACCGGCGGGCACCTGCCCCCAGAACGGGGTCATCGTGGTGATGGTGCTGCCCCGGCCGGGCTTCTCAGTGATCGCGTCGACCAGCGCGGACGGATACTTGGTGAAGCCGTTGGCGACCGGCGAGACGCCCTTGATGTCCGGCTGCACCAGCTCCAGCGGCTGGAACTTGGGCAGGACCGCCTGCAGCTTGTCGAGCTGCTGCGTCGTGCCCGGGTCCGCCGCCTTCTCACCGCAGGCGGCGAGGGTGCCGCTGCCCGCTACGGCGACCGCGCCCAGGCCGAGCAGGCTCAGGAACGATCGGCGGTTCGCCGCCGCGCCCGCGAGGGGGTTGTCCACGGCGTGCTCCCTTCGTCATTTGTCAAGCTCAGGATCAGGGAAAGGGGTGTCTGTGGAGCGATTGCACGGTACAGTTAGTTCGGCTTCCGACTAAACAAACTAGCCGAAGGTCAGGGCGACCACAAGGGAGCGTTCCCATGCCGAGGTCCACGGCGGTGCTGAGCCATGGCTCGATACGGCATGATGGTGCGACCAGTGCAGCCACACCGGAGGGCAGACGGTGATCACCATGCAGCGCGGCCCTCAACCGGCGGACTTCGCCGACGTGAGGGCCACGAACCTGGCCGTCGTGCTGCGCTACGTACGCGGCCACGCGCCGTGCTCCCGCGCGGAGATCGCCGCCACCACCGGGCTCAACAAGGCCACCGTGTCCAGCCTCGTCGCCGACCTGATCGAGCGCCGCCTGCTGCGCGAGACCGGCCTCACCGAGCACCGGATCGGCCGCCCGGCGACGATGCTCGTGCTCGACGGCTCCCCGTACGCCGCGATCGGCATCGAAGTCAACGCCGACTACCTCACCGCGGTCGCCATCGACCTGGCCGGGCAGCAGGTGCTGTCCTGGAGGCGCTCGTTCGCCGGGCTCACCTCCAGCCCCGCGCAGGCCGCGACCGCCATCGCGGCACTCGGCCGGCGCGCGGTCAACCGGGTGCTCAAGGAGGACCGCCGGGTGCTCGGGCTGACCGTCGGCGTGCCCGGCCTGGTCTCCCCCGACGGCGTCGTCATCATGGCCCCCAACCTGGGCTGGCGCGACGTCAACCTGCGCGACATCGTCAACCGCGCGCTCGGCGAACCCGGCTTCCCGGTCGCCGTCGACAACGACGCCAACCTCGCGGTGCTCGCCGAATCACGTTACGGCGCGTTCGCGGGCTCGCAGAACCTGATCTACCTGACCGGCGAGGTCGGCATCGGCGCGGGCATCATCAGCGACGGCCAGCCGCTGCGCGGCCACCGCGGCTTCCCCGGCGAGATCGGACACATCACCATCGACCCGCAGGGCCCGCCGTGCGCCTGCGGCCGCCGCGGCTGCCTGGAGGCCATCGCGGGCATCACCGCGATCATCGCGCGGGTGCTGCCCGAGGTCGCGGGCGACGGCGACATCACGGACCTGCAACCCGAGGTCGACGAGGTCGTACGCCGAGCCCGCGCCGGCGACCCCGCCGCCCTCCACGCGCTGGACGACGTAGGCCGAGCCCTCGGCCAGGGCGTCTCCATCCTCGCCAACCTCCTCGACCCCGAGGTGATCGTGCTCGGCGGCTACTTCGTCCCCCTGGCCCCCTGGCTCCTCCCACCCGTCGAAGCCGAACTCCGCGCCCGCCGCATCGGCCCCGACACCGGCAGCCCCCAGGTCGTCGCCTCCATCCTGGACCACGGCGCAGCAGCCACCGGCGGAGCAGCCACCATCCTCGACCACATCGACGCCGGCCGCCTCCCCCGCCCCTGACCCCACCCCACCGTGGCCCGCGCCCACCCCGCCACCCACCCCGCGCCGCCGCCCCGCCCCGCCGCCCCGCCCG
>NZ_JAAOTJ010000008.1 GCF_011297335.1 Catellatospora methionotrophica | reverse complement strand
TCTGTTTCGCAACTCTTAAAGACTTGCGGCCTCCAGGTCACCTGGAGGCCGCAAGTCTTTAAGAGTTGTCGCGGGAGGGAGGCCGGAGGCCGGTGGGTTGGCCCGGGCGGGCCGGGTGGGCCGGTGGGTCGGGGTGGGGTTACCAGGTGCGGGGCCAGTAGAGGACTTCGGCGGAGGGGGTGCCGGGGCCGAGGAGGGCTTCTAGGGTGCGCTGGAGTTCGGCGTGGCGGGGGTGTTCGGGGGTGAGGACGACGCAGGCGGCGTTCCAGGCGGTCAGGTCCTTGCGGGCGTCCAGGCGGTGGTCGTCGTTGATCGCGGGGACGACGCCGGTGCGGGCCACCTCGGACAGGACCCAGGACGTCGTACGCCGGGGGATGCCCATGGTCGCCTTGCCGTTCGGGCCGTGCGGGCCGATGAAGAAGCCCTCGGGCAGCGCGAACGCGGTCAGCGCGGCGGTGGCGTAGCGCATCGGCAGGGGCTGCTCCGGCGTCGGCAGCGGCACCGTGACGATGACGTCGCCGTCGGTGGCGCACTGCCGCCACAGCCCGTCGGCGAAGAACGTGGGGACCTCGGGCCGGTCAGTGGTCGGCAGCGGGGTCGGGAACAGCGGCAGCAGCGCCACACCGACCAGAGCCGGGACCCCGAGGCGTACGCCACGCAGGGTCGACTGCCCGGCCTGCCGCAGTGCCAGCACCAGCAGCACGGCCAGCAGCGGGATCGCGGCCAGCGCGAACCGCATCGGCAGCGCCCCGTCGACCACCGGCAGGTGCATGAGCAGCCGGTACGGGCCGGGCACCGGGGTGCGCTCGCCGTGCAGCATGACCTGCGGGCCGAGCGCCAGCACGCTCATCGCCAGCGCGCCCGTGCCGCAGGCCGCCGCCAGTGCGTCGCGGCGCAGCCAGACCAGCAGCCCCAGCGACAGCAGCACCAGCGGCCAGCCCAGGAACGTGTTGTACTCGGCCGGTCCGGTGGTCAGTTTCGCGGCCGTGTCGTCACCGGCCAGCGTCAGCGGCGAGAACGTGGTGAACGCGGCCAGGTCGGCGGAGAAGGTGTACGGGCTGAACACGCCGTCGGCGACCGCCTGCGGGCCCTTGAACTGGACCCACAGCGGATACGCCAGCAGGGCCACGGCGACCGCGACGGCGACGGACAGCCCGGCGGCGAAGCGGGTCAGCACCACCCGGGGCGGGCGGGTGAACGCGACGTAGACCACGGTCACGATGGCCAGCCCGAGCGCGGTGAGGAACAGGGTCTCCTCGCCGATGAACACCTGCAGGCTGACCAGTACGCCGAACAGCACGCCGAGGCCGATGAACCGGCGCGGCCGGGCGGTGCCGGAGCGGGCCGCGCGGGCCAGTTCGACCACGCACCACAGCATCGGCGGGATCAGCCACTGCGCGGTCATGTGCAGGTGGCTGTTGGACTGCGAGACCATGCCCGGGGCGAAGCCGCAGAACGCCGCGCCGACCATCGCCGCGATCCGGCTCGCGCCGAGCGTGCGGTGCAGCAGGAAGTACCAGGCGATCGCGGTTCCGGCCAGGTTGAGGGCGACCAGCAGCGCGAACGTGGTGGCCGCGCCGTACGCGGAGGTGACCGGGGCGAGCAGGCCGCCGAGCAGGATGACCGTGGTGTTGGCCAGCAGGTTCACCCCGTGGGGCGCGTTCAGGCGGTCGGTGACCAGGGAGAAGTCGCCGCTCCACAGCGTGGTGTCGTGGGCCAGGAACCACTCGTAGAGAATCTGGTCGGGCGGGTTGAGGGCGAGCGTGCGGGTCTCGGGATCCGGCCAGAGCCCCAGGGTCAGCCAGCCGGCCAGCGCGAGGAAGCCCAGGCAGACGAGGCCGTCGCGGGTCCATCGGCGCCGCAGGGGCGGCCGCCCGGCCGCGGACACGTCCGAACCACCCCGTTGGCCAGGCAGTACGGCGTCTTCCGGGGTGGTGGTGAGGGCGGGCGCGGTGCTCGTCACGCGGTTGACCCTAGCGCTTCGGGTGTGTCGGTGGCCTCTCGGCCGCTGTGCCCACGTTCTCCGGATAGCGACAACGGGCGTGCTTCGAACCGGGGTGAACCGCTACCGTGGCAGGGCACAGCTACATGCGGTACGCGCCCGGGTGGTGGAACGGCAGACACGGTTGCCTTAAAAGCGACTGCCGAAAGGCGTGCGGGTTCGACCCCCGCCCCGGGCACCAGCAGGCTCCGCGGCGCAACGCGCCGTCATGTCGAATGGCTTTGTCGCGGCCGGTTGCAGATTGTACGAATGGCGTGGCGAAAAGCTTCAGAAATAGTGACGCGCTCCGATCGCCTGCCACGGGGGGAGCGGGCGATTGGAGCGCGTTGTGGACGAGCATAGCGAGCACCCGCCGGTCTGTCACCCCTTGGCCGCCTGCTTTTCACTACAAGTTCTCCCCGGCGTGGTAACGCTCGATCACCGCCCAGTCGCGACGCGAATTCGCAGGCTTTTCATAAGGTTTCATTAAGGATCGG
This sequence comes from Catellatospora methionotrophica, assembly GCF_011297335.1. Taxonomy (GTDB): domain Bacteria; phylum Actinomycetota; class Actinomycetes; order Mycobacteriales; family Micromonosporaceae; genus Catellatospora; species Catellatospora methionotrophica. Next base: position 300,575 of record NZ_JAAOTJ010000008.1, on the reverse strand, counting down.
GCGTGGTGATTCTCCACGGGTGTCCGCGGCGTCGGCCGGGTACGCCGCGGCGGCCGGGACGGCACCGCTCGGCCCGGCGCTCGGGGCGCCACCGCCCGACGTGACCTCCGCCACCGTCGATCGGCCATCGGCACATGCGGTGCGCGCCGGGCTCCGGGTGAGGTCTGACCAGCGTCGGGAAACGGCACCCCGAATGCTGATCTTCCGCCGTGCCCCGGTCCGCTACCCTGTCGGCACCAAACATGTCTGAGGAGGCGAGACCCGCTGTGAAGAGTTCCAATCCGGTGCTCAACCGCATCAGTGCGGCGGCGCAGCAGCCCCGGTACACCGTCCCTGGCCAGGGCGTCCCGGCGGGTCACCCGGCGGGCGGCGGCTACCCGGAGGTCGTCCAGTCCGGACACGTGGACCGGATGACCATTGACGACGTCGTCGTCAAGACCGTCACGCTGATCGCGCTGACCGCGTTCTCCGCGGCCGTGGCGGCGTTCGTGGTGCCGTGGTCCGTGCTGTCGCCGGTCTGGTACACCTCGATGTTCGTCGGGGTCGTCATCGGCCTGGTCATCTCGTTCGCGCAGATCACCAACCCGGTCGTGATCTGCTCGTACGCCGTCGTCGAGGGCGTCTTCCTCGGCGTGGTGAGCAAGCTGTTCAACCGCATCTTCGACGGCATCGTGGTGCAGGCGGTCATCGCGACGCTCGCGGTGTTCCTGATCATGGCGGCGCTGTACAAGTTCAAGGTCGTGCGGGCCACCCCGATGTTCATGAAGGTGGTCATCGGGGCCGCGGCCGGGCTGGGCGTGATCATCCTCGTCAACTTCGTGCTCAGCATGATCACCGGGTCGGCGGGCCCGCTGCGCGACGGCGGCGTCATCGCGATCGGCTTCAGCCTGATCTGCATCGTGGTCGCGGCCCTGATGTTCGTGGTCAACTTCAAGCAGATCGAGGACGGCATCGCCGCCGGGCTGCCGCGCAAGTACGGCTGGCTGGGCGCGTTCGGCATCCTCGTCGAGCTGATCTGGCTGTACCTCGAGTTCCTGCGCCTGATCTCGTACTTCTCGGAGGACTGACCGGCCCGCCCCGCACGGGGCGCGACCGGTGACCGCCGCCTCGGGATGCCCCGGGGCGGCGGTCAGTTTTCCGGGCCGGGACAATCAGGGCGTGAGCATCGAGCAGTTGACGCGCGCCGTCGACCTCCTGGCCAACCAGGTCGGACACTGGACCCCCGCGCGCTGGCGCGACCAGGGCGAACCATTGCACAAGCTGATCCAGCGCCTCGCCGACCAGGCCGCGGACCTCTCCGGCGCCCCGCGCCGCGACGTGCCCCGGCTGTCCGATCTGGCCCTGCCGGACCAGCTGAAGGTCGTCGCCACCGAACTGGCCGCCGCCGCCCCACCGGACGACGTCACCGCAGCCGCCGCCGACGAGATCACCACGCTCCGGGGCGCCCTGACCTGACGCCGGACATGATCGCTGTTTCAGGTCATGATCTGGTGTCCTACCGCAGATCATGACCCGAAACAGCGATCATCGCCGAGCCGCTCAGCGCCCCGCACGCTCCACGATCAGCGGGCCGGTCTCAGCCCAGCCGCTCGATGATCATCGCCATGCCCTGGCCGCCGCCGACGCACATGGTCTCCAGGCCGATGCTCTTGTCGTGCCACTGCAGGTTGTTGATCAGCGTGCCGGTGATGCGGGCGCCGGTCATGCCGAACGGGTGGCCGACCGCGATCGCGCCGCCCATCACGTTCACCTTCTCCAGCGGCAGCCCGAGCTCCCGGTACGACGGGATGACCTGGGCCGCGAACGCCTCGTTGATCTCGGCGAGGTCGATGTCGCCGATGCTCATGCCCGCCCGCTTGAGGGCCTGACGGGTCGCCTCGACCGGGCCGATGCCCATGATCTCGGGGCTCATCGCGGTGACGCCGGTCGAGATGATCCTCGCGAGCGGGGTGAGGCCCAGCTCGCGAGCCCGGCTGTCACTCATGATCACGACTGCGGCCGCGCCGTCGTTGAGCGGGCAGCAGTTGCCTGCGGTGATCCGGCCGTCGGGGCGGAACACCGGCTTGAGTCCGGCGGTGCCCTCCAGCGTCACCCCGGCCCGAGGGCCGTCGTCCTGGCTGACCACGGTGCCGTCGGGCAGGGTCACCGGAGTGATCTCGCGGGCCCAGAAGCCGTCCTTGATCGCCTGCTCGGCGAGGTTCTGCGACCGTACGCCGAAAGCGTCCATGTCCTCGCGGGTCACCCCGTGCACCTGTGCCAGGTTCTCGGCGGTCTGGCCCATGGTCAGGTACACGTCGGGCAGCTCACCCGCCTCGCGCGGGTCGGTCCAGACGGGGGTCCCGGCCTGGGCGCGCCGCACGGAACGGTCCTGCGCCGCGGCGAACCGCGGGTTGTTCCAACTGCCGCCGACGGCCGCGGCGGCGTCCGGGGGCAGCCAGTCGGAGTTGCCCCGGGCGTACCGGGACACCATCTCGACGCCGGCCGAGATGAAGACGTCACCCTCGCCCGCCTTGATCGCGTGGAACGCCATCCGGCTGGTCTGCAGCGAGGACGCGCAGTACCGGGTGATCGTGGCGGCGGGCAGCGAGTCCAGGCCGAGCAGGGTGGCGACGACCTTGCCCATGTTGAAGCCCTGCTCGCCGCCGGGCAGGCCGCAGCCGAGGTAGAGGTCGTCGATCTCGGCCGGGTCCAGGCCGGGGATCTTGTCCAGGGCGGCCTGGATGACGGTGGCGGTGAGGTCGTCCGCGCGCAGGTCCTTCAGGGAGCCCTTGCCGGCCCGGCCGATGGGGGACCGGGCGGTGGCGACGATGACAGCATCTGACATGAACGAACGTTAACTCGCCGGTAACTTGCCCACCAGACCGGGTGAGAAAGTCGTCAGCCGAGCCCGCCGCCCCGGGTCAGGGAAGGCGGGGGATGACTCCGGCGGCGTGGGCCACGGCGGGCAGCAGGGCGTACGCCCACACCCGGTAGCCGTCCGCGGAGGGGTGGTAGCGGTCGACGGACAGGGTGTTCGGGTCGGCGCGGAACACCGGGCCCGTCTCGGCGGCCAGGTCGACCACCGCCCCGCCCGCCGCGTGCACCGCGCGCACCTGCGCACGGGCCACCCGGCGGCCCAGGAAGCCGACGACCTGGCGCAGCGGCGGTGCGATGGCCCGCGCCGCCCCCAGGTCCGGACAGGTGCCCACGACGACCTCGACTCCGGCCTCCCGCAACCGCCGCACGGCCGCACCGAGGTACGCCGCCGCGTCCGACGGGCGGCGCAGCGTGATCGCGTCGTTGCCGCCGACCAGGATCACCGCGACGTCCGGGCGGTCGCCGAGCAGACACCGGGCCACCTGGGTGGCCAGGTCCGACGAGCGGGATCCGGCGACGCCGACGCTCGACAGCGCCACGGCCTGCACCTGCCCGCCGCGTCCCGACTCGCCACCGGACAGCAGCGCGGCCAGCTGACCGCCGACGGTGTCGGCGACCCGGTCCACGCCCACGCCCAGCGCGGCGGAGTCGCCGAGCATGACCAGCCGCAGCGGGGCGGCGGCGTCCGCGCCGACCGTGGTGCGCAGGGCGAGTCCCAGCCCCGGCTTGGCGTAGCGGCGGCTGCGCGCCACCACCGCCTCGGCCGCCAGCAGCGCCGCACCGCCCACCGTGCCCGCGATGAGGGTGATCGCCGCAGCCTTGCCGATCCTCCGTGCCACGGAACTCATGCCCGCTCCTCGCTCCGCTCGTCGCGGACATGACCACCGAGCCACATGATGCGCTCGCCAAGCTCGCTCATGCCCACTCCTCGCTCCGCTCGTGCGCGCCGCTCACGTCTGCTCCACCACGTTCGCCTGGTCGGTCAGGCCGGCGGGGGCCTCGCCCTGGCGGACGACCTCCCACATGCGGCGGCGCAGCTGCGCCCACCGGCCGGCCGGGCCGCGGTCACGGCCGTCGACGCGTACGCCGCTCACCTCGGTGCCGGCGTGGCGCGCCGCCTCGACCGCGGCCTGTGGCAGCGACCGTACCCCGTCCACGGCGGTTCGTGCGCCCGCTTCCACGCGCTGTGGCCCGGCCGGGCTGCGCAGGGCGGCCACCACTGTCGGCAGCAGCACCGACGCGGCCAGCGCGTAGCCCTCGGCGGACGGGTGGAAGCGGTCGCGGGCGAACAGCCGGTGCGGCTGGGCGGAGAACGTGGGGCCGAGCAGCTCGCCCAGGGACACCGTGCGGCCCCCGGCCTCGACCACGGCGACGGTCTGCGCCGCGGCGAGCTGACGGCTCCAGGTGCGGGCCAGCCAGCGCAGCGGCGGCCGGATCGGCTGCACCGCGCCGAGGTCGGGGCAGGTGCCCACGACGACGGTCGAGCCCGCCTCGCGCAGCCGCCGCACCGAGTCCGCCAGGTGGCGTACGGAGGCGGCCTGCCCGGCCCGGTGGGTGATGTCATTGGCTCCGATCAGGATCACCGCCAGGTCGGGGCGCAGTTCCAGGGCCTCTTCCACCTGGTGCACCAGCATTCCCGAGGTCGCGCCGACCACGGCGAGGCTGTGCAGGCGCACGGGCCTTTCCAGACGGCGGGACAGTCCGGTGGCGATCAGCGCGGCCGGGGTCTGCCGGGCCCGCAGCGCGCCGAACCCGGCGGCCGAGGAGTCGCCGAGCATGGCCATGTGCACCGGCTCGCCGCCGTACCGGCCGCCGTAGAGGCCGTCCGAGCGCGGGGGCGGGGCCTGCGCGATGGGAATGGTGCGCCGAGCGGCCTCCACCTGGCCGAGCAGCACGCCCACGGCGGCCAGGCCGACCGCGGTCAGCGCGCCGCCGCCGTAGACGGCCAGCTTGGCCAGTTCCCGGCCGCGACGGCGTGCCGCATGGTCACCCGCCGCAGTACGCTCGCTCATAGTGAACCAACCTCACTCGGGAGACCCGTCGGGGAATCCTCTCTGAGGCTCCTACGTACCCAGCGGATCGCTCGCTGGTAACGCTCGCTCATGCGAAAAAGGTAGCGCTCTTCGGTTGCGCTCGGATGGAGGCGAGATGGGACGCACATTGCGTCGTACCGCGGCGTTCACCGCGCTGTGGAAGGCACTCATCACGGGTAACGGCAGCAACGCCAGTCTGGCGGACCGGCTGGGCGCGATGCCGCGCATGGTCGTAGCCACGCTGCGCGGCAGATATGACGGCCTCGGCCGGATCATGGCGATGGCGGCGGCCACGCTGTATGTGGTCTCCCCGGTGGACATGGTTCCCGAAGCGTTCCTCCTGGTGCTCGGCCTGGCTGATGATGTGATCATCGTCAGCTGGATCGCCGGGGCGCTGATCAGCGAGACCGACCGCTTCCTCATGTGGGAGAACGGCGTCAAGACGCCCATGGGTGGTCCGGTCATCGACGGAGACGTCGCTTAACGGTGATTCAACGCCGGTCTACGCTTGACGCGTGCGCTACTACGAGAACGTCGTCGAGCTGATCGGTAACACCCCGCTGGTCAAGCTCCGGAATGTCACCGATCCCGGCGGCCCCACCGTGCTCGCCAAGATCGAATATCTGAACCCGGGCGGCTCGGTCAAGGACCGGATCGCGGTGCGGATGGTCGAGGCCGCCGAGCGGGAGGGCCTGCTCAAGCCCGGCGGCACCATCGTCGAGCCGACCAGCGGCAACACCGGGGTCGGGCTGGCCCTGGTCGCCCAGCTCAAGGGCTACCACTGTGTCTTCGTCTGCCCCGACAAGGTCAGCGAGGACAAGCAGAACGTGCTGCGGGCGTACGGTGCCGAGGTCGTGGTCTGCCCGACCGCGGTGGCCCCGGAGGACCCGCGTTCGTACTACAACGTCTCGGACCGGCTGGCCCGCGAGATCCCCGGCGCGTGGAAGCCGAACCAGTACTCGAACCCGAACAACCCGCTGTCGCACTACGAGCAGACCGGCCCGGAGCTGTGGGACCAGACCGACGGCCGGATCACGCACTTCGTGGCGGGCGTCGGCACGGGCGGCACGATCAGCGGCATCGGGCGCTACCTCAAGGAGGTCTCCCAGGGTCGCGTGAAGATCATCGGTGCGGACCCGGAGGGCTCGGTCTACTCGGGCGGCACCGGACGTCCGTACCTGGTGGAAGGGGTCGGTGAGGACTTCTGGCCGGAGACCTACGACCGGACCGTCTGCGACGAGATCGTCGAGGTCACCGACAAGGAGTCGTTCGCGATGACCCGGCGGCTGGCCCGCGAGGAGGGCCTGCTGGTCGGCGGCTCGTGCGGGATGGCGGCGGTGGCGGCGCTGAAGGTCGCCGCGCAGGCCGGTCCGGACGACGTCGTCGTGGTGCTGCTGCCCGACGGCGGCCGGGGCTACCTGTCGAAGCTGTTCAACGACGACTGGATGGCCCGCTACGGGTTCCTGCGCGTCGACGAGCACGGCGCGACCGTCGCCGACATCCTCGCGGCGAAGTCGCACCCCAAGGGCGGTGCGCTGCCGGAGCTGATCCACGTGCACCCGACCGAGACGGTGCGCGACGCGATCGACATCATGCGTGAGTACGGCGTGTCCCAGTTGCCGGTGCTGAAGGCCGAGCCGCCGGTGGTGACCGGTGAGGTGGCCGGCGCGGTCGCCGAGAAGGACCTGCTGGACGCGCTGTTCACCGGCGCGGCCGCGCTGCACGACCCGCTGGACCGGCACGTCGGCCCGGCGCTGCCGATGATCGGCGGCGGCCAGCCGGTCGCCGAGATCGTGGCGCTGCTGGAGAAGGCCGACGCGGCCATGGTCCTGATCGACGGCAAGCCCCGTGGCGTGCTCACCCGCCAGGACCTGCTGGCCCAGCTGGGCTGACTTCGGGTGTTCCCGGCACACCGGGCGGGGCTGCGCGCCGCGCGGTGTGTCGGGAACGCCACATTCACGATCGACGTGCGGTGGGGGGTTACCCTCCGGACATGCGCAGGCCGAAAGGGCTGAGCCGCCGGGTGCGGTGGGCGGACGTCGGCGCGCCGGGGCGGACCGTGTTCGGGCTGCTCGCGACGCTGCCGCTGGCCATGGTGCTCGCTGCGGGCCCGGTCTGGGCGGGCGCGCCCGCCCCCGACCCGCTGGACGTCGAACGGTCGACGGCCCTGGCCGCCTGCGTGCCCAATGTCGACCTGCTCGGCCCCGACGGGCTGCCCGCCTCCCGGCCGCTGTCCCGTGGCGCGCGGGTGCTGCTGGACCTGCGCCAGGACCGGACGAACGTGCTCACCATCCGCTCGGGCGACCTCAACCGGATCGCCGAGCTGATCCTCGCCACCGCGCCCACCGACGCCGCGCCGCTGCTGGTGAACATCGACACCCGGCTGGTCGACGACCGCCTGGCCTGGGCGGTGCCCCGGGTGACCGGCATCAGCGGCGATCCGGTGAGCGGCATCGTCTGGCACTTCCCCAGCGCGGTGCGCATCGTGGTGACCGGTCCGCCGGCACCGGGCGTGATCTTCGCCCCGCTGGCCGAGGTGCTCGTGGCACCGAGCCCGCCGCCGTCGCCGAGCCCCTCACCGAGCCCGTCACCCGTGCCCAGCCTGTCGCCCGCCGCCACGCCGACACCGTCGGGTTCCCGAGCTTCCGCCGGGCCGACCGCGCTGCCGCAGGCTCAGGGCCGACCCGTGGTGCTGCCAGCGGCCCCGGCCGGGCTCCGACCTGACCAGTCCCGACCGGTCACGCTGCAAGCACTCCTGGCGGCGGCCGCGCCGATCCTGCCGTATGGCCTGAACTGCGCCGGCCCCTCGCCCTCGCCGAGCCCTTCAGCCACGGCGGAGCCCAGTCTCGGACCCGGACCGGGCGTTCCCGAGCCGGGCACGAGCGGTTCCGCGGCCGCGTCGGCCAAGCCCGCGGGCGAGCGGCTGATGGCGCTGGCGTCACGCCCTGTCACCTGGTTCGGGGTCGCCGGCGTGTTCGTCGGGCTGGCCCTGCTTATCGCAGTTGTGGCTGGTAGCCGGGCGCGTCGCCGGTTCCGTTAGCCCGTTTCGGCGGCAGTCGCACAGCCTGTGCGACTGCCTCGCTTGCGGCGAGTGTTGACTAAGCGTACGGAAGCGGCAGTGCTACCGAGGGGAGCGTGGATCGTGGTCACCGTCGACCATGCACCACCCACCGAGACCAGCCACATCGAACCCTCCGGCATAACCGACCACCTGCTGTGGCGCGACGCGCAGCAGATGCTGGGGCGGCACAACAGACCTGACGACGACCATCGGTGCAACTGGTGCGGTCAGCACTGGCCGTGCCCGCCACGGAAGCTGGCCGAGCGAGCGGAAGCCGCGGCCAGCCGCCACTGGCGGGAGGCCTGGACCGTGCGGCACGACATCAACGGGATGCGCTCGCTCCCGGCCTGGCGCGCCGACCTTGGCCAGCGTGGCGGCTCCATCATGCGAAACGGCACCCGCAGGAGCCTCTTCGACTAGCCAACCACAGGGTGTTCCGATGCCACGCCGTCCCCCGGCAGATGGTCATCGGGCCCCGTCCCAGCGGCGACGCCGTTGCGCTCCGCCAGCGTAGGCGTGCCGCGTGCATCTGTACGGCTGATCGGGAGTCGACATGCCTCCGTCGACCCCAAAGCGCCTCCGGCCAGGCGTTCTCACCAGTCGTACGGGTGCGTCAGTGGGCGAGGGTACGTGATCTCCGGTTCCCCGCAGTCCGGTCACGTACCCTCGCCCCGAAACGCCGATCAGCGCCGTGGCGGCACCGCGATCCGGGCCAGCTCCTCGGCCACCACGATCTCGCCGTCGAAGTGCGCGGCGGCCTCCTCGCCGAACACCGACGCGTCCGGGTGGCGCTGCGAGAAGTGGGTGAGCACGAGCCGCCGTACGCCCGCCTCGGTGGCGATCCGGGCCGCCTGCGCCGCCGTGAGATGCCCGGCCTCCGCCGCCAGCGCGGCCTCCGACTCCAGGAACGTCGACTCGATCACGAGCAGGTCGGCGTCACGGGCCAGCTCGATCGCGGCGTCGCACCAGCCGGTGTCCATCACGAAGGCGACCACCTGCCCGCGACGCGGCTCGCTGACCTCGTCCAGGCTCACCAGCCGGCCGCCGGCCACCACCGTGCCGACCCGCTGCAGCACCCCGACGTCCGGGCCGCGTACGCCGTGCGCGGCCAGCCGTTCCGGCAGCATCCGGCGGCCGTCGGGCTCGGCCAGGCGGTAGCCGAACGACTCCACCGGGTGCCGCAGCCGCCGCGCGCTGAGCGTGCCGAACGGGCCGGTGGCCTGCACCCCGTCCGCCTCGACCGGGCACTCGGCCAGGCGCGCCTGGTCGTGGAAGTGACTGGCGTGGCGCAGCCGCTGCAGGAACTCCGCGCCGGACGCCGGGAAGTGGATCGGCACCTCGTGCGGCACCCGGTCCAGCGACAGCCGCTGCACGATGCCCGGCAGGCCGAGGCAGTGGTCGCCGTGGAAGTGCGTGACGCAGATCCGGGTGATGTCGCTGGCCGCCGCCCCGGCCAGCAGCAGCTGCCGCTGGGCGCCCTCGCCCGGGTCGAACAGCAGCCCCTGGTCGTCCCAGCGCAGCAGGTAGCCGTTGTGCGCCCGCTGGCGGGTGGGCACCTGACTGGCCGTGCCCAGCACGATCAGCTCGCGGCTCACCGGTGTTCCCGCCCGGAGATCGTCTTCACCGGGGGAGGGTACCGCGCGCGACGCCGCCCAGCGTTCTTCCAGCAAGACCCGAGGTTGCGCCGACGTCGCCTGCCTACCGTCGCCGGAGACGGGGTCACTGAGGGGGACGAGGATGGGACACGATCACGAGGGCCAGCGGGTGAGCCGCCGGTCGATCTTCGCGGGGATCAGCGCGGTCGGGCTGGGCAGCCTGCTCGCCGCGTGCGGCGACGGCACGCCCGCCACCACGACCAGCGGGGGGACGGTGTCGCCGGACGCGACCACGGCAGCGGACCTGACCGGCCTGTTCACCGACGCCAACACGTGCCGGCTGTCGCCGTCGACGACGCAGGGGCCGTACTACTTCGACGCGGACAAGATCCGCAGCGACATCCGGGAGGACCGGGCCGGGACCCGGCTGCGCGTGGTGTTGAAGGTGCAGGACAGCGAGCAGTGCGGACCGCTGGCCAACGCCGTCGTCGAGATCTGGCACTGCGACGCGGCAGGCCTGTACTCCGGCGCGGAGTCGCTGTCCTCCGGCGGCGGCGGCCAGCCCGGCGGCGGTCCGGGCGGCACCCCGCCCAGCGGCGCGCCCGGCGGCGGGCCCGGCGGAACACCGCCCGGCGGCGGGGCGGACGACGGCATGGCCGATCTGAAGCCGGTCGACGACCAGCGCTACCTGCGCGGCGCGCAGGTCACCAACGCCGACGGCATCGTCGCGTTCACCACCGTCTGGCCGGGCTGGTATCGCGGCCGCACCGTGCACATCCACGCGATGGTGCACGTCAGCAACTCCCGCGTGCTGACCACGCAGCTGATGTTCGACGAGGCGCTCAACACGAAGGTGTTCACGGCCGCGCCGTACGCGTCGCACACCGGGCGGGACACGTTCAACGACGGCGACGGCATCTTCCAGGACACCATGCTGATGAAGGTCACCCAGGACGGTGACGGCTACCTCGCGGTCCTGGTGCTGGCGGCGGACTCCGACGCCGACGGCAGCTGAGCCGCGATCGGGCGGGCGTAGCGCACGACGGGCACGCGGGCCGGGCCGATCACGGTGTCGCGTACGACGCCGTCGGCGGCCCAGCCGCCCCGCTCGTAGAAGCGCCGGGCGCGGATGTTGTCCGTGACGACGTACAGCAGTGCCTGGTGGTGGCCGAGCGCGGCGAACTCGGCCAGGCAGGTGCCCATCAGCGCGAGCCCGACGCCCGAGCCGACCACGTCGGGGCGGACGTGGATGGCGTTGAGCAGCCCGGTGCCCGGTGCGGCCTGCTCCTCGGGGCCCGCCGGGCCGAGGTAGCTGAAGCCGATCACGGCGGTGTCGCGTACGGCCAGGTGCAGGCGGTGGGTGTGCGCTTCGGCGGCGTACCGCCGGGCCCACTGGTCCTGCTGGTCCGCGACGGTGATCTCGGCCAGCTGCCGGGGCGAGAGCAGTTCCCGGTACGCCGACCGGCGGCTCAGCGCGTGCAGCTCGCCGATCGCGGCCACGTCCTCGGGCGTGCCGCCCCGGCGGATCGTCAGCGTCATACCCGGCACGCTACCGACCGGTCCCGGTGCCGACCCGGTCAGAGGGTGCGCACCTCGACCACGGCGGCCAGCGGCACCGGCCCGTAGATGTGCGGGAACAGCTCGCCGGAGCCCGGCGGGCTCTCCAGCCGCACGGGTGCGTCGAGCCGGTCCTCGTCGATCACGAGCAGCCGCAGGTCGTCGAGGTCGGCGTAGAACCTGGCCCGTACCGCCTCGACCTGCGCGAGATCCTGTCCGCCGTGGATGAAGCCCTCCTCGGCGAGGGTGACGCCCCTGGTGGAAATCGTGTACTCGCCGGCAGCCTGCGCGGCGGCCCAGTCCTCGGGCAGTGCGATGTGGTAGATCACCGCCCGACCATAACCCGCCATCGGTGATCGTCCGGCCCGGCCGTGCAGGCGCACGGAAGGCCGCGAGCGGTTTTCGAAAGTTTCGGCCGCCGATCGCTGCCTCCTGATGCGACGGTGCGCACCACAAAGTGCGCCGCAACCCTTGTCCTAGCCCCGGATCAGGGTGCTAGGGTGCGATGGCTGATACCTCGATGATGAGGTTCGAATACCGGAAACTACCGGAAGTTCAGCCATTCCGGGTGGCAGACAGGCAGGGCGATGTCGACCCACAAGGACGCCGCCGACGCGGCCGTGACCGATCCCGGACCCGACGAGCAGCCCTGGCGGGACGTGACACTGCCCGCCGCGCGGCGGGTCGACGACCTGATCGCCCGGCTGACCACGGCCGAGAAGATCGCCCAGCTCTACAGCGTGTGGCCCGGCGCGGGCTCCGACGGCGACGACGTCGCGCCCTACCAGCAGGACATGGTCGAGGACGGGTTCGACTGGCAGACCCTGATCACCGACGGGCTCGGGCAGCTGACCCGCCCGTTCGGCACCGCCCCGGTCACTCCCGCGCAGGGCATGGCCCGGCTGGCGGGACTGCAGGAGGCCATCGTCGCGTCCGGGCGCTTCGGCATTCCCGCCCTGGTGCACGAGGAGTGCCTGACCGGGTTCACCACCCACGGCGCGACCATCTTCCCGACCGCGCTGGCCTGGGGCGCGACCTTCGACCCCGCGCTCGTCGAGCGGATGGCCGCCGCGATCGGCGAGGGCATGCGCGCCGTCGGCGTACACCAGGGCCTCGCCCCGGTGCTCGACGTGTCCCGCGACGCCCGCTGGGGACGCACCGAGGAGACCATCGGCGAAGACCCGTACCTGGTCGCGACCGTCGGCACCGCGTACGTGCGGGGGCTGGAGTCGGCCGGGATCGTGGCCACGCTCAAGCACTTCGCGGGCTACTCCGCCTCGCGCGCCGGGCGCAACTTCGGCCCCGTCGCGATGGGACCCCGTGAACTGTCCGACGTCATGCTGCCGCCGTTCGAGATGGCGCTGCGCGACGGCGGGGCACGCTCGGTCATGCACTCGTACGCCGAGATCGACGGCGTGCCCGCCGCCGCCGACCACCGGCTGCTCACCGACCTGCTGCGCGACGCGTGGGGCTTCGACGGCACCGTGGTCGCCGACTACTTCGGCATCACGTTCCTGCACTCGCTGCACGGCGTCGCGGGCGACCTGGCCGGCGCCGCCCGGCTCGCGCTGGCCGCCGGCGTCGACGTCGAGCTGCCGATCGTGCGCTGCTACGGGCGGCCGCTGGCCGACGCCGTACAGGACGGCAGCGTCCCGGCGTCGCTCGTGGACCGGGCCGTACGCCGCGTGCTGCGGCAGAAGTGCGAACTGGGCCTGCTCGACCCCGGCTGGGCCCCGCCCCGCCCCGGCACCGTCGACCTCGACCCGCCCGCCGCCCGCGACCTGGCCCGGCAGCTCGCCGAGCAGTCCGTGACGCTACTGGCCAACGACGGCGTGCTGCCGCTGCCGCCGACCGCCTCGATCGCCCTGGTCGGCCCGCTGGCCGACGACGCCGACGGCATGCTCGGCTGCTACACCTTCCCGCGCCACGTCGGCCTGCACCACCCGGGCCTGCCGCTCGGCGTGACCATCCCCACCGTGCTCGACGCGCTGCGGACCGAACTGCCCAAGGCCGCACTGGAACACGCGGCGGGCTGCACGGTCGACGGCACGGACACCACGGACGTGGCGGCCGCCGCCGCGCTCGCCGCGCGGGCCGACGTCTGCGTCGTGGTGCTCGGCGACCGCGCCGGGCTGTTCGGCAAGGGCACCTCCGGCGAGGGCTGCGACGTCACCGAACTGCGGCTGCCCGGAGTCCAGGAACGGCTGCTCGACGCCCTGCTGGACACCGGCCGGCCGGTGGTGGCCGTGCTGCTGTCGGGGCGCCCGTACGCCCTGGGCCGGTGGGTGGACCGGCTCGCCGCGGTCGTGCAGGCGTTCTTCCCCGGCCAGGAGGGCGGGCAGGCGGTCGCCGGGGTGCTGGCCGGGCGGGTCAACCCGTCCGGGCGGCTGCCGATCGGTGTGCCCCGGCACCCGGGCGGGCAGCCCGCGAACTACCTCGCGCCGCCGCTCGGCCACGCCACCGAGGTCAGCACCGTCGACCCGACGCCGCTGTACCCGTTCGGCCACGGGCTGTCGTACACGAGCTTCAGCTGGGAGCCGCCCGCCGAGCAGGAGATCACCTGCTTGACCGACGGGGAGGTGCGGGTCGCGCTGACGGTGCGCAACGACGGCGCGCGGGCCGGGGTCGAGGTGGTGCAGCTCTACCTGCACGATCCGGTCGCGCAGGTCACCAGGCCGGTGCAGCGGCTGATCGGGTACGCCCGCGTGGCGCTGGAGCCCGGCGCGGCCTGCCGCGCGGAGTTCACGGTGCCCGCCGACCTGTCCGCGTACACCGGGCCCGACGGGCGGCGCATCGTCGAGCCGGGCGACCTGGAGCTGCGGTTCGGCGCGTCCAGTGGCGACATCCGGCACACCGTGCGGGTCCGCCTGCACGGCCCGGAACGCGCCGTCGGCCACGACCGCAAGCTGACCTCCACCGTATCGCTCACCGACGTGCCCTGAGCAGGCATTCAGCGCGCACTGACCCCGTACGACGGCAGAAGCGGCTGAACCGTTCGGGGCGAGTACCCCGGCGGGTTCAGCCGCTCCGTGTCTGGCGGCAGACGTCAGGCGTCGGACTTGGCGACGCCGATCGGGCAGCTCATGCCGTTGGGGCCGATGCCGCAGTACCCGTCGGGGTTCTTCGCCAGGTACTGCTGGTGGTAGTCCTCGGCGTAGAAGTAGTCGCCGAGCATCGCGATCTCGGTGGTGATCTGGCCGTAGCCTTCGGCGGTCACGACCGGCTGGAAGGCGTCACGGGAGGCTTCGGCCTCCTTGAGCTGTTCCGGCGTGGTCGCGTAGATCGCTGAGCGGTACTGGGTGCCGACGTCGTTGCCCTGGCGCATGCCCTGGGTCGGGTCGTGGTTCTCCCAGAACACCCGCAGGATCTCGGCGTACGAGATGATCTCCGGGTTGAAAACGATCTCCACGGCCTCGGTGTGCCCGGTGTAGCCGGAGCAGACCTCCTGGTAGGTGGGGTTGGGCGTGATGCCTCCGGCATACCCGACCGAGGTCGAGTAGACGCCGTCCAGCTTCCAGAACAGGCGCTCGGCGCCCCAGAAGCAGCCCATGGCCACGACGGCGACCTGCATGCCCTGGGGCCAGGGGCCGGTCAGCGGGGTGCCCAGCACGTAGTGCTCGGCCGGCGGCGTGATCGCGGTGTCCCGGCCGGGCAGGGCCTCGGCGGCGTTGACGACATCGAGCTTCTTGTGGCGAAGGAACATGTCTCCAGTCTGCTCCTCTACGCTGGTGGAATGTCTTACGGGTTTGAAACGCTCGCCATCCATGCGGGCCAGGAGCCGGACGAGCGCACGGGCGCAGTGATCCCGCCGATCTTCCAGACGTCCACCTACAAGCAGGACGCGGTCGGCTCGCCGCGGCTGGGCTACGAGTACTCCCGGTCCGGCAATCCGACCCGCGACTCCCTCCAGGAGTGCCTGGCGGCGCTGGAGGGCGGCTCGCGCGGGCTCACGTTCGCCAGCGGCCTGGCCGCCGAGGACACGCTCATCCGCACCGTGTGCAAGCCCGGCGACCACGTGATCATTCCCGACGACGCGTACGGCGGCACGTTCCGGCTGTTCGCGAAGGTGGCCGAGCGCTGGGGACTGACCTGGAGCGCGGCCCGGATCTCCGACGTCGACGACGTACGTGCCAAGATCACGCCGAACACGAAGATGATCTGGGTGGAGACGCCGACGAACCCGCTGCTCGGCATCGCCGACATCGCCGGGCTCGCCGCCGTGTCGCGCGACGCGCACGCGCTGCTCGTCGTCGACAACACGTTCGCCAGCCCGTACCTGCAGCAGCCGCTGGCGCTGGGCGCGGACGTGGTGGTCCACTCGACGACGAAGTACATCGGCGGGCACTCCGACGTCGTCGGCGGGGCGCTGGTGCTCAACGACCTGGCGCTGGCCGACTCGCTGCAGTTCCACCAGAACGCGATGGGCGCGGTCAACGGCCCGTTCGACGCCTGGCTGACCCTGCGCGGCGTGAAGACCCTGGCCGTACGCATGGAGCGGCACTGCGACAACGCCGAGAAGGTGGCCGAGTTCCTGGCCCGGCACTCGAAGGTCAAGCAGGTCATCTACCCGGGGCTGCCCGAGCACCCCGGCCACGAGCTGGCCACCAAGCAGATGCGCCGGTACGGCGGCATGATCAGCTTCCGGATGGGCGACCCGGCGGCCGCCGAGCGCGTGTGCAACACGACCAAGGTGTTCACCCTGGCCGAGTCCCTGGGCGGCATCGAGTCCCTGATCGAGCACCCCGGCAAGATGACCCACGCCAGCGTCGCCGGCTCCGAGCTCGAAGTCCCCGCCGACCTCATCCGCCTCTCCGTCGGCATCGAGACCATCGACGACCTCCTCGCCGACCTGGCCACCGCCCTCGGCTGACACCGCCCCGCGGGGCGCTGCCGCCGCCATCGCGCCGGGCGCTGCCGCCGCGCCGGACATGATCGCCGTTTCGGGTCACAACCTCGGGTCCAACCGCAGGTTTTGACCCGAAACGGCGATCTTCGCCTTCCACGCCTACCCCGGACGGCATCGTCCAATAACGAGGGCGCATCAGCCCAGTACCGCCAATGAATTCCGTCGCGGCAAGGCTCCTGTTGCTCACGTCGCGTCACCGCACTCCATACTGGAGCACCGGTTCTGGGCTACGACGTGGTGGAGGATTGAGATGGCGGACACCTGGGTCGGCGCCACCGCCAAGCAGATCGCGCGGGCCGTGCGACGCGGCGACACGTCGGCGACGCAGGTCGTGGCCGACCACCTCGACTACCTGACGCACGCCGACCCGGTGGTCGCGGCGTTCCGTACGGTGCGGGCCGCGGAGGCCGTCGCCGAGGCGGAGAAGGTCGACGACCAGACCGAGATGGCCAACCTGCCGCTGGCCGGGGTGCCGATCGCGGTCAAGGAGAACACCCCGGTCGCCGGGCTGCCGACGTGGCACGGCTCGGCGGGCGCGCGCCAGGCCGTGGCCGAGGGAGACCATGAGCTGGTACGCAGGCTGCGCGGCGCGGGCGCGGTGGTCATCGGCACGACCCGGATGCCCGAGCTCGGGCTGTGGGGCGTGACCGACGACGACAGCGCGGTGACCCGCAACCCGTGGGCGCTGGAACGTACGCCCGGCGGCTCCTCCGGCGGCTCCGCCGCCGCGGTCAGCGCGGGCCTGGTGCCGATCGCGCACGCCAACGACGGGCTGGGCTCGATCCGCATCCCGGCGGCCTGCTGCGGCCTGATCGGGCTCAAGCCGGGCCGGGGCGTGCTGCCGGTGAACCTGGGCGCGGACGACTGGTTCGGCCTGGTCGAGCACGGCATGCTGGCCACCACGGTCGCCGACGCGGCGCTGGGCTTCGCGGTGCTGGCCGGGCGCACGCCGCAGCCGCTGAGCCAGCCGGGGCGGCTGCGCATCGCGGTGTCACTGAAGTCGCCGGTGGCCGGGGCGGGTGCCGACGAGGCGAACCGGGCCGCGGTGAGCACCGCCACCCGGCTGCTCGGCGAGTGCGGCCACGACACGCTGACCGCCGACCCGGCGTACTCGACCTCGCTGGGCCTGCGCGGCATCGCGACCTGGTTCGCCGCTGCCTACCGCGACGTCGAGGCGGCCGGGATCGAGCGGTGGAAGCTGCAGAAGCGCACCCGGCGGCACGTCGCGATGGGCGGCTGGGCGTGGCGGCGCGGGTACGTGCGCGAGGAGGACCGGCAGCGGTTCCGGGACGCCTGCCTGGAGTTCTTCGTCGCCAACGGGGTGGACCTGCTGCTCACGCCGGTGCTGGCCGGGCCGCCGCTGAAGGCCGGGGCGTGGCATCGCCGCGGCTGGCTGACCAACGTGGTGGCCAACGTGCGCAACGCCCCGTTCGCCGCGCCGTGGAACATCACCGGCTTCCCCGCGATGACCCTGCCGGTGGGCGTACGCCCGGACGGCCTCCCGGCGGCGGTGCAGCTGGTCGGCCCGCCCGGCACGGAGCTGCTGCTGCTCGCGGTGGCCGGCCAGATCGAGCTGGCCGCACCCTGGCGCCGCCACGCCCCCGGCTTCCCCCGCCCGAACTGACCCGCCCCGGCCAGCCCCGGCTCTGTCCGGCCGGCCACGCCACGAAGATCACTGTTTCGGGTCGGGAAGTCGGGTTGAACCGCAGCTTTTGACCCGAAACAGTGATCTTCGCGTGGGGTCGTCGAGGCGTCCCCGTTTTCGCTGGGGCGGGGTGGGTGGGACGATCGGGCTGTGACACCTGAGCTGGTCAGTTTGGCCGACATCGAGGCGGCGCGCGAGCGCCTGCGGTCCGTCGTACGCACCACGCCGATCGAGCCGTGCCGGCCGCTGTCGGCGAAGCTCGGCGGGCCGACCTGGCTGAAGTGCGAGAACCTGCAGCGTGCGGGCTCCTACAAGGTGCGCGGGGCGTACGTGCGGATCTCCCGGCTCAGCGAGGAGGAGCGGGCCCGTGGCGTGGTCGCGGCCAGCGCGGGCAACCACGCGCAGGGCGTCGCGCTCGCGGCCGGGCTGTGCAAGACACGGGCCACCGTGTTCATGCCGATGGGCGCGCCACTGCCGAAGGTCGCGGCGACCAAGGGGTACGGCGCCCGCGTCGAGTTCGCCGGCAACACCGTCGACGAGGCGCTGGTCGCCGCGCAGGAGTTCGCCGAGCGCACCGGCGCGGTCTTCATCCACCCGTTCGACCACCCGGACGTGATCGCCGGACAGGGCACGGTCGGGCTGGAGATCCTCGAACAGCGTCCCGACGTGCAGACGATCATCACGGGTATCGGCGGCGGCGGCCTGATCTCGGGCCTGGCGGTGGCCGCGAAGGCGCTGCGCCCCGACATCACCGTTATCGGCGTACAGGCCGCCGGGGCGGCCGCGGTGCCGCCCGCGCTGCGGGCCGGGCGGCCGGTGCGCATCCCGAGCGTGGCCACGATCGCCGACGGCATCGCGGTCGGCCGCTGCGGCGACCTGACCTTCGCGCACATCAGCAAGCTCGTCGACGAGGTCGTCACGGTCACCGACGAGGAGATCTCCCGCGCCCTGCTCATGCTGCTGGAACGCGGCAAGATGGTCGCCGAACCGGCCGGTTCGGTCGGCGTGGCGGCCCTGCTCGCGGGCCACATCCAGGTGAAGACGCCGGTGGTGGCGGTGGTGTCCGGGGGCAACATCGACCCGCTGCTGATGCTGCGGGTGATCGAGCACGGTCTCAGCGCCGCGGGCCGCTACCTGCACGTCAACGTCCGCTGCGCGGACCGCCCCGGCCAGCTCGCCGCCCTGCTCTCGCTGATCGCCGAGAAGCGCGCCAACGTCCTCGACGTGGCCCACCAGCGCCACGACCCGCGGCTCCACCTCGGTGAGGTCGAGGTCGAGCTGTCTGTCGAGACCCGTGGCGCCGAACACTCCGACCAGCTCGTCAGCGCCCTGCGCGCCGCCGGGTACGAGGTCGACGTCGACACGACCTTCAGCTGACCTCGCCGGGTACGGCACAGAAAGGGACGGGCCTGCACCGCGTGAGCGGTGCCGGCCCGGATGTGCATGCTGGGCGGGTCAGCCGCCGAAGGCCTCGAAGGACACGACGGTCACCTTGATGTCCACGCCGCTGGGGGCGGTGTAGGTGACGGTCTGACCCTTGCGGGCGCCCATGATGGCCTGCCCGAGCGCCGACTCCGGCGAGTACACGGTCAGGTCCGTGGTCGCCGCGATCTCGCGCGAGCCGAGCAGGAAGGTCTCGGTGTCGGAGGTGTCGTCGTCGAAGTAGATGACGACGACGTTGCCGATGGAGACACCGTCACCGCGCGGGGCCTCGCCGACGTGGGCGACCCGCAGCAGCTCCTGGAGCTGGCGGATGCGTCCCTCAGCCTTGCCCTGCTCCTCGCGGGCGGCGTGGTAGCCGCCGTTCTCCTTGAGATCGCCCTCCTCGCGGCGGGCGTTGATCTCGGCGGCCATCGCGGGCCGAGCGGCGATGAGCTCGTTCAGCTCGGCCTGGAGCCTGTCGTACGCGTCCTGGGACAGCCAGGTGGCATCAGTCGTGGACACGGGCGTTCTCCTCAGGTCTTACGGGTTCTGGGTATCGGTGCGGCGGTGCGGACCGGCCATGCGCGGTGAGGTACCTGCCCCCTTGAGCGCGATGGGCGAAGTTACCAACCTACCAGCGACTCACGCCGGGTGGCAGCCCTTAACCTCGCCGGTCACCGGGCGTCCGGTCGTCACCAGGCGATGCGTCACCATGGTGCGCTCCGGGTCGGGACCCGGCCGCACGGTCACCTCTTCGAGGCCGACCTCGGTGCCGGTCTTGTCCCGGGCGCGGACGAGGCAGACCGCGGTGCCGTCGGCGGGCATCCGGATCATGAACGTCACCGCGACCTGCGTGTCGGTCACGTCGTCGAACGCCGTCACCGACGCTGTGTAGTCTCCGTCACCGTAGGCCCGGTAGAGGCGGGCGCCGATGAGCGTCATGGCCAGCACGGTCAGCACGCCCAGCACCGCTACCGTCGAGCGGGAGGCGCGGCGCTGCTCACGGCGGCGGCCGTAACGCCCGGCCGGCCACGGCGCGCGCTCGGCCACCGGGCCGGCGGCGGTGTCGGTGGAGGTCTCGGTCACCGGTGGGGGTCCTTCGTACGGCGCGTCAGACGCGTGAGGAACACTGTCAGGGTCGATTCTCGCACGTGGGGAGAGCACGGTGACGCAGCGGCTGCGACTGATGGCGGTGCACGCGCATCCGGACGACGAGTCGTCCAAGGGTGCCGCGACGATGGCGCGGTATGTCCGCGAGGGTGCGGAGGTGCTGGTCGTCACGTGTACCGGTGGTGAGCGGGGTGACGTGCTCAACCCGAAACTGGACCGCCCGGACGTCTGGGAGAACATCGGCGAGATCCGCCGCGCGGAGATGGCCGCGGCCCGCGACATCCTCGGCGTGGACCAGGCCTGGCTGGGGTTCGTCGACTCGGGCTGGGTCGAGGGCTACACCCACGACGACCCGTCCGGGCTGCCCGAGGGCTGCTTCGCCCGGGTGTCGGTGGAGGAGGCGGCCGCGCCGCTGGTGAAGCTGATCCGCGAGTTCCAGCCGCAGGTCCTGCTGACCTACGACGAGGACGGCGGCTACCCGCACCCCGACCACATCCAGACCCACCTGGTCAGCATGGCCGCGATCGAGGCCGCCGCCGACCCGGAGCGCTACCCGGACTTCGGCCCCGCCTTCGAGGTGCCGAAGGTCTACTACCACATCAGCTTCACCAAGCTGAAGTTCACCGCCCTGCACGAGGCCATGCTGGCCGCGGGGCTGGAGTCGCCGTACGGCGAGCGGCTCAACGACGACTGGGTGGGCGACAAGTCCCCCCGGATCACCACCCGGATCCCCTGCGGCGAGTACTTCGAACTGCGCGACGACGCGCTGCGCGCGCACGCGACCCAGATCGACCCGGACGGGCCCTGGTTCCGCGCGCCGCTGACCGTGCAGCGCGCCGCCTGGCCGACCGAGGACTACCAGCTGGTCAGGTCGACGGTGGCGACCGCTATTCCCGAGGACGACCTGTTCGCCGGCGTACGCGCGCCGGCGGTAGCGGATAGGTGAGGCACATGCTGGAGTTCCTGGCCGACAACAACTTCGGCGACACCCGGTCCGGCGACGGTCTCGCCGGGCCGATGGCGCTGCTGTTGATCCTGCTCCTGGCCGCCGCGACGGTTTTCCTGATTCGCAACATGAATCAGCGGCTGAAGCGGTTGCCCGAGGCGTTCGATTCGGCGAGCATGAGTGGCGGTGCGCGGACGGACTCGCCCGTCACGCCGGACCCTCGCTGAGGCGGACCGAGGGAATCGGACACGGCCTGTCGCGTCAGGCGGAGAGCACGTCGTCCCCAGACGGGGACGGGGTGCCTCCGCTTTAGGTGCGCTCGGACAGGGGGCACGGATGGGCAGGTGGCTCACGCGCGCGGCGGACGGACTCTATCGCTGGTCCGGTGCTGCCGCGTTGACGTCACGTGTCCGCATTGTCATAACCTGTCTCGTCGTCACCGCGGTCCTGGTCGCCGGCGTCGGCGCGATCTTCGGGGTACGCGACGGTGACCTCGGCCAGTTCGGACTGCTCATCTGCCTGATCACGCTGGCCCACCTGTTCGGCCTGCGGATGCGGGTCGGCTCCACGACCATCGACGTCGACTGGGGCGAGGCCGCGCTGATCGTCGGCTTCATCCTGGTGCCGGTGTCCTGGATCCCCGCCGCCGCCGGGATCGGCGTGCTGCTGGCCAAACCCGTGGTGTCGCTGATCTCCGGCAACCGCACCAGTCCGATGGAGACGGTGCGGGCCGCGGCGTCGCTGACCCTGTCCGCGGCGCTCGCCGCCCTGGTGGTGTGGGCCGGTGGCGTGGCGGTGGTGCCGATGTCGGCGCAGGCCGCCGCCGTGGTCGTGCTGGCCGCCCTGATCTACCTGCTCAGCAGTGCCGTGCTGCTCGCGGTGCACCTGGCGGTGCGCGACGGGCAGAACATGATCGGCGTCGTCTGGCAGGCCCTGCGCGGCACCCCCGTGATGATCGTCGGCAACGTCGCGCTCGGCCTGGTCGCCGTCCGGCTGTGGGGCAGCAGCTGGCTGTGGGTCCTGCCGCCGCTGCTGTGGCTGCTGCACCAGCTCTACGTGCACCGGGTCCACGAGGACGAGGAGCGCCGCACCTGGCGGGCGTTCGCGCTGGCCAGCCGCTCGCTGCACCGGCTGGACGAGCTGGCCGTGGCCCAGGAGGGCCTGCAGGCGGCCCGGTCCCTGTTCCCGGTGCGGGCGGTGGAGCTCACCGTGCTCGGCTCGCAGACCCGGTACCGCAGCGGACTGCGTACCGGGGAAGAGGTCCTGGTCGAGTCGGTGTCGGAGACGCCGCCCGCCGACGCCGGCCGCGCCGCCCCGGCGGTGACCCGGGTGCTGGAGGTGGCCGGTGGCCGGGTGGGCGTGCTCACCCTGCGGCTGCTGCGCCAGCGCGCCTGGGGCCCCAACGACCAGCACCGGCTCGCCGTGTTCGGCGACGCCCTGGCCGCCGCCCTGCACGACGCCGCCACCCACAGCGCCCTGCGCGAGCTGCGCGAACGCACCATGTACGAGTCCCATCACGACCCGCTGACCCGGCTGCTCAACCGTGACGCGCTGATGGACCGCGGCGACGCGGTGCTGCGCGGCCTCGACGCCCGCATCCCGGTCGCCCTGCTGCTGCTCGACATGGACCACTTCAAAGAGGTCAACGACACCCTGGGCCACCTCGCCGGGGACGAGCTGCTGCAGACGGCCGCGTCCCGGCTGTCGGCCGACGTCGGCCACGGCGAGCTGCTGGCCCGGCTCGGCGGCGACGAGTTCGCGCTGCTGGTCACCGACCTGCCCGGCCTGTCCGCCGAGCACGACGAGGCCGACCGGCTCAGTGCGGCGAACCTGGTCGCCCAGCGCCGGGCGCGGATGCTGACCGCGGCGCTGGCCAGCCCCACCGAGGTCGCCGGGGTGACGCTGTCGGCCGAGGTCTCGGTCGGGGTGGCTGTGGCGACCGCGGGCGAGTTCGACCTCACCGAGCTGCTGCGCCGCGCCGACGTGGCGCTCTACCAGGCGAAGGAGTCGGGGTCGCGGGTCGCCGCGTACGACCCGCACCGCGACCGGACCAGCACCGACCGCCTCGCGCTGGTCGCCGAGCTGCGTGCCGCGCTGGCCGCCGACGACCAGCTCCACCTGGTCATGCAGCCCGCGGTCGAGCTGGACACGGGCGCGCCGTCCGGGGTCGAGGCGCTGATCCGCTGGCACCACCCGCGCCGCGGCCTGCTGCTGCCCAAGCACTTCGTCCGCGCCGTCGAGGCCAGCGACCTGCTCGGCCGGTTCACCCGGCACGTGCTCGACCAGGCCCTGACGCTGGCCGCGCAGTGGCAGCGCGAGGGCCTGGACGTGCCCGTCGCGGTGAACCTGTCCCCGCGCAGCCTGCTCGACCCGCAACTGCCCAACGACGTCGACGAGCTGCTGCGCAGGCACGGCATACCGGCTGCCAAGCTGGTCCTGGAGATCACCGAGACGGTGGTGCTCAGCCCGCTGCCGATCACCGACCAGGTGCTGCGGGAACTGCGCGGCCTCGGCGTGCGGTTCGCCGTCGACGACTTCGGCACCGGCTTCTCGTCCCTGACCTTCCTCACCCGGATCGCGGTCGACGAGCTGAAGGTGGACCGCACCTTCGTCGGCCGGATGGCAGAGTCGCGGCAGGCGGCCGCGATCGTGCAGGCGGTCGTCGACCTGGGCCGCCAGCTCGGCCTGCGGGTGGTCGCCGAGGGCGTCGAAACCGCCGACCAGCGCATCGCCCTGCGCCGCCTCGGCTGCGACGCGGGCCAGGGCTTCTACTTCTCCCATCCGCTCCCCGCCGACGAGATCACCGAAGCCCTCCACACCCTCTCCCGCGCCGCCCGCCCCGTCCGCCCCCTCCGCGCCCGCCCCCACCCCGCCTGACCCCCGCCCCTCGGGCCCTCCGGCCTCGCCCCTGCCGGGCCGCCGTCTCCTCCGCCGCAACTCTTAAAGAGTCGCGCCATCCGCGCGCCCCTAGGCCGCGACTCTTTAAAAGTTGCGGCGGGGGATCGGGTGTGGTCGTGGGTCGTCGAGAGTGGGGGGCGATTGAGGGTGGGCTATTTGGGGGGATGGGGCAGGGTGTGGGCGATATCGTGATCACGTGTCGGTGCAGACCAGTGAGGTCGATCCTTTCTCGGTCCTGTGCTGCCTCGCGATCATCGTGCTGGGCGTGATCCTGGCGCTGACGGTGGCCAGGCGGCGCGGGAAGCGCGACCAGGGGCGGGCGCAGGCGACCGCGCAGCAGGCCGGTCCGGTCGACCCGTTCGCCGCGTACGACACCACCCAGCTGAACACGTACGCCAACGGGCAGCTGGTGGCCGTGGACAACGCGGTGCGCACCAGTGAGCAGGAACTCGGCTTCGCCACCGCCCAGTACGGTGCGCCGGCGGTGACCTCGTTCGCCGCCGCGGTGGCCGCCGCGAAGGAGGACCTGGGCGCGGCGTTCCGGATCCGGCACCAGCTCGACGACGAGATCCCGGAGGACGACGAGACCAAGCGGCGGCTGCTGCGTGAGATCGTCGACAGGTGCGCCGCCGTGGACCGCAGGCTGGACGCCGAGGCGGGCGCGTTCGAGAAACTGCGCGCGATGAGCGCCAACGCCGAGGAACTCGGCCAGTCCCTGCTGGCCCGCGCCCGCGAGCTGCGCGACCGGCTTCCCGGCGCGCAGGCCACGCTGACCCGGCTCACCGACCGGTACACCGACGGCGCGCTCATCCCGGTGGCGGGCAACGTCTCCGAGACCGTCGCGCGGCTCGACTTCGCCGACGAGCAGCTCCGGCAGTCCGCTGCCGACGTGGCCGCGGGCGACCGGGGCAAGGCGGCGCTCGCGCTGCGCGGGGCGGAGCAGGCCGTCGGCCAGGCGGGCAGTCTGCTGGACGCGCTCGCCAAGAACGCTGCCGACCTCGACACGGCCGGGCAGAACGTGACCGGCCTGCTGGACGAGATGCTGGGCGAGGTCGCCGCGGGTAAAGCCGCCATGCAGGCGTCGGGCGGCGCGGGCGGCGCCGACCAGATGAACCTCGCGGCCGCGGTCGCCCGCGCCGACCAGGTCGCCGGGGACGTACGCACCCAGCTCGCCAACCCCCGAACCGACCCCCTGGGCATGATGCGCCGTCTGGAGGCCGCGGCGTCCGGCCTGGCCGAAGCCATGGGTGGCGTACGCGACGCCGCCAACCGCACCGAACAGGCCCGCCGCCAGCTCGACCAGGCCCTGCACGCGGCCCGCGCCGCCGTGGACTCCGCGACCGGCTACATCACCACCCGGCGCGGCGCGGTCGGCTCGACCGCGCGGACCCGGCTCTCCGAGGCGCACACGCTGCTGGACCGCGCCGAGAGCGGCGGTGACCCGGTCGCCGCGCTCGCCGCCGCCGAACGCGCCCACGACCTCGCCGCGCAGGCCATGGACTCGGCCCGCGACGACATCGAGCGCTGGCAGTTCCCGTCCGGCTACGGCGGCCAGATGGGCGGCGGCCGCGTGATCATCGGCGGTCCGGGCGGCTTCGGCACGGCGGCCGCGGGCGGCATGGGCGGGGCCGTGCTCGGCGGCATCCTGCTCGACAGCATGCTCGGCGGAGGCGGCATGGGCGGCTTCCGCCTCGGCCTGACCAGCGACGCGAACCAGTCCGACGGCGGCGCGACCACCCCCGGCGCACCGCCCGTCCAGGGCCGTTTCGGCGGCCCCAGCACGTGGATGAGACCGGAGAAATCATGACAGGGGGAAATTGATCATGGCGGCACAGTCGATCCTCGGGCGGATCACCCAGATGGCCCGCGCCAACATCCACGCCATCCTCGACGACGTCGAGGACCCGCAGCAGATGCTCGACCAGATGGTGCGCGACTACACCGCGAACATCAGCGAGGCCGAGAACGCCGTGGCGCAGACCATCGGCAACCTGCGCCTGCTGGAGGCCGACTCGGCGGAGGCGACGAAGAACGCCGCCGAATGGCAGGTCAAGGCCCAGGCGGCCAGCGCGAAGGCCGACCAGGTGCGGGCGAGCAACCCCGCCGACGGCGACAAGTTCGACAACCTGGCCCGGATCGCGATCGGCAAACAGATCGCGTACGAGAACGACGTCAAGAGCTTCGGCCCGATGATCGCCGAGCAGACGCAGGTCACCGAGCAGCTCAAGCAGGGGGTCACCCAGATGCGCGGCAAGCTCGACGAGCTGCGCCGCAAGCGCGACGAGCTGGTCGGCCGCGCCAAGGTCACCGAGGCGCGGGGCCGGGTGCAGGCCTCGGCCCAGAGCATCGACGCGCTCGACCCGAGCAGCGAGATCAGCCGGTTCGAGGAGATGGTGCGCCGCGAGGAGGCCCGCCTCAAGGGCCACGATGAACTCCAGGCCTCCAGCGTGGACGCCCAGTTCGAGGAGCTCAACGCCTCCGCCCGCGACAAGGAGATCGAGTCCCGCCTGGCCGCCATGAAGTCCGGCCGCTGACCGTTCACCCGTCAGGTGGCTGCCGGGACGTCAGCGGCCGCTGAACGGTCTGCCGGTGTGGACGAGGGTGTGCCAGAGCTGTTTGACGTACTGGAGGAGGTCGTCGGGGGTGCCGTGCTGGGCCCAGGAGTGCGGGTTGTGGAGCATGTCGGCGGCGGCGCGGCCGATGAGTTCGGCGTCGAAGGTGCCGCGCGGGGCTGCGTACCGTCGGCAGAGGTCTGTGGCCAGGGGTGGGATCGCCGGGCCGCGGAAGTCGGGGCCGACCTCGGCGGCCGTCAGTTCGAAGCCCGCGTGCCACTCCAGGCCGATGCCGAGCCGGGCGGCCAGCTCCGCGAGCAGGTCGCCGTCGGGGGTGCCACGGAAGCTCGGGTCGAGCACCAGCGCCTCGGCGTCGGCGGCCAGGTCGACCGGGCCGTGGACCTGTACTTCGAGGTAGTCGTCCAGGGCGCGGCCGTGCTCGGCGGAGGCCGCCGAGGCGAGTCCGCGCAGCACCGCGAGCGGGTCGGCGCCGGGGCGGCCCAGCGTCACCCCGGTCTCGCGGGCGCGTTCGACCAGGCCCGCCAGCACCGTTTCGAAGGCGGCGAGCGTGCCGACGTCGGCGGGGCCGAGGTGGCTGTCGCCGACGGTGACCGTGCAGCGGGGGTTCACCGAGGGGCGCAGCCTGACGTGGCAGGAACCGAACCGGGGGCATGCGCCGTCGGGGTGGCCGAGCAGGTTCAGGCCGCCGTAGAGCGGGCGTTCGGTGAGCGGCGTGCCGGGGGACTGGTAGGCCCCGCCGAACAGCGACTCCTCCCAGCGGTCGCGGTCGCCGTGCAGGAAGGCGGTGCGGCTGCCGTTGGAGACGCCGGTCTCGAACTGGCTCCGGTAGCGGCCGTCGGCGGCCATCGACGCGGCGACGGTACGCCCGTCGGCCAGCAGCCGGTCCGGGTGGAAGTTCAGGGTGACCCGCCCGTGCGCGGCGGCGGCCGCCACGAGCGCGGCCAGATCCGGCACGTCGCCGAGCCGCTCCAGCGCCCGAGCCCGCTGCCGCGTCGCGACGGCGGTCACGTGCGCGAGCGCCGCCCGCTGTGCCGCCGTCAGATCAGTCCGCGTACCCGGCAGCCCTGTCATGCCCGCGACCTCATCACACGGCCCGCACCGCCGGCAACGTGGTTACGGATGGGTCGCGATGATCGCCGTTTCGGGTCAGAACCTGGGGTTGAACGCAAGGTTCTGACCTGAAACGACGATCATCGCCACGTAGGCGAGAAGGCCCGACAAATGGGGCAGCGGGGTAGGGGGCGGGGCGTTGTGAGAGGGTGGGACGTGTGAACCGACTCGGGGACGCGACCTCGCCGTATCTGCTGCAGCACGCTGACAACCCGGTGCACTGGTGGCCGTGGAGTGATGAGGCGTTCGCGGAGGCCAAGCGCCGTGACGTGCCGGTGCTGATCTCCGTCGGCTACGCCGCGTGCCACTGGTGTCATGTGATGGCGCACGAGTCGTTCGAGGACGCCGCCGTCGGTGACCTGGTCAACGAGCACTTCGTGGCTATCAAGGTGGATCGCGAGGAACGCCCGGACGTGGACGCGGTCTACATGTCGGCGACGCAGGCGATGACGGGGCAGGGCGGCTGGCCGATGACGGTGTTCGCCGCGCCCGACGGCAAGCCGTTCCTGTGCGGCACGTACTACCCGAAGGCGCAGTTCACGCGCCTGCTGGAGGCGGTCACCGAGGCCTGGCGCGACCAGCGTACGCAGGTGTTGGAGCAGGGCGAGGCGGTGGTCGAGGCGATCGCGCGCAACCCGATCGAGGGCGGCGGCGAGATCACCAAGGAGCTGCTGGACCACGCGGTGGAGCGGCTGCGGGCCGACTACGACAGCGTGCGCGGCGGTTTCGGTGGGGCGCCCAAGTTTCCGCCGCACATGCTGATGCTGTTCCTGCTGCGCCACCACCAGCGGGCCAAGGACGCCGACGCGCTGGAGCTGGTGCGGCACACCGGCGAGGCGATGGCCCGCGGCGGCATCTACGACCAGCTCGGCGGGGGCTTCCACCGGTACGCGGTGGACGCGACCTGGACGGTGCCGCACTTCGAGAAGATGCTGTACGACAACGCGCTGCTGCTGCGCGTCTACAACGAGATCTGGCGGCTGACCGCCGACCCGCTGGCCCAGCGGATCGCCACCGAGACGGCGATGTTCCTGGTCAACGACCTGCAGACGGCCGAGGGCGGGTTCGCTTCGGCGCTCGACGCCGACACCGAGGGCGTGGAGGGCACCACGTACTCGTGGACCCCGGCGCAGCTGGTCGAGGTGCTGGGGGAGGACGACGCGGGGTTCGCGGCGGACCTGTTCGGAGTGACCGAGGCGGGCACCTTCGAGCACGGCGCGTCGGTGCTGGTGCTCAAGCGCGACATCGACGACGTGGCCCCCGAGGTGCAGCAGCGCTGGGAGCGGGTGCGCGGGCTGATGATGGCCACGCGCCGGGAACGTCCGCAGCCGATGCGCGACGACAAGGTGGTCGCGGCCTGGAACGGGCTGGCGATCACCGCGCTGTGCGAGTTCTGGCGCAACTACACCGAGGTCGGCGATGTGGCCGACGTCGAGAACGTGGACTTCCGCGCGATCGCGGTCGAGGCGGGCGAGTTGCTGCTGAACTCGCATGTCGTGGACGGGCGGCTGCGCCGGGTGTCGCGGGACGGGATCGTCGGGCAGCCTGCGGGCGTGCTGGAGGACTACGGCTGCGTGGCCGAGGCGTTCTGTGCGCTGCACCAGGTCACCGGCGACGGGCGCTGGCTGGCGGCGGCCGGTGCGCTGGTCGACGCGGCGGCCGAGCGGTTCCGGGACGGGCAGGGCGGGTTCCACGACACCGCCGACGACGCGGAGCGGCTGGTGATCCGGCCCGCCGACCCGACCGACAACGCCACCCCTTCAGGGTTGTCGTCGCTGGTCAACGCGCTGCTGAGCTATTCGGCGCTGAGCGGGGAGCCGCGCTGGCACGAGATGGCCGAGCGGGCGCTGTCCACGATCGTGCCGCTGCTGGCGGGGCACCCCCGGTTCGCCGGGTATGCCGCGTCGGCGGCGGAGGCGCTGCTGTCGGGGCCGTACGAGATCGCGATCGCGACCACGGACCCGGAGACCGATCCGCTGCTGCTGACCGCGATCGAACACGCGCCACCCGGAGCGGTGATCGTGGCGGGTCACCCGGACGCGCCGGGCGTGCCGCTGCTGGCGGGCCGGACGATGGTCGGTGACCAGCCCACGGCGTACGTCTGCCGGGGGTTCGTCTGTGACCGTCCGGTGACGACGACTGTCGAACTGACGACAATTCTCACCTGATAGCACGATTTGAACGGCTAAACGGACAATCCTGGCTAGGCTGAGGTTTCCCCCGACGACCGTGGCGTGCTCGACGCTGCTCCGCAGCGCGACGCCACCGTCGCTCAGCCTTCCCTGAGGAGATGGTCGCGTGGCCGGTCTCGCCGCTCTGCTGAGCTTCGGCTCCGATCGCAAGTCCACCGACACGCTCACCGCCCTGTCCCGCGCGCTCGTCCCGCGAGGCTCGGAGGAGGCGCGTGGCATCTGCGGTTCGGCGAAACTCCTGATCAGGGCCGCGATGCCGATCGTGCACCGGCTGGACACCACCACGCTGATCGTCGACGGCATCGTCGAGCTGAGCACCCTGGCCCACCGGTACGCCGACCGTGGACCGCTGGGGCTCGTCAGCGGACCCGACCCGTACACCCTGATCATGGCCGACCCCGACGGCCTGGTGCTGGCCCGCAACGGCGACGGGCCGCCGCTCTACTACGCCCGCTGCCGGGGCGCGGTGCTGGTCGCCAGCGAGCCCGCCGCCCTGCTGGCCGCCGGGGTCCCCGCGCGGCCCGATCCGGAGACCGTCGCCCGGTTCCTGGCCGTCGGCAGCTGCGACGAGGGCGCGGCCACCTTCTTCGACGGCATCCGGCGGGTGCTGCCGAACCAGGTCGTGGAGATCTCCGCCGGGCACACCGACGGCTGGCTGGTCCGCGCGCACCCGCCGGTCCGGCACCGGGGCCACCCGGTCACCGGCCGGATGGCGCTGCTCGGCGCGGTCGGCGAGGGACGGCTCGGGGTGCTGCTCGGCCCCGGCCTGCCCGGCGCGGCGGTGCTCGGCGCGGCGCTGTCCGAACGCGCCGAGCCGCGCGGGCTGCCGGTGTACTCGGTGAACTTCCCCGGGCTGCCCGCGGACTCGTCGGCGTACGCGTCGGCGCTGCTCGGGCCGCTGCCCGACAACCACGTACGGCACAAGGCGCTGCCGTTCTTCGCCGACGAGATCGACGTCGACGGCTTCCTCACCGACGTCGGCGAGCCCATGCCCGACCTGTCCAGCTACCTGGCCTGGGCGGTGGCGCGGGCGACCGGCGGGGAGGTCGACGCGCTGCTCGGGGCGGGCGGCTGGAGCGGGCCGGTCGGGCACCTGCCCCGCCTGGCCGACCGGGTCGCCAGCCGGTACGGCGTCGCGCTGCGGTTCCCGTACCGGGACCTGGAGACCACCGACGAGGCGCTGCGCGCCGAGCTGCGCGGCCTGGCCGAGCGCACCCTGCCGCCGGTCTCGTTGCGGGCCGCCGCGACCGCCCCGGCCGCCGCGACGCTGGAGCCGCCACTGCGGGAGATCATGCTGCGGCTGCGTGCCGAGACGATCAGCGCCCTGCTGTATCCGCGCCACGGCGGCACCGACCACGAAGGCCTGGCCGTCATGCAGCACCTGCCGACGGCCGGCGAGGCCGAGGTGGCCCGCCTGTGGCGGCGCTACCTGCTGGAGCGCTGGCTGACCACGGTGCTCGCGCCCTACGAGCGCACCCCCGACGTGCCCGCGTCGCGCCCTGCCCCCGGCCCGGTCGTCATCACCGCCGCGGGGCAGGACTGGACCACACACGCCCTGGTCACCGAGCCCATCACCGCCGGGGACCGGTTCGCCGACAAGTTCGCCTGGTACGTCGCCGAGTTCGCCCACGGCGCGGACAAGGGCTCCCGGCAGGCGCTGCGGCGGCCCTGGCACCTGCTGGTCGCCGCGAAACCCGTCGCCGTGGCCCAGGGCCTGTCCCGCGCCATCTGGGAGATCGAACCCGGCTCGTACGCCCGCGCGCTGGTGCGGCTTGCCGGGCCCGCCGTCGGTCTCGCCGACCCGTGGAGCATGCAGGTGGCGCTCGACCACGGCGGCCGGTCCCGGCTCGGGCTGGCCGTTCTGTGCGCCCGGCTGGGCCGCCGGGTCTGGTCCGAGCGCATCGCCGGGCCGCTGGTCCGCTCGGTGTGCCCGCCCCGCGAGCAGGCCTGCCCGCCCGCGCACCTGGCCGTGGTGCCGCCGCCAGGCGACGCCGACCGGGTCGCCGAGCAGATCGTCGCGGCGCTGCGCAAGACCCTGCCCGACGACGTGTACGCCATGCTGGCCGGCTGCGCCGTCGTCGGCGCGGGCGACGGCGGTATGCGACTGCTGGGCTGGTCACAGCCCGGTGAGCCGCCCGCCGGGCTGCTGGAGCGGCTGTGCGAGCGCAACCCGTTCGGTCAGGGCGACGAGCGCACCCCGCTGGTGCTCGCGCTGTCCGCGCAGCGGCGCGTGGCGCAGTCCACTGGCCGCAAGGGCGCGAAAGCTTCCGCACGTCGGCGCTGATTAGACTCCATGCCGATGGACACACGCACCGGCCTCCCTGTCGTCGGCATGATCGGCGGCGGCCAGCTCGCCCGTATGACCCACCAGGCGGCGATAGCCCTCGGCCAGTCCCTGCGGGTGCTGGCCAACGACGTCGACGAGTCCGCGGCCCTGGTCGCGGCCGACGTCCAGCTGGGCAGCCACACCGACCTGGACGCGCTGCGCACCTTCGCCAAGTCGTGCGACGTGGTCACCTTCGACCACGAGCACGTGCCCGGCGAACACATCCGTGCCCTGGTCGCGGCGGGCCACAAGGTCTTCCCCGGGGCTGACGCGCTCCAGTACGCCCAGGACAAGCACCTGATGCGCCGCAGGCTGTCGGAGCTGGGTGCGCCGGTGCCTCGCTGGGCGCCGATCGCGACGGCCGAGGAGCTGGTCGCGTTCGGGCTGCCCGCGGTCGTGAAGACGGCCCGTGGCGGATACGACGGGCGCGGGGTGTTCGTCGTCAACGACGTCGAGGAGATCATCGACCTGCTGGCCAGCGGGGCCGAGCTGATCGTCGAGGAGAAGGTCGCGCTGCGCCGCGAGCTGGCTGTGCAGGTCGCCCGCTCACCGTACGGGCAGGTCGCGGTGTATCCGGTCGTCGAGACGGTGCAGCAGGACGGCATCTGCGTCGAGGTGCTCGCGCCCGCGCCCGGCCTGCCGGAGGACGTCGCGGTCGGGGCCCAGGAGCTGGCCATCCGGATCGCCAACGAGCTGGGTGTGGTCGGGCTGCTGGCCGTCGAGCTGTTCGAGGTCGCGCCGGATACGCCGGGCGAGGCGCCCCGGCTGGTGATCAACGAGCTGGCCATGCGGCCGCACAACTCCGGTCACTGGACCATCGAGGGTGCGCGCACGTCCCAGTTCGAGCAGCACCTGCGCGCGGTCCTGGACTACCCGATGGGGGACACGTCGTTGGCCGCGCCCGCCGTGGTGATGGCCAACGTGCTGGGCGGCCCCGACGGCGGCATGTCCATCGACGAGCGGCTGCACCACCTGATGGCCGCCGAACCCGGCGTCAAGGTGCACCTGTACGGCAAGCAGACCCGGCCCGGCCGCAAGATCGGGCACGTCACGGCGCTCGGCGACGACCTGGCCGACTGCCGCGCCCGCGCGGCCCGCGCCGGGCACTGGCTGACCTACGGAAAGGCTCTCGAATCATGAGCGAGCAGACTCCCGCTCCGCAGGTCGGGATCATCATGGGGTCCGACTCGGACTGGCCCGTGATGAAGCCCGCCGCGGAGGTGCTGGCCGAGTTCGGCGTGAGCTACGAGGTCCGGGTCGTGTCGGCGCACCGTACGCCGCAACTCATGATCGATTATGGGCAGACGGCGGCGGACCGGGGGATCAAGGTCATAATCGCCGGGGCGGGTGGCGCTGCCCACCTTCCCGGCATGGTCGCCAGCGTGACGCCGCTGCCGGTGGTGGGTGTGCCGGTGCCGCTGAAGTACCTCGACGGCATGGACTCGCTGATGTCCATCGTGCAGATGCCCGCGGGCATCCCCGTCGCCACGGTCTCCATCGCGGGCGGCCGCAACGCGGGCCTGCTCGCGGCCCGCATCCTCGGCGCCCACGACGCCACCCTGCGCGCCAGGCTCACCGACTACGCCCACAGCCTCACCGAACTCGTCGCCCAGAAGGACGCCGCCCTCCAGGCGACCCTCTGACCACCCCACCCCCCACCTGCCGCAACTCTTAAAGAGTCGCGGTCGACGAGCCAGCCGAAGGCGCAACTCTTTAAGAGTTGCGCCAAGGGCTGAGTCGGGCGGCGGGGTGGGCGGGGTGGGGTGGGGCGGGGGTCAGCGGAGTTGTTTGTAGCGGTCGGCGGCTTGGCGGCGGCGTTCGGAGTTGGCGCCGAGGACGATGAGGACGATGCCGCCGACGAGTACGCCTAGCCAGGTGGTGCCGACCAGGGTCAGGGCGTGCAGGGCCGCGATGACGGTGACCGCCGTGCCGATGGCGACCGGGGCCTGCTGGCCGTAGCGGGAGCCGACGACCAGGGTGAGGATGGCCGCGACCAGGAGGCCGACCTCGCGGATCGGGTTGGTGTCGGTGACCAGGACGACGACCACGGTCGGGCCGAAGCCCGCGATCAGCGCCGGTCCGTACGCGGCCCAACTGCCCAGCTGCGGTCGCTGGCGCAGTTCCAGCAGCCCGACGGCGAGCGCGAGCAGCGCGAACGGCAGCGTGTACGCCTCGGGCAGCGCGACGTCGGCGCTGCGCATGATGAGCCACCACGCGGCGATCTCGCTGGCCGCGGCGGCCCAGAACAGCACCCGACGCTGTGTCGGGGGCCGTCCGGCCCGGGTCGCGGCGATGCCGAGCACCGCGCCCCAGCCGACGAGCAGCGCGGCGGCCTGCGACGGGGCGCGTACGGCCAGGGCCAGCGCGATCACCCCGGCGGTGTACCCGGCCCACTCGACGGCGCTGGCCTCGCGCAGCGCCTCGGGGCGGGTGAACCGGGGGTGCAGCGCCGCGCCGACGATCAGGATCGCGCCGACGGCCAGCACGCCGAACGCCGCCCACTCGGGCTTCGCGCCGATGCGCAGGCTCACGGTCAGCACGAACAGCTGCGCGGCCAGCGCCGCGCCGAGCCAGCCGAGGATACGGGCGCGCTGGCTCTTGCCGCCGAGCGCGGCGACCGCCCCGACGGCGACCGCGCCGCCGAACGTGAAGATGGTCAGGCTCGGTGTGGCGAGGGCTCCGGCCAGGCCCGCGCCGCCCGCGATCAGGCCGAGCAGCAGCACCGCGACCCGAGCGGCCCGGACGGGGCGGTCGACGTCGTCGCCGGACGGCGGTTCGGTGAGCGCGACGCTGAGCATGCAGACCGTGAACACGCCGAGCCCGGCGAGCACGCTCGCGGGCCAGGCCAGCCCGAGCCCGGCGGGGGCGATCAGCAGCGTGACCGCCGCGCCGGGAACCACGACGGACACGGCCCGGGTGGGGCCGCCGCCGAAGCCGACCGCGGCGATGCCCGCGGCCATGGTGAGCAGTACGGCGGTCAGCACCGCGGCGACGTCGGTGGCGATCGCGGTGGCGGCGGGCGGGCCCTGCCAGATCGCGTTCATGCTGTCGTAGGGGCGGACCAGCGCGGTGTGCAGCGCGGGCGCGAGCGAGGCGAGGGCGATGAACGCGGGCGCGGCTGCCGCGGCGGCGGCCATCGCACCCGGGTACGACGGGAGGCGGCGGCTGCGCTCGATCAGCTCCTGGCGGGTGTCGAACCCGACGCGCCAGCGCTGCGGCCCCTCCCGTGGGATCCGGCGGGGCTTGGGCACGGCGACCCGTTCGGGGGTGAGGCCGAGCTGGTCGCGGGTTGTGGTGCGGAGCAGTTCGGCGAGCACCACGAGCAGCACGGCCGCGGCGGCGTACACCCCGGCGGGGTGGCCGTTGACGAGCGCGAGCAGGGCGATCAGCGTGCCGGAGATGGCCACGCCGACGGTGCCCCAGCCCAGGTACGGCGCGGCGGGCCGCCGGGCCGCGGCCAGCGCCGCGAGTCCGATGCTGACCCCGCCGAGCGCGGCGGTCAGCAGCACCTCGGGTTCCTTGCCGGCGGTCGCGGCGAAAGCGGCCAGCGCGGCGGGCCCGGCCAGCAGCACCGCGAGCATTCCCGCGCCGCCGAGCACGTCGAGATGCGCGGGCGGCTCCGCCTCGGCCTGGACGGCCTGCTGGGTCATCAGCGCCGACATGAGCACCAGCGCCGCCCCGACCAGGGCGATCATGCCGAGCGCGGCGGCGGTCGTCCACGGGCGCACCAGGCTCGCGCCGAGCGCGTGCAGCGCGACCGCGGTCGCCACGGCCAGCCGGGTGTATCCGGCCCGCGCGTCCTGCGCCACGGCCGCCGCCAGGGCATATCCGGTGGCGATGGTCAGGCCCAGCACGATCGGCGCCCACCAGGGCCAGCCGAGCGCGGCCGGTGCGCCGACGGTGGCCAGGATCGCGGCGATCGCGGCGGCCTGGTGGCTGCGCGGCGGCGGCAGCACCACGGCCGCGGCGATGGCCAGCACGACCAGCGCGGCGGGGGCCTGCCAGCCGAACTCGACGCCGCCGCCGACCGGGGCCAGGTCGGCCGCCCACAGCTCGCCGGGCAGCGCGAGCGCCTTGATGCCGCCCGCCAGGGCCGGGTAACCGGCGATGAGCACGAGGATGCCGCCCGCCACCGCGCTGCCCGCGACGGGGCCGCGGCGCAGGTCCTGCGGCAGCAGCCGGACGGCGACCCCGACCGCGAGCACCAGCAGCGCCGACAGCACCAGCCAGTACGCCGGGGCGACCAGGTGGGCGACGCGGGCGAGAGCGGCGATCAGCGCGGCGGTGACGGCCGCGGCGGCGAAGTCCGCACCGTCGAGGGCCCGGTCGGCCCGGCGTCCGGAGTCGATGGACGGGGCCAGGGCCAGCAGGATCGCCGAGATGAGCAGCAGCGCGCCCAGCCCCGCGTCGAGCACCCCGGCTCCGGCGGTGCCGAACGCGGCACCGGCCACGACCAGCGCGCCCAGGCCCGCGCCGAGCGAGAGCGGGGTGCCGATGCGGCGGTGCGCGACCAGCCGGGCCGCGACCAGCGCGAGGGTGGCGGCACAGGCGAGGAACGCGGCCGCGAGCGCGACCTGCTCCCCGGCCGCCGGGAACACGGTGAGCACGCCGGTGCCGACCGCGATCGGCGCGGCGAACGCGGCGGCTCCGGCGGCGGCGTCGCCGAGCAGCACGGTCGCCGGTGGCGCGGGCAGCACCCGTTGCGCGCCCGCGAGCAGCACACCCGCCAGGGTGTAAGCGACCATCAGTCCCGCCGTGGACCAGGTGTGCGCCAGCGCGACCCCGACCGCGGTGGCGCCGACCAGGAAAGCGGCGATCAGGTGGGCGCGGGCCGCGCGTGGGGTGGCCGCGGCCCAGGGCGCGCCGTCGGCGGAGCCGATGCCCGCGACGCCGATCCCGGCGGCCAGCAGCGCGATCGAGGCGACCGCCAGCAGCCACTGGGTGGCCACCCAGCCCAGGCCCAGCGAGGCCGGGGCG
The DNA here is from genome assembly GCF_011297335.1 of Catellatospora methionotrophica. Lineage (GTDB taxonomy): Bacteria > Actinomycetota > Actinomycetes > Mycobacteriales > Micromonosporaceae > Catellatospora > Catellatospora methionotrophica. Next base: position 263,368 of record NZ_JAAOTJ010000008.1, on the reverse strand, counting down.
GCCAGCGCGGTGAGCGCCGCGCCCGCCACGACGGTCTCGTGCCGCCAGATCGCGGGCAGCGACAGCGCCGCGGCGATGGTGAGCAGGGCGATCGTGGCGACCAGGGGCCAGCCGGGGTGCCCGGCCCGCTGCGCGATCTCGTTCTCGAACCCGGTGACGTCGGCGCTGCCGAACGGCCAGGCCGCGGCGACCGGCGCGAGCGCCGCGCGCAGGGCGCTGCCTGCGGTGAACAGGCTGATCACGATCAGGGCGAGGGTGGACGCGAGCTGCGGGCCGCGCCGGGTCGCTTCCGGGATCGCGCGTACGCCCAGGCCCGTGATCGCCACGGCGGCGGCGATGACCAGCAGCGCCCGGTCCGGCAGGGCGACCACGGCGACGCGGGCCGCCGAGCCGATGACGGCCAGCACCATCGCCCCGGCGGCGAGTTCGTTGAGCGGCGCGCGGCGCAGCATCAGCGCGCCGACCAGCGCCACCCCGACCGCCAGCAGCAGGGTCGCCGAGGCGCGCAGCACCGACGGCACGGTCGCGGCGGTGAGCAGCGCCGCGACGGCGTACACGGTGGCGGCGGCGATGGCCAGCCCGTGCAGCACCCAGGCCAGTTCCCGCAGCCAGAACGCCGAGCGCCGGGTCGCCGTGACGGCCGTGTCGGGCCGCCGCATGAACGTGGCGAGGCCGTCCGGCAGCCCCGGGGTCCGGGAGGTGGCGGACCGGGCCACGGTCGGTGCGCCGCCGTCGGCCGTCGGGTACTGCCCCGCTGCCTCGGCGTCCTGCTCGGCATCGGCGATGCGTGGATCCGGTGCCGCGGTCGCCGGGGTCGCCAGGCGCGGCGGCGGGACGGGACGGGCGGGAGCGTTGGCGATCTCGACGGCGCGGGCGATGACGGCGTTCTGCGCGGCGACGACGGTCAGCACGACGGCCCAGCCCGCCGGGCCGTGGATCAGCTCGAACAGCAGCAGCGGCAGCACCGGCTGGATGGCGATCACCACCGCGTAGCGCGGGATGGTCAGGCCCGTGGCGCGATGGTAGAGGTAGGCGATGGCGGCGGTCGCGGCGAAGACCAGCCCGGCCACGATCATCAGCGACGTGTCGATCAGGCTCAACTGCGCCAGCAGGTATCCGTCGACCGGCAGCAGGGCGAGGCCGACGGCGGCCAGCGCCTCGGCGGTCGCCGACAGGCCGCCCCGGACCAGGCTCGGCGCGATGCCGAGCAGCAGCGCGGTGGCCAGCGCCAGCACGGTCAGCCGGATGCCGGGCGCGACGTTGCTCAGCGCGACCGCGGCGAACACCACGGCGGCGATGCCGAGCAGCAGCGAACCCAGCGCCAGCATGATGTTCTGCACCGACCGCGCGGAAGCCTCCGGCGGCGGCTCGGGCAGCGGCGCGACCCGCGACCCGCCGTCGCGCCGGGCGGACCCGTCAGGGAACCGCGCCCCGCCGTCTCGCCGCGCGGTGCCGTCCGGCCTTCGCGTGCCGGGCGGCCGGGTGGCGGCACGCGCCGCGTCGCCGGGCCGGGCCGCTCCGTCGCCGGGTGTCGTGGGCCCCTGCCGGGGCACCGTGGCGTCGTCGGGGGCGGCCGTGGTGCCTGAGGTGACCCCGTCCGGGTCCGGTCCGTCAGCGGGCGGCGTGGCGGCCTGCGCGGCGGGGTCCTTCGCACCGGGCGGGCGCGGGATCCAGCGGCGCTGCTTGGGCGCGGCCTTCTTCTGCCGCTGCGCCTCGGCGTGGGCGAGGATGTCGCGCTGGTACAGGGCCGCCTGCAGCTTGCCGCTGAGCTTCTTGCGCTCGCCGGACAGGCGCAGGTCCTCGGCGTTCATGTCGGCGATGGCCTTGTTGAGCCGGGTCACCTCGGCCGCGAGCTGCTCAGGGGTGTTGCCGCAGTGCGGGCAGCGCACCGAGGGATCACGTTCCCGGCCACACATCGAGCACGTGCTGGTGGCCGCGGCCATGGCTAACCTCCGACTCCCAGCACGTCACCAAACGACGACGCGGCGTATGGATCCAGTCAGCAGCAGCATGCCTAATAGGAGTGACCTTTGAAAAGCCCCATTTCAGTCAGCTAGTGGATCGCGGGGACACGCCGCACCGCGCGTGAACGAAAGAGCCCGCCCGCTGTACGCGGACGGGCTCTTATCGGCAGTGCGTCAGACCGTCGGGCGGCCCAGGGCGCGCAGCGTCCAGCCCGCGGATTTCCAGGCGGTCGCGTCGAGGCAGTTGCGGCCGTCGACGATCAGCTTGTTCGCGGCGACCTCGCCGAGGGCCACCGGGTCGGCGTTGCGGAACTCGGCCCACTCGGTGAGCACGCAGACCAGGTCGGCGTCGGCGACGGCGTCCACCATCGACTTGGCGTACTCGACCTCGGGCAGCGCCCGCTTCGCGTTCTCCATGCCCTGCGGGTCGTACACGTGCACGGCGGCACCGGCGCGGGCCAGCATGCCCGCCACGGCGAGCGCCGGCGCGTCGCGTACGTCGTCGGAGTTGGGCTTGAAGGTCGCGCCGAGCACGGCGATGCGCGCGCCGGACAGGTCCGGGCCGGCCGGGCCGAACTTGCGGCCGAGCAGCCCGGCGGCCAGGTTCAGCACCCGCTGGCGGCGGCGCAGGTTGATCAGGTCGACCTCGTGCAGGAAGCGCAGCGCCTCACCGGCGCCCAGCTCCTGGGCGCGGGCCTGGAACGCGCGGATGTCCTTGGGCAGGCAGCCGCCGCCGAAGCCGACGCCCGACTGCAGGAAGCGGTTGCCGATCCGCGGGTCGTAGCCCAGGGCGCGGGCGAGCTGGGTGATGTCGCCACCGGCGACCTCGCAGACCTCGGCCATCGCGTTGATGAACGAGATCTTGGTGGCGAGGAACGAGTTCGCGGCGACCTTGACCAGCTCGGCGGTGGCGAAGTCGGTGGAGACCACCGGCACCTCGCGGTCCTCGGTGGCGGCCAGGTCGAAGACGCCCTTGTGCGCGGCGTGCAGCAGCGAGTTGGACCACTCGGTCTTGGTGGCCACGACGATGCGGTTGGGCCGCATGACGTCGTCGACGGCGAAGCCCTCCTGCAGGAACTCGGGGCTCCAGGCGACCTCGACGGCCAGCTCCGGCCGGGCGTGCTTGGCGACCAGCTGCTCGACCCACTCGGCGGTGCCGACCGGGACGGTGGACTTGCCGACGATCAGGGCCTTGCGGCTCAGGTGCTGGGCCAGGTTGCTGACCGACGCCTCGACGTAGGTCAGGTCGGCGCCCAGGCCGCTGGCGCGCTGCGGCGTGCCCACGCAGATGAAGTGGACGTCGCCGAAGTCGGCCGTCTCCTGGTACGACGTGGTGAACCGCAGGCGGCCCGCGGCCAGGTTGCGGCGCAGCATCTCGTCGAGTCCGGGCTCGTGGAAGGGCACCTCGCCCTTGCTCAGCTTCTCGATCTTGTCTACGTCGACGTCGAAGCCGATGACCTCGTAGCCCAGTTCGGCGTAACAGATGGCGTAGGTGGCTCCCAGGTAACCGGTGCCGATGAAGGTCAGTCGGGGCCGCGCGGCGCCTGACGGCGGGGTGACCGGGGCAGGCTGGCTCGCGTACGGGAGCGTCACGCTTCGTCTCCTAGATCCGCAAGGGGTGGTTGGGTTTCGGGTTTGAGCAGGTGAAGAGCGTACGCCCTGGACCACCCCAAGGAAAGTTTACCGGCAGCCGCTGGACGGCCTTGGCTGATCGAGCGTTAAGCTACCGACCGGTACGCCCATGTGTCGGCAGGTTCAGAGGAGGTCTCGGGTGTTCGCGCTGTACCAGCTCTCCGAGGAGCACGTGGCGATCCGCGAGGCGGTGCGTGAGGTCTGCGACGCCAAGGTCGCCCCGAACGCCGCCCAGGCGGACGAAACGAGCGAGTTCCCGCAGGCCAGCTTCGATGCGCTGCGTGCCTCGGACTTCCACGCCCCGCACATCCCCGAGGAGTACGGCGGGGCCGGTGCGGACGCGCTCGCGACCGCGATCGTCATCGAGGAGGTCGCCCGCGCCTGCGCCTCGTCCTCGCTCATCCCGGCCGTGAACAAACTGGGCACCATGCCGCTGCTGCTGGCCGGATCCGCCCAGCTCAAGCAGCGTTACCTGCCCAAGGTCGCGTCCGGCGAGGGCATGTTCTCCTACTGCCTGTCCGAGCCCGAAGCGGGCAGCGACGCCGCTGCCATGACAACTCGGGCAGTACGTGACGAAGATCACTATATTCTCAACGGCGTGAAGCGCTGGATCACCAACGCCGGCGTCAGCGAGTACTACACCGTCTTCGCCGTCACCGAGCCCGGCATCGGCGCGAAGGGCATCTCCGCGTTCGTCGTCGAGAAGTCCGACCCCGGCGTCAGCTTCGGCGCGCCGGAGAAGAAGCTCGGCATCAAGGGCTCGCCCACCCGCGAGGTGTACCTCGACAACGTGCGCATCCCCGCCGACCGGATGATCGGCGAGCCTGGCACCGGCTTCGCCACCGCCATGCGCACCCTGGACCACACCCGGGTCACCATCGCCGCCCAGGCCATCGGCATCGCCCAGGGCGCGCTGGACGCGGCCCTGGACTACGTCAAGGAGCGCCGCCAGTTCGGCAAGCCGATCGCCGACTTCCAGGGCGTCCAGTTCATGCTCGCCGACATGGGCATGAAGCTGACCGCGGCCCGCGAGCTGACCTACTCCGCCGCCGCCCGCTCCGAGCGCGGCGACGCCGACCTCACCTACTTCGGCGCCGCCGCCAAGTGCTTCGCCTCCGACACCGCCATGGCCGTCACCACCGACGCCGTCCAGCTCCTCGGCGGCTACGGCTACACCAAGGACTTCCCCCTCGAACGCATGATGCGCGACGCCAAGATCACCCAGATCTACGAGGGCACCAACCAGGTCCAGCGCATCGTCATGGCCCGCCAACTCCTCAAGGGCGTCATCTGACGCCCCGCCCGCCCCGCCCGCCCCGCCCGCCCCGCCCTCCTGCGGCAACTCTTAAAAAGTCGCGCCTACCCAGGTCATGGGTAGGCGCGACTTTTTAAGAGTTGCGCAAGGGATGACTTGCCGGCCGTGGGTGTGCGCAGGGCCCGGCGGGTGTCCGCCGGGCCCTGCGAGGTGGTGCTTCAGGCGGTGCGGTACGCGTGGAGGATGGTCTGCGTGACCGTGTTGCCTGCCGTGTCCTTGGCCTTCAGGCGCAGCGAGACGAAGCCGGGCCGCTTCGGGTGGCTGACGAAGGCCGTACCCCAGAACACGGGCACCTTGATCCACGTCCGGCCGTCGTCGAACGAGGCCTCGGCGGCCAGTTCGCGGCATGACGTGGACGCGGTCGCGACGTGCCGGTCCAGCACCACCGGGACGGCCAGGGTGCGGCCCGCCCGTGCGGTGTTGGTGTCGTCGAGCAGTGGCGTCGGCCGGGCCGTGGTCAGCGGGAACCGCTCCGGCGCGGAGGTGTGCGCCGAGGTGAAGGTCCACACGACGGAGACCGAGGTGGACAGGGTGTCGGGCGCGCCGCGGGTGACGGTCGCCTCCAGCCGGTAGGCCGCCTTCGCGGCGGGGACCGTGAACTCCGCGTACGCGCCGTCGGCCGTGCCGATCTCCTTGCCGTTGCGCGACAGCCGCAGGTGGACCTGCAGGTCGTCACGGCCGACGGGGCGTCCGTCGGCGTCGGCGAACATGCCGGGCTGGACGGTGATGAGGTCGCCTTCCCGGCCCGCGTACCCCGTCGGCGACCACTCGGGCGCGCCGAGCACCGTCGGTGCGAACGGGCCCGCGTTCCAGGTCTGGTGGTACACCTTGCCCGGCTGGTAGGTCGACTCCTGCGTGGTGGAGTTCGCGCCCTCGACGAACGTCGTCGTCCAGATCAGGCCCCCGTCGGTGTTGTAGTACTCGGTGGCGCGCAACGGCAGGTCGACCGGTGTGCTGGAGCCGATCGGGCCGGGGCCGCCGACAGCCGCCGCGCGGTGGAAGCGCATCGCGGTCGCGTCGGCCGACTGGCTGCGGTAGACGGCCTTGACGGTGGCCAGGTTCGCAGGGGACAGCTTGCGGGTCAGGCCGGTGAACATGTCGCCCTTGCTCACATACGCGAGGTCGTACGTGTACGGGCTGTTACGGAACGTTCCGTCCTTGCCGGGGCGGCCGAGGCCGATGCCCAGCGTGACGGCGAACTCCGGCGCGGCCACGGCGGGACCGATCCGGCCGAAGAAGACGTCGCCGAACGAGACCCCGCTGAGCTGCACACCCGGGTAGCGCAGGCCGTCGTCCCAGTTGGCGCTGATGTTGACGGCCATCGGGGCGGCGTCGCGCTGCGGCACGGTCAACGCGACCGGCTTGGCCGTACGCGCGTCGAGCGTCTCCGTGACATGCCCGCGCACGTCCAGCAGCGGCTGCACGAGCAGCGTGGACACGGTGCCCTCATGGATGGTGCTGTAGAGCGCGTACCGGCCCTTGGGCAGCCGCATCGTGCCGCCGCCCGGCGTGCCGGTCAGGGTGGTGAACTCGCCGGTGGTCAGGTTCGCCGCGACGGTCTCGTAGTCCGTGGCGGGCTTGCCGTCGCGCCCGGAGTGGGGGAGCTTGACGTCGTAGCTCTCGATCTCCTTGTCGAGCGCGAAGACCGTGCGTACGAGCAGGTCACCGGCCCCGGTCGCGGTGATCGCGCCCTGGTAGACGCCGTCGGGGGTGTCGACGCGGGTGTCCACGGTGACCGTCGCCTCGGCGCGGCCACCGGCCGGCACGACCAGGGTGGCCGGGCTGACGGTCAGCATGCCCGCGGGGGCCGGGGCGACGCCCAGCGTCAGTGTGACGGGTGTGGTGCCCGCGTTGCGGTAGCCGATGACCTGCGTGAACGGGGTGTCGTCGGCGTGCGGCCAGCGCTGCACCGGGAAGTCGATCGAGCCGAGCTCGGCGAAGACCGGCTGGGCGACCGCGCGGCCGATGTCGACCCGGCCCGCGCCGACCTCGTAGAGGGTGTTCTCGCCGCCGGGCTTGGCCGCGTTCATCAGTGCGGCCTTGAGCTGCGGGCCGGTCCAGTCGGGGTGCTGCCCGGCGAGGATCGCGGCGGAGCCGACCACGTGCGGGGTCGCCATCGAGGTGCCCGCCATGGGCTGGTAGCCGCCGCCGGGGGCGGCCGCGACGATGTCGACGCCGGGCGCGCTGATGTCGGGCTTGATGTGGTTGTCGAACAGGCGCGGGCCCTTGCTGGAGAAGTACGCCCGCTGGTCGTCGGCGTCGACCGCGCCGACGGCGAGCGCCTCGTCCACGGTGGCCGGGGAGGAGACCGACTTCGGCTTGCCCTCGTTGCCCGCGGCGACGACGAACAGGGTGCCGTAGCGGCGGCTGAGGTCCTGGACGGCGGTCTCCAGCGGGTCGAGGCCCGGCCGGTCGGTGTCGCCGAGGCTCACGTTGACGACCTTGGCCTGCGCGGCGGCCCACTCCATGCCCGCGATGACGTCGGAGTCCTGGCACTCGGTGGTCGCGCAGACCTTGCCGACGACCAGTTTCGCGCCGGGCGCGACCCCGCGGTACGCGCCGCCGGAGGCGGCTCCGGTGCCCGCGATCGTCGACGCCACGTGGGTGCCGTGGCCGACGTCGTCGGACGGGTCGTTCCCGCCGGTGAAGTCCCGGACGGCGGCGAGCTGCCCGGCGAAGTCGGGGTGCGTGGCGTCGATGCCGGTGTCGAGCACACCGACCGTGACGCCCTTGCCGTCGAATCCGGCCTGCCAGGCCGCGGGCGCGCCGATCTGGGGCACGCTGTGGTCCAGGGAGATCCGGCGCTTGCCGTCCAGCCAGATGCGGGTGACCCCGGCGGTCAGCGTGCGCTGCGAGGCGGTGCCGCTGGTCAGCGACGACCAGAGGTCCGCCCGGTCGTTCACGTTCGCGCGTACGGCGAGCGCGTCGGCGGCGGGCAGGTCGGCCCGCACCCGCGCGTCGCCGCCGGTGACGGCCGTACGCGCCCGCGCGGAGCTGTCCGCCGGGTACGCGACCAGCAGCGGCAGCTCGGCGGCGCGGTCGTCGTAGCCGAAGCCGCCGAGCGCGGTCAGGTCGAACAGTCGCCGGTCGAGCCGTCCGGCGCGCAGCAGCGGCATCGCGTCGGTGGGGACGACGAACTGGTGGCCGTCCTCGCGGCTGCTCACGAACCGCATCGTGGCCCGGCCGGGGCCACGCTGGATGTCCAGGCCGCCGCTCGCGTCCACGATCACGCGGTCACCGGTGATCAGGGTGAAGGCTCCGGGCGTACCGGAGACGGGTGTTTCCGGCCCGGGCTTGCCCACCGGGCCCGACGCGGTCGCCGGTTGCGCCGCCAGGGCGGCCGCGACCAGGGCGGTCGCCACCGCTCCGGCCGTGAGTGCGTGTCGTTGCCGTCGTCGCACATCGTCCTCTCCGCCACCGGGTGTCTCCCGTGACGGCACGTTGACGTCCGGGCGCGTACACCGGTTGATCACGTGGGTGTGACGGCGGACACATTGCCGCCCCGCGCCGGTCGGCCGCTGCGGTGGGCGGGGTTGCATCGCCGGGTGACCACGCGACGAGGGGGCACGGGCAGGGCGGACGACGCCGAGGACTTCGACGCCTTCTACGCCGCCTGCGCGGGACGGGTCGTGGGGCACGTGTACGCGATGACCGGCAACCGCAGCGAGGCCGAGGACGCGGTCGCCGAGGCGTTCACCCGGGCCTGGCAGCGCTGGCCGCAGGTCCGCGACGCGGACAGCCCGGAGGCGTGGGTGCGCCGGGTCGCCACCCGCATCGCGGTGAGCACCTGGCGCAAGGCGTTCAACCGGGTACGTGCGCACCGTCGCGCCGCCGTAGACACCACCGTGCCCGGCCTCACCGAGGACCACGTCGCGCTGCTGCAGGCGCTGCAGCGGCTGAGCGCGTCCGAACGCCGCGCCGTCGTGTTGCACCACCTGAACGACATGAGCGTCGCCGACGTGGCGGCCGAGATGGGCAAGCCCGTCGGGACCGTCAAGTCGTACCTTGCCCGTGGCCGCAGAGCGATGGCCCCGATGCTCACCGAGGCGCACCCGGAGGAGGCCTCCCATGGCTGAGCTGCACGACGACCTCACGTCCATCGCCGCCGGGGTCCAGCGGGTCACCCAGCTCCCCGCCGCCCGTGAGCTGCGCGAACGCGGCGACCGCCGCCTGCGCCGCCGTGCCGCCGTCACCGGTGCCGGGCTGGTGGTGCTGGTCGCGGCCGTCGGCGCCGGGCTGCTGCAGCTACGTGACACCCCGGCCGGCCCGGCGGTCGGCGCGCCGTCGGCGGCGGCCTCCTCGGTGACGACCTCGGCGGGGCCTCAGGACGTGCTCGCCGGACGGCGGCAGGTCAGGATCGCGGTGCCGAGCATGCCCGGGGCCGTCCTGGCGATCGGCCCCGGCGACGACCGGGTACGGGCGACGGCGGAGCCCGTCGGCGATCCCCTCTGGGTGCTGCGCCCCGAGGGCGATCGGTTCCGGATCGAGCTGGCCGTGCCGCGCGAGGGTGGACGGCTGTGCATGACCGTCGTGCACGACGCCGCGCCCGGCAGCGTACGGGGCCGGGCCTGCGACCCCGCGTCCCAGGAGCAGCTGTTCACGATCGAGCCGGTCGCCGACGGGACCTGGTCCCTGTTCCAGGGCAGGCGCTACGTCCAGGTCGTCGACGGCCCCGACACCCTGGTCCCCGACCTGCCCGAGAACCTGACCACGACGTACACGTTCGAGGACCGCGGCCCGAGCTGACCGGCCTGACCCGTCACCGGGCGGCGGTGTCGGCGCGGACCTCGCGGGTGGCGGTCAGCAGGGCGTCGGCGGCGCGGCCGAAGTAGTCGAACAGCACTGCCAGCTCCTCCGGGCGATACCCCTGGAAGACCTCGCCGAGCCGCTGGCGGGCCGGTCCGACGATGGTGTCCACATCGAGTTGCGGCACCGGCTCGACCAGGACGCGCCGCCGGTCGGCGGGGTCGGCGACGCGGCGTACGTGCCCGGCGCGTTCCAGGCGGTCGATGAGCCGGGTCGTCGCGCCCGTGGTCAGGCCGGTGCGCTCGGCCAGCTCGCCCGAGGTCAGCCGCCCGGCGAGGTTCAGCGTGCTGAGCGCGGCCCAGTCGGTGGGGTGCATGCCCGCCGCGTCGGCCGCCGCCTGCGCGTGCGCGGTCATCGCGTCGAGGTAGCGCCGGAAGACCTGGTGCGCTCCCGGCGGCAGCCCGGTGGGCGGCGTGGCGTCGGCCATGGCGTGACGGCTCCCTCTGCGCTAATCTCTGCATGCGTGCAGAGTTTGCACTGACTCAGATACTGTGTACCCGGAGCCATGCTAGGCCCGGCCGACCAGGGAGGACCACGTGAACTACCCCGACCGCACCGCAGACCTGGCCGCGATCGAACAGCTCATGGCCGCGATCGCCCAGGCCTGGGACGTCGCCGACGCCGACGCGTTCGGCCGCGCCTTCACCGCCGACGCCAGCTATGTGACCTTCGTCGGCACTCTCTACCGGGGCCGCGCGGACATCACCGAGAGCCACCGCGCCCTGTTCCGGGCGTTCACCAAGGGCACCCGGCTGGCCGGCGAGACGATCACGACCACGTTCCTGGGCCCGGACACCGCGGTGGTCGTCGGGCGCGGTGCCACCTACAAGGGCAACCGGCGGCCCGCGCTGTCGAAGATCGTGACCTACACGCTGGTACGCGAACCCGACGGCTGGCGGGTCGCCGCCTTCCACAACACCGGCCGCCGCTCGCTGATGGAGGCGATGCAGTTCCGCTTCGCGCCGGGCACCCGGCCCGCCGTCCGCTGACGGCGAAACGACGGTTGACAGCCGCCACGGCGGGTACCCGGCCGAAAACGACAGTCGACGAGGAAGGCTCCCATGACACAGACCGAATGGGCCGCGGACAGCCGCGCCGCCGGGCAGGTCGTCGTCGCGACCTACGACACGTACGCCGAGGCGGAGCGGGCGGTCGACCACCTGTCCGACAACGGGTTCCCGGTCGAGCGCACCGCGATCGCGGGTCGGGGACTCAGCCTGGTCGAGCAGGTCACCGGCCGGTTGACGATGTGGCGTGCCGCCGCCCACGGCGCGGTGAGCGGAGCCCTGCTGGGCGCGCTGTTCGCCTGGCTGTTCGGCTTCTTCAACTGGGTCACCCCGCTGATCTCGCTGCTGCTGCTCATCGTCTACGGCGCGGGTTTCGGCGCGCTCGCGGGCGGCCTGTTCGGCATGGCCGGGCACGCGCTGACCGGTGGCCGCCGCGACTTCTCCTCGGTGTCGGCGATGCAGGCCGACCGTTACCAGATCATGGTCGACGCGGCCTCCGCCGACGAGGCGCTGCGCCTGCTCGACGAGGGCGGCATCGCCGGCCGGGCCTGACCGCTTCCGTACGTGCGGGGCGGCACGAGGTTCCCGCCGGTCGGGGGAGCCGCGAGCCGCCCCGCAGGTCGCGCAGGCGGTAGTCGTTTTCGCAAAGCGCCGCCGCCGGTGCTCGCCCGGCGGCGTCGCGGCCCGTCAGGACTCGACGAGCGGGGTGTCGACCAGGTGCTCGGCGAGGAACCAGGCCTGCAGCTCGCCGGTGCGGATCACATCGGAGACGAGCAGATCGTTGGTGCCGTCGTCGCCCATCTCGTCGGCCCGCTTGGCGGCGTCGTGCGCGGCGATCAGGATCGTCTCGTGCGCCTCCAGCAGGCGGGAGATCATCGCGGGGACCTCCTCGACGCCGTCCGGCGGCCGGGGGATGGTGGTGATCTCCGCGACGTGGCGCGGGTCGCCGACGGCCACCCCGCCCAGGGTCTGCACCCGCTCGGCGATGGTGTCGATGAGTTCCAGCTGCTCGCCCGCGTGCTTGTCCAGCAGCAGGTGCAGCTGGTAGAACGTCGGGCCGCGCATCAGCCAGTGGTGCTTCTTGTAAAGGTTGTACAGGATCTGCGAGTCGGCCAGGCACTGGTTGAGCCGCTCGCACGAGTACATCCGGGCGTCGTGCGACAGGCCCACCGGCAGTTGGCGTACGGTGCCGAACTCCTGGATCTGGACCCCCGACTGGTGCAGCATGGGCTGGCTGCCGCGGGTCGCGGCGGCCTTGGCGGGCGACTTGGTGGGCATGGAGCTTCCTCTCGTTCCGGCCGCGCCACGGGATCCCGGCGCAGGCTCACGACCAGCGGAAATGCCGCCCCGATGGGTACGCGGCACGCCGTGGCCAGTCTTTCAGGAGCGGCCCGTGCCAGGCTGCCGGTTGCCGAAGTCCGGTGCCACGGCGCTGCCCTGAGAGCGGAATTTCGGCGATGCGGAGCGCCTGCCGACGCGCGCGGCGTAAGGATGTCGGCATGGCGGCGAAGTATGAGCAGGGCACTCCGAGCTGGGTGGACCTGGGCAGCACCGACCTCGACGGCTCGGTGGCGTTCTACGGTGGGCTGTTCGGCTGGACCGACGAGGGCATGGGACCCGACGCGGGCGACTACCGGCTGTTCCGCAAGGACGGCAGGCAGGTCGCCGGTCTCGGCCCCGCCACCGACGTCGGCCGGGGCAGCTCGTGGACGACCTACTTCGCCACCCGCGACGCCGACGACACCATGGCGAAGGTCGCCGAGCACGGCGGCACCGTGCTCGTGCCGCCGATGGACGTGATGGGCCAGGGCCGGATGGCGGTGTTCACCGACCCCGAGGGCGCGTTCTTCTCCGCGTGGCAGCCGCTGGAGTTCGACGGCTTCGAACTGGCCGACGAGCCCGGCAGCGTGACCTGGACCGAGCTGATGACCTCCGACCTCGACGCGGCCAAGGTCTTCTACCGCGAGGTCTTCGGGGTGGGCATGCGCGACGTGTCCATGGCCGCGGGCGTGACCTACACGCTGCTGGAGGCCGAGGGCCGGGCGGTGGCGGGCGCGATGCCCATCGACGCCGCGTGGGGGCCGATGCCGTCGCACTGGTCGGTCTACTTCGCGGTGGACGACTGCGACGCCGCGTACGCCCAGGCCCTGGCACTGGGCGCGATCATGGTCATGCCGCCGGAAGACTCGCCCGCCGGACGGTTCGCGATCCTGAAGGACCCGCAGGGCGCCACCTTCTCGATCATCAAGAGCGATCCGGATTTCTCCCGCTGAGACCGTCCCGCGTGACCCGGGGCATCGAGCGCGATGGTGGTTATCGTTTCGTCATGGCCGTGCCGAGACTGTCCGTCGTCATCCCGATGTACAACGAGGAGGCGGTGCTGCCCCTGCTCGTGAGCAGGTTGCGCCCGGTGCTCGACGGGCTGGGCCGGACCTACGAGGTGGTCGCCGTCGATGACGGCAGCCGCGACGCGACCGCCGCCATGGTGACCCTGATGCGGGCGAAGTGGCCCGAGCTGCGGCTGGTCCGGCTGCGCCGCAACAGCGGGCACCAGGCGGCGCTGACCGCGGGCCTGCACCGCTCGCGCGGCGACCACGTCGTCACCATCGACGCCGACCTGCAGGACCCGCCCGAGGTCATCGCCGAGATGCTGGGCCTGGCCGAGGCCCAGCACCTGGACATCGTGTACGGCGTCCGCGGCGACCGGGCCAGCGACACCCTGTTCAAGCGGGCCACGGCCGACCTCTACTACCGGCTGATGCGCCGCATCGTCGGCAACCGGATGCCGCCCGGCGCCGGTGACTTCCGGCTGCTCAGCCGGGCCATGGTGGACGCGCTGCGGCAACTGCCCGAGCAGGCGCCCGTCTACCGGCTGCTGGTGCCGTGGCTGGGCTTCCCCAGCGGCCAGGTCGTCTACACGCGCGAGAAGCGGGCCGCGGGAGTCAGCAAGTACCCGCTGGCCAAAATGATCAACCTGACCGTCGACAGTGTCATCAGCTTCACCGCGGCCCCGCTGCGGCTGGGCATCTGGCTGGGCGCGATCGGAGCGCTGGCCTGCGCCATCGCCGCCGTGAAGGTGCTCGTGGCGTACTTCCAGGGCGCGGTCGTGCCCGGCTGGACCTCGCTGTCGCTGGTGGTGCTGTTCCTCGGCGCGAGCCAACTCATCTGCCTCGGCCTGCTCGGGGAGTACGTGGGTCGGATCTACCACGGCATCCAGGCCCGGCCGGGATACTTCGTCGGCGAGGACTCGCTGACCGAGGCCGGACCGGAGCCCGACTTCCCCGACGAGCCGGTGCGCCCCCGGCGGCCCGACGCGCGACTGCGCCGACCTGGCTGACGCGATGTCCACTCCCGATTCGCCTGGGACACTTGGCAAATCCAACTGTTAGGACTCTTGACTGAAGTGCCGCTCCCGCGTGAAGGTTCGCATGGACGAACGATGGGAGTGCATATGCTCAGAACACTGCTCCGCCCGGGTATCGCCGGGGCGGTCGCCCTGGCCCTGGGCGCCGGCTTCCTGGCAGCTCCGGCCACCGCGGCCGGCGGCGCCCCCAAGCCGGACGCGCCGAAGAAGGTGATCTCCGCCTACTTCACCAACTGGTCCGTCTACGGGCGGGGTTACTTCGTCAAGGACATCCCCGCCGACAAGCTGAACGTCATCCAGTACGCCTTCGGCGTGCCGACGTTCAACCAGGCCACCGGTGCCGTCGGCTGCGACGTGCTCGACCCGTGGGCCGACTACCAGCAGGTCTACTGGGGCCCGGAGAACACCGTGGACGGTGTCGCCGACACCTACCCCGGCCAGAACGTCTACGGAAACTTCAACCAGCTGCGCAAGCTCAAGGCGGCCAACCCGCACCTGAGGATCGAGATCTCGCTCGGCGGCTGGACGAAGTCGACCTGGTTCTCGAGCGTCGCCAAGACCGCCGAGCGCCGCCAGGCGTTCGTGTCGGCCTGCATCGACACCTTCATCAAGGGCAACCTGCCGACCGGCGGCTGGCCCGAGGACGCGGGCGGCATCGGCGTCGCGAAGGGCATCTTCGACGGCATCGACCTGGACTGGGAGTACCCGACGGCCAAGGCCGACAGCAACGTCGACTACGGCCCGGAGGACCGGCACAACGCGACGCTGCTGGCCCAGGAGTTCCGCCGCCAGCTCGACGTGCAGGGCCGCGCCGACGGCAAGCACTACCTGCTGACCGCGGCACTGCCCGCGGCCAAGAGCTCCACCAAGTACTACGAGCTGCGCGAGTTCACGAAGTCGATGGACTGGGTCAACATCATGACCTACGACTACAACGTGTCCGGCGGTTCCGTGGCGGGTCCGAGCACCCTGTTCACCCGCGACCCGCGCGACCCCGAGGCCGACGACTGGACCTGGAACACCGTCGGCACGGTGGGCTACTACCTCGCCCAGGGGGTGCCCGCCAGCAAGATCGTCGTGGGCGTGCCCTTCTACGGCGTGCAGTACATCCGCAACGCCGACGGGCTCTACAAGGCGTTCGACAACACCGGCATGAACCCCGACTCGCTGGTCTGGGACTCCAAGCCGCAGCCGTCGTACCACGACCTGGTGGACGTGTCGGGCGTGCTGACCCCGGCAGGCGCCACCACCGGCGGCTGGACCCGCAAGTGGAACGTGTTCGCCGGTGAGCCGTACCTGTGGAACCCGGCGGCCGAGCACGTGCTCACCACCGGCACCGTCACCGCCCCGACCACGATCGTCTACACCGATCCGAAGTCGCTCGCCGAGCGCACCGCGCTGATCAAGCTGCTCGGCCTGCGCGGCGCGATGGCCTGGGAGCTCAGCCAGGACTCCGACGACAACGCGCTCATCAACGCGCTGAACCCGGTGCTGCGCTAGATCACCGCGAGGTCGGCGTGGCCGTACTGTCGGCCGCGCCGACCTCGTCGCCTCCGCGCGAGCGGGGGTGCTGGCGCTGGTCGCCGGGCCGTAATCAGGCGGGAACCGGGCGGCGGGCGAAAACCGCTGGTCGGCAGGGGAGGTCGGCGGCATATCCTGGGGCCCGTCATGACATCGCAGTCCGAGTCCGCGCCGCTCCGCAACAGGCCGCCCCGCAACCCCAGCCAGCTCACCGAGCTGCGTAAACGCGTCGACGAGCTGACGGCGCAGGATCGCCGCAGGCTCGGCAGGCGCCTCGACGGCGTACGCCGGACCAAGCCCGGAGCGGCGCTGGACGCCGCTGTGGCGCAGATCACCGCGGCCGTCGTTACCGCCGAGGAGAAGCTCGCCCTGCGGGCTGCCGGGGTGCCGACCGTCACCTACCCGGCCGAGCTGCCGGTCAGCCAGAAGCGCGACGACATCGCCGACGCGATCCGCGACCACCAGGTCGTGATCGTCGCGGGCGAGACGGGCTCCGGCAAGACCACCCAGATCCCCAAGATCTGCCTCGAACTCGGCCGCGGGCTGCGGGGGCTGATCGGCCACACCCAGCCGCGCCGGCTGGCCGCCCGGACCGTCGCCGAGCGCATCGCCGAGGAGCTGGACACCCCGCTCGGCGGCGTCGTGGGGTGGAAGGTCCGGTTCACCGACCACGTCGGCGACCAGACGATGATCAAGCTGATGACCGACGGCATCCTGCTGGCCGAGATCCAGCACGACCGGACACTCTCGATGTACGACACGCTGATCATCGACGAGGCGCACGAGCGCAGCCTCAACATCGACTTCATCCTCGGCTACCTCAAGCAGCTCCTGCCCAGGCGGCCCGACCTCAAGGTGATCATCACCTCGGCGACCATCGACCCGGAGCGCTTCGCGGCGCACTTCGCCACGGCCGTCGTCGGCGGCGAGGCGAAACCCGCCCCGATCGTCGAGGTCTCCGGCCGGACGTACCCGGTCGAGGTCCGCTACCGGCCGCTCGTCGTCGAGGGCGACGAGGAGGACGGCGACTCCGAGCGCGACCAGATCCAGGCCATCTCCGACGCCGTGGACGAGCTGGCCGGCGAGGCTCCGGGCGACGTGCTGGTGTTCCTCAGCGGCGAGCGGGAGATCCGCGACACCGCCGACATGCTGCGCAAACGCAACCTGCGGCACACCGAGATCCTGCCGCTGTACGCCCGGCTGTCCACCGCCGAGCAGCACAAGGTCTTCCAGCAGCACACCGGGCGGCGCATCGTGCTCGCCACCAACGTCGCCGAGACGTCGCTGACCGTGCCGGGCATCAAGTACGTGGTCGACCCGGGCACGGCCCGCATCTCCCGCTACAGCAACCGGCTCAAGGTGCAGCGGCTGCCCATCGAGGCGGTGTCGCAGGCGTCGGCCAACCAGCGCAAGGGCCGCTGCGGACGGCTCTCGGACGGCATCGCGATCCGGTTGTACGAGGAGGCGGACTTCCTCGGCAGGCCGGAGTTCACCGAGCCGGAGATCCTGCGTACCAACCTGGCCTCGGTCATCCTGCAGATGATCTCGCTGGGACTCGGCGACATCGCCGCGTTCCCGTTCATCGACCCGCCGGACCGCCGCAACATCGCCGACGGCCTGGACCTGCTGCACGAGCTGGGCGCGCTGGAGGCCCCGGTGCGCGGCGAGCCGGGCAAGCTCACCCCGCTCGGCCGCAAGCTGGCCCAGCTGCCCGTCGACCCGCGGCTGGGCCGGATGGTCCTGGAGGCCGACCGCAACGGCTGCCTGCGCGAGGTGCTGATCATCACGGCGGCGCTGTCCATCCAGGACCCGCGCGAGCGCCCCGCCGACAAGCAGCAGGCGGCGGGGGAGAAGCACGCCCGGTTCGCGGACAAGGACTCCGACTTCACCGCGTTCCTCAACCTCTGGAACTGGATCAAGGAGCAGCAGCAGGAGCTGTCCTCGAACCAGTTCCGGCGCACCTGCAAGACCGACTTCCTGCACTACCTGCGTATCCGCGAGTGGCAGGACCTGGAGTCGCAGCTGCGCCAGGTCGTCAAGGGCATGGGCTTCACGCTCAACACCGTGCCCGCCGACGCGCAGCGTTTGCACCAGTCCCTGCTGGCGGGCCTGCTGTCGCACATCGGCATGCACGACCCGGAGAAGCGCGACTTCATCGGCGCCCGCAACGCGCGGTTCTCGCTGTTCCCCGGCTCGTCGCTGTTCAAGAAGTCGCCGAAGTGGGTCATGGCGGCCGAGCTGGTCGAGACGTCCCGGCTGTGGGGCCGCATCGCCGCGAAGATCGAGCCCGAGTGGGCCGAGTCGCTGGCCGAGCACCTGGTCAAGCGGCAGTACAGCGAGCCGCACTGGGAGAAGAAGCAGGCCGCCGTCCTGGCGTACGAGAAGGTGACGCTCTACGGCATCCCCATCGTGGCCAAGCGCAAAGTCAACTTCGGCCGCATCGACCCGGCGCTGTCCCGCGAGCTGTTCATCCGGCACGCCCTGGTCGACGGCGACTGGGAGACCCACCACGAGTTCTTCCACGCCAACCGCGACCTGCTGGCCGAGGTCGAAGAGCTGGAGCATCGGGTACGCCGCCGCGACATCCTCGTCGACGACGGCACCCTGTTCGACTTCTACGATGAGCGGCTGCCCGCCGACATCGTCTCCGGCCGCCACTTCGACAGCTGGTGGAAGAAAGCCCGGCACGAGACCCCCGACCTGCTGAGCTTCGAGAAGTCGATGCTGGTCAACGAGGCGGCGGGCGGCGTCGACGAGGACGACTACCCCGACGTGTGGCAGCAGGGCGAGTTCGAGCTGCCGCTGACCTACCAGTTCGAGCCGGGCACCAACGCCGACGGCGTCACGGTGCACATCCCGCTGCCGCTGCTCAACCAGATCACCCCGGCCGGATTCGACTGGCAGATCCCCGGTGTACGCGAAGAGCTGGCCGTGGCGCTCGTACGCTCGCTGCCCAAGGCGGTCCGCCGCAACTTCGTGCCCGTGCCCGACTACGTCAAGGAAGCCCTCGCCGGGCAGAAGCCGGACGGGCAGCCGCTGCTGGCGCTGCTGGAGCGGCAGCTGCGTGCGATGACCGGCGTGGTGGTGGCCCGCGAGGCCTGGGAGCCGGACAAGGTGCCCGACCACCTGCGGATGACCTTCCGGGTCGAGGACGAGCAGGGCAAGACCCTCGCCGAGGGCAAGGACCTGGCCGAACTCAAACGCCGGCTACGGGACAAGGCGCAGGCCGCGGTCGCCGCGGCGGCCGACGACATGGAGCAGCACGGGCTGCGGACGTGGACCATCGGCCCGCTCGCGAAGGTCGTCGAACGCCAGCGCGGCACGTTCGGGGGTGGCTCAGTCGCCGTCAAGGGCTATCCGGCGCTCGTCGACGAGGGCGACAGCGTCGGGGTCGGCGTCTTCGACAGCCCCGGCGAGCAGTGGAACGCGATGTGGCGCGGCACCCGGCGGCTGGTGCTGCTCGGCGCGCCGCCGCCGCTCAAGTCGCTCCAGGGGCGGCTGTCCAACCAGGCGAAACTGGCGCTGAGCCGCAACCCGCACGGCAGCGTCGGCAAGCTGCTGGAGGACGTCGTCACCTCCGCCGTCGACAAGGCCATCATCGAGGCGGGCGGCCCGGCCTGGGACGCCGACGCGTTCGCGGCCCTGGTGGCCAAGGCGCGGGCCGACATGCCCGACACGATGTACGAGATCCTGCAGCAGCTCGACCCGATCCTGTCGCTGGCGTACGACATCGACCGGCAGCTCAAGTCGATCACCAACGTGCTGCTGGTGCGGTCGGTGGCCGACATCCGGGCCCAGCTCACCGGGCTGGTCTACCCCGGCTTCGTGGCCGCGACCGGACTGCGCAAGCTGCCCGACCTGGTGCGCTACCTGCGGGCGGTCGAGCAGCGGCTGGCCAAACTGCCCGAGTCGCCGCAGCGCGACCGGGAACGGCTGCTGCTGATCGAGGACGTACAGCAGGAGTACACCGACGCCCGCGCCGCGATCCGGCCCGGCGCACCCGGCTGGGACACCCTGACCGAGGTCCGCTGGATGATCGAGGAGCTGCGCGTCAGCTACTTCGCCCAGTCACTGGGCACCCCGTATCCGGTTTCCGACAAGCGCATCTACCGGGCGCTGGCGACCCTGCCCGCCTGAGGCACCCGACGGCGACGGCCCCACACCCTCAGGGTGTGGGGCCGTCGCCGTCGTGAGGTCAGTCCCGCTCCAGCTTGAAGGTCTGCTGGTCGGCGGGCGCGGTGAGCATCACCGTCGACTCCTCGGGCAGCGGCGGCGGCACCGGGCTCTGCGGGGCGCTCGGGGCCTGCGGCGTGGCAGCCTGCGGCGGGGCCGAACGCTGCGGCGGGACCGGGGGCTGGGCCGCCGCCGGGGCGGTCCGCGCCGGGGCAGGCGGCTGTGGTGCGGCCTGCGCGGGCACCGTGGCCTGCGTGGACGCTGCGGACGGCGACGGCACCGTGGGCTGGGCGGCGGGCTGGGCCGCCGCGGCCGCGACAGCCGACTCGGCCGCCGGGGTGCGGCGCGGCAGCGGGGGCGCTTCGCCGGGCGGGGTCGCGGCCACGGGTGCAGCCTTCTTCCGGGCCGCCTTCGGCGGTGCGGCCTGCGGCGGCGCGACCGGGGCGGGCGGCACGTTCACCGTCGGGATGCCCTGCGGCGTGGCGCGCGGGTAGTGCAGCGACGGCGCAGGAACGTCCGGCAGGCCGGTGTAGCCCTGCTCGCCCGGCACGCTGGTGAACGCGCGGGTCTGGTCCGCGGGCATCGGCGGGCGGCCCTGCTGGAGCGGGTACGCCGCCAGCGCGACGGTCTCGTCGGCCAGCCGCTCGTGCTTGCGCCAGCGGCGCGGGCTGACCACGGTGGCCAGCAGCGGCACCGCCAGCACCAGGCCCAGGCCGGACTGGCCGACCGCGCCGCCCATGTGCACGTCGAGCATGGCGAACGTGTGCGCATAGGACTGCGACCAGCCCGCCGCCCACACGCTCGTGCCGAGCAGGCCCAACCCGGCCAGGAACGGGCCGATCGGGGACAGCCGCACCATGGTGAGGACCGCGTAGAGCGCGCTTGCCAGCAGCAGCGCACCCGCTGCGACGGCGGCGTCGAGCGCCGCGGACGGCGCTCCGCCGGACGCCCACATCGTCTGGAAGGCGCTGAGCCCGCTGCCTGTCAGCAGAAAGATCGCCGGGGCGAAGACGAGCGCGAGCAGAAACGATCCAATGTGGCGCATCCATGCCTCCGGGGTCAGACCTTGGTTGGCGCGCTCCAGGATGGCGTATCGACGCCGCTCGCGTCTGCCGGGGTCCGCAAGTCCGCGAATCCGCTGAACGAGTCGCGGTCTGCCAGCGTGTTCTCGTACGGGTCGGCCGGCGGGGCCAGCATCTCCGGCCAGCTCGGCTCGGCTGCCGGGCGCGGCCAGCTCCGCCAGCGCTGCGGGCTCGCCACGGCGATCACCATCATCGCGCCGATCAGCCCCAGCACCCCGGTCGACACCGGGCTCAGCGGCACGACGAGGGTGCCGCCGACCTGCACCAGGTCAGGCAGCAGCTGCCTGGCGGTCTCGGGTCGGGCGATCAGCAGCCCGGTCGCGCCCAGGTAGCTCAGTGCCATGAACAGCGGCCCCGCGGGCGAGACTCGCAGGGTGCCGATCAGGCCGAGCACCAGGCCGACGGCGGCGAACAGCGCCAGGCCCAGCCAGAGCGGATGATGCCCGCCGACCTGCCCGGCGTCGAACAGGACCGCCTGTCCGTAGGCGACGACGATCCAGGCCACGGGCGTGAGCGCAATTCCGGCGAGAAGGCTCCATACATGACGCATGTGGCGCTACCTTACTGAAAACCTGCCGTGCGTCAACCGTTCGGCGGAGGGGCGTACGGTGAACGGCGTGATCGACACTCCGCCGCCCGGCCATCCGACCGCGTTCTCGCGGGTCACGTTGAGCCGCATCATGACGAACCAGGACGTCAACCTGTACGGCACCGTGCACGGTGGCGTGATCATGAAGTTCGTGGACGACGCGGCGGGCGCGGCCGCGGCCCGGCACTGCGGTTTCAACGCCGTCACCGTCGCCATCGACGAGATCACGCTCATGGTGCCGGTGAAGGTCGGCGACCTGGTGCACGCCAAGGCGCAGGTCAACTGGACCGGCAAGACCTCGGTGGAGATCGGCGTGACGGTGTTCGCCGAGCGGTGGAACGAGGCCGACCGCGAGCCCGTGAACGTCGCCACCGCGTACCTCGTGTTCGTCGGGGTCGACGCCGAGGGCAACCCGCGCGCGGTGCCGCCGGTCGTGCCGGAGAGCCCGCAGGACGTACGCCGCTTCCACGAGGCGGAGATCCGCCGCGAGCACCGCCTCGCCCGCCGCCAGGCCATCGACCGGCACCGCGCCGACGGGGCCTGACGCCGCCCGGCGCTGACGCGTCGCGGTGATGGCGGTCCGGCCCATGGGCGGGCCGCTGCCGGTGTGCCCGGACCCAGCGCGGGGACGCCGGGCCAGGTCGGAGAATGATCCGTCGCGCCATGCGGCAGGATGCGAACAGCAAACGCTGGCGAGCACGTGGCACCCGGTCGCGATCCTGGCGACCATCAAGCACGCTGCCAGCGGAAACGACGGTGTTTCGCGGGAGAGGATCATGATGACCGAAGCGCTGTGGACCCCACCGGCCGACATCAGGCAGCACTCCCGCATCGGCGACTACCTGGGCTGGCTGGAGCGCGAGCGCGGGCTCACCTTCGACGACTACGCCGGGCTGTGGCGCTGGAGCACCACCGACCTGCCCGGATTCTGGTCCTCCATCTGGGACTACTTCGAGGTCATCGCACATGACCAGCCCACCGGGGTGTTGCCCGACGCCACCATGCCGGGCGCGGACTGGTTCCCCGGCGCGACGCTCAACTACGCCGAGCACGTGCTGCGGATGCCGGGCGTCGGCGACGACGAGCCGATGGTGCTGGGCTACTCGCAGACCCGCGAACCGGTCATCCTCACCGCCGCGCAGCTGCGCGAGCAGGTCCGCCGGGCACGGGCCGGGCTGCGCCGGCTCGGCGTCGGCGAGGGCGACCGGGTCGCGGCATACCTGCCGAACATCCCGGAGACCGTGGTGCTGATGCTGGCCACGGCGAGCCTCGGGGCGATCTTCTCGTCCTGCGCGCCCGAGTTCGGCACCCGCAGCGTCACCGACCGCTGGCAGCAGATCTCCCCGAAGGTGCTGGTCGCCGTCGACGGCTACCGCTACGGCGAGAAGCTCATCGACCGGCAGGGCGAGGTCGCGGCCATCCAGGCGGCGCTGCCGTCGCTGGCCCACACCGTGCTGCTGCCGTACACCCAGGGCGTCGTCGGCCTCGGTGAGCTGGCCGCCGATACCGACGAGCCGCTGGAGTTCACCCCGGTCCCGTTCGCCCAGCCGCTGTACGTCCTCTACTCCTCCGGCACCACCGGCCTGCCCAAGCCGATCGTGCACGGCCACGGCGGCATCCTGCTGGAGCACCTGAAGATGCTCGCCCTGCACCACGACCTGGGGCCCGGCGACCGCTACTTCTGGTTCTCCACCACCGGCTGGATGATGTGGAACTACCTGGTCTCCGGCCCGGCCGTCGGCGCGGCGATCGTGCTGTTCGACGGCAACCCGGCCGCCCCCGACCTGGGCGCGCTGTGGCGGCTGGCCGAGCAGGCGGGCATGACCTACTTCGGCACCTCCGCGCCGTACCTGCTGGCCTGCCGCAAGGAGGGCGTCGTGCCGCGCGAGATCGCCGACCTGTCCCAGCTGCGCGGCCTGGGCTCGACGGGAGCGCCGCTGCCGCCCGAGGGCTACGTCTGGGTGTACGCGAACGTCAAGCCCGACCTGCTGCTCATCTCGCTGTCCGGCGGCACCGACGTGTGCACCGGCTTCGTCGGCGGCACCCCGCTCAACCCGGTCTACCCCGGTGAGATCTCGGCCCGCGCGCTCGGCGCGAAGGTCGAGGCGTACGACCCGACCGGCCACCCGCTCGACAACGCCCTCGGCGAGCTGGTCATCAGCGCGCCGATGCCGAGCATGCCGGTCGCCTTCTGGGGCGACACCGACGGCTCGCGCTACCGCGAGGCGTACTTCGACGTCTTCCCCGGCGTCTGGCGGCACGGCGACTGGATCACCGTCACCGACCGGGGGACCTGCGTCATCACCGGCCGCTCCGACGCGACCCTGAACCGCGGCGGCGTACGCCTGGGCACGGCCGAGTTCTACTCGGTCGTCGAGGGCATGGCCGAGGTCGCCGACTCGGTCGTCGTGCACCTGGAGGACGACGAGGGCGGCGCGGGCGAGCTGCTGCTGTTCGTGGTGCTCCAGCCCGGTCTCGACCTCGACGACGCGCTCAAGTCGAAGATCGCCCGCGAGCTGCGCACCGCGCTGTCCCCACGCCACATCCCCGACGTGATCCACCAGGTCGCAGCCGTCCCGCGCACCCTGTCCGGCAAGAAGCTGGAGGTCCCCGTCAAGCGCATCCTCACCGGCACTCCGGTCGAGTCCGCCGCCGCCAAGGGCGCCCTGGCCAACCCCGAATCCCTGCTGGCCTTCGAACACCTCGCCAAGTCCCGCTGACCCCCGCCCGCCGGCGCCAACGCCGCCGCGCCGGCGCTCGCCACCCCGCTTTGCATAGACGCTGGCCTATCACATCGAAGATGATCGCCGATTTTTCGATGTGATAGGCCAGCGTCTATCGAAAACGGGTGGTGCGGTCACGGGATGAGGCGGGCGCGTTCGGTGGCGGCGCGGGTTTCGAGGATGCCGGGGGCGGTGCGGTGGGAGAGAACCAGGGAAGCGCCGGCGGCGATGGGGGCGGTGAGCCAGTCCAGGGGGCGCGGGTGGGCACCGAGGTCGATGAGGACGCGGTCGCCCTTGGCGATCTCCAGTTCCTTGGCGCGGGCCAGTGAGCGCTCCGCCAGCTCGGCGTGTGTGATCGAACCACCGCCGCCGGGCAGCCCGACCAGTGACGGCGCGCCGGGGTCGGCCGCCGGGCCGCCGTAGAAGTCGCCGTGGGCGCGGGCGGAGCTGACCCAGTCCGACACGCCCGGCGGCAGGTCGCGCAGCGGTAGCGCGAACGGGTGAAGGCTCACGGCGTACGTGTCGGGGGCGGACGCGGCGGCCTCCGGCTCGACGAAGGCGACGTCGGCGGGCACGTCCGCGCTGTGCGACACGGCCAGACCTGCCGTCCAACAGGCCAGCATGATCGAGGCGGTCTGCCAGTGCGGGGGCAGCGAGATCGAGGCGACGCCGCCGGGGCCCAGCCCGCACCCGTCGACGAGCAGGTTCGCCGTCTTGGACACCCAGTTGGCCAGCGTCGCGCCGGAGAGCTCGGTGCGCTCACCCGTCGCGTCGTCGTACCAGGTGAGAAGGGGTTTTGCCGGATCGGTGGCGACCGTCGCGGCGAAGAGCTGACCGATAGTGGACACGTGGTCAGGCTACCGACACTGCCGCGTCGTGGACCTTGCCATGGGGCATGTCGGGCGTAGTCTGAAGCGTGACTGCTGTGAAACAGCGCACAGTCTCACAACCGCAGAGCGGCGGTCGGCTGGGCTGCGCTGCACACCCCCACAAGGAGTGTTCACCGTGACGATCGCTCGCTCTCCCCGGGTGCTTGTCGACGCCACCAGCGTCCCCGCTGACCGCGGTGGCGTCGGTAGGTATCTCGACGGCCTGCTCGGCGCCCTCGCCGACCATTCCGACATCGACCTGGTAGTGGTCTCCCAGCGCACCGACCAGGAGCGATACGCCCGCACCCTGCCGCACGCGCAGGTCGTCGCCGCCCCCGCCGCGGTGGCCCACCGCCCGGCCCGGCTCGCCTGGGAGCAGACCGGCCTGCCGCTGCTCGCCCAGCAGGTCGGCGCGCAGGTGCTGCACTCGCCGTTCTACACCTGCCCGCTGCGGGCCGGCTGCCCGGTGACGGTGACCGTGCACGACGCGACGTTCTTCACCGAGCCCGAGCATTACGAGAAGTCCCGCGGCACCTTCTTCCGCTCCGCGATCAAGACCTCGCTGCGCCGGGCCGAGCGGGTCATCGTGCCCAGCAAGGCGACCCGCGACGAGCTGATCCGGCTGCTCGACGCCGACCCGACCCGCATCGACGTGGCCTACCACGGCGTCGACCACACCGCCTTCCACGTGCCCGGCGAGGAGGAGAAGGCCCGCGTGCGGTCCCGGCTGGGGCTCGGCGACCAGACCTACATCGCGTTCCTGGGCGCGAAGGAGCCCCGCAAGAACGTCCCGAACCTGATCCGCGGCTGGATGGCGGCGGTCCGTGACCGGGTCGACCCGCCCGCGCTGGTGCTCGCCGGTGGCCAGGGCCACGACGACGAGATCGACCGGGTGGCCGCGGAAGTACCCGCCCACCTGCGGTTGCTGCGCCCCGGCTATCTGCGGTACGCGGACCTGCCCGGATTCCTCGGCGGCGCCGTCCTGTGCGCGTACCCGAGCCATGGCGAAGGCTTCGGCCTGCCGATCCTTGAGGCCATGGCCTGCGGCGCGCCGGTGCTGACCACGCCCCGGCTGTCGCTGCCCGAGGTCGGCGGCGACGCGGTCGCCTACACCGGCCAGGACGCCGACCACATCGCCAAGGACCTCGCGATCCTGCTCGACGACGAGCCGCGCCGCTGCGCGCTGGCCGCCGCCGGGCTGTCCCGGGCGAAGGAGTTCAGCTGGAGTTCCAGCGCCGACGCGCACGTCAGCGCCTGGCAGCGCTCGATCCGCCACCAGCGCTGACCAGGCCGCACCCCGCTCACTAGCAGGCGAATGCGGCTGGCGTCACGGGCGGGGTGCGTCGAATGGTCGCATCTGTCAGGCAGAATGGGCGGATGCTGCACGCCGTCATTCCCGCAGGTGGAAGTGGAACCCGTCTCTGGCCGCTGTCGCGCGCCACGAACCCGAAGTTCCTGCACCCCCTGACCGGCACCGCTGAGACCCTCATCCAGGCGACCGTGGCCCGGCTCGCCTCCGTGGCGGCGCTCGGCGACACGTACGTGGTGACGGGAGTCGCCCACGCGCCAGGGATCGCGCGGCAGCTGCCCGACCTGCCCGAGTCCAACATCCTCATCGAGCCCAGCCCGCGCGACTCCTGCGCCGCCATCGGCCTGGCCGCCGCGGTCATCGCCCAGCGCGACCCCGAGGCCGTGATGGGCTCGTTCGCCGCCGACCACCTGGTCCGCGACGGCGCCCGCTTCGTCGAAGTGCTGCGCGACGCCGAGGCCGGCGCCCGCCGCGGCCTGCTCATGACCGTCGGCATCACCCCGACCCACCCCGAGACCGGCTACGGCTACCTGCAGTGCGGCAAGACCGTCGACGGCCCGATCCGCACCGTCGACGAGTTCAAGGAGAAGCCCTCCCTGGACGTCGCGACCGAGTACGTGCGGTCCGGCCGCTACCTGTGGAACGCCAGCATGTTCGTCTGGCGCGTCGACGTCTTCCTCAAGGAACTGCACCGCCAGCAGCCCGAGCTGCACGACGGCCTGCTCCGCATCGCCGCCGCCTGGGACACCGACGACCGCGACCGGGTGCTCGGCGAGATCTGGCCGACCCTGCCCAAGATCTCCGTCGACTACGCGGTCATGGAAGGCGCGGCCGCGGCCGGGCTCGTCGCGACCGTGCCCGGCGACTTCGGCTGGAACGACGTCGGCGACTTCCACACCCTCGGCGACGTGCTGCCCGCCGACGACAACGGCAACGTCATCGTCGGCGACAGCGCCACCCTCGACGGCGGCAAGCCCGAGGTGCTGCTGCACGACTCCACCGGCACCGTCGTCGTGCCGCAGTCCGGCCGCCTCGTCGCCGCGCTCGGCATGCACGACGTGATCGTCGTCGACACCCCCGACGCGGTGCTGGTCTGCCCCCGCGACCGGGCCCAGGACGTCAAGAAGCTCGTCGACGAGCTCAAGGAGCGCGGCGACAGCCGCATCTGACGGCGCTCGCCTCGACTGCCTACGCTGATCTTCATGCGACTGGTGGAGCTGTCCGCGGCAGGCAACGAGGCGAGCGACCTGCTGCCCGTACACGATGAAGATCTGCTGGCCGAGCTGGGCGCACGCCGGGCCTACTGGACCGTCCTCGACGAGGGCCCGGTCGAGCAGTGCCTGGCACTGCTCGTCGAACAGCCCGACGGCGGCTGGCGGGCCGAGCACGTCAAGGCGACCGCGGGCGACCACGAGGGCCGCACCGAGGACGCCGAGGCGCTGGCCCGGCTCGACGGCTGGGTCTACGTGCTCGGCTCGCACTTCGGTTCCAAAGCCGGCCCGCTGCAGCCCAAACGCGCCTTCGTGGCCCGCTTCCGCGAGTCGGCCACGCCCCGGTTGCAGATCATCAGGCACCGGTTCGCGCTGCACCGCGCCGTCAACGACGCCCTGGCCGCGCTCGCCGCCATCGGGCACCCCGCCGCCCCCGAACCCGTCCGCGACGTCGTGCACGCCGGGTTCGTCGGCGAGGCCGTACGCCGCGGCACCGCCAAAGGCAAACGCTGGATCAGCCAGCTCGCCGCCGGCGACCACCCCGTCAACATCGAAGGCGCTGCCTTCACCGCCCGCGGCACGCTGCTCGCCGGACTCCGCTGGCCCGTCACCGCGCTCGGCGAGCCGATCCTCGTCGAACTCACCGGCGTGCCCGGCCTGTTCAGCGGCGCGGAAACCCTCGGCGTCGCCGGGGTGTACGCCCTCACCGGCATCGGCCCCGGCCCGCTCGGCGTACGCGCCCTCGCGGCCCGTGCGGACGGCGCCTACGACGTCGTGGTCGGCTCGATCGACGCCCTCGACAAGGGATCCATCCTGCTGGAGCAGCACCCCGACGCCCGCGACGCGACCTGCCGCCACCTGCGCTTCGAGCTGCCCGGCGGCACCGGCCCCGCGCTGGTCGCCCCGGCCCTGATCGCCGACCTGGCACCACTGCACCACGTCGAAGGCGTCTCCGAACGCGACGGCGCACCCGTATATGTAGCCGACGAGGATCACCGCATCGCGCTGTGGCTTCAAGCTGGGGTTCCGTAGCCTCCGCCCGCGTACGGAGCGGCCGGTCGACCTGCCTCCGGCAGACCGACCAGCCGCTACCGCATCGCCCCGTACGCCCCCGTACGGCCGAGTTCGCCCCTCCGAAGAGGCGCCGCCTCGGTTCCCCAGGCTGCGCCAAGGATCATCCACCGAATGGCGAAGGGTCTACGTCTTTCGGCTGTGACTTAAAGACCCAGGTCACCTCGGCCGGTAGAGTCAGCGCGGACCCCTAGCCCGGAGAGCTCATGCTGCGTATCCACTTCACCAGTGCCGACCTGGTCCGTACCCGGATCTCGTCGACACCGGACCCGATGTGGGAACTCGCGCTCAGCATCCACCTGCTGCGATACCGCGGCACCGATCCACTGCTGGGCGGCTGGAAGAACCGCATGATCAGCGACCTGAAGCCCGGCGGCGCGCTGCGCGACCAGGTCGGGCTGCTGCTCGCGCTCAACCCGCCGGTCGGTTACTTCCCCGACTTCCTCACCCCGCCCGAGGCTGCCGCAGGCATCGCCCCCGGGCTCGAAGCCGTGCTGTCCACGCCCAAGGACCGGCTCCGCAAGGAGATCAACGCCCTCGGCGATGCGCAGGGTTCCCTGGCGGGCAACGTCGACGACGTCGGTGGCGGGGCGACGCGTGCCCTGGGAGAACTCGGCACCGCCATCAGCCGGTACCACGAGACGGCCATCGCGCCCATGTGGGACCGGGTGCGCACCGCCGTCGACGCCGACCGTGGGCTGCGCGCCCGCACCATGCTCGACGCCGGGACCGAAGGGCTGCTCAACACCATTCACCCGACGGTACGGTTCGACGGCAGCGTGCTGGAGATCTCCGAATACCCGTCGAACCGGGACGTGCACCTCGAAGGGCGTGGCCTGCAGCTGGTTCCGTCGTACTTCAAGACGCCGAGCAAGCCGGTGTGCCTGTTCGACCCGGAACTGCCGCCGGTGCTGGTGTACTCGGTCCACCACGAGGCAAGAGCCGCCGTCGTACGCAGCCCGGAGGCGTTGGCGGCGTTGCTGGGGCGTACGCGGGCGGCGGTCGTCGAACTGCTGGCCGACGGGAGCACGACGACAGGGCTCGCCCGGCGGCTCGACGTGTCGGCGGCGGCCGCGAGTCAGCACGTGGCGGTGCTTCGCGAAGCGGGCTTGGTGCACAGCCTCCGCGACCGCAACACCGTCCTGCACACCCTCACACCACTCGGCAACGCGATGCTCGCAGGCCGCTCACCCACGCCTCCGTGATCTGACGACGATAAGTGCCAGAGCGCCGATCACGAGGACCGCACCGAGTGCCCACAGCAAGGGGCTGGAGCCGTCAGGCGATGGATCGGCAGGTGGGCTAACAGTCGCAGAAGCAGATACGAGTGGCGGCACGTCCGCCGTCAGTGCGCCAACGAGATCGACTACGCCAAAGCCGTACTGCACATCATGGCCAACTGGTCCCTTGTCAACGGCAGTCGCGGTCAAACGGTGCCTTACCTCGGAGCCGGATATTCCAGGAAAGGCTGCTTGCACCAGAGCTACTGCACCAGCCACTATTGCTGTGGCGCTTGAGGTTCCAGTACCTATGGACCAGGCATGGTTCGTGTTGGCGCTGGTTACTCCTACACATGGTGCAACAATGTCAATTCGGGAACTTTTTACTGATATCGCAGCGTGATCGCCATTTTTATCGATACATCCCACAGCGAGGACGTCAGGGTAGGCGGCTGGATACTCGACTGCCTTCGCTACTGGCGTGTTGCCTGCGGAAGCAACGACTATGATGCCTTCGTCAGTAGCCTCCCGCACCGCCTTTCGCATTTCGGGATCGTCACGCGCCATGCCGATGGAGATCGAGATGACATCGGCCTTCTGCGCTGTGGCCCAGCGAATCGCCTTGACTAATTGGGTTGACTCACCCGGCTCGAACTCTGTAAAGCGCACGGGAAGAATTTTGGCGTCCGGTGCGATACCTGCAACCCGACCATGCGCCACGATTAGGCCAGCCATGGCAGTGCCATGCCCGGCGGCATCAACTCGCCCGTCACCATCGGCCTTGACAAAATCCTTGCCGGGGAGCACGGAGCCACTCAGGTCTGGGTGCGTCGCGTCTACACCTGAGTCCAGAACGGCGACAGTCACGCCCGCTCCGCGTGAGGTCGCCTGTGCCTCCTTGGAATGCAAGAATGCATGAAACCATTGACCATCTTCAATTTGATCTACCCCGTATGCAGCGACGGGGTTTCCGGTCGCAACCGTGATCAGGAGAAGAGTTGTAATTGCTCGGCGAATGCCAAGGGTCATCCTCATGGTGCTGGGTTCCCTCGGCGGATTCTGACGATGGGTGCCGGCTCGCTTGACGTCGGCTCGGTCCTCCAGGGCATCGCGGTTTGCGTAAACCATTGTCTAAAGCCGTCCTCGACCTGCTCCGGCGATGATCCTGTGGGTAGAGCCTCATCGGCCGGTTTAATGATCGGCGGGACGCCGTTAGCCACCTCCCAGCGCGTATCTCCGTTGCGTCGACTTGCCGAACCAGCACCTCCGCGACCAGGCTGTGCGCCAAGTCCGCCCATGGGTAGGGGCATCAGCCCAGGGCTGCTCAAGTTCGTTCCGCGAACAGGCGTCGTGATCGTTGCTGCATTGCCCGAGCCGGGTTTCGGAAGCGCAACAACGTAGCCGCTTGTTCCCACGCCTGGCCCTGGTAGGACGTACGCGCCGCCATACGGGGCGTACGGGTTGCCCGGCGCGATAGGAAGCATCGATACTGGCTGCCCAGGCGACGCTGGAACTGGAGGCAAAGATCCTTGCAGGTCCGGAGAGGGGGCACCCGATGGGTCCGTTATCAACGGAGGGTATCCCGGCAATGTCGGTGGAACGACCGGGGTGCCTATACCGCCAGCGGCGACACGGGCGGGTCGCGGACCACCGCCACTCGGAGGTTGTGGACTGTCCCCAGGGCCCGGTCCTCCAAGCATGGTCATCGGCTCGCGGAACAGCAGCGTTGCTGGCATTACGATCGTGGCCCGATGGTCGCGAATGGCGCGTTCGGTTGCGTTCATCGTCTGCTCGGTGACGTAGCTGAGCCGCGCGGCTTCACGATCCCACCATTCAGGGCCGCCGTCTTCCGTGGTCAGTTCCCAGTCCTCAACTACCGCGTGCACCTCACGTTTAGCCTTCGCCGTCGCAGCCATAATTCCGTCGATAGCCAGTGCATTTTGGATGGCTACCTCACTGTCCTGACGCATCCAAGCGATGAGGCTGTCAATCTGTCTGAGAGCCACGGAAGCTGCAGGACTGTGGTCCGCAGGCCACATCTGAGCCAGTGCTTCGCGCTGCTTGGACAACTTTTCGGCTTGCGCCATCAATAAACTAGCCATTGCCCTGAGTGCTTTGACCTGCTCCCATCCACGCGCATCGTCCTCATTGCGGAGCATGTCCCACGCTCGGGGAGGGTCGACGGATACCCAATTTGTCTGTCCTTGTGTGGGCCACTGTTCGAGCGCGTCCTGCGGTCTCGCGACGTAGCCGCCTTCATCTCGAAGCACGCCGATCGGTCTGGCGCTCACGACAGCATCCCATGCGCTTGAGAGGATGGGTTTTTCTGAGCCGTTGCGGCCTTCTCGAGCTGTGTAATTGCCCTTGTGAGCTCGGTCTCAACCTCGTTGATCCGAGCAGCCGCACGATTATCTGCATTTGCGTAGTTCTCTACGATGCGCTCAAGCGCAAGCACCAAGCCTTCGGCGATCCGTAATTGATACTCACTGTTTTGGCGGTGCTGTACAAGGACGTCGTTGACAGATACCCGCGCAGCCAGCCCTTCTGCAGACTGCAGGGCGAGACAGAAGCGTGCTCCCCAAGCCAGCCGATGTTGTGCTGCGATCAGCCCCGGCCGCAGGCCTGCTTCCGTATCGTGGCTCAGGTCGGCGCGGACTTCGCGTAGGCCGGCCAGGTCAACGGTCAGCCGTTCCTGTGTGCGTTTTTCAGGCATGCTTCCCTCCCCAAAGAAGCGCGCTGTGGAGACGTTTCCGGCACCAACGATCCACACCCGCCGGGTTCACGTCTGCGGGCAGGGTAACGGATTGATGACGCTCAGCACAGCCCTTACCGGACCGCCTGTGGATAACTCACCGGACGTACAGCGGATCAGCCCTGGCCCAGCGCCTCTGCCCGCCCAAGCTCCCGCGCCTCCGCAGTGCCCAGCGAGAACAGGTCATGTTCCGCGTCCCGCACCAGCGTCGGCACGACCCCGTTGCTGTCCCGCGTGGACGTGAGCAGACCGCGTACGACCGCGACCGGCACCCGGTCGACCTTCCCCTTCACCAGCTCAGCAGCCGCCGCCAGCTCGTCCACGACGGCCATCTGCGTGATCTGCAGCTCGTTGCCGTACGGGTCCGTTTCCCCCCGGTGGTCCCGCAACGGCTCGATCCCCGCACACCCCAGGGCGACATCGGTCAGCCCGTTGCGCCACGGCCGCCCCATGGTGTCGCTGACGACGACGGCCACGTCAAGCCCGTACTGCTCCCGCAGGGCGTCTCGCAGTGCACGCGCGGACGCGTCCGGGTCCACCGGTAGCAGCACGAGCTGTGACCGGTCGACGTTCGAGTTGTCGATCCCGGCCGACGCCATCACGAACCCGTGGTGGGTCTGCACGATCCGGGTGTGCCCACGCGTCGCCACCGGCCGCGCGGTCTGCGAGCGCAGCACCTGCTCACGGGCTGCTTCCCGCTCCGGCCCCCCGACGGGCACCGATGCCAGTGCACCCTCCGACTTCGACACGATCTTGCTGGTCACGACCACGATGTCCCCGTCGGCCAGCCACGGAGCCGCCCCGACGATGAGTTTGGCCAGGTCGTCGCCTGGCTGCACGTCCGGGATGCCGCGTACCGCGTGCACGCTGTAGCCGTCGATCATGCGAGTCCTCCGAGTTGCAGCGCCGCGCGGACCATGGCGGCCGTGGTGTCGTCGTCGGTCATCCACAGTGGCACGGCGGCGACGCGTACGCCGGGAACGTCGGTCGCGGCGTCGGCGGTCTCGTCGACGAGCCAGCCGTCGAGCACGCCGCCGTCGGCGCGGGGGCCGTAGAGGCGGCCGACGC
This sequence comes from Catellatospora methionotrophica, assembly GCF_011297335.1. GTDB lineage: Bacteria > Actinomycetota > Actinomycetes > Mycobacteriales > Micromonosporaceae > Catellatospora > Catellatospora methionotrophica. The sequence goes on along the minus strand of NZ_JAAOTJ010000008.1, from coordinate 229,692 downwards.
CCTGGGCGGAGCAGGGGACGTCGACGGCGGACAGGCATTTGTCGGCCATGCCGCGTACGGGGCTGCCGCCGATGATGGGGGAGACGCCGACGACGGGGGCGGAGCCGGTCACGAGGGCGTCGCGCAGGGCGCTGACGGCCAGCACGGGTGCGATGGACACGATCGGGTTGCTCGGGGCGAGCAGCACGATGTCGGCGGCCCGGAGCGCGTCGAGCACGCCTGCCGCGGGTTTGGCGGTGTCGGCGCCGACGAAGCGGAACTGTTTGGCGGGCAGGGCGGCGCGGTGGCGTACCCACCATTCCTGGAAGTGGATCGCCTGGTCGCCGGTGCCGTCCTCGGCCGTGACCACGACGTGGGTTTCGAGGCGGTCGTCGGTGGCGGGCAGCATCGTGATGCCGGGCTGCCAGCGGTCGCAGAGCGCGGCGACGACGGCGGACAGCGGGTAGCCGGCGTTGAGCATGCGGGTGCGGACGAGGTGGGTGGCGATGTCGCGGTCGCCGAGGCCGAACCAGGTGGGCTCGGCGCCGTACTTGGCGAGTTCCTCCTTGACGGTCCAGGTCTCGCCCTCGCGGCCCCAGCCGCGTTCGGGGTCGATGCCGCCGCCCAGGGTGTACATGACCGAGTCGAGGTCGGGGGTGATGCGCAGCCCGTGCATCCACACGTCGTCGCCCACGTTGACGACGGCGGTCACCTCGTCGCCGGTGGTGCGGGCGTGGGCCCGCACTCCGGCCAGGAAACGCGCGCCGCCGATGCCACCTGCCAGCACCACGATCCGCATGTCGACATCCTCCCGCACCGCGGCCGGGCGGCGGGGCCAGGGTCGTAGGCTGGCGACCATGTCCAGCGAGGTCGTTGCCCAGCCGGTGGTCGGTTCCGCGGAGATCGGCCGTGCGCTCAGGCGTGCTGCGGCCGGGAAGGCGCTGGATGCGGCGGAGGCGACTGCCCTGCTCAGCGCGTCGGGAGCGGCGTTCGACGAGCTTCTGGGACTGGCTTCGGGCGTACGCGATGCGGGGTTGCGCGACGCCGGGCGGCCGGGGGTGATCACGTTCTCGAAGAAGGTGTTCATTCCGCTGACGCGGCTGTGCCGTGACCGATGCCACTACTGCACGTTCGCGACGGTGCCGCACCGGCTGCCCGCGGCGTACCTGGACCGCGACGAGGTGCTGGCGATCGCCCGGCAGGGCGCGGCGCTGGGCTGCAAGGAGGCGCTGTTCACGCTGGGGGACCGGCCGGAGGAGCGGTGGCCTGCGGCGCAGCAGTGGCTGACCGAGCGGGGGTACGGGTCGACGATCGACTACCTGCGGTCAGTGGCGATCGCGGTGCTGGAGGAGACGGGGCTGCTGCCGCACCTGAACCCGGGTGTCCTGAGCTGGGCGGATCTGCAGCGGCTGCGGCCGGTGGCGCCGAGCATGGGCATGATGCTGGAGACGACCGCGACGCGGCTGTGGTCGGAGCCGGGCGGCCCGCACTACGGCTCGCCGGACAAGGAGCCTGCGGTGCGGCTGCGGGTGCTGGCCGACGCGGGCCGGGTCGGTGTGCCGTTCACCACGGGGGTCCTGATCGGCATCGGCGAGACGCACGCCGAGCGGGTCGACGCGATCTTCGAGATGCGCCGCAGCGCCCGCGAGTACGGGCACCTGCAGGAGATCATCGTGCAGAACTTCCGGGCCAAGCCGGACACGGCGATGCGCTCCACTCCCGACGCCTCGGTGCGCGACCTGGCGGCCACGGTCGCGGTGACGCGGTTGCTGATGGGGCCGGGTATGCGCATCCAGGCTCCGCCGAACCTGATCGACGCGTCGTTCGAGCTGCTGGTCAAGGCCGGGATCGACGACTGGGGCGGGGTTTCGCCGCTGACGCCGGACCACGTGAACCCGGAGCGGCCCTGGCCGCACCTGGACGAACTGGCGGAACTGACGAAGGCCGCCGGGTTCGAGCTGCGTGAGCGCCTGACGGTGTATCCGAACTACGTGCGCGGCGGGGACCGCTGGCTCGATCCGCGCCTGCAGCCGCATGTGCGGGCACTGGCCGACGAGTCCGGCATGGCCGTGGCAGACGCGCCGGTCGTGGGCCGCCCGTGGCAGGAGCCCGAGGTCGAGGGCGGGGTCGGTCGTGTCGACCTGCACCGCGAGATCGACGCCGAGGGGCGCACCGGCGACCGCAGGGGCGACTTCGACACGGTGTACGGCGACTGGGCGGCCGTCGGAGCGGCGGTCGGCGGGGCGGGGCCCGCGGTCAGCGTGGGGGCGCTCGCGGCGGGGCTGCGGATCGCGCGGGAGAACCCGGCGGCGCTGCTGGAGCCGGTGCACGAGGAGGCGGCGCTCGCGCTGCTGCACGCCGACGGTGCGGCGCTGGACGAGCTGTGCCGGATCGCGGACGACGTACGCCGGGACACCGTCGGGGACGACGTCACCTATGTGGTCAATCGGAACATCAACTTCTCGAACGTGTGTTACGTGGGCTGCCGGTTCTGCGCGTTCGCGCAGCGTGAACGGGATGCCGACGCGTACCGGCTGAGTGTCGAGCAGGTCGCCGACCGGGCCGAGGAGGCCTGGAACGACGGCGCGACCGAGATCTGCGTGCAGGGCGGCATCGACCCGCAGCTGCCCGTATCGGTGTACCCGGACCTGGTCCGCGCGGTGAAGGCGCGGGTGCCGGGTATGCACGTGCACGCGTTCTCGCCGATGGAGATCGTCACCGCCGCCGCCAAGGCGGGGGTGTCGGTCGAGGACTGGCTGACCCGGCTGCGCGACGCGGGGCTGGACACGATTCCGGGCACCGCCGCCGAGATCCTCGACGACGAGGTGCGCTGGGTGCTGACCAAGGGCAAGCTGCCCACCTCGGCCTGGGTGGAGACCGTCGAGACGGCACACCGGCTGGGCATCCGGTCCAGTTCCACGATGATGTACGGCCACGTCGACCACCCCCGGCACTGGCTGGGCCACTTCCGGGTGCTGGCGGGGCTGCAGGACCGCACCGGCGGCTTCACCGAGTTCGTGGCCCTGCCGTTCGTGCACACCAACGCCCCGATCTACCTGGCCGGGATCTCGCGGGCGGGGGCGACCTGGCGCGAGAACCGGGTGGTGCACGCGATGGCCCGGCTCCTGCTGCACGGGCGGATCCGCAACATCCAGTGCTCCTGGGTGAAACTCGGCGACGAGGGCACCGTGGCGATGCTGAACGGCGGATGCAACGACCTCGGGGGCACTCTTATGGAGGAGACGATTTCCCGAATGGCCGGTTCGGCGCACGGCTCGGCCCGTACGGTGGAACAGCTGCAAGCCATCGCCGCGGCCGCCGGTCGGCCCGCCCGCCAGCGCACGACGAGTTACGTGCGCTAGCAGCTCACTCCTGTCCGAAGGTCGTCAGCACCCTGCCGTCAAGTTCGACACGCCAGCAGAATTTCGCCACGACACGCCCGGCATGCCGTCACCGGTTTCGGGTCTGAATCGATAGGGCAGTGGCGGGACGGTGTAAACCGAACCGAACGGCCCTGCCGGGCGTGTACCAGAGTGAGCTTGACGGTGCACGTAGGACACGCGTGTAATTTTGCGTGGGGCTGGAGGTAGCGGCATCCACAAAACCGCCTATGTGGACAAACGCTCTCCAGGTGGGGGGTAGCGCCGGTCGCGAGCCGGCGCGCAATAAGGAGGCAGCGGAGATGGACGGTCGCCCCGTCGTGGCGGATCTGCTGGGCAACGCGCCCGAGTGGCAGGAGCACGCGCTGTGCTCCCAGACTGACCCGGAGGCGTTCTTCCCTGAGAAGGGTGGTTCTACCCGCGAGGCCAAGCGCATCTGCTCGCGCTGCGAGGTCAAGTCCGAGTGCCTGGAGTACGCGCTGTCGCATGACGAGCGCTTCGGCATCTGGGGCGGGCTGTCCGAGCGCGAGCGGCGCAAGCTCAAGCGCCGCGCGATCTGAGACTTTCGGCCGCTGCCGGGCCCGTGGGGGCGGGTCCGGCAGCGTTCCGGCATTTCGGCTTAAGCGAGATCGTCGGGGTTCAGGCCCAGCAGGTTGGCGACCTGCTCCACGATCACGTCACGTACCAGCTCGCCCAGGTCGTCACGATCTGAGGCGCGGAACTCCAGCGGTCGCCGGTAGACCACGATCCGAGGCGGCACCCCGTGCCGTCCCGGCCGTCCCGGCAGCAGCCGCGCCAGCGGCACCCGCCCGTCCTCCAGCACGTCGGAGTCGTAGACGTTGAGGTCCGGCGGCACGTCCTCGACCGCGAACTCCACCCCGGCCAGCTCGGTCGCGAAACGCGCCTCGAGCGACTCCACCGTGTCCAGCACCAGCTCGTCGAAGACCTCGGCCTTCGTCCTGGCCAGGGGCACGCTGGCCGGCACCAGCCGACCCCGCATGCCCCGCCCGTGGCGGTCGCGGCGGCGGCGGGCGGCGGTGGGGCGGCGTCGGGCGGGACTGGTCACCCGGCAAATGTATCCCCGCGCGCCAGCACCGGGACCCGGTACGGGGCCGTGATCCTTCCCTCGGCGTGTCGCGGCGCAACCGGCGTGCCGGTGCGCGGCGGGGCGCTAACGTCACACGCCGTGAGGTCTCCACGGCGTTGCTCGCGTAACGGCTGCCCCCGGCAGGCGGTCGCAACGCTGACCTATGTCTACGCGGAGTCGACCGCGGTGGTCGGCCCGCTCGCCGCGTACCAGGAGCCGCACACGTACGACCTGTGCGAACCGCACGCGCTGAGCCTCACCGCCCCGCGCGGCTGGGAGCTGGTCCGCCACGACGGCGAGTTCGAGCCGCCGCCGCCGACCACCGACGACCTCGTCGCCCTGGCCGAAGCGGTCCGCGAGGCAGCCCGCCCCGCTCCCCGCCAGCCGAGCCCTGAGCCGCCCGCCGGGCCGCCGACCCCCGGCCGCCGCGGCCACCTCCGCGTCATCCCGCCGGCCTGACGCGTCGAGCGCGGCCGTCGAGCGCGTGCCGCACCGCGAAGATCACTGTCTCGTGCCAATATCTGCGGTCTGACCACGTGTTCCGACACGAAACAGCGATCAAGGCCCGATCCCGTTAAGAAGGTGCCCTTCCTTCCCAGCGGTCGAGGGCGGCGACGGCGCGCAGGGCGGTGTTGATGCCGAGCCAGCGGAGGGGTTCGGGTTCCCAGCGCGGGGAGCGGTGGTTGACCCAGGGGAGGGCCGTCAGCGGGGACTCCGTCCCGGTGATCAGGTCGGCGAGGGTGCGTCCGGCGAGGTTGGTGGCGGCGACGCCGTCGCCCACGTAGCCGCCCGCCCAGGCCAGGCCCGTGGCGCGGTCGAGGCCGACGGACGGGTGCCAGTCCCGGGCGATGCCGAGCGGGCCACCCCAGGCGTGGGTGAGCCTCGTGTCGGCGAGGGCGGGGAAGAGGTCCACCAGCGTGTTCCGGAGGGCCAGGTGGACCGAGGGCACGCTGTCGAAGGTGGGGCGCACCGCGGAGCCGTAGTGGTAGGGCGCGCCCCGCCCGCCGAAGGCGAGCCGGTCGTCGGCGGTGCGCTGACCGTAGATGACCAGCCGCCGGTGGTCGGTGAACGTCTCCCGCCGAGCCAGGCCGACGGTGTCCCAGAAGGACGGCGGCAGCGGCTCCGTGGCGATCATCAGCGAGTAGACCGGCACCACGTCCCGCCGATGACCGGGCAGACCCGCCGTATAACCCTCAGTGGCCCGGACGACCACCTCAGCACGTACCGTCCCGTGCGCGGTGCGAACGGCGGCACCGTGCCTACCGGCTGCGCCACCGCCAGCGGCACCACGCATACCAGCACCGGCGCCCTGCGTACCGGCACCGGCGCCGTGCGTACCGGCACCGGCGCCGTGGCTACCGGTCATGGTGCGAGCAGTGCCCGGCATGATCTCCAGCACTCGGGTCTGTTCGTAGATAGGGACGCCCAGCCGCTCGACGGCGGAGGCTAGCCCGTGTACCAGCCGCAGTGGGTGCACCGCAGCGCAGTGCGGCGACCAGGTCGCCCCGCGCACCTCTGTCGCCCCGCAGCGCTCCAGCGCCTCGCGCCGGTCGAGCAGCCGCAGCTCGAACCCGTACGACGCGACCAGTCCCGCCTCCGCCCGCGCCCCGCGCCACTGCGCATCGGACCGGGCCAGCCCGAGTGTGCCGCCCTTGTCCCAGTGGCAGTCGATGCCCTCGGCGGCGACCACCCGGCCGACCTCGTCCACCGTGTCGATCATCGCCTGCTGGAACGCGACCGCCGCCGCCCGCCCGTGCAGCTTCGCGAGCTGCGGCAGCGGCGTCGGAAGCAGCCCGGAGCACCAGCCGCCGTTGCGCCCGGACGCCCCGAACCCGGCGTGCTCGGCCTCGACGATCGCGATCCGCAGGGCCGGGTCGGCCCGGCGCAGGTAGTACGCCGTCCACAGGCCGGTGTAGCCAGCGCCAACGATCGCCACGTCGACGTCGAGGTCGCCGGGCAGGGGCGGGCGGGGCGCGACGGCCCCGCCCGCGGTGTCGGACCACAGCGAGGTCACAGCAGTGACGAGGCCCGGGTCAGCACGTCGCGCAGGATCTGCTCGATCTCGTCGAACTGCTGCTGGGTCGCGGTCAGCGCCGGGGACAGCTGGATGACGGGGTCGCCCCGGTCGTCGGCGCGGCAGTACAACCCGGCCTCGAACAGCGCCCCGGACAGGAAGCCCCGGATCAGCCGCTCGGACTCCTCGGCGTTGAACGTCTCCCGGGTCGTCCGGTCCTTGACCAGCTCGATGCCGTAGAAGTACCCCTCGCCGCGGACGTCGCCGACGATCGGCAGGTCGTACAGCTTCTCCAGGGTGGCCCGGAACGCGGGCGCGTTGTCGCGTACGTGGCCGACCAGGTCCTCGCGCTCGAACAGGTCGAGGTTGGCCAGGCCGACCGCGCAGCTGACCGGGTGCCCGCCGAACGTGACGCCGTGGGCGAACATCTGCCCGTCGGCCAGGAACGGCCCGATCAGCCGGTCACTGGCGATCATCGCGCCGAGCGGCGAGTATCCCGAGGTCATGCCCTTGGCGGTGGTGATGATGTCGGGCTGGTAGCCGTAGTACTGGGCACCGAAGTACTCGCCGAGCCGCCCCCACGAGCAGATGACCTCGTCGGACACGAGCAGCACGCCGTAGCGGTCGCAGATGTCGCGTACCCGCTGGAAGTAGCCGGGCGGGGCGGGGAAGCAGCCGCCCGCGTTCTGCACAGGCTCCAGGAACACGGCGGCCACCGTCTCGGGGCCTTCGCGCTCGATGGCGCGGGCGATCTCCTCGGCGGCCCATACGCCGAAGGCCTCGTAGTCGTCGCCGTGTTCGGGGGCGCGGTAGAAGTTGGTGTTCGGCACCTTGATGCCGCCGGGCACCAGCGGCTCGAACTCGGCGCGGAACGCGGGGACGCCGGTGATGGACAGCGCGCCCATCGACGTGCCGTGGTAGGCGAGGTAGCGGCTGACGACCTTGTGCCGTAGCGGCTGGCCGACCTTCTTGAAGTAGGCGCGGGCCAGCTTCCAGGCGCTCTCCACGGCCTCGGAGCCGCCGGTGGTGAAGAAGACGCGGTTCAGGTCGCCGGGGGTGAGCGCCGCGATGCGGTCGGCGAGCTCGATGGCCTTCGGGTGGGCGTACGACCAGAGGGGGAAGTAGGCCAGTTCGTGCGCCTGCTTGGCGGCCGCTTCGGCCAGCTCGGCGCGGCCGTGGCCCGCGTTGACGGTGAACAGGCCGGCGAGGCCGTCGAGGTACCGCTTGCCGAAGCTGTCCCAGACGTAGGTGCCCTCGCCGCGCACGATCGTCGGCACGTCGCCGTCGCGGTAGGCGCCCATGCGGGTGAAGTGCATCCAGAGGTGGTCGGTTTCCTTGCCCATCGCGAGGCCTCACTCATCGGTACGTTGCGGCGTTGCCTACGGTTATCGCATACGTCGCCGAGATACAGCAACCCTCTCCGTAGTATTTTCGCATGACGGCTACGGATTTCGTAGTACGTCGGCAACCTGGGCGACATGGTCGGGCGGTTTGTGAACTGCCGCACCTCAGCGGGCAGGCAGTAGGGCGATTTGGGCACAATTGCTGGTCAGCCGATACCCCTCCAGGCTCTCAGCCTGCCCAGCGATAGGTGCCTCGATTGCGCGCTCGTCCTCTGTCGGCCCCGGCCCGCGCCCTGCTCGCGGCCACCACCGCGACCCCCTCACGGCGGCGCGTGCTGCGCGGCGCGCTCGGCGGCGGCGCGCTCGCCGCGACCGGCGGCATCCTGGCCGCGTGCAGCCCGAAGGGCCTGGAGCCGCAGACCGGCGCGTCCACCCGGGCGGCGTGCACCGCCGCGGACCTTTCCGCGAGCGAGCGCGCGGTGTCGTTCGGCAACTGGGTGCAGTACCTGGACGTGGACGACAGCGACGCGACCCGCCACCCGACGCTGGCCGCGTTCAAGGCCAGGACCGGCATCGACGTGTCCTACACCGAGGACATCAACGACAACAACGAGTACTACGGCAAGATCCGGGCGCAGCTCGCGGCCTGCCAGCCGGTCGACCGCGACATCGTGGTGTTCTCCGACTGGATGGTCAACAAGTTCCTGCGCAACGGCTTCGCGCAGGAACTCGACCCGGCGAAGACACCCAACTACCGCCGCAACCTGCTGCCCTCGCTGAAGGCCCGGCCGTACGACACCGAGCTGCGCTATGCCGTGCCGTGGCAGTCCGGGCTGACCGGGTTCGCGGTCAACACGCGGGTCGCCAAGGAGGTGCGCACCGTCGACGAGCTGCTCACCCGCCCCGACCTCAAGGGCCGGGTGACCGTGTCGATGGAGATGCCGGACACGATGGGCCTGCTCATCGCGTCGCTGGGCAGGGACCCGGCGGCGTTCACGCCCGAGGACTTCGACGCCGCGCTGGAAAAGCTGCGCCAGGCCGTCGAGTCCGGCCAGATCCGCCGCTTCACCGGCAACGAGTACGTCCAGGACCTGGCCAAGGGCGACGTCGCGGCCGCCATCGCCTGGTCCGGCGACGCCCTGCAACTCAACATCGAAGACAGCAAGATCAAGTTTGTATCGCCCGACGAAGGCCTGCTGATCTGGTCGGACGCGGCCGTCATCCCGGTCACCGCGACCCACGCGAGCAACGCGATGGCCCTGCTCGACCACTACTACGACCCGAAGATCGCCGCCGAGGTGGCCGCCTGGGTCAACTACGTCTGCCCCGTTGCGGGCGCGCAGGACGAGATGGTCAAGATCGACCCCGACCTGGCCGAGAACAAGCTGATCTTCCCTGACGAGGCCATGCTCGCCGGCGTGAAGGCGTTCGCCCCCCTCGGCGAGTCCGAAGAGCGCGACTACCACGCCAAGTTCTCCGCCGTCATGGGCGTCTGACCGCCCCGCCCACCCCGCTTCTCATAGACGCTGGCCTATTACATCGAGTATTTGTAGATCGAACTCGACGTAATGGGCCAGCGTCGATCGAAAGCGCGGCGCGGCATCGCCCCTCGAATAGACGTTGGCCTATCTGGATGAGTTCGATCACGAATTTTTCATCCAGATAGGCCAACGTCTATGAAAAACGGGTCAGGCGGCAGCGCCGGTGCCCCAGGAGTAGGTCTGTTTGCGGAGTTTGAGGTAGACGAAGACCTCGGCCCCGATCACGCCGTCGACGGCGCGCACCTCGTGCAGGATCTCCAGCAGGTGGTCGTCGTTGCGGCAGACGGCCTCCAGGAGCAGGTCATAGGACCCGGCGGTGATGACCACGTAGTCGACCTCCTCGATCGCGGAGATCCGGTCGGCGATGCCGTCGAGGTCACCCGTGGTCTTCACGCCGATCATCGCCTGGCGGCCCAGTCCCAGTTGGAGCGGGTCGGTGACGGCCACGATCTGCATCACGCCCGCGTCGATGAGTCGCTGCACGCGCTGTCGCACCGCCGCCTCGCTCAAGCCGACCGCGCGGCCGATGGTCGCGTACGGTCTGCGGCCGTCCTCCTGCAACTGCTCGATGATCTGCTTCGCGATGTCGTCGAGGAGCGCATGGTTGGCGTGGTTGAGTTGAGGGTGGCGGCGGATGACCCCGCGGGATGTGGCGGAGTCGGCGGGCGTCGGCAATGAGGCCTCCTGGGGCGTACGCAAAGGGGGAGTGCGTGTTGGTCCAGCCCGCGCATCGTATCGCTACGAGGCAGACGATTCCGGCACTTAGCGGCCACCCCCGTAACGGAAACGTCATCAAGTCGCGATATCGGATGCCGGAATCCGTAGTCGCACTCCAGATTCGCCACGGAATCCCTTGTCATGTGGCGCACGTCATGTCACGATCGTCGCGCCGCGGGTTGTTGAACATCTGACAAGTGGGAGGCGATATGACCGGCTTTTCGCCGAACGTGATAGGTGACCGGATCGCGGACGGCACGTCGGGTGAGCGCTTCGCCGTGGTCAACCCCGCCGACGGTAGCACCGTCGCGGAGTACGGGCTGGCTGGTCAGGAAGATGTGGAAGCGGCCGTGGCGGCCGCGCGGGCGGCTTTCCCCGGCTGGTCGGGCGCGACCCCGGGCGAGCGCTCCGCAGCGCTGCACCGCCTCGCCGCGTTGCTGGCCGAGCGGGCCCCGGAGTTCGTCGCCGCCGAGGTGGCGCAGACCGGCAAGCCGGTGCGCCTGGCGACCGAGTTCGACGTGCCGGGCACGATCGACAACACCGCGTTCTTCGCCGGTGCGGCCCGTGACCTGCAGGGCAAGGCGGCGGGGGAGTACTCCGCCGACCACACCAGCTACGTGCGGCGCGAGGCGATCGGCGTGGTCGGCTCGATCTCGCCGTGGAACTACCCGCTGCAGATGGCGGCCTGGAAGATCCTGCCCGCGGTCGCGGCGGGCAACACCATCGTGCTCAAGCCCGCCGAGCTGACCCCGCTGACCAGCGTGATGTTCGCGCGGGCCTGCCTGGACGCGGGCATCCCGGCAGGGGTCGTCAACGTGGTCACCGGGCGCGGCCCGGTCGCCGGGGCGGCGCTGGTCGCCCACCCGGACGTGGACATGGTCAGCTTCACCGGTTCGACCGCCGTCGGCCGGGGCATCGGCGCGGCGGCCGCGGGCGCGGTCAAGCGGGTGCACCTGGAACTGGGCGGCAAGGCCCCGTTCCTGGTCTTCGACGACGCGGACGTGGAGGCCGCGGCGCAGGGCGCGGTGGCCGGGTCGCTGATCAACTCTGGTCAGGACTGCACCGCCGCCACGCGTGCGTACGTGCAGCGCCCGCTCTACGAGCGGTTCGTGGCGCGTGTCGCCGAGCTGTTCGAGGGCGTACGCGCCGGGGACCCGCTGGACCCGGCGACCGACATCGGTCCGCTGATCAGCCTTGCCCAGCGCGACCGGGTGGCGGGCTTCGTCGACCGGGCCCGCGCGGCGGGTGCCAAGATCGTTGCCGGTGGCCGGGTGCCGGCGGGTCTGTCACACGGGGCCTACTACGCGCCCACCCTGATTGTCGACGCCGCCCAGGACAGCGAGGTCGTCCAGCACGAGGTGTTCGGCCCGGTGCTGGTCGTGCTGCCGTTCGACGCCGATGATGAAGGGGTGGTGCTGGCCAACGACACGCCGTACGGCCTGGCGGCGAGTGTGTGGACGCGGGACGTCCACCGGTCGCTGCGGGGCACGCGCGAGCTGCGCGCCGGATGTGTGTGGGTCAACGACCACATCCCGATCATCAGCGAGATGCCACACGGGGGTTACCGTCGCTCCGGCTTCGGAAAGGACATGTCCACGTACTCGTTCGACGAGTACACCCAGATCAAGCACGTCATGTACGACACCACCGCGGTCGCCGCGAAGCCCTGGCACCGCACCGTCTTCAGTCAGTAAGTGATATCTGCGCCTGTACACCCCTCTGGCAGTGAAGGAACGTTCGATGGCTCGTCGCATACCTCTCTCCCCGCAGGCTCAGGCGGTGCTGGCGGCCATGCCGTCGCGCCGGACGCTGCTGCGCGGGGCTCTCGCCGGTGGGGCGTTCGCGGTGACCGGCGGTGCGCTGGCCGCCTGTGGCACCAAGGGCACCGGCAACGGCACCGCCGGCCCGTCGGCCGGCCCGCTCTGCACCGTCGCCGACGTGTCGGCCGCCGAGCGCAAGGTCGCCTTCTCGAACTGGCTCGGTTACCTGGACGAGGATGAGAAGAACGCCGAGGTCCACCCGACGCTGGTCGCCTTCAAGGCGAAGACCGGCATCGACGTGTCCTACACCGCCGACATCAACGACAACAGCGAGTTCTACGGCAAGATCCGCACGCAGCTGGCCGCCTGCCAGCCGATCGACCGGGACCTTGTGGTCTTCACCGACTGGATGGCGACGACGTTCATCCGCAACGGCTTCGCGGCCAAGTTCAACCCGGACAAGGTCGCCACGTTCCTGAAGAACCTGTCGCCGGCGCTGCGCAGCCGCCAGTTCGACCCGAACATGGAGTACGCGGCGCCGTGGCAGTCGGGCCTGACCGGCATCGGCGTGAACACCGGGGTGGCCAAGGAGGTGCGCACCGTCGACGAGCTGCTGACCCGCCCCGACCTGAAGGGCAAGGTCACCTGTCTCACCGAGATGCGCGACACGATGGGCTTCATGCTCATGTCCGGCGGCAAGGACCCCGGCAACTTCACCACGGCCGACTTCGACACCGCGCTGGAGAAGCTGAAGGCCGCCGTGGCGTCGGGCCAGATCCGCCGCTTCACCGGCAACGACTACGTGCAGGAGCTGGCCAAGGGCGACATCGCCGCGTGCATCGCGTGGTCCGGCGACGTGATCCAGCTCGGCTTCGAGAACGACAAGATCAAGCTGATCACGCCGGACGAGGGCATGATGCTCTGGTCGGACAACGCGCTGATCCCGGTGACCTCGCCGCACGCCAGCAACGCCATGGCGGTGATCGACTACTACTACGACCCGAAGGTGGCCGCCGAGGTGGCCGCGTTCGTGAACTACGTCTGCCCGGTGGCCGGCGCGCAGGAGGAGATGACCAAGATCGATCCTGATCTCGCGCAGAACCCTCTCGTCTTCCCCGACGCCGCGATGCAGGCGAAGATCAAGATCTTCAAGCCGCTGACCGAGGCGGAGGAGAAGGAATACACGGCCAAGTTCCAGGCAGCGATCGGGGCGTGACAGGTTGAAGGTGACCGACCAGGACCTCTGCATCGAGAACGTCACCAAGACGTTCGGCGGGTTCACCGCCGTCGACGACCTCACCCTGACCATCCCGGACGGCTCGTTCTTCGCGCTGCTGGGGGCGTCGGGCTGCGGCAAGACCACCACGCTGCGCATGGTCGCCGGACTGGAGGAGCCGACCGCCGGGCGGATCACGCTCGGCGGGCTGGACATCACCCGGATGCGCCCCTACAAGCGGCCGGTCAACACGGTCTTCCAGAGCTACGCGCTGTTCCCGCACATGAGCGTCGCGGACAACGTGGCGTTCGGGCTGCGCCGCAAGGGCGAGAACAGGGCGGACACCCGCCGCAAGGTCGCCGAGATGCTCGACCTGGTCCAGCTCGGCCAGTACGGGTCGCGCCGCCCGGCGCAGCTGTCCGGCGGCCAGCAGCAGCGGGTGGCGCTGGCCCGTGCCCTGGTCAACCAGCCCGAGGTGCTGCTGCTCGACGAGCCGCTCGGCGCGCTCGACCTCAAGCTGCGCCGCCAGATGCAGATCGAGCTCAAGCGCATCCAGACCGAGGTCGGCATCACCTTCGTGCACGTCACGCACGACCAGGAGGAGGCCATGACGATGGCCGACACGGTCGCCGTGATGCAGGCCGGGCGGATCGAGCAGCTCGGCGCCCCGGCGGAGATGTACGAGTTCCCGGCCTCGGCGTTCGTGGCCAACTTCCTCGGGCAGTCCAATCTGATCAAGGCTGAGGTCACCGGGCAGGCCGACGGGCACGTCACGGTCGACGCGCACGGCAACCGGCTGGCGGTGCCGTCGGCCCGGTGCCGGGTCACGTCGGGCACGGCCCTGCTGGGCGTACGCCCGGAGAAGCTGCACCTGGCCGACGGCCTGGCCGCGGTGCCCTCGGGCCACGCTGCGGTGCAGGGCGTCGTCACCGACGCGTCCTTCACCGGCGTCTCCACGCAGTACCTGGTGCGCGCCCCGTGGGGCAGCGAGCTGACGGTGTTCGTGCCCAACTCCGGCATCGCCGCACCGGCGCTGCCCGGGGCGCAGGTGGCGGTGCACTGGTCACCCGCGCACTCGTTCCTCGTGGGGAGCTGACGTGGCCGCTCTGCTACCCACGGCGTCGACGGGAACACCGGTCGCCACCGACATCCCGGTCGAACCACCGGCCGGGATGCGGCGGCGGCGCTGGGTCCCGTACGCCCTGCTCGCCCCCGGCCTGGCGTGGCTGGCGGTGTTCTTCGTCTACCCGGTGTTCCAGCTGGCGATGGCGAGCCTCTGGGACCCGAGCGGCTCTGTCGAGACCGGGTACTCGTTCGCCTGGGCGTTCTCGAACTACAGCACCGCCTGGGAGCTGTTCAACGAGCAGTTCGTCCGGTCGCTGTGGTACGCGCTGCTCACCACCGTGATCTGCGTGCTGCTGGGCTACCCGCTGGCGTACGCGATCGCGGTCAAGGGCGGGCGCTGGAAGAACCTGATGCTGGTCGGCGTGATCGCCCCGTTCTTCACCAGCTACCTGGTGCGCACCTACTCGTGGAAGGCGATCCTGTCCGACAGCGGGCCGGTGGTCGAGTTCCTCAGGTGGACGCACCTGCTGGGCCCGGACGGGCGGCTGCTGGCGACCGAGTTCGCGGTGATCGCGGGCCTGGTCTACAACTTCCTGCCGTTCATGGTGCTGCCGCTGTACGCCAGCCTGGAGCGGCTGGACCTGCGGCTGCTGGAGGCGGCCCGGGACCTGTACCACGGGCCGGTGCGCAGCTTCCTGCGGGTGACGCTGCCGCTGTCCCTGCCGGGCGTGCTCGCGGGCACGCTGCTGACGTTCATCCCGGCCGCCGGTGACTACGTCAACGCACAGCTGCTGGGCGGGCCGAAGACCCAGATGATCGGCAGCGTGATCTATTCGCGGTTCCTGGTGGTCAACGACTACCCGATCGCCTCGGCGCTGTCGATGATGCTGATGCTGACGATCCTCGTGCTCGTGATGATCTATCTGAAGCTGTTCGGCACGGAGGAGGTGGTCTGATGCGCGGGTTCTGGCGCTGGATCGCCGAGAAGTGGGTGCTGCTGCTCGGCTTCGTGCTGCTGGCGTACCTGTTCGTGCCGATCGCCGTGGTCATGCTGCTGTCGTTCAACCAGCCCGCCAGCCGCAACACGACGTACGTGCTGGACCTGAGCACGTTCGACTTCACCTGGCACAACTGGACGGACATCTGCGGCGCGGCCGGGCTGTGCGACTCGCTGATGCGCAGCATCTATGTCGGGTTGTCGGCGACGCTCATCGCCACCATCCTGGGCACTTTGATCTCTTTTGCGCTGGTTCGCTACCGTTTCTGGGGGCGCGGATCGACCAATACGCTGATCTTCCTGCCCATGGCCACGCCCGAGATCGTCATGGGCACCTCGCTGTTGACCCTGTTCCTGGGCCTGCAGATCCCGATGGGCTTCTTGACGATCCTGATCGCGCATGTCATGTTCTGCATATCGTTTGTAGTGGTGACCGTGAAAGCGCGACTGGCCGGGCTTGACCCGAGGCTGCAGGAGGCGGCGATGGACCTCTACGCGACGCCGTGGCAGGCGTTCCGTCTGGTCATCCTGCCGCTCGTGCTGCCCGGCATCGTGGCCGCCGCTTTGCTGGCGTTCTCGCTGAGCTTCGACGACTTCATCATCACCAACTTCGTCACCGGCACCAGCGACTACACCACGTTCCCCATGTTCATCTGGGGCTCCAACCTGCGCGGCATCCCGCCGCAGGTCAACGCGATCGCCACCGCGATGTTCCTGATCTCGTTCGCGTTCGTCATCGCGGGCCAGCTGCGCACCCGTCGCCGCTCCGCCCGCCGCGCCGCGACGTCCTAGCAAGCCTGACGGCCGCCGACCGGCCCCACTGATTCGTGGGGAGCCGGCTCGGCGGCCGTTTGGTATTCCCAGACATTTCGTTTGTCTGGGCATTTATAGGGAAAAGGAGCCGCAAACCCGGCTCCCGGGTAGTAGAAGGAGGAGATCGGCTCATGCGGGCCAAAGGATCAAAACTGTGGGCGTCGGCGCTGTCAGATGCGTCGCCGACGCCGTACTGGACGGACCGGCCCTCCCGGCCGGCACCCGTTCCCCCGCTGACCAGCGCGACCACCGCGCAGCTGGCAGTCATCGGGGGCGGCTACAGCGGCCTGTGGACGGCGCTGCTGGCCAAGGAACGCGACCCGTCGACCGACGTGGTCGTGCTGGAGTCCGGGGTGTGCGGCCACGCCGCTTCCGGGCGCAACGGCGGATTCTGCTCCGCGAGCCTCACGCACGGGCTCGCCAACGGGGTGGACCGCTTCCCGGACGAGATCACCGAGCTGGAACGGCTCGGCCGGGAGAACCTCGACCAGATCGAGGACACGCTGGGCCGGTACGGCATCGACTGCGACTTCGAGCGCACCGGTGAGCTGGAGGTGGCCACCTCCGCGTACCAGCTGGACTGGCTGCGCGAGTCGGCGGAGCTGACCCGGTCGATGGGTTACCGCGCCGAGGTGTTCGACCGCGACCAGGTGCGGGCCGAGGTCGACTCGCCCACGTACCTGGGCGGCTGGTGGGACCGCGACCGGGTGGCCATGGTCGACCCGGCGAAACTGGCCTGGGGCCTGCGGCAGGCCTGCCTGACCCTGGGCGTGCGCATCTACGAGGGCACTCCGGTGCTCGGCGTGAGCAGCGGCCGTGGCGGCCTGCTGCTGCGTACCCCGCACGGTGAGGTGCGGGCGGCCCGGGTCGCGCTGGCCACCAGCGCCTTCGGGCCGCTGGTGCGCAAGCTCAAGCGCTACCTGATCCCGGTGTACGACTACGCCCTGATGACCGAGCCGCTCACCGACGAGCAGCTGGGTGCCCTGGGCTGGCGGCACCGGCAGGGGCTGGGCGATTCGGCGAACCAGTTCCACTACTACCGGCTCACCGCGGACAACCGGATCCTGTTCGGCGGCTACGACGCGATCTACCACTTCGGCAACCGGATCGCGCCGACCCTCGAACAGCGCCAGGACACCTTCACCCGGCTGGCCGAGCACTTCGCCACCACGTTCCCGCAGCTGGAAGGGGTCCGTTTCAGCCACAGCTGGGGCGGGGTGATCGACACCTGCACCCGCTTCTGCGCCTTCTTCGGCACCGCCTTCGGCGGTCGGCTGGCCTACGCGGCCGGCTACACCGGGCTGGGCGTGGGCGCGACGCGCTTCGGCGCGCAGGTGATGCTCGACCACCTCGAAGGCGCGTCCACGGAACGCACCAGGCTGGACTTCGTACGGTCCAAGCCCTGGCCGCTGCCGCCGGAACCGCTGCGTTCGCTCGGCATCCAGCTGACCCGCTGGTCACTGGCCCGCGCCGACGAGCACCAGGGACGCCGCAACCTGTGGCTGCGCACGCTCGACCACGCCGGCCTCGGTTTCGACTCCTGACGCTTCCGTCCCCGACCCGGGGATCCGGGAACACACTTGAAGCAAGTCGTCTCGTGGCATCCGTTGCCACGTGTTGAAGGGACTTTTATGCGCATCCTGCTGGTCGGCGCTGGTGGCGTCGGCAGTGCAGCAGCCGCCATCGCCGCTCGCCGTGACTTCTTCCAGCTCATGGTGGTGGCCGACTACTCCCTGGAACGCGCCGAACGGGCCGTCTCCGGGCTCGGCGACCGGTTCGTCGCGGCGAGGCTCGACGCCTCGCAGGCCGACGACGTCGCCCGGTTGTGCCGCGAGCACGGCATCACCCACGTGCTCAACGCGGTCGACCCGCGCTTCGTCATGCCGATCTTCGACGGGGCCTACCACGCCGGCGCGGACTACCTCGACATGGCCATGTCGCTGTCCCTGCCGCACCCGACCGACCCGTACACCAAGACCGGCGTCATGCTCGGCGAGCAGCAGTTCGGCAAGGCCGTGGCCTGGGAGGCCGCCGACCGGCTGGCCCTGGTCGGCATCGGCGTCGAACCCGGCCTGTCCGACATCTTCGCCCGGTACGCCGCCGACCACCTGTTCTCCGAGATCGACGAGATCGGCGTACGGGACGGGTCCAACATCACCGTCGAGGGCTTCGACTTCGCCCCGTCGTTCTCCATCTGGACCACCATCGAGGAGTGCCTCAACCCGCCGATCATCTGGGAACGCGAGCGCGGCTGGTTCACCACGGCCCCGTTCAGCGAACCCGAGGTGTTCGACTTCCCCGAGGGCATCGGGCCGGTCGAGTGCGTCAACGTGGAGCACGAAGAGGTGCTGCTGATCCCGCGCTGGGTCGACGCGAAGCGGGTCACCTTCAAGTACGGCCTCGGCACCGAGTTCATCGAGATCCTGAAGACCGTGCACAAGCTCGGCCTCGACTCCACCCGGCCGATCGCCATCGGCGGCGGCAAGTCGGCGGTCATGGTCTCGCCGCGCGACGTGCTCGCCGCGCAGCTGCCCGACCCCGCCACGCTGGGCTCCCGGATGAAGGGCAAGACCTGCGCGGGCACCTGGGTCAAGGGCAAGGGCCTCGACGGCCGCCCCAGGGAGATGTACCTCTACCACGTCGTCGACAACGAGTGGTCCATGCGCGAATACGGCCACCAGGCGGTGGTGTGGCAGACCGCGGTGAACCCCGTCGTCGCGCTGGAACTGCTGGCCCAGGGCGTGTGGAAGGGCGCCGGGGTGCTCGGCCCCGAGGCACTGGACCCGGTGCCGTTCCTGGACCTGCTGACGGCGTACGGATCGCCGTGGGGCATGCGCGACCAGCAGCCCTTTCGGGCGGTGACCCAGGCGGCCCGCGAGGAGATCGCCGCCTGAGCCGCCGTTCGGTGCTCCCTCGGGCATGTCCGCGCGGACGCGGGATGTGCCCGAGGGAGCACACGGCTGTCGCGGAACCCCGTTGCCTCGCGGTGGACGGGCCGCTACGGTCGTCAGCACGTCTCCCGGTGCGCAGGCAGCGGCTACTTCGGGATCTGCGGGTCGCGGGTTCGAGTCCCGTCCGGGCCTTCGGGGTCCGGTAGCTCAGCTGGATAGAGCAGCAGACTGTGCCGCCGCCGACTTCTGATCTCGGGAGACGTCCACAAGGCGCGCCCGGTGCGCCGGTGACGGATACACCATTGGCCGCTGGTGCGGCCTGTGCTCCCGGAGACGGGACTCCGTCGCCCCCTCGATCTCGGGCCGCGCCGCGGTGCGGCAAAATCCGTTGCCCCGCCGCACGGGCAGATCTAGGTTGGACTCACGTCTTCCGGTGCGCAGGCAGCGGATACTTCCAATCCATCGGCCGCGGGTTCGACTCCCGCTCGGAGCTTCGGCTCCGGTAGCTCAGCTGGCAGAGCAATGGCTCACGCCGCCGCCGACTTCGATCTCGGAAGACGAACCCGGCACGCCCGGTGCGCAGGTTACGGCTACTCCGCTGATAACGGGGAGGTCGCGGGTTCGAATCCCGCTCGCCGTCCGTCAGGACGGCGGTAGCTCAGCGGCCAGAGCGCCAGGTCCCGGCGACGGGACCACCACGCCGTCACCGACTCGATCTCGGGCGTGCCGCGTTCCTCCTCTCCCGCTCACGGGGCAGTGGAAAGGGCTCCGCGACGGACAGCGGCGCGCCGAGCGCCGCAGCGGTGTGGCAGGCGACGCCGAGTAGCACGTTTCCGTGCCGCCACGCGGCGACCGCCATGGTCGCCAGGTCAGGCACCGTCGTCGTCAGGGTCGAGGGCGGGGGCAGTGGCATGCGGCGCCGCAGGCCGCCGCCGCGCAGGCCGGTGCCGAGCGCCTTGCCGACGGCCTCCTTCAGCGTCCACAGCGGCAGAAAGTCGTCGGGGTGGGCGGCGACCCAGTCGGCCTCCGGTCCGGAGAACCAGCGCGCGGCCAGCTCGGGTGCGGGCAGGGGGCGGATCGGCTCGACGTCGACGCCCAGCGGGCCGAGTGCGGTGACGGCCACGACCGCCAGGTCCGGGGTATGCCCGACGGACAGGTGCAGGCCGGTCGTGCCGACCACGAAGGGCCTGCCGGACGGCTCGCGGCCGAGTGCGACCCGTGCGGGGTCCACGCCGAGCACCTCACCGACGGCGTGCCGCGCCAGGTCGACGGCGGCGACGGCCGGGGCCAGCCAGATCCCGATGCCCGACATGGGACCACGATGGCACGGGGACGGTCGCTGACAAACCCTTTGCCCGCCAGGGGAACGCGCGCCTACATTGATCTCCGCACCTCCCGGTGCGATGGCAGCGGTTACTTCTCTGGGTGAAGCCGGTTCGAAACCGGCAAGACCGCCGCCGGTCCGATCTCGGGAGGCGCGTCTCCCTTCCCGTACACCTGGGTGGGTTTCGCGCGCCCGAAAACCCTGGAGGAGGGGACCTCATGGCCAAGTTCAACCTCTCGACGATCATGAAGCGCCCGGCCGGGGTGACCGCCGAGGGCGCGCCCGGCTACGCCCGCGAGCCCAAGCTGGAACTGTTCCTGCTGGCCGTGGCCAACATGGTCGGCGAGCAGACCTTCTACGAGCGCGCCGACGCGCGCGACGACCGGTTCCGTGCGCTGGTGGCGAAGGTCGCCGTGGCGGATCCGGAGTGGTTCGCGCGCTTCGTGCCGTGGCTGCGCCTGGGCGCCAACCTGCGCAGCGCCTCGGTCGTGGCCGCGCTGGAGGGCGCGAAGGCACAGGTCGCAGCCGGTATCCCCGGTTCGCGCGCGATCGTCGGCGCGGCGCTGCAGCGGGCCGACGAGCCCGGCGAGGCCCTGGCGTACTGGCTGTCGGTGTACGGCCGGGCGCTGCCCAAGCCGGTCAAGCGCGGTGTCGCCGACGCGGCGGTGCGGCTCTACCACGAGCGCAGCCTGCTCAAGTACGACTCGGACAGCCACGCGCTGCGGTTCGCCGACGTGCTGGAGCTGACTCACCCGAGCCCGCGCGACGCGGCCCAGGGCGAGCTGTTCCAGCACGCGCTGGACCGTCGCCACCAGCGGGACAACCCGATCCCGGAGACGCTGTCCGTGCTGCGCGCCCGCGCCGAGCTGATGGCGCTGCCCGTCGAGCAGCGGGCCGGAGTGCTCGACGCGCAGGTGCTGGGTGCGGCCGGGATGACCTGGGAGGCGCTCGCGGGCTGGCGGCAGGGTCCGCTGGACGCGGCGGCGTGGTCGGCGGTGATCCCGTCTATGGGATACCTGGCGCTGCTGCGCAACCTGCGCAACTTCGACCAGGCCGGGGTGAGCGACGAGGTCGCGGCCGTGGTGGCGGCGAAGCTGTCCGACCCGGACGAGGTGGACCGGTCGCGGGTGCTGCCGATGCGCTTCCTGTCGGCGTACAACGCGGCCCCCAGCCTGCGCTGGGCGTACCCGCTGGAGAAGGCGCTGCAGTTCGCGCTGGGCAACGTGCCCCGGCTCGGCGGGCGCACGCTGGTCCTCGTCGACACCTCGGGGTCGATGAACAGCGTCTTCAGCCGGGACGGCTCGCTGCGCTGCTGGGACGCCGCGACCATGTTCGGCCTGGCGCTGGCGGCACGGGCGGCCGATCCGACGGTCGTGTCGTTCTCCAACGACACGAAGGTCTTCGACCTGCGTCCGGGTGAGTCGGTGCTCAAGGCCGTGCAGCGGTTCAAGAACGACGGCTGGTTCTTCGGCGGGGGCACGTCGACCGAGTACGCGGTCCGCAAGCACTACGCGGGCCACGACCGGGTCGTCATCCTCACCGACGAGCAGGCCCACTGGCACGGCAGCGCCGACGTGGCAGCGGCGGTGCCCGCCACGGTGCCCGTCTACACCTGGAACCTGGCGGGCTACCGCCTTGGCCACACGCCGTCGGTACCCAACCGCCATGCCTTCGGCGGCCTCACCGACGCGGCGTTCTCGATGATCGGCCTGATCGAGTCCGGCGAGTCGGCCGCCTGGCCGTTCTAAGGCCGCCGCGAGGCCGTCCTGACGATGGGAAGGGCACCTTCCACACCGCTCAAGCGGTGTGGAAGGTGCCCTTCCCATCGCTCGCCGACCGTGAAGATCGCTGTTTCCGGTCAAAACCTGTGGTCAGAACGCAGGTTTTGACCGGAAACAGCGATCTTCACGGTCGGCGAGCCGGGGCCGGAGCCGGAGCCGGAGGGCCGGAGCCGGGGCCGGAGCCGGAGCCGGGAGCCGGAGCCGGGCGGGTGGTCAGGTGGTGGTGGCGAAGGCCTGGTCGAGGATGGTGAGGCCGCGGTCCAGGTCGGTGTCGGAGATGACCAGGGGTGGGAGGAAGCGGAAGACGTTTCCCCAGGTGCCGCAGGTCAGGGTGAGGAGGCCGGCGGCGTGGCAGGCCTTGTTCACGGCTCCGGTGAGGATCGGGTCGGGGTCGAGGGTGCCGGGTTTGACCAGCTCGATGGCGATCATCGCGCCTCGGCCGCGTACCTCGGCGATCTGTGGGTATTTGTCGGCCAGGGTGGCGAGGCGGTCGGTCAGGGTCGCGCCGATGCGGCGGGCGGCGGCGTTGAGGTCCAGGTCGCGCATGGTCTGGATGGAGGCGAGGGCGGCGGCGCAGGCGAGCGGGTTGCCGCCGTACGTGCCACCGAGACCGCCGGCGTGCACCGCGTCCATGATCTCCGCACGGCCGGTGACGGCGGCCAGCGGGAGGCCGCCCGCGATGCCCTTCGCCGTCGTGATCAGATCGGGGACGACCTGCTCGTGCGTGGAGGCGAACCAGTCGCCGGTGCGGCAGAAGCCGGTCTGGATCTCGTCGGCGACGTACAGCGCGCCGTTCGCGGAGGCCCAGGACGCCAGCGCGGGCAGGAAACCGGGCGCGGGCACCACGAAGCCGCCCTCGCCCTGGATCGGCTCGATCACGATCGCGGCCACGTTCTGCGCCCCGACCTGCGTGGTGATCACGTCGATGGCGCGGGCGGCGGCCTGCTCGCCGGTGAGGCCGTCGCGCAGCGGGTACGACATCGGCGCGCGGTAGACCTCCGGCGCGAACGGGCCGAAGCCGTGCTTGTACGGCATGTTCTTCGCGGTCAGGGCCATGGTCAGGTTCGTCCGGCCGTGGTAGCCGTGCTCGAACACGATCACCGCGGACCGCCCGGTGGCGTACCGGGCGATCTTCACCGCGTTCTCGACCGCCTCGGCACCGGAGTTGAACAGCGCCGAGCGTTTCGCGAAGTCGCCGGGCGTCAGCGCGTTGAGCTGCTCGCACACCGCGACGTACGACTCGTACGGGGTGACCATGAAGCAGGTGTGGGTGAACCGCTCGACCTGCTCGCGTACCGCCGCGACCACGGCGGGGGCGCTGTTGCCGACGTTGGTGACGGCGATGCCGGCCGCGAAGTCGATCCACTCGCGCCCGTCGACGTCGGTCAGCGTGCCGCCGCCGGCGTGGTCCACGTAGGAGGACAGCACCGAGCCGACGCCGCGGGCCACCGCGTCCACGCGCCGGGCGTGGATCTCCGAGGAACTGCTCACGATCATTCTCCGATGTTGTGCATGACGTGCTTGACCCGGGTGTAGTCCTCCAGGCCGTACGCGGACAGGTCCTTGCCGTACCCCGACTGCTTGAAACCGCCGTGCGGCATCTCCGCGACCAGCGGGATGTGGGTGTTGATCCACACGCAGCCGAAGTCGAGCCGACGGCTCAACCGCATCGCCCGCCCGTGGTCGGCGGTCCACACGCTGGAGGCCAGCCCGTAGCGGCAGTCGTTGGCGTAGCGCAGCGCCTCGGCCTCGTCGGTGACCTTCTGCACGGTGATGACCGGGCCGAACACCTCGTCGGTGACGATCTCGTCAGCCTGGACCAGGTCGGCGACCACGGTCGGGGCGAAGAAGAATCCGCGCTCGCCGACGCGCTCGCCGCCCGCGGTGACCCGGGCGTGCGCGGGCAGCCGCTCGATGAAGCCGGTGACCTTGGCGAGCTGGTTGGCGTTGTTGAGCGGGCCGTAGAGCACGTCGGAGTCGTCCGGCGCGCCGGTCTTGAGGCTGCGGGCCTGCTCGGTGAGGGCCTCGACGAACGCGTCGTACGCGCCCTCGGTGACCAGCACCCGGGTGGCCGCGGTGCAGTCCTGGCCCGCGTTGAAGAACCCGGCGATCGCGATGCCCTCGGCGGCCGCCGCGATGTCGGCGTCGTCGAACACCATGACCGGGGCCTTGCCGCCCAGCTCCAGGTGGGTGCGCTTGAGCGCGGGCGCGGCCGACGCGGCGACCTCGGAGCCCGCGCGGGTGGAGCCGGTGATGGAGACCATCGCCGGGGTCGGATGCGCGACCAGGGCGCGGCCGGTGTCGCGGTCGCCGCAGACGACGTTGAGCACGCCCGGCGGCAGGAACTCGGCCGCGATCTCGGCCAGCAGCAGCGTCGACATCGGCGTGGTGTCCGACGGCTTGAGCACCACGGTGTTGCCCGCGGCGATGGCGGGCGCGAACTTCCACACCGCCATCATCAGCGGGTAGTTCCAGGGCGTGACCTGCGCGCAGACGCCGATCGGCTCGCGGCGCACGTAACTGGTCATGTTGGCCATGTACTCGCCGGCCGAGCGGCCCTCCAGCAGCCGGGCCGCCCCCGCGAAGAAGCGGATCTGGTCGATCGCGGGCGGCAGCTCCTCGCTCGCGGTCAGGTGCAGCGGCTTGCCGGTGTTGCGGCTCTCCAGGGCGACCAGCTCGTCGGCGCGCGCCTCGACGGCGTCAGCGATCTTGAGCAGGGCCTTCTGGCGCTCGCTGGGCGTGGTGTCGCGCCAGGTCTCGAACGCGGCCGCCGCAGCGGCCATCGCGTCCTCGACGTCCTGCTTCCCGGAGACCGGCGTCTGGGCGAGAATCTCCCCGGTGCACGGGTCGATGAGATCGGCGTAGCCGCCGTCCACGGGAGCAACGTGCTTGCCGTTGATAAAGTTCGACAATTTCTCTGTCATCGGTGGCATACGGCTATCTTCGCGACGAAATCCGTGTCGAGCAAGGGTCTTGAGCAACTGTTTCCGTGCGTTAGGGTGGGCATATGGCCGATCGGACCCCGTACTGGATCGCCGGTTCCCCGGAGACCAGTGATGATCTCGTTGATGTACACAACCCCTACGACGGGCGCGTGGTCGGTCAGACCGCCAACGCTACGCCTGAGCAGGTCGAAAACGCCGTAGCAGCCGCTGCTGCGGTAGCCGCCGACGCCGCCCGGCTCCCCGCCGCCGCCCGCGCCGCCGCGCTCGACCACGTGAGCCGGCGGCTGGCCGAACGGGGCGACGAGGTCGCCGCGCTCATCAGCGCCGAGAACGGCAAACCGCTCATGTGGGCCAAGGCCGAACTGGGCCGCGCCGTCTCCACGTTCCGCTGGGCCGCCGAGGAGGCGCGCCGGTTCTCGGGTGAGCTGATGCGCCTGGACACCGACCCGGCCGCCGCCGGGCGGATGGCCGTCGTACGCCGCTTCCCCAAGGGCCCGGTGCTGGGCATCAGCCCGTTCAACTTCCCGCTGAACCTGGTCGCGCACAAGGTCGCCCCGGCGATCGCGGTCGGCGCGCCGATCATCGTCAAGCCCGCCCCGGCGACGCCGCTGTCCGCGCTGCTGCTCGGCGAGCTGCTGGCCGAGACCGAGCTGCCCGCGGGCATGTTCTCCGTGGTGCCGATCCCCAACGAGCGGGCCGCCGCGCTGGTCGCCGACCCGCGGCTGCCGGTGGTGTCGTTCACCGGGTCCGGGCCGGTCGGCGCGTCGATCCAGGCCGCCGTGCCGCACAAGCACGTGACCCTGGAACTGGGCGGCAACGCCGCCGCCGTGGTCTGCGGCGACTACGGCGACCTGGACTGGGCGGCCCAGCGCATCGCGCTTTTCAGCAACTACCAGGCCGGGCAGAGCTGCATCGCGGTGCAGCGCGTGATCGTGCACCGCGACCAGGCGGCGGCGTTCGTGCCGAAGCTGGTCGCCGCGGTGCAGGCCCTCAAGAGCGGCGACCCGGCGGCGGCCGATACGCAGGTCGGCCCGATGATCAGCGTGGCGGCGGCGGAACGGGTCGAGAGCTGGGTGGCCGAGGCCGTCGCGGCCGGTGCCCGCGTGCTGGCGGGCGGGACGCGCGACGGCGCGACCTACGCGCCGACCGTGCTGTCCGACGTGCCCGCTGACGCGAAGGTCGCCTGCGACGAGGTGTTCGGGCCGGTGCTGGTGGTCTCCACGGTGGACTCCGACGAGGCCGCGTTCGCGGCGGTCAACGACTCGGCGTTCGGGCTGCAGGCGGGTGTGTTCACGGGCAACCTGCAGACGGCGTTCACCGCGCACGCGACGTTGCAGGTCGGGGGCGTGATCGTCGGCGACGTGCCGTCGTTCCGGGCCGACCAGATGCCGTACGGCGGCGTGAAGGGCTCCGGCACCGGCCGCGAGGGCCTGCGCAGCGCCATGGACGACTACACCGACCCTCGCGTCCTCGTCCTCACCGGATTGCAACTCTGACGATCGCGCCACACCCGACAGTGCTCCCGAACGCGCCCCGGCGGCCACGGCCCCGGGGCGCGGCCGTGCGTCCGGTGCGGCTCGTCGATCGTTCGACTTGCCAGGCACCTGTGCGAATCGTTGTTCACAGTACGCACGGGTGCCAGGCAAGTCGGACGATCTTGGTGGGGCGGGGCGCGGTGATACGCGCGCGCCCGAGCGGGGTACGTGACGTGCGGTGGTTAGGGTGAAGCAGATAGTTGAGGCTTAAGGAGATGTTGTGTCTGACCTGTCCCAGATCGTCAAGGCGTACGACGTTCGCGGCACCGTGCCCGAGCAGCTGAACGAGCCGGTGGCCGGGGCGCTGGGCCGGGCGTTCGCGCAGACGCTGCGGGCGCTGGGGGAGGACCGGGGCACCATCGTGGTCGCGCACGACATGCGCGACTCCGGGCCGTCGCTGGTCAAGGCGTTCACCGACGGCGTACGCGCCGAGGGCGTCAACGTGATCAACGCCGGTCTCGGCTCGACCGACCTGCTGTACTACGCCTCCGGCATCCTGGGCCTGCCCGGTGCCATGTTCACCGCCAGCCACAACCCGGCCCAGTACAACGGCATCAAGCTGTGCTTCGCGGGGGCCAAGCCGGTCGGCCAGGCCAGCGGGCTGGCCGCGATCCGCGAGCGCGCGCAGGAGCTGCTGGACACGCGCGCGGAGATGCCCGCCCCGTCCGGTGACATCGAGACCCGCGAGATGCTGGCCGACTACGCGGCGCACCTGCGCACGCTGGTGGACCTGAGCGGGATCCGGCCGCTGAAGGTCGTCGTCGACGCCGGTAACGGCATGGGCGGGTACACCGTCCCGGCGGTGCTCGGCGACGCCGTGCTGCCCGCGCTGCCGCTGGACATCGTGCCGCTGTACTTCGAGCTGGACGGCTCGTTCCCGAACCACGAGGCCAACCCGCTGGAGCCGGCGAACCTGGTGGACCTGCAGGCGGCGGTGCGGGAGCACGGGGCCGACCTGGGACTGGCCTTCGACGGCGACGCCGACCGCTGCTTCGTGGTCGACGCCGAGGGCGCTCCGGTTTCCCCGTCCGCGGTGACCGCGCTGGTCGCGACCCGTGAGCTGGCCAAGCACCCCGGTGCGACGATCATCCACAACCTGATCACGTCGGCGGCCGTCCCGGAGATCGTGCGCGAGCACGGCGGCATCCCGGTGCGTACCCGGGTCGGCCACTCCTTCATCAAGGCGGAGATGGCGACGACCGGCGCGGTCTTCGGCGGCGAGCACTCGGCGCACTACTACTTCCGCGACTTCTGGGGTGCCGACACCGGCATGCTGGCCGCGATGCACGTGCTGGCGGCGCTGGGCGAGCAGGACGGCCCGCTGTCGGTGCTGGGCGCGCAGTTCGAGCGGTACACCTCGTCCGGTGAGATCAACTCGGTGGTCGCGGACCAGGGCGCGAAGCTGTCGCAGGTGCGGGCGCACTTCGCGGGCGAGCAGCAGGACGAGCTGGACGGCCTGACCGTGGCCTTCGGCGACGGCAGCTGGGTGAACCTGCGCGCCTCCAACACCGAGCCGCTGCTGCGCCTCAACGTCGAGGCCCCGACGCCGGAGCGGATGTCGGAGCTGCGCGACGAGGTGCTGAAGCTGGTCCGTGGGTAGGCTGCTTCGCGGAACGTGGTGAGCGCGCGGCGCGCCCCGGTGGGGCGTGCCGCGGCACGCCGCGTTCGTCAGCTCAGCCGGCGATCTCTGAAGGAGCCCGACGTGTCGCTCGCCCCGCAACTGCTCGAAGTCCTCGCCTGCCCGGCCGAGGATCACGGGTCGCTGACCCACGACCCCGAGGCGCAGACGCTGACCTGCACCTCCTGCAGCCGGGTCTACCCGGTGCGGGACGGGCTGCCGGTGCTGCTGCTCGACGAGGTGCTCACCGCCCCGGCGGGTGAGTGATGGCGACCAGCCCGCTCGACGGCGCCGCGGGTGTGCGCGGCAACCGCTTCTTCGACGAGGCGCTGCTGGACAACGCACCGGCGCTGGCCGCGCGTGACCCCGGGGGCATGCTCCGGGCCATCGCGTCGGCCGGTGCGCAGGTGCGTGAGGCGACCACGCTGGCCGCCGAGACCGACCTGAGCCACCTCGCCGACGAGGGCCGCCCCCGGGCGGTCGTGGTGGTCGGTGCGGGCACCGCCGCGCGCACCGGTGACATCCTGGCGACCATCGCCGGGCCGCGCTGCCTGGTGCCGGTGCTGACCCACCGCAGCGTGGAGGTGCCGGGCTGGATCGGCGCGGCCGACGTGGTGATCGCGGTGTCGGCGTCGGGCCGCTCGCCGGAGGCGCTGGCGGTGGCCGAGATGGCGGGCCGCCGCGGCGCCCGCCTGGTCGGCATCGGCGCGCCGGGTTCGCCGCTGCAGTCGGTGGCCGAGCGCTACCGGGCCCCGTTCATCCCGGTGCCGCGCCGTGGCGCGGCGCGGGCGAACATGTGGGGTCTGACGGTGCCGGTGCTGATGGCGGCGCGTGCGCTGGGCCTGGTCAAGGTCAACGAGGCTGACCTGGCCGAGACGGCGGTGCGCCTGGACCAGGACGCCGACCGCTGCCGGCCGACCGCCGAGACGTTCGTCAACATCTCCAAGACGCTGGCCCTGAACATGGCCGGCTCGGTCCCGGTCATCTGGGGCGACTCACCGCTGGCAGCGGTCGCCGCGGTGCGCTACGGCGACATGCTGTCCGCGAACGCCCGTTACCCGGTCGTCACCGACGCGCTGGGTGAGGCCGGGCGTGGGCGGGTGGGTCTGCTGGACGGTGTGTTCGGGGCGCTGGCCGCCTCGGAGCGGGACATCTTCGCTGATCCCGATCTCGACGACGTGACGGGCGACCCCCCGCGTCTGCGGGTGGTGCTGCTGTGCGACGGTGGGCTCGCCGACGAGAACAGTGCGGCGCAGACGACGGACCGGCGAGCCGAGGTGGTGCAGGACATCGCGGCGAGGCGCGGGATCGAGGTGGACGTGCTCACCGCCGAAGGCGGATCGGCGCTGGAGCGGTTCGCCTCACTGGTCGCGGCGACTGACTTCGCCTCGGTCTATCTCGGCCTCGGGCATGGCCTGGATCCGATGGCGGTGCCGGCCGTCACGGAGCTGAAGGAGCAGTTGCGCAAGTGAGCGAGCGAAGCGGGCTCAACAACTACATGCATGGGGTACGGGCGTGAGCGCGGGCGGTGGCACCAAGGCCATCGTCGCGGCGCTGCTGGCGAACGTGGGCATCGCGATCACCAAGTTCATCGCGTGGGCCCTGTCCGGGTCGTCGTCGATGCTGGCGGAGGCGATCCACTCGGTCGCCGACTCGGGCAACCAGGTGCTGCTGCTGCTCGGTGGCCGCCGTGCCCAACGGAAGGCGACGCCGCTGCACCCGTTCGGCTTCGGCCGGGAGCGGTACATCTACGCGTTCATCGTGTCGATCGTCCTGTTCAGCGTGGGTGGCCTGTTCGCCCTGTATGAGGGGTATCACAAGTACCACGAGGCCACGACCAACGCGGACCGCGGCGCGATCACCAGCTGGCAATGGCTGCCGGTCACGGTGCTGCTCGTCGCGATCGTCCTGGAGTCGTTCTCCTTCCGCACCGCGATCGTCGAGTCGAACGCGGTGCGCGGCAGCGCCTCCTGGAAGGACTTCATCCGGCGGGCCAAGGCGCCGGAGCTGCCGGTGATCCTCCTGGAGGACCTCGGCGCGCTGGTGGGCCTGGTGCTGGCCCTGTTCGGCGTCTCCATGACGCTGATCACCGGCAATGGTGTCTGGGATGCCGCCGGCACTACCATGATCGGTCTCCTGCTCGTCGTCATCGCCGTGGTGCTGGCGGTCGAGACCAAGAGCCTGCTGCTCGGCGAGTCGGCCACCGACGAGCACGTCAAGGCGATCGCCGTGGCGATCGAGAACGGTCCCGAGGTGGAGCGCCTGATCCACATGCGCACCATGCACCTCGGTCCGGAGGAGCTGCTCGTCGCTGCCAAGATCGCGGTCCGGCACGACGAGACGGCCGACGACGTGGCCAGGGGCATCGACGCCACCGAGCGGCGGATCCGCGAGGCGGTCCCGATCGCTAAGCTGATCTACCTAGAGCCGGACATCTACCACCAGAAGGGCTGAGCGAGTGCGCCTTCTCCACAACCGCATCCGGCCCTACGCGTGGGGCTCGCACGAGGTCATCGCGCGGGTGCAGGGCCGGGCCGTGCCCAGTGACGGGCCCGAGGCCGAGCTGTGGGTCGGCGCACATCCCGACTGCTCCTCCCTGGTGGACGACGTTCCGCTGGTCGACGTGATCGCGTCGGCGCCGGGCGATCTGCTCGGCGCCGACGCGCTCGACCGCTTCGGCGTACGACTGCCGTACCTGCTCAAGCTGCTGGCGGCGGAGCGTTCGCTGTCCCTGCAGGCGCATCCCGACGCGCGGCAGGCGGCTGACGGCTACGCGGCCGAGGACGCGGCCGGGGTGCCGCGCGGGGCCGCGCACCGCAGCTACGTCGACAGCAATCACAAGCCCGAACTGCTGGTGGCGTACACCGAGTTCGAGGCGCTCTGCGGGTTCCGGCCGGTGGCCGAGTCGGCCGAGCTGGTCGACGCGCTCGGGATCACGGCGCTCAAGCCGGTGGTCGGCGCGCTGGCCGTGGGCGACCTGCGCGAGGGCGTACGCGCGCTGCTCAGCTGGCCCGCGTACACCCGCGCGGAGCTGGTCGAGCAGGCGGTGGCGGTGTCCGGGAACCTGCCGGACGGCCCGGCGGGCGGCGGTCCGCGCGGCCTGGTGCGGCTGCTGGCGCACGACTACCCGGGTGACGTCGGGGTGCTGGTCGCGCTGCTGCTCAACCACGTGGTACTGGCTCCCGGGCAGGGTATCTGGATGCCCGCGGGCAACCTGCACGGCTACCTGCGCGGGGCCGGGGTCGAGATCATGGCGGCCAGCGACAACGTGCTGCGCGGGGGGCTGACGCCCAAGCACGTGAACGTGCCCGAGCTGCTGCGCGTGCTGCGCTTCGAGCCGCTGCACCAGCCGGTGCGGGACCCGGAGCCGGTCGCGGCGGGCGTGGACACCTGGTCGGTGCCGGTGGACGACTTCCGGCTGCACCGCATCCGGCTGGACGGCGGCGAGGCGGCGCTGGACCCGGCGGGTCCGCGTACCGCGCTGTGCCTGGCGGGGGCGGTGACGGTCGGCGACGCCTCCGGGGCGGCGCGGCTGGGCGGCGGCGAGGCCGCGTTCGGCGCGGCGGACGGCGGCAAGATGATCTTCTCGGGCACCGGAGAGGTGTACCTCGGCTCGCTCTGAGCCGCTTGTCTCCACAACGGACGCTGGCCTGCCCGGTTGAAAATGAACCCCATTTCTCAGCCGGGCAGGCCTTTTCGCGTACCCGCTGACCGCCGCGACACGGTGGCGGGCATGACTCGCCGGTTCTGCTTGACACCGGAAGAGCGGAGTGTAGCCTTTTACTCACGCAGCGTTATCGGGATCATTCAGACCGAGCCACGCGCGGGGGAACCAAACCGGGGGGAGTGTGGCCCGGTCTTCGAGGCGGAGGGTCCGTCCGGGGGCCGGGCCACACGTATGACCCCACCGACCCTCCGGCGGAGCCGGTTCTCGGACCCTGGGACGCGGAGAAGTAGGCTGTACCTCGCACTGGTCAGCCGACCGATTGGGAGTTCATCTATGGCCCGCACCCTTGCCCCCGGCGACTTCAAGGTCGCCGATCTTTCCCTCGCGGCGTTCGGCCGCAAGGAGATCCAGCTCGCCGAGCACGAGATGCCCGGCCTGATGGCGGTACGCCGTGAGTTCGCCGCCGCCCAGCCGCTGGCGGGGGCACGCATCGCCGGCTCGCTGCACATGACCGTGCAGACCGCGGTGCTGATCGAGACGCTGGTCGACCTGGGCGCCGACGTGCGCTGGGCCAGCTGCAACATCTTCTCCACGCAGGACCACGCCGCCGCCGCGATCGCGGTCGGCCGCCAGGGCACCGTCGACGCGCCCGCGGGCGTGCCGGTCTTCGCCTGGAAGGGCGAGACGCTCGAGGAGTACTGGTGGTGCACCGAGCAGATCCTGCAGTGGCCGGGCGGCGAGGGCCCGAACATGATCCTCGACGACGGCGGTGACGCCACCCTGCTCGTACACAAGGGCGTGGAGTTCGAGGCGGCCGGCGCGGTGCCGTCGCCCGAGACCGCCGACTCCGAGGAGTACGCGATCATCCTCGGCGTGCTGCAGCGCTCGCTGGTCGCCGACGCCAAGCGCTGGACCACCATCGCGGCCGGCATCAAGGGCGTGACCGAGGAGACCACCACCGGCGTGCACCGCCTCTACGAGATGCAGCAGACCGGCTCGCTGCTCTTCCCGGCGATCAACGTCAACGACTCGGTCACCAAGAGCAAGTTCGACAACAAGTACGGTTGCCGCCACTCGCTGATCGACGGCATCAACCGGGCCACCGACGTGCTGATCGGCGGCAAGGTCGCGGTCGTGGCCGGGTACGGCGACGTGGGCAAGGGCTGCGCGGAGTCGCTGCGCGGCCAGGGCGCCCGGGTCATCGTCACCGAGATCGACCCGATCTGCGCGCTGCAGGCGGCGATGGACGGCTACCAGGTCGCCACCCTGGAGGACGTGGTCGCCACGGCGGACATCTTCATCACCGCCACCGGCTGCAAGGACGTCATCACCGGCGAGCAGATGAGCCGGATGAAGCACCAGGCCATCGTCGGCAACATCGGCCACTTCGACAACGAGATCGACATGGCCGGGCTGGCGAAGACCACGGGCGTCGAGCGGATCAACATCAAGCCGCAGGTGGACGAGTGGCGCTTCGCCGACGGCCACTCGATCATCGTGCTGTCCGAGGGCCGGCTGCTGAACCTGGGCAACGCCACGGGTCACCCGTCGTTCGTGATGAGCAACAGCTTCACCAACCAGGTCCTGGCGCAGATCGAGCTGTTCACCAAGCTCGACCAGTACCCGATCGGCGTCTACACGCTGTCCAAGGAACTCGACGAGAAGGTGGCCCGGCTGCACCTGGACGCCCTCGGCGTCCGGCTGACCGAGCTCACCAAGCCGCAGGCCGAATACCTGGGCATCCCGGTCGAGGGTCCGTACAAGTCGGACCACTACCGGTACTGATCCTGGGCTGCCGCGAGATCGCCGTTTCGTGCCGAGACCTGTGCTTCAACCGCAGGCTTCGACACGAAACGGCGATCTTTCGCGTTGACGCCCCGTCAGACGGGGGTGGCGGGCCGCAGTGACCGCGGGTCGACGGCCGGGGCGGCCTGTGCGATCTGACCGGGGATGAGCGGCGCGGGGCCGCCGGGGAAGGGCGCGCTGGGGAAGGTTCCCTGGGGGGCTGCTCCGGCGAGTGCCGGGGCGGGCATGGGCGGGAAGAGTTCCGGCCAGAGCAGGGCGTGGCTGGCCCGGTCGCGGGCCAGGCGCTGAGCCGCCCGGCGGTGCCGTTCGCCGATCACCGCGGCCAGGTAGGCCCAGCCGGGGGTGTCGGCCGGGGCAGCCGGGGTGACGCTGGCGGCGATGTCGCTGGCCAGCGCGTGCCCCAGCCGGGTGCGGTAGGGCTCGCGGAGCCCGCGGCTGCGGGCCAGGAAGTGCCGCGCCGCCAGCGCCAGCTCGTCGT
Source organism: Catellatospora methionotrophica (assembly GCF_011297335.1). GTDB lineage: Bacteria > Actinomycetota > Actinomycetes > Mycobacteriales > Micromonosporaceae > Catellatospora > Catellatospora methionotrophica. Next base: position 195,735 of record NZ_JAAOTJ010000008.1, on the reverse strand, counting down.
CGAGGCCGGTCAGGTCGAGGGTCGATGCCCAGCGCGCCAGTGGCGCGGGGGTCGTCGGCACCCAGCCCCAGCCCTCGGGGCTGCGGTCGTGGATCACGATGGTGCCCGCGACGACGTCGGCCAGGCGCTTGCCGCGCGGCGAGCCGGTCAGCACGACCAGGCTCACCGCCCAGTTGACGATCAGGAGCATGCCCGGCCACTCCAGGGTCGCTCCGACCAGGGCGCGGGTGAACGACTGGCGCAGCGTGATCGGGCCGCCGTCGTCGCGTACCACGCGCAGGCCCATCGCGAGTTTGCCCAGGGAACGGCCCCGGGTGAGCACCAGCATCAGGGTCGGATAGCCCACCGTGGTCAGGACCAGGGCGATGATGTACGACGCCTGCGAGCTGGCCGCGTCGCCGAGGCGGGTGATGCCGAAGAACGCCAGCAGGAGCAGCACCAGCACGAAGAAGACCATGAGCTGCGCGACGATGTCGATCATCAGCGCGGGCACCCGCGACCCCGCACGGGCGAGCCGGACCTCCAGGTGCACGGCCTCGCCGCTGACCAGCCCCGCCGTGCTCTCCGCCGAATCCCGCCCCTGCCGCATCGGCACAGTGAATCACAGGCCCGCGCCACGCGACTGCCCCCGCTAGGCTGCCGTCGGACAACCGGGGGAGAGGACGATCGAGTGGACCTGGACGCGTACGTGGCCGAGCACCGCGGCGAGTGGCGGCGTCTGGAGGTGCTGAGCCGTCGGCGCAAGCCCACCGCGGCCGAGGCCGACGAGATGGTGCTGCTCTACCAGCGGGTGGCCACCCACCTGTCCGTGGTGCGCAGCCGCACCCCGGACCCGGCCCTGGTGGCCGAACTGTCCCGGCTGGTGCTGTCGGCCCGCGCGGCGATCACGGGGGCGCAGCCGGTGGACTGGGCGCGGCTGCCCCGGTTCTTCGTGCACGACCTGCCACTGGCCATCTACCAGGCACGCCGCTGGTGGATCAGCGCCGCCGTGTGCTTCCTGCTGGTGGCGGCGGCGGTCGCGACCTGGGTCATCAACGACCCCACGCTGCCGCAGGCCCTCGGGATGAGCGAAGCCGACATCGAGAGCCTGGTCGAGCACGACTTCGAGGCGTACTACAGCGAGTACTTCGCGCCCAACTTCGGGCTGCTGGTCTGGACCAACAACGCCTGGATCGCGGCGCAGAGCCTGGTCGCCGGGGTGCTGCTGCTGCCCGTCGCGTACGTCCTGTGGCAGAACGCGCTCAGCATCGGGGCGACCGCGGGCCTGATGATCGCCAACGGCCGGGCGGACGTCTTCTTCGGGCTGATCGCCCCGCACGGCCTGCTGGAGCTGACCGCGATCTTCGTGGCGGCCGGGATCGGCCTGCGGGTGGGCTGGTCCTGGGTGGTGCCGGGCCCGGTGCTGACCCGGGGGCAGTCGCTGGCCGCCGCCGCGCGGCAGGGCATCACCGGCGCGGTCGGGCTGGTCGGCGTGCTCGCCGTGGCCGGGCTGCTGGAGGCGTTCGTGACGCCGTCGATCCTGCCCGTGCTGGTGCGCGACGCGATCGGCGTGCTGGTGTGGACCGCCTTCCTGGTGTACGTGTTCGTGCTGGGCCGCCGCGCCGAGCGCGCCGAGGCACCCGATCAGAGCCTGCCGGTGGCCTTCAAGGCGAGGTAGGCGTCGGTGACCTGGCTGGCGAACGTGTCGGCCGGGAAGTCCAGCACGCCCACGCCGTAGCGGGCCAGCGCGCCGCTCAGCTTCTCCCGTTCGGCCAGCGCGCGGGTGCCCGCCGCGGCGGCGTAGACGTCGTTCGGGCCGTGCAGGGCGGTGGCGGCCAGCGCGGCCAGGGCCGGGTCGTGTACGGCGGCGATGAGCACCCGGTGCCGGGAGGCCAGCCGCGGCAGCACCGGCAGCAGGCCCTCGCCGAGCGCGCCGGGCTCCAGCGCGGTGAAGATCACCACCAGCGAGCGCTTGCGCTCCCGGCGCAGCACCTCGCTGGTGATCAGCTCGAAGTCGGTCTCCACCATCGCGGGCTGCAGCGGGGCCACCGCGTTGATCAGGCGCGGCAGGGTGGACCGGCCGTGCGACCCGGCCACCACGGAGCGCACCCGGTGGTCGGCCGCGATCAGGTCGACCTGGTCGCCGGCCTCCTGCGCGACCGCGGCCAGCAGCAGCGCGGCGTCCATCGCGGCGTCCAGGCGGGGCTCGTCGCCGACCCGGACCGCACTGGTGCGGCCGGTGTCCAGCACGCACACGATGCGCCGGGACCGCTCGGGCCGCCAGGTGCGCACGATCACGTCACGCCGCCGGGCGGTGGCCCGCCAGTCGATCGAGCGCACGTCGTCGCCGGGCACGTACTCGCGCAGCACGTCGAACTCGGTGCCCTGGCCACGGCCCCGGATCGCGGTCGCGCCCTCGACGGTGCGCAGCCGCGCCAGCTTCTCCGGCAGGTGCTTGCGCGACGTGAACCGGGGCAGCACCCGCAGGTTCCACGGCGGCCGGTGGTCGCTCTGCCGCACGGCCAGCCCGAGCGGGCCGTGGGTGCGTACGGTGACCTGCTCGGCGGTGCGGTCGCCGCGCCGGGTCGGGGTCAGCGTGGTGGTCAGCGTCGCGGCCTCGCCGGGGGCCAGAGCGACCCGGTGGGCGTACGGGCGTGCCCCGGCCGAGGGCACCCAGGCGTCGCGTACCAGCAGCTTGACGTCGGCGTCCGCGTGGTTCGCCACGGTCAGCGCGACCTCGACGTCCTCGCCGAGCCGCACCACGGCACCCGTCGTCGCGCGCCGGACGGCGATCCGGCGCGGGTCGGCAGTCAGCGCCCAGTCGGCGAGCACCGCCGCCGCGACCAGCGCCAGCAGCACTCCGGCGAGCGCCCACGGCGGGACGGCGGACAGCGCCGAGGCCACGCCGACGATCGGCGCGCACAGCGCGGCCAGCAGGGCGGCACGAGCGGTGGGCACGCCGCCCTACCGCGGGGTCGGCACGGAGGCGAGCACGGCGTCCAGGACCGACTCGGCGGTGACGCCTTCCAGCTCCGCCTCGGGCGTCAGCCGCAGCCGGTGCCGCAGCGTCGGCCGCGCCATGACCTTGACGTCGTCCGGGGTCACGTGGTCGCGCCCGCCCAGCCAGGCCCACGCCTTCGACGTGGCCAGCAGCGAGGTCGCGCCGCGCGGCGACGCGCCCAGCTCCACCGACGGGGTGGACCGGGTGGCCCGGCAGACGTCCACGATGTATCCCAGCACCGGCTCGGTCACGGTGACCCGGCCGACCGCCTCCCGCGCCGCGGCGAGCTCGACCGGCCCGGCGACCGCCTTGATGCCGACCGCGCCCAGGTCGCGCGGGTCGAACCCGCCGTGGTGCGCGCGCAGCACGCCCAGCTCCTCCTCGCGGGCGGGCAGCGGCACGGTCAGCTTCAGCAGGAAGCGGTCCACCTGCGCCTCGGGCAGCGGGTAGGTGCCCTCGTGCTCGATCGGGTTCTGCGTCGCGGCGACCAGGAACGGCTCGGGCAGCGGCCGGGTCACCCCGTCCGCGGACACCTGGCGCTCCTCCATGACCTCCAGCAGCGACGACTGGGTCTTCGGCGGCGTCCGGTTGATCTCGTCGGCGAGCAGCAGGTTGGTGAAGACCGGGCCGGGGCGGAACTGGAACTCGGCGCTGCGCGGGTCGTAGATCACCGAGCCGGTGACGTCGCCGGGCATCAGGTCGGGGGTGAACTGGATGCGCTTCATCTCCAGGTCCAGGGCCGCGCCGAGACTGCGTACGAGCAGGGTCTTGGCCACCCCGGGCGGGCCCTCCAGCAGCACGTGCCCGCGGCACAGCAGCGCGATGACCAGCCCGGCGACGACGCCGTCCTGGCCGACCACCGCCTTGGCCACCTCGGCGCGCAGCCGGCCGAGCGCCTCGCGGGCGGGTTCGGCGGTCTCGGTAGTCGACGGCTGGGTCACCGGTGCTCTCCTTCATCAACAGGTCGTGCGGTCACGCATTCGACCAGCTGCCGCAGCTCCACGGCGCCGGTGTGCAGTTGCTCGTCGGTCTGCGGCGGCGGCCCGTAGAGGATCGCGCCCAGCCGGTGCGGGTCGTCGCCGGTGCGCGCCTGCAGCGCCGGCAGCAGCGTCTCGGGGCCCGCGGTCGGGGGCAGGCCCAGCGCCGCGGCCAGGCGGCGACGGGCGGCGGCGCGCAGCGTCTCCAGCGCCGGGCCGCGTGCCCGGACCCGCCGGTAGAGCCGGCCGCGTCCGGCCGCGGTCTCCGCGCCGGGCACGTCGACCGGCAGCGCCTCCGGGACCGGCGGGCCCAGCCGGCGGCCCCGCGCGAGCACGATCGCCAGCGTCGCGACCAGCAGCGTCACGACCACCCAGAACAGCCAGTCCGGGAACGGGCTGGGCCCGTCGGCGGGAGCGGCCGCGGGTGAGTGCGACGGGCGGGCGGTGCGCTCGGGGATGTCGATCCGGGGCCTGGGTGGCGGCGTCTCGCGCTCGTGCAGATCGAGCCAGATCACGGTGCTCCTGGCGCTGAGCAGGTCCAGGGCGAGCTCGGCGTTGCCGTGCTCGGCGGCCCGCTCCGCCCGGAACGGGTCGGCGCTGCCGACCAGCACGAACTCCACGCCGTCCTCGACCACCCGGACGAGGCCGCCGTCGTAGCAGCTCTCCAGCGGAACGTCGGCGTACTCCAGCAGCCCGTACCGGGTCCGTACGACGGCGGCGGGCCCGGCGTCGGTCAGCCGGCAGCCCGCGCCACGGGCGGCGACGCGTGTAGCCCAGCGCCGTTCGGTCGCGCCCAGCGCGTCCGTCGCCTGCCGGACCTGGTCGTCGTCGGGCTCCACCAGCACCACACGGGTGCGGTCGGGCAGCAGGTACAGGCGGCGGAGCTGATCGCGGTACGGGAACTGCGGGGTGGGGACGAACAGCGTCGCGTCACCACCGGCCGCCCTCGCCGCCGTCAGTGCCTCGTCGCTGCCGGTGACGTAGCGGATCGTCACGCCCCGGGCGCGCAGTCGCGCGGCCAGCCCGGCCGCCCCGTCGGGGCCGTCTCCGGTGGGGGACAGGTAGGCCGGGTCCGAGGCCGACGGCTCCTCGACCAGATGCGCGGTCACCGAGACCACGATCAGGGCCAGCACCGGCAGCATCGGCAGCACCAGCCGCCAACGGCGGCGGCGTTGCGCCGTGGCCGTCATCGCCCACCTCGCACCAGCTCGTGCACGGTGGCCAGATGGCCCCGCATCAGTTCGTCGTCCCCGGCGGTCGCCGGGCGCTGGGCATACCAGATGCCGGAGAAGATCCTGGTCGCGCCGTCCAGGGCGGGGCCCAGCTCGGGCCGGGTTCCACCGGCGGCGCGGGCGAGTTCGGTCACCGTCCAGCCGGGCACGTGCTCGACCACACCCCGGTCGACGAGCTCGCGCACCATCGCGCGCAGCCGCTCCCGGACCGCCTCGGCCCAGCGGCCCTCGGCGGCGTAGCGGTCGGCCTGGGAGAGGTAGACCTCCGGGGCCAGCGGCGGCAGCTCGTCGACCTCGGGCTGGTCCTCGTCCACGGCGGACCGGTCGGCCTTCTCGATACGCAGGTCCGGTTCGCGCCCACGCTTCCGGGAGCCCAGCCGCCAGCGGCCGGGCAGCCAGGCCGGGAACGTGTGCCAGAGCACCCCGACGATGGCCGCCAGCAGCAGCGACAGGGGGGCGGCCAGCCCGAACGGGATGACGTCGTCGAAGATCGCGACCGTCTCGTTCCACCATCGCATCAGCGGGCCGCCAGCATCTCGGGGTCGGGTTCACGGTGCCGGGCGGCTCCGGTGAGCCACAGGTCCAGGCCCTCCAGCCGCACCCGCGACTCGATCAGCAGCGCGGCGTCGAGGGCGGCCAGGCTGGCGTACGCCAGCGCGTTGGCGGCGACGACCATCCCCACCATCAGCCACTCCGCCGCGACGTCCGGCAGCGGCAGCAGTTCCAGCCCGGCGAGCAGGCCCAGGTAGAAGGCGAAGCGGATGAGCAGCCAGGAGAAGTAGCCGACGACCCGCACGGCGGCACCGCGCATGCCGCCACGGAAGGCCAGCCCGGTCGCCCGCCTCAGCGCCCCCAGCGGACCGCGCCGCTCGATCGTCACCGCGACCGCGGCCAGCCCGAACAGCGGATACCCGAGCAGCCACACCGGGCCGAGGAACGCCCCGAGCGCCGCGGGCACCGCCGCGACCACGCCCACCAGCGCGGTGGCCACACCGGCGCGCATCCGGGCGCGGGGTGGGGCCTTGCCGGTCACGGCCTCGACGGCCGCCCCGCCCGCCGCGGGCCCGAGCCAGACGATGATCAGGGCTTCGAGGCCCGCACCGGCCGCCAGCAGCAGCCAGTAGCCGCCCGACAGGCCGGCCGGGCCGTCGCTGAGGCGGATGTCGAGGCTGAGCCGCCACGGCACGAGCACCGCCTGCTCCAGCAGCGCGAGCACCGCGGCGGCCGCCAGCAGCACGACGGCACGGCGGCGTACCAGCTCCGAAGCGGTGTCCAGCAGCTCGCCCAGGGTGAGCGGGCGCAGTGGCAGCGCTTCGTCACGCGGCAGCCGGCGCGCGGCCGATGACGCGGCGCGTTCCAATCGTCGCTCCGAGGGGTGTCGGTGGTGGGGCGGCCCACGACGCGGCGGACCAGCGGTGTTCCGGGGGTGGCGGAGACCGCCGTCATCCTGGCACGGCGTGGCCACATACGTGGTCCCCACCCTGGCCGATCGGACGAGATCGGTGAAGCGGGTTCGTGTCTCGGCGGGTGGGATGGGATATTGGACGACATGAGCGAGCCGATGACACCGAGGTTTACCGCATGAGGGCGCGTGTCCTGGTGGTGGACGACGATCCCGCGCTCGCCGAGATGCTCGGCATCGTGCTGCGTAGTGAGGGTTTCGTGCCCGCCTTCGTGGCCGACGGGGAGCGGGCGCTGGCCGCCTTCCGCGAGGCGCGTCCCGACGTGGTGCTGCTGGACCTGATGCTGCCCGGGATGAGCGGGCTGGACGTGTGCCGCGCGATCCGGGCCGAGTCCGGCGTGCCGATCGTGATGCTGACCGCCAAGAGCGACACCGTCGACGTGGTGCTGGGCCTGGAGTCCGGCGCCGACGACTACGTGGTCAAGCCGTTCAAGCCCAAGGAGCTGGTGGCCCGGGTGCGGGCACGGCTGCGCCGCGGCGAGGACGTGACCCCGGAGCTGCTGACCATCGGGCCGCCGGACAACCAGATCATCATCGACGTGCCCGCGCACACGGTGACCCGCAACGGGGCCGAGGTGAAGCTGACCCCGCTGGAGTTCGACCTGCTGGTCGCGCTGGCCCGCAAGCCGCGCCAGGTGTTCACCCGCGAGGTGCTTCTGGAGCAGGTCTGGGGCTACCGCCACTCGGCGGACACCCGGCTGGTGAACGTGCACGTGCAACGTCTGCGCGCCAAGATCGAACCGGACCCCGAGCGTCCGGAGATCATCTTGACCGTGCGCGGCGTGGGCTACAAGGCCGGCACCAGCTAACCTGGACCGACCGTGACCACCCCCACCCCCACCCCTGTTGAGCTGCCCAAACCCCGCGAGGCGGGGCACGACGGGCAGCCCGTGAGCGTGCCCGGCCTCCCCGCGCGGGCGGGCGCCGCGCTCAAGCAACTGGTGAAGCGGACCGCCCGGGTGCCCGCCCTGCGCCCCACGGCGCGGCGGCTGGCCCCCGGGGTGCGCCAGGCACGCCGGATGTGGCGGCGCTCGCTGCAGCTGCGCATGGTCACCATCACCCTGCTCTGCTCCAGCGTGCTGGTCGGCGGCTTCGGCTACCTGATCGCCGAGACCAGCACGGAGAGCTTGCTCACGGGTGCTGAGCAGGACGCGCGAAAGCAGGTCATCAGCGGAGTGAAGATCGCCGAGCAGCAGCTGAGCGCGATCCCGAACCCGGAGAGCCCGGACACCCCCGCACAGGTGATCAGGCTGCTCAGCTCGCTGACCGGAGGCCAGGACGGCGTCGTCGTCACGATGCGCTTCACCCAGGTGACCGCCGCATCGGCACTGAGCAGCACAGGGTCAGCCTGGCCGCAGGGCCTCGATCTGCGACCCGCGATCTCCCGTGAACTCGAGAGCGCCGTCATCGGCCGGGAGCGGTCGTTCCAGTACGTCAGTGCCGATCTGGGAGACGGCACGCACACCTACCTCGTCTGGGGTTCGAACGTGCCCACCCCGCGCTGGCGCGGCGGTTCGGTCGAGCTCTACTACCTCTTCCCCGTCGACACCGAGGTCGAGGTGGCCAAGGACATCACGTCGACGGTCAGCTTCGTCGGTGTCGCGCTGGTGCTGCTGCTCGGCATGGTCACCGCGCTGGTCACGCGGGCCACGGTCAGCCCTGTCCGGGTCGCTGCCCGGACGGCGCAGCGCCTGTCCGCCGGACTGCTCGATCAGCGCATGGTCGTCAACGGCGAGGACGAGATGGCGCTGCTCGCCGACGCCTTCAACCAGATGGCGGCCAACCTCCAGCGCCAGATCGTGCGGCTGGAGGAGATGTCCCGGCTGCAGCGCCGCTTCACCTCGGACGTGTCGCACGAGTTGCGTACCCCGCTGACCACGGTGCGGATGGCGGCCGACCTGCTCTACTCCCAGCGCGAGGACTTCGATCCCGCGTCGGCGCGCAGCGCGGAACTGCTGCAGGCCGAGCTGGACCGATTCGAGGAACTGCTCACCGACCTGCTGGAGATCAGCCGCTTCGACGCCGGCTTCGCCATGCTCGACTCCGAGCCGACCGACCTGGTGACAGTGGTGCGCCGGGTGACCGAGCGGCTGGAGTCGGTGGCCGACCGGGTCGGCATCAATCTGGAACTGGTCTCACCCGATCCGCCGGTCATCGCGGAGATCGATCCGCGCCGCGTCGAGCGGATCCTGCGCAACCTGGTGGGCAACGCCGTCGACCACGGCGAAGGCCGACCGGTCACGGTCACCCTGGGTATCGACCCGCGGGCCATCGCGATCACCGTGCGCGACCACGGCGTGGGCCTGAAGCCGGGCGAGGAGAAGCTGGTGTTCAACCGGTTCTGGCGGGCTGACCCCTCCCGCGCCCGGCAGACCGGTGGCACCGGACTCGGCCTGTCGATCAGCCTGGAGGACGCCCGGCTGCACGGCGGCTGGCTGGAGGCCTGGGGGGCACCCGGGAAGGGCGCACAGTTCCGGCTCACGCTGCCGGTGCGGGCCGGGGGCAGGCTGACCGGTTCGCCGCTGCCGCTGATTCCGGCCGAGGTGGCCGTCGCACGCCAGCGCCAGGGCTCCGCGGAGGTGGCGGCATGAGGCGGGCCGCGAGCGCGCTGCTCGCCGGGGCGGCCGCGCTGGCCCTGGCCGGTTGCGGCATCGGGGTGCGCGACGACGTGGTGCGCGACGGGCCGGGCCCGTCCGCCGGTCCCGGGCTGACCTCGTCCAGCAGCGTCAAGCCACCGCCGTGGCGCAAGGACGAGACCGATCCGGCCGAGGTGGTCAAAGACTTCCTGCAGGCGGCCGCGGGTGATCACGGCACTGCCCATGAGTCGATCATGGCCGCGGCGGGGCAGTACATCGCCGCCGACCAGCAGGCCGAGTGGAACCCCGGTGCCAACGTGGTGCTGGTCGACGTCGGACAGATGACGGTGTCGGGGGACACCGTCGAGGTGGACATGCGGCGCCTCGGCGTCCTGACGCCCGATGGCCAGGTACTGCCGTACGAGGGCAAGGAGCGGGAGCCGAAGCCCGACGAGTTCAGGTTCGCCCAGCTGCCCGGCGGAGGGCTGGTGCTGACGAATCCCCGGCAGGAACTGCTGCTGGACGTGGACAAGCTGGAGACCTACTACCAGCGGCTGCCCATCTACTTCTGGAACACCGACAACACCTCACTGGTGCCGGACCTGCGCTATCTGCCCAAGGCGGTGCCGGACGAGCAGGTTGACAACCGGTTGTTCGACTGGCTGCTGAAGGGCCCGTCCGCTTGGCTCTCCGGCGCGGTGCTGGGCCTGCCGGACGGCACCCGCCGGTTGGGCAGCATCGTGAAGGACGCCAGCCAGGTCACGGTCAACCTGGGCGCCATCGCCGACGCGGCGGTGCGCGACCGTCTGGCGGCCCAACTGCACTGGACGCTGTGGCCCGGTGATGACCGCAAGCTCCAGTTGCAATTGGAAGGGCGCGACGTCGCGACGGACTACCGCTTCCCCGACAAGAACCTCGCCGCGTCGCTGACCAGTGGGCGTGATCCGAACCGGTACGCGGTGGTGAACGGAGTCCTCACCCGGCTGGCCCGGCAGGGGGAGACGCATCCACCGTTACAGGATGCGCTGTCCTCGACCATCAACAACGACGTCGTCTCCGCGGCCGTGGCCAAGGACGAGACCGCGTTCGCCCTCGTACGTGCCACCGGCAACGGCAAACAGCAGCTGTACATCGGTCCGCGCAGCGACCTGCGGGACAAGTCGACCGCCAACGACACCGTGGCCAAGCCGACGATCCACAGCACCGGGCTGATCGCCACGTCGATCTCCCGGCCGATCTGGCTGGACCGGGCGGGCACCGCCGCCCTGGTGCTGGCCGACCGGCAGCTCTGGGCGGTGCCCGTGCACGGCACGGCCGCGATCCCGGTCGACGACTCGCTGGCCACCGCGCACGGAAAGATCACCGGAGTGAGCGTCGCGCCGGACGGGCGCCGGATGGCACTGGTCATCAACGGCCAGCTCTACGTCGCCCCGCTGCTGCGAGCCAGTGCCAAGCTCAACGCCTTCAAGGTCGGCAAGCCGCGCAAGGTGCCGAGCAGCCTGGCCGGTCGGCTGCGCGAGGTGGCCTTCCTGCGCGAGGACATGGTGGTGGTCAGCACGGTCGGCGATGTGGCCGAGCTGGCGCACGTGACCATCGACGGCGCGATCGAGCGCACCTTCCCGACCGGACGCAAAGCCGTCATCAAGAACCTCACGGCGTACGTCGGCAACGCCGGGCGCACCGAGACCAGCGGTGACGTCCTGCTTGACGTCGACGGCCGCGCGAACGAGGTGTTCACCGGAACCCTGTCGCCGGTGCGCAAGGAGTTCCTGTTGATCCCATCGCCGCTGACTCCGTCGCCCACACCGGACCCATCCTCGTCCTCGTCGCCGCAACCGCCGGTGGAACCGACCGTCACGGCCGCCTCCTTCGAGGGCTGAGCCGTGCCGGTAGGGGCGCTCTGGCAGGCACTGGCCGATCTCGTGCTGCCCGCGCCGTGTGCCGGTTGCGGGCGGTCCGAGCAGGCGCTGCGCCACGAGGTCTGTGCGACCTGCGCGCGTGCCGTCGAGGCGCTGCGCGCGAGTCCGACCCGCCCCGATCCGGCCCCGGACGGCCTGCCCGCGTGCGTGGCGCTGGGGGCGTACGACGGTGCGCTGCGCGAGCTGATCCTGGCGTTCAAGGAGCGCGGGCGGCACCGGCTGGCCCGGCCCCTCGGGGCGCTGCTGGCCGAGGCGGTCGCCGCGACGGCGGGACCGGGGCGGCCGGTGCTGCTGCTCTACGTGCCCGACACTGCCGCGGCGGCCAGGGCCCGGCAGGGCGACCACATGCGGCAGTTGGCCCGCGGCGCGGCCGACCGGCTGCGCGAGGCCGGGCGGCAGGCCGCCGTCGCTGCCCCGCTGCGCGCGCTGCCGAAGGCGGATTCGGCGCACCTGACGTCGGCACAGCGGGCCGTGGCCGCCGCCGGTGCCTTCGTGGTCCGGCGCGGGGCCGTGGAGCAGACTCGCCGCGCCGCGCCCGGGTCCGTGACGGTGTTGCTGGACGACATCGTGACCACCGGGTCGACCCTGGCGGCGGCGTCTTGCCTGCTGGCGGAGGCGGGGATACATGTCGATGCGTGTGTGACGCTGGCCGCGACACGCCGATACCCTGCGCAGCGCGCAATATGGCCGTAATCTTCGGATAATGGCTGGATCGATGCTGGGTGACGGCTCCGTGACGCGCGGTACCGAAAGGGCGAATCTCGTCAAAACAGTCTTGGTACAAGGGATGACGAGTGGCTGACAAGGGGCTAGCGTCAGAAGCCAACCACCTGATGGAAGTCACCGTGCAAGAGGTGACGAGAGCGTCGGAAGGGGCATAGAGAGAAGTGCGCCCCGGACACCAGTTGCCGGGGTGTTCCGCACTCGGACAGACCGTGGGAGGTCAGGCGTGGACATCGAGGTCAAGGGTCGTAACGTTGAAGTTCCGGATCACTTCCGGGTTCATGTGGCCGACAAGCTGCAGAAAGTCGAACGTTATGACCAGAAGATCATTGAATTCGACGTCGAGCTAATCCACGAGCGCAACCCGCGCCAAGCCGATTCCTGCCAGCACATCGAGATCACCTGCGTCACCCGCGGCCCGGTCATCCGCGCCACCGGTGCCGCCAGCGACTTCTACTCCGCACTCGACGAGGCCGTAGATCGGCTCGACCGTCGGCTGCGCAAGGCCGCCGACCGCCGCCGGGTGCACCGCGGCCGTCGCGCCCCGGTCTCCGTCGCCGAGGCCACCGCGAACCTGGCCCTGTTCGAACCCCCCACGGGCGGCACGGCCACCGCCACGCTCGCGCGCTCCGCCAATGGCGCGGGCGGACCGATGGACGCCCTGGAGGACCAGGACCAGCCGTGGCACATCGTGCGGGAGAAGGAGTTCTCCGGCGAGCCGATGACGGTCGACGACGCGCTGTACCAGATGGAACTGGTCGGGCACGACTTCTACCTGTTCCACGACAAGGACAGCGGACGGCCGTGCGTCGTCTACCGCCGCAAGGCGTACGACTACGGCCTGCTGACGCTGGCCTGGTGACTCGATAGGCAGGCTTCGGCCTGCCCCGTCCTCGGACGGGGCAGGCCGATTCTCATGTCAGCGGTGTTTCTCGGCGATCCGTACGAACTGGATGTCGTCCGTGCGGGTGCCGTCGTTCGCGGGCAGCCGTGCCTTCAACGTGCCTTCGAGCTCGAATCCGGCCCGCCCCAGCACCCGCCGCGACGCCTCGTTGTACGGGAACGTCCCCGCGACCACGCGCACGACGCCCGCCTGCTCCATCGCCCAGTCGCTGAGCAGCCGCGCGGCGCGGGTGGCCATGCCCTGGCCACGGAACTCCGGGCGCAGCGCATACCCGAGGACGGCCTGCTGCAGGAAGCGCTCCTGGTAGTACAGGCCGATCTCACCGGCGAACGCGCCGCTTCCGGCGTCCAGGATGACGCAGGTGGCGCGGATGCCCTCGAGCCAGTCCGACTCGGCGCGAGCGCAGCGCTCGCGCACCCCGTCCAGGGTGGTCGGGCCGCCCACGTTGCTGCGGGCCACCTCGGGCAGCTCGGCCAGCGTGAAGTAGTCCTCGGCGTCGGCCGGGGTGATCCGGCGCAGCCGCACCTGCCCGTCGGTCAGCTCGCCGCCGGGGAAGTCGGGCAGGCCGGGCGGCACCGGGCCGGGCGGGTCGCTCGGCAGCCGGACGAACACGGCGTAGTCGCCCGGCGAGCCGTCGCGGCGGGTCGCCGCGCCACGGCGTACCCCCTCGCGGGTGAAGCCCGCCGCCAGTGCGACCCGCTGGCTGGCCGCGTTCGACGGCACCGTCAGCAACTCCATGCGGGTCACGCCCAGCGTGCCGAACGCCCAGTCGGTGATGGTGCGGGCTACCGCGGTGGCGACGCCCCGGCGGCGGGCCCACGGCGCGACCCAGTAGCCGACCTCGGCCTGGCGGCGGTCCTCCTGCAGGTGGTCCAGCCCGGCCCCGCCCAGCACCTCGTCGGTAACCGGATCGACCACCGCCCAGGTCGCCTCGCCCTGCTGCCAGGTCGCCGGCGAACCCTCGGCGATCCACCACCGGGCATCGGCCATCGTGTAAGGCGCGGGCATCTGCGCCATGAAGTGTGCCGTCACCGGGTCGTCGCAGGCCGCCTGCAGCTGCTCGGCATCACGGATGCGCCACGGCCGCAGGCGCACCGTGCCGCCGTCGAGCGTCATCGGCTCGCGGGGGCCGGTCATGCCGTGGCCCCGGCGGTCAGGTCCGCGCGGACCAGGGCGGCGACCCAGGCGTCGCGGCGCTCGCCGCGGTACGCGCAGCCGCTGCGCTGGATGCCCTCGTAGGTGAAGCCCGCCCGCTCGGCGACCCGGCGCGAGCCGTCGTTGCCGACGAACGCCTTCCACTCGACCCGCTCCAGGCCGAGTTCGCGGATGCCCCACTCGGCGACGGCGCGCAGCGCGGCGCTCATGTAGCCGTGTCCGCGGGCGTGCGGCGCGGTGAGGAAGCCGACGTCGGCGACCTGCGGGTCGGCGGAGACGCGCAGGTCGATCTGGCCGACGTAGGCGTCGTCGGCGTCGGCGAGCACGAACGCGGCACCCTGGCGGCGTTCCCACCAGCCGGGGGCGTAGCCGGTCACGAAGTCGACGGCCTTCTCGTGGTCGTATGCGAGCGGCACGGTCGTCCAGCGCAGGGTCTCCGGGTCGAGGCAGGCGGCCAGGACACCGGGCGCGTCGCCGAGCTGGGCGGGTCGCAGGGTGAGCTTCGCGCCCCGGTCGGTGGCGGTGTGCAGGACCGGTTGGGGGCTGTCGTACAGGTCGGTCATGGCCCCCACCCTGGCACATGATCGCGCGGGCGGGCACGCCGATTAGGCCGCGCGCGGAATGCGCCGTACGGCCGAGCTTGCGGCCTGGAGGTTTGTGACTTCGTGACCGATTCTGCCGGATCACTTCCCCGGGGGTGACGATTCGCGCTCCGATGCGCCTACGATGGGTCGGCAGACTGTCTAGGGAGCGTTGAACACCCGTGTCGATTTTCGAGAAGATCCTCCGTGCCGGTGAGGGGCGGATGCTCCGTCGGCTCAAGGCCATCGCCGACGCCGTCAACTCCATCGAGGAGAACTACGTCGACCTCAGCGATGCCGAGCTGCGGGCGCTGACTGACCAGTACCGCGAGCGTCTCGCCGACGGGGAGACCCTGGACGACCTGCTCCCCGAGGCGTTCGCCACGGTGCGCGAGGCCGCCAAGCGGGTGCTGCACAAGCGGCACTACGACGTGCAGCTGATGGGCGGCGCGGCCCTGCACTTCGGCAACATCGCCGAGATGAAGACCGGTGAGGGCAAGACCCTCGTGTCCACCCTGCCGGCCTACCTCAACGCTCTGGCCGGCAAGGGCGTGCACGTCATCACCGTCAACGACTATCTGGCCCAGCGTGACGCCGAGTGGATGGGGCGGGTGCACCGCTTCCTCGGCCTGACCGTCGGCGTGGTGCTGCCCAACCGGCCCTCCGACGAGCACCGCGCGGCCTACGAGTGCGACATCACGTACGGCACGAACAACGAGTTCGGCTTCGACTACCTGCGCGACAACATGGCCTGGTCCGCCGCGGACATGGTGCAGCGCGGCCACGGCTTCGCGATCGTCGACGAGGTCGACTCGATCCTCATCGACGAGGCCCGTACGCCGCTGATCATCTCCGGTCCGGCCGAGCAGTCGCAGCGGTGGTACGGCGAGTTCTCAGCGGTGGTGGCCCGGCTGGAGCGCGGCAAGGACGGCGCGGGCGACTACGAGGTCGACGAGGGCAAGCGCACCATCGCGGTCACCGAGCGCGGCGTGTCCCGGGTCGAGGACCGCCTGGGCATCGACAACCTCTACGAGTCGGTGAACACCCCGCTGGTCGGCTACCTGAACAACGCCATCAAGGCCAAGGAGCTGTTCAAGCGGGACAAGGACTACATCGTCTCCGACGGCGAGGTCCTGATCGTCGACGAGTTCACCGGCCGCATCCTGCACGGCCGCCGCTACAACGAGGGCATGCACCAGGCGATCGAGGCCAAGGAAGGCGTCGAGATCAAGCAGGAGAACCAGACCCTGGCCACGGTCACCCTGCAGAACTACTTCCGCCTGTACGAGAAGCTGTCCGGCATGACCGGCACCGCGCAGACCGAGGCGGGCGAGTTCAACAAGGTCTACAACGTCGGCGTGGTGAGCATCCCGACGCACCGCCCGATGGTCCGCATGGACAAGTCGGACGTCATCTACAAGACCGAGAAGGCGAAGTTCCAGGCGGTCGTCGAGGACATCGCTGAGCGCCACGCCACCGGCCAGCCGGTGCTGGTCGGCACGGTCTCCGTGGAGAACTCCGAGATCCTGTCGCAGCTGCTGCGCCGCAAGGGCATCCCGCACGCGGTCCTCAACGCGAAGTACCACGCCCGCGAGGCGGAGATCATCGCGCAGGCGGGCCGCAAGGGCGGCGTCACGGTGGCCACCAACATGGCCGGCCGCGGCACCGACATCCTGCTCGGCGGCAATCCCGAGTTCCTGGCCGCGGCGGAGCTGCGCCAGCGCGGGATCACCGAGGAGGAGCACGGCGACGACTATCACAAGGCGCTCGACGAGGCCATGCCCACCTGGGAGGAGGCCTGCGCGGCCGAGGCCGAGGAGGTCCAGGCCGCCGGTGGTCTGTACGTGCTGGGCACCGAGCGCCACGAGTCCCGCCGGATCGACAACCAGCTGCGCGGACGCGCGGGCCGCCAGGGTGACCCGGGCGAGTCGCGGTTCTACCTGTCGCTGCAGGACGACCTGATGCGGCGCTTCCGCTCCGGCGCGGTCGAGGCGGTCATGGACCGCTTCAACATCCCGGACGACGTGCCGATCGAGTCGAAGATGGTGACCCGGCAGATCCGCAGCGCGCAGACGCAGATCGAGGCGCAGAACGCCGAGATCCGCAAGAACGTGCTCAAGTACGACGAGGTCATGAACAAGCAGCGCCAGGTGGTCTACGCCGAGCGCAAGCGCGTGCTGGACGGCGAGGACCTGCACGACCAGGTCGACAGCATGATCGACGACGTGGTCGCGGCGTACGTCAGCGGCGGCACCGTCGGCACCGGCAAGGAGTACGCCGAGGACTGGGACCTGGACCAGCTGTGGACCAACCTCAAGCAGCTCTACCCGGTCACCATCACGATCGAGGAGCTGGAGGAGGAGGCGGGCGCCGAGCGTTCCACCTTCGACCACGAGTTCCTCGTGCAGCGCATGACGCAGGACGCGCACGACGCGTACAACCGGCGCGAGGAGCAGCTCGGCACGGAGGCGATGCGCGAGCTGGAGCGCCAGGTGCTGCTGGCCGTCATCGACCGCAAGTGGCGCGAGCACCTCTACGAGATGGACTACCTCCAGGAGGGTGTCGGCCTGCGCGCTTACGCCCAGCGCGACCCGCTGGTCGAGTACCAGCGCGAGGGCTTCGACATGTTCGCCCAGATGATGGAGGGCATCAAGGAGGAGGCCGTCGGCTTCCTGTTCAACCTGGAGGTCCAGGTCGAGCAGGCTCCCGCCGAGCCGTCGAGCCCCGGTGTGCCGCTGCCCGACGGCGAGTCGCACGTCGAGGTCCGGGCCAAGGGCCTGGGTCAGCGCCAGCAGCCGCAGCGGGTGCAGTACACCTCGCCGACGATCGACGGCGCGGCCGGTGCGGGCGCTCCGCAGGTGCAGCAGGCTCCGGCGCTGGGCATCGGCAACGCCAACGGCGACGGCGCCCGCAAGCCGTCCCCGCGCAGCGGTGGCCGCGGCGCGGTGGCCGCTCCGGCCTCCCGCAACAGCCCCTGCCCCTGTGGCTCGGGCAAGAAGTACAAGCGCTGCCACGGCGCCGCATGACGCTCTGAGACGATCTCAGCGAAGAAGGACCGGCCGATCGGCCGGTCCTTCTTTCGTCGTGGTGCCCAGCATGGCCGGTGCGGTGTGGGCGCGGCCGTCCCCCCGGGGTCAGAGCAGGACTGTGAGGGCGGTGCAGCGCCAGCTCGCGGTGTCGCGTTCCAGGCGGTAGGCCACGGACCAGGTGGCACGGCCGTCGCTGAGCACGGCGGCGACCTCGGCGACGCCGGGACGGGGCTCGCAGGTGCGCAGCTGACGGCGGCGCACGGGGCGGCGCGGGGTGCCCGCGGGCGCGGACTGGCGGAGCACGGCCAGCCGCCGCAGCCCGCGCGCCAGCTCGTCGAGCACGTCGTTGGCCTGCGGGACGCGCACCAGCGGGCGCAGCTGTCCGGGGGAGCGGAAGCCGTTGAACAGCTCCAGGCACAGGTTCAGGAAGCGCAGGGCGGCGGTGTGGCACTCGGGGGAGGCTCCGGCGACGGCCCCGGGCGGGATGAGCTCGCGGGGTTCGGGGCGGGCCGGTTGGTAGGCGACGGGGCGCAGCTCGTCGTCGAACGGCGGGTCGAGCGGGGGCGCGCGATGGATGCGGACGGATCCGGCAGCAACGGCGAGCACCGTCATCGGGACCACCACCTTCGATCTTGAGTTTGCTTGAGTTTGCCTCCGTTTGACATTTGTAGCTTGCTCATGAGGGATCGGTCAATGCCAATCTCACCGATCTTGGTGCGACCCGGGTCCGGGCCAGGGCGTCAGTCCTCGCCGCCGGACAGCGGATTGTCCTTCACGTACTGCTGGGCCTCGTCGTAGAGCTGGGCGATGAACTCCTCCAGCCGGGCCCGCTCCACCCGCCACTGTCCCCGGCCGCCCAGCCGGATGGCAGGCAGCTCGCCCCGCCGGACCAGCGCGTAGATCTGGGCCGTGGAGGTGCTGAGCTCCTCGGCGACCTGCTCCAGGGTGAGGAAGCGGGGCAACGGCTGAGTCATGTCGGCGGATCTCCTGAAGAGGGGCTGATTCGTGCGGTTGCTTCAGTTTGCCATCGGATGGTGTGGCGTGGGGAGTCCGGTGTCGCCGTGCGAGACTGTGCGCAGGCTAACGGGGACGGAGGGATCCGACGTGGCGAACGATCTCGTGAGGGTGTACCTGCCCGCGACGGTGCCGCTGGTCGCGGCGCTGCGCGACGGCGACGAGCTGCCGGGTCTGGCCGCGCACGCGGTGACCCCGGCCCTGCGCGAGTGGTATGCCGAGGGCGACGAGGAGGAGCTGGAGTACGTCGCCTTCATGCGCGCCGCCCAGGACGCGCTGCGCCTGCTGCGCGACGATCCGGCGGCTCCCCGGCGGCGGGTGGTGGTCTCCGCCGACGTGCCCGCCAGCCAGGTGAGCGTCGAGAACCGTGACCTGGGCACGAGCGCGGTCCGGCTGAACAGCGCCGTGCGCCGCGCCGCGATCGCGGCGTTCCACGTGGACGAGGCCGACGCGGAGCCGGTGGTGGCCGATGCCGCCGAGGTCGTCGAGCGGGCCGCGGGCGGCGACCCGGACGCGCAGTTCACCGTGGACTCGGCCGAGGACCTGGACCTGCTCTGGTACGCACCGGAGGAGCTCGACGAACTCCTCCGGTGAACCGGAGTCAGTCCCGGACGGCCTTGGGCAGCGTCCGGCCGTACGCGATGGTCGTGGTGATCGCGCCGACGAACAGCACGACCAGTCCGGTGTTCAGGCGCGACGCCGCGATGAAGGACAGGATCTCGGTGTCGGCGGAGATGTCCTTCTCGGCCAGCGACAGCAGCTGGGCGACGCCGAGCCGGGTGCAGAACTCGGCGATGATCAGCAGCAGCCCGGCGGACGCGCCCGCGGCCAGGAAGATCGGCCACTTCGGGGTGTCCCCGCTGCGCGCGGCGGCACGCCGGATGCGCCAGTACGCGGCGAGCCCGGCGACCAGCCCGGCGATGACCGCGGTGGTGCCCGCCAGCAGCCCGTTCGCGGAGTAGCGCTCGGCCGCGGTGTCGCCGCTGCCGAACGCGTCGAGCAGCGACGTCGAGAACAGCGCCACCACGTTGAGGAAGACCAGCACCGCCAGCGCGGCGGACAGGCCCGCGGCGAGGATGCGGGCCGGGCGGATCGCCCCGAGCGCCCCGCCCAGCGCCCCGGCCACCCCGACGGCCACGGCGACCACGCCGACCGCGCGCGCCGACATGCCGTACGCCAGCAGGATGGCCCCGCTGGCCAGCGTGCCCGTCAGCAGCCCGGCGGCGGTGCCCACGGCCCAGCGGCCGGGGCCCTGCTCGGCCCACGGCTTGCGGCGGCCCAGCGCGAGCGTCGACCACAGCCCGACCGCCGCCCCCGCGAGCAGGTTGGCCTGGATCACCAGCGGCAGCAGCACCGCCGCCAGCACCAGCTTGTAGTCGCCGTCGTCTCCGGCGAACGCGGTGCGGTAGAACAGCAGCGCCACCACGAGCCAGCCCAGGGCCAGGAAGGCCAGCCAGCCGGTCGTGGACGGCGTACGCGGCTCCTCGGGCGCGGCGGGCGGCAGCGCCGCGGCCTTGCGCTGCTGAGGTTGGGCGGACGTGGCGATCGCGGGCTCGGTCATCGTGGTCTCCTGTTGGGCGACAGTGGGCCTGCCGACGGCGCCGAGCAGGGTTGCATGCTCCGGCGACCTAGCCTAGCCAGGCCTGAGGGGTGGGTAGGCTGGAGCGGTAGGGCAGGCCCGGTGACCTGGGCTGGATCACGGCCGACCCGATCGCCGTCGGGCCGGTCATGGTCGAACGGATCACATGTCTGCCGCCGGGCCGGGTCCTGGCGGTACTTTGCGTGCAAGTATGCAAAGAACGCCGACGAACCTTCCGACCGGAGGAGCCATCGATGGACGCCGTATCCGTGGTGCCCGAGCCGCACAACGAGCCGGTGCACACCTACGCACCGGGCAGCGCTGAGCGATCGCGGCTGCACAAACGCCTCGGCGAGCTCGCCTCGGAGCAGCTCGAACTGACGATGACCATCGATGGACAGCAGCGTAGGGGTGGCGGCGACGCGATCCGCGTCGTCCAGCCGCACAAGCACTCGCATGTGCTGGGAGTCACCCACAATGCGACCAACGCCGATGCGGTGGCGGCGGTGACGGCCGCCAAGAAAGCCGCCCCTCTTTGGCGTGATATGTCCTTCGACGACCGCGCCGCGATCTTCCTGAAGGCCGCCGACCTGCTCTCCGGCCCGTGGCGCGACACCCTCAACGGCGCGACCATGCTCGGCCAGTCGAAGACCGTGCAGCAGGCGGAGATCGACTCGGCCTGCGAGCTGATCGACTTCCTGCGCTTCAACGTCTCCTTCGGCCGCAAGCTGCTGGCCGAGCAGCCGGTCTCCTCGGCCGGGGTGTGGAACCGGTTCGACCACCGCCCGCTGGAGGGCTTCGTCTACGCGGTCACCCCGTTCAACTTCACCGCCATCGCGGGCAACCTGCCGGCGACCCCGGCGCTGATGGGCAACACCGTGCTCTGGAAGCCGGCGCACACCCAGCAGTTCTCCGCGCACTTCCTGATGCGGCTGTTCGAGGAGGCGGGCCTGCCCCCGGGCGTCATCAACATGGTCACCGGCGACGGCCTGGCCGTCTCCGAGGTCGCGCTGGCCGACCCGGACCTGGCGGGCATCCACTTCACCGGCTCCACCCGCGTCTTCCAGCACCTGTGGAAGCAGATCGGCGACAACATCGCCGGGTACCGCTCCTACCCGCGCATCGTCGGCGAGACCGGCGGCAAGGACTTCATCGTCGCGCACCCGTCGGCCGACCCGGCCGCGCTGGTCACCGCGATGGTCCGGGGCGCGTTCGAGTACCAGGGCCAGAAGTGCTCCGCCGCGTCGCGGGCGTACATCCCCCGGTCGCTGTGGGAGTCGGGCGTCCGCGACCAGCTCGTCGCCGACACCGAGTCGCTGACCTACGGCGACGTCACCGACTTCCGCAACTTCGGCGGCGCCGTGATCGACGACCGGGCCTTCGCCCGGCACGCGGCCGCCCTGGAGAAGGCCAAGGCGTCGGAGTCGTGCCAGATCATCGCCGGTGGCGAGGTGGACGACAGCGTCGGCTACTTCGTGCAGCCGACCGTGATCGTCTGCACCGACCCGGCCAACGAGGTCTTCACCACCGAGTACTTCGGGCCGATCCTGGCCGTGCACGTCTACGACGACGGCGACCTGGCCGCGGTCGTCAAGCAGATGGAGAACGTCGCCCCGTACGCGCTGACCGGCGCGATCTTCGCGCAGGACCGGCGGGCGCTGGAGTGGATGTCGCACGAGCTGCGCTTCGCGGCGGGCAACTTCTACCTCAACGACAAGCCGACCGGCGCGGTCGTCGGCCAGCAGCCCTTCGGCGGCGGCCGGGCCTCGGGCACCAACGACAAGGCGGGCTCCTGGCACAACCTGGTCCGCTGGATGTCCCCGCGGACCATCAAGGAGACTTTCGTCCCGCCGACGGACCACCGCTACCCGCACATGGACACCGACCACCCGCGTCCGTGATCCGCTGACGGTTAGGGGTGGTATCGCTTCGTGCGATACCACCCCTTCTTTCGTATATGTCTGAGTTACCGTGACACCGTGCACAGCTTCGGGGAGCAGGGCGGCCGCCTCACCTACGGCAACTACCTGCGCGTGCCCGAGCTGCTGGCCCAGCAGGTGCCCCAGTCCACCCCCGAGGCCCACGACGAGCTGCTGTTCATCACCATCCACCAGGCGTACGAGCTGTGGTTCAAGCTGCTGCTGCACGAGCTGGCCGACGCCCGTGACCGGATGCTGGTCGGGGAGAGCTACCTGCCCCGGGTCCGCCTGGAGCGCTGCCACGCGGTCGAGGTGCTGCTGGTGCAGCAGGTCGACGTCATCGACACGATGACCCCGCAGGACTTCCTCGCCTTCCGCACCCTGCTCGCGCCCGCCTCCGGGTTCCAGTCCGCCCAGTTCCGCGAGATCGAGTTCATCTCCGGGCTCAAGGACCCCGGCTTCGTCGACCGGCTGCGCGGCCTGGCCCCCGCCGAGGATGAGCGGCTGCGTCGGCGGCTGGCCGAGCCGACCCTGTGGGACGGCTACCTGGCGCTGCTGGCCGCGCACGGGTTCGCGACAGCGTCCGAGGACGAGGTGCTGGCCTCCCTCGTGGCCATCGCGCGTGATCGCGAGCGGCACGGTGCGCTCTGGGACCTGGCCGAGGCGCTGATCTCGCACGACCAGGCCTGGTCGCTGTGGCGGGCCCGGCACGTGCTGATGGCCGAACGCCAGATCGGCGCCAAACCCGGCACCGGCGGCTCCGCAGGCAGCCCCTACCTCCGCTCCCGCCTGGACACCCGGTTCTACCCCGCGCTCTGGTCACTCCGCGCGGCTCTCTGATCCCGCCGCGGCCGCCTTCGCGCTCCGGCGCGCTCCTCTTCCGGCCCGCGCCGCGCCCGCTCCACACTGGGCCCGTGCCCGCCCGTCTCCGCGACTGCTCGGCTACGCACCGTGGCCGCTCCGCCACCCCGCGCCTGCCCTGTCGGCTGGCGCGCCGCGACCGGTGTCGCAGGGCTCGTGTCCGATGTCGGCGCATGATCGCCGTTTCGTGTCGATAGCTCGGGTGACACTCAGTGATCTGACACGAAATCGTGATCTTCGAGGGGAGGGTGTGGACGGACCTGTGGATATGTCGGTTTTGGGGTGATCTTTGGGCGGTGAGTGGGAGGGTGGGGAGGGGGGCGAATGGGGCGACACGCCGGGGAGAGAGATATCGGGCGGTTTGTGTTATCCCGTCAGGCGTGACCTTCGAGGCAGGAAACGGACATATTCCTGTCTGATCAGACAGTCGGCAAGGGACTGTCCGGCGCGGAATGTGCACTGTGGATGGGCCGATATCCTGGACAGAAGGCTGTGAAAGTGGCAGCGTTGAGTCATGGCAGAGGTAGGAATCAACGCTACTGCGGCGGCCGTGCTCGGCCTGCTGCACGACGGCCCCATGACCGGTGGCCAGCTGATGGCGGCGGCCGAACGCCGGCTCAGCCCGTACTGGTCGATGACCCGGTCCCAGGTCTACCGTGAACTGCCGGTCCTCGCCGAGCTCGGCTACGTCAAGCTCGGCAAGCCCGGCCCGCGGGCGAGCCAGCCCTACGCGATCACCGCGTCCGGCAAGCGTGCCTTCGCCCGCTGGCTGAACGAGGAGCCCGGCCGCGAGCTGGTGCGCAACCCGTATGCACTGCGTGTCGCGTTCGGATCCACGCACGCGACCAACCAGTTCGACTCGCTGCTCAACAGCGCCAACTCGCACCACACCGAGGCGCTCGCGGAAGCCCGCGAGCAGGCCAAGGAGGCCAAGAAGGAAGGCGACGACTTCACTGCCGCAGGGCTGGAGTTCGCCGTCGCCTACCACAAGGCCGCGCTGAACTGGCTGAAGACCGCCATCGCCAAGTAGCGCCTCAGCGCTGGTCGAGGGGGCGCGCCTCCTCCAGCGCGGAACGCAACGCGGCAGCGGCGGCAGGCGCCGCACCCAGCGCGTCCAGTGCGAAAAGGCCCGCTCCTACCACCGGTGGCTGTGCGAGCACGGTCAACCGGGCCTTCGACGAGTGGGCCTTCACCCCCGCGGCAACGGCGTCCTGCAGCAACGGATGCCGGGCGCGAAGCACGCCACCGCCCAGGACCACGGCATACGGTTCCTCCCTCAGCCCGAGCCGGTCCGCGGCAACCGTGACCAATGACGTGATCTCGGTCGCCTGGCGCGCCACCACGCGCCGGGCGACCGCGTCACCCTGTCCGGCGGCGGCGAACAGCACCTCGCTCAGCCCGATCATGCGGTCCTGGCCGAGGCTGCCCAGGTGCAGGCCGGTGATCACATCGTTGACGGTGGCCTGCCCGAAGTGCGCGGCCACCGCCCCGGCCAGCGCCGTGGCGGGCCCGCGCCCGTCCTCGGCGCGCGCCGCGTGCCACATCACCAGCGAGGCCAGGTGCAGCCCGCCACCCCAGTCGCCGGAGATCGGGCCCAGCGCCGGGAACCGGGCGGTGCGCCCGTCGGCGCTGCGCCCGACGCAGTTGATCCCGGCCCCGCAGACCACCGCGATCGCGTCCGGGCTGTCCGTGCCCGCCCGCATCAGCGCGAACGTGTCGTTGTCCAGCCGGTATGACCGCGCCCAGCCGGTCGGCGCGACCGCCTTGGCCGCCGCCTCGACCTCCTCGGGCAGGTCGAGACCGGACAGGTAGACCTCGGCGCGGGCGATCGGCACGGACGGGGGCATCTCGGCTGCCCGCAGCGCCGCGCCGATCAGCCGGTCCAGCAGCGCCACCGCCGTGTCCAGCCCGATCACCTGCGGGCACGACCCCGGCCCGCGTACGTATCCGTGCACGCGCCCGTCCGAGTCGGCGAGCACCACGTCGGTTTTGGAGTTGCCGCCGTCGACGGCGAGGAACAGCTCGGCGGGGCTCATCCGCGCGCCCCGTCCCGGCCCGGCACCCCGGCGCTCATCGCGCCCAGGCCAGGTGTGCGGCGTTGGCGGCGAGCAGGCGCTGGGTCAGGCCCTCGGCGTACTCGTGCTGGCCGACCAGCGGGTGCGCGAGCAGCGCGGCGTAGACGCGGTCGCGGCCGCCGTGCACCGCGGCGCGTACGGCCAGCTCCTCGTACGCGGCGACGGCGGAGATCAGGCCGGACAGTTCGGGGCCGACCGGTGGGGCCGCCACGGCTGTCGCGCCGTCGCGGTCCACCCGGGCGCTGACCTCGATCACCGACTCGTCGGGCAGGAACGGCAGGTGGCCGCCGTTGCGCAGGTTCACCGCGTGGACCGCGCCGTCGCCGCTGAGCAGCGACGTGATCAGGCCGACGGCCGCCTCGGAGTAGAACGCCCCGCCGCGCTTGGACAGCAGGTCCGGTTTGGTGGTCAGGGCCGGGTCGGCGTACATCCGCAGCAGTTCGGTCTCCATCTCGGCGACCTTCTGCCCGCGGGTGGGGGCGTCGCGCTCCTCGCGGACGACCTCGTCGTGGGCGTAGAAGTAGCGCAGGTAGTACGACGGCACGTTGCCGAGCAGGCGGAGCAGCGACGGCGGCAGCTGCACGGGCCGGGCCAGCTCGTCCAGGTGCCCGGCCAGCAGCTCTGGCAGACGGTCGACGCCGTCGACGTAGGCGGCGCGCTCCCAGGTGAGGTGGTTCAGGCCGACGTGGTCGAGGGTGACCGCGCCCGGCTCGACGCCGAGCAGCTTGGCGAAGCGCCGCTGGAAGCCGATGGCCACATTGCACAGGCCGACCGCCTTGTGTCCGGCATCGAGCAGGGCCCGGGTGACGATGCCGACCGGGTTGGTGAAGTCGACGATCCACGCGCCCGGGGCGGCCAGCCGCGCCGCCCGCTCGGCCACGTCGAGCACGACCGGCACCGTGCGCAGCGCCTTGGCCAGGCCGCCCGCACCGGTGGTCTCCTGCCCGACGCAGCCGCATTCGAGGGGGAAGGTCTCGTCACTGATCCGGGCGGTCTGCCCGCCGACGCGCAGCTGCACGACGACCACGGCGGCGTCGGTCAGCCCGGCGTCCAGGTCGGTGGTCCAGGTCAGCGTGCCGGGGTGGCCATGGTGGGCCATCAGCCGGCGGGCGTACGGCCCGATGACGTCCAGCCGCGAACCGGCCGGGTCGATCAGGCACAGCTCGGTGACGTCGAGGCTGCCGGCCAGCCGGGCGAACCCGTCGACCAGCTCGGGGGTGTAGGTGGAGCCTCCACCCACGACTGCGATCTTCATACTGCTCTCTCTGTCCTGCGGAGGGTGGTTCAGGCGGCGCGTGGCGTGGTGGTCGGGATCGGTCGGGCGTTCAGGGACTCGACCAGGGATTCGCGTACCGAGCGCAGGCCCGCGTCCATGGCGCCGAGCAGGACCGCGTCGTCGGTGAGCGCGGTGACCTCGACCGGGGTCCGCAGCGGGGTGTTGCGGTGGAACGCGTCGGTCACCAGGTCTCGCAGCCGCGCGCCACCGGCCTGGGCGACCTCGCCGGCCAGCACCACCAGCGGCGGGTCGAGCAGTGAGGCGACCACGGCCAGCACGACGGCGATCCGGTCGGCCAGTGCGGCGAGGAAGGCGTCCGCCTCGGCGGAGTCCGTGCGGGCGACGGCGTCGGCGACCATCTCCTCCGGGGTGGCCCCGGTGAAGCCGTGCGCCGCGCCGAGCGCCGCCACCGCCGGGCCGCCCGCCAGGCTCTGCAGGTCGCGGGGCTGACCGGGGGCGGCCAGGCCGAGCGGCACGTAGCCGATCTCACCGGCCCCGCCGGTGGCCCCGCGCAGCAGCGACGCGCCCAGGTCGATCGCGCAGCCCAGGCCCGCGCCCAGCCAGAGCAGGGCGAAGCTGCCGCTGCCCGCGGCCGCGCCACGGTGGCGTTCGGCGATCGCGGCCAGGTTCACGTCGTTGTCGGCCTCGACGGTCAGGTCCAGTTCGGCGGCCAGCGCGGGGACCACGCCGGGCCGTCCCCAGCCGGTGACGTCGATGTGCCGGATGGCCCCGGTCCCGGGGTCGTACGAGCCGGGCACGCCCAGGTGCAGGTGCGTGACGCGCTCGCGACCGGCGCGGGCGCACAGGTCGGCGGCGATGGCGCGCACCGTGCCCACCGGATCGCCGTCGGCCGGGTCGCTGGGGTACGCCGCGCGGGCGAGCACCGCCCCGCTGAGATCGCACAGGGCCGCCTCGAACGGGGCGTGTAACGTCTCGCTCACGTCCCGTACCGAGATCGCCAGCACCGTCGCGGCGGCCGGGTTGACCGCGTACACCTCGGCGTTGGGGCCGGGACCCCCGCTGGTGTGGCCCACGACCACGGCCAGGCCCGCCTCGGTCAGCGTGCGCAGCACGTCGGACGTGGTCGGCTTGGACAGGCCGGTCAACTCCCGCAGCTCGCCGCGGGTGAGCGTGCCCCGATCGATGAGCAGCGCCATCGTGGCGCTCTCGTTCATCGCCCGGAGCAGCTTGGACGAACCGGCGAGCCGTGCCACGGGCCCTCCTCGCATAATAGGAAAGTAGATTTACTATTGCGGTGACGTGCGCCCCTGTCAAGTCGCGGGTGCGCCCCGGAAAACCGTGCGGCGGGTGGCACTAGTCTTGTCTGCGTGACAGCCGACTACGCCGATCAGCTCAAGACCCTTGACGCGACCATGCGCAACATCGAGTCCGTGCTCGACATCTCCCGCCTGCGCCGGGACAAGGAGCGGCTGGAGGAGGCGGCCTCGGCCCCGGACCTGTGGGACGACCAGGCCAAGGCGCAGGAGGTCACCTCCCAGCTGGCGTACGCCACCGGCGAGATCAACCGGCTGACGAAACTGCGCGGGCGCATCGACGACGTCGCCGTGCTGATGGAGCTGGCCGAGGCCGAGGACGACGCGGCCTCGATGGCCGAGGCGGGCGCGGAGCTGGTCTCCCTGGCCAAGGCGGTCGAGGAGTTGGAGGTGCGCACCCTGCTCTCCGGTGAGTACGACTCCCGTGAGGCGCTGGTCGCCATCCGGGCGGGCGCGGGCGGCGTGGACGCCGCCGACTTCGCCGAGATGCTGCTGCGCATGTACCTGCGCTGGGCCGAGCGCCACGGTTACCAGACCGAGGTCTACGACACCTCCTACGCGGAGGAGGCCGGGCTGAAGTCGGCCACGTTCGCCGTGAAGGCGCCGTACGCGTACGGCACGCTGTCGGTCGAGTCGGGCACCCACCGCCTGGTGCGCATCAGCCCGTTCGACAACCAGGGCCGCCGCCAGACCAGCTTCGCCGGGGTCGAGGTGCTGCCCGTGGTGGAGCAGACCGACCACATCGACATCCCCGAGAACGAGATGAAGGTCGACGTCTACCGCTCCAGCGGTCCGGGCGGCCAGAGCGTCAACACCACCGACTCGGCGGTGCGCATCACGCACATCCCGACCGGCATCGTGGTGACCTGCCAGAACGAGAAGTCCCAACTGCAGAACAAGGCCTCGGCGATGCGCGTTCTGCAGGCCCGGCTGCTGGAGCGCAAGCGTCAGGAGGAGCGGGCCAAGATGGAGGGCCTGAAGACCGACGCGGCCGGTTCCTGGGGCGACCAGATGCGGTCGTACGTGCTGCACCCGTACCAGATGGTCAAGGATCTGCGCACCGAGTTCGAGACGGGCAACCCGTCGGCGGTCTTCGACGGCGAGATCGACAGCTTCGTCGAGGCCGGCATCCGCTGGCGCAAGCAGAACGAACTGGAAGCCGCCGCCTGATCGGCTGAGTGAACCTCCCTCCGCCCGGCTGTTCTCGCAGCCGGGCGGAGTTTCTTTCATGTATGGACATCGCTGCGCTATCGCCCGGCCGGGTGAAGTGACTACTGTCGGTGACAGTTGATCACGAGAAGATCACGGATTTTTCTGTGAATATTCACGGCAATACCGGCATCTCAACCCCTGCGGGCTTGGCGAAACGGCGACACCGCGTAGACTCTCCGCCGTGATTCGACTTGAGCACGTGACCAAGACCTACCCGAAGGCGTCCCGGCCCTCACTGGACGACGTGTCGGTCTCGATCGAGAAGGGCGACTTCGTCTTCTTCATCGGTCCGTCCGGCTCCGGTAAGTCAAGCATCGTCAAACTCATGCTGCACGAGATCAAGCCCAACAAGGGCAAGGTCATCGTGAACGGCAAGGAGATCAGCTCGATGCGCGGCTGGAAGATCCCCAGCTTCCGCCGCTCGATCGGCTGCGTCTTCCAGGACTTCCGGCTGCTGCCGAACAAGACGGCCTACGAGAACGTCGCGTTCGCCCTGGAGGTCATCGGCAAGTCGAAGGCGGTCGCCCGCCGCGTGGTGCCTGAGGTGCTGGAGCTGGTCGGCCTCGGCGGCAAGGAGCACCGCTACCCGCACGAGCTCTCCGGTGGTGAGCAGCAGCGTGTCGCCGTGGCCCGCGCGTTCGTGAACCGGCCGCTGATCCTGCTGGCCGACGAGCCCACCGGTAACCTCGACCCGGACACCTCGATCGAGATCATGCGTCTGCTGGACCGGATCAACCGGACCGGCACGACCGTGGTCATGGTCACCCACGACTCGAACATCGTCAACCAGATGCGCCGTCGCGTCATCGAGATCGAGGGCGGTCGGATCGTCCGCGACCAGGCCCGTGGTGTGTACGGCTGAGCCGTCGCCTCACTGAGCCCCTGTCCCTGACGTCCTGATCGTCTCCCCCGGAGGATTTCCCCCGATGCGTGCGAAGTATGTCCTGGCCGAAATGCTGGTCGGGCTGTGGCGCAACGTCACGATGACCATCGCCATGATCATCACGATGATCGTGTCACTCTCCATGCTCGGCGCCAGCCTGCTGATGTACATGCAGGTCGACGAGATGAAGGGTCACTACTACGAGCAGGTCGAGGTCTCCATCTACCTGGAGAAGTCGATCGGCGACGCGGAGCGGTCGGCGATCAAGTCCCAGCTCGACGCGGACCCGCTGGTCAAGAACGTCATCTGGGAAACCAAGGAGATGGCGTACGAGAACTTCAAGGAGCAGTTCCGCGACGCCCCCGACCTGGTCAACGCCATCGGCGCGGACGAGCTGCCGGAGTCCTTCCGGGTCGCGCTGGAGAACCCGCAGGAGTTCGACAAGATCAACGCCGCCTACGCCGGTCTGCCGGGTGTGGACACGGTCGTGGACCAGCAGAAGCTGCTCCAGAAGATCTTCGACATCCTCGGCTCCATCCAGAACCTCTCCCTGGTCGTCGCCGGTGCCATGGGTATCGCCGCGCTGCTGCTGGTCGCCAACACCATCCAGGTCGCCGCGTACAGCAAGCGCCGCGAGGTCGCGGTCATGAAGCTGGTCGGGGCGTCGAACTGGTTCATCCAGGCGCCCTTCGTGCTGGAGGCGGTCTTCGCCGCGGTGCTGGGCTCCATCCTGGCCTGGGTGATGCTCGTCGTCGGCAAGATCGTGCTGATCGACGGCAAACTGGCCGCGCTGACCGACCTTCTGTTGCCGGTGAGCTGGGGCAACATCAACCTGATGCTGCCGATCCTGGCCGGCATCGGCGCGGTGGTCAGCGCCGTCACCGCCTGGGTCACCCTGCGCTTCTACATCCGCGTCTAGTCGCGGCATCGCACGACGACGGCCCGTCCCCGCCGGGGGCGGGCCGTCACCTTTTCTACGCCACTCCTGTTGAATGTCGGTTTTGCCAGGTTATAGGGCATATGTCGGCAGTAGGGTGACCGGGACAGGCGAGGAGGTCCCGTGCGCTGGCGACTCGTACAGGTGGTGTTCGCCCTGCTGACCGCGGTCGCGGTAGGCATCCCGGCACACGCCGCCCCCGATGACGATCTCAAGCAGGACAAGAAGCGCGCCGACGCCGAACTGGCCAGGACCGGCGCGCTGCTGGAGGCGCTGTCCGCCAAGGCGCGCACCGCCGCGAACGAGCTCGCCGAGGCCAATGCGGCTATGCCCGCGGCCCAGGAGCGGATCGCCAAGACCCGGGCCGCCGCCGTGGTGGCCGAGACCAAGGCGGCCACCGCCCAGCGGCGCGCCGACCAGGCCACCGCCGCCTGGGCCGTGACCGACCAGTCGTACCAGGCCTCGGTCCGGCAGGTGCAGGAAGGCCGGGACCGGTTCGCCCGGTTCGCCGTGGCCACCCTGCACGGCTCCAACCTCACCGAGTTCAACGTGCTCATGGCCGCGACCCGGCCGCAGGAGTTCCTGGACCGCGGCAACTACATCGACCAGATCGCCCGCATCCGGCGCGACGCGATCGACGGCTTCGTCGCCGCCCGCCGGTCCGCCAAGCAGATCACCAGCGAGGCCGAGCTCAAGCGCCGTGAGGCCGCCGACGCCGCCCGCATCGCCCGCGCGGCCCAGCTGTCGGCCGAGAAGGCACGCCAGGACGCCGAGCAGGCCCGCCGCGACCTCGACGCGCTGGCCGGCCGCCAGGAGAAGGCGGTGGAGGCGGCCAAGGCCGAGAAGGCCGAGGTGCAGCGGCACTACGAGGAGGTCAAGGAGCAGAGCGAGCGCATCGCCGACGAGCTGCGTACCTGGGAGGGCCAGTACGGCAAGCTCGTGCCGATCCTGCGGCCCGGGGCGAAGTTCCTCATGCCGACGAAGGGCTGGAAGTCCAGCGACTTCGGCAACCGCTACGACCCGTACTACGGCGTCTGGCAGCTGCACGCCGGGGTCGACATCGCCGCGGGCGGCGGCCAGCCCATCTTCGCGGCGGCGGGCGGCACGGTCAGCAGCGCGGGCTGGCTCGGCGGCTACGGCAACTACACCTGCCTCACCCACGGCAAGTCCAACGGCAAGACCATCTCGACCTGCTACGCCCACCAGTCCAAGATCCTGGTCAAGGTCGGCGACAAGATCCGCGGCGGCCAGCTCATCGGCAAGGTCGGCACCACCGGCGCCTCCACCGGCTACCACCTCCACTTCGAGGTCCGCCAAAACGGCACCCCCACCCAACCCCTAACCTGGCTCCCCGGCTGCCTCTGCTAACCCCCCCCCACCCCCACCGGCCTGCCCTCTTCCCGCAACTCTTAAAAAGTCGCGGCCTCCGGCACTGCCGGAGGCCGCGACTTTTTAAGAGTTGCGCCAGGGTGGGGCTGCCGCGCGGCGGCCGGGTGGGGCTGCCGCGCGGCGGCTCGGTGGCTGCCGCGTGGGGTGGGCGGGTGGGTGGTGGGTTATTGCGTTGCGGTGGCGGCGGCGTTTTGGATGATTTTGGCGACCTGGTCGGGGTGGGAGATCATCACGACGTGGGAGGCGCCGTCGACGGCGACGGTCTCCTTGGATCCGGCTCGCTGCGCCATGAAGGCGTGCGCCTGCGGCGGGATGTTCTTGTCGGCGGTCCCGTAGATGAACCAGGACGGGATGTTCTTCCAGGCGGCGTTCGCCGACGGGTCGTTCAGCGCCGCCTCGGTGATCGGGCGCTGGCCCACCGCCATCAGCGCCGCCTGCGCGGCGGGCACGTCGGCGGCGAACTGGTCATGGAACTTGGCCTGGTCGATGAACAGGTCGTTGCCGCCGCCCGGCAGCGCCACCGGCTTGGCCAGCGCGGGCCCGAGCGTGCTGCCGGGGAACTTCGCCGACAGCGCCGCCGCCGACTCGCCGGCCTCCGGCGCGAACGCCGAGACGTACACCAGCGCCTTGACGTTCGGGTTGCCCTCGGCCGCGTTCGAGATCACGCTGCCGCCGTAGGAGTGCCCGACCAGCACGATCGGACCGGTGATGCTCTTGAGCGCGGCGGCGACCTCGGCCGCGTCGCCCTTCACGCTGCGCAGTTCGTTCGGCACGGCCACCACCGGATAGCCCTGCGCCTGCAGCATCGGGATGACGCCGTTCCAGCTCGACGAGTCAGCGAACGCGCCGTGTACCAGTACGATCGTGGGTTTTGTCTGTTTCTGCGCCGCTACGGCCGGTGTGGCCACGACCGCGAGCGCCGTGGCGGCGGACAGGGCGAGTACGCCCAGGAACCTGCTGCGACCCGACATGGTCGACTCCTCCCATTCCGGTTGACGGTCCGGGGGTCGACCACGAACCAACCTACGCCAGCCCGGTGCCGCCTAGGCGGACTTCGGTGAGACCGCCCGCTCGATCACCGGCGACGCAGTCGCTATGGTTGCCGGGTGTTCAAGGCCCTCGTCTGCTTCATGCTGCTCTTCATCGCCATCGGGGCGATCGGGATGTGGCTCGCCACCAAGCGCCGCCAATCATGATCTACAGCACCCCCGTGCCGGCCCGTGGACGCCGGTAGCCTCAGCCTGCTGCTGACCGCCGCCACCGCCGCCGGGTGGGTGGACGCCGTCGTCGGCGGAGGTGGCCTGCTCCTGCTCCCGGCGTTGCTCATCGGCCTGCCGCAGGTGCCGCTGGCGACCGCCCTGGGCACCAACAAGATGACCGCCATCGCCGGGACCACCAGCGCCGCGATCACGTTCGCCCGGCGTACCCGCATCGACTGGCGGGTGGCCGGTCCCGCCGGGGCCATCGCCGTGGTCGTCTCCGGCATCGGCGCGTGGCTGGCCATCGCGCTGACCCCGAACAAGGACGTCTACCGGCCGGTGGTGCTGGGCATCCTGGTCGCCGTCGCGCTGTTCATCACGTTCCGCCCGAACACCGGCATCTACGCCCACCCCGAGCGCCGCACCCGCGAACGGGCCGCGCTCGCCGTCGCGCTCGCGGGCGGCCTCATCGCCCTGTACGACGGCATGATCGGCCCCGGCACCGGCACCTTCCTGGTGCTCACCTTCACCACCGTCATCGGCGCGGACTTCCTGCACGGCTCCGCCATGGCGAAGATCGTCAACGCGGGCACCAACCTGGGTGCGCTCGTCGTGTTCGCCTGGGGCGGGCACGTGTGGTGGCAGCTCGGCGCGGCCATGGCCGTGTGCAACATCATCGGCGCGCAGATCGGCGCACGGATGGCCATCAAGCGCGGCTCCGGCTTCGTCCGGATCGTGCTACTCGTGGTCGTGCTGGCCCTGATCGCCCGGCTGTCCTACGACCAGTGGCTGGCCTGAGCGCCACCGCTCCGCCAGCGCGTGCGCGGCGACCCGCTCGATGACCAGGCTCACCGCGGGCCAGTGCTCCCGGCCCGGCCTGGTGATCGAGAACATGCGCCGCCGCACCGGCACCCCCGGCATCGGCACGAACCGCACCCCCGGATGCGCGGGCAGGTGACCGGGCACCAGTGCCACCCCCAGATCCGCCGACACCAGGTCCAGCACCAGATCCATGCTGTCCGCCCGATGTTCGATCATCGGCTGGTACGCCGCCAGCGCGCACACCCGCACCGCCAGCTCGTCATCGGCGGGCCCGCGCGAGTTGACCACCCACGACTGCCCCGCCAGCGCGTGCAACCGCCCCGGCTCGTCGACCACGTCCAGTAGCGTCCGCCCCGACGGCACCGCCAGCACCATCGGCGTCTCGCACAGCTGCCGCACCGCGTAGCCGTCCCAGCCGCGCGGCACCAGGTCGTAGTCGTACACGAACCCCAGGTCGACCCGGTCCTCCTCCAGCAGGCGCAGCACCTCCGGCGGCTCCTGCTCCTGCAGCAGCAGCTGCAGCCCCGGATGCGACACCGCCAGCTGCCGCACCACCGGGATTAGATCCCCCGACAGCACCGACGCGTACGCCGCCACGTGCACCGCCCCGCCCGGCTCCCCGCCCCCGGCCAGCGCCGCACGGGCCGCGTCGACCGCCGCCAGGATCGGCCGCGCGTGCGTCACCAGCCGCCGCCCTGCCGGAGTCAGCCGAACCGTCCGCCCCGTGCGCTCGACCAGCGGCGCGCCGACCTCCCGGGTCAGCGTCGCCAGCTGCTGCGAGACGGCAGACGTGCCGTACCCGGTGGCCTCGGCGACCGCGCGCAGCGTGCCCCGGTCGGACAGCTCGACGAGTACGCGCAGCAGCCTGGTGTCCACGCCTCCCATCATCCGCGATCCGCGGACGGTCAGTCCGCAGACCCGTGGTGGACGGGGTGATCTTCATCCGGTGACATGGAGTGGTGACCGCAGTCGACATCGCCACCAGCACCTCCCGCCGCCAGAGCACCGCACCCGCGATCGGGCTGATCATGGGCTCGATGCTCTCCGTGCAGGTCGGCGCAGCCGCCTCCACCCGGCTGTTCGACGACATCGGCCCGGCGGGCACCGCGTGGCTGCGCGGCTGCTGGGCGGCGCTGGCCTTCGTGCTCATCGCCCGACCGTCACCGCGCTGGCTGCGCGCCCAGTCCCGGCACGACCTGCTCGGCGCGGTCGGGCTCGGCGTCGTCAGCGCCGCGATGAGCATCGCCTTCTTCGAGTCCATCGCCCGTATCCCGCTGGCCACCGCCGTCGCCCTGGAGTTCCTGGGCCCGCTGTCGCTGGCCGTGCTGCGCCGTACCGGCCGCTGGGGCCTGCTCTGGCCCGCCCTCGCCCTGGCCGGGGTGCTCGCGCTGACCCGGCCGTGGCGCGGTGACATCGACCTCACCGGTGTCGTGCTGGCGCTGGTCGCCGCCGCGGGCTGGGCCGGGTACATCCTGCTCACCCAGCGGGTCGGCGACAGCTTCAGCGGCGTCAAAGGGCTGGCCATCGCGATGCCCGTCTCCGCCGTCGCCGCCGCCCTGATCGGCGCACCCCAGGCCGTGCCGAACCTGACCTGGGGCATCGTCGCCCAGGCCGCCTGGCTGGCGATGCTGCTCCCGGTACTCCCGTTCGCCCTGGAACTGCTGGCGCTGCGCCGCCTCACCGTCGCCGCCTTCGGCACCCTGATGTGCCTCGAACCCGCTTTCGCCCTGGCCGTCGGCGCGACCGTCC
Organism: Catellatospora methionotrophica; assembly: GCF_011297335.1. Lineage (GTDB taxonomy): Bacteria > Actinomycetota > Actinomycetes > Mycobacteriales > Micromonosporaceae > Catellatospora > Catellatospora methionotrophica. The sequence continues at coordinate 160,008 of NZ_JAAOTJ010000008.1, read as the reverse complement.
TCCACCAGACCCCGCACCCGCTCCAGGTCGCCGGAGTCGCCTTCGTCATAGCCGCCGGCCTCGGCGCCCAGCGCTCCGGCCGACGCTGAGGGTTCACCCCTGTCGGCAAGGGTGGCGGGTGCCACCGTCGCTGGCGAGTCCTAGGACGCTAGGGTGAGATGGGCAGTGGCAGGCGGTGGGTGGGGTGGTCCACACTGGATCTCTGCCGAGCCGTCGGACGAGGGAGTGACCATCAACAGCGTGCCGAGCGTGAGCGGGACACTGCCCGGGGCCCGCGCCGCGATCCTCGCCCGGCTGTGGGGCGCGCTGGTCCGCGAGCCGCTGCCGGGTGTCGTCGACCGGCAGGTGTACGGCGGTGACGTCCGGGTCACCCTGGCCGGTGGCCGCCGCGTGATCGGTTCGGCCGCGCTGGCGGAGCTGTTCGCCGTGCCGCCCGAGGGCCTGCGCATCGTCACCGACGTGGGCGCGTTCGACGACCCGGTGGAGCTGCTGCGCGCGCTGGACCTGCCCGGCGACTCCGCGCGGCTGACCGCCGAGGTCGCCGACAGTGTCGCGGGGCTGGCCCTGGCGCGGGCCAACCAGCCGTACCGGCCCGGCGGCGAGCCGACGCTGACCGTGCTGGCCGGGCGCGCCGACGGGCTGGCGCGGCTGGAGCAGTCCGTGGTGGACGGCCACCCGCTGCACCCGTGCTGCCGTACCAGGATCGGCATGTCGCAGGCCGAGGTGCTGCGGTTCGCGCCCGAGCACCGGCCCACGGTGGAGCTGGAGGTGTTCACCGTTCCGGCCAAGCGCTGGCTGACCACCGGCGCGGGGCTCGCGCCGCGGCTGCCCGTACACCCGTGGCAGCGCGAGCACGTGCTCTCGGCGTACCCCTTCCTCAAGCCCGACGGCGCACGGATCGCGACCATGCCGCTGATGTCGCTGCGCACCCTGGCCGCGGTCGCCGACCCGACGCGGCACTACAAGACCGCGGTCGGCGTGCAGATGACCAGCGCGGTGCGCATCGTGTCCCCTGCCGCGGTGCGCAACGGGCCGGTCGTGTCGAAGCTGCTGGCCGTCGTCGCCGCCGACCTGGGCCTGCGGGTGTGGCCGGAACTGGCCGCCGGTGCGGTGCTGGACACCGACGGGACGCCGCTGCGCAGCCTGGCCGTGGTCGTCCGGCGGTCTCCCAAACCCGGCCCGAACGAGGTGATCGTGCCGGTCGCGGCGCTGGCCGCGCCGTCCCCGGCGGACGGCAGGCCGCTGATCCGCGAGGCGGTGCTGCTCGGCTACGGCGGCCACCCCGCCGGGTTCCTGGCCGACCTCGCCGCGCTGATCGTGCCGGTGCTGCTGACGCTGCTGCACCGGGGCGTGGCGCTGGAGGCGCACGGGCAGAACCTGCTGGTCACGCTCACCCACGGGCGGCCGACCGGGTTGCACTACCGCGATGTCGGCGGGGTGCGGCTCAGCCCGGAGCGGCTGCGCCGCCACGGCGTCGACGCCCCGGCCCTGCACGGTGACCTGGCCAGCGACGACCCGGCACAGTTGCGTGCGAAGGCGCTGGGCTCGGGCCTGGCCGTGGCGCTCGGCGAGCCGATCGCGGTGCTGTCGCGCGAGTACGGCATCGAGCCGCAGCAGCTGTGGCGGCTGGTCCGGGACCGGGTCGAGCAGGCGTACGACGGTCTGCCGCCGTCGGCCGCCGCCGATGCGCGGTCGGTGCTCGGCGATCCGCTGCCGCTGAAGGCGACGACCGCGATGCGGCTGGCCGACGACCCGCTCGACGACGTCTGGGCGCAGCTGCCCAACCCGCTGGCCGCGTGATGCGCCCGCTCACCGACCCGATCGCCGCCGAGCTGGCGGACCTGGCCCCGCAGCTGCTCGACGGCTACTTCGACGCGCTGCCACGGGCCCGGGTCACCGTCGCGACCCGGCTGGCCGAGGCGCTGTGGCGCGAGGACATCGACGACGCCCGGACCCGCTTCCGGGGCGAGCTACACGGCTTCGACCGGGTGCTGCTGCCGCCGGTCGACGTGGACCCGACCAGCCTGGTGACGCACGAGGGGCTGCGGGCCGAGCTGGACAGCGCGGTCAACGGCCTGGCTCTGGCGTACGCCCGGCGGGCCGTCATCGATCCCGGGCACCGTGCCGCCGCCGCGGTCGCCGCAGCACCCGACCTGCTCGCGCTGCTCGACCGCACCGCCCCCGACGAGCGCACCGCGCGGCTGGAGCAGCTCGCGGTCGAGGGGCACAACCTGCACCCCTGCGGGCGTACGCGGCTCGGCTGGCACACCGGCGACCTGATCGCGCACGACCTGGAGAGCGAGTCGACCGCGATCGGCTTCGTGTCCGTGCTGCCGGAGCTGGCGCTGGGCGACGACCTGTCGCAGCGGCTGGGTGTCACGGCCCCCGGCGGGCGGCGGCTGCTGCCGGTGCACATCTGGCAGCTGCGGCACCTGACCCGGCGGCACCCGGAGCTGTTCGCCGACGGCACGCTGCGCGTCCTCGACGACGTGCTCCCGGCCCGGCCGACCGCCGCGCTGCGGACCGTGCTGCCGCAGGGCTCGACGTACCTGAAGCTGTCGCTGGACATCCAGGTCACCTCGACGCGGCGCAGCATCTCCATCGCGTCGACCCGCAACGGGCCGGCGCTCAGCGAGGTGCTGTCGTCGCTGCTGGAGCTGGTGCCGGGCGGTGACCGGGTGCTGCTGATGGCCGAACCGGCGGGCGTCGCCGGGCTGCTGGAGGACGGCCGCCAGCTCAGCACCATCGTGCGCGACGGGCTCGGCGGGCGGCTGGCCCCCGGCGAGCACCCGGTCCCGGCGAGCTCGCTGGCCGCGACCGACCCGGTCAGCGGCCGTACGCTGCTGGCCGGGCTGGTGGACCGCTACGCGTCGGCCCGCGCCCTGACCGTGCCGCGCACGGCGGCGGCGGGTTTCCTGCGGGAGTACGCCGCGCTGCTGCTCCCGCCGGTGCTGGCGCTGGCCGCCCGGCACGGCATCGGGCTGGAGGCGCACCTGCAGAACTGCGTGCCGACCTTCGTCGACGGGGTGCCGCACCGGCTGGCCCTGCGGGACCTGGCGGGCCTGCGCGTACACCATCCCCGCCTGGCGGCGTCCGGCGCGAGGCTGCAGCTGTGGCCCGGTTCGGTGATCGGCACCGAGGACGAGGCGGTGCTGCTGTCGAAGGTGGCGTACACCGCGTTCCAGGCGCACCTGGGCGAGCTGGTGCTGCGGCTGGGCCACTCGCACAGCCTGCCCGCCGACGCCGCGTGGCGGATCGTGCGGGAGTTCGTCGACGGGAGCCTGCGCGGCCACCCCGACCACGCCTTCTATACGGCCGCGACGGTGCCCCACAAGGCGCTGACCCGGATGCGCCTGGCCGGTGCGGGCGACCTCTACGTCCCGGTGCAGAATCCGCTTTATGGCCTCTGAGCAGCACATCCCTGATCGGGTCGCGACGGCCCTGCGGGGACTCGACGGGCCGGTGTGCGCCTACGTGTACGACCCTGGCGTGCTGGCCGCGCGGGTCGCCGAGCTGCGGCGGGCGCTGCCGGGGGCGGCGATCTGCTACGCGGTGAAGGCCAACGGGCATCCGGCGATCGTCGGCGCGGCGGCGCAGGCATGCGACGGCCTGGAGGTCGCCTCGGGCGGTGAGCTGGCCCTGGCCGAGGCCGCCGGGGCGCGGCGGATCGTGTTCGGCGGCCCGGCCAAGACCGAGGCGGAGCTGGCGTACGCGGTGCGGCTGGGTGCGACCGTCAACGTGGAGAGCACCCTCGAACTGCGGCGGCTCAGCCTGGCCGCCGAGCGCGCGGGCGCGACCGTGACGATCACGCTGCGGGTCAACCGGGCCGACGCCGGGCTGCCCGGCACCCATGCGATGACCGGCACCGCCACCCCGTTCGGCGTCGACGAGGCGCAGCTGCCCGAGGCGGTGGCGCTGGCCCGGTCGCTGCCGGGGCTGGACCTGGCCGGGTGGCACCTGCACGCGGTCTCCAACAACCTGGACGCGGCCGCGCACTCGGCCTTCCTCGCCGAGGCCCTGCGCTGGTCGGCGGACACGTCGCGGCGGCTCGGCGTGCCGCTGCGCACCGTCAACGCGGGCGGCGGGTTCGGCGTGGACTACGCCGGGGACGCGGTGTTCGCGCTGGACGAGCTGCGGGCGCGCGTGCCGGACGGGGTCGAGCTGGTCGTCGAGCCCGGCCGGTGGCTGGCCGCCGACACGGGCTGGTACGCCGCCGAGGTGCTGGACCTCAAGCGCACGCACGGGCGCTGGTTCGCGGTGCTGCGCGGCGGCACGCACCACTTCCGGCTGCCCGCGGCGTGGGGATACGACCACCCGTTCACGGTGCTGCCGGTGGACCGGTGGGATCACCCGTGGCCCCGGCCCGAGGTCGCCGGGGTGGCCGTGGACGCGGTCGGCGAGCTGTGCACGCCGCGCGACGTGCTCTGCCGGGGGCAGCGCGTGGACCGGCTGCGGGTCGGCGACGTGCTGGTGTTCGGGCGTACGGGGGCGTACGGCTGGGACATCTCCCACCACACCTTCCTGCGCCACCCGGAACCGGACTTCCTCGTGCTCTGAACGCGCAGCGTGATCTCCTGCTCTACCCAGCGAATCGGATGATCACGAGATGGTCCGCCCTGTTCGACCTGGCTTGACAACGTCCTAGACTGTGCCGGTCCCACCACGAGATGTGGTGCGTAACACCCCCCTTTCACCCCCTCGACACCCCTCGAAAGCGGAGGCCCCGATGCCGAACGGCCGTAACTCCACGGTCCGATCGCACCGGCGCGGTGGTGGCCGTCGCCGCAGCATCGCACCGTGGATCGTCATCCCGACGGCGCTGGTGCTGATCGGCTCCGGCGCGACCATCGGCTACGTGTACGTCATCAAGGACGCGTGCAGCGGCACCACCCAGGCCACCGTGGTGGCCGCGCCGGGCACCGCGAGCCTGCTGCGCTCGCTGGCCGGCAAGTGGGCCGAGACCAACCCGTCCGTCGACGGCGTCTGCGCCTCGGTGCTGATCGGCGAGCAGGACACCGCGGCGACCGTACGCGCGCTGGCCCACGAGTGGGACACGGCCGTCTCCGGCCCCGCCCCCGACGTGTGGGTCCCGCCGTCCAGCGCCTGGGTCAAGGCCGCCGCCGCCACCAGCGAGACCGCCGACCGGATCCTGCCCGACCTGCTGCCCAGCGTGGCGCGTACGCCCGTCGTCATCGCCATGCCGAAGGCCGCCGCCGAGAAGCTCGGCTGGCCCGACGCGAAGCTGGACTGGAAGGACCTGCTCGACAAGCTGGCCCAGGACCCCACGGTCAAGGTCGGCATGAGCAACCCGGAGACCTCCACCGCCGGTCTGCTGTCCCTGTCGGCGATCATCGACGCCGACGACAACACCGAGGTCGACGCGACCGAACTCGGCCGCGTCTTCGCCCTCGAACAGCGCATGGCGCTGTACCGCAACACCACCGAGGAGCTGTTCGCCGACTTCGTCAGCGGCGGCGGCAAGACGGTCAACGCCTTCCCGGCGCTGGAGCAGGACGTGGTCAAGCACAACGCCGACCACCCCGAGCTGCCCCTGGTCGCCGTCTACCCGCAGAACGCCACCACCGAGGCCGACAACCCGTACCTGGTGCTCAAGAACGCCGGCTGGACCAACCCGCAGCGCACCGCCGCGGCCGAGGCGTTCCTGGGCTACCTGCGCGGCGACGCCGCCCGCAGCGAGGTGCAGAAGCTGGGCTACCGCGACTCCAACCGCCAGCCCGGCCCGCAGCTGTCCCCCGCCAACGGCGTGGTCAGCAAGCTCACCGCGCTGCCCGGCGGGGTGCTGCTCACCGAGTCGATCACGAAGACGACGGAGACGTGGACGGCCCTGGCCCGCCCCACCAACATGCTGCTGGTGCTCGACGTGTCGGGCTCCATGGGCGGCGTGGTGCGGGGCACCGGCGGCCAGACCAAGCTCGACCTCACCAAGGCGGGCGCGCAGGAAGCCATCAACATGTTCGGCGACGACGCGCAGGTCGGCCTGTGGAGCTTCTCCTCCAAGCAGTCCGGCAACAAGGCGTACCGCGAGGTCGTCCCGCTGGGCAAGCTCACCGACGAGGTCTCCGGCAAGCCGCGGCGTGACCAGCTCACGTCCAAGCTCAAGGGCCTGGAGCCGGGCGGCAACACCGGTATGTACGACACGGTGTGGGCGGCGTACCAGACCATGCAGAAGAACTACGTGGCCGGTGCGACGAACATGATCGTGCTGCTGTCCGACGGCGCCGACGACGACCAGCTGCAGGGCCTCAAGCTCGACCAGCTCGTCGAGAAGATCAAGGGTGCGGACAGCCAGCGGCCGGTCAAGGTCGTCACGATCGCGCTGGGCAAGCCGTCCAACAGCGGCGCCCTGGCCAAGATCTCGGCGGCTACGGGTGTGAGCACGTACAGCTCCGAGCGGTCGTACGACATCGGCAACGTTCTGCGGGCTGCCATCTTCGACTTCCAGTGAGCCGGTGGCCGTCCCGGCCCCTTTTTTGAATAGACGCTGGCCTATTACATCGAGTTTGATCTCGCCTGAGTCGATGTAATAGGCCAGCGTCTATGAGAAGCGGTGGTGCGGGCGGGGCGGGCGGTCAGATGAGGCCGTGGAGGGCGGCGCGGACGGGGGCGGCTTTGGCGGCGGCTTCGGCCACCTCGGCAGCGGGGTCGGAGTCGATGGTGATGCCGCCGCCCGCCCAGACGTGTACGTCGTGGCCGTCGGCGACGACGGTGCGGATGGTCAGGCCGAGGTCGATGCCGTCGGGGCCGATCCAGCCCAGTGCGCCCATGCTCGCGCCGCGGCCGACGGGTTCGAGGGCGGCGATCTCGCGCAGGGCGGCGTACTTGGGTGCGCCGGTGACCGAGCCGCCGGGGCAGATCGCGCGGAGCAGTTCGGCCAGGCCGGTGCCGGGGCGCAGGCGGGCGGTCACCTCCGACTCGGCCTGCCACAGGTCGGCCCAGCGGCGTACGGCGAACAGCTCGGGCACCCGCACCGTGCCGGTGACCGCGACGTGGGACAGGTCGTTGCGCTGCAGGTCGACGATCATGATGTGCTCGGCGCGCTCCTTGGGCGAGGCGAGCAGGTCTTCACGGCCCACGGCGGTGGCGGGGGCGGTGCCTTTGATGGGACGGGTCGCCGCGTGGCCGCCGCGCACCTCCAGCAGGGTCTCCGGGGAGGCGCAGCCGATGGCCCAGCCGTCGCCGCGCAGGATCCCGGCGTAGCGGGCGCCGGGCAGCCGGGCCACCCGGCGCAGGGCGGGCAGCGGGTCGCCGTGGTACGCCGCAGCGACGTGGCCGACCATGTTGACCTGGTAAACGTCGCCGCGGGCGATGGCCTCACGGACCGACTGCACCGCCTCGGCATGGCGCGAAGGGGTCCAGGAGGGCCGCCACGGGCCGAGCCGCCACGCGCCGGCCGTTCGGGCGAGCACGCCACCCAACGGCCCCTGGGGGCGTACGGTTGCCGTGTGTTCGTATACCACGACGACCACGTCAGGCACGGCCGGCGCGGGGCTGGGCGCCCCGGGGCAGCCGTCGATCATGGCGGCGCCGCCCGCGGCGGAGACGAACAGCGCCGCCCCGCAGACCTCGTGGGCCAGCCCCGCCAGGGACGGCCCGGAGAGGTCGGCGACCGGCAGACCGTGCCGGGCCAGGAAGTTCTCGATCAGCGTGGCCGGATCGCCCGGGTCGCCCACACGCCACTCCAGCCGGGAGCGTTCCCACGCCTGGTCACGACATGTCTCCGGTATGCCAGGAATATCCCTGGCCATCCCGTGGGTAGGGGCTAGGCTAACTGGCTTCATTCCGCTCGTCCGAAAGGTTGATATCTAGAAAGGCCCAGCGTTACCTGCTCGTAAAAGGCTCGTTCGGCTTGGTAGCGTGCGTCACTGTTGTGATCGACAGCACACCGGCGACGGACGGTCTCAGATCGAGCTTCCAACGCCACCACCCCTAACCGAATCGCGGAGAACCCCGATGTTGTGCCAGCACCAACCGGTCTGCCCCTCAGCCGACGCGATCGACCACGACGCCGCCAAGGTCGTCGCATCCTTCCCTGAGCAGGGCTGGAGCCTGCTCTGCAACGGCGTCATCGTCTTCGAGGACACCGGCGAACTGCTCCCCGACGGGTCGAGCATCGCCCCGCACCGCGGTCCCGCGGTGCACGCCATGGCCTGACCCACCAGAGGCCTTCACCCCAGGGGCGCGACGCAGCGCCCCGAAGATCGATCTCATTGTCACACCCGCCGAGCCGGCCCGAAGTCCGCGTCGTAGGACGCCTCCCCGGGCCGGCGGCAGCAGACCTCAGGCGAACGCCTCCGGCGGCGGGCACGAGCAGACCAGGTTCCGGTCTCCGAACGCGCCGTCGATGCGCCGGACCGGCGGCCAGTACTTTCCAGCGCGCTCGGTCGCGCTCCCCAGCCCCGGATACGCGGCAACCGACCGCGGGTAGGCGTGCTCCCAGGAGTCCCCGGTCACCATCGACGCCGTGTGCGGCGCGTTGACCAGCGGGTTGTCATCGGCCGGCCACTCACCCGCGCCCACCTTGTCGATCTCCCGGCGAATCGCGATCATCGCGGTCACGAACCGGTCGAGCTCGCCCAGGTCCTCGCTCTCGGTCGGCTCCACCATCAGGGTGCCGGCGACCGGGAACGACATCGTCGGAGCGTGGAAGCCGTAGTCGATCAGCCGCTTGGCCACGTCGTCCACGGTCACGCCGGTGGCCTTGGTGATCGGCCGCAGGTCGAGGATGCACTCGTGGGCGACCAGGCCCTTGTTGCCGCTGTACAGCACCGGGTAGTGCGCACGCAGCCGGGCCGCGACGTAGTTGGCCGCCAGCACCGCGGTGCCGGTCGCGGCCGCCAGACCGTCCGGGCCCATCAAACGCAGGTACGCCCACGGGATGGGCAGGATGCCGGCGCTGCCGTGCGGGGCCGCGCTGATCGCCGACACGTCGGCGGTGCCCGGCAGGAACGGGGCCAGGTGCGAGCGCACCGCCACCGGGCCGACGCCGGGGCCGCCGCCGCCGTGCGGGATGCAGAACGTCTTGTGCAGGTTCAGGTGCGACACGTCCGCGCCGAACTTGCCCGGCTTGGCGAAGCCGACCAGCGCGTTGAGGTTCGCGCCGTCGACGTACACCTGGCCGCCCGCCTCGTGCACCTTGGCGCACAGCGAGGCGATGCCGGTCTCGTACACGCCGTGGGTCGACGGGTAGGTCACCATGATCGCGGCGAGCGCGTCGCGGTGCTTCTCGATCGCCCGGTCCAGGTCGACCAGGTCCACGTTGCCGGAGTCGTCGCAGGCCACCACGACCACGCGCATCCCGGCCATGACGGCGCTGGCCGCGTTGGTGCCGTGCGCGCTGGACGGGATCAGGCACACGTCGCGGTGGGCCTCGCCGTTGGCCCGGTGGAAGGCCCGGATCGCCAGCAGCCCGGCCAGCTCGCCCTGCGAACCGGCGTTCGGCTGCACGCTGACCGCGTCGTAGCCGGTGAGCTCGGCCAGCCAGGCCTCCAGCTGCGCGATCATGTCGCGGTAGCCGGCCGTCTGGTGCTCCGGGGCGAAGGGGTGCAGCTGCCCGAACTCGGGCCAGGTGACCGCCTCCATCTCGGTGGTGGCGTTGAGCTTCATGGTGCACGAGCCCAGCGGGATCATGCCCCGGTCCAGCGCGTAGTCGAGGTCCGACAGGCGGCGCAGGTAGCGCAGCATGGCCGTCTCGCTGTGGTGGCTGGAGAACACCTCGTGGGTCAGGAACGCGGTGTCGCGGGCCAGCGCGGCCGGGATCGCGCTCGCCTCACGCGGCTCGGCCAGCTCCACCCCGAACGCGGCGCAGACCGCGCTCAGGTGCGCGACCGTGGTGGTCTCGTCGCACGCGACGCTGACCCGGTCGGCGTCGACCAGGCGCAGGTTGACGCCCTCGCGCTCGGCGGCGTCGACCACGGCCCGCGCGCGGCCCGGCACGACCGCGGTGACGGTGTCGAAGAACGCGGTGTGCGCGACCTCGACGCCGCCGGTGAGCAGGCTGACCGCGAGGCGATTGGCGCTGTCGTGGGCGTGCCGGGCGATCTGCCGCAGCCCGTCGGGGCCGTGGTAGACGGCGTACATGCTGGCCATGACGGCGAGCAGGACCTGCGCGGTGCAGATGTTGCTGGTCGCCTTCTCGCGGCGGATGTGCTGCTCGCGGGTCTGCAGGGCGAGCCGGTAGGCGCGGGTGCCGTCGGCGTCCTTGGACACCCCGACCAGGCGGCCGGGCAGCGAGCGCTCCAGTCCGGCGCGTACGGCCAGGTAGCCGGCGTGCGGGCCGCCGAAGCCCATCGGCACGCCGAAGCGCTGGGCGCTGCCGCAGGCGATGTCCGCGCCGATGCTGCCCGGCGCGCGGACCAGCGTCAGCGCCAGCAGGTCGGCGGCCACCGAGACCAGGGCCTGGCGGGCGTGCGCGGTCTCGATCAGGGCGGCGTGGTCGCGCAGCGCGCCGGACGCGCCCGGGTACTGCAGCTGCAGGCCGAAGAACTGCTCGGGCAGCTCCTCGGTGTCCAGGTCGAGCACCCGCACCTCGATGCCCAGCGGCTCCGCCCGGGTGGCGATCACGGCGATGGTCTGCGGCAGCGTGTCCGCGTCGACGACGAACACGTTGCTCTTGCTCTTCGACGAGCGGCGGGCCAGCGTCATCGCCTCGGCGGCGGCGGTGCCCTCGTCGAGCATGGAGGCGTTGGCGGTGGCCAGGCCGGTGAGGTCGGTGACCACGGTCTGGAAGTTGAGCAGGGCCTCCAGGCGGCCCTGGCTGATCTCCGGCTGGTACGGCGTGTAGGCCGTGTACCAGGCCGGGCTCTCCAGCACGTTGCGCTTGATCACGCCGGGGGTGTGCGTGCCGTAGTAGCCCAGGCCGATCATGGAGGTGGCCACGGTGTTGCGAGCCGCGAAGGCGCGCAGCTCGGCGATGGTCTCGGCCTCGGTGGCGGCGGCGGGCAGGTCCAGCGCGCCGTGCCAGCGGATCACCTCGGGGATGGCCGCGTCCATCAGCTCCTCGACCGAGGAGTAGCCGATGGCGTCGAGCATGCGCTCGGTCTGCTCGGAACCGGGACCGATGTGACGGTCTACGAAGGCGCTCATTGTGAGACTCCGGGGTCGAGGACTATGGAAGTCCTCCCCCTCTGTCACGGACGACGCCCATAGGCCTCGCCAGGGCGGACGCGCCGCTCCAGAGTCGCCATGCCCGTAGTGGTCCGGGTGCCTGAGAGGTTCCGGGGAGGAATTGCCCCTTCGGCGCCGCTTTACGCGGACTCTCCCACACGGGTGTGCCGGCACCCCCCACGCTACCAGCACGTGTGTTTCGGCACCGTAACCCACGCCACTCACCCACCGTCCCATCAATCCCCCCAGCCCACCCCCACCCCCGTCCCCGCAACTCTTAAAAAGTCGCGGTCACCGGGGCACCCCTTGGGCGCGACTCTTTAAGAGTTGCGGTGGGGGTGGGGGTGGGGGTTAGAGGACGCCGGGGCGGCGGGGGGCCAGGGCGACGATGGACGAGGCGATCAGGCCGACCACTACGGCGATCATCGCGCCGAGGTAGGCGTCGGCCTGGTCGGTGAGGGCGCGGGAGAGGCCGGGGCCGCCGATGACGTACGCCATCGCGACCGGCAGCGGGCCGACCGCCCCGGACAGCGCGATCAGCAGCCGCGACCGCCCCGCGTGCCGGGCGACCAGGGCACAGGCCAGCGCCACCAGCAGCGCGATCACCGGCATCGAGAACGAGGCCCGGGGGATCGGCTGCAGCCCGCTGATGTCGAGCACGCCCAGCCGCATCGGGTCGTAGTACTCGCCCATCGCGTCGCGATTGCGGCCGAACCCGGTGGTGTCCAGGTAGGACACGATCGCCAGCAGCCACACCAGGCCGGTGCAGACCCACAGGTCGGCGGCCAGCGGGCTGCGGCCCACCGCCAGCAGGGCGACGAACAGGCCCGCGACCACCCCGGCGGCCACCGCGATGGCGGCGGTCAGCTCCGGGTCGAGGGTCGCGCTGAGCCTGGCGTACTGCGCCGACTGCAGGGTCAGCGGGAACGCGACCGCGGCCGCCCCCAGCGTCGCGGCCAGGGCGGTCACGACGCGCACCGCCGCGCCGATGCGGCGGCGGTCGCGCAGGGCCAGCCCGGCGGCGAAGGTGGCGCCACCGGCGACGGCGACGATGGTGAACCACACCACCCAGGTGAGCTGCAGGTTCCAGTCGTTGTCGGTGCCCGCGACGAACTCCCGGTCCAGCCGCAGCACATCGAGTCCATAAACGACGCCGAACTGGGCGGCCCCGACCAGCGCCGCCATACCGAACGCCGCTGCCAGCAGCCGTCCCCAGAAACGCATCACGCGGGGACCATACGTCCGTTGGCGGTTTCAGTCCACCGGCAGCCGGTAGCCTCGTTTGACCACCGTCTGGACGAATGCGGGATCGCCCAGACCGGCCCGCAGCCGGGCCACGGCCATCTCGACGGCGTGCTCGTCGGCCCCGCGCGGCAGCGCGGGCAGCAGCGAGGCACGCGAGCGCACCTTGCCCGGCATCGCGGCCAGCGCGCGCAGCACCGCCATCGGGGCCGGGGCCAGCGGGCGCAGCTCACCGTCGACCATCGCGGCGTGGCCGCGCAGGGTCAGCTGGTGCTCGGCGACCTGCAGGGTCACCGCCCGGCGGGGTAGCTCGTCGGCGATCGCGCGGACCATGGCGCCGAGCCGGGCCCGCGCCGGGGCGATGACCGGGATGCCGTGCCGGATCAGCGGGGCGGCGGTGACCGGCCCGACGCAGGCGGCGATCACGTCGCCGCGCAGCGCCTCCAGCACCGCGTCCCCACCCGGCCCGGCGGCCGCCAGCAGCGCGCCGACGGCCGGGGCCGAGGTGAAGGTGATGGCGTCGACGAGGCGGTTCGACACGAGGTCGACGAGCCGGTGCAGGGGAGCGGAGTCCAGCGGCGGCGCCCAGCGGTAGACCGGCACCTCGATGACCTCGGCCCCGGCGGCCCGCAGCGCGGCGCAGAACTCCGGTTGCTGGTCGCCGTGCAGCTGCACGGCGACCGTCTGCCCGCCGACACCCCGCCGGAGCAGGTGCGCCAGGCACTCGTCGCAGCTCTCCGAGTCCGGCGACCACTGGTCGTGCAGGCCCGCCGCGCGCACCGCGCCACGGGCCTTCGGGCCACGGGCCACGATGTACGCCTCGGCCAGCACCGTACGCAGCGGGTCGGCCAGGCCCCAGCCCTCGGCGGCCTCCAGCCACCCGCGCATGCCGATGCCGGTGTTGGCGACGACGATGTCCGGCGGCGTGTCCAGGCAGCGCCGGGTCGCCTCACGCAGCTGGGAGTCGTCGTGCAGCGGCACGATGCGCAGCGCGGGGGCGATGACGACCCGCGCGCCGCGCCGCTCCAGCAGCGCGGCGAGCTCGTCGCGCCGCCGGTCGGCGGTGACCCCGACGGTGAAACCCGCGAGTTCGGTCATGACCGGACCTTCCCGGCGAGCCCGTCACGGCCGGGCTCGCCGCCGCCCTCGCTGCGCTCGGTCATCGTTTATCCACAGCCACTTCGACCGTGTCGCCGATGCGCCGGATGGCGTACGTCGGCACGGCCACCCCCGCCACGTCCAGGCACTCGCCGGTACGCAGGTCGTAGACCTGCTTGTGCAGCGGGGACGCCACGGTCGGCGCGCTGCCCCGGGTGCCGACGATGCCCCGCGACATCACCTGCGCACCCGCGATCGGGTCGCGGTTGCCGATGGCGAACAGCTCGCCGGAGAAGGTACGGAAGACCGCGAGCTGGACGCCGTCGACGAGTGCGGCCACGCCGCGCTCTGCCTCCAGCCGGGCGTACGAGCAGATCGCCGTCCAGGTGACGGTCATGGTCGCCGTGGTCATCGGGCACCTCCCAGGGTTACCGGCACCGGACCCCGGACTGGGATCTTCTGCCCGCGCTCGACCTCGAAGCTGATGTCGGGGTCGGGCGTGCCCGGTGCGTTGACGAACGAGACGAAGCGCGACAGGCGCTCCGGGTCCTGCAGCGTGGCGTGCCACTCGTCGGCGTACGACCCGACGTGGCGGGCCATCTGCGCGTCGAGTTCCGCGCAGAGCCCCAGCGCGTCGTCGACGATGACGGCGCGCAGGTGGTCCAGGCCGCCCTCCATCGCCTCCAGCCAGGCAGCGGTGCGCTGCAGCCGGTCGGCGGTGCGGACGTAGTACATGAGGAAACGGTCGATGGTGCGGATCAGCTCCTCGGTGCTGGCGTCGGTGAGGAACAGGTCCGCGTGCCGGGGCCGGAACCCGCCGTTGCCGGCGACGTAGAGGTTCCAGCCCCTCTCCGTGGCGATGATGCCGAAGTCCTTGCTGCGTGCCTCGGCGCACTCGCGGGCGCAGCCGCTGACCGCCGACTTGAGCTTGTGCGGGGCGCGCAGGCCCCGGTAGCGCAGCTCCAGCTCGATGGCCAGGCCGACGGAGTCCTGCACGCCGTACCGGCACCAGGTCTCGCCGACGCAGCTCTTCACGGTGCGCAGCGCTTTGCCGTACGCGTGCCCGGACTCGAAGCCCGCGTCGACGAGCCGGTGCCAGATCTGCGGCAGCTGCTCCACCCGCGCCCCGAACAGGTCGATGCGCTGCCCACCCGTGATCTTCGTGTACAGCCCGAAGTCCCGGGCGACCTCGCCGATCACGATCAGCTTCTCCGGGGTGATCTCGCCACCGGGGATGCGCGGCACCACCGAGTACGTGCCGTCGCGCTGGATGTTGGCCAGGAAGTGGTCGTTGGTGTCCTGCAGCGCGGCTTCCTCGCCGTCGAGGATGTAGCCGTTGTTGACCGCGGCCAGGATCGAGGCGACCGTCGGCTTGCAGATGTCGCAGCCCCGGCCGGTGCCGTGCGCGCTCACCAGCTCCGTGAACGAGCGGATGTTGCGCACCCGGATGACGTCGAACAGCTCCTGCCGCGAGTACGTGAAGTGCTCGCACAGCGCCTTGGACTGGACCACCCCGCCCGCGGCCAGCAACTGCTTGAGCAGCGGGATGCACGAACCGCAGCCGGTGCCCGCCTTGGTGCACACCTTCAGGCCCGGCACGTCGGTGCAGCCGCCCGCGATGGCGTCGGTGACGTGGTCCTTGGTCACCGCATGGCAGGAGCACACCTGCGCGGTGCCCGGCAGCTCTGCCTTCGGAGACCCGTCCCCGGCCGGGGCGAGCAGCGCCAGCGGCGGCGCGGGCAGCGGCCCGCCGAGTGAGGCACGCAGCGTCGGGTACGCGCTCGCGTCGCCGACCAGGATGCCGCCGAGCAGGGTCTTCGCATCGTCGGTGAGCAGCAGCTTGGCGTACACGCCGGTTACCTGGTCGGTGACGACCACGTCGAGCCCGTCGGCGAACGGCGCACCGAAGCTGGCCACGTCGACGCCGAGCAGCTTGAGCTTGGTGGAGGTGTCGGGGCGGGCCATCGTCGCCTCGCCGCCGGTCAGCCGGTCCGCGACCACCTCGGCCATCGCGTAGCCGGGCGCGACCAGGCCGTAGCAGACGCCGTCGCCGGAGTCGACCGACAGCGCGGCGCACTCGCCGATCGCCCATACGGCCGGGTCGGCGGTCGCGCACGTGGCGTCGACCGTGAAACCGCCGCGCGGGCCGCGCACCAGCCCGGCGGGCTCGGCCAGTTCGTCGCGGGGCCGGATGCCCGCCGCGACGACGACCACGTCGACGTCGAGCGAGCCGCCGTCGTTGAAGAGCATCTGCTGTACGCCGTCCGCGTCACCGGTGAGGCCCGCGCAGCCGCGGCCGGTGTGCACGGTGACGCCCAGCGCCTCGATGTGCCGCTTGAGCACCGCGCCGCCGCCCTCGTCCACCTGCAGCGGCATCAGCCGGGGCGCGAACTCGACGACGTGCGTGGTGATGCCGAGCAGCTTGAGAGCGTTCGCGGCCTCCAGGCCGAGCAGCCCGCCGCCGAGCACCGCGCCGACCCGCCGCCCGCCCGCGGTCGCCCAGTCCTTGAGCGCCGCGAGGTCGTCGAGGGTGCGGTAGACGAACACGCCGGGCAGGTCAGCGCCCGCGATCGGCGGCACGAACGCCCGCGAGCCGGTGGCCAGCACCAGCGCGTCGTACGGCGTCTCGCCGGACGCGCTGTGCACGACCCTGCGGTCCCGGTCGATCCCGGTGACGGCCTCGTTCAGCCGCACCGCGACCCCGTCGGGCGCGCCGCCCAGGTGCAGCGCCCCGGCGTCGTAGTCGTCGAACCACGCGGACAGGCGCACCCGGTCGTAGGCGGGCCGGTCCTCCTCGGCCAGCACGGTCACCGACCAGCCGTCGGCTTCCCGCTCCGCGAACGCCTCCAGGAAGCGCTGCGCGACCATGCCGTATCCGGCGACCACAAGTCTCTTCGTCATGCCTTCACCTCGATGGGGGCGCGTAGGGGCGACGACGTCGTCGAATGAGCGGGAGCCGGCCGGGCCGTGCCCGGGGCCGGTCACGGCGCCAGGAGGGTGTGCTTCGAAGAGCCGCGGCGGGCCTGCCCGGTCCACCGGGGGTACGGCCGGAGCACGCCGTTCTCGGCGTCCACCCGCTCCCACGTGACGCCTGCGTGCTCGGCCACCCCACCGGCGGTGGCACGCCGCGGCTCCTCGAAGACGGCGCGCGGGCCGGCGGGAGAACCGCCTGACCGCTCGCCACCGGCGACGGAGCGACCGTCTCCGGTTCGGCCGAACCGGGAGGCCGGTTCGGCCATCACCGCCAGATCCGTCCCTGTCCCTGGCGGTGGCTCAGTCCCCGCGGCCGTACGCGCGGACCCGCGCACCGGTGATCCGGTGACGCGAGTGGCGGCTGGGGCCGAGGGGGTCATAGGAGAAATCGTGCAGGCTGGGAGTTTCGCTGGGACGTCCCCCATGTTTCCAACCTGCTAAGAGCAGCGCACGTTCAGCACGAAAGCGCTGTTGGTGACGTTCTGCGCGCCGAAGGGTCTGCCGGGGGAGGCGTTTTACGGGGTCAGCCGTCCAGTGACGGCGATGATCGTCCGAATGGTTGATTATCCCATCCGGGCGCTTACGGTTACGATGACGTCACAGTGCGTAAAAGGGTTCAGAACGGGCAATCTTCACTCACGCAACTGGCATGAAGAACGGGATGACTCGTGGTCACACCGGGCGTAATCTAATCGGCATGACTGCCAAAGTGACGCTGTCCTTCACGGACGAGACGATTGAGGAAGCGCGCCGGTACGCCGAGCGCGACGGGCTGTCGCTGTCGGCCTGGATGGACCAGGCCGCGCGGGAGAAGGCCCTCCGGGAGCTGTTCACGGCGCACGCCGACGTGGTGCGCCGGGCCGGCGTCGACCGGCTGGAGAAGAACGCGCTGGACGATGAGCGCGAAGTCGAATTGGTACGCCTGGAACTGTCAGGACGGGGGCGGCGTGCTGCGTAGAGGCGAGATCTGGCGTATCGACGGGGCCCGGGAAAGGCTCGGCCTGGTCATCAGCTCGGATGTGTACAACAGCACGGATGTGCCGATCGTCATCGTCGCGGAGGTCGTCGAGGAGGACGAGCTCCGCGACTCGCCGCTGGCGGTGCCGATGGGCGAGCTGATCATCATGCCCGACCGGGTGTCGTCACCCATGAAGAAGTGGTTCACCGACATGGTGGACGTCGTCGACACCGACACGATGCGCAAGGTCGGCCGGGCCTTGCGCATCATCCAGGACCTCTAGCATTCGGGCTCCTCCTTGGGGCACTGCGCCCGCATCGAGGTGTGCAGCGGGGTGAACAGCTCGGTCAGCTGTGCCTGCTGCTGCGGGGTCAGCCGGTCGATGAAGATCGCGCGCACCAGCTCGACGTGGTGCGGCGCGACCCGCTGGATCGTCTCCCACCCCTCGTCGGTGAGCACGGCGAACTGCCCCCGCCGGTCGGACGGGCAGCTCTGCCGGCGCACCAGCCCCGCCCGCTCCATCCGGGTGATCTGGTGTGACAGCCGGCTCTTCTCCAGCAGCATCGTCTGAGCCAGCTCCGACATGCGCATCCGCCGGTCGGGTGCCTCGGACAGGCTCACCAGCACGCCGTAGTCCGTGCCGGAGAGGTCGTGCTGGGTCATTCCCCGTTCGAGTTCGGCCAGCACCAGCTTGGCCGTGGTGATGAAACTGCGCCATGCCGCCTGCTCCGGCTCGGTCAGCCAGGGGACGGCCGTCGTCTGGGTTGCGGTGGTCGCCATGAATCACACCCTAGAGGGGTGGGGACAGCTGTCCCCACCCCTCATAGTCTTGGTCAGGCCGTCTTTACGACATCGTCGTAGTCGAGCCGGGGGTTGCGGTCGAACCAGGCGCCCTCGCCCGGCTTGCCGATGTTCACCACGGCCAGCACCCGGTGCTGCCCGTCGGTGAAGAACTCCTTCTCGATGCCGGTCGCGTCGAACCCGGTCATCGGGCCGGCAGCGAGCCCGGCCGCGCGCACGCCGAGGATGAAGTAGCCCACCTGCAGCGCGGCGTTGAACGACGCCGTGTTGGCGCGGGCGGCGTCGTCGCCGGTGAACCAGTCGCGGATGCCGGGGGCGTGCGGGAACAGGTCGGGCAGCCGGTCGTGGAAGTTCGTGTCCGCGGCGAGGATCGCCACCAGCGGAGCCTTGCCGGTCTTCGCCTTGTTGCCGTCGGCCATCTGCTCGACCAGGCGCTCGCGGGCCTGCTCGGAGCGCACCAGCACGACCCGCAGCGGCTGCATGTTGAGCGAGGTCGGCGCGTACTTGACCAGCTCGTAGATCGCGCGCACCTGCTCGTCGGTCACCGGCTCGTCGGTGAACGTGTTGGCGGTGCGGGCGCTACGGAACAGCAGCTCCTGCGCGTGGTTGTCGAGAACGAGCGACATTTTGTGTTTCCTCCGAAGTCGGTCTGGCCAGTGTCAGCCACCTGTCACCAACTTTGGTGAAACTTCAACTATTTCGCAAGCGCCGCCACTGTGTCCTACCCGACACTCCCACCCCCTGACCTGCGCCAACCCCACCCGCCCCGCGCCGCCCTCCACCCACCGCGCGCCGACCGGGCCCACCCCGCGCCGACCCCGGCCCGCCCCGCGCCGGCCCGCCCTGCGCCGGCCCGCCCTGCGCCGGCCTCGCCCACCCTGCGCCAACTCTTTAAGAGTTGCGACAGGAGAGGGCGGGGAGGGCTAGACGCCGGCGTGGGCGAGGCTGGGGGAGTGGGTGGCGAGGACGCGGCGGCGGAGGTAGCACCACCAGGTGACGGCGAGGCAGGTGGCGTACATCACGGCGAACCAGCCGAAGGCGGTGCCGATGCCGCCGGTCGCGTTGATGGAGTCGCTGATGGCGCGGGGGAGGTAGAAGCCGCCCAGCGCGCCGACCGCACCGGCGATGCCCAGCGTGGCCGCCGACTCCCGCTTGGCGGTAGCCAGGTCCGGCGAGGTGGCAGCGAAGATCGCCGGAATCATGCGGTACGTCGACCCGTTGCCCGCCCCGGCCGCGGTGAACAGCACCAGGAATGCGCACAGGAAGCCGGCCATGCTCCCGGCCTGGACCGCAACGATCACGCCGTACGAGCCGACGCCCATGATCATGAAGCTGGCCGCGGTGACCCGGGCCCCGCCGATCCGGTCCGACAGCCAGCCGCCGAACGGGCGGGCCAGCGAGCCGACCAGCGGCCCGGTGAAGGCCAGGGTGATCGTCGCCGCGCCCAGGTGCGCGGTCGGGGCCTGCGGGAACTGCAGCTTGAGCACCAGCGGGAAGGCGGCGGAGTAGCCCAGGAACGAGCCGAAGGTGCCGATGTAGAGGAACGACATGATCCAGGTGTGCGCCCGCTTGACCGTGGCGAACTGTGCCCTCAGCGGCGACTTCGCCACCTCCAGGTTGTTCATGAACAGGCGGGCGCAGAGCGCGGCGGCCAGCACCAGTGGCAGCCATATCAGCCCGCCGTACACCAGCCCGAAGGACAGCGCGATCGGCACCACCAGCTGCATCACGCTGATGCCGAGGTTGCCGCCCGCGGCGTTCAGGCCGAGCGCGGTGCCCTTCTCCTTCTCCGGGTAGAAGAAGGAGATGTTCGTCATCGAGGACGCGAAGTTGCCGCCGCCCAGGCCCGCGGTCGCCGCGACGAGCAGCACCGCCCAGTACGGCGGTTTGGCCGTGACCGCGAACACCATGCCGGTGATCGGGATCAGCAGCAGCAGTGCGCTGATCATGGTCCAGGTGCGGCCGCCGAAGCGGGTCACCGCGAAGGTGTACGGGATGCGCATCACCGCACCGATCAGGTTCGGCAGCGCGACCAGCCAGAACTTCTGGTCCACGGTGAACGGGAAGGCGGCGGCCGGCATCGCCACCACCACGACGCTCCAGAGCGTCCACACCGAGAAGCCCAGGTGCTCGGCGAAGATGGAGAAGACCAGGTTCCGCCGGGCGACGCGGCGGCCGGTGGAGGCCCAGAACTGCGGGTCCTCGGGGTCCCAGGTGCTGATCGCGGCGGGCTTCGTTGCCGGCGGCGCAGGCGCGTTGGCGGTCATGGCCAACAGATTACGAACGTGTGATTGCCGCGTTGTTCCGCCGCCCTTACCCGGGATGTGAACCCCGCCGCACCGTGCGGCCTTGATCGCTGTGAGCGGGAGCCGTGAAAACGGACATCGAACGGCATACCACAGGGCAGGTAGGCCGTTTTGACCTCGCCGCAGGGCACCGGGTATCGTTAGCGGCTGTTGTGCGAGAGGTGGCGTCGAGCCGGTAGTCCTGATGCTCAGGTAGGCTTGTCGTTCGCGCGCCGGTCCGTTTGCGACCGGCCGGCATCGCAGAATCCGTTGATCGTGGGCAGGTTCGCCTGCGGTCACACAGACCTACGACGAGACAAGGTAGACCTGTGCGTACGTACAGCCCGAAGCCGGGTGAGATCGAGCGTCAGTGGCACGTTATCGACGCTTCTGACGTCGTGCTGGGCCGGCTCGCCACCCACACCGCCAACCTTCTGCGCGGCAAGCACAAGCCGACTTTCGCGCCGCACGTCGACACCGGCGACTTTGTGGTCATCATCAACGCCGGCAAGGTTGCCCTGACGGGTAACAAGCGCGCGACCAAGATTGCTTACCGGCACTCCGGTTACCCGGGTGGTCTGAAGCAGATCGGTTACGACGAGCTGCTCACCAAGCGCCCCGAGAAGGCGATCGAGCTGGCCGTCAAGGGAATGATCCCCCACAACCGGTTGGGCCGTCAGATCATGTCCAAGCTGAAGGTCTACGCTGGCGCGGAGCACCCGCACGCGGCCCAGCAGCCGGTGCCGTTCGAGATCAAGCAGATCGCGCAGTGAGCGCGGACGAAGGAATCACCATGACCGACGACACTTCCGTGCCGACCCAGGCCGTGGTCGAGGCTGAGGCTGAGGCCTCGGTCGCCACCGCCGTCGCCGTCAAGCCGGCCACCCCGAAGTTCAAGGGCGACCGCCCGATCCAGACCGTTGGCCGCCGCAAGCAGGCCATCGTCCGGGTCCGCCTGATCCCGGGCACCGGCAAGATCACCTGCAACGGCCAGGACCTGGAGAAGTACTTCCCCAGCAAGGTCGCGCAGCAGTCGGTCCGGGACCCGCTGGTCATCGCGGAGAAGACCGAGGGCCTCGACATCATCGCCAACCTGCACGGCGGTGGCATCAGCGGCCAGGCCGGCGCGCTCCGTCTGGCCATCGCGCGGGCGCTGTGCGAGCTCGACATCGACGACCGCCCGGCGCTGAAGAAGGCCGGCTTCCTCACTCGTGACGCCCGCGTCACCGAGAGCAAGAAGTACGGTCTCAAGAAGGCCCGTAAGGCTCCGCAGTACTCCAAGCGTTGATCGCTGTCTACTGATCGGCCGGGCACGCTCCTGCTTCACGGCGGGATGGCGTGCCCGGCCTTTCGACTTTGGCCCCCACCCGCGGGCCGGGTCGGCTTGAACCCCTCCTTTCGCACCCCACAGAAAGGGCCACCGGATGGCACGCCTTTTCGGCACCGACGGCGTACGCGGCCTGGCCAACGCAGATCTCAGCCCCGAGCTCGCCCTGTCCCTGGCAGTGGCCGCGGCGCACACGCTGCCCGACCCCGCTCGGGAGCAGCAGCCCCTGGTCGTGGTCGGCCGTGATCCCCGCGCCAGCGGCGAGATGCTGGAGGCCGCCGTGGTGGCGGGCCTGGCCAGCGCGGGAGCCAACGTGGTGCGGGTCGGCGTGCTGCCGACGCCCGGTGTGGCCTACCTGACCGCCGAGGTGCGGGCCGACTTCGGCGTGATGATCTCCGCCAGTCACAACCCGATGCCGGACAACGGCATCAAGTTCTTCGCCGCCGGTGGGCACAAGCTCACCGACGAACAGGAGGACGCGATCGAGGCGGCGCTCGGCGCGACCTGGACGCGTCCCACCGGCGCGCTGGTCGGACGGGTCCACGACCTGCTCGACGGTGCCGAGCACTACACCACGCACCTGGTCGAGGCGACCGGTCACCCGCTCGCCGGGATCAAGGTCGTGGTCGACTGCGCCCACGGCGCCGCCAGCGACGTGGCCCCCGACGCGTTCCGGGGGGCGGGGGCCGAGGTCGTCGCCATCAACGCCGAGCCCGACGGGCTCAACATCAACGACGAGTGCGGCGCGACCCACCTGGAGCCGCTGAAGGCCGCCGTGGTCGAGCACGGCGCGCACCTGGGCATCGCTGTCGACGGCGACGCCGACCGGTGCCTGGCGGTCGACGCGTCCGGCACCGAGGTCGACGGCGACCAGATCATGGCGATCCTCGCGCTGGCCATGCGCGACGCGGGCGCGCTGGTGAACGACACCCTGGTCGCGACGGTCATGAGCAACCTCGGACTGCGCATCGCCATGCGCGAGGCGGGCATCACCCTGGTCGAGGCCAAGGTCGGTGACCGGTACGTGCTGGAGGAGCTGCGCGCGGGCGGGTTCAGCCTGGGCGGCGAGCAGAGCGGCCACGTCGTGTTCACCGAGCACGCGACCACGGGCGACGGCGTGCTGACCGGCCTGCGGCTGCTGGCCCGGGTCGCGCAGACCGGCAAGTCCCTGGCCGAGCTGGCCTCCGTGGTGAACCGGCTGCCGCAGGTGCTGATCAACGTACGGGTGGCCGACAAGGCCGTCGCCCGCGCTCCGGAGATCCTCGCCGCGGTGGCCGCGGCCGAGGCCCAGCTCAGCGGGACCGGCCGGGTGCTGCTGCGCCCGTCGGGCACCGAGCAGCTGGTCCGGGTGATGGTCGAGGCGTCCGGCGAGGACATCGCCCAGAAGATCGCCGAGGACATCGCCGCCGACGTACGGGCGGCCAGCCCGGCGGTGTGAAGCCCGCAGAACATGAATCAGGGCGTCTCCGCAGTAGCGGGGACGCCCTGATGCGTATGCCTGGTGTCAGCCGGCCACGAACACGCTGATGCAGGTCGCCGACGTGCCCGTGCCGTCACGCTTCTGGCGCTCGGTGCCGTCGACGGAGATGGAGCATCCGGTCAGGTTCGCGTCGCTGCCCGGCGAGCGGAACGCGATGATCGACAGGCCGAACGAGTCCGAGTCCAGCGTGAAGTTCTTGGTCCACGGCAGGGTGACGGTCTCGCTCTGCGTGTTGCCCGGCCCCTGCGAGTACGTGATCAGCGCCTGACCGGTGCCCTCGACCGCGTAGCGCACCGAGTGCGAGCCGGTGGCGTCGCCGGTCGCCACCCCGACGCTGGGGATCATGTCCGGCAGCTCGTCGATCGCCTCGCCGGCCTTGTAGAACAGGTAGTAGGCGCCGCCGCCGCAGACCACGCACAGCAGCAGCACGACGCCGAGGATGATGCCCACGATCAGGCCGGTCTTGCTCTTCTTCGGCGGCTGGACCGGCGTGCCGTAGGCCGGGGTGCCGTAGGCGGGCGTGCCGTAGGCCGGCGGCTGGTTCGGCTGCCATGCGGGCGGGGGCGGCTGGTTCGGGTCGTACGCGGGCGGCTGTGCCTGGTTCGGGTCGTACGGAGGGGGGTAGCTCATGCGTTCTTCTCCTGGCTGCGGATCGTCGGCGGGGTGGCGGCGCGTCGGGCCGACGGGCACCCGCTCCGCTCGCTCACCCGCGGATGGTAGGCCCCCCGCGCTCACCGGCGGCAGGCGGTGGCAGCAATCCGTCACTAATCGGGCAGGCCGAGGTCCGTCGGCCTTGCAAGCAAATCGTGTGCGTGATTGACCAGGTTCCGAACATGCAAGATGAGCGAAACTCCGCTAAGGTAACGGGCATGTGCGGGATCGTGGGATACGTGGGCGGCCAGCAGGCGCTCGGAGTGGTGTTGGACGGGCTCCGGCGACTGGAATACCGGGGTTACGACTCCGCCGGCGTCGCCGTGCTGGCGAACAGCCGGCTGCTGCTGGCCAAGAAGGCCGGCAAGCTGTCGAATCTGGAGAAGATGCTGGCCGAGGCCGCCGAGGCGGACCTGCGCGCGGGAACCACGGGCATCGGTCACACCCGCTGGGCCACCCACGGCGGTCCCACCGATCGCAACGCCCACCCGCACCTGTCGGCCGACGGCCGCATCGCGGTCATCCACAACGGCATTATCGAGAACTTCGCCAAGCTGCGGGCCGAGTTGCAGGCAGAAGGCATCGAGTTCGCCAGCGACACCGACACCGAGTGCGTCGCGCACCTGCTGGCCGCCGAGCTCGCCGGGATCGACGGCAGCCCGCACGCGCTCGCCGACGCGATGCGCCGGGTCTGCGGCCGCCTGGAGGGCGCGTTCACCCTGCTGGCCGTCGACGCCCAGGCGCCCGGTGCGGTGGTCGGCGCGCGGCGTAACTCCCCGCTCGTGGTCGGCCGCGGCAACGGCGAGAACTTCCTGGCCAGCGACGTCAGCGCGTTCATCGAGCACACGCGCGAGGCGGTCGAGCTGGGTCAGGACCAGATCGTGCTGATCACCGCCGACACCATCGAGATCACCGACTTCGCGGGCAACCCCGCCGAGGGCCTCGACTACCACGTGGACTGGGACGCGCGCGCTGCCGAGAAGGACGGGCACGCCTGGTTCATGCTCAAGGAGATCGCCGAGCAGCCGCAGGCCGTGGCCGACACCCTGCGCGGGCGCATCGGCGAGACCGGCGAGATCATGCTCGACGAGGTCCGCCTGACCGACCAGGACCTGCGCGACGTCGACAAGGTCTTCATCGTCTCCTGCGGCACCTCCTACCACGCGGGCCTGGTCGCCAAGTACGCCATCGAGCACTGGACGCGGATTCCGTGCGAGGTCGAGCTGGCCAGCGAGTTCCGCTACCGCGACCCGGTCCTCGACCGGTCCACGCTGGTCGTGGTCATCTCGCAGTCCGGCGAGACCATGGACACCCTGATGGCGCTGCGGCACGCCAAGGAGCAGAAGGCCCGCGTGCTGGCCATCTGCAACACCAACGGCTCGACCATCCCGCGCGAGTCCGACGCCGTGCTCTACACCCACGGCGGCCCCGAGATCGCCGTCGCCTCCACCAAGGCGTTCCTGACCCAGCTCGCCGCCTGCTTCCTGGTCGGCCTGCACCTGGCCCAGGTGCGCGGTGTGAAGTACGCCGACGAGGTCGCCGCGGTCGTCGCGCAGCTGCAGGAGATGCCCGCGAAGATCGAGAAGGTGCTGGCGGGCATGGACGCCGTCCGTGAGCTGGGCCGCGAACTGGCCGACAACAAGGCGTCCACGGTGCTGTTCATCGGCCGCCACGTCGGCTACCCGGTGGCCCTGGAAGGCGCGCTCAAGCTCAAGGAGCTGGCGTACATGCACGCCGAGGGCTTCGCCGCCGGTGAACTCAAGCACGGCCCGATCGCTTTGATCGGTGGTCCCTCCGACGACGAGGCGGGCAACCCCGTCGGCCACGGCACGCCCGTGATCTGCATCGTGCCGTCCCCGGCCGGGCGCGGCCTGCTGCACGACAAGATCGTGAGCAACATCCAGGAGGTGCGGGCCCGTGGCGCGCACACCATCGTCATCGCCGAGGAGGGCGACGACGCGGTCATCCCGTACGCCGACGTGCTCGTGCGGGTGCCGCGTACGCCGACGCTGCTGGCCCCGTTCGTGACCACCGTGCCGCTGCAGGTGCTCGCCGCGGCGATCGCCGACGCCCGTGGACACGACGTCGACCAGCCCCGCAACCTGGCCAAGTCGGTCACCGTCGAGTAACGCGCACGATCCGCCCGGCCCCGGCGGCCTGCCTGTCACGGCAGCCCGCCGGGGCCGGTTCGTGTCCCCGTCGCTGGTCACCCGCCGGGGTCGGTCCCCGGCCGCTGGTCACGGGCCGGTTTCGCCGGTCACGATCTCGGCGAGGCTCTGCAGGGCCGGGTTGCGCTCGGCGAAGTAGACGCCGTGCGCGTCGAGCGGATCGGTGCCCGGGGTCGCGGTGAAGACCCGCGCGCCGAACTGCTCCGAGGATGGGTCGACGCCGTGCCACAGATCGGCGTTGCCGCGCAGCACGGCGTCGGTGGCCGCACCGGCGAACACGTACGCGGGCCCGCCGAGGGCGTCCAGCGCCAGCTCGCCCTTCGAGGACGCGAACAGCACGATGTCGTTGTCGGCGGTGGACGCCCACACGTGTCCGGGCCGCCCCAGCTCGGCCGCGCTGGCCACGCCCATGCCGGGGCTGCCCAGGGCGACGATCTCGTCCGCGATCACGCCACCGTCCCGCTCGGCGACCCCGACCGCGAGGCTGCCGTAGGAGTGGCCGATCAGGCTCAGGTGCGCCCGATCGCCCTCGTGCGCGGCGACCAGCCCGGACTGGAACGCGCCCAGGTCGGCGCGGGCGTCCAGCGCGGCGCGTTGACTCGCCGCGTCGATGCCGTCGGGCGGGTCGTAACCGAGCCACATCACCGTCGCCGTCGTCTCGCCCGGAGCCGTGGCCGCGGCCCGCGCCTGCACGGCTGCCGCCCGGTCGACCTCACCGGCGAACCGGTCCAGCGACGTGCCCACCCCCGGCACGTACGTGGCGACGTTGTCGCTGGTGTCGGGGTCACCGAAGGCCACCACGACCCGTCCGTCACCGCTCGGGTCCAGCCGCAGCAGGTAGGCCCGCACCGGGCCGTGGTCGAGCCGCTCGGCCAGCCCGGTCAGCGCGGTCAGCCGCTGCCGCGCGCCCGGCTCCGGCGGATGCGCGGCAGCGGCCTCGCGCAGCCGGTCCAGCTCCCGGTCGAGCAGTTCCCGGTTGGCGCGGTCGCGCACCGCCGCCGGCAGCCCGTCGAGCCTGCCCAGCTCCTTCGGCTCGTTGGCCACCAGCCAGGCGCGCTCGGACGCGGTCAGCCCGGCCCACCAGCGGGCCACGTCCGCGGGCGTGCCCGCCTTGGGCAGCGTCACCGCGGTGCCCGACCACGCCTGCGCGGCAGCCTTGGCCAGCGCGAGCAGACGGCGGGAGACCTCCTCGTCGCTGGCCTGCGCCTCGCGCAACACGGCGTCGATCTCGGCGGAGACCCGCACCGCCAGCGCCACCTCGGACGCCCCGGGAGCCGGACCGAACGGCACGCCTCCCTGCGCCCCACCCCTCGACGCGGCGAGCCGGCTGCCGTATCCGCCCTGACCATCGATCCCGGCCGGTCCGAGGGGAACGGCGCGCTGGCCGCCGGACGTCCGCGACGGGCCGCCTCCGGGCGGGTCCGGCAGCAGCACACTGACCTGGCCGTCCGGGGACACCTGCACGGCGGTGCCGCGTACCGCGTCGAGGGCCAAAGCGAGCCGCCGCTGCAGCAGCCGGATCCGGTCGGCGTGCCGCCACAGCAGCTGGTCGGCCTCCAGCAGTGCCGGAGGTGCGGTCGCGAGCCGCCGGGCCAGGGCCATTCCGGCCTCGCGGGCCGCGCTCGCGGCGACACCGCCGTGCCAGGCCTGCTGCTGCCGGGCGAGCTGGCGCGCCAGGTCGTCGTGGTGGTCGTCGAGCTCCCGGCTCAGCCGTCGCCAGGCGGCGGCGCTGTCGGCCCAGCGGGCGGGATCGGCGGCCAGCAGCATCGCGTACGAGACGGTCACCGCCGCACCCCCGCCGCCGTGATCGCACGAGCCAGACCCGAGTCGCGGTCGGCATAACTCAGCCCGGCGACGCACAGCCGTTCCCCGAACGAGGCCAGGTCGTCGGAGAAGGCGGCCAGGTATGCGCCCACCTCGTGCGCCAGGCGAAGCTGGGCCCCGGTCACGGCCCAGCCGGACGGGCCGCGGGTGAGGTTGACGGCGCTGGGCACCTCGCCCGCGACCGCCTCGGCCAGCCGGGCCAGCCCGCCGCCCAGTCTGATCAGCTCGTCCGGCTCGACGCGCAACGGCTCGGGCACGGCTCCGGAAAGGTTCTCGGCATCCATGCCGCAGATGTTTCCGGCCCCACCCCGGCCCCGGCCAGCCCTGTGGATAACTCGGCGGCCGGTTGCCCACAGGTTGTCCACAGCCCTTGTCCACAGGTTCCGGCGCTGGTAGAAGCCCTGTGGACAACGGTGGTCAGCCGCCGTGCACCAGCCGCCCGGCCACCCAGGTCAGCTCGGCGCGCGCGGCCCCGATCTCGTCCGGCGGACCCGCGAACGGGTCCCGGTCGAGCACGCACAGGTCCGCGCGCAGGCCCGGCGCGATCCGCCCGGCGTCGTCGCAGTGGTTCACGTACGCCGACCCGGCCGTGTAGGCCGCCAGCGCCGTGTCCAGGTCGATCGCCTGGTCGGGGCCGAGCGGCGGCTCGTCGAACCGGTAGCCGACCCGGTTCACCGCCACGTGGATCGCGCGCATCGGATCGGGGTCGGACACCGGCCAGTCGCTGCCCGCGGCCAGCCTGCCCCCATGAGCCCGGACCGCGCCGAAGGGGTACTGCCAGCTCGCGCGCTCCGCCCCGAGGAACGGGATGGTCAGCTCGTCCATCGCCGGTTCGTGCGCGGCCCACAGCGCCTGCATGGTGACGGTCAGCCCGAGCTGGGCGAACCGTGGCACGTCGGCGGGGTGCACCACCTGCACGTGGGCGACGTGGTGGCGCAGCCGCGACCCGGCCACCGGCCGCACCGCGTCGAGCACCTCGCGAGTGGCGCGGTCGCCGATGGCGTGGAAGTGGACCTGGAAACCGGCCGTGTCCAGCGCCGACACCACCTCGGCGAGGTGCGCCGGGTCGACGCGCGAGATGCCCCGGCGGTCGGTGGCGCAGCCGCAGCCGTCGAGGTACGGCTCGATCATCGCGGCGGTGAAGTTCTCCGCCACCCCGTCCTGCATGATCTTCGCGGTCTCGGCGCGGAAGTTGGGCCCGCCCGCGGTCCGCGCCCGCTCCCGGCGCGCCCGCAGCTCGTCGAGCTGGTCGAGGCCGCGCGACGGCTCCCACCACAGCGCGCCGCGTACCCGCGCGGTGAGCAGCCCCGCCGCGTCGGCCGCCAGGTATGCCTCGAACGCGTCCGGCCAGCCGCCGTAGTCGCCGAGGATCGCGTCCTGCCAGGCGGTCACACCCAGCGCGTGCAGCCGCGACTGGGCCAGCAGCAGGGCGCGCCGGATCTCGGCCGCGTCCGGTCGCGGGGCGACCTCGCTGACCAGTTCCATCGCGCTCTCGTGCAGTACGCCGGTCGGCTCGCCGCCGGTGTCGCGCTCGATCCGGCCGCCCTCGGGATCGGGCGTGTGCCGGTCGATCCCGGCCAGCGCCAGCGCACGGGAGTTGCACCAGGCACTGTGCGCATCGCGTACCGCGAGGTAGACGGGCCGGTCGGTGACGACCCGGTCGAGCATGGCCCGGTCGGGCTGGTCACCGCCGAACGCGTCGTACGACCAGCCCGCGCCCATCACCCAGGCCAGCTCGGGATGCGCGTGGGCATACCGCGCCACCTCGCCCAGGTATCCGGCCGGGTCGTGCTGCTCGGTCAGCTCGCAGCGCAGCAGGTTCAGCCCGGCGAAGACCGGGTGCACGTGCGCGTCCTGGAAGCCGGGCAGCAGCAGCCGACCGGCCAGATCGACCACCTCGGTGCGCCCGGTGACCAGTCCGTTCACCGCGTCGTCGGAGCCGACCGCGACGATCACGCCACGGTCCACCGCCACGGCGGTCGCGCCCGGCGACCCGTACACGTTCCCGGAGCGAAGTACCAGATCCACACCTGAGACCTTAAGGTCAACACGTGATTGTCTCGGTGGGCAACGACGTCGTCCTGGTCGACCGCTTCGCCCAGGCGCTGCGGCGCACCCCGCACCTCGCCGAGCGGCTGTTCACCGAGGCCGAGCGCACCACCCGCACCGGCCACCCGCGCTCGCCGGAGTCGCTGGCCGCCCGGTTCGCGGCCAAGGAGGCCGTGGCCAAGGCGCTCGGCGCACCGGCCGGGATGCAGTGGCACGACTGCGAGATCGTCGTCGACGACGCGGGCCGTCCCTGGCTGACGGTGACCGGCACCGTCGCCGCGGTCGCCGCTGAACGCGGCGTGCAGCGCTGGCATCTGTCCCTGTCCCACGACGGCGGCATCGCCTCGGCCGTGGTCATCGCCGAGGCGGGCCTGTGAAACCGCCTCCGCTGTACGGGCCCGGCAGGCGACACTCAGGCGCAGACGAGCGGAACGGAGTCCCCGTATGAGGTCGGTCTACCGGGTGGCACAGGTGCGGTCCGCCGAGTCCGCGCTGATGGCGACGTTGCCCGCGGGCACGCTGATGCAGCGCGCGGCCGCGGGGCTCGCCCGCCGCTGCGCGGTCACCCTGCGTGGGCAGGGCGGGGTGTACGCCTCCCGCGTGGTGCTCCTGGTCGGCCCCGGCGACAACGGCGGCGACGCGCTGTTCGCCGGAGCGATGCTGGCGCGGCAGGGAGTCCAGGTCGGCGCACTGCTCGGCGATCCCGACCGGGCCCACGCGGAAGGGCTGGCCGCACTGCGCGGCGCGGGCGGCCGGGTGCTGGCCGACTGGCCGAAACGCATCGACCTGGTCGTCGACGGGCTGCTCGGCATCGGCGCCACCGGCGCGTTGCGCGGCACCGCCCTCACGCTGGCCGAGCAGCTCGCCGAACGCACCCCGCGCCCGGTCGTGATCGCCGTCGACGTGCCGTCCGGGGTCGGCGTCGACACCGGCGACGTGCCCGGCACCGCGATCCACGCCGACGTCACCGTCGCGTTCGGCTGCCTCAAACCCGCGCACGTGGTCGGCCCGGCCGCCGTGCTCGCCGGGCAGGTCGAACTCGTCGACATCGGCATCGTCCCGCACCTGGTCGGCGACCCCGCGCTGCGGGTGGCCGACACCGCCGACATCGCCGCCTGGTGGCCGCACCCGGGCCCGGTCTCGGACAAGTACACCCGCGGCGTCGTCGGTGTCGCGACCGGCTCGGCGGGCTACCCCGGCGCCGCGCTGCTGTCGCTGTCCGGTGCGCTCGCCGGACCCGCCGGGCTGGTCCGCTACGCCGGGTCGGCGCACGAGATCGTGGTGCCCGCGCACCCCAGCGTCATCGCCGCACCCCGGATGGCCGAGGCCGGCCGCGTCCAGGCCTGGGTCTGCGGCAGCGGCCTGGGCACCGACGATCGGGCCGCCGCCGAGGTACGCGGTGTGCTCGCCGCCCCGGTGCCCGCCCTGCTCGACGCCGACGCCATCACGCTGCTCGTCGACGGCTCCATGTCCAGCGAACTGCGCAGCCGGGACGCGCCGACGGTGCTCACCCCGCACGACCGGGAGTACGCCCGCCTCGCCGGTGCGGACCCCGGCGCGGACCGGGTCGCCGCCGCCCAGAAGCTGGCCTCGTGGACCCGCTCGGTGGTGCTGCTCAAGGGCGACCGCACCGTCGTGGCCGGACCCTCCGGCGAGGCCTGGGTCAACCCGACCGGCACCCCCGCCCTGGCCACCGGCGGCACCGGCGACGTCCTGTCCGGCCTGCTCGGCTCCCTGCTCGCGGCCGGTCTCCCCGCGATCCGCGCCGCCGTCGTCGCGGCCTACATCCACGGCCTCGCCGGCCGCATCGCCGCCACCTCCGGCCCGGTCACCGCCGTCGACGTCGCCGCAGCGCTCCGCCCCGCCATCGCCTCCCTGACCCGCACCCCCACCGGCACCGCCCCTGTCCGGCCCACCTGACCGATCGCAGGGGCGTTGTTCAGGCGTGGTCGGCGGGGGCTTCGGTGAGGTTCGTGATGCGGGTGGGCCAGTCGCCGTGGTGGGGGATGAGGTCGATGGTGCGGGAGTCGTCGTCGCGGCGGTCGATGCGGACTTCGAGGTAGGCGTCGGCGAGCTGCTCGACCATGCCCTCGCCCCACTCGACCAGGGTCACCGAGTCCTCGACCGAGGCGTCCAGGTCGAGGTCGTCGACCTGCGCGCGGGGGTCGCTGACGTTGCCGAGCCGGTACGCGTCGACGTGCACCATCGCGACCGTGCCGCCCGCCGCCGCGTTCGGGCGGTGTACCCGGGCGATGACGAACGTCGGGGAGGTGACGTCGCCGAGGACCCGCAGCCCGCGCCCGATGCCCTGGGCCAGCGCGGTCTTGCCCGCGCCGAGCGGGCCGGACAGCACGAGCAGGTCACCGGCGCGCAGCACGGCGGCCAGGCGCACACCGAAGTCGCGGGTGTCGTCGACGGTCGTGAGGATCACAGCAGCTCCAGCTCGTCCAGGAAGGTGACGAGGGCCTGGTTGACCTCGTCGGCGTGCTCCAGCATCACCACGTGTCCGCTGTCGGGGATGAGCACCAGTTTGGCGTGCGGCAGCAGCCGGCAGATCTCCTCGGAGTGGGCCACCGGGGTGATCAGGTCGGCGTCGCCGACGACGACCATGACGGGCACCTGGTTCAGGGCGCGCAGGGCCGGGTAGCGGGCGTGGCTGTTGATGGTGCGCAGGTAGCGGGCGACGGTCTCGGTGGTGGTGCGCGAGTTCATCTGCTCCACGTACGACACGAGGGCGGCGCTGGGCTTGTCGCCGCCGAAGCCGTACCGCCGGGTGAGCAGCCAGGCGAGGTCGGTGCTGGCCTGCCGGGCCTTGTCGATCATCGGGCCGGTGAACCGGGCCGCGCCGGTGAGCAGGGCGAGCAGCGGGCCGCTGGTGCGGTTGAGGATGTCGGGCAGGTTGCCGTAGCTGACGCCGTCGAGCTGGCCGCCGGACGTGGAGATGAGCACGGCCCCGGCGACGCGGTCGGCGAACATTTCGGGGTGCTGCTCGGCGCAGGCCATGATGGCCATGCCGCCCATCGAGTGGCCGACCAGCACGATCGGGCCGACCGGGGTGGTGGCCTTGATGACGTCGTAGAGGGCCTCGCCGAGCGCCGGCAGTTCGTACTCGCCCTCGGTCAGCGCGCTGGACAGGCCGTGGCCGGGCTGGTCGTAGAAGACCATCCGGTGCTCGCCGAGGGCGTCCAGGGCTTTGCGCTGGAAGTGGTAGGTGCCCTGGTCGAGGCAGAATCCGTGGACGAAGATGATGGTCGGCTCGGCCTTGCCGGGCTTGCCGAACTCGACGGCGATCCCGTCGACCGGTTCGACGATCTCCACGTGCAGCTGTACGCCGTCGTCGGTGGTGACGGTCAGCGTCTCGTCGTAGGGCAGTCGGCCGAAGGGCTCGTCGGCGAACGGGTCGGTGTCCTGGCGGCGGGTGCGCTTGACGACCAGGCGCTCGACCGCGACGCCCGCGGCGACACCGGCCGCCGCGACGCCGATGACCGCGCCGATCAGCCCGGCCCGGCGGCGCGTACCGGCCGCGGGTTTGTCCTTGGAGACGGCCTTCTCCTCGGTCACCGTGTCGCTCACGAGCTCACCCCGTCGCTGTGCCTGCCGTGTCCGGCCGGGTGCTGGTTCACGCGGCATCACCGCGGTAGACCCGCGGCACCCGGGTGCTGCCGAAACGGGTCACGATCTCGTAGTTGATGGTGCCGGCGGCCTGCGCCCAGTCGTCGGCGGTCGGTTCGCCGCCGTCACCGGGCCCGAACAGCACGACCTCGTCGCCCTCGGCGACCTCGGCGTCGCCGACGTCGATCACGAACTGGTCCATGCAGACCCGCCCGGCGACGGTGTACCGGGCGCCGTTGAGCTGCACCGGCCCGGCGCTGGAGGCGTGCCGGGGCACCCCGTCGCCGTAGCCGAGCGGCACCAGCGCGACGGTGGACTCCCGCTGCGTGACGTAGGTGTGCCCGTAGGAGACGCCCTGCCCGGCGGGCACGCGCTTGGACAGCAGGACCCGGGCGTGGGCGGTCATCGCCGGGCGCAGCGTGGCGCGCACGGCGGGGTCGTCCAGCGGCGACAGGCCGTACGTGGCGATGCCGGGGCGGACCAGGTCGAAGTGGGTGTCGGGCCGGGTGAGCGTGGCCGCGGAGTTGGCCAGGTGGCGCAGCTGGGGCTCGACACCGAGCCGCTTGGCGACGTCGAGCGCGTCGGTGAACCCGGCGAGCTGGCGGTCGACGGTCTCGTGTCCTGGGGCGTCGGCGCAGGCGAAGTGGCTCCACACGCCGATGACCTCGACGTATCCGTCGGCCTGCGCCTTGCCGGCGGACTCGGCGAGCTGCGGCCACTCCGGGGCGACCGCGCCGCCACGGGACAGCCCGGTGTCGATCTTGAGGTGGATCCGGGCGGCCCGCCCGGCTTCGCGCGCCCCGGCGATGACCGCCGCGAGCTGCGACAACCCGGCCACGCTGAGATCGACGTCACATCCGATCGCCCGGCCGACCGGCTGTCCGGGCAGCCACAGCCAGGCCAGCACCGGCGCGGTCAGGCCCGCGTCACGCAGCCCCAGCGCCTCGTCCAGGGTGCACACACCGAGCCAGGTCGCGCCGCCGGAAAGCGCGGCCCGCGCCGCCGGGACCATGCCGTGCCCGTAGCCGTCTGCCTTGACCACGGCCATCACCTGGGCGGGTGTGCTCGACCGCAGCGTGCGCACGTTGGCACGGATCGCGTCGAGGTCCACCACGACCTGGGACTGAGCGTCGGCCTGCCACATGAGTCCCAGCCTACCCAGCAGTACGCGGCGGATCCCCGAGGGCCGCGCCCGGTCTCACGTGATGCCGCCCGGACCGATCATGGAGCCGGGTCCGGGACGCGCCGCCCGGTCCCGCCACACGCTCATGATCATCAAGGCGGGCGGGGCGGCACAGTAAGGTGGGGAGCGTGTTGGTGCTGGTGTTGGATACCGCTACGCCTGCGGTGACGGCGGCGCTGGCCGAGATCCACCCGTCCGGGCACGCCGTGCTGGCGCAGCGGGCGACGGTGGACGGCCGCGCGCATGGCGAACTGCTCGCTCCGCAGATCGACGAGCTGCTGGCCGAGGCCGGGGTCAAACCCCGGGACCTCGCCGCGGTGGTCGCCGGGGTCGGGCCGGGCCCGTTCACCGGCCTGCGCGTCGGCCTGGTCACGGCCGCGTCGTTCACCATGGCCCTGAACATTCCGGCGTACGGCGTCGGCACGCTGGACGCGCTGGGTCTGCGCACCGCGGGCCGGGCCCTGGTGGCCACCGACGCCCGACGGCGCGAGGTCTACTGGGCGGTGTACGCCGACGGCAGCCCGCTGACCGGCCCCGCCGTGGACAAGCCCGCCGACGTCGCGCCGCGGCTGGCCGGGTTCGCGGTGATCACGGCCGTCGGCGAGGGCGCGGCGAAGTACGCCGACGTGCTCGGCCTGCCCGCCGGTGACCTGCGTTACCCGGACCCGTCGGCGATCGTCGAGCTGGCCGCCCAGCGGGTGCGCGACGGCGCGCCGAGCGAGCCGCTGACGCCGCTCTACCTGCGCCGCCCCGACGCGGTCGAGCCGTCCGCCCGCAAACCGGCGCTGTCCGCGAGCGAACGATGAAGATCGAGCGCCTGCGCTGGTGGCAGATCGAGGATCTGCTGCCGATGGAGGCCGACCTGTTCGGCGCCGAGGCGTGGACCGCGGCGATGTTCTGGAACGAGCTGGCCAACGGCCACCACTACCTGATCGCCACCGAGGACGACGGCACCGTGCTCGGCTACGCCGGGCTGGCCGTCGGCCAGGGCGAGGGCTGGGTCAACAACATCGCGGTGCGCCGCGACGCCCAGCGGCGCGGCATCGGCCGGGCACTGCTGGAGGCGCTGCTCGCCGAGGGCCGCCGTCACCAGGTCAAGCAGGTGCTGCTGGAGGTCGCCGCCGACAACGCGGCCGCGCAGCGGCTGTATGCCGCGTACGGCTTCGAGGTCGTCGGCATCCGCAAGGGTTACTACCAGCCCAGCAACACCGACGCGCTGGTGATGCGAAGGGAAGAGCCGTGAGCGGCCCGACCGCGGACCGGCGTGGCGGGCACATGTCAACGGGTGAGCGCAGCGAGGAGAGAGCGTGAGCACCAGCGAGCCCCTGGTCCTGGGGATCGAGAGCAGCTGCGACGAGACCGGCGTCGGCATCGTGCGGGGGCACACCCTGCTGGCCGACGCGCTGGCGTCCAGCGTCGACGAGCACGCCCGCTTCGGCGGCGTGGTGCCCGAGGTGGCCAGCCGCGCGCACCTGCAGGCGCTGGTGCCGACCCTGCACCGGGCACTGGACGAGGCCGGGGTGACCCTGGCCGACATCGACGCCATCGCCGTCACCGCCGGTCCCGGCCTGGCCGGTGCGCTGCTGGTCGGCGTCGCCGGGGCCAAGGGCCTGGCGCTGGCCACCGAGAAGCCGATCTACGGCGTGAACCACCTCGCGGCCCACGTCGCGGTGGACACGCTGGAGCACGGCCCGCTGCCGGCGCCCGCGATCGCGCTGCTGGTCTCGGGCGGGCACTCGTCGCTGCTGCGGGTCGACGACCTGACCCGTGGGGTGACCCCGCTCGGCGCGACCATCGACGACGCGGCCGGCGAGGCCTTCGACAAGGTCGCTCGGCTGCTGGGCATGCCGTTCCCCGGCGGCCCCCCGATCGACCGGGCGGCCCGCGACGGCGACCCGCTGGCGATCACCTTCCCGCGTGGCCTGACCGGGCCGAAGGACCTGGTCGAGCACCGCTTCGACTTCTCGTTCTCCGGGCTGAAGACCGCGGTCGCGCGCTGGGTCGAGGCGCGGGAGCGGGCGGGCGAGCCGGTGCCGGTCAACGACGTGGCGGCGAGCTTCCAGCACGCGGTCTGCGACGTGCTGGTCCGCAAGGCGATCGACGCCTGCCGGACCCAGGGCATCGACACCCTGGTCATCGGCGGCGGTGTGGCGGCGAACTCGCGGCTCAAGGCGATGGCGGCCGAGCGCGCGGCCGAGTACGGCATCACCGTGCGGGTGCCGCGGCCCAAGCTGTGCACCGACAACGGGGCCATGGTGGCCGCTCTCGGGTCGCATCTGGTCGCCGCCGGGATCACACCGTCCAAGCTGGACTTCGCGGCG
The DNA here is from genome assembly GCF_011297335.1 of Catellatospora methionotrophica. Taxonomy (GTDB): domain Bacteria; phylum Actinomycetota; class Actinomycetes; order Mycobacteriales; family Micromonosporaceae; genus Catellatospora; species Catellatospora methionotrophica. The sequence goes on along the minus strand of NZ_JAAOTJ010000008.1, from coordinate 122,912 downwards.
GACTCCGCGATGCCGCTCACGCTCGTCGGGGTGTAACTTTGCCCGGTGCTGAGGGCGACGACGTGATCGTGCGTATGTGGGAGGTGCGCGCCTATCCGCGTACCTTCACGGATCTGCTGGCGTGGGTGTGCGACGAGGCGGTGCCACGGCTGGAGGTGGAGCCGCTGCACATCGCGAGTGAGGTGTTCTCCTCCACCGACCTGCGCGTCGTGGTGATCTCGCGCTGGCGCGGCGAGCCCCGCCCGCTGGCCGACCCACCCGACGGCCTCGCGGCCCGCTCGCCCCACGTCTGGGACTTCGCCCCCGTCGATCGCTGACCCCGGCGTCGCGGTTCGCCTGGTGATCGTCGTTTCGTGTCAAGATCTGCGGTCCCACCTCACCTTCTGACCTGAAACAGCGATCTTGCCCAGAGGCTGGCGTGCCATCGGCTGCGGCGTGGCGTCGTCGCGGCGGGGGCGGTGGGCAGCGACGATGAGAGCCACCCCCTGGTCAGGTGGGGTGCGTATGGTTTCTCGGCGGGGTGTGCTGGTCGGCGGCGCTGTGGTCGTGGCCGGGTTGTTCGGGCGGCCGGCCAGTGCCGAGGGGCCCGCGGTCGATCCGTTCACGCTGGGGATCGCCTCGGGTGATCCGACGCCGGACGGGTTCGTGATCTGGACCCGGCTGGCGGTGTCGCCGATGGCCGAGGACGGGCTCGGGGGCATGGCCGACCGGGCGTACGAGGTCTGGTGGCAGGTCGCCCACGACGAGCACTTCACCCGCCTCGCCGCGTCCGGCATGTCCTGGGCGGAGCCGTCCTGGGCGCACAGCGTGCACGTCGAGCCCCGGGGCCTGGAACCCGGCCGCGAGTACTTCTACCGCTTCGGCGTCGACCGCTGGACCTCACCCACCGGGCGCACCCGCACCGCGCCGTCGCGCGCCACCCTGCCGACGTCCCTGGAGCTGGCGTTCCTGTCCTGCGCGCAGTACGAGCACGGCTTCTTCACCGGCTACCGCCGGATCGCGGAGTCCGAACCGGAGCTGATCGTGCACCTGGGCGACTACGTGTACGAGTACGCGGCCGGGGTCTACAACGCGCCGAGCGGCAACGTACGCGACCACGCGGGCCCGGAGACGCAGACGCTGGCCGACTACCGGCAGCGCTTCGCGCAGTACAAGCTCGACCCGGATCTGCAGGCGGCGCACGCGGTCGCGCCGTGGGCGGTGGTGTTCGACGACCACGAGGTGGACAACAACTGGGCAGGCCCGGTGCCGGAGCGGCCGAACCCGCGTTTCGAGCGGCGGCGCACCGCGGCGATGCGGGCGTACTGGGAGAACATGCCGCTGCGCAACGCCCGGCAGCCGCGCGGCACGGTGCTGCCGCTGCACCGCCGGGTGCGCTGGGGACAGCTGGCCACCTTCCACCTGCTCGACACCCGGCAGTACCGCGACGACCAGGGCTGCGGCGACGGCTACCGGGACTGCCCGGCGGCGAGCGACCCGGCCCGTTCGATCCTCGGCGCGGCGCAGGAGAAGTGGCTGCTGGAGGGCCTCCGGCGTAGCGGCGCGACCTGGGACGTGCTCGCCCAGCAGGTGTTCTTCGCACAGCGCGACCGTGATCCCGGTCCGGTGCTGAGCACGAGCCAGGACGCCTGGGACGGGTACGCGGCCTCGCGGCGGCGCGTCGTGCAGGGCTGGCTCGACGCGAAGGTCCGCAACGCGGTGGTGCTCACCGGGGACGTACACGCGCACTGGGCGGCCGACGTGAAACTCGACTTCGCCGACCCGCACGCGCCGGTGGTCGGCTCGGAGCTGATCTGCACCTCGCTGACCACGGGCGGCGACGGCGCCGACTCGGACCCGGCGACGCACCCGTTCCTGGGCCACAACAAGCACCTGCGCTTCTACAACGGCCAGCGCGGCTACGTGCGGGCCACGGTCACGCCCGCCGAACTGTCCGCGGACTTCATGACCCTGCCGTACGTGCACCGCGCCGGAGCGCCCGCGCAGCGCAAGGCGGGCTTCGTGATCGCCGACGGGGTGCCCGGCCTGCAGCGCCGCTACCTGCGCCCGTTCGCCGGGCCGCAGAGCCTGTCGCCGCAGGACCAGGCGGACCATACGGTGTGGGCGGAGACGGAACGTCCGTGACGCGATATGGGGCCGAGCGGAGGTGCCGCGAGCGTCCCACCCTCCGGTAACCTCTGCGCGTGCTGGACATCCGGAGGGCGCGTCGGCGGGGCGCGATCCTGTTCGACCTCTACGAAACGCTGATCCCGGATCGGACACCGGCGCAGCGCGACGAGGTCAGCCGACGCATGGCCACGGCGCTGGGCGTGGACCCGGCCCGGTTCGCCACCCTGTTCCGGGGCACCATGCAGGCCCGGATGCGCGGCGAGTTCGGCACGCTCGGCGAGACGATCCGCACGCTGGCATACCGGCTGGGCGGCGAGCCGACGGACCCGGCCGTGCGCTTCGCGGAGGTGGCCCGGCTGCGGTTCACCCGCGAGCTGCTGTGGCCCTCGGCGGCGGTGCTGTCGGTGCTGGACACGCTGCGTGCGGCGGGCCACCCGCTGGGGCTGGTCACCAACTGCTCGACGGAGACGGTGACGCTGTGGCGGGAGCAGCCGCTCGCGCCGCGCTTCGACGTCGCGGGTTTCTCCTGCCTGCTCGGCGTGACCAAGCCCGACCCGGTGCTGTTCCTCAAGGTCTGCGGCGACCTGGGCGTGCCGCCGCAGGAGTGCGTCTACGTCGGCGACGGGCACGGAGGCGAGCTGGCCGCCGCCGCGGCGCTGGGCATGCGGGTGGTGCGCACCGTCGAGCACGCCGACAGCGATCCGGGCTGGCAAGGGGAGACCATCACCCGTCTGGGCGACCTGCCGGGGCTGCTGGCTGCCTGAATGCCGGGAAAACCGGTGGCGTTCGGCAGGGCCGCCTAGTAAGTTCGGCTCCGCTATGCGTTCCTTACCTCTGGCCGATCCCGGCACCCCCGACAGCAGGTCAGCCACCCGGTATCTGTGGTGGCTGGCCCGAAGCCAGTTCCGGACCATCGCGTTCGGCATGTTCTTCGGCATCACCTGGATGCTGGTGGGCGCGCTGATACCCATGGTCATCGGTAAGGCCATCGATGCCGGCATCACCACCAAGGACACCTCCGCCCTGGCCCGCTGGGCCGGGGCGTTCCTCGTGCTGGGGCTGATCCAGGCGGGCAGCGGCATCATGCGCCACCGCAACGCGGTCTTCAACTGGATGTCGGCGAACTTCCGCACCGTGCAGGCCGTGGTCCGGCACGCCAACCGGCTCGGCGCGACCCTGCCCCGGCGGATGGCCACCGGCGAGGTCGTCGCCATCGGCGCCGCCGACACCAGCCACATCGGCAACGCGCTCGACATCACCGCGCGCGGCTCCGCCGCGATCGTCAGCCTGATCACGGTCACCGTCATCCTGCTGACCGCGTCGGTCAAGCTCGGCCTGGTGGTGCTGCTCGGCGTGCCGGTGCAGATGGCGGTGGTGAGCCTGCTCATCAAACCGCTGCACCGCCGCCAGCAGGCGTATCGCGACCAGCAGGGCGCGCTGACCGGCCGGGCCGTCGACATCGTCGCCGGGCTGCGCGTGCTGCGCGGCATCGGCGGCGAGCAGGTCTTCGCCGAGCGCTACCGGGTCCAGTCGCAGCAGCTGCGCGAGGCCGGGGTGCGCGCGGCGCGCATCGACTCGCTGCTGGAGTCGATCCAGGTGCTGATGCCCGGACTGTTCCTGGCCCTGGTCACCTGGCTCGGCGCGCGCCTGGCGGTCGGCGGCGAGATCCAGCCCGGCGAGCTGGCCAGCTTCTACGGGTACGCCGCGTTCCTGGTGATGCCGCTGCGCACACTCGCGGAGATGCTGGAGAAGATGACGCGCGGCCACGTCTCGGCGGGCCGGGTGCTCAAGGTGCTGCGGCTCGCACCGGAGATCACCGCCCCGGCGTCGCCCCGGCCGCTGCCCGAGCACGGCGCGCTGGTGGACGTGAAGTCCGGCCTGTCGGTGCGGCCCGGCGTGCTGACCGTGCTGGTCGCGGACCGGCCCGAGGACGCCATCGAGATCGCCGACCGGCTCGGCCGGTACACCGAGGGCGAGGTGACCCTGGGCGGGGTGCCGCTGTCCGCCGCGACCCGCGACGAGGTGCGTGCCCGCATCCTGGTCGCCGACAACAACGCCCGGCTGTTCAGCGGGCCGCTGCGCGAGGAACTGGACCCCACCGGCGCGGCCGGCAACGAGCAGATCCTGGCGGCGCTGCGTACGGCCAGCGCCGAGGAGGTCCTGGACGCGCTGCCCGACGGGCTCGCCTCGTTCGTCGCCGAGCGCGGGCGGGAGTTCTCCGGCGGTCAGCAGCAGAGGTTGCGACTGGCCCGCGCCCTGCTCGCCGACGCGCCGATCCTGATCATGGTCGAGCCGACCAGCGCCGTCGACGCGCACACCGAGGCCCGGATCGCGCGCCGCGTCGGCCCCGCCCGCCAGGGCCGGACCACGCTGCTCGCGGCCACCAGCCCGCTCCTGCTGGACCAGGCCGACCACGTCGTGTTCGTCGACGACGGCAAGGTCATCGCCGAGGGCACCCACCGCGAGCTGCTGGCCGCCGAACCCCGCTACCGCGCCGTGGTGACCCGCAGCGTCGACGAGGAGACAGCATGAGCAGGGTGCAGTTGCCGGTCGCGGACGCGGCCGCGGTGCGCCGGTATGCCCGGCAGCTGGTACGACGGCACACCGGGGCGCTCGCCCGCGTCGTGGTGCTGCACGGCTTCGCCGCGCTGTCCGGCCTCGTCACGCCGTACCTGCTCGGGCGGCTGATCGGCGGCATCGGCAACGGGATGACGCTGTCGACCGTCGACGGCATCGCCCTCGCGCTGGTGACGTTCGTGCTGGTGCAGGCCGTGCTGACGCGGTTCGCCGCGTTCGCGTCGGCGACGCTGGGCGAACGGGTGCTGGCCGAGCTGCGCGAGGAGTTCGTCGACCGGGTGCTGGCCATCCCGCTGTCCACCGTCGAGCGGGCGGGCACCGGCGACCTCGTCACGCGTACCAGCCGGGATGTCGCACAGCTGTCGCACAGCATGCGCCGCGGCGTACCGGAGACGCTGATCGCCCTGGTCACGCTCGTCCTGACGGGCGCGGCACTGGTCTGGCTGTCGCCGCTGCTGGCGCTGCCGTGCCTGGTCGGCGCGCCCATCATCGTCGGCGGCGCGCGCTGGTACCTGCGCCGAGCGCCCAAGGCCTACCTGCGCGAGAACGCCGCCTCATCCGAGGTCATCGACGGGCTCACGGAGACCTTCGACGGCGCGCGCACCACCGAGGCGCTGCGCACCGGCGGCCGCCGCATCGCCCGCACCGACCACGACCTGCGCGAGCAGTACCACGCCGAGCGGGGCACACTGCGGCTGCGCACATTCTTCTGGCCGGTCGTCGACCTCGGCTTCACCCTGCCCGTGGCGGCGACGCTGCTGCTGGGCGGCTGGTTCTACATCAAGGGCTGGGTGCCGCTGGCGCTGGTCGTCACGGCCGTGTTCTACGTGCAGCAGCTCATCGAGCCGATCGACCGGCTCCTCGGCTGGGCCGACGAGCTGCAGGTCGGCGCGACGTCGCTGGCCCGGCTGCTCGGCGTGGCCGAGATCGCCGACGACCGCCAGGCCACCGGCGTACGCCCCGACTCCGAGCGGCTGACCGCGACCGACGTGCGGTACGCGTACACCGCGGGCCGCGACGTGCTGCACGGCGTCGACCTGTCCATCGCGCCCGGCGAGCGGCTGGCCATGGTCGGCCCGTCCGGAGCGGGCAAGTCGACGCTGGGCCGGCTGCTGGCCGGGATCGACGGGCCCCGGACGGGCTCCGTCGCCGTCGGCGGCGCGCCGCTGGTCGAACTGCCCCTGGAGGAGCTGCGCGGGCACGTCGCGCTCGTCACCCAGGAGCATCACGTCTTCGTCGGCACGCTGCGCGACAACCTGGCCCTGGCCCGGCCGGACGCGTCCGAGGAGCGGCTGCGTGAGGCGCTGGCCGCGGTCGACGCGCTGGACTGGGTGGACGAGCTGCCCGAGGGGCTGTCCACCGAGGTCGGTGGGGGAAGACACGAGGTGTCGCCCGCGCAGGCGCAGCAGCTCGCGCTGGCCCGGCTCGTGCTGGCCGACCCGCACACCCTCGTACTGGACGAGGCGACGTCGCTGATCGACCCGCGCGCGGCCCGGCACCTCGAACGCTCGCTGGCCGCCGTGCTGGACGGGCGAACCGTGATCGCGATCGCGCACCGGCTGTTCTCCGCGCACGATGCGGACCGGGTGGCCGTGGTCGAGGACGGCCGCATCGCCGAACTCGGCTCGCACGACGAACTGGTGGCCGCCGACGGCTCCTACGCCGCCCTCTGGCGCTCCTGGCAGAGCTGAGCCGGGGCCGTTGTCGCGCCTGTTTGCCATAGACGCTGGCCTATTACATCGAATATGATCTACGTTTTTTCGATGTAATAGGCCAGCGTCTATTCGAGGCGGGGGGTGCCAGCGGCTGGCGCGGCACGGGGCTCGGTGACCGGGGCGGTCAGCGACTCGTGGACGGCGGCGGGGCCGCCGAGGCGGGTGGCCAGGGCGGGGGAGAGGTAGAGGGACTCGACGGTGCGGGTGTGGCGGCCGTTGAGGGTGGCCTGGGAGGACGTGCCCGCGTCGAGGTGCAGGTGGAGCAGGCCCAGGTCGGTGGGGAGCGGGTCGCCGTAGGTGCGCTCGGCGGCGTCGCCGTCGCGGGACAGCCCGTCGTACGACAGCAGGAACGACGTCCCCCGGGTGACCGCCTCGCGCAGCCGCGCCACGAACGCCTCCCGCGGCATCCCGGCCATGTACCGGTGGTCGCGCGCCTGACTCACGCCCTGGTACGGCGGGTCGAGGTAAACCACGTCATCAGGGCATGCCCGGCTCAGCACGTCGGCGTAGTCGGCGGTGTACGCGCGGCAGCCGGTCAGCACGCGGGCGGTCGCGGTCAGCCGGAGCCGCATCGCGTCGGGGCGCGCGCCCAGCCGCCGCCGGTCGGGGCCCTGGTTGAAGCCGCCCTCGCGGTTGTAGCGCACCGCCGCCTTGACGCAGCGGGCGAGCAGGTAGAGCAGGCAGTGCGGCTCGTGGGTCTCGTTGAAACGGGTGCGCACCGCGTCGTAGTACGCCTTCGGGTCGGTCAGCTGCTCGTGCCACAGCCGCTCGTAGTCGGCGGCCAGCGCCAGCGGCTCGGCCAGCACCCGCTGCCACAGCCGCATCAGCGGCTCGTTCACGTCGCTGATCTCGGCGGTCTCGCCGATGCGCAGGTGCCGGGCGGCGATGGCGACGGCGGCCGACCCGGCGAACGGCTCCAGCAGCCGTGCGGTGTCGGGCGGGAGCAGCGGCACGATCGCGTGCGCGAGCCGGCGCTTGCTGCCCTGGTACGGGATCGCGTGGGGCGCGTCGGCGAGGCCGGGCAGGCGGCGGGGTGGGAGAGTGACCGGCACGACCATCCATTGTGCTGGATGGCTCGGGCTACCGGCCGGTATTCACCCGAGCGGGTCGGCCAGCAACTGCTCGAAGGCGAGTTCCGCCGCGCCCAGCAGCGCGGCGTCCCCGCCCAGCTTGGGTGTGCGCAGCCGGACGTGCTCGCGGGTGGCGGGCAGGCCGATGCTGTTCAGGCGGCTGCGCACCTGCGCCGCGGCGGCCAGGTACACGTCGCGCAGGGTGCCGCCGAAGATGACCAGCTCCGGGTTGAAGATGTTGACCAGGTTCGCCACGCCGAAGCCGAGCCAGTCGCCGACCTGGCGCACCGCCATCTGCGCGGTCGCGTCGCCACGGGCGGCGGCCTCGACCACGGCCAGCACGGCCGCGTTGCCCAGGGCGGTGTCGCGGCCCGCGGCGTGCAGCAGCGCGTGCTCGCCGATCTCGGTCTCCCAGCAGCCCCGGGAGCCGCAGCCGCAGGGGCGGCCGTGCGGGTTGACGACCATGTGGCCGACCTCGCCGCCGTAGCCGCCGTGCCCGGTGACCCGGCGACCGCCCGCGATGATGCCCGCGCCGACGCCGACGTCGCCGTACATGTAGATGATGTTGTCGCAGCCCACCGCGACACCGCGGGTGTGCTCGGCCAGCGCGCACAGGTCCGCCACGTTGCCGACGGCGACCTGCGGTAGCAGGTCGGGCAGCCGGTCCTGCAGCGCGTGCCCGAGCGGCTCGTCCAGCCAGCCCAGATGCGGCCCGAGGCGGACCAGGCCGTCCTCGCGGCGGACCAGCCCGCACACGGCGATACCGGCCCCGATGCAGCGGGCCTGCGGCTTGACGTTCTCGGCCATCTGCGCGACGAACTCGGCGACCGGGCGTACCGCCTCGATGGCCTCGCCGCGCGGGCGCGGCGCCTCCCGCTGATCGAGGATGACGCCGCCCAGCCCGACCCGCGCCACCCGGACCCGGTCCACCTCCACGCTCGCGGCGTAGGCGTAGACCAGTTCCGAGGACGGGCGCACCACCAGCGACGGGCGGCCGGCGCGGCCGGTCTCCCGCGGCGCCTCCTCGCTGACCAGGCCGACAGCGGCCAGGTCAGCGGTGAGGGCGCCGATGGTGGAGCGGTTGAGACCGAGTTCCGAGGTGAGCTCGGCGCGGGAGATGGAGCCGCGTACGTGCACGAACCGCAGCAACGCGCCGAGGTTCTGCCGCCGGATCTCCTCCTGGCTCGGTCCCGCTCGCATGATTCTCCCGTTGACAGGCGTACGTCGGTCAGCTGCTCGCGGCCGCACGGCGCCGCGAGAAGGCGTCGACGCTCGCCGCCAGCAGGAGCACGATGCCGGTGGCAACGTACTTGTACGCCGAGCTCCAGCCGACCAGGCCCATGCCGTTGATGATCATCGTGATCACCAGGCCGCCCAGCACGGCGTCGAGCACACGGCCCTTGCCGCCGAAGAGGCTGGTGCCGCCGATGACGGCCGCGGCGACCGCGTACAGCAGCACGTTCGAGCCGCCGGTGTTCGGGTCGACGGAGCGCGCCATGCTGGCCGCCAGGATGCCGCCGACCGCCGCCATCGCCGAGCAGATGACGAACGCGGAGATGCGGATGCGGTCCACCGCGATACCGGCGCGGCGGGCCGCCTCACGGTTGCCGCCGACGGCGTAGATGTGGCGGCCGAACGCGGTGCGGCGCAGTACGAACGTCCACAGCAGCAGGAGCACGCCGACGACGGGCACCACGATCGGCACGCCCTTGAGCGAGAACAGCGCGTTGCGGCTGCGCTCCTCGTTCAGCACCGCGACCGCGATGCCGACCAGCACCGCGAGGCCCACCACACGGAACGCGACGACCTGCCACAGCAGCACGGGCAGCCCACGGCGGCGGCGGTTGCGCTGCTGGATCAGCTGCGTGGCGGCGAAGCCGAGCACCATCAGCGCGGCCAGGGCCCAGCCGACCAGCGGCGGCATGTACTCGTTCTCCAGCGAGATGATGACGTCGTTGCGGACCGAGATGTTGGTGCCCTCGTCGAGCAGCCACAGCACCACGCCCTGGAAACCCAGGAACGCGGCCAGGGTGACCACGAAGGAGGGGATGCCGACCTTGGCCACCAGGAAGCCCAGCAGCAGGCCGATCACGACACCCGTGACGATCGCCGCGGCCACCCCGACGTACCAGGGGTAGCCGTGCGTGGTCAGCAGGATCGCGAGCACCGCGGCGCAGACGCCGGAGGCGAAGCCCGCGCTCAGGTCGATCTCCCCGAGCAGCAGTACGAAGACCAGGCCCATGCCGATGACGACGATCGGACCGGCCTGGGTGAGCAGGTTGGCGAAGTTCGCCGGGGTGAAGAAGGACGGCCGGGCCACCGAGAAGATGATCGACAGCACGATCAGGCCGAGCACCGCGGGCAGGGCGCCCATGTCGCCGCCGCGTACCCGCTGTCCGTAGTTGCGCAGGTAGCCCCAGAGGCCGCCGTCGTCCTTGGCGGGAACGGCGATCTTCTGCCCCGTCTTGAAGGGGTTCGTGGTGGTCGCGCTCACGCTGCGGCTCCTTCCTCGGCGAGACCCAGCGTGCCGCTGCGGCCAGAGGTGATCAGCTCGACCACCTGCGAGTGGGTGACGTCCGACGTCTTCACCTGGGCTGCCATCCGGCCCAGGTAGAGCATCGCGATCCGGTCGGAGACAGCGAACACGTCGTTCATGTTGTGGGAGATCAGTACAACGGCCAGACCGTTGTCAGCCAGGCGGCGGACCAGCTCCAGCACCTGCTGGGTCTGCGCCACGCCCAGGGCCGCGGTGGGCTCGTCGAGGATGACCAGCTTGCTGTTCCAGAGCACGGCCTTGGCGATGGCCACGGTCTGCCGCTGGCCGCCGGACAGGCTCGACACCTGCTGGCGCACCGATTTGACGGTACGCACGGACAGGCTGGCCAGCGTCTGCTGGGCGAGCTGCTCCATCGTCGGCTCGTCGAGGATCATGCCGCTCTTCTTCTCGCGGCCCAGGAACATGTTCTGGACGATGTCCAGGTTGTCGCAGAGAGCGAGGTCCTGGTAGACGATCTCGACGCCGTGGCTCGCGGCGTCGCGGGGGTTGTGCACGTGGACGGGCTTACCCTCCATCAGGTATTCGCCCGAGTCGCTGGGGTAGATCCCGCCGATGCACTTGACCAGCGTTGACTTGCCGGCGCCGTTGTCGCCGACGAGTGCGGTTACCTCGCCTGGGTGGACCTGGAAGGCGACGTCCCGCAGCACCTGCACCGGGCCGAAGCTCTTGTTGATCCCACGCAGTTCGAGTAGAGGGGTTCCCATCCGGGCGCTCCGTTCGAGGGGTTACTGCCTGTTCCACAGACGTGGTCCCCGGGGTGCCTTGCGACCCCCAGGGACCACATTCTGGTTGAGCACGCAGGTCAGCTGATGCCGGCCTCGGTGCACTTGGCCGCGAAGTCGGCGGTGCACAGCTCCGCCTTGGTGACGTAGCCGTCGGTGACGACGTCCTTCACGTTGTTGAAGTAGATCGCCTGCGGCTCCAGCAGGACCGAGGGAACGTCCTTGCCGGTCTCCGAGTCCTTGGTGGTCTGCGAGACGGTCTTGGTCTCACCCTTGGCCAGGGCGATCGCCAGCTCGGCGGTCGCGTCGGCCTCCTTCTTGACGGCCTTGTACACGGTCATGCACTGGTCGCCGAGGAGGATGTTCTGCAGGCCCTGCACGGTGGCGTCCTGGCCGGTGACCGGGACCTTGCCGTTGAGCTTGTTCTTCTTCAGCACGGAGATCGCCGCGTTGCCGAGGCCGTCGTTCGCCGCGAGCACGCCGTCGATCTTGCCGTTCGCCTGGGTCAGCATCTGCTCGAAGATCACGCCGCCCTGCGCGTTGTCCCAGCCCGGCACGGGCTGGTCGGCAGCCAGGGTGTACTCCTTGGCGTCGTACTTCGGCTTCAGCACCGACACGCCGCCCTCCTTGAAGAGGGTCGCGTTGTTGTCCGTCGGCGAGCCGTTCAGCTGCGCGATGGCCGGGGTCTTGGCGCCCTTCTCGGTGAGGCACTTGACCAGGCCCTCACCCTGCAGGCGACCGACCGCGACGTTGTCGAAGGACACGTAGTACTTCGCGTTGCCGCCCAGCGTGAGCCGGTCGTAGTCGATCGTCGGAATGCCCTGCGCCGCAGCCTTGTCCAGCACGGCCTTGCCGGTGCCGGAGTCGAGGTTGACGATGACCAGGACGGTGACGCCCTTGGTGATCATCTGGTCCGCGATGCTCTGGAACGCGGTCTTGTCGTCCTGGGCGTTCTGGATGTCGTACTTGACACCCGCCTTCTCGAACGCCTCCTTCAGGTACTTGCGGTCCGCGGTCTCCCAGCGGGCCGAGGACTTGCTGTCCGGCAGGATGACGCCGATGAACGGCGTCTTCGCGTCGCCGGGCTCGGTGTCTTCCGCACAGGCGGCCAAGCCGCTGACGGCCATCAGGCCGGTCATGGCTACAGCCAGGATCCCTTTGCGCATCGTTGCTCAAATCCTCTCGGATTCAGGGGTATGAGTATTCAGGTGGTGCGGGCGGCCCCGCCGGGTTCCGGTTCCAGGCGAGTCCAACAGCGTTCATCAGTGCGTGAGGCCGGTCACACGGGGTTTTGTTGTGTGCGACAACGTATGCGCAACAAATGCAAACGCGCAAGCCCAAGGTTTGTTGTTGGCAATAACAATTCAGCAACGTCCCCGTAACCCGCCCGCTCGCTGCCCTTTCCCGAAGCGCCGATCTTGCGCAAATCACGGGCACGACACACCCAATCCCGGCAATTGGACAACCGCCCCACAAGATCAACGTGATCCAGCCGACAGTCCCCAACCCGCCTCGCCGCTCCGAGCCCGACGCGGCCCGTCCCCCTGTCGCAACTCTTAAGGAGTTGCGCCTTCAGGCTGCCCTGGTAGCCGCTACTTGTAACGGAATGTGACGGAGACGGCGGGGTCGGCCGAAGGGCGGTCGGGTCGAGATCGCTGTTTCGGGTCAGGGAGATCGCTGTTTCGGGTCAAAAAGTCTGGCTCCACCGCAGGTTTCGGCACGAAACGGCGATCTTCGACAGGAGCGGCGATCTTCGACGAAGGCGAGCGCCGCGCTAAGCCGCGCACGGTGGGGCAGCGCTAGCCGCGCACGGCGAGGGCAGCGCTAGCCGCGCACGGCGAGGGCCGCGCTAGCCGCGCACGCGGGTGCGGTGATGGGGCGCGCGCGGGGAGGGGCTGGGAGTCGCGGCGGGGGTGGCGGGGTTAGGGGCGGGCTATGGGGGCGAGGGTGGCTGAGGTGAGGCGGACCAGGTCGGCGGGGGCGAGGCGGAGTTGGAGGCCGCGCTTGCCTGCGGAGACGTAGATCAGGTCGCCGTCGAGGGCCGACTGGTCGATCACCGTGGGGAGGCGTTTGCGCTGGCCGAGTGGGCTGATGCCGCCGCGGACGTATCCGGTGGTCTTCTCGGCCAGGTCGCGGTCGGCCATCGCCGCTTTCTTGCCGCCCGCCGCCGCGGCGAGGGCCTTCAGGTCGATCTCGCCGGTCACCGGCACCACGGCGACGGTCAGCGCGCCGTCGACCTCGGTGACCAGTGTCTTGAACACCCGTGCCGGGTCGGCCCCGATCGCGTCGGCGACCAGCGCGCCGTAGTTGGGGGAGTCGGGCGAGACCTCGTACGAGTGCAGCGTGTGCTTCACCTTCTGCTTCGTGAGCAGTGCTGTCGCGGGAGTCCCCTGGCTGGCCACGCCGCGATGCTACCGCCCCGCCGATCGACGGGGCGGGCCGCGCCGACAGCGGCGCGGGGCGCTCCGGTGATCACGGTGCCGGGGTAGGGACACGCCGTCGAACACGTCCATAAGTTCATGATCAACCCGGTGGCGGGACCGGGGTGGCGAGGATGGCGAGGGGGGCGGCGGCGGTGCGGGTGAGGAGGAGGGAGGCGGGGTGGGGGCCGGAGAGGCGCAGGTCGCGGCGGAGTTGTTCGACGTCGAGGGCGCTGCCGCGTTTGAGGATCTCGAGGCGGCCGACTTGTCGGTCGCGGAGGGTGGCGCGCAGGCGCTTGAGGGAGAACGGGAGTAGTTCGTCGACGGCGAAGCAGCGGCCGAACGGGGAGACGATGGGCGTGTCGGACCAGATGTAGGCGATGTGGGAGTCGGCGAGCCAGCCGCCGTGGGTCGCGGCGAACTCGGCGACCAGGTGGGCGCGGACGACCGCGCCGTCGGGATCGGTGACGTAGCGGCCGGGCGGGGCGACCGGGGCAGTCTGCTCACCGGTGCCGGTGAGTTCGTGCGGTACGCCGTCGCGGAACACCGTCGCCCGGCGCGGCGTGGTCGCCAGGGGGCCGCACCAGGCCGCAGCCTCGACCACGTCGCCGTCGACGGAGACCAGTTCCAGCTCGCAGCCGGGGGGCAGCAGCGCCTGGTCGATGCCGGGGGCGAGTTTGAGCACCGTGTGCGGCACGCGCTGGGGCAGGGAGACGACCCAGTCCCAGGGCGGCGAGTAGTCCTCGGGGCGGAACACGCGCCGGCCGCCGCTGCGGCGGGCCGGGTCGCAGAACACGGCGTCGACCTGGCTCAGGTCGAATTCCTGAGCGTCGCCGCAGGTCACGGTCGCGTCGGGGGCGTTGAGGGCGGCGCAGGCGGCGGTCAGCGGGTCGGCTTCGACGCCGTACGCCCGGATGCCTGTGGCGGCGACGGCGCGCAGGTCGGAGCCGAGGCCGCAGCCGAGGTCGGCCAGGGCCGTCGACCCTGCGGCGCGTAGCCGGGCCGCGCGGCGGGTCGCGACGATCTCGCGGGTGGCCTGCTCCAGCCCGGCGCGGGTGAGGAAGACGCGCCCGGCGTCCGCGCCGAACTTGGCGGCGGCCCGGCCGCGCAGCGCGATCTGGGTCAGGGCGGCGGCGGCCAGGTCGGGCGGCACGCCGCGAGCCCGCAGCGCCGAGGCGGCGGCGAGCTCGTCGCTCCCAGCCAACTCGCCTGCCAGGTCCAGCGCCGCGACCCCCTCGGGGGTACGCAGCCGCGCCAGCTGATCGAGATCCACGGCCCCATTCTGGCAGCGCCCCCGACCCTGCCCCGACCACGTCCCGCCCCCGCTCCGGTCCGTCGGCGCCGCCCGCAGCGGTGAGCTCTGTGCCCGGGCGCTCCGGGACGGGCAAGATCGCTGTTTGCGGTCAATTTCCGCGGTCAGGCCGCAGGTTCTGACCCGAAACAGTGATCTTCCGTGGGTGTGCGTGGTCGGCGGGCACTTGTGGCAGCCGCTGAGGGCGCTCGGAGGGTGGGGTCGGGTCGGTGATGTCACAGCGACACGCGCCCTCGTTGGGGGTCGGACACCTGGTGAATCGGATAATTCACCTAGTGGCGGCTGGCACTCTCCTTGACTGAGTGCTAGACGCGGCATAATGTTCGGAGTTAGCACCCTGCCATGCTGAGTGCTAACGCATGACCCGCCCGGCGACGCCGACACCCGCGACGACGGCTGCGTTCGGGCGAAGACTTGACCAGAAGACAACACCCGGGGCTCGTGCCGCGAGAACCCGGGGCTATACCCCAGGAGGGTATGCTCGTGACTACCGCGACGAAGGTTGCGATCAAGCCGCTCGAGGACCGGATCCTGGTCCAGGCGAACGAGGCTGAGACCACCACCGCGTCGGGCCTCGTGATCCCCGACACCGCCAAGGAGAAGCCGCAGGAGGGCACCGTCCTCGCTGTCGGCCCCGGCCGCGTCGACGACAAGGGCACCCGCATCCCGGTGGACGTCAAGGTGGGTGACAAGGTCATCTACTCGAAGTACGGCGGCACCGAGGTCAAGTACGCCGGCGAGGAGTACCTGCTGCTCTCCGCCCGCGACGTCCTCGCGGTCGTCGAGAAGTGATCCGTGCGATGCCCCGGCCCGCCCGCGAGGGTGAGCCGGGGCATCGTGACGTTTAAGGGAGACGATTGATGCCTAAGATCCTTAGCTTCTCCGACGACGCGCGGCACCTGCTGGAGCACGGTGTCAACGCACTCGCCGACACTGTCAAGGTCACGCTCGGCCCCAAGGGCCGCAACGTGGTGCTCGACAAGAAGTTCGGCGCACCGACGATCACCAACGACGGTGTCACCATCGCCAAAGAGATCGAGCTGACGAACCCGTACGAGAACCTGGGCGCGCAGCTGGTCAAGGAGGTGGCGACGAAGACCAACGACGTCGCCGGTGACGGCACCACCACGGCCACCGTGCTGGCCCAGGCGATGGTCCGCGAGGGCCTGCGCAACGTGACCGCGGGCACCAACCCTGCGGGCATCAAGCGCGGCATCGACGCGGCCGTCGCCAAGATCAGCGACGCGCTGCTGGCGAAGGCCAGCCCGGTCGCTGACAAGTCCGACATCGCGCAGGTCGCGACGATCTCGGCGCAGGACTCCACCATCGGTGAGCTGATCGCCGAGGCGATGGACAAGGTCGGCCGGGACGGTGTCATCACCGTCGAAGAGGGCTCGACCATGACCACCGAGCTCGACATCACCGAGGGTATGCAGTTCGACAAGGGCTTCATCTCGCCGCACTTCGTCACCGACCCCGAGTCGGGCGAGGCCGTGCTGGACGACCCGTACATCCTCATCACCACCAGCAAGATCTCCTCGATCGAGGAGCTGCTGCCGCTGCTGGAGAAGGTTCTCCAGACCAGCAAGCCGCTGCTGATCGTGGCCGAGGACGTCGACGGCCAGGCGCTGAGCACGCTGGTGGTGAACTCGATCCGCAAAACCGTCAAGGTCGCCGCGGTGAAGGCCCCCGGCTTCGGCGACCGCCGCAAGGCGATGCTGCAGGACCTCGCCGTGCTCACCGGCGGCGAGCTGATCGCCACCGAGCTGGGCTACAAGCTCGACGGCGTGACCCTGGAGCAGCTCGGCTCGGCGCGCCGCGCCGTCATCACCAAGGACACCACCACGATCGTTGACGGTGGCGGTTCGCAGCACGAGGTCGACTCGCGCGTCTCGCAGATCCGCAAGGAGATCGAGGCCTCGGACTCCGACTGGGACAAGGAGAAGCTGGGCGAGCGCCTGGCCAAGCTGTCCGGCGGCATCGCCGTCATCAAGGTCGGCGCTGCGACCGAGGTCGAGATGAAGGAGCGCAAGCACCGCATCGAGGACGCCATCGCGGCCACCCGCGCGGCGGTCGAAGAGGGCATCGTCCCCGGTGGCGGCGCTGCGCTCGCGCAGATCGTCAGCGTGCTCGACGACGACCTGGGCTTCACCGGCGAGGAGAAGGTCGGTGTCTCGATCGTGCGCAAGGCGCTCGTCGAGCCGCTGCGCTGGATCGCGCAGAACGCCGGTCACGACGGCTACGTCATCGTGCAGAAGGTCCAGGCCAGCGAGTGGGGCACCGGCCTCGACGCGGCCAAGGGCGAGTTCGTCGACCTGGTCAAGTCCGGCATCGTCGACCCGGTGAAGGTGACCCGCAACGCGGCCATCAACGCCGCGTCGATCGCCGGTCTGCTGCTCACCACCGAGTCGCTGATCGTCGAGAAGCCGGCCAAGGCAGAGCCCGCGGGCAACGGCGGGGGTCACGGCCACGGCCACGGCCACTCGCACGGTCCGGGCTTCTGAGCCTGAACAGCTGACGACAGCGGGTCCCGGCTCCGGCCGGGGCCCGCTGTCGCCTTTCCGTCCTTGGGGCTGCGTATCCGTCGAACTCGGGCCGGGACGTCTGCCGGGCGGGTGCATCGGTAAGGCATCGGTAAGGGGTTGGGTGATGGTCGTGGTGCGGGGGTGGGGGGAGACTGGCAGGCGTGGTGAGTCGTGGGCGGGCGATGGTGGCGGGCGTGGCCTCGGCGGCGGTGGCCGTGGGGCTGGGCGAACTGGTCGCGGTGTGGACGGGGCCGCGCAGCGCGCCGCTGATCGCGGTCGGCGGCGCGGTGATCGACCTGGTGCCGGAGCCGGTCAAGGCCGCGGCGATCAGCGTCTTCGGGGTGTACGACAAGGTTGCCCTGCTGGTCGGCACGACGCTGCTGCTCACGGTCTTCGCGGCGCTGGTGGGGCTGGCCGCGCGGCGTGACTTCCGCTGGGGACTGGCCGGGATCGGGTTGTTCGGGCTGATCGGGGCCGCTGCGGCGCTGAGCCGCCCGAATGCGGGCGCTCTGGCGTTCCTGCCCGCCGCGGTCGGCGCGGCTGCCGCGGTGGGGGTGCTGGGCGCGCTGCTGGACGTGGCCGCCCGTGTCGAGGAGCTGCCTGACAGCCCGGCCACCGCCACCTCCCGTGCGGCGGGGCGGCGGCGTTTCCTGCGGCTGAGCGTGGCCGGGTTCGGCGTGGCACTGGTCTCCGGTTACGTCGGGCGGGCGCTGGCCTCCCGTAAGGACGTGCAGCAGGCTCGCGAGGCGATCACGCTGCCGCGGCCCGCGAGCCCCGCGCCCGCGCTGCCGGGCACGGTCGACCCGCCGGTGGCGGGCCTGGCGGAGTACGTGACGCCGAACGGCGACTTCTACCGCATCGACACGGCGCTGGTCGTGCCGCAGGTCGATCCGGCGACCTGGCAGTTGCGCATCCACGGCCGGGTGGCCCGGCCCATCACGCTGAACTTCGAGCAGTTGCTGGCCCGTCCCATGATCGAGCGGTACGTGACGCTGGCCTGTGTCTCCAACGAGGTCGGCGGCGACCTCATCGGCAACGCCCGCTGGCTCGGCGTACCGCTGAAGGACCTGCTGGACGAGGCGGGGCCGCTGGACGGCGCGGACCAGGTGGTCAGCCGTTCGGTGGACGGCTGGACCTGCGGCACGCCCACCGCGGCGCTGCGCGACGGCCGCGACGCGATGCTGGCGGTGGCGATGAACGGCGAGCCGCTGCCGGTCGAGCACGGCTTCCCGGTACGCATGGTCGTGCCCGGCCTGTACGGCTACGTCAGCGCCACCAAGTGGGTCACCGAACTGGAGCTGAGCGCCTTCGCCGACTTCGACGCGTACTGGGTGCGCCGGGGCTGGTCGGCGCAGGGGCCGATCAAGACCGAGTCGCGGATCGACACGCCGCGCGAGGGCGGTGCGGTCACCGCGGGCGCGGTCACCGTGGCCGGGGTCGCGTGGGCCCAGCACCGTGGGGTTACCGCGGTGGAGGTACGCGTCGACGACGGCCCGTGGCAGCCCGCCGACCTGGCCGGAACCGTGTCACCGGACACCTGGCGGCAGTGGAGTTTCCGCTGGGACGCCGCGCCGGGCGAGCACACGCTCGCCGTGCGCGCGGCGGACACCACCGGTCAGGTGCAGACGGAGGATCGTGCCGATCCGGTTCCGGACGGGGCGACGGGCTGGCACACGATCAGCGTGCAGGCGCGCTGACGTCGTCGGACAGGCGAGCTTCGAGCCGCTGCACGTCGACGCGGTCACCGCGCCGGTCGGCGCATTCGCGCCAGCCCAGTTGCAACAACTGGTGTCTTTCGTTCTCCGTGAACCCGCCCCATACGCCGTATGGCTCGCGGGTGGTGAGCGCATGCGCGGCGCATTCGGATCGCACCGGACAGCGGCCGCACACCTGTTTCGCCGCGTTCTCGCGACGGCCCCTAGATGAGCCTCTTTCACCATCGGGGTGGAAGAACTGCAGGCTGTCACGGCCTTTGCACGCGCCGTGATGCTGCCAGTCCCAAACGTCGGCTATCGGACCGGGAAGTCTGCGGAAGTGAGCCATCTGACCTCCTAGGGGATGGGAGGCTTGAGTTCAAGCGAAGAGATTTAGGCAACGTCAGCACGTTACTCCGCGTACGTCCGCTTGTCGCCATCCAGTGGATGATCAGGTAGTGCTGGACCGAGATTTCGACGGAATCCCCGGAAAGTGCGTAATGATCTGGGTGTCTCGTGGTCTTCTTCGCAGGAGAGAGGGGGATCACCGTGCAGACCGTTCTCGTATGCGTCCGCACCGCCGCGGCGGCCGCGACCATCGCCTCGTGTGCCGAGCGACTGGGGGTGGCCGCGGGAGTGCGTACCGTGACCAGCGCCGCCGAAGCGATAGCGCAGCTCGCCGCGTTCCCGGCCGGGATCGTGCTGGCCGACACCGCGCTCACTCGGCCCGATACCGTGGGATTCACCCGAAAGGTGATGACCGCGGTGCCACACGCCCAGCTGGTGCTGTTCGGCCCGGAGGAGCCCGCCGCCGCGCAGGCCGCCATCCGGGCCGGTGCCAGAGGGCTCATCGGCGGCACCGATCCTGATCCGGTCAGCACCGCCGCCAAGGCGCTGCTGCTGGTCAGCAGGCCCGCCACCCGTACCGCCGACGCGATCCGCCCGGCCGTGACCGGGGTGATGGCAGGCGCGGCGCGGGGCGCACCGGCAGGCCGGGCGATGCCTCCCGCCGGACCGGGCATGTCGGTGCCGTACGCCAACCGCAGCCCCGGCTCCGTGCCGTCGGCGGTGGTGCCCGCCCAGCGTGGTGACCTGCCGGGGGAGGCGCAGCCCGGTGGCGTGGTGCGCCCGGCCCGATCGGTCACCCTGACCGAACGGGAGCTGCAGGTGCTGCGCGGCATGGCCGACGGGCAGAGCAACGCCGAGATCGGCCGCGACCTGTTCGTCTCCGAGGACACCGTGAAGACCCACGCCCGGCGGCTGTTCCGCAAGCTCGGCGCGCGTGACCGGGCCCACGCGGTCGCCGCGGGATTCCGCGCCGGACTGGTCTTCTGACCCCCTACCGCACTCCCACCCCAGACACGACGAGGCCGCGCCCGGCAATCCGGGCGCGGCCTCGTGCACGTCAGGCGGCCTACTCCTCGACCATGTCGTCCACGGCGTCGGCGTAGCCGCGGGCGTACTCCCAGGTCACGTAGTGGTCCGGGTCGGGATCGTAGGCGGGCTCGTGGACCCGGGGGCGGCCGGAGTCGAGCAGGTGGCGCAGGTTGCCCCGGAGCAGGTCCCAGTCGAAGTAGTGCGGCTCACGACAGTCCTCGCAGTCCACCACGAGGCCGCGGATGCCCTTGGGGGAGAGCAGCACCTGGTAGACCTCGAGCTCGGCGAGGTCGGCGAGCAGGTCGGCGCGCTCGGAGGTCGAGAGCTCGCCGTACGCGTCGCCCTCGGGGTCGTCCAGACCCGCCGTGGGGTCGGTCGGGTCCCCGTGGAAGGGATCAATGGGCTCGTCGTGCTGCACCCCTTCACGTTAGACCCCTGAGCGCGGCAGCGGGGGCATGAGTCCCCCCGCGCGTCAGCGACAGCGCTCCATGAGGTGGGCCACCCCACCCATGGGCGAATTCGGGACAGCTCACGCGCTGGGTACGATTCATTGGAGCCCGACCACACCACATCACGCTGGTGGGGAGTCGTCGGCGCGCGCTGTTCGGGCGGCGCCGGGACGAGCCAGACAGCGCAGCGCTCCGGACCCAGGGGGACAAAAAGATGGACGCCGCCCGCGAGATTCCACTAGGCCTCACCTTCGACGACGTCCTGCTGGTGCCCGGCGAGTCGGACCTGATCCCCAGCCAGGTGACCACCCAGACCCGGCTGACCCGGAACGTCACCCTGCAGATCCCGCTGGTCTCCAGCGCCATGGACACCGTGACCGAGGCCCGGATGGCGATCGCGATGGCCCGCCAGGGCGGCATCGGCGTGCTGCACCGCAACCTCTCGGTCGAGGACCAGGCGGCCCAGGTCGACCTGGTGAAGCGGTCCGAGTCCGGCATGATCACCAACCCGGTCACCTGCTCGCCCGACGACACGCTGCGCGACGTGGACGCCACGTGCGCGCGCTACCGCATCTCCGGCCTGCCGGTCACCGACGCCGACGGCACCCTGGTCGGCATCGTCACCAACCGCGACATGCGCTTCGTGACCGACATGTCGGCGAGGGTGCGCGAGGTGATGACCCCGATGCCGCTGGTCACCGCGCCGGTCGGGGCGTCCAAGGAGCAGGCGCTGGCGCTGCTGCGCTCGCACAAGGTGGAGAAGCTGCCGCTGATCGACGAGAGCGGCCGGCTGCGCGGGCTCATCACCGTCAAGGACTTCGTCAAGACCGAGCAGTTCCCGCTGGCCACCAAGGACGGCGCGGGCCGCCTGCGGGTCGCCGCCGCGGTGGGCGTCGGTGAGGACGGCTACAAGCGGGCCCGCGCGCTGATCGACGCGGGCGTCGACGTGGTCATGGTCGACACCGCGCACGGCCACAACCGGGCCGTGCTGGAGCTGGTCGCGCTGCTCAAGAAGGAGACCGAGGTCGACATCGTCGGCGGCAACGTGGCAACCTACGCCGGTGCCAAGGCGCTGGTCGAGGCGGGCGCGGACGCGGTCAAGGTCGGCGTCGGGCCGGGCGCGATCTGCACCACCCGGATCGTGGCGGGTGTGGGCGTACCGCAGATCACCGCGATCATGGAGGCCGCCCGGGCGTGCGCCCCCGCGGGCGTGCCGGTGATCGGTGACGGCGGCATCCAGTACTCCGGCGACATCGCCAAGGCCATCGTGGCCGGTGCCGAGACCGTCATGCTCGGGCAGGCGCTGGCCGGGTGCGAGGAGAGCCCCGGCGACCTGGTCTTCATGAACGGCAAGCAGTTCAAGGCGTATCGCGGCATGGGCTCGCTCGGCGCGATGCTGGCCCGAGGCCCGGCCGCGCAGTCCTACTCCAAGGACCGCTACTTCCAGGCAGACGTCACCCAGGCCGACAAGCTCATCCCCGAGGGCGTCGAGGGCCAGGTGCCCTACCGCGGCACCCTGGCCACGGTCGCCCACCAGCTCGTCGGCGGCCTGCGCCAGGCCCAGTTCTACTGCGGCGCGGCCGACATCGCGCAGATGCGCGAGCGCGGCCAGCTGGTGCGCATCACCGCGGCGGGGCTCAAGGAGTCCCACCCGCACGACATCCAGATGACCGTGGAAGCGCCGAACTACCACTCGCGGTAGCGTCTGCGATGCTGAAGAGAACCGCGGAGAGGATCCACTGTGCGTGACATCGTCGAGATCGGCATGGGCAAGACCGCCCAGCGCGGGTACCACCTGGATGACATCGCGATCGTGCCCACCCGGCGTACCCGCGATGTGGACGACGTCTCGACGAACTGGCAGCTCGACGCGTACAAGTTCGGCATCCCCTGCGTGGCGCACCCGTCCGACGCGATCATGAGCCCGGCCAGCGCCGTCGCGCTGGGCCGGCTCGGCGGGCTGGGCGTGCTCAACGTCGAGGGCCTGTGGACCCGCTACGAGGACCCGCGCAAGCAGCTCGAAGCGCTGGCCGAGGCCGGTGACGAGGAGAACCTGACCGCCCGGCTGCAGCAGCTGTACGCCGCCGAGCCGATCAAGCCCGAACTGATCGCCGAGCGGGTACGCGAGATGCGCGCCCTTGCGGGCGACGGCAACGTCACCGTGGCGGTGCGGGTGTCCCCGCAGCACACCCTCGCGCTGGCCCCGGTCATCCTCGACTCCGGCGTGGACCTGCTGGTCATCCAGGGCACCATCGTGTCGGCGGAGCACGTCTCCACGGTGGACGAGCCGCTGAACCTCAAGGAGTTCATCGCCGACCTGGACCTGCCGGTCATCGTCGGCGGCTGCACCAACTACCAGACGGCGCTGCACCTGATGCGCACCGGCGCGGCGGGCGTCATCGTCGGCATCGGCGCGGACCACCTGACCACCAGCGACGCCGTGCTCGGCATCCGGGTGCCGATGGCCAGCGCGATCGCCGACGCGGCCGCCGCCCGCCGGGACTACCTCGACGAGACCGGCGGCCGGTACGTGCACCTGATCGCCGACGGCGACGTGCACACCTCCGGCGACATCGCCAAGGCGCTGGGCTGCGGCGCGGACGCGGTCATGCTCGGCGCGCCGCTGTCGCTGGCCGAGGGCATGCCCGGCAACGGCCTGTGGTGGCACCCGTCGGCCAGCCACCCGAAGCTGCCGCGCGGCTCGATCGGGCTGACCGCCGAGCCGCTCGGCTCGCTGGAGCAGCTGCTGTACGGCCCGGCGACCGACCCCGACGGCCTGCTGAACCTGTTCGGCGGCCTCAAGCGGGCGATGGCCAAGTGCGGCTACCGCGACCTGAAGGAGTTCCAGAAGGTCGGCCTGCTGCTCGACAACTGAGCCCTCGTCGGTTCACCCGAAGCCCCGCCGCTGCCGTTCGTGCAGCCAGGCGGGGCTTCGTGCTGCTTGAGTGCCGAGTCGCCGTCGAGGGTCGGCGGTGCCCGTTAGGGTGGAGGCTCTACGGCGGGAGGTCGCATGGTCAGGCGTACGTGGGTCGCGGCGGCGGTGGTGACGGCCACGCTGCTGGCCGGCTGCTCGGGACCGACCCGTCCCCTGTTCACCGGTGCGCAGGACCGGTTCCCCGAACCGGTGGCCGCGCCGGTCAACCTCGCCGGGGCCGGGGATCCTTACTTTCCGGGCTACGGCAACGGCGGTTACGACGTCTCCGCGTACGACCTGAAGATCAAATATGATCCGGCGACCGACAAGCTCGCGGGCGTCGCGACGGTGACCGCCACCGCCACCACCGACCTGTCGAAGTTCCATCTGGACCTGCACGGCCTCGTCGTCGACAAGATCACCGTCGAGGGCGCGGCGGCCACCTCGACCCGGCAGGGCGACGAGCTGATCATCACGCCGGTCGCCCCGATCGCGTCCGGCAAGCAGTTCGTCACCGTGGTCAGCTACGGCGGCGTGCCCACGGCGATCACCGCGCCCGACCTCGGCGTCACCGGCTTCCTGACCACTCCCGACGGCGCGTTCACCATCGGCGAGCCCGAGTCGGCGACCACCTGGTTCCCGGTCAACGACCACCCCAAGGACAAGGCGCTGTACGCCATCGAGCTGACCGTGCCCGGTGACCTCGACGCCATCAGCAACGGCCTGCTCGACGGCAAGTCCACCGCGAACGGCTGGACCAGCTGGCGCTGGAAGGTCACCTCGCCGATGGCCCCCTACCTGGCCACCTTCGTGATCGGCGACTACCGCACCGTCGAAGGCGTGCACAAGGGCAAGCCGGTGCTGACCGCGGTCGCCAACACGCTGCCCAAGGGCGATGTCGACGAGGCCATGGCGCAGACCACCACGATCACCGACTTCCTGGAGCAGTACTTCGGGCCGTACCCGTTCGACGCGTACGGCGGCATCGTCATCGACGACGAGCGGGTGCGCTACGCCCTGGAGACGCAGACCCGGCCGGTCTACTCCGACGCCTTCTGGAGCCGTGGCCAGAACACCGTCGTGGTCGCGCACGAGCTGGCCCACCAGTGGTTCGGTGACAGCGTGTCGGTGGACCGCTGGGAGCACATCTGGCTCAACGAGGGCTTCGCGACGTACGCCCAGTGGATGTGGGGCGAGAAGATCGGCGTGTCGACGATCCAGGAGGAGTTCGACTCCCGCTACCGCAACCCCGGCGACCGGATCTGGGACATCGCCCCCGGCTCGCCCGGCGCGGACAACATCTTCTCCGGCAGCGTCTACGACCGCGGCGGCATGACCCTGCACGCGCTGCGCAAACTCGTCGGTGACGACAAGTTCTTCACCATCCTGAAGACCTGGGCCGCCGAGCAGCGCGACGGCAACGCCAACACCGCCGAGTTCATCGCCCTCGCCGAACGCATCAGCGCCCAGCCTCTCACCGACTTCTTCCAGAAGTGGCTCTACGAAACCGGCCGCCCGGCCCAGTGACCCTGCGCGCCGTGGGGCGCGGGCAAGATCGCTGTCTCTGGTCGAAACCTCAGGTCTGACCCCAGGTTTCGACCAGAGACAGCGATCTTTCGGTGTCAGAGGGCGGGTGGGACGGGCGCGGGTGGGATCCGGGGTGCGAGCCATGGGCGCCACCCGCGCCCGGGTCTCAACCGGGGGTATGGCGACGAGCGCCGCCCCAATCCTGGTAGTGGACGACGAGCCGCCCGCCGTGCACGCGCCGGTCGCAGGGGTGAGGGCGACCGCACGATGTGCAGCAGCCCGTCCCGTCGCGACGATGCACCCCGAGCAGGTAGTGCCCGTAGGCGGCCTGGGCCTCGGCATTCCTGAGGAACTCCGTTTCAGCCAGCGGGGTGTCCATGCGAGCACGGTATGGCGGGCCGGATGCGTCACGCGGCGTCCGTGGGGGCGTCGATCCGATGACATGTAGGGCGTCATTTCGGCGTCTTCGGCGTATCGTGTCGGCATGACCGCTCCTAACGCGACACTGCGTGCCGTGCGCATGGGCATGCTCATGAGCCAGGACGACTTCGCACGCGCGATCCGTGACGCGGGGCAGCGCGCCGGGGTGCCCAACGACGCCAACAAGCGGCTGGTCCAGCGCTGGGAGGCGGGGGTGATCGTCACGCCCCGGCCGACGTACGCCCGCGCACTGGAGGTGGTGACCGGGCTTCCGATCAGTGCCCTGGGCTTCTCCCTCGCCGTGCCGAACCCGCTCGTCGCCGACGGCGCCGCGGGCGACGTGGCGACGGGTGCCACGATCCCGGCGCAGGCCTTGCCAAACCTGCCGCGCGCATCGGCGGCGTCCGGGGCGAACCACTCCGGCATCTGGCTCAGCCGGTATGAGTACCACTCCAGTGGTCGCGACGGCACCTTCACCGGACTTCACCACGTGGTGGTGTTGCAGCACGGCGACCGGCTCACGGTGCGCAGCCTGCCGGGGTCGTCGGACTCCCCGTTGACCATGGACCTCACGGTGGACGGCAACGTGGTCACCGGAACCTGGGTGGAGCAGACGGCGGCCGACGGCTACTACTGCGGGGCCCGCTACCACGGCGCGATCCAGCTGCTCGTCGAGCCGACGGGGCGGCGGATGGCGGGCAGGTGGGTCGGTTTCGGTAAGGAGATGGACGTCAACACCGGTCCCTGGGAACTGGTCTTCCAGGAGGCCTCCACCAACAAGGCTGCCAT
Organism: Catellatospora methionotrophica; assembly: GCF_011297335.1. GTDB lineage: Bacteria > Actinomycetota > Actinomycetes > Mycobacteriales > Micromonosporaceae > Catellatospora > Catellatospora methionotrophica. The sequence goes on along the minus strand of NZ_JAAOTJ010000008.1, from coordinate 96,735 downwards.
GGACCGCCACAACCGCCCCCCAGCCACCTGACAGCCCCCGCCGCGCCGTGGAGATCGCCGTTTGAGGTCAGAAACTTGGGTCTAACCGCAGGTTCTGACCGCAAACGGCGATCTTGCGCAGGCGGGACAGGGACGGGGGAGCGGGCCGGTGGCGGGTGGGGCGGGGTGAGGGCTTTCCGGAAGTTAACTGGCCGGTAATAATCTCGGCATGCGGTTCGACGTGGTGGTGATCGGCTCCGGGTTCGGTGGGAGTGTGGCGGCGCTGCGGCTGGCCGAGAAGGGTTACTCGGTGGCCGTGCTGGAGGCGGGGCGCCGGTTCGCCGACGCCGACTTCCCGAAGACGAGCTGGCGGGTGCGGCGTTTCCTGTGGGCTCCGGCGCTGGGCTGCTACGGCATTCAGCGGATCACCCTGCTGCGGCCGGACAGGGGCCACGACGGCGCGGGCGTGCTGGTGCTGTCCGGGGCGGGTGTCGGCGGCGGCTCGCTGGTGTACGCGAACACCCTGTACCGCCCCCTGGACGCGTTCTACCGCGACCCGCAGTGGCGCGACATCGCCGACTGGAAGGCCGAGCTGGCCCCGCACTACGACACGGCGGAGCGGATGCTCGGCGTGACCGTCTACGACCGCACGACGCCCGCCGACGAGGCGATGCGCAAGGTCGCCGAGCGAATGGGCGTCGCCGACACGTTCCACCCCACCCCGGTCGGCGTCTTCCTCGGCATGCCCGGCCAGTCCGTGCCCGACCCGTACTTCGACGGCGAAGGCCCCGAGCGGGCGGGCTGCCTGCACTGCGGCGAGTGCATGACCGGCTGCCGCCACAACGCGAAGAACACCCTGGTCAAGAACTACCTGTGGCTGGCCGAGCGGGCCGGGGCGCAGATCCTGCCGATGTCGACGGTCACCGCGGTGAAGCCGGTCGAGGGCGGCGGCTACCGGGTCGAGCTGGCCCGGACCGGGGCGCGGTTCGGGCGGCGGCGCAGGGCGGCGGGCGGCGGGGTGATCGAGGCCGGGCAGGTGGTGTTCGCGGCGGGGGCGCTGGGCACGCAGCGGCTGCTGCACGCCATGAAGGCCTCCGGCGACCTGCCGCACCTGTCGGACCGGGTCGGGGCGCTGACCCGGACCAACTCCGAGTCGCTGGTCGGCGCTACCGTGCTGCCGGGGCAGGCCCGCAGGCAGGGGCTGCGGTACACCGAGGGCGTGGCGATCACGAGTTCGTTCCACCCGGACGAGCGGACCCACATCGAGCCGGTGCGCTACGGCAGGGGCTCGAACGCCATGGGGCTGCTGCAGTCGGCGCTGACCGACGGCGGGCCGGGGCGGGGGCGGCGCTGGGCGAAGGCGATGTTCCGGTGGCCGTTCGCGTACGTGCGGGCGATGTCGGTGCGGGACTGGTCCAACCGGACCATCATCGCGCTGGTCATGCAGTCGGCGGACAACTCGCTGACGGTGCGGCTGCGGCGTGGCGGGCTGCGTTCGACGCAGGGCCACGGTGCGCCGAATCCGACCTGGATCCCGGCGGGCAACGAGGCGGTACGGCTGCTGGCGGAGGAGATCGGCGGGCTGCCCGGCGGGGCGCTGCCGGAGGTGCTGGACATCCCGCTGACCGCGCACATCCTCGGCGGGGCGGTGATCGGCGCGGACGCCGAGCACGGGGTCGTCGACCCGTACCAGCGGGTGTTCGGGCATCCGGGGCTGCATGTCGCCGACGGCGCGGCGGTCGCGGCGAACCTGGGCGTGAACCCGTCGCTGACGATCACCGCGCAGGCCGAGCGGGCCTTCGCGGCGTGGCCGGTGAAGGGGCAGCGGGATCTCCGGCCGGCGCTCGGCGAGCCGTACCGCAAAATCACCGAGGCGTGACCACGGGGACCGCCCGCCCGCATAAGGTGATCGCCATGGGGAGGATCTTCGCCGCTCGTATGACGACGGTCGCGGTGCTGGCACTGGCGCTGACCGGGTGTGGCACCACCGAGCAGCCCGAACAGCCCGCGTTCCATGAGGCCGCGTCGCCGCGGCCGATGGCGTCGGCGGAGCCGTCGGTCGAGCCGTCGCCGTCCCCGTCGCAGGGGCCGTCGCCGAAGCCGACGAAGAACGCCACCGTGCTGGAGCGTGGCGAGGGCACCTTCACCACTGCCGGGGGCAGCTCGCCGGTGGTCGGCGACGCCGGCAGCCTGCGGCGATACCAGGTGCAGGTGGAGGAGGGCATCACGGCGTTCGACGCGGACGGGTTCGCGGCCGTGGTCGAGCAGGTGCTGTCCGACGAGCACAGCTGGATCGCGTCGGGAAAGTGGCGTTTCCAGCGGGTCGCTTCGGGAGCGTCGGCGCACTTCAAGATCATGCTGTCCACGCCGGGCACCACGGACCGGCTCTGCGCCAAGGCGGGGCTGCAGACCAACGGCATCTTCTCCTGCCGGTACGGCGACAACGTCGTGATCAACCTGCGGCGCTGGGCGAACGGCGCGGACGGGTTCACCGACATGGACGTGTACCGCAACATGGTCATCAACCATGAGGTCGGTCACTTCCTCGGGCACGGGCACGTCAACTGCCCCGGCAAGGGCAGGCTCGCCCCGGTGATGCAGCAGCAGACCAAGGAGCTGCAGGGCTGCAAGCCCAACCCGTACCCGTACCCGGACGGGGTCCACTACGTGGGGTGACCTGCGTCGCACCCTAAGATTGACGTCATGACGACGCCTCGCCCCGTCCTGGTGGTTGACTACGGTGCCCAGTACGCCCAGCTCATCGCACGACGGGTACGGGAGGCGCGGGTCTACTCCGAGATCGTGCCGCACTCGATGCCGGTCGAGGAGATGATGCGCAAGAACCCGGCCGCGATCATCCTGTCCGGCGGGCCGTCCAGCGTGTACGAGCAGGGCGCTCCGCAGGTCGACGCCACCCTGTTCGAGCAGGGCGTGCCGGTGTTCGGCATCTGCTACGGCTTCCAGGCGATGGCCGCCGCCCTGGGCGGCACGGTCAGCCACACCGGCCAGCGCGAGTTCGGCGGCACCGTGGTCGACGCGCAGCCCGACGCGGGCGTGCTGTTCACCGGGCTGCCCGCGCAGCAGGACGTGTGGATGAGCCACGGCGACTGCGTGAGCGCCGCCCCGGCCGGGTTCACCGTGACCGCCGCCTCGGCGGGCGCGCCGGTGGCCGCGTTCGAGGACGTCAGCCGCGGTTTCGCCGGGGTGCAGTTCCACCCCGAGGTCGCGCACACCCCGTACGGCCAGCGCCTGCTGGAGAAGTTCCTGCACGAGGTGGCCGGGATCGAGCCGGCCTGGACCATGGGCAACGTCATCGACGACCAGGTGGCCGCGATCCGCGCCCAGGTCGGCGATGCCGAGGTGATATGCGGCCTGTCCGGCGGCGTCGACTCGGCGGTGGCCGCGGCGCTCGTGCACAAGGCCGTCGGCGACCAGCTGACCTGTGTCTTCGTCGACCACGGCCTGCTGCGTGCGGGTGAGGCGGAGCAGGTGGAGCGCGACTACGTCGCCGCGACCGGCATCAAGCTCAAGGTCGTCGACGCGACCGAGCGCTTCCTGGGCGCGCTGGCCGGGGTCACCGACCCGGAGGCCAAGCGCAAGATCATCGGCCGGGAGTTCATCCGGGTCTTCGAGGCGGCGGCCCGTGAGATCGCCACCGCGGGCGACGTGCGCTTCCTGGTGCAGGGCACGCTCTACCCGGACGTGGTGGAGTCCGGCGGCGGCACCGGCACGGCCAACATCAAGAGCCACCACAACGTGGGCGGCCTGCCCGACGACCTCAAGTTCGACCTGGTCGAGCCGCTGCGCATGCTGTTCAAGGACGAGGTGCGGGCGCTGGGCGCGAGCCTGGGCCTGCCCGAGGAGATGGTCTGGCGGCACCCGTTCCCGGGTCCGGGCCTGGCCATCCGCATCATCGGCGAGGTCAACCAGCACAACCTGGACATCCTGCGGGCGGCCGACCTGATCGCCCGCCAGGAGCTGACCGCGTCGGGGCTGGACCGCGACGTGTGGCAGTTCCCGGTGGTGCTGCTGGCCGACGTGCGCTCGGTCGGCGTGCAGGGCGACGGCCGCACGTACGGCCACCCGGTGGTGCTGCGCCCGGTCTCCAGCGAGGACGCGATGACCGCCGACTGGTCGCGCCTGCCGTACGACCTCATCGCCCGGATCTCGACCCGGATCACCAACGAGGTGCGGGAGATCAACCGGGTGACGCTGGACGTGACGAGCAAGCCGCCGGGCACCATCGAATGGGAGTGAATCCCGCTATCGGCTGATCGAGGCCCCACCCTCACCGGGTGGGGCCTTTGATCACTTCTGGGGTAGGCCGAACGGCTGGTTCAAACCATTTCATTTCGGTGGAAACATGATCGTAAAATCGGACATCTTGTCGTGATCTTCTTGCCGGGGGAGAATGGTTACTCGTGACCACCGCGCTGGAGCCGTTGCGGCGGATCGCCGCCTACGCCGTCATCACCAACGAGGCCGACCAGGTGCTTCTGGTCCGCGCCTCCATGAGGTCCGGTACGCCGGGCGTATGGTCCCTGCCTGGCGGGGCAGTGGACCACGGCGAGCATCCCAATGACACCGTCGTCAGGGAGACCGCCGCAGAGACCGGGTTGAGCGTGGCCGTGACCGGCCTGCGCGACGTCCTGGCCGACATGCGGGCGCTGCCGCACCGCGGCGTCACCATCCACACCGACCGGGTGATCTACGCGGCCCGGGTCCGCGGCGGCGCGCTGCGCGAGCGCGTCGACCAGCCCACCGACCTGGTGCGCTGGCTCAGTCCCGACGAGGCGGCGAAGCTGCCGCTGCGGCCCTTCACGGCGGGCGCGCTGGGCATCACGGAGGCGGCGATCGACCTGCTGCCCGACGAGGTGCCCGACTTCCCGTCCTTCTTCGCCGCGCCGGGCCCGGACGGGCTGCACCGCGCGCAGCGCTTCGCGGCGTACGCCGTGGTCACCGACCGGCTGCAGCGGGTGCTGCTGACCCGGATCGCGGCCAACTATCCCGGCGCGGGCAAGTGGCACCTGCCCGGCGGCGGCACCGACTACGGCGAGCAGCCCGGCGTCGCCCTGATCCGCGAACTGGTCGAGGAGACCGGCCAGCGCGGGCGGCTCGGCGAACTGCTCGGGGTGGCCAGCCACCGTGACCCGGCCTCGCTGGGCCCGGAGGGCTACCCCATCGACTGGCACGGCGTGCGGGCCTTCTACCGGGTCCGCGTCGACCGGGCCACCCAGCCCAAGGTGTACGACGTCGGCGGCTCCACCGCCGAGGCCCGCTGGGTCACCAAGGACGAACTGGTCGGGCTCGGTCCCGAGGACGTCACCGAGGTCACCGCCGAAGCCCTGAAGGCGGCCCTGTTGACGGAGCCGCCTGCCTGACCGCCGGAGGGCGGCCGGGTCACGGCCGCCCGATAGCCTGTCGTGGTGAGCGGGCGGGGCGAGCGGTTCACGGTGCTCGTGCCCCCCGCCGCAGCGAGGAGCGGGCATGGAGAAGCGGCGGCGTATCGGGGCCTACGGCATAGCGCACGACGAGCAGGGCCGGCTGCTGCTGGTCCGCTCGTCGGCCCGGTCCAACTTCCCGGGCGTGTGGTTCCTGCCCGGCGGCGGCCTGGAGCACGGTGAGGACCCGGCGGCGGCCGTGGTCCGCGAGTTCCGTGAGGAGACCGGGCTGACCGCCCGGATCGCGGGCCTGCGCGAGGTCAGCTCCGATCTCGTCGAGTTCCCGTGGCGCGGGGTGCTGCTGCACCACGACCGGATCATCTACGACATGACGATCACCGGCGGCGAACTGACCGTCGAGGCCGACGGCACCTCCGACCTGCCCGCCTGGGTCGAGCCGTCGCGCCTGGACACGCTGGAGCTGATCCCGTTCGCGGCCCGCACGCTCGGCCTGGACGCCACCGGCCCGGCCAGCGGGCAGCGCCCCGCCCGGCCCGACGAGGCGGGGGAGATGGGCCCGGACGGCCGCGACCTGGGCGGCGCGCGCAAGGTCGCCCGCTTCGGGGCGTACGGCGTGGTCACCGACCCGGCCGGTCGGGTGCTGCTGTCGCTGATCGCGCCGAACTACCCCGGCGCGGGCCGGTGGCACCTGCCCGGCGGCGGCACCGACTTCGGCGAGACCCCGTCGATCGGCCTGGTCCGCGAGGTCTTCGAGGAGTCGGGCCAGGTCGGCGAGGTGACCGAGCTGATCCGGGTCAACTCGACCCACAACCCCGCCGCGATGGGCCCCGAGGGCGAGCCCTACGACTGGCACGTGGTCCGCGCCGTGTACCGGGTGGTGGTGCCGGAGCCCACAGTGCCGTCCGTCACCGAGGCGGTAGGCGGGTCGACCGCGCAGGCGCGCTGGTTCACCCGCGCTGAGCTGGCCGGAATTCCCCTGACGGAGTCGGCTAACCGAGAATTGCGACATATTTCCTGATTGCCGCTGTCGGGTAGACTCAGACGCTGACAAGACGAACAGCCCCCGGAGCGCTCATGCCCTCCGAAGGGCCGATTGCCCCCGTCAGCAGGGACGGCGCGCGAAGATCGCGTCGGGTATCGCCAAGGCACGCGGACGTGTGCGATGGTGTAGGCCGCAAAAGCCGGTCGGTCCGCTGAGGCGGCGGAAAGGAACCGAAACCGGTATGGAGGGACGACACGTGCCGAGAGCCTTATGGCGTCGGCGTCGCTTGACGGACAGCCCGCGACCTGCGGGCCGCCTGACCGGCCGCTTGCGTGCCGGTGGCTCCTTCGCCCGGCAGATGCTGCTGGTGCCGGTGGGCCGCCTGCGTAAGGCTGATCACTCCGTTGCGACGAGCACCGCGCTGCCTGGCCTTGACCCGGTCGAACTGCGCGCCATCGAGAAGGCCGCCACGGCCGAGCCGGTGGAGCAGACGACCCCGACCACGATCCCGCTGCTGCCGGGCGAGCGCACGCTCGACCGCCGCATCAAGTTCGCCCTCGTACAGGCCTGCACCCTGAGCAGCCTGCTGCTCGGCATGACCGCGATCTTCCTCGCGATCCTCGGCCGCCCCGACGGCCGTGCCCCCATGTACGGGGCACTGTGCCTGCTGGCCTGCATCACCTTCGACGGCCTCGACGGCGCCCTGGCCCGCAAGTTCGGCGTGGCCAGCCCGTTCGGCGTGCAGATGGACTCGCTGGGCGACATGACGTCGTTCGGCATCGCCGCTCCCGTCGTCGTGTTCGCCACGCTGCAGGGCACGGTGCCGACACCGGTGCTGATCGTGGCCTGCGCCATGGTCGCGTGCTGCGCGGCGGTCCGGCTGGCCCGGTTCAACGTCTCGCCGAAGGACGGCCGCTTCTTCTGCGGCGTGCCGACCACCATGGCGGCGACCGTGCTGGCGGTGACCGTGCTGCTGAAGACCACGATGGGCAGCGCGCTGCCGGCCGGTGCGATGGTGTTCGGGGTGGTGCTGCTGGCCATCGCGATGGTCTCCAGCTTCCCGTACGCCAAGCTCGCGAAGGTGGTCAAGCTGCCGCCGACGCTGTTCCTGCTGCCGCTGGTCGGCCTGGTCTGGAACACGCAGATCACCTTCGGCCTGCTGGTGCTGGTCTACCTGCTCAGCGGCCCGGTCATCTGGGCCCGCCAGCGCAAGACGGCCGCCCGCATCGCCTGACGTCTCAGATCCACACAGAGCGCCGCCCCGGTCCAGTGGACCGGGGCGGCGCTCTGTGTGCGGGTGCTTCCCGCCGGCCTTCGCCCGGCCGTGCTGCACCCGCTCGGCCGTGCCGGACCACGCTCGGCCGTGCCGCACCCCGCTCGCCATAGACGCTGGCCTATTACATCGAGTTTGATCTACGTACAGTCGATGTAATAGGCCAGCGTCTATGAAAAACGGACCGGGGCCGCGCCGCGTGGTGCGGCTGGCCCCGGTCCGGGGAGACAGGTGAGGTCAGCGCAGGCGGGCGATGACCGTGGAGCCGCCGGAGACGCGGTCGCCGGGGGCGACCAGGGCCTCGGCCTTGTCGGCGGGCAGGTAGACGTCGGTGCGGGAGCCGAAGCGGATCAGGCCGAACCGCTCGCCCTTGGCCAGCAGCGCGCCGATCGGGGCCCGCTGCACGATGCGGCGGGCGATCAGGCCGGTGCGCTGGGCGACCACGACCCGGTTGCGGTCCGGCGTCTCCAGTACGGTGTACGCCGCCACGTTGTGCTCGGCCTCGGGCTTCATCGCGTTGGCGTACCCGCCGTCCTCGACGAAGTAGTCGACGACCTTGCCGGCCACCGGGGCCCGGTTGACGTGCACGTCGAGCACGGACAGGAACACCGCGATGCGCAGGAACTCCTCGTCGGCGAAGCGCTCGTCGTAGATGTGCTCCACGCTGAGGACCCGGCCGTCGGCCGAGGCGACGACCGCGGTCGGGTCGGCGGGCACCTCGCGCTCGGGGTCGCGGAAGAACGCGGCCACCGGGGCGGCGAGCAGCGCGGGCAGCACCCACGCCTTCGACTTCGGGCGGGTGGCCTTGAGGAACGCGGCCGCGCCGAGCGCGATACCGGCCGCCGCGACGCCGTTGGAGTCGATGTTCATCGTGCCGTAGAGCGGCACGCTGGACGGGCGGAACGCGGGGCCGAGCTTGCCGGCCACGGCCGGGTCGACGTCGGTGAAGCGCAGGCGGTGTACGCGTACCGGCGGGGTGTTGCGCAGCACCAGGTCGGAGCCGACGCCCTGGCGGGCGGCGATGCGGTCGAGCTCGTCGGTGGCCCCGCCGGACAGGCCGGGCAGCGCGACCGCCGCGATGATCAGCAGGCCGCCCTCGGCGACGTACTTGCTCAGCTGCTCGACGGTGTTGCGGGCCTCCTCGCCGGAGCCGACCACCGGCTCGGCGACGATGACCAGCTCGGCGGCCTCGGCGGCGGCGAGGTCGTCGACGACCTTGACCCGCTCGGCGAGGAAGCTGCCCAGGGTGGCCAGGTGACCCGCGACGGTCGCGTCGGCCGCGACCACGGTGAGCTGGTCACCGGGCAGCAGCGCGTCCAGCGCCTCGGCCAGCACCAGCGAGTCCGCCGATGCGCCGACCAGCAGGGCCGTCTTGGGACCGGCGTGGCGGGCCAGCTCGGTGGTCAGGGTGCGGGCGGCGCGGTCGCCGATGCGGATCTGGCCGAGCGGGCCCAGCGCCGGGGTGCCGGGACGATCGGTCGGGTGGTGGCTCATCTGAGGTTGCTCCTCGTCGTCGTCGACCGGTGGTTCACCGGTCAGCATAGAGCGCCCCCCACCGCGGGCTCGCGCGGTGAGGGGCGCTCGGGGTGAGTCGACGCTCAGTCGACCCGCTCAGGCTCGGCTTCGACAATGGTTTCGGCCTTCTCCGGGGCGGGCTCGACCGGGGCCGGGTCGCCGGAGCGCCGGGGCGACAGCGCCCCGAGCACGGCCAGCACGCCCAGGATGATCAGTCCACCGGCGATGAACCAGCCCAGCGGGGGCAGGTCCACGTTGATCACGCGCCGGGCCAGGAAGGCACCCGCCACCAGCAGGAAGATGAGACCGAAGAACAACGAGACCGAGTCGGTGCGGTGGTTCTTCACCGGATTACCTCCGCGTGACCGAGGTTGACGTCGAGGATGAGGTGGAGCTTGCCGGGGCCCGCCTTGCCGTCGTCGCCGAGGCTGATCTGGGTGTCATTCCGGCCAGCCCCGCTGATGTTGCGGCCGAAGACGTCGGCGTCGGCGAGGTTGACCTCCGTGTCGACCGTGACGTCGACGTTCGGCGGCACGATGATCGTGAACTGGCCGCCGGTGATCTGCGCGGTCACCTGCACGTCCTGTCCGGTCAGGTCGAGGCCGGTCAGGTCGAGGGTGGCCTCGCCGAAGCGGTGCTCGTACCGGTCGTGCAGTTCCTCCAGCGAGGTCGGCAGCCAGGTCACGCTGCCGGCCTGGGTGCGCTCGCGGCTCCAGTCGCCGCTCGCGGCCGCCATCGGCAGCGCCAGGGCGAGTACGAGGCCGATGAGGATCCAGCCGCGGGCCCGGCCGAACCAGGCGCCGATGACCAGGCCGAGGCCCACGACGGCCAGCGCGGCGGCGACGTAGGTACTGCCGGGCACGGATACGCCCGTCATGTCGATCATCGCCACGCCGCCGAGCACGACCATGGTCAGCCCGAAGATCAGGCGGCCGAGCCGGGACGGCTCCCGCTTCGGCTTGGGGGCCTTGAGCGGGGGCGGCGGGGGCGGCGGCGGGGTCGCCGGGACGAACGGCCCGTGGGGGGCGAACGGCGGCCGGTAGCCGGTGGACTCGACCGGCGGGACAGGCATGGTCACCGTCGACGGTGCCGGTGCGGCGGCCGGGACCGACGAGTAGGCGGCCGGGACCGCGGAGTAGGCCGGAGTCGGCTGGCCGGGGTGCGGCGCGGCGTAGTCCGGGGGCAGGTAGGTCGCGCCGGGCCTGCTGCGCGGCAGGTGGCCGGTGCCGCCCGCGGTGTTGCGGCTCACCACCAGGGCGGCGATGACCAGCCCGATGGCGGCGATCACGGCGACCTCGAAGCTGTTGGTCACCGCCCCGATCAGGATCACCGTGAGTACGCCGATGACCAGCGTCAGCGTGGACGAGGTGCCCGAGTAGCCGCGGCCGAACAGCGCCTCGACCGGCGAGGAGCTGTCGCCCTCAGCCGGGGTGAGCAGCCACGCCGCCAGGTAGATGACGACGCCCACGCCGAACACGGACAGCACGCCGATCAGCACCCGCCACAGCAGCGGGTCGGTCTTGGTGGCGCGGCCCAGCGCGCCGCACACGCCGGCCAGGTAACGGCCGTGGCGCGGCCGGATCAGGCCGTACGGCGCCGCCCAGGAGACATAGGGGGAGGCGGGCTCGCCCTGGGGTGGGGGTGGAGCCTGCGCCGCGGGCGGGGCCTGCCCGGAGGGCGCCGCGCCGCCAGGCGTCGGGGTCTCATCGCTCATGCTGTCGATATTCCCGCTGAGCAGGCCTTACCTGCCTCAGGCGGCGACCCTGAGCGGACCCTGAGAATGTGCGGCGGCCCATCTCCGGGGCCTCACCCGTGGGCGACGGCCCCCACCTCGTGAAACCATCGACCCTGTGCAGCCCTCCGTGCCCGAGTTCCCCCGCCTGACCCGCTCCCGCTCCGACCGCCTGGTCGCCGGGGTGGCCGGGGGCATCGCCGCGAACGTACGGCTGTCACCGACGCTGATCCGGATCGCCTTCGTGCTGCTGCTGCCGATCAACGGGCTGGGCGCGCTGCTGTACGCCGCCTTCTGGGCCGTGCTGCCCGCCGGGCCGGGCGAGGTGCGGCCCCGCTCGCTGCTGCGGCTGGCCCCGTTCGTGCTGGCCGGGCTGGCGCTGATGACGGTCAGCACCTTGATCAACCGCAACGGCGGGATCGGGATGACCGTCGGCTGGCTGGTCGCCCTGGTCGCGGTCGGCGCGGGCATCATCTGGCACCAGAGCGACCCGGACCGCCGCCAGCGCTGGTCCGACGAGTCGCCGTCGGCGCCCTGGCTGGCCGCCATCTCCGACGGGGACCGCCGGATCTACCTGCTGCGCTTCCTGGCCGGTGGGGTGCTGGTCGCGGTCGGCATCCTCGGGCTGGTCTTCCTCTATTCCCCGGTCGCCAACGTCTCCTGGGCCGACATGTGGCGGGCGATCGCGTTCGCGCTGGTGGCGCTCGCCGGGGTGGGCCTGGTGGCGGCGCCGGTGCTGTGGCGGACGCTGACCGCGCTGCGCGCCGAGCGCGAGGGCCGCATCCGCGAGCAGGAGCGCGCCGAGCTCGCCGCGATGGTGCACGACCAGGTGCTGCACACGCTGGCGCTGATCCAGCGCAACGCCGCCGACCCGGTCGCGGTGCAGCGCATCGCCCGGGGCCAGGAACGCAGCCTGCGCACCTGGCTCTACCAGCCGACCGGTTCGCCGACCGAGCACTTCGCGGCGGCGCTCCAGCAGGCCGCCGCCGAGGTGGAGGACACCTACGGCATCGCGGTGGAGGCGGTGGTGGTCGGTGACCGCACGGTCGACGACAAGGTGGCGGCCATCGTCGCGGCGGCCCGCGAGGCCCTGGTCAACGCGGCCCGCCACGCCAAGGTCAAGACCGTGTCGTTGTACGCCGAGGCGGAGCCGACGATGCTGAGCGTGTTCGTCCGCGACCGTGGTGCCGGGTTCGACCTGAACACGGTCGAGGAGCGCCGGCACGGTGTCCGTGGTTCGATCATCGGGCGCATGTCGCGGCACGGCGGCCACGCGGAGATCCGCAGCGAGGTCGGCGAGGGCACCGAGGTGAGGCTGACCATGACGGTCACCTCGCCGAAGGAGCCGAAGGAGACGCCGGCGTGAGCGCGGTGACGGGTATGGGCAGCGAGGAGCGGGCATGAGCGAGCGCAGCGAGGGAATCATGTGGCACGGGGCGGCTCAGGCACGTGACGAGCGAAGCGAGGAGCGGGCATGAGCGAGCAGCGGTTGCGGGTGTTCCTGGTCGACGACCACGGGATGTTCCGGGCGGGCGTGCGGGCCGAACTGGGGGCGCACGTCGACGTGGTCGGCGAGGCGGCGACGGTGGCCCAGGCGATCTCGATGATCGGCTCGGTGGTCCCGGACGTGGTGCTGCTGGACGTGCACATGCCCGACGGCGGTGGCCGCGCGGTGCTCGACGCCGTACGCAAGACCCAGCCGCAGGTGCGTTTCCTGGCGCTGTCGGTCTCCGACGCCGCCGAGGACGTGATCGGCCTGATCCGGGCGGGCGCCCGCGGCTACGTCACGAAGACGATCTCCCCGGACGATCTGGTGGACGCGATCCGGCGGGTGGCCGACGGCGACGCCGTCTTCTCACCCCGGCTGGCCGGTTTCGTGCTGGACGCCTTCGCCGCGCGCCCGGACGCCCCGGTGGCCGACCCCGAACTGGATCAGCTGACCAACCGGGAGCGCGAGGTCCTGCGGCTGCTGGCCCGGGGGTACGCGTACAAGGAGATCGCCAAGGAGCTGTTCATCTCCATCAAGACGGTGGAGACCCACGTGTCCAATGTGCTGCGTAAGCTGCAGATGTCCAACAGGTATGAATTGTCGCGTTGGGCCGCAGATAGACGCCTCGTGTAACTCTCGGTATCGCCCATAGGCTGGGATGCCAGTTACCATCGTGTTTCGTTCCTCGATCAACTAGCCCGCTGACCAGCACTAAATCCGCAGGTCAAAAAGCTACGCCGAGATGTGAAAGATTTCTTGACGGGATATCGGCGTCGTCCCGTATCGGTAACGGGTTGGTATCAGGCCCTTCCGGCGCGTGCTCGCGAGGTGCGAAAGTGTGGCCACCTCACACCCCCTCGTGAGCGCCTGAGGAGGCACACGCATGCGTGGGAACACCCCATGGAAGGTGGCAGTCGGTCTGACCGCTGTCGCCCTGGCCGCGGCCGGCTGCACCAGCGAGCCCGCTCCGCCCGCCACCCCGACTGACGGTTCGTTCATCATGAGCTGGACCGAGCCGCAGAACAAGCTGATCCCGGCGGCGACGTCGGAGACCGGCGGCGGCGTGGTCATCGACGCCCTGTTCACGGGTCTGACGAACTACGCTGCGACGGACGCCAAGACCGAGATGGCCAACGCCGACTCGATCACCTCCGCTGACGGTGGCACCACCTGGACCGTCAAGCTCAAGTCGGGCTGGAAGTGGCACGACGGCACCCCGGTCACCGCGAAGAACTACGTGGACGCGTGGAACTACGCCGCCTACACGCCGAACGGCATGATCAACGGCACCTTCTTCGGTGACATCAAGGGTTACGGCGACGTCACCAGCGTCGACCCGGACGAGGATGGCCCGAAGGAGGCCCCGAAGCCGGCCAAGGACAAGATGGACGGCCTCAAGGTCGTCGACGACACCACGTTCGAGGTGACCCTGAGCGGCCCGTCGAACCTGTGGCCGATCAAGGTCGGTTACTCGGCGTTCATGCCGCTGCCGGACGTGTTCTTCACGAACCCCGACGCCTTCGGTGCGAACCCGATCGGCAACGGCCCGTTCAAGATGAACGGCTGGACCAAGAACACCGAGCTCAAGGTCACCCGTTTCGACGAGTACCAGGGCGCGGACAAGCCGAAGGTCAAGGACGTCACGTTCCGCGTCTACTCCGACGACGCCGCGTCCTACGAGGACGTCAAGAACGGCACGATCGACTTCCAGCAGCAGATCCCGCAGGCGAAGATCATCGGTGACCTGTACAAGGCGGACTTCCCGTCGGCGAACAGCAACAAGCCGGTGTCGTCGTCCTCCTTCCTCGCGATGCCGACCTGGCTGCCGGGTTACAACGACCCGAAGGTCCGCCAGGCGATCTCGATGGCGATCGACCGCAAGCTGATCGTCGAGAAGATCTTCAACAACACGCGCATCCCGATGAACGGCTGGGTCAACCCGAACATGGCCGGCTACAAGGACGGCTCGTGTGGCGAGTACTGCACCTTCGACGCCGCCAAGGCCAAGGCCCTGTTCGACTCGGCGACCACCAAGCCGGCCGAGCTCTCCATCGCCTACAACGGTGACGCCTCGCACAAGCCGTGGGTCGACGCCGTCTGCAACAGCATCCAGACCGCTCTGGGTGTGCCGTGTGTGGGCAAGCCGTTCCCGACCTTCGGTGAGTTCCGCACCCTGGTCACCACCCAGAAGATGACGGGCATGTCCCGCGCCGGCTGGCAGGCTGACTACCCGCACATCGAGAACTGGCTGAACCCGCTGCTCAAGACGGGTGCGTCGTCCAACGACGGCAAGTTCTCCGACGCCGCCTTCGACGCCAAGCTGAAGGAGGCCGACGGCACCGCCGACCTCCAGGCCGCGCAGAAGCTGTACCAGGACGCGGAGGCGATGCTGCCGGCGCTCATGCCGACCATCCCGCTGTGGCACGGTTCGCAGCAGACGGTGTGGTCCGCGAAGCTGCAGACCGTCACCATCAACACCTTCGGCGAGCTGGACCTGGCCACCGTCACGGTCAAGTGAGCTAGGCACCGGATATGAACCGGCGTGCCGGGCCCTCGCGGGCGCGGCACGCCGGTGGTCCGACCCCCATGCCACGGCGGTGACGTCGTGGCGTGCGGGGTCGGCCCTATCTCGGCGAGGCTCAGTGAGGAGTAGTCATGGGGCGATATGCCCTCCGCCGGTTGCTGCAGGCGATCCCTGTGTTCATCGGCACCACCTTTCTCATCTGGTTCCTGGTGTGGGGACTACCAGGTGACCCGTTCGCAGGCCGCTGTGGCGAGAAGGCCTGTCCGCCGGCTTACGTCAACTACATGACGGAGAAGTTCGGTCTCAACGACCCGCTTCCGTTGCAGTACCTGAACTACCTGAAGAACCTCGCCACCGGGAACTTCGGCCAGACGTTCAACGGGCTGGAGATCGGCGACCTGCTCGCGCAGGCGTTCCCGATCTCGATGAAGCTGGCAGTGGTCGCCGTCCTGGCGGAAGCCCTGATCGGCATCACCGCGGGTGTGCTCACCGGTCTTCGCCGGGGCAGCTTCCTCGACAACCTGGTGCTGGTCTCGACCCTGGTCCTCATCGCCGTCCCGATCTTCGTGATCGGCATCGTCGCCCGCTACGCGTTCGGCCTCGCCTCGGTGTCGCCGGAGGCGCCCTGGACCGAGCTGATCATCCCGGGACTCATCCTGGGCAGCGGATCGCTGGCGTACATCACGCGACTGACCCGAGTGAACATCGTCGAGAACCGCCGCGCGGACTACGTCCGGACCGCGGTCGCCAAGGGCCTCGCGCCCGGTCGCGTGACCGGCGTGCACCTGCTGCGCAACTCGATGATCCCCGTGGTCACCTGGCTGGGCCTCGACCTCGGCGCCCTGATGGGCGGCGCGATCGTCACCGAGGGCATCTTCAACATCCGCGGCATCGGCGGCCTGCTGTTCGGGGCCATCGCCCGGCGGGAGTCGGGCATCGTCGTCTCGATCGTGGCGATCCTGGTGCTCGTCTACCTCATCGTCAACCTGCTAGTCGACCTTCTGTACGGGGTCCTGGACCCGAGGATCCGCTATGAGTAGCCCGGAAGTGGCCACCGCCACGGCCGAGGCCGCCGTGCTGCCGACGACCCCGGCAGCCGCCGAGCCTCCGCGCAAGGACAAGCCCCGCAGTCTGTGGACTGACGCGTGGTACGAGCTGCGGCGCAAGCCCCTGTTCGTGATCTCCGCGATCATGATCACGATCTTCGTGCTGATGGCCGCGTTCCCCTCGCTGTTCAGTTCGGTGAGCCCGAACGCGGCGGACCTGAACAAGAGCCTGACGCCGCCCGACTTCGGGGCGTGGTTCCAGTTCGGCAAGGGCGGGCAGTTCGGATACGACCTGCAGGGCGCGGACATCTACTCCCGCACGATCTACGGCGCCCGCGCCTCGATCGTGGTCGGCCTGTCCGCGGTGCTCGGCAACATGCTGCTCGGCGGGTTCTTCGGCATCCTGAGCGGCTACCTGGGCGGCTGGACGGACTCGCTGCTGGCGCGGTTCGGCGACATCTTCCTGGGTCTGCCGTTCGTGCTCGGCGCGCTGGTCATCCTGTCGACCTTCGCCCCGGTGCAGAGCAGCCCGAGCGCCGTCCGCATCACCACCCTCGTGATCGTCACGTTCATCATGCTCGGCTGGCCGTCGTTCGCCCGCATCATGCGAGCGGCCGTGCTGTCGACCAAGCAGCTGGACTTCGTGCACGCCGCACAGGCGCTGGGCGCCCGGCCGGGCCGGATCATCTTCCGGCACGTGCTGCCCAACGCCGTCGCGCCGATGGTGGTGGTCGGCACGATCACGCTGGGCGCGTACATCGGCGCCGAGGCGACCCTGTCCTTCCTCGGTGTCGGCCTGCGTCAGCCGGTCGTCTCCTGGGGCATCATGATCGGCGACAGCCGGCAGTACATGGAGGCCGCGCCGTACATGATGGCCTTCCCTGCCGCTTTCCTCGCCATCGCGGTGCTCAGCTTCGTCATGCTCGGTGATGCCGTGCGCGACGCCCTCGACCCGAAGCTGCGTTAGGAGGCGACGTGAGCGACATCAAGGTGAAAACGGCGCCCGTGCTGGGCGTCGACGGCCGCTCCGCCGGCCATCTGCTCGAAGTGGACAACCTGCACGTCGAGTTCCGCACCCGGGACGGCATCGCCAAGGTCATCAACGGCGTGTCGTACCACGTGGACGCCGGTGAGACGCTGGCCGTGCTCGGCGAGTCCGGGTCCGGCAAGAGCGTCACGGCGCAGACCATCATGGGCATCCTCGACACCCCGCCGGGCTTCGTCACGGACGGCGCGATCCGCTTCCGTGGCAAGGACCTGCTCACCATGGGCAAGGACGAGCGACGGCTGGTCCGCGGCGAGGGCATCGCGATGGTGTTCCAGGACGCGCTCTCGGCCCTGAACCCGGTCTTCACGGTCGGGTTCCAGATCGCCGAGCTGTTCCGCAAGCGGCGGGGCATGAGCCGGGCCGACGGGTACAAGCGCGCCGCGGAGCTGCTGGACCTGGTCAAGATCCCGGCGGCGAGTGCTCGCCTGCGGGACTACCCGCACCAGTTCTCCGGCGGCATGCGCCAGCGCGTCATGATCGCCATGGCGCTGGCGCTGGACCCCGAGGTGCTGATCGCGGACGAGCCCACCACGGCGCTCGACGTGACGGTGCAGGCCCAGATCATGGACCTGCTGGCGGAGATCCGCCGCGACCGGAACATGGGCATGATCCTGATCACCCACGACCTCGGCGTGGTCGCCGACGTCGCGGACCGGATCGCGGTCATGTACGCGGGCCGGATCGTGGAGCAGGCCGACGTGCACGCGCTGTACGGCAAGCCCTGCCACCCGTACACGCTGGCCCTGCTGGACTCGCTGCCGCGCCTGGACCTCAAGGGCCAGGAGCTCAACACCATCAAGGGCCTGCCGCCCAACCTGCTGCGCATCCCCTCGGGCTGCGCGTTCCACCCGCGGTGCACGATGGCGCGCGACATCTGCTTGACCCAGCGCCCGGCGCTGGTCGAGCTCGGCGGCGTCCGGTCCAGCGCCTGTCACTTCGCAGAGGAGCTGTACGGCCGTGAGTGAAGTGATCCTCGAAGTACGTGACCTGGTCAAGCACTTCCCGATCCGCCAGGGCATCCTCTTCAAGCGCACCATCGGGCAGATCAAGGCGGTCGACGGCGTATCGCTCGACCTGCACAAGGGCGAGACCCTGGGCATCGTCGGCGAGTCGGGCTGCGGCAAGTCGACGCTGGCCAAGCTGCTGATGAACCTGGAGAAGCCCACCTCGGGCGAGGTGCGCTACCAGGGGCGGGACGTGCTGCGGCTCAACCCGGCCGATCAGCGCCGGCTGCGCCGCAACATCCAGCTCGTCATGCAGGACCCGTACACCTCGCTCAACCCGCGGATGACCGTGGGCGACATCGTCGGGGAGCCGTACGAGATCCACCCCGAGGTCGCGCCCAAGGGCGAGCGGCGGCGCAAGGTGCAGGAACTGCTCGACGTGGTCGGTCTCAACCCCGAGCACATCAACCGGTACCCGCACCAGTTCTCCGGCGGCCAGCGCCAGCGCATCGGCATCGCCCGCGCGCTGGCTCTCAAGCCCGAGGTCATCGTCTGCGACGAGCCCGTGTCGGCACTCGACGTGTCGATCCAGGCTCAGGTGATGAACCTGCTCGACCAGCTGCAGACCGATTTCAACCTGTCGTACATCTTCATCGCCCACGACCTGTCGGTGGTGCGCCACATCGCCGACCGCGTCGGCGTGATGTACCTCGGGAAGATGGTCGAGGTCGGTACCGACGACGACATCTACGTCCGGCCGACGCACCCGTACACGCAGGCTCTGCTGTCCGCGGTGCCGGTGCCGGACCCCACGGCGCGGCAGCGCAAGGCGGTCATCCGGCTGGAGGGCGACGTCCCGTCGCCGGCCAACCCGCCGTCGGGCTGCCGTTTCCGCACCCGGTGCTGGAAGGCACAGGAGATCTGCTCGGTGGAGGAGCCGCTGCTGCAGATCCGTCCCACCTCGGGACACCCGAGCGCATGCCACTTCGCGCAGGAGCGGGACGTGGTGCACGCGGCAGGGTAGGAGTGTCTCCCGGTGGCGAACGGTCAGGTGGGGTTGAGCCTCCGGCCGGACCGCCCGCCACCGGGTCAACATAGAGCAGGGCACCGTCCGCATAGCGGGCGGTGCCCTGTGCATGTGCCCCCTCCTGCCCCGCCCGCCCCCGCCGCCCGTCCGGCCAGCCCCCCCACCTGCCGCAACTCTTAAAGAGTCGCGGTCATCCGGGCTTGCTGAAGGCGCGACTCTTTAAGAGTTGCGGCACGGGTGGGGTGGGTGGGCTGGGTGGGTCAGAGGGGGCCGCGGCCGGCGCGGAGGATGAGCAGGGCGAGTTGGGTGCCGTCGGGGCCGAGTTCGGCGCGGAAGCGGTCCATGATCTCGCGCTCGCGGCTGAGCACCAGGCGGGTGCCGCCGGACGCGACACGGGTCTTGCCGACCTGCTGCGAGATCGCGGCACGCTCCTTCCACAGTGCGATCAGTGCGGCGTCGATCTGGTCTATGCGCTCACGCATGGACGTGATCTCCGTGGCCGCCTCGGGCGTCGTACTGCCGGTCTCGTGGGCGATGGCGCTCATGTGGGACTCCTCAGTGGGATTGTCGCTCACCAGTGGCCGGGACAAAGGCGAAAGCCCCGGGCTCTGGGAGCCCGGGGCTTTCGTGAGGTCTCTGTGCTCAGGCACGACCTACGACTGCCGGGTTCCCGGTGCCATAGGTAAAGTAGAACGCCTGGTTGATCACGTTGCCAAGTATGCCATGGATACCTCGCGGTGCAAGCACGTCGACCATCATGTGAGACCTCGATCTATCGGTGCGGTGGGTCAGCCGAGCTTGGTGATGCGGTTGGCCGGTCCCGGGGTGATCGGGCCGGTGGCCAGGTGCGCCACCAGGGCGTCGACGTCGAACCCGGGGGCGTAGACCCGGCCCGTGCCCGCGGTCAGCGCCGTGAAGTTGTCGCCGCCGTTGGCCAGGAAGTCGTTCGTCGTCACCTTGTACGAAGCCGCCGGGTCGATCGGCGTGCCGTTGAGCTTCAGGTCGGAGACCCGGCTGCCCAGCGGCAGGGTGCTGTCGTACGAGTAGGTGAAGCCCGCCGAGACCTGGAGGATCTTGGTGGTGTTCTGCCCGGCGTGGCCGGCGAACTGCTGCTCCAGCACCGCGTCGAGCTGCGCGCCGGTCAGCGACGCGGTCACCACCAGGTTGTTGAACGGCTGGACGGTGAACGCCTCGCCGTAGGTCACCTGGCCCGGCGCCTCGCCGCCGGGGGAGTTGGCGTACGTGATCGCGGCGCGGATGCCGCCCGGGTTCATCAGCGCGAGCTGTGCCCCGGCCGAGGCGGTCCAGGCCAGCTGGGCGTCGGCGATGAC
Source organism: Catellatospora methionotrophica (assembly GCF_011297335.1). GTDB lineage: Bacteria > Actinomycetota > Actinomycetes > Mycobacteriales > Micromonosporaceae > Catellatospora > Catellatospora methionotrophica. The sequence goes on along the minus strand of NZ_JAAOTJ010000008.1, from coordinate 76,443 downwards.
GTCGCCGAGCGGGCTCTCCCCGCTGGGCTGGGCGTCGCGCACGATGTCGGCGGTGACACTGCCGACGACCCGGTTGGCCAGCGGCGCCACGGCGGTGCGGTACTTGTCCGCGATCGCCTTGGCGGCCGGGTCGGCCAGCGCGGGGTTGCGCACGAACACGCCCGGTGCGGTGGTCTGCCAGGTGCCGTCGGCGTTGCGTACGCCGTTCTCGACGACGACGTTGTGCGCCTCGATCGAGGTGAAGGTGCGGCTGCGGCGGTCCATGTTCAGCGTGATGTCGGTGACCAGCTGGCCATTGGTGCCGGCGCTGGTGACCACGACGGGCTTGCCCGACTTGTTGGGCAGCGAGCACGAGTAGAAGCGGTGGGTGTGGCCGGAGACCACGACGCCGATCTCGTCGCGCAGCCCGGCCACGATCGGGGAGATCACGCCGGTGAAGCCGTCACAGGTGGAGATGTTGCCGGTGGCGCCCTGCTGGCCGCCCTCGTGCAGCAGCAGCACCTGCGCCTTGACGCCGAGCAGGCGGAGCAGGCTGCTCCACAGGTTCGCCGTCTCGACCTCGTCGCGGAAGTCGACCGTGGTGATGCCCGCCGGGTTGACGATGCCGGGGGTGCCCTCCAGCGTCATGCCGATGAAACCGACCGGCACGCCGTCGATGATCTTCACGTCGACCGGCGGCAGGATGGGCAGCTTGGTGCGCTTGTCGGTGACGTTCGCGGCGAGATACTGGAACGCCGCGCCGTCGAAGCCGTCGCCGGCGAAGCAGCCGTCGACCGGGTGGCAGCCGCCGTGCTGCATCCGCTTGAGCTCGGTGACGCCCTCGTCGAACTCGTGGTTGCCGACCGAGGTGACGTCCAGGCCCAGCTCGCTGAGCAGCTCGATGGTGGGCTCGTCGTGGAACGCCGCGCTGACCAGTGGCGTCGCGCCGATCATGTCGCCCGCGCCGACGGTGACGACGTCCTGTCCGGCCGCCTCGCCCTCGGCACGCAGCTTCTTGACCCAGTGCGCCAGGTATTCGACACCGCCCGCGGGGGTGCCCAGCACCGCCGCGCCGCTGCCGGTCGGCGCGTCGATCGCGCCGTGGAAGTCGTTGAACGCGAGCAGGTTGCCGTACGCCGCGTGGCCGGCCGGAGCCGCCGCGGCCATGTTGACCGACACCGGCGAGAGGGGTGTCCACGCCGGGGCCGAGGATGCGCTCGAACCGCTGCTCAACGGGATCGTCGCGACGACGGCCAGGGCCAGCGCCGGTAGCGCCAGGTGCCGCACCTTGCCTGCCCAGCCCCGAGAACGGGGGTGATTCATGGGGGGCCTCCAGAGTCGGCATCGCGCGGGGGTGCGCGATGATTTTATGAAGGCATCCTTGCGTATGCGTTTCCGCCGCGCCACCGCCCATCGGTGACACCTGCACGACCTTCTCGCTACGGTCCGGTTTCACGCTCACCGGTGGCGGGCTGGGTCGATGTCGGAGGGGGCGCATAGACTCTCCAGACGATGCAATCGCTCTTCGATCTCCCCGAGATGACGCCGTCCGAGACGACGCCCGGGGGCAGGCCCGCCACCGCGAAACCGCCCGCCGAGAAGGCCTCCGGCGGCTCCTGGGCGTCCCCGGGTGACCGTGCCCCCACCGAGTCCGGCCCGCGCGTGGCGGCGCTCCTGGAGGGCCTCAACGAGCCCCAGCGGGCGGCGGTGACCCACGAGGGCTCGCCCCTGCTGATCGTCGCGGGCGCGGGCTCCGGCAAGACCCGGGTGCTGACCCAGCGCATCGCCTACCTGCTGGCCGCCCGCGGGGTGCACCCCGGCGAGGTGCTGGCCATCACGTTCACCAACAAGGCCGCCGGTGAGCTGCGGGAACGGGTCGCCCATCAGGTCGGCAACCGGGCCCGGATGATGTGGGTTTCCACGTTCCACTCCGCCTGCCTGCGCATTCTGCGAGCCGAGCACGAGCACGCGGGCCTCAAGTCGACCTTCTCGATCTACGACGCGGACGATTCGCGCCGGCTGATGCAGCTGGTCTCGCGCGAGCTCGACCTGGATCCCAAACGATACCCGCCGCGCAGCCTGGCCGCGCAGGTGTCGAACCTGAAGAACGAGCTGGTCGACCCCGAGGCGTTCAGCCCGCACGGGCCCGCCGAGCGGGTGCTGGGCGAGGCGTACACGCTCTACCAGCAGCGCCTGCAGCAGGCACACGCGCTCGACTTCGACGACATCATCATGCGCACGGTGCATCTGCTGCAGGCCAAGCCCGAGGTGACGGAGAAGTACCGGCGCCGCTTCCGGCACGTCCTGGTCGACGAGTACCAGGACACCAACCACGCGCAGTACACGCTGGTCAAGGAGCTGGTCGGCGATACGGGCGAGCTGTGCGTGGTCGGTGACGCCGACCAGTCGATCTACGCGTTCCGCGGTGCGACGATCCGCAACATCCTGGAGTTCGAGCGCGACTACCCGCAGGCGCGCACCATCCTGCTGGAGCAGAACTACCGCTCCACGCAGACCATCCTGTCCGCCGCGAACGCGGTCATCGACCGCAACAGCGACCGCAAGCCCAAGCGGCTGTGGAGCGACCAGGGCGCGGGCGAGCAGATCGTCGGCTACGTCGCCGACAACGAGCACAACGAGGCCGACTGGGTGGCCCGTGAGATCGACCGGCTCACCGACGCCGAGTCCGCCCGGCCCGGCGACGTGGCGGTGTTCTACCGCACCAACGCCCAGTCCCGGGTGTTCGAGGACATCTTCATCCGGCTCGGCCTGCCCTACAAGGTCGTCGGCGGGGTGCGCTTCTACGAACGCAAGGAGGTCCGCGACGCGCTGGCCTACCTGCGGGCGGTGTCCAACGAGGACGACACCGTCAGCATGCGCCGGATCATCAACACGCCCAAGCGGGGTCTCGGCGACCGTGCCGAGGCCGTGGTGGAGGCGCTGGCCGCACGCGACCGCGTCTCGTTCGGGGCGGCGCTGCGGCGGGCCGCGGAGGCGCCGGGCATCTCGTCCCGGGCCGTCAACGCGATCGGCGAGTTCGTGACCATGATGGACTCCGCGCGCGAGCTGGCCCGCACCGCGCCGCCGGAGCAGGTGCTGGAGCTGCTGCTCACCGAGTCCGGGCTGCTCTCGGAGCTGGAGGAGAGCCTGGACCCGCAGGACGAGGGCCGGGTCGAGAACCTGCAGGAACTCGTCAGCGTGGCCAGGGAGTACGCCGAGCGCACCGCCGCGGCCGACGAGACGCCGACGCTGGCCGGTTTCCTGGAGCAGGTCGCACTGGTGGCCGACGCCGACCAGGTGCCCTCCGACGACCCGGAGCACCAGGGCGTGGTCACCCTGATGACCCTGCACACCGCCAAGGGCCTGGAGTTCCCGGTCGTCTTCCTCACCGGCCTGGAGGACGGGATCTTCCCGCACCTGCGCTCGCTGGGCGACGTCAAGGAGCTGGAGGAGGAGCGGCGGCTGGCCTACGTCGGCATCACCCGTGCCCGCCGGCGGCTCTACCTGTCGCGGGCGGTGACCCGCTCGGCGTGGGGGCAGCCGCAGTACAACCCGGCGTCGCGCTTCCTGGAGGAGCTGCCGCCGGAGCTGCTCGACTGGCAGCGCACCGAGGGGGCGTACACCTCCTGGGGTTCGCGCGGCGGCGGCATCGGCGGCCGCGAGCGGGCGCAGGAGCGGGGGAGCGGCACCTTCGTCGGCAACACCGCCCGGGCGGCGGCGCTGGCCAGCAAGATCGGCATCGACCCGAGCAAGCTGGCCACGGCGAGCGACCTGGCCGGGGCCCCGTCGCTGTCGGCCGGTGACCGGGTCAACCACCAGCGCTACGGCCTCGGCCGCGTGCTGGCCGTGCAGGGCGCGGGAGCGCGGGCCCAGGTCCAGGTCGACTTCGGCGACCAGGTGCTCTGGCTGGTCCTGCGCCATGCGCCGCTGGAGAAGATCTGACCGCCGCTTGATCGCTGTTTCGGGTCAGAAAGTGCGGTTCAACCCGACTTCTCGACCCGAAACGGCGATCATCCCCGTGAGCGAACTGCGCTCATCACCGCGAGCGGACGGCTGGTCAGCGCCGTGAGCGGATACAGACGTGGCCCGGATCCGAGGATCCGGGCCATCCGTCTTGAGGTGGGTCAGCAGCTGATCGGGACGCCGCGGGCCTTGAGCCACGCGCTGGGCTCGATCTGGTTCCACATGCCCTTGTGCACCTCGAAGTGCAGGTGGGGGCCGGTGGAGTCACCGGTGGAGCCTTCGTAGCCGAGCAGGTCGCCGGCCTTCACCTTCTGGCCGACCTTGACCGCGTCGCGGCTCATGTGGGCGTAGTGGGTGAAGTAGCCGTCGCCGTGGTCGACGACCACGGAGATGCCGTAGCCGCTGTAGGCCCAGCCACTGCTGAACACGGTGCCGGGACCGACCGCGCGGATCGGGGTGCCGGCGGGCTCGGCGAGGTCGACGCCGGCGTGCAGGACGCCCCAGCGCTGACCGAAGCAGGAGGTGACCTGCGCGCCCGGCATGGGGCTGCCCCAGGTGGGGCGGACCTTGACCGGCGCGGCGGCCTTCGGCGCGGCCTTGGGCACCGAGGTGCCGGCCTTCGCCTTGCTCTGCGCGGGCTGGGCCGCCTTCGGCGCGACGGCCTTGGCCTTCGGCGCCGCCTTGGGTACGGCGACCTGGGTCTTCGCCGTGGTGCGGGCCGAGCGGTCGGCGCGTTCGGCGGCCGCCTCCCGGCTGACCGTGGACGTCGCCGCCACGGGGGTGACCTCGGTGGGTCCGTTGTCGATGTTGGCTGCGACCAGGCCTACAGACGCGATGCCGGCCAGAGCCGCGACGGCCACGACATGACGCGAGCGGCCGCGGAGGCCGCTTCGGATCTTGTCACTGACGACGTCGTACTTGGCGCGGGCTGCCTTGAGGAGTTCGGTACTGCTGCCTTGCATGAGGTGGGAACCTCCGGGTCTACGTTGACACGGGCTCGAGCTATGTTGCCTGGTCAAAGCAGGTATGGCCAGCCCGGCTCCGCGCCGGAACGGACACCCGGGCAGGTAGCACGCCGGAGTTATGTCCCCTTTACGTACCTAGGCCTACCCTGAGTCCTGTCAGGGTCGGGTGACCTGTGCCACCCGAATCCGGTGACCGGGGCCACCCCTACGAGCTCCCGAATACGACAAAGCCGCCCTGGTCTGGTGAGACCGGGCGGCTTCGCGAAGGAAATCAGCTCACCGAGCCGTCGTAGGCCTGTTCGATCTCCAATTCGAGGTCGACGCCGTGCGTCTTGAACCACGCGATGGGGTTCACCGCGATGTCGTTGACGTGGATCTCGAGGTGGATGTGCGGGCCGGTGGAGTGGCCGGTGCTGCCGGAGATGGCGATGATGTCGCCCGCCTTGACCCGGGTGCCCTCTTTGAGCAGCAGGCGGCTGTTGTGGCCGTAGACGGTCTTGAGGTTGTTGCCGTGATCGATGACCACCTCGTAGCCGTAGCCGCCGTTGTAGCGCGACAGCACCACGACGCCCTCGTGCATCGCGGCGACGGGCGTGCCCTCGGGCACCGCGATGTCGACGCCCTTGTGTGCCTTGCCCCAGCGCTGACCGAACAGGGAGGTCAGGCGGTAGTCGTGGGCCGGCAGGACCCAGGCGTTCGGGGACTGCGCGATCGAGGTGGACAGCGAGCGGTCCTCGCCGCGGCCGGCCCGGTCGGCGGCCTCGAGGCGGGCGCTGCTGAGCTCGGAGGTCGCGGTGTCGCCGACGAGTGCGTCGGTCTTCGCGTCGTGGATGCCGGCTCCGGCACCGAAGGCGACGACTCCTGCGCCTACGAAAGCGGTCGTGACTACGGCGAGGTATCTGCTCCGGGGCGGGGCGGGAGCCCGTCGGCGGCCGCGGTAGCGGTCACCCTCCCGTAACAGTGTTGGCCTGTATTGCACGTACAGCCTCCGTCATCGGTGGCGCCGCGGCTTGCTGCGACGCTCTGTCACCCACTTTTGGATGGCACAGATTTCGTTGTTTCTGGTTGGCGCTGGCACAACTTAACCAACCCGTAGGGGTAGGCACAAGCTCCTGAACCGCATCTCTTCGCTATGAGTGCGACTGTCCGGCCCGAGTTGCCCGATAGCGCCGTTATTTGTCCATAAATGCGATACCTACGGAGCGTAGCGACGCGCGGGGCAGCGCGTATATATAGGTGTCGCAGACTGAGACCGCTGGACCGCTGGCGGTGACCACCCGCCGGTGGGTTACCGTTCGTTCAGGTCAGTACGGCGGAGAGGTGAGCACTGATGGGCACTCGTATTCGCGTGGTCGTCGCCAAGCCTGGGCTCGACGGGCACGACCGCGGCGCGAAGGTGGTGGCCAGAGCCCTGCGCGACGCGGGTATGGAGGTCATCTACACCGGCCTGCACCAGACCGCGGAGCAGATCGTGGAGACCGCGATCCAGGAGGACGCCGACGCGGTCGGCCTGTCCGTGCTGTCCGGCGCGCACATGACCCTGTTCCCCCGGGTGGTCGAACTGCTGCGCGAGCGCGGCGCGGGCGACATGGTGGTGTTCGGCGGCGGCATCATCCCCGACGCGGACATCCCGGAGCTGGAGCGGCTGGGAGTGGCCAAGGTGTTCACGCCGGGCGCGACCACGCACGCGATCGTGGACTGGGTGCGGGCCAATGTGGCCACCGCACAGCCTGCCTGACCTCATACCCCCGAATACCTTCGCACCCCCGCGCCGGACCGGCTCGGGGGTGCGTTCTTCTGTGTATACGCAAAAAGGGAGGAGCCGGACGCACCCCTCACACGTCCGGCTCCTCTATGCACGATGCCCCGCCGCCACCCCTCGACCGACAGGGCATCGGCCGTTTGTGTCTTCCTGCCTCAGCCGTTCCGGCCTCAGCTCTCTGACATCAGACTCAACGAGGCCCCGCGGCCGGGGTTACGGCCTCTCGCCGGGTCACCGAAAAGAGTGACGGGTTCCTGAGTGGTGTGCAGTTGGGCACACCGGGCGGTCGTGCCGATACGTTGCGCTGACCGACCGTTAGGCTGCGCGGAAGGCCCAGCCAGCGGAGGATGGGCAGTGGTCCCTACGCGTCGCAGCGGGCGTCCAGCCCGCGACGCCATGGGCTGGACACGAAGAGGTATCGGTGGACCTGTACGAGTACCAGGGGCGCGATGTCTTCGAAAAGCACGGTCTGCCCGTGCTCGCCGGTGGCGTCGCCGAGACCCCGGAGGAGGCCCGCGCGATCGCCGAGCGGCTGGGCGGCCGGGTCGTCGTCAAGGCGCAGGTTAAGGTCGGCGGCCGCGGCAAGGCCGGTGGCGTGAAGCTCGCCGCCGACGCGACCGAGGCGTACGACCGCGCGAACGACATCCTCGGCATGGACATCAAGGGCCACACGGTCCACAAGGTGATGCTGGCCGAGACCGCCGACATCGTCGAGGAGTACTACTTCTCCTACCTGCTGGACCGGGCGAACCGCACCTTCCTGTGCATCGCCAGCGTCGCCGGCGGCATGGAGATCGAGACCGTGGCCGAGACGGACCCGGAGAAGGTCGCGAAGATCGCGATCGACGCCAACCGTGGCGTCGACGAGGCGCTGGCCCGCGAGATCGTCACCGCCGGGCACTTCCCGGCCGAGGTCGCCGACCAGGTCGTGGACATCGCCATCAAGCTGTGGCAGACCTTCCGGGCCGAGGACGCGACCCTGGTCGAGGTCAACCCGCTCGCGAAGATCAGCTCCGGCAAGGTGCTGTGCCTGGACGCGAAGGTGACGCTGGACGAGAATGCCGGCTTCCGCCACGCCGACCACGAGGCGCTCGAGGACAAGGCCGCGGTCGACCCGCTGGAGCAGGCCGCCAAGGCCAAGGACCTCAACTACGTCAAGCTCGACGGCGAGGTCGGCATCATCGGCAACGGCGCGGGCCTGGTCATGTCCACCCTGGACGTGGTCGCGTACGCCGGTGAGCAGTTCGGCGGGGTCAAGCCCGCGAACTTCCTCGACATCGGCGGCGGCGCGTCCGCGGAGGTCATGGCGAACGGTCTGGAGATCGTGCTGTCGGACCCGGCCGTGAAGAGCGTGTTCGTCAACGTCTTCGGCGGCATCACCGCGTGCGACGCGGTCGCCAACGGCATCGTGCAGGCCCTGGCCATGCTGGAGGGTCGCGGCGAGACCGTGACCAAGCCCCTGGTCGTACGCCTCGACGGCAACAACGCCGAGGCCGGTCGCGCGATCCTCGACAGCGCGAACAACCCGCTCGTGCAGCGGGTGGACACCATGGACGGCGCCGCCGAGCGCGCCGCCGAGCTCGCTGCGGCTGGGAAGTGATCTGACAATGGCTATCTGGCTCACCAAGGACTCCAAGGTCATCGTTCAGGGCATGACCGGCTCAGAGGGCTCCAAGCACACCCGGCGCATGCTGGCCGCGGGCACCCAGATCGTGGGCGGCGTCAACCCGCGCAAGGCGGGCACCTCGGTCGACTTCGACGGCACTGAGGTGCCGGTGTTCGGCTCGGTCGCCGACGCGATGAAGGAGACCGGCGCTGACGTCACGGTCATCTTCGTGCCGCCGGCGTACACCAAGGACGCCGTCGTCGAGGCGATCGACGCGGGCATCGGCCTGGCCGTCGTGATCACCGAGGGCGTGCCGGTGCACGACACCGCCGCCTTCTGGGCCCACGCGGTGGAGACGGGCAACAAGACCCGGATCATCGGGCCGAACTGCCCCGGCGTCGCGTCCCCCGGCGCGAGCAACGCGGGCATCATCCCCGCCGACATCGCCGGCTCGGGCCGCATCGGCCTGGTGTCGAAGTCCGGCACACTGACCTACCAGCTCATGTACGAGCTGCGCGACATCGGCTTCTCGACCGCCGTGGGCATCGGCGGCGACCCGATCATCGGCACCACCCACATCGACGCGCTCGCGGCCTTCCAGGACGACCCGGAGACCGAGGCCATCGTGATGATCGGTGAGATCGGCGGCGACGCCGAGGAGCGCGCGGCCGAGTTCATCAAGGCCCACGTGACCAAGCCGGTCGTCGGCTACATCGCCGGCTTCACCGCCCCGCCCGGCAAGACCATGGGCCACGCGGGCGCGATCATCTCGGGCTCGTCCGGCACCGCCGACGCCAAGAAGGCGGCGCTGGAGGCGGCCGGGGTCAAGGTCGGCAAGACGCCGTCGGAGACCGCGCGGCTGATGCGCGAGGTCATGTCCGGCCGCTGAGTCGTACGCGTACGAAACGGTGGGCGTTTCTCCCGGCTCGGGAGGGACGCCCACCGTCGTCTGCGGTTCAGTAGCCGCGGTGGTTGGACATGCTGCCGCTGAACGCGCCCGCGGCGCAGGCCAGGATCACGCCGATCACCTGCAGCGCGGTGAACACGATGCCGAGCCAGAAGGCGACCTTGCCCAGCGTCTGGTCGCCGCCGCGCTCGCGCGCCTCCTTCATGGACAGCCAGCCGAACAGGATGCCCAGCGGCGCGCAGCAAGCCACGGCGGTGACGATGCCGATGATGCCGTAGATCAGCACCAGGTCCTTGCCGCCGCTCGGGCCGGGCACCGCGCCGTACGGCGGCGGTGGGGGCGGTGGCGGCGGTGGCGGGTTGAGCGGCGGCGGTGACGGTGGCGGCGTCACCGGTGGCGGCTCGTACGGCGGCAACGGGTCGTTCGTCATGGGTTTCCCCTATCCCGACTAGTTCAGTTGAACTTCATCCCGCCGCTGGCGTAGCGGATGCCGTAGATGACGTTCCAGATGATGCCGATGACGCCGAGGGCCATCGCGATGTAACCGAGTGTCGGCTTCTTGCCGACCTTCTTCGCCTCCTGAACCGACAGCCAGCCCAGGATCAGGCCGATGAGGCCGCAGCAGCAGATACCCAGCACGATGCCGAGCACGCCGTACAGCGTCACCTTGTCGCCGCCGCGCGCCGGCATGCCCGACGGCGATCCGTAGGGCGGCGGTCCCGGCGGCGGTGGCGGCACCGGTGGCGGTGGTGGCGGGGGCGGCACTGAGGGCGGTGGCGGGTTGTAGGTCACGGCAAGCCTCCTCGATGAACGACCTTGTTCGCAGCGTATCCCTCCTAAGTCGCATATCGGGTCGAAATGGCCACGGGGTAGGGTTCATAGTCAACCCGGCTCGTTTGTGGTTAGGTAGCGCCTGATGACGGAGCAAGGTGAGTCCCTCGGCGTGCAGCCTGAGCTGCGGCGCGCTGCGCCCGGCGAGGGTCCGGACGCGTATTCGCGGTCGTCGGTGGACGCCGCGCGGCCGGCCGCGCCGGAGCCCCGCGCAGCCGGCCCGGATCCGTCCGAACACGAAGCCGCCACGCCGGACACGGCCCGCGACACGCCGGACGCCGATGCCGAAACGGACACCGCCGTCGCCCCGGACAGGCGCCGCGGCCACGATGCCGACGGCGACACGCAGCGCGGTGCCGCCGATGCCGACCCGGACACGCGCGGCGGCCACGATGCCGACGGCGACCCGCGGCGCGGTGCTGACGAGGCCGACCCGGACTCGCGTGGCAGCGGCGAGGCTGGCGCGGACGCCGGTGGACTCGCGGATGACGCGGCGCTGGCCACCCGCGACACCGTCAAGATCGATCTGACGCAGCTGGCGGCGCGGGAGACCGTGAAGATCGACCTGGCGCAGCTGGCGGCACGGGAGACGGTCAAGATCGACGTGACCCGGCCCGTGCCGCGGGAGCCGCTGGACGACGATATCGCCACCATGGACACCGTGCTGCTGCCGCGCGGACGCCCGGCCGGCTCGCTGCGGCCGCGCGGCGCGCCGCTGCCGGTGGCGGCCCTGGTCAACACGAGCTGGGCGACGCTGCTGGTGCTCGGCCCGCTGATGCTGCTGACCGTGGCCGCGCGGGCCGCCGAGGGAGCCGTCGACTGGGGACTGTCGCTGCGCCTGGTGCTGGCCGGCTGGCTGCTCGGGCACGGCGTGCCCGTCACGGTGGGAGTCAACGGGCAGCTCGGCACGATGGAACTGGCCCCGCTGGCGCTCACCGCCTTCGCGCTGTGGCGGATCAACCGCGCCGGGGTGCACACGACCCGGGCGATGGGGGCGCAGGGCAGCGGCTCGATCCGGCACGCGGTGCTGGGCACGCTGGCCGTGGCACTGGTGTACGGCTGCTTCGGCGTGCTCGCCGCAGTGCTCGCCGACGGGCCGGGACTGTTCGTGACCCCGTGGCGGGCCGGGCTGCACCTGCTGGCGCTGGGCGCGGTCGGCGCGGCGGTCGGGGTGCTGCGCAGCGGCGGGGTGCTGCGCCGGCTGGCCCGGCACACGCCGGTGCTGCTGCGTGACGGTATCCGGGCCGGTGTGGTCGCGGTGCTGCTGGTGCTGGCGGTCGGCGCGGGCGCGGTGGGCCTCGCGGTGGCGATGAACGGCACGCGAGCCACCCACGACCTCGCCGGGTTCTCCACCGGGGTCCTCGGCCAGGCCGGGCTGGTCCTGCTGAGCCTGGTGTACGGGCCGAACTTCGCCATCTGGGCGGCGTCCTACCTGCTGGGTCCCGGATTCGCCGCGGGCACCCTGCCGATGACCGGCCTGCCGGTGTTCGCCGGGGTGCCGACCGGCCCGCTGCAGGGCCTGGGCTGGCTGCTCACGGTGCTGCCGCTGCTCGGCGGCGTGGCGGCGGCGGTGCTGATGGCACGGCGGCGGCTGCGTCCACGCCGGACCCGGCTCGGTGACGTGCTCACCCCTGAGCCGCGGTGGCTGCGCCTGAGCGGCTCGGCGCTGACCGCGGGAGTGGTGGCCGGTGTGCTGCTGGCCGTCGCGGCGTACGCGTCGGGCGGAGCGCTGCCGGTGACCGGACCGGTGCGTACCGGACCGGTGGTGTGGCAGGTCGCGGCGATGGCGGCGCTGGTGGTGTCGCTGGGCGGCCTGCTCGGGGTGGCCGGGTTCTGGGCGGTGCGGGGAGTGCGGAAAGAGACCGACGGGCGGCCCGCCGTGCGGACCGCCCGTCAGCTGGTGCAGTAACGGCTGATCACATGCCCGCGGCGCCGTTGGCGCTGAACACGAACACCTGCAGAACGCAGCAGACGCAGCTGAGTGCCCAGGCGACGCCGCCGATGATGAGGGCGAGCTTCGACCACTTCTTGGACTCGGCCGCGGCGGCCTGGGCGCCCGCGTAGTCGCCCGACTGCAGCAGCGGGTTGACCTTGTTGGCGTTGATGATGGCCGGGATGGCCAGCGGCCAGAACAGGAAGATCGAGACGATCGACATCGTCAGGTTGTTGTCGATCTGCGGCTGCGGCTGCTGGGAACCGTAGGTCATGCCAGACTCCAGGGGTGTTGGGGTGGTGGCTCGGAGTGAGCCGTTGCCAAACGTGCGGAGTCTAATAGCAAGTTGTGACGGATGTGACTGGTGGGACAGCTGATATCAGCTGTCCCACCAGTCGGCTTTAGTGCTCAGTTGAACTGCTGGTACTGGTCGTAGATACGGTCCTGCCAGCCGGTCGCGATACCGCAGATCGCGGCGATCATGGCGATGACGCCGAGCGCGATGGCGACCCAGCCGACCCACGACATGGACGCCGCGCCCTTCTTCACCTTGTTGAGGTGCATCGCGCCGAGGATGACCGCCGGAATCCCGCCGATGAACGGGGCGCCGTTGAGCCAGGGGCAGCAGCAGCACCCGGTGCCGATGATGCCGAAGGCCAGTCCGATCCAGCCGAGCAGATTGTTCTGCCCGCCCGCCCGCTGGTACACGGTGCCCTGCGCGGGACCCAGCGGCGGAGGAGGCGGCGGCGGACCGCCGATCGGCGGAGGCGGCGGCGGTGGCGGCAGCGCGGTGCCGCCCGAGGTGTAGACGGTGCCGCCGCCCGAGCCGTAGGGATCGGGCATGGGCGGTGGCGCGACCGGCGGGGGAGGCGGTGCCGCCGCCGGGTACGACTGCTCCGAGGGCTCGGGCCAGCCCGGCGGCGTGGGGGTGCTCGTCCCCGGCAGCGGGCCGGACGGTGGGGTCGGCAGCGGTGGCGGTGTCGCCGGTTCGCTGACCACGACCGGCGGGAACTCCGGCGCGGGTGGCGGGTTGAACGGGTTGTCCACACTGCTCGGCGGCTCCGGGCTGCTCGGCGGCGCGGGCCAGACGCCGCCCGCGGTGCCGGGGGCGGCCGGGGGCGCGACAGGCTCGGTCGGCGGCTCCGGCAGGCTGGATGCTTCCGGGAGGGTGGCCGGTTCCGGCAGGCTGGGGGGCTCGGGCGCGCTGGGCGGTTCCGGCAGGGCGGCCTTTTCCGCGACGGTGGGCGGCTCGTCGGCGGGGGACACCGGCTCGGGGTGCCAGCCGGTGCCCTCGGGAGGCGAGGGGACCGGTTCGCTGGGCGGCGGCGGCACATCCGGCGAGGGCGGCGCGGACGGCTGGTCCTCGCGCGACGGCGGCTTCGGCGGCCAGGACGGCGGCTCCTCCGGCGTCTCCGGTGGCGTAGGCGGTTGCGTCAAGATCGGCTCCTCGCGTTCGGCAGAGCGTGCTGGGTGAACGGCACCCGGCTGGCCGGGTGGGTCGGCACGTTCTGGAATGCAGTTCTTCGCCCAATATCTACTTTATTTGCGAGTTTGTCGGGCAAAACGCCGTAAGTACGCGTCGTACCCGGCGCGAGCAGCGCGTGGCCTGCCCGATAGGGTGCAGTGGTGACCGCTCGCCTCGTCGTCCTGGTCTCCGGTTCCGGTACCAACCTCCAAGCCCTGCTCGATGCCTGCGCCGACCCCGCATACGGGGCGACCGTCGTCGGCGTCGGCGCGGACCGCCACGGCATCGCGGGTCTGGCCCGTGCCGAGGCTGCGGGAGTGCCCACCTTCGTCGCCCGGGTCCCGGACTTCGCTACCCGGCAGGAGTGGGACGAAACGTTCACCGACCTGACCGCGGCGCAGCGTCCCGACCTGGTGATCGGCGCGGGCTTCCTCAAGCTGGTGGGTAAGACGTTCCTGGACCGGTTCGGCGGACGCTATGTCAACACCCACAACGCGCTGCTGCCCGCCTTCCCCGGCATGCACGGCCCCCGCGACGCCGTCGCGTACGGCGTGAAGCTCGCCGGAGCGACCCTGCACTTCGTCGACGGCGGGGTGGACACCGGGCCGATCATCGCGCAGGTCGCGGTGCCGGTGCTCGACGACGACACCGAGGACACCCTCTCCGAGCGCATCAAGGACGCCGAGCGCGGACAGCTCGTGGACTACGTCGGCCGGATGGCCCGCCACGGCTGGACCGTCGACGGCAGAAGAGTGATCGTCGGCTGAACGGCCGCCTCCCGCGCCGCCACGGCCGGGACGGCGGGACCGAGTACGACGAGCCGACCACGGGGCCGGCGGCTCAGGCCGGCCCTGAACGTAGCGAGGAGAGGCATGGGCGAGCCTGGCGCGTGCGCCAGCGACTCATGCCGCCCGAGCGGAGCGAGGAGAAGGCATGACCACGGATGAGCGCAAGCCCATTCGACGCGCGCTGATCAGCGTGTGGGACAAGACCGGGCTGGAGGCCCTCGCCGCGACGCTGCGGCGGCACGGGGTCGAGATCGTCTCGACCGGCAGCACGGCGCACCAGATCGAGGTCACCGGCTCGCCGGTCACCCGGGTCGAGGAGCTCACCGGCTTCCCGGAGACGCTGGACGGGCGCGTCAAGACCCTGCACCCGCGGGTACACGCGGGACTGCTGGCCGACGTGCGCCTGGACACGCACCGTGCGCAGCTCACCGAGCTGGACATCGAGCCGTTCGACCTGCTGGTGTCGAACCTCTACCCGTTCACCGAGACGGTGGCCTCGGGCGCGTCCATGGACGAGTGCATCGAGAAGATCGACATCGGCGGCCCGGCGATGGTGCGCGCGGCGGCCAAGAACCACGCCAACGTCGCGGTGGTCACCTCGCCCGCCGACTACCACCTGATCGCCGCTGCCCTGGAGTCGGGCGGCTTCTCGCTGGGCGAGCGCCGCGCGCTGGCGGCCCGCGCCTTCGCCGACATCGCCGACTACGACGTCGCGGTGGCCAACTGGTGCGCTCAGGAGCTGGCACCGGCCCCGGCCGAGGGCTTCGCGTGGCCGGAGTACACCGGACTCGGCCTGTGGCGCGGCAACGTGCTGCGCTACGGGGAGAACCCGCACCAGGCGGCGGCGCTGTACATCGACCCCGTCGCCGCGCCCGGCCTGGCTCGCGCGCAGCAGCTCGGCGGCAAGGAGATGTCGTACAACAACTACATCGACGCCGACGCCGCCTGGCGCACCGTGCACGACTTCGAGGGCGTGCACGCCGCCGCGGTGATCAAGCATGCCAACCCGTGCGGCATCGCGATCTCGTCGGTGTCCATCGCCGACGCCCATGCCAAGGCGCACGCGTGTGACCCGATGTCGGCATACGGCGGCATCATCGCGGTCAACAGCGAGGTGACTGCGGAGCTGGCCAAGCAGATCGCGGAGATCTTCACCGAGGTCGTGGTGGCCCCCGCGTACGCGCCGGAGGCCGTCGAGATCCTGACCGCGAAGAAGAACCTGCGTGTGCTGCTCGCCCCCGCGTTCCGGCCGAACAGGGTCGAGCTGCGGCAGGTGTCCGGCGGCATGCTGGTGCAGACCCGCGACGACTTCGGGGCCGAGGGCGACGACGCGGCGAACTGGCGGTTGGCCACCGGCGAGCTGGCCTCCGAGGAACTGCTGCGCGATCTGGAGTTCGCCTGGGGCGCGATCCGGGCCGTCAAGTCCAACGCGATCCTGCTGGCCAAGGACGGGGCCAGCGTGGGCATCGGCATGGGGCAGGTCAACCGGGTCGACTCGTGCCGCCTGGCGATCTCGCGGGCCGGTGACCGGGCCGCTGGTGCGGTGGCCGCCTCGGACGCGTACTTCCCGTTCGCCGACGGCCTGCAGCTCCTGCTGGACGCGGGCGTGACCGCCGTCGTCCAGCCCGGCGGCTCGATCCGCGACGAAGAGGTCATCGCCGCCGCCAAGGCGGCAGGTATCACCCTCTACCTGACGGGCTCCCGCCACTTCGCGCACTGACCACGACGAAGGAGGGGCACCTTCTTAACGGACGTCCGTTAAGAAGGTGCCCCTCCTTCGCTTTCGACCTCGCGCCACGGTCGAGGGCTACGCGACTACCTGCCGCAGCTCAGCGAAGTGGCAAGCGCTCGGGTGCGGCTCCACACCACGCCGGATCAGCAGCGGCTCCTCGACCGAGCAGCGCTCCTGCGCCTTCCAGCACCGGGTCCGGAACCGGCAGCCCGACGGCGGGTTGGCCGGGGACGGCACGTCGCCGACGAGCCGGATCACGTCGCGGTGGGTGCGGGCGTCCGGGTCCGGCACGGGCACCGCCGACAGCAGAGCCTGGGTGTACGGGTGCGTCGGCCGCTCGTAGATCTCCGCGTCGCTGCCGACCTCGACCATCTTGCCGAGGTACATGACGCCGACCCGGTCGGAGATGTGGCGCACCACGGACAGGTCGTGCGCGATGAAGATGTAGGACAGGTCCAGCTCGCCCTGCAGCTTCTCCAGCAGGTTGATGACCTGGGCCTGGATCGACACGTCCAGCGCGGACACCGGCTCGTCGCAGACGATGATCTCGGGCTTGAGGGCCAGCGCGCGGGCGATGCCGATGCGCTGGCGCTGTCCGCCGGAGAACTGGTGCGGGTAGCGGTTGATGTGCTCGGGGTTGAGGCCCACGAGCTCCAGCAGTTCCTGCACCCGGCGCTGGCGGTCGCCCTTCGGGGCCACCTCGGTGTGGATCTCGTACGGCTCGCCGATGATGTCGCCGACGGTCATCCGCGGGTTCAGCGAGGTGTACGGGTCCTGCATCACCATCTGGATGTTGCGCCGCATGCGGCGCAGCTCGGAGCCGGACACCTTGAAGATGTCCTTGCCCTTGAGCATGGCCCGGCCCGCGGTCGGCGTCTCCAGCCGCATCAGCAGCTTGGCCAGCGTCGACTTGCCGCAACCCGACTCGCCGACGATGCCCAGCGTCTCGCCGCGGTGCAGCTCGAAGCTGACCCCGTCGACGGCCTTGACCGCGCCGACCTTCTTCTTGAAGAGGATGCCCTGGGTGATCGGGAAGTGCTTGACCAGGTTCTCGACCCGCAGCAGCGGCTCGCCGGCGGGCCGGGAACCCGCGACGTTGTCAGCGGAGTGTGCCATCGAGCATCTCCTTCGCGAAGTGGCACGCGCTGGTCCGGCCGTGGCCGAGGTCCAGCGAGCGGGGTGTCTCGGTGGTGCAGACCGCCTTGGCGTACTTGCAGCGCGGGTGGAACGCGCAGCCCGTCGGCGGGCGCATCAGGTTCGGCGGCAGGCCCTTGATGGTCGCCAGCTCGGTGCCCTTGGAGTCCAGCCGTGGGATCGAGTCGAGCAGACCCTCGGTGTACGGGTGCGCCGGGTGCTTGTAGACGTTGCGCACGTCGGCGTGCTCGACGATGCGGCCCGCGTACATGACCGCGATGCGGTCCGCGACGTCGGCGACCACGCCCAGGTCGTGCGTGATCAGGATCAGGCCCATGTTCATGTCGCGGCGCAGGTCACCGAGCAGGTCCATGATCTGGGCCTGCACGGTCACGTCGAGCGCGGTGGTCGGCTCGTCCGCGATGAGGACCTTGGGCTCCATGGCCAGCGACATCGCGATCATGACGCGCTGGCGCATACCGCCGGAGAACTGGTGGGGGTAGTCCCTGACCCGGGCCTTGGCGGCCGGGATCTTGACCAGGTCCATCAGCTCGACGACCCGCTTGAGCCCTTCCTTGCGGGACATGCCGGCGCGGGTGCGCAGCGTCTCGGAGATCTGCCAGCCGACCGGGAAGACCGGGTTCAGGGCCGACAGCGCATCCTGGAAGATCATCGAGATCTCCTTGCCGCGCACCTGACGGCGCTTCTCCTCCGACATGGCGAGCAGGTTCTCGCCCTTGTAGAGGATCTGCCCGCTCGGGATCTTGGCCGGGGGCATGTCCAGGATGCCCATGATCGCCTGCGCGGTCACCGACTTGCCGGAACCCGACTCGCCCAGCACGGCCAGGGTCTCGCCTGGGTCCAGGTGGTACGAGACGCCGTTGATCACGCGGGCGACGCCGTCGCGGGTGTGGAACTCGACGTAGAGGTCCTTCACCTCGAGCAGGTGACGGCTCCCGCCGGTGGGTCCGGCCTTGCCGGAAGTGACGTGGATGTCAGTCATGTCGGGTCACCGCAGCTTCGGGTCGAAGGCTTCGCGGATCGCGTCGCCCAGGATGATGAAGGCGAGCACGGTCAGCGCCAGGAACGTCGACGGCACGATCAGCGGGATGGCGTTCTCCCGCATGTAGAGCCGCGCGGTCGCGATTTCGATGCCCCAGGACTGGGCCGGCGGCCGCAGGCCGATACCCAGGAAGGACAGCGTGGCCTCGGCGGCGATGAACGAGCCCAGCGCCATCGTGATGATCACGATGAACGGCGCCAGCGAGTTCGGCAGGATGTGCCGCCACATGATGCGGCCGCTGCCCGCGCCCAGCATCTTCGCGGCGTGTACGTAGTCCTGCTGCTTGGCGGTGATCACGGAGGAGCGGATGACGCGGGCCGCGGTGGTCCAGCCGAGCAGGCCGAGGATGGCGATCAGCGCGAGCAGGATGGCGGTCTGGCCGCCACCGGCGTTGGTGACCCGCTTCATGAACACGATGCCGGCCAGCAGCAGCGGCAGGCCCAGCACGATGTCGATGATCCGGGAGACGACCCCGTCCCACCAGCCGCCGAAGTAGCCGGACGTGATGCCCAGCGCCATGCCGAGGATCCCGGCCAGCAGCGCGGCACCCGTGCCGACCAGCAGCGAGTTCTTGGTGCCGTAGATGGCCTTGGCGAACACGTCGCAGCCCTGCACGTCGTACCCGAAGATGGCCGCTCCGGCCGGGGCGCCCATGCGGTTGCGCAGCGCGCACGTGGTCGGGTCGGCCGAGGTGAACAGCGACGGGAAGGCGGCGATCAGCAGGATCAGCCCGACGATCACCAGCGCGATCCAGAACAGCGGCCGTCGGCGCAGCTCGCGCCAGGCGTCCGCGCTGGCGCTGCGGGGCTTGGACACCTCAAGGGTGTGCGGCTGGCCGGGCGCGTTCGGATCGCCGGCCGGTCCGGGGGTGGCCGTGTGCAGCTCGGTCGCGGCCACGGACTCGAAGTCGGTCATGTCAGGAACCTCTTACTCGTACCGGATGCGCGGGTCGAGCACCGCGTAGAGCAGGTCGACGATCAGGTTGGCCACCAGGAAGACGATCACCAGCACGCTGACGATGCCGATGACCAGCGGGGTGTCCTCGGTCTTCAGACCGCGGGCCAGCTGGAAGCCGACGCCGGGGACGTTGAAGACGCTCTCGGTGACGATCGCGCCCGCCATCAGGCTGCCGAGCTCGACGCCGAGGAAGGTCACGATGGGGATCAGCGAGTTGCGCAGCACGTGGATGCCGATCACGCGGCGGCCGGGCATGCCCTTGGAGCGGGCGGTGCGCACGAAGTCGGCCCGCAGGTTCTCGCTGACCGAGGCGCGGGTCAGCCGCATCGCGGTGGCGACCGACAGCGAACCGAGCACGATGCCGGGCAGCACCAGCTCGTACCAGGTCGGGTCACCACTGGCGGTGGTGGGGAAGAGCTTCCACTGGATGGTGAAGAGGTACTGCGCCAGCGGTGCGAGCACGACCGACGGGATGCCGATCACGATCAGCGTCAGCACGAGGGTCGCGTTGTCGAAGATGCTGCCGCGCCGGATGCCGGCGATGACACCGGCGGTGACGCCGAAGATGATCGTGACCAGGATGGCGATGAGCGCCAGCTGCATGGTGACCGGCCAGGCGTCAAGCAGGATGTCCTTGATGGGACGTCCGGTCAGCGTGGTGCCGAAGTCGAGGTGCAGCAGATCGGTCAGGTAGTTCCAGTACCGGACCAGGAACGGCTGGTCCAGTCCGTACTTCACGGTCAGCTGGGCGCGCTGCAGGTCGGTGACCGGCTTCTCGCCAGCCAGTGCCTGGATGGGGTCGCCTCCGGTGAGGTACATCAGCGAGTACACGATGAGTGTGGTCGCGATGAACACCATGATCATCTGGAGGAAGCGCCGCACAAGGTAGCGGAACATCGTCGATTTCTTCTCTCACCAGGCAGCCCGATTGGCACGAAATATCCGTGTTCTTCGTACCATGGGGCCGCGGTCGACGTGGTGGTGGTGCGCCTGGTCCGGTCGGGGTTGCCGGGGCGAAGGGGTCTTGGCGCGGTGGTGGTGCCGGCCCGAAAGGACCGGCACCACCACCGTCAGTCGACCGTCAGACGTCAGCTGACAATCTGGATCTTGTTGAGGTCGACCCGGTTGAACAGGTCGATGTGCACGTCCTTGACCTTGGTCGAGGAACCGAACACGTTCTGGCCGAAGCGCAGCGGAAGAACCGGCATCTCCTGGGCGAGGATGTCCTCGGCCTGCTGGTACTTCTTGATCGCCTCTTCCTGGGTCGGCGCCGCCGAACCCTCCTTCAGCAGGTTGTCGAAGGTGGGGTTGCTGTAGCCGTAGTAGTTCGAGGAACCACCGGTGGAGTACAGCGGGCCGAGGTAGTTCTCCATGGACGGGTAGTCCATGACCCAGCCCATGCGGAACATGCCGATTTCCTTCTTCGCCTTGGCCTTGGTCAGCAGGTCGGCGAACTTGGCCTCGGGGGTGCCCACGCACTCGACGCCCAGGTTGGCCTTGAGCTGGTTGCAGGTCGCGTCGACCCACTCCTGGTGGCCGCCGTCGGCGTTGTACGTGATGTTGATCGACTTCGGGCCGTCGTTCGCGTCGTAGAGCTTCTTGGCCTCGGTCGCGTTGAACTCGCACGCCGCGCCACAGGTCTTGTCGCGGTAACCCGCGACGACCGGCGAGACGAAGGAGTAGGCGGCCTTCTGCGAACCCTGGAAGACCTTGTTCGCGATCTCCTCACGGTCGATCGCCATGGAGATCGCCTTGCGGACCTCGGCCTTCGCGAAACGCTTGTCGAAGGTCGGGAAGGCGAGCACCTGCAGGGTCGACGCCGGGCTGGTCTGGTACCGCTCACCCAGGTCGCCCTGGGCGGTGGACAGCGCGGCGGTCGGGATCTGCTTCACCACGTCCAGGTTGTTGGCCTGGAGGTCGGCGTACTCGGCGTCGCTGTTCTGGTAGATCTTGAACAGGGCGCCGCCGATGCTCGGCTTGGTGCCGGCGAAGCCGTCGTACTTCTCGACCTCGACCTGGGCGTCGTGCTGCCAGGTGCCCTTGATCTTGAACGGGCCGTTGCCGACGGGGGCGTCCTCGTAGGCCTTGGCGATCACCAGCGGCGAGGCCGTGGCGCTCTCGAACGCCGAGTTCGGCAGCGGGTAGTACGCGGTGTAGCCCAGCTGCGACTTGAACTCGCTGAACGGCGCGCTCAGGGTCACGGTGAAGGTCTTGTCGTCGACCTTCTTGAGCCCGGAGAGGGTGGTCGCCGTGGGGGTGGCCTTCGCGTCGGCGGGGTTGAGGTCCTTGTAACCCTCGACCTTGTCGAAGAAGTAGTTGTTGTCCTGGGCGTTCGGGCCGTAGGCCGCGTAGTTCCAGGCGTTGATGTAGCTGTCGGCGGTGACCGGCTCGCCGTTGTGGAACGTCCAGCCGTCCTTCAGCTTGATCGTCCAGGTCTTGTTGTCGGTGGTGCTGATCTCCTGCGCGGCCACCTCGTAAGGCTTGTTGGCCTCGTCGAAGTCGACCAGGGGGGCGAACAGCGCGGCCAGCACCTGGGAGCCACTGGTCTCCGAGGTGTTGGACGGGATCAGGTGCTTCGGTTCGGCGATGCCGATGGAAACCACACCATTGGGGTTGGCGCCACCCGAGTCGCTGCCACCGCTCTTGCCACAGGCCGACAGGCCGAGAGTGACAGCAAGCGGGAGAGCAGCCCAGGCTGCGAGCCTACGGACCTGCATTGAGCCTCCTCATCTCCTACGTCGCACCTCACAACGGCAGGCTGACCAGCCGTTGTCACGCAGTGCAACGTCCGGCAAAGGTAGGACGAAGCGCGGCCCGGCACCAAACCCATGGGTTGCAGATTCACAACAGTCTACGGGGCAAGTACTTGCGGACTCTGTCCCAACTCTGGTATTAGAGAGCCGCCTGCCATATGGGCGGAACTAAGTAATTATGCCCGATTCACAGGGTGACCCAGGCAATAGTCGCCGGTCACATAGTGGGACTGTCGAGTGCCCGATTTGGTCCCAAATGGCGTCCCGGATGCTGGAAGATCCTGCAACCAAGGCCACGCGGTGATCTATCCCACTGTTACCCACAGTTAGTTCCGCAGCTAAAGGGCCAAATGATCGACGCCGGTCATCGCGGGCGCTAGCCCCCAGTGCGCCATGATCCACGAATTTGCCTGGCAAACGGGCTTATCGCCGCGACGCATACGCCCCATCGGACGGCAAGTCGGACGATCATCGTGGGCTTCCTGAGGGCCGTACGCCGATGCGGCGGCGACGGATGTCCTGGTTTCGGGCGATCGAAGCGGTGATGGCAGGATCAACGGTATGACGGCGACAATCCTCAACGGCACCGAGACCGCGGCCGCGATCAAAGCGGATCTGCGGATCCGGGTGGCCGCGCTGAACGCCCGCGGGATCACCCCCGGCCTGGGGACCGTGCTGGTCGGCGACGACCCCGGCTCCCGCTGGTACGTCAACGGCAAGCACCGCGACTGCGCCGAGGTCGGCATCGCCTCGCTGCGCCGCGACCTGCCCGCCGATGCCAGCCAGGCCGATGTGGAGCGTGCCGTCGCCGAGCTCAACGCCGACCCCGCGTGCACCGGATACATCGTCCAGTTGCCGCTGCCCAAGGGCCTGAACGAGCAGCGGGTGCTGGAGCTGATCGACCCCGACAAGGACGCCGACGGGCTGCACCCGATCAACCTCGGCCGCCTGGTGCTGGGCGAGCCCGCGCCGCTGCCGTGCACCCCGCGCGGCATCGTCGAACTGCTGCGCCGCTACCAGGTGCCGATCGCGGGCGCCGAGGTCTGCGTCGTCGGGCGCGGCGTCACCGTGGGCCGCCCGCTGGGGCTGCTGCTGACCCGGCGTACCGAGAACGCCACGGTGACCCTCTGCCATACCGGCACCAAGGACCTGGCCGCGCACACCCGCCGGGCCGACATCGTCGTGGCCGCGGCCGGGGTGCCCGGCATCATCACCGCGGACCTGGTCCGGCCCGGCGCGGCCGTGCTCGACGTCGGCGTGTCGCGGGTGGAGGGCGCGGACGGGAAGAAGCACATCGTCGGGGACGTACACACGGACGTCTTCGACGTGGCCGGGTTCGTGTCGCCGAATCCGGGCGGCGTGGGGCCGATGACCCGGGCGATGCTGCTCACCAACGTGGTCGAGAAAGCCGAGTCGGCGCTCTAGCCCACATCCGCCGCACCCGACAGGCCGTCGATAGACGGTGCGGACTATGGTGCGGATCGTTACACCTTCGTCACAGGACTGTGCTGGTTACCGCCAGACATCCGCCAGCAGGGAGTATGTGCCAATGGGCAAGAAGGTCACCGTCGTCGGCGCCGGTTTCTACGGCTCGACCACCGCGCAGCGGCTCGCCGAGTACGACGTCTTCGAGACCGTCGTGCTGACCGACATCGTCGAGGGCAAGCCGGAAGGCCTGGCTCTGGACCTCAACCAGTCCCGCTCCATCGAGGGCTTCGAGACCAAGGTCGTCGGTGCCACCACGGGCCTCGACGGCTCGGGCTACGAGGCCATCGCCGGCTCCGACATCGTCGTGATCACGGCCGGCCTGCCGCGCAAGCCGGGCATGAGCCGCATGGACCTGCTGGGCGTCAACGCCAAGATCGTGCGTGGGGTGGCCGAGCAGATCGCCACGCACGCGCCCGACGCCGTCGTCATCGTGGTGTCCAACCCGCTGGACGAGATGACCGCGCTGGCCCAGCTCGCCACCAAGTTCCCGAAGAACCGGGTCATCGGCCAGGCCGGCATGCTGGACACGGCCCGCTTCACGCACTTCGTCGCCGAGGAGCTGAACGTCCCGGTCGGCTCGGTGAAGACGCTGACCCTGGGCTCGCACGGCGACACCATGGTGCCGGTGCCCTCGCGCTGCACCGTCAACGGCAAGCCGCTGTCCGAGCTGCTGTCCGCTGACAAGATCGACGAGCTGGTCACCCGCACCCGCAACGGTGGCGCCGAGGTCGTGGCGCTGCTGAAGACCGGCTCGGCGTACTACGCCCCGTCGGCCGCCGCCGCCCGCATGGCCAAGGCCGTGGCGGAGGACTCCGGCGAGGTCATGCCGGTCTGCGCGTGGGTCGACGGCGAGTACGGCATCTCCGGCGTCTACCTGGGCGTCGAGGCCGAGATCGGCGCCACCGGCGCGCGCAAGGTCGTCATCACCGACCTCACCGAGTCGGAGCTGGCCGGCCTCAACGAGGCCGCCGAGGCCGTCCGCGCCAAGCAGTCCGACGTAGCCGACCTCTGACCAGAACACAGGAAGGGCACCTTCTTGACGCTCCGCGTCATGGAAGGTGCCCTTCCTAACGTCTGGTGGCTGCTGAGCTGGGGTTGTGTGGGCCGGAGTGAGGGTCGAGGCGCGGTCCGCGAGGGCCGCGGGCTTGCGTGCGTGGGTGTCGGATGTGGGCGTTAAGGTGTCCGGCATGGCATTGGACCTGCTCGAACTGCTGCCCGCTGAGTGGCGCGACGTGATGAAGCCGCATCTGGACCTCGACGCCACGGCGAAGCTGTCCTCCTTCGTGGAGGCCGAATACGCCGCCGGCCCGGTCTTCCCGCCGCAGGATGACCTGTTCACGGCGTTCCGGCTCACCTCGCCCGCGCACACCCGGGTGCTCATCCTGGGGCAGGACCCCTACTTCAAGCCCGGCCAGGCACACGGCCTGAGCTTCAGCGTGCGCCCCGGCGTGACCGTGCCGCCGAGCCTGCGCAACGTGTACAAGGAGCTCAAGGACGACCTCGGTGTCAACCCGCCGAGCAACGGCGACCTGACCGGCTGGGCAGCCCAGGGCGTGCTGATGCTCAACGCCGTTCTCACGGTGCGCTCGGGCACCCCCAACAGCCACGCCAACCAGGGCTGGGAGGCGTTCACCGACGCCGCCATCAAGGCCGTCAACGACTCGCCGTACCGCGTGGTCTTCGTGCTGTGGGGGTCGTACGCCCGCAAGAAGGCCGCGCTGGTGCGCAACCCGCAGCACGTCGTGCTGGAGGCCGGGCACCCGAGCCCGATGAACCCGAAGGGTTTCCTGGGCAGCAAGCCGTTCTCGCAGATCAGGGCGGCACTGCAGGACGCCGGTCGCGGCGAGATCACCTGGGGCTGAGCCCGTTTCCGGCTACAAGATCGCCGTTTCGGGTCAGGAACCGCGCTGGGACCGCGGTTTCTGACCCGAAACGGCGATCTTCGTTTGGCGGCGGGGGACGGTGACAAGGGGCACGGCACCCTGGCGGTTGCGGCAGGTCGATCTGGCAGTACGCTCGTACTGCTAGACGAGACCGCCGCCCGGCCTTCCGCGCCGGACGCCGAAGGTTTTAAGGAGCGCCCTCGCGATGGCGAAGATCAAGGTAAACAACCCGGTCGTCGAGCTCGACGGCGACGAGATGACCCGGATCATCTGGAAGCAGATCCGGGAGCAGCTGATCCTGCCCTACCTCGACGTGGAGCTGGAGTACTACGACCTGGGCATGGAGCACCGCGACGCCACCGACGACCAGGTGACGATCGACTCCGCCAACGCGATCAAGCGGCACGGCGTCGGCGTCAAGTGCGCCACCATCACCCCCGACGAGGCCCGCGTCGAGGAATTCGGCCTCAAGAAGATGTGGAAGTCGCCGAACGGCACCATCCGCAACATCCTCGGCGGCGTCGTGTTCCGTGAGCCGATCATCATGAGCAACGTGCCGCGCCTGGTGCCGGGCTGGACCAAGCCGATCGTCATCGGCCGTCACGCCCACGGCGACCAGTACAAGGCCACCGACTTCGTGGTCCCCGGCCCCGGCAAGGTCACCATCACGTACCAGCCCGCCGACGGCTCGGCGCCGATGGAGCTGACCGTCGCCGACTTCGCCGACGGCGGCGTCGCGATGGGCATGTACAACTTCGACGAGTCGATCCGCGACTTCGCGCGCGCCTCGCTGCGCTACGGCCTGGCCCGCAACTACCCGGTCTACCTGTCGACCAAGAACACCATCCTCAAGGCGTACGACGGCCGGTTCAAGGACATCTTCGCCGAGGTCTTCGAGGCCGAGTTCAAGGCCGACTTCGAGGCCGCGGGCATCTCCTACGAGCACCGCCTCATCGACGACATGGTCGCCGCGGCCATGAAGTGGGAGGGCGGCTTCGTCTGGGCCTGCAAGAACTACGACGGTGACGTGCAGTCCGACACCGTGGCGCAGGGCTTCGGCTCGCTGGGCCTGATGACCTCCGTGCTGATGACGCCCGACGGCAGGACCGTCGAGGCCGAGGCCGCGCACGGCACGGTCACCCGGCACTACCGCCAGTGGCAGAAGGGCGAGAAGACGTCGACCAACCCGATCGCGTCGATCTTCGCCTGGACCCGGGGCCTCGCGCACCGCGGCAAGCTGGACGGCACCCCCGAGGTGACCGCGTTCGCCGACACGCTGGAGCAGGTCATCATCGAGACCGTCGAAGGCGGCGCGATGACCAAGGACCTCGCCCTGCTGATCTCGCGCGACGCGCCGTGGCAGACCACCGAGGAGTTCATGAACACCCTCGACACCAACCTGGCCCGCCGCCTCGCCGCCTGAGTCCTGCCGGGGTATGGCGCCGAGCCGTCTCCTGACTCACCTGCGATCGTTTGACCAGGTGAAACAGCAGAAGCATCCCGCCTGAAAGTCCCTTCCCGAACAGTGCCGACCCGCAGTCCGCGGGTCGGCACTGTTTATTGCGCCGACGGTATCCGCCTCTGCATCGCCCCTTGCTTGATCACTGTTTCGGGTCAAAAGGTGGAGCCGGACCCCACTTTCTGACCCGAAACGCCGATCAAGACGGTCCCGCAGCGGGCAGTGGCGGGCGGCGGCGGGGGGTCCGGGCAGGGGCGGGGTCAGGGAGTGTGGAGCCAGACGGGGCCGTCGGGGGTGTCGCGCAGTGCGATGGAGGCAGCGCCCAGGGCGTCGCGGACGCGGTCGGCTGCGGCCCAGTCACGCTGCTCGCGGGCCTGCTCGCGGAGGCCGATCAGTGCCTCCACCAGCGGGGTGAGCAGCGGGGTCGGGTCGGCACGGCCGGCCAGCGCGCCGAGTCGCACGATCATGCCCCGGAGCAGTCCGTGCGCGTGCTCACCGGAGTCGGAAGTGAGCGTGTCGGCGCCCCAGTCGGTGATCGCCTGCTCCAGTTCCAGCACGGCGGCGACGCAGCCGTCCACGTCCCGCTCGGCAAGCGCTGCGGAGAAGCGGGCCTCGGCCTCGTCGGCCGCCTCCCGCAGCGTGGCCGCGACGGCCACGCCGCCGCTGCCGCCAACGATGTCTGCGCCCCGCTCTCCACCGCCGACCGTGCCAGCGCCGCCGTCGGTTCCGGCTGCTCCGCGAGCGTGGGGTACGCCGCCCCTGCCCAACACGTCCCCGGTGTTAGGAAGGTGCCCTTCCTTCATCTCCTCGGCGAAGAAGGTGCCCTTCCTTTCTGCGGTGGGGAGGGCGAGGACGGTGCCGGTGGGGTAGACGGTGCTGCGGCCCTGGCGGCGCAGGGTGAGGGTGCCGTTGCCGAGCACGGTGGCGGTACGGGCGTCGAGGTCGCAGACCAGGGCGGTGTGCTCGTCGATACCGATGATCACGGTGTCGGCGGGGAGTTCCCGTTCGAGCTGGGCCAGACGGGGTTCGCCGAGGTAGCAGAAGCGGGTGTCATGGTGCCCGCCTTCGGCGTTGTCGTAGTGCGGGATGACCACGGCAGGAACCCCAGTGAGCTGCTCGAACAGGTTGAGGCCGGGTTCCCACCGTGGATCGGCGCCCGCCTTGTAGATCTCGTACACGGGGATGGTGTGCGAGCCGAGGGTGAGGGCGGCGGCGCTGGCGAAGACGAGCACGTCGGTCTGGACGAGCAGCGCCGGCAGTTCGGTGTCGCGCCACTGGCGCAGGGCGTACGTCGGCGAGCCCGGACCCGCGAAGATCCAGCTCGCGCCGCGCAGGGCGGCCAGCGCGCGCTCGCGGTCGAGGCCGGGCGCGGGGGCGCGCCGCCAGGAGACCACGTCGACGGTCCGCCCGACGCTCTGCGCGAAGTAGCCCGCCGCCCGCGCGCTGATCTCGTCCGCGTTGAGCTGGAACCCGTATGGCGTGTCCAGCAGGACCGCGCGGGCGTCGTCGGGCAGTGCGGCGAGGACCTGCCGGTGCGGCTTGATCATGGTGGGGGTGGTCTCGCCGGACCCCATGATCACGAGCAGCTTCGTCACGCCGTCTCCTTCCGTCGGCCGTCGCGGCCGGGGCGGCTCACCGCGCGACCAGGGTGAGCAGGTCGGCGGCGATCATGTCGGGGTGCTGGGCGTGCAAGTCGTGGTCGCCGCCGGGATACCAGCGCACGGTCGCGTCGGGCAGCGCCGCCGCGGCCCGGCGCACCGGGTCGGCGCGGTCGTCCTGCGGGCCGAGGGCGGGCAGCAGCAGCGCGGGCACGGCGACCAGCGGCAGGTCGGGGCCGGGCGGGCCGTCCCACATCGAGCGCAGGATCTCCAGGTGGTGCGGGATGGTGAGCCGCCGCTCGACGGTGTCGTCGGCGCGGATACGCATGTTGGCCAGGGTCGCCTCGCGGGCGGTGTCCGACCAGTCGGGGTGGCCCGAGGCCAGCCACTGCCGCATGGCGGCGGCCGGTCGGCCGTCGATGTCCTGCGGGCGTAGCGCGCGCTCGCAGGACTCCCAGTCGGGGAAGGCGGCGTGCAGGTCGATCCAGCCGCCGTCGACCAGGCCGATCGCGCCGGGCAGCTCCGGGTGTTTGGCGGCGAGCCGGACGACGACGTTGCCGCCCCACGACTGGCCGGCCACCACCGGCCTGTGCAGGCCCAGCGCAGTGATGACGGCGGCCAGGTCGGCGGCGGCGGTGCCGGTGTCGTACCCCGACTCCGGCGCGTCGGACTCACCGTGCCCGCGCAGGTCAACCGCCCAACTCGGGTGGCCCGCCGCGGCGAGCGCCCCGGCCACCTCGTCCCACAGCCGCGCGTTCGACGACAACCCATGGACCAGCAAAAACGGCGTCGAGCCGGATCGGCTCGCGGCGCGGTGGCGCAGGTGCAGGCGGACGCCGGGTTCGACCTCGACCTCGACTTCGCGGACCTCGGTGTCGTTCACATGTACGAACTTAGAGGGAAACCGCCCTCAGCGCAGCAGCAGCCTGCTCCGGCGCGACGTCGTTCACCCACGCGCCCATCGCCGACTCCGACCCGGCCAGGTACTTCAGTTTGCCCGGCGCGCGCCGGGAGCTGATCAGGCGCAGGTGCAGGTAGCCCAGGTCGCGGTCGGTGTGCACGGGGGCCTGGTGCCAGCCCGCGATGTACGGCATGGCCAGGTCGAACAGCCCGTCGAGCCGCCGGGTGATCTCCGACCACAGGGGCGCGCACGCGTCCAGTTCCGCCTCGGTGAGCGCGGCCAGGTCAGGGACCTGACGGTGCGGGGCGAGGTGGATCTCGTACGGCCAGCGGGCCGCGTACGGCACGAAGGCGGTCCACCGCTCGTTGGACGCCACGATGCGGGAGCCGTCCGCGCGCTCGCGGGCCAGCAGGTCGCCGTAGAGGTTGCCGCCGTGCTCGTCGCGGAACTTGCGGGCCGCCTCCAGGTAGCGGCGGGTGACCGGGGTGACGTACGGGTAGGCGTAGATCTGCCCGTGCGGGTGGTGCAGCGTGACACCGATCTCGACGCCCCGGTTCTCGAAGCAGAACACCTGCTCGACGCCCGGCTGGGCGGACAGTTCGGCGGTGCGGTCAGCCATCGCGCCCAGCACGGTGCGCACCCGCGACACCGGCAGTTCCTTGAACGACGCGTCGTGCTGCGGCGAGAAGACGACGACTTCGCAGCGCCCGGCGTCGCCGGAGAACGAGGGGAACCGGTTCTCGAAGACGACCACGTCGTAGTCGTCGGCGGGCACCTCGGTGAGGAACGCGCCCTTGGTCGGGCAGAGCGGGCACTCGGCGGTGGGCGGCAGGAAGGTGCGGGTCTGCCGGTGCGCGGCGACGGCCACCCAGTCCTCGGTGAGCGGGTCGAAGCGCAGCTGCGCGGGCGGGGGAGGCGGGGGCAGCTCGCGGCTGTCGACCATGGCGCGTACGGCGTCGTCGTGCTCGTCGAAGTAGATCAGTTCACGGCCGTCGGCCATGGTGGTGCTGGTGCGCTTCATCCGGTCATCTCCACAACGGTGAGCTCGCTGACGTCCACCGGCGGCTCGGCGTCGGTTATCAGCAGGTCGACGGCGTGCAGCGGGACGATCGACGCGATGCCGAGCGTCTCCCACTTGGTGTGGTCGGCGAGCACGACCAGGCGGCGGGTGGCCGCGATCAGGGCCCGGTTGGTGTCGGCTTCGAGCAGGTTCGGCGTGGTCAGCCCGGCCTCGACGCTGAGCCCGTGTACGCCGAGGAAGAGCTGGTCGACGTGCAGGTCGCGCAGTGACGCGACGGCGATCGGGCCGACCAGGGCGTCGGACGGGGTGCGGGTGCCGCCGGTGAGCACGACCGTCTGGTCGGGGCGGCCGGAGCGGTAGAAGACGTCGGCGACCGGGATGGAGTTGGTCACCACGGTCAGGCCGGGGATCTCGACCAGGCGCTGGGCCAGCCGCACGGTGGTGGTGCCCGCCGAGAGCGCGATGGCGCTGCCGGGGGCCACGTGGGCGGCGGCGGCCTCGGCGAGCTTGGCCTTCTCCGTACGCTGGCGTTCTGCTTTGGCGGCGAAGCCGGGTTCGTCGGCGACGCCGGACGGGGGCGCGGTGGCACCGCCGTGGACCTTGAGGACGAGGCCGCGCTCGGCGAGCACTTCGAGGTCGCGGCGGATGGTCATGTCGGAGACGCCGAGTTCGGCGACGAGGTCGGCCACCCGTACGCCGCCGGAGAGGCGCACCTGGGCGAGGATCGCCTGCTGGCGTTGCGGGGCGAGCATCCCATCTCCTCACCTGCGGGCCCGGTCGGGCCTTAAATCACCGAAATCCAACAAGGTTCAACACCATATCGTACGCGGACGCGCACGGGCAACGGTGGAACGTGGTGATCGGTGCAGGTGTGATGGGTGAACGTGTTCAGATGCCGTGACCGCGCCGGTGCAGCGCGGTCAGCACCGTCTCGACCTTGACCGCCCCGGTCAGCGCCGCCAGCGCGATCGCGGCCCGCGGCTCGCGCCAGTTGTGGCGCACCGTCTCGCGGGTCCAGCGCCAGGCCTGCCGCTTGTCCCCGGCCGCCGCCGACCAGCAGGCGAGCTGGCCGTAGACGCGGGCCGCACCGGGCCGGCAGCCGGAGATCTCCGGGTGGCGGGCCATCATCCAGCGCAGCGAAGAGATCTTGGTGGAGTACTCGTACGCGTAGAAGCTGCTGCGGCCCCAGAGCACCCGGACCAGCGGTTCGTCGACGTGCACGATCGGGTGCCGCCGGGCGGCCCGCAGCAGCAGGTCCCAGTCCTCGTTCTGGCTGCCCGGCGCGTCCTCGGAGACCGGGCCGATGACGCCGGACTCCAGCAGTGTCTCGCGGCGGGCCAGGAAACCCGACGAGTGCAGCATCGACATCCGGGAGCGGGCCAGGTGCTCGACGGTCACCGCGTCGGTGCCCGCGAGCCGGGGGTGGGCGACCCCCTCGAACTCCACCTCGACCGCACACGTCGCGAACTCCGCGTCCGGGGTGCGGAGCAGGGCGTCGACCTGGCGGCGCAGCTTGCTCGGGTGCCACAGGTCGTCGTCGTCGCAGAACGCCACCAGCTCGGTGTCCAGGGCGGTGATGCCCGTGTTGCG
Source organism: Catellatospora methionotrophica (assembly GCF_011297335.1). Lineage (GTDB taxonomy): Bacteria > Actinomycetota > Actinomycetes > Mycobacteriales > Micromonosporaceae > Catellatospora > Catellatospora methionotrophica. The sequence goes on along the minus strand of NZ_JAAOTJ010000008.1, from coordinate 44,665 downwards.
GGCTCCGGCCAGGCCGGGCTGCCGCTGGTTGGCCAGCACCAGCACCGGGCGGTGGTCGTCGGTGGCCAGTTCCAGGTCAGGCTCGGCCTGGTCGAAGACCACGATGAGGCGCAGCGGACCGGGGTAGTCCTGCGCGCGTACCGCGTCGAGGGTCTTGCGCAGCAGCTCCGGGCGGTTGCGGGTCGGGATGACCACACCCACGGCGGGCCAGTCGCGACCATCCGCCGGGACGGACTCCCCGGCCGCGACCGGCCGCTCTGCCTGCGTGCCGCCGACCGGCGTGCCGTCGGCCGGGGCAGGGACGGCCACCGGGCGGGCGCCACGGGTGCCGTCGAACCGGCCGGTGTTGACCTTGTCTTTCATCGGTGTGCTCCCACGATCTCGGCGGTACTGCTCAGCGGGTACCCGTACGCCCGCAGCAGCGGTGCGCAGACGGCCCCGACCAGGGCGCGCTGGCGGGGCGGCAGGTGCCGCCGCCAGGCGTCGTCGCGGCGCAACTCGATGCGCCCGACCGTGAACCGCATCGGGTTGCCCGCGGCGCTGTGGCCGACGGACAGCTCGACGGCGTCGTCGTCGACGAAGCCCAGGTCCATCACGGACGGGTCCAGCCCCATGAACGCGGCGATACGCAGCACGCTGTTGCGGGGCCGGGCCAGGAACTCCTCATACCGCACCCGGCGTACGGCGACGCCCCGGCGGCGCAGCAGCCCGAAGGCCGCGTTGTGCGCGTTCCACAGCAGCGCGCTGCGGGTCGGGGCGTAACGCGTCATCTCCTCCGTGCCGTCGGTCTCGGGCCGCGCCACGGTCTTGGTCCACGAGTACGCCACCCCGCGGGCGTCGCGCACCACGTGCAGCACCCGCAGGTCCACCGCCTCCGACCAGCGCAGGCAGTGCGCGAGAGCGCTGTGCTTGGACGAGTCGATGACGACGCTCGCGCCGGAGACCTCGGCGGCCGCGGCGTAGATGCGCCCGTAGTAGTCGGCGTACTCGGTGACCAGCGTGGTGAAGTCCCTGGCCAGGCGGCTCGACCCGGCCAGCCGGGGGATGTGCCGGGTGCGCTCGACCAGGTCGCGCAGCGCCAGGATGCGGTGCACGTCCACCCGGTGCCAGCCGCCGAACGCGACCACGCCGACGCGCTGCCAGAAGTCGCAGCCGCTGAACCGCTCACCGCAGCCGCAGCGCTCGTCGTCGCGCAGATCGCGCTGCCACAGATGGACGATCTCGCCCAGGGCGCACACGCCGGGCAGTTCGCCCAGCACGCGCTCGATCAGCGTCGTGCCGCTACGGCCGAGCCCACCGACGAAAAGAACCCTGGTCGTCATACATCCCCCACTGCGGCGTGCCGGTCCGCGACGCGCTCATGCGGTATAACGACCGAACAGTGTTGTTGGTCTGTATTGTCTGAATTCATGGCTTTTACGGGGACTGTTTATGGCCGAAAGGTCCACCTCGCCGGCACCTGGTTCGACGCCGTCACCGAGGAGGCCGTGGCCGACAGAGTGATCACCGCGCTGGAGCGCGGCGACGGGGGACGCATCCTCACCCCGAACGTCGACATCATGCGGCTGGCCTCCGGCCGCGGTGCGCGCGCGGCTGAGGTACGCGGCTTCCTGGAGGACGCGACGCTCGTCGTCGCCGACGGCATGCCGCTGGTCTGGGCCAGCAAACTGTCCCGCACCCCGCTACCCGAACGGGTGACCGGATCCGGTCTCATCTGGAGCCTGTCCGCCGCCCTCGGCCGCGCCGGGCGCTCGGTCTACCTGCTCGGCGGCACGCCCCCCGACGAGACCGGCACGGACGGCGCGGTCAAGGCCGCGTCCGTGCTCGCCGCCGGATGCCCCGGACTGCGCATCGCCGGGCAGGTCGCCCCGCCGTTCGGCTTCGACCTCGACCCCGACACCTGCGCGCAGGTGTACACCGACGTCATCGAGGCCAAACCCGACTTCGTCTTCGTCGGCCTGGGCTTCCCGAAGCAGGAGCGGGTCATCTCCGACCTGCGCGCCGAACTGCCGTTCACCTGGTTCATCGGCTGCGGGGCGGCCATCGGCTTCGTCGCGGGCGAACTGCACCGCGCCCCGATCTGGATGCAGCGCAGCGGCCTCGAATGGGCCCACCGCCTCGCCCAGGAACCCGGCCGCCTCGCCGGCCGCTACCTCGTCCACGACCTCCCCTACGCCGCCCGCCTCCTAGCCACCTCCGCCCTCCGCCGCCGCTGACCCCCACCTGACCGCTGTCCCCGCTACTCCGCACCGCCACGCCGCCGTGCCCACACCGCCACGCCCGCGCAGCCGTGCCCCGTACCGCCGCGCCGCCGTGGCCCCGCGCCGCCGTACCCCCGCGCCTGCGCGCCTGCGCGAAGGAAGGGCACCTTCCCATCGCCATGCGTAAAGGAAGGTGCCCTTCCTAACGGCACTCGGCAGGACTGCCCGCGAAGATCACTGTTTGTGGTCAGAATCTGTGGTTGGACCGCACTTTTTGACCGCAAACAGCGATCTTCGCGGGCGGCGGTCTTCGGCTCCCGGGTCATTCGCGCGAGCGAGGGCGGGTAGGGCCTTGTGGCCGAGCCGTTCCGGGGTGCGCCCGCCCGGCTCGGCTCCCTCGTTCGTCAACTACGGGCTGTGCCCAGACGATCTCCACCTCGCAGAACATGCTGAAGCGCCGACGGGCGCTGCGGGCGGAGTCGAACGTGCCCCAGGTCCGGCCGGTGCTCCAGCGCACCAGGGTCCAGTTCCTGCATTCCATGCCCGCAGCAAGGATGCCCAGGCAGGAGTCGTCCGGATCTTCGGGATCGTGCACCTCCACGCACCGCAGCAGGAAGGCGCGAGGCATATCGAGAGCGTCGATGTCTTCAAGCATGAGGCTAGATTGCATCATTCACTTTAAGAAGGCAAGAAGTTGATCGATGCGAAGTATGGACATTCGCCGTCGCCCTCGTAATGCTTGGCTCGTGGCGATTCCGGCGAAGGTCAACGCGAACGTACGCGGTCGGAAGGTGGGCTTGGCGCTGCGCGCGTTGCGCGAGCAGAAGGGTTACACCGCCGACTTCGTCGCCGAACAGCTCGGCTGCTCGCAGGGCAAAGTCAGCCGGATCGAGCTGGCGCAGTCCAACGTCGGTAAGGGCGACCTGTTCCTGCTGCTCGACCTCTACGGCGTGACCGAACTGGCGGAGCGGGAACGCATGTGGGAGCTGGCGAGGGAGGCTCGTCGGCCGGGTTGGTGGGAGCGCGTGGCCCCGGATGAGAGGTTGGCGACCTACGTGGCCTTCGAACACGAGGCTGCCGAGATCGCCGCCTGGAACGCCAACGTCGTACACGGACTGCTGCAGATCGAGCAATACGCGCGGGCGCTGTTCCTCGTCGCCCCGATAGATCGAAGTGCTGAGGAGCTGGAGCGAGTCATCCAGGTTCGGATGACGAGGCAGCGCCGGATCCAGGATGGTTCGCTGAAGCTGTGGTGGATTCTTCACGAGTCGGTCCTGGAGCGTCCCTATGGGGGTCCGGAGGTATTCGCTCAGCAGCTCAGCCATCTCGTTGCAATGCGCAACAAGGTCACGATCCAGGTGTTGCGCAAGGACACCGCTCGGCACTTCAACCTGGGGGCGTACACGATCATGCAATTTGCGGAAGCGCCGACTGTGACCTTCCTGGAGACCGTGGTGGGCGAACTGCCACTGGACGATCCCAGCCACATCCCTGCATACCAGGAAAACTACAATCGCTTGCGGGCGGAGGCGCTCAACCCGTCGGAATCCATCGAGTTCATTGAGCAGGTTCGGACGAGGTTGTAGGTCTACCCTGTGTGAATGAATCGCACTGGGGCGAGCTGGTTCAAGAGCAGTCGCAGCGACGCCGGAAACGGGAGCTGTGTCGAGATCGCGTTCATGGCGGATGCTGTCGGCGTACGTGACTCCAAGGATCAGCCGGGAGGCCCGGTCCTGCCGTTCTCGCCCGCATCGTGGCGTTCGTTCATCGCCGGTGTGAAGGCGGGCGAGTTCAACCGCTGAACCGGACTTCCAAGATCGCTGTTTCGGGTCAGAACCTGTGGTCTGAACCGAGGTTCTGACCGCAAACAGCGATCATGCCCCGGACCCGGCGCGCCGGGCCCGGGGCTGGTCAGCGGGTGAAGTGGGGGTCTAGGGCGGTTTCGCGGAAGGCGGTGAGGGGGGCGCGGTCGGGGCGGAGGGCGAACTCGCCGGCGGGGGTGCGGTTGTCGGGGTTGGACTCGAAGTAGAGGACGGCCTTGATCTGGGTGTTGCGGCGGAAGACGGTGGTCGCGTCGCGTAGCCAGGAGGCGCGCTGGGCGGCGGTCCAGGCGCGGGAGACGCCGTACTCGCCGATCATGATGGGGTGGGGGCGGGCGGCGGCCCAGCGGAGGAAGGGTTCGAGCAGGTCGCCCAGCGGGGTCAGCTCGGAACCGGCGTACACGTCGACGCAGGTCCAGTCGACGTGCTCGTCGCCGGGGTAGAAGTCCTGGGCGCGGCCGGAGGTGAAGCCCTCCTCGGTCGGGCACCATACCCAGGACACGTTGTCGGCGCCCTCGGCGGCGAACAGGGCGCGGGTGTGCCGCCAGGCGGCGACGTACTCCTCGGGCGAGCCGACCTCGGCCAGCAGGTTGGGCCGGTCCATCTCCCAGCGCAGCCGTAGCAGCACCGGCACGTCCAGGTCACGGGCCTGCTGGGCGTGCTCGCGGATCTCGTCGTCGTGGTCGCCGAGGACGACCTCGGCGCTCGGCCCGCCGGTCCAGCTGAACATCAGCGTCGCCCCGGACTGCAGGAACATCCGGTCGGAGCTGGTGCCGAACTCCTCGCGCAGGCGGCGGTACGTGTTGACGACGTCGAGCCGCCGCCCCAGGTCGGCTTCGAACGCGGCGACGCCGGTGACCCGCCCGGCCTGGGTGAGGCTGTCGGGGCGCACCCACGCGCCGAGCAGCGCGCCGGTCGCGGGGGCGGCGACCGGCCCGCCCGCCGCGGCGGGCGCGACGGGGGAGCCGGGTGGCGGGGACACCGCGATGCCACGGTCGGCCGGGGGCGGGGAGCCGCACGTGGCCATCGTGGCCACGGCGGCTACCCCGGTCAGGATCCGCAGCAGGCGGGACATGTCAGTCGCCGGTCCGGGTGCGGCGGGCGACGTACAGCACGTTCACGGCCCAGGTGCCGCCCCAGCCGGTGCGGGCGACGAAGTCGTCGACGAGCCTGGCCAGGGTGCGCAGGCCGCGGCGGCCGTACCAGCCCTGCGTGAACAGGGCGAAGCCGCGCTGCTCGACGATGGTGAAGCCGTGCCGGTCGAGCAGTTCGGCGACCTCGGTGTGGTCGAGTTCGGCGAACCAGGGCGAGCCGGTGTGCCGGGCGTGGCGCAGGTGGCGCAGCGAGTGCCGGTTGCCGTGGTTCTCGACGACGAGCAGGCCCGCGTCGTAGTTGGGCAGCACCTTCGCGGAGAACGCGATGGCCCGCTCGCGTACGTCGTTGTCGACGTTGAGCAGCAGCCGGAAGATGGTGACCAGGGCCGGGATCTCGGTCGGCGCGGGATCGGGCACCTCGCCCTCGGCGGCGACGTGGTGCAGCTCGGCGTACGCGCCGACCTCCTCGGCCTTGGCGAGCATCGCCGCCGACGTGTCGTAGCCGTGCGCCCCGCGGACCAGCCCGTGCAGGATCCGGATGGCCCGGCCGGTGCCGCAGGCGAAGTCGTGCTGCACGGGGCGGCGGTAGGGGAACGCCCGTTTCGCCAGCCGCCGCAGGTAGGCGCGTTGGCGTCGATTTATCGCCGAGGCGTAGCTGTCCGGGGCGTATACGACGTGCTCGTATTTCTCGACCGTCGCCTCGTCCTGGAAGATCTCGGTGTAGTCGGCGCGCATGCGGTTCGTGTTCCTTTTCTTCTTGAGCGGTGCTGTCCTTGCTTCCGCTCCGCTATCCCTGCGAAGCGGCCTTGACGGTGTTGCGGCGGCCGGGTCGGGCCGCCGCGAGCAGGGCCGGCAGGCCCAGCCGATCCTGGAAGCGGCGCAACCCGCCGATGTAGACCCCGGTGGCCAGCACCAGTGCGGCGCCCGTGCCCAGCGGCTGGCTCGGCACCACCAGGCGCACCAGCCAGGGCAGCACGCCGAAGCTCCCGGCGGCCAGCGCCATCGCGGTGCGGGTGCCGGAGCCGAACGGGTGCAGGTGCAGCGAGGTGGCCAGCTGGGCCAGCGGCAGCAGGTTGTTCACCGCGACGGCGGCGGCCAGGCCGATGGCGGCCCCGACCACGCCGAGCCGGGGGATCGCGACCAGGTCGATGGCGACCATGGTGACCAGCGCCAGCAGCACGTTCATCAGGTTCCAGGTGGTGCGCCCGGCCATCGACAGCACCATGTCGACCATCCCGCAGCCGGTGCTGATCAGCATCGCGGCGGCCAGCACCCGCACCGCGGTCGCGGCCGAGGTGTACGACGCCCCGAACAGCCCCAGGTACAGGTCGGCGTAGCAGGCGACGACCAGGTGCAGCGGCCAGCTGATCATCACGAGCCAGGCGGTGGCCGTCTGGTAGAGCCGCAGCGCGCCCGCGTGGTCGCCGACCGACAGGGTCTCGGCCAGCCGTGGCTGCACGACCTGCGCGATGGAGCCGTTGGCGAGCTGCCCGAGCACGACGAAGCGGCCCGCGACGGCGTACGCGGCGGCGGGGGCGAGACCGGCCAGCCCGGCGACCATGAGCACGTCGACCCGCTGCAGGGCGGTCTGCGCCGCGTTGGCCAGCGCGCGGGGCGCGGTGTAGCGCCAGAACGCGGCACCGACGGTGCGGCCCTCGATCCGGGCGGCCAGCCGGTCGCCACGGGTCAGCGTCGGCTCGTGGTGCCAGCGCCGCCACACCAGGAACCCGGCGATGGCGGCTCCCGGCACGTACGGCAGCACCCAGGCCAGCGCCCAGGTCGACGGCGGCGAGATGATGTCGGACAGGGCCAGCACGGCCAGCGAGCCCACGCACAGCAGCTGCGTGGCGGGGCGCATGATCTTCTCGAGCAGCACGGTGGGGCGCATCATGCGGTAACCGCGGGTCGCCGCGAGCAGCGCCTCGGACAGGGCCGCGACCGGCAGGAACAGGGCCAGCATGGTGAGCGGGGCGGCGTACTCGGGCACGAAGCGCCCGGCGGTCAGCCATACCGCGACACCCAGCAGCACGCCGAGCACCGCGACCGGGACCAGCCCGCTGCGCAGGCACGGCCCGATCAGCTCGGGCCGCCCCTGGGCCCGCAGCCGGGCCGGCCAGTAGACCAGCGCGGTGGTGGTGCCCAGCCGGGCGATGCCGCCGACCAGCACGAACGCGGCCGTGGCGGCGAAGAACGAGCCCGCCGCGTCCGGGCCGAGCCCGCGCGCGACCAGCCAGGTCACACCGACCCCGGCCACCGCCGCCAGGGCCGCCCCGGCGAGGTTCGCCACTCCGCCCCGGGCGAACCCGGACATCTCGGTAGCCGCACCGTCCGGCGGGGCGGCGGGTGCGGTGCGCTGCGGTGCCGTCTGGCGGGGTGTGTTGGCGCCCGGTGGTGCGCTGAGCCGACCGGTCATGCGCGCCAGCTCGGGGTGTGGCCCAGCCAGCCGGCCAGTTCGGCGTCGTGCGGGGCGTAGTGCGCGGTCAGCGCGGCGCGCAGCCGGGCGGGCATCGGCGCGCTGCGCGGCCGGGCGTTGTGCTGCTCGAACTGGGGGTAGCTGAGCTGGGGTAGGTCCAGGAACGACAGGACCTCGTCGTACACCGGGCGGGGCTGGGCGAAGAAGCGCTCGCTCTCCACCACCAGGATCCGGTCACGCCCCACGTGCTCGGCCAGCCGCCGCAGGTAGACGGCGTACTCGCCGCGCGCGCGGTAGCCGTGGTGCTGGTGGGAGAAGGAGTACGCGTGTTGGTCGGCGAGCAGGCGTTCACGCTGCCCGCGCAGCCGGGCCGGTTCCAGGTCCAGCGCCTGCTCGAAGTCGGTGACGGTCTCGAAGCCGCGCGCGACCTCGTGCGCGTGCTGCGAGTAGGCGCGCTCGACCGGGTCGCGGACCAGCACGATCAGCTTGACGCCGGGCAGGTCGCGGCCGATGCGCGCGCCCGCGTGCGGGTGGTAGAGGTAGTACGGGCTGGACTCGAACGTCTGCGGCGGCACGCCGAGTTCCCGCTCCAGGCGGGCGGCGGTGCGGCGCAGCGGGAAGTGCCCCTGATACCAGGCCCGGCCCCGGTGGTAGCTGGTGTCGAAGTAGTGCACTCCCTTGTGCAGCACCGCCTTGAGCACGGCGGGATGCGCGGCGAGCGCGCGGTACAGCGACGTGGTCCCGCAGCGCTGGCCACCGCAGATCAGGAACGACGGCAGCATGCGCGCACCCGAGGTCATCCAGCCGACCGAACGGGAGCCGAGGTGGACCACCCGCTTGACCGACTCGGGCACGTTCGACGTCTTCACTGGATCTCCATCGGCGGGTCGGTGCGGGGCGTGCGCCGGCTCCCGCGCGGCCGCGCCGGAGCCGGAACCGGATACATCTAGAGGGACCGGACCTTGCGGATCAGCACCGGCAGCAGCCAGGTGCCGGTGACGCCCAGGCGGGCCCCGGCCTCGGCCTGGCGGTCGCTGAGGTATCGCGTGGCGAGGTCCACCAGGTACAGCAGCGCGACGATCTCGGCGCTGCCGGGCGCGACGTCGAACGGCGCGAGCAGCGCCGGGGCCTGCCGCACCGTGGACTCGACGGCGGTCTGCGCGTCGACGCCGTCCTGGATCTGCCGCTGCAGGTCGTAGTGCACGGCGTCGAAGCCGAGCGGCACGCCGGGGGTGAACCGTTCCCAGTCCCAGATCAGCAGCGACCCGGCGACGTTGGCCATGTTCCACGGGGCCCAGTCGCCGTGCCACGCGCCGTAGCGCAGGTTCAGCTCGGCGGCGTGCTCGACCAGCGTGCGCGCGGCCTCGAACAGCTGCCCGACCTCGGTCGCGGCCCGGCCCGAGCCCTCCGGGGTGTCGGCGACGAGCTGGCACAGCCGGTTGCGCAGGTCGGCCCAGTACGGGCTGGTCGCGAGCCAGCCCATGGTCAGCCCGCACGCGCCCGCGACCTCGGCCATGGCGCGCTGGAGCCGGGTGGCCGACAGCGGCACCCGCGGCTCCCACACCGGTAGCGCGGACTGCACCAGCACCTGCATGCCGCGCCACTGCCCGGCGTGCAGGATGCTCGGCACCACGATGTCGGGCAGCCGCACGTGCGACAGCGCGGACAGGGCCGCTGTCTCGGCGCGGACCAGCCGCCGGGTCAGCGGCCCGACGCCGAACTTGGCGAAGCCGATGGTGGCCCCGCGCGGGTCGAGCAGCTGCAGGACCGGCTTGCGGTTCGCCCGAGCGGGTCCGATATGGATGCTGACCTGCAGCGGGGTGCCCAGTGCCGTGGACAGGAAGTGGTCGACGGTGTCGGTCGCGCCGTGCGGGGAGGTCAGCCGGACCCGGTCGCGGATCAGCGTGGACCACGCGCCCGAGCGCAGGGCCATGGCGACGGCGTCGCGCTTGAGCCGGCCGAGCCTGCCCTGCGGCTCGGAGAACCGGCGCACCGCCGCGGCGGCGACCCGGCGCGATCCGGCGGGCACCAGCAGCTTGCACCGCCGCGCGTCCGGGATCGCGAGGTACTCGACCACGCGGCGTCCCTCGGTCGCGGTCGAGCAACCCGGGTAGAGCAGGTCCAGCACCTCGCGCAGGTACTGCCCGCGCAGCTGGGCGTCACCGCCGGCGACCTGCTCGGCGGCCGTGCCGACCGCGGTCACGCGACGCCGCCGCGACGGCCGCCGCCGGTCGGGGCGGTCCGCTCGCTCGCCGCGCCCCGGAATACCCGCTCGCTGCTTCGCACGTCAGCTCCTCGCCTGGTGTCCGTTATGTCCCACGGACTCAACGGAGCTGGACGCGATCTGGAAGCGGGAGTTGCGCCACAGCACCGCATATCCGAGGAACGTGAAGGCCAGCGGAGTGACGAGCGAGTTGTACCAGAGCGCCGCGACGAAGGACCCCGCGATCGCGGCCGAGGCGGCCAGCCCGAGCGCGGAGCGGTCGCGCCGGAAGCGCCACAGGGCGTATCCGAAGAAGCCGAAGTAGGTCAGCGTGCCCGCAAGACCGTGCGCGTACAGCAGCTGCCACAGCTGGCCGTTGCCGCCAACGGTGAAGTTGCCGCAGCGCTCACACGCCGCCGACTCGCCGACCGCGATCGACTGCCGCCCGCCCTGGGTGCTGCGCGTCGAGCCGAAGCCGAGCACCGGCGAGTCGGCCACGCCCTCGACGGCCCGCTCGGTGAGGAACATGCGCACCCCGTTGGACTTGCCGTTGTCGAGGCGGCGCTCGATGACCCCGCCCAGCGGCGTGGTCGCCAGCGCGACGGCCAGCCCGGCCAGCACCACGCCGAGGGCGACCAGCGCGCGCAGCCGCCCGGCCAGCGCCTGGCGCACCGCGATGAACACCGCGGTCGCGCCCAGGCCGATCCACAGGCCACGGTTCAGGGAGTGCACCACCGGCACGATCGACACGGCGAGCAGTCCGACGGCCAGCAGCCGGGTGCGCGGCTTGCTCGGGTACGCGAACACGGCCGCCACGAACCACACTACGAGCAGGCAGAAGTTGTTGCCCCAGGTGTTGGTGTAGCCCCAGGGCGCGGCGGGGCGGGGCAGCGGGTCGCCGACCAGGTCCATGATCTGCGCGGCGTACGGGTGGACCAGCGACTTCACGAAGCCCTTGCTTCGCACCCCGTCGGGCAGCAGCAGCTCCACCGGCGAGGTGAACTCGAAGTGCCCGGCGAACGTACCCAGCAGGCCGCCCGCCACGGTCACCGCGAACATCCAGGCCAGCAGGTTCACCAGCCGCCGCTGCGGCAGGGCCGCCGCGGACAGGTTGCCCGCGTAGACCAGCAGCACCGTCAGCGCCAGGTGCTGGACGAGTTTGTAGATGGGCGCGGTGATGCGTTCGGCGAAGGTCGCGCTGATCGTGCCCGCCGGGTCCACGTCGAGCACCCCGAAGCCGACCACCGTGACCGTGCAGAACGCCAGCCAGATCCAGAACGCGGGCGGCAGGCGGACGGGCAGGCCCCGGGCGTGCCGCCGGTAGAGCTGCCAGGCCATCGGCACCGCCATCAGCGGGAAGATCAGTACGCCCAGCCCGAGTGCCCACCACAGCGGATAGAGCGCCAGCAGCGAGGTCAGCGGCCAGGCGGGCCCGAACAGCAGCCGGAGGCCGGCCGGTGCCCGCGTCGGCGTGACCACGCCGTCCGGGGCACCGGCCCGCAGCGTGAGGCTCATTGCCGGTGAGCCTCGTCCAGCTCGGTCAGGGCCGAGGCGTCCAGCGGTGCCAGCATGATGGTCTGCTCGTCGGCGTGCGGCTTGTGCCCGTTGGTGGCCGGGTCCAGCGGCTCGTCGTCGTCGGCGAGCAGCGGCCGCCCGGCCGGTTCGACGGGCGCGGCCTCGTTCTCGGCGCCGTTGCGGCGCGCCTTGTGCGGCAGCCGCGGCATCATCACACCGCCCAGCAGGGGAGTGCCGACCCGGCGCAGCTGCTCGGCGGCGTCGGCGACCTCGGGGCGGCTGGTGCGCCGGGTCTCCACCGCGAGGATCGCGGCGTCGGCGAGGCTGGCCAGGCTCTGCGCGTCGGCGCTGGCCGATGTCGAGGGGGCCTCGACCACCAGGTAGTCGGCGTGCGCGCGCAGCGTGGTGATGATGTCGCGAAGCGCGTGCGACTGCAGCATGCCTGCCGCGGTGGCGGTGCCGCCGGTGGTGATGACGTGCAGCGAGGGCGTACGCGCCGCGCGCTGGGTCGACTCGGCCAGGCTCACCCGGCCCGCCAGCACCTCGGACAGTCCCGGGGTCGGCGCGACGCCGACGAGCCGGGCCAGCGGGGCGGCCTCGGTCAGCGAGTCGGGCAGCTGCGCGCCGATCAGCACGACCTCCGCGCCGGTGCGCGACAGCGCCGCGGCGAGGTTCGCGGCGACCAGCGTCGCGGCCGGGCCGCGGCTGGCCCCGGTGACCACGACGACCTGCTCGCCGGGGCGGAACGCGGCGACGACCTCGTTGCGCAGCCGGTTGAAGGCCCGCCCGCCGGGGCTGAACGGGGTGAAGATCTCCGTGCAGCCGGTGCCCTTGCCGGGGACCGCGCCGAGCACCGCCACGCCGCTGCGGACCAGGTCGCGCCCGGCCCGTACGCGCTTGTCCAGGCGCTCGCGCAGGGCGGCGACGCCCAGGCCGCCGAGTAGCCCGAGCAGCGCGCCCGCGGCGTAGTTGACCGCCGCGGTCGGCTTGACCGGCCGGCTGGGCACGCGGGCCTCGCGGATCACGGTGCCCGCGCTGACCGTCTCGGTGGCGAGCTGGTTCACCTTGTTGTTGAGCTGGTTGATCTGGGTGACCGTGGTGTCGCGCTGGCTGTCCAGGGTGGCGTAGTTGGAGCTCTTCGGGCTCGCGTCGGAGAGCTTTCCGTTGATCTTCGCGAGGGCCTCGGTGAGGTCCTTGATCTTGTCGCGCAGGGCCGCGGCCTGGAGCTCCAGTTCGGCCTTGGCGTTGCCTTCGCGGTTGGCCAGGTAGGACTGCGCGAAAGCCTTCGCCCCGGCCTGCGCCTGCTCGGGCTCCGGGGCGGCGTACTTGATCTGCAGCACGGCGGTGTTCGGCGGCACCTCGACCGAGACCGCGCCCGCGAGCACGTCGACGTCGTCGCGGCCGAGCACCTTGGCCGCCCCGGCGACCACGGCGGTGGAGCGCATGAGCTGCGCCTCGGTGTCCAGGTTGATCTCGTCGCGGGTGCGGCCGCCGGACACGTTGGCGTCCAGTCCGGCCGGTCGCACCAGCACCGATGCCGTGGAGACGTACTCGCGCGGCAGCGATTCGTTGTACGCGGCGCCTCCGGCGGTGCCCGCCAGGGTCAGCAGTACGGCGATCCACCAGTGACGGGCGATCAAGCCCAGGTAGTCGCTCATGTCGTACGACGAGGGGGGTGGCCCGGCGTATGTCGCGTCCACGGCGTGTGGCCCTTCTCCGGCGTTGTTGCGTCCGGTGAGGTCAACGGTCCGGCGGTAACGACGTAACTAGGCATATCGCCCGATACAACCGCGAACTACTGTTGTTGCAGGTGGGAGGCCCTGTGGTTAGTAACCGTCAGTTAGCGCGTTCTTTGGCGAAAAGCTCGCAAACAAGACACAACGGTTATGATGCCCATAAGGGTACGCGGAAACGCACAGAATTCTGAGTGCCTGCTTTCGGGGGAAGGGGCGACCTGATGAACAGGACGCGTATCGGCATCGCGGTCACCGTCACCATGTCCACGCTGGCTTCGGCCGTGCTGCTGGGACTGGTCGCAGGTCGGCTGTCCGCGCCACCGACGCGGGTCACCGTGTCCGAGGACTCGTACACGATGAGCACCGAACCCGGGGCCACCGCGGGCAGCCGGCTCACCCTCACCGCGGGTGGGGTGGGCGGCGGCGCGGCGGTCAGCTATCTCAAGTTCGACGTCAAGCTGCCCGTCGGCCGCCAGCCGAAGAAGGTCTGGCTGTGGCTCGGCCGCCAGGGCGGCCCGCTGCCGGGGCTGGTCGAGCTGACCAGCGTGCCGGACACCCGCTGGCGGGAGGGCACCCTGACCGCCGCGACCGCACCCCGGCTGGGCAACGTGGTGTCCAGCGTCGCGCCGGGCCGGTTCGACCGCGCGGTCGCCTTCGACGTCACCAAGGTCGTCCGCCGGACCGGCCGGTACGCCTTCGCGATCACCGCGCCGAGCAGCAACCAGGTCGCCCAGTTCGTGGCGGGCGAGGCGAGCGGGCAGCACACCGAGACCGGGCCGCCGACCATCACCTTCGAGTGGAACGAGCCGGTCGGGCCGAGCCTGCCGCCACCGGTGGACCAGCCCACGACCGCGCCCAGCCCGCCCGGGACGCCGGGGCCGGAGCCTACCGTGACGCCCTGGCCGGGCACCTCGTTCGAACCGAGCGCGACGCCCACGCCGGCCACCCTGCCCGGACCGTCGTTCCCGGCCGACCCGGCGACCGACCCCAGCCCGGTCCCGACCGGCACCTACGCCACCGACCCGGTGTACGAACCCGGCCCCCAGCCGAGCGTGCCGTATCCGGGCGACACACCGGCCATGCCGGGCGATCCCGCCCCGTCGACCGCACCGGGCCCCGGTCCCGAGCCGGTCCCGAGCAACGATCCCGGCCAGCAGCCCAGCCCCGACCCGGCCACCGAACCGAGCCCCGATCCGGGCACGCAGCCCGGCGACCCCGGCACGGAACCCGGCCCCGGCACCCCGCCGAGCCCCAGCACCGAGCCCGGTCCTGCGCCCGGCCCCGGCCAGCCTGATCCCGGCACCGATCCGGGTCCGGACCCGACCCCCGGCGTACCGCCGGTCGTCGAGCCGAGCGACCCGCCCGTGACCGAGCCGAGCCCCGGCATTCCGCCGGTGGTCGAGCCCAGCGTTCCGCCCGTGACCGAACCGAGTCCCGGTGTCCCGCCGGTCGTCGACCCGAGCATTCCGCCCGTGACCGAGCCCAGCCCCGGTGTCCCGCCGGTCGTCGACCCGAGCGTGCCGCCCTCGACCGACCCGAGCGTGCCGCCTGTGGTGGACCCGAGCCAGGGCACGGACCCGAGCGTGCCGCCGACCACGGACCCGAGCGGGGCGCCCGCCTCACCGTCGCCGTCGGTCGATCCGAACCAGCCGGTGGAGTGCGTGATCGGGCAGGCTCTGGTGCCGACCTGCGGGGCGCTGTGGGGCGTCGCGCCCGGCGCGCACACCTCGCAGAACCGCATCCAGGCGCTGTACGAGTTCGAGCGGCGCACCAACCGCCAGCAGGTCGTGTACCACGCGTACCACCGGGGCACCTCGCTGTTCCCCACGCCGGACGAGCTGTCGCTGACCAGGGACCCGGCGCACAAACGGGTGCTGTTCCTCAACTGGAAGCCGCAGGGCGTCAGCTGGGCCGGGATCGCCCGCGGCGACGCGCGCACCGAGGCCTACCTGGACCGGCTGGCCGAGCACATCCGGGGTTCCCTGCGTGACCAGTTCTTCTTCACGATGAACCACGAGCCGGAGAACGACGTCGTCCCGCGACCGGGGTCGGGCATGACCGCGCAGGACTACGCCGCCGCCTACCGGCACGTGGTCACCGGGCTGCGCGAACGCGGGGTGACCAACCTGGTCTCGGTGATGTGCTACATGGCCTTCGTGCCGTGGAACGTCAAGAGCTGGTTCGAGGACCTGTACCCCGGCGACGACGTGGTGGACTGGGTCGCCTGGGACACCTACGCCTACAGCGACCCGGGCTACGGCTACGGCGACTTCGCGGAGATGATGAACCGCAAGTCGGGCAGCCGCAAGGACTGGCCGGGCTTCTACAACTGGGCCGCGACGTCGTTCCCGGACAAGCCGCTGATGCTCGGCGAGTGGGGCGTGTGGCACTCCCGGAACAACCCGCAGCACCAGTCGAAATTCTTCGACTCGGCCCGGTTGCAGCTGGAGCTGTTCCCGCGACTGAAGGCGCTGGTCTACTTCGAGTCGCCGAACGCCGAGGAGGGCCGCAGCTCGATGATCGACATGACGACGACCGGGCTGAACTCGTTCCAGCAGTTCAGCAAGCACCCGGCCTTCGACATCGTGACCGGCCCGGCCTACTGAACACCGAAACGCGACGGCCCGCCCGTGAGGGCGGGCCGTCGCGCTGTTCAGCTGCGGGGGTTGATCCAGCCCTCTTCGCCCAGGAACACCAGCACGGTGTCGACGGCGTCGTCGATGGAGCCCTCCGAGGTGTCGAGCACCAGCTCGGCGTCGGTCGGCACCTCGTACGGGTCGTCGATGCCGGTCATTCCGGTGATCTGACCGGCGCGGGCGCGGGCGTACAGGCCCTTGCGGTCGCGCTGCTCGCAGACCTCGATCGGGGTCGACACGTGGACCAGCACGAAGTCGGCCCCGGCGGCGGTGGCCATGGCGCGGGCGTTGGCGCGGGCGCTGGCGTACGGCGCGATCGGGCAGCAGATGGCCATGCCGCCGTGGCGGGCCGTCTCCGCGGCGACCCAGCCGATGCGGCGGATGTTGAGGTCGCGGTCGGCCTTGCTGAAGCCGAGCCCGGCGCTCAGCTCGCGGCGCACCACGTCGCCGTCGAGCACGGTCAGGCTGCGCTCGCCGGTCTCCAGCAGGGCGTCGGCGACCCCCCGGGCCACCGTCGACTTGCCGGAGCCGCTGAAGCCGGTGAAGAACAGCACCACGCCGCGCTGGCGGCGGGGCGGGCGGGCCTTGGACAGCTCGCGGGCCACCGCGGGCGGGGTGTGCCACTCGGGCAGCGGCAGGCCGTCGTCGAGCAGCCCGGCGATCTCCTCGTCGGTGAGCGCGATGCGCTCGAACCGCTCGGGGACCTCGTCGCGGTCGCGCCACTGGCCGTCGCGGCTGTCGTAGACGAGTTCACGGGGCACCAGCACGCGCGGCCCGCCACCGGACATGGTGTTGGCCGTGCCGAGCAGGTGCGTCGCGCCGTACGCGGCGGCGACCCGCGCCCGGACCAGGGTGTCGGTGACCTCGTCGCCGCGGTTGGTCAGCGGGATGGCCACGATCACGGGCTCGTTCATCCGGTCGCGCGCGGCGAGCACGCAGCGCACCAGCGACTCCGAGGTCAGCCCGTCGGGGCCGGGGTGGCCGACCGGCACCAGCACCACGAGCTGCGCGTTGAGCTGACGGGCGGCGTGGTTGAGCTGGGCGAGCTGCGGGCGGTGCAGCGGCCGGTCGGCGAAGTAGCCGAGCACCCGCTGCGCGGTGAGCTGCTCGCGGACGTGCTCGGTGGGCACCCGCAGCCGGTCGAACGGGGCACGCCCGCCGTCGCCGTACGCGGTGACCGGCCCGGCGACACCGCACCAGCCCTCGCGGGTCGGCCACACCTCGGCGACGTCGAGCCGCGCGATCGGCGCGCCCTCGGCGTCGGTCAGCACCAGCGGTGGGGCCTCGGCGACGTCGATGCCGTCCAGCATCCCGGCCGGCACCTCCAGCTTGACCTGCAGCGGCCAGGGGCGACCGTCGACGAGCCGGGAGGTGGCGGCCACCGACCGCAGGTCGTCACGGCCCAGGAAACCGCCGAGCGGCGCGTACGCCCCGGCCAGCAGCAACTCCAGGTCGGACAACTCGGTCGGGTTGGGGGTCCACGTGGGGGCACCACGCAAGGCCTCGTCGCCGATCACCCGTTCGCTCCGCTCGCTCACGTCTGCTCCTGCCTCCCCAGCGCCGGCACCGCATCGGCGACGCTCCGCTATTGCCCATCACGGACAGGTGACAAGTGTGGCAGCAGCGCGCACCGCGGTCGAGTGCATCACGCCCATGATGAGATCGTGCCGCGGTTTCGGCGAAGTAACGCCCACCGATATGTCCGGTAGGCGCAACTTCGCCGAAACATTCCGTCCGTTCAGCCTGTGTTGCGCATCCCGGCGGCGATGCCGTTGACGGTGGTGAGCAGCGCCCGCTCCAGCGTCGGGTCGGTGGTCGGCGCGCGGCGGCTGCCCGGCGCGGTGACCCCCGCCCGGCCGACCAGCCCGGCGTCGCGGTACTGCCGCAGCAGCGCCACCTGCAGGTGGTGCAGCGGCTCCAGGTAGGAGTCGCGGACCCCGAGCGTACGGTGCAGCACCGGCTGCGACTCCAGCAGCGCGGACTCGCCCGTGATCGCGAGCACCTCGGCCACGCTGCGCTCGTACTCGTCGGAGATCGTGTCGAAGATCGGCAGCAGCGGGTCCGGCACCAGCGCCTGCACGTAGCCGCGGGCGATGGTGAGGTCCGTCTTGGCCAGCATCATCTCCACGTTGGACAGGAACGTCCCGAAGAAGTGCCAGCGCTCGAACATCTCCCGCAGGTCGTCACCGAGGCCCGCCTCGCGGGCGGCGCGCAGGCCGGTGCCGACGCCGAACCAGCCCGGCACGATCTGCCGCGACTGGGTCCAGCCGAACACCCACGGGATGGCGCGCAGGCCGCCCAGGCCAGCGCCGGAGTCGGGCCGCTTGGCCGGGCGCGAGCCGATGTTCAGCGCGCCCAGCAGCTCGGTCGGCGTCGCCGCCCAGAAGTACTCCGGCAGCTGCGGGTTCTCCACCAGCTCGCGGTACTTCACGAAGGCCGCGTCGGAGACGACGGTCATCGAGCTGTCCCACTTGGCCAGCTCCTCCTCGGGCTGGCGCGGCGTGGTGTGCAGCAGCGTCGCCTGCAGCACCGCGGCCACGGTCAGCTCCAGGTTCTCCCTGGCCAGCGCGGGCAGCGTGTACTTGTCGGAGATGACCTCACCCTGCTCGGTCACCTTGATCGCGCCGTCGAGGGTGCCGTACGGCTGGGCCAGGATCGCCTCGTGGGTGGGGCCGCCGCCCCGGCCGACGGTGCCGCCCCGGCCGTGGAACAGCCGCAGCCGCACGCCGTGCTTGGCGGCCACGTCACGCAGCGAGCGCTGCGCCTTGTGGATGGCCCACTGGCTGGTGGTGATGCCCGCCTCCTTGTTGGAGTCGGAGTAGCCCAGCATGACCTCCTGCACGTCGCCGCGCGCCCGCACCAGCGCCCGGTACGGGGCCAGGCTCAGCAGCTCGTCCAGGATCTCGCCGCCCGCCCGCAGCTCGGCGATCGTCTCCAGCAGCGGCACGAAGCCGATCGAGGCCCGCGGGGCGTGCGGGTCGACGAGCCCGGCCTCGCGCGCCAGCACGGCCGCGGCCAGCACGTCGTCCACCCCGCGCGTCATCGAGACGATGTACGACTCGACGACGTCCTCGCCGAAGCGCTCCTGCGCGGTGCGGATGGTGCCGAACACGTCATAGGTCTTGCGGGCCGCGTCGGTCAGCGGGCTGTCGGCGCTCGACAGCGGCCGCCGCCCGGTCAGCTCCTTGGCCAGCAGCGCGATGCGCTCCGCCCGGCTCAGCGAGGCGTAGTTGGTGACCTCGCCGACCTGCGTGAACAGCTGTGCCAGCACCGCGTGGTGCGCGTCGGCGTGCTCGCGCACGTCCATCGTCGCCAGGTGCAGGCCGAACGCGCTGACCGTACGGATCACCGAGGCGAGCCGGCCGACCGCGGTGAGCTGCCCGGCGTTGCGGGCCAACGAGGCCCGCATCAGCTCCAGGTCGGCGACCAGGTCGCGGGTGCCCCGGTAGTCGCGGCCGGGCACGTGCTCGGTGCCCTTGGCCAGCCGAGTGCGGGTGTTGGCGAGCTTCGCCCGGATGCAGCGGGCCTTGAGCCGGTACGGCTCCTCGGCGTTGACGCGACGGAAGCGCTCGTCGACCTCGCCCAGCGCGTCGAGGTCCTTGGCCAGGCTCGCGGACAGGTCCAGCGACACCCCGCGCAGCCGGCGCGACACCGAGACCTCCAGGATCAGGTCCTCCAGCGCCGCCTCGACTGCGCGGATGCCGTGCTCGTGCTGCAGCAGCAGCACGTCGCGGGTGACCGTCGGGGTGACGTACGGGTTGCCGTCGCGGTCACCGCCGATCCAGGTGCCGAACGTCAGCGGGCGGGTCGTCGGCGCGGTCTCCACGCCCAGGCGCTTGAGGGTCTCGGCGAGATCGTCGAGCACCTGCGGGGCCGCGTCGTCGTAGAGGTCGCGCAGGTAGTAGACGGCGTTGCGGGCCTCGTCGGTCGGGTCCGGCCGGTCCAGCCGCAGCTCGTCGGTCTGCCACAGCAGGTCCAGCAGCTCCGACAGGCGGCGGTCGTTGAGCGCGGTCTCGCCGTACAGGGCGGCCGCGGCGAACTCGCCGTCGAGCTGGTCGGCGACGCCGCGCAGCTTGGTCAGGATCGAGCGGCGGGCCGCCTCGGTGGGGTGCGCGGTGAACACCGGCCGGATCGCCAGCCGCCGGGCGGCCGCCGCGATCTCGCTGGCGGGCACGTTGCGCTCGGCGATCAGCTTCGCGGTGGCGTCCAGCCAGCCGCCGTGCAGGGCGCGGCGGCGGCGCAGCTCGCGCGCCCGGTGCACCTGCTCGGTGATGTTGGCCAGGTGGAAGTAGGTGGAGAAGGCCCGTGCCAGCAGCGTCGCCGTGGACACGTCGAGGCCGCCGAGCTTGACCGCGGCGGTCTCGGCGTCGCTGCGTACCAGCGCGCGTACCTCCTCGACCAGGTCGAGCAGTCCGCGGCCCTCCTGGCGGGCCAGTGTCTGGCCGAGCAGTCCGCCGAGGCGTCGGATGTCCGCCCGCAGCGCGGCGTCGGCCCCGTCCGGGTCGCCGGAAGCACCGTCGACGTCGGGGTGATAGGTCAGCTCGCTCACCGCGCTGTTCCTTCCGTTGGTACGAAGGACGGCGCTGTCCTGCGGTGGATGCTACTGCCCTGCTGGCCGATGCGGCGCTGTGACGCAGGCCATCCCGGTCCCCGCGTTCCCCCGCCGTCCCCCTTCATGATCGCCCGACTTGCCGGGCACCTGTGCGTATCTTGCGCACACTTTCGCCCATGTGCCGGGCAAGTCGGGCGATCATCGGCGATGGGCGTGTCCGGAGGGTGGGAAGTGGGCGTCGATCAGGCGACGTGGATGCCCCAGCCGCCGGCGGAGTCGACGATCTGGCCGGTGATCCACTCGGCGTCGGGGGAGCAGAGCCAGCTGACGAGTTTCGCGGTGTCGGCGGGGGTGCCCCAGCGTTTGGTGGGGAAGCGGTCCCGCACCCAGGCGTGGGTCTCCGGGTCGGCCCAGCCGGTGTCGTTCGGGCCCGGGTTGACCGCGTTCACGGTGACGCCACGCCCGGCCAGCAGCACGGAGAAGTCCCGGGTCAGATACTCGATCGCGGCCTTGCTCGCCGCGTACGCCAGCTCTCCGGTCATCGGCCCGAGCCGCTGCCCCGAGGTGAACAGCACGACCCGGCCCGGCCGCGCGTCGTCATGCGCGGCGGCGTACGCCTGCACCAGCAGCATGTTGGCGCGCACGTTCACGGCCAGGTGCCGGTCGATCGCGGCCGCCTCCAGCTCGCCCAGCGCCGTCGGCGTCGAGTAGGCGTGGCAGGACACCAGCGTGTCGATCCCGCCGAACCGCTCGACCACGGCCGCGACCAGCCCCTCCGGCCCACCGGGCGCGGTCAGGTCGAACGGCTGCCAGTGCGCGCCCAGTTCGGCGGCCAGCGCGGCCGGATCACCCCCGCTCAGCCCCTGCTCGGCGTCGTACGACGGATGCCCGGTGATCATCACGCGATACCCGTCGGCCACCAGCCCGCGCGCCACCGCCGCCCCGATGTTGACACTCCGCCCCACCCCCGTGACCAGCGCAACCGGTCGATATACAAGATCACTGCTCACCGAACGAACGATAGATGCGCCCCAACCCCGAGGCAACGCCATTCACCCGCCTCCGCCCAGGAAGATCGCTGTTTCAGGTCGGAAACTAAGGCTGGACGCAAGGTTTTGACCCCAAACGGCGATCATGGCGGCGCGGCGGGTGTGCGTCAGGCGCGTAAAGCGGTCGGCGGGCGGGAGTAGGCTCGGGATGGAACCCCGTACCTGCCTGGTTGCGGGGGTTTTGGCGTGGCGTGGCCACGGCCCCGTGCCTACCGGGCGGGAAGGCGCTTACCCGTGAACCTCACCGGACTCCTCCAAGCGGCGTCGGCCGATCCCGCGCTGGCCCGGGTCACCGAACTGGCCCGCACCGAACCCCAACTCGATCTGACCGCCCCCGCCTCGGCGCGCCCGTTCCTGGTGGCCAGCGCCGCCCGGCAGCGCCCGGTGCTGGTGGTGACCGCGACCAGCCGCGAGGGCGAGGACCTGGCCGAGGCGCTGGGCGAATTCCTCGACCCGTCGACCGTGGCCGTCTACCCGGCCTGGGAGACGCTGCCGCACGAGCGGCTGTCGCCGCGCTCGGACACCGTCGGGCGGCGGCTGGCCGTGCTGCGCCAGCTCGCCCACCCCGAGGGCCGCCCGCTGCGGGTGGTCGTCGCGCCGGTGCGCAGCATGCTGCAACCCCAGCTCAAGGGCCTCGGCGACCTGGAACCGATCGACCTGCGCCAGGGCACGGTGGTGCTGCTGGACGAGCTGACGCACACACTGCACGACCTGGCGTACGCCCGGGTGGATCTTGTCACCAAGCGTGGCGAGTTCGCGGTGCGCGGCGGCATCCTGGACATCTTCCCGCCGACCGACGAGCACCCGTCGCGGGTCGAGTTCTGGGGCGACGAGGTCGAGGACATCCGCACCTTCGCCGTAGCCGACCAGCGCACCATCGCCAAGGTCGACCGGCTGTGGGCCCCGCCCTGCCGCGAGCTGCTGCTCACCCCGGACGTGCGGGAGCGGGCCGCGTTGCTCGCCGCCGAGCATCCGGCGCTGGAGGAGATGCTGACCAAGCTCGCCGAGGGCATCCCGGTCGAGGGCATGGAGTCGCTGGCCCCGGCCCTGCACCAGGGCCGCGACTCGATGCAGCTGCTGCTGGACTGCGTGCCGGACGACACGCTGGTGCTGCTGGCCGACCCGGAGCGCATCCGCACCCGCGCCCACGACCTGTTCCGCACCTCGGAGGAGTTCCTGGAGGCGAGCTGGGCCGCCGCCGCCGAGGTGACCGGGGTGAAGGCCCCGATCGACCTCGGCGCGGCGACGTTCAAGACCCTGGCCGAGGTACGCCGGCACGCCGCGCAGCTGGACATGCCGTGGTGGACGGTGGCCCCGTTCGGCCTGGTCGCCACCGAGAAGCCCGCCGACGAGCCGTGGCTCGACGTGCCCGAAGTGCACGTAGCCCCGGACACCGGAGCCGTGCTGACCTGGGCGGCGACCCAGCCGCCGGCGTACCACGGGGACACCGCGAAGGTGATCGCCGATGTGAAGGGCTGGCTGGCCGAGGGCTGGCGGGTCGCGCTGATCTTCGAGGGACACGGACCGGCGCAGCGCTCGGTCGAGGTGCTGCGCGACGCGGGCGTCGGCGCGGTGCTCGCCGACGAGATCGCCGAGCTGCCCGAGCCGGGCCAGGTCGTGGTGAGCTGTGGGCGGCTGCGGCTGGGCCTGCTCGACGAGGCCGCGAAGTTCGCCGTGCTGACCGGGGCGGAGATCTCCGGCGGGCGCGGCACGGCCAACCGCGAGCTGGGGCGGATGCCGTCCCGGCGGCGCAACACCATCGACCCCCTCGAACTGCGCGCGGGCGACTTCGTGGTGCACGAGGCGCACGGCATCGGCAAGTACGTCGAGCTGGTCCAGCGCAAGGTCAACGGCGCGGACCGGGAGTACCTGGTCATCGAGTACGCCGCCAGCAAGCGCGGCCAGCCCGGCGACCGGCTGTTCGTGCCGACCGACGCGCTAGACCAGCTGTCCCGCTACGTCGGCGGCGAGCAGCCGACCCTGCACAAGATGGGCGGCGCGGACTGGCAGAAGGCCAAGGCGCGCGCCCGCAAGGCGGTCCGTGAGATCGCCGCGCAGCTGATCCAGCTGTACGCCGCCCGGCAGGCCGCGCCCGGCCACGCGTTCGGCCCGGACACCCCCTGGCAGCGCGAGCTGGAGGACGCCTTCCCCTACCAGGAGACGCCCGACCAGCTGTCCGCGATCGAGGAGGTCAAGTACGACATGGAGAAGCCGGTTCCGATGGACCGGCTGATCGCGGGCGACGTCGGCTACGGCAAGACCGAGATCGCGGTGCGGGCGGCGTTCAAGGCGGTGCAGGACGGCAAGCAGGTCGCCGTGCTCGTGCCGACGACGCTGCTGGCCCAGCAGCACTACAACACGTTCTCCGAGCGGATGGCGCAGTTCCCGGTGGTGCTGCGGCAGCTGTCGCGGTTCGCGACCCCGAAGGAGGCCGAGGAGACGCTGAGCATGGCCGCCGAGGGCCGCGCCGACATCATCATCGGCACCCACCGGCTGATCCAGAAGAACACCCGCTTCAACAAGCTCGGCCTGGTCATCGTCGACGAGGAGCAGCGCTTCGGCGTCGAGCACAAGGAGCGCCTCAAGGAGATGCGCACCAACGTCGACATGCTGAGCATGTCCGCGACGCCGATCCCGCGCACCCTGGAGATGTCGATCACCGGCATCCGGGAGATGTCCCAGATCACCACGCCGCCGGAGGAGCGCCACCCGGTGCTCACCTACGTCGGGGCGTACGACGACAAGCAGGTCGCCGCCGCGATCCACCGCGAGCTGCTGCGCGACGGGCAGGTGTTCTACCTGCACAACCGGGTCGAGACGATCGACAAGGCGGTCCGGCGTATCCGCGAGCTGGTGCCCGAGGCACGGGTGGTTGCCGCGCACGGGCAGATGGGCGAGGACGCGCTGGAGAAGGTGATGGTCGGCTTCTGGGAGAAGGAGTACGACGTCCTGGTCGCCACCACGATCATCGAGTCCGGCATCGACATCCCGAACGCGAACACGCTCATCCTGGAGCGGGCCGACCTGCTCGGCCTGGCCCAGCTGCACCAGATCCGGGGCCGGGTGGGCCGTGGCCGCGAGCGCGCGTACGCGTACTTCCTCTACCCGCCGGAGAAGCCGCTCACCGAGCAGGCCCACGAGCGGCTGGCCACCATCGCCCAGCACACCGAGCTCGGCGCGGGCATGTACGTGGCGATGAAGGACCTGGAGATCCGCGGCGCGGGCAACCTGCTCGGCGGCGAGCAGTCCGGGCACATCGAGGGCGTCGGCTTCGACCTGTACGTGCGCATGGTCGGCGAGGCGGTGTCCCAGTTCAAGGGCGGCGGCGCGGCGGCCGAGGAGGCGCCCGAGGTCAAGATCGATCTGCCGATCGACGCGCACCTGCCGCACGACTACATCGACTCCGAGCGGCTGCGCCTGGAGATCTACCGCAAGCTGGCCTCTGCCCGCGACGAGGCGGCGCTGCAGGAGGTCGTCGCCGAGCTGACCGACCGCTACGGCGAGCCGCCCGCCCCGGTGGCGAACCTGGTCGCGGTCGCCAAACTGCGGATGACCGCCAGGGCGTACGGCCTGACGGAGATCTCGCTGCAGGGCAAGCACGTGCGGTTCGGCCCGCTGGAGCTGGCCGACTCCAAGCAGCTGCGGCTCAAGCGCTACCACCCCGACTCGGTCTACAAGACGGCGAATTCGCAGGTCAGCGTCCCGACGCCGATGACCCGGCGGGTCGGCGGCGAGCCGCTGCGCGACCAGGCCCTGCTCGACTGGTGCGCCCAGCTGCTCAAGGACGTGCTCGGGTCATGACCGTGCGCTGGACCGTGGTGGACACCCCGATCGGGCCGCTGAGCTGCGCTGTCGACGACATCGGGCTGTGCGCGCTGCAGTTCGGCGCGCTGGACGTCGCGCAGGAGGCGGATCCGCTGCTCGCCGACGTCGCCGGGCAGCTGACCGCGTACTTCGCGGGCGAGCTGGTCGCGTTCACCATGCCCGTCTCGGTGCGCCGGGGCAGCGACTTCGAACGGGCGGTCTGGGCCGAGCTGTCCCGCATCCCGTACGGCGAGACGCACACCTACGGCGAGGTGGCCCGCGCGGTCGGCGACCCCGACGCGGCCCGCGCCGTCGGCGTGGCCTGCAACCGCAACCCGGTCGCCGTGGTCGTCCCCTGCCACCGTGTGGTCGGCGCGAACGGCAAACTCGTCGGCTTCGGCGGCGGCCTCCCCCGCAAACGCCAACTCCTCGAACTAGAAGCCCGAGTCCGCATGCAACAAGACTGGCTCGCCTGACCCCCCCGCCCGCCCCTTCTGCCGCAACTCTTAAAGACTTGCGGCCTCCCGATTCCGGGAGGCCGCAAGTCTTTAAGAGTTGTCGAGGGGTGCCGGTCAGGTGCGCTGGCGGTGGGTGACGGTGGTGATGGTGGCCCAGCCGAGGGCGAGGACGGCGAAGCCGTACGCGAAGGCGGGGTAGTCGATCGGCGGGGCGCCGATGAAGAAGGCCTGGACCCAGGTCGCGCCCGCGGTGGCGGCGGTGGCGACGGCCGCGCCGAAGACGGCGGCGACCAGCGCGAGGGCGAGTCCGGTCGGGGCCTTCGCGGCGGTGACGCGCTCCGGGCCGACCTGCGCCGGGATCATGGACTTGCGTGCGCGGGATCCGGCGAAGGCGAGGAAGACCAGGTCGATGGCGACTGCCCCGGCGAGCAGCAGCAGCGGCGGGATGGACTTCGGGAAGCCCGTCCCGGCCAGCAGACCCCAGACGACCAGCCGGTACGCCAGATACGTGCCCGCGATGAGGGTGGCCGTGAAGCGCGCGCCGACGAAGGCACGGGCCGCGACCAGGGTCAGCAACGCCGCGCCGGTGATCCAGGCCGGGTAGACCCACGCGTCGACCGGCAGCGCGAAGCCCTGCACCGCGATGTCGTCGACGGGGCGGCCGATCTGGTCGGCGGCGAACTTCAGCAGGATCGGCTCGGCGGTGGGGGTCCCGGCCCGCCATGACTCCAGCGAGAGCACGCCGTACTCCTGGTGCTGGCTGGGGAACAGGACGTTCTCCAGGAAGAAGCCCCAGATGAAGGCGCTGACCACGGTGCGGGTGCGGCTCGGCGGGGTGGAGATCCAGTAGCCGCGGGCGACGCCGAGCAGCATGAACGCGGTGCCGATGTACAGCAGGGCGTGGCTGGCGCTCCAGGCGGTGATGTCCAGGCCGTTGATCCGGTGGTTCAGGATGTCGATGGGGATGGCGATGAGGAACGTGGCCGTGCCGCCCACCATCAGGCGCTTGGCGGCCCTGTCCACGCCCACGTTGTGATAGGCCTGGAACAGCACCAGGGCCACCACGATGACCGTGCCCGCGGTGTTCAGCAGGTGCGGCGGGGCGGCGTCGTCGCGCAGCCACTTGAAGTGCCACGACATGTCCCAGGTCGAGCCCAGCATCTTCAGCGCGAAGGCGAGCAGCCAGAGCCGGTAGACGGCGGCGACCACCGCGGGGCCCTGAGCAGCGTCGGGCCCGGTGCGGGCCAGGCCCACCCAGCCCGAGGTGGTACGAGGAAGCGTCTGCGTCGTCACGGGCGGAATTCTGCCGTGTCGAAGGGGGTCTACGCGCCCTCCGAACACCTGAATCCACCCTGAGATCTCCCGGAGTCGCCGTTCGTGAGAGAGTGGCGGCGTAAGCGCCTGTCACTGGAGGATTCCGTGCGCCGTCTGACCGCCGCGGCCGGCATCGCCGTCGCCCTGCTGGCCCTGACCGCCTGCCGGTCGAATCCGAGCGTCGCCGCGTACGTCGGCGACCAGTCGTTCACCGAGGACAAGGTCACCACGCTCACCGAGCAGGCCGCGAAGGTCCAGGAGACGGCGCAGCCCGGTGACGACGCCGCCATCCGCACGCACGTCGTCCAGCTGCTCATCTACAACACCCTGTGCAAGCGGATCGCGGCGGAGAAGGGTGTCAAGCTCCCTGCCGCCGAGGCCCGGCCGAGCGAGTACGAGACGCTCAGCCAGGAGACGCAGGCATGCGTCCAGGCGCTGCCGCTCGACCAGATGAAGCCGTCGGACGAGGACCTGCGCAAGGTCTACGACAACGGCGTGAAGGCGGGTGTGCTCGACGGCAAGCAGCCGTTCGAGCAGACCAAGGCCGAGCTGGCGGGCAACCCGCAGGTCGCCGGCGCGATCGCGGTGTACCGGGTGCTGACCGAGGCGGCCAAGGCCGCCGACGTGACCGTGAACCCGCGTTACCGCCCGCTGGACCTGCCGGTGCTGACCGCCGGAGAGCGCGGGCCGGTGCTCAGCGCCCCGTTCGGCATCCAGGACTCGGCCGTGTCCGACAGCGTCCAAGAACCGGCCGTCTCCAGCAGCTGACGTGACCCGCCGGATCGTTCTGCTCGTCACCTCGCCCCGCATGCCCGCGGGGCTGCTCACCGCCGCCGCCTGGGATCTGGTGCGGGCTCACCCCGTGCTGACCGGGGCGGACGGCGATCAGATCACCGCCCTGCGCGCCGCGGGCGCCACGGTCACCGTGGTGCCCGAGGCGACCGCGGCGACCCTGCTCGACGCCGCGCAGCCGGTCGTCGTGTGGCTGGCCGGGCCGGGTGGCGACGAGTTCCTGGCCCGCGAGCTCGGCCTGAAACTGGCCCGCGAACCCGGCCTGGCCGAACTGGAGCTGCTGTACGGCTCCTGGGACCCGCCGGGCGCGCGGCTGCTCGACGCGGTGGCGGTCACCGACCGGCTGCAGAGCAGCGACCCGTGGCGACGTGAGCAGACCCACCGCACCCTGGCGAAGTACCTGCTGGAGGAGGCGTACGAGGCCTACGACGCGATCGTCGCCGGAGACCATGCGGCGATGCGCGACGAGATGGGCGACGTGCTGCTGCAGGTGCTGTTCCACGCCCAGCTCGCCCAGGAACTGCCCGAGGACGAGCGCTGGAACGTCGACGACGTCGCCGGGGACTTCGTGGCGAAGAT
This sequence comes from Catellatospora methionotrophica, assembly GCF_011297335.1. Classification (GTDB taxonomy): domain Bacteria; phylum Actinomycetota; class Actinomycetes; order Mycobacteriales; family Micromonosporaceae; genus Catellatospora; species Catellatospora methionotrophica. The sequence continues at coordinate 16,499 of NZ_JAAOTJ010000008.1, read as the reverse complement.
GATCCGCCGCAATCCGCACGTCTTCGCGGACACCCCGGCCGAGGACATCGACGAGATCATCGCCACCTGGGAACGGGTCAAGGCCGAGGAGAAGGGTGCCGCGCGCTCGCCGCTGGACGGCGTGACCTGGTCCCTGCCGTCGCTGACGCTCGCCGCCAAGCTGCTCGCCCGCGCCCGCCGCCACGGCCTGCCCGAGCCCGAACCCGCCGACACGCTGGGCGGCCGCCTGCTGACCCTGGTCGCGCAGGCGGGCGAGGACGCCGACGCCGAGGCCGCCCTGCGCGAGGAGCTGCGCCGCTACGCCGAGGCCGTAGCCGACCAGGCCTGACCGTCCACCGGGGCGGCGGGTACGTTGAGCCGATGGAGTTCGCACCGCTGGCGGAGCACATCGCCGACGCCCTGCTGGAGTCGTCGCCCGAGCTGGCCGCGTCGGCCGGTGACCACCGCTTCGACGACCGTCTGCCGGACCTGTCGCCCGACGGCACGACCGCCGACGTCGCCATGCTGCGCGACGCGGCCGGGGCGCTGTCGCAGGTCGACGCCGACCTGCTGGACGACGAGGAGCGGGTCGACCACGCCATCCTCAGTTCGCTGGTCGAGCGGCAGCTGTTCGAGCTGACCGAGGTGCGCTCGCACCAGTGGGACCCGCTGCGGCACAACCCGGGCGCGCTGCTGCACGCGCTGATGGCGCGGCCGTTCGCGCCGGTCGAGCAGCGCCTGCACGCGCTGGCGGGCCGGTTGCTGCAGGTGCCCGACGCGCTGGCCACGGCGCGTACGGTGCTGCGCGACGCGCCCCGCATCCACCTGGAGACCGCGGCGGGTCAGTTCGCCGGGACCGCCGCGCTGGTGCGCGAGGAGCTGCCCCGGCTGCTGGTGCAGGAGCCGGGCCTGGCCGATCAGATGCAGCTGGTCGCCGCGAACGCGGTGCTGGCGCTCGACGACTTCGCCGCCTGGTGCGCCGCTGAGACCGAGCGGGGCGACGGCCGCGATCCGCGGCTGGGCCGCCGCCTCTGGGAGGCCAAGCTCTGGCACACCCTGGACACCGAGCTCGGCGCGGCCGAGGTGCTCAAGCGGGCGCAGGACAACATCGAGCGGGTCACCGCCGAGCTGCGCGAGGTCGCCGTCGAGCTGGTCGGCGGCAAGGCCGACGACGAGACGGTGCGCCGGGCGCTGGACCTGATCGCCGCCGAGCATCCCGACGACGCGTCGATCGTGGGCCTGGCTCATCACGCGGTCGAGGAGACGACGGCGTTCGTCCGCGAGCACGATCTGGTCAGCCTGATCGACGACCCGCTGGTCATCGAGGAGATGCCGGAGTTCGCCCGTGGCGTGGCGGTGGCCTACTGCGACCCGCCGGGCGCGCTGGAGACCGCCGTCGTGCCGACGTTCTACTGCATCGCGCCGACCCCGGCGGGCTGGCCCGCGGACCGGGTCGCCTCGTTCTACCGCGAGTACAACGACCACGCCATCCGCAACCTGACCGTACACGAGGCCATGCCGGGGCACTTCCTGCAGCTGGCGCACGCCCGCCGCTACCGGGGCAGCACGCGGGTGCGCGCGCTGGGCCACTCCGGGCCGTTCGTGGAGGGCTGGGCCGTCTACGCCGAGCAGGCGATGGTCGAGCACGGCTACGGCGGCCTGCCGGTGCGCGCGACCCAGCTGAAGATGCAGCTGCGTACCAGCATCAACGCGGTCCTCGACCAGCTCGTGCACTGCGAGGAACTGAGTGAGGCCGACGGCATGGCGCTCATGCGCGACCGCGGCTTCCAGGAGGTGGGCGAGGCGGCCGGCAAGTGGCGGCGCGCGCTGCTGTCCTCGGCGCAGCTGTCGACGTACTTCGTGGGCTGGGCCGAGGTGGCCGAGATCGCCCGGCTGCGACCGTCCGGGGTCACCGTGCGCCAGTGGCACGACCGGATGCTGTCCTACGGTTCGCCCGCACCGCGCCACCTGCGCACACTGCTCGGACTGTGAGGGTTTGCGCGGCAGCGGGGCGATGGGGGAGGCTGTCGCCCATGCGAAATACGGCTCGTCCCGGCACGCCGCGTGCCCCGCGACCCTCCGTATTCCGCCACCTCGTGCTCGCTCCGCTGCTGGGTGCGCTGCTTGTGCTCACCGGCTGCCAGGCCATCACCGACGACGGCGTCGCGCCCGACCGCGCGCGGCTGCTGGCGGACATGGCGGCGCAGCTGCAACGGGCCTCGCAGCGGCCGTACCACGCGCAGTATCTGCTGGCCGACGGGGTTCGCGGCGAGATCTCGCAGCAGGCCGCACCGGCGCGCTCGGTCTACTCCTACCCCGGCGGGCGACTCATGGTCGACGCGGAGGGGCAGACCTCGTGCGTCACCGCGGTGCGCCCGGCACGCTGCCAGATCCGGCCGCTGCCCGGCCCCGGCCCGGCCGCGCTCACCGGATACCACGAGGTGACCAGGCACGGCCTGGTCACCGCACCGATCGTCACCGACCTGCTGCAGGCGGCCCAGTTGCAGTCGCAGGCCGAGGTGGAGGCGCACGACGTCACCCTGGCCGGACAGCAGGCGACCTGTCTGGACGTGTCGGGCCTGACCGACGCCGAGGCGGGCGGCTTCACCGTCTGCGTCACCGCCGCGGGCGTGCTGGCCAGTTTCACCGGCGTCGTCGGCGGCGTGGTCGTCGACCAGGCGCTGACCCGGATCTCGGCGTCGCCGCCGGCGGCGGTCTTCGCCCTGCCCGAGGGGGCGCGGGTGGTGGACCACCGGCCGAAGACCCCGGCGCCGTGACGGGTCGATAGGCTGGCTCGGTACGCACCGGCCGCTCCGGCCAGGGGATGTCATTGCCGACGACCACGCCAGTGAGCGCACATGAACGAGGGAGCACACGTGGCCACCATTGAAGGCTTCGTAGCCCGGGAGATCCTCGACTCCCGCGGCAATCCGACCGTCGAGGTCGAGGTCGGTCTCGACGACGGCACCATCGCCCGCGCCGCGGTGCCCTCCGGCGCCTCCACCGGCGCCTACGAGGCGCTGGAGCTGCGCGACGGCGACAAGAGCCGCTACCTGGGCAAGGGCGTCGAGAAGGCCGTCGCCAACATCGAAGACCAGATCATCGACCAGCTCATCGGGTACGAGGCCAGCGAGCAGCGCCTCATCGACCAGAAGATGCTGGAGCTGGACGGCACCCCCGACAAGTCGGTGCTGGGCGCGAACGCGATCCTGGGCGTCTCGCTCGCGATCGCGAAGGCGGCCGCCAAGAGCGCTGAGCTGAGCCTGTTCCGCTACCTGGGCGGCCCGAACGCGCACCTGCTGCCGGTGCCGATGATGAACATCATGAACGGCGGCGCGCACGCCGACTCCAACGTGGACATCCAGGAGTTCATGATCGCGCCGATCGGCGCGCCGAACTTCCGCGAGGCGCTGCGCTCCGGCGCGGAGGTCTACCACGCGCTCAAGAGCGTGCTGAAGAAGAAGGGCCTGTCCACGGGCCTGGGCGACGAGGGCGGCTTCGCGCCGAGCCTGCCGACCAACGCCGCGGCGCTGGACCTGATCGCCGAGGCCGTCCAGGCCGCCGGTTACTCCCTGGGCAGCGACATCGTGCTGGCCCTGGACGTGGCCGCGACCGAGTTCTTCGACAACGACGTGTACACCTTCGAGGGTGCCGCGAAGTCGCGCGAGGACATGATCGCGTACTACGCCAAGCTGGCCGAGTCGTACCCGATCGTGTCGATCGAGGACCCGCTGGCCGAGGACGACTGGGCGGGCTGGAGCGCGATGACCGCCCAGCTCGGCGGCAAGATCCAGATCGTCGGCGACGACCTGTTCGTCACCAACCCGACCCGCATCGCCCGCGGCATCGCCGAGAGCGCGGCCAACGCGGTGCTGGTCAAGGTGAACCAGATCGGCTCGCTGACCGAGACGTTCGACGCCGTCGAGCTGGCCCACCGCAGCGGTTTCCGGACCATGATGAGCCACCGCTCGGGCGAGACCGAGGACACCACGATCGCCGACCTCGCCGTCGCGATGGGCTGTGGCCAGATCAAGACCGGCGCGCCGGCCCGTTCGGACCGTGTCGCCAAGTACAACCAGCTGCTGCGCATCGAGGAGGAGCTGGCCGACGCGGCCCGCTACGCCGGCGCGGCCGCGTTCCCGCGGTTCACCGCGGGAAAGTGACACTGCCCCGGTTCACCGCGGGAAGGTAACCAGCAAGCCGGAAAACAGGCGACAGCGCGGGTTCGTGACGGTGTCACACCGCAGGGCCTAGCATGTGATCGAAGCTCCTTTCATGCCACACGTACGACGTGGAAGGAGCTTCGGTCATCGCGCAGGGGGGAGGGGTGATGCAGCGGCAGAAGCCTGGCGGACAGGGGCCGGTGCGACGCCCCCAGGGCGGCACCCGGGGCGGCGCGCGCGGCACCGCCTCGGTGCGCACCCGGGAGGGTGAGCGCTCGCAGAGCCGCCCCGCCGCCGCCCGCCGCGCCGCCGCCGCCGGAGCCGCCAAGCGCACCAGCGCCCCGAACCCGCACGGCCTCACCGGCCGGGCCACCGCGCTGCTGGTGATCCTCGCGGCGCTGGCGCTGGGCTACGCCTACCCGGTGCGCGTCTACCTCACCCAGCTTGCCGAGATCGACGCGATGCGGCAGTCGCAGCTGGAGCAGCAGGAGCGGATCGCCGGGCTGGAGCGCCAGGCCGAGAAGTGGAAGGACGACGAGTACATCAAGGCTCAGGTCCGCCGCCGCTTCTTCTGGGTCTCGCCCGGACAGACGCCGCTGATCCCGATCTGGGACCCGGACGGCCGGACCGACCAGGACCAGACCCCGAAACCACCGCCGGCCGCTGAACCCGACAGCTGGTACGGCAAGCTCTGGACCCGACTGGACCCGGAGCCGGAGAAGAAGAACTAGGAGTTCCGATGGATCGCGACCTCGTGCCCGCGCCGACGCGGCAGGAGGCGACCGAATCCGATCTCGCCGCGGTCCGTGCCCAGCTCGGCCGGCCCACGCGCGGCACCCGGGCGGTGGCGCACCGCTGCCCGTGCGGCAAGCCCGACGTGGTGGAGACGGTGCCCCGGCTGCCCGACGGCACTCCCTTCCCGACGCTGTTCTACCTGACCTGCCCGCGGGCGACCGCGGAGTGCAGCCGGCTGGAGTCGTCCGGGCTGATGAGGGAGATGAACGAGCGGCTGCGCACCGACCCGGAACTGCGCGCGGCGTACCTGAAGGCGCACGAGGACTTCCTGACGCGCCGGGAGGCGATCGGTCACGTGCCCGAGATCGAGAACGTCTCCGCGGGCGGCATGCCCGACCGGGTCAAGTGCCTGCACGTGCACCTGGGCCACGCGCTGGCCGCGGGTCCGGGGGTCAACCCGTTCGGCGACGAGGTCATCGCGCTGCTGGAGCCCTGGTGGACGGCGGGTCCCTGCGTTGAGTGAGCTGACCGTACGCAAGGCCCGCACCGCCGACGTGCGCGGCATCCGCCGCCTGATCGACACCTACAGCGGTGAGCGCCGCCTGCTCAGCAAGGCGACCGTCGCGATATACGAGGACGTGCCCGAGTTCCGGGTGGCCGTGGGCGACGACGGGGCGGTCGCGGGCTGCGGTGCGCTGCACGTGCTGTGGGAGGACCTGGCCGAGATCCGCACCGTCGCGGTGGACGCGGCCTGGCGTGGCCGCCGCGTCGGCCACCAGATCGTCGAGTCCCTCCTCGACGACGCCCGTGAGCTGGGCGTACGCCGCGTCTTCGTGCTCACCTTCGAGACCCGCTTCTTCGCCTCCTTCGGCTTCGCCGAGATCGACGGTGCGCCCGTCCCGCCACCCGTCTACGAGCAGCTCCTGCGCTCCTACGACGAGGGCGTGGCCGAGTTCCTAGGCCTGGAACGCGTAAAACCCAACACCTTGGGCAACACCCGCATGCTCCTCCACCTGTAGAAGGAAGGGCACCTTCCCATCGCTATCGGTAGAGGAAGGGCACCTTCTTAACGCCTGTAGGGTGACGGCGTGGGAGAAGCCGTCGCCGCGATCGACTGTGGCACCAACTCGATCCGCCTGCTGATCACCGAGGACGGCCGCGACGTCGAGCGCCTGATGCGCATCGTGCGCCTGGGCGCGGGGGTGGACCGCACGGGCCGCCTGGACCCGGCGGCGATCGAGCGCACCCGCGCCGTGCTGGCCGCCTACCGCGACCTCATCGCGTCGCACGGGGTGAGCCGTATTCGCATGGTCGCCACCAGCGCGACGCGCGACGCGGCGAACGCGGCCGACTTCCACGACATGGTGCGGGCCACGCTGGGGCAGCCCGCCGAGGTGATCACCGGCACCGAGGAGGCCGCGCTGTCCTTCGGCGGCGCGGTGACCGGGCTGGACGGCACCGGCCCCTACCTGGTGGTGGACATCGGCGGCGGCTCGACAGAGTTCGTCCGGGGCCACCGCACGGTGGACAGTGCGATCAGCATGGACATCGGCTGCGTACGCATGACCGAACGCCACCTGCCCGACGACCCGCCGACGGCCGCCCAGCTCGCCGCGACCGTGGCCGACGTCGACGCCGCGGTGGCCCGCGCCCTGGCCCACGTCGGCACCGGCCCGGCCACGCTGGTCGGGGTCGCGGGCACGGTGACCACGCTGGCGGGCATCGCGCTGGCCCTGGACCACTACGACCCCGCCCGGATCCATCACGCGGTGCTGTCGGCGGGGACGATCGAGGAGCTGGCTGCCGAGCTGTCCGCGATGGACCACGACACGCGGGCCGCGATCCCGGTGATGCATCCCGGCCGGGTCGACGTCATCATCGCGGGCGCGCTGATCCTGCGGGAGATCATGCGGCAGACCGGCTTCGTCGAGATCACCGTCTCGGAGCACGACATCCTCGACGGCATCGCCGCATCCATCCAGGACTGACCAGCAGGTTACGCGACGCGTGGTAGCGTGCTGCTTGCAGTACTTCGCATCGCACACTACTGTGCTGAGCGTGGATACCACCCAACTGCTCAAAGGGGTGCTCGACCTGGCCGTGCTCGCCGTGCTCCGCGAGGACGACGGCTACGGATACGACATCCTCCGCCGGTTGCGCACCGCCGGGCTGACCGAGATCGGCGACGCCTCGGTCTACGGCACGCTGCGCCGCCTGTTCGCGGCCGGCTACCTCACCACCTACGTGGTGCCCTCCGAGGAGGGCCCGCACCGCAAGTACTACGCGCTCAACCCGGCCGGCCGCACCCAGCTCAAGCAGGGCGGCGACGTGTGGAACGGGTTCGCCTCCACGATGAACACCCTGCTGAGGGAGTCGGCATGAACGTCGAGATCGCACAGTACGCGGCGCAGGTCGGCGCGGCCCTGTCCGACCTGCCCGAGCAGGCCCGCGACGACCTGCTCGAAGACCTGCCGGCGCACCTGGCCGAGGTGGCGGCGGAGGTCGAGGCCGAGGGCGGCGGCGCGACGCTGACCGAGCGGCTGGGGCCGCCCAGCGCGTACGCCGCGGAACTGCGTGCCACGCTGGGCCACACGGGGGGTCCCAGCCGGACGGCCGCGTGGGCGGGTCGGGCCGTGTCGCGGGCGCGGACGCGCTGGTCCGTGCTGGACCGGCGGCTCGGCCCGCTGATCGGCTACGAGCGCCTCGGCGAGTTCCTGGCGCTGTTGCGCCCGGCCTGGTGGGTGCTGCGCGGCTGGCTGGCCGCGATGCTGGTGGCACAGCTGTGGCCGGACAGCGGCGGCATCGGGCTGCTGCCGCGGTTCGAGGGCAGCACCGTGCTGGGGCTGCTGGCGCTCGCCGGGTTCGTGGTCGGCTCGATCTGGCTGGGCCGCCGTACGGCCGCCGCCCCGCCCGCCCGCCGCCGGACGCGGCTGGCGCTGGGCGTGGCGACCGCGGTGGTGGTGGTGTTCGGCGTCAGCCTGTGGGTCACGGCGGACGACCGGTTGACGGGCACCTACTGGCACGACGTGACCCAGGCGTCCTCGCCGAGCAGCCCGTACGAGCAGGTCGCCGACATCTTCGTACTGGGCCCGGACGGGCAGATCATCCCGGGTGCGCGGCTGGTCGACCAGGGCGGCAACCCGATCGTGCTCGGCTACTGCGCACAGCGGTTCGGCTGGGAGGGCCCGAGCGGGGGCGACCGGGGCTGGGAGTGGCGCGTGGTGTACCCGTCCTGTCCCGACGTCAGCGCACCGGCGCTGCCGTGGGTGCCGGCCTCCCCCGAAGCGCTTCCGTGGGGCACGTTGTCGCCGTCGGCGGGTCCGTCGCCATCGGCCGGTCCGTCGGCCTCGACGACCCCGGCGGCGTCGCCGTCCGCCACCCCGTGACGTCGTAGGCCGCTCGCGCGGAGTCGGGTCGCCCGTCAGACCACTGAACGGGCGACCCGGCGCGGTCTGAAGCGGTCGGCATTTCCGGCCGTCCGGATGGCATGCCCGCGGTACTTGTCAACGGGGTCGCGAAGATTCACAGCAAACGCTAAGGTGACGCGGTCTCGCGACAGCACGCGAGATTTTCCCGCCCCGGCCGCGACCCGATCCGGACGAGGGCACCCCTCGGAAGGAAATGCAATGAGCGAGCAGGAAGCCGCTGCGGGTTCGCAGTTCACCCCCACCCCCGCCGCACCGGAGGCCACCGAGCCGCCGAAGAAGTCGGGCGGAGCGATCAAGAAGATCCTCGGTGTGGTGGTCGTCATCATCGTCGTCATCGCGGTCAAGTTCGCCGTGGGCGCCGGGCTGGGCGAGCTGTGGGACAACATCACCGGCAGCGTGACCACGGCGAGCGTCGGCGACTGTGTCAACGAGTTCCAGGACGTGGACGACGCCAAGGTCGTCGACTGCGCCGACCCGGAGGCGAAGAACAAGGTCGTCGGCCTGGTCGAGGACAAGTTCACCAAGGCGGCGTTCAGCGCGCAGATGGCCGCGGGCAACCCCTGCAGCGCGTTCCCGACCGCCATCGCCGCCATCTGGTACGGCACCGGCACCGGCACCGGCGACGTCTGGTGCCTGGCTGCCAAGTGAGCTGAGCTCGCTCCGCTATAGCACCCTCGCGGCGGCGTGGTGAGTTACGACCATAAGTCGTAACTTTCGCCACGCCGCCGTCGTCTTCCCCGGTACCGTCCGGTGTGGTTGGCTACCCGGAACGCCACGACTGTGCGACCAGCCAATGACGACTGACCGTCAGGAGGACGACCGATGGGTGAAATGGTGGACTACCCCAGCAACGGGGGGACCAGTGAGGGCTACCTCGCGCTGCCCAAGAGCGGCAGTGGACCTGCGGTCATCGTGATCCAGGAGTGGTGGGGGCTCGTGCCGCACATCATCTCGCTGGCCGACCGATTCGCCGAGGCCGGGTTCGTGGCGCTCGCGCCCGACCTGTACCACGGCGCGCACACCACCGAGCCCGACGAGGCCGGCAAGCTGATGATGGGCCTGGCCATGGACCAGGCCGCCAAGGACATCGCGGGCGCGGCGTCATACCTGGCCGGACGCCCGGAGACCACCGGCGGCGTGGGTGCGGTGGGCTTCTGCATGGGCGGCAGCCTGGCGCTGTGGTCCGCCACGGTCAGCGACGAGATCACCGCCGCGGTCGGCTTCTACCCGGCGCTGCCGTGGGAGCGCATGGCCCCGCAGTGGTCGAACTACCAGGGCAAGACCGCGATGATCCACTGCAGCGAGGAGGACGGCACCTCAGCGGCCCCCGGCATCAAGATCGCCCGTGCTGCCATCGAGGAGGCCGGCGGCACCTGCATCGTGCACGACTACCCCGGCACCCACCACGCGTTCGTCAACGACGACCGCCCCGAGGTCTACAACGCCACGGCGGCGGCCAGCGCCTGGGCGCGCACCGTGGAACTGCTGCGCACCACGCTGTGACCTCTGCCGACGGCGCGTCCCGGCGGCCCGCCGGGACAGCCGGCCCGGCGGCGTCGAGCGCGGCCGAGCTGGCCGCGCTCGACGAGGAGATCTCCGGCTGCCGCCGGTGCCCCCGGCTGGTGGCCTGGCGGGAGGAGATCGCCGCGACCAAGCGGGCGGCGTTCCGCGACGAGGTGTACTGGGGACGTCCGGTCCCCGGCTTCGGCGCGCCCGACGCCCGCATCCTGATCCTCGGGCTCGCCCCGGCGGCGCACGGCGGCAACCGCACCGGGCGCATCTTCACCGGCGACCGCAGCGGCGACGTGCTGTTCGCCGCGCTGCACCGGGCGGGCCTGGCCAACCAGCCCACCAGCGTGTCCCGTGACGACGGGCTGCACCTGAGCGACGTGCGCATCGCGTCGGCGGTGCGCTGCGCGCCCCCGGACAACAAACCGACGCCGGTCGAGCGCGACACCTGTGCGCCGTGGCTGCATCGCGAGGTCACGCTGCTGCGGCCAACCCTGCGGGTGGTGATCGCGCTCGGCGCGTTCGCGTGGGCGGCGTGGTGGCCTACGCTGTCCACGGTGTACGGCGTCAAGCCGCCGGTGCCGCGTCCGAAGTTCGGGCACGGGGCAGTCTTCCTCCCGGAGGGCGGCCCCGGCAGTCCGCAACCTGGACCGGCGCTGCTCGGCTCGTACCACGTCAGCCAGCAGAACACCTTTACCGGGCGGCTCACACCCGCCATGCTGGACGACGTGCTGAGCCAGGCCCGGCACCTCGCCGGCCTCGGCTGAGCCGATCCGGTGCGGATCGGACCCGACCGGGCCGGGGACCTGACGCCGCTGGTGGAAGCGATATTCGGAGCGGGGATCCATGGGAGCGTTGCGTCGCTGGTGGCCGTTGCTGGCCGTGGCCGCGCTGCTGATGCTCGCGGCCGCGACGGCCTCGGTCTCGGTGCTGCCGATCGGCCGGGCCGCGCCGGAGCAGTCCGCGTCGGCCAACCCCACCCCGACCGCCTCGGCCTCGCCGTCCCCGCGGTCGCCGTCCCCGTCGCCGTCGGCGGCCCCCGAGGACACCGCCGACTCCGGCTGGCTGGGCGTGGTCGGCCTCGGCATGCTGCTGGCCATCGGGGCGGCCGTACTGATCGTGCTGCTCAAGGCCGCTGCCAAGTCGACCACGAAGTTCCGCCGCCGGGCCATCCGGGAGAAGCCGCCGACCCGCATCGCGCAGCTCACCGACGAGGAGGAGGTCGTCGCGGCGCTCGACGCCGGCCTGCTCGACCTCGACGACGACGCCGCTGATCCGCGTACCGCCGTCATCGCCTGCTGGGTGCGCCTGGAGCAGGCCGCCGCGGCGGCGGGCGTGCCGCGCCTGCCCGACGACACCGCCACCGACCTGGTCGTACGCATGCTCCACCGCCGCCGCCTCGACGCCGGGGTGCTCAACGGCTTCGCCGACGTGTACCGCCGCGCCCGCTACGCCACCCACCGTGTCGACGACGACATGCGCCTGCAGGCCAGGGCCTCCCTGAACCGCCTGCGCGACGAGCTGACCGCGGGAACCCGCAGCGGGGTGGCCTCATGAACGAGCGCAGCGAGCACGACGACTTCGTGGACGGCGACGTCGACGAGGGCGCGAGCCTGGGCGACCTGCTCGGCGGGTTCAGCCGTCCGGAGGGGCCGGTCGCGGCGCGCCCGCCCCGGCCGAAGGCGACCCGCTGGCTGAGCCTGCTCGGATTCACCATCGCCTGGACCGCGGCCGGCTGGATCACGCTCCAGGTGTTCAGCCTCAGCATGCCGTTGCCGCTGGTCTTCGCGGTGGCGCTGACCGTGGTCGGGGTGTGGCGGATGGCCCGCTCGCTGCGGGCCCCGCTGCCGCCGCGCAGGGCCGGACGGGCCGTCGCCGCCGACCAGTCCGAGGTCACCGACGGCCTGCGGCTTGCCGTGGCCCGCTGGGAGACCATCCTGGAGTGGAGCCACACCGACGCGGCCCGCTTCCAGCGGCGGGTGCAGCCGCGCCTGGCCGAGGTCGTCGACGAGCGGCTGCGCCAGCGCCACGGCGTCAACCGCGCGACCGAGCCCGAACGCGCGCGTAGGCTGCTCGGTGATCCGCTCTGGACGCTCCTCACGGTGCCGGCCAAGCGCCCGCCCAGCCCTCGCGAACTCGATGTGATCGTCAATGCCTTGGAGAAACTGTGAGCATGCAACCGATCCCCGCCGCTGAGGTCGGCCGTCTCGCCCAGCAGGTGCTCGACCGGGTCGGCACCGTGATGGTGGGCAAGCGGGACTCCCTGGAACTGGTGCTGGCGGGCATCCTCGCCGGTGGCCACGTGCTGCTGGAGGACCTGCCCGGACTGGGCAAGACGCTGACCGCGCGCACCTTCGCCCAGGTGCTGGGCCTGGACTTCCGCCGCCTGCAGTTCACCCCTGACCTGCTGCCCGCGGACGTGACCGGCTCGTTCCTGTACGACCAGCGCACCCACGACTTCACCTTCCGGGCCGGTCCGGTCTTCACGAACCTGCTGCTCGCCGACGAGATCAACCGCACGCCGCCGAAGACGCAGGCGGCGCTGCTGGAGGCGATGCAGGAGAAGCAGGTCTCCGTCGAGGGCGTGACCTACCGCCTGGAGGCCCCGTTCCACGTGCTGGCCACGGCCAACCCGATCGAGTACGAGGGCACCTACCCGCTGCCCGAGGCGCAGCTCGACCGCTTCATGCTGCGCGTGTCGTTCGGCTACCCGGAGGCCGACGAGGAACTGAACGTGCTCCGCCGCCGCATGGTCCGCCGCCAGGAGGAGTCCGAGGTCGAGCCGGTCGTCGACGCGCCGACCCTGCTGCGCATGCAGGCCGGGCTGGAGCAGATCGAGGTCGAGGACTCCGTCTGCCGTTACATCGTGTCGCTGGCCGCGGCTACCCGCGAGCACCCGGCGGTGCTGGTCGGCTCGTCGCCGCGCGGCTCGCTGGCCCTGCTGCTGCTGTCGCGGGCCCGCGCCGCGCTGGCCGGGCGCGACTACGTCATCCCCGAGGACGTGAAGGGGGTCGCGCTGCCCGCGCTGGCGCACCGGATCACGCTGCGGCCGGAGATGTGGCTCAAGCGCATCGACCCGGTGTCGGTGGTGGCCGAGGTGCTGGCCGCGACGCCCGCTCCGGTCAGCGGCGCGCTGCCCAGCCACGCCGCGTCCCCCGGCCAGCGGCCGACGCCGTCGCGGCGGCTGACCGAGTTAGAGGACGAGCTGCTGGACCCGCCGTACCGGTCGACCGGGCTGCGGGGCTGACGTGTCCCAGGGAGCCTCCCCCGAGGGCGACCTGGAGCCCGTCGCGGCCGCCGACACCGGCGAGAACTGGTCGCCCACCCGGGCACTGGGCCGGGCCGTGCTGGTGGCGGGCCTGCTGCTGGTCGCCGCCGTGCTGCTGGGCCGTACGGACCTGGTGATCCTCGCCGCGCCGCTGGCCCTGAGCGTGGCTTTCGCGCTGGGCAAACGTCCCCGCGCGCTGCCGGGGCTGCGGCTGTCCACGGTCGAGTCGTTCCCGGTCGAGGGCGGTGACCTCGGCGCGACCGTCGAGGTCGAGAACCGCGACGTCACCGGGTACGACCTGACGGTGGTGCACCTGCAGCACTCGCCCTGGCTGCGGCTGGAGGGCGGGTCAGTCGACGCGGGCCCGTCCCGCCGCGGCGGCAACCGCCCCTACGTGACCCTGGTGCCGCGCGGCGTGGCCACCGCCGTCGAGCTGGCCGGACCGGCCGTGCGCTGGGGACGGCACTGGCTGGGCCCGGCGTCGGCGCACGCGGTCGCCGCGGACGGGCTGCTGGTCAGCCGGGCCGTGGTCACCGGCGCGCTGGGCGTGAAGGTGTACCCGCTGACCGACCCGTTCAAGGCCGACGAGGCGATGCCCCGGGCGGCCGGCCTGGTCGGCCAGCACCGCTCGCGGCGGCCCGGCGAGGGCGGCGAGCTGGCGGGCGTACGCCAGTTCGGCCCCGGTGACCGGCTGCGCCGCGTCGACTGGCGGGTGTCCCTGCGCACCGAGCGCCTGCACGTGGCGGCGACGCTGTCCGACCGTGACGCCGAGGTGGTGGTCCTGCTCGACCTGCTGGCCGACGCGGGCCGCTCCGGCGGCATCGGCGGCGCGTCGTCGGTGCTGGACCGGTCCGTGCGCGCGGCCGCCGCGATCGCCGAGCACTACCTGCACCGCGGCGACCGCGTCTCAGTGCTGGAGTACGGCGCGCAGGCCCGCCGCCTGCGCCCCGCCAGTGGCCGCAGGCAGTACCTGACGGTGCTGGAGTGGCTGCTGGACGCCCACCCGAGCCCGACCGCGCAGGAGCGGGGCGGCGCGCAGCTGGCCGCGGGCATCTCCGCCGCGGCGCTGGTCGTGGTGCTGACCCCACTGCTGGACGCCCGCTCGGCGGCGATGCTGGCCGGGCTGGCCCGGTCGGGGCGCTTCGTGGTCGCCGTGGACACGCTGCCCACGGACCTGACCTCGCCACCCGTGAACACCTGGAGCGACGTGTCGTACCGGCTCTGGAAGGCCGAACGGGAGAACACCATGGGCCAGCTCGGCGAGCACGGGGTGCCGGTGGTCGCCTGGGCAGGCGCGGGCAGCCTGGACGCCGTGCTGCGCGACGTGTCGCGGCTGGCCGCCGCGCCCAAGGCGGTGCTGCGGTGAAGCAACTGCTGGCACAGGTGCGCGACCTCGGGCGGATCACCGGCGGCCCGCTGCTGGTGCGCGGGGTCGTCTTCGTGGCCGCCTTCACCGGCCTGCTGCTGGCCGCGCCGGGGGAGCTGCCCGCGCGGCTGATGCTCGGCTTCCTCGTGCTCGCCGTCATCCCGGCGATCGCGCCCGGCGGGATCGCGGTGACCCTGGTGATGCTGACCATGGTCGCGATGTGGCTCGCCGACACGCTGCTGTTCGGTGCCCAGCCGTCGACCGGGCGGCTGCTGGCCACGGCCGCGGCGCTCTACCTGCTGCACAACGCGGCCGCGCTGGCGGCGGTGCTGCCCTACGACGCGATCGTCGACAACCAGGTCCTGCTGCGCTGGGCGGTGCGCTCGGCGCTGGTGCTCGGTGCGGCCGGGGTGCTGGCGATCCTGCTGGCGACGGTGCTGCCGGGCATGTACATCACCACACCGACGGTGGCGCTGGTGGTCGGCCTGGTCGTGGTCGCGGCGGCCGTGGCGCTGCTCACTCGGCTGGGCAGGCGGCCCTGATCAGGGCGGCGTGACGGGCGTCGCTGTCCGGGATCACAGGCATCGGCGCTGATCAGGGCGAGGGTGCGGCGGTAGCGTGAATGTGTGAAGCCAGTACGGATCCTGGTGGTGGGTGCCGGCCACGTCGGCCTCTACGCCGCCCTGCGCCTGTCCAGCAAGTTGCGCTCGACCGAGGCTGAGGTCACGGTCGTCGACCCGCAGCCGCACATGACGTACCAGCCGTTCCTTCCCGAGGCGGCGGCGGGCAACATCTCCCCCCGGCACACCGTGGTGCCGCTGCGCCGGGAGTTGCGCGATTGCAAGATCGTTCACGGCGCGGTGACGAAGGTCGAGCACTCCCGCAAGGTCGCCACGGTGCAGCCGGTGGTCGGCCCGTCCCGGGAGATCCCGTACGACCACATCATCGTCGCGCCCGGCAGCGTCTCCCGTACGCTGCCGATCCCCGGTCTGCGCGAGCACGCGGTCGGCTTCAAGACCATCGGTGAGGCCATCTGGCTGCGCAACCACGTGCTGGAGTGCCTGGACATCGCGGCCGCCACCACCGACCCGCAGACCCGCCAGCGCGCGCTGACCTTCGTGGTCGTCGGCGCGGGCTTCGCCGGGGTCGAGGCGCTGGGCGAGATGGAGGACATGGCCCGCGACGCGCTGCGCTACTACCCGGAGCTCAAGGCCGACGACATGCACTGGGTGCTGGTCGAGGCCACGCAGCGGGTGCTGCCCGAGGTCGGGCCGCAGATGGGGGCGTACACCGTCGAGGCGCTGCTCAAGCGCAACATGGACCTGCGCCTGGGCACCCGCCTGGACTCCTGCGTCGACGGCGTGGTGAAGCTGTCCGACGGCGGCGAGTTCGCCGCGGACACCATCGTGTGGACCGCCGGCGTCAAGGCGCACCCGATGATCGCCGCCACCGACCTGCCCCGCACCGCCCAGGGCAAGCTCACCTGCAACCCGACGCTGCGGGTCGTCGACGGCGACGCGGTCGTCGAGGGTGCGTGGAGCGCGGGCGACTGCGCCGCGGTGCCCGACCTGACCGCCGCCGCGGGCGAGATGTGCTCGCCGAGCGCGCAGCACGCCGTACGGCAGGCGCGCCTGCTGGCCGACAACCTCGTCGCCACCGTACGTGGCAAGGGCATCCGCGAGTACCGGCACAAGCACGTCGGCTCGGTCGCCAGCCTCGGCCTGCACAAGGGCGTCGCCCACGTGTACGGCTTCAAGGCCAAGGGCTGGCCCGCCTGGTTCATGCACCGCACGTACCACATGAGCCGCATCCCGTCGCTGAACCGCAAGGTCCGCGTGATCGCCGACTGGACCCTGGCCCTCTTCCTCAAACGCGAAGTCGTCTCCCTCGGCGCCCTCCACCAGCCCATGGACCCCTTCGCCCAGGTCACCCAACCCACCCAACAACCCTGACCCAGCCCGGCCAGCCGGGCCCGTTCTGTTTCGCAACTCTTAAAGACTTGCGGCCTCCAGGTCACCTGGAGGCCGCAAGTCTTTAAGAGTTGTGGCGGG
>NZ_JAAOTJ010000007.1 GCF_011297335.1 Catellatospora methionotrophica | reverse complement strand
CGAAAGGCCTTTCCGCTCGACTTGCATGTGTTAAGCACGCCGCCAGCGTTCGTCCTGAGCCAGGATCAAACTCTCCAAAAAGAATTCAAAAACCCGGCAAAAAACAAACCCGACATAAATGTCCAGAATGTTTAATACCAAAGTAACCATCCCAAAGGATGGCCAATAAATTGGCACTTGGCTTAAATAGCACCCTGTTGAGTTCTCAAAGAACAAGCACACACCGAACACCACCCGATTCCTCGGGAAGCACTGCGGGGCTGTGTCGTTCACAGTACCGGACCGGTTTCGCGGCCCCCTAACCGGGGTCCGCCCCACTCCGGGCGGCCAAGCGATCCGGCCTCCACCCGAGCATTTCAGCCCCGGTGTTTTTGTCCGTTCCTCGCTGGCAGAGAGAACATTACGCGGCCCGGCGACCCAGATGCAAATCGGGGTCGGTTGTCGCCTGCCACATCCCGCCGCTCGACCATATTAGCTGGTCACACGGGTGCGATGTCGCGAAAGGAGTGTTCTCGCGAGCGCCCTCGGGGCAGAATCTGACCGTGAGAGTGACCGCCGACACATCCCTGAGCAGGTTTGCCCCTGCGGTCCTGCCCTGGCTCAGACGTGAACCGGTCCGCAACAACCAGCTGCTGACCCTGCTCCAGTCCCGGTTGGACGGCATCGTCCTGGCCGAATCGGACCTGCTCATGCTGCGGATCCTCGCCGACGGCGACACCCTCGCGGGCGTCGCGGTCTGCCCTCCACCATTCGCCATGCTGCTGAGCGAACTGGCCGACGGAGCCGAGACCGCGCTCGCGGACCACCTCGTCGCGCACGCACCGCAGGTGCGACGGTTCACCGGGCTCCCCGAGCAGACCCGCCGTCTCGCGGCACAGGTCGCCGGACGCACCGGCGCGGCAGCCACGCTGCTGGCGTCGTACCGGATGTTCGATGCCGTGGATGTGGTCGCGCCGACCCGGGTGCACGGGCGCCCCCGCGAGGCCGCGCAGGCGGACCGGGATCTGCTGGTGGCCTGGTCCGAGGCGTTCCAGCGGGAGGCGCTGGCGGACCATCCGCAGTCGAATCCGGCCGCGCCGATCGACGGCCGGCTCGCCCTGGGCGGGCTGCTCTGGACATGGGAAGCCGGTGGGGAGCCGGTCAGCATGGCCGCGATGACCGCGCCCGCAGCGGGCGTCGTACGGCTGAATCTCGTCTACACCCCGCCACGGCGGCGCGGCAACGGCTACGCGGGCGCGCTCGTCGCCGCGATCAGCGCGGCGGTGCTCGGGGCCGGGCTGCGCCCGACGCTGTTCACCGATCTCGCCAATCCGACCAGCAACAAGATCTATCAGGCGGTCGGTTACCGGCCGGTGCAGGACACCGCGATGTGGGAGGTCGGCTAGGCCGGCGCGGTGGCCGGAGACGGCTCGCGGTGCGTGATCTCGGCCGCGCGCAGCCTGCCCGCAGCCAGCGCGACGATCGCGATGAGGCCGGTCACCAGCGCGAACGAGAACGGCAGCGAGGTGGCGTGGGCGATCCCGCCCATCAGTCCCGGCGCGGCCAGTCCCGCGCCGTACGACACTGTCGCCACGCCCGCGATGGCGTGCGCGGGATGGTCGCCGGTGTGCCCGGCGGCGCTGAACGCCAGCGGGACCACCACGGCGCAGCCGAGGCCGATCATGCCGAAACCGAGGATGCCCACCAGCGGTGTCCAGGCGGCGACGACCAGGATGCCGCCGAGGATGCCGACCACTCCGGCGGCCCGCACCGTGCCGACCGCTCCGAACCGCCGGACGACCGCGTCGCCGACGAGCCGCCCACCGGCCATGGCAAGCGCGAAGCAGCTGTACGCCACGGCGGCCTGACCCTCGCTGGCGTCCAGGATCTTGCGCAGGTACACGGCGCACCAGTCCGCAGTGGCGCCCTCGGCGAAGACGGCGCAGAAACCGACCAGCCCGATGATCAGCACCGGCCCGCGCGGCAGCGAGAACCGCGGCCCGTCGTCGGACGCCGGCACCGGCGCGTTCGGCAGGAGCCAGTGCCCGGCGGCGATGCCCACTACCGCGAGCAGCACGCCCATCACGGCGAGGTTCACCGGCGCGCTGACGCCCAGGTAGGCCGCCCCAGCGCCGATACCCGAGCCGATCAGCCCGCCGACCGACCACATGCCGTGCAGGCTGGACATGATCGAGCGGCCCAGCCGCTGCTCGACCTCGACGCCCTCGGCGTTCATCGCGATGTCGGAGGTCCCGGCGGCCGCACCGGCGAGCAGCAGCATGCCCATCAGCGCCCACCGGTTCGGCGCGAGCGCGAGCACACCGACCGCGAGGGTCCACGCGGTGATGAGTACCCGGGTCGCGGTGCGCCCTCCCCATCGCTGCACCAGTCGCCCGGCGAACGGCATCGTGCTGAGCGAGCCGACCGCGGGCATGATCAGCGCCAGCCCGAGCGAGCCCTCGTTGAGCTTCAGGTTCTCGGCGATCCACGGGATGCGGGCGGCGAAGCTGCCACTGGCCGCACCGTGCACCGCGAACACCATCGCCACCGCCCAGCGGGCCCGCGTCACCACCGAAGTCACGCCTGGCACCTTACGTGCCACATCGACGAACGACCACCGCCACCGCCACCGGCAACAGCCACCGCAACAACAGCACACCCCCACAGGCGCGCGCACCGTCGCCCATCGCCAGTCGCCAGTCGCCAGTCGCCCGCAGTTTCGGGGAAACCGCACGCGAGCGTGGGGGCGCTCGCCTAGCGCCAGCCCGCCGACGAGGGCACGAGTGCGGATGTCACGGCGGTGACGGGGGCGACGACGGCCATCGCGCCGCTCGCGAGGCCTTGGTACAGCAGGACAATGCCGAACAGTCCGGCAATTCCGGCCAGTGCGCCCCATCCCGGTGCCGACACGCCGAGCCGACCCGGGACCAACAGCAGGAAAGCTGCGATCATCGGTATCGCGCACAACGGCGATACCACGGTCACCGAGTAGCAGTGGCCACGCACGTCGCGGCACCCTGGACGGCCTTGCCACCGCAGAAGTCGGCGGTGCCCCAGACCAGGGCGGACGTGCCCGCGAGCAGGACAGAGATCACCACAAGCTCGTATCACAGTATTGACCGCAAAGGACAGCGTGTTGACCGATACGACGATCGAACGGGCCCGATCAACCGAACGCGGCGACGGTTCGCCCGCGCCCCGGCCCCGGCATCTGCCCCTTGAGGAGATCAATGCCGCGGTGGCGCTGCACGTACGCGCCCTGCGGGCCGGTCGGGGCTGGTCACTGGACGAACTGTCCGGCCGGTCCGGGGTCAGCAAGGGCATGCTCGTGCAGATCGAGGGCAGCCGCACCAATCCCAGCGTCGGCACGCTGGCCCGCATCGCCGAGGCGTTCGGCGTCACCGTGGCCCGGCTGCTGCAGCCCGCTGCCGACCGGACGGTGCACCTCAGCGAGATGGACGACGCCCCCGTGCTGTGGCGCGGTGGCCGGGGCGGCACGGGACGGCTGCTGCGCGGCCTGAACGACCCGGACTTCGTGGAGCTGTGGGACTGGCGGTTCGCCCCGCAGGAGCGCTACGAGGCCGAGGAACTGCTGCCTGGCACCCGGTGCATGGTGCACGTGCTGGTCGGGCAGATCGCGGTCACCGTCGACGCCGTCGAGCACCCCGTGCACGTCGGGCAGACCCTGGACTTCCGCGCCGACCGGGCGCACACCGTGCGCAACGCGCTGGACTCCCCGGCCCGGCTGGTCATGGTGGTGGCGATGCCGCCGGGTGAGTTCGACCGCCGCCGCGGTCCGCTGATCGCTCAGCGCTGACCGGCGGCCCCCTCCCACCCGGCGCGGCGGCGAGGCTCGAGAACAACGAGACTTGAAACCGGCGAGGTCTGAGAACGGCGAAGCGCCGTCCCCCGGATGCGGGGACGGCGCTGTGTCGCGGGGTCAGGCGGTCTTCTCCTCGCGGTGGTGACGCGCCCGGCGGCCGGTGGTGAGGTCGCGCCGCGGCACGATGGTCGGGTAGACCTTCTCCAGCACGGTGTCGCGGGTGATCAGCACACGCTCGGCGTTCGGGTCGCTGGGCACCTCGTACATCACGGAGAGCAGGATCTCCTCCATGATCGCGCGAAGGCCGCGGGCGCCGGTGTTGCGCAGCATGGCCTGGTCGGCGATGGCCTCCAGGGCCTCGCTGTCGAAGTCGAGCACGACGTTGTCGAGCTCGAACAGGCGCTGATACTGCTTCACCAGGGCGTTGCGGGGCTCGGTCAGGATCTTGACGAGCGCCTCGCGGTCGAGGCTGCGCACCGTGGTGATGACGGGCAGGCGGCCGATGAACTCGGGGATGATGCCGAACTTCAGCATGTCCTCGGGCATGACCTTGGCCAGCACCTCGTCGTTGGTGCGGTCGGAGACCGCGCGCAGGTGAGCGCCGAAGCCCAGGCCCGAGCGCGCGGTGCGCTGCTCGATGATCTGCTCCAGGCCCGCGAACGCGCCACCGCAGATGAACAGGATGTTGGTGGTGTCGATCTCGACGAAGTCCTGGTGCGGGTGCTTGCGGCCGCCCTGCGGGGGCACGTTGGCCCGGGTGCCTTCCAGGATCTTCAGCAGCGCCTGCTGCACACCTTCGCCGGAGACGTCACGGGTGATCGAGGGGCTGTCGGACTTGCGCGCGATCTTGTCGATCTCGTCGATGTAGACGATGCCGGTCTCGGCGCGCTTGATGTCCCAGTCGGCGGCCTGAATGAGCTTGAGGAGGATGTTCTCGACATCCTCACCCACGTAGCCGGCCTCGGTGAGCGCGGTCGCGTCCGCTATCGCGAACGGGACGTTGAGCATGCGGGCCAGGGTCTGCGCGAGGTGTGTCTTACCGGTGCCGGTCGGGCCGATGAGCAGGATGTTGCTCTTCGCCACCTCGACGGCCTCACCGCCCCGGGTGTGCGCCGCGTCGGCCTGCAGCCGCTTGTAGTGGTTGTAGACCGCGACGGCGAGCGCCTTCTTCGCGCCGTCCTGGCCCACCACGTACGAGTCCAGGAACTGGCAGATCTCCATCGGCTTGGGCAGCTCTTCCCAGCGGACCTGCTCCTCGCCGGCGAGCTCCTCTTCGATGATCTCGTTGCAGAGGTCGATGCACTCATCGCAGATGTAGACGCCGGGTCCGGCGATGAGTTTCTTCACCTGTCGCTGCGACTTGCCACAGAAGGAGCATTTCAGCAGGTCGCCGCCGTCGATCCGTGCCACCTACGACTCCCCCTGCCCCTGAAGCGGACTGACGCCGTGCCGCACGAGGCGGCCCGACATCTGTTCTGCCTTGACGTTACCTGTTGTGAGCCGGTTTGCGGCGTCCCCACCCCGCCTACCGCTGCACCAGATTCTGACACGTGGCTGTGACACCGCGGCGGTGCCGTCCACCTGTTGGGGTGAACGGCACCGGGTGGTGTTCAGCGAGCGCCTGCCATCAGGCTCTTCTTGCGGCTGGTCATCACGGAGTCGACCAGGCCGTACTCGAGGGCCTCGCTGGCCGTGAGGATCTTGTCACGGTCGATGTCCTTCTTGACCTGCGCCGCGTCCTTGCCCGAGTGACGCGCGAGCATCTCCTCCAGCTGGCTGCGCATCCGCATGATCTCCCGGGCCTGGATCTCGATGTCCGAGCCCTGCCCGTAGCCGCCCTCGGTGGCCGGCTGGTGGATGATGATGCGCGAGTTCGGCAGCGCCAGGCGCTTGCCCGGGGTGCCCGCCGCCAGCAGCACGGCCGCGGCGCTGGCCGCCTGGCCCAGGCACACCGTCTGGATGTCGGGGCGCACGAACTGCATGGTGTCGTAGATCGCGGTCATCGCGGTGAACGAGCCGCCGGGCGAGTTGATGTACATGGTGATGTCGCGGTCCGGGTCGGACGCCTCCAGCACCAGCAGCTGCGCCATCACGTCGTTGGCGGACGCGTCGTCGACCTGCACACCGAGGAAGATGATCCGGTCCTCGAACATCTTGTTGTACGGGTTGGTCTCCTTCGTCCCGTACGACGTGCGCTCGATGAACGACGGGATGATGTAACGGTTGCTGACCTCGGCGAAGCTCGGCTTCAGGTTGGGAAACATCGTCTATCCCCTTCAGTTTCCGACCGGCACGGCCTGCGCGGAAGTGATCACGTGGTCGATGAAGCCGTACTCCTTGGCCGCTTCCGCGTTGAACCAGCGGTCACGGTCGCTGTCCGCCTCGATCTGCTCCACCGGCTGGCCGGTGTGCTGGGCGATCAGGTCGATCATCAGCTTCTTGGTGTAGATCATCTGCTCGGCCTGGATGGCGATGTCGGCCGCGGTGCCGCCGATGCCACCGGAGGCCTGGTGCATCATGATCCGCGCGTGCGGCAGCGCCGAGCGCTTGCCCTTGGCACCCGAGCACAGCAGCATCTGCCCCATCGAGGCCGCCATGCCCAGCGCGATCGTCGCCACGTCGTTCTTGATGTACTGCATGGTGTCGTAGATCGCCATGCCGTCGTACACCGAGCCGCCGGGCGAGTTGATGTACAGGTAGATGTCGCGGTCCGGGTCCTCCGCGGACAGCAGCAGCAACTGCGCGCAGATCCGGTTGGCGACCTGGGTGTTCACGTCACTGCCCAGGAAGACGATGCGCTCCTTGAGCAGGCGGTTGTACACAGAATCGTCGAGGCCGCCGGCGATCGGATCGGAACCCCGCGCAGATGGAACGTGCAGCTCGCTCATATCGGCAGCCTTTCTCGTTGTCCTACAGCGACCCTAACCGCTGCCACTGACCGCAGCTTCCCCGAGATCGGCGTGTTCGCTGTCAGCGCACCCGCCCCCGGCATGAACGCAGAAGGACCCGCCCACGGTGGTGAACGGGTCCTTCTGGATCTTCACATCAGTGGTTGTGGCCCTCGTGGTCACCGTGGTCGTGACCCTCGTGGCCGTTGTCCTCGCGCAGCGAGTCCAGGCTCAGCACCTCGCCGTCGGTGTCGGTCATCACGACCCGCTCCATGACCAGCGCCAGTGCCTTGCCCCGGCGCACGTCGCCGTAGACGGCGGCCGCGGCACCCTGCTGGACCAGGCGGTCGTAGTACACCTGCGGCGCGACGCCGGCCCGCTGGGCGCGGTGCACGATCTCGTGACCGTACTCGTCGTCGCTGACCTCGACGTTCTCCGTCTCGGCGATGGTGTCCAGGACGAGCTGGATCTTCACACCCTCGGCGGCGGCGTCGGCGAGCTCGGTGTCGATCTGCTCCTCGGTCTTCTCCTCGGCGGCGAGGTACTCGTCCAGGCTCGCGCCCATCCGCTCGAGCTGCTCGACCATGGCGGCCTTGCGCTGCTCGACCTCGTCGGAGACGACACCCTCGGGGGCCGGCACGTTGGCCTGCTTGACCAGCTCGGCGAGCGCCTTGTCACGGGCCGCGTACAGCTGCTCGACCTTCTTCACCCGGGTGATCCGCTCGCGCAGGTCGCCGCGCAGCTCCTCCAGGGTGTCGAACTCGCTGGCCAGGCCGGCGAAGTCGTCGTCGAGCTCGGGGAGCTCCTTCTCCTTGACCGTGCGCACGGTCACCTTCACGTCGGCGTCGCGGCCGGCGAACTCGCCGCCCACCAGCTGGCTGGTGAAGGTGACGTCCTCGCCGGCGGACAGGCCGACGACGGCCTCGTCCAGGCCCTTGAGTAGCTGGCCGGAGCCGAGCTCGTGGGAGATGTTGCTGGCGGTGCCGCCCTCGACCTCCTGGCCGTCGACCGTGGCGATCAGGTCGAGCTGCACGAAGTCGCCGGTGGCGGCGGCGCGCTCGACCGTCTTCAGGGTCGCGAAGCGCTGGCGCAGGCCGTCGACCTGCTCGTCGATCTCGGCGTCGGCGATGGCCAGCGGCTCGACCTCGACCTTGATGGCGCTCAGCTCGGGCATGGTCAGCTCGGGGCGCACGTCGACCTCGGCGGTGAACTTCAGCGGCTGGCCGTCGGCGAACTCGAGGTTGTCCACGGCCGGGCGGCCGAGCAGCTTGACCTCGTGCTCACGCACGGCGGCGAAGATCTGCTGCGGGATGGCCTCCTCGATCGCCTCCTGCAGGACCGCGCCGCGGCCCACCCGCGCATCGATGACCTGGGCCGGGATCTTGCCCTTGCGGAAGCCGGGGATGTTCACCTGCGCCGCGATCTCCCGGTACGCCTTCTTCAGGCTCGGCTCGAGCTCTGCGAACGGCACCTCGATGGCGAGCCGCACTCGCGTCGGGCTCAGAGTCTCGACGGTGCTCTTCACTGGCGTACTCCTTGGGATCTTTCGGTCGTTTTGACGGGCCTTCGCACTGTACTGCTCGGCCACGCCGCGTCATGAGGCCGGTCCGACACGCGGACAGCGAAGCCCGGTCGAGTGTAGGCGAATACCTGGTTGCCCCCTGGCATCGGGCCGTGGTTCTCGGCGGATGTCACACATCCCGGCGCGGCGACACCATAATGTCCAACAAAGCAGACAAACTGGGCGGGTTGTCCGGGGAGGAGACCGCCGTGCCACCGATCGATGCGTCAACCTTGCTCGCGACCGTGCTCACCGACGTCGCGGGGCCGCTGCTGAGCCTGACCGCGAGCCCGCAGCACACTCCGGCGGCCCTGATCGGCTTGCCGACACTGGTCCCGGCGGATTTCGGGGGCAAGGGGCTGGCGCTGGCGGGGGCTGTCTTCTTCGCCGCGCTCACCGTCGCGCTGACGGTCTGGCTACACAAGAAGATCAGGCCGGAGCGCCTGACCCCGGCCAACGCGCACGTCATTCACCCGGAGGGGACCTCGCAGCCCGGTGGAGCCCCATCCGCCTGATCGAACAAAGCCCCACCGGGGGCTCCGGGCACCGCCGGGCGTGCCGCCCGCCGTGGGCGCCGATCCAGGAGCGCCACGGTCCGGACGAACGAACCCCGGTGCACTCCTGGATCGGCGAGCGAGGGGGCGATCGTCTCCCCGTCCCTGGCTACACCATAGAGCCGCAGACGGGTCGCGAGAGGGCAAATGCCGAAAATCATTCACAACGGGACACGGCTATATGGGTGTGCGACCGGGTGCGAAGACCGCATACACTTCCGGGGGCGCCGGTCACCCGGCGCGACGGGGTGTAGCGCAGCTTGGTAGCGCACTCGCTTTGGGAGCGAGGGGCCGTCGGTTCGAATCCGGCCACCCCGACCAGCCATGGTCCGGCAGGCACCACCTCGCCGACCGGCCATGCTGACGGGCCGCTAAACTAGGGGCCACGCGGGCGTAGCTCAATGGTAGAGCTTCAGTCTTCCAAACTGACTACGCGAGTTCGATTCTCGTCGCCCGCTCCACCACGGAGAGCCCAGGCTCCGGCATCGCGCCGGACCTGGGCTTTCTCCATGTACGGCCCGAAGCCGTCAGGCAGCCGTGGGGTCCGCGTCGCCGGCCGGGCGGGCGGCGTACACCAGGTCGCCGTGACCGGCCCAGATCACCACTCCGGCCCGGTGGGCCCTGGCCCGCTCGGTGGCGGCGCGCAGGTTGCCGATCCGGAACCGGATGTAGTCCTCGCCGCGTCCCGAGGCGGCCGCCACGTCGGCCAGGTGCTTGAGGATCAGCTCGCAGTCGTTCACCAGGTCGTCCAGCGCCACGAAGTCGACCCACACGTCCCCGATGGACAACCCGACCACCACCGTCGCGCCCAGGGCGCGCACCGCGGGCGAGCCCCACAGGGTGTGCCGGGTGTCGTCGTGACCCACGAGGTCGGACTCGTCCGGCGGGGTGGTCAGGATGACGAGGTTGCCGGAATCGTTGCGCAGGAAGACGTCGACCGAGATGCTCACCAGCGCAGCAGACCACACCCGCGGGCAGGCCTCCAATCACGACTCACGCCATAGAGCGACGACCGTATGGCTGGGCGTGACTGTCCGGACGGGCCATACCGCGGCGCGGCGGTGTCGGCTCAGGCGTTGCACAGACGCTGGCGGGCGGACTGATCCGCGTCGGCGTTGCAGCGGTAGGGCGAGCCGAGGATCTGGCGCAGGTGGTCGGTGAGCGGGATCAACTCGATGACCCCGGGCGCGAACGCCCGGACCCGGTAGCCGTCGCCGACCTTGGGCAGGCCCTCCAGGCTGTCCGGCACGACCGAGGCACCACTGTCGTCGGTGTAGCGGAACCCCGTGTAGAGCAGGTGCGGCGCACCGGGGCTCAGATCCACCTTGAGCGTCGCGGTGGCCGTGCAGCGCACCGGCACGGAGATGCCCCGGCACGGGCCGAGCTGGATGCGTTCGGTGGCGGTGCCGTTCGGCTCGATGGTCATCTCGGCCCCGTGCACCCGCCAGGTCCCGACGTACGGCGCGAGCCCCGGCACGATCGCCGCGGGCGTGGACGCGGGGGTGCCGGACGGCGTGGCCGGAACGGTCCGCGACGCGGTCCCGCCGACGCTCGCGCCGACGGTCGCACCGGGGATCGCGAAGGTG
Organism: Catellatospora methionotrophica; assembly: GCF_011297335.1. GTDB lineage: Bacteria > Actinomycetota > Actinomycetes > Mycobacteriales > Micromonosporaceae > Catellatospora > Catellatospora methionotrophica. Next base: position 296,635 of record NZ_JAAOTJ010000007.1, on the reverse strand, counting down.
CTCGTGCCGGTGCCTGCGAAGGCGGTCGCGCCCGGACCCGCGGCGGCAGTCACAGAGCCCCCGGAGCCGTTCCCGACCCCCGCCGGGGTGTCGGCAGTGCCCGCAATCGCGGTGTCGCCCACGAGCAGTCCCTGGCCGAGGGCGACGCCCGTGGCGACCGTCACCACGCCCAGCGCGGCGGCCAGCGGAAACCGCCATCCCATGCCGCCCTCCCCGCGTCCGACAAAACCAGAGGTGATTTACCCTATTTCACCCTAGTTGACGCCAGTCTACAAACGCGAAGATCGCCGTCTCCGGTCAAGATCTGCGGTTAGACCGCACATCATGACCGCAAACAGCGATCTTCAAGACGGATCGAGGTGTCAGCGCACGCCGCGCAGGAAGTTCCAGGCGTCGACGACCCAGTCGATGGAGCGCAGGTACTGCACCCCGGCGACGACCAGGAACAGGCCGATCACGGCGTGGGACAGCCAGGCGCTGCGCCGGGTCCGACCCATGATCTTCTCCAGCACCACGCCGCCGACGAGCCGGGACAGCGCGAACAGGCCGACCCCGACCACGAGGACGAGGAACAGGGCCAGGGTCGCGGTGCCGTGGTTGCTGTCCACGCCCGCCGACGCCGCCCACAGGCCCCAGGAGACGAGCAGGAAGATCGCCCCGGCCACGCTCCACCGGCCGCCGGCCTTCAGCTGCCGCATGCGTACGCCGAACGGCACGTCCGGGCGCTTGAGGTGGCCCGAGGTGACGATCTGCCCCGGCATGAGCGTCGGCTCGAACGAGACCGTCTGCTCCACCTGGCGCTGGGCGGGCACCGCGGCCACACCCGTCTTGTAGTCCTTCTGCCCCGGCGCGGGCTGCTGGGTCTGCAACGCCTCGGTCGGGATCTCCTGCGTACGGTCGAACCGCAGTTCCTTGGTCGGATCGTTCCCCTCAGTCACGCCCGACATGCTAGCCGCCACGCACGACACCGCCAGCCGAGTATCGCGGCCGCCCCTGATCACCGGCTAGCCTGACCGGATGCAGGAATACGAGCGCCGTCGGCACCGTGGCCGCTCCGACGACGATGACGACCACGACCTCGAACGGGGCCTGCGCGGCCTGATCGGGCCCGGTGCGTCGCAGATCAGCCTGTCGGCGGCGCTGCGGGCGCGGGACGCGGCCCGGCCCACGGCCGAGGACCTGGCCCGTGCCGAGGCCGAGCTGGACATCGTCCGCCGGGGCTGGGTGCCGCGCGATCCGCTGCGCTGAGGCCGCCGGAATCGCCCCAGCTCAGTCGGGAATCCGTCAGTTCGGCAGGGGCGGCAGCTCGCCGGTCTTCTCGTAGACGGCGACTTCCTCGATGCGTCGCGCGTGCCGCTCGGCCTGCGAGAACGGGGTGCTCAGGAACGCCTCGACGATCGCGGTCGCCTCGTCGAGGGAGTGCTGGCGGGCTCCGATGCCGACGACGTTGGCGTCGTTGTGCTGGCGGCACAGGGTGGCGGTGTCGATGTTCCAGGCCAGCGCGGCGCGTACGCCCGCGATCTTGTTGGCGGCGATCTGCTCGCCGTTGCCGGAACCGCCGATCACCACGCCCAGGCTGCCCGGGTCGGTGACCACCCGGTGCCCGGCATGCAGGCAGAACGAGGGGTAGTCGTCCTCGGCGTCGTAGGCGTGCGCGCCGACGTCGACCACGTCATATCCCTTGGCCTTCAGCTCGGTGACCAGGTGGGCCTTCAGTTCGAAACCGGCGTGGTCCGCCGCGAGGTAAACGCGCATGGTCAAAGTCTGCCAGCCGCGACCGGCGGCCACGCAGCGGACCCGCACGCCGAGCCGCCCCGAGCCGGGCCGTTCCGCACACGATCGTCCGACGTGCCAGGCAACCGGCGAAAACACGGGCGCAAGATACGCACAGGTGCCGGGCCAGGCGGACGATCGTGGTGCAGGCGATGTTGGGGAGGGCACCTTCCACACCGCACTGCGGTGTGGAAGGTGCCCTTCCTTCATCACGGAAGCTGGGCCACGACGAGGCCGGCGCGGGCCTTCGGGGTGAACCAGGTGCTCTTGCGGGGCATCTTCTGGCGGGCCAGGTTGACCTCGACGAAGTCGTCGACCGTCACCGGGGCGATCAGCACGGCCAGGGCGGCCCGTCCGGCGTCGACCTCGCCGGTCAGCCAGGAGGCCGGGTAGTCGCCGCCGACGTAGGTGATGCGCTTGTCGCCCGGCTCGGTGTCCAGCGCCTCGCCGAACAGGACCCGCTCGACCAGGGCGTGGTCGATGTTGTCGACCACGGAACCGGCCGGGTCGCGGGGCAGGGTGACCGCGTAGGCGCGGCCCGCCGCGTACAGGTTGACGACGCCGCCGGTCGCGGGCACCTCGCCGGTGCCCTCGGTGACCTGCGCACCCGCCTTCTCCAGCCGGGTCAGCAACTCCTCGACGGTGATGTCGAGCTTGTGCACCAGGCGGTTGTAGGGCTGGATCGCCACCGAGGCCGGGGTGGTCACCACGGCCAGGAAGCGCGCGAAGCCGCCGGTCTGCGCGGCCAGACTGCGGTGGTTGCCGTCGGCGACGACCAGGTCGCCACCGCCGGCCAGCTCCCGCAGCGCGTCGGCCTGCGGGCCCGCGGGCAGCGGCCAGATCGCGTGGGTACGCCCCGACGGGTCCACATCGGTCGCGGCGGGCTCGCCCGCCCCGGCGACCGCCGCGGCCAGCGCCGCGTGCAACTCGTCGCCGCGGCCGGTCTGCAGCAGCAGCACCGGCGACAGCAGGTGACCCAACGCCTGGGCCAGGGCCACGCGCTCGCGCACCTTCTCCAGGAAGACGTCCTCGTTGCGGATCACCAGGCCGGGCTCGTCGGCGCTGGTGGAGATCTGGTCGGTGTCGACCATGCACCACAGGCCGTACGCGGTGGAGCCGTCCGGGGCGGTGATCGCGTAGAGCACGACCACGTCGCGCGCCTCGCGGTAGGCCCCGGCCTGCTTGGCCTCGGTCAGCCGGGCCACCGCGTCGGGCAGCGCGTCGGCGAAGGACCTGCCCAGGCTGTCCGGGGCCCGGTGCGGCATCTCGACGGCGAGCGCGCTACGCGGGTTGGCGGTGATGATCTCGGTGATCTCGGCGTCGTCGGCGAACTCGTCGTAGTTCTGCGCGCCGGTGGCTCCCGTGGTGAGCCAGGCCGTGTGGATCGGGTGTACGACTGTCACGGCTGCTCACGCTACCGGCGTCCACCGGCTGGGACGGCGTGGCCCCGACGGGCCACGCCGTGGCGGTCAGGCTCAGCGGCTGATCGCGAATCCGGCGGGCGACGCCCCGACCAGGACCGGCTCGGCGAGGAACGCGGCGATCTCGGCGGGCAGGTTCGGCTGCCAGGTAGCCCACCTGCTCTCCTCGACGGTGAAGCACGAGGTGCCCAGGCTGTCGGTGACGGCCTGGGCCGGTGCGACCAGGCGCCAGGGGTCCGCGGCGACGTCCGCCATGTCTTTTCTCCCGACTCGTCGGTGAAGTGGAATGTGTTCCACCTCACCAACGAGCGGACGGGCGGAAAGGACAGCCCCGGCGGCCTCAGTCGAAAATCGGACCCAGGTCGCGGGAACGCTTCAGCTCGTAGAAGCCGGGGATTCCGGCCACCAGCAGCACGCCGTCCCAGAGCCGTCCCGCGGCGTCGCCCTTGGGCGCGGGCGTCACGACGGGGCCGAAGAACGCGATGCGCTCGCCGTCCGGGCCGGGCGCGTGGATGACCGGGGTGCCGACGTCGGTGCCGACCGGCTTCATGCCCGCGTTGTGGCTCTCGACCAGCAGGTCGTCGTACGCCGTCTCGGTGGCGGCGGAGGCCAGCGCGGGGTCGAGCCCGGCGTCGGTGAGGGCGGCGGCGTACAGCTCCGGGCCCAGTTCCTGCTTGCCGAGGTGGATCCGGGTGCCCAGGGCGGTGTAGAGGTCGCGCAGCACGTGGTCGCCGTACTTGCCGGCGGCGGCGATGCACACGCGCACCGGGCCCCAGCCGCGCTCCATCAGCGCCTGGTACTGCTCCGGCACGTCGCGGCCCTGGTTGAGCACGGACAGGCTCATCACGTGGAAGTCCACCTTCACCGGGCGGACCTTCTCCACCTCCAGCAGCCAGCGCGACGTCATCCAGGCCCACGGGCAGATCGGGTCGAACCACATGCCGACAGAGGAGGGGGTTTCACTGACAGAGGTCATGTGGTGAATCATGACGCGGCGGTTTCACTCGGGGCGCGTGACCTTAACCACGTGACTGGGGCACAATGTGAAACGGTTACTTCATGCCCCGATCCGGGCTGTGATGAAAGACTGCTCTGGGCAGCGACCCTGCCCGCCATGCTGCTCACGACCGCAGCCGACAGGAGTTAACACGCCGTGACCGGTACCCGCAATCTCACCCAGGCCGAGGCCGCCGACAGGGCCCGGCTGCTGGACGTCAACTCGTACGACATCTCGCTGGACCTCACCGACGGAGCCGGCAACCCCGGTGACGGCACGTTCCGCAGCGTGACGACGGTGAAGTTCACCGCCACGGCACCCGGCACGGGCACCTTCATCGAGGTCGCCGCCAGCAAGATCCTGCGGGCCGAGCTGAACGGCGCCGCGCTGGACACCAGCGCCTGGACCGCCGAGACCGGCCTGGTCCTGCCGCAGCTCGCCGAGCAGAACGCGCTCGTGATCGAGGCCGACTTCCCGTTCTCCCAGCAGGGGCAGGGCCTGCACCGCGCGGTCGACCCGGCGGACAAGGAGGTCTACCTCTACAGCCAGTTCGAGACCGCCGACGCCCAGAAGGTGTTCGCCTGCTTCGACCAGCCGGATCTGAAGTCGGTCTACACCTGGCACGCCGCGGTGCCCAAGCACTGGAAGGTGATCTCCAACGCGCCCGTCGCGTCGGTGACCGCCGAGGGCTTCGGCAAGACCGTCCACTTCGAGCAGTCGGCCCGCATGTCGACGTACGTGACCGCGCTGTGCGCCGGGCCGTACCACGAGGAGCGGACCACCCACGACGGCATCGACCTGGGCGTGTTCTGCCGGGCCTCGATGGCCGAGCACCTCGAGGCCGACGAGCTGTTCGAGATCACCAAGCAGGGCTTCGACTTCTTCCAGACCCAGTTCGGCGTGCGCTACCCGCTGCCCAAGTACGACCAGCTGTGGGTGCCGGAGTTCAACGCGGGCGCGATGGAGAACTTCGGCTGTGTGACCCACGCCGACGCCTCCTACATCTTCCGCAGCGAGGTCACCGACTTCGAGCGCGAGCAGCGGGCCAACACGATCCTGCACGAGCTGGCCCACATGTGGTTCGGCGACCTGGTCACCATGCGCTGGTGGGACGACCTGTGGCTGAACGAGTCGTTCGCCGAGTGGGCCTCGCACTGGTGCAACGCCGAGGCGACCCGCTTCTCCGACGCCTGGACCACGTTCCTGTCGCTGCGCAAGAACTGGGGCTACGGCCAGGACCAGCTGTCCAGCACGCACCCGGTCTACTGCGACATGCCCGACGTGGACGCGGTCGAGGTCAACTTCGACGGCATCACGTACGCCAAGGGCGCCAGCGTCATCAAGCAGCTCGTCGCGTACGTCGGCATCGACGCGTTCGTCACCGGCCTGCGCGCGTACTTCCAGCAGCACGCCTGGGGCAACGCCAGCTTCGGTGACCTGCTGTCGGCGCTGGAGGCCGCCTCGGGCCGCGAGCTGCGCGAGTTCGCCGCGGCGTGGCTGGAGACCGCTCAGGTCAACACGCTGCGCCCGGTCGTGGAGATCGCCGAGGACGGCACGTACCGCAGCGTGACGGTGCTGCAGACCGCCCCGGCCAGCCACCCGACGCTGCGCCCGCACCACCTCGCCGTCGGCCTGTACGACCTGGTCGACGGCAGCCTGGTGCGCCGCGAGCGGATCGAGACCGACGTGGCCGGCCCGGAGACGGTGCTCACCGAGCTGGCCGGGCGCAAGGCCGCCGACGTGCTGCTGCTCAACGACGACGACCTCACCTACACCAAGCTGCGCCTGGACGAGCGCTCGCTGGCCACCGTGGTCGCCAACCTGAGCGGGTTCGACTCGTCGCTGGCCCGCGCGCTGTGCTGGGCCGCCGCCTGGGACATGATCCGCGACGCGGAGATGCCCGCCCGCGACTACGTCGCCCTGTGCGTCAACGCGCTGCCCGGCGAGCGCGACATCAACCTGGTCACCGCCACCCTGCGCCAGGTCCAGCTGGTGCTCACCCAGTACGCCGACCCGGCCTGGGCGCCGTCCGGCTGGGCGAAGCTGGCCGACACCGCCAAGGCGGCGCTGGCCGTCGCCGAGCCCGGCAGCGGCTTCCAGCTCGCCTGGACGCGTGCCTTCATCACCGCCGCGCGGGGCAGCGCCGACCTGGCCGTGCTGCAGGGCTGGCTGGCCGGCACCGGGGTGCCCGAGGGCATCACCATCGCCGGTGAGCTGCGCTGGCAGCTGGTGCAGTGCCTGGTCGCCAACGGCGGCGTGGACCCGGCGATCATCCAGGCCGAGCACGACGCCGACCGCACGGCCTCCGGCGACATCGGGGCGGCGCTCGCGTACGCGCTGATCCCGACCCCGGAGAACAAGGCCGCGGTGTGGGCCGAGCTGACCGGACCGACGTCGCTGGCCAACTGGCGCAACCGGGCGCTGATCCAGGGCTTCCAGCACTCGGCCCAGGTGGAGCTGACCGCGCCGTACACGCCGCGGTTCTTCACCGAGGTGGCGGGCGTGTGGGCGGCCCGCGAGAGCGAGCCCGCGCAGGAGTTCGTGGTGCTGGGCTACCCGGTGCTCGACGTGTCCCCGCAGACCGTGGAGGCCGCGCAGGCGTGGCTGGCGGAGCAGGGCCATCCGGGCCCGCTGCGCCGCCTCATGGCCGAGGGCAACGACCGGGTGGAGCGGGCGCTGAAGGCCCGGGCCAAGGACGCCTCAGCCTCCTGAGCACAGCAGGAAGGGGCCGGACGCGTCGCGTCCGGCCCCTTCGACGTTCCTGCCGTCAGGCCTTGCCGGCCAGCCCGGTGAGCTGGGCGAGGCCGCTGACGAGTCCGCCGGCCAGGTCGCCGCCGCCGAACGAGGCCGCCATGGACAGCGCGGCCAGCTTGCAGTCGCGGTCCGACAGGCGCTTGCGGGCCTGCGAACCGGTGACGATCTCCAGCTGGCGCTGGCCCGGGGCGACGGCGATGAGCACCGACTCCGCCGGGTTGGCCAGCCGCGCGTGCAGCAGTTCGGCGCCCTCGCGCACCGGCTCGCTCACCTCGCCGACGTACACGCTGAAGGTCAGGCCGCTGTTCTCGTCGGCCTTGCGCAGCGCGTCGTCGAGCCGCAGCAGCTGACGGGTCGTGAACGGCCCGTCGAGCACCGCCGTGCTGGACACGGCGTAGTGGTCACCAGCGGTCACTTGCGCCCCCTGTCACGTCCACGACCGGCGCGATGTCGCCGGCCGCGGTCAGTTCCGCGCGGGCAGCCGCGTCCAGCGCCGCGTGCTGCGCCTGCGGTCCGTCCGATTCGGGCCGGGCGAGGAACCACACGGGCGCGAACTCGTACGGCCGGCCGGGCCGGTACCGCTTGGCGTTGCGGCCGCCGGCCGCATAGACCAGTGCAAAGATAATCCCGATCACCGCGAGCGGGATGCCTGCGTAGATCAGTAGATCAGATAGATCTGGCGTGGACACCGTGAAGCCCCCCGGCTCAGTCCGAATGAACGTCTCAACGCTAGCGGAGTGCGCGCGGCCACCTGATCAGGGGTGGTCGCGTGCTGTGTCAGTCACCGAGCCGCGACAGCTCGGCGAGCACCGTGGGCCACGCTCCCGACAGGGGATCGATGACCGCGAAGTGGGCCGCGTCCGGCACCGCGACGAGCCTGCTGCCGGGCTGTCCGACGGCGTACGACTCCGCGACGGTGACCGGCACGATCGCGTCCGACACGCCGTGGACCAGCACCGTCGGCCCCGCCGGGGCGGGCAGCCGGACCGGGTCGAGATCCGCGCGGGTCGATGCGTCAGCGCCCAGGAAATCGACGACCGCGCCGCCGTCGAGCTCCAGCCGCTGCGCCAGCCGCAGGTCTGCCACCGGCGCCAGGGCCAGCGTACCGGCCTGCTGGGCGGCCGGGGCCGCGATCGCCGCCCACAGCACCAGGTGGCCACCGGCCGAGTGCCCGACCGTGATCACTCTTCCGTCGTGCCCGCCCAGCTCACCCGGCACGACGGCGAGCGCCTCGGCGACATCGCGCACCGTCGCGTCCGGATCGCCGGGCACGCGGCTGTACTCGATCGACGCCACCGTCCAGCCCGCGTCGCGGATCGCGGCGGCCATCGGGCGGGTGTGGGCACGGTCATACTCCGGCCGCCAGAAACCGCCGTGCACGATCACGACCAGCGGCCGTACGGCAGCCCGCGCGTCACCGCACCACGCGTCGGCGACGTGCTCGGGTAGCGGGCCGTAGCGCAGCATGAGATCAGGCGCGCTCGCCTCGCGCGTGAGCACGGACCTGTCCTCGCTCATGCCCGCTCCTGGCCGTGTGCGCCGTCGGCATCGCCGATCCGGTCGATCCGCTCGCTCATGCCGCCCGCCCCAGGAAGGCCAGCGCGTTGCCGCCGAGCAGCTTGGCGCGCTGGGCGTCGGTGAGGAAGTCGGACTTGCGCACCACCGCGCCGACCGGGCGCTCGCCCAGCGGGTACGGGTAGTCGCTGCCCAGCAGCACCCGGTCCTCCCCCATCGTGTCCACCAGCAGCCGCAGCGCGGCCGGGTCGAACACGACGGTGTCGACGGAGAAGCGGTGCGTGTAGTGGCTCGGCGGCAGCGCGGACTGGCCGCGTACCACGTCACCGCGCCGGTGCCAGGCGTTGTCGGCCCGGCCGAGCCAGAACGGGAAGCTGCCGCCGCCGTGCGCGAAGCACAGCCGCAGCGTCTCCGGCACCTGGTCGAACACGCCGCCGAGGATCATCGACAGCACCGACAGGTGGGTCTCGGCGGGCATGCCGGTCAGCCAGCGGGCCATCCACCGGTCCAGGCGCGGGCCGGTCGGCATGTCCCACGGGTGCACGAACACCGGCGCGCCGACCTGCGCGCAGTGCTGCAGGAACTGGACGATGCCCGCGTCGTCGAGGTCGCGGTCGCCGACGTGGTTGCCGATCTCGACGCCGACGTGCCCGTTCGCCAGGCTGCGGTCGAGTTCCGCGCAGGCCAGGTCCGGGTCCTGCAACGGCACCTGGCAGAACGGCACCAGCCGGTCGCCGCCCGCGGCGCAGACCTCCAGGGCGAGGTCGTTGAAGATCCGGGCCACCTTCATGGCCTGGCCGGCGGGGCGCTCGTACGAGAAGAAGACGGGTGTCGGCGAGACGACCTGGACGTCCACGCCGTCGTCGGCCATGTCGGACAGCCGGGTCGGGGCGTCCCAGCACTGCGCGCCGATCGGCCGGAACTCGGTCTCCCCGACCATGATCATGGCGGCCCGTTCGGAGTCCACGCGCAGCCAGGGCCAGCCGTCGCCGCCGCACTCGCCCGACAGCTCCGGCCAGCCCTTCGGCACGACGTGGGTGTGCACGTCGACTACGGGCGACATCAGCCCTTGCCCGGGTGCAGCGTGCCGCACTTGTCGCAGGTGCGGGCCTGCTCGCTGTCGTAGAACGCGGTGAACACCGGCGGCAGGTCGGCGACGATGTCGCGCACCTGCAGCTCCACCTCGTGTACGACGTTCGCGCAGTTCGGGCAGTACCAGCGGAACTTCTCCAGCGTGCCCTCCTCGCGGACCCGCTCCATGACCAGGCCGATCGAACCGGCCTCGCGCTGCGGCGAGTGCGGGGTGAGCCGGGGCAGCATCCACATGTGCCCCTCGGGCACGGTGATGGTGCGCGGGCCGTCCGGCGTCATCACGTTGATCCGCAGGGTGCCCTTGATCTGGTAGAAGAACTCCTCGTACGGGTCCACGTGGAAGTCGGTGCGCTGGTTCGGGCCGCCGACGACCATCACGATGAAGTCGTCGCCGGTCGGGAACATCTGCTTGTTGCCGACCGGCGGCTTGAGCAGGTGCTGGTTCTCGTCGATCCAGCCGGGGAAACTCACCGGCTCGGAAATCTCGGTCACTTCGAACCTCCTTGGGGAAGCAGCGCGACAGCCTGTATCTCGATCAGCAGGTGCGGGTGCGGGAGCTGGTGCACCGCGACCGTGGTGCGGGTGGGTCCGGTGGCGTCGAAGAACTCGCCGTACACCTCGTTGTACCCGCCGAAGTCGTTCATGTTGACCAGATATGTGGTGACCTGCACGAGGTCGGTCAGGTCCGCGCCGACCGAGCGCAGGATGTCGCCGATGTTGCCGATCACCGCGCGGGTCTGCTCGCGGATGTCGAGGCTGGTCGTGCCCATCGCGTCGACCTGCGCCCCCGCGATGGTGTTGTCCGGCAGGCGGCTCGACGTACCGCTCACGAACGCGAACCCGCCCGCGACCTTCACGTGCGGAAACCTCCCGCGCGGCGTGGCCTTGCCGACCACCACCTTCGCCCCGGTCATGCCGACACCTTCAGCGAGGCGGTGCCGATGCCCTCGACGACGGCGCGCACGTGCGCGCCCGGCGTCAGGGGCACCGCGGCGGTGGCGGCCCCGGCGAGGAAGACCCAGCCGGGCTCCAGGTCGAGGCCGTAGCGGCCGGTCAGGGCGCGGCCCTCGGTCAGGGCGCGGCGCGGGTCGCCGAGGATCGCCGCGGTCGAGCCTGCCTGGACGACCTTGCCGTCGACCTCCAGCAGCACGCCGAGGTTGTCGACGCCCGCCGGGACGGGCTGCCAGGCGCCGACCACGAACGCCGCGCCGGAGGTGTTGTCGGCGACGACGTCGGCGTGGGTGAACTGGAAGTCGGCGTACCGGGAGTCGATGATCTCCAGCGCGGGGGCGACCGCGGCGATGCCGTGCTCACCCAGCAGGAACGCGATCTCCGGCTCGATCCTGGGGTGGATGAACCCGTCCAGGCTCAGCTGCCCGCCGTCGGGCACGGCCATCGCGTCGGTGAGCCGGCCCCAGATCACCTCGTGTACGCCGACCTGCGCCATCTTGGCCCGGCTGGTCAGCCCCATCTTGACGCCGACCAGGCGCTGGCCCCGGTCGAGGCGGCGCGCGATCAGCGCCTCCTGGACCGCGTACGCCCCGTCGACGTCCAGCTCGTGGCTGAGCGTGAGCTGCGGGATCGCGGTGGCGTCGACCGCCGCGTCGTCCAGCAGCACGGCCATCTCGGAGATGCTCACCTGTCCCCCTCCGCCGCCTGGACCAGGTCCAGAGCCACGTCCACGATCATGTCCTCCTGGCCGCCGACCATGCGGCGTCGCCCCAGCTCGACCAGGATCGAGCGCACGTCCACGCCGTACTTGGCCGAGGCGCGCTCGGCGTGGCGCAGGAAGCTGGAGTAGACGCCCGCGTACCCGAGGGACAGCGTCTCCCGGTCGACCTGCACCGGCCGGTCCTGCAGCGGCCGGACCACGTCGTCTGCGGCGTCCATCAGCGCGTACACGTCGCAGCCGTGCTGCCAGCCCATCAGCTCGGCGGTGGCGACGAACACCTCCAGCGGGGCGTTGCCCGCGCCCGCGCCCATGCCCGCCAGGCTCGCGTCGACGCGCACCGGCACGCCGGGGCGGTCGCCGTGCTCGACGGCGATGACGCTGTTGGCGACGCCGAGCGAGAGGTTGTGGTGGGCGTGGATGCCGACCTGCGTGGTCTCGTCCAGCACCTGCCGGTAGGCGTCGACGCGCTCGGCGACGTCGCGCATCAGCAGGCGGCCGCCGGAGTCGGTGACGTAGACGCAGTGCGCACCGTACGACTCCATGAGTTTGGCCTGCCCGGCAAGTCCGGCCGGGTCGTTCATGTGGGACATCATCAGGAAGCCGGCGACGTCCATGCCGTTGTCGCGGGCCCAGCCGATGTGCTGGGCGGAGATGTCGGCCTCGGTGCAGTGCGTGGCGATGCGCACGCTGGTCACGCCGAGGTCGCGGGCGGCCTTCAGGTCGGCGATGGTGCCGATGCCGGGCAGCAGCAGCGTGGTCAGCTTCGACCGGGTCATCACCTCGGCGGCGGCGGCGATCCACGCGGCGTCGGTGGCCGCGCCGTGGCCGTAGTTGACGCTGGAACCGGCCAGGCCGTCGCCGTGCGCGACCTCGATCGCGGCGACCCCGGCCGCGTCCAGCGCGGCGGCGATCTGCCGCACCTGGTCGACGGTGTACCGGTGCCCGATGGCGTGCATGCCGTCGCGCAGGGTCACGTCCTGTACGTAGACCTCAGTCATGCCGCCACCTCCGCGCGCTTGCCGACCAGTCGCTCGGCCGTACGCAGCGCCGCCGACGTCATGATGTCCAGGTTCCCGGCGTACTCGGGCAGGTAGTGCCCCGCCCCGGAGACCTCCAGGAACACCGACACCTGCAGCGCCGGGTCGGCGAGCATCGGCACGCTCACCCGGTCGAACTGCACCTTCTGCTTGAGCCGGTAACCCGGCACGTAGCCCTGCACCTGCTTGACCATGTCCTCGATCGACGCCTCGATCGCGGCCCGGTCGGCGTCGGCGTCCGCGCACAGGCAGTACACCGTGTCGCGCATCAGCAGCGGCGGCTCGGCCGGGTTCAGCACGATGATCGCCTTGCCGCGCGCCGCGCCGCCGACGACCTCGATGGCACGGGCCGTGGTCTCGGTGAACTCGTCGATGTTGGCACGGGTGCCGGGGCCCGCCGAGCGGGACGCGATCGACGCGACGATCTCGCCGTACGCCACCGGCGTCACCGCGTGCACGGCCGCGACGATCGGCACCGTCGCCTGCCCGCCGCAGGTCACCATGTTGACGTTGGACTGGTCCAGGTGCTCGTCCAGGTTGACCGTCGGCACCACGTACGGGCCGATCGCGGCCGGGGTCAGGTCGATCACGACCTTGCCGTGCCGGCGCAGCACCTCGTCGTTGCGCCGGTGCGCCCCCGCCGACGTGGCATCGAACACCACGTCCACCTCGGCGAACTCCGGCATCGCCACCAGCCCGTCCACGCCCTCGGCGGTGGTCGCCACGCCGAGCCGCGCGGCCCGCGCCAGCCCGTCGGACTCCGGGTCGATCCCCACCATCGCCACCATGCGCAGCGACTCGCTCAACCGCAACACCTTGATCATCAGATCGGTCCCGATGTTCCCCGACCCGATGACCGCCACTCCGGCCTTCACCGTGCTCTGCTCCTCGTTCATGCGCTGAACCGCGTGCGGACGGAGCCGAGCCCCGAGATCCGCGCTTCGTAGGCGGCCCCGGGCGTCACCGGGACCATCGGCCCGAGCGCGCCCGACAGGATCACGTCGCCCGCGTGCAGCGGGGTGCCCGCGACGGCCATGGTCCGGGCGAGCCAGGCGACGGCGTGCAGGGGGTTGCCGAGGCAGGCCGCGCCCGCGCCGACGGAGACCGGCTCGCCCTCGTGCTCCAGGACCATGCCGCACAGGCGCAGGTCGACACCGGACAGCGCCACCGGGCGGTCGCCCAGCACGAACATGGCGCTGGAGGCGTTGTCGGCGACCGTGTCGACGATGGAGATGTCCCAGTTCGCGATGCGCGAGCCGACGATCTCGATCGCGGGCAGCAGGTGGTCGGTCGCGCGGATCACGTCGGCGACGGTGACCTGGTCGTGCGGCAGGTCCCGGCCGAGCACGAAGGCGACCTCCGCCTCGACCTTGGGCTGCAGGATGCGGGTCGTGTCGACCTCGGCCCCGTCGAAGGCGGCCATGTCGGCGAACAGCACTCCGAAGTCGGGCTGGTCGACGCCGAGCTGCCGCTGCACCGCCGGGTTGGTCAGGCCGATCTTCGCCCCGACGACGCGCCGTCCGGCGGCGACGTCCTGCTCGGTCATGGCCCGCTGCACGGCGTACGCCGTGGTCACGTCCCCGACCGGCAGCAGCCGCTCCCGCAGCGGCGCGATCGGGGTGCGGGTGCTCTGCGCCTCGCGCAGCAGCCGCACCGCCTCGTCGACGACGCTGGTGGGGAGTCCTGGGTGGTCCGCCGTCCAGGCAGGCCGCCCGGACGAGTCACCAGCGGGTTCCTTGGTCATGCTCACCTCTCCGGTCGTGGCCGCGCCGGTCACGACAGGTCCACGCAGACATTGGTCAGTTCCGAGTAGAAGGCCAGCGAGTGCACGCCGCCCTCCCGGCCCACCCCGGAGGCTTTCACGCCGCCGAACGGGGTGCGCAGGTCGCGCAGGAACCAGGTGTTCACCCAGACCAGCCCGGCGTCCAGCCGCGACCCGGCCCGGTGCGCCCGGCCCACGTCCCGCGTCCACACGGTGCTCGCCAGGCCGTACACGCTGTCGTTGGCCAGCGCGTACGCCTCGTCCTCGTCGTCGAACGGCAGCAGGCTGCACACCGGTCCGAAGATCTCCTCGCGGTTGACCCGCGCGTCCTGGGCCAGCCCGGTCAGCACCGTCGGCTGCACGTACGCCCCGCCGTCGCGCGCGTCGCCGAAGCGTGGCACACCGCCACCGGCCAGCACGGTCGCGCCCTCGGCGCGGGCCAGGTCGTAGTAGCCGAGCACCTTGTCCCGGTGCTGCCGCGAGATCAGCGGCATGTTCACCGTGGCCTGCTCGTGCGGCCAGCCGAAGGCCAGCTCGGCGGCCTGCTTGGCGAGCCGGTCGGCGAACTCGTCGAAGATCGAGCGGTGCACGTACAGCCGCTCGGTGCACAGGCACACCTGGCCGCCGTTGGTGAAGCTGGACCGCACCGAACCCGCCACCGCCGCGTCCAGGTCGGCGTCCGGGAAGACCAGCCCGGCGTTCTTGCCGCCGAGCTCGAACGAGACCGCCTTCACCCCGTCGGCCGCCGCGCGCATGATCGCGCTGCCGGTCGCCGACTCGCCGGTGAACGTGATCGCGTCCACGCCCGGGTGCCTGGTCAGGAACTCCCCCGCCGAGTCCGGGCCGAAGCCGTGGACCAGGTTGAACACGCCCTCGGGCACCCCGGCGGCGGCCATCACCTCGGCCAGCAGCGTCGCCGAGGACGGGGTCTCCTCCGACGGCTTCACGATCACGGCGTTGCCGCAGGCCAGGGCAGGCGCGAGCTTCCAGGTGAGCAGCAGCAGCGGCAGGTTCCACGGCACGATGATCGCGACGACGCCGACGGGTTTGCGGACCGCGTAGTTCAGGGCGCGGGATCCCGTCGCCGTGGTGGTCGTGAACGACTCGGTGGGTGCGGTCGCGACGATGTCGGCGAAGGCCCGGAAGTTGGCCGCGCCGCGCGGGATGTCGAGCGTACGGGCCTGCGAGATGCTCTTGCCGGTGTCCGCGACCTCGGCCGTGACCAGGTCGTCGAAGCGCCGCTCCAGCTCGTCGGCGACCCGGCGCAGCACGGTCGCGCGCTCGCCCTCGCTCATCCGCCCCCAGGGCCCGCGCAGGGCCTCACGGGCGGCGGCGACGGCCGCGTCCACGGTCGCGGCATCCGCCTCGGCGACGTCGAACACCGTCTCGCCGGTCACCGGCGACACCTTCGCGAACGTCTTTCCCGCCGTGACGAACTCCCCGCCGACGAAGTTGCGCAGCAGCCCCGGCTCACCCGCTGGACGGCCGGTCATCATGATGGGATCCCAGTTCATCGACCCGTGCCCTTCCGGAAGGCGAACGCGGCCAGCGCGCCCACGGCCAGCAGCGCCGCGCCCGCCGCCGCGGCGAGCAGCCGCTGCTGGCGGCGCACCCGCTGCTGGACCTGGGCGTAGGGCGTGGTCGAGAACGACACCAGCTCGTAGCGTGACACGTACCGGCCGGGCAGCGCCCGCTCCAGGGCGTGCTCGACCTTCTTCTGCGCCTGGAACACCGGGGAGGCGACCTTGTCGCGCATCTCCACGAAGTTGTCCAGCGCCATCTGCGCGATCGCCTCGGTGTTCTCCCTGCGGCGCGCCTCGAACTCGGGCAGTGCCCGGTCCCAGTCGTCGCCGGTCTCGTCGAGGATCCGGTCCAGCTCGACGACGTCCTCGAAGGCGCAGTTCGCGCCCTGGCCGTAGAACGGCACGATGGCGTGCGCGGCGTCGCCGAGCAGACCCACCCGGCCGTACGCGTGCCACGGGGCGCACCGCACCGTGCCCAGCACGCCTACCGGGTTGTGCAGGTAGTCGTCGACCAGGTTCGGGGCCAGCGCGGTGACGTCCGGGTAGACCCGCGCGAAGTGCTGCTCGATCGCGGCCGGGCTGCTCAGCGACGCGAACGCGTCGGTGCCGCCGGTCGGCCAGAACAGCGTGCAGGTGAAGGAGCGGTCCGGATTCGGCAGCGCGATCATCATGGACGCGCCGCGCGGCCAGATGTGCAGCGCGCCCGGGTCCATCGCGAACTCGCCGTCGCGGGCCGGGATGGTCAGCTCCTTGTAGCCGTGCTCCAGGAAGTCCAGGCTCTCGGTCAGGCCGGTGTGCGCGAGCAGCTGCCCGCGTACCGCCGAGCTGAAGCCGTCGGTGCCGATGACCACGTCGGCCTGGGCGTCCACCGTGCCGTGCGGGGTGTCGAAGCGCATGTCGCCGGTCTTCGGGTCCAGGCCGGTCAGGCGGTGGTCGAAGAACGCGGTCACCAACGGCTGCGCGGTGGCGGCCTCCAGCAGGGCGTTGTTCAGCGCGCCGCGGCTGATCGAGTTGATCGCCCGCTCACCGTCGCTGCTGTACGGCTGGAAGCCCGGCTCGCCCTCGACGGGGTGGATCATCCGGCCGCGCATCGGCAGCGCGTCGGCCATCACCGACCGGTCCAGGTCGATCCGGCGCAGCGCGTCCAGGCCGCGCTCGGACAGCGCCAGGTTGATCGAGCGCCCCCGTTCGACCTTGCCGGTGCGCGGGTCGGGGCGGCGCTCGTACATCGTCACGGTGTAGCCCCGGCGGGTCAGGTAGCAGGTCAGCAGGCTGCCCGCCAGCCCCGCGCCGACGACGGCGACGGTCTTGTCCTTGCTCATGCCTTCTCCTCGCTGCGCGGGAAGATCGCGGCGAGCGCCTGGGCGACCCGCCAGCAGTCGTGATAGGTCGAGTACAGCGGCACCGGCGCGAAGCGCACGATGTCGGGCTGGCGCGCGTCGGCGATCACGCCGTGCTCGTGGCGCAGCCGCCGGGCCAGCTCGTTCGCGCCCATCGCGGTGGTACGCACGGACAGCTGGCACCCGCGCCGCTCCGGGTCACGCGGCGTGACCTGGGCCAGCGGCCGTCCCGGCAGCACCTCGTCGAGCAGCCCCTCCAGGTATGCCGTCAGCCGCAGGCTGCGCTCGCGCAGCGTATCCAGGCCGACCTTGTCGAACAGGTCGAGCGAGGTCCGCACCGGGCCCATCGCGAAGATCGGCGGGTTCGAGATCTGCCACGCCTCGACGGTCGCCGGCGGGCGCGACGTCGGCGTCATCTCGAACCGGGTCGACGCCTCCGTGCTCCACCAGCCCTCGAACCGGGGCAGGTCCGGGTCGCCGAGGTGCCGCTCGTGCACGAACACCCCGCCCAGCGCGCCGGGGCCGGAGTTCAGGTACTTGTACGAACACCAGGCCGCGAAGTCCACGTCCCAGTCGTGCAGCCGCAGCGGCACGTTGCCCGCCGCGTGCGCGAGGTCCCAGCCGACGACCGCGCCCGCCGCCCGGCCCGCCGCGGTGATAGCGGGGATGTCCATCAGCTCACCGGTGAGGAAGTTGACCCCGCCGAGCATGACCAGGGCGACCGTGTCGCCCTCGTCGCGCAGGAACGCGAGCACGTCCTCGGTCCGCAGGCAGTCCTCCCCGGCGCGCGGCCGCAGGCGTACCACGGCGGTGTCGGGGTCCAGCCCGTGGAAGCGTGCCTGGCTGCGCACCGCGTAGCTGTCGGACGGGAACGCCGCGTCCTCGATCACGATCCGGGTACGCGTCCCCGCCGGCCGGTAGAACGACACCATCAGCAGGTGCAGGTTCACCGTCAGCGAGTTCATCACCACGGCTTCGGCGGGCAGCGCCCCCACCAGCCGCGCCGCCTGCCCGGTCAGCAACTCGTGGTACGGCAGCCACGGCCGGGCCGCCTCCAGGTGCCCCTCGACCCCCAGCTCAGCCCAGGCGTCCAGATCGGCCAGCAGCTCATCGCGGGTCGCCCGGGGCTGCAACCCCAGCGAGTTCCCGGCCATGTATGCCGTCTCCGGGTATCCCCCGCCCTCCGCCGGCGGCACCCGGAACAACTCCCGGTGGCCCGGATCGCCCTGGTCCCGACGCCGGGCGTCTTCCTCACTGAACGTCATGCTGCTCTCGCTGTTTCCTGCGTTGGTCATGAACTGGTGGTCGCCGGTGGGAGTCCTGACGGACTGCGGCGTGTCGCTCGGCACCGTGCTCACTGTGCCTCACATGGCCGTGCGGGCGGTCCAGAGTTCGGGGAAGACGGTGCGGGACATGCTGCGCTGCAGCCAGGCGTACCCGTTGGAGCCGCCGCTGCCGACCTTCGCGCCCATCGTGCGCGCAACGGCCTTGAGGTGCTTGTAGCGCCAGTCGTCGAAGCGCTCGGCGACCTCGGTCAGCGCCTCGCCGAGCAGGCGCAGGTGGTTGTCCGGGCTCTCGTCACCGTAGATGCGCACCCATGCCGCCTCGACGGCCGGGTGCGCCTCGTGCTCGGTCGCGAAGTCACGCGACAGCAGGTCGGCGGGGATGTCGAAGCCCCGGCGGGCGAGCAGGGCGATCACGTCGTCCCACACACTCGTGCCGTGCAGCGTCGCCAGCAGGTCGTGGTACACCTCGTCCTGGCGCTGGAACGGCCGGACCAGCGACGCGGTCTTCAGCCCGAGCAGGAACTCCAGGTGCCGGTACATCGCCGACTGGAAGCCCGAGCCCTCCCCGAGCAGGTTGCGGAACCGGTTGAAGTCGGCCGGGGTCATCCAGTGCAGCGTCTGCCAGGCCGCGTTCAGCCCGTCCAGGTGCAGCGCCGTACGCCGCAGCGGGGCGAGCGCGCCGTAGACGTCGTCATCGGCCAGCAGGCGCTGGGTCTCGCGCAGCTCGAAGCGCACCAGGCCGAAGTACAGTTCCATCACCTGGCTGATCATGAGGAAGGACATCTCGCCCGGGTCCTTGCTCAGCGTCTGCTGCAGCGTGTGCAGCGTGCTCGCGTGCACGTACGCGTCATACGGCGTGCGCTGGGCGAACTCCAGGGTCGGCTCGCCGCCGTTGGCTTCGGCGCGCTCGGCACGCTCGGCCGCGGTCACCGGGCGTACGGCTGCGGTGGTCGTCGATGGAGCGGTCACGCGTTCCTCCAGGTGCTCTGGTCAACGTCATGATGTCTCCGGAAGGGCCTCGGACGGAATGCCGAATCAACGGCACTCGGGGCGATCCGCTTAACGTTCATACTGGGGTCGGGGCGTTTGGTTTATGAAGGGAAAGCGCTAGTGGACGACATGGATTGGGCGCTGCTGCGCGAACTGCAGGAGGACGCCCGGCTGTCCTTCAGCGAGCTGTCCCGGAGGGTGCACCTGTCCCCACCGGCGGTCGCCGAGCGGGTACGCCGCCTGGAGGACTCCGGCGTGATCGTCGGCTACCGGGCCCACGTCGACCTGACCGCCGCCGGTCGCCCGGTCGTAGCGCTGATCCAGATGTCCTGCTACGGCCCGAACTGCGTACTGCGCGACCCGAGCGTGCCGGAGTGGCCCGAGGTACTGGAGATCCACCGCATCACCGGCGACGCCTGCAGCGTCCTCAAGGTCGCCGCCACCTCCATGGACGCCTTCGAATCCCTTATCGACCGCCTCGCCCCCCACGGGCGCCCCTCCAGCACCCTGATCCTCTCCACCCCCCTCTCCTGGCGCCCTCTCACTCCCCCCTGACATACCCCATAGCCCCCCTCTAATCCCGATCCGACGCCGCCCCCGCCCCGCTCCGCCCCGAAGATCGTCGTTTCTTGTCAAAACCTCAGGTGGGACCGCAGTTTCCGGCACGAAACAGCGATCATCGCCGGTCGCAAAGGGCGACGGAGCGTCCGTTTCGGGCCTTTTTTTCATGTTTCGGGGTGTCCGGCAGGCGGGTTTGATGGGAGGATTTGGGACAGCCCGGTCTTGATCGGGCGTTGATCACCGATTTGGGGGAAACATGCGGTCTGCTCTTCGGGTGGCGGCCGGTGCCGTGGCGCTGGTCGTGGCGGCGCTCACCGCTCCCGCGCCCGCGTACGCCGAGGGTGTGTTCGTCGAGGTCAATCCGAGCACGATCCAGGCCGGGTTCCAGGTGGCCATCCGGGCCAGCTGCGGCGACGCGCTGAACAACGCGAAGGTGCACTCTGACGCGTTCGGCACGGTGACCGTCGAGCCCGTGAACGTGTACCTGATCGCGGCGGCGACGGTCCCCGAGAACAAGAAGGCCGGCGGCTACAACGTGAAGCTGACCTGTCCCAGCCGGCAGACCGCCACCACCACGCTGTGGGTGGTCAACCACGACAGCCCGAGCCACGGCCCGAACACCGGCGGCGGCGCGCTGGCCGGGGACGGCGGCGCGACACTGATCGGCGCGGGTGCCGCGGCGATGGGCCTGGGCCTGGGCGTGCTGCTGCTGTCGCGCCGTCGCGGGCGCAACCCGCTGACCCCCGCCTGACGCCGTGCTGCGCCGTCTGCGCGGCCCGCTGGCCGTCATGCTGCTGCTGGCCGGGCTGTTCAGTGTCGGGATCGGGGTGGGCAAGGCCAACGGGTTCTCGTTCGCCGAGCTGTTCCGGGGGCCCGGCAAGGCCCCGCCGGGCGAGTTCCCGGTGCTCGGCCCGAGCCGCCCGCTGCGGATCCAGATCCCGGCGATCAAGGTCAAGGCGTACATCCACGGGGTGGGCCTGGACGAACGGGGCGCGATCGACACGCCGTCGCTGCTGCTGCGCAACGAGGCGGGCTGGTTCGACGACGGGCCGTCCCCCGGCCAGTACGGGCCCGCGATCGTCGTCGGGCACGTGGACACCAAGGACAAACCCGGCGTCTTCCACCGGCTGAACGAGCTGAAGCCCGGCGCGAAGATCGAGATCACGCGCCGGGACAACAGGGTCACCGTGTTCGAGGTCAACACGGTCGAGCGGTTCAGCAAGCAGAGCCTGCCCGTGGACCGGATCTACCACGACTTCACCCGGCCCGCGTTACGGCTGATCACCTGCGGGGGCCGCTGGGTGGGCGGCGAGCTGGGCTACGCCGACAACATCGTGGTGTTCGCGAGCCTGGTCAGCGCGCACAAGGCCTGAGCCTCAGACCGTCTCCAGCCACTGTGCCCAGCGCGGGTCCGGGGTGCGGTGGCCGAGCACGCGCCAGATCGCGCCGTGCGGCACCGTGGGCTTGACGGGAAGACGCCAGCCGAGGTCGGCCAGCGTCTTGTCACCCTTGTGGTGGTTGCAGCGCGCACAGGCGGCCACCACGTTCTCCCAGGCGTGCGGGCCGCCCTTGGAGCGGGGGTGCACGTGGTCGATCGTCTCGGCCGGGCCCTGGCAGTAGACGCAGCGCCCGCCGTCGCGGGCGAAGATCGCGCGCCGGGACAGGCCGACCTGGGTGCGGTACGGCACCCGGACGTAGCGGGTGAGCTTGGCGACCAGCGGAACGGGCACCCGGGCGCGGGAGCTGTGCAGCATCCCGTCCCCGTCGGCGACACAGACGGCCTTGCCGGAGAGAATGAGAATGGCGGCCCGGCGCACGGACACGACACACAGCGGTTCATAGGTCGCGTTGAGGAGCAACGCGGCGGAGGCGGCTGTGGGTCGTATGTCAGGCATCGGTCTCACCCTCCGGCGGCACAGTCACGTCATCGCGTCATTGTGACCATCGTCCCCGATTGATCTGGTGATTGCACCTACAATTTGCGGCGGTCTCATGAATTCTCAACCGCGCTTTGCCCTGGTCATTGGCATATGCGAGGAATATCCCCCAGAGGCCGCCCGATCCGCCGACCGACCGATGAGGTAGCTAGTTAGCCATGCCGTTGAGCCTTCTCGCCCCCGACCCGGCCACGCCGTGCACCGACACCGACCAGATCTGCCAGTGGCTGTACAACGTCACCGATTCGGCATGGCTGGCCGACGGCGGCTACTACCTGCTGATCAAACCGATCCGCATCATCGTCATCATTGTCGTCGCGCTGATCGCCCGCTCGCTGCTGAACCACACGATCAACAAGATCGTGGCACGTACCGCCCAGGGCAAGGTGCCGACCATGCTGCGGCCGATCCGGGTGCCGGTCGCGGTGCTGAACTCGGGGAGCATGTTCCCCGAGCGCCGCCGCCAGCGCGCGGAGGCCATCGGGTCGGTGCTCAAGAGCATGGTCACCGTCGGCGTGTTCTCGGTCGCCTTCCTGATCGTGCTCAGCGAGTTCGACGTGAACGTCGGGCCGCTCATCGCCAGCCTCGGCATCGTCGGCGTGGCCCTCGGCTTCGGCGCGCAGTCGCTGGTCAAGGACCTGATAGCGGGCCTGTTCATGCTGCTGGAGGACCAGTACGGGGTGGGCGACGTGATCGACACCGGCGAGGCGGTCGGCGTGGTCGAGTCGGTCGGGCTGCGCACCGTCACCATCCGCGACGGCCGCGGCGTCATCTGGTACGTGCGCAACGGCGAGATCATCCGCATCGGCAACAAGAGCCAGGGCTGGGCCACCGTCATGATCGACGTGCCGATCGGCTTCGTCGGCGTGGAGGATGCCACGGCGGTGCTGCGCCAGGCGGTCGACGCCTTCGCCAACGACCCCGAGTGGTCCGCCGACTTCGTGGAGCCGCCGCAGGTGCTGGGCGTGGAGAACATCAGCGTCGACGGCGCGGTCATCCGCACCGTCTGCAAGACCTCCGCCGACCGGCAGTGGGACCTGCAGCGGGAGATGCGGCGGCGGCTCACCGAGGCGCTGGAGGCATCGGGCATCGCCGCCCAGATGCAGGCCGCTCGGGCAATGCGGACCGCGGTGCCCGCCGACGAGCCGACCGCCCCCTGACCGGCTACGGTGGCATCAGCCGTAGAGGCTAGCGCTTTATCCACCGATCGGGCAGAATCAACCGACGACATCCCTTCTGGGGCGGTCATTCGGCGTGACTCTGCGACAGGATGGCGGTCCTCGATACCAATGTCGTGATCGATGGAGGACCATCCGGTGGTGCACCACCCCGCTCGCACCAACACGCCCCCGCCGAACGAAACGCCCGGCTCGATACCCGAGCACCGCGCGACCTTCGGTGAGGTGCTCGCCATCCGCGAGTACCGGGGCATGCTCGGCGCGAGTGTGCTGTCCTGGATCGGCGACTACCTGGCCAAGGCCGCGGTCACCACGCTGGTGTACGAGCAGACGGGCTCGGCCGGCATGGCCGCGGCCACCTTCGCGATCAGTTTCGCGCCGTGGGTGCTGCTGGGCCCGATGCTGGCCGCGGTCGCCGAACGGTATCCGTACCGCACGGTGATGATCATCAGTGATCTGGCCCGGATGGGGCTCATCGCGCTGGTCGCCGTGCCGAACCTGCCGATCCCGGTCCTGATCGGCCTGCTGTTCCTCACCGCCCTGGGCAACCCGCCCTACGAGGCCGCCCGCTCCGCGCTGTACCCGGCCATCCTCACCGGCGACCGCCTGGTGGTGGGCATCTCGCTGAACCTCAGCGCGGGCCAGGCCGCGCAGATCGGCGGCTATCTCGCCGGTGGCCTGCTGGCCGCCATGAACCCGCGGATGTCGCTGCTGCTCGACGCCGCCACCTTCGCCGTCTCGGCGCTGCTGCTGACCTTCGTGGTGAAGCACCGGCCGGCGGTCGGCAACCCGAACGCGCGCCGCAACCTGATCCAGGAGACCGCCGAGGGCTTCCGGGTGGTCTTCGGCATCCCGGCCCTGCGCGCCATCGCCGTGCTGGTGTTCAGCGTGACGCTGTTCGCGATCGTGCCCGAGGGCCTGGCCGCCGTCTGGGCCCATCACCTGTCCCTGGACGGGGACTCCGAGCGCGGCTTCGCGCAAGGAATGATCATGCTCGCCAACCCGGCGGGTTACGTGCTGGGCGGCATCGTGGTCGGCCGGTTCATGGCCCCGGCCATGCGCCGGTCGCTGATCCGGCCACTGGCCCTGCTCACCCCGATCATGCTGGTGCCCGCGCTGCTCGACCCGTCCCTGATCGCCGTGTGCCTGATGGCGGCGGCCTGCGGCTTCTGCCTGGCCGGCATGCTGCCGACCATAAACGCACTGTTCGTGCAGGCCCTGCCGAACGTCTACCGGGCGCGTGCCTTCGGCGTGATGCAGGGCGGCGTGCAGGTGATGCAGGGCGCCGCGGTGCTGTTCACCGGCGTGCTGGCCAACCACTGGCCGCTGCACCAGGTCATCGGCCTGTGGAGCGTGGCCGGGGTGGTGCTGGTGCTGGTGGCGCTCAGCGCGTGGCCGCCGCACGAGCGCTTCACCGCCGCCATCGAGCGCGCCCGGCGGCTCAATGAGGCTCCGGTCGCCGGGTAGCCTAGGGCTGGTGAGTGACCAGCCCCCCGCGTCGACGGCCCTGCCGACCCCGAACTACTTCGAGCTGCTCGGCGGCGAGGACGCCTTCCGGCTGCTCGTGGACGAGTTCTACGCCGGTGTCGCGACCGATCCGGTGATGCGCCCGATGTATCCCGAGGAAGACCTCGGCCCCGCCAACGAGCGGCTGCGCCTCTTCCTGATCCAGTACTGGGGCGGCCCGAACACCTACTCCCAGGAGCGCGGGCACCCGCGCCTGCGGATGCGGCACGCCCCGTTCGTCATCGGCGAGAAGGAGCGCGACGCCTGGCTGCACCACATGCGCCACGCCGTTGACGTGCTCGAACTCAGCCCGGAGCTGGACAAGATGCTCTGGGACTATCTGGAGCGGGCGGCGTTCTTCATGGTCAATGCGGAGCATTGACCATGAAGCATAGGTAGAGCATGGTTAATGCGGAGCCAGAGATCAGCTCGGCGCGAAGCGCCGATCCTCGCAGTGACCCAAGCCACCCTTCTCGACTAACCCGTCCAGAAGGGTGCCCTTCCTTTCGCTCGCCTCGTTAACCCAGGGAGATATGCCCGGATTTGCGAGGAGACGTCCTGATGCGCCGACGCGTGGTATCGCTGGCCGCCATGGCCGCGATGGCCCTGCCCACCGCCGTGTGGGCCGCCCAGCCCCAGGCCCCGGCCGAGAACCTGAAACCGCGCGACGTGCGCACCGTCAGCGAGAATCCCGCCGACTGGACGCCGCACATCCTCGACGGTGAGGTGCACGCGCTGGCCGTGGTCGGCCAGACCGTCGTCGTCGGCGGCGACTTCACCAGGGTCAGCGACAACGTCGGCACCCAGGAGTACGAGCGCGAGCACCTGTTCGCCTTCGACCTGCGTAGCGGCGCGGTGCTCGACTTCGCGCCGTCGGTCGACGGCATGGTGTACTCGCTGACCCCCGGCCCGGCCAACTCGGTGTTCGTCGGCGGCTCGTTCGAGCAGATCGACGACGAGGACCAGCGCGGGCTGGCCCGGCTCGACCTGGCCACCGGCGAGCAGGTCGAGGGCTTCGACGCCTCGATCAACTGGGGTGACGTGCGCGGCCTGTCCGTGGCCGGCCCGTGGCTGTATCTCGGCGGCTCGTTCACCGCGGTCAACAGGGTGGAGCGGCGCGGGCTGGCCCGGATCGACCCGATCACCGGCGCGGTGGACGCATCGTTCGACGCCCGCCTGGACGCCCCGGAGATCGGCCGGGTGAAGGTCGAGGACATCGCGATCTCACCGTCCGGCGACCGGCTGCTGGCGATCGGCGCGTTCACCCGGGTCGGCTCGTCGCGCCGGGTGCAGGCCGCCATGTTCGACCTGACCGGCAACCCGAGCAAGGCCGCCAACTGGTGGACCGACGCCTACGTGCCGCTGTGCCGGGAGGGCTTCGACACGTACATGCGGGCGGCGGACTTCTCCCCCGACGGCGAGTACTTCGTCGTCGTCACCACGGGGCGGCTCAGCGGCGTCGAGATCAACTGCGACACCGCGGCGCGCTTCGAGACGTACGCCACCGGCAAGGTCCGCCCCACCTGGGTCAACCACACCGGCGGCGACTCGCTGTACGCCGTGGAGATCGTCGGCGGGGCGGTCTACGTCGGCGGGCACCAGCGCTGGCTGAACAACCCCTACGGCATGGAGTCCGCCGGACCGGGCGCCGTGGACCGCCCCGGGGTGGCCGCGATCAACCCGGTCACCGGGATGGCCCTGCCGTGGAACCCGACCCGCAGCCGCGGCGTGGGCGTGCGCGCGTTCGCCATCACGCCGCAGGGGCTGCTGGTGGGCTCGGACACCGACGAGCTCGGCCGGGAGTACCACGGCCGGATCGGCCTGTTCCCCCGCACGGACTGACGCGGCTCCAGAACGCGGAACAGCCGCCTGCCCGGGTGTACGAGACCCGGGCAGGCGGCTGTCGCCGTCAGAGGGCCCTGCGGCGGCGGAGTGACGTCGTCAGAGCAGCAGGCCGCCGTCGCTGTGCATCCAGTCCACGAACGTGGTGGAGACCGAGGCGGCGCAGTCGAGCAGTTCCATCAGCAGCGCGTCGTGCACGCCGGACCGCAGGGGCACCTGCCACTCGGCGTAGATCGGCAGCTGGCCGCGCTCGGTGGGGTCGCCCACGTACGCCTTGGCGAAGCGGCGGGTGTGGTTCCACTCGTTGACCGCGCGGTAGGCCAGGTCGGCCAGCTCCGGCGGCACGGTGGCGTGCGGGCGGGCCCGGATCACCAGGATCTCGTCGTCCGGCCCCTCGACCGCGAACAGCAGGGCGTGCCGCTCCCAGAGCGCCAGCAGGCTCTCCTCGCCGTCGGAGAGGTAGCGGATGTCGAGCAGGTCCAGGGTGGCGGCGATGCGGCGCAGGTTGACCTGGGGTGTCTCAGCCGGCGCCAGGGTCGTCGGCGCCGGCGGCAGGCTGTCCATCATGGACAGATCGTCCGGCACCTCGAAGAGGCTGCGCTGCTGCGGAACCGTTCGCGGTCGCGCCTCCCCCGTCGTTGACTGACCCACCCGCAAGCGTTGCCACGAAAACCACGCCATGCCCATGCTCCTGTCCGACCGTAGCCTGAAGCCGACAGATCAATGCTGAGGGAGATTGCTTGCCTACCCTCAGTTCCATCCCCGGCGAGGAGGCTACCCGGACAGCCGTCTTTCGTCATCCCCTTACCGAAGGTCCCAGGCTGAATAGACGATGTGCGATCAGCCGATCGTCCGAGTGACAATCGGCCGTACGGACAACACGGGTGTCCGGAACCAGGCTGTGCCATAGGAAGCCGCGAGTCCCGTCCACGTTCCCGCCGTGACGACCGCCACCTCTTCGACACCGAGGAAGCCCATCCGCACCAACCCTTGCACGAGCCGCTGCGGAACGGCGTACGCCACGCCGTCCACATCGGACACACCGTTGATCGCGACATGGTCGAGCAGCGCGTCGCGCAGCACCCGCTGCCCGACGGCACGGCCCTTGAGCCCGGTGGACCCGACCTCGCGCAGCGCCTGTGCGGCCGCCGCGGCCACCCCGCTGACCACTGCGGCGGGCAGCCGTTCCAGCGTCCTGGACGCGGCCGGGGGCAGCGCGCCGCGCCACCGGTCGTCCAGCACCGGCGGCTCCGCGACGCCCTCCAGCAGCGCCGAGGCCGCCGTCACCCGGTCGCGGTCCACGCTGCCGGCGACGGTGCGGCTGACCAGCACGCCCCACGGCAGCGACGCCCACAGCGCCACCCGGCCCGGCCCGGCGGGACACAGCCGCACCAGCGTCGCCGGATCCAGCCGCAGCAGCCGCCGCAGGAACACCGCCGCGTCGGCGCGGTCGCTCAGGTCGACAGCCACGGCTTCAGGAAACTCTGCTCGGCCTCGCTCATCCGGCGCGGCCGCTGCCGCTCCAGGTCGTACGGCACCAGCACGGAGCGGGCCCGGCTGGCCAGCAGGTCACCGTCGAACAGCTCGTAGCAGACGGTGAACCGGGACGGCTTCAGGTCCTCGATCCACAGCTCGATGCGCACCGGGTCGCCGTAGTCGACCGGGCGCAGGTAGTCCACCTCGTGCCGGGACACCACGATGCCCTCCTCGAAGGAGGTCACCCCGGCCTCGCGCGCGCCGACGAACATCATCGCGACCCGGGCCTCCTCGTACAGGGTGAGGAAGCGCGCGTTGTTGACGTGCCCGTACGCGTCAAGATCAGACCACCGCAGCGCGCAGTGGTAGGTGAATCTCATGGTTCTCCCACTCGCCTTGATCGTTCGGCCTGCCGGTCGCGGGAGCGACCGGCAGGCCGGTGGATCGTCAGACCCGGATCAGTCGCGCGTCAGCCTGCGGTGGGTGACCCGGTGCGGGCGAGCGGCCTCGACGCCCAGGCGTTCGACCTTGTTCTTCTCGTACGCCTCGAAGTTGCCCTCGAACCAGAACCACTTCGACTCGTTCTCGTCGGTGCCCTCCCACGCCAGGATGTGGGTCGACACGCGGTCGAGGAACATCCGGTCGTGGGAGATGACCACGGCGCAGCCGGGGAACTCCAGCAGCGCGTTCTCGAGGCTGGACAGCGTCTCCACGTCCAGGTCGTTGGTCGGCTCGTCGAGCAGCAGCACGTTGCCGCCGATCTTGAGCGTCAGCGCCAGGTTGAGGCGGTTGCGCTCACCACCGGACAGCACGTTGACCGGCTTCTGCTGGTCCGGGCCCTTGAACCCGAACGCGGCCACGTACGCCCGCGACGGCATCTCGACCTTGCCGACCATCAGGTAGTCCAGGCCGTCGGAGACGACCTCCCAGACGGTCTGCGAGCTGTCCAGACCGGCCCGGTTCTGGTCGACGTAGGACAGCGTGACCGTCTCGCCGACCCGGACCGCGCCCTTGTCCGGCTGCTCCAGGCCGACGATGGTCTTGAACAGGGTGGTCTTGCCGACGCCGTTGGGGCCGATGATGCCGACGATGCCGTTGCGCGGCAGCGAGAACGACAGGTTCTCGATCAGCACCCGGTCGCCGAAGCCCTTGACCAGGTCCTTGGCCTCGATCACGGTGCTGCCCAGGCGCGGGCCCGGCGGGATCTGGATCTCCTCGAAGTCAAGCTTGCGGGTCTTCTCCGCCTCGGACGCCATCTCCTCGTACCGGTCCAGACGGGCCCGGGACTTGGTCTGGCGCGCCTTGGCGTTGGAGCGCACCCACTCCAGCTCCTCGGACAGCCGCTTGCGCATCTTGGCGTCCTTGCGGCCCTCGACCGACAGACGCGCGGCCTTCTTCTCCAGGTAGGTGGAGTAGTTGCCCTCGTACGGGTAGGCGCGCCCGCGGTCGAGCTCCAGGATCCACTGGGCCACGTTGTCCAGGAAGTACCGGTCGTGGGTGATCGCGATCACCGTGCCGGGGTACTTCGCCAGGTGCTGCTCCAGCCAGAGCACGCTCTCGGCGTCCAGGTGGTTGGTGGGCTCGTCGAGCAGCAGCAGGTCGGGCTGCTCCAGCAGCACCTTGCACAGCGCCACGCGGCGCTTCTCGCCACCGGACAGCGGGCCGACCGGCAGGTCGGGCTCCGGGCACCGCAGCGCGTCCATGGCCTGCTCGAGCTTGGAGTCGAGGTCCCACGCGTCACTGTGGTCGAGCTGCTCCTGGAGCTGGCCCATCTCGTCCATGAGCTCGTCGGAGTAGTCGGTCGCCATCAGCTCGGCGATCTCGTTGAACCGCGCGAGCTTGGCCTTGGTGTCGGCGACGGCGAGTTCGATGTTCTGCAGCACGGTCAGCGACTCGTCCAGCCGGGGCTCCTGAGCCACCATGCCGACGGTGTAGCCGGGCATGAGCCGGGCCTCGCCGTTGCTGGGGATGTCCTGGCCGGACATGATCCGCAAAAGGCTCGACTTACCCGCGCCGTTCGGGCCGACCACGCCGATCTTGGCACCCGGCAGGAAGCTGAGCGTGACGTTGTCGAGCACAACCTTGTCGCCGTGCGCCTTGCGTGCCTTCTCGAGCGTGTATATGTACTGGGCCACGGTCGGGCCAACCCCCTTCAGACAGTCTTCGCCTCAATACTCCCAGGTGGCCCCGCGACCCGGGACATGGGGCCGCGTGAGTCCGCTCGCCCCGCCCGCAACGTGCGCCGATCCGGACGCCGGGTTTGGCCGGGTACGGCGTGGGCATCGCGCATCGGGTTGTGATCAAAGCGCCCCGCTGGGATGATCTACACGTATCGCCTACGCGTGCCGCGCCGTTGATCCACCTTTCCGGGGACTTCAGTAGTCTCAGAGGATGGCCCACGATCCACCGATCGGAGGAGAGGCAGCGATGGTCGATCGCAGCCCGTTCGTCGTCGTCGCCAACCGGCTGCCCGTGGACGAAGTGACCACGGACACCCCGGGCGGCCGCGTGACCGGCTCCGGTGATTCACGCCGCCGCTGGCGGCGCAGCCCCGGCGGTCTGGTGACCGCCCTGCACCCGGTGCTCGTCGAGCGCCACGGCACGTGGATCGGCTGGTCGGGCTCGCCCGGCGACGCCCCGGACCCGTTCGAGCTGGACGGCATCAACCTGCGGCCGGTGCCGCTCTCCGAAGAAGATCTTGAGCGTTACTACGAGGGCCAGTCCAACGCCACCATCTGGCCGCTCTACCACGACAACGTCGAGCCGCCCGTCTTCCGCCGCCGCTGGCGGGAGGCCTACCGGGTGGTCAACCGGCGCTACGCGGAGGCGGCGGCGGAGGTGGCCGCCGAGGGCGCCACGGTCTGGGTGCAGGACTACCAGCTCCAACTGGTGCCCGCGATGCTGCGGGAACTGCGCCCCGACCTCAAGATCGGCTTCTTCCTGCACATCCCGTTCCCGCCGATCGAGCTGTTCATGCAGCTGCCGCAGCGCGCCGAGGTGCTGCGCGGACTGCTCGGGGCCGACCTGGTCGGCTTCCAGCAGCGGCTGGCCGCGCAGAACTTCATCCGGCTGGCCCGGCACCTGCTCGGCACGCCGTACCACGGCAACGTGATCGAGTACGAGGGCCGCCAGGTCAAGGCGGACGCGTTCCCGATCTCGATCGACGTGGGCGAGATGCAGCGTCTCGCGGACAACCCACTTGTCCGGGAACGGGCCGTGCAGATCCGTGCCGAGCTCGGAGACCCCAAAACGGTCATCCTGGGTGTGGACCGACTCGACTACACCAAGGGCATCGAACACCGCCTTAAGGCATATCGCGAACTGCTGGCCGCGGGCCGCCTTTCCGTGCCGGAATCGGTGATGGTGCAGGTAGCGACGCCGAGCCGGGAACGGGTCGAGCACTACCAGGCACTGCGCATCAAGGTCGAGCGCGAGGTCGGCCGGATCAACGGGGATTTCGGCCGCGTCGGCGTGCCTGCGGTGCATTACCTGCACCAGTCGTACAGTCGCAGTGAGTTGGCCGCGCTCTACTGCGCGGCCGACGTCATGATGGTGACCCCGTTGCGGGACGGTATGAACCTGGTGGCCAAGGAGTACGTGGCGGCACGCTTGGAGCATGGTGGCGCACTCGTGTTGAGCGAGTTCGCGGGCGCGGCCGGAGAGCTGCGTCAGGCGTTCCTGTGCAACCCCCACGATCTGGACGCGGTCAAGGACGCACTCATGCGCGCGGTCACCGTCGACGAGCACGAGGCCCGGCGCCGGATGAGCGTGATGCAGCGGCACCTGCGGCGTCACGACGTGGCGCGCTGGGCGTCAGACTTCCTGACCGAACTGGGAGCAATACCATGACCCTGGGCATGACCGTCGATCTCGACCGCGACGGCTTCGACCCCGCACTGCGTTCGGCGCTCGCGCAGCTGGCCCGCGTGCCGCACCTGCTCGTCGCGTGCGACTACGACGGCACCCTGGCGCCGATCGTGGAGGACCCGTCCGCAGCCGCGCCGATCCCGGAAGCGGTCGCGGCGCTGCGCTCGCTGGCCACGCTGCCGCAGACCACCGTCGCGGTGGTCTCCGGGCGGGCGCTGCGCGACCTGGCGGCGCTGTCCCGGCTGCCCAGCGAGGTGCATCTCGTCGGCAGCCACGGCTCCGAGTTCGACATCGGCTTCGTCCAGCGACTCGCCTCCGACCTGGTCGACCTGCGCAGCAGGCTGCAGACCGAGCTGGAGCGGATAGCCGCCGAGCATCCTGGCGTACGCCTGGAGAACAAACCCGCCAGCGTCGCCGTGCACCTGCGTACCGCCTCCCGGGCGGTGGCCACCGCGGTGGCCGACGCCGTCCGGTGCGGCCCGGCCTCCTGGCCCGGCGTGCACACCACCGAGGGCAAGGAGGTCGTCGAGCTGTCGGTGCTGGCCTCGCACAAGGGCACCGCGATCGACGAACTGCGCCGTCAGGTGTCCGCGGGCGCGGTGCTGTTCATGGGCGACGACGTCACCGACGAGAACGCCTTCCGGCAGCTGTCGGGCAAGGACATCGGCGTCAAGGTCGGCGCGGGCGAGACCGCCGCGAACTTCCGGGTGCACGACCCGCTGCAGGCGGTACGCATCCTGGCGCTGCTGCTGGACACCCGGCGGCACTGGCTGTTCGGCGAGCGGGCGGTGCCCATCGAGCGGCACTCGATGCTCGCCGACGGCCGCACCGTCGCGCTGATCAGCCCCGACGCCCGGGTCAGCTGGCTGTGCCACCCGCGGCCGGACAGTGCGGCGATCTTCGCCGACCTGCTCGGCGGCGCGCCCGCCGGCCACTTCACGATCGCCCCGCAGCGTGGCGGGCACCCGCTGGGCCAGCGCTACCGCCCCGGCACGATGACCGTGGAGACCCGCTGGTCCGGCCTCACCGTGACGGACTGGCTCGAAGGCGACAGCCTGATGCGCCGCCTCACCGGCAACACCGTGGTCCGCGTCGAGTACGCCCCCCGGCCCGAGTTCGGGCAGGTGCCGGTGCAGCTCCAGCCGCTCACCGACGGGCTGCTCGTGCTCGGCACCAGCGAGCACCTGTGCCTGTACTCCCCCG
The DNA here is from genome assembly GCF_011297335.1 of Catellatospora methionotrophica. Classification (GTDB taxonomy): domain Bacteria; phylum Actinomycetota; class Actinomycetes; order Mycobacteriales; family Micromonosporaceae; genus Catellatospora; species Catellatospora methionotrophica. The sequence goes on along the minus strand of NZ_JAAOTJ010000007.1, from coordinate 263,903 downwards.
GCGTGGAATGGGACGTCGTCGACGACGGCGGGCACGACACCGCCCGCGCGGTCATCGACCTGTCGAAGATGAACGGCGAGGCGCTGCTCGAGATGCGCATGCGCAGCCACAACCTGACCGCGCACCCGCTGACCGCGGCGCAGCGGCTGGAACTGGTCGAGCAGCCGTGGCGGGAGTGGGCCAACTCCCTGGAGCTGCCCTCGGTCGAGAAGGAGGTGGTCATGCGCAGCGCGCTCACGCTGCGCGGCCTGTGCCACTTCGAGGGCGGCGGCGTCATCGCCGCGGCGACCACCTCGCTGCCGGAGACGCTGGGCGGCATCCGCAACTGGGACTACCGCTTCGTCTGGCTGCGCGACGGCGCGATGACCGTCAAGGCGCTCGTCGAACTGGGCTCGCTGACCGAGGCCGAGGCGTTCCTGCGCTGGGTCGACGGGGTCGTCGACCGCACCGGCGGGCACCCGGAGCGGCTGCACCCGCTCTACACCGTGGACGGCTACGAGCTCGGCCCGGAGGCCGTGATCGAGAGCCTGCCCGGCTACGCCGGCTCCCGGCCGGTGCGCGTCGGCAACGCCGCCAACAAGCAGCTCCAGCTCGACGTGTTCGGGCCGGTCGCGGACGTGCTGATGGCGGTCGCGGACAAGCGCGGCAAGATCCGGCACGAGGAGTGGCGGGTCATGGAGGCCATGGTGCAGGCCTGCGCCCAGCGCTGGCACGAGCCCGACCACGGCATCTGGGAGGCCCGGCTGGCTCCGCGCCACCACGTGTACTCCAAGGTCATGTCCTGGATGACGGTGGACCGGGCGCTGCAGGTGCTGGAGCGGCACACCACCGAGGAGCGGCCCGAGTGGGTCGAGCTGCGGGACCGGATCGCCGAGAACGTCCTGCACCAGGGCTGGCACGAGGGCACCAAGGCGTACACGGTCGCCTACGGCTTCCCCGAGATGGACGCCTCGAGCCTGTGGATCGGCCTGTCCGGCCTGCTGGCCGACGACGACCCGCGCTTCCTGGACACGGTGCTCGCGGTCGAGGCCGAACTCCGCTCGGGACCGGTCGTCTACCGGTACAAGTGGGACGACGGCATGCCCGGCAAGGAGGGCGGCTTCCACATCTGCACGGCGTGGCTGATCGAGGCCTACCTGCGTACCGGCCGCCGCGCCGACGCCGAGGAACTGTTCGACCAGATGCTGGCCACCGCCGGCCCGACCGGCCTGCTCCCCGAGCAGTACGACCCGGACCTCGAACGCGGCCTCGGCAACCACCCCCAGGCCTACAGCCACCTCGGCCTGATCCGCTGCGCCCAGCTCCTCGGCCGCTGAACAAAGGAAGGGCGCCTTCTACAGCGCATAGCGCTGTAGAAGGCGCCCTTCCTAAGTCCGTCTGCAATGGTAGCCACAACTATCATAGTTGTGGCTACCATAGTGTGGTGGATGCACTGAAACCCGAGCGGTTACACGGTCGCGCCGTCGAATGGGACGAGCTGACAGACTTCGTCTCCGCGCCGACACCGGGCGCGACGCTCGGACTCGTCTACGGGCGCCGGCGCCAGGGCAAGACGCGCTCATGCTCGAACTGCTCGCCCAGCAGACCGGCGGCTTCTTCTTCGGCGCGACCCAGCAGACCGAGAGCCAGAACCTGGCCGACATCGGCCGGGCGCTCGCCGAGCACCGCGGGCTCGGCTCGCCGCTGGCCCTCGCCGACTGGCGCGACGCCCTGACCGAGCTGATCCGGCTCGGCCGCGAGCGGCAGCTTCCCGTCATCATCGACGAGTTCCCCTATCTCGTCGCGACGACTCCCGCCCTGCCCTCCTACCTGCAGCAGGCCCTGAGTCCGCTCGGCGAGGCCAAGCAGGACACCCGCACCCGGCTCATCCTCTGCGGCAGCGCGCTGACGACGATGTCCACCCTGCTCGGCGCGGGCGCGCCACTACGCGGGCGGGCGGTGCTGGAACTGGTGGTAAAGCCGTTCGGCTACCGCGAGGCGGCCGCCTTCTGGGGGCTCACCGATCCCGAGCTCGCCTTCCGGGTCAACGCCCTGGTCGGCGGGACACCGGCGTACCTGGAGATGAGCGGAGGGGCCGGGCCGCGCAGCGCCGCCGACTTCGACCGCTGGGTGCAGCGCCGGATCATCAATCCGGCGTCGGCGATGTTCCGCGAGGGCAGCCTGCTCCTACGCGAGGACCCGTCGATCGCCGATCCCACCTCGTACGCCGCGGTCCTCACCGCGCTGAGCGCCGGCAAGGTCCGCCGCACCGAGATAGCGGCCGAGTTGGGCCGACCCGCTTCGGCACTGGCCCACCTGCTCAACGGCCTGCAGGGCATCGGCCTGGTCGAGGCCGTCGACGACGCGGTGCGCAGCAAGCGCACCGTCTACCGGATCACCGAGCCCGTCGTGCGGCTGTACCAACTGATCATCAACCGGCACGAGGCCGAGCTGGTCACCGGGCGCGCGGAGCAGGTGTGGGAGCGAAACAGCGACACCGTCGCCTCCAAGATCTACGGACCGCACTTCGAGGATCTGAGCCGCCAGTGGTGCCTGTGGCACGCCAGTGAGCAGACACTGGGTGGCCTGGCGAGCCGGGCGCTGCCCACCGAGCTGCCCTGCCGCGACCACCGAGCCGGTCACGAGCTGGACGCCGTCGTCTGGGAGACCCGGTCCGGCCGACCCGACCGCATCATCGCGATCGGCGAGGCCAAGGCGACCGCGAGCCCCGTCGGCGTAGACGAGCTGACCCGCCTGGACCATCTGCGCGGACTGCTCCCCGCCGATGCCGCGACCCCCGCGCCCCGCCTGCTGCTGTTCGCCCGCTCGGGCTTCACCCCCGAGCTGCGGCGCACCGCGGCCACCCGCGGCGACGTCGAACTGGTCGGCTTGGACCGGCTCTACCGCGGATCGTGACGGCGCCCGGCTCGCCGACCGGGCAGGACGTCGACGACGTCGCCGACGACGACGATCGCGGGCGGGCTCAGCTGCCCGGCCAGGCCGGGGAGGTCGGCGAGGGTGCCGTGCAGGGACTGCTGCTGGTCGGTGGTGCCCTCCTGGACGACCGCGGCCGGGGTCGCCGGGTCGCGGCCGTGGGCCAGCAGGGTCGCCACGATGGCGGGCAGGTTCTTCAGGCCCATCAGGATCACCAGGGTGCCGCGCAGCCGGGCCAGCGCCTGCCAGTCGACCAGCGAGTCCGGGTGGTCCGGGCCGATGTGCCCGCTGACCACGGTGAACTCGTGCGCCACCCGGCGGTGCGTCACCGGGATGCCCGCTGCGGCAGGCACCGAGATCGCGCTGGTCACGCCGGGCACCACGGTCACCGGCACGCCCGCCTCGGCGCAGGCCAGCACCTCTTCGCCGCCGCGGCCGAAGACGTACGGGTCGCCGCCCTTGAGGCGTACCACGAACAGCCCGGCCTTGGCCCGTTCGACCAGGATGCGGTTGATCTCCTCCTGCTGCGCGGCGGGGCCATACGGCAGCTTCGCCACGTCGACCAGTTCCACGTCGGCGCGCAGCTCGTCGAGCAGCAGGCCGGGACCGAGCCGGTCGGCGACCACCACGTCGGCGGCGGCCAGCAGGCGGCGGCCCTTGACCGTGATCAGCTCCGGATCGCCGGGGCCGCCCCCGACCAGCGCGACCGTGCCCTTGACCGTCTCCGGCACGGTGTCCTCGTCGGTGGCCAGCAGGTTCGCGATGCGGTCGCGCACCGCCACCGCGCGACGCGGCGAGCCGCCCGCGAGCACGGCCACGGTGACCGCACCGTGGCGGGCCACCGCCGGGGTCCAGGCGCTCGCGGCGTGCCGGTCGTCGGCGCGTACGCAGAAGATGCGGCGCTGCTCCGCGGCTGCCGAGACCGACGCCGCGGCCTGGGGGTCGTCGACCGCGACCTGCACCAGCCAGACGCCCTCGAGGTCGGGCTCGGCGAACGGCCGCGCCAGCCAGGTGAGCCGGTCCGCGTCGGCCAGCCCGCGCAGCGCGGGCGTCAGCTCGGGCGCGACCAGGCGCACCCGCGCACCGGCCGCCAGCAGCGCGGGCACCCGCCGGGTCGCCACCGCGCCCCCGCCGACGACCAGCACCAGTCGTCCATCCAGCCGCAGCGCAAGGGGATAGAGGTCACTCACTGTCGCTGCACGTCCTTCGTAATGCCGACACAGAACCCCTCGCGGAGCTCACTCCTCGACCTTCGCAGAGCCGCCATGGCTCAGCCTGCGGGGCTCGCTCCGCTCACTCCTCGACCTTCGCAGAGCCGCCATGGCCCAGCCTGCGGTCGTTCACTCCTCGGCTTTCGCGGCGACGCCGGCGCTGTCGAATGTCGCCATCTCGTGCAGGACCCGTACGGCGCTCGCCACGATCGGGTAGGCCAGCACCGCGCCGGTGCCCTCGCCCAGCCGGAGGCCGAGGTCGAGCAGCGGGTTCAGTTCGAGTTGCGACAGCGCCACGCTAGCGCCCGGCTCCACCGACTGGTGTCCCGCGATCATGGCGTCCCGGCTGCTGGGCACGATGGCCACGGCCGTCAGGGCGGCGGCTGCCGCGATCACGCCGTCGAGTACGACCGGCACCCGGCGTGCCGCCGCGCCCAGGATGAAGCCGACCAGCCCGGCGTGCTCCAGGCCGCCGAGCGCGGCCAGCACCGCCACGGGGTCGGACGCGGGCTCGCCGTGCCAGGTCGGGCCGTGCAGGGCGAGGGCCTGGCGGATCACCTCGACCTTGCGCAGGTGGGTGGGGGCGTCGATGCCGGTGCCGTAGCCGGTCACCATGCCCGGCTCACGCCCCGTGAAGGCGGAGATGAGTGCCGCCGACGCGGTGGTGTTGCCGATGCCCATGTCACCCGTGAGCAGTACGCGGGCCCCGCCGTCGATCATCGCGTGCGCTGTCTGGATGCCGACCTCCAGCGCGGCCTGCGCCTCGGCGCGGGTCATCGCGGGCTCGACGGTCATGTCACGGGTGCCGTGGCGGACCTTGGCCGCGATCAGGCCGTCGGCCGGGGGCAGGTCGGCGGCGACGCCGACGTCGACCACGGTGACGGTGACGCCGGTCTGCCGGGCCAGCGCGTTCACGGCGGCTCCCCCCGCCAGGAAGTTGCCGACCATCTGCGCGGTGACCTCCTGCGGCCACGGCGTGACACCCTGGGCATGCACCCCGTGGTCGCCGGCGAAGATCGCCAGCTGGGCGGGTTCGAGCAGGGGTGGCGGGCAGACCGCGCTCAGCCCGGCCAGGCGCACCGACAGCTCCTCCAGCTCGCCGAGCGAACCGGCGGGCTTGGTCAGCCGGGCCTGTAGCTCGCGGGCCTGGTTCATCGCAGCCGCGTCGAGCGGACGGACCGCCTCGATCGTTAAGCCCAACAGCTCACTCGTCACGACTTCAGCTCACCACGTCAGCTGTCGCCTTGCCGACTCGGGGGTAGAAAACGTCGCGTCTTTTACGGCTTTGAATCCATCTACTGAGTAGTTTGTCCTACCTTGGTAGGGTGATGCCGCTTAGCCTCCTAAAAGGTGCAATTTCCGCCACCGGACGTCTCGGGCCGATCCTGCGCTCGGGCCTGATCGCGGGAGTTGTCGTCGCCGCGGTCACCTACCCCCTCGCCGCGGTGGGCGGGCTGGGGCTGAAGGCCGGCGCCGACTTCTACGACTCGCTGCCCTCGGAGCTCAAGAGCCTGCCCCCGGCGCAGACCAGCTACGTGTACGCCTCCGACGGCAAGACGCTGCTCACGAACTTCTACGAGGAGCATCGCAAGTACTCCCCGATCGCCGACGTGTCGGACAACATCCGCAAGGCGATCGTGGCCAGCGAGGACGGGCGCTTCTACGAGCACAACGGCGTCGACGCCAAGGGCATCGCGCGCGCCTTCGTGGCCAACCACACCGCGGGTGAGGTCTCCCAGGGCGCGTCCACGCTGACCATGCAGTACGTGCGCATGGCGCTGCGCGACGGCGCGCAGACCCCCAGCGAGGTCATGGCGGCGACCGAGCAGACCCCGCTGCGCAAGATCCGGGAGGCGCGGCTGGCCATCAAGGTGGAGAAGGAGATGTCGAAGACCGACATCCTCGAGCGCTACCTGAACGTGGCCTACTTCGGCCACCGCGCCTACGGCGTGTTCGCGGCGGCGCAGATCTTCTTCTCCAAGCTCCCCAAGGACCTGACCCTGGCCGAGTCGGCCACCCTGGCGGGCCTGGTCAAGGCCCCCACGGCGTACGACCCGGCGGGCAGCGACCAGTCGGCGGCGACCCAGCGGCGCAACTACGTCATCGACCGGATGGCCGAGCTGGGCTACATCACGCCCGCGGTCGCGGAGACGACGAAGAAGGAACCCATCAAGCTGAAGATCACCGAGCCGCCGAACGACTGCATCGCGGTGGGCAAGAAGAACAACAGCTGGGGCTTCTTCTGCGACATGTTCAAGAACTGGTGGATGGCGCAGCCCGCGTTCGGGGCCAACCCCGGCGAGCGTGAGGACAACCTGCGCCGCGGCGGCTACAAGATCACCACTTCGCTGGACCCGAAGGTCCAGGACATCGCGATGGACCACGTCACCAAGCGCCAGCCGATCGGCAGCTCGTACGCCCTGGGCGAGGTCGTCGTGCAGCCCGGCACCGGGCTGGTCAAGGCGATGGCGGTGAACCGGACGTACTCGCTGGACCAGGCGGGCAACGGGGCGCACACCGACCCCAAGCGCTACGGCAAGGTCAAGGGCAACTACCCGAACACGGTCAACCCGCTGCTCGGCGGCGGCAACCTGCCCGGCTACCAGGCCGGATCGACGTTCAAGGTGTTCACGATGGTCGCCGCGCTCGACGCCGGCCTGAAGATGAACACCTGGTTCTACGCCCCGCACCGGTACAAGTCGCAGTACTTCGCCGGCTGGGGCGAGCGCGGCACCTGCGGCGGCGGCCACTGGTGCCCGTCCAACGCCAGCGGCTCGATGACCGGCAACCACGCCATGTGGTCGGGCTTCGGCAAGTCCGTCAACACGTACTTCGTCCAGCTGGAGCAGAAGGTCGGCGCGGACAAGGCGGTCAAGATGGCCGAGCGGCTCGGCCTGAAGTGGCGCACCGACATCGACCAGCTGCAGGCCTCGGTCGGCAAGTCCAAGACCTGGGGCGCGTTCACCCTCGGCGTCGCGGACACCACGCCGCTGGAGATGGCCAACGCGTACGCCACCATGGCCGCCGAGGGCAAATACTGCGAGGCGCTGCCGGTCACCGGCATCGTCAAGCCCGACGGCACCCCCGCGATGATGGACGTCAAGGGCAAGCAGGTCCCCGTCGCGACGCCCCGCTGCCGCCAGGAGGTCAGCAAGGACGTGGCCCGCGCCGCCACCGACGCGATGCGCTGCGTCACCGGGTACGGCGCGGCCAAGGGCGGCTGCGGCGGCTGGTCCACCGCCCCCGGCGTCTACGGCATGGTCGACCGCCCGGTCGCGGGCAAGACCGGCACCACCGACGACACCCGCGCGGCCTGGTTCGTCGGGTTCACCAAGGAGCTGGCCGCGGCGTCGTTCATGGCGGACCCGGACAACCCGTTCCACGCCACCGGCGACTACAACTCCTGGAAGCCGATCGAGACCGTGGCGTACACCCTGAAGGACGCGTTGAAGGGCAAGGACGTCCAGCACTTCAACCCGCCGTCGGACAAGATCCTCGGCAAGAAGCCGGCGAACCTGCCGAAGATGAAGAAGAAGAAGAACTGAACGGCTCACACCACGAAAGGGCCCCGCCGGTCGGCGTGGCCCTTTCGTTTGTGCGGGTCAGCGCAGATCGGCCGCGACGATGGACCAGACCTCCAGGTCCACCCGGCCACTGTGTACGTATCCGGCGTTGCGCAGCAGGCCCTCGTAGGTGAAGCCGGCCTTCTCGGCCACCCGGCGCGACGCGGTGTTGCCCGGGGCCACCCGCAGCTCGATGCGCTGGAAACCGTGCTCCAGCACCAGAGCCAGGGTCAGCGCGTCGACGGCCTCCGGGGCCATGCCCAGCCCGCGGGCGTCGGCGGAGACCGCGTACGAGATCTCGGTGACCCGGCCGACCCAGTCCGTGCGCTTGGTCCACAGGCAGCCGACCAGCCGCTGGTCCTCGCGCCGCACGACGCCGTAGTGGTCCCCCGCCCCGCTGTCGCGGCGCTCGCCCGCCATCTCCGTGCACCACGAACGGCCGTCGATCTGCCCGAACTCCTTCGGGAACGGCAGCCAGCGCTGCGTCTGCTTGTCCGCGAAGATCTCCGTCACCGGGTCGGCGTCCAGCGCCACCAGCGGCCGCACGTCCAGCCGCGGGGTCTGCACCGTCATCGTCGGAAAGCGGCGTACGGCGACGTTGCCCAGCCCGGCCACGCCGGAATCGGGATTGGCAGACATACGACAGACTCCAGACGTAAGGGCGGCCGCCTCGGCGGATCACATGCTGTTCTACAGACGCGCGGCCGCTGTCCGAAGCTGCACCATACCCGCTGGCCCAGCCGGACGCCCGAGTGACCGCTCCACCGATCGGCCGTGACGGAACTCACAGCTCAGGGCGTGGGTAAACTGCCCGGGTGCACGCCCTCCTGACCCGCCGCTGGCTGACCGTCTTCGCCGTCGCCCTGCTCGCCTCCTTCGTCATGGTGCTGCTCGGCCGATGGCAGTGGAGCCGCTACGAGCTGCGCAGCGCGATCAACGACCGGATCGACGCCAGCACGGTGGTCACCCCCGTGCCGGTCGGCGACGTGCTCGCCGCCGCCACCGGCAAGGGCGCGGCCCCCGGCCCCGGCGAGGACAAGGCCTGGACCCGGATCACCGCGACCGGGCGGTACGACGCCACCCAGGAGATCCTGGTCCGCAACCGCACCGTCGACGGCACGGTCGGCTACGAGATCCTGACCCCGCTGGTACTGGCCGACGGCTCCGCGCTGCTCGTCGACCGCGGCTGGGTGCCGCCGCACCCCGACGGCATCACGGTCGCGCCGACGTTCCCCGCCGCCCCGACCGGGCCGGTCACCGTCATCGGCCGGGTCCACTTGACCGAGTCCGGCGCGGGCGCCGTCGACCAGCGCAACGGCCACTGGGAGACCCGCCGGGTCAGCCTGCCCGCCATCGGCGACAAGCTCCCCTACCCGGTGCTCGGCGCGTACGTGCTCGCCGACTCCGGCACCCCCGGCGCGCAGGGGCTCACCGCGATCGAGGTCGGCCACGAGAACGACTGGCTCAATCTCGGGTACGCCGTCCAGTGGTGGATCTTCGCGGTCGGCGCCCTGGTCGGCGTGGTCTACCTGTACCGCAAGGACCAGCGTGAACAGCGGGCCGCCACGGAGGCAGGCCCCGACCCGGAGCCCGTGCCCGAACCCGCCGACGCCACCGCCTGACGCCACGCCCGTTCCGGTCGCCACGGCCGCCCGCCCGGGACGCCGGTGACCGGCGGGTCGTGGCGACAGGCCGCACACCTGCGGGTTCACGGGTGAGCGCTGGACGCCGCCGATACCGCTACGGGGCAACGGCTATGGTGCCGATGTGACCGACGAGCAGCCCGACCAGCCGCGCCCCGACCTGCCGCCGACCCTGCCGCTGCCGACCGAGCCGATGAAGGCCTTCGGCGCGCGCGCCCGCGCCGAGATGCCGAACGCGGCCCAGGTCCCGGTCGCCGCGCCGCCGAGCGAGCCGCCGTCCCCACCGACGATGCCCGTGATCTACGCGCCCGCCGACCCGACACAGCCGATGCCGTCCGCACCCGCGGTGGGCTCCGCCTCCGTCCCCACCCCGGACAGGCCGACGGCACCGATCTCCACCGCCCCGGCCGTTGGCTCCGCCCAGGTCTCCAGCCCACCCCTGGCTCCGACCTCAGCCACACCCGCCGTCGGCTCGGCGCAGGTCTCCAGCCCGCCCGTTACCCCGACCGCCCCGATCTCCACCGCCCCGGCCGTGGGATCCGCGCAGGTCTCCAGTCCGCCCCTGGCTCCGACCGCCCCGATCTCGACCGCACCGGCCATAGGGTCGGCACAGGTCTCCAGCCCACCCCTGGCTCCGACCGCACCGATCTCCACTGCACCGGCCATGGGTTCCGCACAGGTCCCGACGCCGGCGGCAGCACCGTCGATGCCACCCACGATGCCGATCTCGGCTGCGCCCGCCGTCGGGTCCGCGCAGGTCGCCAAGCCGCCCACAGCGCCGCCGGTGGCACCCACGATGCCGATCTCCGCTGCGCCCAACGTCGGATCAGCGCAGGTCCCCAAGCGGGCGGCGGCGCCGTCCACACCCGCCGCGAGTCCCCCGGCCGCGTGGACGCCGCCCATCGCCACCTCGCCGCCCGCGCCAGCCGCGCCGGTGACGCCGAAGGTTCCGCCGGTCGCGCCGCCGCCGTCGAGCCGTGCCGCGCAGCCCGCGCCGCCACGGTTGCAGATGCCGCACCACCCCGCTCCGGCGACACGTCCCGCAGCGACGCCGCCCGGTCGGCCCGCCGCCGGTCCCGGGCCGGTGCTGGTGCAGCTCGGCGAGGTGTCGGTGAACTCGACGACGATCCACACCCCGTCGGGCGAGATCCCACTGCGCGGTTCACAGTGGGCGGTCAGCGACCAGTGGCACTCCCAGCAGCGCATCCCCACCTGGGCGGTGGTCTGCGCCGTACTGGGCTTCTTCCTGCTCTGCTTCCTGAGCCTGCTCTTCCTGCTCGCGAAGCAGACCCGCTACAGCGGCACCGTCCAGGTAATGATCACCAACGGCAACCGCCAGTACGTAGTCCGCATCCCGGTCACCGACCAGCGCGTAGTCGCCCACATCCACGCCCAGGTCAACTACGCCCGCTCCCTCGCCGCCCTGTAACCCAACCCCCCGCTCCAGCCCTCCAGCCGCCCCGCCCCGCCCCGCGCCCATGAAAATAGACGCTGGCCTATTACATCGATTATTCGTAGATCGAACTCGATGTAATAGGCCAGCGTCTATGAAAAAGCGGGCCGGAACGTGCCCTGCCCGCCCCCAGCGTCCCGGAGGGCGGGGAGGGGTCAGGCGGACTTGGCGGCTTCGGCCACGTTGTGCAGGAGCAGGGCCTCGGCGAGGCAGACGCGGGCGAACTCGCCCAGGTGCAGGCTCTCGTTCGGCCCGTGCGCCTTCGCGTGCGGGTCCTCCACGCCGGTGACCAGGATGGACGCTGCGGGGAACAGCTCCTGGAACGTCGCGATGAACGGGATCGACCCACCGATGCCGATCTCGACCGGCTCGGTGCCGTCCCACGCCGTCGCGAATGCCGAGCGGGCCGCGTCGAAGTACTTGCCGGTCGCGTCGATCGCGCACGGGTTGCCGTCGTGCTCGAGCTCGAAGCTGATCTCCGCACCCCACGGCACGTGCTTCTCCAGGTGCGCGATCAGCGCCTGGTACGCCGACTTCGGGTCGTCGCCGGGGGCCAGCCGCATGCTCAGCTTGGCGCGGGCCGCCGGGACCAGCGCGTTGGGCGCCTCGGCGGTACGCGGCGAGTCGATCGCGAGCACCGCCAGCGCCGGCTTGGTCCACATCCGGTCGACGATGCGGCCGGTGCCGATCAGCTCGACGCCGTCGAGGATGCCTGCCTCGGCACGGTAGCGGTCCACCGGGTAGTCCAGCGGCGCGGCCTCGCCGCTGACCAGGCCGGGCACCGCCACGTCGCCGTTCTCGTCGTGCAGGGTCGCCAGCAGGCGGCACAGCACCGTCAGCGCGTCGGGGACCACCCCGCCGAACATGCCGCTGTGCACCGCGGACTGCAGCACCCGTACGTCGACGAAGCTGTTCACGATGCCGCGCAGCGAGGTCGTCAGCGCCGGTACGCCGATGTCCCAGTTGCCGGAGTCGGCGATGACGATGACGTCGGCGGCCAGCTCCTCCTTGTGCTTGGCGAGCAGGCCCGGCAGCGAGTCGGAGCCGAACTCCTCCTCGCCCTCGACGAACACGACCACGCCCAGCGGCAGCCGGTCGTCGTCGGTGCCGCAGCCGAATGCGCGCAGCGCCGCGATGTGCGCCATGACGCCGGCCTTGTCGTCGGCAGCGCCGCGCCCGTAGAGGCGGCCGTCGCGCTCGGTCGGCTCGAACGGCTCGGACTCCCACTGGCTCAGGTCGCCGACGGGCTGGACGTCGTGGTGGGCGTAGAGCATGACGGTCGGCGCGCCGGCCGGGGCGGGGCGGCGGCCGATGACCGCGGGGTGCCCGTCGCCGATCCGGCTGACCTGCACGTCGAGCCCGACGCCGCGCATGAGTTCGGCGACCGCCTGGGCGGAACGCTCCAGCGGGGCGAAGTCGAAGCCGTCAAAGGCGATGCCGGGGATGCGTACGAGCGCCTCGAGGTCGGCCCGTACCCCCGGGAGTTCGCGCTCGATCGCAGCGCGCAGCTCGTCAACAGTGAGGGTCGTCATGAGGATGATCCTGTCATGGCTCGCCGACGACCTGCACGGCGATCGGCCGGTAACGACCGGGGTCAGCGGGCGGGGCGGGTCAACCCGTGCCGTCGACCCGCAGGTCGGCCAGGGTCGCGGTGGCGTCGGCGGCGAAGTGGACCGCCTCGCGCCGCCGCCACTGCCGCAGCACGGGCTGCATGGCCGGGCCGTCGCGCAGCACGCTGCGGGCACGGCGTACCCGGGCCGGGGCGTCGACGTACACGGTGAGGCTGGCCAGGGCCCGGCCCTGCGCGCGGGCGCTGCCGACCCCCTCGACGAGCACGATGTCGGCGGGCCAGACGGTGATCCACTCGGTGCCGAAGCGCCGCAGGTGCCAGTCGTACGGGTGGTAGCCGCCCGGCGCGCCGAACCGGATCGGTGTGAGCACCTGCCGCTCCAGCCGGGACCAGTAGGTGAACTGGTCGTCCCAGCCGTCGAGCAGGTCGTCGGTGTGCACGACGGCGACCTGCCGCTCGCCGAGCGCCTCGGCCAGCCGCGCGGCGTAGACCGTCTTGCCCGCTCCGCTCGGCCCGTCGACCAGCACCAGCCTGCTGCGCCCGAGGCGCGGCGGCGCGGCCAGCAGCCGCGCGACCTCGTCACCGGCCAGTGCGGCACTCATCCGAGCACCGGCGCGCCCGGCGGCAGGAACGGCAGGCCCACCGGTGGTCCCTTCTCGATGAGCCGCCACAGCGCCTCGGTGTCCAGGTGCTCCTCGACCAGGTCGCCGAGCCGGTCGACGGTCGCCTCCCGCATCGCCGCGAAACCAGTGTCCGGCGCGACCTCGAAGCCGCGCCGCCCGGCCAGGCCCGCGGCCAGGGTCAGGAACCGGCGGCGGAACTCGTCGGACTCGAACGCCCCGTGCCAGTGCGTGCCGAACACGTGACCGGCCGCCGCGCCCTCGGTCTCGCCGCCGGGCAGCGTGATCAGCGGCGCAAGCGCCGGATCGCGGTACGCCACCCGCCCGTGATGGATCTCGTAACCGCGCACCGGCGCGCCGAGCGCCTGCCCGGCCGGCCTGGCCAGTGTCTTGTCCGGCGCGAAGACGATCCGCACCGGCAGCAGCCCGAGCCCGGCCACGTCGCCGCGGCGGCTCTCCACCTCGTCGGCGATCTGCTCGGACAGCATCTGGAAGCCGCCGCAGATGCCCAGCAGCGGCCGCCCCGCGCGAGCGTGCGCGAGCACCGCCCGGTCCAGGCCGGTGTCGCGCAGCCAGCGCAGATCGTCCACGGTCGCCTTGGTGCCCGGCAGGACGACCAGGTCGGCGTCGGCGATCTCGCCCGGTTCGACGGTCAGCCGCACGCTCACCCCCGGCTCGCAGGCCAGGGCCTCGGCGTCGGTGGCGTTGGAGATGTGCGGCAACCGCACGACCGCCACCCGCAGCCACTCCTGTCCCCGGGCCGGGCCGGGCCGCCCGAGCACCCGCCCGTACGCGAGCGCGTCCTCCGCGTCGAGCCACAGGTCCACATCGAACGGCAGCACGCCGTACACGGTCCGGCCGGTGGCCGCCTCGATCATGTCGACGCCCGGCTGCAGCAGCTCCCGCGAGCCGCGGAACTTGTTGACCACGAACCCGGCGACCAGCGCCTGGTCTTCGGCGTCGAGCAGGGCGACGGTGCCGAACATGGCCGCGAAGACGCCGCCGCGATCGATGTCGCCGACCACGATGGTGGGCATCCGCCCGTGCCGGGCCAGCCCCATGTTGACGTAGTCGTGGTCCCGCAGATTGATCTCGGCCGGGCTGCCCGCACCCTCGCAGACCACCACGTCGTACTCGGCCAGCAGTTCGTCGTAGGCGGCGAACGCGGCGCCCGACATGGCGGGCTTGAGCTGCCGGAAGTTCGCCGCGTCGATGGTGTCCACCGCCTGTCCCAGCAGCACGACCTGGCTCGTGTGGTCGCTGCCCGGCTTGAGCAGCACCGGGTTGAACCGCACCTGCGGCTCCTGCCCGCTGGCGACGGCCTGCAGCGCATGGGCCCGCCCGATCTCACCGCCGCGCCCCCGCGCGTCGACGACGACCGCCGAGTTGTTCGACATGTTCTGCGCCTTGAACGGGGCCACCCGCACGCCGCGCCGGTGCAGCCAGCGGCACACCCCGGCGGTCAGCACGCTCTTGCCGGCGTCGGAGGTGGTGCCGGCGATCAAGATCCCGCTCATGCACCCAGCCTAGGGGACCCCCGTCGCCCGCATTCCAGGCCCGGAGCGGGGCGACCGGCTCCCCAGCAAGCCCACCGGTCGCCCCTCCCCCGTCCCCTCCCGGGGGCTACGCCGCGACCGGCACGCGCGAGCGTGCCGCCGCCTCGTCCTCGTCGTCCTCCTCGTCGTCGGCGTCCTGCTCACCAGCGACCAGTTCGGCCCCCATGCCGCCGCCGCGCAGCGACGCGATCGCGTCGAGGTCGAACGCCCCGCCGAAGGCCGGGTCGTCGTCGGCGAACAGCGGGTCGTTCGGGTCCGGGCCGATCCGCATGTCGGGCGCGGGCTCGGTCTGCTCGTCGCCCACCCGGCTCTCGCCGGTGCCGTCCTCGATCGCGCTGGTCGAGGTCCCCGGCTTGGTCCGGGCGAACCGGCCCCGGCCCCGGGACAGGTCGTGGCCGACCGCCGCCGCCTCCAGCTCGTACATCACGCGGCGCTGGCCGTCCTCGTCGATCCAGTCCCGGGTGTAGAGGCGGCCGACGACCACCACGGGATCGCCCACCATCACCGAACTGGCCACGCCCTCGGCGAGCCGCCGCCAGCAGTTGACGCGCACGCGCAGGCTGTTCCCGTCGACCCAGCGGTTGTTGGCCCGGTCCAGCCGGCGGGCCGTGGAGGCCACCTTGAAGTTGGCCACGAGCTGCCCGGACTGGCTGGTGCGCCGCCACTCCGGCGCGGTGAGCACGTTCCCGACGATCGTGGGACGGCCTAAAATACCCACCCATAATCGCAGGTCAACGCATGATCGGGGGGCTTCGCCATGGGCGAGCATGGTTGCACATGCCCGCCCATGGCGAAGACG
Source organism: Catellatospora methionotrophica (assembly GCF_011297335.1). GTDB lineage: Bacteria > Actinomycetota > Actinomycetes > Mycobacteriales > Micromonosporaceae > Catellatospora > Catellatospora methionotrophica. The sequence goes on along the minus strand of NZ_JAAOTJ010000007.1, from coordinate 248,575 downwards.
ACTCACCACCGAGAAACCGGCTGAACCTTTCCGGAGCCATAAGGTCCGGGGTGGATCACGATGCGCGCCAGGACGGCCCTGAGCGCGTGGTTCCGTTCCTCGGTGGTGAACCGTTTCCACTCGTCGCGGATGGTTCGGAAGGCAGGCAGGGGGTCTGCCCCCTCCGTGGCGAGTCGCTCCTCCTCGGCCTCAAGTTCAGTCGAAGTCGCAGCGATCGCAAGCTTGATCTCTTCTCGCTGCTCTTTGTAGTCCTCTTCATCTACCACCCCATCGGTGTACGCCGCGAGCAGCCGTTTGCGCTTCGCGGCTAGCCGAGATAGCTCTCCTCGGAGGCGGCTCACCTCTATTACCGATGCTTCGGCCCGCTCGAATCGCTCAGCCTCCTCGTCAATATCTACACCGCCTACAGATTCCCGCTCGATCCATTCCATGACCACCAACTCAAGGCGAACGTTGGAGATTCGGTTGGACGGATGAACCTTGGTATCTTGCGCGTACTTGCAACTCCAGTTGAGATAATTCTTGCGGCCCGATCTAACGGCAATCATCGGTCTGCCGCACGCGTCGTAGCCGCAGACGAGGAGGGCGCTAAATGCGTGCGTTGCTCGTCGATGTCGCACGGGTAGGCGCGCCATTTCGGCGCGCCTTCGCTGATATGCCTTCCACACATATTCGGAAATTACGGGCTGATGAGCACCCCTGCGCCACTTGTCGAAATGTTCCGGTCGTCGTCCGGATTGCGTATCGCTCCGTTCGCGTATTAGTCCAGCGGCGAAGCCATTGTCAAGCATGAGCCGAATTGAGGTGTCGGTCCATAGTTTGTCTTGCGTCGTCCGCAGCCCACTGGCGTTCCATTCGCCTGCCAGTGAGGCTAGCGACTTACCGGAGACGTACCGGTTATACGCCTCACGCACTAGCTCTGCTTCGTTTTCTTGAACTCTGTACCCAGTCTCACGGCTGTATGTATAGCCCAGCCTCTTCTGTGTGGTGTGCGGCAATCCGTTGCGACGGCGCTTGCCATGTGTCTCTTTCCAGCTATCACCGATTTGGTTGCTCTGTAGCTCAGCGATGAGCAACATCTGATCACGCGTGAACCGGCCAACGCTCGTCGTCGGGTCAAAGTCCTCTGTCGCCGCTCGGACCACGCCTCCTGCCTGCTCGGTGATTGCAAGGTATAGGAGCGATTGCTGGAGATTCCGCCCCCATCGTGACCATTTCCAAAGGATCACATGCTTCCATTGAGAAGCTTCAATCCCTGCGATTACTTCGTCAATACGCCGCTTGGTGAAACTGCGGCCGGATCGGTCGATGTCCTCAATGCGGCGCACGATGTCCAGGCCGTGGCGCTTGGCGAATGTTTCGATCTCAAACATTTGCAGCTCTGGAGAGATCAGCTCCTCCCTGCCCATCACGGCCGAAACGCGGATGTAGGCAACTGCCTTCTTGTTGACACTCATGCCGTGCGCCCCGCTGCCCGCGCTAGACGTTCGCGCCGGTGAGCCGCCGCGTGTGCCTTAGCTACGACAATCCAGAACTCAGCCCAGCACTCGGCCTTGGCCGGAAGAGGGAAAGCGTCTCGCCGAGTGGGATCCATTGGGCCGCCACCATGGCTGCCCGCGCAATGCATCGCACTGTGGGGGGTCGGGCGTATCGACGGCTTGCAGTTAGCCGTCTGAGAGCGAACCTGAGCCATGATCGTGCCTCCATGGGTGTCTAAGGTTGGGTCAGGAAAATGGGGGCGATCACGCATGCCGCCGAAGGTTGAGATAGAAGCGCGCCCGCAATGGGATACGGGCGCGCTGGCAATCAGCTGGGGTTGGCGAGACGTAGGTGGCGGGGGGTACCCGTACCAGCCGTACCAGCCGTACCATCGCCGGTCAGGGGCGGTACGGGATCTTGAGTGGTACGGCTTGAGCCGTACCACGGGACATCGGTCGGGACATCGCCAATCGCGGCGGCGGCAGTGTTCGCGCTGGTTGGCGGGCAGTAGCGGTTCCAGGAGTCCCAGAAGTCGCCCGCGCGGTAGCCCTTGGCCTGTCCGATCGGTTGCTCGAACCGGATCGTGTCGGAGCGGATGTCGTACTCCCGCAGCAGTCCGGCGAGCTTGATCGGGGTGAGACCGGTTCCGTCGTGGCGCGCCCAGGGTGCCTCCTGGTCGGCCTTGAGCCGGTCGATCAGCATCCCGGTCGGCAGTGCCTCATCGGTGCCGAACGCGGTCCGGCAGTCGGTAAGCAGCCGCACGCGGTCTGAGGCGATGGCGTTCTTCTCGGCCTCGCCCGTGAGGACCAGCGAGGCGGCGCGAGCGCGCTCGCGCCAGGTTCCACCGGCCGCGTCTGCGATGACGATCAGCGGTTCCCAGGTGTCGGCGGCGCGGTCTTCCAGGGGCATGACCGGCTCGGCGCTCTCCAGCTCGGGCAGGAGTGGGGTGAGCCAGGCCGATAGCTCGGCTGACAGCTTAAGCATCTGGGGCCGGTCGCGCTTGATCCGCCAGGGCTTAACAGTCTCGCCGGGAGCGCGGCGGCGCATCTTGACGACTACGGCCCTGTCTTCGATCGTGTCGGGCATCTGGCCGATGCCTGCGAGGGCTGCCATGCAGAATGTCTCGATGGTCTCCACTCGCTGGGTGTTGGCGTCGTATCGGATGGCGGGGCGTCCGCGCTGGTGGCCTGCGTTGAGCAGGCCGCGAAGGTCTTCGTTCTCGCCCGCCTTGGGACCGAAAATGGTGTCTGCCTCGTCTACCAGCAGCGTGAGCGCGTTGCCTGCGCCAATGGAGCGGTAGACGGCGGCAGGGCTTGCGTTGACGGTCATGAGCGGGTTGTGGCTCGCGCCCTCGACCACGTCTAGCAGTCGAGACTTTCCGCAGCGCTTCTCCGGGGCACGAATGACCAGCCGGGGCGCGTACGCCCAGGCATCCTGCGCGTGCGTCGCCGCGATCCAGAGTGTGACCGCGTCTGCGGCTTCCGGGCAGGGCAGGATCACGTAGCGCACGATCATCGCGTGAACCCGGTCGAGCAATTCCGCACCGTCGATGGTGGGGCGTGGCTTGGCTGGTCGGGTCATAGTGTCACTCCTTCTGCGGCGAATCCGTCTCGGATGGCGTTGGGGGTGGACTTGGCCCAGGGCCAGCGTGCGGCGTCGCACGCGGCCACGAGCTGGTCGTAGGCGTCGGTTTTGGTCATGTGGCCTGTGGCGACGATGAGCGCTGCGCCGCGTGCGCAGCCGTAGAGAGTTACGCGGCGGCGGCCGTCGGGGGCCTGGTGGATGCGGTCGACCAGCGTGGCCATGAGCCGGTCGGGGTGGGATATGGCTCCCGCGCTGCGCGCGGGCAGCGCGGGGACCGGGCGGCGGGCCGGTGCGGGCCGCAGCTCGGCGACGCACGCCGCAACTAGCGCGGGGGCCATATCCATCACGGCCGCGTCCTGGTCGGCCCAGCGGTACGGGCGACCGGTGGCCGGGTGGAGCGAGGGCGGGGCGAGCACGTACCCGCCGTCGGCTTTGACGTCGATGCCCGGTCCGAGCCGCCGCGCCTGGTCGCACGGCACCGGGCGGCCGGGGTGGGCGTAGTACAGGTGCAGGCCGCCTGACCCGGTGTGTACGTAGCGGGTGGGTGGGGTCAGTCCGCGGTTGATGAGGGCGCGCAGGGTGATGTGTCCGTCATGGCGGGGGTCGACGTCGATGACGACCAGGCCGGATGGCGCGCCGGTCCGGATGGCCAGCAGCCCGCGCGGCACGGCGGCGAACATGGCCGTGATGCGGTCGGGGTCGGTGCTGGCCGCGTAGAACCCGTGGCAGGTCAGGCAGCCGCACGTCTGCGGGTCGTGCGGCGTCTTGTCGCGCCGGGCGGCGTGACAGGTTCGGCAGAGAGCTACGGGCCGTTTGGACCGGCTGAGCAGGAACACTGGCCAGCCGTTGGTGGCGTAGCGCAGCGCAGCCGCCAACCAGGGGTGAGCCGCCGTAGGCGGCCTTTCAGGGTCCACGGTCATCGCCGGTCACTTCGCAGCGCAGCCGGAGGTGTTGGCGATAGTGCTAGATCCGTATCCTGCCCCCTGTGGACTACGCGACTCAGACTTTTCCGAACGCGTCTTGGCCTCGCGCTTTGCGCGTGGCGGGATGGATCGTTTTTGGCATCGGCTTCTTCGGTGGCGGGGAGAAGGCCCTGCTCACGGGGGGCGTTGTGTTGATCGTCGGGTACCTGATGCGCATTGAGGACGCGATCAGGCAGAACAAAGCTCAGTAGCGCTCGCTCCGGGTCCGGCGTTGCTTCCACAGGCGAATTGCGGCGCGGCACAGCCGTGACCGGGTGTTCAGTCGCCGTAGGCGGCCTTTCAAGCCCTGTCACGACCGGACCCCCGCCGGCTGGTCGGTGCCGAACACGCGCCCGATGACCAGGTGCGTGACCGCCATGAGGTGGCGGGCTTGGGCCTGGGCGGTGTGCTCGTCGTCGGCCAGGTCGAGCATGACGCGTAGCTCTACCCGGTCGCGGCCGGACCGGTCGCGGCGTCGGGTGCCGACAAGGCGGCCGTACTCGACCAGCCAGGTTTCCGGGCGGGACTGGTGTGCGCCGTCGGGCATGGTGAAGGCGGTGCAGTGGTGCCCGCCCTCGCACCACTCGGGGTGTCCGGCGCTTTCGTCGCGCCGGGCGCGAGCGGGCCGCCCGCTGGTGATCGCGCGGGCGTTCATGAGGTGTATCGGTCCTTGGTCGCTGCGGCGGCGTCGGCCTGGGCGTGGGCGTCGGCTACCTGGTTGTAGATGCGTCGGCCGATCCGCAGCCTCAGTCCGGAGCCTTTGCAGCGGCGGCAGGCGGTTACTTTGCGTAGAAGCCAGGTGCGTCGGTGGCCCTGGCCGGAGCAGGTCCGGCACTTGCCGAACGGCAGGACCCAGCACAGCAGGACATAGATGAACGTTGCGGCTATGAGGGTTGCGGTAACGATCAGTTCGGGTGTCACGGAAGGCCTCCACGGGCGGTTTCGGGGCCAGTTTCGGGCATGGCGTTACCCGTTACCTGGTCAGAGTCGTTGCAGGCAGGGGCCGGGTTGGGGAGGTAACGGCACGGGTAACGCAGGCGTTACCTCTGTCCGTGCCGTTACCTCCGCCGTTACCGGCTAGCTCTGCCCGCGCTGGGCGAGGATCGCGGTCAGTTCGTCGCGCCGGTAGCCCTTGAGGACCCGTCCGGCGACCTTCACTCCCTGTGACGTCACGCCGAGTCCGCGCGCCATGTCCGACAGCGCCTCAGCGGTCAGCGTCGGGTAGGCGTTGGGCCACCGCTCGGTCAGCGCCGGGGCGGCGACCGACCAGTGCTGGCCGTTGTCGGCCGACACGTCGTGCAGGTCGGCGACCAGGTCCCGCGCGGCGGGCAGGTCGGTGCCGATCGGACGTCGTCCGCCGCGCAGCGCGACGGCGCGGGCGAGGATCGCTGCGGCCTGGTCGGGGGTGGGGTACTGGGACCGGACCGACGTCGGGGCCGGTCCTCCGGTCATGACTCCCCATCCGGCGTCGACCACGGGCCGGTACACGGTTCCGGTGATCCCGCGCTTGTACGCGCCGGTGCCCAGGATCATGTCGTTTTCGACCTGGCCAGCCACCGACAGGCACCACCGGTTGGTCACGCACCGGGTGATGTTCGGCGGAAGGCTGTTCTTGTCCGGTATCTGGGTCGCCAGGATGACGATGATGTTCAGCGCCCTCGCCCGCTTGATCAGCCGTTCTGCCGCGTCGGCGGCGTCCTTGTCGGCGGCGAACAGCTCGTGCGCCTCGTCGATGAGGATCACGATCGGGTGCAGGCCGCTGCCCTTCTTACGGGCCAGCTCGGGCGTGACCTTGCCCTCCGGGGCGTGTCCGGCCTGCTTGGCGGCAAGGATGCGCTTGCCGCGCCGCTCGGCCTCGCCCAGCGCCCACGTCAGGATCGCCGCGCCCTGGCGGATCGCCTCGTCGTCGACACCGACGACGTAGGTCGAGCACAGCGGCTCGAAGTCGATGAAGTCGCCGGTGCCCTTGAACTCGGCAATCTTGAACTCCACCGTCGGATCGAGGGCGAAGACCAAGCCCAGGGCGCGGGCGGCGTAGCTCTTGCCCGATCCGGGCTGCCCGCCGAGCAGGAACGAGCGCGCGAACCCGCTGGTCTTGACCGGCCGCTGACGCTCGTCCGACCCGAACTCCTCTTCGGTGAACACGCTGGTGACGGCGTTGTCGGCCAGCAGCGACCAGCGGGGGGTGCCCATCTTGGAGGCGGGCTGGTAGCCGACCCACAGGTCGAGCTGTCCGGCGTGCTCGGGGCCTGCGGTCGGCCAGACCTGGTCGACCGGCAGGCGCAGCGCCGACGACAGCGCGGCGCGCTTTTCGATGGCCTTGACCGCCTCGATGCCCAGCGGCAGGTTCACCCTGGCCAGCCAGCCAGGGCCGTCACGGTGGATCGGCGAGGGGAACTCGACCTGGCCGCCGTCGGTCAGCCCGGCCAGCCGCAGCGATACGAGGGCTGCCCGGACCTGCTCGGCGGTGAGCCGGACGAACTTCGGGGCGTCGGACACGCGGTCGGTGATCGGCGCGTCGGCGGGCTTGCCCGCCTGGGCAGCGACGGCGACCGCGCCGACAGCGGCGGCGTACCAGCCGATCGGCGGGACGACGCCGGACACCTCCAGCACCTTCGCACCCACGCCCATGGCGAGGCTGGCAGCACCCAGCAGCATCCAGCGGGGCTTGGACTCCTTGGACCTGGTCCGGTTGAGGGCCTGCCAGGTGTAGGCGTCGGCCTTGCTGGCCGCGTGCTGGCGCAAGCCCCAGTTGCCCTCCTCGGCGCTGGCCCAGCGCAGCACGCGCCGCGCCAGCCGGAACGCCCCGCGCGGGGCGTAGAGCAGGACCCGCCCGCCGTATTTGGGGGCGCGCAGGGCGTGGAACGCGGCGTAGTAGCCCGCGTCGTCGACCAGGGCGCGAACCGTGGCGCGCCGGGTGTGAGCCGACAGCATCCACGTGGGCACCAGTGGCACGCGGCGCCGGGCGTCACCGCTGGTCGCGTCCGCCCACGTCAGCGTCAGCTCGGCCTCTTCCGGGGCGTCGACGGGCGCGCCCTGGTCGGGCCGGTACACGGTGTAGGACTCGGCATCGGCCGGGCCGTGCTGGTCGGGCGCGGCCGGGCGGGTCGGGTCGTCTTCGTTGCTGTTGAAGATGATCGGGGTGATGGCCATGGCTATCTCCGTTCAGCGTCGAGGATCGCGGTTTCGATGCGCTGTGTGACCTGCTGGAACAGGACGGCCCGGCCCATCGTGGGCCGTTCGACCTCGGACCGGATGAGTTCGTGGATGGCGACCACGGCCGTGATCAGGCCGGTGAACCGCTCCCGCAGCCACGCCTCTGCCTGCTGAAGGCGGCGCAATTCGCGTTCCATGCGGGTGAGCTCGGCGCGCAGCGCCGAGCAGTCGTCACAGAAGCGGCTCATGCGCCACCGCCGATGACCAGCGCGGCCACGAACAGGAAGAACACGTGCCAGGACTGGTCCAGGGCGTACGCGCCGGTGCCCAACGAGGGGTTGTCGTCGCGGCCGGGCCGGGGCGCGCCCAGGCGGTAGAACACGCCGGAGCCCAGGGCGTCAGCAATGCGCCGCAGCGGTGTGCGCCGGTCGGCGATGTAGTGGGTCACGGCCGAGATGGTCAGACCGATGCCAACCGGCACCGAGTGCAGCGGTAGGCCGGTCACGGCCGCGACAGCGACCAGGGCGATAAGGCCGGTCAGGGTGTAGGTGAGCACGTGCGTCAGGCAAGCGATCCGGCCCTGGTGTCCGGGCTGGCCCTTGTGGTCGGCCTGGTGCTGGGTCTGCACCCAATGGTCGGCGACCTGGTGCGCGGCGTACAGCGCCGCGAATGCCGCTGCGAACGCGGCTACGTTGCTGGTCATACTGGGTTCGCTCCTTCTGTGAGGGGTAGGGACACGGCCGGTTCTTGGCAGGGCGGGCCGTGTCCCGCGTGGGTCGCCGAGCTGGCGGCCACCGCACCGGCCAGACCTGGTCGGCCTGGTCGGCACGGTGGTGGCCGGTCGGATCAGAACGGCGGCTCGTCACCGCCGTTGTCGCTGGCCCAGGCGTCCTCGCCAACCGCCGGCGGTTGGCCCGCCGAGCGGGTCAGCTTCTTGACCTGGGCAGTCGCGTAGCGCAGCGACGCACCGACGTCGTCAACGTCGAGCTGGAAGCCCTGGCGCTTGTCGCCCTCCGGGGTCGTCCACTGGTTGAGCTTCAACCGGCCGGTGACCACGACGCGCGAGCCCTTGACCAGGCTGTTGGCGACGTTCTCGGCCATGTCTCGCCACACGGTGCAGTTCATGTACAGCGGCGCGCCGTCGGTCCATGCGCCCGTGCCCTTGTCGAACTGGCGGGGCGTGCTGGCAACACTGAACCGGCACAGCGCCGCGCCGGTCGGGGTGAACCTCAGCTCGGGGTCCGCGGTGAGGTTGCCGACCAGGGTCAACACGGTCTCGTTAGCCACGGGGGCTCCTTCGAGGTGGTGGTGCCGGTCGCCGATCTGGCGGCCACCGCACCGACCAGACCTGGTCGGCCTGGTCGGCACGGTGGTGGCCGGTGGGCTACTTCTTGCTGGTGTTGGCGGCGATGTTGCGGCGCATCTGCTCAGCGACGTCGGCCTTTCGGGCGTCGCCGTCACGCTTGGCCTGCTCGGCGATCTCGCGGAGCTGGGCGTCGGTGTTGTCGGCCACGAGGGCTCTCCTTCGGGGTGGTGGTGCCGGTCCGCCGATCTGGCGGCCACCGCTCCCGGCCAGGGGGTGAGCCCTGGCCGGGACGGTGGCGGCCGGTCAGCGGCGCGGGAACCCCGGCATCGCGACCTCGCCCAGCCCGGACGGTGCCGCGTTCAGCACGGCCGGGTCGACGGGCAGCAGCGCCATCCGGTGCTGCTGGGTCACCTGCTCTGCCCGGTAGGCCAGCCACAGCAGGTAGTCACCTGCCCGCTCCAGCGCGTACTGGCGGCACGCGTGCTCGTCGGCCAGGACGTCACCGACCCACATCGCCAGCGCCTTGAGCTGGTCCGACAAGGCGTCATCAGGGCGCATGTCCGGGTGGGTGTCGTCAGGGTGATCGCTCATCGGTCACCCCTGGTGAGCCAGCGCTCGGCCATCCCGAGGATCACCTCACGCCCGACCTGCTCGGCCTGGGGCCGGGCCGCGTCGCGGTCCAGGCACACCGCCACCGGCACGTCCCGGAAATCGACCACGACGTGAGCGGCCCCGTATCTGGTCGCGGTCCTGGTGAGCATGGCCACGACCGCGTCAGGCAGGTTGGTGTCGTCGCAGATCACGTCACGGCCAGCCATCAGCACCCGGCTGATCGCGAACACGTTGATCTCCGTGATCAGGTCCTCGGCGATCCTGTCGCCGTGGGGAAATGCGTCCCCGAACAGCATCCGCCGCTGGTCATCGCGGTTGACCCGCAGACCGGGCTGGGCCTTGGCCCAGGTCGACTTGCCCGAACCGGGCAGGCCGCGAGTGATGGTGAGAGTAGGCACGTCAACCTCCAGTCAGTCGCGGGAGCGGGTGATGGATGCAAGATCGAGGTTCATGTCGACCAGGCGCGGAGCGCCCTGGTCCGGGCGGGCCTTGGCGACGTAGCCGTCGAACAGACCGATCAGGAAAGCCACGGTCGCGCAGCCGATCGGGCCAACACAGTGGGCCAGCATCGACCCGAACTGCTCGGCGCTGCTGGCCGTCGGGTCGCCCGCACCGATCATGTTCAGCACCAGCGATGTACTCAGCGCAGCCCACTCGATGGCCGTAGCCGATCCGTCGGTGTTGCCTCCGGCTGAGCGCAGCATCGCCCGACCGATGATGATCAGACCGACGATCGCGATGAGCGCGGGTTCCATCGCCCACGCCGCCCACCAGCCCGCCGACCCGGACTCCAGGTCGAGCAGCCGCACGACACCGGCCTGCACGCCGGTCGTCGACCAGGCCGCGAACGCCATCAGCAGCGGAATCCCAGCGGCCAGGGTCGCCGAGCGGACCCGCGCCACGCGCAGCGCCCGCATCTCGGCCGACTGCTGGATCTGCGACCGCAGCCGCGCCCTGGTCCCCGAACGCTGAGCACGCCGGTACAGCGCACCCAGCGCATCCGCCTCAACCGCGTCACGTGCCCGGTCACGGCGCGCCCGCTCAGCGGCGCGCGCCTGCTCCCGCACGTCATCCATCGCGATGCGGTGCTCGGCCTCCAGCGCCTTGCGGGCCAGCAGGTCACCGCGCTGTGCGCTCAGCAACGCACGCTGCGCGTCGAGCTTGGCGGCGACCTCGTGCGCCTGAGTGCGCTCGGCGGCCACCCGCTCGGTCCGTGGCGGCGCGACGACCGGGATCGGCTCGGCCGCAACCGGGCCGATCTTCGGTGGCGCTTCCACGTCCACCCGGTACAGCGGCTCGTCCAAGGCCGTGATCGGCCCGTCGGGCACCTGCGGTAGCACCGACACGACCGGTGCCACCGGCGCGGGCGGCGCGTCCGGGGCCGCGTCGGTGACCGGCTCGGCCACGGTGGCGGACAGCTCGGCGGGCGCGTCGGTCAGCGTCGACAACAGCGCCTTGGCCTTGTCGGTGCCGATCCGGAAGCGGCGCATCGTGGCGCGGGCCGACGGGGTCCCGTCCAGTTCGGCGGACCACTTGTGGAAGTCGTCGACCAGGTCGGCGACAGGGGTCGGGAAAGAGCTGGTCGGTGCGGTCATTTGGGGCCTCCAGTCAAGGGGTGGCGTCGGGTGACGGTCGCGCTCACGCGCACGTCGTAGGCACCCGACGGCATCGGTTCAGATACGTCGCTTAGGGCGCTGACCTGCTCCAGCAGGTACAGCAGGGCGGCCACGTCATGGCGTGCGCCGGTCAGGACCAGGACCACCGGCCCGTGCTGCGCGGTCATCGCGCGGCCTCGGCGGCCTGCCGGTCGACCTTGTGCGGCCCGCACAGGTGGGCCTTGCCGCTGCTGGTTTCGCGGATGGTGTTCGCGTGGCGGCGGATCGGTACCGGCTTGCCGGTCCTCACCGCAGCGGCCTGGGCGCTCCAGCAGTCATCGCAGTCACGCTGGCCACCAAACGGCCGGTAGCGGACCTCGCCCGGCCCCAGCGGAACAGGCGCGCGGCGAACCTGCGGCGGCGGCGCGGGAGGTGGCGGAGCGACCTGCTGACCGGTGAACAGGTCGAGCTGGGCGGTCACCGCGCCGCCTCACGGCGGGCAGCCGCAGCGCGCGAGCATGTGAACCGCACGCGGTTGCGGTGGGTCCGGACCTCGGCCAGCCGTCGGCGGACCTCGGCGCGCTCCAGCTCGGTCAGCTCCAGGTCCTCACCGCGCATCGCCCGCGCCACCGCGACCTCGTCGATGTAGGTCGGGTCGGCCTCCAGGATCAGCGGCAGGTCGAACTCCAACGCGACCAACAGATCAGCGGTCAGGGCCTTCGCCCACGCGTCCTCGCAGGCGATGCCGCCGAGCAGGTCGGCCAGGTCGTGGATGTGGCCCGCGCAGTGACGCGCGGCCACCGGCGCGAGGGGGTTGGTGTGGGTCAGCCAGGCAGCGCCCGGCTCATCGGCCGGTGCCGCAGCGATAACCTTGGTAGGCATCGTGATTCCTCTCAGGGATGGGTGCGAAAGGCCCCGACCGGGTCGCATCCGGTCGGGGCCGCTTGTTGTGCTGCTGACCAGCGGTCGGCGCTGGTCAGCACTGGTGGATGGTGATGCGGCCGAGGCCGGAGGTGTGCCGGTCGACCGAGCCGGTGACACGGTTGACGGCGATGTGGCCCACGCCGGACACCTCCAGCTCGGCCGGACCGTCAACGATGCCGCCGAACCCCAGGTTTCCGGTTCCAGACACCCGCGCGGCCATGTCGTCGACCTGGCCGCCATCGATGACGACGCAGCCCGTGCCGGACACGCTCACCGACAGCCGGGGGCCGGTGACCTCAGTGATGTGGACGTTCCCGGTGCCCTGCACACGGATGCGGGTCGCGCCAACGCTGCCCGCCTCCACCGTCGTGGCCGACCCCGTGACCCGCAGCGGGCCATGGGTCGACCCGACGCGGTAGGACCCGATCGTGGTGTCGGCGATCGTGACCGGCGTACCGGTCCGGACCGTGACCCGCACGCGGGCCGGAGCCGGGGCCTGCGGCATGTCGTCGAGGTTGATCCGACGGCCGTTGACGATGACCTCACCGGACCCGCCCGAGATCACGATCCCGCTGCCACCGATCTGGACCATGCCGCCGCTGACCTGGCCGACCATGGTCCCGACGCGGGCGTTACCGGACACGATGTTCACTCCACCGCCAGCGGCGATGACGGTTCCGCTTTCCGGCCCGGCCACGTACAGCACACCGCCGTCAACGCCGACCGTGACAGCCCGCTCGGACTCAGCGGACCCGATCACGCTCACCACGGCCGTGCCGGGCGACAGGGTGTCGTCCACGTCGACGACAGAGTTTGCCAGGTTGGCCAGGTGCAGCGACGCGGCCTGGAAGGTCTCGATCACGAATACTCCCTGCTCAAGAAGGACGGCCCCGCCCGGATGGGTGGGGCCGTTGGTCGCCACCAAGGCGGCCACCGCGACAGCTGGGCGCATGTCCCAGATCCGTGGAGGCTGTCCGCACGCCGCAAGCGCGCGAGGTGGTTTGCGATACGGGGCGGCCTGGCACGTTCCAGGCCGCCCCGCGTCGATGCACGGCCCTGTGCCGTGCTGGTCGCCTTTTCCGGGAGGCGACGACCCAAAAGATCGCTATGAAGTTCTCAATGATCAAGCGGTCAACAGCAGCCATGGGCATGCGCGGCTACGCCGCCTTCCCTGGGATCTACTGGGCCCGCATCTGAGAGTACATACTCAGTCTGTACTTCGCAACATGTCGTGTCGTCCGACGCCGGTACGGTCGTCGCCGTTGGTTCTCGGTGCTGTGTCCAGCTTCGCCCGCGAAGGTGGCTGCCCACAGAGGACTCGTGGGGACGGGAGAGGACTCCTATGCGGACGCATTGGGTTTGCCAAAGTCCCGATGGTTGGGCATGTTGATCCACCAAGGGGGACGGATGCACGCAACGGAGATCAATGATCTGTGTAGGTCGCGCGGCTGGTCACGCGCTCGTCTGATTCACGAGCTACGGCGGGTAGCGAGGGAGAGTCACGACGAACTACCGGCGGACGCCAGCCTGCGCCGGATGATCAGGGAGTGGGCTACTGGCCGCCGTGGGTTCTCGGCCTTCTATGCAGGGTTGATGGGAGCTGTATTCGGAGCCGACTTTGCATCGGGCAAGTCGACTGCCGAAGCACGCGAATCTCACACCGAGCCGGAGCTACTCGACAGGCTCCAGAGCGCGGCCACTGTCGATTCAGGGCTGATTCTGCTGCTGGAGCAGCAGACCGAGATGCTCCGAGTCCTGGACCGCAGGCTAGGTGCAGTTCACCTGTTGAAGCAGTCGGAGCAGCATCTGGCACAGCTGGGTGACCTGCTCTGCCATAGCCTGCCTGGCCCGCTTAGGACGGCGCTCGGCGCAACCGCAGCGGAAGCGGCGGCGCTGGCAGGCTGGCAGGCTCTGGACCTCGGAGACGCGGCAAAGGCGTGGAAGCACCACGAGACTGCGAAGAACGCTGCACGAGAGTCGGGTGACCTCGCGATCTTGGCCCACGTAACCGCGCAGCAGGCATATGCCCTGCTCGATGCCGACCGAGCCGAGGAGGCCGCGCACCTCATGAAGTACGCCCGCGAGTCGGCCGGCACAGCGATTCCTGAGTTGATGCGGTCTTGGCTCTGGGCTGCCGAGGCGGAGTCTTTGGCGGCGCTGGGGGAAGCTTCGGCCTCACGGGCTGCGCTCGACGAGGCGGAGCGGCTGTTGCCACCCAGCCCGGCCCGGGCGGAGCTGCCGTACATCGTGCTCGACAGCACGCACCTCGGCCGCTGGCGCGGCCACTGCCTTGCTCGGCTGGGAGCGACCGAAGCAGTCGAGGACCTCACAGAATCGCTGGCGGGACTCGATTCGACGTTTGCGAGAGCAGCGGCAGGTCTCCACGCCGACCTCGCGTTGGCCTACTCTGTTCGAGGCGATCACCAGGAGGCTCGCGAGCAGGCAGGCAAGGCGCAGGCGCTGGCCAACCGGACATCATCAGTCCGGCAGAAGCAACGCATCGCCCGCCTGCTCAGCAGCGGGCTCAGTTGACGCGGTCGGTATCGCCGTAGGCAGCGCCCGGTCCGCTCATCGCGAGTACATGCAGTAGGGCAACCAGTGTGCCCGAGTTGCTGACCTGGCCAGCCCGGATCAGTGCTGGCACCTCGGTCAGCGGCATCCACTGCATACGTTCCATCTCGGTGGTCTCGGTTGGCTCGCCTACCTGCTCCGCACCTCGACCGAGATAAACGTGATGGGGGCAGTTCACCATGCCGATCATCGGCTCAAAGGTCACCAGGTGCTCCAGCGAGCGAGGCCGGTACCCGGTCTCCTCCTCGATCTCCCGCGCAGCTGCCACGGCGGGCTCCTCGCCCTGGTCGATAAGGCCTCCGGGCAGTTCCCAGTTCCACAGGTCGGGGACGAACCGGTGACGCCACATGAGCAGCACGTGGGTCTCCTCGTCATTCAGCAGAGCGGTCATCGCTGCTGCTGGCATCCAGACAGTGTGGTGCTCGAAGCGCTGGCCGTCCGGCAGTTCGACGTCCGTCATGTTCAGCCGGATCCACTCGCTCCGGTAGACGTTCCGGCTCCCATGCACGATCCAGCGGGTATCCGTGCCCTGTTCAGCGTTCATTGCCACCCCTATGCCTCGCTGTCACTCGACGTTGGGCGTCCGCCCACACCGGGGCGCGGGCGCGATTCGTGCCAGGTCACGATGCGGGCCGGTCGCCACATGTGTGTGCGGCCCACAGTCATGTCAGGCTCGGGCATCTGGCTACGGGCGCGGTAGGCGCTGATGGTCCCAACGCGCACGCCCAGGTAGGCTGCCACATCGCTGGTGGTCCACCATTCTGCTGCTTGATCGGGCTGCGTCGTCACGGGGCCATTCTGCCCTAGGCACTGCGGCCTCGCGACAGATCGTCAGGCCGTACCACGTACATGTCCGTGGTACGGATCAAGCCGTACCAGTCAAGATCCCGTACCGCCCCTGACCTGCCGTGGTACGGCTGGTACGGCTGGTACGGGTACCCCCCTCCGGCCGGGACACCCGAAGGCTAGAGGGGATGTCTAAGGTTGACCACGATCGCTGTTCGGCTCAGCACCAAGCGCCTTACTCACCAAACTGTGATTATGCCCGCGATCACGACGAATGCCGCGTGCCAACTACACCAACGAAACCTTCCATGCGACCGTCAAGGCGGCCCGCAAGCGGGCCGCGCCTGGCCGGACTTACCGGGCGGCGCTAATGCCTCCGGCCCGCGCGCCCGAGCCCGGCCAGCACGACAGATGACGGCACCGGCACCTCAATGCATGGATCGAACAAGCCGCAGCATTAGTTACCGAAGGTCAACGCTTGATCAGATGCGGTGGAGACGCAGTCAGACGTTGACGATCAGGCCGACGCCGACGAGCCCCGAGGACGTTGGTGATCAGACGGTAACCGCTCAGCCGCCGGAAATGATCTTTGTCAATAGGGTTGATCACCTGGATAATGACCAACTAATTGATTTTATGATCTAGGTTTCGCACGTCAGACAGACTAACTGACCGCAACTCCTGCCGCCGTCGATCCGTGCCACTTGATGTCTTCAAGGTTAAAGTCAACCCCTCAACCTCGGCTCCGGGGAGTTGAGGCACGTAATGGTCAACTTTGATCACGTGTTAACAATCAAGAACGACGCAAAACTTCTTATGAATGTCGGCAAGGACGGCCTTCGCTTCAGTT
This sequence comes from Catellatospora methionotrophica, assembly GCF_011297335.1. Lineage (GTDB taxonomy): Bacteria > Actinomycetota > Actinomycetes > Mycobacteriales > Micromonosporaceae > Catellatospora > Catellatospora methionotrophica. The sequence goes on along the minus strand of NZ_JAAOTJ010000007.1, from coordinate 232,750 downwards.
GCAAGCTCCACTCGATTACTACTGTTGAGTATCGAGCAGGCCACAGCGACTTTGCCTGGTATCGGCAAGCCAAGACGCTCACAGGCTAGCTTGACCTTGTCGACGATCATCCCGTCATCGTCGAAATTGACTTCCAATTTGACTTCACTGCCAACGGTTTCTCGAATGACAGTCTCGGCTGCCGAAACGTAAAAACGTGGGTCTATGAGGTCCTCTACGGCGCTACCCTTGGGGAGCGCCACAATGGATGCAGGGTCTACGCTTCGCTCGATGAGAAGCTTTTGCAATGCTTCACCGCCCTGGTCCCCATCCACTAGATATGCGACTTGGGCGGCCAACTCCTTCAAGCCGAGACCACTTCTTCCGAGGCTGGAAAGTCCGGGAGCAACCTGGTATGGCAAACTATCAGCGTCAAGTGCACGTCGAATCAATGTGGGTAGTAAAAGCATGTCGGTCGCCCCTTCGGCAAGAACCGCGCGTCTGCATGAGGAGAACGCAGCAGCACCGGCCCCCATAGCCACTAACAACGGAGAAAAACCGACAGATGTGGATCCCCAAAAGTGGTTACGAAGCTCACTTGACCGCGGGTCGTCTGCGGAAGGAATGACGAACCGCACTCCGGTACCGAGATCTGAGGGCAAGCAGCCAGGTGAATGAGTTGTGTAAAGTACCTGCTGCGCAAATTGTTGCTTTGCCAAGATACTCACAAGGTCGGCCTGAGCATCGTAATGGAGATGGCTTTCGGCCTCGTCTATCAGAAGGATAGTTTGAGGAGAGTCACTGGAATCTTCCTTTGCGCGCTTTGCCAACAGTTGCGTAGCCATTGAAAAATACGTTCTAAGTCCAGCGCTACGTTCCTCGATAGCAGTCCGGCTACCATCTTCATGAAGCTCATCAACTAGAACAAGAACTCTACTCCCGCTTACCTCAAGGCGAAGCGTTAGGTTCGACTGCCTCCACGTAGGCTCAAAAACTTCACGAAGCTTCTTATTGGCGTTCTTGAGCATCGTGTGCATCGTGGTAATGTCGCCGGCTTTAGCAGTTCGCCTCAGTCTGGTGACTGACAGCCCGCCGATGGAGAGCACATTTGCTAGGGCAACGGGCAGATCTGCATCACTATACTTATCGAGGTTGTATTCTGTCTTAAGTACGCTTGTGCTGGAATTGAGTAGTTCGAAGCTGGGTTCCCGTTGGGACAGGATGTCACGGTATGTATCGAAGACCGACTTGCCCAAGACGGACCGCAACCGACGATAAGCAGCCAAGGACTTAAGCTGCTCCGCAATCTTATTTTCGCGCTGAATCAAGTCATCTAGACTCAGCTCGCCTAGCCTAGCGCGCTCAGGCTCAGCGCCGTGGCGAAGTGGAGCCAATACGCTGTTTAGACGGCGAAGCACGTCATGCAGGTGGGCAACCTGCTCCGGTCGGTCTCGTTCCCATGAGCGCACTTCAATCATGATTAGTTCAAACATCTCGGCCAAAGCAGCGAAATCGCGCTGAATTGTTGGCACCGAACTTAAAGTTCTCTTGCCCGAGACAATCTTCGTGTAACTGATTCGCGTGCCGGGTTCCGGTGCGAGGAATGCTTGTCTGAGCAGTTCGCGATCTTTTGAGTCCAAAATGAAAGTGACTGTAAGAACTTTCGGAGATCGCGGACGTCCCGCCAATTGGCGAGGTAGGTCAGAGTCCGCTATTTCAGAGGGGTCGGCAATGGTCGTAAGAGCTTCAAGAAATGACGTCTTGCCTGCTTCATTGGGACCCAAGAAAGCTATGAGCTTTGCGTCGACATTTACCGAGGTGTCTACGAGACGACGAAAGCCATGTACGTGAACCTTAGTTAGGCGCATACTTCTGGGTCCTGTCACCGTAGCTTTGATGTGCACCGACGAAGACAGCACTTTAGTCGATCAGTGACCAGCGAGGCGAGCAAACGATCTTTACCTCACATGATCATTAAATTAATGCACCTTAGGCGATTTTAGTTAGCCGAACGGTCGAACCCGAACGGCGATCGTTGATGATCACTTGTTCAAGTAGGCGGCACGTTCATTAAGCAGATTGCTACGTACTGGCCTTGCAGGGGGGTCGACCTGGCCTTGCAGGGGGGTCAACGTTGACGACCTGGCCGACGGCGATGAGCACCAGGAACGCCGGTGATAAAGACGCGGCCGCTCAGCCAATGAAAATGATTTTTGTCGACAGGGTGATCAGCCAGACGAAGATCATTTATTTAGTTTATGATCCGTTTCGCACATCAGACGGATCATCTGACCGCAGCTCCCGCCGCCGTCGCATCCGTGCCACCTGATGTCTTCAAGGTCAAGGTCAAACCCCCAACTTCGGGCTCCGGGGAGTCGCACCCCGCCCACCATCGACCCGGGCAAAGCCTTCATGATTCCCCGACTTGGTCAAGGTCGTTCAGTCGGGGAGTGCTCCACCTTGACCAGGTCGGGGAATCATGACCACGGAGTGCGGGCCGACGGCAGACGAGGCTAGGGATGTTGCTCCGGGCGGCAAGCCGCTTAGTCGACGAGAGGGGGCTCCTGGTCGACTACGCCATTAATTGATGATTTGGGCTCCGAAGACGGATCATCCTCTTGTTGCACTATGCGCGCTTGCCGACGCGCAATCTCGTCAGGCAGCCAGTCTGACATCTCCAGCCTGAGGGTGCCGCGCATCTTACTCGCACCGCGCAATGTCGAAATAAATAGATCATTGAGATCGAGCTGCACCTGTACTCGCCCAGCAACACGCGAGGCAGTCTTGAGCTCCGCCTCCATCTTCGGGTTACCAGAATTTAACTGGATCGCACGGTTAATGCGGTCTAGACGCTCGCTCGAGAGCGCGCGATCTTGTAGCGCTTGCGCCAATAGTTGATCGCCAAGTTCTTCGCTGATGAAGAAATGCTTCTTTTTGCTATGTGACAACGATTGCCTAATGGCGTCCGATTGCTTTAGCGTCGATTCACTGACTTGTGTTTTAAGGATCGATTGCGCATAAATGAGGAATGAGCGCGTCGCCATTGCCACGAAATCCACGCCTGCGATGTCGTAGGCCTCTTTAACCAGATCCGGTAAGGCGGATATCGTGCGACCTTTCAACGTCAAGAACCAGTCGCTTTTGCTATCACGGGTGACGAACAGGAGAGGCTTCTGGCGTAGCTTCGCCTCTTTGAGGCTCTGATGCCAGAGCAAGTAGTCGCCACACGGATCGTCCTTACCTGCGTCTTTGAAGCCAGGGGGCTTTTCTGACTCTATTCGCTGGGTCGCTTCTTCGCGCGCCGCCTGCTCCTCCTCGGCTGAAAGCGGTCCGCCTGTCTTCCCGTCCAGAAGCGCCTGAAGCTCTCGCAATACGGGGTCGTCGGTGATAAAACGGTCGGAAATGCCGTGCTGTGCCCTTAAGTCATTTATCTTCTCATGTAGGACATCGAAGGCTTTGGCGAACTCGCCAAGCAGCGAACGTTGATGGTCACCGGTAAGTGCAACACGATTGGCGAATTCGCGAACGTGCTTGACGAACTCGTCGTCGTGCTTCTTACGAAAATCTGCCAATGCTTTTAGTAGATCATTGTATGAGTCGTCGTAACCGACCATTACCTTCGATCGGTTGCGATGGAACTCTAGGGCCACCTGATGTGGCACCCATAACCGATCGCCAAGGCTCCTCAGTGCGGCGAACAGCTCATTTCGAGCATTACTCGTGTACCTATAGGCATCAAGAAGAACGTTCGCGTCCACTACGACAAGACCCTCGGACATGGCCGTGGTTTGGCGCGACCTCGACGGTGGGAGGAAGTGGGCGAAGCCATCGCTAAAGGTGGTCATTGTGGGGTCCTAGCCGAATGTTGGATGGAGCTGTCAGAATCTCGCGACTTAGATCGCCTCACAAGCGGAATTTCAGTCGCCCACCGGACAGATCCCGCCTGCTGTGGTGCTGTACAGCAACGCCGTTGCCCGTACCAAGCCGTGCTTGCCCCTCGTCAGGCCGTGAAGCTCGGCATAAACGCCTGCTGACCGAGCCGCCAGTGGCCCGTAGTTTGAAGGCCGACGTCAGGCCGCCTCCAGGCCGTCGAGCCTGCCTCCGGCCGTTGCCAGGCCGTCAAGCGGCGACCAACGACGACCGGTATTGCCTGACAACGCTAAGCGGAACATAAGCCCAAAGGGCATGCTGATCGCTTGACCATGAGGACGACGGACGAGGCGGCCTGTACGCCGGATTCTGGCCACGCTGGCGGGTCTGGGGGGGTAGTTACAGCGTCCGACGATCGTGCGCACGTACTACATCGACGGCCCGACCGCGGAGCCCATCACCGACCGGGCACATGCGCTGCGCGTGGCCGCGGGCATCCTGACCGGCAAAGCGGTCGGCCAGCACACGGCCGCCAAGCCCAAAGACACCTTGCTCGAAGGCATCTGACCGTACCCCCGGCGACCGAGCCGAAGGCGTGGTCGGAGGTCAGGCCGACCGGCTCGCCCACCTGCGCCCGGACGAGTACAGCGGATGGGGGTGCCGAGCAGGTCGCTGCGGCGCTCAAGCCCCACGGCGTCGGCACTGTCCAAGGGTCGGCACCCGACCCCACGACCGGCAAGGGTGCCAACCGGCGGGCATCGTCCGGACCACGTGACCCACGCGCTCACCGAACATGACGGACCCTCGCACGATCTACGCAGGTGCCAGTATCAGTCGGACTTCTTGTGCCTGATTGCAGCCTCAATCAGGAGCAGCGCGCCGCCAATTACCAGGAACGCTGCTACCGCCGATGCATCGTCCGGAACCTGACTGCCGTCGTTGGTGATTGCGAACAGTATCAAACCTCCGACGATGCCACTGAGGCCTACCGCTCCGCTCCAGTCAACCTTCACGATTCGCAGGATACGGGGCGAGCGCCATTACCGCTGTCCTGTGCAGGGTGAGTAACTGGCCGATGGCCAAAACCCTGAAGGTCCGCCCCCGGCGGCTCACCCGTCGGCAACTGCTACGCCAGCCCCCAACGGCTGGCCAGTGTTCCTGCTACCGCCGATCCAACGGCCCGTCGCGGACTGCGCCGCCTGCCAGAAAGCCAAGGTCGACGGTATCCTGCATGACCGGCAGGCGTGCCGGTGCTTTACCTGTCAGTGGGTTGATGCGGCCCCACCGACCCGTACCGCACCGCACCCGGGCGATGACGACCGGTGCCGCACGCCTGCTTGCCATCCGCGCCGGCGAACCTCCGGCCTGGTCGTCATCGAATAGGCCCGACGCCCGCACAAAACAAGCCCGGCAACACTGTGAATGAGCAGGACGATTGACCTAAGAAGTAGTTACTTCGTTCTCGACTACTATCGATCATCCCGCGTCGACAGAATCTTCGAGGCTCCAGAATAGACCATCTGACCCGTCGCATCGTAACCGACCAGGTCGACAGCATCGCTTGGCTTGACGGCGTATCCAAAGTACCGAACACCGTCCACCGTGGAAATCTTGACCGGCTCTCCGCTGGGTCGACTCTGCGTGACAGAGATAATCCGGGCAACCTGCGATCCGACAACGCCTCGGACAAATAAGATCTTGGCGTTTCCTTCGACCGCAATATTAACTGGCACCTCCGCCATCTTCAGCCCAACTTCGCAGTCATTCCCCATTATTTGATAATGAACAACAGACTGAGTGCAGCTCTGAACACCTATCCTCACGACTTCAACCTGCCACTTAACTCCATCAATTTCACCCGATGAGAGCGTCATAACCAGCTGTTGGCCACTTGGGCGCAGCACTTCCGGTGTTGTGTTGCCGCACCCGCCGAGAAGTAATGTTGCCGCTAGACAGGGTATCGCCATTTTCATAATTTTAGAACCCGCGCCCTTATCGGTTGATTGAGATGGGATATTGAACCTTAAAATTGAATGACTCTGGACAAGAGTAGTGCCGATCTTCGCGATTTCGGTAAACGGAAGAAGACCGGCAACGGCTAGTGCCAGCAGGCCACGTGCGTTACCGCCTAGCTGCGCCGCTGCAGGGAACGCCTTCGCGGTTATGGTTCCTAGGGGCACAATCATGATCACTAGCGCGATGGTCCGCCACAGATAGGTCGTCCACCGCCGATCGAACGAAGCGGCAGCGGCAAATACGAGCCAGACCTGGTGATGAGTCCAGGATACAGGCGAAATGGCAATTGCAGTTGCTCCTATGACGCTTGCTCCCACGACAAGATGCTCATTACGCGACGCTCGCACTCCTCGCCAGAGACCAAGTGCGAGTATGGCGGCAGACAATAGGATTAGGATCACAAACTTCTCGACTCCATTTATCCCAAGTCGCAAGAGCATACCATTAATCGACTGATTGCCACCATTCGAAAGGTCGCCGATCCGGTCCGTTGCCGATAGTAGTTCGAACCAAAAATAGCTCGAGTCGCTCGGCAGCAAAAGCCAGGCAACTCCGGTGCAACCCGCAAAAGTAGCGAGACTCATAAATGCCGTGCGTCGCTGTCCCGATAGCCAATAATAGGGAATAAATATCAATGGTGTGAGCTTTAGGGCGGATGCTACTCCTGTAGCAATACCTCTATGGCGCGCCGGAACGATCTTTAGTGCGTCGATCAGGACCAGAGCCACAAGGACCCAAGAGATTTGCCCAAAGCGGATGTTGCTCGACATCGGCGCCGAAACGAAGAGAACTACTGCGACAGCAGGCGTCCACCACGGAGCGGCCTCAGAGTTCCTGCCCCTTATTTTCGACCCAATCGCTACTGAAAGTATGACAATTAGCGATACTGTACCGATAAACCAAAGCCATCCGGCCGTACTTTCAGTGATCAAACCTAGGGGCGAGAGCACAAGGCCAGCGAATGGAGGGTAGGTGAACGGATCGCCATTTTGCGCGGCGAAAATGTAGAGGGAGCCATCATCGATTAGCGTGCGGACTGAACCATAGTAAACCGCCAGGTCGGCGAACGTATCTGATGGTGGCCGACGCAGCGCGGCGAAGGCATAGACGGTTACAATGCCTATAGCTGTGGCCCAGATAATGCCTGCAGCTACGCTGGCCTTAGTGCTACTTAAGCCCATACGCTCCCCCCACAAGATGATAGGGTGGCGGCCCCCGGGAGGGTGGCCGCCACCTGTCGCCAATCCGTTTAACTAGACGGCATCAAAAGGTTCGGCTACTGGCGGATGGAGTGCCTCGACAGCCTGACGCCGTAGCTGCCGGGCGGAACTGTGGCCCGCCGGATTACACCGTGACCGACGCCTGCACGCCCTGGCAGGGGGCTCCGTAGTATGTGTTGCCCGAAGCGTTCAGGCCGCGCCAGCGGAAGTAGTAACTTGTTCCGATCTGGACTCCAACTGGGTTCCAGTGCCACCACTGTCCATCCGCCCAAGCATTGCTGCTATTCCAGATGATCCCGCTATTGCTCGTCCTCAAGATCGAAATGTTGAAAAGGTACGCATCTCCACCGGAGCAGGCTTTTCCATAAGGCGTCACTGTTGGATTGGCTGGTAGCCAATCGCCGCTCGCGCGATAGCTGGCACTGGTGCTCCAGGTTTGGTAGAAGGCCGCTGCTGGCGATTGGACCGTTACTGCTGAAGCGGCCAGAATTCCAGCCACTAGTGTCGCTCGAATCAATGTTCGCAGCACGCTTGTCTCCCCTCTGACAGGTGCGACGCATCGCGATCGATGCAGCCGCAGGTTTGGCATTGCAGTTGATCGCTTCGAAGCTTGGCCAGAATTGCAGAGCAAGCGGGAGGTGTCAATGTGTTTTTTCATGAATTGAGATACGTAGATGGCGCCTTGGCCGTTCCTGCTGGATAGCGGGCCGATGCCGAAGCATTGGGCGTCGGGCAACTTGTGCAACGGTGCCCACTTCTACTAAGAATGTGATGATCGTCGATGTGCAGTGTGGCCACGTGAGCAGCTGCGGACCCGATCGCGCAGCTGCTTTCCGCCCCAAACGCGCCCGGCTTACGGCGACGTCGGGCTGGCAGGCAGGCAGTACTGCCAGGGAAACACCGCGTGCGTTGACTCACATCAGTAAATATGTAAGTGTGTGAACGCTTTGAGCAAGTGCCTACTTGGAGGGATGGCTTGCCGGCCATCCCGAACGCGGGGAGGAAGAATGAAAGCCAAGCACATGCTTCAGCGTGCCTTGCGGCGCGTCGTCATCATCGGGGGAATTGCAGCTCTGTCAGTGGCATCCGCCGCGCCCGCTGCCCAGGCTTGGTCCCAAAACTGGCCTTCGGAGGCTACCTACCGCGCAAGCTACGACTTCATACCGACGAGGTCAAGTGTTCGTATCGGCGGAACAGCCTGTACGGGTGCCGATGGAACGGCATTCAAGCTGACGCTGATGAGGACAAGTGGCGCATCCGTCATCTACACAGCTCCTCGCAAGGCGGTCGACAATACCTGGCATTACATAGACACGACAACTCCCTATGCAAACCAGGCGCACTACATGCGGCACACGACTGAAAGGTACAGTACTAGCTCTGGCATTTGGGTCAACGCATTTTCGTTGTGTCAGGGTGTTTCTGCAACCTGGTAGACAATTAGATCGCCTTTTCGAGTGCTTGGTCGCATGTAGACATTCCCATCATCTATATTCGAATGCCTAACATTATCTCGTCCGGCGGTCGCGTTCACGGACGAGTATTTACTGCGCCTTAAGGTGGCTACCGAGAAGGCGTCAACCCGGATGCGCCATTTCCTCAGCGCTTGGGATTGGTGCATCTGTTCTGACAGGCATGCGTAAGCGGTAAGTTCAGCAGCTTCCATGGAAGTGCTTAGTGTGGTCCTGCCTAGGTACGTGGCACCTAGGCAGGGGAGGTTGGCCCGCGAGGCCCGGCTAGCGCCAACGTCTCGCGGGCCAGGCCGTATGGGCGGTTTGCGGTTGGCTCGTTCCTGCCTTCGGCTGGCAGCCTCGGTCGATGAACCATGGTCATGCCGCTGGCGTAGCACCTGACCTGCAATCACCGGTGTGCGCTTTGGAGCAACCGACGATCGTGATGTTCGTGTCGAACACTGTCTTTTCTCCTCTCGGCCTGCGATGCCACTGAGAGTGCGCCGCAACCACCGCCGCACACCATCGCCCCGTCGCGCGCGCTGTGGACGGCGTCCCACTTGGGGATAACGGCCTGATCATGGAGTTGATCTGTTATGGCCCGGCACCTACTTCGCGGTAACATAGGCCCGTGCAGACCGACATCCTGGGCGAGCCGTACCTGCAGCGGGTCATCGAACTCCCCGACGACGACCAGGGCCGGGTCGTGGCCACCCTGGTCATCCGGCGCGCGCCCGAACCCACCCGGCGCGCGGTGCTCTACCTGCACGGATTCACCGACTACTTCTTCCAGACCCACCTGGCCGACTTCTTCGTCGCACGCGGCTACGACTTCTACGCCCTCGATCTGCGCAAGTACGGCCGCAGCCTGCTGGCGCACCAGACGCCCAACTTCACCCGCAGCATGGACGAGTACTTCCCCGAGCTGGACGAGGCGGCGCGGATCATCCGCGAGGAGGACGGCCACGACACGATGGTGGTCGCCGCGCACTCCACCGGAGGCCTGATCTCCGCGCTGTGGGCGCACGCCCGCGCCGGGGCCGGGCTCGTCGACGGACTGCTGCTCAACAGCCCGTTCTTCGACATCAACGCGCCGTGGATCATGCGCCGCCCGGCGGTGTCGGCGGTCGGCTCACTGGCCCAGCGCGCGCCGTACCGGGTGATTCCGCTGAAGCTGCCCGGCCTGTACGGCCGCAGCCTGCACCGCGACCACGACGGCGAGTGGGACTACCGCATCGACTGGAAGCCGGTGAGCGGCTTCCCGGTCCGGGTCGCCTGGCTCAAGGCGATCCGCAGCGGCCAGCGCCGCCTGCACGCCGGGCTGGGTCTGCAGGTGCCGGTGTTCGTCGGCTGCTCGACGGCGTCATACCGCCAGCGCGCCTGGTCGGAACAGGCGCACGAGACCGACGCCGTGCTCAACGTGGACCACATCGTGCGCTGGGCCCCCGCCCTCGGCCGCAACGTCACCGTCGCCCGCATCGAGGGCGGCAAACACGACCTCACCCTGTCCCGCCAGCCCGCCCGCGACCGCTTCTTCACCGAGTCCGCCCACTGGCTCAGCGCCCAGCTCCCCTGACCACCCAGCCGGTCGATCATGAACTTAAGTCACTGTTCGGCGGCGTGTCGCTGCCCTAGGATCGTGGTCAACTTCCGCCGGGTAGCCGATCACGGCGGACGTCTCGCACGGTAGCCTTCAATCGCGCGCTCGTAGCTCAGCTGGATAGAGCAGGGGCCTTCTAATCCTCAGGTCGCAGGTTCGAGTCCTGCCGGGCGCACCACACTTACCAGACGACATCTAGACGGGACAGAGACCTCCGTAAGACCGGAGGTCCGGGTCGAGTCCGCGAAGGTCCGTCAGGCCTGCGGTTCCCCAGCTACGAACACGCCCTTGCCTGGATGCCCGATGACCAGGTCACGGTCATGCAGCAAGGAGACCGCCCGGTACACAGTCGCCGGGCTGACGTCGTACTGGTCGGCAAGCTGAGCGGTGCTGGGCAGCTTCGCCCCCGGCGACAGCTCACCACTCTTGATCTTCTCGGTGATCGCATCAGCGATCCTGCGGTAGTCCGCTTTGGCGACAGGCATATGCGTTCCTCGGTTCGGCTTCTCGATGAGACCACGCCCGAACTGTCGTCATCAAGTGCAGCGATTGACGACTCCCTCCGCATCACATCTCTCCTGTACTTGAGCCACGCTTGGTAACCAGTCTCAGCCTTGGGAATCGCCTGCGCGTACCAGCCCTTCCCAGTTGTCGCGGCGGCCGCCGGGACCCGTTGTGCCTGCCCACCCGTCCAGCCAGGCGAGAACGAGCACGCGGCCCGTCGGCCCGTGGTGGTAGCTTCCGGCGGTGAACTACCCCTCTCCTGATTCGACCCCGCCGCCCTACGGGCAGCAGCCGTACCCGCAGGTCCCGCCGCCCCCGGGCGCGCCGCAGTCCGGCCCGCCGGCCGACCCGTACGCGCCCTACGGCTCGGCCCCCCAGTACGGCACGGGCCAGCAGCAGTACGGCACCGGCCCGCAGTACGCCGCGAGCCAGCCCTACAGCGCTCCCCCGCAGCAGACGCCCCCGGGCGGTTACGGCGTCCCCTACCAGCAGGGGCCCCCGCCGCCGTCCGGCACGAACGGCTTCGCCATCGCCTCGCTGATCTTCGGCGTGCTGGGCGGCATCCTGTTCGGCTTCATCTTCGGCTTCGTGGCGCTGTCGCAGATCAAGAAGCGCAACCAGAACGGCCGGGGCATGGCCATCGCGGGCATCGTGCTCAGTTCGCTGTGGACGCTGGCCATCTGCGCCGGGGTCGCGATCGCGGTCATCGCCGGGGCGAACGCGGACACGACCGACACCACCGGCGGCGACGACACGTCGGTGCACTCGCTGCGCATCGGCGACTGCCTCAACGATCTCAGCACCGAGGACGAGATCGAGGAGCTGCCGGTAGTGCCGTGCACCGAGCTGCACGACGGCGAGGTGTACGCGGAGTTCAAGCTGACCGAGTCGACGTTCCCGGGCATCGAGGCGATCGAGAAGAAGGCCGACCCGCGCTGCGCGGACCTGCTGAAGTCGTACGCCCCCAAGGCTGTGGACGATCCGGCCGTGGACACCTACTACCTCTACCCGACGTCGGAGAGCTGGGCGGGTGGGGACCGGGCGGTGACCTGCATCGCCACGTTCGATCCGGCCCGTACGGGCAAGCTCAAGGGCTGAACCGCCGACGCCGCCCGGGACCGCGTGTCCCGGGCGGCGTCGTGTCAGCGGCGTCGCCGCCGCAGCAGCACCACGGGGGTCGCGAACAGCGCGGTGCCCACCGCCGCGAAGCCGAGCAGTGTCAGGTCGAGCGGCGTGCCCCCGGTCCGGATCGCGGCGACGGCCTGCGCCACGCCGAAGACGCCCAGTGCCACGGCGACCAGCGTGAGCAGCACGATCGCGATGACCTCACCGGCGTTCGCAGCGCCGCCACGGGAGGCCGCGGCGCTGGGGCGTCCGGCGGCGGGCCTGGGGATCGCACCAGGGCCGCGCAGTGGCATCGGCAGGTGGCGGTCAGGGTCGACGGCGGCGTCGAGCGCGGCCAGTTCGGCCTGCGGCACGGCCCACAGGGCGGGTTCGAGGTGCAGCACGATGCCGTCGTCGCCGATGAGGCGGCGGGCACCGTCGGGCCAGGTCAGCATGGCCGCGCAGGCGTCGTAGCGGACCGTGGCGCGCGAGCCGGGGCGCACGATGCCGGCCGCCTGCGGCCCGATCACGAGCGCGACGTCCGCGTCGTCGCGGTGGGCATACCGGCGGCCGTCCGCCTCGTGCGCCGACGATGTCGGCGCGGCGGCGAAACCGGCCCAGTCGGCCGTGGTGCGGTGGGGTGTCTGCAGCAGTCCGGTGTCGGCGGCTTCGACGGCGACGGCGTGCACCTGCTCGGCGGTGACCGCCGACAGCTCGGCCCGCAGTTCGTCCACGGTCAGGTGACGCTGGCCGGTGAGCAGGTTGAGGGCGTGTCCGGGCAGGCGGGCCGCTTCGATCTCCGGGTGGTTCAGCTTGTCCAGGGCCTTGGTGCGTACGGCGGCGACGCTGCGCGGGTCGACGGCACCGTGGCGCATCCGGGCGAGCACGTCGACGAAACCGCCCAGCACGGCTCCCTGCTTCTCCGGCAGCGCGTCGGCGTACGCCGTGATCGTGGCGTAGCCGTCGCCGCGCGGGTCGTACGAGGAGGTGGCGGTGTAGGAGTAGCCGCCCTCCTGGCGCAGGTCGCGGAACAGTTCCCGTTCGAGCACGCCGGAGTGCACGCTGGCGGCGGTGCTGCGGCGGACCACCGCGCTGAAGACCACGCTGGTGTCGTCGCCGGCGAACCAGGCGGGGGTGCTCGGCAACACGGCGGTGGGCGGGGGCACGACTCGGCGTACGCCCGACCGCAGTGGCAGCCGCAGGCCGGCCGGGACGCCGCGCCCCGCGATCCACAGCACGGCGTTGTCGCGGGTGAAGTAGTCCTCGACCCACTGCCGCAGGTCGTCGGGGCCCAGCCGGGACAGGCCCCACTCGGGGTAGCCGGGCAGGCCGTAGCCTCGCGCGCCGTATCGCCGCACGGGCAGGGTGGTGGTGCCGCCGCGGCTGCGGCTCTCGGTGCGCAGGATCTCCTTCTCGATCTCCAGCCGGTGCATCGGCAGCGCGGCGAGCCCGGCGCACACCTTGTCGAGGTAGCCGACCACATCGGACTCGGAGCCGCGCAGGTGGAAGTGGGTGTAGACGGACGCGGTCTCGCCGTTGTAGTGGTAGTCCGACAGCCCGCTGTCGTGCAGCGCCAGGTGCTCGACCAGGTGCGTGAGGCCGTGCCGGGACAGCGTCTCGTCGGCCTGGCCGACCCGGAACATCAGCCCGGCCGCGGTCTGCCCGGACGACGGCGCGACCAGGGTGGGCACACCGTCGACCTCGGTCAGCTCGATCACCGGTCAGCCCTTCCGCGCGCGGGCGCGGTGCCGGGCGAACTGCTCGGCGGGGTCGCCGAGGTAGGCCCAGGGGAAACGGTCGGCCAGGTCGCCGAGGGCGTCGAAGTGGACGCGAGCCCGGCGGTGCTCCCCGGCGAGGCTGAAGGCCGCCGCGAACAGGTTGTGCGTGGTCACCCAGCCGTAGACCGGCCGGTACGACGGGTGCAGCACGGACCGGGCGGCGGCGTCGGCGAGTTCGGCGACCACGTCGGGGCGGCGGAAGTAGGCCGCCTGCTCGCCGCCGCGCAGCTCGCGCCAGCGCTCGACGTGGGCCTGGGCGAGCAGCCCGGCGTGCAGGCCGCCCTCGGGCGCGTCCGCGGCGGCCGTACGCGCGAACGCGAACGCGGCCGCCCAGCTGCCGCCCCATTTCGGGCACAGCTGCTGCAGGAGCTGCGCCTGTGCGCCGTGCATGTGCGGGTGGTGCCTGGCCAGCCGGTCGTAGCGCCGCCGGGCCTCGGCCTGGCCGAGTTCCAGGCCGCGCGCGTTGGTCAGGCGCAGCGCCCAGGCGACGCCGTCGGCGGGGTCGCGCGCGGTGACGTCGATCAGCAGCTGCTCACCGCGGCGCAGGTGCGCGTGCATCCGGTCGAGGCGGTCCCGGCTGACGTCCCGCGCCCCGGTGCGGGCCTGCCAGGCCAGCCCGATCGCGCGTGCGGCGAGCAGCACCCTGGGCAGCGGGTCCGTCGGCGACGCCTGCGCGACGTCCGGCAGGAACGTGTCCGCCTCCGGCTGGTCGCCGACGATCCGGGCCGTGAAGTAGGCGTCGTCGACGGTCGGCAACCGTGCGAAGTGGCCGGACAGCGCGGCCCAGTCGCCCTGACGACACCACGACCGCACGTCGGCGACCTCGGGAAAGGCCGCGGCGTGCGCCAGCGCGGAGGGCGCCGGTCGACTGATGATCGTCACCGGGGCATCCTAGGTGACCGGTTACGCTCCGCGATGCCCCGTGACGACCACCGTGCTACAGCCTGACCACCATCTTGCCGGTGTTCGCGCCCGTCAGCAGGCCGCCGAACGCCTCCGGCGCGTTCTCCAGGCCTTCGACCACGGTCTCCTCGGCCTTGATCTCACCGGCGGCGTACCAGGCGCCGACCTCGCGGATCAGGTCGGCCATGCGGTCGTTGTGGTCGGTGACGATGAACCCGCGCATGGTGAGCCGCTTGCCGATGAGCAGCGCCATGTTGTCCGGCCCCGGCACCGGCTCGTTGTACGCCGAGATCGCCCCGCACAGCGCGAACCGGGCGAACGGCTTCGCCCTGGCGATGGCGGCGGTCAGGTGGTCGCCGCCGACATTGTCGAAGTACACGTCGATCCCGTCCGGCGCGGCCTGCTTGAGCTGACCGGACACGTCGCCGTCGCGGTAGTTGAACGCGGCGTCGAAGCCGAGGTCGCCGGTGAGGTGGGCGACCTTCGCCGCGCTGCCCGCGCTGCCGATCACGCGGGCCGCGCCCTTGAGCCGGGCGAGCTGGCCGACCAGGCTGCCGACCGCACCGGCCGCGCCGGACACGAACACGGTGTCGCCGGGCTTCATCGCGGCGATGTCGAGCAGCCCGACGTACGCGGTGAGGCCGGGCATGCCGAGCACGCCGAGGAACGCGCTCGGCGGGGCGACCGGCTCGATCTTGCGGAAGCGCCGGGCGTCGTCGACGGCCCACTCCCGCCAGCCGTAGCCGTGCAGCACCAGGTCGCCGGGCTTCAGGTCGACCGAGCGCGACGCGACGACCTCGCCGACGGCCCCGCCGTCGAGCACCGCGTCCAGGGCGAACGGCGGCACGTACGACTTGACGTCGTTCATCCGCCCGCGCATGTACGGGTCCACCGACATCACCAGGTTGCGTACCTTGACCTGGCCTTCGGCGGGTTCCGGAACGTCCACCTCGACCAGGCGGAAGTTGTCCGGGGTGGGCACGCCCACGGGCCGGGAAGCCAGGTGGATCTCACGTCCGACGGTCACGTCGTCTCCTTGTCCGGGGCGGCCGTGGCCGCCTCAGTGATCTTGCGCAGCGTGTCGCGCAGATAGGTGAGTTCGGAAGCGGGCACGCCGGTCGCCTCGGCGATGGCCCGCGGGATGCCGGTGGCCTGGTCACGCAGGCCGTCCCCGGCGGCGGTGAGGCTGACCACCACGGAGCGCTCGTCGCGCGGGTCGCGGGCCCGGTCCACCAGACCGGCCGCTTCCAGCCGCTTGAGCAGCGGCGACAGCGTGCCCGAGTCGAGCTGTAGGGACTCGCCCAGCGCCTTGACCGAGGTCTGCCCGCGCTCCCAGAGCACCAGCATCACCAGATACTGTGGATAGGTCAGGCCGAGCCGTTCCAGGACGGGCCGGTAGACCGCGGTCAGCGCGCGGCTGGCCGCGTACAGCGCGAAGCAGACCTGCTTGGTCAGGTCCAGGTCACCGGGGTCCGGGCGGTCGGCGCGGGTCATGGTCTCAGCGAAGCACGAGCTGGACGTCGATGTTGCCACGGGTCGCGTTCGAGTACGGGCAGAACTGGTGCGCGGTGTCGACGAGCTGGCGCGCCGTGTCGGCGGGCACGCCCGGCAGGGCGACCTCCAGCGTCACGGACAGGCCGAACCCGGCGCCCTCGCGGCCGAGCCCGACGTGCGCGGTCACCTCGGACCCGTCGACGTCGGCCTTGCCCCGCCGCGCGACCAGCCGCAACGCGGAGTGGAAGCACGCCGCGTACCCCGCCGCGAACAGTTGCTCCGGGTTGGTGGCCCCGCCCGCGCCGCCCAGCTCGACGGGCGTCGCCACGGCCGCCTCCAGCAGCCCGTCCGAGCTGCGCACCGTGCCGTCACGTCCATCGCCGCTGGCCGTAGCCACAGCCGTGTAAAGAGGAGTCATACCCCGACCCTAACGACGGTTTAGATTGCGCACAACTAAACCGCCCGCGACACATCTCACTCTCCGGAGCGCGGTGGTGAGGGATGGAGGTGGTGCGAGGATGGGCAAGTGGTGCGTAGGGGGCGAAACGGGCGGCGGCGGGAGTTGCGGGCGACGTTGTTCTGGCTGGTCGTGCTGGTGCTGGCGGCGGGTGGGTGGCTCTGGTACGCCCACGGGCGGCCGGCGGGGACGCCGGTGGTCGCGAGCAGCCCGTCCATCCGGCCCACAGGGCCGCCCGCCGGGGCGCAGCCGGTGCGCGTCGACTTCGTGCTCGACGGCGACTCGCTGCAGGTCACGGCCGAGCAGCCGGGTGCGGTGATCGACGTCACCGCGCCCGTACAGCTACGGCTGCTCGGCATCGACGCACCCGAATCGCACGGTGCCGACGGCAGTCCACAGTGCTGGTCCGAGACGGCGCGCGACGAGCTGAAGGGGCTGGCCCCGAGCGGGGCACGACTGTGGCTGTTACCCGACAGACAGCAGCTCGACCCGTACGGCCGCCACCTGGTCTACGCGTGGACCGACGGCGGGCGCTTCGTCAACGGCGAGCTGGCCGCGCGCGGAGCCGTGCGTGAGCTGGCGATCCGGCCGAACCTGGCGCATCAGGCCGACCTGCACGACGCCGTCGAGCAGGCCCGCGCACAGCGCCGTGGCCTGTGGGGAAGCTGCGTGGACAGATAATCATTTAGCGAAGATTTCAAGTACGTCCAATGGCTTTGTGCAGTTGATTGCGGAAGAATCCCGCCCGTGGAAGTTCCGATCGGTACGGCGCTGGCAGGGCGGTACGTGCTGACCAGGCCTCTGGCGCGCGGCGGAGTATCCACTGTGTACCAGGCCGTCGACGCCACGGCCGGCCGCCGGCTCGCGGTGAAGGTGGTCGACGACCGCTATTCCGGCCTGATCCGGCACGAGGCCGCGATGACCGACCGGCTGCGCCACCCGCACGTGCCCAAGGTGCTCGACGTCGGCGTGGAGACCGGCCCCGACGGGCGCGACATCGGCTACCTGGCCCTGGAACTGCTCAAGGGCGAGGCCCTGACCAGCGTGCTGCTGGACGGGCCGCTGCCGTGGACCGGCGCGGTGCGGATCGCGGCGACGGCCGCCGACGTGCTCGCGGTGGCGCACCGGCGCGGCGTCGTGCACCGCGACCTGACCCCGGGCAACGTCATGATCACCACGACCGGGCCGAAGGTCGTCGACTTCGGCCTGGCCGAGCTCATCGTCAGCACCGGCATGCCGCAGTTCGCCAACCCCTCCGACGACGTGTACGCGCTCGGCGCGCTGCTCTACCAGTCGTTGACCGGCAAGTCGCCGTATGCCGGGGCCCACCGCAGCCCGCACGGTCCCACCGCGCTGCGCCACCTGGCACCCACGCCGGTGCTGGCCGTGCGTGGCCTGCCACAGGCCGTCTCCGACCTGTGCCGCGCCTGCATGGACAAGAACTCCACGGCGCGGCCCAGCGCCCGGGAGGCGTCACTGCGACTGTGGACCATCGTCGGCAACGCCATGCACTGATCGCTGGTCAGTCGCGGAACTCTCCGGTGGCGACTGCGGCGCAGAAGACACGCCACTCCTCGCGGTCGAACGTCAGCCAGGGGCCGTCAGGTTCCTGTGAGTTGCGCACCAGCACACTCGGCCCGTCGAAGCACACTTCGACGCAGTGCGCGGACTCACACGCCTGAGCGGTCACCCACCTTCGGCCGGTCTCTTTCTCGGACATGGCACCGCCTCATGCCTCGCATCCGGATCCCCGTCCACCACTGTGACACAAGAGGCTCGAGCAGGATATAGCCGGTGATGCCGGTGAGCCGCAGCGCGGCGGTGCCGCCGGGATGAATCACGGAGGTGGTCCCCCGGAGTCGGCAAAGGCACGTCGCGAGAATACGGCGACGTGCCTTTCACTCACGGGGCGGAAGCTTCAGACCCGGTCGAACTCGCCTGACTTGACGCCGTCCACGAAAACGCGGAACGACTCCGGCGAGATGATCAAATGCTGCTGTGGCGTGACCGAATCGCGGATACCGACCGCGACGGCGAGATCCGCGATCTCCACACAGTGCCCGGATTCGCACCGGCGGCTCTTCTTCCACACGGCATGCAGCACAGACGTCACCAAGACTCCCGATTATCTTTTCAAGATCCGATCGATGCCCGCGCATGGCATATCAGGTGCTGGCAGGCACAGCACCGTACAAGTAAACTCGCCGAAAGGAACTGTCGCAAGTAGCCACCTGGCGTGTCGCAACAAGACTGCGATGCGTCGCAGGCGACCAGCGGAGGGTGGAGATCAACGTGAGCGGCGGACAGAGTCCGACAGTCGCCCGCCTCCGGTTGCGCCACGCTCTGCGCTCGGCTCGTGAGAGTTCCGATTACACCCAGGAACAGGTCGCCAACGAACTCGAATGGTCGCTCTCAAAGATCATTCGAATCGAGAACGGCGCGGTGCGGATGACCGTGACAGACGTGCGGGCACTGCTACAGCTCTACGGGGTGAACGACGCGTCCGAGGTTTCGGAGATGGAGACGCTGGTCCGGGCGTCCCGTCAGCGGTCGTGGTGGACTGAGCACGTCGACCTGCCACCGCGTTTCGCCATGTTCATCGGCCTGGAGGACGGCGCGTCCGAGCTGTCCTTCTACAACTCGATGCTCATCCCGGGCCTGCTCCAGACCGAGTCCTACGCCCGCGCGGTGATCCGCACCCTGGAGCCGGACTGGGCGCTGACGCGGCAGGAGGAGGAGTTCGTCACCATCCGGATGCGCCGCCAGGAGCACGTGCTGGGGCGGGTCGACCCGCCCCGGGTGCGCGTGGTGCTGGAGGAGGCGACCCTGCGTCGGATCACGGGCGGCGTGCAGGTGCAGCGTGAGCAGCTGCTTCACCTGGTCGCGCTGGGCACTCGGCCCAACATCTGCCTTCAGGTGCTGCCGTTCAGCGCGGGCGTCTACACGCTGGAGCCTACCTTCGTGCTGATGGGCTTTCCGTTCGACAGCACCAGCGATGTCGTGGTCTACCTGGAGATGAGCAACGCCCTCGCGATGCCCAGCGACCGTGGGCAGTTCCTCGAACGTGGCGAGGTCGCCGCGCCGTACCTGGAGGCGTTCAGCCGCCTCACGGAAGCGGCGTTCAGCGAGGCCGACTCGCTGGCGTACATCGCGAAGGTCGCCGGCGAGCTGCGTTGATCACTGTGCGGAGTTCCGCCGCAGCGTGCGGCATATGCTCGGCGGCATGAGCTTCCCTGCCTCCGCCACCCCCTGCCAGGACGTACAGCGGGTGCTGTGCGTGTTCGCCCACCCCGACGACGTCGACTTCGGCGCGGCGGGCACCGTGGCCCGCTGGGTGGACGAGGGCCTGGAGGTGTCGTACCTGCTGGTCACCCGGGGTGACGCGGGCGGGTTCGACGAGACCCCGCGGCACGAGATGCCGGGTCTGCGCGAGGCCGAGCAGCGGGCCGCCGCGGCCGCCGTCGGGGTCGAGCGGGTCGACTTCCTGGAGGGGTATGCCGACGGCTCGGTCACGCCGAGCCTGGCCCTGCGCAAGGACCTCGTCGCGGCGATCCGGCGGGCCCGGCCCGACCGCATCCTGACCAGTGCCCCGCTGCGCCGGTGGGACCGCATCGCAGGGCCGAGCCATCCCGACCACCTGGCCGTGGGTGAGGCGGTGACCTGCGCCGTCTACCCGGACGCCCGCAACCCGTTCGCGCACCCCGAGCTGGCTGCGGCCGGCCTGGCCGCGTGGACCGTGCGCGAGATCTGGTACTCGGGCGGACCCGACCCCGACCATGCGGTGGACGTGACCGATGTCTTCGACCGCAAGCTCGCCGCGCTGCGGGGGCACGTCTCGCAGACGGCTCACCTGCCCGACCTCGACGTGATGCTGCGTGAGCGGCTGGGCGGGCTGGCGGAGTCGCTGGGCCTGCCCGGCCGCCTGGCCGAGGCGTTCACGGTCATCAGGACGGAGTGAACGCGCGTCCATGACCGGGCGTCGCCGTGGTGAGCGGCGACGCCTCGTCGTGGTGCGGCCGCCGGGTCAGGCGGCGCGTTCCCAGCCAGCCCGGCTTCCGCCGGAGGTCAGCCGGGAGGGGTGCATGTTCGAGGGGTGCGGCACCCCCCGGCTCGGGCGGGGGCGCGGCAGCGTCCGGTGGCCGAGCCGCGTCTCGGCGAGGCCGCGGCGCAGGTAGCGCTCCACCGCGTGGAACAGCCACCAGTCGTCGCTGACGAACAGCTGGGTGGGGTGACCGTGGTAGTCGGCCCACAGTTCCAGCCGCCGTGGCCGCCGCCGCGCGCTGACCAGGGTGGCCACGGCCAGACCGCTGAGCACGGCGACGGCGGCGACGATGCCGGTCGGCTTCAGCAGCGGCGCGAACGCTCCGAGCAGGACCAGGCCCACGACGGCCATCGCTCCGGCGCGACGGGTCAGCGGGTCGTGCCCCGCCTGTCGGGTGTGGACGTTGCCGATGGCGCTGAGCGTGAAGTGACGCCCGCCGACCTGGAAACATGTCGACGAGATGTGCAGCCCGGGGCGGATGGTCACGATCGCTTGTTCTGGTGGCCGTTCCGGCGCCCGTGTAGGCTCCATGGAAGTCTCCCAACTGCTTGATCGCGGGCCCGGCTGATGGTGGTGCCCGCGGAGGTGGCGACGCCTGGCATGTGGTGGAGCTGTGGACCGACATCCGGTGGCCGCCGGGTGTCGGTCTTTCGCGTATGGCGAGCCGTCTCTGGAACTGTCCACAGGTGAACTCTCGGCTGCCTCGTGACCTCAGTGTGACCGAGACAGCAATCGTTGTGAAGGCTCCCCATCAGCCACCTGTCAGATTGGCACGTTCCCCGAACCTAGGCCTCGTTCAGGCTCACCTGATGTGACAGAACTTTTTCCACAAGTCGGGACCAGCTCGGGCACATCGCCCATTACGCACTTGGGCTTGCCGGATCTCGGGACTACCGTGGCCGGTACTGGCCGGTCGTCCGCCGCCCACCCCCGGGCGGCACCGGACCAGCGCCGCCGAATCGCCCTCCGATCACGATGATCAATACCCCTCGCGGGTGGGCGAACCGGGGACCCAGGTTATCGGGGTGAATCAGCGATCACGCTCCGTGATCGCAGTAGGGCGCCCTTCGCCCGAACCCGTCAGCTAACTCGGTAGGCGGCTGCGGAGAAGGGCCACTCATACCTTGTCATCCCCCCATGGCAGGGGCTGGCGCGCCGCGGCGCGCCTGTTAGCCCCCGCCGGTGCACTGATCATCGGACTTCTCGCGACCGGCTCTCCCGCGCACGCCGCGCCCAGCGCCGCCGAACTCCGCAAGCAGATCTCGGAGAAATCCGACCAGCTGGAGAAGGTCGTCGAGCAGTACAACAAGCTCAACGCGCAGCTCAAGCAGACCCGCGCCGAGGCCGCCGCGCTCCAGGTGGAGCTGGGCCCGCTGGAGGTCAAGGCCGACCAGGCCAAGGGCAACGTCGCCCGGATCGCCGCGACCGCGTACCGCACCGGGTCGTTCAGCGGCTGGAACGCGCTGCTGGACTCGTCCGGCGACGGCAAGCTGCTGGCCCGGCTCAGTTCCCTGGACCAGCTCGCGACGAGCCAGCGGTCGCAGATCGACGAGGCGCGCCGGGCAGCCGGCGACCGGTTCGAGGTCAAGGCGGCGCTCGACGCCCGGCTGCAGGAGCAGACCACCCGGTTCACGGTGGTCGAGACCCAGCGCAAGGGCATCGAACGCGACCTGGCCGCGCTCAAGGAACTGCGGCGCAAGGCCGGACTGCTCGACGAGAAGTCGTCCACCTACACCGGCAGCATCCCCAAGTACAAGGGCAAGGCCGGTATCGCGGTGTCGTTCGCGTACAAGCAGCTCGGCAAGCCGTACGTGTGGGGCGCCGACGGGCCGGGCGGGTACGACTGCTCGGGCCTGACCATGGCCGCATGGAAAGCCGCAGGCGTGGGCCTCTACCACCAGGCGGCCACGCAGTGGCGCGAGACGACCCATATCAGCCGATCCCAGTTACTACCGGGCGACCTGGTCTTCTACTCGGGACTGGGGCACGTGGCGATCTACGTCGGCAGCGGCAAGGTGATCCACGCGCCCACCACCGGTGAGGTCGTTAAGGTCGCCAGCGTCAACATGATGTCCCCCTACGGCTACGGCCGGGTGCGCGTGTAACCCGATCGACCACGGCAAGAAGCCCTCTCCCGGTTCCGGGAGAGGGCTTCTTCGTCAGTCGGGGAGGAAGGTCGGGTCAGACGGACTGCAGGCCCTCCGCGCGGGCCAGTTCGCGCAGCCGGCCCAGCGCCTGGATCTCCAGCTGGCGGATGCGCTCGCGAGACAGGGAGAACCGCGACGCCACCTCGGTCAGCGAGTGCTCGCGACCGTCCTCCAGGCCGTACCGCGCGCGCATGATGCCGGCGGAACGGTCGTCGAGGTGGTTGAGCAGGCCCTCGATCCGCTGGCGCTCCAGCGCCGAGAGGACGATCTCCTCCGGGCTGGGCGTGTCACGGTCGGCGACCAGGTCACCCAGGTTGGTGTCGCCGTCGTCGCCCACGGGCGTGTCGAGCGAGACGGTGTCCTGCGACCAGCGGATCAGTTCGGTCACCCGCTCGACGGTGACGCCGAGCGCGGCCGCGATCTGGTCCGGCTCCGGGTCGCTGCCCAGCTCACGGGTGAGCTGGCGGGTCACGTTGCGCATCCGGTTGACGTCCTCCACCAGGTGGACGGGCAGCCGCACGGTGCGCTCCTGCTGGGCGATGGCACGGCTGATCGCCTGCCGGATCCACCAGGTCGCGTACGTGGAGAACTTGTAGCCCTTCACGTAGTCGAACTTCTCGACGGCCCGGACCAGGCCGGTGTTGCCCTCCTGGATCAGGTCCAGCATGGGCATGCCCGAGCGCACGTAACGGCGCGCGATGGACACCACCAGGCGCAGGTTCGCACGAATGAACAGGTCCTTGGCGTGGCTGCCGTCGGCAACCAGCTTCTCCAGCTCGTCGCGCTTCAGCCCGCGCTTGAGCTTGTCGGCCTCCAGCAGATGCTCAGCATATAGTCCTGCCTCGATCGCCTTCGAGAGGTCGACCTCCTGCGCCGCGTCCAGCAGCGGAGTACGCGAGATCTCGTGCAGATATACACCGACGAGGTCTCGCTCCTCAGCCACCTGGTCGGTGCGCAGCATGGTCATGTTCTCCACGTTCGGGTCCCTCCCACGTAATCGCCGCAGGGCCTTGCGGTACTGACACCTTCACAACAGATGACGCCCGGAGATGATTCCGCGTTGCCCATCGAAACTGTCACGAAAAGCTGTGAACTCGCTGATACCGACTTACCGACTCGCTGGGAGCGAGCCAACCGGTCCGCAATGCCCTATTTATGACACCACGGAGCTGCCCAGGGTACAGCGATCCACCTCACTACAACGCTGTGACCTGCGTCGCCATTTCTTGTGACGTCCGGGCCCGCGCGCTATTGCACGGTTCCACACCCAGCCCACCCGAACGCAGGACGCACATACCCCACGGAGTGAAAAGCACACCCATTCGGCCACGAAGAACCCGCCAATGGGGATCACCCCATCGCCGCATAAGCGCCTTGATCGCTGTTTACGGTCGAGAACGCCGGTCAGATCACACGTTCTGACACGAAACAGCGATAAAGCGGTGAAGACGCGGTCGCAGGTTATTCGGTGAGGGAGGCTACGGCGTCGCGAACGCGGTTGCCGTGACCGGCCAGGGCTCCCCGAGCGGCGGCGACCTCGCGGCCGGCGAGCAGCGCGACCAGGGCGGCGCGCAGGTCGCCACCGGCGGCGTCCAGCGTGCGGCGGCAGTCCTCTTCGTCGTGGCCGGTCGCCTCGACGAGAATGTTGAGCATGCGGCCGCGCAGTTTCGCGTTGGTCGGCACCATGTCGATCATGAAGTTGGAGAACACCCGTCCCAGGCGCACCATGACCGCGCTGGAGAACGCGTTGAGCAGCAGCTTCTGAGCCGTGGCGGCTTTCATCCGGGTCGAGCCGGTGATCACCTCGGGGCCGGTGTCGACGCCGATGAACACGTCCACCCAGGCCGCCGCGTCGGCATCGGGGTTGGCGGCGATCAGTGCGGTCCGGCAGCCCAGCTCCCCGGCCGCGCGCAGCGCGCCGAGCACGTACGGCGTGCGGCCACTGGCGGCGATGCCTACGACCACGTCTCCGGTGCGGGCGCACCGGGCGAGTTCCTCGGCCCCGCCCTCCACGTCGTCCTCGGCGTCCTCGACCGCGGCCAGCAGCGCGCCGGGGCCACCGGCGATGTGGGCGCAGAACCAGCTCGGCGGAGCGTTGAAGGTCGGCGGCAGCTCGGCCGCGTCGAGCACGCCCAGCCGGCCGGAGGTGCCCGCGCCGACGTAGTGCACGCGGTTGCCCCGCTGCAGGGCCGCCACGGCGTCCTCGACCACCACGGCCAGCGGGTCGAGCACCGCGCCGACGGCCTCGGCGACCGTGCGGTCGGCCTCGTTGATCACGCGCAGGATCTGGCGGGTGTCGAGCAGGTCGAGATCGGTGCTGGGGGCGTAGCGCCGCTCCGTCGGTGCGTCGACACGGACCGGGAGCGCGCTGGTGGGCAGCTCAGGCATCGCCGGACCGGCGGCGCGTGGTGCCGAGGCGTCGTCCGCGCACCGCTTCGGCGGTGACCTCGAGCGCCTTGCGGGCCCTGGTGCGGGTGCGTGCGGCCACCCCCACGAACAGGCAGTCCACCACCGTGAGCTGGGCCAGGCGGCTGGCCATCGCGCCCGACCGGTACGTGGTCTCGCGGGCCGCGGTCGTCAGCACGAAGTCGGCGACGTCGCAGATCGGCGAGCGGGGGAAGTTGGTCAGCGCCACGGTCACCGCGCCCGCGGCCTTGGCCCGCTCCAGCACGTCGATGGTGTCGGCGGTGGTGCCGGTGTGCGAGATGCCCAGCGCCACGTCACCGGGGCCGAGCAGGGCCGCCGAGGTGAGCGAGGTGTGCAGGTCGGGCCAGTAGTACGCCACGCGGCCTATGCGGTGCAGCTTGGCCTGGAAGTCGGCGGCGACGAAGCCGCTCGCGCCCGCGCCGAAGACCTCGACCCGGGACGCCTTCACCAGCGCGTCCACGATCTTGTCGCAGACCTCGGGGTCGAGCTGCTCGGCTGTCTCCTCGACCGCGCGGGCGTCGTTGAAGGCGATGGTGGCGATGATCTGCGCCATGTCGGCGCCGGGCGGGATGTCCCCGCCGACCACCCGGGAGTCGGTCGGCTCGACCCGGCGCGCGGCCTCGGCGGCGAGCCGGATGCGCAGCTGCGGGTAGCCCGACATGCCGATGGACCGGCAGAAGCGGATGACCGTCGCCTCGGAGGTCTCCGCGGCGGCGGACAGGTCGGTGATGGTGCGGCGGGCCGAGGCGGCCGGATCGGCGAGCACGAGCCGTGCCACGCGCTGTTCGGCCGGGGAGAGCGCGGGCAGCAGACCGTTGATCTGAACTATCAGCCCGGCCGGTTCCTGACCGGCGCGCGCGCCGTCATTCTCCTCGGAAACTTTCGTCTTCTTCGCCACGTTTGAAACTTACTTTCATGACAGCCCGGCGTCAACTGCCAAACCACGTTTAACGACTGGCCAGACGACCGCCCAGACCGCCCGCGCGACCGCGTCCGGATCACCGGTGCCGTCGACGTGTACCGCATCCGACAGTACGTCTTTATAGGCGGCGTAGCTCGCGTTCAGATATTCGATGTCCTCGTGGTCCTCGCCGCGGTGCTCCACCCGGTGATATGCCACCTCGGGCGGGACGTCGAGAAAGATGATGACAGCCGGACGGGGGAAAGGGGCATACGCCGCGCGTACCGTCCGCGTCAGCCAGTTGCCGCCCTGATGTGCCCGAATGCTGACCAGCTGGCAAGGGGTGTAGCGGTCCATCACCGCGGTCGCGCCGGTCAACCGCGCGCTGACCAGTGACCGGGCGATGGCGAGCCAGCGCAGCACCGCCTCGATGGTGAGCAGGCCACGACGGCCCAGCAGGGACACGGCGTCCTCGCGGCCGAACCTGCGGGCGACCCGGCCCAGGAACCGCCGGCCGCCCGCGTTGCGGCCGTAGCGGGCCGTGACCCCGGCCGCGCACAGCGCCGCGGCCAGCCGTACCGCCTGTGTGGTCTTGCCCGAGCCGTCGATGCCGACCAGGGCGACCACCGACGCACTCGTGCCTGCCATGCCGCTGACGCTACCCGGCGCGCGCCAGCGGTGATCGACAGTGCGGGCACGGACACACTGTGCGATTGCGCGCTCAACATTCGTGTGCCAATGGCATCCTCCTCAACGCTCGGAGGCCCTCACATGGCAGAAGTGCACCATTTCGCATACGGCTGGTTCAACCCGGTGACGGCGTACCTGATGGCCTTCATCGGCTCGCTGCTCGGTCTGGTCTGCACGGCCCGCGCCCGCCGCGCCCCCACTACCGGGCGCCGGGCCCGCTGGCTGGTCATCGCCGCGCTGTCCATCGGCGGCACCGGCATCTGGCTCATGCACTTCATGGCGATCATCGGTTTCGACGTGCCGCACAGCCCGGTCCGCTACGACCCGGTCGTCACGTTCATCAGCCTGGCCCTGGCGATCGTCACCGTCGGCATCGGGTTGTTCATCGTGGGCCAGGGCCGCCGGTCCGCGACCCGGATCGTGGCGGGCGGCGGCTTCACCGGGCTCGGCGTGGTCGCGATGCACTACAGCGGCATGGCCGCGATGCGCGTCGCCGGGCACGTCAGCTATGACCTCGGCATGGTCGCCGCGTCCGTGCTGATCGCCGTGGTCGCCGCGACCGTCGCGCTGTGGTTCACCGTCACCGTCTCCAGCATGCGTGCCATCGTGGGCGCGGCGGCGGTGATGGGCCTGGCCGTGTGCGGCATGCACTACACCGGCATGGCCGCCATCCGGGTCACCCTGGACACCGACGGCACCGGCCAGGTCTCCGGGCTCAGCCCGTTCGTGCTCATCGTGCCGATCGTGCTGCTGTCGGCGCTGTGCCTGATCGGGGTGACGTTCAACGCCCTGCAGGCGATGACCCAGGAGGAGTTCGACGGGGTCGAGGCGACCCGGGTGCGCCACCGCGCGCAGGTCCCCGCGTCGGTCATCCCCGGCCCGCGAGGAAGTGCCGAGCCGCAGCGGGCGCCGGTGAATCCGCCGTTCAGCCTGGCCAGGGCACTGGCCGACCGCAACCGCACGAAGATCCCCCGCTGACCGCGCACGCCCGACAGCCACCGTCCCCGTGTCGCAAGACCGACATCGGGGACGGTGTTCATCGTCGTCCATATAAGAGGGAGCGCGCGGGCGGCGTTGATCCGATATAAACGGCGGCATGGACAACCCGGCTTACCTCATGACCATGCCCCTGCACGCCATCACGGAGGTGCTGGGCGAGCAGGGTCTGCGTGACCGGTTCGCCCTGGAGATCCAGCGACTGCCCGAATCCGACCAGGCCGTCCTCACCGAGGCGCTGGTGCTGGCCGCCGGGCTGCACGCCGAGCAGCGGCGGGTGCGCGAGCCGTACCTCAACCACCTGCTGCGCGTCACCATCCGGATCATCACGTACTACCGGGTCACCGACCGGGACGTGCTGGTCGCCGCCCTGCTGCACGACGCTGTCGAGGACCAGCCGTGGGGCCTCGTCGGCCGCCCCCACCGGGGCGGTCCCCCGCCGCGCGACGAAGCCCTCGCCGTGCTCGCCGACCGGTTCGGCCCCCGCGTCGCGCAGCTGGTCAACGCGGTCACCAACCCGGAGTACGACCTCGACCGCGACAAGGACGAGCAGTATCGCGAGCACGTCGTGGAGTCGCTGGACGTCGACCCGTGGGCGCGGATCATCAAGGTCTCGGACTTCACCGACAACGGGGTCGGCGTCATCCACACCATCGGCCCGAAGGTGCTGCGCGCCGCCACCAAGTACCAGCCCCTGGTCCCGCTGCTGCGGGAACTGGTGGCCCGGCCGGACACGCCGCTTCTCGGCGAGGTCAAGGCGCACATCTTCGCCCAGTTCGACCTCGCCGAGAAGCGCTTCAGCGCGATCCTTGCCGAGAGCTGAGGCTCAGAAGTCCTCGTCGAGGCTGACCGTGCCGGTGACGGCCACCTGGTAGGCGGTGACCCGGCGCTCGAAGAAGTTCGCCAGCTCCTGCACGTCCTGCAGGGCCATGAACGGGAACGGGTTGCGCGAGCCGAACCGGGCCGGCAGGCCGAGCCGGGCGAGCCGCTGGTCGGCGACGTACTGCAGATACTCGCGCATGTCGGGCAGGGTCATGCCGGGCAGCCCCGCGCCGCACAGGTCCTCGGCGAATGCCAGTTCGGCGTCGACCGCGTCCTCCATCATCCGCGTGACGGACTTGCCCAGCTCGTCGTCGAACAGCTCGGGCTCCTCGGCCCGCACCGTGTCGACGACCGCGAAGGCGAAGTCCATGTGCATCGACTCGTCGCGGAACACCCAGTTCGTGCCCGCGGCCAGCCCGTCCAGCAGGCCGCGCGAGCGCAGCCAGTAGACGTACGCGAAGGCGCCGTAGAAGAACAGGCCCTCGATGCAGGCCGCGAAGCAGATCAGGTTGAGCAGGAAACGCCGCCGGTCGTCGGCGGTGGTCAGTTCGGGCACGTCGAACACCGAGTCGATCCACTCGAAGCAGAACCGGGCCTTGCGGGCGATCGACGGGATGTTCTCGACCGCCGCGAACGCCTGCGCCCGCTCGTGGTCGTCGGGCAGGTACGTGTCCAGCAGGGTCAGGTAGAACTGGACGTGCACCGCCTCCTCGAACAGCTGGCGGCTCAGGTAGAGCCGGGCCTCGGGGGCGTTGATGTGCCGGTACAGGTTCAGCACCAGGTTGTTGGCCACGATGGTGTCGCCGGTGGCGAAGAACGCCACCAGCCGGTTGACCAGGTGCCGCTCGCCCGCGCTGAGGGTGGCCAGGTCGGGCAGGTCGTTGCCGAGGTCGACCTCCTCGACGGTCCAGGTGTTGCGGATCGCGGCCCGGTAGCGCTCGTAGAAGTCCGGGTAGCGCATCGGCCGCAGGGTCAGGTCGAGGCCCGGGTCCAGCAGCATCTTCTTGGCGTCGGTCGTCACTGGCA
Source organism: Catellatospora methionotrophica (assembly GCF_011297335.1). Classification (GTDB taxonomy): domain Bacteria; phylum Actinomycetota; class Actinomycetes; order Mycobacteriales; family Micromonosporaceae; genus Catellatospora; species Catellatospora methionotrophica. The sequence goes on along the minus strand of NZ_JAAOTJ010000007.1, from coordinate 203,323 downwards.
GGCCTCGCAGATCTCAGGGTTTTCCAGGTTCAGGTTGATCAGGCCGGACGCCTGCCGCAGCGGCTGACCGGGCAGGCCGCCCGGCGCCGCGCCGCCGGGTGCGCCGTGGGGAAGGTGCCCTTCCTCCACGGAAGCCGATGGGAAGGTGCCCTTCCTCACCGTGGTCTGGGCGATGGCGGTGGCGGGCCGGGAGCGGAGGTAGTAGGTGGTCTTCAGGCCCTTCCTCCAGGCGTAGGCGTACATCGAGGAGAGCTTGCCGATGTCGGGCGAGGCCATGAAGAGGTTCAGGGACTGGGACTGGTCGATGAAGGGGGTGCGGGCGGCAGCGAGGTCGATGAGGGCGCGCTGCGGGAGCTCCCAGGCGGTGCGGAAGCGCTTGCGCAGGTCGGCGGGGACCTCGGCGATGTTCGCGACGGAGCCCTCGGCGGCGAGGATGGCCTCGCGCAGGGCGGCGGTCCACAGTCCGTGGGCCTTGAGTTCGTCTACCAGGTAACGGTTCACCTGCAGGAACTCGCCGGACAGGGTTTCGCGCTTGAAGACGTTGGCGACGGGAGGCTCGATGCACTCGGCGCTGCCGGCGATCGAGGCGATGGTGGCCGTGGGCGCGATCGCGATGAGCAGCGAGTTGCGCAGGCCGGTGCGGGCCACCTTGGCGGCCAGCTCGTCCCACGCCCAGGGGCGGGTGCGGACCGCGTCCGGATAGTGGTCGGGGTGCAGCACACCACGGGCGGCGCGGGTGTCGGCGTACGACGGATGGGTGCCCAGCTCGGCGGCCAGGTCGGCGCTGGTGTCGTACGCGGCGAGCGCGATCTCCTCGGCGATGCGGGTGGACAGGGCCAGCGCCTCGGGCGAGTCGAAGTCCAGCCGCAGCGCGAAGAACACGTCGGCCAGGCCCATCACGCCCAGGCCGATCGGCCGCCAGCGGTTGTTGGCCCCGGCCGCCTCCCCGGTCGGGTAGTAGGACAGGTCGATGGTGCGGTCGAGCACGCGTACCGCGACGCGCACCGTGTCGCGCAGCGCGTCCCAGTCGACGCCGTCGGCGCCGAGGTGGGCGGCCAGGTTGACCGAGCCGAGGTTGCACACCGCGGTCTCGCCGTCGCTGGTCACCTCCAGGATCTCGGTGCACAGGTTGGACAGGTGCACGGTGTTGCCGGGGACCGCGGTCTGGTTGCAGGCGCGGTTGGCGGCGTCCTTGAACGTCATCCAGCCGTTGCCGGTCTGCGCCAGGGTGCGCATCATGCGGCCGTACAGCTCACGGGCGTTGACCGTGCGCACCGCGCGCCCGGCGGCCTCCGCGGCCCGGTAGGCCGTGTCGAACGCGTCACCCCACAGGTCGACGAGCTCGGGGGTGTCCTTCGGGTCGAACAGCGACCAGCTCGCGTCGGCCTCGACCCGGCGCATGAACTCGTCGGGCACCCAGTTGGCCAGGTGCAGGTTGTGGGTGCGGCGGCTCTCCTCGCCGGTCGAGTCGCGCAGCTGCAGGAACTCGTCCAGGTCGGCGTGCCAGGTCTCCAGGTAGACGCAGGCCGCGCCCTTGCGGCGGCCGCCCTGGTTGACCGCGGCGACGCTGGCGTCGAGGGTGCGCAGCCAGGGCACGATGCCGTTGGACAGCCCGTTGGTGCCGCGGATCAGCGACCCCCGCGAGCGGATCCGGCTCCACGCCACCCCGATGCCCCCGGCGTACTTGGACAGCCGGGCGATCTGCCCGTAGCGCTCGTAGATCGACTCCAGCTCGTCGCGCGGCGAGTCCAGCAGGAAGCAGCTGCTCAGCTGCGGGCGGCGGGCACCGGCGTTGAACAGCGTCGGCGAGCTGGGCAGGTAGGCCAGGCGGCTGAGGATCGCGTACAGCCGGGCGACCTCGGCGGTGCTGCCGGGCAGCCGCCGACCGGCCGTGCCCGCGTCACCGGTCTCCCCCATCAGGCCGCAGGCCACCCGCAGCAGGAAGTCCTGGGGTGTCTCCAGCACCTTGCGGGTCACCGGGTGCCGCAGCAGGTAGCGGTCGTACACGGTGCGCAGTCCGAAGTATTCGAAGCGCTCGTCGGCGGCCGGGTCGACGAGCTCCCCCAGCTCGGCGGCGTGCGCGGCGACGAACGCGGCCAGGTCGTCGGCCAGCAGCCCGGCGGCGTGCGCGGTGCGCACGGAACTCGGGAAGCCGGTCACGCCCTGGGTGGCCGCCTCGGCGGCGATGTGCACCGTGAGCAGCCGTGCCGCCAGGCGGCTGTACGACGGCTCCTGCGCGACCAGGGCGGCGGCCGTCTCGATGGCGCGCAGCCGCAGGTCGGCCTCGGTCGCACCGGGCCAGACGCCCGCCGTCACCGGGTCGAGCACCTGGCGGTGGTCCACGTCGGGCAGCCCCTGCGCGGCGGCGGCGAGCTGGGTCGCCAGCGTCTGCGTGGGCAGCGGCTGGCCCGCTGCGGCCTGCGCACCGGCGTCGCCGGTCGTGGCGGTGTTGCGGAAGGTGGTGCTGGTCAAAGCGTGCGCTCCCCCTCGTCGAAGCGCGGGAGGGCACGCGAACAGCAGCCGCCCTGATGGTCCAGGAGACGTGCCGTCCACCGTGGACCATCCCGCGCGGCCCGGTGTCCCGTCCCTGCCCACGCCGGAGGCTCCGGCGGGCGCGAGGGCGCCCGCACGGAACCGGGCCCGGTCCGCCGTAGATCGGCAGGTCGGGCATGGCGCGGGTGGAGCGGGGCGTGTCGCGGAACCGTCCGCGGCACGCACGCTGGCAGGTCTTCGGGCTCGTGGGCACGGCCGGGCCGCACGGTGGTCCCGTGCCGCTGTCGACCCCCTAGACCGTCGCTTCCCAGGCCGGACCGGCCCAGTGCTGTCCGCATCCCTCCCAGGAGGGCGCGGGACGGTTTTCGTTCCCACTCACCGCTGCGGGGCAGCTCCGGAATCGCACCGGATTCCCTCTGCGCGGGCCGCCCTGCGGCGGCTCGCGCGCACCCCTCGACCCGGTCCCATGGGGGGACCGGAGGGGTGAACCAGCGATGCGCTCACACTACATCTAGTGGCACATCCACAACAGCGGCCCCACATAGGCCCGGCGTGTCGTCAATGGCCGATCCTCACCGGTATCGATCCCTGCGGTCAGCAGGCGCAGGCCGCACCGTTCGCGGGGGCCGTCAGCGGGTCGACGTCGTTCTTTCGGAGGCCGAGGAAGGTCTGCGTGTCGAAGCCCTCGCGCACCCAGTACTCGTACCCGCCGAGCATCTCCTTGACCTGGTAGCCGAGGCGTGCGAAGGCCAGCGCGGCCCTGGTCGCGCCGTTGCAGCCCGGCCCCCAGCAGTAGGTGACCACGACACTGCCCGCCGGGACGACCTCGGCGGCGCGCGCGGCGATCTCCGCCGTGGGCAGGTGCACCGCGCCCGGCAGGTGGCCCTGCTCCCACGCCTCCAGCGAGCGCGAGTCCACCAGCACGAATCCGGGCGCGCCCGAGGCCAGGTCGGCGTGTACGTCGGACACGTCAGCCTCGAACGACAGGCGGGCTGCGAAGTGGGCGGCGGCGACGTCGGCGACGGCCGGAGGCGTGCTGAGCACTGCGGAGAGGACGGCGGTGGACATGTGCGGCTCCTTCGGGTCGGCCAGTGGTTCCATCCTGTCGACCAGGGCGGACGGCCAGAAGTGGCGTGAACGCCGCTGTCCGCTAAGATCTCGCCATGGGTACGCCCGTGACACTGGAGACCCGCGCCCGGCACCGGATCGCGGTGCTCGCCTTCGCCGGGATGGCCCCGTTCGAGCTGGGCTGCGTCGTGGAGGTGTTCGGCCTGCCCCGCCCCGAACTCGACGTCGCCTGGTACGACCTCGACGTCTGCGCCGAGACCACGGAGCCGATGCCGACCGTCGGCGGCTTCTCGATCACCGCCCGGCACGGCCTGGACGTGCTGGCCGCCGCCGACACGGTGATCGTGCCCGGGGTGGCCGACGTATGCGCCGAGGTCTCCCCCGCCCTGGTCGGCGCGCTGCGTACGGCCGCCGCGCGGGGCGCGCGCATGGTGTCCATCTGCTCCGGCGCGTTCGCGCTGGCCGCGGCGGGCCTGCTGGACGGCCGCGCGGCCACCACGCACTGGAAGTACGCCCCGCTGCTGCGCGAGCGCCACCCGCTGGTCGAGGTCACCCCCGACGTGCTCTACGTCGACAGCGGGCAGGTGATCACCAGCGCGGGCAGCGCCGCGGGGCTGGACCTGTGCCTGCACCTGGTGCGCCGCGACCACGGGGCACGGATCGCCAACACCGTCGCCCGGCGGCTAGTGCTACCGCCGCACCGCGACGGCGGCCAGGCCCAGTTCATCGAGCTGCCCGTACGCGACGTGGTCGACGACGACGGCGTGGCCCGTGCCATGGCCTGGGCCCTGGACCACCTGACCGAACCGCTGACGGTGAACCTGCTGGCCGCGCACGCGCGCATGTCGCCGCGCAGCTTCCTGCGGCACTTCGCCCGGCACACCGGCACCAGCCCGATCCGCTGGCTCATCGACCAGCGGGTGGCGGCGAGCCTGCCCCTGCTGGAGACCTCCGACTCCCCCGTTGAGCAGGTCGCCGCCGCCGTGGGTTTCGACTCACCGGCAACCTTCCGGCACCACTTCAGCCGATGCATGCGCACCTCGCCGTCGTCGTACCGCAGGACCTTCCGCGGCCGGTGAACCCGCTCAGGTCAGCATCCGTCCGCGCGCAGGGGTCTCACGACGGGGTGAGGCGGGACATCTCCACGGTGGACTGCAGGCGGCGGGCCTCGGCCAGGTAGGCGTCGGACAGGCCGAAGCGCTCGTCGCCGCGGTGCAGTTCGCCGAGGCGGCGCGCGGTCTGCGCCTGGGCACGGCGGTCACCGATCCGCTCGAAGATCTCCAGCGCCTGGGTGAGCCGCTGCACCGCGACCTCGGGGGCCTCCAGCGCCGCCAGGTCGGTCAGGCAGTACGCCTCGCAGTGCGCGTCGCCGAGCACCGCGAACCGGTCCAGCGCGGCGATCAGGTCCGCTCGCGCGTGCGCGGGCTCCCCGCTGCGCAGCCGGACCAGACCGAGCTGGCGGGTCAGCAGCGCGGCCCGGTGCGCGTCGCCGATCAGCTCGGCGATGGCCAGCCCGGCCGTGAAGTCGCGGTACGCCTCGGCGAGGTCGCCCTTGGCCAGCCACACCATGCCCAGCGCACCGCGTGCGTACGCCTCCCCGTGCCGATGCCCGAGCAGCCGGTACGCCTCCAGTGCCTGCCGGTAGCAGTCCAGCGCCTCGTCGTGCTCGCCCCGGATGCGGTGCCCGGTGCCGAGCCCGGCCAGCGCCGCGGCCTGCCCGCACAGGTTGCCCAGCCGCGCGAACAGCAGCCGGGCCCGGCTGAACGCCTCCGAGGCCTCCTCGTAGTGGTCCCGGTACAGGTGCAGCTGGCCCAGCCCGCGCAGGGTCACCGCCTCGCCGAGCAGGTTGCCCTGCGCCCGGCACGCCGCCAGCGCGACCCGGTGCGTCTGCTCCCACTCGGCGGTGTGCCCGCCCATGTCGCACCAGGCGACCATGGCATGGGCCAGCTCCCAGGCCAGATCGGACAGCCCGTTGGCGGCGGCGGCCTCGACCGCGCCGAGCAGCGCCTCCCGTTCGGCCGCGAACCAGCGCACCGGATCGCGGGCCAGCTCGGCCGCGCCGGGCACCGGCCAGCGCGCGGCGACGGTGACCCCCGGGCCGAACACCTGCGGCGGCAGCCCCGCGGCGGCGCGTTCGGCCAGGGCCAGGTATCCGCCGAGCACGCGGGTCAGGGCCGCGCCGATCGCCTCGCCCGGCAGGTCCGGGGCGAGCAGGCCGACCAGCACCGGCAGCCCGTAACGCGGCTGGTTCAGGTCGTCGGTGCCGGAGGGGCGCAGCAGCCGGGCCCGGTCGAGCGCGTCGAGCACCTCCGTCGCGTCCGGCCGGTCCAGCAGCGCGGCGGGCACCCAGCCCGGGGTGGCCGTGATGCCGAGGCGGGCCAGGCCACGCAGCACCAGCGCGGCCGCGCCGTCCAGCCGGGTGCCCGGCAGCGCCGGACCCTCCTGCTCGACCAGCAGCGTGCGGTGCAGGCGGCGCAGCGGCTCGCCCGGTTCCACGCCCAGCTCCTCGGTGAGCGTGCGGCGCGCGGTGGCGTACGCCGAAAGGGCCTCGGCCCGGTGTCCCGCGTCGCGCAACGCGGTCACCAGCAGTGACCACGCCTCCTCGCGCAGCGGCTCCTCGGCGACCAGCCGCCGCAGCTCGTCGACGGCCGCCGCGGGCTGCCCGGCCTCGATGCGCAGCCGGGCCCGGGTCTGCCGGACTCCCCGGCGGCGCTCCACCAGCCGGTCGATCTCCGCGCGCCACAGCGGCGACGCGGGCAGGTTCTCCACCGGCTCGCCGCGCCACAGGCCCAGGGCCGCGTCGAGGCTGTCCGGGTCGCCCTCGCGGGCCAGTTCCTCGAAGCGCAGCACGTCCAGCTCGGCGCTGTCGAGTTCCAGCCGGTAGCCGGGCGCCTGGCGGCGCAGCCGGTCCTCACCCAGCCGGGTGCGCAGCGCGCTGACGTACGTCTGCACGTTGGCCAGCGCGGAGCGGGGCGGGTCCTGCCCCCACAGCACCTCGATCAGCTGATCCACCGACACCGTGCGGCCATGGTTGAGCGCCAGGGTGGCCAGGAGCTGACGCGGCTTCACACCGCCCACGGGTGCGTCGGCGCCGCCCAGGGTCAACTCGAAGGAGCCCAGGATGCGCACTTTCAGCCGGTCCGACACGTCCCCACCCACACGATCCGTGATCGATCGCCTGAGCCTACGCGTGCTCGGCTGATCGGACCAGAGCACTGAGCTGAACGGCTGTAGTGGTTCTGGAGAAACGTTGGAGGGCTTGTCGCGACGCTGTGGTCACCCCGCGCAGTCACGGGCTTCCTGTTCCACCACCCCACGGAAGGGAAACGTCCACATGCGACCACTTCGGCTGCTCTCCGGCGCGGCCGCGCTGATAATCGGCCTGGCGGGCTCGGTCCTGCTCGGCAGCCCGGCCCACGCCGCGCCCGCGTTCCAGCTGCCCTTCCCCTGCGGCCAGACGTGGAACGGCAACAGCAGCAACAGCAGCGCCCACGTCTCCTGGGAGATCGACTTCAACCGCGGCTCCACCGCCACCGCCGACCTCGGGGACACCGTGGTCGCGGCCGCCGCGGGCACCGTCGACGTCTCCGCCCACCAGGGCTCAGTCAACGGCTACGGCAACCTCGTCGTCATCAACCACGGCGGCGGTTACTACACCTATTACGCCCACCTGGACACCCGCGCCGTCACCGCGGGCCAGTCGGTGCTGCGGGGCCAGGCCATCGGCTCGGTCGGCAACACCAGCAAGCCGGGCAACGGCATCTCACCGCACCTGCACTACGAGGTGCGCTACCCGGACCGGTCGCAGTCGCACATCATCAAGGCCGTCTTCAACGGCAGCACCTTCGGCTACGGCTCGGCCAACGTGACCAGCAACAACTGCGCCACGTCGTACGACCCGGCGGCCGAGTGCGGCAGCGGGTTCCAGATCATCGACTCGGTGAAGCTGGCCTCGGCGGGCACCGCCAACCTGCTGTGGAAAGGTTCCACCGGCCAGAACTGCGTCATCACCCTGAAGATGACCAGCGTCGGCACCCCCACCGCCACCAGCGCGTTCCTGGAACCGCAGGGGGCCGGCAGAACAACAGACTCGGGCAGCTACTCCTACTACGCCGGGCCGGTGATCCGTACCGCACCGGACTGCGTCAAGTGGGGCGGCAGCGCGGGCGGCACCAGCTACACCTCCGGTTTCGAACACTGCGCCTGACCCTTCCCCCTCACGTCACCGAAAGGAACACCCCCGTGCACCTCAAGCGCATCCTGGGGCTGGCCGTGGCCACCGTCGCCATCGGCGCGGCCGTCCTGGTCGAGGCCTCGCCCGCGATGGCGGCCCCCACCTTCAAGGTCCCGTTCCCCTGCAACCAGGTGTGGTCGGGCCAGACCCGCACCAACCACAGCCCCGCCAACGCCATCGACTTCAACCGCACCGACGACCAGGGCGACCCGGTCGTGGCCAGCGCGCCCGGCACGGTCGACGTGGTCACCAACCTCGGTGACACCAGCTACGGCAAGTACGTCCGGATCAACCACGGCAGCGGTTACACCACCTACTACGCGCACCTGAACGCGTTCAACGTGTCCGTGGGCCAGACCGTCAAGTACGGCACCGTGATCGGGTACGTCGGCACCACCGGCGGCTCGACCGGCCCCCACCTGCACTACGAGCAGCGCTCCGGCGGCTCCGCCATCCAGATCAAGTTCAACGGCGCGACCGCGCTCTACTGGGGCACCAAGAACTACACCAGCGACAACGGCTGCGGCGGCGGCGCGGCGCAGGGCACCGTGAACACCGCGGGCACGGCGCTGACCGTGCGCTCGGGCCCCGGCACGAGCTACTCCTCGGTCGGCACCGTCAGCGACGGCGCGACCGTCGCCATCCAGTGCCAGACGACCGGCACCACGGTCACCGGCACGTACGGCACCAGCAACATCTGGGACCGCATCGGCTCGGGCCGTTTCATCTCCGACGCCTACGTCTACACCGGCTACGACGGCTTCATCCCCGGCGTCCCCCGCTGCTAGCGACCGCCGGTAACCATTGATCGCTGTCTGCGGTCAGAACCTCGGGTCACACCGCAGGTTCTGACCGCAGGCAGCGATCATGCTTTCCACAGCACGGCGTAGTGCGCGCGGGCGATCCCGTACGCGACGAGGCTCTCGAGCCGAGGCCGGTGGAGAGACAGGCCCGCCGGCCGTCACGTGGGAGCAGCGGCCGGCGGGGGCTGGCTGAGGGTCAGTCCGAGCTGAAAGCCGCGTCGAACGAGGCGGTGGGCGGGTCGAAGAGCAGGCCGCGGACGAACTCCAGCGCCTGGGGAGCACCGACGAGGCGGTCCATGCCGGCGTCCTCCCACTCGATCGAGATCGGGCCGTCGTAGCCGATCGAGTTCAGGGCGCGGAAGCAGTCCTCCCACGGCACGTCGCCGTGGCCGGTGGACACGAAGTCCCAGCCCCGGCGCAGGTCCGCCCAGGGCAGGTGGGACGACAGGATGCCGCGGCGGCCGTCGCCCATGCGCACCTTCGTGTCCTTGCAGTCCACGTGGTAGATGCGCTCGGCGAAGTCGAGGATGAAGTTCACCGGGTCGCAGCCCTGCCACACCATGTGCGACGGGTCCCAGTTCAGCCCGAACGCGGGCCGGTTGCCCAGCGCGTCCAGGGTGCGGCGGGTGGTGTGGTAGTCGTACGCGATCTCGCTCGGGTGCACCTCGTGCGCGAACCGCACGCCGACCTCGTCGTACACGTCGAGGATCGGGTGCCAGCGGCGGGCGAACTCCTCGTAACCTGCGTCGATCATCGACTGCGGCACCGGCGGGAACATGGCCACGAAGTGCCAGATCGGCGAGCCGGTGAAGCCGACGACCACATTCACCCCGAGCTTGGCGGCGGCGCGGGCGGTGTCGGCCATCTCGGCGGCGGCGCGCTGGCGTACGCCCTCGGGCTCGCCGTCGCCCCAGATGCGGGCGGGCAGGATGCCCTTGTGGCGCTCGTCGATCGGGTTGTCGCAGACGGCCTGCCCGACCAGGTGGTTGGAGATCGCGTAGACGCTCAGCCCGTACTTCTCCAGCTGGGCGCGCTTGCGCGGGATGTAGGTCTCGTCCGACAGCGCCTTGTCGACCTCGAAGTGGTCGCCCCAGCAGGCGATCTCCAGGCCGTCGTAGCCCCACTCGGACGCCAGCCGGCAGACCTCCTCGAAGGGAAGGTCCGCCCACTGGCCGGTGAACAGGGTGATGGGTCGGGGCATGTGTTCGCTCTCCGATCTGTGCGGTTAGCCAGTGCGGCGGGTCACGCCGGGTCGTTGGGCGAGAGGGCCGGTCGGTCGGCGTCCGGCCGGCCCTCCCACGTTCGGTGCCGGCGCGGTCAGGCCGCGACCGGGACGGTGGGCTGCGCCACCTGCGTCCAGGCGGACCCGGACGCGGCGGAGCTCTGCACCGCTTCGAGCACGAGCTGCACGCCGAGGGCCTCCTCGAAGGAGGGGTGAGGGTCGACGCCCTCCGCCACGGCCTGCACGAAGTCGCGCATCTGGTGGGTGAAGGAATGCTCGTACCCGATGATGTGGCCCGGCGGCCACCAGGCCGCCAGGTACGGGTGCTCGGGCTCGGTCACCAGGATCCGGTTGAAGCCCTGCTCGGCGGACGGCTTGGTGCCGTCGTAGAACTCCAGCTCGTTGAGGCGCTCCAGGTCGAACACGAGCGAGCCCAGCGAACCGTTGATCTCGATCCGCAGGCCGTTCTTGCGGCCCAGAGCGAAGCGGCTGGCCTCGTACGTGGCGATGGCCCCGCCGGACAGCCGCGCCGTGAACAGCGCGGCGTCGTCGACGGTCACCTGGCCGACGGCCTGGCCGTTGCCGGTGGCCGCGAGACCGCTCGCCTCGGCCGGGATCGGCCGCTCCTTGATGAACGTCTCGGTCAGCGCGCTCACGCCGGTGATGCGCTGCCCCGTGACGTACTGGGTCAGGTCGATGATGTGCGCACCGATGTCGCCGAGCGCCCCGGACCCGGCACGCTCCTGCTGGAGCCTCCAGACCAGCGGGAACTCCGGATCGGTGATCCAGTCCTGGAGATACACGGCACGCACGTGGCGGATCACCCCGAGCCTGCCGGCGGCGACCATCTGACGCATCAGCGCCGCCGCCGGCACGCGCCGGTAGTTGAACCCGCACAGCGTACGAATACCCGACTCCCGCGCCGCGGCTGCGGCATCGACCATCGCCCGAGCCTCCGCCACGGAGTTCGCCAGCGGTTTCTCGCACATGACGTGCTTGCCCGCGGCGAGGGCGGCGATGGTGATCTCGGCGTGGCTGTCGCCGGGCGTGCAGACGTCGATCACGTCGATGTCGTCCCGGGCGATCAGTTCCCGCCAGTCCGTGACGTAGCCGTCCCAGCCGAGCTTGTCGGCCGCCTCGGACACCTTGGCCTCGTCACGGCCGCAGACCGCCGCCATCCGGACCCGCAGGGGCAGGTCGAACGCGCGGTTCACGGTGCGCCACGCCTGTGAGTGCGCGGCGCCCATGAACGCGTAGCCGACCATGCCGACCCGCAGTTCCTTATTGTCGTTTATGGACACGGGGTGGGCTCCTCCGTTACCGAGCCCGCTGGTGCGGGCGAACCATGTCGGGCTTAGAAACCGAGCTTGAGGTACGTGCTCGCGTTCTCTTTCGTGATCGTCTCAGAAGCCAGGATGACCTCCTTGGGCACCTGCAGCTCGACCAGGTCCGACATGCCACGGCCCTGGGCGATCAGGCGGGCCAGCGAGATCGCCGACGACGCCATGGACGGGCTGTAGGTGACCGTCGCCTTGAGCACGGTCTTGTCGGCGGCGATGTCCTCGATCGCCTTCTTCGAGCCGGCGCCGCCGACCATGAAGAACTCGGAACGGTTGGCCGCCGTGATCGCGGCCAGCACGCCGATGCCCTGGTCGTCGTCGTGGTTCCACAGCGCGTCCATCTTCGGCAGCGCCTGCAGGAGGTTCTGGGCCTCCTTCTGGCCGCTGTCGGCGGTGAAGCGCGCGGCGCGACGGTTGGCCACGGTGAAGCCGTAGGTGGCCAGCGCGGCCTTGAAGCCCGCGCTGCGCTCCTGGGTCAGCTCCAGCTCGTCCATGCCGGCGATCTCGCCGATGATCGGGCTGGCCACGTTCTTGGCCTTGAGCGTCTTGCCGATGTAGTGGCCGGCGGCCACGCCCATGCCGTAGTTGTCGCCCTTGATCTGCAGGCGGTAGGCCAGCGCGTCGGGGAAGGCACGGTCCAGGTTCACGACCGGGATGCCCGCCTCCATCGCCTTGAGGCCGAACGCGTTGAGCTCCTTGCCGTCGTGCGGCAGCAGCACGATCACGTCGGGCTTCTCGGCGATCAGGGTGTCCAGCGCGGCACGCTGGGCGGCGGCGTCCTTGCCCGCCTCGACCTGCTTGAACGTGACGTCCTTGTACGCCCCGGCCTGCGCCTTGGCGTTGTTGGTGATCGCCGCGATCCAGCCGTGGTCGGCGGCCGGGGCGGAGAAGCCGATCGTGACCGCCTTGCCGGCGGCGGTGTTCGGGTTTTCGGTGTCGGCGCCCTTGGTCTGCGTCGGGGTCGGCGTCTGCTCGTTGCTGGTGCAGGCGGTAAGCAGGGCGCCGGCGGCGATCGCCGTGCCGCCGAAGAGGAGCCGGCGGCGGGACGTGTCCGGAATCGGGTTGGTCATCACGACCTCCTGGTCGTCGCGAGGGTGCATTCGGCCTGGCGGCCGTCGCGTTCGACGGTCACCCCAGGTGGAGCGGGCTGTGCGGTGATGGAACCTGTGCGGTTGCGGGCCGGGCGGGCTGCCCGGCGCCGCGGGCGGTCAGGTCTGCGGTTTCGCCCGAGTGAGACCGTGCCTTCGGGCGAACTGCGTGATGGACGAGAACCGCACCTGCTGGAGAAGGACCGCGACCACGATGATCGCGCCCTTGACCATGTTCTGGACCTCGGTGGGCAGGTTGGCGATGGCGAACAGGTTGGTGATCGCGGAGAACACGATCACGCCGAACAGCGAGCCGACGATGGTGCCGCGGCCGCCGGAGAGCAGCGTGCCGCCGATGATCGCCGCGGCGATCGCGTCGAGTTCGTAGAGTTCGGCCGCGGCCGCCTGGGACGAGGTGGCGAGCGAGGTGAGCATGATGGCGGCGATGCCGCAGCACAGACCCGACAGGGCGTACAGCAGCATGGTGTGGCCGCGGACGTTGATGCCGGCCAGCCGGGCCGCCTCGGGGTTGCCGCCGATGGCGACGGTGCGCCGGCCGAAGGTGGTGCGGTTGAGCAGCACCCAGCCGAGCCCGGCGACCACCAGCAGGATGATGACCAGCATCGGGATGCCCAGCGGGCGGGTGGTGGCGAGGCTGTTGATGAACGTGTCGGTGGAGATCTGGGTCTGCTTGCCGGAGATCTGCGCGGCCAGACCGCGCGCCGCGACCAGCATGGCCAGGGTGGCGATGAAGGGCACCAGCTTGCCGTACGCGACGAGCGCGCCGTTGACCAGGCCCGCGCCGATGCCGACCGCGACCGCGGTGAAGATCATGCCGACCGGGCCGAAGCTCTGCGTGGCGAGCGTGGTGGCCCACACCCCCGACAGCGCGATCAGCGCCCCGACGGACAGGTCGATGCCGCCACCGATGATCACGAAGGTCATGCCGACGGTGATGACGCCGATCGCGGCCGCCTGGGTCAGGATGACCATGATGTTGTTGACGACCCAGTCGGCGTCGCTGTAGAGATCCGGCCGGATGAACGCGCCGATCGCGAACAGCGCCAGCAGCACCCCGACCAGGCCGAGGTTGCGGCGCGTCGACTCCTGCGCCTCGTCCTTCCACCAGCTCGTCTTCTGGGCGGCCGGGGCCGGGTGAGGCGCGTGGCCCACCGCCCCGTTATCCACCTTCTGTTCACTGGACACGCTCACGCGGCCACCTCTTCAGTCGTCGCGGCGGTCAGCGATCCCGCCATCACCAGATCGAGTACGTCCTCTTCGCTGAGGTCGGTCGCGGGCGCGGTGCGCACCACCCGTCCCTCGCGCATGACCAGCACCCGGTCGGACAGCCCGAGCACCTCCGGCACCTCACTGGAGACCAGCAGCACCCCGACGCCGTTCGCGGCGAGGTCGCGGATCACCTGGTAGAGCTCCGCCCGTGCGCCCACGTCCACGCCCCGGGTCGGCTCGTCGAGCAGCAGCAGCCGGGTGCGGCCCAGCAGCCACCGGCCGACGACCACCTTCTGCTGGTTGCCGCCCGACAGGGTGCGCACGGCCCGGCGCACGTCGCGGGGCCGCAGCTCCAGCGTGTCCGCGACGCGGCTCGCCTCCGCCTGCTCCTTGCCCGCGTCGGTGAACCCGGCCGTGGCGTACGAGCTGAAGTTGGTCAGCGTCATGTTGCGGTAGATCGGCTGGCCCAGCAGCAGCGCCTGGCTCTTGCGCTCCTCCGGGGCCATGCCCAGGCCCGCCCGCACCGCGGCGGCGACATTGCCGGGCGGAAGGGCGCGGCCGTCCATGACCACCGTGCCGGCCTCGGCCTGGCGTGCGCCGAACACCGTCTCCAGCACCTCCGACCGGCCCGAGCCGACCAGGCCCGCGATGCCGACGATCTCGCCCGCGTGCACGTCCAGGTCGATGCCGGTGAACTCGCCGGACCGGCCCAGCCCGCGCACCTCCAGCAGCTTCTCGCCGGGCGCGGTGTCCGGGCGCGGGGGGAAGACGTACTCGATGGAGCGGCCGGTCATCCGGCTGACCAGGTCACGGGTCGGGGTGGTGCGGGCCGGCAGGTTGACCGCCGAGGTGCGGCCGTCCTTGAGCACGGTGACCCGGTCACCGATCTCGCGGATCTCCTCCAGCCGGTGCGAGATGTACACCACGGCGATGCCCTGCGCGGTGAGCTCCCGGATGATCCGGAACAGGTTGCCGACCTCGTCGTGCGCCAGCACCGCGCTGGGCTCGTCCATGATGATCAGCTTGGCCGAGTGCGACAGCGCCCGCGCCATGCTGACGATCTGCTTGCCCGCGGCGGGCAGCGACCTGACCAGCCGGTGCGCCGGGATCTCGCCGTGGCCGAGGCGGCCCAACAGCTCCCGGGCCTGGCGCGCGGCCTGCCCCTTGTGCACGAAGCCGAGGCTGCGCGGCTCGTGGCCGAGGTAGATGTTCTCCGCCACCGACAGCTCGTCGACGAGGTCGAGCTCCTGGTAGATGGTGGCGATGCCGGCCTTCATCGCGGCCTGCGGGCCGCTGAACGAGACCTGCTCGCCCAGCCACTGCACGTCGCCGGAGTCCGGGCGGTGCACGCCGGCCAGCACCTTGATCAGCGTCGACTTGCCGGCGCCGTTCTGCCCCAGCAGGCAGTGCACCTCACCCGCGCGCACCTCCAGCTCGACACCGTCGAGGGCGCGTACGCCAGGGAAGGTCTTGACCACACCGGACAGTTTCAGGACGACGTCGCCGCCCCGCTCCGCCTGCTCGCTCATGCTCGACTCCACGCTCATCTCAGGCTCAGGCCTGCTCGAAGGCGATCTCGCTGGCCAGCACCGCGGCACCGGCCACACCGGCGCGGGGACCCAGCTCGGACAGCACCAGCGGCAGGTTGCCGGTGGCCAGCGGCAGCGAGCGCCGATACACCACACTGCGGATCTCGGCGAGCATGATGTGGCCCAGCTGGGCCAGCCCGCCGCCGATGACGATCATCGAAGGGTTCACGAAGCTGACCAGACCGGCCAGCACGGTGCCGATGCGGCGGCCGCCGTCGCGGATCAGCTGCACGCAGGCCACGTCGCCCTCGACCGCGGCGACGGCGACGTCCAGCGCGGTGACCACACCGTTGGTCGCCAGCCGGTCGGCCAGCGCGGGCGAGGTGCCCGAGCGGGCCGCGGCGGTGGCCTCGCGGGCCAGCGCGGCGCCGCTGAACACGGCCTCCAGGCAGCCGACGTTGCCGCAGGTGCAGACCGGCCCGTGGCTGTCGACCTGGATGTGGCCGATGTCGCCCGCGCAGCCGTCCGTGCCCCGGTAGACCTCGCCGCCGAGGAAGACGCCGCAGCCGATGCCGGTGCCGATCTTCACGAAGAGGAAGTTGTCGACGGAGTGCGCCACGCCCGCGTTGCGCTCGCCCACCGCCATGATGTTCACGTCGTTGTCCACCACCGCCGGGCAGCCATGTTCCCGCGTGAGCAGCTCGCGCACCGGGAAGCGGTCCCAGCCGGGCATTATCGGCGGGGAGACGGGCACGCCGTCGCGGAAGCTGACCGGGCCGGGCACGCCGATGCCGATGCCGTCGAGGTGCGCGAACGCGCCCTCCACCTTGGCCTTGGCGAGCAGCTCGTTGACCCGCTGCAGGGTGACCTTCGGCCCGCTGCGGATGTCGGCCGGCTCGCTGTAGTGCGCCACCGGCTCCAGCCGCCCGTTGGTGACCTCCACGTCGATGGACGTCGCGCCGAGGTCGACGCCGGCGAAGCGCATGCTCGGGTTCAGCTCCACCAGCGTCGAGCGGCGACCGCCGCGCGACTCCGCCGGACCCGCCTCGGCGACGTGACCGCCGGCGACCAGCCGGTCGAGCTCGCCGAGCAGCCGGGGACGCGGGATGTCGAGCCGGTCGGCGAGTTCCGCGCGTGACAGCGCACCCTCGTCTCGCAGCAGCCGCAGCACTCTGACGTGCAGCGGATCCCAGAGCGTCCGCGCAAGGCTCATCCGCTCGTTCCTCCGACCTGATAGGACTCCACCGATGTGGTGTGTCGCACAGGTTACGAGCTTTCGACAATCGTGTCCATAGCTTCTCGCAGAATCCGCGAAACTTTTGTTTGATCTAGCAGAAGTTAGCCATTACCCTCCAGAACACCCCCTCCTCTACCGCGCAAGTCTTAAAAAGTCGCGGTCTCATAACGGTCTCGACACGGCCACTGCGTCAGAGTTGCGCCCGGCACGCGCCGCGTGGCCGCCTGTCGGCGGATCGCCGCAGGTCAGGTGGGGTCTGATCACGACGGCGGGAGCGGCGGGCCGGTGTACCCGTGCGAGATCGTCCGGGGCCGCCACTGCGGGCCGGATCGTCGGCACCGGGTGCCGGAGGGGCGCTGGACGACACTGAACGGCGGCTCAGCCGCCGCCGAAACGGACCGCACGAGCCCGCCCGGGAACGGCTCGCCACCCGCGCCGAGCCCGCTCGTTCACACGGGTGAACACCCCCGATTCATGCCGGGCGCGACCGAAAGTCGGCCCCTCCCCGACGAAACCCTCCGCCACAGCACCAAGGTCGTCGGATCTGCCCGGAATCCGCGCGTATCGTGGGCGCGCGGTCGCCACGGCTCGGCCAAGGCAAACGATCGTGGACCGGCACGCCGGGGCGGGTGCGGCCGGAGAACGGATACGTCAGGAACGCGGTGGACGCTGTTCCTGCCAGCGCTGCATCGCGCCGCCGACCCGCTCCTCCACGAAGCGGAAGAAGTCGCGCATGTCGACCATGCGCTCGCCGGCCAGCGTCGCCGCGCCGCCCGCGGCTTCGATCACCACGTCGGCCTCGTCGGAGAACTGCCCGTAGAAGCCGCGTTTGGCCGTGGTCACGCCGTACCAGGGCTGGTCGGGGAGGCGGTAGCGGTCGCGGCGCGAGCCGGGGGCGGGCTCGCGTACGACGAAGCCCATCTGCATCAGGTAGCGGACCGCGCCGGAGATCGCGGCCGCGCTGACTCCCAGCCGCTCCGCGAGGTCACCGGCAGTGAGCGAGGTGTCCTCGGCGCTCATCATGGTCATCAGCACCCGCGACGGCATCCGGGGAAATCCCATGTCAGCGAGCATCATCGCCATGTGCTCCACCGACCGGCGCACACCGTCCTCATCACGCGGCGTCACCGCGTCAACCTTGTCGCTCATCGGCCCTGATCATAACAAGCTTACGAGCCTTCACAACCTTCTGAACAGCCCGCACACCCGTCCCCCACTTTAAAATAGACGTTGGCCTATCTAGATGAGTTTTTGTAGATCGGACTCATCCAGATAGGCCAGCGTCTATTGAAAGACGGAGCAGGGGACGGTGCCCGCCACGGCCGCGGGCACCCGGGAGTCAGGAACCCGCACCCTTGGCGGTGCCGGTCAGCGCGCCGACGATCCAGCCCACGAACAGCCCGTACGCCGAGCCGCTGGCCGCGGCCTGGAGCGCGCCGACGAAGGTCGGGTCACTGATGATGAAGGCGGTGATGAAGGCCGCCAGCGCCGATCCGAAGATCAACGCCGACCAGCCGAGCAGGAAGCCGCCGGCGCCACCGGTGACCGCCTTGCTGACCACGCCGAGGATGAGGGCCACGAAGAGGATCAGCAGCAGCGCGCGCAGGTCGTCGGCGAGCAGCCGGCGCATCGCGCCGCTGGATCCGTCGACGGGACCGAAGGCCCAGCGGGGCCAGGTCAGCACGCGCAGGAACCAGCCCCACGCACTGTCGGAGCTGGTGTGCCTGGACACCCACTCCACGAAGGGCTGATTACCGAACAGAAGGACGAGCGCCACGGTTGCGATGATCCCGGCACCTGTCACCGTACGAGTCCGCGCCATGACGAAATGATAGTTTGCCAAGCGCGCATATGTCGATGGGTCATACCGCCGGTAACACCTGCCCGTCCAGCCCGTCGGCCGGTCCGGCGGCGGCCGTCCCACCTAGACTGACGCCCATGCGCACCGCCCACGTACGCTGCGGCGACGACCTCCGGGAAACCCTCGTGGCGGCCGGTTTCCCCGGTGACTTCGTGCCGTTCACGGACCCGGTGAGCCAGGGTCCGGTCCCCCGCACGGCTGACCCGGCCGAGTTCGACGCCGTACGCGCCGACTGGCTCGCGTCGGCGTACGACCTCGACCGCGCGCCCGTGTTCGAGCGCCTGTCGCGCGAGCGCGCCGGGCTGGACGCTCTCGACGCGTACGACCGGGTGGTGCTGTGGTTCGAGCACGACTGGTTCGACCAGGCGATCCTGATCCGGCTGCTGACCGTGCTCGCCCGCCGCCCGGCCCTGCACGAACGGTTGCGCCTGCTGTCCATCGGCGCGTTCCCGGGAGAGGACCCGTTCATCGGATTCGGGCAGCTGTCGGCATCGCAGCTCGCGACGCTGGCCGGGCGGGAGCGGCCGGTCGCCCCGGACCAGTTCGCCACGGCGGAGCGGGCGTGGGCCGCACTGTCCGCGCCCGACCCGGTCGCGCTGGCCGGGATCGACGGCGACGCGCTGCCCTACCTGCGCCGGGCGGTGGCCCGGCACCTGGCCGAGCTGCCGTGGACGACCGACGGGCTGTCCCTGTCGGAGCGGCTGTGCCTGCGTGCGGTCAGTGCCGGGCCGCTGCCGTTCCCGGCCGTGTTCCAGGCCCACCAGGACGGCGATCCGCTGCCGTACCTCGGTGACGTCATGCTGCTGCCGGTGCTGCGGCGGCTGCACGAGGCCGAGCGCCCGGCGCTGGCGTCGCGCGGCGGGCAGTACCAGCTCACCGCGTACGGCCAGCGGATCCTGCACGGTGACGCGACCTGGCAGACGTTCCCCCGGTGGGTCGGCGGCGTGCTGCTGCCCGGCTGGCGCTGGGACCCGGCCGCGTCCCGGCCCGTTCCGGACTGAACCGTCACGCCGCCAGCGGCGCGGCGGCGAAGGAGACCTTGAAGCGGGCGCACCAGATGGTGACGCTGCGCAGGGTGGCCGGGTCGACGCCGCTGGGCACGGCGTAGACCTGGGTGCCGTGGGTGCCCTTGAGGCGGCCCAGTTCCACGTGCTTGCCGTCGTCGAAGACGTGCCAGCCGGCGCGGCCGGGCAGCACGGGCTGGTCGGTGAGCCATACCCGCAGGTCGGGTCCGTCCGAGGTGGCCAGGTCGCGCAGGATGACCTGGTATCGGCCGTCGGGCAGCCGTACCAGCTGCGCGGTGCCGGAGCTGTCGTGCTCGTGGGTGACCAGCCTGCCCTCGGCGACCAGCACCGCGACGGCCGAAGGTGACGCGCTGCCCGCGACCGGCGACGGGGTCGGCACCGGCGACGCGGGCGCGGACACCACCGCCGGGGCGGCGTCGTTGACGGTCTTCGAGGTCAACAGCTTCCAGGGCTGGAACCAGTACAGGCCGAACACCAGGCCCACCACCAGCACCGTGGCCACCGCCCAGAAGGCGGGCTTGCGGGACAACCTCGTCATGCCCCGACGCTAAGGCCCGCGCCGCCCGCGCGGGACCCCACGTTCGCGGATCGTAAGGAGGCGATCACGCCGCCGCCCGGCTACGCGGATGATCACGACGTACGCTCGCGATATGGCCACCAGCGTGCTCGTCGTCGACGACGACCCGACCGTCAGCGACGTCGTACGCCGCTACCTGGAGCACGCCGGGCACCGGGTGGTGCTGGCCGCCGACGGGCAGGCGGCGCTGGACGCGTACGCCCGGGAACGGCCCGATCTGATCATCCTGGACCTGATGCTGCCCGGCATCGACGGGCTGGAGGTCGCCCGGCGGCTGCGCGCCGAACGCGGCCCCGGCGTGCCGATCATCATGCTGACCGCGCTCGGCGAGGAGGTCGACCGCATCGTGGGCCTGCAGGTCGGCGCGGACGACTACGTGACCAAGCCGTTCTCGCCACGGGAACTGGTGCTGCGCGCCCAGTCCGTGCTGCGCCGCAGCGCGCCGCAGCAGGTCCCCGCCGCCGTGCTGGCCGACGGCGACCTCGTCGTCGACCCGGTGCGCCGCACCGCCCAGCTCGGCGGCCGCGAGCTCGCGCTGACCGTACGCGAATTCGACCTGCTCGCCTTCCTGATGACGCACCCGAACGAGGCCCTGCGCCGCGCGCAACTGCTGGAGTCGGTGTGGGGCTGGACCTTCGGCGACCAGTCCACCGTCACCGTCCACGTGCGACGGCTGCGCGAGAAGATCGAACCCGACCCCGCCATGCCGCAGCGCATCCACACCGTGTGGGGCGTCGGCTACCGGTACGAGCCGGTGCGGGCGGCCGACGGTGCGTGACGTGCTGCTGATCCTGCTCGCCGCGCTGCTCGGGGCCGCCGCCGTCTGGCTGCCCGCCGCCCTGCTGCTGCGCCTGCTGCACCGCCGCTCGATCACCCTGAACGTGTGCGTGCTGCTGGTCGCCACGGTGCTGGCGATGCTCGCCGGGGTGCTGGCCGTCGCCGAGGGCATGTTCATCTCCGCCCACGACCTGCACGTGCTGCTCGTCGTCGTACCACTGTCGGGCCTGGTCAGCCTGCTGATCGGCGGCTGGGTGGCGTGGCGGCTGGCCCGCACGGCGATGTGGGCGGCCGACGCCCGCGAACGCGAGCGGCAGGTCGAGGCGAGCCGCCGCGACCTGGTCGCCTGGGTGTCGCACGACCTGCGCACTCCGCTGGCCGGTATGCGGGCCATGGCCGAAGCACTGGAGGACGGCGTGGTCAGCGACCCGGCCACGGTGGCCGAGTACCACCGCCGCATCCGCACCGGCACCGACCGGATGGCCTCGCTGGTCGACGACCTGTTCGAGCTGTCCCGGATCAACGCCGGGGCGCTGCAGCTGTCGCCGGTCGACGTGCCGCTGGGCGAGGTCGTCTCCGACGCCGTCGCCGCGACCGCCCCGGTCGCCGCCGCGCGGGGCATCAGCGTGGTCGCCGACGGCGACTGGCCGGTGGTGCGGGCCGGTGAGCGCGAGCTGTCCCGGATCGTGGCGAACCTGCTGCTCAACGCCGTGCGCTACACCCCCGCCGACGGCACCGTCACGGTCACCGGCGGACGCGACGCCGACGGCGGCTGGCTCGCCGTCACCGACACCTGCGGCGGCATCGCCGAAACCGACCTGCCACACGTCTTCGACGTCGCGTTCCGGGGCGCGAAAGCGCGTACCCCGGAGGCCGACGGCGGCGGGGGCGGCCTGGGCCTGGCCATCGTGGCCGGACTGGTCGAGGCGCACGGCGGCCGGGTCGGCGTGGCCAACACCGCCGCCGGGTGCCGCTTCGAAGTCCACCTGCCGAGCGCGACCGCCTGACGGCCACCCGGGCGGCCCACAGACAGGCCGACTGCCGCCGATCAGCCCGCACTAAGCTGCGTGCCATGCCTTCGGTTCCCCCTGACGCGGTCCTCATCGGCTCCTACACGGCGACGGCCGGCACCGGGCGGGCGATCACCGCCTGGCGACAGGACCCGCGCACCGGGCGGCTGGAACCGGCGCACGCCCCGGTCGAGGCGGTCGACCCGTCCTGGCTCGCCTGGCACCCCGAGGGCACCCACCTCTACGCGGCCTCCGAATCCGCCGCACAGGTCCTGTCGTACGCGGTGACCGGTGACGGCCTCAAGCTGCTCGGTGCACAGCCCACCGGCGGCGCGGACCCCTGCCACCTGGCCGTCGACCCGCAGGGCCGGTTCGTGGTGGCGGCCAACTACAGCGGCGGCTCGGTGAGCGTGTTCGCGATCGGCGCCGACGGGGCGCTGCTGCCGTACCACGACCTGGTGGCGCACGAGGGCACCGGCCCGGACCCGGAGCGCCAGGAGTCGCCGCACGCGCACATGGCACTGCTCGCCCCGGACGGGCTGCTCTACGTCACCGACCTGGGCACCGACGAGGTACGCGGCTACGCCGCCGGGCCCGAGGGCCTGCGGCACGTGTCGACGTCCCCGCTGATCGCCGGGATGGGCCCGCGTCACCTGGCCGTCCACCCGTCCGGCGCGGTGTTCGCCGCCGGTGAGCTGGACTCCACCGTGGTGGTCTGCGCGGTCGCCGACGGTGTGCTGCGGCCGGTGTCAGCCGTGGCGGCGACCGTCGGCGAGCCCGCCGAGCGCAACTACCCGAGCCACCTGGAGTGCTCGCCCGACGGCCGCTTCCTGTACGTGGCCAACCGGGGCGCGGACTGCCTGACCGTGTTCGCGGTCGAGGAGGCGGGGGCGGAAGTCACGTTGTGGCCGGTCGCGGATGTGCCGACCGGTGGACGGTGGCCGCGGCACTTCGCGCTCGTCGGCGAGTTCGTCTACGTGGCCAACCAGGACGGCGACTCGGTGACCGTGTTCCGCCGCGACCCGGCCACCGGCCTGCCCGAGCCCACCGGCGAGGCGGTCCAGGTGCCGAACCCGTCCTGCGTACTGGCCGCCCCGCCCCGCACCTGACCGATCACCCGCCCCGCCCCACCACGGCGCGTCCCGCCCGACGCAGCGCGTCCCGCCCCGCACCGGCTCGGCTTGCCATAGACGCTGGCCTATTACATCGAGAATGATCTACGAATAATCGATGTGATAGGCCAGCGTCTATGGAAAACGGGGTGCGGGAGAGCGCCCTCGGGCCGCGTCGGCGGGTGGAGGGTCCTCCTGTCGGCTCGGGGAACGGCGAATATCCCCAAATAACGCCAAACCCTCCCGTGACCGGCCGATACTGGCCACATAGCAGTCATGATCACGGGAGGCGTACACATGGTCGGGGCGATCCTCTGGGGCATCATCGGCGGCGCGATCGTCGGTTACCTGGGCCGGCTGCTGCTGCCGGGCAGGCAGAACATCTCCGCGCTGACGACGGTGATCGCGGGCATCCTGGCCGCGACGCTGGGCGGCATCATCGCCACCTGGCTCGGCGTCGGCGAGACCCGGGGCATCGACTGGATCAGGCACATCATCCAGCTGGCACTGGCCGTGTTCTTCGTATGGCTGGCCGCGCGGATGTCGGCCAAACGCCACCAGCAGACGGCGGTCCAGCCCCGACGCGCCCCGTGATCTCCTGAGAGCCGGGCGCACGTCCGCTGTGCGCCCGGGTAACGCAGGATTATTCAGTACACACTGGACATGCATGTTTACTGACCGTGGCGCCCGGCAATCGAGGCGCCATGGTACTTGCCGCATCGCGATACCGCACCACTACCGGTGCGGGCGTTCTCGCCGCACTCATCCTCGTGCTGGTGTTCGGCAGCCCCGTCTACGTCGACTGGGCGAACGACAACGCCAACACCAACACTGCCGGTGGCTGGTTCCTCAAGCTGCTGACGTGGCCTGCCTGGAGCTTCGACGCCGACAGCTCGGTGCAGGACGTGCTCGCGGCCGACCTCAAGGCGATCCTGCTGATCGTCCTGACGGCCGTCTTCCTGGCCCTGACGACCAATGCTCAGCTCGGACGCGCCCGCGGCAGCTTCAGCCAGCTGCTGGCCGGCTGGTCCGGGTACATCTTCGCGGGTGCGGTCGCGGGTCTGCTGACCGCGTTCATCCGCTCGGACGCCTCGCTGCTGGGCGCGTTCCAGGCGGCCGGTTCCGGCGCGATCTACGGCCTGTTCGTGGGCTGGATCGTCGGCATCGCCACGCTGGGCCACTACCGCGGCAACACCCCCTGACCGCGGTTCGCCGCACCCCTCCCGTACCTGGGGAACCCGCCCCCTCCGCTCCCCCGGAGGCCGCGGGTTCCCCACAACCGTCTCCGGGCCACTGCCCGCCGGGGTGACCGGCGGGTAACGTGCGGCGGGTGGAGATGACTTACGACACGACCATGCAGGGCGCGCTGGCCGAGCGCATGGGCATCAAGCTGCTGGAGGCGACGCCGGAGCGGCTGGTCGCGACGATGCCGGTGGACGGCAACACCCAGCCGTTCGGCCTGCTGCACGGCGGCGCGTCCTGCGTGCTGGCCGAGACCCTGGGCTCGATCGGGGCGACCCTGCACGGCTCGACGATCGGCCGCCCGTACGCCGTGGGCGTCGACATCAGCGCCACGCACCACCGCGCGGCCCGCTCCGGCCTGGTCACCGGCGTGGCGACCCCCCTGCACCGCGGCGGCAGCATCGCCACCTACGAGATCGTCATCACCGACGACGAGGACCAGCGCATCTGCACCGCCCGCCTCACCTGCCTCCTGCGCAAGTAGCCTCGCGGCGCCACTCCAAGATCGCCGTTTCGGGTCAGGAACTCGGGTCTGACCAGAGTTTCTGACCCGAAACGGCGACCATGCCTTCCACAGTTACCACGACGGACGCTGAAGGAGGCTGACGAACTCGACCAGCAGCCGCTCCCGCAGGCGGGGCGGCGCCGCCGCGAGCACCGCGTTGACGACGGCCATCCGGGGGGCCGCGCCGGGCTCGCCGCCGGTGAGGCCGAACATGTCGGCCAGGCCCGCGACCATGTCGGCGGTGAGCTGGTCCGGCGGCAGATGGGCGGCCATCGCCAGGAGTTCGGCGGGCAGCTCGACCGGGCCGTGGGCACGGGCGGCGGCGGCCGACTCGGCCAGCGCCGGGCCGAACTGGGGCACCTGCGGCAGCACGGACGCGGTCACGGTCAGGTGGATGCTGGCCGGGATGCCCTCGTACGGCAGCTGCGGCTGGGTGTGCCAGCCCCGCGCGGCCAGCTCGTCGGCGAGCACGAACAGGTCCAGCCCCGGGTCGTCCGAGGTCAGGCACACGACCGTGAAGTCGGCCGGGGCGAGCAGCCGCAGCCCGTCCACCTCGGACACCGCCTTGGCCAGCCCGGTCACCGCGTCGCGGGTCTGCCGGGCCAGTTCGAGGTAGCCCTCGTCGCCGACGTGACGCAGCGTCGCGAACGCCGCCGCGATCGGCCCGCCGGAGCGCGTCGACGAGATCACCGGGTTGACCATCGTGTAGCCCGGCCAGTCGGCGAAGGCGAAGTACTGCGGGCGGCGCAGCCCCGCGTCGCGGTGCAGCAGCACCGACACCCCCTTGGGGGTGTACGCGTACTTGTGCAGGTCCACCGACATGCTCGTCACACCCGGCAGGCTGAAGTCGAACGCGGGCACCGCGACCCCGACCCGGCGCAGGAACGGCAGCGCCCAGCCGCCGAAACACGCGTCCACGTGGCAGCGCACGCCCCGCTCGGCGGCGATCGCCGCGATCTGCTCGACCGGATCGACGACCCCCTGGGCGTACGACGGCGCGGAGCACGCGACCAGCACCGTGTCGGCGGTGATCGCGGCGGCGACCGCGGCCGGGTCCGGCGTGAACGTCTCCGGGTCCACGGGCACCAGGTCCAGCGCCACACCGAGGTAGTGCGCGGCCTTGGCGAACGCCGCGTGCGCGGTCGACGGGGCGACCAGGCGCGGCGAAGTGATCTCCGGGTGCGCGTCGCGGGCCGTCTTCACGGCCAGGATCAGCGACTCGGTGCCACCGCTGGTGACCGAGCCGACCACGTCCGGCGCGTCCGTGCCGGGGCCCGCGCCGAGCACCCGCGCCGCGGCGGCGACCAGCGCGTTCTCGGTCGCCAGCAGGGACGGGAACGCCGTCGGGTCCAGCCCGTTCACGTGCGCGGACAGCGCGTACGCCGACATCGCCAGCTCGTCGAGTCCTGCCTTGGCCGGGTCGTACACGTAGGCGAACAGCCGCCCGCCGTGGGTGGGCAGGTCGGCGTCGCGCATGCCGCGCAGCTCGGCGAGCACCTGGTCAGCGGGGACGCCCTGAGGCGGGAGTGCGTCGATCATCGGGTCACACTATCTTTGGCGGCTCTACCTGTCTCCACCTGCACCGATGCCAGGCGCTCCGGGGTCAGGTCGTAGCGGCGCAGCAGCAGCGTCACCGGGCCGACCAGCAGCGCGGGCACGAGGCTGAAGCCGAGCAGCACGCCGAGCTTCGCCCCGTCGGACTGCGCCACCGCGCCCCCGGCCGAGGACGTGTAACCGGACAGCTGCAGCACCAGCGCGTACAGGCCGGGACCGAGCGCGAGCCCGAACGTCTCCCCCGCCGTCCACAGACCCGTGAACACGCCCGCCTGGCGGCGGCCGGTGCGGGCGGCGTCGTACGCCACGCAGTCGGGCAGCATCGCCATCGCGAACACCTGCTGGCCCGCGTAACCGACCCCGATCAGACCCGTGACGACGTACGCCACCACCGGCGGCACGGAGCCCGCCACGACCAGCGCCAGCGCGCCGCCCGACAGCAGCACCGAGGCCAGCACCAGCGCCTTCGTCTTGCCGACCCGCGCGCCGACCCGGCTCCACAGCGGCATCACCAGCAGCGCCGGGCCGACGAAGCAGGCGAACAGCAGCGTGGGCCCGTCCTCGGGGCGCTCCAGCACATGGTCGGCCACGTACTTGACCCCGGCCAGCATCGTCGCTACGCCGATCGACTGCACCACGAACACGGTCAGCAGCACCGTGAACGGCCTGTTCCGGCGTACGACGGCGAGCTGTGCACGCAGCGTCGGCTCGCTCTCGGTGACCCGGCCGACCGGCGCGCGCCGGGTGCCGAAGAACGAGCCGAGCGCACCGACCACGATCAGCGCGGCGACGAACACACCCATCCAGCGGTGCCCGGGCACGCCTCCGCCCCCGGCCTGCACCACGATCGGAGCGACCGCGCCCGACACCAGGATCGCGACCGCGAGCACGGCCACCCGCCAGGTCATCAGCCTGGTGCGCTCGCTGTAGTCGTCGGTCATCTCGGCGGGCATCGCCACATACGGCACCTGGAAGAACGCGTACGCCGTCGCCGTGGCCAGGAACGCCACCGCGACGTAGATCGCCGCCCCCGACCCGTTGCCGAACGGACCGGCGAACATCGCCGCGAACAGCACCGCCACGGCGAGGCCGCCGAACAGCAGGTACGGCCGCCGCGCGCCCCAGCGGGACACGGTGCGGTCGGAGATCCGGCCCGCGACCGGGTTGATCAGCACGTCCCAGGCCTTCGGCACGAGCACCAGCAGCCCGGCCAGGCCGGCGGCGACCCCGAGGTTGTCGGTCAGGTACGGCAGCAGCAGCAGGCCGGGAACGGTACCGAAGGCCCCGGTGGCCAGCGAGCCCAGCGCGTATCCGGCGCGTACGCCACCGGTCAGCGGCTGGTCCTGGTCAGGGGCGGTGACCTCGGAGGATGTGGGGGGCGACACGGTCATGGCTGCGGATGCTACGCGGCGTGTGGCGCAGCGCACAGAGGGAGGTGAGGGAATTTCACACAGTTCTTGATGCTTCAACAATCGAGTAGCAACGTGCGCGTCAACTGATACCGGGCACGTTCCGACGACGAGACTGGTGAACCATGACCGAGCAGCTGGGTGTACGCACGAGGGTGACCGTTCCGCTGCGCTTCCCCGACGGATACGCCACCACCGCCGAGGTCTTCACCTTCACCGGCCTGTCCGACGGCCTGGAGCACCTCGCGCTCGGCCTCGGCGACTTCCAGAACGCGTCCACGCCGCTGGTCCGGGCCCACTCCGAGTGCATGACCGGCGACGTGTTCGGCTCCGCCCGCTGCGACTGCGGCCCGCAACTGCGCGAGGCAGCCCAGCGCATCACCGAGCACGGCGGCTACCTGCTCTACCTGCGCCAGGAGGGCCGGGGCATCGGCCTGTACGCCAAGCTCGACGCGTACGCCCTGCAGGACGCGGGCCTGGACACCTACGCCGCGAACCGGGCCCTCGGCTTCGCCGACGACGAACGCGACTACACCGCCGCAGCACAGATGCTGTCCGCCCTCGGCGTCGGCCGCATCGACCTGCTCACCAACAACCCCGACAAGCCCAGCCAGCTCCGCGACCACGGCATCGAGGTGACCGACGTGGTCCCCACCGCCGTCCACGCCAAGCCGGACAACCTCCGCTACCTGCGCGCCAAGGTCACCCACACCGGCCACACCATCGCCCTTCCCACAGCCGCCTGACCACGCCTCGGGCGCGCCCTTGCCCGTGAGCGCACGGCGCGGGTACCCGGCGCTGGTACAACTCGCGGGTACGCGGCCTCGCCGCGATGATCGCTATTTCGTGCCAACAACTGCGGTCTCACCCGACCTTCTGACCCGAAACAGCGATCATGCGCTGGTCGATCGCCAGGAAGGGCACCTTCCACATCGGATGACGATGTGAAGGTGCCCTTCCTTCGCCCGGGGCGCTCGGGCGCTCGGGAGCTTGGCTTATTCGGCGCGGAGGTTGTCGAGGTCGAACGAGCCGGGGCTGAGCCAGAGGTAGACGGCGTGGACTTCGTTGAGGGAGGACGGGTCGCAGGACAGGCCCGTGTTCAGGTCGACTTCGACCGTCGCGACGGTGTCCTGGTTGAACCAGTTGAAGGGGCCCTGGCACCAGGTCCAGGACGGGCCGGTCTGCAGGACGATGCTGGTCGAGGTGCCCGCAGCGGCCGTACGCAGGTCGAACGTGACGGAGGACTTGCCGGACAGGTCGACGGGCGCGGGGAAGCTGACGCCGAACCAGCCGCCGTCGGCGGCGTCGGCGTGCAGCCCGGCGGTGCCGTCGGTGTGGAAGTCCGACTGCGGGCTGAGGGTGCCCGCGTTGGTCTGCCAGTTGCCGGGAGCCCAGCCGTCGACGCCGTTCTCCCAGGAGGCCAGGCTGATGGCGGCGGTCGGGTCGGGCAGCACGGTCACGGTCACCGTGGCCACGTTGGAAAGTCTGGCCGCCGTGTCGCGGATCGTGTAGTTCACCGACGCCTTGCCGGTGAAGCCCGCGTTCGGGGTGAACGTGAGCTGACCCGAGGTGGCGAGGGTGAACGTGCCGCCGGGCACGGTCGCGGTGGTCTGGCGGCCGTCCGCCGCCGGGTCCAGGTCGAGCTTGTCGGCCCGGACGTGCGTCTGGTAGGCGATGTCGTTGGCCGCCGGGCTGAGCACGGCCGTGGTCCCGAACGGCACCACCGCGGTGTCGTGGTCGGCGACCGGCGGGAAGGTGCGCCTGCCGCTGCTGATGATCGTCCCGGCGTTGGTGATGTTCTGGCACACCGGCGTCGGGCAGGCCACGGTGAAGCCGTCGTAGTCCGGATACATGGTGCCGTCGTCCTGGACGCCGTTGAGCATCCAGTAGAGGAAGCCGTCGCCGCCGTCGCTCGCGGCGGCTTCGGTCCACTGCTGGTAGACGGGGTTGCGGGTGGCCTTGTCCCGCCAGCCGAACTCGCCGAGCATCGACGGCTTCGTCGCCCGCGTGGCGTCACGGTTATGGCGTCGGATCCAGTCGGCGCCCCACCGGGCGCTCTTGTCGCCCCAGCCGTCCGGGTACAGGTGGAACGAGACCACGTCCACCGCGGGCAGCCTGCCGAGGGCGACCGAGTCGACGCCCTCGCCGCAGTTGGTGGTCCAGTCCGCCGAGGCCGGGTCGTCGCAGTAGAAGCCCTCGTCGCCGACGCCGACCAGGTGCCTGCGGTCGACGCTCTTGACGTGGCGGGTCATCTCGTCGGCCCAGGCGGTGAGCGTGGCCGGGGTGCACGACGCGGACGGCGGATACAGGCCGGAACCCTTGCAGCGCGGCTCGTTGCCCAGCTCCCACAGCATCACCGCCGGGTCGTCCTTGTACGCCAGCCCGGTCAGCGGGTTCACCCGGTTCAGCAGGTGGCTGATCCAGTCCTTGTACCAGCCCCTGATGACCGGGTCGGTGTAGAAGTCGTCGTGGTTGTCGGCTCCGGCCCAGCGGACGTACTGGTCCATGCCGCCGAAGTCGGACCAGTTGTTGGTGAACGGGATGACGAGCTTGATCCCGGTCTGCCCGGCCTTCCACAGCACGTAGTCCAGCCGCTGCAGCCCGTCCGGCCCGTCGTTGTACGCGGGCCGCGTGCCGTCCCAGTACTGCAGGTAGACGCCGTTCTTCTTGCCCGACACCGAACCGGAGTCGTCCTGGTTCCCGATGTCGAGCCAGCCCCAGCTACGCAGCACGGACAGGCCCGCACCCTTGGCGCGGGCGAACACGTCGTCGACCATCAGCTGCGACGAGTAGATCAGGTAGTAGTTGTTCGTCCCGGCGAACCGGAACGGCTTGCCGTTCAGTTTCAGGTCACTGCCCTGCCGGGTCACGAATCCCGCGTCGGGGTGGCCACCGGCCGCGGCGGCGGTGCCGCTGCCGGTGCCGAGCAGCAGGATCAGCGCCCCGGCGGCGACCGCCAGGATCCGTCTGTTCATGAGCGTGCTCCTTGGGGAGGGGTGGGGTGTCAAACGCTCCGTGGGGTGATGTCGTTGACGCAGCGCAGGACCGGCTGGGCGGCCAGCGCTGCGGTGTTGAGGGCCGCGGTGGTGTGGACGGTGAAGGTGGCGGACTCGCCGGGCAGCAGCGTGACCAGGGCCTGGTCGACGGTGGCGGCCGGGTCGAGGCGGTCGGGGAACAGGGACAGGTCGCGCAGGATCGTTGCGGCGGTGACGGTGACGTCGTAGCCGGTGGCGGTGCGCTCGACGTGCGTCTCGTACCGCGCGGCCGGGTAGTCGATCTCGCGGTCCTCGGCGTGGAACCACCAGGCCCGTTGCTCCCCCGCGACGGCGCGGAGCAGCTCGGAGCGGGGTTCGGAGGGCAGCGCGACGCCGTCCGGGATCGGCGTCACGACCACCGAGCGGGGCGCGACGTCGAACGGGATCGTGATCGCGGCCAGGGCCTTGCCGCTGAGATCGTGACTGGTCACGGACGCCTCGGCCCGCCACGGCCGGTCGGTGTCGTTGGACGCGACCAGGGCCAGGCCGCCGTCGCGCGGCTGGATGGTGAGCAGCCGGTCGGCGTACGCGGCGCGCAGCGCGTGCCACAGCGGTTTGCGCCGCCCGTCGCCGTCGATCGCCGCCCAGGAGGTCACCGGCCAGCAGTCGTTGAGCTGCCAGACGATCGCGCCCATGCAGACGGGCTGGTGGGAGCGGAAGTGCTCGACGGCCAGCTGGATCGCGCGGGCCTGGTTGACCTGCGTGAGGTAGTGCCAGTCGTCGAAGCCCTGCGGCTCGGGCAGGTGCGCGTCCAGCCCCCGCCGCAGCTTGAGGTCGCCGTCGGCCGCCTTCTGGTGGTCGCGCATCCCGGGTGAGTCGCTGGCCAGCGGTTCGTCGCTCAGGGCGCGGCGCAGCGTGGCGTACACCGGAGGGGCCTGGAAGCCGAACTCGGCGCAGAACCGGGGGATGTAGTCCCGGTAGTGCGTGTAGTCGACCTGGTTCCACACGTCCCAGATGTGCATGGTGCCGTGCGCCGGGTCGTTCGGGTGGATGTCCGGGGTGCCCGACCAGGGGCTGCCCGGCCAGTACGGGCGGGTCGGGTCCAGCTCGGCCACGATCGACGGCAGCAGCCCGTGGTAGAAACCCGCACCCCAGCTGCGCCCGGCGAGCTGCTCCGGCCAACCCCAGTCCGCGTACCCCCAGATGTTCTCGTTGTTGCCGGTCCAGGTCACCAGGCTCGGGTGGGACGCCAGGCGCACCACGTGCTCGCGGGCCTCGGCCGCCACCTCGGCCGCGAACGGCTCCTCCTCCGGGTACGCCGCGCAGGCGAACAGGAAGTCCTGCCCGACCATCAGGCCCAGCTCGTCGGCGAGCTCGTAGAAGTCCTCCGACTCGTAGCGGCCGCCGCCCCATACCCGCAGGTAGTTGATGTTGGCGGCGCAGGCCTGGCGGAAGCGCTCGGCCAGGCGCTCGCGGGTGATCCGGGTGACGAAGGCGTCGTCGGGGATCCAGTTGACCCCCTTCACGAACACCGGCTTGTCGTTGACGATCACCGTGTACGGCGTGCCGTGCTCGTCGGGGGTCGTGTCGACGCGCACCGTGCGGAAGCCGACGCGCCGTTCCCAGCGGTCCAGCTCGCGCCCGCCCTCGGTGGCCAGCACCACCCGCAGCCGGTAGAGCGGCTGCTCACCATGGCCGCGCGGCCACCAGCGCGCCACGTCCGGCACGCTCAGCCGCAGCGTCGCACCGATGCTGCCGGCGCCGATCGAGGCGACCCCGACCACGCCGCCGACCTCGACGGTGACGTGCAGCGATTCCGTGGACGCCCGCTCGACGTCGACGTGCACGTCGACCACCCCGGTCGTGCCGTCCACGGTGACCTGCGGGCGCACCTGGGCCAGCCGCGCCGTCGACCAGCTGTGCAGCGCGGTCGGCTGCCAGATGCCCGCGGTGACCACGGTCGGGCCCCAGTCCCAGCCGAAGTTGCAGGCCATCTTGCGGATCAGGTTGTACGGCTCGTCGTAGGCCCCCGGCCGCGAGCCGACCTGCCGCGCCATCGCCGCCGTGTACTCGTACGCCGAGTCGAAGTCGATGCGCAGGTCGTTGCGGCCCGGGGTGAGCGCCGAGCGCAGGTCGAAGCGGTAGCCGCGGTGCATGTTCGCGGTGCGCCCGACCTCGGTGCCGTTGAGCGAGATGGTGGCGACCGTGTCCAGGCCCGCGCACACGAGGTCGATCCGGTCGTCGACCGGGCCGGACCACTGAAAGCTGGTCTCGTACGTCCAGCGGGTGCGCCCGATCCAGCTCAGCTCGTTCTCGTTCGCGTCCAGGAACGGATCGGGAATGAGGCCGGCCGCCAGCAGATCGGTGTGCACACACCCGGGCACGGCCGCCGGCACCCGGCTGACCGGCACCGGCGTGTCACGCGCCGACACCTGCCAGCCGTGGTGGAGCTGGACCATGCTCCGGGACCGAGACGCCATCATCACGATTTGACCGCACCCTCCATGATGCCGCGGACGATCTGCCTGCCCCCGACGAACAACAAGATGATCAGTGGCACGGTGGCCACGAACGCGCCGGCTAGCACCCGCCGGTACAGCACATAATTACCGCTGGCCAGGTCGAACAGCGCGACCATCGAGGTCGGGTAGTCCGTGCCGCCCAGCGTGATCAGCGGCCACTGGAAGTCGTTCCAGCTGCCGACGAAGGTGAGCAGGCCGAGCACGGCCAGCGCGGGCCGGACCGCGGGCAGCACGATGCTCCAGTAGATGCGCATCGTGGTGGCCCCGTCGACGCGCCCCGACTCGATCAGCTCGTCGGGCACCGCGCCGAGGATGAACTGCCTCATGTAGAACACGCCGAACGCGCTGACCAGGCCGGGCACGATGACCGCGAGCAGGCTGCCGTTCCAGCCGCCCTCGCCGGGCATGTAGCCCATCAGGATGTACAGCGCCACGATGCCGAGCTGGTTGGGCACGGTGAGGGTGAGGATGACCATCACCATCAGGATCCTGCTGCCCCGGAAGCGCAGCTTGGCGAACGCGTACCCGGCAACCGAGCAGAAGAACAGCACCGAGACGGTGATCACCGTGGACACGATGACGCTGTTCACCAGGGACTCGGCGAAGTACACGTCCTGCAGCGAGAAGACCTCGTCGAGGTTCTTCATGAACTCGCCGCCGGGCAGGAACTTCGGCGGGATCTCGGCCAGCGCCGCGTCGGTGCTCGTCGCGATGACGAACATCCAGTAGATCGGGTAGATCGACAGTAGGAAGGTCAGCCCGAGCAGGAGGTAGGTCCACTTGCCGGCCGGGGTGTCCTGCGGGGCGCGGCCGCTCATCGACGGCTTGATCCGGTTGCGGCGGGCCGCCGGAGCGGGCTCGTGCGCGATGCGGTCCTCGGTGGTCGTGCTCACCGCTTTCCTCCTCCGAGCCGGTTGGTCACCAGGGTGTTGACGACGGCGACGATCACGATGATCAGGAACAGGGCCCAGGACATCGCGGCGGCGTAGCCGAGGTTGAGGTTCTTCCAGCCGACCTTGTAGATGAGCTGGGCGATGGTCTGCCATTCGCCGTTGGAGCCGCCGCTGGCCGAGGCCGGGTTCGAGTCCAGCAGCATCGGCTCGGTGAACAGCTGCAGGCCGCCGATGGTGGACAGCACCACGGTGAAGATCACGACGGGCAGGATCATCGGCACGGTGATCCGCCACAGCTGCTTCCACGAGCTCGCGCCGTCCAGCGCGGACGCCTCGTAGATGTCGCGCGGGATGGTCTGCATCGCCGACAGGTAGAGCAGCGCGTTGTAGCCGATCCACTTCCAGTTGACCATCGTGGCGATGGCGACCCAGGACTGGAGCTTGCCCGCGCGCCAGTCGATCGGGCTGTCCATGCCGAACAGGGACAGCACCCAGTTGGCCACGCCGGTGTCGCGCCCGAACACCACCAGGAAGACCAGCGTGGAGGCGGTCAGCGGGGTGATGTACGGCAGCAGCATGCTGACCCGGAACCAGGTCTGCCCGCGCAGCCTGCGGTTGAGCAGGAACGCCACGCACAGGGCGAGGAACAGCTGCGGCACCGTGGACAGTACGAAGATGCCGAAGGTGTTGTAGAGCGCGTTCCAGAAGTCCTCGTCGGTCAGCAGGCGCTCGAAGTTGGCCAGGCCCGCCCAGCCGTCCTGGGCCGGGTCGTCCAGCCGCCAGGTGCGCAGGGCCACCACGCCGTTGAAGATCAGCGGGAACAACCCGAAGATCGTGAAGAGGATGAAGAACGGTGCGATCAGGACGTAAGGCATCTGCTTCACGTCGAATCGGTGCAGCCGGTGCGACAGCCCGCGCACGATTACCTCCGTTTACCGAGGATGGTCGATATGATGCGGAACGTGGCGAGCGCCATGGCGGGCCACGCCCCGTCGCGGCGGGCGAAGGGGTGGACGCCGTAGGGAGACGCCCACCCCTTCTGATCCCCACGCATCGGGACTAGGTCAGGCCTTGGACGCCTTGTCGGCTTCCTTCAGCGCCTGGGCCCAGGCGTCGGCGGGCTTGGTGGTCCCGGCCTGGACGGAGTTGATGACGTTCTCGACCGCGACCCGGGTCGGGCCGTTCTTCTTGCCCAGGTACTGGGGGGTGAGGCCCTCGGCCGTCTTGCTGAAGATCTGGCCGACCGGCGCGTCGCTGAAGAACGGGTTCTTGAAGTCGAGGATGGCGGGATCCTTGTAGAGGGCGGGCTGCGAGGGCAGGTTGCCGACCTTCTTGAAGATCTCGATCTGCTGCTCGGGCTGGATCAGCCACTCCAGCAGCTTGTACGCCTCAGCAGTGTGCTTGCCCTGCTTGGGCACCGTCAGGAACGAGCCGCCCCAGTTGCCGCCGCCGCCCGGGATCGCCGCGACGTCCCACTTGCCGGCGGTGTCCGGCGCGGTGTTCTTGATGTGGCCCTGCATCCACGCCGGGCAGGCCAGCACGGCGAAGTCGCCCTTGACGAAGCCCGCGTTCCACTCCGGCGAGAAGGCCGGCAGGTTCGCCGACAGGCCCGCGCCGATCGCCTTGACCGTCAGGTCGAACGCGGCCTTCGGGCCGCCGTCCATCTTCAGCGTCTCGGACTCGTCGTAGAAGCCGACCGGCTGCTGGCCCAGGATCGGGTTGAACAGGTTGGTGCCGTTGTCGACGAACTTCTTCTTCGACTTGGCCGTGTAGTCCTGGCCGGTCTTGATGAAGTCGTCCCAGGTCGCCCACAGCTTGGAGACCTCGTCGCGCGCGGTGGGCAGGCCCGCCGCCTTGAACAGGTCCGTGCGGTAGCACATGGCCAGGCCGCCGACGTCGGTGCCGAGGCCGATCTGCGTCTTGCCGTCGGCCGACAGCGACTGCTTCCACTTCCAGCCCAGGTACTTGTCCTGGTACTTGCTCGCGCCCTGGTCCAGCAGGTTCACGAACTTGTCGGCCTGGCTGCGGAAGCTGACGATGAAGCCCTCGTCGATCGCGGCGATGTCAGGGGCGCCGGAGCCCGCGATGAGCTTCTTCTGCAGGTCCTCGTGCTGGGCGTTGTACTCGCCCGAGTTGAGGAC
Organism: Catellatospora methionotrophica; assembly: GCF_011297335.1. Lineage (GTDB taxonomy): Bacteria > Actinomycetota > Actinomycetes > Mycobacteriales > Micromonosporaceae > Catellatospora > Catellatospora methionotrophica. The sequence goes on along the minus strand of NZ_JAAOTJ010000007.1, from coordinate 167,476 downwards.
GATCTTGACGTTCGGGTTGGCGGCCTCGTACTTGGCCTTGAGCTCGTCGAGGCCGAAGTCGCCCCAGAAGGCGATCTTCAGCTCGACCGGGCTGCCGGGCTTCGACGGCTCGTCGCTGCCGCCGCCCTTGCAACCGGCGAGCGTGAGCGCGCCGACCGCGATGAGTGCGGTCGCCACCACCCAGCCGGACCTGTGCAGTCGCATGTACGTCCTCCGAAACAACTTGGAGCGCTTCCAGCGATAGCGAAGCGTCTACTGAACCGGATAAGTGCCCACACGGTATGGGCGCGCTCCCAACGTGTCAATAGGGCGTCATCCTCGTGACGATCCTGTGACGTGGACCATGAAAACCGCTTAAGCAACTTCGTTCACGGTCGATGGATACACTGGTTCGTGAGGAAAAATACGCGGTGAACGCGCTCTCCGTACGGCATGATCAGCGGGCGCGAGACGACGCCGGAAGGGGGTGCGCAGCGGCATGGCCGAGGACCTGAAAATCAATGATCAGCTCGTGGTACCGGACAGTGAGCTGCGCGAACGCTTCTCCCGCAGCTCCGGTCCGGGTGGGCAGGGCGTGAACACGACCGACAGCCGGGTCGAGCTGTCCTTCGACGTGGAGCGCTCCCACAGCCTGTCCGACGAACACCGGCAGCGCCTCCTCGAACGGCTCGCCCACCGGCTCACCGGCGGCGTGCTGACGGTGGCCGCCAGCGAGCACCGCGCCCAACTGTCCAACCGCGAAGCAGCCCGCGACCGCCTCGCCGCCCTACTGCGCGAAGCCCTGGCCCCGCCGCCCCCGCCCCGCCGCCCCACCAAGATGAGCAAGGGCGCCAAACAGCGCCGCCTCCAGTCCAAGAAGCACCGCTCCGCCATCAAACAACTCCGCCGCGGCGCCCACGACTGAGACCGCTACGCGCGGGCCTGACGGACGTCGGTGTTGACAGGGGCTTCGACGGCCAGGCGGAGGAAGAGATCGCAGGCCGTCTGAGCCTGTACGCGACGCTGGTAGGCGCGGCTGGCGACGGCGACCGCCCCAGGCCCGGCCTCCAGCCGCCACGCCCAGGCCAGCCTGCTCACCCGGTGGATGACCGGTTCGGCCTCGCCCGCCGCGGCGCGGACCTCGTCCACCGCGCGCAGGCAGGCGTCGACGTCGGCGAAACCCACGCCCGACCGTCCGAGGTCACGGTTGTTACTGGACAGCAGCCGCCAGGTGACGCCGGCACACGCCCGCTCGTAGAACTCGAACCGAGCGGTCAACGTCATCTCCAGCGGTCGGTGAGCCGATCAGACGACCCTTTCCCGTGGAGATGGACAGCTGCTGTCCTGATGGTGAACAGAATGTCCACCGTTGGGCGAAGAGACGGTCACAGAACCTCGCCGCGCAGTTCGGGGAACACCTTGCCGACCTTGCCGAGCAGGTAGTCGCCGTACGTTCCGGTGAAGACCCGCAGGTCCTGGCCATCCCAGCGGGGGTGGCCGTCCGCACCCTCGCGGGCGCGGCCGGGCAGCGGCGGCACCTCGGCGGAGAAGTCCGGATCGAAGAAGAACGGGAAGGACAGCCGCTCGTTGCCGCTGACGTTGCGGACCCGGTGCGGCGTCGAGCGGTAGTACCCGCCGGTCAGCCGGTCCAGCATGTCGCCGATGTTGCAGACGAACGTGCCGGGCACCGGCGGCGCGTCGATCCAGCCGGTGGGCGTACGCACCTGCAGGCCGCCGTTGCCGTCCTGGGCCAGCAGGGTGAGCAGCCCGTAGTCGGTGTGCTCGCCGACGCCCCAGCCGTCGTCCCCGGCCGGCGACGGCGGGTAGTGGAAGACCCGGAACAGGATCGTCGGGTCGGCCGTGTACCCGGCGGCGAAGTAGTCCTCGGGCAGGTCGAGGCTCACCGCCACACCGCGCATCACCTCCTGTGCCACCCCGGTCAGTGCCGCCAGGTACGCGGGCACCACCGCGGCCAGCGCGGGCACCCGTGCCGGGTACAGGTTGGACCCGTGCAGCGGCAGCCCGGCCAGCACCCGGGGATCGTCGGCGGGCAGCTCGGCGCCGAAGTACAGGCCCTCCTTGAGGTCCGGCCGCCCGGAGGTCAGCTCACCGCCGACGGGGAAGAACCCGCGCCAGGCCCGGCCGCCGCGGGACATCGCGATCTCCAGCTTCTCCGCCTCGGGCAGCGCGAAGAACTCGCGCGACGCCGCGTCGAGCCGCCCCAGCAGCTCGTCCGGCACGCCGTGCCCGGTCAGGTAGAAGAACCCGCTGTCCCGGCAGGCCGCCCGGACCCCCGCCGCCACGGCGGCACGGTCGGCGGACAGGTCGATGATCGGCAGAGATCCACTCATGCCGTCATTCTGGCAGCCCACCGCGCTCCGTGCCGCCGCCGCTCAGCCCGGTCCCGCTCAGCCCGGTCCGCGCTCAGTCCTGCCGCTGTTCGGCGACCCGGAGGCAGCCGGGCGGCTTGACGCCGTACCCCGGATCGAGCGGCAGGCGGTAGTCGCCCCCGGAACCGATGACGGCCCTGCCGTCGGTCCACAGCAGTTGCGGGCCGTGGAAGCACAACGGCATCGAAAAGCCATCCCGAGACAGGTCGATCCGTTGCATCGCCCGGCCGTCGACGAGGCTGAACCTGACCACGGCGCTCACCGTGTCGGTGCTGCCCGGACCCGATCGCACTATCTCCACGCCCGCGGTGCCGTCGGCGACGGGCAGGACGAGGGCGATCCGGTCGCGCTTGCCGCTGTCCAGGTCGGTCACGGTGACGGCGACGGCGCTCTCGCCGGCTCGGAGCATCCCGCGCAGGTCCACGGTGATCCGCCGCGCGGCTCCGGTCAGCGGATCGATCCGGTCGAGCGTGACGGCGGTATCGGTGATCGGACTGCCGAGCCGCAGCAGCTCGCCACTGTCCAGCAGTGCCGCGACGGGCTGGACCGGATCGGCGACGTCGAGCTCGCGCACCGCCCAGTCGCCAACCCTGACCAGCGTCTCGCCGCCGTCGGTGTAGTGCCGCACATACAGCCAGACGGCCGACGGCGACCAGCGGGCCTCGCTGACCGGATAAGGCAGCAGGTGCACGGTCGCCGTGGTCAGCTCGCGTACCTCGGTCCCCTGGGGCGACGACCAGAGCAGCCAGCGGCCGTCCGGCGACAGGACCGGATCGACCGTGAAACCGCCGGTCGGCGCGGACGGCAGGCGGTGACGGCGGCCGTCTCCGGCCACGAGTTCGTAGTCGCGGCCGTCCCCGGCCTTCTTCGCCAGCAGCAGCGTGCCGCCCCGGACGCCGTGGTCCGCGGGCAGGTCCGGCAGGACGTCACCGGCGGGCACGTGAGCGGGCAGCGCGGGCGGCGTCATCGGTGACGGCGGCAGGGCCCTCGCGGACGGGCTCGGCGAATTGGTCACCGGGGCCGGGGCCGCGGCGGCTCCGGCCAGCGCATACCAGATCAGGCCCAGCAGCGGCAGCGCGGCGAGGGCCACCGCGGCACCGGCCAGCCGGGTCCGGCGGCGGTGCGCTGTCGCTAGGGCGGCCTGCGCGTCGGCGTACTGCCCGGCATGCTCGGCGACCAGCGGCAGCGAGCGCCGCAGGTTGGTCAGGGCGAGGTTGGTCTGGCTTTTCACCGTGCCCACCGAGCAGCCCATGGCGGCGGCGGTGTCCGCCTCGGACAGGTCCTCGTAGAAGCGGAGCACCAGCACGGCCCGCTGGCGCGGGGCGAGGGTGGCCAGCGCCCGGGTGAGGGCGACCCGCTCCACCACCCGGTGCGGCTCGTCCGGGCCGGGCAGGTCCGGCAGGTCGGCCGTCGGCCGCGCCGGGCGACGCCGCCACCAGGAGATCTGCTCGTTGACCATGATGCGCCGGACGTACGCCTCCGGCTGGCCGTACTCCCTGATCTGCCGCCACCGGACCGCCGCCTTGGCCAGCGCCGACTGCACCAGGTCCTCGGCCGCGTAATGCTCACCCGTCAGCAGGAACGCCGTGCGCGACAGCGCCCCGCCCCGCGCGACCACGAACTCGTGGAAGCCGTCGTATCGGCTCATCCGCCACCTCCACTCCCCCTACGCGGCAGAGTGCCCGGAAGTTGGGATCATCCGGCAACACGCGCCGGGCCGCCCGCCGCGACGGCGTGGCGGGCGACCCGTTCTGCCGTCAACCCGGGAAGGAGCCCAGGCCGGTGGAGCGCGTACAGCCCGCCGGCTGCACGACGTGCCACGGAGTGTCGAGCTCCATCAGCAGCCCGATGCCCTGCGGAGCGGGTGCCCGGCGAATGGTCGCGAGGTCCGTCCACAGCAGGTCGGCTCCCCGGAAGCAGAGCGGGAACGCCAGCCGGTCCGCCGGCAGCGAGATCCGCCGCAGCACCCGGCCGTCGGCCGTGGAGAACTGGATCACATCGATCACCTCGGTGGACCCTTTCTGGCCCGCGCCGAAGACGGCCAGCCCGGCGGAGTCGCCGGGGGCGGCGAGGATCGACCAGCTCCGCACCGACTCGCCCGGTGCGATGCGGTCGGCGACGTCGACGGTGACCGGCCGCACGGTCCCCGAGACCGGGTCGACCACCTCCAGCGGCACGGTGGTCCTGGTCGGGCTGCCCGCCGGGCGCAGCAGCTCACCGCTGTCCAGCACGACCGCGGTCGCCTGCGCGGGCAGCACCGGCGGAAGCTCACGGGCCGTCCAGTCGGGCAGGTGGTAGAGCGTCTCGCCGGTCCCCGCGCGGGCGGGCAGCAGGAACCAGTCACCGCCGGGCGACCAGAGCGGGCTGCCAAGCGTAGCGGGCAACTCGCGCACGTCGGTGCCGGTGAGGTCGCGGACCATGGTCGCCGTGGCCGTCGACCAGGTGACCCGGCGGCCGTCCGGCGACAGCGTGGACGGGCCCGTGAAGCCCGAGTAGTAGTGCCCGTCGGCCATGACCAGCACCGTCCGCGGACCGGGGAACACCCTGTCGTCGTGCACCTGCAGCACCGCCGGTCCGGGCGCCCGATCCCCGGGCAGCTCCTCGACCACGGCGTTCACGTCGAGCCGGGACGGCAGTGCCGGGACCGGCCTGACCGGCACCGGGATGGCGGAAGGCGTGGTGGCCACGGGCGGCGGGACCGTGTCGACGCCGCGCACCGTGAACCAGAGCAGCCCGGCCAGCAGGGGCCCGGCCACCAGGGCGGCGACGACCGTGCGGCCGGTCCGGCGGCGTCGCGCCAGGGCCAGGGCGGCAGTGCCGTCGGCGTACTCCCCCGCCTGCTCCGCGTAGCGCGGCAGCGCGCGCCGCAGGTGGCCCAGCGCCAGGTGGGTCTGGCTCTTGACGGTGCCGACCGAGCAGCCCATCAGCGCGGCGGTGTCCGCCTCGGACAGGTCCTCGTAGAAGCGCAGCACCACCACGGCGCGCTGGCGCGGGGTGAGCGTGTTCAGCGCGTGCCCGAGCGCGATCCGATCCACCACTTGGCCGGACTCGTCGGGGCCGGGCCGCTCGGGCACCTGTGCCACGGGCCGGGCCGGTCTTCTGCGCCACCACGAGATCTGCTCGTTGATCATGATGCGCCGAATGTAGGCCTCCGGCTGCGTGTGCTCCACCAGCCAGCGCCACCGCATCGCCGCCTTGGCCAGCGCCGACTGCACCAGATCCTCGGCCGCGTAGTGCTCGCCCGTCAGCAGGAACGCCGTACGCGACAGCGCCCCGCCCCGCGCCACCACGAACTCGTGGAACCCGTCATACCTGTCCATCCGCCACCTCCGCCCCCATGACGCGACGGAGCCCTCCGGGGTTGGAGGTCGTCTTCCAGCGACGCGGCGGACCTTCGACAATGTCATCATCGCCGCGTCAGGGCCGGAGGCGATGGCAGCCGCTAAACCTGGCTCGCGGTGCTGCGGCATCCGGACGGTTTGATGGCATCGGACCGATCCAGCGGCATCACCACACCGTCGGTGACCGCGCCCGCGCGCCTGATCCGCAGCTTCCTTCCATCACTCCACAACAGATCCTGACCCCGGTAGCAGAGCGTCCAGGCGACCAGGTCGTGTACCAGGTCCAGGCGGCGCAGCACATGCCCGTCCACAGTCGAGAACTCGATCATCGACACGTCGGCCGACGCCGTGGTGACCGGCTCCCGGGGTATGACCCTGAGCGCGGCCACTCCCGCCCCCATCAGGATGTCGATCCGCACTGCCGGACCGTCGCCGGTGCCGGGGTCTTTGATGGACTCACCCTCGCCGAGCAGCCCGGCCACCTCCACCATGATCTTGCGGTCCGTCTCGGTGAACGGGTCTACCAGCACCAGCTCGGCGGCGCTTGCGCTCACCGCCAGGGAGGAGCGCAGCAACTCACCGCTGTCCAGCACGGCCCAGGTCATCCGTTCCGGCGCGGCCTGGGCGAGGGGATGGGCCGTCCAGTCCGGCATCCGGTAGAGCAGATCTCCCCTGGTCGGAGTAGCCGGAATGAGAAACCAGCCGCCCGACGGCGACCAGAACGGTGCGCCGGACGAGGGCGGCAGTTCGCGCAGGGTGGTCGTGATCAGGTCGCGCACCATCGTCGCCCGCGCGGTCGTCCAGGTGAGCCACCGGCCGTCCGGCGACAGGGTCGGGGCGTTGAGGAGCTGGTCGGCGGGCACGAAGTGGTGATAGAGACCGCCGTCGCCGCCGACCAGCTGCACCAGACCCGGACTGGACCCCTCCAGCAGCAGCGACGCGCCGCCGATGCCGCGGTCCGCGGGCAGATTGCCGACACTGGTCGGGCGCTCCGGACGCGGGAGCAGCGGCGGCAGCGGGCCCACCGAGGGCGGCACCGTGACCGGCGGCGGCACGTCGGCGGGAGTGCGCACGCCGAACCAGATGGCGGTGAGCAGCAGGGGCAGGATCGCCAGTGCCGCCACGGCCGCCCGGCGGGCCCGCCGTCGCCGCGCGGCGACCAGGGCCGCGGGGCCGTCCGCGTACTGGCCGGCCTGCTCGGCGTACAGCGGAAGGGTTTGGCGCAGCCGGTTGAGCGCATGGTGGGTGTGGCTTTTCACGGTGCCGACGGAGCAGCCCATGACGGCGGCGGTGTCGGCCTCGGACAGGTCCTCGTAGTAGCGCAGCACCAGCACGGCCCGCTGCCGGGGCGAGAGCGTGTCCAGCGCCTCGCCGAGGGCGAGCCGGTCCACGATGCGGTGCGGCTCGTCGGGGCCGGGCCGGTCGGGCAGCTCGGCCATCGGCCGGGCCGGGCGTCGCCGCCACCACGAGATCTGCTCGTTGATCATGGTGCGCCGCACGTATGCCTCGGGTTGCCCGTACTCCACGATCTGCCGCCACCGGGCGGCCGCCTTGGCCAGTGCCGACTGCACCAGGTCCTCGGCCGCGTGGTGCTCCCCGGTCAGCAGGAACGCCGTACGCGACAGCGCCCCGCCTCGCGCGACCACGAACTCGTGGAAGCCGTCGTACCTGTTCATCCGCCACCTCCGTTCCTCAATACGCGGGGAGGCTCGCTCGGGTTGAGGGTCATCTTCCGGCAGTGCGGCGCGGGCGGGTGGCGAGCTAAACGAAAGAGTTTCGCGTTCGCTATGCTGCCGGTCACATCGCCGTGTATCCAGGGAGTGGCAGCGTGGACGCAGACGTCATCGTGATCGGAGCCGGGCTGGCCGGGCTCGTCGCCACCGCCGAGCTGGCCGACGCGGGCAAGCGCGTCATCCTGCTCGACCAGGAGCCCGAGGCCTCGCTCGGCGGCCAGGCCTTCTGGTCGTTCGGCGGCCTGTTCCTGGTCGACACCCCCGAGCAGCGGCGGATGGGCATCAAGGACTCTCCCGAGTTGGCGATGCAGGACTGGCTCGGCAGCGCCGGGTTCGACCGCGAGTGTGACGCGTGGCCGCGCCGCTGGGCGCAGGCGTACGTGGACTTCGCCGCCGGGGAGAAGCGCTCCTGGCTGCACGCGCAGGGGGTGCGGTTCTTCCCCGTGGTCGGCTGGGCCGAGCGCGGCGGTTACCTGGCCGACGGGCACGGCAACTCGGTGCCGCGCTTCCACATCACCTGGGGCACCGGGCCGGGCGTGCTGGCCCCGTTCATCCGCCGGGTCCGCGATGCGGTCGGCAAGGGCCTGGTCACGCTCGCGTTCCGGCACCGGGTCGACGAGCTGACGGTGACCGCCGGGGCCGTCGACGGCGTACGCGGAGCCGTGCTGGAGCCGAGCCCGGCGGCACGCGGGGAGGCCAGCTCGCGTACCGAGGTCGGTGACTTCTCCTACCGCGCGCAGGCGGTCATCGTGACCTCCGGCGGCATCGGCGGCAACCACGACCTGGTCCGGCGCAACTGGCCGGAGCGGCTGGGCACCCCGCCGCAGCGCCTGCTGTCGGGCGTGCCCGCGCACGTGGACGGGCGGATGCTGGGCATCACCGAGGACGCGGGCGGCAACCTGATCAACCGTGACCGGATGTGGCACTACACCGAGGGCATCGAGAACTGGGCCCCGATCTGGGACCGGCACGGCATCCGGATCCTGCCCGGCCCGTCGTCGATGTGGCTGGACGCGACCGGCAAGCGGCTGCCGGTGCCGCTGTTCCCGGGCTTCGACACGCTCGGCACGCTGGAGCACATCATGGGCACCGGGCACGAGTACACGTGGTTCGTGCTCACCCAGAAGATCATCGAGAAGGAGTTCGCGCTGTCGGGCTCCGAGCAGAACCCCGACCTGACCGGCAAGAGCGTGCGGCAGGTGCTCAAGCGGGCGCTGCCGGGCGCGCCGGGCCCGGTCGAGGCGTTCAAGCGCCACGGGGCCGACTTCGTCGTCGCGGACACCCTGGACGAGCTGGTCGCGGGCATGAACAAGCTGACCGGCGAGGGGCTGCTGGACCTGGCCGACGTGCGGCGGCAGATCGAGGCGCGCGACCGCGAGCTGACCAACACGTTCACCAAGGATCTCCAGGTCACGGCGATCCGGGGGGCGCGCAACTACCGCGGCGACAAGCTGATCCGGGTGGCGACGCCGCACCGGCTGCTGGACCCGAAGGCGGGGCCGCTGATCGCGGTCCGGCTCAACATCCTGACCCGCAAGACCCTGGGCGGGCTGGAGACGGACCTGGCGGGCCGGGTGCTGCGGGCCGACGGGACGCCACTGCCCGGGGTGTACGCGGCCGGCGAGGTCGCCGGGTTCGGCGGTGGCGGCGTGCACGGCTACCGGTCGCTGGAGGGCACGTTCCTCGGCGGCTGCATCTTCTCCGGACGCCAGGCGGGCCGCGCCGCCGCCGCGGCCGTCTGACCGGACCGGGCCGGACGGGAAGGGCACCTTCTTATACGCAAAGCGATGAGAAGGTGCCCTTCCTTCGGGTCGGGGCGGGAGAATGCGGGGATGACGGAGACGGCTGTTGAGGTCGTGATCGCGACGCGCGACGGGCGCGTCCGGGGCCGGATCGACGACGGGATCGCCGTGTTCCTCGGCATCCCCTACGCGGCGGCGCCCTTCGGCGAGCACCGGTTCGCCGCACCCGCGCCGGTGACAGCGTGGACGGGCGTACGCGACGCGCTGGCGTACGGGCCGACCGCGCCCAAGGCGCCGTTCCCGCCGCCGATGGACCGGCTGCTGGCCGACCCTTCGATCCCCGGGGACGAGTGCCTGAACCTGAACGTCTGGGCGCCCGCCGGGGCGGTGGACCGCCCGGTGATGGTGTGGATCCACGGCGGCTCGCTGCGCAACGGGTCGAACAGCCTGCCCGCGTATGCCGGGGACCGGTTCGCGCGCGACGGCGTGGTGCTGGTGTCGATCAACTACCGGCTGGGCATCGAGGGCTTCGGCGTGTTTCCCGACGCCCCGGCCAACCTCGGCCTGCGTGACCAGATCGCGGCGCTGACCTGGGTGCGCGACAACATCGCGGCGTTCGGCGGCGACCCGGGCAGGGTGACCGTGTTCGGCGAGTCCGCCGGGTCGATCTCCATCGGGGCGCTACTGACCAGCCCGTACGCCCAGGGGCTGTTTCAGCGTGCGGTGCTGCAGAGCGGGGCCCCGAGCGCGCAGACGCCCGAGGCCGCGGGCCGCTCCACGAAGCTCATCGCGAAGCGGCTGAAGATCCCGGCGACGGCCGGGGCGTTCGCGGCAGTGGACCGGGACCGGCTGCTGGCCGCGCAGGTGGCGATCACCCGTGGCGGGCCGCCGATGGGCAACGGCAATGGGTTCACCCTGGCCGTCGACGGTGACGTGCTGCCCCGCGACCCGATGGTGGCGCTGCACGACGGCGCGGCCGCCGACGTCGGGCTGCTACTGGGCTACAACGCCGAGGAGTACCGGCTGTGGTTCGTGCCGACCGGGCTGGTCGACAGGATCAACCGGATCACGCTGCGGCTGGCCCTGGCGAAGTTCCGGGTCCGGGCCCGCACCGCGCGCGCCTACCGGGCGGCCCGGCCGGAGGCCACCCCCGGCGAGCTGCTCGGCGTGATCGCCACCGACCGGCTGCTGCGGCGGCCGCTGAACATGCTGGCCGACGCCCGCGCCGGCGACACCTGGCTGTACGAGTTCGCCTGGCCGTCCCCGGTGGACCGGCTGGGCGCGTGCCACGCCCTGGAGATCGGCTTCGTCTTCGACACTCTGGGCACCCCCGACGGGCTGCCGCTGGCGGGCCCGAACCCGCCCCAGGAGCTGGCCGACGCCATGCACCGGGCCTGGGTCGACTTCGCCACCACCGGCGACCCCGGCTGGCCCCGCTGGAACGACACCCGCCCCGTCATGCGCTTCGACACCCCGGCTCCCCTCCTCACCCACGCCCCCAACGACCCTGAACTCCAATCCTGGACCTGACGTCAGCCGCACCCCGCCTGCGGGTCAGGGGTGGTGGGGTGGGGTGAGTCGGCTTGTCAGGAGGGTGGGGGCTTCGGCGAGGGAGGGGCCGTACCAGGTGAGGTGGCGGCCGGAGACCAGGGCGCAGGGCGTGCCGGGGAAGGCTTCGGGGCCGTCGGCGGCGGTGAAGGGGTAGGGCTCGTCGGGGAGGACGATCAGGTCGGCGGCACACGCCTGGAGGTCGTCCAGGGACGGGCGGGGGTAGCGCTCGTCCGCGGCCTCGTAGACGTTGGTGATGCCGAGGCGGCGCAGGACGTCTCCGGCGAAGGTGTCGCCGCCGAGCACGATCCAGGGGCGCCGCCAGACCGGGACGATCGCGCGCCGAGGGGACGGGGGCCGCAGGTCCGACCAGGCGGTCCGGGCTTCGGTGAGCCAGTCGGGTTCGGCGGGTGCGCCGAGGGCGGTCAGCATGCGGGCCAGCTCGTCGAGGGCCTGGTCGACGGTGCGCGGGTAGGTGACGTACAGCTCGATCCCGGCCGCCCGCAGCGCGTCGGCGTCCTGCTCGCGGTTCTCCTCGACGTTGACCAGCACGACGTCGGGCCGCAGGGCGAGCACCCGGTCGAGGTCGGGATACTTGCTGCCGCCGATCCGCTCCGCCGTCAGCCCGGCCGGGTGGGTGCACCAGTCGGTGATCCCGACCAGCGCTCCGGGCAGCGTCGCCGCGACGGCCTCGGTCAGCGACGGGACGAGGGAGACGATCCGCATCCGCCGACCATAGTGCGAAACCGGACCAGTGCGAGGCCGGACCAGTGCGAGGCCGGACCAGTGCGAGGCCGGACCAGTGCGAGGCCGGACCAGTGCGCGGCCGGATCAGTGCGCGGCCGGATCGTCGAGGTCGTCGACGAGCCAGGGGAACGTCTCCCCGCCCGGCAGGGGTTTGCTGAACAGGTAGCCCTGGCCGAACGGGCAGCCGATGTCGGCGAGGATGTCGCGCTGCTCCTGGGTCTCGATCCCTTCGGCGATGACCTCCAGCCCGAGCGTGTTGGCCAGCCGCACGATGCCCTCGACCAGGGCCCGCTGCTGGGCGGAGACCGCGATCTCGCCGACGAACGACTTGTCGAGTTTCACCACGTCCAGCGACATCTGACGCAGGTAGCTCAGCGACGAGTAACCGGTGCCGAAGTCGTCGATCGCGACGCGTACGCCCGCCTCGCGCAGTTCGGCCAGGTCGGCCCAGACCTCCTCGTCCTCGTGCAGCAGCAGCGTCTCGACGATCTCCAGCATCATCCGGTGCGCGGGCAGCCCGGCCTCGTCCAGCTCGCGCAGCAGGTCGGCGACCACGCCGGGGGTGCGGAACTGGCGCGCGGAGATGTTGATGCTGACGTACGGGCTCAGCCCCGCCCGCGTCGGCCAGCGCGCCGCGGTGGCCAGCGCCTGGCGGACCACCTGGGTGCCGATCGGCACGATCAGGCCGGACTCCTCGGCCAGGCCGATGAACTCACCGGGCGCGAGGGTGCCCCGGCTGGGGTGTTCCCAGCGCACCAGCGCCTCGAAGCCCACCGTGCCGGCGCCGGTCAGCCCGACCACCGGCTGGAAGCGCAGGCTGAACTCCTCCTCGGCGACGGCCCGGTCCAGGTCCGCCTTGAGCTGGAGCCGTTCGACCAGCGCCTCGTGCAGCGCGGGCTGGTAGCGCCGCCACTGGCCCTTGCCCTCGCCCTTGGCCGAGTACAGCGCGAGGTCGGCGTGGCGCAGCAGCTCGTCGCCGTCGTGGGCGTGCCGGGTGGTGGCCACGCCGACGCTGGCCCCGGCGGGCACCGGCTGGTCGCCGACCGGTACGGGCACCGACAGCACGCGGACCACCCGTTCGGCCACGGCCTCGATCGCGCCGGTGCCGGTGGAGTCCTCGATCAGCGCCGCGAACTCGTCGCCGCCGAGCCGGGCGGCGGTGTCGTGCGGGCGCAGCACGCCCTTGAGCCGTTCGGCGACGGCGGTCAGCAGCTCGTCGCCGACGGGGTGGCCCATGGTGTCGTTGACGTCCTTGAAGTCGTCGAGGTCGATGAACAGGACCCCGGCGATGGAGCCGTTGCGGCGGGCCCGGTCCACCGCGAGCGTCACCCGGTCGATGAACAGTGCGCGGTTGGCCAGCCCGGTCAGCGAGTCGTGGAACGCGCGGTGGGTCAGCTCCCGTTCCAGCCGCCGCCGCTGCGTCACGTCGCGCAGGGTGATGACCAGACCGGCGACGGCCGGGTCCTCGCGCAGGTCGCGGCTGGAGACCTCGACCTGCAGCCGCCGGTCGCCGAAGCCCCACACGGTCCAGTCGGTGGTCTCGCCGCGCCGCTCCTGGCGTGCCCGCAGCAGGTATCCGCCGCTGCGCTCGCGCTCCTCGGGCACGACGAGATCGAGCAGGTGGTTGCCCTCCAGGGCCTCCCGGCCGAACATCGCCGCCGCGGACGGGCTGCAGTAGCGGATCTCGTCGTCACCCCCGACGATCATGATCACGTCGGCGGTGTTGTGTACCAGCGCGCGGAAGTACGCCTCGCTGTCGCGCCGGTTGACCTCGTCGTTGAGCATGATCCGGGACAGCGCCAGGGCGGCCTGCAGGGCCAGCACCTCCAGCGCGCCCTGCAGCGTCTGCAGCACGTCCTCCTCGGCCGCGACCAGCAGCGTGCCGACGCTGTGCCCGCCCGAGGTCCCGTCCGCCGGGGCGAGCGGGCAGCTCAGCACGGTGTCGAACCCGGCCAGCTCCTGGGCGTGTTCGGGGGGCAGTTCACCGGTGCGGCACAGCACGGCCGGGCCGGGCTTGGCCTGCGGCTCGACCGCGGTCCGCTCGTTCTCCTCGATGGCCAGGATCACCCGGTGCTCGGCGTGGCTGGGCATCAGCCCGGTCGCGGTGTCGCGTACGACGTCGGAGATCTGGTCGATGTCGGTGGCCGCGACCATGCCGACGCCCGCCTCGCGCAGCATGCGCTCGCGGGTCAGCGCCTGGCGGTGGATGCGCATCGCGTCCAGCAGCCGGATCAGCACCAGCACGAACATGGCGATGCAGAGCAGGGCGATGCCCTCGGCGTTGCGCACCGGGCCCCGCAGCGCCTGGAACAGCAGCACCATCGGCGGGATGAACGACGACAGCCCCAGCACCACCACCCGGCGGCCGCTGAGCTCGGCGGTCGGGGCGGGGCGCGGCTCGGTCAGCCACACCATGGACGGCAGCAGCGCGGCCAGCCCCCAGCCCCAGTAGAGCAGCATCCAGCCGATGTCGAGGGAGCCGCCGATGTGCCAGAACCCGTCCAGCCGCGCGAACAGGTGCAGGTTGTCGCTGACGAACATGCCGATGCCGCCCGCGGCCAGCAGGGCCACCGGCGCGCTCCAGCGGGCGACCAGCACGATCCGCACCACCATCGCGAGCAGCAGCAGGTCGGCCAGCGGATAGGCGACGGCGGCTATCTGGTCGACGGCGGTCAGTCCGGGCGTACGAAAGCGCGGCTCGATGATGAACATCCAGGCGAGCAGGCCCAGGCCCAGGATCAGGGTGACCGCGTCGAGCACGCCGGCCCGGTCGCGCATCGCCCAGCCGGAGCGGGCCAGGCCCATCAGCCCCGCGCTCATGACGACGAACATGGCCAGGAAGACCATGTCGACCAGGAAGGGCACGTCGTAGGGCGCGAGGTAGTCGCTGTTGAGCACGGCGGAGAAGAAGTCCCCGACGGCGAACAGCACCAGCGCACCGGCGAGCAGGTGCCACGGTCGGGGTTTTCGCGGCCGGTTGCGGCGTACGCCGTAGACGACGGCGGCCGCGCCGCTCAGCCCGAGCGCGGCCCACAAACCCACCTGCCACGGCCTGATGACGTAGTACAGCACGCCAAGCAGCACCATCCAGGCCGTGAAGAGCACTGAAACGGCGCGAGACGACACAATCCCCTCCGGATAACACTATTACGGGGCCGGTTCCCTGACGGGGCAACGCGAAAACCAACGATTCGGGCAAAGCGGTGCACGTTCGTCGATCGTTTTGAGCACCCCCGACGGGACCGGGTACTCTGTCCGCCTGCCCCCACGGCACCGAGGCTGTCTCACATAAAGATCTGCCGAAGCCACCGTCGCGCAATCCCCGACGACGGCACGGAAGCCCGGCCGCTGCTCCCAGCAGCACCGCGGCACACCGGTCCGTCCGCGCGGCGAACGACGGAAGGAAGCACCTCCGTGACCCCCACCGTGCGCCGGACCCGACGACGCGCCGCCCACCTCGCGCTGCTGCTGGCTGCCGTGTTCACGGTGGTGAGCGGGCTGTCGCCGGCGGCCCCGGCGTTCGCCGAGCCCAACGAGGGCAGTTCCAAGACGCTCGCCCAGCTGCGCGAGAACCTGGAGGTGGCGGCCAAGGGCTACCTGGAGGCGCAGGCGGCGCTGGAGGCGTCCCAGGCTTCGCAGAAGGCGCTGAACGCCGAGCTGCTCGCGGCCGAGGCGGACACGGAGCGGCTGCGCTCGTTCGTGGCGCAGTACGCGGCCGAGGCCTACAAGACCGGCAAGATCGGCATGGTCAGCCTGATGATCAACGGCACCGAGCCGGGCTCGCTGCTGTCCAAGGCCAGCGCCATGGACCGGATGACCCAGCGCGACGAGGCCCGGATGAACGACTACCGCGCGCGCAAGCAGGAGGTCACCGCGAAGAAGGCGGCGATCGAGATCCAGCTGAAGCTGCAGCAGGACGCGTTCAAGGAGATCGAGAAGCGCAAGAAGGCCGCCGACCAGGCCCTGCGCGCGGTCGACGGGCGCAGTTCGAGCGGCTACATCAACCCGAACTCCCCGCTGGCCAAGCCCGCCCCGCGCAACGCCAACGGATCCTGGCCCAGCGAGGGCTGCTCGATCAAGGACCCGACCACCAGCGGCTGCATCACCCCGCGCACCCTGTGGGCGATGAACCAGGCCAAGGCCAACGGCTTCAAGCGCTACGTCTCGTGCCACCGCTCGGGCGGCGGCGGCGAGCACCCCAAGGGCCGGGCCTGCGACTTCGCCTCGGCCACCGGCGGCTTCACCAACTACTCCGCCAGCGGCGGCGACCGCACCTACGGCAACAACCTGGCCTCTTTCTTCATCAAGAACGCCAGCCGGCTCGGTGTCATGTACGTCATCTGGTACTGCAAGATCTGGATCAACGGGGCCTGGAAGACGTACGACTCGGCCGGTTCCAACTGCGGTGACAATCCCGCCGGGGACCATACGAACCACGTTCACCTGTCCATGCTCTGACCTGCTCGCACAGGGGCGCCTCCCACCGGGGAGGCGCCCCTGTCGCATGTCCGGCGGCTTGTCGCGGATCGGTGGCGTAGCGGGCCCGCGAACGGGCACAGTGATGGCATGACGAACGTCGGAGATCCGCCCCAGTACTTCTGGTGCATCAAGCACAACCGGGTCGAGCACGGCGACGACAGGTGCCCGTCGAAGTTCCTGCTGGGCCCGTACCCGTCCCCCGCCGACGCCGAGCAGGCGCTGAGCAAGGTCAAGGAGCGCAACGAGCAGTGGGAGGAGGCGGACGCCCGCTGGCAGGGCGACCCCTCGTGAACCACTGATCAGCGCGGGACGGTCGCCGCCTCGCGGAGCAGGATGGTCAGGTCGGCGGTGGCCGCGCGCTGCCGCCGCCCGCCGTGCTCCAGCTCGAAGGTCAGCCGCACCACGACCTCGGCGAAGCCCTTCGGGCGGGTGCGCGTGGACAGCAGGTCCGCGCCCATCCGCACCTGCGCGCCGACCGGCACCGGGGCGCGCAGCCGCAGGTTGTCCAGGCCCTGGTTGACGGTCATGTCCACGCCCTCGACCCGCCAGATCTCGGCCAGCAGGGTCGGCGTCAGCGACATGGTGAGGAAGCCGTGCGCGATGGTCTGGCCGTACGGCCCGGTCGCGGCGCGCTCGGGGTCGGTGTGGATCCACTGGTCGTCCCAGGTGGCCTCGGCGAACAGGTCCACCTGGCGCTGGGTGATCTCGTGCCAGGCGCTGTGGCCGAGGAAGCTGCCGACCACGTCGGCGAGGTCGCGCACATGCGTCACGGTCTGCGGCACAGCCGTGATCCTATGCGGACATCCCCGGTTTTGTGACCGGTGCAGGTGCCACAACCGGCCGATGCGCTGAGTCGGATCTTCCCGGTGTGTGCGAAGCTGCCTCGGGTTCGTCGGCTCGCATCAGAGAGACGAGCAGCAATCCTACCGACAGCGCGTTCGTATCGCGCGTTCACTTTGGAGGTCTTCGTGGCCTGGTTCATCGGCCAGTCGCTCCTCATGATCCTGACAGCGTTCCTGCTCGGCCTGCTCGTGGGCTGGCTGCTGTTCAGCAGGCGCGGCAAGTCCACTCCCGCGGAGCAGCCGGTCGCTGCCGCCGCCCCGTCCACCCCGGTCGTGGCGGAGGCCGCCGCGCCGGTCGCCGCGGTCGCCGTGGCCGACAAGCCCAAGGCGGCCAAGAAGCCGTCGAAGAAGACCGTGCCCGCCCCCGCCGCACCCGCCGACGACGAGATCGAGGTGCAGCAGCGGCCGGTGTCACTGGTCGCCCCGATCGCCAAGCCGGAACCGGCCACCGAGCCGGTGGCCGAGCCCGCGCCGGTCGCGGCCGAGCCGGTGGCCGTCCCGGTCGCCGTCGCGGCCGACGAGCCCGACGACGCGGTCGAGGCCGCTGCCGAGGCCGCGCAGGACAAGGCGTTCAAGGTCGAGGCGTCGACCCTCACCCCGATCGAGAACATGCTCGTCGCCGCCGGTGACGACCTGCAGCGCATCGAGGGCATCGGGCCCAAGATGGAGGCCGCGCTGACGGCCGCCGGCATGGGCACGTACGCCGCGGTCGCCGCCGCCGACAACGCCTCCCTGCGCAAGGCCATCGAGGACGGCGGGCTCAAGTTCGCCCCCGCGCTGCTGACCTGGGCGCAGCAGGCCCAGCTGCTCGCCGACGGTGACGAGGAGGCGCTGGCCGACCTGCAGCGCCGCCTGGTCGCCGGCCGCGACACGGGACGGGCATGAGCATGGCGGACAACGCTCGCAGGTTCCACCCGGTGGTCGGGGTGGCGGTCGCGGTGCTCGGCCTGGCCGGCATCGTCACCGCGCAGCACCTGCCCATCCGGCAGACCGTCCAGGACGATCTGACGACCCGCTCCGAGCAGGCCCTGCGGGCCGCGGGGCTGTCGTCGGTGCAGGTCGGCTTCATCGGGCGCGACGGCACCCTGAAGGCCGCCTCGGCCGCCGAGGCCGACCGGGCGCTGGCGATCGTGCGCGGGCTGGAGGGCGTACGCGTCGCCGTCGCCGACGTGCCCACGGTGGCCGCACCGGCACCGGCGGCGTCGCCGTCGCCCACCGCCACGGCCGTCCCGCCGACGGTCGGGCTCACCCTGTCCGGCGGGCGGGCCACGCTCACCGGCACGGTGCCGACCGAGGACGCGCGCAAGCGGCTCGCCGCGGCAGCCGCGTTCCTGGCCGGGACCGGGCCGGTCGACGACCAGCTGAAGGTCGACCCGAGCGTGACCGACGCGGGGCTGGACGCGCTGGCGAACGTGGTCTCCGCGTACGGCCAGGGCGCCAAGGACGTGTCGGTGGAGCTGCGCGACGGCAACCTGTCGCTGGCGGGCACCGTCGCCTCGCAGGCCGCCAAGGACGCCGTGGCGGCCGCCGCGGCGCAGACCGGCGCGACCGTGTCCGACCGCACCGAGGTGGCGAAGGTCCAGCAGGAGCTGGTCAAGCTGCCCGCGGTGACCTTCCTGGACAACAGCACCACGCTGACCGCGGCGGGCCGGGCCGCGCTGGCCCAGGCGGCCCGCATCCTCACCGCCAACCCGCAGGTCAAGGTGCGGATCGAGGGCCACACGGACAGCAACGGCTCGACGGCCGACAACCTGGCACTGAGCCGGGCCCGCGCCAAGACGGTGCTGGACTTCCTGGTGAAGCAGGGTGTCGCCGCCGACCGGCTGACCTCCCAGGGCTACGGCGAGAGCCGTCCCGCCCGCCCCAACACCACCGAGGCCAACCAGGCCGTCAACCGGCGCGTGGAGTTCATCGTCCTGCCCTGAGCAGCACATGAAGGAGGGGCACCTTCCACAACGCAGAGCGTTGGGAAGGTGCCCCTCCTTCGTTTCCTACTCGGCGCCGGTGTAGCGGACCCGGTAGATCTTGGCGGCGGGGGTGTCGGGAGCGGCGGTGTCGGCGTCGGGGTACAGGGCCGTGAAGTAGAGGCCGTCCGGGCCCGCGGCCAGGCCGACCACGGTGGCCTTGCCGGTGCCGTTGTATTCGAGCAGCGTCTTCGGCTTGCCGACCTTGCCTCCGTCGAAGGTGAACTCGACGATCCGCTTGCCGTTGTCCTGCGGGCCGGTGGCGAAGGTCGGGCCGCTCTCGGCCACGTACATGTGCCCGTGCTTGCTCTTCGGGAAGCCCGAGCCGTGGTGGGTGTCCGGGTCGACGAACGCGATCGCGGTCGGCGCGGTCGACGGGGACCAGATGTACAGCTTCGGCTTGAGCATGCTGTCGCGGGTGCCGTCCCAGCCGTAGTCGACGCCCTTGTCCACCCGGGACAGCCGGTCGATCGCGGTCCCGTTCTCGACCTGGTAGTAGCTGCCGTCGGCACGCCACGCCCCGCCGAACGGGTTGCGGAACCCCGAGGCGTACACGTAGTCGCGGGCGTTGATGCCGTCCTCGGCGTCGTAGAACGGGTTGTCGACCGGGGCGCTGCCGTCCAGGTTGACCCGCAGGATCTTGCCCCGGAACGAGTTCAGGTCCTTGGCCGTGTGCGCCAGCATGGCGTCGCCCATGTGCACGTAGAGCTTGCCGTCCGGGCCGATGGTCAGCTGCGAGATCTGGTGCGCGGCCGACTGCGCCTCGGCGGGCATGTCCAGCAGCGTCGTCTGCTTCGACGCGGTGAGCCCGCCGTCGGAGCTGGAGAAGCGCACCACCTTCGGGTAGTGCACGCCGCCGCGCTCGTAGAGCACCGAGGCGAGCACGTCGCCGTTGGCCGGGTCGACGACGATGCCGGTGACGCCCTTCTCGCCGGTGCCGGGGAAGGTGCCGCGCGGGTCGAAGTTCAGCAGGTTCTTGGCGTACACGGCGGTGCTCAGGTCGCCCTTGACGACCTTGATCTGGCCGTACAGCTCGGTCACGTAGAACATCGGCGTGGCCGGGTCGCCGGTGTGGCCCGGGGCCATGGCCAGGTGTACGGGCAGCTGGAAGCCGCCGGCCACCTCCTCGACCCGGTAGCCGTCCTGTCGTACGTGCCAGGTGCCGGCCCCGGCCAGCGGGGCGCGCTGCGGCAGGGTGCGAAACGCCCGGTAGCCCCAGGGGCTCCACCGCTTGGCCTTGTCCTTGGTGTCGTCGCGGTAGCGCACGCGCAGGTCGTACTCGCGGTCGGCGGTCAGGTCGCGGCGCGCGGCGAAGGAGTTCTCGAACACGCCGTCGCCCAGGTGGGCGTGGACCAGCTGCGGGCCGCCGACGCAGGGCGAGTGCCAGACCCGCTCGGCGGGCTCGACGGACCAGATCTCCCACTCGGTGCAGACGTGTTTGACCTTCTTGCCGCCCTTGACGGTCGGCATCGGAGCGCTCTCCATGTGTACGTCGGCCCCGCTGACCAGGTGACCGTCGGCGCGCGGCTCGGTGACGGCAGGCGAGCCGGGCAGTGCCGGGCCGAGGGTGCGCACCGGCCGGGCGGGCGGCTGCGGGGCTGCTCCGCTGCTGTACGCCTGCCGGAAGGAGAGGTAACCGATCCCGGCCAGTACGACGGCCACCAGGGTCGCCGTGATCAGAAAACGTCTGTTCTTCATATCTTCCCCACATCGCAGACATGTCGGCGAATTCGGGCAAGGTTACCGGCGCGACGGCGGGCGGCAGGTGTTACACGCCCGGCGTCGCGCCGGTTGGCAGGGATCTCACAGCGGCGGGCCGCCGATCACCACTGATACATCTCACCGTTCTCGTCGAGCATGAACCAGGCCCCGTCCATGCCCTGCCCGTGCGCGTCGCCCGGCCGGTCCGTGCCGAACCGGTAGAGCGGCAGGTTGCGGTAGGTGGTCTGCACGGTCCCGTCGGGCCGGGTGTACGTGGACAGCAGGAAGCCGTCCACGCCCTCCCCGTTGATCGCGTCGCCGACCATCGGCGGCCAGGTCACCGCGCACTTGTCCAGGCAGGCGCTCTTGCCCTTGGCGTCGCGCAGGAAGACGTAGAGCGTGCGGCCCTGCTGGTCGACCAGCGCCTTGCGACCGCCCACATTGGCGATGTGCACGGCGGCGCGGGCCGCCGACGGCGAGGCGGCGACCGCGACGGCGGACACGCCCGCGCCTCCCGCTCCGGCGGGCGGGGTGGTGGTGCTCTCGGCGCAGGCCCCGAGGGCTCCTGCGGTGGTCACGGCGGCGAGCAGAGCGAATCGGCGTACGAACATTGGTGCCACCCTGTCGGCGGATCAGACATGTTGGCACAAAGCGTAATGACCAGCAGACTTTCCACCGGTGAAACGCGCCAGAACACGCCCATCCGGAGGATATGAATCCAATTCGGATGTAACTAAGTTGAACCCGCAACCACGCCCGACAACGCTGTCGAGGGCTGAACGTGTCGTTATGTGACACCGATGTGTCCATCCGGTGGACGTTTCGGGGGTTGTGGTGAAGGTTGTTGCCCGTAACTCTCATGGGAGTCCCACCGAACAGTCGAGAGGCACAGGCGATGGCAGTCACCGGCGGCGGAGCACCGCCGTGGGCACCCCAATACGTCCAGGAAGCCGATGTTCCGATGGCCACGGCGCGTCGCCGCCCCCATCGCTCCATCGGCTTCCGCCTGCTGCTGCCCATCGCGGTGGCCACCATCGGCGTGGGTGTGCTGGGCGGCGTGCAGACGTCGTCGGCCATGGACGAGGCCCGCGAGGCCGCGTCGTCCGGCTCGGTCGCGCAGGCGCTGACCGCCACGGTCAAGCTGAACCACCAGCTCGAACAGGAGCTGTCGGAGACCGAGGCACTGCTGCAGCGCGGCGGCAAGGCGGGCGAGCTGCTGCTGACCGCGCAGCGGCGGCGCACCGACGAGGCGCTGGCCCGCTACCGGGCCACGGTGCCGGTCGCGGTGAAGGTCGCCCCGGAGGTGCGCGGGCTGGTCGACGACGCCGACGCGGCCCTGGCCGAACTGCCCCGGATGCGGGAGGCGGCCCAGTTCCCCCCGGCGGGCCAGCCCGCCACGAAGACCTCGCCGGAGACCGTCTACGACCCGCTGACGCATGCCATGTTCGCCGTCGGCGAGGCGCTGGCCGGGGTGCCCACCGACGCCCGGCTCAGCGCGCTGACCGAGACGGTGGCCGCGCTGAACGCGGTCGAGCACCATGCCGCCGAGCAGCGCGGGCTGCTGCGCACCGTGTTCGCCCGAGGCCGGTTCGAGCACGGTGAGCTGGCCGAACTCGGCGAGCTGTACGGCGCCGAGGCCGAACGTGTGGCGCAGTTCGAGCGGGTCGCCGGTCCCCAGGCCACCGCGCGCTACCGCGAGGTCGTCCGCGGCGCGGACGTCGACCGGGCCCGCACCCTGCTCGAAGGGGCGCTCACCGCCGACAGCGCCCCCGCCGGGCTGCGCGTCGACCCGGACGCCTGGTTCATCGCCAAGTCCAACGCGCTGCGCCGGCTCTACCTGTACGAGCTGGAGGTCATCGGCTCGCTGGAGGCCGAGGCGGCCCGGCAGCACGCCGCCGCCGAACGTGACGCGCTGACCAGCGGTGGCTCGTCCGCCCTGATCATCATCGTCTCGCTCGGCGTCGCGGTGCTGCTGGCCGTACGCACCAGCCGCGGGCTGCGGCGGCTGAGCCGGTCCGCGATGGACATCGCCAGCGGGGAACTGCCCGCCGCGATCGCCGAGGTCTCCTCCGCGCCCGGGGTCGACACCGTACGCAGGCTGGTCCGCGCCTCCAACGAGCAGGCCGAGAAGGCGCTGGCCGGACCCAACGACGAGATCGGCGAGGTCGGCGCGGCACTGGCCAACCTGCACCAGCAGGCGCTGCGTCTGGCCGCCGACCAGGCCATGCTGCGCCACGACGTCTCGCAGATGTTCGTGAACCTGTCCCGGCGCGGGCAGACCCTGGTCCAGCGCCAGCTGCACCTGATCGACGAGTTCGAGCGCGGCGAGACCGACCCGGCGTCGCTGGCCAAACTGTTCGCCCTGGACCACCTCGCCGCCCGCATGCGCCGTAACGAGGAGAACCTGCTGGTGCTCGCCGGTGGCGAGCCGGGCCGCCGGTTCGTCAACGCGGAGCTGCTGGTCGACGTGGTCCACGCGGCCGCCGCCGAGATCGACCAGTACCCGCGAGTGGAGACCAACTCCATCGCGGACCTGTGCGTCGTCGCGCACGCCGTGGGTGACGTCGTGCACCTGCTGGCCGAGCTGCTGGAGAACGCCACCGACTTCTCCCCGCCGAACAGCCGCGTGCTGGTCACCACCCGGCGCGGCGTGGACGGCCTCACCATCAACGTCTTCGACGCCGGTATCGGCATGCCGCCCGGGCAGCTCCAGGAGATCAACGAGCGCCTGATCCGCCCGGCGATGCTGACCAGCGAGCTGGCCCGGACCATGGGTCTGCTGGTGGTGGCCCGGATCGCCGCCCGCCGCGGGATCACGGTGCAGCTGCGCAGCAGCCCCGGTGGAGGTACCGTGGCGCTGGTGCTGCTGCCGACGGCACTACTTGCTCCGCCTCACAGCGCTGTGAGCAGACTGACCGTCACGTCGGGCAACGCGAACCTGCCCGACGGTGAGACACTGCGCACCCGGCGGACCGGCGCCCGCTCGCCCGCCACCCCCGCACCACCGTCCACTCCCTCCGTCCGTCCCGTGTCCACCCCACCGGTGTCCCTGCCCCAGCCCACCCCGTCCACGTCCGCCGCGGCCCCGGCCACCTTCGCGGCGGCCGGCGATGCTCCGACCCAGGTGATCCCTGCGGTTCGGCAGGCGGCCGCCGAACAACCCACCCTCCTGCCCTCCGGCCTGCCCCAGCGCCGACCTGGCGACCTCTCCCCGCCCGGTCGCGCAGCCACCACCTCCTCCCGGACCGACAGCTCCGGTCTGCTGGACCCTGAAGCGGTCCGGGCCCGGCTGTCCGGTCTGGCCGGCGGTATCGCGGCCGCTCACCGCGAACTGGCTCGTGAGCAGCGCTTGTCAGCCCCGCCAGCAACGAAGGAAAGCACCCGATGACTCAGAACCCCGCGCAGCTCGCCGGCGCCGACGAGGTCGGCGGCCTCGACTGGCTGCTGACCTCGTTCGCCCAACGGATCGCCGACGTCACCTACGTGCTGGCCGTCTCTGTGGACGGCCTGACGATCGCCCACTCCGACGGGCTGCGTCAGGATCTGTCCGACCAGCTCTCCGCCATCACGAGCGGGATGGCCAGCCTCACCATCGGCGCGGCGCGCTGCCTGAGCAGCGGCCAGGTGCGCCAGACCGTGGTGGACATGGACGAGGGCGTACTGCTGATCATGGCGGTTCGCGACCGCGCGTTCCTCGCCGTGGTGGCCGCGCCCGGCTGCGACCTCGGCCAGATCGGCTACGAGACGGCGCTGCTGGCGCACCGGGTGGCGTACGCGCTGGAACCGGAGGCGCGGGTGGACGGCCAGTGGTGAGGCGCCGCCGGCTGGCCCTGCTGCTCTGCGCGCTGCTCGCCCCGGCGCTCGGCGCCTGCACCGCGGAGGCCGAAGCAGCCCCACCGGCCTGGCACGGCGGCACCCTGACCATCGGCACCGGCCCCACCAACGGGGTGTTCAACCAGGTGGGTGGCGGCTACGCCGATCTGATCAACCGCCACCTGCCCGGCTACGAGGCACTCGCCCCGCCGACCAACGGCGCGGGTGAGAACCTGCAGCGGCTGGCCATCGACGACGTGCAGATCGCGTTCACCTTCGCCGACGTGGCCGCCGACGCCGCCGCGGGCAAGGGCCTGTTCGAGGGCAAGCCGGTGCTGTTCCGGGCGCTGGCCCGGGTCTTCAACGGCCAGACCCACCTGGTGGTGCGCCGCGACTCGGGCATCAAGTCGATCAAAGACCTGAAGGGTAAGAAGGTCGGCACCGGCCCGCAGAACTCCGGCAGCGAGGAGGTCGCCGTCCGGCTGCTGACCGTCGCGGGACTGAACCTCAAGCGCGACATCACCCAGATGTCGGCGTCGCTGTCGCAGACGACGTCGTCGATGCGCTCCGGCGCCCTCGACGCCATGTTCTACTCGGCCGGCCTGCCGACCACGGGCATCCAGGGACTGTTCGACCAGTCGCCGGGCGTGTTCACCCTGGTCCCGCTCGACGAGCTGGGCCAGGCCGTCAGCAAGGCGTACCCCGACATCTACGCCCCCGGCACCATCCCGAAGGGCATGTACGGCCTGACCGCCGACGTGGACACCATCGCTGTGCCCAACCTCGTGGTGGTGTCGGCGGACATGCCCGACGAGGTCGCGTACCGGCTCACCCAGTTGCTGTTCGACCACCAGTCGGAGCTGGCCGCGGTGCACCCCGAGGGCGGCAACTTCAGCCGGGACATCGCCCCGCTGGTGTCGCCGTTGGAGCTGCACCCCGGCGCGCGGCGATTCTACGGAGTGTCCTGACCCGGCAGGACGAAATACCAGGACACGGCCCCTCCCGGACGGCCCCGGCGTAGCGTCGGAGCCGTCCGGAGGTGTGTGATGCCGTTCTTCGCTGCCATCTGGTTCACCGTCGTCGTCGGCTGGCTGATCCACGTCGCCGTGGACAAGCACCCCGACCGGCGCAGCAAGCACCGCGTGGTCGAACTCGCCCTGCTCTGGATCATGGTGGTCGGCGCGGGGATCTGGGGCCTGCTCGGCGGATTCAGCCACATCGGCCCGACCTCCGGCGACACCGCCGAGCAGATCGGCTACGCCCCGTCGATGTTCCAGTGGGAGGTCGGCTGGGGCGACATCGCGGTGGCCGTGCTGGCGATCGGCTGCGCCTGGCGGCGGCTGCGCGGCACCTGGCTGACGGCCGCGGTCACCGCGCTGGCCATCTCGTTCTGGGGCGACGCCTGGGGCCACTTCAACCAGTGGGTGTTCCACGACAACACCGCCCCGGCCAACGTCTGGGCGCTCCCGTCGGACATCCTGATGCCCCTGCTCGCCATCATCCTGCTCGTCATGTACCGCCGCGGCGCTCCGGCGCAAGACTTCGAACGCGCGCCGTCCGCCACGCCGACCCGGCCCTGATTCCGGCCCGGCGGGCGCACCGCGATTCCGGGTCGCCGGCTCCGGTCAGGCGCGGGCGGCATGCACCAGGCGGCTCGCGAAGCCCGGCTGCCCGGCCCAGTGCAGCTGCAGGTGGGACGCGTGTACGCCGCCCTGGACGAAGCCTTCAGCCGACATGCCGCGCCACGCCCACGCGGGCGACGGCCCGGCGGCGGGGGCGACCGTGGCGCGGTGGAACTCGTGCCCGGTGACCCGGGTGCCCGCCTCGGCGAGCACGCTGCCGGACACCGCGACCGCGGCACGGTAGCCCGAGGTCAGCCGCTCGGTCGTCGCCGCGTGCGCGTCGAGCACCCCGCACATCTCGTGCCCGTCCACGGACCGGGCCAGCCACAGCAGCCCCGCACCCTCGGCGGCGACCGGCGCGCCCCCGGCGGCGAGTGCGCGTACCGCGTCGCGCAGTGGCCTGTTCGCGGCCAGTTCGTCGCCGTACGCCTCGGGCAGGCCGCCGACGACGACCAGCCCGGCGGTGCCGCGCGGCAGTGTCTCGTCGCGCAGCGGGTCCACGTGTACGACCTCGGCCCCCGCCGCCCGCAGCAGTTCGGCCTGCTCGGCGTAGCCGAACGCGAACGCGGGCCCGCCCGCGACCGCGATCACCGGCCGGTCCCCCGCTGCCTCTTCCGTACCGGCCCGCACCGCCTCGGCCGCCGACCACGGCGTCACCGTCAGCGGCGGCGCGCTGTGCGCCACGGCCAGCATCTCGCCGAGGTCGATGCCCTCCTCGACCAGCGCGCCCATGGCCCGCACCGCCTCCACGGTCGCGCCACCGCGCTCGGCGGCGGGCCCCGGCCCGACGTGCCGGGACGGCGCCGGGACCGCGTTCGCGCCGCGCAGCACGCCCAGCACCGGCGTGCCGACCTCCTCGCAGGCCTCGCGCAGGATCTGTTCGTGCCGGTCGGAGACGACCCGGTTGAGCACCACCCCGGCCAGCCGCGCCGCGGCGAACGAGCGGAATCCGTGCAGCAGCGCGGCGATCGACCGGCCCTGCCCGGTCGCGTCGGCCACGAACACCACGGGCGCGTCCAGCAGCCGTGCCACGTGCGCGGTGGAGCCGAAGTCGCCCTCGCCAGGCCGTCCGTCGTACAGGCCGGCCACGCCCTCCACGACCGCCACCTGCGCGCCGGTCGCCCCGTGCGCGAACAGTGGCGCGACCAGGTCCTCGCCGACCAGTGACGGGTCCAGGTTGCGGCCGGGCCGCCCGCAGGCCAGCGAGTGGTACGCCGGGTCGGTGTGGTCCGGCCCGACCTTGAACCCGGCGGCCGTCATGCCCCGCGCCGTCAGCGCCGCCAGCAGCCCCGTCGCCACGGTGGTCTTGCCGTGTCCCGAAGCCGCCGCGGCCACCACGATCCTCGGCACCCGCAGCCCGCCCGAGGACGAGCCGCCGTCGCGTGTAACCATTCGACCCCCGCCCGGCCCTGCTCTGCGGCGTCCAGCGCCCCGATGCGCACCGGTTTTGCCCCACTGGCCGCCCACCGGCCATCGTGACGGACACGGTGCGCCGCGTCAAAGCGGATCGCCCGTGCGGACGCGGGTGTCACCGCGCGTCGCGGAGGACATCAGCACGTAACAATAAACTTCGATATTGCTATGTATCGCTGTCGTCCGCTAGCTTCCAGGGAAACTCTCCGGCGATCCGGCGCCAGAAGCGCTCGGCGCCGGGTGGACCCTGGGAGGATCCTGTGCGGAATTCACTACGAACGGCACTGCGTGCGGGCGCGACAGCGCTGGCCGGTGCCATGCTCGCCCTGGGCGCGGCTGCCGTCCCGGCACACGCGGCCCCGACCGGCCCTGACCCGGTCGAGGGCCCGAACCCGGTGGTCGGCGGCACTCCGGCCGCGCAGGGCGAGTTCCCGTGGATCGTGCGCCTGTCCATGGGCTGCGGCGGCGCGATGTACACCCCGAGCCTGGTGCTGACCGCCGCGCACTGCGTCGGCGCGACCGGCAACAACACCTCGATCACCGCCACCTGGGGCGTCATCGACCTGCAGGACCCGGCCCGCACCACCCGCACCTCGAACTACGTCTACCGCGCGCCGGGCTACAACGGCACCGGTAAGGACTGGGCGCTGGTCCGCCTGTCCAGCCCGATCACCACCGCCCCGCTGCTGAAGATCGCCACGGACACGTCGCTGCACAGCGGCGACTTCGACGTGATGGGCTGGGGCGCGACCGCCTCGGGCGGCGGCCAGCAGCGCTACCTGCGCAAGGCCAAGGTGCCGTTCATCACCGACACCCAGTGCCAGAGCGCGGGCGGCGACTACTCGGGCCTGGTCTTCAACGAGGAGATCTGCGCGGGCAACTGGGCCTCCGGCGGCGTGGACACCTGCCAGGGCGACTCCGGCGGCCCGATGGTCAAGAAGAACGCGGCCAACGAGTGGATCCAGGTCGGCATCGTCAGCTGGGGCATCGGCTGCGCCCAGGCCCAGAAGCCGGGTGTGTACTCCGAGGTCCGCTACTTCTCGACCGACATCTACAACGCGGCGGTCTCCCTCGGCGGGGCCCCGGGCGGCGTGTCCGTCACCGGCCCCGGCAACCAGTCGACCGTCGTCGGCAACGCGGTCACCCTGAACAACTCCGCGTCGGGCGGCACGTCGCCGTACAGCTGGTCGGCCAGCGGCCTGCCGGCGGGCACGTCGATCAACTCCTCGACCGGCCAGATCACCGGCACGCCGAGCGCCGCGGGCACCTACACGGTGACCGTGACCGCGACCGACAGCGCCAGCAAGACCGGCACCGCCTCGTTCACCTGGACGGTCAACCCGGTCGGCAGCTGCGCGGCGGCCACCAACGGCACCGACGTCAGCATCCCCGACAACAACACCACCGGGGTGTACAGCAACATCACGATCTCCGGCTGCACCGGCAACGCGTCCTCGACGTCCAAGGTCGAGGTGCACATCGTGCACACGTACAAGGGTGACCTGATCGTGGACCTGGTCGCGCCGGACGGCTCGGTGTACAACCTGCACAACCGGTCCGGCGGCAGCACGGACAACATCGACACCATCTACACGGTGAACGTGTCCTCCGAGGTCAAGAACGGCACCTGGCGCCTGCGCGCCCGCGACGCCGCCTCGGTCGACACCGGCTACATCAACTCCTGGACGCTCACCCTCTGAGTCCGTCGCACCACTCCGGGCCCGGCTCCGCGACCAGCGGCGCCGGGCCCTCCCCCGCAAACGCCCGCCTCCACCTACCCCCTCGGAGGTAATCCCGTGCGCAGACTCGCGCTCATCCTCACCGCGCTGGCGACCGGTGCCGCCCTGGTGGTGCCCGGCCCGGCCGGCGGCGCGCCCGCCGACGACCTGACCCTCGCCGGGTCCCAGCAGTACAAGGTCACCGGCCCGAAGACGTTCGACGACCGCAACGCCGTCGCCCGCACCGGCGCGGCGATCGACCTCATCGAGCACGGCATCATCTACATCACCGCGAACTCCGCCGAGGCCGACCGCATCCGCCGCCTCGGCTTCGGCCTGGAGCAGCTTCCCCCGCCGTCCTCGCGGATCACCGGCCCGAACGCGGTGCCGCTGGACTTCCCGTCGGCCGACGCCGGCTACCACAACTACGCCGAGATGAACGCCGAGCTGAACCAGATCGTCGCCGACCACCCGACGCTGGTGCGCAAGTCGGTCATCGGCACCTCGTACGAGGGCCGCCAGATCGTCGCGCTGAAGATCTCCGACAACGTCGCCACCGACGAGAACGAGCCCGAGGTCCTGTTCAACGCGCACCTGCACGCCCGCGAGCACCTCACCGTCGAGATGGCGCTCTACCTGGCGAACCTGTTCACCGACGCGTACACCACCGACAGCCGGGTCAAGGCCGTGGTCGACTCGCGCGAGATCTGGATCGTGCCGGACCTCAACCCCGACGGCGGCGAGTACGACATCGCGACCGGCTCCTACCGCTCCTGGCGCAAGAACCGCCAGCCGAACTCGGGCAGCTCGTCGGTCGGCACCGACATCAACCGCAACTTCGGCTACAAGTGGGGCTGCTGCGGCGGCTCCTCGGGCAGCACGTCCTCGGAGACCTACCGCGGCCCGTCGGCGTTCTCCACCCCGGAGGCGTCGGTGCTGCGCGACTTCGTGCTGTCCCGGCGGGTCGGCGGGGTGCAGCAGATCAAGGCCAACATCGACTTCCACACGTACGGCGAACTGATCCTGTGGCCGTTCGGGTACACCACGGCCGACACCGTGAACCCCGGCATGACCACCGACGAGCGCAACACGTTCGCCACGATCGGCCAGCAGATGGCGGCGACCAACTCCTACACCCCCGAACAGGGCAGCGACCTGTACGTCACCGACGGCGACATCACCGACTGGCTGTGGGGCGACCAGCGGGTGTGGACGTACACCTTCGAGATGTATCCGAAGTCGTCCAGCCCCGGCTTCTACCCGCCGGACGAGGTCATCGCGGCGCAGACGTCACGCAACAAGAGCGCCGTGCTGCTGCTGTCCGAGTACGCCGACTGCCCGTACCGGGCCATCAGCAAGCAGGCGCAGTACTGCACCGCCGCGAACGACTTCTCGATCGCGGCCGCACCCGCGTCCGGCTCTGTCAACCCGGGCAGCTCGCTGACCTCGACCATCAGCACCGCCGTCACCGCGGGCAGCGCGCAGACGGTGAACCTGACCGCGAGCGGCCTGCCCACCGGCGCGACCGCGTCGTTCAGCCCGTCGTCGGTCACCGCGGGCGGGTCGTCGACGCTGACGATCTCCACCAGCGCGTCGACCCCGGCGGGCAGCTACCCGGTCACCGTGACCGGCACCGGCACCGGGGCGACCCGTACGGTCACCTACACGCTGACCGTGAACGGCGCACCGGGCTGCACCGGCACCAACCCGACCGACGTGACGATCGCCGACGTGGCCACGGTCTACAGCGACATCACCATCGCGGGCTGCAACCGCAACGCCTCGTCGACGTCGACGGCGGAGGTGCACATCGTGCACACGTACAAGGGCGACCTGGTGGTGTCCCTGCTGGCGCCGGACGGCTCCGCGTACACGCTGCACAACCGGTCCGGTGGCAGCACCGACAACATCGACACGACCTACACCGTGAACCTGTCCAGCGAGGCCGCCAACGGCACCTGGCGGCTGCGGGTGCAGGACGCCGCCTCGGGTGACGTCGGATACGTCAACAGCTGGACGCTGACCCTCTAATGGACCACCGGTGGCGTCCGCAACGGCGCGGGCGCCACCGGTAAATCGCTTGCCGTCGCTGTTAGACAGGCAGGATGAGCAGTGAACTCCTGATCCGCGAGATGACCATCGAAGACGTGCCGGAGCTGGCCCGCGTGCGCTACGCCTCGTTCGGCTGGTTCATCTCCAGCGTGGCGCAGCAACAGGTGTGGTGGCGCACCGCCCTGCCCGAGGGCCGCGTGCGGCGCCTGCTGGCCCTGCGTGACGGCCGGGTCGTCGGCGGCGCTGCCGGCGGGTTCAACGTCACGACCACGGAGCCGGGCGCGGGCTACGTACAGGTCGAGGTGCATCCCGACGAGCGCCGCCGGGGCGTCGGCTCGGCCCTGTACGAGCAGATCGAGGAGCACCTGCGCGCCATCGGGGTCCGCCGGGTGCGGACCTTCGCCACGGAGAACCCGGCCGACCAGCACTGGGCTGAGGCACGCGGCTACACGCAGGGCGCGCACGACCGGTACGCCCGGCTCGACACCGCCCAGCTGCCGCCCCCGCTGCCGCTGCCGCCCGGCGTCACCACGCTGAGCCTGCGCGAGGCCGGGCCGCAGACGGTGTACGACCTGGACCAGGCCGCCTCCGTCGACGAGCCGGGCGACATGTCCTTCGACGGCATCCCGTACGACACCTGGCTGGCCCGCTACTGGAACAGCCCCGACCAGCAGCTCGACGTCGGCACCGTGGTCCTCGTCGACGGGGTCGCCGCCAGCGCCACGTTCCTGGAGGCCAACCGCGAGCTGGGCAAGGGCATCTCCACCGGCACCTGCACGCTGCGCGAGTACCGCGGCCGCGGCCTGGCGAAGATCGCCAAGGTGGTCGCCCTGCACAAGGCCGCGCAGGCCGGTATCCACACGGCGATCACCTGCAACGACTACACCAACGCGCCGATGATCGCGGTCAACGACTGGCTCGGCTACCAGCCCTTCGCCAGCGAGTACGCCTATCTCAAGCAGCTCGCCGACTGAGCCGCGTCGTGGCTCCGCCCCGCGTGGGGGCGGAGCCCCGAGCAGCGGTCACGCGCTGCGCAGCTTGGTGAGGATCGTCTCGACCATCATCAGGAAGGCGTGCGCGTTCGGCATCCGGCCGAAGGCCACCCGCGGCGACGCCTTCTTGCCGTTGCGGTCGACCAGGTTCAGGAAGCCCTGGTTCACCTCGACGCCACCCAGCTCCGACCACGGCACCAGCTTGCCCCTGCGGGTGGTCACGCCGCCCTCGGTCACCGTCAGGTCGCCGAACGCGACCGGGTTGCCCTTGTCGAAGAACGACATCGCCTTGGGCAGCTGTGCCTGGGCGACCTCGGCCGACAGCAGCGGGCCGAAGCGCTTCATGTCGGTGTGGACCTCGCGGATACGCGTCTGGCGGCCGTCGGCGCAGGCGATCCGGTAGTCGTACGTGGTGGTGACGATGCCGTTGTTGTTGACCCTGGTGGTGGCCGCGAACAGCGTCTGCACCTCGTCCCAGCGGTACACCTGGGTGCCGCTGCGGCGCACCCACACGAAGCCGCGCTCGAACACGTGCACCTGGAACAGCCGCGCCTGCTTCGACACGGCGGGACTGCGTACCAGCGCGAACACGAATCCGGCGAGCAGCGGCACCGCGATCACCCACATGATGATCGCGGGGGTCGCGCCGACCTTGCCCTCCCCGGGCTCGGCACCGGCCGCCACCAGGGTCATGACGACGGCGAGCCCGCCGAAGATCACCGCGAGCGTGCCGAGCGCGAACAGGATCACCTTGACCGTCTTGGCCGGGTAGCTCTCCCGGTGCGCGCCCAGGTCGCGGGCGGCGGCCGCCGCGGCGACATCGGCGGGCACCGCGGCTGCGGTGTCGAGATTCAGTGTCATGTCAGTCTCCCCGAGTCCAGGCCTGCGCAGCCGCGATCTGCGCCTGCTCCTTCTTGTCTTGGCGGGTGCCCGCGATCAGCAGGACGACCGCACCCACCAGGAAGACCGCGCCGAGCCCGCCGCCGATGGCGCGGCGCTTGGGCAGCTGCCCCTTCTGCTCGGCCTGCAACTGCTCATAGGAGTGCCAACCGCTGCCCGTATCGGTCACCAGCAGGCACCGCTGTCCCGGCTGCATCGTCTTGTCACCGCAGAACACCTCGTCACCGGACAGGGTCACGGCGACCACGCTGAGGATGACGCCCAGCAAGGCCAGCACGACGACCCCGCCCACCACGGCGGCTTTGGGTCTCGCCATATTCGATCTCCCCGTCGCGCGGTATGTCGCCGCCACGGTAGTGACGCAGACGATCTTCGTGAATCATCCGATCACCCGACGGTGCGACACCGCCCGGTCAGCCCACCTGGCCACGCCAACCGCGCCATGGCTGACATAGATCACCTTCACGCAAGAGTGTCGTACGCACGTTCTAAAGTGGAGTAATGCAGCGAGCGTTGACGCAGGCCGAGCGGACAGTCGCCACCTGCGTCGACGCGCCCGTATGGTCGTTGACGGACGCGGACCTGATCACCGTGCTCGACACGGCGCACCGTCTGCGGGAACGCCTCGCCGCCGTGGAACTGTCCCTGGTCCGCGAACTCGACGCCCGTGCCGTCCCGGCCGCCCACGGCGCCGCCAGCACCGGGGCCTGGCTGCGCGAACACTGGCGCGTCGGCATACGTGGCGCCAAGCAGACCGTCGACCTCGCCCGCGCGCTGGACCGCCTGCCCAGCACCGCCGAGGCGCTGGCCGCCGGAGCCGTCAACACCGAGCAGGCCGCCGTCATCGCCCAGGCGCTCGCCGACCTGCCCACGACGGCCGGGCTGGCGACTGCGGCGAAGGCCGAGACCGCGCTGATCGGCTTCGCCGCCCAGTTCGAGCCGTCGGTCCTGCGCCGCTTCGGCGAGCGCATCCTCACCCACGTCGCCCCCGACGCCGCCGAGGAACACGAACGCGAGACGCTGGCCGCCCAGGAGGACCGCGCTCACACCACGCGCACCTTCACCCTGACTCCCGACCGGACCGGACGCGTACGCGTGACCGGCTGGCTCGACAACGAATCAGCCGCCGTCATCGCCGCAGCTCTCGATCCACTCACCCGTCCCGGTGCCTTCGCGCCCGCACGCCCTGCCCCGTCCGCCAGCGGCGACGACGCACATCCCCAGGTCCTGACCGGTGGCGGCGACGCGGGCGGCCTGAGCGCCGATGGCAGTGCCCACGCCGACACACGTGCCCCCGGATGCGTTCGCGACCTGCGCACGGCCGGGCAGCGCCGGGCCGACGCGCTGACCGAGATCTGCCGTCGCGTGCTCGCCTCCGCGGAACTGCCGGAGAACGGCGGCGACCGGCCCCAGCTCGTCGTCACCGTCGACTACGACGGCCTTGCCCGGCGCACCGGCGCGGGGCTGTTCGACAACGGCGCGACGCTCACGCCGGACACGGTCCGCCGGATCGCCTGCGATGCCCAGGTCATTCCCGCCGTGCTGGGCGGCGACGGGCAACTGCTCGACCTCGGCCGGACCCGCCGCCTCATCACCGGGGCGCTGCGCCGGGCGCTCGTCCTGCGCGACCGCGGCTGCGCCTTCCCCGGCTGCGAACGGCCGCCGCGCTGGTGCCAGGGGCACCACCTCCGCCACTGGGCCGACGGCGGCCCGACCAGCCTCGACAACGCCGTCCTGCTGTGCGGACACCACCACCGGGTCGTCCACCACGAGGACTGGCAGGTCCGGCTCGGCCACGACCGGCGGCCCGAGTTCATCCCGCCCGGCTACGTGGACGCCACCCGTCGCCCGTGCCGCAACACCTACCACCTGCGACCCTAGGCCGTATCCGAGCAGCGATCACCTCCCGCCGAGCCCACCGCGCGGCACACGGCTCGCACGGCGCTTCAACGTGCCGTCCAGCCGGGTCCTCGACCACCCTCTCGGCGCGCAAGCCGTCGGAGCGCGCCCACGCTCGACGAAGTGCCCCCGGCGATCAGACCACCAGGGTCGCAGCGCGGGCGGCCAGGCCGACACCGACGCGCCTTCGCTCGACCAGCATTCCCACCGGCGAGCGATCAGACGTCCAGGGTCGCGGCGCGGGTGTACAGGTCGATCACGTCGACGGCCAGGTGCTGCTGACCGGACGCCCGGTGCGCAGGCAAGCAGGCACGCGGTGTACAGGTCGATCACGTCGACGGCCGGGTCGTGCGCGATCAGGGGCGCCTCGCGGTGGCTGGACGCCCCGGCCATGCCGGGTCCGAGCGCGTACAGCCCGCCGGACACGGCCACGCAGGGCGCCAGCGCGACCGCGACGCCGGTGCGGCGGGCCCGCGTACGAAGGGTGAGTCTCATGGTCGGGTCCTCCCCGGTGATGGGTGACAGCCGCGCCGATCGCGCCTGTCACCCCGGCCTCGGACCCGGTACGGGCATAGATGTCCGCCTGTCCACTTGCCGTCATCGAGCCCTCTGCGGCGGCCTCGGCGCCGAAGCACCTTCTCGGCTCCCGACCCCGAAGACATGAAACAGATAACTTACACATATATGACAGACACAGCCTTAACGGGGCAGAATGTGGTATTGCTCGCCATAGGATGCTTGCCGTGAGCCGAACCTTCCCCGCCCGACGTGTCGTCCTCGGCCTGACCGTCGTCACGCTGCCGTTGACGCTGGCCGCCGCGGCAGTGGAGGAGCCCGATCCCGCGATCGTGGTCGACGACGTGCTGCGGGCCAGCCTGTCCGATGTGATCAACGTTCCCGCGCAGGTCAACGCGCGCAATTCGGCGACGCTGCGGGCCCCGGCGCGCGGCGTGCTGGCCCAGCTGAACGTCGAGCCGGGTCAGCTCGTCGAGGCCGGCGACATCATCGGCGTGATCGACTCGCCGGTGGCGCAGCAGCGGCTGGCCCGCGCGAGCCAGGCGGCCAAGCGGGTCAAGGACATCAAGAAGATCGACCCGGCCAGCCTCGACGACCTCATCTGCGACCGCCGCGACGCCGGCAACGAGCAGTACAACGCGGCCCGCGACCAGGCGAAACTGATCCCGTTCCCGCAACTGCGCCAGCAGACGATCGACCAGATCAACGATCAGCAGAGCACCTTCAACGACACGATCGACGACCTGGAGGACTTCGCCGACGACGTCGACGACAACCTGGAGAAGCTCGACGAGATCCTGGTGGGGCTCAACGGCGTGACCCGGCTGCTGACCCAGTCGGCGCTGGACGCCGCGCAGGCCACCGTCGAGGCGCTGACGCTGCGCGCGCCGATCCCGGGAACGATCCAGCTCGGCGGCCCGGAGAGCAACTCGATCATTTCCGGGCTGCTGGCCGACCGGCTGCCACAGGGCCCGCTGGCCACCCTGCTGCCCGGCCTGACCGGCCTGGACGTCGGCGCGGGCGGGGCGGGCGACCCCGGCGTGAACTCCGCGTCCGAGCCGGGCGACCCGGTGTCGCCGGGCAAGGCCATCGTGACCATCGTCGACCTGAGTGAGCTGTCCGTCATCGGGCAGGTCGACGAGACCGACGTGCTGTCCGTGCATACCGGCGACACCGCCGACGTGTCGCTGGAGGCGACGCCCGGCACCAGCTACAGCGCGACGGTGACCGCGATCGACATCCTGCCCACCCCGGCGGCGCGCGGCGGGGTCTCCTACCGCACCACGTTCCGGCTGGAGGGGCCGCTGGACCCCGCGCCGCTGCCCGGCATGACGGGCACCGCGCACCTGCCGCTCGACGATGTGAGCGCCGCGCTGTCGGTGCCGGCGGCCGCACTGTTCCAGGAGGCGGGCCAGGACTTCGTCTGGCTGGTCCGCGCGGGTAAGGCGATCAAGCAGATGGTCAAGGCGGGCTCGGCGGGCACGGACCGGCGCGAGATCCTGGAGGGCCTGGCCGACGGCGACCGCGTCGTCGTCAGCGGGCTCGCGCAGGTCCTCGAAGGAATGACCGTCGAGTGACACCCGCCATCGAGGTACGCCAGGCCACGCGGGAGCACCGGGTCGGCCAGACGGCGGTCGTGGCGCTGCGCGGGGTGAGCCTGACCCTGCACCGCGGCGAGCACGTCGCGGTGGTCGGGCCGTCCGGCTCCGGCAAGTCCACGCTGCTCCAGCTGCTCGGCGGGCTCGACCGGCCGACCGCGGGCAGCGTGCTCATCGACGGGCAGGACACGGCGGAGCTGCCGCAGGCCGAGCTGGCCCGCATCCGCAACCGGGTCGTCGGATTCGTGTTCCAGGGCTTCCACCTGCAGCCACGCGCGAGCGCGCTGGACAACGTGGCACTGCCACTGGTCTACCAGGGCGTACGCCGCGCCGAGCGCCGCCGCCGCGCGGCCGACCTGCTCGACCGCGTCGGTCTGGCCGACCGTGCCCGGCACCTGCCCGGCCAGCTCTCTGGCGGCGAGCAGCAGCGGGTGGCCGTCGCCCGCGCGCTGGTCACCGGACCTACGGTGCTGCTGGCCGACGAGCCGACCGGCAACCTCGACTCGGTCACCGGCGAGCGCCTGCTCGACCTGCTGGCTGGCCTCAACGCCGAGCACCGGGTCGCCCTGGCGATCGTGACCCACGACCACGAGGTCGCGGCCCGCGCCCGGCGGCAGATCGTGATGCGCGACGGCCGCATCGTCAGCGACAGCCACATCGTCAGCGACAGCCGCATCGCCGGCGACGGTCGCATCGCCGGCGACACCGCGCGGCGGACGGGACGGGCATGAGGATCGGCGAAGCGGTGCGGGTGGCGGTCGGTGCGCTGGTGGCGGCGCGGCTGCGGACGGCGCTGACCGTGCTCGGCGTGACGGTCGGGGTCAGCTCGGTGATGGTGCTGATCGCGATCGGTGACGGCACCCGCCGGGAGGTGGCGGGCCGGGTCGACGAGCTGGGCTCGAACCTGCTGCTGGTGGTGCCCGGCAAGATGGAGATCGGCATGCCGACGGTCTCCCGGATGCAGCTGTCCGACGTGGCGGCGGTGGGCCGGGTGGTCGGGGACCCCGACCGTGTCGCAGCGACGGTCGCCTCCGGCGAGATGGTGCAGGCGGGCACGGCGAAGACGTTCACCACGGTCGCCGGGGTGCTGGAGAACAACCGCACGGTGCTGGTACGCCAGCTGGCGCGCGGCGCCTACCTCAGCCGGGCCGATGTGGACAGCGCGCGGCGGGTGGCGGTGCTCGGGGCGACCGTGGCCCGGGTGCTCTACGGCGACACCGACCCGGTGGGCCGACAGGTCACCGTCGCCGGGGTGCGGTTCCGGGTGGCCGGGGTGTTCGCGCCGCTCGGGCAGAGCCTGGGCGTGGACCGCGACGACGAGGTGCACATCCCGCTCACCACGGCGCAGCGGCTGTTCGCCACGACCCGGGTGGACGGCCTCGCGGTGCGCGCCGCCGACCCGGCGGGCATGGCCGCCCTCGGTGACCGGATCGTGGCCGAGCTGGCCGAACGCCATCCCGACAGCGCCTTCAGCGTGGTCACCCAGGATCAGATCCTCAGCGTGCTCGGCGACATCCTGGACGTGCTGACCGGCGTACTCGGCGCGACGGCGGGCATCTCGCTGCTGGTCAGCGGGGTCGGGGTCGCCAACATCATGCTGGTCTCGGTGCGCGAGCGCACCCGCGAGATCGGCCTGCGCAAGGCCGTGGGGGCGCGCCCGGCCGACATCGGCGCCCAGTTCCTGGCCGAGGCGGTGCTGCTGACCAGCGTCGGCGGCGTACTCGGCATCGCCCTGGGCGCGGGCACCACGCTCGCCGTCGAACGTCTCACGCCGCTGCCGACCCTGCTCACGGCCTGGTCCGTCGCGCTGTCCTTCGGCGTCGCCGCGACCGTCGGCCTGCTGTTCGGCACCCTGCCCGCCCTGCGCGCCGCCCGCCTCGACCCCGTCCACGCCCTGCGCACCGAGTGAAAGGAAGGGCACCTTGCACACCGTAGCGATGTGAAGGTGCCCTTCCTTCGTCAACCCGGAAGGTGGCCAGGGCGTCGGTCAGCCCTGGGCGAGCTTCACGGTCGGGGTGACCTTGACGATCACGCGTACCTCGTCGGACTTGCGCCACGGGTAGCTGTCCTTGCCCAGGTACTTGAACGCCAGCTTGTCGATATGCGCGTCCGCGCCCTCCTCGACGAACTCGACGGTGCCCTTGACCCACAGCGTGCGGTAGTCGTCGGCCTTGTCCACGATGGAGATGCCGACCCGCGGGTCGCGGACCATGCTGTTGTACTTCACCCGGCCCTTGGCGGTGTTGAAGAGGATGTGCTCGCCGTCGGTGTCGACCCAGACCGGGGTCACGTGCGGCGAGCCGTCGAAGTCCACCACGCTGATGTGGGCCAGCTGCGGCTCGTTGAGCAGCGCGACGTCTTCAGCGGTCAAAATAGTCATAACGCGCAATCTACCCGGTACCTCCGGGCGCAAACGCTTACTCCGCTGGCATCGGGATGCGCAGCGACATGGTGCCGCGCAGGTCGAGCCAGGCGCTGCCCGGACCGCGGACCAACCGCATCAGCACCTGCTGGCAGGACGGGCAGCGGGCCACCAGGCCGGGCGCGTGGGCGTACACCTTCATGCCCGCCACCGGCCCCTCGTCGCCGCAGCTGACGCAGCGCCCGGTGGCCTCGGTCATGTCCACCGCGAAGATCTCCCGCAGCGGCCCGGCCAGCGCGTTGCCGTCGGTGAAGTCGTCGGAGAAGAATTCCATCGCGTATGCCCTCCGTCAGGTGCCCCGGCCCGTCGGCGACCGGCCGTCGAATCTTCGGAGCTCACGTGCCACTGGGCCCGAAACGCTCGGTCTTGACCCGGCGGGCGTCGTGGCCCAGGGCGATCAGGATGTCGGCGACCGCCTCGACGAAGCCGGTCGGCCCGCACACGAAGCAGGCGGGCTGGAAGTCCGGCGGCCAGCCGTTGTTGTTGACGTCGGCCACGCCCAGCCGTCGCGGCGGCAGCGGCCACCCCTCCGGGGCCTCGCGGGTGTACACGTATCCGACGTCCAGCCCGAAGTCGTCGCGCGCCCGGGCGCGCAGCTCGTCGGCGTAGTAGCGGTCCTCGGGTGTACGCACCGAGTAGAGCAGCCGGAACAGGGCCTTGCTGCCCGCCGCGCGCCGGGCGCGGATCATCGCCATCAGCGGCACGATGCCCGACCCGCCGCCGATCAGCAGCACCGGCGACTGGTCCGCGGAACGCCAGACGAACCACCCGCCCACCGGCCCGCGCAGCTCGATCACGTCACCGACCGACAGCGTCCCGGTGAGGTACGGCGACACCTCACCGTCGGCCACCAGCTGCACGGTCAGCTCCACGCGCGTGCCGTCCGCCGGTGCCGCGATGGAGTAGCTGCGTTCCGTGCTGTACCCGTCCTCGGCGGTCAGCCGCACGTCCACGTGCTGGCCCGGCAGGTGCCCCGGCCAGTCCGGCACGTCGAACACCAGGGTCCGCGCGCTGGGCGTCTCGTCCCGGAACGCGACCAGCCGGGCCGCCAGCCAGGCCAGCCGCGGGCTCAGTCCCCCTGATACCGCTGCTCGCGCCATGGGTCACCGTAGTCGTGGTAGCCGGCACTCTCCCAGAAACCCGGCTCGTCCTCATCCATCAGCGTGATGCCGCGCACCCACTTCGCCGACTTCCACAGGTACAGGTGCGGCACCAGCAGCCGAGCCGGACCCCCGTGTTCGGGCGTCAGGTCCTCCCCGTCGAACTGGTGCACGATCCACGCCTGCCCGTTGAGCAGATCCTCGTACGGCAGGTTCGTGGTGTAGCCGCCGTAGGAGTGGACCATCGCGTAGTCGGCGGCCGTGTCCACGCCCTCGAACAGCACGTCCAGGCTGACGCCCTGCCAGCGCGTCTGCAGCTTCGACCACTTGGTCACGCAGTGCAGGTCGACCGTGGGCCGCTCACTGGGCAGCGCCATCAGCTGCTTCCAGTCCCACCGGTGCCGCTGCCCCGCCTCGGTGACGATGACGAACTCCCAGGTGTCGGTCGGCACCCGCAGCGTCGGCCCCGCGGTCAGCACGGGGAAGTCCTCGGTCAGATACTGGCCCGGCGGCAGCCGAACAGCCTCACCCTCAGCTCCCCGCCGCCCCCGGAACCCCGGCGAAACGATCCCACCCATCCCCCACAAGTACCCTGCGCCGCGCGCCCCCGTGCCACTTTCCCGCGTTGATCATGAACTTATGGACGTGTTCGACGGCGTGTCGGCACCCCTGACTTCATGATCGACGCAACAGGAAAGGCGCGCCTGCCGGAGCGGGCGCGCCTTTCAGTGAGGTGCGGTCAGCGGTTGGCGAGCGGAGTGAAGTCGCGCTCGGGGGCGCCGGTGTAGACCTGGCGCGGGCGGCCGATCTTGGTGGCGGGGTCGCTCATCATCTCGCGCCACTGGGCGATCCAGCCGGGCAGGCGGCCCAGCGCGAACAGGACCGTGAACATCTTGGTGGGGAAACCCATGGCCTTGTAGATCAGGCCGGTGTAGAAGTCCACGTTCGGGTAGAGCTTGCGGGAGACGAAGAAGTCGTCGGCGAGAGCGATCTCCTCGAGCTGCATCGCGAGGTCCAGCAGCGGGTCCGGCTTGGCCATGCGGCCGAGCACGTCCTGCGCCATGTTCTTCACGATCGCGGCGCGGGGGTCGTAGTTCTTGTAGACCCGGTGGCCGAAGCCCATCAGGCGTACGCCGTCCTCGCGGTCCTTGACCTTCTTCACGAACGCCTGCACGTCGCCGCCCTCGGCGCGGATGCGCTCCAGCATCGCGAGCACGGCCTCGTTGGCGCCGCCGTGCAGCGGGCCGGACAGCGCGTTCACGCCGGACGACACCGAGGCGAACAGGCTGGCCTGGGCCGAGCCGACCAGGCGCACGGTCGACGTGGAGCAGTTCTGCTCGTGGTCGGCGTGCAGGATCAGCAGCAGGTCCAGCGCCTTGGCGAAGACCGGGTCGACCTCGTACCCGGTGGCCGGCACGCCGAAGGTCATCCGCAGGAAGTTGTCGACGTACCCGAGCGAGTTGTCCGGGTACAGCATCGGCTGGCCGATGGACTTCTTGTACGCGTACGACGCGATGGTCGGCAGCTTGGCGAGCATGCGCACGGTCGAGATCTCGACCTGCTCGTTGTCGAACGGGTCCTGGCTGTCCTGGTAGAAGGTGCCCAGGGCGCTGACCGCGGCGGACAGCACGGCCATCGGGTGGGCGTCGCGCGGGAAGCCCTCGAAGAACCGCTTCATGTCCTCGTGCAGCAGCGTGTGCATGCGCACGCGCTCGGTGAACTCCGACAGCTGGGTCGCCGTCGGCAGCTCGCCGTACATCAGCAGGTACGAGACCTCCAGGAAGGTGGAGTGCTCGGCCAGCTGCTCGATGGGGTAACCGCGGTAACGAAGGATTCCCTCGTCACCGTCGATGTAAGTGATCGCGGAGGTACACGCCGCGGTGTTGACGAAGCCCGGGTCGTACGTGACGTACCCGGTCTCCTTCAGCACCTTGCCGATGTCGAGCCCCGAGGAGCCCTCGACGGCCGGCTGTACTTCCAGGGAGAGGTGTCCACCCGGGGTTTCCAGGTTCACATCCGCCACGACTTCCCTCGCTTTATCCGGGAGCTTGTCTTACCAAAAGTTAAGTTTCAGGGTAAGCACTCGACGGCGGCATCCGCCCCATCCGGGGCTGAGGGGAGAATCACGGTCCCCGGCTCGCTTTAAGCGGACTTAGCCTCTTTGTCGCCGAATTATCAGGCGTTGTGGTCCAGAGCGGCTGATCCGCGCGGTCTCACGTTTTACTCTGGACCTGTGGCGGCGGAGCCCCTGGCCAGCGTGGACATGTCGGACGAGGAAGCCGAAAGGTGGCTGGCCCTCGCGGTGAAGTTCGCTGTCGCCAACGTGGAGTCGGGCGGCGGCGGACCCTTCGCCTCGATCATCGTGCGCGGCGGCGAGGTCATCGGCCGGGGCGTGAATCGGGTCATCCGGGACCTGGACCCCACCGCGCACTCCGAGATCGTGGCCATCCGCGCCGCCTGCCGCCAGGCCCTTCATTTCCGTTTGCCCGGGGCGGTGCTCGTCTCCACGTGTGAGCTGTGCCCCATGTGCCTGACCGCGGCGCTGTGGGCCGACGTAGGCCGCATCGTGTACGCCGTCGACCGCTACGAGGCCGCTGCGGCCGGATTCCCCCAGGTCGAACTGTACGACCTCTTCGAGGACCCGCAGCACCTGTGGAGCGTGCCCGTCCGCAAGATCAGCATCGCCCAGGCCCAGGACCCCTTCGAAGCCTGGCGACGAACCAAACCCCAACGCCAGGCCCGCCCGTGACCTCTAACCGCGGTGGGCGGCCTTCCAGGTGGCGAGGAGGGTGGCCTCGTCGTCGCGGGTGATGCCCGCCCAGCGTTTGCGGGTGGGGCCGGTGGCGAGCCAGGCGAGGGTGTCGCGGGCGGTGTCGGCAAGCGGGCGCGGCGTCAGTCCGGCGGCCAGCGCGTCGGCGACGTCACGGGACATGAAACCCGCGTACTCCGGCAGTGGCAACCACATCGGCAGCGAGCGCTCGCCCGCCCACGGCTCGACGCCCTGCGCGACGAGGAAGTCCTGGTCGACCCAGGTCAGGTCGGGCGAAGCGGACACACCGCGGGTGATCTCCGCCAGGAAGGAGGCCCGGTCGATCGGGGCGCCGATGCCGTCGTACGCCCCGGACAGGCGCTGCTCGGCGGCCTGCACCAGCCAGGCGGCCAGGTCGCGGACGTCGATCCACTGCATCGCGTCGCCGGGCCCGCCGGGGGCCAGCACCTCGCCACCCTCGGCCACGCGGGCCACCCAGTAGTCGAAGCGGCCCGTGGGGTCCTCTGGGCCGACGATGAGACCAGCCCGGCAGAGCATCGCCCGCTCCGGTCCGACGCCGTCGAGCAGCGCGTTCTCGCAGGAGACCTTGGCGGGGCCGTAGTTCTCGCCGGTCGCGTCGTCGATCTCCAGGGGCAGCGGGGCCAGCCGTGGGGCGTCGGCCGCGCGCTGGCCGGGGGTGCCGTTGTCGGCGTAGACGGAGCAGCTGGAGACGTAGACCCAGTGCGGGATGCGGGCGCCGAGCGCGGCGACGGCGTGCCGGACGTGGCTGGGCCGCCGGGCCACGTCGACCACGGC
Source organism: Catellatospora methionotrophica (assembly GCF_011297335.1). Taxonomy (GTDB): domain Bacteria; phylum Actinomycetota; class Actinomycetes; order Mycobacteriales; family Micromonosporaceae; genus Catellatospora; species Catellatospora methionotrophica. Next base: position 123,400 of record NZ_JAAOTJ010000007.1, on the reverse strand, counting down.
GTCGAACTCGCCGTCGAGGGCGGCCAGGCTGCCGGGGTCGTCCCGGTCCGCGGTCACCAGTGCGGCGCCCGCGGGGACGTCGCCGGACGTGCCGCGTACCACGCAGGTCACGTCATGGCCCGCGGCCAGCGCGTGGGCGGCCACCGCGCGCCCGAGGAAGACATTGCCGCCGAATACGAGCAGTCGCATGGCCGCAAGCATCGCCGAGCGCTCCCCGGATCGCACACCCGTTCGCCGTCGGCGTACCCGCCCGGTCAGTCGGGTGGCGCGAGGCGGTGGTCGAGGGCGGTGTGGCGGCGGCCCGCGCCGAGGGTGCGCACGGCGACCGCGAGCGCGCGGGTCGACCCGGCGAGCACGACCAGCTTCTTGGCCCGGGTGATCGCCGTGTAGAGCAGGTTGCGCTGGAGCATCATCCAGGCGCTGGTCGTCAGCGGCACGACCACGGCCGGATACTCGGAGCCCTGCGAGCGGTGGATGCTGATGGCGTACGCGTGGACCAGCTCGTCGAGCTCGTCGAAGCCGTACTCCACCTCCTCGTCCTCGTCGGTGCGCACGATCAGCTTGTGGTCGTCGGGGGCCATGCCGGTGACCACGCCGACGGTGCCGTTGAACACCCCGGCCGCGCCCTTGTCGTAGTTGTTGCGGATCTGGGTGACCTTGTCGCCGACCCGGTACACCCGGCCCCCGTAGCGCCGTTCGGGGCGGCCCTCGGCCGACGGGGTCAGCGCCTCCTGGAGCAGCTGGTTGAGGTTGCCCGCCCCGGCGGGGCCGCGGTGCATCGGGGTGAGGACCTGGATGTCGCGGCGCGCGTCGAAGCCGAACTTGCGCGGGATGCGCTTGGCGACCAGGTCGACGACCAGCGGCGCGGTCGCCTCGGTGTCGTCGCACTCGAAGAAGAAGAAGTCGGGGAAGCCTTTGAGCTGCGGGAACTCGCCCGCGTTGATCCGGTGCGCGTTGACCACGACGCCGGACTGCTGCGCCTGCCGGAAGATCTGGGTCAGGCGTACGCGGGGCACGACCTCGGCGTTGAGCAGGTCCCGCAGCACCTCCCCCGCGCCGACCGAGGGCAGCTGGTCGACGTCGCCGACCAGCAACAGGTGCGCGCCGGGCGCGACGGCCTTGACCAGCTTGTTCGCCAGGATCAGGTCGAGCATCGAGGCCTCGTCGACGACGACCAGGTCGGCGTCGAGCGGGTTGTCCCGGTCGAAGGTCGGGTCCCCGCCGGGCTGGAGTTTCAGCAGCCGGTGCACGGTGGTGGCCTCGTGGCCGGTCAGCTCGGCGAGCCGTTTCGCGGCCCGGCCGGTCGGCGCGGCCAGCACGATCTTCGCGCGCTTGGCCCGGGCGAGTTCGACGATCGAGCGTACGGTGAAGCTCTTGCCGCAGCCCGGACCGCCGGTGAGCACCGCGACCTTCTCGGTCAGCGCGAGCCGTACCGCCTGCTCCTGCTCCGGGGCCAGCTCGTGGCCGGTGCGGGCCTTCAGCCAGACCAGCGCCCTGGCCCAGTCGACGCCGTCGAACGCGGACAGCCGGTCCCGGCCGGTGTTGAGCAGGGTGAGCAGGCTCCCGGCGAGGCCGCGCTCGGCCCGGTGGAACGGCACCAGGTAGATCGCGGGGACCAGCCCGTCCGCGCCCGGCACGTCCTCGCGGACCACGCCCTCCTCCTCGATCAGCTCGCGCAGGCAGTTCGTGATCAGGTCGGCGGGCACGCCCAGGTCGGCCCCGTCCTTGTCGGTCACGGCGAGGATCTTCGCGGCGGCGGTGGTGAGGTTCGGGGCGGGCAGGAAGCAGTGGCCGTTGTCGGCGGCCTCGCTGAGCGTGTGCTGCAGGCCCGCTTTGACGCGCTGCGGGCTGTCGTACGCGATGCCGACCGCGCGGGCGATGGTGTCGGCGGTGCGGAACCCGATCCCCCACACGTCGGCGGCCAGCCGGTACGGCTCCTCGCGTACGACGGTGATGGAGTCGTCGCCGTACTGCTTGTAGATGCGCACGGCCAGCGAGGTGGTCACGCCCACGCCCTGCAGGAAGATCATGACCTCCTTGATCGCCTGCTGTTCCACCCACGCCGCGGCGATCAGCTTGGTGCGCTTCGGGCCGAGTTTGGGCACCTCGATCAGGCGCTGCGGCTCATCCTCGATCACCCGCAGGGTGTCCACGCCGAAGTGCGCCACGATGCGCTCGGCGAGCTTCGGGCCGATGCCCTTGACCAGGCCGGAGCCGAGGTAGCGCTCGATGCCGACGATGGTCGCGGGCAGCACGGTGGTGTAGTTCCACACCTCGAACTGGCGGCCGTAACGTGGATGCGAACCCCAACGCCCGGTCAGCCGCAGGCTCTCCCCCGGCTGCGCGCCGAGCAGCGCGCCGACCACGGTGAGCAGGTCGTTGCCCGACTTCTCGGTCGCCACCCGGGCGATCGTGTAGCCGGTCTCCTCGTTGGCGTAGGTGATCCGTTCGAGCACCGCCTCCAGCACGACACCCGGCGGGCGGCCCGCCGCGGCGGTGGCGGTCGAGGTCGGCACGACGGGTGTCGGCGAGGGCGGCGCGGTCACCCCGACATGGTGCCGCAAAGGTGCGTCGAAACGGCAGTTCCTCTCAGCGTTCGGGGCGGATGTTGGGGTTGAGGTGGAAGGTGTTGTCGGGGTCGTAGGCGGCTTTGACGCGGGACAGGCGGCGGTAGTTGTCGAGGCCGTAGCCGGCGACCACGCGTTCCTGGCCCTCCTGGCCGATGAAGTTGCTGTAGACCGCGCCGGTGGACCACGGCTTGACGTCGGCGCGCAGGTCGCGCGCCCAGCGCACGGCGCGCTCGTCGTCGGCGTCGTCGGTCCACAGGCCCAGCGGGTGCACGACCCAGGGGGCGCGCCGCCACGGGACCGGGAAGCCGGTCGGGCCGTCGGCGACCGCGCCGCCGTACGGGAAGAGCACGTGCTGGGACGGGGACGGGACGACCATGTCGTAGGCCCGCGCGCAGAACAGGTCGACGGCCCGGTCCGGCAGCGTGTCCAGGTGCTCGGCGGACCAGTAGTTGCGGTAGCCGGGCGGGTCGTCGAACATCGCCTGCAGCTCGGCGTAGGGCACCTCGGCGATCAGCTCACCCTGGTGGCCGAGTTTCAGCAGCCGCCCGACCACGCTGCGCGCCCGCGCCAGGTCACCGGCGTACGTGATCAGCATGGCGCAGGTCAGCCTGCCGACCAGGTGCGCTGGCGTGAACGGCTCGGCGGGACCGGTCAGGTAGATGACGCCGCCGCCGACCTCGGGCGGCGCGTTCTCCATGAAGTCCCGGTAGGCCCGGGTCACCTCGGGGCCCGCCTCCGGCGGCCACAGCAGCAGCGCCACCGAGGCGGTCGGCAGGGGGTGCAGGCGCAGCGTCAGCGAGGTGACGACGCCGAAGTTGCCGCCGCCGCCGTGCAGCGCCCAGAACAGGTCCGGGTGGCTCTCCTCGCTGGCCACGACGGTGTTGCCGTCGGCGGTGATCAGTTCGGCGGCCAGCAGGTTGTCGCAGGCCAGCCCGAACTTGCGCTCCAGCCAGCCGGAGCCGCCGCCGAGTGTGAAGCCGCCGACGCCGGTGGTGGACACCCGTCCGCCGGTGGTGGCCAGGTCGAACGGCTGAGTGGCCCGGTCAAGGTGACTCATCGTCGCGCCGCCGCCGATGCGTACGGTGCGCCGCCGCGGGTCGACCGTGGCCTGGTTCATCCGGCGCAGGTCGATGACAACGCCGCCGTCGGTCGAGGCGGTGCCCGCGACCCCGTGCCCGCCACCGCGCACCGCGATCTCCAGGCCCTGCTCGCGCCCGAACTCGATCGCGCGGGAGACGTCGGCCCCGGTGGCGCACTGGGCGATCACGCTCGGCCGCTTGGTGATCATCGAATTGAACAGGGCCCGCGCGTCGGCGTACGCCGCGTCCGACGGTCCGAGCACCGATCCGGCGAAGCCCGCCCGCAGATCGGCCACCGCTGTGTCACCGATGACCGTCATCAGCACTCCCCCCGCAGTCGCACGGCAGGACCGGTTCGGACCGGCACGCCGGGATCCGCAGCTCAGCCTAGTCAGCGCGGGGACAGGCCATCACGAAAAGCACCTTCTTGCCACATCCGCGCGATACGGCTGGGAAAGTCGGTGACCAGGGGTGGGGCATGGCAGCAGTCGGCACGAGCCCGCGTCGCCGGGCGGCGTACCTGGCCACGGCGATGGGCGTGGTCCACTCCGTGCTGGCGCTGGTGTCGTTCTGGCTGATGCACGACGCGCCCAAGCCGGGATCACCGGACAGCGCGGTGATCGCCTACTACAGCGGCGGGCAGGGCCGCACCGTGCTGACCGTCGGCATCTACCTGCTGCCGCTGTCGGCGATCGCGTTCGTATGGTTCACCGTCGCCCTGCGCATGTGGGTCGCCGAGCACGGGCATCCCGAGCACTTCCTCTTCTCCAACCTGCAGCTCGTCGCGGGCATCGTGTACGCGGCACTGCTGCTGGTCGCGGGGGCGGCGTTCAGCGTGGACGCGGCGGTGGCCGCGCTCGGCGACGGCCCGGTCGACCCGCAGAGCGCCCGCGCCTTCCCGCAGTTCGGCCGGATGCTGGCGGTCATGCTGGACTCCCGCATGGCGGCCATCTTCGTGATGACCACGGCCGGGATCGGCCGGTCCACCAAGGTGCTGCCGTCCTGGTTCGTCTGGCTGAGCTACCCGCTGGGACTGCTGCTGCTGTTCGGGGCGACCCTGCAGACCCGGTTCGCGCTGATCTTCCCGATCTGGGTGCTGCTGCTCGCGGTGCTGCTCACCCTGCGGGTGCACCACACGGGCGCGTCACGCCCCGGCGACCTGACCGCCAGGGCGTGACGCGGGTCGGCACGGCCCGCGTCAGCAGAACCAGCCGTCCTGCACCCAGCCGTTGCGGTTGACGTGGCCGTAGGCGAAGCCGTAGACGTAGCCGCCCTGCTTCGGGCCCTTGACCTGGAAGGTCTGTCCGGCATAGAGCGTGCCCATCCACGCGCCGAGCGGTTCGGTGCGCACGAACAGCGAGTCGGCGCACACGGTCTCCCGCACCCCGACGGTGCCGTTGGCCGCCTGCGCCGCGGACGGCACGGCCAGCAGGGCCAGCCCGGTCACGACCGCGGCGGCGGCACGCAGGGTCCTGTTCACCATGAGTCGTACCCTCCGATGCACTCGATCCGGATGAAGCCCCAGTCGTTGGGCCCGAAGTCGAAGGTCGCCGCCCAGCCGTTGTAGACCGGATGCGCGCCCGGGGTGTGACCGATCTTGTTGCCGTACTCCAGCACCCGCTTGAGCCCGTGCGGGCCGGACGCCGAGTCGTAGTTGTCGTAGAAGCTGGCGCTCTGGCAGACGTTGATCGCGTGCCGGGGCACGACGACGGCCTGGGCCGGGCTCGCGGTGGCGAGCGCACCCATGACCACCAGGGACGCGAGGATCCTCGTGGCGATTCGCATATCCACCCTCTTCACTTGACGTGATCGCGCCAAGCTATCAGGACTGTAGTTTCTGCACAAGAATCGCGCCGTTCGTGAAACTTTCCTTTATAACGGTGATCCGGGCTTCCCGGACGTGGGACACGTCGCGCTCACTAGGCTCTGCTCATGGGGCCGGTCTCTCCGGTTTTCGTGGGCCGACAGGGCGAGACGGACCGGCTGCGGGCGCTCGCCCGGCAGGCGGTGGCCGGACACGGCGTCGCCGTCCTGGTCGAGGGCGAGCCCGGCATCGGCAAGACGTCGCTGCTGGACCGGGTCGCCACGGACTGCGCGAGCCTGGGCATGCGACTGCTCACCGGCGTCGCCGAGGACCTGGAGCAGCAGCTGCCGTTCGCGGCGATCGCCAACTGCCTGGGCATCGGCGCGGCGACGACCGACCCGGAGCTGGCCCGCGTCTCCGGGCTGCTGCGCGGCGAGCAGGCCTTCACGCAGACCCTCGCCGCCGTCAACCACGACTTCGTCATCACCGAGGCGATCCTCGACCTGTTCGACGAGTGGTTCGCGCAGGGACCGGTCGCGATGCTGCTCGACGACGCGCAGTGGGCCGACCCGCAGAGCCTCGTCGTGACGCACCGGCTCGGCCGCGGCATCGACCAGCAGCCGATGCTCCTGGTCGTGGCCACCCGCTCGGCACCACGGGCCGGACCGGTCGACGCGCTCGAACGCAGCCTCGTCGCCCGCGGCGGGCAGGTCATCGAGCTGGCGCCGCTGCCGCCGAGCGAGATCGACACGCTCGCCCACGACCTGCTCGACGCGGACGCCGGGCCCCGGCTGCGGCGGCTGCTGGCCACCGCCGGCGGCAACCCGATGTACGTCACCGAACTGCTGGCCGAGCTGGCCGACGAGGGCGCGCTCGGCGACCGGGACGGCCGCACCGAACTGGTGTGGGACACCGACGAGCTGGCCGGGGGCTGGGTCCCGCCGCCGCTGGCCGAGGTGATCCTGCACCGGCTCGGCTCCCTGCCGCCCGGCGTACGCGACGCGCTGCAGACCGCCGCGGTGTTCGGGCGCACCGTCGACCTGACCGAGCTGTCACGGGCGCTGGGGCGGCCACTGGCCGAGCTGGCCGACGTCGCCGCCAGCGCGGTCGAGGCGGGCATCCTCGCCGACACCGGCACCCGGCTGGAGTTCCGGCAGCCGCTCATCCGGGAGGCGCTCGCCGCGCGGGTGCCGCCCTCGGCGCGGGCCGCGCTGCACGCGCGGGCGGCGCAGCAGCTCGGCACGGACGGGTCGGAGGTGGAGCGCATCGCCGAACACCTGGCGGCGGGCGACGGCGTCGACGAGCGCACGGCACGCTGGCTGATCGAGGTGGCCGACACGCTGACCGCGCGCGCCCCCGCGCTGGCGGTGGACCTGCTGCGGCGGACCCTGCCGCACGCGCCGCCACCGCAGGCGAGCAGGCTGCGCCTGCAGCTGATCCGGGCGCTGCTCTGGCGGGGCGAGCACGCCGAGGCGGAGCGGGTGGCCCGCGCGGCCGTCGCCGCAGGCGACGACCCTGGCGGCGATGGCGACGTGCGCTGGCTGCTCGCGCAGACCTGCTACCGCCGGGGGCGTCTGCGCGAGTCACTGGAGGTGATCCAAGGGGCGCTGGCCGAGGGTAGCGGGGCGGCCGGGTTGAGCGAGGGTGAACGCGGCCGCTTCCACGGTTTCGCGGCCATCTGCCTGTTCTTCCTGGGCCGCTTCGACGAGGCGCGGGCAGCGGCCGGCCAGGCGGTGCGGGCCGGTGCGGCGAGCGGCGACGCGCGCTGCATCGGCATCGGCGACTACGCGCTGGCCATGACGCTGGCCGTGGACGGCGAGATGGAGCAGGCGCTGGCCGCCGCCGACCGGGCCTTCGCCGTGCTGACCGAGGGGGTGCGGCCGGACCTGCAGGTGGACCCGTACACGTTGCGCGGGATGTGCCTGCTGGAGCTGGACCGGCTGGCCGAGGCCGACCGGGCGCTGTCGGCGGCGGTCGCCGCGAACCGGGAGTCCGGCGGGGCGTACCTGCCGATCGCGCACACGCTGCGGGCCCGGCTGCTGTTCCTGGACGGGCGCTGGGACGACGCGCTGGTCGAGATCGAGACCGGGATCGAGCTGCCGGACCTGCTCGGCAGCGCGGTACGGCTACGCGGCATGGCGGACCTGATCGCGGTGCACCGCGGCGCGGCCGTCGACCCGCCCACCGGCACGGGCGCGTCGTACCAGCACCACTTCAGCCGCTGGGCGCGGGCGCTGTGCGTGGAGTCCCAGCAGGGCCCGGCGGCCGCCTTCGCGCTGCTGTACCCGGCCTGGGAGAAGGCGCACGGTCTGGAGCCGCGGCGGCTGGTGTACCGGGTGTGCGCCGACCTGGCCCGGTTCGCGGTCGCCGCCGGTGACCGCGAACAGGCCCGTGCACTGGCCCGGGAGATGGACGAGCTGGTCGCCCAGCAGACCCACCCGAGCCTCACGGCGACCGCGAAGCTGTGCCACGGGCTGGCCGACGACGACCCCGACCTGCTGCTGGCCGCCGCCGTGGACTACCACGAGGCGGGCTGGCCGCTCTACGAGGGCAACGCCTACGAGAACGCCGCTGAGGCGCTGGCCCGGCGGGACCGCCCGGCCCTGGCCCGGCAAACCCTGGACCGGGCACTGGAGCTGTACGGGGCGCTGGAGGCGACCGCCGACATCGCCCGCGCGGAGGCACGGCTGCGGGCGGTGGGCGTACGCCGGGGGGTGCGCGGCCCGCGCAAGCGCCCCAAGCACGGCTGGGACGCGCTCACCGAGACCGAGCGGCGCGTCGCCGCGCTGGTGGCCGGGGGCCTGTCCAACCCCGATGTGGCCGCGCAGATGTTCCTGTCCCGGCGCACTGTGCAGTCGCACGTGTCCAGCATCCTGGCCAAGTTGCAACTCAGCTCACGGGTCGAACTGGCGGTGCTGGCCGCCGAGCGCACCGCGGTCCGGGCGGGCGGCTAGCGGTCACCGCCGGTTGGCCGAAGCCGGGCTGTCCATGGGCGGTTCCAGGTCCGAGGCGTCGTCGATGACGGACTCGGGGTGGGCCGCGACGTACTCGTCGAGCGTGCCGTCGGCGGCCGCCTGGAACATCAGCAGGGTCTGCGGGCTGAGCGCCTGGGTGCCCTTGACCTTCGCCCGGTTGTACATGCCGTTGTTGGTCTTGAGCATGACCAGGTCGGTGGTGGACAGCCCGCGCAGCGTCCAGATGTAGTCGAACAGGTCGGCGTGGCCGGTGTCGAGCTTCAGGGTGCTCCCGGCGGCCTTGAGCAGAGAATTAATCTTGATCGGGTTGGTGATGATCCCGGCCGAGGCCACCTTGTCGCCGACCGCCTTCAGCAGCTGCTGCTGGTGGCGCTGCCGGTCGTAGTCGCCGTACGGGCCGCTCTTGCGCTGGCGCACGAAGTCCAGCGCCTCCCAGCCTTCCATGTCGCGGCAGCCGACGTGGTGCACGTAGCTGTTGGGCAGGAACACCCCGGACTTCTTGCCATAGGCGTACTGCGGCTTGCCGTCGACGACGACGAAGTGGTCCGAGCGGGTCTCGTGGTCGACGCACAGGTGTACGCCGTCCAGCTCGTCGACCACGTTCTTGAACGCGTCGAAGTCGACGACCGCGACGCCGTCGAACTTCAGCCCGGTCAGCGCGTGCACCATGTTCGCGGTCAGCGCCGCCCCACCCTGCCAGCCCTGCCCGTTGCGCGAGCCGTACGTGTAGGCGGCGTTGGCCCTGGTCCGGGCGCCGTAGAAGTTCGCCTTCGGATACGCCGGGATCTGCACCAGGGCGTCGCGCGGGATGGACATCAGGTAGGCCCGGTCGTGCCCGGCGGGCACGTGCAACATGATGATCGTGTCGGCCCGCCCGCTGCCCTCGACCCAGCCGTCCCGGGTGTCCAGGCCCAGCAGCAGCAGGTCGATCGCGCCGCGCAGGTCACGTCCCTCGACGGTCGGCTCCTTGCGCGCCTCGCCCTCCAGCACCGAGCCGGTCTCCACCGCACTGGTCAGGCTGTGCAGGTAGGACTGGGTGACCAGCGCGCCGCCGAAGCCGAGCGCCAGCACGAGCACCATCATGCCGAGCATCAGCACCGCCCACACGGGCAGCCGCCGCCGGCGGGTGCGGAGCGGGGGGATGTCGGGCAGGCCGCGGGGGCTCTCGAGCGGGGTCATCAGTCTCTCCGTGCCGGGGGGTCTCCTGGCGAAGGACCATACCAGTCGTTAAGTAGTGTTTCGCATGTTTAGTCCTATTCACCCACCTCGGGAGGTTTCGCGGGATCCGTTCCGGGTACGGGGAGTGGAGGCATCCGCTGTCTCGAAGGAGTGGACATGGGTATCTCGGACAAGATCAGCAACGAGGCCGAGAACGTCAAGGGCAAGGCCAAAGAGACCACCGGCAAGATGACCGACAACGAGAGCCTGGAAGCCGAGGGCAAGATGGACCAGGCCTCGGCGAAGACGAAGAAGGTCGGCGAGAAGGCCAAGGACGCCATGGGCGACGCCAAGGACGCGGCCAAGGACGCGCTGCGCCGCTGACGACGGACGTCGACGTTGCCGACACGAGAGGCGCCGCCCCGGCCGGGGCGGCGCCTCTCGTCGGGTGCTGGCGCCGGATCTACCGCGCCGTACCGGCCACCGGTCCTCAGTGCTCGGAACCCGAGAAGGGCTCGGACGGGTTGCGTGGGTCGGTGCGCTCCTCGCTGAGACGCTCGGTGTCCTCCTGCCGACGCTGCTCGTCACGGTGCGACTCGTCCCGGGTGTGCTCCAGGCCGGTGCCTCCGGCGGGCTCGATCGGCTCGTACTCCTCCGGGCTGTGATCGGTCATGACGAGTGCGTACCCGCGCCACGGCCTGCACAAACGCCTTCGCGGAGGATGCCGGGTGTATCCTGATCATCTCGGCGACATCCCGTGTTGTGCCCGCCGCGAGCCCGTCGCGACCCTATGATCTGTTGACATGACAGTCAGTGAACAGCTCATCACGGCGAGCAATGAGGAGCGGGCGGACCTGCGCGCCGAGCTGATCACTCTGCTCGACCGCTGGCAGGCCTGGCGCAACGACCCGGCGTACCCGGGCACCGGCCGGGTCGGACCGGCCTGGCAGGCGGGCCTGGACCGGGCCATCGCCGTCACCCGGCAGTCCGTGGACGCGCTGCCGCCCGATCACGACCCCAGCGCCCTGGCCGACCTGACCCAGCCCCTGCTGAGCACGTTCTGGGCGCACCGGCCCGGCCCGATGTCCGAAGTCGTCACCCAGGTGGCGCTGCTGCGGCTGCGCGCCGTCGCGATGCACGGGCGGGTGGCTCGGCAGCTCGCGCAGGAGCTCGCCCAGCAGCCGGTCGGGACCGCCGCTGTGTGATCACCGCGCCGTGTGGTCGTCGGTTTAGGCCCGCCAGGTGCCGGGTACCTGATCGCTGTTGGGGAATGTTCCTCGAGTGGGGAGATTGAAGTGCTCGTTCTAGGCCTGATTCTGTTGCTGCTGGGGTATTTCCTCCACATCAGCATTCTCTGGACGATCGGCCTGATCCTGCTGATCGTCGGCGCGATCCTGTGGATCCTGGGCGCGGTGGGCCGTCCCGTCGGTGGACGACGGCATTATTGGTGACAGGATCTTCGACGTGAAAAGGGGCGCCCGATCGGGCGCCCCTTTTCGCTGCCTGTGCGCGCTACTCCGGCACGGCCGCCGGGCGGGCCGACGCGGTCAGCACGACCGCGATCAGCAGCCCGGCGAGTGCCTGCACCACCGGGATACCGGTGTACAGCTCGGGCAGCGCCTGGCTCGTGACGGCCGCGCCCTCGTGGTCGACGAGCTGCGGCGTGAACAGGGCGCCGATCGCCAGGTACACCGACCAGGTGAACAGCCCGGCCAGGGCGGCCACCGCCCACAGCGCGCGGGGGCGGGTAGGCGAGGGGCGCAGCCACAGCACGGCCAGGTCGGTGAGCACCCCGGCGACCAGCAGGCCGCCGATGAGTTCGAGATTGCCGCCACCGGTGATCGCGGCACAGAGCGCGCCGATCACCGCGTACACCACGGTGACGCTGCCGGGCGGCAGCGCCCAGCGCCGGGCCAGCGCCAGCAGCGGCAGGATCAGCACCAGGTTGGTGACCAGGATCGAGGTCGCCATGTCGGAGCTGAGCCGCTCGTCGATGTTGGTCAGCGCCATCATGATCCGGCCCGGGGTGTACACCAGCGCGTTGGCGTACTGCAGGAACAGCAGCACCAGCGTCGCGCCCAGGGCGATGGACAGCACCGCCGGGAGCAGCCCCGCCAGCCCGCGCGCCGGGTCGGTGCGCCGCGCCCACGCCGTGCGCAGCGGCGTCGTCACGATGACCATCATCGCGGTGACCAGGCCCAGATGGGTGGGGCTGAACAGGATGTCGATGGTCTGCTCGACCCCGAAAACCACGTGCCAGAGCATGTCACCGAGGCCTGCCAGGGCGAACCCGCCGATCGCCAGCACCGCCGCCGGGTAACCGGCCGGCATGGCCCGCAGGTCGGGCAGCCGACCACCGCGGAACGCGGCCCGGCACGTCCACAGGATCCAGCCCGCGGTCACGATGAATCCCCAGTAGAACACCGCGTGCCACGGCGTGAAGAACGTCTCCAGTTCGGGCACGTTGTTGTGCGCCCACGCGTCGACCATCAGGCCGATGGTGAACCAGGTGCCCAGCAGCACCGTCACCAGGTCGGTGCGGTAGGACGTCACCGGCCGGTCAGGACCGGCCGCCGTGGCGGCCTGTTCGGGTGCGGTGCTGACCATGTGGATCCCCATCCTGCCGAGCCGACCCCGTGGCGGGACACAGGATATCGCCGTCGATCACCGCTCGCCGTCCCGTGACAACGGCCCCGGACGGCGCAGGCGGTGATCCGGGCAGCTCAGGGAGCGACGGTCGGCGACGCGGGGGCGGCGGGCGCGGTGGGCGCGGGCAGCGGCATGCCGCCACCGGGCGGCGGGTTCAGCGGGAACGGCCACGGCATCGGCTGACCGTCCAGGTCGTGCCTGCGCAGCCGGTCCTGCAGCCGTTGCTGGCGGTCCTGGTCGCGCAGCCGCTGGGGACGCGGACGGTCGTCGCGATCGCGCAGCCCGCCCCACGGTCCGCGGTCGTCGCGGTCGTCGCGGTCGAAACGGTGGTTGCCGTGGTGATGCCCCGCCACCAGGCCGACCGCCAGACCGAGTCCACCGCAGACCAGGCCGCCGAGCACGAAGGCGATCAGCAACCCGGCCAGCATTCCCCCCGGCGGGCGGCGCCAGGCGCGGGCGGGCCTCGTGGGCCGGGGCTCCGGGGCGGGCTCGGCGACGGTGTCGTCGACCGGCGGCTGCGGCTCGGTGGTCATGCGGGCTCCCAGGGGGTACGGCGGGAGGCCTGCGCTGCCGCGCGGGCCGGGTACCACTGTGACACCGCGCGGCGGATCGCGGTAGCCGCGCGTGGTACACATGGGCCGGTGGACGCTGAGGAGGAGCCGGGCGGACGGCGGATGGCCGATCTCGTGCTCGACGCCGCCCGCGACTGCGTGCTGGCCTACGGGGTGCGCCGTACGACGGTGACGGACGTGGCACGCCGGGCCGGGGTGTCCCGAATGTCGGTGTACCGCCGCTGGCCCGACGTGCAGAGCCTGGTCGCCGACCTGATGAGCCGCGAGTGGCACCGCGTGATCGTGGACGCGGCGCGGCAGGCCGCCGCCGCCGACGGGCCGCTGCGCTCCCGGCTGGTGGCCCAGTCCGTGGCCGCCGCGGCGACGCTGCGCACCCACCCGCTGCTGCGCAAGATCCTGGAAGTGGACCCGGAGATCCTGCTGCCGTACATGCTGGACCGGCGCGGGGCCGGGCAGGAGGAGATGCTCGGCTTCCTGGTCGAGATGATCGCGGCGGGACAGACCGAGGGCTCGATCCGCACCGGGGACCCGGCCCGGCTGGCCCGCGCGGTCCTGCTGACGGCGCAGTCGTTCGTCCTGTCCGTGGCCACGGTGTCCGACGGCCACGCCCCGTCCGACTTCGACGAGGAACTGACCCTGCTCCTCGACCGCTACCTCTCCCCCGCCGGGCAGAGCCGGTAGCCACGCGGCGGTCAGGGTGGGGCGAGGAGGGTAAGTGCGGCGGGCAGGACGTGGATGGACAGGGTGCCGAGGGTGGTGAGGGGGTCGCCGTCGGCGTAGGCGGGGACGGGGCGGTCGGTGGAGACGGTGACCGTGGTGCCACGTAGGACGGTGACCTGGGGGCGGCGTACGTGGGTGCCGGTGCGCATCTCGCGCAGGATCAGCGGGAACAGCGACTTGGACACCTCGCCGAGCACGACCACGTCGAGCAGGCCGTCGTCGACGGCCGCGCCGGGCGCGACGTGCAGGCCGCCGCCGTAGTAGCCGGAGTTGGCCACCACCACCGAGTACGCCCGCGTCGACAGTTCACGGCCGTCGACGGTGAGCCGGTAGACCGTGGGCCGCCAGCCTACCAGCGCACGTGCCCCGGCCAGCGGGTATACCAGTCCGGCCGGGGTGAACCGGGCACGGTTGGCGCGCTCGTTCGCGGCGGCGTCGACCCCGGCGTACACGCTGCCGAGCACGGTCTCGCCGCCCGCGTCGAGCACGTCGACGTGTCGTGGCAACCCGTGCAGCAGCAGGTCCGCGACGTCCTCGGGGCGGTTCGGCAGGCCGAGCTGACGGGCCAGGTCGTTGCCCCGCCCGGCGGGCACCACGCCGAGCACGCCGCCGGTGCCCGCCAGTGCCGCGCCGAGGCAGCGCAGCGTGCCGTCACCCCCGGCGGCCAGCGCGATCTCACCGTCGACGGCGCAGCGCCGGGCGACCTCGCGGGCCTGCCCGACACTGCCGGTGTACTCGACGCGCACCCGCGCCCCGCCCGCGCGCAGCAGTTGCGCGACCGGCATCAGCCGGGCCAGCCCACGCCGCGCGGCGGGTCCGACCACGGCCGTGAACGACCTGTCCATCAGGACTCGACGAGGATGCCCGGGTTCAGCACCCCGGCCGGGTCGAGTTCACGTTTGACGGCGCGCAGCACGTCGACGCCGAGCGGCCCGACCTCCTGGGCGAACCAGTCGCGGTGCTCGGTGCCGACGCCGTGGTGGTGGCTGATGGTCCCGCCCGCCGCGATGATCGCGTCGCTGGCCGCCGCCTTGGCCCGCTGCCAGCGCGCCACCGGCTCGTCGGCGTACGCGGTGACGACGGTGAAGTAGAGGGAGGCCCCGGTCTCGTACACGTGCGAGACGTGGCACAGCACCATCGACGGCACGGGCAGCGCCGCGAACAGCGCTTCGCGCACGGCCTCGTACAGGCCGGGCAGCGCCGACCAGAACGCGGCGGTCTCCAGCGTCTCGGCGAACGCGCCCGCGTCGATCAGCGCGTCACGCAGGTACGGCGCGTCGAACCGGTGCGCGGCCCACTGCTCGCCCGGCTCCGTGCCCAGCTCCTGCCCGCCGCATTCGCGCAGCACCGCGGCGGTCTGCGCGGCGGCGTGGCCGACCGACGCGCCCTCGTGGCCGACGACCATCAGGCAGCCGCCGTCGCCGCGTCCCCGGCCGGTCGCGCCGAGCATGGTCTCGACCTCGTCGGACAGCCGCAGCACGGTCGGCCGCGGACCGTCCTGGGCCAGCCGCCGCGCCGCCGCGGCACCGTCGGCGAAGGACGCGAACCGCCAGCCTTCGTAGCGCCGTTCGGCGGCGAGCGGGCGGACCCGTACGGTCACGTCGGTGATCACGCCGAACGCGCCCTCCGAGCCGAGGAACAGGCGGCGCAGGTCGGGTCCGGCCGACGACGCGGGGGCACGGCCGGTGGCGATCGTGCCGCGCGGGGTGGCCACGGTCATCCCGACGACCATGTCGTCGAAGCGTCCGTAGCCCGCCGAGGCCTGTCCGGACGAGCGGGTGGCGGCGAAGCCGCCGATGGTGGCGTACTCGTACGACTGCGGGACGTGGCCCAGGGTGAACCCGTGCTCGGCCAGCAGCGCGTCGGCACGCGGCGCGGGCAGCCCGGCCTGCAGCACCGCGGTGCGCGACACGGGGTCGACCGCGACCAGCCGGTCGAGTCGGCGCAGGTCGAGGCTGATGTACGCGCCGACGGCGGCCTGCTCCGTCGCGGTCCCGTCGGTCGCCGGAGTGCCGATGGGGTGCGGTGCGGGCTTGCCGAGCTGCGGGGTGAGGCCGCCGACGACCGAGGTGCCGCCGCCGAAGGGGACCACCGCCAGCCCGTGGTCGACGCAGGTGGCGAGGAGCGCGAGCACCTGGTCGTGGTCGGCCGGGGCGACGACGGCGGACGGCAGTGCGGGCAGCTCGCCCGAGCGCTGGTGGAACAGGTCGGGCGTGGACTTGCCCGTCGCGTGCACGGCCCGCTCGGCGATCCCGGTGCTGACCTGCTCCGCGCCGACGACCTCGGCCAGCGCGGCCAACGCCTGATCGGACAGCGGGGACACCGGCACGGCGACGGCCTCCGGGGCGACCGGGGCAACCGGCGGCGTGACCTCGAAGACCTGTTTGAGCAGTCCCGCCACGGCTTCGGGCAGCGGCTTCGCGTGCTCCGGTGTGCCCCAGCGCGCCCAGCCCGCGCGCCGCTCTTCCCGCATCGCATCCATGTGTGACAGAGTTACATCTGCTGTCACTTCGGCGCAAGGAGGAGACCGTGTCGGACACCTCTCTCACCGCGGCGCGCCGGGCGCGCGAGCTCGCCGAACTGGCCGGCGAAGTGGTGGACGTGCTGGTCGTCGGGCTCGGCGTGACCGGGGCCGGGGTCGCGCTGGACGCGGCCACGCGCGGGCTCTCCGTCGCCGCGATCGACGCGCACGACCTGGCCTTCGGCACATCCCGGTGGAGTTCCAAACTGGTCCACGGCGGGCTGCGCTACCTGGCCAAGGGCGAGGTCGGGGTGGCGTACGAGAGCGCGGTCGAACGCGGCACGCTGATGGCCCGCACCGCCCCGCACCTGACCCGGGCGCTGGCGATGGTGTTACCGGCCACCGCGTACACCGCGCCGCTGACGGTCGGGCTGGCCGGGGCGGGCCTGCGCGCGGGCGACCTGCTGCGCGCGGCGGCGGGCACCCGGCGGGCGATCCTGCCCGGGGTGCGCTCGCTGTCGGCGGCCGAGGCGCGGGGCATGATCCCGGCGCTGCGCCCGGCCGGGCTGCGCGGGGCGCGGCTGTCCTGGGACGGACAGCTCTGCGACGACGCGCGGCTGGTGACCGGGCTGGCCCGCGCGGCGGCCGGGGCGGGCGCGAAGGTGCTGACCCGCTGCCGCGCCACCGCGCTGACCGGCGACACGGCCGCCGTGGTGGACACGCTCACCGGGACACCGCACACGGTGCGGGCCCGCGCGGTCGTCAACGCGACCGGGGTCTGGGCCGGGCAGCTCGCCCCCGAGATCGTTCTCCGGCCGTCGCGCGGCACCCATCTGGTGCTGCCGTCGGCGCTGCTCGGCGGGCTGTGGGCGGGGCTGACCATCCCGGTGCCCGGCGAGCTGTCCCGCTTCGTGATCGTGCTGCCGCAGGCCGACGGCCTGGTGTACGTCGGGCTGACCGACGAACCGGTGGACGGCCCCGTGCCGGACGTGCCCGAGGTGCCCGAGTCCGACGTGGACTTCCTGCTCGACGTGCTCAACTCGGCCCTGGAGACACCGGTGCGCCGCACCGACGTGCTCGGCGCGTTCGCGGGCCTGCGGCCGCTGATGGCGGGTGCGCGAGCGCGGTCCGGGCGGACGGCCGACATCTCCCGGCGGCACGCCGTCGTGCAGGGCCGCGACGGCGTGGTGACCGTGGTCGGCGGCAAACTGACCACGTACCGGCGGATGGCGCAGGACACCGTGGACCTGCTGGCCGCGCGGCGGGGCGTGTACGCCGGGCCGTGCCGGACCCGTGACCTGCCGCTGCCCGGCGCGGCGTCGCGCGAGGTGCTGGCCCGGGTGCCCGCCCCGGCCCGCCTGACCGCGCGCTACGGCGTCGAGGCTGCCGAGGTGCTGGCCCAGGCCCCGCCCGAGCTGCACGTCCCGGTCGCGCCGGGCAGCCCGGTGACCGGGGCCGAGCTGCTGTGGGCGGTACGTCACGAAGGCGCGCTGACGGTCGACGACCTGCTCGACCGGCGTACCCGGCTGGGCCTGGTCCCCGAGCACCGCGCCGCCGCCCTGCCCACGGCCGAGCGCATCCTCGCCAGTTAGACGAAGGAAGGGCACCTTGTTGACGCATATGCGTTAACAAGGTGCCCTTCCTGTCCATCCGACACGTTGAGCAGCGACGATTCGAGCGGAGACGGTATGAGTGAAGCAACCGGCCGGGAGCGGTCGTGGTGGGGCTGGGGCTGGGCGGACGAGGCGGTGGACGCCGAGGGCTGCGCGAAGCTGGCCCGGCGGGTCGGCCCGTTCCTGCCGCTGGACGGCGAGCTGACCCCGGTGCCCGCCGTGCCGGAACTGCCGCCGTCGCGGCTGCGGCCACCGGCGGCGATCGCCGCGCTGTGCCGGGACGACGCGCGGTCCCGGGCGGCCCACGCGTACGGCCGGGCGTACCGCGACGTGGTCCGGCTGCTGCACGGCGTGCTGGACAACCCGCCTGACCTGGTCGCGTATCCGCAGGACGAGGCGGCCGTGATCGCGGTGCTCGACTGGGCGTCGGACGCGGGGGTGCCGGTGGTGCCGTTCGGCGGCGGCACCAGCGTCGTCGGCGGCGTCGAGTATCGCGGCGGCGGCCCGTGGCTGTCCCTGGACCTGACCGGCCTGTCCGGCGTGGTCGAGGTCGACGAGGTCAGCCGGGCCGCGCTGATCCGGGGCGGCACGTTCGGCCCCGACCTGGAAGACGCGCTGCGCCCGTACGGCCTGACCCTGCGGCACTTCCCGCAGAGCTTCGCGTTCTCGACGTTCGGCGGCTGGCTGGCCACCCGCGCCGGCGGGCACTACGCCACCGGGTACACCCACATCGACGACCTGGTCGAGTCGATGCGCGTGGTGACCCCGGCCGGGGTCGCGCAGTCGCTGCGGGTGCCCGCCTCCGGCGCGGGCCCGTCGCCGGACCGCTTCTGGCTCGGCTCCGAGGGCACGCTCGGCGTCATCACCGAGGGCTGGGCCCGCGTCCAGCAGCGCCCGTCGTTCCGCGCCGGCACCGCACTGCGATTCAGCGTGTACGCCGACGCCGTGCACGCCGTCCGGGCGGTCGCCCAGTCGGGGCTGCGACCGGCGAACTGCCGCCTGCTCGACCCGCTCGAAGCGATGCTCGGCGCGGCGGCCGCCGACGGGTCGAGCAGGCTGCTGCTCGGCTTCGAGTCCGCCGACCACCCGGTCGACGCGCTGCTCGCGCGGGCCGTGCAGCTGTGCCGCGAGCACGGCGGCACCGAGGAGGACACGGCGCGGGACACCACCGGCCGCTGGCGCGACACCTTCGTCGGCGCGCCGTACCTGCGCGACGGCCTGGCCCGGCTCGGGGTGGTGGTGGAGACGTTCGAGACCGCGTGCACCTGGGCCGCGTTCGAGGCGCTGCACGCGGCGGTCGTGACAGCCGCCGCGTCGGCGGGCGAGGCCGAGACGGGCAGCCCGGCGCTGGTCACCTGCCGGTTCACCCACGTGTACCCGGACGGCCCCGCGCCCTACTTCACGGTGTACGCGGCCGGGCGGCGCGGCGGCGAGGTGGCGATCTGGGACGCGCTCAAGCAGGCGGCCGGTGACGCCATCGCCGCGCATGGCGGCACCATCACCCATCACCACGCCGTGGGGCGCGACCATCTGCCCTGGTACACCCGGCAGCGGCCGGAGCCGTTCGCGCTGGCGCTGCGGGCCGCGAAGTCCGCTGTGGACCCGGCGGGCGTACTCAACCCCGGCGTGGTGCTGCCCTGATCCGGGCATGAAGAAGCCCGCTTCGGCGATCACGGGGGGAACCGTCGAAGCGGGCTTGCAAGCGAAGGTACCTCGTTTTGCCGTCCGACGCCATCCCTGTCTTCAGGAATTTCTGCTCAAGCAACTTGTCGGGCGGCGATGGCACAATCCCGCCTCGTGAACGGGGAGACGGAACCGGGCTGGCTGCCCGCGGGCACGGGTTACCAGGTGGCGCTGAGCGGCGGGCGGGTCGTGGCCCGCAAAGCCTCGGGCGTACGCCTCAAGGGCCTGCCCGCCGCGTTGAAGGACGATCCGGTCGTGCGCGACCTGCGGCAGTTGCGCGAGTGGCTGGCCCGCCACGAGGCGGAGTGCCTGGCCGAGGTGGAGCGCTGGATGGTGCGCGGCCTGCCGGTCGCGTTCGCCGTGCTGGCCCGCGTATGGGCCGACGAGGCCTGGCGGGCGGCCCTGCGCGACCTGGTCGTCGCGCCGTGCCGCGAAGACGGGCCGGACCTGGCCCGCGCCGGGTTCCTGCGCGACGTGGACGCGGCGCGCGGCGTGGGAGTCGTCGGGCTCGACGGCGAGTCGGCCTGGCTCGGCCCCGGTCCGTACGCCGTCCCGCATCCGGTGCTGCTCGACGACGTCGACGAGCTGCGCGAGTTCGCGGCCGAGCTGGACGTGCGGCAGGGCGTCGCGCAGCTGTTCCGCGAGGCCCACCGCCGCCCCGAGGGCCGCGCCGAGCAGGCCGCGCTGCTGCACGGGTACGACGCGGCGCACTACGCGCAGCTGCGGCACGCGAGCTCGCGTGCGCTGGCGCTCGGCTACACGGTGCGCGGCGGCACCGCCCGCTGCCGGATCGTCGAGCACGGCCGTGCGGTCGACGCCTGCGTCTGGCTCGGCGACGGCGACCCCGGCTACGAGACGTGGACCGGCCCGCTGCAGTTCGCCGACCCGTCCGGCCGGGGCGTTCCGGGTGACGAGGTCGGGCCCGTCACCTGGTCGGAGGGTGTGCGCCTGGCCGCCGCCCTGCACGTCGGCCGCACCGGAACCAGTACGACGGAGCGTGGAGCATGACGACGACCAGCCCTTCCACTGTGGATGATCTGCTCGACGCGGGCGCGGTGCTCGACGGCCCGAGCCCGGACGACCCGGCGGTCGCGGCGGTGACCGGGCGGGCGTACGCCCATCCGGCCCTGCCTGGCCGCACCGTGGTGCGCCTGGTCAGCGAGCCGGTCGGCGCGGCCGAGGACCTGAGCATGGAGTTCCTCGGCTTCACCGGGGCCGGGGCGGTGCCGGTGGGGCACGGCCGGGTGCGTGCGCTGGGCTTCCCCGCCTCGGCACTGGTGCAGGACCCGGCGCACGGCCGCCAGGCGCTGGCCCTGGTCAAGGAGATGGAGAAGCTGGCCCGGCTGGCCCGCTCGAAGCCGGGCAACGCCCGCGACGGCTACCTGACCGTCGCGGCGCGGCTCGCCGGGACCGTCCCGCAGTTCCTGCCCGGCTTCTGGGAACAGGCCGGACGGTCGTTCATCGAAGCGGAGAACCTGCGCCAGGCCGCGATCTGCTTCGGCGAAGCGCGGCGGGCCGAGCAGACCTACGCGCTGACCGTCGACGAGGCCCGGCTGCGCGACGCGCACCTGGAGTTCGCGCTGGCGGGCGCGCTGAGCGCGAAGGCGCTGCGGGACTACGCGCGCGACGCGCTCACCAGGGCGCCGGCCGCCTCGGCGTACTCGCTGGTCAGGTCGGTGGCGGTGCGTCGCGTCGCGGGCGGGCTGCCGCCCGGCCCGGGGCTGGCCGCCGACCTGCGACGGCTGGCCAAGGCCGCCGGGCTCGACGCCGCGGCCGAGGACGAGTCGGTCGTCGCCGAGCTGCTGATGCTGCCCGCCGTGGTGCGCGCGGACGCGGGTTTCTGGACGGCGTACCGCAAGCCGCTGCAGCGGCTGGCCCGCCGCGACCCGGCCGTCGCGGCGCGGCTGCTGGAGCTGCTGCCCGAGCCGCCCGGCTGGCAGGCCGACGTGTCCGAGGAGTGGCTCGACCTGATCATCGGCTCCGGCGTGCTGGACGCCCCGGACGCCGACATCACCGGCTGGCTGGACCGCTTCGCCTGGTACCGGGCCCGGCACCGGTGGGCGGTGGGAGCTGTCAGCCCGCAGCTGCTCGCCCTGGTCGAGCGCCTGGCGCCACGGTTGCGGGCAGCGGGGCGGCCACTGCGGCCGGGCCCCGCCGACGGGTCCGGCCCGGTCGACCTCAATCTGGTCGACACCTGTCTGGCCCATGGCGTGCCGGTGTCGGTCGAGCCGACATCCGAGGGACTGCCCGTGACCCGCTGGTACGGCCAGTCCGGCGAGGGACGCCGGGACCTGGCCGCGATCGCCGCCGACCCAAATCTGCTGCCCGACCTCGTCCGCGGCCTGTGGCGGCTGCTGGACCAGTCCTCGGAACTCGACCCGGCGGGCTCCCGGGCGGAGGGCCTGATCGCGGTGCTGGCCGCGACACCGGGACTGCTGACCGCGCTCCGGCACGGCGTCGCGCAGCGGCCGGTCGACGGCGTCACCGTCGCCGGGCTGGCGGCCGTGCTGCGTGAGCTGTACCCGCTGTGGTCGGCGGCCGGAGTCCGGCTCGCACCCGGCGAGCTGCGCCGGATCGCCGCGATCGACACCGCCGAGGTGCTGGCCGGTTCGCTGCGCGCGGGCCTGGTCGACGAGCTGGGCTGGCCCGCGTACGAGACCGCCGTCGTGCCGCTCAAGCGGATCGGCCTGTCGCCGAGCTGGCCGACGCTGGCGGCGAGCGACCAGACCCGGGTGGTGACCGTCTCCCCCGACGGCGCGTCCGCCGAGCACCGGGTGCGCCTGCCGTCCGGCGCCTGGCACGCCGACATCACCTGCCACGAGTCGGACGGACGGCTGCTGGTCAGCGGAAGCTCGTACCACGGCGACGGCTGGGCGTACTGGGCCGACCATCCGGAGCGCACGTTCCCGGTCCCGCGGATGGAGCGGGCGTGGGAGAGTGGGCCGCCCACGCCGTACCTGCCGCTGCCCGGCGGAGGGGTCACCGGCGGTGGCCGCCCGTGCCTACCCGGCGATCCGGCGATGCCGGCCCCGGGCCTGGTGAGCAGCGACGGCGTCACGTACTGGCGCTGCGAGCAGCAGCCCGGCGGGCCACGCTGGCGGGAGTACGACCCGCACACCGGCGAGCCGGGGCGGCACAGCCTGCCCGCGTTCTTCACCGACGGCGCGCCCGAGCAAGCCCGGCTGCTGCCCGAATGGTCGTGGCTGAGACCTGCTCCGGAAGCCTTCGCCGGTTCGCCGCTCGGCAGCGCGGGAGGCCTGCTCGGCTGGCGGGTGCACCTGCTGCCCGACGGCACCCAGGCCGGGTGGTCCGCCGACGGCCGTACGCTGCGCTGGCGACCGACGGTGCCGGGTGAGGTGCTGGTGGGTGCGCTGCGGCTGCCCGGCGACGAGCTGCTGCGCCCGGTCACCACCCGGGCCGGTGAGCGGCCGCACCCGCACGATCTCGCCGTCACCGTCTGGTCGCCCGACGGCGGCGGGCCGCTGCAGGAATGCGTCGCCGTCCACTCCCGCCCGCCGTTTCCGTACTGGCACGCGCTGCGCCCGCGCGACGTGGCAGGCTCGGCGGCGCTGCGCGCGGTGACCACGCCACTGGCCGCCGCACTGCTGGCCGACCTGCGCGGCAACGCCCTGCTGGACTACGCGGTCGACCAGGTGTTCGCCAAGCACCTGCCGGAGGTCACCGAGCCGACCCTGCTGCGGGCCCTGCGCGCCGTCGCACGCACCGCGCTGCGGATGGAGACCCGGCTGGCCGCGCTCCGGGAACTGCTCGCCACGGTCGACGCCGAGCAGGCTGCCACGACCGCGTCCGAACCGGACCGTGTCCTGGCGGCCACGACAGGCGGCGCACCGCACGACCGGGAACGCACGCCACCAGGCGGGGACCTGCCGTCGGGCATTTCGCCTGGCGGGGAGGGCTTCACGTCCGGCGCGGCGGGCACCTCGGCCGCCGGACCGCGGTCGGGCTCCGCCGTGTCGCAGCCGGAGGTGTCGGACACCGCGTTGTCCCAGGCGCTGGGTGCGCTGGTGATGTGGCGGGGGCGCTACTTCTACGGCTCCAGGGACCACCGGACCGCGGTGATGGACCAGATATCCGCCGTGTCACGGGTGTTCGCCGACCCGCCCGAGGCCGTGCCGCCGCCGAACGCCGAGTCGGCCTGGCCGTGGCTGCTGCCGGGGCTCGGCGCGGTGCTGATGGTCGCCGCCTCTCCCGTCGGGACGCCCGAGGCTCGATCGGTGCTGGCCCGACTGCTGCGAGCGTTCGCCGCCTCGCCGTTCGCGGCCCCGGACCCGCGTTTCCGCTTCGCGGAACTCGCGGTCACCGCCGAGCACACCGTCCCCGAGATCGGCGAGGGCGGCCGCCGCGTGGTCTTCCTGTCCGGCGGCCAGCACGCCCTGGCCGGGGCCGATCCCCGGTTCCTGCGGTACGCCGTGGACCACTGCGCCGACGGGGTCTTCGCCCCGATCGCGGGCGTCGACGTGCGCACCGACATCAAACGTGGCGGGTGGGGCGACGCCGACCGGCTGAACGCCGCCGCCGACCTGCTCGACCGCGAGGGCCCGATGCCGTGGCGGGCCGACGGAGCAGCGCGGCTGGCCGAGCTGACCGGGCTGACCCGGGCAGAGTCCGTGCTGCTGCTCGCCGGGCTGCCGATCGGCGGCTGGAGCAGGCACTCGCTCAGCACGGCGCAGCGCAGGACCGTCGGTCTGGCCGGGGCCGAGGCGGACCTCGCCGCGCAGCAGTGGCACCTGATCCCGCACGGGCACCGCCTCGCACTGCTCGACGCGGCCGTCCCGGACGACCCGGCCGACCTGTGGCGGCACGGGCCGGACGTGGACGCGCTGGCGGCCCGGTGGCTCGCGCTGTACGGACGGCGTACGCCGCTGCCGGAGGAGCTGTTGATCGAGGCGAAGCGGGTGGTCCCCGGCGGGGTGGGGCAGGAGGTGCTGCGCGTGATCGCCGAGCCGCGGCCGCGCACCTGGCTGTGCACCGACGGGGTGACCGAGGCGCGCCCGTGGGAAGGGCTGGTGACCCATGCGGACGACGGCGAAGCGTTCGACGAGGACTGGCTGAGGGCAGCCGCCGCGGGACTGGCCTGGCTGGCATACCGGCTGCCTGCGGGCGACCCGCTGCGGCCCGCGCTGCCGCGCGCGCTGGACCTGGTGCGGCGGCGGCTGGAGAACCCGAAGCTGGCCGTGGGGACGACGTACCACCGGCCCGGCCTGGTGCCCGACGGGCTGCCCGGTGTGTGGTGCAGCGGCGAGCGGGACGGCCACGCCTACCACCTGCTGCCCGCCGCGATCACGGCCCCGGACGACCCGGCGCTGGCCCTCGGCGAGCGGGGCGTCACCGACGCCCTCCTGCTGCTGCGCGATCCGGCGCTGGTCGCGGCCTTCGCCGAGGCGGACGCGCTGCCCGCGGGTGCGTGGCCGCAGGATCCCCGGCACACCGCGCCCGGCCTGGTGGCGACGGTGGCCGCGGCGCACGCGCTGGCACCGGACGCGGCCGCGTACTACCTGCAGCTGCTGGCGCTGCCCGATCCGACGGACGCCCACGCGGCCCGCTGGCTGGGCGTGACCACGGCACGGCTCAAACCGCTGCGTGCCGCGCTGCTCGCGGCAGGGCTGGTCGTCGAGGCCCGCCGAGAGCGGGCCGGGCGGACGGTGTTCCTGCCGGGCGGGTGGCTGAGCCTGAAAGCCCCCGCGCTGCCGGTCGAGGCGTGGAAGGCCCCACTGCTGGGCCTGCTTCCGGACGCCGCGCCGCCGCTGGGCGCGGTGCTGCTCGGCCGCCCGGTCGCGGACCTGTTCTACGCGGCGTGGGAGCGGGTTGAGGCTGGTGGGGCGGGGGCATGATCACTGTTTCGGGTCAGAAAGTGTGGTCCGGCCAGACTTTCTGACCCGAAACGACGATCATGACCGGTGGCGGTGGTGGCTCACCTAGGCTGGCGTCGAGGACGACGGGTGGTGGGCCGTGGCGGCGGTGGGGGCGGTCTCGCGGGCGCTGGCCGAGCTGCACGCGCGGCTGGCCGTCGTGGACGGCGGGGCGGTCGCCGACTACATCCCGCAGCTGGCGCTCGCCGATCCGGCCGCCTTCGGGCTGGCCCTGGTCAGCATGGACGGTCACCGGTACAGCGCGGGTGACGCGCTGGCCCCGCTCACCATCCAGTCGGTTTCGAAGCCTTTCGTGTACGCCCTCGCGCTGGCCGAACTCGGGCTGGACGCGGTCACCGCCCGCGTCGGCGCGGAGCCCAGCGGTGAGGGCTTCAACGCGATCAGCCTGGAGCCTGGCACCGGCCGCCCGGCCAACCCGATGATCAACGCTGGTGCGATCGTCACCACGTCACTGATCCCGGCCGACAGCCCCGGCGAGCGCTTCGCGCGCATCCTGGCCTGCCTGTCCGCGTTCGCGGGCCGGCAGCTGGACGTCGACGAGGCCGTGTACGCCTCCGAGTCGCGCACCGGCGACCGCAACCGGGCGCTGGCGTACCTGATGCGCGGCGCGGGTTCGCTGACCGGTGACGTCGAGCAGGCTGTGGACGACTACTTCCGGCAGTGCGCGGTGCGGGTGACCGCCGCCGACCTGGCCGTGATGGCGGCGACGCTGGCCGGTGGCGGGGTGAACCCGGTGACCGGCGAGCCGGTGGTCCCGGAGCTGACCGCTGAGCGGGTGCTGGCGGTGATGGCCACCTGCGGCATGTACGACGCGGCGGGCGACTGGCTGCTGCGGGTCGGCCTGCCCGCCAAGGGCGGGGTGTCGGGGGCGCTGATCGCGTGCAGCCCGGCCCGGTTCGGCATCGCGGCGTACAGCCCGCCGCTGGACCCGGTCGGCAACCCGGTGCGCGGGGTGCTGGCGCTGCGGGAACTGTCCGAACGGTACGCCCTGCACCTGATGCACCATCCCGGCGCGGCCCCGGCGACCGTCGCCCGCGATCTGCACGGCGAGTCCGTGGCGCTGGTGACCGCGCAGGGGCCGCTGGAGTTCACCACCACCGAGCGGCTGCTGTCCGCGCTGGCCGACGCCGTCGCCCCGCTGCCCTCGGCCGGGGGCGTGGTGCTGGACCTGGACCGGGTCACCCGCGTCGACGGAGCCTCGGCGGCGATGGTGCGCGAGGAGTTGACCGCGCTGCGCCGCCGCGGGCTGACCGTCGCCGCCGTCGGCGAGGCCGGGGCGGCCGTGCTCGACGACCCGGACCACGTGTTCGGCACCCGGGAACGAGCCTTGGCCTGGTGTGAGCAGCAGGTCGCCGCCGCCGAACCCCCGGCGGAGCTGCACCGGCCGGGTGACTTGGCCGGCCAGCCCGGCGATCCGCACTGGTAGCAGGCCCTGTCGCCGTCCTACCGGAGGGATGGCCGCGGCGCGCTGGAACGTCGCCGCACGCCGGGGCACCCCGCGCTGGCTGGCCGAGGGCTATCCCAGCTCGACCGGCGCGCCCGGTCCGAGCGGGATGCCGAGCAGGTACCAGATCACGAAGAAGACCGTCCAGGCCACCGCGATGACCAGCATGTACGGGATCATCAGGGAGATCACGGTGCCGACGCCGGCCTCCTTCTTGTACTTCTGCGCCAGCAGCACGATGAACGGCAGGTACACCATCAGCGGGGTGACCACGTTCATCGGCGAGTCGGCGACCCGGTAGGCGGCCAGCACGGTCTGCGGTGCGACGCCCAGCCGCAGGAACAGCGGCACGAAGATGGGCGCGAAGATGGCCCACTTCGGGATCACGCCCGGGATGATGATGTCCAGCAGCAGCACCACCAGGATGAAGCCGATGAGCAGCCACAGCGGCCCGATGTTGGCCCGTTCCAGCCCGTCGGCCATCTTCACGGCGGCGACGGTGGCCATGTTGGTGTAGTTGAAGTACGCGATGAACTGGGCGATCACCAGCAGCATGAAGATCAGGCCACCGAGCCCGGCGTACGTCTTCGTGATCGCGTCCATCGCCGCCGCGCTGCCCTTGAGCGTGCCCGCGCCCGCGCCGTAGCACAGGCCGCACACCAGGAAGACCAGCATGATGATGAAGATCAGGCTGTCCATCAGCGGCGAGTCCTCGACGAGGCTGCCGGTGACCGGGTTGCGCAGGATGCCCCACGGTTGGGGCGGGACCGACAGCACCAGGAGCAGCGCGAGCACGGCGAGCAGGCCCCAGAAGGCGAAGCGCAGCCCGCGGGCCTGCGCGGCCGGGGCGGCGTCGCCCTCCACGGGTGCGGCGTCGGGGATGTCGGTGGCCTCGTGCGAGACCGCACCGGTGTACTTACCGAGGCGCGGCTCGATGATCTTCTCGGTGATGAAGGTGATCAGGAACGCCAGGAAGATGGTCGAGGCGATGGCGAAGAACATGTTCGCGGTGAGGCTGATCTTCCGCGCCGGGTCGGCCAGCGCGACCGCCTCGTTGGTGATCTCGGTGATGATGCCGTCGGTCGGCGTGATCAGTACGTTCACCATGAACGTGCCGCCGACCGCGCCGAATGCGGCGGCGAGCCCGGCCAGCGGATGCCGCCCGACGCTCATGAACGCGACCGCGCCGAGTGGGATGAGCACCAGGTATCCGGCGTCGGAGGCGATCGACGACAGGATGCCGACCAGCACGATGATGAAGGTCAGCGACCACGGCGGGGCGACCGCGACCAGCTTGCGGATCAGCGCGCCGATGAGCCCGGCGCGTTCGGCCAGGCCGACGCCGATCATGGCGACCAGGATGACGCCGACCACGCCGAAGTTGGTGAAGTTGGTGACCGCAGAGGTGAAGATGAACCGGATGCCGTCCGCGGTGAGCAGGCTCCTGATCGCGGTGGTCTCGGTGTGGGTCTTGACCTCGGGGTGGTAGAACTCCTCCGGCGGGATGTCCAGCGACGGCTGCTGGGTGCCGCCCGGATAGGTCTCCTCCGCGACGACCGGCGAGGGCGCGGCCGACTCATAGGTGACCTGCACACCGATCGCGGCGAAGATCGCCGACAGCACGATGATGAGCCCGATCAGGATCAGGAAGATCATCACCGGGTGCGGCACCCTGTTGCCGACCTTCTCGACCCCGTCCAGCATCCGCTGGGTGAACGTCCGCTTCCCGGCGGGCACCGTCGCTGCGGTCATGCCTGCTCCTTAGCGGCCAGCGGAGCCGGCTGCGGTCGCTGGAAGGCCAGCGCGAGGTCCAGCAGCAGGCGCGCGCCGAAACCGGTGCAGCCCTGCGGGTACCAGGTGCGCGGCTTGTCGTTCTGGGCGGTGCCGGCGATGTCGACGTGTGCCCACGGGGTGCCCGCGACGAACTCCTCCAGGAACAGCGCGGCGTGGATCGCGGCGGCGTTCGCACCGCCCATGTTCTTGAGGTCGGCGACGTCGGAGTCCATCTCACCGCGGTAGCGGCGCGCCATCGGCAGTTGCCAGACCGGCTCGTCGACCCGCGCGGCGGCGGCGCGTACCTGGTCGACCAGACCCTGGTCGTTGCCGAACACCCCGGCGATCTGCGCGCCGAGCGCGCGCAGGCACGCCCCGGTCAGGGTGGCGATGTCCACGATGGCGTCCACGGGCTCCTCGGTGGCCAGCACCAGCGCGTCGGCCATCACCAGGCGGCCCTCGGCGTCGGCGTTGACCACCTCGACCGTGGTGCCGCCCCGGATGGTGAGCACGTCGCCGAGCTTGAGCGCGGTGCCCGAGGGCATGTTGTCGGTGCACATCAGGTAGCCGGTGACCGCGACCGGGCAGTCCAGCTCGCGCAGCATGGTCATCGCGGCGAGGATCGCGCCCGCGCCGGACATGTCGTTCTTCATGGTCGAGTGGACCGCGTCGGCGGGCTTGAGGCTGATGCCGCCGGAGTCGTACATGATGCCCTTGCCGACCAGCGTCAACCGGGGCACGTCGGGATCGTCGCCGGGACGGTAGCGCAGTTTGATCATGCGCGGTTCGTCGGCGCTGCCCGCGTTCACCCCGAGCAGGCCGCCGCAGCCCAGTTCGATGAGCGCGTCCCGGTCATACACCTCGACCGACAGCCCGCTGTCCGCGCCGAGCTGCGCGGCCACCCCGCCCAGCCGCTCCGCGGTGAGCCGGCTCGGCGGGGAGTTGGCCAGGTCACGGGCCAGCGCGGCGGCTCTGGCGTACGCGAGCCCGCGCCGCGCCCCGCGCTGCATCGCCTGCACGTCACCCTCCGCGGCGACCAGGGTCAGCGCGACGACCGGCGGGGTGCCGTGCTTCTTCAGCTCTTCGAAGCGGTACCGGGCGAGCAGCGCCCCCTCGACCGCGGCCTGTCCGGCGATCTCGGGCGGCACTGCCGGCAGCGCGTCCAGCATCAGCACGAGGCGTCCCCCGGCACCGGTCGCGACGGCGTACGCGGCGGCCGCGTCGCGCAGCCGGTCGCCGTCGAGCTCCGCCGGGTCGCCGACCCCGACCGCGACCAGCGCGCCCGCGCCCGGCTGCGGCAGGGCCAGCACCTGCCCGAGCTGCCCGGTGAACTCGGCCTCGGCCAGGTCGCCCCGGTCGACGCCCAGCACCGGCGGCACCGCGCCCGAGGTCGCGACCGGCACGCCCAGCGGCGCGTTGCCGGCGTCGAGGTCCTCGACCGCGACCACGGCGACGTCGGGAACACGGGTCCAGGAGGGGACCGGGTCGAAGCCCGCTGCCGTCGCTGTCATCGCACCGCTCCTCCACCTCGACGGCACACCACCGGTGACACACCCTGAAGCACAGCATCACGGCTCATCGGCGAATACGGGGACGTTTCAGGAGGATTGGCCGCAGGCGCGGCCGTCCGGTGAGAATGGAGGCGTGACCCGCCACGGTGCGCAGTACGGCCCCGACTTCACGTTCCTCGGGGTGCCCCGCTGCGACTGGGCCGATCCGGAGACGTACGCCGACGCCGACGTGGTGATCCTGGGCGCGCCGTTCGACGGCGGCACCTCGCACCGCACCGGCACCCGGTTCGGACCCAGCGCCATCCGGGGCACCGACTACCTGCCGCACGACGGCTCCCGGCCGCACCTCGCGCTGCGCGTCGACCCGCTCGGGCCGGACCTCGCCGTACGTGACGCGGGCGACCTGGAGCTCTACAGCGGCGAGGTGCAGCGCAGCTGCCAGAGCATCGAGGACGCCGTCGCCTTCCTCGCCGGGCACGGGGTGATCCCGCTGATCCTGGGCGGCGACCACACCATCACCTGGCCGGACGTCACCGGCGTGGCCCGGAGGTACGGCTACGGCAACGTCTCGGTGATCCACTTCGACGCGCACGCCGACACCGGCGACATCACGTTCGGCTCGCTCTACGGCCACGGCCAGCCCATGCGACGGCTGATCGAGTCCGGCGCGGTGCGCGGCGACCGCTTCCTGCAGCTCGGCCTGCGCGGCTACTGGCCCGAGCCGCCGACCCTGGACTGGATGGCGGACCAGGGCATGCGTTCGTACCACATGGGCGAGATCGGGGCCCGGGGACTGGACGCGGTGCTCGACGAGGCGCTGACGATCGCGCTGGACGGCTGCACGGCGGTGTTCCTGTCCGTCGACATCGACGTGTGCGACCCGGCGCACGCTCCGGGCACCGGCACGCCCGAACCCGGCGGCCTCACCGCCCGGCAACTGCTCGACGCGGTGTCGCGCATCTGCCGCACGCTGCCCGTGGCGGGCATCGACGTCGTCGAGGTGTCCCCGCCGTACGACCACGCCGAGATCACCGCGATGCTCGCCAACCGTGTCGTCCTGGAGGCGCTGTCCGGCCTGGCCCGCCGCCGCCGCGACACCCGCGACGGCACCACCTGGAACCCCGCCACTCCGCTCCTCGACGGCCGCGGCTCCACCGCCTCCGACTGACCGGCGGGTGGGTCCGGCGATCGTGCCCCGGTGGGGCGGGGTGGGGCGGTAGGGTCGGCGGCGATGGACGCCGAGGACTGGAACCGCCGCTACACCGCCGCCGAGCTGGTGTGGAGCGCCGAGCCCAACCGTTTCGCGGCGGCGGAGCTGGACGGTCTGCCGCCGGGCCGGGCGCTGGACCTCGCGTCGGGCGAGGGGCGCAACGCGCTGTGGCTGGCGGGCAGGGGCTGGCAGGTCACCGCGATCGACTACGCGCGGGTGGCGGTCGACAAGGGACGCCAGCGGGCCGGGCAGGACGGCCTCGACGTGGACTGGGTGGTCGGCGACGTGCTGGCGTACCAGCCTCCGGCGGAGGGGTTCGACCTGGTCCTGATCGCCTACCTCCAGCTGCCGCCGGATCAGATGGCGCAGGTGTGGGCGCTGGCCGCGCGGGCGGTCGCGCCCGGCGGCACGCTGTTCGCGATCGGCCACGACCGGGCCAACCTCACCGGCGGCACCGGCGGCCCGCAGGACCCCGACCTGCTCTGGACTCCCGAGGAGCTGACCCGGACCCTGGTCGCGGACGGGCTCACCGTGGACCGCGCGGAGCGGGTGCGGCGCGAGGTCACCACCGACGAGGGCGTACGCCACGCCGTCGACACGCTGGTGCGCGCCCACGCCCCGATCCCCGACCTGCCCTGACCCCGGCGCTGATCCGGCACGCCTGCGCGAAGATCAGGCCAGTTCATCATACGTCTTAGTTGTACGCCCCGACTTTGTGCCACTTCCCCCGACATGCATTGCGGTCCTGTCACGACGGTGTGAAACTTCCCTCACGCGCACAGGGAGCCACGCGCGCGACACGGCACCGAGGGCCCCGGCTCGCCGGGAGGTGCCGCCGCACCGCCGTCACAGCCTGTCCGGGCTGTCCCTTCCTTCCTGCGCGCGATCCGCGCCGCCCGCCCGGTGGCCGCTGATCCCTGCGCAGGCCCGTACCGGTTCCCCAGGCAAGACGGACCGGTCCGGCCCGGCTCAAGGAGTACCCAGTGAGAATTCCGATCAGATCCACCCTGCGACGCCGATTGACGGCGCTGCTCGGCGCGAGCGCGCTGGCCGCCACGGGGCTGGTCGCCGTGGCCACGCCCGCGCACGCCGCCGTGTCCTGCCAGGTGACCTACACCAAGGCCTGGGACAACGGCAGCGGCTTCGGCGCCAACCTGAACCTCACCAACACCGGCGACCCGCTGACCAGCTGGTCGCTGACCTGGACCTGGCCCGGCAACCAGGGCGGCATCCAGGGCTGGTCGGCCAACTACGCCCAGTCCGGCCAGAACGTCACCGCCACCAGCCTGTCCTACAACGGCAGCCTGGGCACGGGCGCGTCGACGGGCCTCGGCTTCAACGCCTCCTACAGCGGCACCAACACCAACCCGTCGAACTTTGCGGTCAACGGCGTCTCCTGCGGTGGCACCACCCCGACGGTGAGCCTGGTCGTGTCGCCGACGTCGGTGAGCGTGCCCGAGGGCGGCACCGCCACCTACGCCGTACGCCTGTCGGCCCAGCCCAGCGGCAACGTCACGGTCGCCACGACGGCCGGTTCCGGTGACACCAACCTCACCGTGTCCTCGGGCTCCAGCCTGACGTTCACGACGAGCAACTGGAACACCAACCAGAACGTGACCCTGGCCGCGGCCGAGGACTCCGACACCGCCAACGGCACCCGGCCGTTCACGGTGGCGGCGTCCGGGCTCAGCTCGGTGACGGTGAACGCGACCGAGGCCGACAACGACAGCACCACGACCCAGTCGCTGGTCGTCTCGTCGACGGCGGTCAGCGTGCCGGAGGGCGGGACCGCGTCGTACGCGGTGCGCCTGGCCGCGCAGCCGAGCGGCAACGTGACGGTCACCAACACCGCTGGTTCCGGTGACACCAGCATCACGGTGTCGTCGGGCGCGAGCCTGACGTTCACGACGAGCAACTGGAGCACCGCGCAGACGGTGACCCTGGCTGCCGCCGAGGACTCCGACACCACCGCGGGCACCCGCCCGATCACGGTCGCTTCCAGCGGCCTGACCTCGGTCACGGTCACCGCGACCGAGGCCGACAACGACGGCGGCCCGGTCGGCCCGCGAGCCGACAACCCGTACTCGGGCGCGGGCGTCTACGTGAACCCGCAGTGGCGGGCGAACGCGCTGGCCGAGCCCGGCGGCAGCCGGATCGCCAACCAGCCGACCGGTGTGTGGTTCGACCGGATCAGCGCACTGACCGGCAACGGCAGCCCGACCACGGGCACCATGGGCCTGGCCGACCACCTCGACCAGGCGGTCATCCAGGACGCGGCCAACGGCTCCGCGCCGATGGTGATCCAGATCGTCGTCTACAACCTGCCCGGCCGTGACTGTGCCGCGCTGGCGTCCAACGGCGAGCTGGGCCCGACCGAGCTGCCCCGCTACAAGTCGGAGTACATCGACCCGATGGCGGCGATCCTGGCCCGCCCGGCGTACGCGAACCTGCGCATCGTGGCGATCATCGAGATCGACTCGCTGCCGAACCTGGTGACCAACGTCAGCGGCCGCCCGACCGCGACCGCGATGTGCGACACCATGCTCGCCAACCGCGGTTACGTCGACGGCGTCGGGTACGCGCTGAACAAGCTCGGCGCGGTCCCGAACGTCTACAACTACATCGACGCGGGCCACCACGGCTGGCTCGGCTGGGACGACAACTTCGGGTCGAGCGCGAACATGATGTTCTCGGCCGCGACCGCGTCCGGCAGCACCGCCGCCAACGTGCACGGCTTCATCGCCAACACCGCCAACACGTCGGCGCTGACCGAGCCGTACGTCGGCACGATCACCGAGCAGCTGCGCCAGACGAGCTGGATCGACTGGAACCGGTACAACGACGAGCTGACTTTCGCGCAGGCGTTCCGTTCGCGGCTGGTGCAGGCGGGCTTCTCGTCGAGCATCGGCATGCTGATCGACACGTCCCGCAACGGCTGGGGCAGCTGCGTGCGGACGCCCTGCCAGCCGACGCAGGCCACCCGGCCCACGGCGGCGAGCACGTCGACGGACCCGAACACGTTCGTCAACCAGTCGCGCATCGACCGCCGCATCCACAAGGGCAACTGGTGCAACCAGGCCGGAGCCGGACTCGGCGAGCGCCCGCGGGCCGCGCCCGCGACGGGCATCGACGCGTACGTCTGGATCAAGCCGCCGGGCGAGTCCGACGGTTCCAGCAGCCTGATCCCGAACGAGGAGGGCAAGGGCTTCGACCGGATGTGCGACCCGACCTACCCGGGCAACGCCCGTAACGGCAACAACATGTCCGGCGCGCTGCCGAACGCACCCGTGTCGGGCCACTGGTTCTCCGCTCAGTTCCAGCAGCTGATGGCGAACGCGTACCCGCCGTTGAGCTGACCGCTACCGGGGACGGTCCCGCATCCGCGTGGGTGCTCAGGATCGGGGCCGTCCTCGCGCCGACCGGGTCCGACCCGGCCTGCGAGAACCCCGCCGCCCCGGGCGCACCGGTCGCGGCGGGTCTGTAGGAAGTGCCGCTGGGGCGGAAACTTGGGCCCCGCCGGCAGCGGCACGGCCGCCGACGTCGTGAGAGCGACGTCGGCGGTCCGCCTTTTGCGGGCGTACGCCACAGCTTCTGAATCTTTTTCCGGCAGTGCGTGTTTAGCGCCTTCCGGGGTGGGGTAACGCCCCCGCTATGGCATGGCAACAGGTGCCCGACTGGATCGTGCCCGCGCCGGGCCGGTCCACCGCACCACCGCTCCCGGCCGCGTGAGGCATGTCCACACCGGCACCGCGCGAGCACGTCGGCTTCCCCTACCGCGGAGTCGCCGAGTACGTCAGCGGCACCCTGGCCTTCATCCACACCGCTCTCGCCGCCGGGCAGCCGGTGCTGGTCGCCGTGCCCAGCGCGAAGCTGGAGATCCTGCGTGACTGCCTCGGCTCGCACGCCGCGCGGGTGCGTTTCACCGACCTGACCGTCGCGGGCCGCAACC
Source organism: Catellatospora methionotrophica (assembly GCF_011297335.1). Classification (GTDB taxonomy): domain Bacteria; phylum Actinomycetota; class Actinomycetes; order Mycobacteriales; family Micromonosporaceae; genus Catellatospora; species Catellatospora methionotrophica. The sequence continues at coordinate 88,338 of NZ_JAAOTJ010000007.1, read as the reverse complement.
CGGGCCGGATCCTGCCGGGCGTGCTGCTGGCCTTCGCCGACGGCTTCCCGGGCCGCCGCACGGCGATCGTCGCCGAGCCGCTGTGGCCGGGCCGCGGCCTCATGGAGTATCCGGCCTGCGTGGCCCACGAGGCGCTGGTCAACCTCGCTTTCACCGACCGCGACACGGCGGTGCTGTGCCCGTGCGACGCGGCCAATCTGGACCCGCACATGGTCTCCGACGCCCTGCGCACCCATCCTGAGCTGCTGCTGCGCGGCGAGCGCCGGCCGAGTCCCGCCTACGCCGACCCGCGCCAGACCGCGCTGTCCTGCCATCCGCCGCTCCCCGCTCCCCCGCCCCACGCCGCGACGATGCGGTACGACGCCGTACACGACCTGGCCGGGCTGCGCGCGTTCGTGACCGGCCACGCGACGACCGCCGGGCTCAAGCCGGACCGGCGCGACACCCTCGCCGACATCGTGTCGGACCTGGCCACCGGCACCCTGACCCGCACCGGCGCCCCGGGCGCGGTGAGCGTCTGGCCGGAGCGCGACCTGGTGGTGTGCCAGCTGCGCGACGCGGGCCAGTTCGCCGACCCGCTCCCGCCCGCCGCGCCCGCCCTGCTGGCCGCCCACCTGCACTGCGACCTGGTACGCCTGCACGCCCGCCCCGGCGCGACCACCGTCCGCCTGCACATGGCCGTCCACGACTGACGACCCGCGCGGCGGGACGTGGACGCGCGGAGAGCGTGCCTGGTCAGGCGGAGTCGCGGATGACGAGTTCGGTGGGCAGGATCGTGGCGTGTTCGCGCGGTGGGTCACCGGCGGCGGTAGCCAGCAGGCCCTGCACGGCGGTCGTGCCCATCAGCTCGACGGGCTGGCGCACCGTGGTCAGCGCGGGGCGTACCTGGGCGGCCAGGGCGTGGTCGTCGAAGCCGACCACGGCGACGTCGTCGGGGATACGCCGGCCGGCTTTGCGCAGGTAGCGCACCGCGCCCGCGGCCATCACGTCGGAGGCGGCGAACACGGCGTCGAGCTGCGGGCGCTGGTCGAGCAGCCGCTGCATGGCGTGCGCCGCCGACGCCTGGCTCCAGTCGCCGTACGCGACGGGCTGGTCGGTGAGCCCGCAGGCGTGCAGGGCCTCGCGGTATCCAGCCAGCCGGTCCGCGCCCGGCCCGGTGTCCGGCGGCGCGGCGATGTGGCCGATCGACCGGTAACCCCTGCCCAGCAGGTGTTCCACCGCCGCACGCGCCCCGCCCCTGTTGTCGGCGTCCACATAGGGCAGCTGGTACGGGTGCAGCGGGCGGCCGACCACGGTGATCGGCAGCCCGAGCGCGGCCAGCGAACCGGACAGCGGCAGCGGGCCGTGGTCGGACACGATGATCACCCCGGCCACGTTGCCGGCCCGCAGGTAACGCCCGACGGTCTCGGCGAGTGTGCCGGATACGTTGGTCACCAGCAGCGGCAGGTCGTAGCGGGCCAGCTCGGTCTCGACCGCGCCGAGGAAGCGCGCGAAGAACGGTTCGGTGAAGACCAGCCGGTGCCCGGCGTGCACGACGGCGGCGACGGCCCGCGCCCCGGCCGACGTGCGGCCCCAGGCGGCACGGCGGCGACGGTAGCCCAGGCGGCTCGCGGCGTCGCAGACGCGCTGGTAGGCCTCGGCGCTGACCTGGCTGGAGTTGTTGAGCACGCGGGAGGCGGTCGCGATGGAGACCCCGGCCGCGCGGGCCACCTCGGCTAGCGTGGCAGGCCCGGTGCGGTGCGGCGTGGAAGCGCTCCCGTCCGTCATTGGTGCACCATAACCCGCAGCTTCCGGCGGCGGTAGGTGTCGCGTACGCCATCGTCGTCGATGGATGGGTCAACCCGCGTAGACGAGGTCCATCGTGTCGGTGTGGCCGGGCCAGGCCAGGTCCAGCCGCCAGCAGCCCGGCTGCGGCAGGTCGATGATGGACGGACCCGGCCCGCCCGCGACCTCGCGGAGCACCGGCTCACCCGTGCCCTCGCGCCGTGCCGTGATCGTCAAGGTGCCCGTCTCGTACTTCTCCCGGGCCACCCACAGGATCTTGTTGCTCACGCCGTCCTTGCGGTCGACCGTCAGCGGATGCCCGAACAGCACCGCCGCGAGCTGGCCCTGCGTGCCCAGCACGTGCCTGGCGTGTGCGTCGCCGCTGAACCCCCCGCGCGCCCACTCCGGCAGCGGACCGTCGACGATCTCGCCGGCCGAACAGCCCGGCGCGAGGGACGGGGCAGCCGACGGGCTCGGCACGGCCGACGACGACTCCTGCTCCGTGCAGCCTGCGGTCAGCACGGCACAGGCGGCCAGGACGGCGGTGGCGGCGGAAAACCTCGGCGAAACGCTCATGGCACTCTCCCGGACGTGGGGCGGCGGTCAACGGGACGAGTCATGGCGCTCATGAACGGTTCCGGCGAACTCCGCGGCCCAACGCACGGCGCGCCGGGCGCGGAGTTCGCCGGACCACCGGGTTCGCCGCGCCGCCGGGTTCGTCGACCGGGTCCTCCGGCTTGACCTCAAGCCTGGTTGAGGTGGCACGCTACACCGATGCAGCTGACGAATCGCCTGGTCCCGGCCGCCTATCGGGACGTGCTGCGGGTGCCGGGGTTCCGCCGCCTGCTGTCGGGCGAGACCGTCTCCTACCTCGGCGACGGCCTCAGCGTCGTCGCCATCACCCTGCTCGCCATCGCCATCGCCGCGCCGGAGCACACGGCGCTGGTGGTGGGGGCGGCCGTCGCCGCGTACACGCTGCCCGCCGCGCTCGGCGCGTTGGCGCTGGCCCCGTGGCTGCGCCGGCTCGACGCGCGCACCCTGGTCACCGCGAACGCGCTGCTGCGGGCGGGCGGCCTGGGCACGGCCGCCGTGCTGCACCTGCTCGGGCGGCTCTCCCCCGCCGGGTACGTCGCCCTGCTGGCGGTCTCGTCGCTGCTCGTCGCGTGGGGCTCGGCGGGCACCTACACACTGGTCAGCAGGCTCGTGCCGGCCGAGCACCGGCTGCCCGCCAACACCCTGCTCGGCACCAGCCAGACCACCGCCATCATCGTCGGCCCGCCGCTGGCCGGGCTGCTGGTCGCGGCCACCAGCCCCGGGGTCGCGCTGGCCGTCGACGCGCTGACCTACCTCGTGCTGGCCGCGCAGCTGCGCGGTATCCCGGTCACCGCCGTCCCGGCCGAGCCCACGGTGCCGACCAGCGGCTTCCGGCTGCTGGCCAGGCGGCCCGAACTGCTGGGCCTGCTCGCGCTCACCGCGGTCTTCTTCTTCCTGTACGGGCCCGTCGAGGTCGCGCTGCCACTGTTCGTCGTCGACACGCTCGGCCGCTCGGCCGGCTTCCTCGGCGTGTACTGGGCCGTCTTCGGGGTCGGCGCGCTGCTCGGCGGCCTGCTCGCGGGCGCGCTGCGCCGGGTGTCGCCGTGGCCGTTCGCCATCGCGGTCATCGCGGGCTGGGGTGCGGCGCTGCTGCCGTTCGGCCTCACCACCTCGACCTGGATCACCCTGGTCGGGTTGGCCGCCGGGGGTGTCATCTACGGGCCGTTCCCCGCTTTCAACATCACCCTGTTCCAGTCCGCGGCCGACCCGGCCGACCTGCCCGCGGTGCTCGCCGCCCGCGGCTCGATCACGGTGGCTGCCGCCCCGATCGGGGCCGCGTTCGGCGGACCGCTGGTCACCTGGCTCGGACCGGGCGGCACGCTGCTGGCCTCGGGGGCGCTGACGGTGGCGCTGGCCGTCGTCGCGGCCGTGCTGCGCCTGGCGAGCGCCGCCCGCCGCCGCTCCGCTCCGGTGCCCGCCGCGACCGTGGGCTGAGCTGCGGCTTTTCGCCGCGGGCGGGGCAGCCCGTGCCGCGCCGGTCCACAGCGGCCCTCGTTTTCCCGAACCGGCCCTATCCGGCGCGGCGACGGCTCAGAGTCGAATCATGGAGAACCAAACCTGGCTGCAGATGCAGCAAGCATTACGCGACATCGACTTTCCGGCGGATAAGCACGCAATCTTCGCACACGTCATCGAATACACCAGCGACGGTGACGTGCTGAAGCTCGCGCGGACGCTGCCGCCCGAGACCTACCGGAACATGTCTGAGGTGCGCAGCTCCGTCCGGCTCGACCCGTCGGTCGAGGAGGGCACCACGGTCACCCAGCGGGCCGCGCAGGCCCGGTCGCACAACAAGAAGGTCGCCTCGTACCTGCGCGAGGTGCCCGACACCGAACTCAGCTGAGCGGGGCACGGGCGGTGCCGGGGCGGGCGGACCCGCCCCGGCAGGCCGTCACCGGGTGATGGTGACCGTCTTCGTGCCCGTGGCAGGGATGTTCACGGACGTGGCGGTGGCGAAGTCGGCTCCGCCGTACCAGAAGTCCTCGCCGCTCCAGACCTTGAAACGCACCTTCTGCGCGCCGAGCACCAGCATCTCGCAGGTCGTCGCCGACCCGCTCTGGCAGCGGCCGCTGGTCTCACCGGTCGCCGCGTGGTACGCGACGAACCAGCCGGTCGCCGGTGCGGTGACCGTGACCTTGGTGCCCTTGACCAGCTGGATGTCGTAGGTGACCGTCTTGTTCGCCCTCACCTTGACCTTGGTCGCGCCGGAGCGGCCACCGGAGTTGCCGCTCCACTGCGGGGCGTGGTCCGCGGCGTAGAAGTGCAGCGGCCAGCTGTACGGCCCGAGGAAGTCGACCGTGTAGGTGCCGTCGGCGGCGGCCGGGAACGTGATGCTGCCGTCACCGCTGTGGTAGTGGAAGTTGCCGAAGCTGGCGTACGCCTGCTTGGCGGGGGTGCCGTCGGCGGCCCGGATGGTGCCCTTGACGGTACCCCGGCGGTCCAGCTTGATCAGCGGCCCCGCGACGGTCTGCCCCGGCACGGCCGTGATCACCGTGGCCAGGGTCTGGGTGCCGGTCCCGCCGTCGGCGGTGACCCACTGCGCCCCGTACGGCGAGCGGTTCGCGACGTGGGTGAGCCCGTACGCGAACAGCTGGTAGTCGCCGCCGCGCAGCCAGTCGATGACCACCTTGCCGTCGGCGTCGCTCTGCGGGCAGTTGTAGCCGAGGTCCAGCGCCGTCGGCGTGATCGCCTGCACGCAGAAGCCCTCGACCGGCGCACCGGTCGCGGCGTCGACGACCGTGGCGGTGATCATCGCGACAGGGTAGATCGCCACGGCGACCTCCAGGGTCGCGCCGTCGGTGACCGTCACGTAGGCCGCGTCCGAGGAGACGTAGCCGTCGGCGGACACGACGTAGTGCTGGCGGCCGACGGTGACTCCCGCGGCGGTCGCCGAGCCGTCGGTCCCCGCCGCCGAGATCATGCCGACCTGGGCGGTGAACGCGGGCACGGGTGCGCCGGTGACCGCGTTCGTCACGGTGACGTGCACCGATCCAGTCGGCAGCAGCGTGTCGTCGACCCGCGTGGCGGTGTCCGCGGTGACCGCGAACAGGTCCGCCTCGTCCCGCTCGATCGTGCCGTAGGCGTACTGCGAGATGGGCCGGTCCCAGCTGTTGAAGCTGACCCTGTAGTCGCCGGTCACGAAGACCTGGTCCATGCGGTAGTCGCCGGCGCCGTCGGTGGTCGTGAAGTAGGACGGGCCGGACTCGCTCGACGCCGAGACCTGCAACCCTTCGATGCCCGCGCCGTCGCGGTCGACGAAGCGGCCCTCGATCGAGCCGGTGGGCAGCAACTGGTCGTCGACGGTCACGGTCTGCCCGCCCGCCAGCGGGTAGACGGTCGCGGACGCGTGGCCGATCTTGCCGGGCGCGTACTGGTAGTTGCCCGGCGAGACCTCGAACGTGATCCGGTAGGAACCCGGCAGCAGGCGCAGCGCGTAGTGGCCGTCCTGGTCGGCCTGCGTGGACCCACCGGTGCCCGGACCGTTCGGGTCGGCCTGCACGGCCACCGACATGCCGTTGCCCGCCCGGTCCCGGAAGGTGCCGCTGATGATGCCGGTGGGTAGCAACTGGTCGTCGACCGTCACCTGGCCGCCGGCGGGCACCGCGATCAGCGTCGCGGCGCTGTAGTCCACCTGTCCGTAGGCGTACTGGCCGGGGCGGCCGTCCGGGTCGAAGTAGACCCGGTAGTCACCGCCCGGCACGTCGGTGATCTCGTAGTGGCCGGTCCCGTCGGTGGTGGCGTCGAGCCAGTGCCGGCCGTTCACCGACGAGGCCTGGACCCGCGCGCCGGAGACCGGCTGCCCGCCGTCCGTGAGCTGCCCGGCGATGGTCCCGTTGTCCAGAGCCTGGGCCGGTGCGGCCAGGCCGAGCGCGCCGATGGCGAGCGTGAGCGTGAGCACGCCCAGTCGTCTCGCTGCTGTTGTCAACATGACGTCCTTGAGGGGTACGCGAACCGTAGCCGCGATTCGCATGATGAAGCCGCCCCGTGATCGAACTGCGGCGTCCGTGATTGTCCACGAAGGATCCGACACCCGCGCCCGCCGAACGTCACCCGCCCTCGGTCGAACGGTCATCCGCCCAGCTCGTACCGTGTCCCACGGAGACGGCCGCGGCACGCTAGCGTGGTCTGCCGTGCCACCGTCCACACAGCGTCTGTTCATCGCGGTCTACCCGCCCGCCCCGGCGATCACCGACCTGGCCGGGCTGGTCTCCCGCCTCGCCTTCACCCGCCCGCATCCCGGCGGCCTGTCCCTGCGCCCGGTGCCGCCGGAGCAGTGGCACGTCACCGTCGCCTTCCTCGGCGAACTCGATCCCACACAGCTCGGCGCGGCGACCGTGGCGATGAGCGAGGCCGTCGCGGCGGCCCCGCGTGCCCCGCGACTGCGGCTGTCCGGCGGCGGGCGTTTCGACAACGGGCGCGCGGCCGCGATCTGGGCCGGGCTGCAGGGCGACCTCGACGTCCTGCACGATCTCGCCGCCCGGCTGCGCGCCGCGCTGACCGCCGCGCGCATCCCCTTCGACCCGCGCCCCTACCAGCCGCACCTGACCCTGGCCCGGCCCGGCGACCGGCTCGCCCCCGACGAGCTGAGCGAGATCATGCAACGGCTCGGCGCGTACGCCGGACCGGTCTGGCCCGCGCCCGCCCTGGTGCTCATGCGCAGCGACCATCCCGTCAGCAACCACTACACCGAGGTCTTCAGCGCACCCCTGCCCACCTGATCCGAGGAGAAGCCCGTGCAACGCGACATCCGCACCGTCGACGACGTGCTGCGACTGATGGACACCCTGTTCGCCCCCGACGCCGACCGCTGGACCGCCGACGGCGCGGCCTGGTGGGACGGCTTCTACGCGGACCGCTCCCGCGAGGTGCCGTTCTTCGCCGCCACACCGGACGAGAACCTGGCCTCGTACCTGGAGCGCGGGCTGATCACCCCCGGCCGGGCCCTCGACCTGGGCTGCGGGCCGGGCCGCAACGCCCTGCACCTGGCCGCCATGGGCTTCCAGGTCGACGCGGTCGACCTGTCCCCGGCCGCGCTCGCCTGGGCGCAGGAGCGGGCCCGGGAGGCATCGGCCGACGTCCGGTTCCTGTGCGGCGACGCGTTCGCGCTCGCGGACACGGAACTCGCCGGGCCGTACGACCTGATCTACGACTCGGGCTGCTTCCATCACCTGCCGCCGCACCGGCGCGTCAGCTACCTGCGGCTGCTGGACCGGAGCCTGGCCCCGGGCGGTCACTTCGGCCTGAGCTGCTTCGCGGCGGGCGGTATGGGCTCGGAGGAGTCCGACGTCGAGCTGTACCGCCACGGGCGGCTGCACGGCGGGCTGGCGTACACCGCCGAGGCGCTGCGCGGCATCTTCGCGGAGCTGACCGAGATCGAGGTGCGCCGCATGAACGACGAACCGGCCGAGTCCGCACGGTACGGCGAGCCGTTCCTGTGGACGGCGCTGTTCCGGCGCTAGCGCGGGTCCGCGCCCGGCATCGCCGTCGGTGGCCGTGGTTACAGTGACCCGATGCGCGAAACGCAGGAAGAACTCAGCGAACTCCAAGCCCTGCTCGACACGTCGCTTCCCCGGTCGACGCGGCATCTCCGTTCGATCATCAACAGCGCGCGCACCCTGAGCGCGACCCAGCTCACCCAGGTGTTGACCGGGATGTGCACGCTCGCCCTGTCGACGGTCACCGCGAAGGGTGAGCCCCGGATCAGCGGCGTGGACGGGCACTTCCTGCACGGACAGTGGCACTTCGGCACGGCGCGCACGGCCGCCAAGGCCCGCCATCTCGCCGCCCGCCCCGCCGTCAGCGCCGCCCATCTGCGCGGCGAGGACCTGGGCGTGTTCACCCACGGCACAGCCGAGATCCTCAACCCCGAACACGGCGAACCGGCAGCGGACTGGCCGGACCTGCTCGCCTACTTCAAGGACTTCTACGGCGCCGATGCCTTCGACTGGGAGCGCGAGGTCGTCTACTACCGGGTGCGCCCGCACTGGATGACGGTGTACGCCCCCGACTTCGGCAAACTCGTCACGGCGTAGCGGCGCCGTACGGCGGCACCCGAACCGCTCGCCTGACCCGCGATCGACCGGCCGGGCGATCCCGTTCGTCACGCTGATCTGCGCACTGCAGATGGAGCCCGCCACCGGCCCCTGGTCGCCGTTGACCATCTCCACCATGGCCGACGGCAGGCGGATCATCGTGATCGGCACGGCCGTGGCGGCAGCAGCGGTAACCCTATGGACGCTCGGCCGCACCCGGCTGACCTGGGGCCGCGACCTCGACCTGGCCTGATCGGCGCATACCAGGCCTGCCCGATTTTTCCTGAATTCCAGTTTGCTTCCAATCCTCATGGGTAGCGTACTTTCAGGCAATCTGCCAGCTTTGCTACTTCCGTGTGCCGCTGAATGCATCGCAAGTCGGTGCGAAGGAACGGAGCACTCTGTATGACCACGGCTCAGCAAGATGTGATCGACACCCTTCTAGGGCAACATCAGCAGGTGAAGATGCTGTTCGCCCAGGTCGAGTCCGCGGACGGAGCGCATCGTCAGGAGCTGTTCACCGAGCTCGTCGGCACGCTGGCACTGCATGAGAACATCGAGCAGCTGCTGGTGCATCCGCTGGCTGAACAGGAGCTGCCTGACGGGGATCAGGTGGTGCCGCCGCGGCTGGCCGAGGAGGCCGACGCCAAGCAGGCTCTGGCAGAGCTGTACGAGCTCGGCGTTGACCACCCCGAGTTCGACGCCAAGCTGGCCGCGCTGCGCGATGCGGTGTCGGCCCACGCCGAGGCCGAGGAGGAGCTGGAGTTTCTGCGTCTGCGGGAGGTGAGCGACCCGGCGGAACTGTCCCGCATGGCGGTGGTGGTGGCCCGTGCTCAGGCGCTGCTGGCAGAGCACGCCCAGGCCGGTTCGGGGCAACAGCCGGGCCCGTTGGCTGGGCCTCCTGACCAAGTGTTCGACCGGTTGCGGGACGTGTTGGGCAAAGCCGACGGCAATGGGGTGCGGGGATGAGCGAGCGGGCCAAACCGAAAAAGGCGGCCAAGAAGGCCGCAGCCGAGGGGGGCGCAGAGGCCAAGAACGCCGCCGCGGCAGAACGTGGGGCGAAGGTTGCCACCTCGGCCACGAAAACGCCGGCCAAGAAGACATCGCCGTCGCGGCGGCCCAGCGCCAAGACTGCTGCCGCTCAGGTGACCGCCGCCAAGGCAGCTCCGTTCACCAAGGCCGTGCCTGCCAAGAAGGCCGGGTCACGCTCGGCGCCCGCCGCGGTCGCCGAAGCGCAAAAGCGCGCCGACCGCGCCGCCGCAGCGTCCGCTGCCCCCGGCGGTGACGCCAAGATCCTGCAACTCAACGCGCACCGGGTCGACAAGCTCGACACCACGCTGACGACCGACCAGGGCATCCGGGTCGAGGACACCGACAACAGCCTGCGAGCCGGCCCGCGCGGCCCGAGCCTGCTGGAGGACTTCCACCACCGCGAGAAGATCACCCGCTTCGACCACGAGCGCATCCCTGAGCGGGTCGTGCACGCCCGCGGCTCGGGTGCCCACGGCTACTTCCAGCCCTACGACACCTCGCTGGCCCGCTACACCGCCGCGAACTTCCTGACCGATCCCGACGTGCGTACGCCGGTGTTCGTCCGCTTCTCCACCGTGCAGGGCTCACGCGGGTCCACCGACACCCCGCGCGACGTACGCGGGTTCTCCATCAAGTTCTACACCGGCCAGGGCGTCTACGACTTCGTGGGCAACAACATGCCGGTGTTCTTCATCCAGGACGGCATCAAGTTCCCCGATGTCATCCATGCGGTCAAGCCCGAGCCGCACAACGAGATCCCCCAAGCCGCCTCGGCCCACGACACATTCTGGGACTTCGTCACCCTGCAGCCCGAGACCATGCACCACGTGATCTGGCTGATGTCGGACCGGGCGCTGCCGCGCAGCTTCCGGACCATGCAGGGCTTCGGCGTGCACACATTCCGGCTGGTCGCCGCCGACGGCACCCGCACCTTCGTCAAGTTCCACTGGACGCCCCTAGCGGGCGTGCACTCGCTGGTCTGGGACGAGGCGCAGAAGATCTCCGGCAAGGACCCGGACTTCAACCGCCGCGACCTGTGGGAGTCGATCGAGGCAGGCAACTATCCGGAGTACGAACTCGGCGTGCAGCTGATCGCCGAGAGCGACGAGTTCGCCTTCGACGACATCGACCTGCTGGACTCGACGAAGATCATCCCAGAGGAGGTCGTGCCGGTCGTGCCCGTGGGGCGCCTGGTCCTGGACCGCAACCCGGACAACTTCTTCGCCGAGACCGAGCAGGTTGCCTTCTGCCTGCAGAACGTCGTGCCCGGCATCGACTTCACCGACGACCCGCTGCTGCAGTCACGGCTGTTCTCCTACCTCGACACCCAGCTCACCCGCCTCGGCGGGCCCAACTTCGCCCAGATCCCGATCAACCGGTCGCTCGCGCCGGTGCGCAACCACCAGCAGGACGGCTTCCACCAGCACGAGATCCCGCTGGGCCAGGCCAACTACCATCCCAACTCGCTCGGGGGCGGCTGTCCGGTCGTCCCGGGCGCCGGCGGCGGGGCGTTCGTGCACACCCCGGAGCACGTCGACGGCATCAAGGAACGCAAACGGTCCGAGACCTTCGCCGACCACTACAGCCAGGCGACCCTGTTCTGGAACAGCATGGCGGCCTGGGAGAAGCAGCACATCATCGCCGCCTACCGCTTCGAACTGGGCAAGGTGACCCGCCCGCACATCCGGCAGCTGATGGTCGAGCACCTCAATCAGATCGACCACCAGCTTGCCGTTGCGGTGGCCGCCGGGATCGGCGTACCCTCCCCCGCTGCCGGGCCGCCCAACCCCGGTCGGATGTCGCCGGCGCTGAGCCAGGCCAGCATGCCCGGCAGCACGGGAGTCATCGGCCGCAAGGTCGCGATCCTGGTGGCCGACGGCGTCGAGGCCGCCAGTCTCGAAACCGTGCGCGACGGCCTGACGGCAGCGGGCGCGGTGGTCGAACTGCTCGGACTGGTCGATGGGGCCGTCAACACCGCCGACGGTGCGGCGCTGCCGGTCGACCGGGCGATGAACACCGTTGCGTCCGTGCTGTATGACGCGGTCGTCGTCGCCGACGGCGACGCAGCGCTCGACCAACTGGTCAGCGACGGCTACGCGGTGCACTTCGTCGCCGAGGCCTACAAGCACGCCAAGGCGCTCGGCGTTCTCGGGGTCGGGGACCGCCTCGTTCAGGCGGCGCGGCTGCCGGTGTACGAGGCTTCCGACCGCATCGCCGGGCCGGCCAGCAAGCCCAGCGCCGGCGCGTTGGACGGTGTGGTCTTCCTGGCACCCGACACCGACGCAGACCAGCAGTTCGTCGACGAGATGGTCATCGCCATCGCCGCTCACCGCCACTACGACCGGCCGGTAGACGGTATCGCCGCCTGAAACACCTCACAGCAGCGGTCCGCGGCGCCGTTGGCACCGCGGACCGCTGCGTTGGTCAGACGTATGAGTTACCGCTGTTCGCCTTCGGCAGCCATCAATCGGCCAGCGGCGACGCCAGCCGCTCGCGCGGGTTCTCGGTCCCGGCCATTCCGCCGTCCGGTGACACGGTGCCGTCGAACTGGTAGACCGGCACGGCGTCAAAGACCTGTGTCTCGTGCGCGTCCGCCGGGCAGGTCGTCAGAGCCGCTTGCATACGTTGGCGCTCGACGCCGGCTCGCGTGAGCAGCTCGCGCAGCGCAGCCCGGCCTCGGTGCTCAACTCCTGACCGCGGGTTTACCGTCACCGATCCAGATGTGCCTTCGTCTCGGTTACGCGTGTGGAATCGCCTGCGTCTGGCGCCGGTCACTCACGGCTGCAGCAGTACCTTGATGTAGCCGTCTTTCTTTTCCTGGAACTGCTGGTATGCCGCGGGCGCGTCGGCTAGGGGCAGGCGGTGGCTGGCGAAGCCGGACACGCCGAGCGGGTCGGCGTCGGTGAGCAGCGGCAGGATGTCGTCGACCCAGCGGCGCACGTTGGCCTGGCCCATCCGGATCTGGATCTGCTTGTCGAACAGGGTCATCATGGGCAGCGGGTGGGTCATGCCGCCGTACACGCCGATGATCGAGATGGTGCCGCCACGGCGGACCGCCTCGATGGCCAGTTGCAGCGCGGCCAGGCGGTCGATGCCCGCGTTCTCCATGAGTTTGGCGGCCCAGGCGTCCGGCAGGACGCCGGTCATCTGCTGCATCGCCCTGGCGATCGGTGAGCCGTGCGCCTCCATGCCGACCGCGTCGATGACGGAGTCGGGCCCGCGACCGCCGGTCATGTCCCGGATGCGGGCGACCAGCGTGTCCTGGTCCTCCAGATCGAGGACCTCCACGCCGCGGGCCATGGCGCGGTCACGCCGCTCGGGCACCGGGTCGACGCCGATGACCCGGCCCACGCCGCGATTCAGCGCGATGCGGGAGCACATGTCGCCGATCGGGCCCAGGCCCAGCACCAGCAGGGTGCCGCCCTGCGGCACGGCCGCGTACTCGACGGCCTGCCACGACGTCGGCAGCACGTCGGACAGGTACACGAACCGGTCGTCGGGCGGTCCGGCAGGCACGGTGATCGGCCCGTACTGCGCCTGCGGCACCCGCAGATACTCCGCCTGGCCGCCGGGGACCTGTCCGTACAGGCGCGTGTAGCCGAACAGGGCGGCACCCATGCCCTCGGAGCGCACCTGGGTGGTCTCGCACTGGGTCTGCAGGTTCTGGTCGCACATGAAGCAGGCGCCGCAGGCGATCTGGAACGGGACCACGACGCGGTCGCCGGGCTTGAGCCGGGTGACCGCGGAGCCGACCTCCTCCACGATGCCCATCGGTTCGTGGCCGATGATGTCGCCTTCCGCCATGAAGGGCGCCAGCACCTCGTACAGGTGTAGGTCGGAGCCGCAGATACCGGTGGAGGTCACCTTGATGACCGCGTCGGTGGGTTCCTGGATCACGGGGTCGGCGACCGTGTCCACGCGTACGTCACGCTTGCCGTGCCACACCACTGCCTTCATCGGAGGCCGCCTTCCGTGCTCATCAGCCGCGCTGCCGCCACCCTGCGGGCAGCTATTTGCCATATATGTCCGTTCCCTGGTGTACGGGTGGCAAACCAGCAGGCCAATCCGTTTGCGGGTTGCTCCGCGACGGGTAGTGGTTCGGGATGGAATGCAAGCCACGGAGGGGGCTGAGCACAATGAGGTTCTGGAGACGGATGGCAGTCTTGCTGGCCGGCGCGGCCATGGCGGTCACGGCGAGCGCCACCGCGGCGCCTGCGGTCGTCATGCAGCCGTCAGAGCAGGACACCGCCTGGATGGTCGCGGCGCACCAGGCCAATCTCGCCGAGATCGCGACCGGGAAGATGGCGCAGGACAAGAGCAGTTCCGCCGAGGTGAAGGAACTAGGCCAGCGGTTCGTCGCCGACCACACCAAACTCGACGCATCGCTGACAGCCTTGGCGCAGCAGCTCAACGTGACCTTGCCGGCCGAGCCGAACGCCGAGCAGAAGGCCGTGGCCGACAAGCTCCAGGCCGCCGCGGCAGGAGACGAGTTCAACAAGATGTGGATCGAGCAGCAGCTCGCGGCGCACACCAAGTCGATGAAGGCGACTCAGCAGGAAATCGACAAGGGCGAGGCCGCACAGGTGAAGCAGGCTGCTGAGGCGGCCCTGCCGGTCATCACCGCACACCATGAGGCCCTGGTGAAGGCTGCCCCCGGCATCGGGGTGAAGCCGCAGTGATCTCGGCCATCAGCTGTCAGCTGCTGCCCCGTGCCCGCGACACGCGCACGGGGCAGCAGCCATCTAAGGCCAGAGTCTGAGGCATTGTGTTCGTGTCGATGCGTGTGGTTTGCCAGCACCGACATTGGGTAAATAACCCTTTTACGGTAATAGGCGGCTATCGCACCGTCCTGGAGCCACGGAGCATCACGGCCGGTAGAGGTCGAATAGCGCGGGGCGGTGAAGTTGTGAACATGCTGACCAAACCCTTCGTACCACCTCCCTCTGGCGTGCCGGTTCTCGTTTTCGACGCCGCCGGCGACCTCGGTCGCGTACGGACATTCGTGTGCGAATGCGCCCAGAGCGTCGGGCTGTCTGCTGAACGGCTACCGGCACTGAGAGTCGCGATCAGTGAGATCGCCACGAACGTTCTGCGTCATACGTCGGAAGGGGGCGCGGTGCGCGTGTGGAGCGAGAACGGCGCGCTCATCAGCGAAGTCACCGACACCGGCACCTTCGAGCCGCCTGGATGCTGCACCGAATCGCCTGGCGGTTGGGGACTGGGGATCGTCGAGGAGGTGTGTGACCGGGTCGACCTCTACAGTCGGCCCGGAGTGAACGTGTGGCGGTTGGTGCTGGACCTGAATGCATCAGCCGTCGACGCTTGAACAGGCTCGTGTCTGTCAGCTCCCACAGGACGGCGCTCACGTCGATTGATGTCTTGAGCTGGTCAGGTCGCGGGTTGCGGCCAGGCGGGTGCGACCCGTTCCACGACCAGCCGGTCGGAGGCTGGCGAGGCGTTCGCCGACGCCCAGTCTTGCGGCAGGCGGTCGCACATGGCGGCAAGCCGGTTCAGGCCGGCCAGTTCGAGGACCCGGCGGGTGATCGCCGATGGTCCGCACAGCGTGATCGCCGCCTCCGGTAGCTGCTCCGACACGTTGTAGAGGTAGTGAATCAGGCCGGATCCGCCGAAGGTGACGCTGGTGAGGTCTACGTACAGAACCTCGCAGGACACGCTGTCCAGTTGGCGCTGAGCGATGTCCACATCGACAGGGTCGACCAAGTCGACGTCGCCAGCTATAGACATGCAGGCCACTCGCCCTTCACCACCGCGAGCGACACTAATGGTCATGGGGTGCTTGTCCACGTCCTCACCTCTGGCTCGTCCGACAAGGCTGCCGAGGTCCGGGGCAGTGGAAGATCAATCAAGCAACATGAAAGATTCTACTCGTATTGCAACGTCAGGGGCCCGGTCAAACCATCTTCGGTTCTGATCGTGTCCTGGGCGCGGAATACCCCAGCGGGCAACAGGCTCAACGACGGCGTTTGACGCGGCGGCTGGGTTCGCACGCATTCCGTCGGCGCGTCGGCCGCCGCTTGAGACCCCACTCATCCGGTAACGACCTTTCGGACATTTTCGTCGGGAGGCCCCTGACGAGCACGGTGACAGAGTCGGTAGACGTCCACATGCCAGTCCGCGTGGCTGCAACCAGTGGACCCAGGTCGGGTCTTCCCGAACTTCATGAAGGGCGTCGAGTCAGCCGTTCAGATCGACGCCACCGGCCCGGAACGTCGCGACGGTGAGCATCGCGGCGTGTCCGGTGTCCGCCGGTTGCATTCCGGGTTTCGGGTGGCCTGTCGGTGGTGTGCGCGTCAGCGGAACTACTGCGGCACAACAGCACGCCCCCGAGTCACGTCGCCGTTACCGCATCAGTTCACGGCCGCCCTCCGGTGATGCGCAACCGTTACTCCGGGACAGTTTGCCGGTGTCAGATATGGGGAAAGCGGGTGCGCCCCCGTCCCGCCGTCTGTTGGAGCCAGCCGCCATGACCCGACGACTGCAGCTGCGCCTGTACCGCTCACCCGTAGGGCTGTATCTGACCGTTCATGGCAGTCTCGACGCCGATACCGCTCAGGAATTCGGCGATGCTGTCGGCCTGGCCCTGGATCGCTGCGACGCGGGCCGACTCACGGTAGACCTGGCCGACGTCGACGCCGTCGACATCGCCGGCATCGCGATGCTGACACTGTGCCGCGCGACGGCGCTGCGCCGCGGCATTACCTTAAGCCTCACCGCCGCACGGGTGTCGGTACGCGACGCGATACACACGGCCCGCGCCGATGCGCTACTCGCACCTGCGGCGGCCCCGGCCGAGCCCGTAGCCGGTCAGCCACGGTCCAGCCGCGGTCGATACGTCAGAGCGGGAATCCGGTGTCTACGCCAGCCAGCGCCCCCACGACGCGCAGCACCGGGCTCCCCTCGATCGGTCCCCTGACCCCGGTGACCGCACGAGAGCCGTCAGCGATGATTTATGACGTCGGCTTCGGGCCACGCCCTGTGGGATGACGCGGAGGTGTTGGGCGAGCTGCGGCACCGCGCTGCACGCATCATCAGCGAACCAGCCGTCCTGTCCGGCCGGTTCACTTCGCGGCAGGAGGCGATCGGTGCCCGGCGAGTGCCGAGAGGCCGGACCGGCGAGCCCGACACCCTGACGGCACCACCACCAGACACGCCCGACGCAACCTGATGAACCCGGCCCTCGGCACCGCGTTCACGATCTCGACGTGATGCCAGGCGCTCGCTCACAGCCCACGGTGACGGGGTCCAGACACCGGGCGGGCGTTCACGCGATTGAGCGGCAGCCGCTCAGGCCGCACTCGGCGCAGCAGGTCGGCGTCCCAGGTACCGCTGGTGAAAGCACCGGGCTGTTCGGCCAGGCGGAGCAGTTCGGCCGCGTGGCGGCGCTGTCGGGTCGCGGCTGACCTGGCGGCGCGCATCTCATGCACTGTCGAGGACAGGAAGACGACGGTCGCCAGGGCGCCCAGCGCCAGCGCGACGGCTCCGACCACGAGCAGATCGACGAACGAGAACATTTCTTGGCCCATTGCCAGCCCTCATCGATGACCGTGCACCTATTGCCACGGCAGGGTCGGCGAATCTGGGATTTGTTGTGACACCCGACACGTTCGAACCGGCGGTGATATCGCGGTCGCCGCCTCGCCGGCTACAGCCCTTCAGCCAGCAACACTTCCGGTTGCCCAGGGCTCGCCGTGAGCCGCTCCGCGCTGCTCACAGCTACCTCGTCGACCAGACCTGATCTGGCGGTTGGCCGGACGCCGCCCTACCCTACGCCGCAGACGACCCATATATCGCCAAACGTCGCAGCACGTCAAGCGGGCAATGCTCGTCGGACGCGGGCACCGGTCGGCGTGACAGCGTCGATGGGACGGCCACCCCTCAGGACCGCCCCATCGGCACCATGAGCACACCATAAACAGACAATTGGCCTAACGCGGTGAAAATACCTGCGTGTCGCGAATCATCGACGCCAACGATCGGTCACTCTCACCCCGCCGTGGCTGCAGCGAAGGCTGCCCCGCGAGTGATCTGTCAGGCATCCGGTTTCGTCACGGCGGCATCGGGCATGCCCTCAGCAATCGAAGAACGGGTGCGCCATGCGACAGGAACGTGCGGGGCGCGGGGCATCGCAGCCCTATCGGCGCGAGCAGCACCCGACGGCCACGGGCGTCTTGGACTCGCTAGTGGCAGGCGAAGCGCGCCCCGAAATGCCGGTCGTGGTGATCGTCGCCGGCCTCGGCGCCGTCGGAATGATGCGCCGCACCATGACGGTCATCGGTTCCCGGACCCGGTGCGTGCTGCTGGACCTGCCCGGCTACCACCACAGCGGCCCGGCTTCCTGCGCTCCGACGATCGAGGACATCGCCGATCTGGTCGCCGCCTGGCTCCGGGACCACACGACCACGCCCGTCATCCTGCTGGGTCACTCGACGGGGGCGCAGGCCGCCTTGCGCGCGGCGGTGAAGGCCCCGGGGCTGGTCGACATGCTCGTTATGGCTGGACCCACCCTCGTGCCCGCCGCTCGACGGCCATGGGGGCTAACGCGCAAGCTGGCCAGGACATTGATACATGAGTCGGTTTCCGCCGGCATCGCCGTGTGCCCAGACTTTGCGCGTGCCGGAATCCGCAACCTGCTGCAATTCGCGCGATCCGGAATGGATGACCGCCCCGAGCAGATCATGCCGATCGTGTCCTGCCCGGTCCTGGTCATCACCGGCGAGCATGACCACCTCGCGCCGCCGAGTTGGGCACACCGTCTCGCAGCCATGGCCACCGAAGGATCCGCGGTTACGATCGCCGGAGCGCATTCCTTCCCACACACCATGCCGCGAACGGTGTCGGACCTGATTCGGCAGGCAGCCGCCGATAAATCCCACACCGGGCGGGTGGTCGAGCCTGCTGCCGGCCGCCGGCCACTCGAGGTCAACGTCGCGGATGTGGGCGGTGCCCACCACCCGGTTGGCGTGGCTCCACCCGTCGGAGAGCACCCCGAACACCTTCTCCGACGGCGCGTTAACCGTACGTTCGGTTCGTGACACGCTGAGCGCGACAATCGCCGAACGTTGCGGCATTTCGTCACAACAGTGGAGCACCGTTCCGGCACGGCGAGCAGCAACCCTGAATCATCGATCTAGTGGCCCCGCGTTGGCGGGTAGCCCGCCATGGAAAGCCATCGCCGCGCTTTCGGGGCCACGGCATCGCGGTGGGCAAAACGTTTGTATACCCCCCGTGCGGGTAGTGACTACTTGATCGTGTTCGGCTTGCGGGGGCCGCCGTGGAGGCGGGAACCCGGGTATGCCGCCGCGATTCGAGCGCTTAGACCCGCTCACTTTTGCAGCCCTTGATCCTGGCTGCTGCGGTGCCGCCCACGTTCGCCCGCCTCCTCACTTCCCGCGAATGAGATGATCATCATGCTGGACAGCGCAGATTCTGCCCTCGGCTTCACCCAGCCCGCGGGCATCCCGCGGCCGATCGCGGTGGCTGCCGGCTGGCAGCCGATCGACGCGAGGGTCGTGGACACCGCCCGGTTGTTGGCTGCGGACGCGGTGCAGAAGGTCGGCAACGGCCATCCCGGCACGGCGATGAGCCTCGCGCCGCTGGCGTACCTGCTGTTCCAGCAGGTCATGAGGCACGATCCGGCCGATGACCATTGGCTGGGCCGGGACCGCTTCGTGTTGTCGTGCGGGCATACGAGCCTGACGCTCTACATCCAGCTGTACCTGTCCGGTTACGGGCTCACGCTCGACGACCTGCGGTCCCTGCGGACCTGGAACTCCGCGACGCCCGGGCACCCCGAGCACCGCCACACCCGCGGCGTGGAGATCACGACCGGGCCGCTGGGACAGGGCTTCGCGAGCGCGGTCGGCATGGCGATGGCCGCCCGCCGCGAGCGCGGCCTGCTCGACCCCGACGCGCCCGCCGGCCAGAGTCCCTTCGACCACCACGTCTACGTGGTGGCGTCCGACGGCGACCTGATGGAGGGAGTGACCGCCGAGGCCAGTTCGCTGGCCGGCCATCAGCAGCTGGGCAACCTGGTCGCGTTCTACGACTCGAACCACATCTCCATTGAGGACGACACCGGCATCTCGTTCAGCGAGGACGTCGCGGCACGCTACCAGGCGTACGGCTGGCACGTGCAGACCGTCGACTGGACCCGCACCGGGGCTTACGTCGAGGACGTAGACGCGCTGCTGGCCGCGATCGTGGCCGCGCGCGCCGAGACGTCCCGGCCGTCGCTCGTCGTGCTGCGCACCATTATCGGCTGGCCCGCCCCGACCAAGCAGAACACCGGCAAGGCCCACGGCTCCGCGCTCGGCGAGGACGAGATCGCCGCCACCAAGCGCCTGCTCGGCTTCGACCCCGCGCAGACCTTCACCGTCGAGGACGACGTGCTCGCCCACGCCCGCCTGGTCACCGAACGCGGGCGGGCCGCGCACGAGCGGTGGCAGCCGACCTTCGACCGGTGGCGGGCCGCCCATCCCGAGCGGGCGGCGCTGCTGGACCGGCTGCAGGCCCGGCGGCTGCCCGACGGGTGGGCCGAGGCGATCCCGGTCTTCGCCGCGGATCCGAAGGGCATGGCCACCCGCAAGGCGTCCGGCGAGGTGCTGACCGCACTGGCCGGCGTCCTGCCGGAGCTGTGGGGCGGGTCGGCCGACCTGGCCGAGAGCAACAACACCACCATGGACGGGCAGCCGTCGTTCATCCCGGCCGGAAAGCAGACCGCCGCGTGGAGCGGCGGCCCCTACGGCCGCACCCTGCACTTCGGGATCCGGGAACACGCCATGGGCGCGATCCTCAACGGCATCGCGCTGCAGAGCCTCACCCGCCCATACGGCGGAACGTTCCTGGTGTTCAGCGACTACATGCGCCCTGCGGTGCGCCTGGCCGCGCTGATGGCGCTGCCGACGATCTACGTGTGGACGCACGACTCGATCGGGCTCGGCGAGGACGGCCCCACCCACCAGCCCGTCGAGCACCTCGCGGCCCTACGGGCGATTCCCGGCCTGGACGTGGTACGCCCGGCCGACGCCAACGAGACCGCCGTCTGCTGGCGCACGATCATCGAACACGACGACCGGCCCGCCGGGCTCATCCTCACCCGGCAGAACCTGCCCGTCCTCGACCGCGGTCCTGGCGCGCACGCGCCCGCCGAAGGTGCCGCGCGCGGCGGATACACGCTGCTCGACACGTCCGCCGCGGGCGTACGCCCGGATGTGGTCCTGATCGCCACCGGCTCGGAGGTGCAGGTCGCGCTGGGCGCCTGCGCGCTGCTGACCGCCGACGGCATCGGCGTGCGCGTGGTGTCGATGCCGTGCCGGGAGTGGTTCGCCGCCCAGCCGGAGCCCTACCGGGACGAGGTCCTGCCACCGGAGGTCCGGGCGCGGGTGAGCGTCGAGGCGGCGGTGGGACAGTCCTGGCGGGAGATCGTCGGCGACGCGGGCCGGATCGTCAGCCTCGAACATTTCGGCGCGTCGGCCGACTACCAGCGCCTCTACACCGAGTTCGGCATCACCGCACAGGCCGTCGCCGCCGCAGCCCACGACAGCATCACGGACACGACCCGGCCCACCCGCCCAGGCGGACACCAGCAGACCGCCACCCCGACAACCGGCGGCACCGGCGACCGCCCCGCCTAGACCATGGCTCGAAACCGACGGCCACCCGAGGAGAACACAGTGAACGACCACATGAGAACCGATCCGCTAGCCGAACTGTCCGCAGCCGGGGTCTCCGTCTGGCTCGACGACCTCTCACGGGAACTACTCGAACGCGGCGACCTGGAAAAACTGGTCGCCGACCAGCACGTCGTCGGGGTCACGACCAACCCGACGATCTTCGCATCCGCCCTCGCGAAGGGCGAACGCTACGACGCGCAGCTGCGTGAACTCGCCGATCAGGGCGCCAGCCCCGACGAGGCCGTCTTCGCGATCACCACCGCCGACGTGCGGGAGGGATGCCGGCTGCTACGTCCTGTCCACGACGCCACCGACGGCGTCGACGGCCGGGTGTCCATCGAGGTCGATCCCCGGTTGGCCCGCGACACCCAGGCCACGATCGCCCAGGCACGGAACCTGTGGGACACCGTCGACGAGGGCAACCTGCTGGTCAAGATCCCTGCCACCCAGGAGGGCCTGGCGGCGATCACCACCGTGATCGCCGAAGGGATCAGCGTCAATGTGACCCTCATCTTCTCCCTGGACCGCTACCGCGCCGTGATCGACGCCTACCTCACCGGCCTGGAACAGGCGCATCAAACCGGCCTGGACCTCGGCCGCATCCACTCTGTGGCGTCGTTCTTCGTCTCCCGAGTCGACACCGAGATAGACCGCCGCCTCGACGCCGTGGGCACCGAGCAAGCCCGCAACCTCAAGGGCCGGGCCGCGATCGCCAACGCGCGGCTGGCGTACCAGATCCATGAGGAGGTCCTCGCCAGCGCTCGCTGGCAGCGGCTCGCCGCGGCCGGCGCGCGCCCGCAGCGGCCGCTGTGGGCTTCGACCGGTGTCAAGGACCCGGCATACCCCGACACCATGTATGTCAGCGAACTCGTCGCACCGGGCACCGTCAACACCATGCCCGGCGCGACCCTGGCCGCGTTCGCCGACCACGGCACCGTGACCGCCACCACCATGGACACCACCTACGACGCCGCCCGCACCCTGCTCGACGCCATCGAAGGCGCGGGCATCAGCTATGACGACGTGACCCGGACCCTGGAAGCCGAAGGGCTCGCCAAGTTCGACAAGAGCTGGAACGAGCTGGGCGCGACAGTGGCGCAGCAGCTCAACGCCGTGGCAGCGCGCTGACACGGCCGCGCCACAACTGCCAAACGCATCTAAGCTGGCCTCTCGGATTTCTCCGAAAGGCCAGCTTAGGCTGAGTGCGCCGCCAGGGACTTGAACCCCGAACCCGCGGATTAAGAGTCCGCTGCTCTGCCAATTGAGCTAGCGGCGCTCGTTGGCAACGGAGAGAACCTTAGCATGACGATCCGGGGGATCTCCAATCGGTTAACGGACTCGCGGTCCGCCGTCACAAACCTCCACGAACTACCCGCCAGAACACCGCAAACCACCAACAAACGCACCTCGCTGAGCCTCCGCGGAACCGACCACGCAGCGTCACGAACCCACCGTTGTGACCACCCTCACGCGAAGATCATCGCGCGCCACGCCGGTATCCCGAGAATCCGTCGGAACCGCCCACACGCCCCAGGCACCTGCGGCAATATGTGAACCGGTACATATCGGCAGTAACAGGCAGGTGGGCGTCATGAGTGCATTCCGCAGGTTCGGCCTCGCCGCGGCAACGGCCGCGATCCTCGTACCGCTCACCTCCTGCGACACGGGCGAGCCCGTCCAGCGCGCCGCACCGCAGCCCGCGCCGCCCGCGCAGACGCTGGAGCTCACCCCGGCCGCCGAGCAGAAGGACCTGCCGGTCAGCGCCGAGATAGGCATCACGGTCGCCAACGCGTCCGTGCGCACGGTGGCGATGGCCGACGCGAAGGGGCGCCTGATCCCGGGGCGGCTGCGTCCGGGCGGGGCGAGCTGGGTGCCGGACAGGCCGCTGGACTACAAGGGCCGCTACTCGGTGACCGTGACGGCGACCGACGGGCGGCGGGCGATCACGAAGTCGACCTCTTTCAGCACGATGGCGGAGCCGCAGCGGCAGGTCGGCACGGGCATGTACCTGTTCGACGACTACACGTACGGCGTGGCGATGCCGGTGGTGGTGGAGTTCTCCGAGCAGATCCCGGAGTCGGCGCGGGCGCAGGTGGAGTCGCGGCTGTTCGTGACGACGACACCGGCGCAGCCGGGGGTGTGGCACTGGATGAGCGGGCGGCAGGTGACCTACCGGGCGCCGGAGTACTGGAAGCCGGGCACCGTGCTCAGCGTCCGGGCGGCGCTGAAGGGCGTGCCGATGGGCGGGGGCCGGTTCGGTGACGACGACCGGAAGGCGACCGCGAAGATCGCGGACGAGAAGCTGGAGCTGGTCGTCAAGAACTCGAACAAGCACATCGAGGTCTTCCGGGACGGCAAGAAGGTCAAGTCGATGCCGGTGAGCCTGGGCAAGGCGAGCACGCCGTCGTCCTCGGGCACCATGGTGATCATGGACAAGCAGGAGTCCACCATCTTCGACACCACCGGCGAGCCGGGCGACCAGTACCGGGTGGCGATCCAGTACGCGCAGCGGCTCACCTGGGGCGGGGAGTTCATCCACTCGGCCCCGTGGAGCGTCGGCGACCAGGGCAACCGCAACGTGTCGCACGGCTGCCTGAACGTCTCCCACGGCAACGCGGTGTGGCTGTTCCAGAACACGCACGTCGGCGACCCGGTGACGGTCAAGGGCACCGGGGTGAAGCTCGAACCCGGCAACGGCTTCACCGCCTGGGACATGAGCTGGAAGGAGTTCATCAAGGGCAGCGCGCTGCCGGTCCCGGAGGACCTGCGCGAGCCGAACAAGTCGGCGGTCTCGCCCTCGCCGTCCCCGAGCGCCAGCGCCTCGCCGGTCGCGCCGTCCCCCTCGGGGACGGTCAACTAGTCCGATTTATGATCGAGTGCGCGGGTGCCGAGCCTCACTGGGTGCAACTGCCGGACCGGTATGGGCGTCTAGTGAGGCAGTATGGAAAGGCGCTTCGCGCATACACCCCTCGATCTTGGTGAGGAGCCTATGCCCACCCCCGATCTCCCGACCCCCATGTCCATGACCCGGCGGCGCGCACTGACCGCGCTCGGCCTGGCCGGCGCGGGTGTCGCCGGTGTGGCCGGCCTGGCTGCCTGCTCGGGCGACAAGTCCCCGGTCTGGAACGGCGCGAACGGTGACGACGGCGGCGACAAGCCGGCCGAGACGCCGCCGAAGGCGACCGTGTCGATCACCGGCCCGGCGGCCGACGCCAAGGACGTGCCGGCCAGCGCGGAGATCGTGTTCGCCGCGACCGAGGCCGTGGACACCACGGTCTCGCTGAAGGACGCCGCAGGCGCCGAGGTGAAGGGTGCCATGCACCCCGACGGCAAGGGCTGGCTGCCGGAGAAGTCGCTGGCCTTCGGCACGGCGTACACCGCGACGGTGACCTCGACCGGCGACGACGGCAAGGCCGTCACCGCGACGAGCACGTTCACCACCATGGCCAAGCCGACCAAGCTGGTCGGCATCAGCAGCTTCCTGGCCGACAACGCCGTCGTCGGCGTCGGCATGGTGCTGATCTTCCGGACCAGCCGGGACATCGCCAAGGCCGACCGGGCCGCGGTCCAGCGTCGCCTGATGGTGGCGACCGAGCCGTTCCAGGAGGGCATCTGGACCTGGTACACGGCCCGCGAGCTGCACTGGCGGCCGAAGGAGTTCTGGCAGCCCGGCACGAAGATCGACGTCAGCGTGCGGGCCGGCGGCCTGCCGATGGGCGGCGGCTACTACGGCCGCCGCGACTCGACCCTGGTCTGCAAGGTCGGGTCGGACCTGCGGCTGGTCGTCGACGACAAGACCCACAAGATGTCGGTGTACAAGGATGGCAAGGTCATCAAGACGATCCCGGTCAGCCTGGGCCGTCCGACCATGCCGTCGTCGAGCGGCACGATGATCATCATGGAGAAGAAGCGGAACACCGTCTTCGACACCATGGACGCCCCGAACCCGGCCAACCGCTACCGCACGCCCGTGGAGTACGCCCAGCGCATGACCTGGGGCGGCGAGTTCATCCACGCCGCGCCGTGGTCGACGCAGCACCAGGGGCGGCGCAACGTGTCGCACGGCTGCGTGAACGTGTCCATGGCCAACGCGGCATGGCTGTTCACGAACACGCTGATCGGCACGCCGATCACGACCAAGGCCACGCCCCGCAGGCTGGAGTACGGCAACGGCTGGACCGACTGGGACAAGACCTGGGAGCAGTACGTGAAGGGCAGCGCCATTCCGTACGTCGCCCCGGCCGAGCCCACCCCGGACCCGTCGGCGTCGCCGTCCACCGGCCCGTCGGGCACCCCGTCACCCTCGGTCTCGGGCACGCCCAGCGCCTGACGTAACAGCTCAGGGCCGCGACTCCATTGGGGGTCGCGGCCCTCACACGTGGTACGGGCAGCGAAAAGCCCCGGCAGGATCTCCTGCCGGGGCTTTTTCGATGGGGTGATCGACGGGACTTGAACCCGCGACCCCCGGGACCACAACCCGGTGCTCTACCAGCTGAGCTACGACCACCATCGCACGCCGCTAGCCTTGCAGCCGCGGCGACTGACCAATGATAGCCATACCCCCTGGCATCACGTCGAGCGGGTATCGCTG
Source organism: Catellatospora methionotrophica (assembly GCF_011297335.1). Lineage (GTDB taxonomy): Bacteria > Actinomycetota > Actinomycetes > Mycobacteriales > Micromonosporaceae > Catellatospora > Catellatospora methionotrophica. The sequence continues at coordinate 62,632 of NZ_JAAOTJ010000007.1, read as the reverse complement.
TGTCTCCCGCTACTCAGGGAAGCAGCATCGTCGCGGCGATGCGCTTGGCCTCGTCGACGTCCGGGCCGGGCTGCGGCACGAAGATCGCCTCGCGGTAGTAGCGCAGCTCGCGGATGCTCTCCCGGATGTCGGCCAGGGCCCGGTGGGCGAGCCCCTTCTCGGGCTGGCCGAAGTACACCCGCGGATACCAGCGGCGGCACAGCTCCTTCACCGACGACACGTCGATCATGCGGTAGTGCAGGTGCGTGTCGAGGCGGGGCATGTCCCGGACGATGAAGCCGCGGTCGGTCGCGATCGAGTTGCCGCACAGCGGCGCGGTGCGCGGCTCGGTGACGTACTTGGTGACGTACTCCAGCACCATGTCCTCGGCCTGCTCGACGGTGACCGCCGAACGGCGCACCTCTTCGGTCAGGCCCGATTTCGCATGCATCTGCTTCACCACGTCGACCATGCCGTCGAGCGCGGCGTCGTCGGTGTGGATCACGACGTCCACCCCGTCGCCCAGCACGTTCAGGTCGGCATCGGTGACCAGGGCCGCGACCTCGATCAACGCGTCGCTGCCCAGGTTCAGGCCGGTCATCTCACAGTCGATCCATACCAGATGGTCGGCGCTTCGCAGATCTCCCACCGGCACAGCGTACGCCGTATGGGCGCACTGTCAGTGCCGCCATACGGCCGCCGGGGGCGTGCCCCGGTACTCGGCGTGGCGGATAGGGTGGCGACCATGTCCCAGGTCCGCACCCGTGGCCCGCTCGTGCGGGTGCTCACCGTGCTCGCCGTGCTCGCGCTGGCCGCCGTGGCCTTCTGGCGGCTGCGGGTCGAGCACGACTTCTTCGACCTGAAGATCTACATGTCCGCGGTGAACTGGTGGGGCGACGGGCACGACCTGTACGACTACGCCCAGCCCGACCGCGTGCAGGGCGCGCTGTACTTCACGTACCCGCCGTTCGCGGCGCTGCTGCTGTTCCCGTTCGGCCTGCTGCCGCTGGGGGTGACCCAGGCGCTGTTCACGCTGGGCACGGTCGCCGCCGTGGTGGTCACCACGTACTGGCTGGTCGCGCCGCTGGCCCGGCGGCAGGGCTGGCCGGCCTGGTATGCCGTCGCCATCGCCGCGCCGCTGGTGCTGGTCATCGAGCCGCTGCGCGAGACGATCACGTTCGGCCAGATCAACATGCTGCTGATCGTACTGATCATGTTGGATCTGCTGGTGCTCGGGCCGCGCGGCTCGAAGTGGACCGGTGTCGGCATCGGCGTGGCCACCGCGCTCAAGCTGATCCCCGGCCTGTTCATCGTGTACCTGCTGGTCACCCGGCAGTGGCGGGCGGCGTTCACGGCGATGGGCGCGGCCGCGGGCGTGACCCTGCTGGCCGCCGCGATCGCGCCGCGGGCCTCGTGGGACTTCTGGACCTCGGAACTGTGGAACACCGACCGGGTGGGGCGGCTGGACTACACCGGCAACCAGTCGCTGCAGGGCCTGCTGGCCCGGCTGGTCGCGCCGGAGCAGCCCGCGAAGTGGCTGTGGCTGCTGCTGGCACTGGCGGCGCTCGGGTTCGGCATGTGGCGGGCGGCGCGGGCGGGCCTGGCCGGGGACGCGGTGACCGGGCTGGCGCTGACCGGGCTGGTATCGGGGCTGATCAGCCCGATCACCTGGCCGCACCACCTGTACTGGTTCGTGCCCGCGATCGTCACCCTGCTCGCCGCGGCGCAGTGCGCCCGCGACGGCCGCCGCTGGGGCTGGCTCGCCTTCGCCGCCGGGACGTACGCCGTCTGCGTGGTCGGCGTGCTCTCGGTGGTGGACTGGGGCGTGGCCGCCGCGCCCACCGACACCGTGGGACTCTTCCTGGCCCGCAACGCCTACGTCCTGCTGAGCCTGGTGCTGCTGGTCTTCCTACCGATCAACCGCTCCAGGGATTATCCCACATCAAGGGCTATTTAGACAGTCTTGTCCGTTCTGACGGATTTGCCGTAATGTGAACGGCAGGGACAACGTCTCCCCCGGGACAGGTCCCCAGTGGTGACACCGTTCCCCCGGTGAGAGCGGCCCGTACGCCGGTACGTGCGGGCCGCTCGACCATGTCAGGCGTGCTGGCGTGAGCGGTCCAGCCGCAGTTCGCAGCCCGGACGGGGCAGCCACTCCCGCACGAACTCCTCGGTGAGCACCTCCCGGACCGGCGCGGTCGCGGGCCGCGTGCCCCGCGGCGGCGGCCACGGCAGCGCGGGCGCGGCCCCGGCCCGCACCGCGGCGGCGGGCGCGGTAACGGCGGGCACGGCCTGGTGCGGCACGGTGTCTTCGAGCAGGGCGGTCGAGCGGGCCGCAGGCTCGGCGGCGAGCTGCTCGCGAGTCGCGACAGGGGAGGCGGTGGGGCCCGTATAGGGGGCGCCGGCCCAGGGGACGGTCATCGGCGGGCGTACACCCGGCTCGGGGTCCAGCGGCGCGGGTACGCCGCGATCGGGGTCCTGCGGCGGGCGTACGCCCGGCTCGGGGTCCTGGGGCGCACGCTGCTCGGGCGGGGCCGCCACGGTGACCACCTCGGTGGTCCCGGACAGCACGGGCCGGGTGCCGGTCGACAGCAGCGCGGTCAGCGCGCCGTCCTCGGTGGCGTCGGTGGCGTCGGCGGCCTGTTCCCGCAGCCGGGTGGGCCAGGACAGCGTCACGAACGCCAGGATCAGCAGCACCATGCCGAGGATGAGCAGGCCCCACGAGGCCGTCCCGAGCCAGCTCGCGCCGAGCGCCACGTCCAGGGTCGCCGCGTCCGAGGGCAGCGCCGGTTCGGCCCCGGCCGCGGTGTCCCGCAGCACCACCACCAGGGCCAGGTGCTGTCCCCGGTCGAGCTGCGGGTTCCAGGACAGCGAGCCGAGGCCCTGCCGCATCCAGAAGCCCTGCGCCAGCGGGTCGGTCGGCTCCCGGCCGGGCGCGTCCATCCGGTTGGTCCGCAGCACGACCGGCCCCGGCCCGACCGTGGTCTGCGCGACCTCGGTGTACCGGATGCCCGCCAGGTAGGCGGCGACCTCGTCGGGCGCGGCGACGCCGATGAAGGCGGGCGTGTTGGCCGAGCTGGCCGACAGCCGCACGGTCGTCGCGCCGATCCGGGCGTACGGCACGTCGCGCTGCAGCAGCGCGTCGAGGTCGGGCACGACCAGCACCCGGTTCGGGTCCTTGGGCGGCGCGATCTTCGCGTGGAACGCCCCGTCGGGGCTGTCGTGGCCGGCGATCCAGGCCGCGCCGCCGCCCGCGGCCAGCGCGGGCACCGCCGCGAGCAGGGCCAGCAGGCCGACGAGAACACGAACAACGCGCATCGGGGGTTCCTCCCAGGGCACGCCTGCTCCGGTGGCGAGGCTCCGCGCGCCGCACGATCGGGGCGCGCTTCTCCCGGGACAACGCGGCCGGGCACCCGGCAGATGCGGGTGCCCGGCCGATGACGACCATGCGGATGACTAGCGCACGGGCTCCTTGCGGGTACGCGCCAGCGCCACGCCCGCCAGGATCAGCGCCAGCACCCCGGCGACCAGACCGGCCACGCCGAGCCAGTCCGAGCCGCCGCTCTTGGCGTCGCCGAGGGCGAGGGTGTTGTCCGTGGCCGGGGTCGCCTCCGCGCCCGCACCCGCAGGCAGCAGCGTCAGCACCGGGGCCGGGCTCTCCGGCTCGGCGCCGTCGCCGGCGGGCGGGTCGATCCAGCGGACCACCGCGCCGTCGGAGTAGGTCTGCAGCGTCTTGAACACCATCTTGTCGACCTTGGGCAGCGGGCCCATCGACACCGGGAACTCCTGGAACTGGCCCGGCTTGACCGCCGCGTCAGCCGAGGTCGCGGTCCAGGTCAGGGTGGAGACGACCTCGCTGACCGGGCTGCCGTGCACCTCGATCGGGGTGGCCAGCTTGCGCTTGGCGACGGCGACCGTCCAGCCCGGCACCGGCATCGTGGTGACCGAGGCGACCGGGGCGTCCTCCGGCAGGTACACCTCGATCTTGGTGGTGTTCGTGTCGTCGGACTCGTTCGGCACCCGGAACGCCACGCGGGCGTAGCCGCCCTGCACGGCCTGGTTCGGGTTGACCGTGACGTGGGCCGACGCGGGCACGGCGACGGCCAGCAGGCCGAGCACCGTCGCCGCGACCACACCGAAGCGGCGCGTCATCTTCATGCCAGGAAACCTTTCGTACGGCTCGCTCGGAGCGCTATGAGATCGGCACCGTCGCGGTGACCGAATCCTGGTCGATCTCGGAGAGGCGAAGGGTGAAACGCAGCTGCCAGTCCCCCGGCGTGGGCAGGGTCACCTGCCCGCTGGCGTGGTTGTCGGTGAGTTTGAGCAGCGGGAACGTGATCGGCTCGAGGCCCGCCGACGGCAGCGCCGCGGTGGCCTTCCACTCGACGACCGGCAGCGGCGAGCCGTCGGCCTTGTACGCGTACAGGTGCACCCCGTTGTCGCCGAGCTTGGCCGGGTCGACCTCGACCTGCAGCGTGTACAACGAGCTGGTCAGCGTCGAGGAGTAGATGACCGGCTGGGCGGGCAGCTGCGCGGTCTCCTGCGCGGTGCGGGCCGGGGTGGTCTGCGTGAGCGCCCCGGTCACCGCCAGCACCACGGCCGCGATGGCCAGTTCGGTGGTGACGAACCGGCGCAGCGGGCGCGGGTTGTCGGCGGCCCCGTTGTTGGTCCACCGCCGCGCGAAGAACGCCGCGACCAGGATCAGCCCGACCAGCACCACCTTGACGATCATGAGCTGGCCGTACGTCGTGTCGACCAGCGCCGACGGCGTGCCGATCTGGATCAGGCCGGACACCACCCCGGCCAGCAGCACGGTCGACACGGCCAGCGCCGCCCAGCGCGACCAGATCGGCAGGATCGCGCCCAGTTCGCGGTTGTCGGCCCGGCGCAGCAGGAACAGCACGAGCATGAGCAGGCCGCCCAGCCATACCGCCGCCCCGGCCAGGTGCAGCGCGTCGACGACGACCGACACCGCGGGCACCGGCGAGGCGGCCGGGTGCCCGGCCAGCGGCCAGGTCAGCGCGGCCGCGGCGGCGACCGCGAGCAGCAGCACCCGGTCGACGACGCCGTCGCGCCCGGCCAGCAGCGGGCGCACCAGGATCGCGGCCACCGCCAGCAGCGCCAGTCGCATCAGCAGCGCGATGCCGTACTGGCTGCCCAGCACGTCGCCGAGATCGCTGCCGGTGGCCCCGAACAGGCTGCCGCCGGTCGAGTACGGGGCCTGCAGGTACAGGCCCGCCAGGGTGGCGAACGCGACGGTGCCGAACCCGGCCCACATGACCCGGCGCGGCCCGCGCTGGCTGAGCCGGGCCGGCCACAGCAGCGTCAGCACCAGCACCGGCCCCACGAGCATGACCAGCCCGGCGTATCCGATGACTTTGGCGACCGCGATCAGGTTGCGGATCGTGGTGTCGACCTTCTCGTCGGGCACGGCCGTCGGCGTGGCCGAGGGCGCGCCGACCGAGAACGTGAACCCGCCCGGGATCGGGTGGCTGTCGGCGGAGATGACCCGGTAGCTGACCAGGTAGGTGCCCTTGGGCGCGTCCTCGCGTACCTGGATCTTGACCACGTTGCCGTCGACCGTGGGCTTGCCCCGGTCGGCCCGCTGGCCGTCCGGCCCTACGATCCGGATCTTGTCGGCGACCGGCGACACCGGCTCGCTGAACGTCAGCGCCACCTCCCGGGGCGCCTCGGGCACCACCGATCCGGCGGGCGGGCTGGTGCGCAGCAGCGCGGCGTGCGCGTACGCGGGCGAGGCCGGCAGCAGCGTCAGCGCCAGGAACGCCACCACCGCCAGCAGCCCGCGCACCTTCGCCCGGCCGCGTCGCGCCGCCTCGGCCGCACCGCGCCCGCCGCCACCGCGCGCACCGTCCATGATCGTCGGACCTGCCTGGCATACGTGCGTATCTTGACCACTCATTCGCACACCTGCCGGGCAAGTCGAGTGATCGAGGGGGGTCATCTGGGTCACGGGGCGACCGTAGCCGGGCGGGCGGTTTCGCGCGAGACGGTGGCGGTGCGGCTGAGCGCCCACAGCAGCGCGGCCTGCACGAGGGCCGCGACGTGGCCGATCTCGTGGGCCAGCGCGGTCGCGCCCTCGGCGACGTCGAATGCGCTCGTCATGATGAGGCAGGCCGCGAGCACGAACGCGACCGGCACGAACGCGCGGGCCCGTTCCGGCCGCCACGCGGCCAGCGCGAACCCGACGGCCAGCGCGATGTCGAACGAGGCCGCCTCCCGTCCGGTGTGCAGGTCACCCCCACCCGCGAACAGCGCGGGCAGTGCCAGCAGCACCTGCACCACGGCGGTGGCGCCGAGCGCGACCCGCAGGATCTGCCGGCGGCCCTCGGCCTGCCGCCGGGCGGCCCGCACCGTGGCGGTCCGCTCGGCCGCGACCGCGGCGAGGATCGGGGCCGTCAGGTCGGGCACCGCGACCGCCCGCACCCGCACCGCGCGGGTGAGCTGCTCGGCCGCGCGTGACCAGGAGCGGCAGTCCGGGCACCCGGCCAGGTGCGTGTCGAGCGCGTCCGGCGCGAGTCCGGCCTGCGCGGCCCACGTGGCGGCCTCGCCGTCCAGCCGCGCGGACAGCCCCACGCGCACCTCGTCGCAGTTCGTCATGGGCGGGTAGTCGCCCGATGACCCCGTTCAGTTCCCGCCGGTGTCCCAGGACACGCGTGCCGTCACCGCCCGGGGTGAGCCTGGCAGGCGGTTAGGCTTGCTCCCCGTGCCCCCCGTGCCACGCGACGACACGCTCCCGGTCGACCCGGCCACCGAATGGGCCCTGGCCGCCCGCACGGGGGACCCTGTCGCGCAGGCCGCGTTCGTGCGGGCCACCCAGGCCGAGGTGTGGCGGTTCGTCGCCGCGCTGGTCGACCCCGGCACCGCCGACGACCTGACCCAGGAGACGTTCCTGCGGGCGTTCCGGGCGCTGCCCGCGTTCGAGGGGCGCTCGACGGTGCGCACCTGGCTGCTCGGCATCGCCCGGCGCACCTGCGCCGACCATCTGCGTACGGTGGTAAGGCAGCGCCGGCTGGGCGTACGCCTGGCCGCACAGGTGCTGACGAGCGGGCCGCACCCGGACCCGGCCGGCCAGGTCGGGGCGGCGCTGCTGCTGGACCGGCTGGCGCCGGAGCGCCGGGAGGCGTTCGTGCTGACCCAGCTGCTGGGGTTGTCGTACGAGCACGCGGCGGCGGTGCAGGAGGTGCCGGTCGGCACGATCCGTTCCCGGGTCGCGCGCGCCCGCGCCGAACTGGTAGACGGCGTCGTTAGCGCCTTAGCCGCCTGAGGCGGCCGTACGCGGGGGCGAAGGAGGAACACGATGGACGAGCGCACCGGCTGGCACAGGGCACAGCCGTGGGTGAGCCTGCTGGTCAGGCTCGGTCTGGCCGGGGTCTTCCTGGTCGCGGGCGGGCTCAAGGTCACCGACCTGGCCGCCAACGGCCGCGCCGTGAACGCGTACCAGATCATGTCGTACGACGCCGCCATGGTCGTCGGCGCGATCCAGCCCTTCGTGGAGATCGCCGTCGGCCTGCTGCTGCTGATCGGCCTGGCCACCCGCCTGGCCGCGTGGCTGTCGGCGGGCATGATGGTCGCCTTCATCGCGGGCATCAGCTCCGCCTGGGCCCGGGGCCTGAACATCGACTGCGGCTGCTTCAGCAAGGGCGGCCAGCTGCCGCCCGGGGTGACGCCCAACTATCTTCCGGAGATCTTCCGGGATGTGGCCTTCCTCGCGATGGCCATCTTTTTGATCATCTACCCGGTCAGCCGTTTCTCCCTCGACGCACGACTGGATCGACCGTTCTCCGCCGAGCCGGCGGAAGACGACGTGCTGGAGGAAGACAGTGACGAATCGACCGACCACACCGCGCAGCGCCGCGGGCGGGCCTGACCACCCGGCGGTGACCGCATGAGCAGTCGAAAGGACCAGAACGCGGCGGCCCGGATGGTCCGGGACCAGATCGCCAAGGAGCAGCGTCGCAAGCGCACCATGTGGATCTCCATCGCGGCGGTGTCCGCGCTGGTCATCGCCGGCCTGATCGGCTGGGGCATCTACGCGGGCGCCAAGACGACCGAGTTCACCGCGCCGAAGGGCGCCAACACTGCCGGCAACGGCATCACCAACGGCAGCGGACCGGTCGTCGTCGACGAGTACGTCGACTTCCTCTGCCCGCACTGCAAGACCTTCCACGACGAGGCCGCCGCCTCGATCGACCAGCTCGCCGCCGACGGCAAGATCACGCTGATCACGCACCCGGTGGCCTACCTCGACGGCGCGTCCACCAACCGGTACTCGACCCGCGCGTCGGCCGCCTCGGGCTGCGCCGCCGAGTACGGCAAGTTCACCGCGTTCGCCGACGTCCTGTTCGCCAACCAGCCCGCCGAGGGCGGGGCCGGACCCACCGACGACGACCTGATCGCGCTCGGCCGGCAGGCAGGACTCGGCGACGACTTCGCCCAGTGCGTACGCGACAAGCGCTTCGTCAACTGGGCCGGGCACGTCAGCGAGGAGGCCGGCCGGGCCGGGGTCACCGGCACCCCGACCGTCCTGGTCAACGGCAAGCCCACCCAGGCGAGCGCGGCGACCATCGCCGCCGCGGTGGCCGCGGCCGCCGGGGCCACCCCATCGGCGAGCACCAGCTGACCTGAGCAGGAGCAGATGACACCCCTCATGGCACGGCGGGTGGGCGCGGTCCTCGGGACCGCGCTCACCCTGCTGTTCACCCTCGCCTCCCCGGCCGCCGCGCACGGGGCCGACGCCCCGGACGCCACCAACTACCGCACCGCGATCACCGCCACCCCCGACCTGCCCGGCCTCGAAGTGATCACGATCGAGGCGGGGGCACGGCTCCAGCTGACCAACCACAGCGGCCGACCGGTCGAGGTCCTGGGCTACAACAACGAGCCCTACCTGGAGGTACGCCCCGACGGGGTGTACGAGAACATCCACTCCCCCGCCACGTACCTCAACATCACGATCGCGCACGTCGACCCGCCCGCCCACGCCGACCCGACGGTCGCCCCCGAGTGGCGCAAGGTCAGCGACGAGCCCGTCTACCGCTGGCACGACCAGCGCGCCATCTGGACCGACCCGGTCGAGCCGCCCGCCGTCGCCGCCGCGCCCGGCCAGCCGCACCGCATCCGCGAGTGGACCGTGCCGATGCGCACCGAGGTGACCCCGCTGCAGGTCACCGGCACGTTGGACTGGGTGCCCCCGCCCAGCTCGACCGCCTGGTGGGCCGCCACCGTCGCCGGAGCCCTCGCCATCGCCCTGCTCGGCCTGGTACGCGGCCGCCCCCGCCCGATCACCGTCGCCCTGTCCGCCGCCACGATCGCCGCGGGCGTGCTCGCCCTCGCCTACGCCGTAGCGCGCGAGATCGACGCGGGCAACCACACGGTCGGCCCGATCCTGCTCGAACTGTTCACCGTCCAGCTCTGGCCACTGGTCAGCGCCCTGGCCGCGATAGCCGCCGGGGCGTACTCGCTGTCCCGCCGCGCGGCCGGGGACTTCGCGCTGGCGCTCGGCGCGGCCGCGGTCGGCCTGTTCGCGGGCATGGTCAACGCGGCCGTCTTCCACCGCTCCATCGCCCCGGTCCCCTGGGGCGACACCCCCGCCCGCCTCACCGTCGCCACCATCATCGCCCTCGGCGTAGGCGTCGCCGCCGCCGGCATGCTCCGCCTCCGCGGCACCACCTCCGGCACCCCCACCGAACCCCTGGCCACCCCGGACTCCCCCGCGAACGCCGCCACCACCCCCAGCCCCACCCCGAACAACCCCACCCCCTCCACCTGACCCCACCCCGCCCGGCCGAACGGCCAACCCCGACCTTCATAGACGCTGGCCTATCACATCGAAAATATGCAGATCAAACTCGACGTAATAGGCCAGCGTCTATGAAAAACGGGTGCGGGTGCGGCGGACCCGGCTGCGGCGGGGCCCGACGTCGTCAGGGCACCGGGACGGCGAAGCCGTAGGGGAGTTCCAGGCGGTGGCGGGCCAGCAGGTCGGCGTCGGACAGCAGGTCGCGGGTCGGGCCGTCGGCCACGATGCGACCCGCGTCCAGGATCACCGAGCGCGGGCACAGCTGCATCGCGTACGGCAGGTCGTGGGTGACCATCAGCAGCGTCACGTCCAGCCCGAGCACGATCTCGGCCAGTTCCCGCCGCGCCTGCGGATCCAGGTTGGACGACGGCTCGTCCATGACCAGCAGGTCGGGCCGCATCGCCAGCACCGTCGCGACGGCGACCCGGCGGCGCTGCCCCAGCGACAGGTGGTGCGGGGCACGATCCTTGACCTCGCCCATCCCGACCGCCGCCAGCGCCTCGTCGACCCGCGCGGCCAGCTCGGCCCCGCGCAGGCCCAGGTTCGCCGGGCCGAACGCGACGTCCTCGGCGACCGTGGGCAGGAACAGCTGGTCGTCGGGGTCCTGGAAGACCAGGCCGACCCGGCGGCGGATCTCCGCCAGGCCGGGCCGGTCCCTCGGGTCGACGGTGCGGTCGCCGACCGACACCGTGCCCGACGCGCCGGTCAGGCCGGACGCGGGCAGGATGCCGTTGAGGTGCAGCACCAGCGTGGTCTTGCCCGCGCCGTTCGGGCCGAGCAGGGCGACCCGCTCGCCGGGCTCGATGCGCAGGCTGACGCCGTGCAGCGCCTGGTGGCCGTCGGGGTACGCGTAGCGCACGTCGTCGAGCAGCAGTGCGGTCATACCAGCAACCTATCCGTCAGCAGGACCACGACGGCGAGCGCGGGCACCGCGGCCCCGACCGCCCACTGCCCGGCGGTGGCCACGGTGCCCTCGTGCAGGGCCGCGGGCAGCCGCCCGGTGTAGCCGCGCGAGCGCATGGCCAGGAAGACGCGCTCGCCGCGCTCGAAGGCGCGCAGGAACAGGGTGCCGAGCCCGGACGCGAAGCCGCGCACCTGCCACAGGAAGCGCGGGTCGTCCAGCCGGGACAGCCGGGCGATGCGCATCCGCCGGGCCTCGTCGGCGAGCACGTCGAGGTAGCGGAGCATGAACAGGGCGATCTGGGTGATCGCCTGCGGGCAGCGCAGCCGGTCCAGGCCGACCAGCACGTCGCGGGCCGGGGTGGTGCCGGACAGCAGCAGCGCGATGAGCACACCGAGCGTGCCCTTGACCAGGATGTTCCACCCGGCCCAGAGACCTTCGACGGCCACCGAGAGCCCGAGCACGTCGGTGCGGGGACCGGCCGCGAAGAACGGCAGCAGCACGGCGGTCGCCACGAACGGCAGCTCGATCAGGCTGCGCCGGGCCAGCCACCCGACCGGGATCCGGGCCAGCACCGCGAGCACCGCGATGATCACGGCGTACGCCCCGAAGGCGGGCAGCAGCTCGCGCGGCGTCGCCACCACCACGATCGTGAACAGCACCGATGCGGCGATCTTGACCTCGGGGGCGAGGTGGTGCACGGGCGAGTGCCCGTGCACGTACATCGGATGGGTGTGCCCGGCGCCCACGGCTACTTCTCCGCGGAGACGGCGACCGGGACCTGCTCGGGCGCGGCGGCGGCGCGGCGGCGGCGCACCGTCCAGAAGATCGCCAGCCCGATCGCGAAGGTCAGCGCGACGCCGATGAGCCCGGCCAGGCCGGTGGCGTTGTCGATGCCCTTGATGCCGTAGTCGGCCAGGAACGAGCCGCCGAGTTCGTGGTCGGCCGCGCGCTGCGCGATGCAGCTGCCGCCGGTGATCGCCCCGTCGGCGTCGACCGTGCAGCCCTCCAGCGTCGTCGCGTCCAGACCGTCCGGCGAACCGGACGCGAGGTAGCTCGCACCACCGGCGAGCACCGCGGCGACGGCCAGCCCGCCGAGCACGAAGACCTTCGTGGGTACGCCGCCCGTGGCGGGCCGGTCCAGGCGGGCTCCCCGCAGCGCGTACACCAGATCGGGTCGGACCTTCGCCACGGTGGTGACGGTGACGGCCGCGATCAGGCCCTCACCGATGCCGATCAGCGCGTGCACCCCGGCCATGGTCGCCGAGATCTGCCCGTAGCCGATGGTCAGCGGCACCTCGCCGCCGAGCACGAACTGCAGCACGAAGCCCTGCGACGCCAGCACCACCGACGCGATCGAGGCGAGGAAGACGGCGAAGCCGACGCCCGCGGCGGTCCGCGGCAGCAGCTTGAGCAGGCCGACCAGCACCAGGTAGCCGACGGCGGTGCCGAGCAGCGCCATGTTGGAGATGTTGAGGCCCAGCGCGCTGATGCCGCCGTCGGCGAAGACCAGCGCCTGCACGATCAGGACCACGGACACGCACAGCGCGCCGACCCAGGGCCCGACCAGCGCGGCGGCCAGCGCGCCGCCGAGCAGGTGCCCGCTGACGCCCGGCAGCACGGGGAAGTTGAGCATCTGCACCGCGAAGATGAACGCGGCGACCAGTCCGGCCATGGGCGCGAGCCGGTCGTTGAGGTCCTGGCGCGCCCGGCCGAGGCACAGGACGAGCAGCCCGACGGCCACCACACCGTAGGCGAGCGAGACGGGCCCGCCGATGATGCCGTTGGAGATGTGCATCGCGATATTCACTCAGCCAGCCTAGGGTTGTTGCAAAAGACTTGCAATAAGCTGCGTCGGTCACGCCCTCACCAGCGGCGTCCGGCGGCACGGATAGGGTGGCCGGTGTGACGGAGAACGTACGACTCGCGCCCGGCGACGCCGCCCCCGACTTCAGCCTGCCGACCGCCGACGGCGGCACGCTCAGCCTGTCCGACCTGCGCGGCAAGAAGGTCGTCCTGTACGCCTACCCGGCCGCGATGACCCCCGGCTGCACCACCCAGGCCTGCGACTTCCGCGACTCGCTCGCCTCGCTGACCGCCAAGGGATACGCCGTGGTCGGCATCTCCCCCGACGCCCCCGCGAAGCTGGCGAAGTTCGTCGAGCGCGACGCGATCACGTTCCCGCTCGTCAGCGACCCCGACAAGTCCGTGCTGACCAGCTACGGCGCGTTCGGCGAGAAGAAGAACTACGGCAAGGTCGTGCAGGGCGTCATCCGGTCCACCTTCGTCATCGACGAGAAGGGCCTCATCGAGCACGCCTTCTACAACGTCAAGGCCACCGGCCACGTAGCCAAACTCCGCCGGGATCTCAAGATCGACTGAAATCGCCTAGCCTGCATCACGATCGTCGGCGAGGATGAGCGAGAATACGGCGGGCAGTTGATGCCCCCTGGGGCCGTAGCCCAACGGCAGAGGCACGCGGTTTAGGTCCGCGCCAGTGCGGGTTCGAATCCCGCCGGCCCTACTCATCCGTCAGCTCAGCCCGAGCACCCGCAGGTGCTCGGCGGCGACGCGTTTCGGGACGCACATGCGCCAGGCGTCGATGACCAGTTCGCGCATCTCCTCGGCGTCCAGCGCCGCCAGGCGGGCCTGCACCCAGTGGAAGCGCAGGTCGGACGTACGCGGCAGGAAGAACTTGTCCGGCTCGGCGGCCACCAGCGCGTCGCGGGCCTCCTTCGGATAACCGAAGCCCAGCTCGGTCTCGTCGGCGGATAACGCGGCGAACACGATGCTGCCGACCCGGAACTTGATCCGGTCACGGACCAGCACCTCGTACGCCCTCGGCAGCGCCACCGCCACCTGCCGCACCTGCTCGACCGTGACCATTCGCACGCTCCCCCGTTTCAGCCTGTACGCGCGCCCTGCCGCCAGTCTGCTCCGCACCGGCGACATTCCCGCGCGCGTCTGCGCAGAAGACACCGTGTCTATTGACATATTTAACGGTGTTCCGAAAGGCTCGGTGCGCGAGTCCTTCGACACCCTGGAGGGGCAGTGAGGAAACTACGAGTCGTGGCGGTGTGCCTCGGCATGATCGGCGCCATCGCGCTGGTCGTACCGGCCAGCGCTAAACCGGTCGGCGACAGCGATCGGGCCAGGAACCCGCTCGACGTGTACGTGGGAGAACTGGATCAGAAGCAGCTCGACGCGCTGCGCAAGACCGGCATCGACAGCGAGGAGCTGCGGACCGCGCCGCTCGCGGGCGGCAAGGTGAAGGTCGAGGTCGTGCTCTCCGAGGTGGAGGCGTCCCGGCTGGCCGGGCGCGGTGTGCCGCTGTCGGTGAAGATGATCCGGGGCCAGAAGGCGTCCGACGCGCTGCGCAAGCAGGCCCTGGCGGGCAACACCGTGTACCGGTCGTACAGCGAGCCGGGCGGTATCCGCGAGGAGCTGGAGAAGATCGCGAAGGACAACCCGTCGATCACCAAGCTGCTCACCATCGGGCACACCGTGCAGGGCAAGCCGATCAGGGGCATCAAGCTGTCCCTGGGCGCGCGCTGGCTGCCCGACGGGACCAAGCCGTCGGTGGTCTACGGCGCCGCCCAGCACGCCCGCGAGTGGATCACTCCGGAGATGGTGCGCCGCCTGCTGCACCACTACCTCGACGGATACGGCAGCAATGCCGAGCTGACCAACCTCATCAAGACGCGTGAGCTGTACTTCTTCCCGGTGGTGAACCCGGACGGCTACGACTTCACGTTCACCGAGGGCAACCGGTTGTGGCGCAAGAACCTGCGCGACAACAACGGTGACGGGCAGATCACGGCCGGCGACGGCGTCGACCCGAACCGCAACTACGCGTTCAAGTGGGGCTACGACAACGAGGGGTCCTCGCCGGACCCGTCCAACGAGACCTACCGGGGCAGCGGGCCGAACTCGGAGCCGGAGAGCAAGGCGCTCGACTCGTTCTTCAAGCGGGTCCGCCCCGACTTCTACATCAACTACCACTCGGCCGCCGAGCTGCTGCTCTACGGCACGGGCTGGCAGGTGAGCACGCCGACGCCGGACGACACCATCTACCAGGCGCTGGCCGGTGACGACGCGAACCCGGCGGTGCCCGGTTACGACCCGGACATCTCAGCGGAGCTGTACACGACCAACGGCGACGTCGACTCGCACATGCAGGCCAGGTACGGCACGCTCGGCTTCACTCCCGAGATGACGACCTGCGAGACGGTGTCGAACTCCATTCCGGACGACGAGTGGCTGGCCGAGGACTGCGCCAGCGGCTTCAACTTCCCGGACGACGAGGACCTGATCCAGGCGGAGTTCGTCAAGAACATCCCGTTCGCCCTGTCGCTGGCCAAGTCGGCGGCGCGGCCGGACGACCCGGTGTCCGCGCTGGGCCACGTCACCCCGCACTTCGTGACCGACGCCTTCGACGTGTCGTACGGCCGCAGCCAGGCCGTCGCCGCGACGATCCGCCGCTCGCTGAAGAACGTCAAGGTGAACTGGAAGATCAACGGTGGCGCGACGAAGTCCGGCTCCGTCAAGGAGTGGAAGGGCGGCGAGCGCTACGGCGACGAGAACGACGACTTCTACGCCGAGTTCCGCGGCACGGTGACCGGACAGAAGCCCGGTGACCAGGTCGAGGTGTGGTTCAGCGGATTCTCTGTGACGCCGGGCCGCACCGGCGCGGTGACCAGCGACCACTTCACCTACCGGGTGAACGCCGACATCGGCGGCAAGGTGCTGATCCTGGCCGCGGAGGACGTCACCGGCGTCAGCCCGGCGCAGGGCGTCACCACGGCCAAGTACGCCGCGGACTACGCCGCGTCGCTGAGCGCGGCGGGCTACTCCAGCGACGTGTACGACTTCGACGCGCAGGGCCGCAAGGCGCCGCACCACCTGGGCGTGCTGTCGCACTACAAGGCGATCGTCTGGGAGACCGGCGACGACGTCATCCTGCGGTCGACGGGACAGCCCGGCGGCACCGCCGCGAAGGCCGCGCTCGACATCGAGCTGTCGGTGCGCGACTACCTGAACGAGGGCGGCAAGCTGCTGCTCACGGGCCAGAACGCGCTGTTCGCGCAGTCGGCGGACGGGTCGTACTTCTACCACCCGGACGCTCCGGCGCAGCCGGAGTGCACCGTGCGGGAGTACCCGTGCCTGCCGCTGCTGAACGACTTCATGCAGTACTACCTCGGCGCGTACAACTACGTCAGCGACGGCGGCACCGACCCGGACGGCGCGCCGTACGGGGTCGGCGGCGGCGCGGGCGCGTTCAGCGGCTTCTCGGGCACGCTCAACGCGGCCGGCTCGGCGGGCAACCAGACGCACAGCGCGTCGTTCCTGACCACGTCGAGCTTCCTGCCCCCGGCACAGTTCCCGCAGTTCGCCAGCTCCGCCCCGGCGGACTGGCTGCGCCCGGGAGCGGCGCCGTTCGACCCGCGCACCGGTGACTGGTACGTCTACAGCGACCGGGCGGACACCTCCTACAAGCGGCTCACCCGCACCGTGGACCTGACCGGGAAGACGTCGGGCGAGCTGCGGTTCTGGTCGTCGTACGACACCGAGCCGAACTGGGACTTCATGTTCGTGGAGGCCCACGTCGTCGGCTCGGACAGCTGGACCACGCTGCCGGACACCACCGGGCACAGCACCCAGGTGACCGGTGACAGCTGCGCGAGCGGCTGGTCCGACCTGCACCCGTTCATCGCGCACTACCAGGGCGCGGACTGCTCGCCGACGGGTACGACGGGCGCGTGGCACGCGCTGACCGGCCCCTCCGGGGGCTGGACGGAGCTGGCCTACGACCTGACCCCGTACGCGGGCCAGCAGGTCGAGCTGTCGATCTCCTACGCCTCCGACTGGGGCGGCCAGGGGCTCGGCGTCTTCCTCGACGACGTGGCGGTCAGCGCCGACGGCGCGCCGGTCGCCACGACCTCGTTCGAGGACGGCTTGGGCGGGTTCACCGTCGCCGCCCCGCCGGACGGCTCAGGGGCCGGCAGCAACACCTGGGCCCGCAGCCAGCAGGCGTTCGAGGAGGGTTCGATCGTGGTCACCCGGGACACGGTCTTCACCGGCTTCGGCGCCGAGGGCCTGACCCCCGCGCAGCGCGACGACCTCGTGAAGCGCTCACTGAAACACCTGCTCGGGTACTGACCTGAGTGAAGAAGGGCACCTTCCCCCACGCGTAGCGATGGGAAGGTGCCCTTCTTTCGTACCGGGCGCGGGTTCGTAGGATTGGATCATGCGGTTTGAGGTGGATCCGGAGCTGACCGGCGAGCTGTGTGAGCAGATCGTCGCGATGTGGGCCGACGTGTCGAACGCGGGCGGGTCGGTCGGCTTCGTCGGGCAGGTGACCAGGGCGGACATCGAGCCGGTGGCCGAGGACACGTTCGCGGGGATCGCGGCCGGGATCGACCGGCTGCTGGTCGGGTACGACGAGGACGGCGCGGTCGTGGCCATGCTGATCCTGCGCAGCCAGCGCTTCCACCTGTCGGCGCACTGGCGCACCCTGGGCCGGGTCATGGTGCACCCCCGGCGGCAGGGGCGCGGCGAGGGCGCGGCGCTGATGCGCGAGGGTGAGCGCATCGGGCGGGAGATGGGCCTGGAAGGGCTGCACATCACCGTGCGCGGCGGCGAGGGCCTGGAGCGGTTCTACACGCCGCTCGGATACCGGGAGGTCGGGCGGCTGCCGGGGGCGCTGCGGGTGGCCCCCGGCGATGACCGCGACGAGGTCCGGATGTGGCTCGACCTAGGCTGAGGCACCTCTCCACCGGGTCGCCGACCGCGATCTCACCGGCTCAGCCGAGCGTGAACCGGTCCAGCACCTCCACCGGGGTCGCCGACCGCGACCTCACCGCTCAGCCGAGCGTGAACCGGTCCAGCACCTCGACCGGGTCGCCGACGGCGAGCTCGCCGACCGTGTCGGGGATCAGGTTGACGCCGAACAGCAGTTGCTGGCCGACGTTGCGGTGGCGGGCCAGGGTGCGCAGCGGTTCGCGGCCGCGCTCGGCGGTCTCCTGGTCGGTGGTGGTGACCACGCACCGGCCGCAGGCCTTGGCGGCTCGGAACAGCAGGCCGCCGATACGCAGGCGGTGGCCGAGCCAGTCGTCCTCGGCGAACGCCGCCGCGCCGTCGACCACGACGTTGGGCCGGAACCGGGCCATCGGCAGCGGGCCCTCCAGGGAGCCGGACTCGGCGATCCAGTCGTTGAGCCGGTCCAGCGAGCTGGTGCTGGCCAGCAGCAGCGGGAAGCCGTCGGCGAAGCCAACCCGGTCGGCTGGCAGCGCGTAGTCCGGGTCGACCGGGCGGCGGCTCGCCGGGTCGTCCATCCAGACCAGCCGCACGTCCCGGTCCAGCTCCTTGCTGAGCAGCGCGTCGGCCTCGGGACCGGCCGCGGTGGCGGCCATCGTGACGCGTCCCCAGAGCGTGGAGGTCACCGCCGGGTCGGGGAACGGCTGGGCGACCAGCAGCGGCGCCGAGCCGGGGAAGGACAGCTCCAGCCCGGCGTCGACCGGCACCGCGCGCAGCAGCGCCAGCCGGGCGACGTCGCGCTGCGTCACCTGCGCGCCGTCCGCGTCGATGATCATCCAGCGGCGGTCGCCGGCCAGGCCCCAGGGCTCGACGGCCGCCCGCTCGTGGTCGATCCGGCGGCAGCCCTTCACGGGGTAGCTGTGCAGCGCACTCACTCGCATGGACGCGACGTTATCAGCGGCGCGTCACCGGATGGGCCCGTGCTGTCAGCACAGCGTCACTCTGCGCGCGGCCGTGCAGCGTCCGGCGGACGCTCAGCCCTGCGGCGCGAACGGGCTCCGCGACCGCGTGTGGCGGGTCAGCGGTCCGGCCGGGTCAGCGCCAGGCCGCGCCGATGCCGTCGCCGGGATACCAGTGCTCCTTGGGCTGCTCGCGGAAGGCCAGGAAGCGGCGGCCGGTCTTCTCGGCGTGCTTGAGCAGCACCGTGGTGATGGTGACGTTGTCGGTCAGCAGCAGTGCCCGCTCGGACAGGTGCGGCTCGACCGCGGCGAACTCGCGCTGCTCGTGTCCGGCGCTGTGGTCGCTGTCGTGCAGGAACATGTCCACGGGGCGGTCCAGGGCGTTCAGCGTGGCGATCGAGTCGCCGATGACCAGGTCCACCACCCCGGCCCAGGGCTCGGCCCTGGCCAGGTAGCCCGCCTCGGGATTGATGTCCAGCGAGGTGACCCGGCCCGGGTGGCCCTCGGCCGCGTTGCGCAGCAGCGCCGCGGCCAGCACGCAGGTGCCCAGTCCCTTGTCCACGCCGGTCTCCACCACGTGCCCCGGCTTGCGGGCGCGGACCAGGGCATACCAGCCGACCCGGCGGGCGTAGCGGACCTGCTTGTCGGCCAGGCCCCGGCGGGCGGAGCGGGCCGTGGTCTGCTCGATGTGCGTACGCAGCACGTCGTCGGCGTCGATCTCCGCCATCCAGCCGCGTACGTCGGCGACCGGGGCCTCGGCGACCAGGCTGACGAACCAGGCCAGATGCTCGCGGTTGAGCGGGGTCAGGTCGTAGGTGTAGTTGTGGTGTTCGCGGGAGGTCACCAGCCAGCGCGCGGACTGCCGGATGACCTTCGCGTCGTGCCTGGCCACCCGGGCGAGCCGCTTCGGCAGCGCGGCCAGCGGGGCCAGCGCGGTGCGCGACACGGCACGCCTGATCCGGGTCTTGCGGTCGGGCATGGGACGCACCTTCCACGGCGAACATGAATCCGTGTGCGAGTTCTATCATGTCCGACCGCCCCCGGGACAGACCCGAGATTGTCACTGAATGAAAGTTTGCATACAGTGTCGATGTGAATGTGGTGCCAACAACCGAAGCGGCCACCGGCGCGACCGCTGGGGTGCGAACCCTCGTGCAGGGGGCCCGGCTTACGCCGACCCAGCGGCGCATCGCCCGCGAGCTCGTGCACCACGCCGACACCGTCGCCTACCTGTCCGCCGCCGAGGTCGCCGAGCTGGCACAGGTCAGCCAGCCGTCGGTGACCCGGTTCGCGATGGCGCTGGGCTTCGACGGCTACCCGGCGCTGCGCCGCCGCCTGCGCGAGCTGACCACCGGGCCGCGCCCCGCCGCCGCCCCGGACGGCGACAACGACCTGCAGCGTGCCGTACGCGGTGAGATGGCCAACCTGACCCGGCTCGCCGACCACCTCGCCGACCCGGCCGCCGTGCACGCCGCCGCGGGCCTGCTGGCCGCCAGCCGCCCGCTGCCGGTGCTCGGCCTGCGCGCCGCCGCCCCGCTCGCGGGCTACTTCGGCTACTTCGCCGCGAAGATCCACCCCGAGGTGCGGGTGCTGGACACCGGCGGCAGCCTGCTCGCCGAACGGCTCGAACAGGCCGTCGACTCCGGCGCGCGGGCCGTGCTGGCGTACGCGCTGCCGCGATACCCCCGGGAGTTGCGCGACGCCCTCAGCGAGGCCCGCGGCCTGGGCCTGAAGGTCGTCGTGGTGACCGACTCGCCGGTCAGCCCCGCCGCCGACCTCGCCGACGTGACGCTCACCGCCGCGGTCGGCTCCCAGCTCGTGTTCGACCTGCACACCGCGCCCATGGTGCTGACCATGGTGCTGCTGCAGGCCATCAGCGACGTCGACCCGGCGGCCACCCAGCGCCGGCTCGAACACTTCGAGAGCTCGGCCACCCGCCGCAGCGTCTTCACCGAATAGGTAGGGAAGCGATGGACCAGATCATCCGTGCCGCGACCGGCACCACCCGCACCGCCCAGGGCTGGGCCCAGGAGGCGGCGATCCGGATGCTGTGCAACAACCTGGACCCGGACGTCGCCGAGCGCCCGCAGGACCTGGTGGTGTACGGCGGCACCGGCAAGGCGGCCCGGGACTGGCCCAGCTTCCACGCGCTGATCCGCACCCTGACCACGCTCAAGGACGACGAGACCATGCTGGTCCAGTCGGGCCGCCCGGTCGGGGTGTTCCGCACCCACGAGTGGGCCCCGCGCGTGCTGCTGGCCAACTCGAACCTGGTCGGCGACTGGGCCACCTGGCCCGAGTTCCGCCGCCTGGAGCAGCTCGGCCTGACCATGTACGGCCAGATGACCGCCGGGTCCTGGATCTACATCGGGACGCAGGGCATCCTGCAGGGCACCTACGAGACGTTCGCGGCCGTGGGCGCGAAGAAGTTCGCCGGGACGCTCGCGGGCACGCTCACGCTGACCGGCGGCTGCGGCGGTATGGGCGGCGCCCAGCCGCTCGCGGTCACCATGAACGGCGGCGCGTGCATCGTCGTCGACGTCGACAAGACCCGGCTGGACCGCCGGGTGCAGACCCGCTACCTCGACGTCGTCGCCGACTCGCTCGACCACGGCATCGAGCTGGCGCTGGCCGCCAAGCGCGACCGGCAGCCGCTGTCAGTCGGCGTGGTCGGCAACGCCGCGACGATCTTCCCGGAACTGCTGCGCCGCGGCATCGCGATCGACATCGTGACCGACCAGACCAGCGCCCACGACCCGCTGTCCTACCTGCCCGAGGGCGTCTCCGTGGAGCAGTGGCAGACCTTCGCGGCCGACAAGCCGGAGGAGTTCACCGAGCGGGCCCGCGCCAGCATGGTCAAGCACGTCGAGGCCATGGTCGGCTTCATGGACGCGGGTGCCGAGGTGTTCGACTACGGCAACTCGATCCGCGGCGAGGCCCAGCTCGGCGGGTACGACCGGGCGTTCGCGTTCCCGGGGTTCGTACCCGCCTACATCCGGCCGCTGTTCGAGGAGGGCAAGGGGCCCTTCCGCTGGGCCGCGCTGTCCGGTGACCCGGCGGACATCGCCGCCACCGACAAGGCCGTGCTGGAGCTGTTCCCCGAGAACGAGTCCCTGTCGCGCTGGATCACCATGGCCCAGGAGAAGGTCGCCTTCCAGGGCCTGCCCGCCCGCATCTGCTGGCTCGGCTACGGCGAGCGCGACAAGGCCGGGGTCCGGTTCAACGAGATGGTCGCCGACGGCACACTCAAGGCCCCGGTCGTCATCGGCCGCGACCACCTCGACTGCGGCAGCGTCGCCTCGCCGTACCGGGAGACCGAGGCGATGCTCGACGGCTCCGACGCGATCGCCGACTGGCCGCTGCTCAACGCCCTGGTCAACACCGCCTCCGGCGCGTCGTGGGTGTCCCTGCACCACGGCGGCGGCGTCGGCATCGGCCGCTCCATCCACGCCGGTCAGGTCACCGTCGCCGACGGCACCGCCCTCGCGGCCCAGAAGATCGAGCGCGTCCTCACCAACGACCCCGGCATGGGCGTCATCCGTCACGTCGACGCGGGCTACGACCTCGCCGCCACCGTCGCCACCGACCGCGGTGTCCGTGTCCCCATGCGCGAGTCATGAGCGCGTTCGCGGAGCTGTGGGCGCAGCTCGCACCGGTCGGGCGGGACGCGGAGAGCGGGGGTTACCTGCGCTACGCGTTCGGCCCGGCCGAGCTGACGCTGCGAGCCTGGTTCCTTGACCAGGCCAGGGCACGGGGGCTGGTCGTCGAGGAGGACGGGAACGGCAACATCTTCGCGTGGTGGGGTGATCCCGCTGCCGGGGATGCGGTGCTGACCGGGTCGCATCTGGACTCGGTGCCGCACGGTGGGGCGTACGACGGGCCGCTCGGTGTGGTCAGTGCACTGCTCGCGGTCGACGAGTTGCGGGCGCGGGGCGTCAGGCCGGTCCGGCCGATCGGCGTCGCGGTGTTCGCCGAGGAGGAGGGTTCCCGGTTCGGGCTGGCCTGCCTCGGCTCGCGCCTGCTCGCCGGGCTGGTCGACCCGGCCGCCGCGGCGGCGCTGACCGACCGCGACGGGATCACCCTGGACGCGGCCATGCGCTCGGCACTCGGCGCCGGACCCGCCGGGGCCCGGCCCGACCTGCTCGGCCGGATCGGCTGCTACGTCGAGCTGCACGTCGAGCAGGGCCGCGCCCTGGTCGACGTGGACCGGCCCGTCGCCGTGGCCAGCGCGATCTGGCCGCACGGCCGCTGGCGGCTGGACTTCCACGGCGAGGCCAACCACGCCGGGACGACGCTGATGGGCGACCGCCGCGACCCGATGCTGACCTTCGCCGCGACCGTACTGGCCGCCAACGACGAGGCCCGGCGGCTCGGCGCGCACGCCACCATCGGCCGCGTCCAGGTCTACCCGAACGCCACCAACGCCATCCCCGGCAAGGTCAGCGCGTGGCTCGACGCCCGCGCCGACTCCCCGGACACGATGGAGCAGGTGGTGGCCGGGGTGCACCTGCACGCCCAGCACCGGGCACTGTCCGACGGCACGAGCGTCACGCTGACCGCCGAGTCGGTCTCGCCGGAGACGGAGTTCCACGGCGGCCTGCGCGACCGCCTCGCCAAGCTGCTCGACGACGCCCCGATCCTGCCGACCGGCGCCGGCCACGACGCGGGTGTGCTGAGCGCCTTCGTCCCGACCGCGATGCTGTTCGTCCGCAACCCGACCGGGGTCTCCCACTCCCCCGCCGAGCACTCCACCGACGCCGACTGCGAGGCCGGCGTCCAAGCGCTCGCCGACGTGCTGGCGGACCTCGCATGCTGATCCACTGCCAGTACGCGTGGCTGCCGGACGGCGTCTTCTCCGACGTCGTCCTGGAGATCCGGGACAACCGCCTGACCCGCGTCAGCCGCCGGGCGGACGGGACAGGGGCCGGGTACCGGGCCGGATTGACCATGCCCGGCTTCGCGAACGCGCACTCGCACGCGTTCCACCGGGCGTTGCGGGGCCGGACGCACGGGGACCGGGGGTCGTTCTGGACCTGGCGGGAGCAGATGTACCGGGTCGCGGGGGCGCTGGACCCGGACTCGTACTACCGGCTGGCGCGGGGCGTGTACGGGGAGATGGCGCTCGCGGGCATCACGTCCGTGGGCGAGTTCCACTACCTGCACCACGGGCCGGGCGGCACGCCGTACGCCGACCCGAACGCGATGAGCCACGCGCTGGTCGCCGCCGCGCAGGACGCCGGGCTGCGGATCACGCTGCTGGACACGCTCTACCTGACCGCGTCGGTGGACGGCAAGCCGCTCGAAGGGCCGCAGCTGCGGTTCGGGGACGGGGACGCGCTGCGCTGGGCGGACCGCGTCGACGCGCTGCCCGACGCGCCGCACCTGCTCGCCGGGGCGGCGATCCACTCGGTGCGGGCGGTGCCGCTGCCGCAGCTCGCGACCGTGGCCGCGTGGGCGGCGGGACGACCGCTGCACGCGCACGTGTCCGAGCAGCGCGCCGAGAACGAGGCCTGCCTGGCCGAGCACGGGCGTACGCCGACCGAGGTGCTGGCCGACTTCGGGGCGGTGCACGAGACGTTCACGGCGGTGCACGCCACGCACCTGACACACCGGGACATGGCGCTGCTGTCCGACGCGTACGCCTGCTTCTGCCCGACCACCGAACGCGACCTCGGCGACGGCATCGGCCCGGCCCGCGCGCTCGCCGACGCGGGCACCCGGCTGACCCTGGGCAGCGACAGCCACGCGGTCATCGACTTCTTCGAGGAGTCGCGGGCCCTGGAACTGGACGAACGTCTCGCCACCGAGCAGCGCGGCCACTTCACGGCCGCCGAACTGCGGGCCGCCGCGACGGCCACGGGGCACCGGAGCCTGGGCTGGCCCGACGCCGGTCGCATCGAGGTCGGAGGCCGCGCCGACCTGGTGACCGTGGCCCTGGACAGCCCGCGCACCGCGGGCATCGACCCGGAGGGCGTGCTGTTCGCGGCCGGTGCCGCCGACGTCACCCACGTGCTGGCCGACGGCCGGGAGATCGTCCGCGAGGGGCGGCACGTCTCCATCGACGTGGCCCGCGAGCTACAGGAGGCGATCACGTGTCTCTTCTGATCACTGACATCGGCGAGCTGACCACGAACGACCCGGAGTTGGGCATCCTGCGCGACGCCGCGATCGTCGTCGGCGAGCGCGTCGAGTGGGTCGGCCCGGCCGCGCAGGCGCCCGCCGCCGACGAGCGCCTGGACGTACGCGGCGCGGCGGTGCTGCCCGGTTTCGTGGACAGCCACAGCCACCTGGTGTTCGCCGGGGACCGCGCGCCGGAGTTCGCGGCGCGCATGGCCGGGCAGCCGTACACCGGGGGCGGTATCCGCACCACCGTCGCCGCGACCCGCGAAGCCAGCGACGAGCGGTTGCGCGCCAACGTGGCCCGGCTGGTCGGCGAGGCGCTGCGGCAGGGCACCACCACCATCGAGATCAAGAGTGGGTACGGCCTCAGCACGCTCGACGAGGCCCGCTCGCTCCGGATCGCCGCCGAGTTCACCGACGAGGTCACCTTCCTCGGCGCGCACGTGAAACCGGCGGACTCCCCCGACGGCTACGTGGACCTGGTCACCGGCCCGATGCTGGCCGCGTGCGCGCCGTACGCGGGCTGGGTCGACGTGTTCTGCGAGCGCGGGGCGTTCGACGTCGCCGAGTCGCGCCGGGTGCTCCAGGCCGGGATCGCGGCCGGGCTGAAGCCCCGCATCCACGCCAACCAGCTCACCATGGGCGGCGGCGTGCAGCTCGCCGTCGAGCTCGACTGCGCCAGCGCCGACCACTGCACCCACCTGTCCGACGCCGACGTCGATGCCCTGGCCGGCTCGAACACGGTCGCGACCCTGCTCCCCGGTGCCGAGTTCTCGACCCGCGCGCCCTACCCGGACGCGCGGAGGCTGCTCGCCGCCGGTGCCACCGTCGCCCTCGCGTCGGACTGCAACCCGGGCTCCTCGTACACCTCGTCCATGCCCTTCTGTATCGCCCTGGCGGTGCGGGACATGCTCCTGACCCCCACCGAGGCGGTCTGGGCCGCGACGGCAGGCGGCGCGCGCGCCCTGCGCCGCCCCGACCTCGGCCACCTCGGCATCGGCGCGTCCGCGGACCTGATCGTCCTGGACGCACCCTCTCACCTGCACCTGGCCTACCGGCCCGGCGTGCCGCTGATCCGCTCCGTCGTAAGGAAGGGCACCCTGCAATCGCTAT
Organism: Catellatospora methionotrophica; assembly: GCF_011297335.1. Classification (GTDB taxonomy): domain Bacteria; phylum Actinomycetota; class Actinomycetes; order Mycobacteriales; family Micromonosporaceae; genus Catellatospora; species Catellatospora methionotrophica. Next base: position 36,984 of record NZ_JAAOTJ010000007.1, on the reverse strand, counting down.
GCGTAGCGGAAGGGCACCTTCCTCACACCTCGGGGCCGCACCAACCGGAATCTCCGCACAAGGGAGTGCTCTCATGACCGTCATCGTCGAACCCCACGGCATCGCCCCCGGCGACGTCGCCGCCGTCGCCCGCGCCGACGCGCAGGTCGCCATCAGCGACGCCGCCATCGCCGCCATGCAGGCCAGCCGCGCCATCGTCGACGACATCGAGCGTGACGGCCGCCCCGTGTACGGCGTCTCCACCGGCTTCGGCGCGCTCGCCAACACGTTCATCGCCCCCGAGCGCCGCGCCGAGCTCCAGCACTCGCTGATCCGCTCGCACGCCGCGGGCATCGGCGCGCCCATGCCGCGCGAGGTGGTCCGGGCCATGATGCTGCTGCGGGTCCGCTCGCTGGCGCTGGGCCACTCCGGCGTACGCCCGCTCGTCGCCCAGGCGCTCGTCGACCTGCTCAACCACGACATCACCCCGTGGGTTCCCGAGCACGGCTCGCTCGGCGCGTCCGGCGACCTCGCCCCGCTCGCCCACTGCGCGCTGGTGCTCATGGGCGAGGGCTGGGTGCTCGGCAAGGACGGCGCGCGGGTATCCGCCGAGGACGCCCTGCACGCCGCCGGGCTCACCGGCATCTCGCTGTCCTCCAAGGAGGGCCTGGCGCTGATCAACGGCACCGACGGCATGCTCGCCATGCTGCTGCTGGCCTGCGACGACCTCGGCCACCTGTGCACCATGGCCGACGTGACCGCGGCCCTGTCGATCGAGGCCATGCTCGGCACCGACCGGCCGTTCCACCCGTCGATCCACGCCATCCGCCCGCACCCGGGCCAGGGCGCGAGCGCCGCCAACATGTACAAGCTGCTCCAGCAGTCCTCGATCATGGACAGCCACCGGGACGACCTGGCCCACGCGGTGCAGGACGCGTACTCGATGCGCTGCGCCCCGCAGGTCGCCGGCGCCGCCCGCGACACCCTGGAGTTCGCCCGCACCGTCGCCGCCCGCGAACTGATCAGCCTCGCCGACAATCCGGTCGTGCTGCCCGACGGCCGCGTCGAGTCGACCGGCAACTTCCACGGCGCGCCGCTCGGCTTCGCCGCCGACTTCCTCGCCATCGCCGCCGCCGAGATCGGCTCCATCAGCGAGCGCCGCGTCGACCGGCTGCTCGACATGACCCGCTCGCGGGACCTGCCGCCGTTCCTCAGCCCCGACGCCGGCGTCAACTCCGGCCTGATGATCGCCCAGTACACCGCGGCGGGCATCGTGGCCGAGAACCGCCGCCTGGCCTCGCCCGCCAGCGTCGACACCATCCCGACCTCGGGTATGCAGGAGGACCACGTCAGCATGGGCTGGGCCGCCGCGAAGAAGCTGCGCACCGTGCTGGACAACCTGACCAGCCTGCTCGCGGTCGAACTGCTTTCCGCGGTACGCGGACTGCAACTGCGCGCCCCGCTGACCCCGTCCCCCGCGGGCCGGATCGCCATCGACCAGCTCACCCCGGTCATCGGCACCCCCGGCCCCGACGTCTTCATGGCCCCGATCCTGGAACAGGTCCGCGCCGCCGTCGCCGGCCCGGCCCTCCTGTCCGCCATCGAAGCCGAAGTGGGCCCCCTGTCCTGACCCGCCAGCCGCTACCGCACGGCGGCGCGTGCCATGATCGCTGTTTCGGGTCAGAAAGTGTGGTCCAACCACAGGTTTTGACCCGCCCCAGCGATCATCACCGCTGACGCGACCCGGGCGGCGGGCGGGAGACGGGGTCAGGCGACGTGTTCCGGGCGGATGCCGCGGCCGACGAGGCGGGCGGGGACGGCCTGGAGGGCGGGGAAGCGCCGGAAGAGTTTCAGGACGCGGGGGGCCTTGATCGGGGTGTCGGCCCTGAGGACCGCGCCGACCAGGCGGCTCTGCGCGGCCCGTTGTGCCCGCTGGGTGAGCCGGGTGGGGAACATGCGGCGCTTGCGTACCAGGTCGAGGTCCTCGGTGCGCAGCCGTCCCGCCTTCAGTTTCGGTCCGAGCAGCCGGGCCGTGGCGACCGCGTCCTGTACGGCGAGGTTGACCCCGACGCCGCCGACCGGGCTCATCGCATGGGCGGCATCACCGATGCACAGTGCACCCGGCACGTGCCACGTCTCCAGCCGGTTGACCTGCACGGTGAGTAGATGCACCTGCTCCCACGAGGTGACCTCACCGACCCGGCCGCACACCATCGGGGCGAGCCCGGCGACGCGTTCGCGGAACCTGTCCAGGCCCTCCGCCTGCAGCTTCGCGTAGCCGCCCTTCGGGATGACGTATCCGCACTGGTAGTAGTCGTGCCGGTCGATCATGACGAGCATGGCGCCCGCCCCGACCCGGCCCAGCAGCCCCTCCGGGTCCCCGGGCTCCCGCGAGATCCGGAACCACAGCACGTCCATCGGCGCACCGAAGTCCACCGGCACCAGCCCGAGTCGGTCCCGGATCACCGACGACCGCCCGTCGCACGCCACCGTCAGCTCCGCGTGCACCAGCACCGCAGCCCCGTCCGGCCCGACCGCCGACACCCCGGTGACCCGCCCCGTGTCGTCCCGAAGTACGTCCACGGCCTCGGTCGAGCGCAGCAGCGTGAACCCCGGCAGCTTCGCCGCCTCGGCCGCGAGCACGTCCAGGAAGTCCCACTGCGGCAGGATCAGCAGGTAGTTGTGCGGCTTCGGCAGCCGGGTGAAGTCCCCGACCTGGTACGTCCCGTCCTCGAACGAGACGTTCACGCCCGACTCGCGCCGCCCCGGCAGCCGCGCGATGGCCTCACCGAGCCCCAGCTCGTCGAGCACGTCCAGCGTGGACGGGTGGATCGTGTCGCCCCGGAAGTCCCGGAAGAAGTCGGCGTGCTTCTCCAGCAGCACCACCTCGACCCCCTGCCGGGCCAGCAGGAACGCCAGCATCAGCCCGGCGGGCCCACTGCCCACGACGCAGACCCGCGTCCGCGACTCCCGCTCCGCCACGCGCGCCACTCCTCACGATCGCGACGATCCTGCCCGACTGCTGCAAGCATGCCCGTTTGGCGCGTGCCGTACCCGTCGATGATCACGGTTTCGGGTCAAAACCTTTGGTGAAAACTCACCTGTTGACCCGAAACAGCGATCATCGCGTCCCGGTGGGTGGATCAGGAGAGGTTCTTGGCGATCACGGCGGCCAGGGCGCGGAAGGCTTTGCCGCGGTGGCTGATGGCGTCCTTCTCGGCCGGGTCGAGTTCGGCGGTGGTACGGGTGTGGCCCTCGGCGACGAAGATCGGGTCGTAGCCGAAGCCGCCCTCGCCGCGCGGGGCGCGCAGGACACGGCCGGGCATCTTGCCGTTGACCAGGTGCTCGCGGCCGTTGGGCGAGGTGCCGCCACCGGGCAGGACCAGGGCGGCGGCGCAGATGAAGGCCGCTCCGCGGTGCTCGTCGGGCACGTCGCCGATCTGGGCGAGGACCAGGTCCAGATTGGCGCGGTCGTCGCCGTGGCGGCCGGACCAGCGGGCGCTGAACACGCCCGGCATGCCGTTCAGCGCGTCGACGGCGATGCCCGAGTCGTCGGCGACCGTGGGCAGGCCGGTGTGCTTGGCCCCCTCGCGCGCCTTGAGCAAGGCGTTCTCGGCGAAGGTCAACCCGGTCTCGGGGACCTCCACGTACGGCGGGACGTCGTCGAGGCCGACCAGTTCCACCCGGAGCAGTTCCGGCGAGGCGGCCAGGATGCGGCGCAGCTCGTCGAGCTTCTTGACGTTGCGGGTGGCGAGCAGGAGCTTCACTTGCGGAACACCTCCAGCAGCCCGGCCGCGTCCAGGGTGGGCAGTCCCAGCACCTGGCGCTGCATCGTGGTCAGCGTCTCGCAGCCCGCCACACCCAGGTCGAGCAGGGCGTTGAGCTGCTTGCGGTCGAAGACGCCGTCCTCGCCCGTGCCCTGCACCTCGACGAAGTCGCCGGTGCCGGTGCAGACCACGTTCATGTCGACGATCGCGGTCACGTCCTCTTCGTAGCACAGGTCCAGGCGCGGCTCACCGGCGATGATGCCGACGCTGACGGCGGCGACCGAGCGGTGCAGCGTCGTCTCGACGGTCTGCTTGCGGGTCAGCATGTTCTTGGCGGCCAGCCAGCTCACCGCGTCGTGCAGGGCCACGTAGGAGCCGGTGATCGCGGCGGTGCGGGTGCCGCCGTCGGCCTGCAGCACGTCGCAGTCGATGACGATGGAGTTCTCGCCCAGCGCCTTGAGGTTGACGCAGGCCCGCAGCGCGCGGCCGATCAGGCGGGAGATCTCGTGCGTACGCCCGCCGACCTTGCCCTTGATGCTCTCCCGGTCGGACCGGGTCGTGGTGGCGCGCGGCAGCATGGCGTACTCGGCGGTGACCCAGCCCTGGCCGGTGCCCTTGCGCCAGCGCGGCACGCCCTCGGTGACGCTCGCGGTGCACAGCACCCGCGTGTTCCCGAACTCCACGAGAACGGAGCCCTCGGGATGCATGCTCCAGTTCCGCGTCAGCGTGACCGGTCGAAGCTGGTCGGGCGAGCGCCCATCAGGTCTGGTCATGCGCCCACCCTATGGTGTCAAACTTCGTACCGGGCACCGGGGCGGACGATCTCGACGGGTCCCGCGAACGTTGCCGCGGCGTTGTTCAGCGTCTCCGCCTCGGAACCCCAAGCGGTCACCAGATGCGTGAGCAGCAGCCGCCGCACCCCGGCCTTGGTGGCGATCTCGCCCGCCTCGCCGCCGGTCAGGTGCAGGTCCGGCGGGTTGTCGACGCCGTCGAGGTAACTCGCCTCGCACAGGAACAGGTCCGCGCCCTGGGCCAGCCGCAGCAGCGCGTCGCACGGCGCGGTGTCGCCCGAGTACGCCAGCACCCGCCCCTCGTGCTCCAGGCGCACGCCGTACGTCTCCACCGGGTGGTTCACCCGGTCGACGCTGACCTGGAACGGCCCGATCGGGAAGCTGCCCGGCTGCAGCGCGTAGAACGTGTAGACGTCGTCCAGCGGCCCCTCGTCGAGGCTGTACGCGGTCGCGATGCGCTCCGGAGCGCCCGCGGGCGCGTACACGGGGATCGGCGGGTACGGGCCGTCGGGCGCGTAGCGGCGCACCACGACGTAGGTGCAGGCGTCCATCATGTGATCGCAGTGCAGGTGGCTGAGCAGGATCGCGTCGACCGACTTCAGGCTCGCGTAGCGCTGCAGCGCCGACAGCGAGCCCGCGCCGAAGTCGACCAGCAGCCGGAAGCCGTCCGCCTCCACCAGGTACGCCGAGCAGGCCGACTCCGGCCCGGGAAAGCTGCCCGCGCAGCCCAAAACCGTGAGCCTCATGCCCGCGCTCCCGCAGGGTCCAGCGCGGATCCGAGGAACCGCTTCGCCAGCCGGTCGAAGATCTCCTGGTCGCCGGTGCACAGCAGTTCGTGCGCGGGGGCCGGGGCGTCGTCCGGGCGGAGCAGGTCACGCTCCACCAGCACACGGTAGACATCCCGCGCCGTCTCGTCCGCGCTCGACACCAGGGTCACCTGATCCCCCATCACGAGGCTGATCACACCGGTGAGCAGCGGATAGTGCGTGCAACCCAGCACCAGCGTGTCCACCTGGGCGCGCTGTAGCGGCTCCAGGTAGGCGCTGGCCAGGCCGAGCAGCGCCCGGCCGGACGTCACTCCCCGTTCGACCAGCCCGACGAACTGCGGGCAGGCTGCCGCGGTCACCGCGATGTGCGGCGCGGCGGCGAACGAGTCCTGGTACGCCCCTGAGTTGATCGTAGCCGTGGTGCCGATGACACCGACCCTGCCGTTGCGCGTGGCGGCCACGGCGCGCCGCACGGCCGGGCGGATCACCTCGACCACGGGCACCGCGTAGCGCTCGCGCGCGTCGTGCAGGCAGGCGGCCGAGGCGGTGTTGCAGGCGATGACCAGCATCTTCGCGCCGCGCTCGACGAGGGCGTCCAGGCAGTCCAGCGCGTACGAGCGCACGTCGGCGATGGGTTTGGGCCCGTACGGCACGTGCGCCGTGTCGGCCATGTAGACGACGCGTTCGTGCGGCAGCTGGTCGAGGATGGCCCGGGCCACCGTCAGCCCGCCGACCCCCGAGTCGAAGATGCCGATGGGCGCGTCCGTCACGCTGCGCAGCCTACTTGGCCAACCCCCCTTCAGGGGAACGGTCCGTTCCGAGATGTCGCGAACGTGACAGGGTTATCAGCCTGCCGTTACGCAGGGTCGCCGAACGCCGTTGCACTCAGTGCACGGCCCGATCAACGGGCAGGTCAGGCAGAGGATTGGCGAGCACAGTGCGTACTGAGTCGAACTCCGAGCGCGACGCCGAGGGCGTCCTCGCCACCGCGGTCCCGGCAGGCACCACGGGCAACACGCCAGGCACTGCCAGTGACGAGCACGCCGTGATGCCGTCGGCCCGCACCGCGCCCGACGACCAGCAGGACGCGACCGGCCTGCGCACCGCCGTGACGTCGCGGTTCCGGCTGCCCGGCGAGGACGACCCGTCCCCGCGTACCGGCCGCCTGCTCGGTCTGTGCGTCTGGGCCGCCGCGCTGGGCTTCCTCGGCCTGATCCCGGGCGGCCGTCTCGCCGTCGCGCTGGCGGTCAACCTCGACGTGCCCGTCTGGTACGCCCCCACCGCGCTGACCATCGGCGTGGTCGGCGTCGCCGCGATCGCCGCGGGCTTCGCCGCGATCCACCGCTACCGCCTCCCCATCATCTGCTTCACCACCGCCACCTTCCTGCTCTTGGTCAACATCGTCCTCGCCTACACCACGCTGTAGTCCGAGCGCCGGACCCACCGCACGGCAGAGCCCCGACCGGGGACCCGGTCGGGGCTCTGCCGTTCACGAGGCGGGGCGGCTACGCCCAGAGCTGGCCTTCGAGAGCCGTCTCGGCGTCGTTGAGGGTGCCGGTGTAGGCGCCGGTGGACAGGTACTTCCAGCCGGCGTCGGCGACGAGGAAGGCCACGTCGGCGGCCTGGCCCTTCTTGGCGGCATCGTGGGCGACCGCCAGGGCGGCGTGCGCGACGGCACCGGTGGAGAAGCCGACGAACAGGCCCTCGACCTCGACGAGCTGCCGGGTGCGCAGCACCGCGTCACGGGTGCCGACGGAGAAGCGCCGGGTCAGCACGGAGGCGTCGTACAGCTCGGGCACGTAGCCCTCGTCGATGTTGCGCAGGCCGTACACCACCTCGCCGTAGCGGGGCTCCGCCGCGATGATCTGGATGTCGGGGTTCTTCTCGCGCAGGTAGCGGCCGGTGCCCATGAGCGTGCCGGTGGTGCCCAGCCCGGCCACGAAATGGGTCAGCGTGGGCAGGTCGCGCAGCAGCTCGGGGCCGGTGGTCTCGTAGTGGGCGCGGGCGTTGGCCTCGTTGCCGTACTGGTACAGCATGACCCAGTCGGGGTGCTCGGCCGCGATCTGCTTCGCGGTCGCGACGGCCTGGTTCGAGCCGCCCGCCGCGGGCGAGGAGATGATCTCCGCGCCGTACATGCGCAGCAGCTGGATGCGCTCTGTGGACACGTTCTCCGGCATCACGCAGACCAGCCGGTAGCCGCGCAGCTTGGCCACCATGGCCAGGGCGATGCCGGTGTTGCCGCTGGTCGGCTCCAGGATCGTGGCCCCGGGACGCAGCCGCCCGTCGGCCTCGGCCGCGCGCACCATGTACATGGCGGCCCGGTCCTTGACGCTGCCGGTCGGGTTGCGGTCCTCCAGCTTGGCCCACAGGCGCACCGGCGGCGCGCCCTCCGGAACGGCCGGGCTCAATCGGGGCAGCCCGATCAGCGGCGTGTCGCCGCAGACGTCGAGCAGTGAATCAAAACGCGCCATGATCAGCTCCGTTCGCACAGGTCGCCGCCACGATCGAACACGCCGGGCACCCGAAACGGGCCGCGCCGGCGGGTCGTCCCGCAGGTCCGCCGTCACGGCGTACCCGCAGAAACGCCCCACCGGCGCGTGTGCCCACGATGCGCGCGAGGTCGTCGCGGCGGGGGAGGTCAGCGGCCGAGGACGGCAGCCGCGGCGGCTAGGCCGAAGGCGCCGCCGGCGACGGCAGGCAGGATGGTGACGGTGTCGCCGTCGCTGATCTTGGCGTCGAGCGAGCCGAGGAAGCGCACATCCTCGTCGTTGACGTAGATGTTCACGAAGCGGTGCAGGCCGCCCTCGGGCGTGATCAGCCGGCCGCGCAGGCCGGGGTACGTGCCGTCGAGGTTGGTCAGCAGCTCGGCGAGGTTGTCGCCGGCGCTGGAGACGGCCTTCGCGCCACCGGTGTAGGAGCGCAGGATGGTGGGGATGCGGACGTCGATAGCCATGGCAGAGAACTCCTGAAAGAAGAAAAGTCGAACGGACGGTCGTCGGGACTCAGGGCGAGATCAGCTCAGGGCTGACACTCGTAGTCCACCGCCGCCGGGCTCTGCCCGAACATGAACGACTGCACGGCGTGCGGGTCGCCGTTCTCCTCGTAGCTCCGCATGGCTTCCATACTCTCACCAACGAGCTGGACCGGCTCTTCGGACACCTGCCCGTCCAGAATGCGGAACGAGCGGATCTCCGCGGTCTGCGGGTCGCGGGTCGAGACGAGAAGGTAGTGGGCGTTCGGTTCGCCCGCGTAGGAGATGTCGGTCCGCGAGGGGTACGGCTCCGTCGCCGTGTGCGAGTGGTAGATCACCACCGGCTCCTCGTCGCGGTCGTCCATCTCCCGCCACACGCGCAGCTGCTCCGTCGAGTCGAAGCGGTAGAACGTGGTGGAACGCTCGGCGTTCTCCATCGGGATGTGCCGCGCGGGCGTGTCCGAGCCCACGGGACCGGCCACGACACCGCAGGCCTCGTCCGGGTGGTCCCGGCGGGCATGGGCGACGATCGCCTCGATGATCTCCCTGTGGATGGTCAGCACGGCGACCAGCCTACCGACCCCGACCCACCCCGGAACAGCCATGTGATCCGCGCCATGACGACCTCAGCGGCGGAAGTTCGCGCCGATGACGGCTTCGAGCAGCGACTCCTGCAGGTAGCCCAGGTAGGAGTAGACGCTGAGCTGGAACACCCGGGCCGAGCCCGCGTCCTGCTCCAGGGCCTCCTCCAGCTCGTACTCCACCACCGTGTCGTCGGTCAGCTCCAGCCGGATGCCGAGCGCCAGCCGGGCGTCGTTGATCGCGCGCAGCCAGGCCTGCGCGGACTCGGTGTCCAGGCGCACCTCGCCCTTGCCCGCCTCCGGCAGCCCGGCCAGCACGGCGCCGGCCTGGTCGATCTTCGCGGTCTTCAGGTCGCCCTCGGTGAAGCGCCGGAACTCGGCGGAGTTCTTCACGTCCTCGGGGTACACGTCGGGGAACAGTCGTCCGACGACGGGGTCCTCGCGGTCGAAGCCGTCGGTCAGCAGACCGACGACCTCTTCGGCGACCTTGCGCAGTACCCGTACCTCGTCTTCGCGAAAGTCCGCCACGCATTCCGCGCCGACTCTGCGGAAGATCGTCATGCGTGCTCGCTCACTGTTTGTCGACCGTGGCCCACAGGCCGTAGGTATGCAGCCTGCTGGCGTCGTGCTCCATGCGCTCGCGGGCCCCCGCCGACACGACGGCCCGGCCCTTCTGGTGCACGTCGAGCATCAACAGTTCGGCCTTGTCCCTGCTGTAACCGAAGAGCTGCTGGAAAACCCAGGTCACGTAGCTCATCAGGTTCACCGGATCGTTGTGCACGATGGTGACCCAGGGTCGGGCGAATTCCGACGCTTCGTCTATGTCCGGTTTATCAACCGGAACTGTCTGTGGGGCGGCGGTCACGTCCCCCATCCTACGAGTTGATTCGGGCAACACACAGGCACGAGGAAGTGCCGTCCTGGCGCGGCCGCGACGATCTTGCGGGAAGCGTGCACGGCCAGGACGCCTTCGCATGTCACGGGGGACGGCTCCACAAGATCGGGCGAGGCCATAGGGTGTGGGGATGTTTGCTGGGGCGCCGAGTCTGCTGACGGACCACTACGAGCTGACGATGATCAGCGCTGCGCTGCGCGACGGCACCGCCCACCGCAGCAGCGTCTTCGAGGTCTTCGCGCGGCGGCTGCCGCAGGGCCGCCGCTACGGCGTGGTCGCGGGCACCGGCCGCCTGCTGGAGCAGCTCGCCGCGTTCCGTTTTCACCCGGACGAGATCACCTTCCTGCGGGACGGCGGTGTCGTCGACGAGCAGACCGCGGCCTGGCTGGCCGACTACCGCTTCCGCGGCGACCTCGACGGGTACGCCGAGGGTGAGCTGTTCTTCCCCGGCTCCCCCATCGTGACCGTGACCGGCACGTTCGCCGAGTGCGTGGTGCTCGAGACGCTGATCCTGTCGATCCTCAACCACGACTGCGCCATCGCCGCGGCCGCGGCCCGCATGGTCACCGCGGCCCGGGGCCGCCCGCTGATCGAGATGGGCTCGCGCCGGGCGCACGAGGAGGCCGCCGTGGCCTCGGCCCGCGCCGCCTACCTGGCCGGCTTCGCCTCGACGTCGAACCTGGCCGCCGGGATGCGCTACGGCATCCCCACCGCGGGCACCGCCGCGCACGCCTTCACGCTGCTGCACGACGACGAGAAGGCCGCGTTCGCCTCGCAGGTCGCGGCGCTGGGCGAGCAGACCACGCTGCTGGTCGACACGTACGACATCAGCCAGGGCATCCGCAACGCGATCGCGGTCGCCGGACCCGGCCTGCGCGCGGTGCGCATCGACTCGGGCGACCTGTCGGTGCTGGCCGCGCAGTCCCGCGCGCTGCTCGACGAGCTGGGCGCGCCGGACGTGAAGATCGTCGTCAGCGGCGACCTCGACGAGTACGCCATCGCCGCCCTGGCCGCCGAACCCGTCGACGTGTACGGCGCGGGCACGGCCGTGGTGACCGGGTCCGGCGCGCCGACCGCGGGCCTGGTCTACAAGCTGGTCGAGGTCGACGGCCGTCCCGTGGTCAAGCGCTCCGAGAACAAGGCGACCGTCGGCGGCCGCAAGACGGCGTACCGCCGCCACAAGCCGACCGGCACCGCCGTCGAGGAGATCGTGCTGTCCCAGCAGTACGCTCCCCCGGCGCAGCCCGGCGACCGGCTGCTGCAGCGCCCGTTCGTGCGCGGCGGCGAGTTCGTCGCCGACCTGCCGACCCTGGCCGACAGCCGCGCCCACCTGCGCGACTGTCTGATCACGATCCCCTGGGAGGGCCTGAAGCTGTCGGCGGGCGACCCGGCCGTGCCCGTGACGGTGACCGCGCCGCGCTCGTGACGGTGCCCGCGCCGCGGCAGTCGCGATGTGAGCCTGCCCCGTGATCGTTGCGGGACGGCTCCGACCGGAGCAGCATGGGCAGCGGTGGAGAGGCACCACCGTTGACTGTCCGGGGAGGCGGCCATGGCCCGCGCACTGATCATCGTCGACGTGCAGAACGACTTCTGCGAGGGCGGCTCGCTGCCGGTGACCGGCGGAGCGGCCGTCGCGGCCGGGGTGTCGGCCCGGCTCGCCGGGGACGCGGTCGCGTCACCGCGCCGCTGGGACCACATCGTCGCCACCAAGGATCACCACCAGGACCCGGGCGCGCACTTCGGCGATCCGCCGAACTACTCCACCACCTGGCCGGTGCACTGCGTCGCGGACACCGTCGGCGAGCAGTTCCACCCCGCGCTGGACACCGAGCGGATCGACGCGGTCTTCCTCAAGGGCGAGTACGCCGCGGCGTACTCCGGGTTCGAGGGGCAGAGCGACGGTGTCGGCCTGACCGCGTGGCTGCGCGAGCGCGACGTCACCGAGGTCGACGTGGTGGGCATCGCGACCGATCACTGTGTACGCGCCACCGCGCTGGACGCGGCCCGCGAAGGCTTCGCGACCACGGTGCTGCTCGACCTGACCGCCGGCGTCGCTCCGGAATCGACGGAGCTCGCGCTGACCGAACTTCGCGAGTCCGGTGTGGAGATCATCAGCGCGGCATAGACCCGCTGCTCAAAGCACCTTAAAGGACGTTTTAGGTAAACGCTCTTCCATTTTAAGGAAAGTTAACTTAATGTTTGGCCGCATCGGGGGGATAGGTGTCAATCATTAAGGGAGAGCCATGCTCAGAACACGGGCCCGCCTGATAGCCGCCACCGCAGCCATGGTCGTCGCCGGTTCCATCGGTGCCGTCACCATGGCGAACGCGGCCGGCACCGTCACCGCCACCTACACCCAGACGTCCAACTGGGGAAGCGGCGCCGAGGGCAAGTACGTCATCACCAACGGCACCAGCGCGGCGGCCACGTGGACCCTGGTGTTCACGATGCCCTCGGGCACGGCCGTGACCTCCTCCTGGGATGCCACCCTGACCGGCACGGGCCAGACCCGCACCGCGACCGGCACCTGGAACGCGACCATCCCGGCCGGCGGCAGCGCGTCGTTCGGCTTCGTCACCAGCGGCTCCGGCAAGCCGACCGTGTGCACGATCAACGGCGCGAACTGCGCCACCGGGGCGAGCCCGTCGGCCGTGCCCAGCTCCTCGGCCCCCAGCCCGAGCGCGTCGCCGAGCAAGTCGCCCAGCGCCTCGCCGAGTGCCCCGCCGAGCCCGTCGAGCAGCCCGACCAACCCGAACCCGGGCAAGAAGGTCATCGGCTACTACACGAACTGGGCGCAGTACCAGCGCGGCTACCACGTGAAGAACATCGTGAGCAGCGGCTCGGCCGCGAAGCTGACGCACATCAACTACGCGTTCGGCAACGTGACCAACGGCCAGTGCGTGATCGGTGACTCCTACACCGACTACGACCGGGCCTACAGCGCGGCCGAGAGCGTGGACGGCGTCGCCGACACCTGGGACGCGGGCGCACTGCGCGGCAACTTCAACCAGCTGCGCAAGCTGAAGAAGGTCTACCCGAACCTGAAGATCGTGTGGTCGTTCGGCGGCTGGACCTGGTCCGGCGGCTTCGGCCAGGCAGCGGCCAACCCGACCGCGTTCGCCAACTCCTGCTACAACCTGGTCGAGGACCCGCGCTGGGCCGACGTGTTCGACGGCATCGACATCGACTGGGAGTACCCGAACGCCTGTGGTCTGACCTGCGACAGCAGCGGCCCGCTCGCGTACCGGAACCTGATGCAGGCGCTGCGCAACCGCTTCGGCGCGAACAACCTGATCACCTCGGCGATCACCGCCGACGGCAGCAACGGCGGCAAGATCGACGCCACCGACTACGCCGCCGCCGCGCAGTACGTCGACTGGTACCTGCCGATGACGTACGACTTCTTCGGCGCGTTCGCCGCGCAGGGTCCGACCGCCCCGCACTCGCCGCTGAACTGCTACGCGGGCATCCCGCAGGCGGGCTTCTGCACCGAGGCGGCCATCGCGAAGCTGAAGAGCAAGGGCATCCCGTCCAGCAAGCTGCTCATCGGCATCGGCTTCTACGGCCGCGGCTGGACCGGCGTCACCCAGGCCGCTCCCGGCGGCTCGGCCACCGGCGCGGCCCCGGGCACCTACGAGGCCGGCAACGAGGACTACCACAAGCTGAAGACCTCGTGCCCGGCCAACGGCACCGTCGGCGGCACCGCCTACTGCTTCAGCGGTGGGCAGTGGTGGAGCTACGACACCCCGGCGACCATCCAGGGCAAGATGACCTGGGCGAAGAACCAGAGCCTGGCCGGTGCGTTCTTCTGGGAGCTGTTCGGCGACACCTCCAACGGTGAGCTCATCACCGCGATCAAGAACGGCCTTGCCTGATCCAGCGAGGCTTGGCGGCCCGTCGGAACCTCGGGGTTCCGGCGGGCCGCCGCCTTTTCACCCGGGCGGTGACGGAGCTAACCCCGTTGACCACGGTTAATCACTGACGCGGTGTCGGGGTGCTCGGGCAGGATGGGCGCGGAGGTAAAGACCGCAATGACCATCGAGCCTTACCGCAAGATCCTCGGACTCCCCGGCGTACGCGCGCTGATGCTGGTGGGGTTGATAGCTCGTGTCCCGGTCATCGCGGCCGGCATCGTGCTGACGCTGCACGTCGTCAACACCATGCACCTCGGCTACGCCCAGGCCGGTCTGGTCGGCACCGCCTCCACCCTCGGCACCGCGATCGGCTCCCCGCTGGCCGGACGCCTGATCGACCGGCACGGCCTGCGGCCGGTGCTGATCGTCACGACCGCCGCCCAGGGCATGTTCTGGAGCATCGCCCCGCAGCTCAGCTACCACGTCCTGCTGATCGGCGCGCTGATCGCGGGCGTGCTCAGCCTGCCCGTGTTCAGCCTGGTCCGGCAGTGCATCGCCGCACTCATCCCGGCCGACCAGCGCCGCCCCGGCTTCGCCCTGGACTCCATGGCCGTCGAGCTGTCCTACATGCTCGCCCCGGCGGCGGCCGTCGCCGCGGTCACCGCCTTCGGCAGCCGCCCCACCATGTACGCCGTGGGCATCGGCGTGGTCGGCGCGGGCCTGGCCCTGATCACCCTCAACCCGCCGACACGCTCGGCCGCGGAGCGGGAGAACCCGCAGGCCGCCGTACCGCGACGGCAGTGGCTGCGGCCGCGCCTGTTCGCGCTGCTGTCGATCACCGCCGTGCTGACCTTCGTGCTCACCGCCACCGACCTGACCCTGATCGCCACGCTCAAGGGCAGCGGCCAGGAGACCTGGATCGGCCTGGTCATCGCAGTGTGGTGCGGCTACTCCCTGATCGGCGGCTTCGTCTACGGTGCGCTGCACCGCAGCATCTCGCCCCTGCTCCTGGCCGGGGCCATGAGCGCGCTGACCATCCCGCTCGGCCTGGTCGGCGGCGGCTGGTGGTGGCTGCTGCTCGCGCTGATCCCGGCGGGCGTGCTGTGCGCGCCGTCGCTGTCGGCCACCATCGACACGATGAGCCAGTGGGTGCCGTCGGCGGCCCGTGGCGAGGCGATGGGCCTGCACGGCACCGCGCTGACGGTCGGCGTGGCGGCGGGCGCGCCGTTCGCCGGAACCATCATCGACGCGTACGGCCCCGGCTGGGCGTTCGCCGCCACCGGCACCGCCGGCGTACTCCTGGCCCTCATCGCGCTGCCGCTCTGGCGCCTCGCGGGCGCGGGCATCCGCACGGCCCCCACCCCTGAGCCCGTACCCGCCGCGACCGCGCCCGGGGACACGCAGCTCGCCGGTGCAACGGCCGCCGCCACCACCTGGGCGGCAGCCCCCGAACCGGCGTCCGCCTGGGAGGGCACCGTCCTCGCCGAGGCCTCGATCTCCGGCGCGGCCTCGACCACTCCCGCCGCCGCGTCGAAGATCGGCGTTTCCGGTCAAGATCTGCGGCCTGACCACAGGTCTTGACCCGAGACAGCGATCATGGGCCGGAGTGGCCGGAGTGGCCGGAGTGGCCGGAGCGGCCGGGTCAGGTCGGGCGGGGCTGGCAGTGGGGGCACCAGTAGGTGATGCGCTCGGCTTCGCCGTCGGTCTTGGCGATCGGGCCGTTGCAGCGGCGGCAGGGCTGGGCGCGGCGGCCGTAGGTGTAGCTGGTCTCGCCTCGGTGCAGGGAGCCGGTGGTCGACTGGGTCCAGCGGCCCCGGTTGGCCGCCAGCAGCCGCTGGCCGAGCGCCACCATGCCGGGCAGGTCCGGGACGTCGCCGATCGGTGTCCACGGCCACACACCGCGCAGGAACAGCAGCTCGCACTTGTAGAGGTTGCCGATCCCGGCGAGATTGCGCTGGTCGAGCAGCGCCTCGGCGACGGGCCGCGCCGGGTCGGCAGCCAGCCGCCGCACGGCCTCGTCGGCGTCCCAGTCGGGCCCGAGCAGGTCCGGCCCTAGGTGCCCGACCAGCTCCGCCTCCCGCGCGGTCGGCACGAGCTTGAGATCGTGCAGGTGGTACCCGACGGCGACGGCCTTCGCGGTGCGCAGCACGACCCGGATCAGATACGCGGGCCGGGCCGTCCACCGCTGTCCGGGGGCGTACACCCGCCAGGCCCCCTCCATCCGCAGATGCGAGTGCAGCGTCAACTCGCGGTGCTGCGGCGACACCACCCGCAGGAGCAGATGCTTACCCCGGCTCAGCGACGCGGCCACCCGGTAACCCGCCAGGTCCACGGTCGCCAGCTGCGGCACCCGGAAGTCCGACCCGGTCAGCTCCGCGTCCTCCAGCCCGTCCCGCAGCACCTTGGCGGTGTTCCAGACGGTGTCCCCTTCCGGCATGTCTCCATCCTGCCCCACCGGCCCGTGCCCCGACCCCCGGCCCGTCCTGGCTCACCAAAGGCGTGGACAGAAGAAGGGGCCCGGTCCGCACGCGCGGACCGGGCCCCTGGGTAGGCCGGAATCGAGGATCAGACCTCGTGGTCGCCGCCGTGGCGGCCGTGGGAGTAGCTGGGGGCCTCGATGACCGGGGCCTTGGTGCCGGTGCTGATCGCCAGGTGCGGGAACTTGGCGTCGAAGGCGGGGCGCTCCGAGCGGATGCGGGGCATGCGGTCGAAGTTGCGCAGCGGCGGCGGGCAGCTGGTGGCCCACTCCAGGGAGTTGCCGTGGCCCCACGGGTCGTCGACGGTCACCAGCGGGCCGGTGCGGTACGACTTCCACACGTTGTAGAGGAACGGCAGCGTGGAGGCGCCGAGGATGAACGCGCCGACGGTGGAGAACGCGTTCAGGAACGTGAAGCCGTCGCTCGGCAGGTAGTCGGCGTACCGGCGGGGCATGCCCTCGGCGCCCAGCCAGTGCTGCACCAGGAAGGTCCAGTTGAAGCCGATCACGGTCAGCCAGAAGTGGACCTTGCCGAGCTTCTCGTCGAGCATCCGGCCGAACATCTTCGGGAACCAGAAGTAGATGCCGGAGTACACGGCGAACACGATGGTGCCGAAGAGCACGTAGTGGAAGTGCGCGACGACGAAGTACGAGTCCGAGACGTGGAAGTCGATCGGCGGGCTGGCCAGCAGCACGCCCGACAGGCCGCCGAACAGGAAGATCGCGAGGAAGCCGATGGCGAACAGCATCGGTGTCTCGAACGTTATCTGCCCTCGCCACATGGTGCCGATCCAGTTGAAGAACTTCATACCGGTGGGCACGGCGATCAGGAAGCTGAGGAACGAGAAGAACGGCAGCAGCACCTGGCCGGTGGCGAACATGTGGTGCGCCCACACGCTCATCGACAGGGCGGCGATCAGCAGGGTCGCGGCGACCAGACCGGTGTAACCGAAGATCGGCTTGCGGCTGAAGACCGGGATGACCTCGGAGATGATGCCGAAGAACGGCAGCGCGACGATGTACACCTCAGGGTGGCCGAAGAACCAGAAGAGGTGCTGCCAGAGCATGGGGCCGCCGGTGGCGGGGTCGAACACGTGCGCGCCGAGGCGGCGGTCGGCGAGCAGGGCCAGCAGCGCGGCGGCCAGCAGCGGGAAGACCATGATCACGAGCAGGCTGGTGACCAGGATGTTCCAGGTCATGATCGACATGCGGAACATCGTCATGCCGGGCGCGCGCAGGGTCAGGATCGTGGTGATCATGTTGACCGCGCCGAGGATGGTGCCCAGACCCGACAGCACCAGGCCGGCGATCCACATGTCCGCGCCGATGCCGGGCGAGTTGATCGCGTCGTTCAGCGGCGCGTACGCGAACCAGCCGAAGTCGGCCGCGCCACCCGGCGTGATGAACCCGGCGGTCGCCAGGCTCGCGCCGAACAGGTAGAGCCAGTACGCGAAGGAGTTCAGCCGCGGGAACGACACGTCGGGCGCGCCGATCTGGATCGGCACCACGAAGTTCGCGAACGCGAACACGATCGGCGTCGCGAAGAACAGCAGCATGATCGTGCCGTGCATGGTGAACAGCTGGTTGTACTGCTCCGGGGAGAGGTACTGCATGCCCGGCGCGGCCAGTTCGGCGCGCATGAGCAGCGCCATCAGGCCACCGATCAGGAAGAACACGAAGGCCGTGACCATGTACATGATCCCGATCTGCTTCGCATCCGTGGTGCGCAGCAGGCGTGCGATCGCGGAACCCTTGACCTGCTTGCGCACAGGGTAGGGCCGGGTCGCGATCGGCTGCGGTGCGACGGTGGTCACGTCTGGCCTCCTGTAGCTGGCCCGGCTGCTCGCGACGCCCCGTTCTCGCGCCGCCACCCGGATTGATCATTCGAGGCGTACCTCGGAGGCAGAATAATCCTTCGCAGGCGCCCCTTGAGCACGGGGTGCCCAGGCGCGCCGAGTCGCCTATCAGAATGGCCCGGCGTGACGACGCCGGGCCATGGTGTTTGGACGGTCTACAGGTCAGCGTGTTCCGGCCGACGCGCCGAGGGTGAACTGGATGGCGCCCGCCGCGACGGCGGCCAGGGCCAGCAGGATCACACCCCACGCGATGAGCCGGTCGGCGGCGTTGATGCGGTGCAGCCAGCGCGAGAACCTGTTGCCGCTGGTGGTGGCGGTCTCGCCCAGGGGGTCCGGGCCGGCCGGGGTGCCGGCCGGGTCGGGGGTGAGCGTCTTGACCACGGTGACCGTGGCTCCGGCCAGGACGAGCAGGGTGCCCAGCACGGCCAGCAGACCGGCGATCCAATCCTTCATGATCATCCTCCCCACGAGGGATGCCGCCGGTCGGGGTGCCGGCGAACGACTCAGGTTAGACCTGCGCCGCACTCGGCGACGCGCCGCGAACGTGAGATCGTTTGAGGTATGGCGAAGAAGCCCCCACACGACGACGTCGGTGACCGGAATCTCACTGTGCGCGGCCCCAAGGCCGCCGCGGCGGGTCTGCCGGGGGTGGGGCACGGCCTGGCGGCCGCGGTGAACCAGATGGGCGTACGCCGCACCGCGCTCACCCTGCTGAAGGTGAACCAGGCCGGTGGCTTCGACTGCCCCGGCTGCGCCTGGCCCGAGCCCGCGCCGGAGCACCGCCCGCACGCAGCGCACCCGGAAGCGCTCAGCTCGCCTCGCTCCGCTCCCCAGCGCTCGCGCTTCGAGTTCTGCGAGAACGGGGCCAAGGCGGTAGCCGAGGAGGCGACCCTGCGCCGGATCACGCCCGAGTTCTTCGCCGAGCACTCCGTGGCCGAACTCGCCGGACGCAGCGACTACTGGCTGGGCCAGCAGGGCAGGCTGACCACCCCGATGGTCAAGCACCCGGGCGGGACGCACTTCCGGCCGCTGGGCTGGGAGCAGGCGTTCGCGCTGGCCGCCGAGCACCTCAAGGCGATCGAACCGGACCAGGCCCTCTTCTACACGTCCGGCCGCACCTCGAACGAGGCCGCGTTCCTGTACCAGCTGTTCGCGCGGGCGTACGGGACGAACAATCTGCCCGACTGCAGCAACATGTGCCACGAGTCGTCGGGCGTGGCGCTGGGCGCGACGATCGGCATGGGCAAGGGCTCGGTCACCCTCGACGACATCCACGAGGCGAAGCTGATCGTGGTGGTCGGCCAGAACCCGGGCACCAACCACCCGCGCATGCTGACCGCGCTGGAGAAGGCCAAGCAGCGCGGCGCGAAGATCATCTCGATCAACCCGCTGCCCGAGGCCGGGCTGATGCGCTTCAAGAACCCGCAGAAGGTCGGCGGCCTCGTCGGCTCCGGGACCGCACTGGCCGACCTGCACCTGCCGGTCCGGGTCGGCGGCGACCTGGCCCTGTTCCAGGCGATCGGCGCGAAGCTGGTCGCGTGGGGAGCCGTCGACGAGGCGTTCGTCACGGCGTACACCTCGGGATTCGAGGGTTATGCCGCGGCCGTGCGCGAGGTGGACGCGGACCTGGTGGCCCGCGCGACCGGCCTGGGCGACGACGAGATCGAGCAGGCCGCGCGTTTGTTCGCCGCGTCGCAGGCGACCGTGGTCTGCTGGGCCATGGGCCTCACCCAGGGGCGCGACGCGGTCGCGACCATCCAGGAAGTCGTCAACGTGCAGCTGCTGCGCGGCATGATCGGCAAACCCGGCGCGGGGCTGTGCCCGGTGCGCGGGCACTCCAACGTGCAGGGCGACCGGACCATGGGCATCTGGCACGAGCCGCCGACCTGGCTCGGCGGGCTCGGCGACCGGCTCGGCCTGACCATGCCGACCAGGCGCGGGCACGACACCGTCGAGGCGATCCGGGCCATGCGCGACGGCCACGCCAAGGTGTTCGTCGCGGTCGGCGGCAACTTCGCCGCGGCCAGCCCGGACACCGACGTCACCGAGGCCGCGCTGCGCCGCTGCACGCTCACCGCACACGTGTCGACCAAGCTCAACCGCTCGCACGTGGTCACCGCCGACGAGCAGACGGTGCTGATCCTGCCCTGCCTGGGCCGCACCGAGCGGGACACCCAGGCCGCCGGGGACCAGTTCGTCACCGTCGAGGACTCGATGTCGAACGTGCACGCCTCGCAGGGCCGCCTCGACCCGGCGTCGCCGCTGCTGCGCTCCGAGGTCGCCATCGTGGCCGGGCTGGCCCGCGCGGTGCTGCCGGACTCGACCATCCCGTGGGAGTCGTACCCGCAGGACTACCGGACGATCCGGGCGCTGATCGAGCAGACCGTGCCCGGCTTCGGCGACTTCGAGGCGAAGGTGCGCACCAAGGCCGGGTTCACGCTGCCGCACCCGCCCCGCGACAGCCGCAGCTTCCCCACCCCGGACGGCAGGGCGCGGTTCACCGTCAGCCCGCTGGACGTGCTGACCGTGCCCCCGGGCCGCCTGCTGCTGCAGACGCTGCGCAGCCACGACCAGTACAACACCACGATCTACGGCCTCGACGACCGTTACCGGGGCGTCAAGGCGGGCCGCCGGGTGGTCTTCGTCAACCCCGACGACCTGACCGAACTCGGCATCGCCGACGGGGCCATCGTCGACCTGATCTCCGAGTGGGCCGACGGCGAGCGCCGCGCACCGGCGTTCCGCGTGATCGCGTACCCGACGGTGCGCGGCTGCGCCGCCGCCTACTTCCCCGAGGCGAACGTGCTGGTGCCGCTGGACTCCACGGCGACCGGGTCGAACACGCCGACCTCGAAGCAGATCATCGTCCGGCTGCAGCCCGCCTGATGGGCCGCGCCAGCGACCGCAGGCAGGTGACCCGCATCGACCTCGGCGGGCCCGGCCCCGTACGCCGCCAGGACACCCTGGCCGCCGAGGAGCCGCTGGAGATCCGGGTCGGCCACCGGCGCGGCCCGCGCCCGCCGCTCGCGGTCACCATGCGCACCCCCGGCGACGAGCTCGACCTCGCCCTCGGCTTCCTGCTCACCGAAGGCGTCGTCACCGGGCCCGGCGACGTGCTCACCGCGCAGCTCTGCGACGGCGCCGACACGGCGAACAGCTACAACGTCGTCGACGTCGTGCTCGCCGACCACGTGCCGCCGCCCGCCGCCGGAACGGAGCGCAACTTCTACACCACCTCCTCCTGCGGCGTATGCGGCAAGGCCAGCATCGACGCCATCCGCACCCGCTCCCCGCACGACGTCGCGGCCGACCCGGTCACCGTCGACGCGCACGTGCTGAGCGCGCTTCCCGACCGGCTGCGGGCCGCCCAGCGCACCTTCGAGCGCACCGGCGGGCTGCACGCGGCGGGCCTGTTCACGGCAGCCGGCGAGCTGGTCGCGATCCGGGAGGACGTCGGGCGGCACAACGCCGTCGACAAGGTCATCGGTGCTCAGTTGCAGGCCGGGCGGCTGCCGCTGGCCGGGCACGTGCTGCTGGTCTCCGGCCGGGCCAGCTTCGAGCTGACCCAGAAGGCCTGGATGGCGGGCATCAGCGTGCTGGCGGCGGTGTCCGCGCCGAGCACGCTGGCCGTCGACCTCGCCGCCGAGGCGGGCATGACCCTGGTCGGCTTCCTGCGCGGCCAGACCATGAACGTGTACGCGGGCCCGCAGCGCATCACCGCCTGACACCGCTACGGGCGCAGCGCGTGGGAGCGGCGGTAGTCGCCGTCGGCGGCGACCAGCCAGCCGTGCAGTGGTCCGTCGGCGACCCGCGCGGTGGTGGCCGCCAGGCGGCACAGGCGGGTGGCGAGTTCGAGTTCGCTGACCCCGGTCGCGCGGGCCAGCCAGTCGCCCGCACTGAGCTCGCAGCCGTACGCGGGGTCACCGGCGTCGGGGTCGATCCAGACCGTGGCGCGTACGTCGGCGGCGTCCGCCAGGTCCTCGGCGGGGCCGATGAAGACGTCGGCCGGGTCCAGCCCGTACGCCGTGTGCAGCGCCTCCCGCAGCGCCGGTGCCGACGTGCCCGACGCGAACGAGACGCTGTAACTGGCCCGGCCGTCCTGGGCGGCCTGCCACACCTGGTCGACCGCCGACCTCAGGTAAGCCCCGACCCCCTCGGGCTGCATGTTCAGGTCGCCGATAGCCTCCGCCGTGAACGGCACCCGCACCACGTCGTACGTGCCCTTCGCCGGGTCGGCGAACTCCGCGCCGTAGCGCCCCGCGACGTCCATCGCGACCAGGCGGCACGCGTACAGGTGCTGGCGCTGCCAGCGGCCGTCCTCGCGCTGCGCGTCGACGAAGGTCAGCGGCACCGCCGGGGTGACCACCGCGCGCAGCTCCTCGTCGAGCTCCCGGTACAGCGCCGCCAGCAGGTTCGCGTCCTGCCTGTCCACGCCGCCGCCGGGGGTGGCCCAGTAGCGCGGCACGCCGGGCCGGGTCCGCTCGAACAGGATCATGTCGTCGCCGTCGAGCAGCACGGCACGCACACGCTGACGGTCCGGCACGGCAACCATGTCACCAGCCTCGTCGCCCGTGACGTCGCTGTCGACCGGAAGGCCGATTCCGCCGCATGCCGGGTCCGGCTTTCGACAGCCGTGAGAAACGTGATTGAGTCTCGCCAAGCACGCGCCGTGCTGATATATGTGATTCCCGTAACCCCGGGGGAGAGGAGGTGGTCGTCATGGCTGGCGCGTCCGACCCCTCCGCAGGGGAGATCGAGACCACCAACATGCTGTTCCACCTCTCGCGGCGCTCGCAGGCGATGGTGGACCGGCTGATCAGCTGCCTGGACCGGATGGAGCAGGTCGACCCCGACGCCGACCGCATGAAGGACGTCTTCGAGCTCGACTTCCTCGCCATCCGCATGCGGCGCAACGACGAGAGCCTGCTGGTGCTGGCCGGGGGCGAGTCCGCCAGGATCCGGCGGGAGCCGGTCTCGCTGGTCGACGTGCTGCACGGGGCCCGGTCCGAGGTCGAGGACTTCCGCCGGATCGAGTTCGGCGTGATCGACGAGAGCCTGGTGGTCGTCGCCCCGGCCGTGAACGACCTGGTGCACCTGCTGGCTGAGCTGTTCGACAACGCGGCCGCGTTCTCCCCGCCGGACAGCACGGTGCTGGTGGAGGCGCGCCGGGTGGCCGACCGGGCGGTGCTGCTGATCGAGGACCGCGGCATCGGCATCGGCACGGAGCGCCTGCGCGAGCTGAACCACCGGCTGGCCCACCCGAGCCCGGTGACCGCCGCGACGTGCCGCCAGATGGGCATCGAGGTGGTCAGCCGCCTCGCCCAGCGCCACGAGATGCGCGTCGAGCTGGAGCCCGCGGGCACCCGCGGCATCGCCGCCTCGGTCGTCCTGCCCGCCCACGCCCTCGTGAACTGACCCCGCCCCGCGCGCCCGCGCGGGTGGGGTGGGTAGGGGCGTCGTGAAACGCGCTCGACCGATCCGGGAGAATGGGGATCATCTCGCTTCTCTTGGAAGGACGTGCCGATCGTGGCCGCAAACCCGGAGGCCGACTGGGTCTCCCGCTTCGCTGACGAGGTCATCGCCGAGGCGGAGCGCCGTGCTCCGGGCAAACCGATCGTCTGCGCGTCCGGCCTGAGCCCGTCCGGCCCGATCCACCTGGGCAACCTGCGCGAGGTGATGACCCCGCACCTGGTCGCCGACGAGATCCGCCGCCGCGGGCACGCCGTCGAGCACATCATCAGCTGGGACGACTACGACCGGTTCCGCAAGGTGCCCACGGTCGACGGCGTCGACCCGTCCTGGGCCGAGCACATCGGCAAGGCGCTGACCTCGGTGCCCGCCCCGGTCGGCAGCGCGTACCCGAACTGGGCGGAGCACTTCAAGGCCTCGATGATCGCGTCGCTGGCCCAGCTGGGCGTGGAGTACCGCGGCATCAGCCAGACCGAGATGTACACCTCGGGGGCGTACCAGGAGCAGATCCTGCACGCCATGCGCGAACGCGGCACGATCGACGCGGTGCTGGACCGTTACCGCACCAAGGGCCGGACCGGCGCGGGCGGCGCGCAGCAGGGCAAGCTCGACGAGGACGAGGCCGCCGCAGCGCAGGAGGCGGCGGAGGGCTCCGGCGCGGCCGCCGAGGACGACGGCACGGGCGCGGCGGGCTACTTCCCGTACAAGCCGTACTGCGCGGTCTGCGACCGTGACCTGACCACGGTGACGGCGTACGACGACGCGACGACCGAGCTGACCTACACCTGCCAGTGCGGCCACGGCGACACGGTGCTGCTGTCCGAGCACCGCAGCGGCAAGCTGGTGTGGAAGGTCGACTGGCCGATGCGCTGGGCGTACGAGGGCGTGGTGTTCGAGCCCTCGGGCGTGGACCACTCCTCCCCCGGCTCGTCGTTCCAGGTCGGCGGCCAGATCGTCGGCGAGGTCTTCGGCGGACAGCAGCCGATCGGCCCGATGTACGCCTTCGTCGGCATCTCCGGCATGGCGAAGATGAGCAGCTCGCGGGGCAGCGTGCCGACCCCGGCCGACGCGCTGCAGATCATGGAGCCGCCGCTGCTGCGCTGGCTCTACGCGCGCCGCCGCCCGAACCAGGCGTTCAAGATCGCGTTCGACCAGGAGATCCAGCGCCTCTACGACGAGTGGGACACGCTGGGCCGCAAGGTCGCCGAGGGCACCGCGAACGCGGCCGACACGGCGGCGTACAGCCGTGCCGTCGGCACCGCCGCAGGCCCGCTGCCGACGACCCCGCACCCGCTGCCGTACCGCACCCTGGCCTCGATCGTCGACATCACCACCGGCGACCCGGAGCAGACCCTGCGCATCCTGCGCGACCTGGACCCGGCCGACCCGGTGACCTCGCTCGACGAGACCCGCCCGCGCCTGGACCGCGCCCAGCACTGGATCACCACCCAGGTCCCCGCCGACCAGCGCACCCGCGTCCTGCCCGAGCCCGACGCCGCCCTGCTGGCCAAGCTCGACGACGACCAGCGCGAGTCCCTGCGCCTGCTGCTGGCGGGCCTGGACGGCCACTGGTCCCTGGAGGGCCTGACCACCCTGGTCTACGGCGTCCCCAAGACCCGCCTCGGCCTGCCCATGGACGTCAAGCCGACGCCCGAGCTCAAGGTCGCCCAGCGCGAGTTCTTCGCCCTGCTCTACCACCTGCTGGTAGGCCGCGACACCGGCCCGCGCCTGCCCACCCTCCTCCTGGCCGTCGGCCCCGACCAGGTCCGCACCCTGCTCACCCCCTGACCGAGCCCACCACACACCACGGTTCGCCAGTCCGGCCCTGACCCACCCACCCCGCCCGACTCACCCCGCCCCGCCCCGCCCGCCCCGACCGCATAGACGCTGGCCTATCACGTCGAATTTGAAGGCCGAAAATTCGATGTGATAGGCCAGCGTCGATAAAAGGCGGGCCGCGTGGGAGCCGGACGGGTGGGGCCGGTCCGGGTGGGCGGGTGGGTCAGGGTTCGAGGAGGGTGGCGCGGAGGCGGGTGATGTAGGCGTCGTCGATGCCCAGCTGGGTCTCGGCGTAGCCGCGCAGGGAGCCGTGGTGCTCCGCGGCCCAGGCCAGGAACAGCGTCATCACCTCGGCGGGAGCGCGGCCGTAGCCGGGCCAGACCGGCGGGACGCCCATCAGGGCGGTGATGTCGGCGACCAGGCCCGCCGTGGCCAGTTCGGTGAGCGCGAAGTCCTCGACGACGACCTCGTCGGGCACGTCGAGCAGGGTCAGCACCAGGGCCGCGAGCAGGCCGGTGCGGTCCTTGCCGGATGCGCAGTGGAACACCAGCGGACCGCTGTCCTCGGCTACGATCACGTCGAGCGCCTGCCGCAGCTCCACCACCCCGTCCTGCGCGACCTCGACGTACTTGCCCGCCAGGAACGGCCCGACAGCCACCTCCGGTCCCAGCTCCGCCTGCCGGTACGGCCGATGCTCGACGCTGAGGTTGTGGTACGCCAGCCCGTCGTGCTCGCGCACCCGGCCCCGCTTGGCGATCTCGAACGGATACCGCAGGTCGATCACGGTCTTGACGCCCAGTTCCAGAAACCGCGCCCAGTCCCCGTCATCCATCTTGGACAGCGCGTCGGCGCGGTAGAGCCGCCCCCAGCGCACGGTCCTGCCCTCGAATCCCGCGTAGCCGCCCAGGTCCCGGAAGTTGCGCAGCCGCGTGAACGCGATGTGTCTACTCACGTCGGATCACCCTACGGGCCGCGGACCCGTCCCGTCCGGCCCGGATCTTACGGCTAGAACAGGCCTTTTTCACCATCTACTCAAACCGGACGTATCCCTATAGAGTCGTGACAGCCGCGGCAACACCTGCACGTCATCGCCAGGAAAACGTCAGGAGACGGTGATGCAAGCGTTCGTCCTGCCCGACTTCTACCTCCCCCACCCGGCGCGGCTGAACCCGCACGAGCAGCACGCCCGGGACCACTCGAACGCCTGGGCCCAGCAGATGGGCATGCTCGACGCCCCCGGCCCGTCCGGCGAACCGGTGTGGGACCTGGAGAAGCTGAACAAGCACGACTACGCGCTGATGTGCGCGTACACCCATCCCGACTGTGACTCCACGGCGCTGGACCTGGTCACCGACTGGTACGTGTGGGTGTTCTTCTTCGACGACCACTTCCTGGAGTCCTTCAAGTACGACCGCGACCTCGTCGGGGCGCAGGAGTACCTGGACCGGCTGGAACTGTTCATGACCGAGCCCGGCCAGACCCCGCCGGAGCCGCGCAACCCGGCCGAGGCGGGCCTGGCCGACCTGTGGGCGCGCACCATCCCGCACATGTCCGACGGGTGGCGGCGGCGCTTCGTGGCCAGCACGCACAACCTCATGGTCGAGTCGATGTGGGAGCTGGACAACATCAACCGGCACCGCATCGCCAACCCGATCGAGTACATCGAGATGCGGCGGCGGGTC
The DNA here is from genome assembly GCF_011297335.1 of Catellatospora methionotrophica. Taxonomy (GTDB): domain Bacteria; phylum Actinomycetota; class Actinomycetes; order Mycobacteriales; family Micromonosporaceae; genus Catellatospora; species Catellatospora methionotrophica. The sequence continues at coordinate 10,117 of NZ_JAAOTJ010000007.1, read as the reverse complement.
GGCGGCGCGCCCTGGTCGGCGAACCTCGTCGAGTACGCCTGCGGGGCCGAGGTGCCCGACCGGCTGGCCGGGCTGCGCCCGCTGCAGGTGCTGCGCGACACCTTCGCCGACGCGGTGCACCTGCGCAACGACCTGTTCTCGTACCAGCGGGAGGTCGCCGAGGAGGGCGAGAACTCCAACGCGGTGCTGGTGCTGGAGAAGTTCCTCGACGTGCCCACCCAGCGGGCCGGTGACCTGGTCGGCGAGCTGCTGACCTCGCGCCTGCACCAGTTCGAGCACACCGCGCTGACCGAGCTGCCGGTGCTGTACGCCGAGCACGGGGTCACCCCGCCGGAGCAGCTGGCGGTGGCGCTGTACGCCAAGGGGCTGCAGGATTGGCAGTCGGGCGGGCACGAGTGGCACGCCCGGTCCAGCCGGTACACGAAGATCACGCCACGGGCCGAGGGTCCTGCCGCGGTACTGGCCCCGGGGCTGCCGACGCTGTTCGGGCAGTACGCCCACCTGCCGCTCGGGCGGCAACCGGGCCACCTGCCGATCCCCCCGCTGCACATGCCCTACCAGCCACGGACCAGCCCGCACCTGAACCGGGCCCGGCGGCAGACCGTGCAGTGGGGCCGCGAGATGGGCATGCTCGACCCCGTGCCGGGCACCGGCGTACACGGGCTGTGGGACGAGCAGGCCCTCGAAGGGTTCGACTTCCCGCACTGCGCCGCGATGATCCACGCCGACGCGACCCCGGAGGAGCTGGAGGTCTCGTCGAACTGGCTCACCTGGGGCACCTACGGCGACGACCTGTTCCCGGTGCAGTTCGGCCGCGGCCGGGACTTCCTCGGCGCGAAGGCGGCCAACGCCCGGCTGTCGCTGTTCATGCCGCTGGACGGCGAGCCGGTCCCGGCACCGGCGAACCCCATGGAACGCGGCCTGGCGGACCTGTGGCAGCGCACCGCAGGCCCGATGGCCCCGGCCGCGCGGGCGCGCTTCCGGCAGTCGGTCGAGGACATGACCGCCTCCTGGGTATGGGAGCTGGCCAACCAGATCCAGAACCGGGTGCCCGACCCGGTGGACTACGTGGAGATGCGCCGGGCGACGTTCGGCTCCGACATGACGATGAGCCTGTGCCGGCTCGCCCACGCCGGAGCGGTGCCCGACGAGATCTACGAGAACCGGGTGATCCAGCAACTGGAGCACGCCGCGCAGGACTACTCGTGCTTCACCAACGACCTGTTCTCCTACCAGAAGGAGATCGAGTACGAGGACGAGATCCACAACCTGGTGTTCGTGCTGGAGCGCTTCCTCGGCTGCGACCGTTACGCCGCGCGTGACCTGGTGGCGCGGTTGATGACCGAGCGCATGCGGCAGTTCGAGCACATCGTGTCGGTGGAGCTGCCCGCCATGTTCGACCAGCTGGACCTGGACGACGAGATCCGGCGACGGCTGACGGCGTACGCCGACCAGCTCAAGGACTGGATGTCGGGCATCCTGCGCTGGCACGAGGACTGCGTGCGCTACTCCCCCGCCAGCCTGTCGATGCGCAGCCCCGGCCTGGCCACCCACGCCCCCGCGCTGCTGCCGCTGCCGACGGGGCTGGGCACCTCGGCGGTGCGGGTGCTGGAGCTGCTCGCGCCACGTTAGCTCCACGCACACCCGTGGCACCGCATCCGGATCAGCTCCGGGTGCGGTGCCACGGTGCGCTCGGCCCCACCGGCGAGCTCTCGAGCTGCGCCCGAAGCAGCCAATATATCGATGTTAATAGATTGTTTCAAGCCGTCACATCTTATCGATATCTGACAGTCTATCGATCTATGGCCACGCTTAGTGTATCGGTGGTTGCCGAATCGTCACTATCGGCAACCACACCCCCGTCCCCTAGATCGGAGGCCCCTGGTGGTCCGACTCGTCCGCGTCGCGCTCACCGCAATGCTGGTGCTCGGCGGCACCCTGTTCGCCGCCGCACCGGCGAACGCCGCAGTGCTCGACGTCCAGTGCACCTCGCCGAGCAGCACCAACACCATCACGTTCAGCCCGCCGCTGACCCTGGTGTACCAGCCGACCGTGGTGTCACGCACCACGAACTACAAGCCCTGCCGCGCCCCGCGCTGGCCCAACCTGGTCTCCGGCTTCGAGACCAAGACGATCACCATGATGGACGACTGCACCATGGTGCTCGGCACGCTGAACGTGAACTTCACGATCACCTGGAACACCGGTCAGACGACCACGGTCAGCGCCGTGCGTACCGCCTCGCTGTCCGGCTCCAACCTCGTCGTGACGTTCAACGGCACCGTCACCGCCGGACTGTTCCTCGGCAGCAACGTCAACCAGGTGTTCGTCGGCTCGGGGGTCGACCTCATCAACTGCCTCGCCGGCCGCGGCGCGGTGAAGAGCATCGTGTCCCGGGTGAACCTGACCATCACCCACTGACACCACACCGGGGCCGTGGCGGCCACAGCCCTGCCGCCGCCACGGCCCTACCCGGATCCCCGGAAACGGGAAAGCCTGCGCCGACGTCGAGAAGTCCGTCGCGGACAACGCGACCCGGTTCTCGGTGTCAATCAATCCGGATCATGGCCAGGCCCGGCCGGACTTTGGCCACCGAGGCGAAGTCCGCGTCGGCGTGCAGCAACGTCAGCCGCTGCTCGGCAGCCGTGAGTGCGATGACGATGTCCATGGGAGAAGGACCGCGATGATGTCCGATCCGGATGAGGTCGCGCTGCACGGCAAGCACCTGACGCCAGGGATCGTCGATCGGCGGACACCATGCGAACGTCTGCTTGAGCACGGCGAAGAACGGTTCGTAGTCACGGTCGGCGCGGACCGAGACCATGAGCTCCGACTCGACCGGCGACGTGATCGCGACCAGACCCTGCGCCACGTACGTCGTCCACGGCTCTCCCACCTGGCCCCGCAACAGCCGCCACACGGCGGAGGTGTCAGCTAGATAGGTCACCGGCCTGCGCGCTCCTCTTCCTCCAGCACGTCGAAGTCCAGGATCTGATCGGCGTTGTCACGCAGCCAGGCGAGCCCACGGACCCGATCGTCGGCACTGGTGCCGGCCGCGATCGCCAGCGCGCGATTGATCGTCTCGCGCTTTGTCTTCGTGCCGAGCTGCTGTTGGGCAAAGGCCAGCATCGAGTCGTCTACATCGATAACCGTTCGAGCCATCGTCGGCCTCCTGCGGTGATATACGCAACGATGCCAAGATATCACGATGGGCATACACGGGTTCGGCCAGCGAACCGTCGGCACCGGCGGCGCTTCCCCCGATGAGCTCCGGCAGCATGGCGTAGTGCCCGCTGCCTGCCCTGGCAAAGCGAAACGCCCAGGTCGTTGACCTGGGCGTTTCGCATTTCGGTGGAGCCGAGGGGACTCGAACCCCTGACCCCCACACTGCCAGTGTGGTGCGCTACCAGCTGCGCCACGGCCCCTTGTTCCTGGTAAGTCCCCGTTTGACGTTTCCGCCGCCGGGCACCTGCGAAATATTACACGGCCCCACCCCCCGCGCAAAAACGGGTATCCCCGCGAGTCGACCGAGGCCGCAGCCACCGCACGCACCAGCCGATCATGAACTCGGGTTCACGACCGGCCGAGACCCGCGCAGGTCAGTTGAGGGCGACGTCGGGCGGGAAGTTGGCCACCGCGGCCGTCATGCCGCCCTGGCGGCGCAGCACCAGCGGCCACAGCTCCTCGGGCTGGGTGCGGAACGGGTCACTGGGCAGGGCCTCGAACACCAGCCAGGCGTTCTCCTCGATCTCCTGCTCCAGCTGCCCGGCGCCCCACCCGGCATAGCCGTGGTAGACGCGCACGCACTCCAGCCGCTGGCCGACGCGGGCCGGATCGCGACTGAGGTCCACCGTGCCGATCTGCCCCATCACCCGGCTGAAGCCGACGAAGCCCGCCACGCCCGCGCGGGCACGTGCCACGCAGATGGCCGAGTCCGTGCCGACCGGCCCGCCCTCGAACAGCACCCCGGGCTCGCGCAGCAGCGACTCCCAGCCGGGCAGGATGTCACCCACCAGCGCTTCGGTGGGCCGGTTCAGCACCACCCCGAGCGCCCCGTCGGCCTCGTGGGCCAGAACGAAGACGACCGTACGTTCGAAGTTGGGATCCCGGAGCGAGGGCATGGCAACCAGCAGGTGCCCGGTCAGTGACTCCACTGCGTCCCGCCCCGTGCCCTTCCCCGCATTGTCGTGCCGCGTGGTGTGCGGCTCTCCCGACGCCATGAATGGCACCCTATCCGTCCGGAGGCGGCACGGTCAGGGTCTCGGCACGGCTTGTGCGCCAAACTTCCCCGACTCGGTGACAAGGACCGTTCTGACCTGCACCCGTTCGCGTACATGAGACCCGTTCGACACGCCGCTAGAATTCGCGGGTGATTCTTACCGGCACCGTGGCCCCCGACCGGCCGCTGATCGTCGTCGCGCTGGCCGAGGAGGCCGCGCACCTGGACACCCCGTATCCGGTGCTGCTGACCGGTGTGGGCAAGGTCAGCGCGGCGCTGGCGGTGGCGCGGGTGCTGGGCGCGGGTGTGCTGCCGCGCGAGATCGTGAACCTGGGCACCGCCGGGGCGCTGCGGTCCGGCCTGGGCGGCCTGCACGAGATCAGCCGGGTGGTACAGCACGACTTCCACACCGCGACGATCCAGGCGGTGACCGGCTACACCTTCGGCGGCCCGCTGGACCTGCCGGGCGCCGGGCCGGTGCTGGCCACCGGGGACGTGTTCGTCTCCGACCCGGTGCTGCGTACGGCGCTGGCCGAGCACGCGGACCTGGTCGACATGGAGGGCTACGCCGTCGCCGCGGCGGCGGCTGCGTACGGCGTGCCGCTGCGGATGGTCAAGCAGGTCAGCGACGAGGCGGACGGCGAGGCCGTCACGGGCTGGGCCGAGGCCGTCGACCACTGCGCCCGGCTGCTCGCGGGCTGGCTGGCCGAGTGGCAGTCCGACGCCGTGCGCTGACGCCGCGAGCCGCCGGTCGGGGATGATCGTCGCTGCCTGGTGTCCGATGGAGTCGTCATACCCGAGGTGCTGACACTAAACGGCGACCAACGGGATGCCTCAGGTCTCTCCGCCGAGGTCGACGCCGTACGCCTGGTACAGGACGTCGGCGGTGCGCTGGCGGTGGGCGGTCAGCCGGTGTGCGAGCTGTTCCTCGGTGTGCCGGTCGGCGGGAGCGGAGGTCACCGCGGCGAGCAGCGCGCGGCGGTCCGACTCCAGGGCCTGCACGCTGTGGGTCAGGCGCGGGGCGTCCGCGATGACCTCGCCGAGCCGGCCGGATGGGCCGAGCACCGCGTTCGACAGCTCGTCCAGTGAATCGGTGGCCATGCCTCACCCCCGGACCGCGAAACGTCCTTGCGTTCGATGGTCACGCGGGCGTGGCCCGAAGTCCATACCTTTGCCCAGGTTTGAACGTGCGTTCAGCCAGTCATTCGGGCAGTTACCAGGGCGTATACGGCGAACGGCCCCGGTCCTGGTGGACCGGGGCCGTTACATCAGGTGGAGGTGCCGGGAATCGAACCCGGGTCCATCGCCGCATAAACAGGGCTTCTCCGAGCGCAGCTCACTATGCCTCTACTCGGCCCCACCGATCACATGAGCAAGACGGTGTGACGGGCCCAGTCGCGATTGATCTCGCCTCAGCAGCCCCGCGACGGGACTGAATCGGCCAGCCTACTAACTGATGCCGGTACACGGGCCGTAGGCACTCCCGGACCGACAGACTTGCTACTCGCCTCAGGCGGCGAGAGCGAAGTCGCGCTTGACGTTAGTCTTGGCGCTTATAGTTTTCCGACGACGATTATCGAGACGACGTCGGCTTCCTCGGCTCGCTTCTCCTGCCGCAACGAACGATGTCGAAACCTGTCACCCCCTGGTCGCGCGAGAGCGCGTGCGCGCTGACGATCACCGCGCCTGTAAAGAGTAACGTCCGGGGCGACCAAAGTCATTCCGGTATCGGTCAACTCCCCGTGCAGGCGATCCCGTCCACCGTGCAGGCGGTGACCTTCTGGCCGAGGGCCAGCAGGGCCGGGAAACGGATGATGAAGGTCACCGATCCGTTCGCGGCCACCGTGCGCGCCGCGCCGACCGGGGTCACCGTGATGCTGGTGCCGTCCTGGACGAAGTTCACCGCCGAGGTGGACCTGTTCTCCACCGCCCGGTCCGCGGGCATGGTCAGCACGACGGTCCAGTTCTCCCGTGCGGTCGCACCGGGATTGCGCACCGTGACCTCGGTGTCGAAACCGCCGAGCCCGAGCAGCGCGATCGTGCGGTAGGTCGCCGTCAGCGGCGTGCCGCCGGGCGGCGTGGCGGTCGCCTCGGGCAGCGGGGTGGCGAGCGGCGATCCGGAGACCCCTGGTCGGGGCGAGGCGCCGGGCGCACCCGGCAGCGGGGTGCCCGAGGCAGCCGCCGCCGGGTCCGTCACGCCTACGCCGGGCTGCACGCCGGAGTCCAGCCCGTAGACCGGCTCGGTGTTGGCGCTGGGCGCGCCGCCGCTGTTGCCGCCGATCATGACGGCCACCGCGGTGCTGATCAGCACGACCAGCACCACCGCTCCGGCCAGCGAGAGCAGCCGCAGCCGCTTGGAGGCCCCAGCGGGCGGCGGCGGGGGCGCCGGGTCGAAGGCGACCGTCTCGCGCCGCCTTGGGGCCGCGGTGTGCAGGTCGGCCCGCACGCCGCCCAGGTCGACCTCGCCGGAGGCGAGCCGGTCCAGGGACGCGGGCAGCTGGTCGCCGAACATGAACTGGTATGACCGGCGCAGCTCGCGCCGCCGCTGGGTGCCGTCGACGCCGAAGAATCCCGTCTGCAGCACCGTCAGCCGGCAACCGGCCGCGGTGTCCGCCAGCGACCAGGTGACCTCGGTGTGCGTGTGGTCGTCCCGCCAGTGCATGGCCAGACGCTCCTGCGCGGCCACCGCCACCACGTCCAGATCGAACGGTGTCGCCAGCCCGGCCAGGCCCGGCGGCGGGAAGGCACGGAAGGTCTCCCCCGCGGACGGCGCGAGATCGGTGGGCACGAACCACTCGCGCAGCAGTCGCTGCTCGGTGAGCGCCCGCCAAACCCTGGCCCGGGGGTGGGAGAGATCGACGTCGAGTCGCAGCTCGGTCACGGACCGACTATAGGGTCGCTCCCCCGCCCATGACATCCCCGAAATCGACCAAGGTCATGACCCGGCTGTCCGTCACCCGACAGAGGTGCTATCTCTTACCGCAGCTCACGCCCTCGACGGCGCAGCTTTCCGGCCGGGTCGCGCCGGAGGGATCACCCACCTGGAAGGCGACCGTGAACTCCTCGCCCGCAGGCAGCTCACGGTGTACGGCCTGCGGGGTGAAGGTGACCCGGTCGCCGTCCTGCCGGAAGTCGATCCGGTCCCAGGCGCTGGTCACCGCGGCTCCCCTGGGGAGGGTGACCTTTGCCGACCAGCCGTCCAGCGCCGCGTTCGGTCGGATGGCGATCTCTCCGATGTAGCCGCCGTTCCAGGTCTCCAGCGTCCGATAGGTGACGGTCACCGCCGCGCCCTCGGTGGGTCCGGGGCGGCTCGGCGCGGACGCGGCCGCCGACGGCGGGACGGCCGCCGACGCGCCCGGTGCGACGGACAGGCTCGGTGCGACGGACGGGCTCGGCGAAGCCGCCGCCGAGGGTGTCACGGACTCCGCTGCCTGCACCCCGGACCACGGGCCACGGGCACCGTCGACCGGCTCCGCCGCAGGGTCGGGCGACCGCAGCAGCAGCGTCGCGACCGCGGTGACCGCCAGCACCGTGAGCACCATCGCCCCTGCCGCCGACAGCAACCGCAGCCGCCGGTCCACCGGCATGTGGAACACCCGGCCGAGCAGACCGCCGGGTCCCGGATCGTCCTCGTCCCCGACGTCCGGCCCGGCAGCGTCCAGCTCCTCGGCGATCAGGTCCGCAGGGTCCGGGTGATGGGCGTCGAACCCGGGCTCGGCCGGCTCGTCCGCGCCACGGTCCCGGACGGGCGAACCGAGGACCGCCGTGGGCGGCGGACAGGCTCCGGGGTACGCCACAGATGGCGGGCGGGACCGGGAACCCGACGCCGATCGTGCCGGTCCGGCGGCCTGCCGGGCGCGGCTCACCGGCGCGGCCGCCGGGCGGCGGGGCATGTCGGCGGCGTCGTAGATGTCCCTGCTGCGCCGCCGCCGGGACGGGGCCGCCGCCGCCAGCTCCTGGCGGGCCAGCAGGGCGGGCAGCCGCTGTTCGAACATCGTCGCGTACGCCCGCCGCAGCTCCACCCGGCGCACCTGACCCGCGATGCCGAGAAAACCGGTCTGGCTCACCCGCAGCCGACAGCCCTCCGCCACCGTCGACAGCTCCCAGACCACGTCGGCGTGCAGCTGCTCGCCGCGCCAGCGCAGGGCCAGCCGGGTCGGCCCGACCACCTCGATGACGTCCATGTCGAACGGCACCGTGAATCCCGGCAGGTCACCGGCCGGGTACGCGCGATAGACGCCGCCCTGCACCGGCACGAGGTCGGTCTGCAGGAACCACTCGCCGAGCAGCCTGCGATCGGTCAGCGCCAGCCACACCAGCTCCACCGGGTACGGGAGCTCCACATCGAGCCGCAGCACGGTCACGGCCCGAATATAGGGCCGTCCGGCCGCCCTGCCGCAGGGTTTAGGGCGGAGTTAAGCCAGTGCTCAGTCAGCCTGGCACGCGACGCCGTTGACGGTGCAGGTGACCGGGAAGTCGCCCTGCCCGCGCCGGCCGATGAAACCGAAGGTCAGGCTCGCGCCGGGGGCGAGGTCGCCGCGTTCGGGGGTGAACGTCCACACACCGTCCTGACCGGACCGGTCGGCCTCCCAGTCGCCGTCGACGGTGGCGCCCTGCGGCAGCTGGATGCGGACCGTCCAGGCCAGCGGGGCGGTGCCGGTGTTGCGCACCCGTACGGAGATCACATAACCGCCGCCCCAGGAGTTCACGTCGTACGTCGCGGTGGCGGTGCCGGAAGCGGGCGGCGGCGCGGCGACGGGCGGGCTCGACGGCCGGGGCCCGCTGCTGCCCGGGGCGGGGCTGGCGGGCGGGGACGCCGACGGCGCGGTTGACGGGGAGGCGCTCGGCCGCGCGGGCGGCACCTCGGGCAGGGTGCCCGCGCTGGGCGTCATCACCCCGAAGCCGTCGGTGAACCCGGCCCCCGTGGCGGACGCGCCGCTCGTGGGCGGCGCCGTCGACGGCTCGGGTGCGGGTTTGGCCAGCGCCCACGCGGCCGCGCCCGACACCAGCAGGCACATCGTCGCGACGCCGATCACGAGCGGCTGACGGCCGACCCGACGCCGGACGGGCTCCTCGTGCGCCGTGGGCTCGGCCGGACGCGGGGCGGGCTCCTGCGCCGGGTCTTCGACCGTACGGGGCAGCAGGGTGGTCTCGTCGTCCTCGTGCAGCCGATGCTTGCTCACGACCCGCGAGGCTACCGTGACCGCGCTCGCCTCCGCGATCGGCCATCCGACTCTGACCCGGTGGCCGCCTCGCGGTGGCTCTAGCGCATGCCCTTGGCGCGGCGGCCGAGCTCGCGGCTGATCTCCCGGTCGGAGTCCCGCTTGGCGATGTCCTGGCGCTTGTCGTAGGTCTTCTTACCGCGCGCGAGCCCGATCTCCACCTTGGCCCAGCCGTCCTTGAAGTACATGGACAGCGGGATCATCGTCAGACCGCCCTCACGGGTCTTCGTGAGCAGGTGGATGATCTCCTTCTGCTTGAGCAGCAGCTTGCGGGTCCGCCGCGGCGCGTGGTTGGTCCACGTGCCCATGGCGTACTCCGGAATGTGCAGCGCGTGCAGGTAGATCTCCCCGTCGCGCTCCTGGCCGAACGCGTCGACCAGCGACGCCCGCCCCGCCCGCAGCGACTTCACCTCGGTGCCCATCAGCGCGATGCCCGCCTCGAACGTCTCGAGGATGGCGTAGTCGTGATACGCCTTGCGGTTCGACGCGATGACCTTGCGCCCCTTCTCCCGCGGCATGACTGCCCTCCTCTCCTCGATCTCGATCACGGCAACCCGCCAATGCTACCGATCACCAACCCCCACCCGCGATCGAGATAACCCCCACCGGCCCGGCCCACCCCTCCACCCCTGTCGCAACTCTTAAAAAGTCGCGGCCTCCGGCAGTGCCGGAGGCC
>NZ_JAAOTJ010000006.1 GCF_011297335.1 Catellatospora methionotrophica | reverse complement strand
GGGGGTGGGGGGTGGGTGGGTCAGGCTTGGAGGCAGGTGGTGCCGTTCAGGGTGAACGTTGACGGGGCTGTGTTGGTGCCGGTCCAGGTGCTCAGGAAGCCGAAGGAGGCGGTGCCGCCGTTGGCGGCGATGGTGGCGTTCCAGGTCGCGTTGGTGATCGTCACGTTCGCGCCGCTCTGTGCGTACGCGCTGCTCCAGGATTGGTTGACCACCTGGCCGTTGGCGAACGTCCAGCGCAGTGACCAGCCACTGACCGCCGCCGAGCCGGTGTTGGTGACCACGACGTCGCCCTGGAACCCGGTGTTCCACTGGTTGGTGACGGTGTACTTCACCCGGCACGACACCGGCGTGGCCGAGCCGCTGGGCGACGGCGGGACGCTGGCGCTCGGCGAGGCGCTGGGGCTGCGCGACGCGCTCGGACTCGGGCTCGACGGGGTGCTGGGCGACGCCGACGGGCTGCGCGACGCGCTCGGGCTGGGCGACGCCGACGCGCTCGCGCTCGGTGAGGCGGGTCCAGTGGCCGTCGGGGAGGCAGCGCCGATCACGGCCCAGTACGCCGGCTTGGCCTGCAGTTGCACGTCGAACAGCAGCGGGAAGTCCTTGCGGCTCACCGGGTAGCTGTCCAGCCAGGTCTCGTCGTCGGCCAGGCCCCACAGCGTCACCGAGGTGATGTTCGCCTTGTACTTGCGGTACACGTCGAACCAGGCCTTGTACCGGGCGGCCTGGCTGGCGAGCCGGTCGGCGGGCGGCGTGGTGAAGCTCTCCGAGCTGCTGGTGTAGATGCTGGTGTCCATCTCGGTGATCTGCTGCTCGACACCGAGCGGCAGGAACGCCGCGATCATCGCGTCGGTCTCCGCGCCGGTCGGCCAGGAGACGTTGCCGTGCTGCTGGTGCCCGACCCCGTCGACCGGCACGCCCTCGGCCTTGAGCTGCGCGACCAGGTTGTAGAGCTTGTCGCGCTTGGCGGCCACGTTGGTGTTGTAGTCGTTGATGAACAGCTTCGCGTTCGGCGCGACCTGCCGGGCGACCCGGAACGCGGTGCGGATGTAGTCCAGCCCGGTGATGGCGTACCAGGTGCTGCGCCGCAGGCCGTCGGACTGGTTCTCGTCGATGACCTCGTTGACCACGTCCCACGCCGACACGTCGTTGGCGTACCGGCCGCCGACGGCGCGGATGTGCGCCTCCAGCCGGGCCAGCAGCAGCGTCTTGTTGGCCGCGGTCGCGGTCATCGGCTGCCCGTTCGCGTCGTTGAACACCCAGGCCGGGGTCTGGTTGTGCCACACGAACGTGTGCCCGCGCACCAACATGGCGTTGGCCCGCGCGAACGCGACGATCGCGTCGGCGTCGGTGTAGGTGAACACGCCCTCGGTGGGCTCGGTGGCGTCCCACTTCATCGCGTTGCCCGCGGTCACCGAGTTGAAGTGCTTGGCCAGCAGTTGGCCCCGTTCGGCGAGCAGCTGCGGGCGGCCGACCGCCGCCCCGATCGGGAAGTCGCTCGCGAACACGGTCTTCAGTGACGGGATGCCGGTCTGGATGGGGCTCGGCGGCAGGTACGACAAGCTGAAGTCGTCGAGGTGGAACGACGCGGTGCCGCTGACGGTCTCCACGTACACGGCGAAGAAGTCGGCGTCGTTGGCGAGGGTGTAGCCGCCGGTCAGCTGGGTCCAGCCGCCGTCGGTCACGGTGGTGCTGTTGACGACCTGCTCGTAGCTGGCGGTGCCCTGCCAGCGGCGCTCGACGCTCATCCGCAGTTGCACGCTGCCCGCGCCCGCGGCGGCGCGCGCCCAGACGGCGTACGTGTAGCGGGTGCCGCGGGTGACGGTGGCCAGCAGGTCACGGCTGGGTCCGTTCCAGGACGCGGTGCGGCCCGAGGTCAGCAGGCTGCGGCTGCCCGCGTGGGCGGCGGCGGTGCTGTTCTCGACGACCTCGGCGGTGCCTCGCCGGGCCCAGCCCTGCGTGGTGCCGTCCTCGAAGTCACTGGTCAGCACGGTCACCGGGTCGGCGGCGCGGCCGGGTGTGGCAATGCTCGCGACGACGATCGCGAGCGCGGACAGGGTGAGCATGAGCAGAGCGAGCGTGGCACGCCCGGCTCTGGAGGAGAGTGTGGGCACGGTGGGGATCCTGTTCCGGGTGGATTCACGCGCGTACGGGACGCACACCACTGCCCTTGGTGGTCGGACCGACCACGCCTGCAACGATCGCCGGAGCCCGGTGGCGATCGGCGTCGATGCTATGAGGTGTGCCGGGCCCCGTCAAACCGCCATGTTTGCTCGATGCCTGCCCTGGGTAGCACCGCGACATGAGCGACGCCGAGCTGCCACCACTACCGACCCTGTCCCCCGAAGCCGAAGCCCAGTACACCCCCGCCGGGCAGAGCATCGTCGACATGCTGGCCGACGAGCACCGGCAGATCACCCGCCTGGCGGCGGAGCTGGCCACCGAGGCGCCTTCGGCGTCCCCGGCCCGGCGCCGCGAGGTCGCCGAGGTGGTGACCGCCGTCGTCAGCCGGCACCTCGCCGCCGAGGAGCAGTACCTGCTGCCGACCGTGAAGAACCTGTTCCCGGACGGCGACGACCTGGTCTCCCGGGAGCTCGCCGAGGACGGCGCGATCCGCCAGGTGCTGCAGACCCTGTCGGCCACGCCGGCCGAGGACGAAGGCTTCCAGAGCCTCGCCCTGGAGGTCGATGCCCACCTGCGCCGGCACAAGCACACGGCCGACCGCCGCATCCACGGCCGGCTGAAGGAGCTCGCTGACGACGACGAGCTGATCCGCCTGGGCAACCGGGCCGCGATCGCCGAGGAGTCCGCGGGCACCCGCCCGCACCCCAAGTCGCCCAGCAGCCCGCCGTGGAACAAGATCGTCGACCCGATGCTCGGTGTCGCCGACAAGCTCCGCGACGCCGTCACCGGCCGCCCCACCTACCCCTCCGACCTCGACCCCAAGTGACCCCCGCCCCACCCCCTGCGGCAACTCTTGAAGACCTGCGCTCTCCGGGCTGACCGGAAGGCGCAGGTCTTTAAAGTTTGCGGCGTGGGGCGGCGGAGACGGCGCGGCCCGCCGCGCCGGAGGGCGGGCGGGCCGGAGGGCGGGCGGGCCGGGTCGGGCAGCGGGTCAGGCCCCGGCGTCCATCTGGCGGAGTTCCTTCTTGAGTTCGGTGATCTCGTCGCGGATGCGGGCGGCGAGTTCGAACTGCAGTTCGGCGGCGGCGGCGAGCATCTGGTCGGTCAGCTCGGTGATCAGCTTGGCCAGCTCGACGCGGGCCATGCCCTCGGAGGCGGCGACGACCGCGCCGCGCTTCTCCGAGGTCGTACGGGCCTTCGAGCGGGTGCCGGGAACCGGGGCCTTGCCGCGCGACATCTGCCTGCCGGAGCCGCCGATGATGTGGCCGCCCGGCCCGTGTCCGGCGAGCGCGGCCTCGGTGTCCTCGGCCTCGCGGTAGATGTCGTCCAGGATGTCGTGGATGCGCTTGCGCAGGGGCTGCGGGTCCACGCCGGTGGCCTCGTTGTGGGCCACCTGCTTGGCCCGGCGCCGGTCGGTCTCGTCGATCGCGGCCGCCATCGACGGAGTGATCTTGTCGGCGTACATGTGGACCTCGCCGGACACGTTGCGCGCCGCGCGGCCGATGGTCTGGATCAGCGAGGTGCCGCTGCGCAGGAAGCCCTCCTTGTCCGCGTCGAGGATCGCCACCAGCGACACCTCGGGCAGGTCCAGGCCCTCCCGCAGCAGGTTGATGCCGACCAGCACGTCGAACTCGCCGATGCGCAGCTCCTTGAGCAGCTCCACCCGCCGCAGCGTGTCGACCTCCGAGTGCAGGTAGCGCACCCGGATGCCGTTCTCCAGCAGGTAGTCGGTGAGGTCCTCGGACATCTTCTTGGTCAGCGTGGTGACCAGGACCCGCTCGTCGCGCTCGGTGCGCACCCGGATCTCGTGCATGAGGTCGTCGATCTGGCCCTTGGTCGGCTTCACCACGACCTGCGGGTCGACCAGGCCGGTCGGGCGGATCACCTGCTCGACGAACTCGCCCTGCGACTGCTTGAGCTCCCACGGCCCCGGCGTCGCCGAGAGGAAGACCATCTGGCCGACCCGCTCCAGGAACTCGTCGAAGCGCAGCGGCCGGTTGTCCTGCGCGCTGGGCAGCCGGAAGCCGTGCTCGACCAGCACCCGCTTGCGGGAGGCGTCGCCCTCGTACATGCCGCCGATCTGCGGGATGGTCACGTGCGACTCGTCGATGACGGTGATGAAGTCGTCGGCGAAGTAGTCCAGCAGGGCGTGCGGCGGGCTGCCCTGCTCGCGGCCGTCGATGTGGCGCGAGTAGTTCTCGATGCCGTTGCAGAACCCGACCTGGCGCATCATCTCCAGGTCGTACGTGGTGCGCATGCGCAGCCGCTGCGCCTCCAGCAGCTTGCCCTGCTGGTCGAGCTCGGCCAGGCGCTCCTCCAGCTCGGCCTCGATGCCCGTGATCGCCCGCTCCATGCGCTCGGGCCCGGCCGCGTAGTGCGTCGCCGGGAAGATCATCATCTGGTCGACGTCCTTGATCACGTCGCCGGTCAGCGGGTGCAGGTAGGACAGCCGCTCGATCTCGTCGCCGAAGAACTCGATCCGCAGCGCCAGCTCCTCGTACGCCGGGATGATCTCCAGGGTGTCGCCCCGGACCCGGAAGGTGCCCCGGTTGAACGCCATGTCGTTGCGCGCGTACTGGATCTCCACCAGGCGGCGCAGCAGCTTGTCCCGGTCGACGTCCTCACCGACCTTGACCTTGACCGCGCGCTCCAGGTATTCCTGCGGCGTGCCCAGACCGTAGATCGCCGACACCGTCGCCACCACGATCACGTCGCGCCGCGTCAGCAGCGACATCGTCGCCGAGTGGCGCAGCCGCTCCACCTCCTCGTTGATCGAGGAGTCCTTCTCGATGTAGGTGTCGGTCTGCGGGATGTACGCCTCGGGCTGGTAGTAGTCGTAGTAGCTGACGAAGTACTCCACGGCGTTGTTGGGCATCAGCTCGCGGAACTCCTTGGCCAGCTGTGCTGCCAGGGTCTTGTTCGGGGCCATCACCAGCGCCGGGCGCTGCAGCTTCTCGATGAGCCAGGCCGTGGTCGCCGACTTGCCCGTGCCGGTCGCGCCGAGCAGCACCGAGTGCTTGTCGCCGCGGCGCACCCGCTTGGCGAGCTCGTCGATCGCGGCGGGCTGGTCACCGGCCGGGACATAGTCGCTGATGACCTGGAACGTCCCGTCCAGGCGGGGGATCGTGGCGACACCGGTCTCACTCATGTGACCCAACCTACGCCGGGCGTGTGACACTCGCGCGTGCCGCTGGGCAGGTACGCGAGGCTGGTGTGACGGTAGGTGAGTGACCGGCTCCAATATTGCGATTGTGTGTCATCAATCACCGCGATACCGTCATGTGGTAGGCCGTTCGCGGCGGCCGTCCCAGGGAGACCGGACCTCCACACCGGCCGGTCATCACCTCTGGCGCACCGGTAGCAGCCTCGATCCGCCCCACCGCAGGATCGATGAGCGCACCGCTGCGGTCGCGCACACAGTGTGCGCCGACCGGCCGCCGCGGGCGGTCTTGACGTATCCGGGCAGGCCCGGACCCCCGACGGCGACCCTGACCGGTTTGGCACGTCACCACACCCCCGCCCGCCCGTTGCATCTGCGTGGGCACCTCGACCGACGGACGACGCCGGATCCTTCATCTTCTCGCCGCGGGCGGTCTGCTGCTGGGCCTCGCCGCGACCATGACCGGGGGCCTGGCCTCCTGCTCCGCGGCCAAGCCCGCCGAGCAGCAGGGCAGCCGGGCACTGAACCAGGGCGAAATCACCCGTCTGGCGGGTATGCGCGCCCGCAACTTCGCCGACGGCCGGGTCGGCCTGCGCGGCACCATCGGGCCGGCCGGTAACCAGACCAAGGTCGACGGCTGGGTCGACTGGCAGCGCCAGCTCGTCTACGTGTCCGTGGTCGGGGCCGACGCGAATACGGCGCTGATCCAGGCCACGCCGAGCGTGCTCGCGATCCGCCCCGGCACCCCGCCCTCGGCCGCGCCGACGGGCCCGGCCCCGGAGTCGGCGCGCGAGTCCGCCCCGGCGTCGCCTCCGGCGGGCGCAGGGGCCGCGCTGCCCGCCGGCAAGCCCTCGCTGACCCCACCGGCCGACGGCTGGCGGGTACGCCCGCTGCAGCTCAGCTCCGACGAGGAGCGGCCGGTCGACAACCTGGTCGCGTTCCTGTTCCTGCTGGCCAAGCAGGAGGCCGACCCCACGGGACCGCTCGGCGAGCTGCGCAACGAGTGGGTACGCCGCGACACGTTCGAGGGCACGCCGGTGGACGTCCTGCTCGGCCCGGCGCTGCTGCCCCAGGCTGCGCCCAGCGTCGCTCCGTCGGCGGCAGTGCCGTCCGGTGCCGCCCCGTCCGGTGCCGCCCCGTCCGGTGCCGCCCCGTCCGGTGCCGCGCCCGCCTCGGCCGGGGTGTCCGCCTCCGCCGCCAGCGCGCCGCGTACCGAGGCCACCACCGTGCCCTCCCCCACGACCGGCGCGTCCGCGCAGGCCAGCGCCAGCCCGTCGCCGTCACCGCCCGACCCGAAGTCGCTGGAGGCCCACGGCGGTGCGGTCGGCTACTGGCTGGACGCCAAGGGCGCCCTGGTACGCCTGGAGACAGTGCTCGGCGAGGGTCTGCCGTCCGTGCTCGACCTGCAGCGCGGCCAGCAGCAGGAGTTCGTGCGCGCGGTGGCGCTCGGCGGGCAGGACATCAAGCCGACCGCGATCACCAAGGCCGAGGCGAAGGTGCTGTCCCAGCTGCGCCAGCGCAACCTGAAGGCCCGGGGCGGCGCGGTCACCGTGACCATGCCGGTCAACCCGAGCGCGCTGCGCGTCGGCCGGGGCTGGCTGGACTGGCAGAAGCGGCTGGCCTACCTCGCGGTACGCGACCTCGACGACGAGAGCTACGACGTGCTGCTGCACGCCGACCGCACCGGCGTCGCCATCCGCAAGACCGGCAAACGGGTCCCCGAGCAGCCGACGCTGCCCGTGCCGAAGGGCAAGTGGGAGTGGATCGACTGGGTCGCGCTGGGCAGCTCCGGCGAGATCACCGACCTGGACTACCTGGTGTACGAGGCGCTGTCGCTGGCCGCGAACGTCGCTGACGACGCCGATCACATCGAGAAGCACGGCCGCCGGCTGCGCGTCGACGTGCTCGGCAAGGTGCCCGTGGGCGTGTTCGAGCTGCCCAGCGCCGTCGAGGCGAACGTGCCCGCGGGACAGGCCCGGATGCGCTACTGGGTGGACAACGCGGGTGTGCTCAAGCGGCTGGAACTGCGTACCGCCACGGGTGGTTTCGCCCAGCTCGACCTGGACCTGAGCGAGAAGCCGCCGACCCTGCCGATGAAGGTCAAGTAGCCGGTCCCCGGCTCCCCGAGGCCCGTGCCGCAACGGCGGCACGGGCCTTGCGCCTTCACGATCAAGGGGCCGCCCGTGGCCACGCGTCGGGTCAGGGGCGCAGGCGGGTCTGCCAGATCTCGTCGACGGCGGCGCGCAGGTCGGCGAGGGTGCCCTCATTCACGATCGCCACGTCGGCGGCGGCGCGGCGTTGCTCGTCGGTGGCCTGGGCGGCGATGCGGGCCAGTGCCTCGGCCTCGGTCATGCCCCGGTCGCGCACCAGCCGGGCCAGCCGGATCGCGGCATCCGCGAACACGACGACCACCAGTTCGTACTGCTCCGCCAGGCCCGCCTCGATCAGCAGCGGCACGTCGTTGACGACCACCGCGTCCGGCGGCGCGGCCGCGGCCAGCTCGGCGGTGCGGGCCCGGACCCGGGGATGGATGATCGCCTCCAGGTCGCGGCGGGCCTGCTCGTCGCCGAAGACCACCGTGCCCAGCGCGGGCCTGTCGAGCGCACCGTCCGTGCCGAGCACCCGCGACCCGAACCGCGCGACCACCTCGGCGAGCCCGTCCGTGCCCGGCGCCACGGCCTCCCTGGCCAGCCGGTCGGCGTCGATCACCACCGCGCCCAGCTCGGCCAGCCGCGCCGCCACCGCACTCTTACCGGACCCGATCCCGCCGGTCAGCCCCACCCATCGCACCGCCCCATACTTCCACGCCCGTCCCGCCCCGCTCACCCCGCAGGGTGAGGCGTTCCGTCCACCGAAGATCGCTGTTTGGGGCAGAAATGTGCAGTCACACCAAAGGTTTCGACCTGAACCAGCGATCTTCACGAGTGCAGCGGTGAGGAGGGGCACCCTCCCGCCCAGGAGGGCGATGGGAAGGTGCCCTTCCAAACCGCGAAGCGCGGAAGCGGGACTTCCCGACTCCGCACCCCGAAGCGCGGAAGCGGGACTTCCCGACTCCGCAGAGCGCCGGGCCACCGTCCGAAAACCGGACGGCCCGCGAGTCCGCGCTTCGCCGCGGCGAAGCGCGGAAACAGCACGGTCGCGACTCCGCAGAGCGCCGAGGCCGCGGCAGGGAAAACAGGACGGCCCCCGACTCCGTGGAGTCGGGGGCCGTCCTTCGGGTCACTCAGGCGTGAGGCGAACCTCAGGCCTTGCCGCCCGCCAGCTTCTCGCGAAGCGCGGCCAGGGCCTCGTCGGTGGCGAGGGTGCCGCTGGGCTCCTCCGCCGCCTTGGCCGGGGCCGGGGTAGAGGTCGACACGTTGCCGGACGGCACCTCGGACGCGGCGGCGGCGTCGGCCGCCCGCGAGGTGACGACCTGCTTGGTGTGCGCCTCCCAGCGCGCGCGGGCGTCAGCGTACTGAGCCTCCCACACCTCGCGCTGCTTCTCGTAGCCCTCGAGCCACTCACCCGTCTCCGGGTCGAAGCCCTCGGGGTAGATGTAGTTGCCCTCGTTGTCGTACGTCGCGGCCATGCCGTAGAGGGTCGGGTCGAAGTGCTCCTCGCCCTCGACGAAGCCCTCGTTGGCCTGCTTGAGCGACAGCGAGATGCGGCGACGCTCGAGGTCGATGTCGATGACCTTGACCATCACGTCGGAGCCGACCTGAACGACCTGCTCCGGGATCTCCACGTGGCGCTCGGCCAGCTCGGAGATGTGCACCAGGCCCTCGATGCCGTCCTCGACCCGGACGAACGCACCGAACGGCACCAGCTTCGTGACCTTACCCGGCACGATCTGCGTGATCGCGTGGGTACGGGCGAACTGACGCCACGGGTCCTCCTGGGTCGCCTTGAGCGACAGGGAGACGCGCTCGCGGTCCAGGTCCACGTCGAGAACCTCGACCTCGACCTCGGTGCCGACCTCGACGACCTCGGACGGGTGGTCGATGTGCTTCCAGGACAGTTCCGACACGTGCACCAGGCCGTCCACGCCGCCCAGGTCCACGAAGGCGCCGAAGTTGACGATCGAGGACACGACGCCCTTGCGGACCTGGCCCTTCTGGAGCTTGTTCAGGAACTCGGTGCGCACCTCGGACTGGGTCTGCTCGAGGTAGGCCCGGCGGGACAGGACCACGTTGTTGCGGTTCTTGTCCAGCTCGATGATCTTCGCCTCGAGCTCGCGGCCGACGTACGGCTGCAGGTCACGGACGCGGCGCATCTCGACGAGCGAGGCCGGCAGGAAGCCCCGCAGGCCGATGTCGAGGATGAGGCCACCCTTGACGACCTCGATGACGGAGCCACGGACGACGCCGTCGTCTTCCTTGATCTTCTCGATGGTGCCCCACGCCCGCTCGTACTGCGCGCGCTTCTTGGAGAGGATCAGACGCCCCTCCTTGTCCTCCTTCTGGAGAACCAGGGCCTCGATGTGATCACCGACGGTGACGACCTCAGCAGGGTCCACATCGTGCTTGATCGACAACTCGCGCGAGGGGATGACGCCCTCGGTCTTGTAGCCGATGTCGAGCAGGACCTCGTCCCGGTCGACCTTGACGACGGTGCCTTCGACAATGTCGCCGTCGTTGAAGTACTTGATGGTCTCGTCGATCGCGGCGAGGAATGCCTCCTCAGAGCCGAGATCGTCGATGGTGACCCTGTTGGCGCTCGAGGTGGCCTCGATGCTGCTCGTCATGTGGACTGTTGCTCCGTCGGATGGGTGTTCAGTGTGACCCAGTGGGTGTTCCACTGCCGCTCCCGCTCGCCTACGCTCCGGTCAGTTCCGGCGCGCTACGGGTCTGCTCCATGCCGAGAACCGCGGACGTGCGAGTGCATCGAACAGCTTACCGTGCCCATTACCACACGACGCAACCCCACCCCTCCCGTGACGCTCCCCTCTTCCTGTTTCGCGGGACTCCACGGGGATTGCGGGCGAATTGTTCTGTGCGTCACACCCGGTGAGTCGCGCCCCGAACACCGGCTCGTACGCTGTCCGGGTGGAGATCCTTTCTGCCGGTGACGACGACCTCGACGACGACGCCGCGTCCGGCCCCGGCGTGACCCGCCGCCCGGTGACGGCCGCGGAGAACCTGCGCGCCTCCCGTGGCTGGTGGGACACCGACGCCGACAACTACCAGTCCGAGCACGGCGCGTTCCTCGGCGAGGCCGACTTCGTGTGGTGCCCGGAGGGCCTGCGCGAGGCCGACGCGAAGCTGCTCGGCGACGTGTCCGGCCGCCGGGTGCTGGAACTGGGCTGCGGCGCGGCGGCGGCAGCCCGCTGGCTGGCCGCCCAGGGCGCCGACGTGGTCGCGATGGACCTGTCCGCCGGGATGCTGCGCCACGCCGAGCAGGCCGCCGCGCGCACCGGCATCACGGTGCCGCTGGTGCAGGCCGACGCGAGCGCGCTGCCGTTCGCCGACGGGGCCTTCGACGTGGTCTGCACCGCGTTCGGCGCGGTGCCCTTCGTCGACGACTCGGCCCTGGTCATGCGTGAGGTGTACCGGGTGCTCAAGCCCGGCGGCCGCTGGGTCTTCTCGGTCACCCACCCGATGCGCTGGATCTTCCTCGACGACCCGACCGAGGGCGGGCTGCGCGCGGTGCACTCCTACTTCGACCGCCGCCCTTACGTCGAGTACGACGAGCACGGCGCGGCGACCTACGTCGAGCACCACCGCACCATGGGCGACCGGCTGCGCGAACTGCTCGGCGCGGGCTTCACCCTGGTCGACCTGATCGAGCCGGAGTGGCCCGAGGGCCACGAGCAGATCTGGGGCCAGTGGTCCCCGCTACGCGGCCGCCTCTTCCCCGGCACCGCCATCTTCGCCGCCGCCCGCCCCACCACCTGACCCTCACCCCCACCTCCGCGCCGCTCCGGGCTCCGCACGCCCCGACTCCGCGCCGCTCCGGGCTCCGCGCCCTGCCCCGCGCCTGCTTCGGCAGCGCGCCGATCGTTGATCGCTGTTTCGTGCCAGAAACGCGGGTTCAGCCTGACCGAAAGGCACGAAACAGCGATCTTGACCCGACCCCGGCGGCCTTACCGAGGGGTGCAATGGCACTTTTGCGGAAACGGCGCGTAAGGGGTGACGCCGAGCGCATGATCAGGGCGTGGCAACAGGGATATTCAGGACAAAGCGCATCGAAGCCGAGATGGCCGAGACGGTCGAGCCTGAACACAGACTCAAGAAGAACCTGACCACCCTCGACCTGATCATCTTCGGCGTGGCCGTGATCATCGGCACCGGCATCTTCGTGCTGACCGGCCGCCAGGCCGCCGTCAACGCCGGTCCCGCCATCGTGATCTCGTTCGTGGTGGCCGGCATCGTCTGCGCCCTGGCGGCGCTCTGCTACGCCGAGTTCGCCTCGACCGTGCCGGTGGCCGGTTCGGCCTACACCTACTCGTACGCCACCCTGGGCGAGATCGTCGCCTGGATCATCGGGTGGGACCTGGTCCTCGAACTCGGCCTGGGTGCGGCGGTGGTGGCCCGCGGCTGGTCGGCCTACCTGGCGAACCTGCTCAGCCTGCCCGGATGGGTCGCCGGCGAGAAGGCCATCCCCGACTTCGGGGCGATCTTCATCGTGGCGGTCTGCACCATCGTGGGCGTACTCGGCACGAAGCTGTCCAGCCGGGTCTCCGGCATCCTGGTCGCCATCAAGGTGGCCGTGGTGCTGCTGGTCATCGTCGTGGGCGCGTTCTTCATCAAGTTCGCCAACTACAAGCCGTTCATCCCGCCGGCCGAGCCGGCCGCGCAGACCGGCGGCGGGGTGTGGCACACACCGCTGTCCCAGCTGCTGCTCGGCATCGATCCGGTGCACTTCGGCATCCCCGGCATCCTGGCCGCCGCCGCGATCGTGTTCTTCGCCTACATCGGCTTCGACATCGTGGCGACCACCGCCGAGGAGGTACGCAACCCGCAGCGGGACATGCCCCGCGGCATCATCGGCTCGCTGGTCATCTGCACCCTGCTCTACGTGCTGGTCTCGCTGGTCATCACGGGCATGGTGCACTACACCGAACTGGCCGTCGACGCGCCGCTGGCGCACGCCTTCGACGTGGTCGGCCAGCCCTGGGTCGCCAAGCTCATCTCGCTCGGCGCGATCTGCGGCATCACCACCGTGGTGCTGGTGCTCATGCTCGGCCAGGTACGCGTGCTGTTCGCGATGTCCCGCGACGGCCTGCTGCCGGTCGGCATGGCCAAGGTGCACCGCACGTACGGCACCCCGTACCTGATCACCATCGGTGTCGGCGTCCTGATCGCGCTGCTGGCCGCGTTCATCCCGCTGGAGAAGCTGTCCGAGCTGGTCAGCATCGGCACCCTGTTCGCCTTCTTCGTGGTGGCGCTCGGCGTGATCGTGCTGCGCAAGACCCGGCCCGACCTGCACCGCCCGTTCCGGGTGCCGTGGGTGCCGCTGGTGCCGATCCTGGCCGCGCTGGCCAGCCTGTGGCTGATGCTCAACCTGCCGGTCGACACGTGGGTCCGGTTCGCGGTCTGGATGCTGATCGGCTTCGTCATCTACTTCGTCTACAGCTACCACCACAGCCGCGAGCGGCCCGGCATCCGCTACGACCGCGAGCACGCGAAGATCGTGGAGCCGCCCAAGCCTGAGTGACCTGGCCCGCGAGCACAGGCGCCGTCCCGAAAGGGGCGGCGCCTTTTCGCGTATGCCGACAGCCGCGCCGCCGCTCATTGATTCCTGTAACAACATCTATGTACTCTCCGAGCCAGTTGCCGTCCAAACAGGACGGCGCATGGTTCTGGGGAGGAACACGTGCCAACCAACCGGTCCTGGCCTGCCCGCCTGCTGGCCCTCACCGCGATCACCGCCACCGCCCTGGCCGCCACCGTGGCCCTGCCGACTCCAGCGCTCGCCGCCGGCGCGCCCTACCGGGCGACCCCGGTCCCGGTCACCGCCCCCACCTCCGCCGACGTCACCCTGGTCCCCGGCGTCTACCTGGTCACCTTCCGGCCGGGCGCGGACCGCGCGGTCGCGCTGCGCGCCCTGCGGACCACCGCCCGCGCCGACTTCGGCACCACCGTCAACGGGTTCGCCGCCGCGCTGACCCCCGCGCAGGTGCGCGAGCTGTCGCACAGCGCCGACGTGCTGGCCATCGAGCAGGACGCCTGGCACCACGGCGTACTGGACACCACGCAGGCCAACCCACCCGCGTGGGGCATCGACCGCGTCGACCAGACCAACCTGCCGCTGTCGGCGAGCTACACCTACACCGCGACCGGTGCGGGCGTGCACGCGTACATCATCGACTCGGGCATCGACGCCGCGCACCCGAACTTCGGAGGGCGGGCCCGGTTCGACTACAACGCCATCGACACCAACAACACCGACTGCAACAGCCACGGCACGCACGTCGCGGGCACCATCGGCTCCACCTCGTACGGCGTGGCCAAGGCCGTGACCCTGCACGGCGTGAAGTGGCTCAACTGCGCTGGCAGCGGCACCACCTCGGCGGCCGTCGCGGCGGTCAACTGGGTACGCACCAACCACGTCAAGCCCGCCGTGGCCAACACGTCGTGGAACATGACGTACAGCGCGACGCTGGCCACCGCCCTGACGAACCTGATGAACGCGGGCGTCTTCCTGGCCACCTCGGCGGGCAACACCGGCGGCAACTCCTGCGACCGGCTGCCCCGCAACCTGACCGCGGCGCTCGTGGTCGCCGCGACCACCTCGGCCGACGCCCGCGCCAGCTACTCCTCCACCGGCACCTGCGTCGACCTGTACGGGCCCGGCTCGGGCATCGTGTCGACGGTCCCCGGCGGCGGCACCGGCAGCAAGAACGGCACCTCGATGTCGACCCCGCACGCGGCGGGCATCGCCGTGCTCTACAAGTCGGCCTACGGCGACGCCAGCCAGTCGGTCGTGCACTCCTGGATCGTCACCAACTCCACCGCGGGCGTGGTCACCGGCAGCCTCTCCGGCACACCGAACCGCCTGCTGAACAAGCGGGCCCTGTAAAGGGTCCGCGCGCGCCGGGTGTGCCTCCACCGCACCCGGTGCGCGCCGCTCCGGCCGTGGGGGTCCCGCCATGCGGCCGGAGCGGCGCTCTCCCCCGTGTCGCCGACCGGGCGGCGCGCGCTGAGCTAGTGTCACGATCGTGAACGCCTCGACCGTAGTCGTCATGGGAGTCTCCGGCAGCGGCAAGACCACCATCGGCACCAGGCTCGCCGAACGCCTCGGCGCGGTCTTCGCCGACGGCGACGACCTGCACCCGCAGTCCAACATCGCGAAGATGTCGGCGGGCATCCCGCTGACCGACGCCGACCGCGCGCCGTGGCTGCGCGCCTGCGCCGACTGGCTGGCCGGTCAGCAGGACGAGGGCGTGCCCGCGGTGCTGGCCTGCTCGGCGCTCAAACGCTCCTACCGCGACCTGCTCCGCGAAGCCGCCCCCGGCCTGGTGGTGGTCTATCTCGACGGCTCCCGCGAGCTGCTGGCCTCGCGCCTGTCGCACCGGCCCGGCCACTTCTTCAACCCGCGCCTGCTCGACTCCCAGCTCGCCGACCTCGAGTCCCCCGCCGGCGAGCCGGCCACCGTCGTCATCCCCATCACCCTGACCCCCGACGAGATCATCGCCGAGGCCACCACCACCCTCACCCAGCCCTGACCCCACCGCACCGGAGCAATCCACCCGGCCCCCCTGATCAGCGGAGTCCGATCCGACCGCTTTGCCCGGCTGATCCGCCCCCTGATCCGGCTGGAACCCGCCGAAGCCAGCGATGATCGCTGTCTCCGGTCAAAATCTGCGGTCCGGCCGCAGATCCTGACCCGAAACAGCGATCTTGCGCCGCCAACAGAAGCGCGAACCGATCGCCGCAGCGCCGGCCGTGGTGGCGGCGTCAGTGGTCGGCGGCGTTCCAGTCGTGGCCGGAACCGACGGAGACCTCCAGCGGCACCGACAGGTCGACGGCCCCGCCCATCTCGCGGCGGACCAGCGCCTCCAGGGTCTCCCGCTCGCCCGCCGCGACCTCGAACACGAGTTCGTCGTGGACCTGCAGCAGCATCCGCGAGGTCAGGCCCTCGGCGCGCAGCGCCTTGTCGACGCGCAGCATCGCCATCTTGATGACGTCGGCCGCCGAGCCCTGGATCGGGGCGTTCAACGCCATGCGCTCGGCCATCTCGCGGCGCTGCCGGTTGTCGCTGACCAGGTCGGGCAGGAAGCGGCGGCGGCCCATGATGGTGGCCGTGTAGCCGTCCTTGCGAGCCTGGTCGACGACCGCGTGCAGGTAGTCGCGCACACCGCCGAAGCGGGCGAAGTAGTCCTCCATCAGCCCGGTGGCCTCGGCCGTGGAGATGCCCAGCTGCTGCGACAGCCCGTACGCCGACAGGCCGTACGCGAGCCCGTACGACATGGCTTTGATCCTGCGGCGCTGCTCGGCGGTGACCTCGTCGGTCGCGAAGACCTTCGAGGCGACCGTGGTGTGCAGGTCCTCGCCGGTCGCGAACGCCTCGATCAGGCCCGCGTCCTGCGACAGGTGCGCCATGATGCGCATCTCGATCTGGCTGTAGTCGGCCGTCAGCAGCGACTCGTAGCCGGGCCCGACCACGAACGCGCGGCGGATGCGCCGGCCCTCCTCGGTGCGGATCGGCACGTTCTGCAGGTTCGGGTCGGTGCTGGACAGCCGGCCGGTCGCGGCGACGGTCTGGAAGAACGTGGTGTGGATGCGGCCGTCGTCGCTGACGGACTTGAGCAGGCCGTCGACGGTCGACTTGAGTTTGGCGACGTCGCGGTGGCGCAGCAGGTGCTCCAGCACCGGGTGGCCGGTCTGCGCGAACAGCCACTGCAGCGCGTCGGCGTCGGTGGTGTACCCCGTCTTGATCTTCTTGGTCTTGGGCAGGTTCAGCTCGCCGAACAGGATCTCCTGCAGCTGCTTGGGCGAGCCGAGGTTGAACTCGCGGCCCACGTCGCCGTACGCGGCCTGCGCCGCCGCCTTGACCTCGCCCGCGAACTGGGCCTCCAGCTCGGTGAGGTAGTCGGTGTCGGCGGCGATGCCGATCCGTTCCATCGACGCCAGCACCGGCAGCAGCGGCAGTTCCATGTCGGCCAGCAGCCGCTCGCCGTCGCCGCGGTCCAGCTCGCCGCCGAGCGCGTCGACCAGGTCGAGGGTCGCGCGGGCGCGCAGCATCAGCGCTTCCTCGGCCGCGTGGTCGGCGGTGCCGTCGCCGAAGTCCAGCGCGAGCTGGCCGGTGTCGTTGACCTCCGCGCGCAGCTCCCGGTGCAGGTAGCGCACGGCCAGGTCGGCCAGGTCGTACGAGCGCTGGTCGGGGCGGGCCAGGTAGGCCGCGAGCGCGGTGTCGTGGGTCAGCCCGTTCAGCTCCCAGCCGCGCGCCTGCAGGGCCAGCAGGGCGGGCTTGGCGTCGTGCAGCACCTTGGGGCGCGACGCGTCGGCGAGCCAGGCGGCCAGCGCGGCGTCGTCGACCGGCTCCAGCTCTGTCGGGTCGACCCAGACGGCGTGGTGGTCGGCGGCCAGCGCCAGGCCTGTCAGCGTGCCGGTCCCCCGGCCGAAGCTGCCCGCCACGGCGACGCCGACGGGGCCCGTCGCCTGCTCGCTGAGCCAGGCCGCCAGCGCGCCGGGCTCGGTGAGCACCGCGCCGTCGATGTCGAACCCGGCCTCGGCCTCCGGCTCGGCGGTGTCGAGGTACTGGTACAGCCGGTCGCGCAGCACCCGGAACTGCAACGTGTCGAAGACCTGGTGCACGGCCTCACGGTCCCAGGTGGTCCAGAGCGAGGACGGGACGTCCAGCGGCAGCGTGAGGTCGTCGCGCAGCAGGTTGATCTGCTGGTTGCGCATCACCCCGGCCAGGTGCTCGCGCAGGCTCTCCCCCGCCTTGCCCTTGATCTCGTCGACGTGGGCGATGACGCCGTCGAGCCCGTCGTACTGGTTGATCCACTTGGCGGCGGTCTTCGGGCCGACGCCCGGCACGCCGGGCAGGTTGTCGCTCGACTCGCCGACCAGGGCGGCCAGGTCGCGGTAGCGCTCCGGGCCGACGCCGTACTTCTCCAGCACCGCGGCCGGGTCCATGCGCGCCAGGTCGGAGACGCCCTTGCGCGGGTACAGCACCGTGACGTCCTTGGTGACCAGCTGGTACGCGTCGCGGTCGCCGGTGCAGATCAGCACCCGCATCCCGGCCTCGCGCCCCTGGCGCGCCAGCGTGGCGATGATGTCGTCGGCCTCGTATCCGGCCAGCTCCACGTGCTTGACCTGCAGCGCGTCCAGCACCTCCTGGACCAGGCTGACCTGCCCCTTGAAGTCCGTCGGCGTCTCGGACCGGCCGGCCTTGTACTCCGCGTACTGCTCGGTGCGGAACGACTGCCGGGACACGTCGAAGGCCACCGCGATGTGCGTGGGCTTCTCGTCGCGCAGCACGTTGATCAGCATCGAGGTGAACCCGTACACGGCATTGGTGGGCTGCCCCGTCGAGGTCGCGAAGTTCTCCACCGGCAGCGCGAAGAACGCCCGGTAAGCCAGCGAATGCCCATCAAGCAGCAGCAGCGTCTCAGTCACCCGAAGAGCTTATGCCCTACCCCCGACGCCCCGCCCCCGCGCCGCCACCGCCGGCCCGCACGTCACGTCGATCAGGAATCGGCTGCCCGCACGCGGGCGCGCCACGGCGGCGACGCCATGCCCACCGGCCGGTCAGGCGCGGGCGACCGGCTCGGTGATGCGGACGCCGACGGTGCCGTTCGCGCCCCGCCGGAGCCAGCTGCCCCACATCGTGATCCGGCCGAGGATGCCGTACTTGCCTGCCAGCAGGTGCCGCACGGACGCGGTCTCGTCCGGGCCGAGCAGTCTGGCCCGGGCCGGGATGGTGGGTCCGGTGACCCTGCCGCGCACGTCGCAGTCGCTGATGGTGACCTTGCTGCTGCGCCGTAGCCGTTTGACCTTGCCGCTGTCGGCGACCGTCCAGACGTAGATGTCCGCCCCGTCACGCACCGCCCACACCGGCGTCGGCACCGCCCGCCCGTCCCTGCGGAACGTGGTTACCAGCAGGTACTTCCCGAACTCCAGGTCCGCGACGGTAGGCATATGCCCACCCTAATGCCCCGGCACGGCAACGTCGATCACGCACGGGCCCGGCGTCCCGCGCCCGCATCCTGACCGAACACCGCGTCAGAGTTGCCCGTCGAAACGGCAACCAGGGACGGCAACCGGGGACGGGGACGGCGTCCGGAGGTCAGAGGACCTTGCTGAGGAAGTCGCGGGTGCGGGGGTGTCGGGGGTTGGCGAGGACTTCCCGGGGAGCGCCGGATTCGACGACCACGCCGTCGTCCATGAAGATGAGCTGGTCGCCGACCTCGCGGGCGAAGCCGATCTCGTGAGTGACCACGACCATGGTCATGCCGGATCTCGCCAGGTCCTTCATGGCGTCGAGGACGTCGCCGACGAGTTCGGGGTCCAGTGCGCTGGTGGGTTCGTCGAACAGCATCAGCTTGGGGTCCATGGCCAGGGCGCGGGCGATGGCCACACGCTGCTGCTGGCCGCCGGACAGCTGGGACGGGTAGTTCAGGGCCTTGTCGGCCAGGCCGACGCGGTCCAGCAGTTCCATGCCTCGGCGGCGGGCGTCGGCCCGGCCGTGGCCCTTGACCATGGTGGGGGCCTCGATCACGTTCTCCAGCGCGCACATGTGCGGGAACAGGTTGAAGCGCTGGAACACCATGCCGATCTCGCGGCGCTGCGCGGCGACCGCCTTGTCGTGCAGCTCGTAGAGCTTGTCGCCCTTCTGCTGGTAGCCGACGAGGTTGCCGTCGACCCAGATCCGCCCGGCGTCGATCTTCTCCAGGTGGTTGATGCAGCGCAGGAACGTCGACTTGCCCGAGCCGGATGGGCCCAGCACCACGCACACGTTGCCGCGCGGCACCGTCACGTCGATGCCGCGCAGCACCTTGACGTGCCCGAACGCCTTGTGCACGTTCTCCGCCCGGACCATGGGCTCCGCGCCGGCGGCCGGGTGCGGGTCCGCGGCGCGGACCACGGGCTGGGCGTCGTCGTCCGGCGCGCGGTGCCGCGCCTGGTCGCTCATGCCGCCACCCCGCCGGCGGGGTCTTCGCAACGCTGGCTCATGGCAGCTCCGGGTTCGCTCCGTGCTCGGCGGCGAGGCCTTCGAGCTTCATCTTCGCCTTGGCGGCGCGGCCGTAGCCGCGGGAGAAGCGCTTCTCCAGGAAGTACTGGCCGACCAGCAGGATGCTGACCAGGAACAGGTACCACAGGATCGCGGCGACCAGCATCGGGAACACCTGGAAGGTGCGGTTGCCGATGGCCGACAGCTGGAAGAACAGCTCGGCGGTGACCGGCACCGCGATGAGCAGCGAGGTGTCCTTGAGCATCGCGATGGTCTCGTTGCCGGTCGGCGGGATGATCACGCGCATGGCCTGCGGCAGCACCACGCGCCGCAGGGCCTGCGCGCGGCTCATGCCGAGGGCGGTGGCGGCCTCGTCCTGGCCCGGGTCGACCGACAGCATGCCCGCCCGCACGATCTCGGCCATGTACGCGGCCTCCGACAGCGCCAGGCCCAGCACCCCGACCCAGAACCCGACCAGCAGCTCGCGGGTCGTGATGCCGAACAGCCGCCAGTGCGCGTCTTGCAGCCCGAACAACTTGCCGAGGTAGGTGTCGAACGGGACGCCGATCTCCAGGCGCGGCCACAGGATGCCCAGGTTGCCCATGACGATCAGCAGCACGTACCGGGGCACGGCCCGGAAGAACCAGGTGTACGCCCACGACGTGCCGCGCAGGATCGGGTTGTTGGACAGCCGGGCCACCGCGACCACGATGCCCAGCACCACCCCGATGATCATCGCCAGGATCGTGATCGAGACGGTGCCGAGCAGCCCGCGCATCACCGGTGGCGTGAACATGTTCTGGAACATGAACTTCCACTGGAAGGCGCTGTTGGTGACCAGCAGGTGCACGAACATCGCCGCCAGCACCGCGATCACCACGATCGCGACCCACCGTCCCGGGTGCCGGACCGGGATGGCCTTGATCGGTTCGGCGTCCCGCGGCACCGGGGTGGCCGACGTGTCCGGGATGGTCATGGCCTACGGGTTGATCTGCGCGCTCGGCACGGCGCCCGCCTGCACGCCCCAGTTGCTCAGGATCTTCTCGTACGCCCCGTTCTTGATCAGCTCGTCGACCGCCGCCTGCAGGGCCTTGGCCATCTCGGGCTGGTTGTTGCTGACCACGTAGCCGTAGGGGGCCGAGTCGTAGATGTCGCCGAGCAGCTCCAGCTGCCCGTTGGACTGCTTGACCGCGTACGCCGCGACCGGCGAGTCGGCCAGCATCGCGTCGTCCTTGCCGGACACCACGGAGCTGGCGACCTGGTCCTGGCCCGCGTACGGCTGGACGACCACGGCGGGCTTGCCCGCGGCGGTGCACGCCTCGGACCGCTTGGTGATGTCCTCGAACTGGACCGTGTCCTTCTGCACCGCGATGCGCTTGCCGCACGGTTCGGCGGGGTTGATCCCGGCCGGGTTGCCGGTCTTGGTCGCCCACTGGGTCCCGGCGCTGAAGTAGGTCACCATCTGCGCCTGCTTCTTGCGCTCGTCGTTGACGGTGAACGAGGAGACGCCGACCTCGTACTTGCCGGAGCCGACACCCGGGATGATGTCGCCGAAGGTGGCCGGCTGGAACTCGGCGGTCAGCCCGAGGGTCTGCGCGACGGCCTTGAACAGGTCGACGTCGAAGCCGACCACGGTCGAGCCGTCGGGGGCCAGGAACTCGTTCGGGGCGTACGTCGCGTCGACGCCCACCAGGATCTTGCCGTCGGACTTGATGGCGTCGGGCACCATCGCCGCCAGCGTCGGGTTGGCCGACACGCTGGGTCCGGCGCTCGGGGACGCGGCGGGCTCGCCGCCGCCGCAACCGCCCGCGGCCAGCGCGAGCGCGCACGCCCCGACCGGAATCAGTCTCTTGAGCACATCCATCCCCTTTGCGTACCGTGTGATGATTCACGGTAACGCAAGGTGAGCCGCGTCCTGGTCCGAACCGGGACACATCGCCCGGCACGGCAAGGAGCGGCCCGCCGCCCACGCCCCCCAGGACGCGTGCGACGGGCCGCCCGTCAGCTCAGCGATCAGGCCACGCCGAGGTAGGCCGCCTTCACCGCCGGGTCGTGGAGCAGGTCCGCCCCCGTGCCCTCCTTGACGATGTTGCCGGTCTCCAACACGTACGCCCGGTGCGCGCGCGACAGCGCCTGCTGCGCGTTCTGCTCCACCAGCAACACCGTGGTGCCCTGCTGGTTGATCTCCGTGATGATCGTGAAGATCTGCTGGATGATCATCGGGGCGAGGCCCATCGACGGCTCGTCGAGCAGCAGCAGCTTCGGCCGCGCCATCAGCGCCCGGCCCACCGCGAGCATCTGCTGCTCGCCGCCCGACAGCGTGCCACCGGCCTGCTTGCGCCGCTCCAGCAGACGCGGGAACAGGCCGTAGACCCGCTCCATGTCCTGCGCGATCGCCGCATGGTCGCGCCGGATGTACGCGCCCATCTCCAGGTTCTCCTGGACCGTCATACCCGGGAACACGCCCCGGCCCTCCGGCGCCTGGCAGATGCCACGGGCCACCCGCAGGTCCGCCCGGACCTTGCTGATGTCCTCGCCCTGGAACCGGATCGCCCCGCTCGACACCGCCCGCAGGCCCGAGATGGCCCGCATGATGGTCGACTTGCCGGCCCCGTTCGCGCCGATCAGCGCGACGACCTCACCCTCGTTGACGTGCAGGCTGATGCCGTGCAGGGCCTGGATCCGCCCGTAGTGCAGCGTGATGTCGTCGATCTCAAGCAGCATCGGGAACCCCCAGGTACGCAGCGACCACCTTCGGGTTGTCCCGCACTTCCTCGGGCGTACCCTCAGCGATCTTCCTGCCGAACTCCAGCACGACGATCCGGTCCGTCACACCCATGACCAGCCGCATGTCGTGCTCGATGAGCAGCACGGTCACGCCCGAGTCGCGGATCTTCTTGATCAGCTCCAGCAGCGCGACCTTCTCCGCCGGGTTGAAGCCGGCAGCCGGCTCGTCCAGGCAGAGCAGCGCGGGATTGGTGGCCAGCGCGCGGGCGATCTCCAGCCGCCGCTGGTCACCGTAGGACAGGTTACGGGCCAGGTCGTCGCTGCGGCCCGTGATGCCCACGAAGTTCAGCAGCTCCAGCGCCCGCGCCTTGCTCTGGCGCTCCTCGCGCCAGTGCTTGGGCAGCCGCAGCAGCGCCGTCGGCACGCTGGTCGTGTTGTGCGCGTCCGCGCCCACCAGGACGTTCTCCAGCGCCGTCATCTCCGGGAAGAGACGGATGTTCTGGAACGTCCGGGCCATGCCCATCTTCGTGATCTTGTTGCGCTTCTTGCCGCTGACCTGCTCGCCCTTGAACCGGATCTGGCCCTCGGTCGGCAGGTACACGCCCGTCATGGCGTTGAAGCAGGTCGTCTTGCCGGCGCCGTTCGGGCCGATCAGACCCAGGATCTCGCCCTCGTAGAGGGTGAAGTCGACCTGGTTCAGCGCCACCACACCGCCGAAGCGCAGCGTGACGTTGTCGACCTCCAGCAGAGGTTTGCGCTCACTCAACGGGGGCCACCTCCTTCTGCCGGTCCTTGAGCTCCGCCGCGCGGCGGCGGTTGGGCCACAGGCCCTGTGGGCGGTAGATCATCACCACGATGAGCAGCGCGCCGAAGATGACGAACCGCAGCGACGTCGGGCTGACGTCGATGTGGATGCCGCCCACCGTGACCTGCGTCGGCCAGCCGAACACGTCACCGACCGAGCGCAGCCACTCCGGCAGGTAGATGACCAGGAAGCCGCCCAGGATCGCGCCGCCGATGCTGCCCGCGCCGCCCAGCAGGACCGCCGCCAGCACCAGGATCGAGTTCTCCAGGCTGAACGTCGCCGAGTTGACGAAGTTCGCCTGGCCCGCCCACAGCGAACCGGACAGGCCGCCGATCGCCGCACCGATCGCGAACGCCCACAGCTTGAACTTGAACGTGGGCACGCCCATCAGCTCGGCCGCGTCCTCGTCCTCGCGGATGGCCACCCACGCCCGGCCGACCCGGCTGTTGGCCAGGTTCCGGATCAGGAAGATGACCACGATGATCACCGTCAGCACGAGCCAGTAGTACGGCGCGAAGTCCAGCTCGAAGATCGCCTCGCCGTTGGAGTAGGTGCCCGGCGGGTGCCCGACGCTCGGGATGCCGCGGTCGCCGTTGAGGATCCAGTCCTGGTTCTTGGCCACGATCCGGATGATCTCGGCGAAGCCCAGTGTCACGATCGCCAGGTAGTCACCGCGCAACCGCAGCGTCGGCCAGCCCAGCAGCACACCCGACAGCATCGCCAGCGCGATCGCGATCGGCACCGTCACCAGCCACGGCCACGGGCTCTCGAACCAGTTGTACTCCGTGATCAGCTTGCTCTCCGGCGACGTCAGCAGCGCCACCGTGTACGCGCCGACCGCGAAGAAGCCGAAGAAGCCGAGGTCGAGCAGACCGGCGTAGCCGAGCACCACGTTCAGGCCCAGCGCCAGCAGGATGTAGTAACCGCACTGGAACAGCACACCGGCCATGTCCGAGCCGGTCGTGTAGAACGGCAGGTAGCCGCTGCCCATCGGGATCGGGAAGCCGAGGTTCTCGTAGAACGCCTTCGTCGGCAGCAGGTACAGCAGCACCACGAACACCGCCATCGCGGTGATCCGGGCCGGCAGCGGCAGGTCCTGGAAGCGATCCCGCAGGTTCAGCTTCCAGCGCTGCTTCTTGACAGTCTCGGTCGTCATGCGCGGGCCCTCCCCAGCGATTCTCCCAGCAGACCGGTGGGGCGGAACATCAGCAGGACGAGCAGCACCACGAACGCGATGACGTTGGTCCAGTTGGAGCCGAACAGCGCCGCGCCGTACGCCTCGACCAGGCCCAGCAGCAGACCGCCGACCAGCGCACCGCGCAGGTTGCCGATACCGCCGAGCACCGCGGCCGAGAACGCCTTCAAACCGATCAGGAAGCCCACGTTGAAGCGGGTGTTGCCCTGCTTCATGCTGTAGAAGACCGCGGCGACACCGGCCAGCAGGCCACCGAGCAGGAACACGAGCCCGATCACGCGGCCCTTGTTCACGCCCATCAGGGCGGCGGTGTCAGCGTCCTGCGCGACGGCCCGGATACCCCGGCCGAACCGGGTCTTGGACACGAACCAGTCCAGGCCGAACATCACGGCCAGCGCGACCACGAAGGTCATCAGCTGCAGCGGGTAGACGGTCCAGCCACCAGCCGAGAACAGGGGCTCCGTCGGCAGCAGGCCGGGAATGCCCTGCTGGCGGCGCTCGGTGAAAGCACCCATCAGCTCGGCGAGCACGAACGACGCGCCGATGGCGCTGATCAGGAAGACGAGGGGTGGAGCGTTGCGCTTGCGCAGCGGCCGGTAGGCCACCGCCTCGACGACCATCGCCACACCACCGGAGAACAGTGAGGCGACCACCAGCGAGACGACGATCAGCAGCAGCGCCGTCCCCAGGTCGGGGCGGGCCGAGTTGCTGTCGTAACCCATCAGGCCCCAGGTCCACAGCGCGGCGAAGGTGCCGTACATGAAGACCTCGGAGTGGGCAAAGTTGATCAGACGCAAGACGCCGTAGACCAGGGTGTACCCGAGCGCCACCAGCGCGTAGATCGACCCTTGGGCCAATCCGGTGGTGGTCAGATCAGGAAAACCCTGGATCAGGTCATCGAAATTCACGGGGGCTCCCGAAAGGGTTTCTGAAAAGCCGGGTGCGGCCGGAAGGGGGAACCTCCGGCCGCACCGGGTATCAACTGCGAATCACTTACCGATCGGGAAAGATCAGCTCTTCGGGAGCTGCGTCGGGTTCGCCCACGCGCCGTCCTTGGCGACGAACGCCCAGATCGAGACCTGCGCCGGGTCGAGCTCGCCGTTGGCCTCCCACTTGTACGTCACACCGGTAGCGGTGCCGACGCCGTTGTAGGTGCCCAGGAACGCCTGCATGTCGGCACGCGTGGTCTTGCCGGCCTTGAAGCCCTCCAGGAAGACCTTGGTCAGGTCGTACGCCACGTCGGCGTACACGCCCGGGTCGGTGCCGAACTTGGCCTTGAAGTCGGCCACGAAGTTGCCCTTGGCCGCGGTGGCCGGGCCACACGGGCACGTCACGACCGCGCCCTCGACGTCGGCCTTACCGGTCACGCTCAGCATGTTGGCGTCGTAGAGACCGTCGCCACCGATGAAGGTGCCCTTGAAGCCGCCGGCACGCAGCTGCTTCAGGAACGGGGCCGCCTCCGGGGTGTAACCGCCGTAGAACACCGCGGTCGCGCCGCTGTTCTTGACAGCCGTCACGACGGGGCCGAACTCGACCTGCTTCTCGGTGACCTTGTCCTTGCCGACGACAGCGGCGCCGACGACCTTCTCGACCTCGTCGCGCAGGCCGGTGCCGTACGCGGACTGGTCGTCGACCAGGAAGACCTTCTCGGCCTTGGCGACGTCCTTCAGGTAGCGGCCGATGGCCGGGCCCTGGGACAGGTCGTTGCCGACGCCACGGTGGAAGATCTTCCAGCCCTTGCTGTTCAGGCTCGGGCGGGTCGCGGACTGCGTGATGATCGGCAGGCCGGCCTTGTCGAAGATCGGGTTGGCGACCTCGGACTCACCCGAGAACGCCGGGCCGACGACACCGATGATCTTCTCGTCGGCGACGGCGGCGGTGGCCAGCGGAGCGGCCTTGTCGCCCGAACCCTGCGAGTCGAACGGCACCAGGGTGACGTTGGCGCCCGGGTTGGCCGCGTTGTACTCAGCGATCGCCAGCTCGGCGCCGTTCTTACCCGGCGTCACGAGGCCAGCGGCGTCACCGGTGAGTGCGCCGAAGAAACCGATCTTCAGACCCGAGACGGTGCTGCCGCCCGGCGTCGTCGGCTCTTCCTTCTTGCATGCGGCGGCGCCACCGGCGACGAGCGCCAGAATGGCGACGCCTCCGAGCACCCGCGCGAGTCGTTGCCTCAAGGCTAGAACCCTCCTCCATCCGAGATCCGGACCCGCAGACGCCACTGTGCGTGCAAGCAGACCGGAACAGATCGTGAACCACGATCTGGCCAGGGACGTTATCCCACTCACACCCGGATCGGTAAGACCTCGCCTAAGGGTTGACCCAACCGTTACGTGAGCAGCACCATTCCGAGGTACCCCCCGGTGAGCTGCGGGTATTATCTGTGCTTCGCCGGCAGGTCCATGATCCAGACATGCGCCCCCGCGCCGTCGTCGCCGATCACCAGAACCCGCCGCCCCGCCCCGGCGACCCCCGCGGCGGACACCCCCGCCGCCGACATCGGCGCAGGCGAAGCCACCGCGACCCAGCCCTGATCGGGTGACATGAGCCACAACCGGTACATCCCGCCATCCGAGACGACCGCCATCGGCCCCCCGTCAGTGACCGCCAGACCGGCCACCCACGCCACCGGCCCCGGCCGCGTCGACCCGAACACCCCCGCGTCGGCCCACCCACCGTCCACCAGCCGCCACGCCCCGAACCGCGCGCCCCGCAGGCCCACCGCGTACGGCACCCCGCCCACCAGGGCGACCCGGTCGAACTGCTCGTACTCCCCCGTCGCCGGGGCGGGCAGGCGGGTCCAGTGCACGCCGTCCGGCGAAGCCCACGCCAGCGCGTCCCGGTCCAGCCGGTCCGCGGGGCTCAGCGCCCCGACCATCAGCCAGCCGTCCGCAGTCGCCACCACGTCGTACGCCATCGTCTCGCCCCGGCCGTCGCGGGCCAGCTCCGGCAGACCCTCCCGGATGACGAACCCGGTCGCGTCCGGCGACGTCCACACCGCCGCCCCCGCCAGCCGGTTCCCGGCGATCGCCCAGCCCTTCGCACCACCCGCGAGCCGCGCGACGTTCACCGCGTCCGGGCCTCCGAACAGCTGGAACCCCGCGATCACCTCGTGCAGCGGGCCGTCCGGGCCGCCGTACCACTGGGTGATCCGGGGGTTGCCGTGCGCGCCACCGCTGCGCGCCCCCAGCATCGCGATCCGGTCCCCCCGGCAACCGAGCGCGTAGATCGCGGCCCGCTCGCCGTAGTAGGTGGTCCCCAGGAAGTCCAGCGTCCGCCAGCTTTCGCTGTCCGCGCTGGTCCAGACCACGGGCCGGGTGACCCCGGCCGGATCGGCGAGCGCCCCCGACAGGTACCAGCGGCCCGCGCAGACCGTCGCGTCGCGCAGCACCAGGCGGCCCGGCGGGCCGGGTGGCGCGGGCAGCGTCAGCTCACGCCACGACGGGCGCAGCACGGTCTCGGGAGCCGGCGACGGCGCTGCCGCGGTGCACCCGCCCACCAGCGTGATGAGGAGTGTCAGCGCGACCAGGCCACGACCGGACAGCATCGACCGATCGTAGGCGCGCCGCCGCGACCGCGCAGACCCCGGCCGCGGCACGCGCATGAGCTGCTACTCGGCGGACTCCGCGTCAGCCGCCTCGACGATGATCCGCTCGGCGACCTCGCGCATCGTCAGGCGGTGGTCCATCGCGGTGCGCTGGATCCACTTGAACGCCTGCGGCTCGTTCATCCCGTACTGCGTCATCAGCGCGCCCTTGGCCCGCTCCACTGCCTTGCGGGTCTCCAGCCGGTCGTTGAGCCCGGCGACCTCGGCCTCCAGCGCCGCGACCTCGGCGAACCGGGACAGCGCGATCTCGATCGCGGGCACCAGGTCACTCTGCTGGAACGGCTTGACCAGGTAGGCCATCGCACCGGCCGCACGGGCCCGCTCGACCAGGTCACGCTGGCTGAACGCGGTCAGGATGATCACCGGGGCGATCCGCGCGCCGGCGATGCGCTCCGCGGCGGCCAGGCCGTCCATGATCGGCATCTTGATGTCCAGGATGCACAGGTCGGGGTGCAGCTCCTCGGCCAGCTTCACCGCGGTCTCGCCGTCACCGGCCTCGCCGACCACGTCGTAGCCTTCCTCGCCGAGCATCTCGGCCAGGTCCAGCCTGATCAGCGCCTCATCCTCCGCGATCAGCACGCGCTTGCGCACGACACCAGCCTGCTTCTCGGTCACCGGAACCACAACCCCCACACCACGAACGGAACCGGGCAACCCGTAACCGGGTGCCGCACACGTCAGCCTAGTAGGTACGCTAATGCCTGCCGTAGTCCCCGTACTCCAACCGGCAGAGAGACGGAGCTCAAACCTCCGACAGTGTGGGTTCGAATCCCACCGGGGGCACTCCCTGTTCAGACTCCCTGTCGCACCCCTGCGGCAGGCTGCTCGTGTGCGCCCCCACCCCGTGCGTAACGCGGCCAGGGACCTTCACCACGCCGGTCTGACGGTCGCCGAGGTCTCCCGCCGGATGGACCTGCCCTACCGGACCGTCTGGGAGTGGTGCCGCAGGCCCATGCCCACCGACGACATCGTCCAGCGGTGCCCGCGCTGCCAGGAAACGCCGCGGCTGCCCGACGACCTGCCCGCCTATGCCTACCTGCTGGGACAGTATCTGGGCGACGGGCACCTCGCTCTCACCGCGCGGGTTCCCGTACTCCGGATCGCCTGCGCCGACGCGTATCCCGCCATCATGGACCGCTGCGAGCAGGCGATGCTGGCCGTCCTGGCCCGGCGGGTGTCCCGGGTCCACGCGATCGGCTGCACGACCGTGCAGAGCGTCGCCAAACACTGGCCCTGCCTGCTGCCCCAGGCTGGGCCGGGCAAGAAGCACCAGCGCCGCATCGAACTGGTGGACTGGCAGCGGGAGATCGTCACCGCGGTGCCGGGAGACTTCGTGCGCGGGCTGTTCCACTCCGACGGATGCCGCGCCCTCAACCGGATCACCAAGGACGGCAGGACGTACGAGTACCCCCGCTACCTGTTCGCCAACGAGTCGGCGGACATCCTGGCGCTGTGCGGCTGGGCGCTGGACCTGCTCGGTGTCGCCTGGCGGCTGAACCGCCGCAACTCGCTGTCGGTGGCGCGGCGCGAAGCCGTCGCCCGCCTCGACGAACATGTCGGCTCGAAGTCCTGATCACTCACCGTCGCCGGTCGACCGATCCGCGCGGCGTGCCCCACTCCCCCTAGACCGTCCTAGGATTCCAGCCCGTAGCCGGGCCACTGGGGGCGCACGGCTACGGGCTGGAATCTAAGGACTGGAAGGTGCGCTGGTCAGGCGGCGGGCACGAGCTCCGGCTCGGCGGCCGGAACCTGCTGGGCGGCCCGGTTGCCGCGGCGCCAGGCGCGTACCGAGAAGCCGATGGCGAGCGCCCACAGCGCCACCTCCAGCGGGTACAGGTACGGCCCGAGCTCGGGTTCGACCTTGAACGCCCGCAGCAGGCTGCGCGTGTTGACGAGGATGATGAGCCCGCCCACGAACGCGC
This sequence comes from Catellatospora methionotrophica, assembly GCF_011297335.1. Classification (GTDB taxonomy): domain Bacteria; phylum Actinomycetota; class Actinomycetes; order Mycobacteriales; family Micromonosporaceae; genus Catellatospora; species Catellatospora methionotrophica. The sequence goes on along the minus strand of NZ_JAAOTJ010000006.1, from coordinate 335,406 downwards.
CGAGCAGCTGCGCGGGCACGTGGCGGACCAGCCAGGCGGCGATCGGCGCGGCGAGTACGCCGCCGACGAGCAGGGCGGCGACGGTCGGCAGCACGAAGCCTTCGGAGCCGAGACCGAGCAGGAAGCCGACGCTGGCGGCACCGGCGACGAGGAACTCGGAGGTGCCGACGGAGCCGATGACCTTGCGGGGTTCCATGCTGCCGGAGGCGAGCAGGGTCGGCGTGGCGACGGGGCCCCATCCTCCGCCGCCGGTGGCGTCGATGAACCCGGCGAACAGGCCGAGCGGGGCGAGGAAGCGGCGCGGCAGGGCGCGGGGCCGGGTGGGCCGCAGCGGGCGGGAGAAGCGGTACAGCAGGTAGATGCCGAGCGCGAGCAGGATGCCGGCGGTCCACGGGACGGCGGATTCGGTGGACAGGTTGCTCAGCACGGTGGCGCCGGCGAACGCGCCGAGGGCGCCGGGCAGGGCGATGTTGCGTACGACGCGCCAGTCGACGTTGCCGAAGCGCCAGTGCGAGATGCCGGAGGCGAGGGTGGTGCCGACCTCGGCGAGGTGCACGGAGGCGGAGGCGGCGGCCGGGGAGATGCCGGCGATGAGGAGCAGGGTGCTGGAGGTGACGCCGTAGGCCATGCCGAGGGAGCCGTCGACGAGCTGGGCGGCGAACCCCACTAGTGCCATGACCAGGAGTTTTCTCACGGCCGCTGCCTCCTACTGATCCCAGCTTCTTGGTATTTCCGATCAGTTTAATAGGAATGGTAGGCGAGGCAAGACCCGGGTGTTGAGTATTGATGAAACGACGCTGTCCGGAATCTGTCAGGAGGCGGCGAGCGGCAGGTGGGCGGCTACGGGTTCGGGCAGCACTCCGGCGATGACGTGCGCAATGGTGACCTGGGTCAGGATGGCCCGCTCGGACTCCTCCACGGCGGTCCACACCTGCTGCAGTGCCTGCGCCGCGCCCAGTGGGGCGTCGGCCTGCACGGCCCGTGGCGAACTGAGCGGCCCGTCGATCACCTCGACGACCTCGACCAGGGAGATCTGCTCGGCCGGCCGGGCCAGCCAGTATCCGCCCTCGGGCCCGCGCTGGGCGAACACGATGCCGCCCCGGCGCAGCTGCAGCAGGATGCTCTCGCAGAACTTCGGCGGGATCTCCTGCGCGCGGGCGATCCGCTCGGAGGTCACCGGGCCATCGCCCCCGGAGGCGAGTTCGATCACGGCACGCAACGCGTAATCGACACGGGCGGACAGTCGCATGACCCGATTATCGCCCGAACGGCCGCTCCGCCCACCCGAACGATCCCCACCCCGTGACCCGCCCCACCCGCCGGCTGCCCGACTCCTCCCCTTCATCCCTTTTCTGGTGCTGACGTTTCGGACGGAGATCGCCGTTTGAGGTCAGAAAGTGCGGTGTGACCCCAGGTTTTGACACCAAATAGCGATCTTCGCCGAAACGGAGTGGGAGGGAGGGGTCAGGCGCCGACGGGGCGGAGGAGGCCCTCCTGGGCGGCGGTGGCGATGTGGCGGCCGTCGCGGGTGAACATGCGGCCGGTGGCCAGGCCGCGCGAGCCGGAGGCCGAGGGGCTGGCGCAGTCGTAGAGGAACCATTCGTCGGCGCGGAACGGCCGGTGGAACCAGAGGGCGTGATCGAGGCTCGCGCCGATGACACCGCCGGGGCCCCACACTTCGCCGTGGACCGACAGGACCGCGTCGAGCAGCGTCAGGTCGGACAGGTAGGTCAGCGCGCAGGCGTGCAGCAGGGGGTCGTCGGGCAGCTTGCCGTCCAGGCGCATCCACACCCGCTGCAGGTCGTTGGCGACGCGCTTGCCGGGGCGCACCCAGCCGGGCTCGTCGACGTAGCGCACGTCCATGGGCCGGGGCAGGATCTTCCAGATGCCCAGGCGTTCCGGGTACGGCGAGAGCCGGTCGGCCATGGTCGGCAGCTCGTCGGGGCCGGGCACGTCGACCGGGGCGGGATCGTGGTGGTCGAGCCCTTCCTCGCGTACCTGGAACGAGGCCGACATGAGGAAGATCGGCTTGCCCCGCTGCATCGCCACCGAGCGCCGTACCGAGAAGGAACGCCCGTCGCGGATCTTCTCGACGTGGTAGTCGATCGGCTCGGCCATGTTCCCGGCGCGGACGAAGTAGCCGTGCAGCGAGTGGACGTGGCGGGACGGGTCGACAGTGCGGCCCCCGGCGACCAGGGCCTGGGCGGCGACCTGGCCGCCGTAGACGCGCGGCGGCCCGATCGGCGGGTTCTGGCCCCGGAAGACGAGTTCGTCGACCGGGGCCAGGTCCAGCAGCTCGACCAGGCTGTCCACGGCGGCCTGACCGGTGATGGGCTCGCTCATGTCACTTCCGTTCGCGCGGGCCGAACTGCGCTCGGCGTCGCGCTCACCCTAGCTCTGGGCGGGCGGGGCGGCCTGGGCCAGGGTCTGCGGCATGGCCAGCGAGCCGAGCTGGTGTACGCGCAGGGTGTTGGTGGAGCCGGGGGTGCCGGGCGGGCTGCCCGCGACGACGACGACGTAGTCGCCGACGTTGGCCCGGCCGAGGCCGAGCAGCCGCTCGTCCACCTGGCGGAACATGTCGTCGGTGTGGTGCACGAACGGCATGAGGAAGGTCTCCACGCCCCAGGCGAGGGCGAGCTGGTCGCGGACGGCCCGCTCGGGGGTGAAGGCCAGCAGCGGCAGGTCGCAGTGCAGGCGGGCGAGCCGGTGCACGGTGTCGCCGGTGACGGTGAACGCGACCAGGGCCTTGGCGCCGACGGCGCGGGCGATCTGCGAGGCGGCCACGGTCAGCGCGCCGCCACGGGTGCGCGGGTCGTGCTGCAGCCGCGGCACGGCGATCTGACCGGCCTCGGTGGTCGTGATGATCTTCGCCATGGTGCTGACGGTCAGCACCGGGTACTTGCCGACGCTGGTCTCGCCCGAGAGCATCACGGCGTCCGCGCCGTCGAGGACGGCGTTGGCGACGTCGGAGGCCTCGGCGCGGGTGGGCCGCGAGTTCTCGATCATGGAGTCGAGCATCTGCGTGGCGACGATGACCGGCTTGGCGTACTCGCGGCCGAGCTGGACGGCGCGCTTCTGCACCAGCGGGACCTGGTCGAGGGGGAGCTCGACGCCGAGGTCGCCGCGGGCGACCATGAGGCCGTCGAACGCGTCCGTGATGGCCTCGAGGTTGTCGACCGCCTCGGGCTTCTCGATCTTCGCGATGACCGGGCGGACGATGCCCATCTCGTGCATGATCGCGTGGACCAGCTTGATGTCCTCGGGCGAGCGCACGAACGACAGTGCGATGAGGTCGACGCCGAGCGCGAGCGCGAAGCGCAGGTCCTCGGCGTCCTTCTCGGACATGGCGGGCACCGACACGGCCACGTTCGGCAGTGAGACGCCCTTGTTGTTGGAGACCGGCCCGCCCTCGATGACGAGGCAGCGGATGTCCGGTCCGGTTACGGCCGTCACCTCGACGGCGACCTTGCCGTCGTCGATGAGCAGGCGGTCGCCGGCCTTGACCTCGGCCGGCAGCTTCCGATAGGTGCAGGAGACCCGGTCGGCCGTGCCAAGGATGTCGTCGCTGGTGATGACAACACTGTCACCGGTACGCCACTCGTGGGGGCCGTCCGCGAACTTGCCAAGTCTGATCTTCGGGCCCTGCAGGTCGGCCAGCGTCGCCACAGCCTTGCCGGTGGCGGCGGCCACCTCGCGGACCCGCAGGTATGCCTGCTCGTGGTCGGCGTGGGAGCCGTGGCTGAAGTTCATGCGGGCGACGTCCATCCCGGCCTCGACGAGCCCGCGGAGGCGCTCGGGGGACCAGGTGGCAGGTCCGAGAGTACAGACGATCTTTGCGCGGCGTGTCACGACCGGCAAGCCTAGTCCGTTGATGTGACCTAGGTTGCAACGGGGCGTCGACGTCTCGACAAATCCCGGATGCACGGGAGACACTGATCGATCGTTCAGTGGGCCGAAACGGGACGTCCGGTACGTCGCCTCACGCCCCGAACGCCGCCGTCAGCGCGGCCGGGAGTTCTTCATAAATGCCCTGGCCGGGGTCGAAACAGGTGCCCGGAATGGGACGGTGCACCACGATCTCGTCGATGCCGAGCGCGGCGTAGCGTCCCGCGAAGTCGACGAACGCCTGCACCGAGTCCAGCGGCTGTTCCCGGGTGAATCCGGTGAGCAGGACATGCGACAGTTCCGCCGGGTCCCGGTCCTGCGCGGCGCACGCCCTGGCCAGCCCGTCGAGCTGGCCCGCGATGATGCCGGGCAGCAGCTCGGGGTCGGTCTCGTCGCCCTTGCGGGCCGGGCCGGTGGTGATCCAGGCCTGGCCGTGCCGCGCCGCCAGGGCGAGCCCGCGCGGGCCGGTGGCGGCCACGGCCAGCGGCACCCGCGGGCGCTGCACGCAGCCGGGCAGCATGCGGGCCTCGTACGCCGAGTAGTGCTTGCCGTGGTGGGTGGTGTCGCCGTCGGTGAGCAGCCGGTCGAGCAGCGGCACGAACTCCTCGAAGCGCTCGGTCCGCTCGGCGGTGGACCAGGGCGCCTGGCCCAGCACCGCGGCGTCGAACCCGATCCCGCCCGCGCCGATGCCGACCGTGATCCGCCCGTCCGACACGTCGTCGAGGGTCATCACGTCCTTGGCGAGCGTGACCGGGTGCCGGAAGTTGGGCGAGGTGACCATGGTGCCCAGCCGCAGCCGCCGCGTGACCCCGGCGGCGGCGGTCAGCGTCGGCACCGCGCCGAACCAGGGGCCGTCGCGGAACGTACGCCAGGACAGGTGGTCGTAGGTGTAGGCGGCGTGGAAGCCGGCGTCCTCGGCCTCCCGCCAGATGTGCCGGCCTTCGCGCCAGGGGTACACGGGCAGGATCAACGCGGAGACTCGCATTCATCCGACCGTAGCAGCGGGGGTGCCCGCCGACCGCACCCGCGCCGGTTACGCGGCCGCTCGGCGGGGGCGGTTGAGCATGGCGGTGATCTCGGTGTTGCGGGCGTGCCGCTGGGCCTCGCGCAGCCCGGTGACGTACTCGACGAGTTCGGCCTTGGCCTGCGGGTCGAGGTCGGACTGCAGGATCGGGGTGATCTCGGCGTCGGCATCGCGGTGGGCCACGTTGGCGGCGGCCGTCAGGGCGCTGACCACGTCGTCGCCGAGCGCCTCGGCGACGCGGCGCACCGAGCCGACGGTCACCGACTCGCCGCCGTCGCGGATCCAGTCGAAGATCGTCTGCCGGGCGATGCCCGAGTCCCGGGCGAGTTTGGCCACCGACCAGCCGGGACGCCGTGTCATCCGGCGCAGGTAGCGCCCCCACTCGGTGTCCGGCTGCGCTCTGTCGCCCGCCGCCGCTGATACGTCGCCCATACCTAACAGGCTACCGGCGCGAACCGCAACGCCGGCATCGCCCACACGTCGTGAACAAGCGACGTAATGGCCTGGTCGTGGGAAGCGCGATGAGCCGGTCGGCGGTCACCCGTTCGAGCGTAATCGACTCCTCGACACGACGTTACTTGCGTCGTGCATGGGCGACGGTTACCGTGACCTCCAGCGCCAGACCGACAGATCCAGATGACGGTGCGTCGCCCGCAAACAACGTGGTCCGCGCCCGGACCGCGTCACCGTCGCGAGGTCGGCCGGCAGGCGCCGCAGCGGTACGCCGCTGCTCCCCCCTCGCGGTGTGGCCGTCCAAGGCACTGGGCGGCCACACCGCGGGTCCGCCGGGTCGTGAACCCCGGTCCGGCGGACCCCCAGCGAGCAATCCCCCGCCAGTAGAGGAGCAACCACGTGCTCATGACATGCAAGGGCCGGGTGTCGCGCGGATGACCGTCGTCACGCAGCAAGCCCGCACCGCCCTCGCCGATGCGGTGCCCGAGGAGCAGTCGTACGTCTGGAACCTGGTCGCACGAGCGCAGCAGGGCGACACCGAGGCGTTCGGGAAGATCTACGCGCAGTACGCCCCCGCGGTCTTCCGCTTCATCTACTTCCGGGTCCGGCACAGCCCCACCGCCGAGGACCTGACGTCCGACACGTTCCTGCGCGCCCTCAAGCGCATCGGCAGCGTGCGCTGGCAGGGCCGCGACTTCGCGGCCTGGCTGATCACGATCGCCCGCCACATCGTGGCCGACTACTACAAGTCGGGCCGCTACCGCTTCGAGGTCAGCGGCGAGGTCCTCGACTTCGACCAGGAGGAGTTCAGCCTCGACGGCGCTCCGGACCGGGTCGCCATGGACCACGTCAACAACCTCGCGCTGCTCGCGGCGGTGAAGAAGCTCAACCCGTCGCAGCAGCGCTGCATCGCGCTGCGGTTCCTGGTCGGACTGTCCACCGCGGAGACCGCGCAGTCGATGGGCAAGAGCGAGGGCGCGGTCAAGGCCCTGCAGTGCCGCGCGGTACGGATGCTCGGCCGCCTGCTGCCCGACGGCTTCCAGGAGGGCAGGTCATGACCCTGTCCACCACGATGCTCTCGCTGTACACGGCGGCCGTGGCCTCGGTGACCTTCTCCGCCACGCTGTTCGTGATGCGCGACCGGCTGACCCTGGTCGAGGAGGCGAGACTGATCCTGGACCAGGCCGACGAGGTTGGCGAGCAGTGGTGGGGCAGCGACGACGATCCGCGGACCGCGCGGCGGCGCGCGGTGGTGGCGTTCTGGCGGCGCGCCCTGGACCGGCGCCGGCCGGATGGATCCCGGCGGCGCCCCGCCGGACCGGCCGGCGACCCCACGCACCAGCCCGGTGCGGTCGGCCAGGCCAGCCCGGTGCGCAGGCCGGAGGCCGATCCCGAGGTCACCGCGTATCTCGACGCGGTGCCGCCCTACCCGGCCGTGGACTATCACGGCAGGCACACCGCGACCGGGGCGTACCCGCAGGTCCCGTCCACCCGGCAGGCGTACCCGTGAGGCGTCGGGCCTGGTGGCGGTGGCTGGCCCGGCTGTGCGACCGGGAGGCCATGCGCGCGGGGGTGGAGGTCAGCGCGCTGCGCTCGGCGCTGGTCGCCGAGGCCGTGCTCGCCCGGCGGGCCGAGGAGCTGGCGCGCCGGGCCTGCCGGGAACGCGACCGCTACCGCGGTGAGGCGGCGGCGCTGCACGCCGAGCTGGCCGCGGTGCGCGACCTCATCTCCGGCGGGGACCAGTGGTGGCCGCTGTGGCCGGCCGACGACCGGCCCGACGCGAGGGAGCACGCCGGTGTCTGACTCCCCCACGCCCGTTCCCCGGCTGCCCGCGCACGTACGTGAGGCGGCGCTGCACGCCAGCGGCGGCGCGGAGCTGACCCCGCGGCTGGTGACGGCGCTGGCCGCCGTCTACGCCGCGGGGCTGCGCGACGGGGCCGGGGTGCGCGCGGGCCGCCGCGACATGATGACCCCGGCCGAGGTGCTCGCGCTACTGCCGGTGGACCGTAAGACCGTCAAGCGCTGGGCGGACCGCGGCCTGCTGCGCGTCACCCGCACCGCCGGCGGGCACCGCCGGTATCTGCGCGAGGACGTCGCCGCCCTGCTGGTCAAGCACGGCTGGGTGCCACGCTGAAGGAGTGGGTCGATGGCTTCGGAGCTCTACCGCCGCAGGCACGGCAGCCCCCGGCTGCGGGCGATGCTGCTGCTGTTCACCGAGGGACTGATCTTCGGGCTGGGGGTGTTCGTCTCCTTCGGCGTGTTCACCACCGCGCTCGCCCTGGTCCATTGATCAGCACAGAGTGATCCAGTACTACTTTGCGTAACCGAGCTTTTGAAGGCAACTGCCCGATTCGACGTAACACCTCTTTAATGTGCGTCGATGTCCACTCGGACCATCACGCAGCGTAGCGGGCGAAGCATGCGCCTAAAGCTGACGATAAAGGTATTTTTAGCCCCTCCATGCACGTGCGAATTGCAACATGCGTCTTCTTTGAATCGGTGTTGTCCCCAGCGCCCGGAGTCGATACGTCCGGATGATGGCGCGCTGACCTGCAGTCCACAATTCGGCGTCGGAAGTGAATTCGCTCTGTGTTACTAGCGCATCAGCGTCCCTGGAGGCACGCTGAGTGTTCGTTCATTCGGCGCGTGCGCCCGGACGCCCAGCGGTCCCGGAAGGGAAGACAGTTGATTGTCAAAGTCAAGAGTGGGGCCTTCTGGCTGTCCATTCTCGGCCTCGCCCTGGTGCTCGTCCTGGCGGCGTATCTCGTCGTCTGGCCGGCCGGTCAGGGGGTGAGCCGGGAGACGAGCGTGCTCGCCAGGGTCATCGCGGCTACCGCGATCGGGGTGGTGCTCATGCTCGCCGGTGCGGTGGCACTGTCCAACCAGCACCTCGTCAACCGCCTGCACGAGGCGGAGACCCGGCAGCTGGCCCGCGACCACCAGCGCGGCGAGCACATGCGCATCGTGATCACCGCGCTGAGCGACATAGTCCAGCAGCTCGCCCAGTTCAGCAAGACGCTGGAGGAGACGGCCGGGCGGACCACCGGCGCCGAGTCGCCGCAGCTGCACGTACGCGAGGACCTGGGCAAGCTCAGCGCCATGGTCGACCTGCTGCGCGAGGACCAGGAGGAACTGTTCGAAGTGGTCACCCGCATGCAGGCCGACAACGTGACCGTGCTGCCGGTGCGCCGGGGCCCGGAGCCGAAGACCCGCTGACCCGCAGCTCAACCGGCCTAGACATGGGAAAGGGCGCCTTCCGCGACACTGAGTGTCGCGGAAGGCGCCCTTTCGCTGCTCAGGCGGGGATGAGCGGACGCGACGACGGTTCGACCGGGGCAGGCAGGCTGCCCTCGCCGCCGAGGTAGCGGTGGATGGCGGCGGCGGCGCTGCGGCCCTCGGCGATCGCCCAGACGATCAGGGAGGCGCCCTTGTGCGCGTCGCCCGCGACGAAGACGCCGTCGGCCGGGGTCTGCCAGTCCGGGCCGCACTCGACGGTGCCCCGCGCGCTGCGGGCCAGGCCGAGCTGGTCCAGTGCCTCGGCGGCGTCGGTGCCCTCGAAACCGATGGCCAGCAGCACCAGGTCCGCCGGGATCTCCCGTTCGGTGCCCGCGACCTCGGTCACCACACCGCGCCCGTTCACCCGCTCGACGATCACGTCGACCAGCACGATCGCGCGGACGCGGCCCTGCTCATCACCCGTGAAGCGCTGCACCGCCACCGAGAAGACCCGGTCGCCGCCCTCCTCGTGCGCGGCGTAGTTGCGCAGGATCCAGGGCCAGGTCGGCCACGGGTCCCGGCCGGAGTCACGCGCGTCCGGCGGCTGCGGGTAGCGGTCCAGCTGGGTCACCGACGCCGCGCCCTGCCGGTGGGCGACGCCCAGGCAGTCCGCGCCGGTGTCGCCGCCACCGATGATGATCACGTGTTTTCCGGCGGCGGTGATCTGCGGCTGCGGTCCCCCGGCGACGGCCACGTTGGCCTGCGTCAGGTGCACCATCGCCTGGTGGATGCCCGCCAGCTCGCGGCCCGGGGTCCCGGTCTCGCGACCGGCGAGTGCCCCCGTGGCCAGCAGCACCGCGTCGTGCTCGGCCCGCAGCTGCGCGGCGGACACGTCCACGCCGACGTTCACGCCGGTGCGGAAGGCCACGCCCTCGGTCAGCAGCTGCTCGACGCGGGCGTCGATGTGCTGCTTCTCCAGCTTGAAGTCCGGGATGCCGTAGCGCAGCAGGCCGCCGATAGCGTCGTCGCGCTCGTACACGGTCACCGCGTGACCGGCGCGGGCCAGCTGCTGCGCGGCGGCCAGCCCGGCCGGGCCGGACCCGACCACGGCCACCGTCTTGCCCGACGGGGCGACGGCCGGCTGCGGGCGGACCCGGCCGTTCTCGTACGCCCGGTTGATGATCTCGACCTCGACCTGCTTGATCGTGACGGCGTCGTCGCCGATCGCCAGCACGCAGGAGGCCTCGCACGGCGCGGGGCACAGCCGCCCGGTGAACTCCGGGAAGTTGTTCGTGCTGTGCAGCGACTGGATCGCGGCGTTCCAGTTGCCGGTGCGGACCAGGTCGTTCCAGTCCGGGATCCGGTTGCCCAGCGGGCAGCCCTCGTGGCAGAACGGGATGCCGCAGTCCATGCAGCGGCCCGCCTGCTCACGGATCAGCTCGTCGTCGGCGGAGGGGTACACCTCGCGCCAGTCCATGATGCGCACCGGCACCGGCCGGCGGGCCGGCATACGCCGGCCGAAACGCAGGAAACCATTGGGGTCAGGCACGTGCGACCTCCATGACCGCGGCGTCGATGTCGCGGCCGGCAGCCTCGGCGGCCCGCATGGCTTCGATCACGCGCTTGTAGTCGCGCGGGATCACGGCGGTGAAGCGTTCCACGCTGCCCGCCCAGTCGGCCAGCAGCTTCTCCGCCACCGCCGACCCCGTCTCCTGGAAGTGCCGCTCGACGATCTCCAGCAGCCCCTCCGCCTCGACCTCGCCGACCGGGCCGAGGTCGACCAGCTCCCGGTTGACCAGCAGCGGGTCCAGGTCGAGCACGAACGCCGCGCCGCCGGACATGCCCGCGGCGAAGTTGCGCCCGGTCGGGCCGAGCACCACCACGGTGCCGCCGGTCATGTACTCGCAGCCGTGGTCGCCCACGCCCTCCACGACCGCGGTCGCGCCGGAGTTGCGCACCGCGAACCGCTGCCCGACCCGGCCGCGCAGGTACACCTCACCGGAGGTCGCGCCGTACAGCAGGGTGTTGCCCGCGATGATGTGCTCCTCGGCGGCGAACTGGCTGCGCGCGTCCGGGCGCACGATCAGCCGCCCGCCGGACAGGCCCTTGCCCGCGTAGTCGTTCACGTCGCCGATCATCCGCAGCGTCACCCCGCGCGGCACGAACGCGCCGAACGACTGCCCGGCCGTGCCGTGCAGGGTGATGTCGATGGTGCCGTCGGGCAGGCCCGCGCCTCCCGCGCGCCGCACGACCTCACCGCCCAGCATCGCCCCGACGCTGCGGTGCTCGTTGCGCACCGCCACGTCGAAGCGCACCGGCGCACCGTTGAGCAGCGCCGACTCGGCGTGCCGCAGCAGCGTGTTGTCCAGCGAGTGCTCCAGCCCGTGGTCCTGGTCACGCACCTTGCGGGGCGCGTCGCCGTACGGGGAGGTGGGCACGATCAGCACCGGCGACAGGTCCAGGCCGTGCGCCTTCCAGTGCTCGGTGGCCGGGGCCAGGTCGAGCAGGTCGGCGCGGCCCACGGCCTCGTCGATGCTGCGCAGGCCCAGTGCGGCCAGCTGCTCGCGCACCTGCTCGGCGAGGAACCAGAAGAAGTTCTCCACGAACTCCGGCTTGCCGGTGAAGCGCTCGCGCAGCACCGGGTTCTGGGTGGCGATGCCGACCGGACAGGTGTCCAGGTGGCAGACCCGCATCATGATGCAGCCCTCGACGATCAGCGGAGCGGTGGCGAAGCCGAACTCCTCCGCGCCCAGCAGCGCCGCCACGATCACGTCGCGGCCGGTCTTGAGCTGGCCGTCGACCTGCACGGTGACCCGGTCGCGCAGCCCGTTGAGCAGCAGCGTCTGCTGCGTCTCGGCCAGGCCCAGCTCCCACGGGGTGCCCGCGTGCTTGAGCGAGTTCAGCGGGGACGCACCGGTGCCGCCGTCGTGGCCGGAGATCAGGATGACGTCGGCCTTCAGCTTGGCCACGCCCGCCGCGACCGTGCCGACGCCGACCTCGCTGACCAGCTTGACGTGCACCCGCGCGCCCGGGTTGACGCACTTGACGTCGAACACCAGCTGCGCCAGGTCCTCGATCGAGTAGATGTCGTGGTGCGGCGGCGGCGAGATCAGGCCGACGCCCGGCGTGGCGTGCCGGGTCTTGGCGATCCACGGCCACACCTTGTTGCCGGGCAGCTGCCCGCCCTCGCCGGGCTTCGCGCCCTGCGCCATCTTGATCTGGATGTCGTCGGCGTGCACCAGGTACTCGGTGGTCACGCCGAAGCGGCCGGAGGCGACCTGCTTGACCGCCGAGCGGCGGGCCGGGTCGTACAGGCGCTCGACGTCCTCGCCGCCCTCACCGGTGTTCGACTTGCCGCCGATCCGGTTCATCGCGATGGCGAGGGTCTCGTGCGCCTCGGCAGAGATGGAGCCGTACGACATCGCGCCGGTGGCGAACCGCTTGACGATCGCCGACGCGGGCTCGACCTCCTCGATCGGGATCGGCGTCGTGTCGGCGAACCGGAACAGCCCGCGCAGCGAACCCGCCGCGGCGGCCAGCCCGTCGACCTTCTCGGTGTAGCGCTGGAACACGTCGTACTGCCCGGAGCGGGTGGCGTGCTGGAGCAGGAACACCGTCTCGGGGTTGAACAGGTGCACCTCGCCCTCGCGGCGCCACTGGTACTCGCCGCCGACCTCCAGCCGCCGGTGCGACTGCTCCGCCGGGTTCGTCGGGTACGCCACCGCGTGCCGCGCCGCGACCTCGGCGTGGATCTCGGCCAGGCCGATGCCCTGGATGCGGCTCGGCGTGCCGGTGAAGTAGCGCTCCACCAGGTCAGACGACAGGCCGACGGCCTCGAACACCTGCGCGCCGCAGTACGACGACACGGTCGAGATGCCCATCTTGGACATGATCTTCTGGATGCCCTTGCCGAGCGCCTTGACGACGTTGCGCACGGCCTTCTCGGGCGCGATGTTCGGCAGGATGCCCGTGGTGATCAGGTCTTCGACGCTCTCGAAGGCCAGGTAAGGGTTGATCGCGGCCGCGCCGAAGCCGACCAGCACGGCGGCGTGGTGCACCTCGCGGCAGTCGCCGGACTCGACGACCAGCGCGACCTGGGTGCGGGTCTGCTCCCGCACCAGGTGCTGGTGCACCGCCGCGGTCAGCAGCAGCGACGGGATCGGGGCCAGGTCGGCCGTGGAGTCGCGGTCCGACAGCACCAGGATGCGCACGCCGTCCTCGATCGCCTCGGACACGTGCCGCCGGATCTCGGTCAGCCGGGCCCGCAGGCCCTGCGCGCCGTCGCGCAGCGGGTACAGGCCGGAGACCCGCACCGCCTTGAAACCGGGCAGGTCGCCGTCCTCGTCGATGGACAGGATCTTGGCAAGCTCGTCGTTGTCGATGATCGGGTGCGGCAGCACGATCTGGCGGCAGCTGGTCGGGCCCGGGTCCAGCAGGTTGCCCTCCGGGCCGATGGTCGACGCCAGGCTGGTGACCATCTCCTCCCGGATCGCGTCCAGCGGCGGATTGGTGACCTGCGCGAAGATCTGGTGGAAGTAGTCGTAGAGCAGCCGCGGGCGGCTCGACAGCGGCGAGATCGGGGTGTCGGTGCCCATCGAGCCCAGCGGCTCCGCCCCGGCCCGCGCCATCGGCGCCAGCAGGATCTTCAGCTCCTCCTCGGAGTAGCCGAAGGTCTGCTGGCGGCGCTGCACCGAGTCGTGGGTGTAGACGATGTGCTCGCGCTCGGGCAGGCCCTCCAGGTGCATCAGCCCGCTGTGCAGCCAGTCGGCGTACGGCTGCGACGCGGCGAGGTCGCTCTTGAGCTCCTCGTCGGAGATGACCCGGCCCTGCTCGGTGTCGACCAGGAACATCCGGCCCGGCTCCAGGCGGCCCTTGGCCACCACGGTCGCCGGGTCGAGGTCGATCATGCCCGCCTCGCTGCCCAGCACGACCAGGCCGTCCTCGGTGCGCCACCAGCGCCCGGGGCGCAGGCCGTTGCGGTCCAGCACCGCGCCGACGACCGTGCCGTCGGTGAAGGCCACCGCCGCCGGGCCGTCCCACGGCTCCATCAGGCTCGCGTGGAACTGGTAGAACGCCCGCTTGGCGGGGTCCATCACCGGGTCGTTCTCCCACGCCTCGGGGATCATCATCAGCACCGCGTGCGGCAGGCTGCGCCCGGTCAGGTGCAGCAGCTCCAGCACCTCGTCGAAGTTCGCCGAGTCCGACGCCTCCGGCGTGCAGATCGGGAACAGCCGCCGCAGGTTGCCCGGCAGCAGCGGACTGTTCAGCAGCGCCTCGCGGGCCTGCATCCAGTTCTTGTTGCCGCGGATCGTGTTGATCTCGCCGTTGTGCGCGATGAACCGGTACGGGTGGGCCAGCGGCCAGCTCGGGAAGGTGTTCGTGGAGAACCGCGAGTGCACCAGCGCGATCGCGCTGACCACGCGCTCGTCGGACAGGTCCGGGAAGAAGCTCGCCAGCTGGTCGGGCGTGAGCATGCCCTTGTACGTGATGGTCCGCCCGGACAGCGACGGGAAGTACAGCGGAACGCCGCGCTCGCGGGTCTCCCGCTCGGTCTGCTTGCGCACGCAGTACGCCACGCGCTCCAGCTCCAGGCCGCTCAGGGCCTCGCCGTAGCGGTGCGCGCTGATGCTGTGCGCGGCCAGGAACACCTGCCGGATGCGGGGCCGCGCGGCGTCGGCGGTCGCGCCGAGCCCCTCGGCGTCAACCGGCACGTCGCGCCAGCCGAGGATCTGCGCGCCCTCCACCAGGGCGTACTTCTCCAGCACGGTCAGCGCGCGGGCCTCGTCGGCGCCGTTGACCGGCAGGAAGACCAGACCGGTCGCGTACTGGCCCGCGGGCGGCAGCGGGAAGTCGACCACCTCGCGCAGGAACGCGTCCGGCACCTGCAGCAGGATGCCCGCGCCGTCACCGGTCGTGGTCTCGGCGCCACGCGCGCCGCGATGGTCCAGGCGGCACAGCGCGGACAGGCCGCGGGCCACCACGGAATGGCTGCGCCGGCCGTGCACGTCGGCCACGAAGGCCACGCCGCAGGAGTCGTGCTCGAAGGCCGGGTCATAGAGACCGACCGCGGCCGGTGCGGCCGACATACCAGGCTGCGTCGCGGCCGGAGCGGCCGTCATACCAGGCTGCAGGGGGTGCGGGTACGGCGATGCCACCGGGCCTCCTGTCGTCACGGGGAATGAACATCGGTATCGGCCACGAACGGGATGGATGCCTGAAAACCGCGACTGCGATGGCGCGGGGGCTATGCCGGGTTCGTCAGCGGTGCCTTATCCGAGCGGGACGACGTCGGCCCTTGAATGAACCCGCAGGTTCAGCGGTACACCGACTCCCTCGCGCGGTCGCACGAGTATGGGGACGAGTCTGTGAGTGTTGAGTCTACGTTAAACGCCCTGGGTGTCCACCAGACACAGATTGATCACACGTCCACATTCTGGGAAGCTACATCCCAGTTAGTAAGTAAGCGCGAATGTCACAGGAGTCCTGCCCCGCCTGTCTTCACGCCGGTGGCGGGCATGTTTCCCGCGCGTGTCGGGCGCGTCGCCGACGTTAACGCCGCGCCGCCGGGTCCGCCGCGCCGCGCCCTCCACCGCACCGAGACATCGACACCCGCCACGCGCTGTATCGACGGCCGCCACTTGATCACCACGTCGTCCCGGAACGTTTCGACATTTCGGCTGATCTGCTCCGTTATCGGGCTTAGTCTGCGGCTGGAAGGTCCCGCGCCGCTGGAAGGTGGACGACCGTGAATCCGACCGTGCAGGTTCTGCTCAGCGCGCTGGCGTACATCGCCCTCAAGGTGCTCGCCTGCGCGGCCATCCTGATCATCGGCTGGATCATCGCCAAGGCGATCGGCAGCCTCGTCGACAAGGGCCTGGCCAAGGCCCGGTTCAACCACCTCGCCCAGCGCACCGGCATGGACCGGTGGACCGGCCGCTACACCCCCAGCGGGCTGGTGGGCAAGCTGGTCTACTACGCGCTGCTGCTGTTCACGTTCCAGCTCGCGTTCAGCGTGTTCGGGCCCAACCCGATCAGCAACCTGATCGACACCGTGATCAGCTGGCTGCCACGCCTCATCGTGGCCTGCGTGATCCTGGTCGTCGCGGTCGCCATCGCCAACGCCGTGTTCGACGTGATCACCAACGCGCTCTCGCACTTCTCGTACGGCCGCACCATCGGACGCATCGCCCAGGTCGTGATCATCGCGTTCGGCGTGATCGCCGCGCTCAACCAGATCGGCGTCGCCACCACCATCACCATGCCGGTGCTGATCGCGATCCTCGGCACCATCGCGGGCATCCTCATCGTCGGCGTCGGCGGCGGCCTCATCGGCCCCATGCGCGAGCGCTGGGAGCGCGCGCTGAACAAGGTCGAGGAGGAGAGCTCCCGCGTCTCCGAACACCTCAAGACCCGCGCCGCCGAGCAGCGCGCCACCGACACCGCAGCCCTGTCCAAGGACCGCGGCGACACCATGGTCCAGCCCAAGTACCCCGGCGAGACCCCCTCCGACACCAAGCCCTCGGCCAAGGAATCCGCCGACAGACTCACCGAGAAGGCCACCGCCCTGCGCAACGACATGAAATCCGGCCCCGAACTCTGACCCGGCCGCCCCGACCCCTCGCGAACCTCGCCATGATCGCTGTTTCCGGTCAGAGAATGGGGTCAGACCGCACCTTCTGACCGGAGACAGCGATCATGGCCGACGTCTCGGGGGCTGTCAGGCGGTGGGGGGTTGCCAGTCGGCGGCGACGGTGGCGGCGCGGTCGAGGACGCGGGGGGCCAGGGTGCCGAAGGCGCGGTCGCGGGCGCGGGTGACCAGGTTGCCGCGCGGGGCGAGAACCGCGCCGACGCGCTGGGTCTGGCGGACCACCTGGGCGGCGCGGGAGCGGCGGGCGGCGGAGTACGCGGCGAGGGCGGCGTTGCAGGCCGGGCCGGGGATCGCGGGCAGCAGCAGCGCGCGCAGCGTGGCCGCGTCCTCCAGGGCCAGCCCGGCGCCCTGGGCGAGGTGGTGCGGCATGGCGTGGGCGGCGTCGCCGACCAGCGCGAAGCCACCTGTGCCGACCGGGAAGGCCAGCTCGTTGGGCAGCGGGCGCAGCTGGCGGCCGTCCTGCTGCACCAGGTCGTCGGGTTCGGTGGCGGCCAGCAGGTCCGCGATCGGCGCGTGCCAGCCCGCGAACCAGCGCTTGAGCAGCGTCAGCTGGGTCGCCTTCGACTCCGGCCGGGCCGCCCCGGCCACGGTCGCGGTCCAGTAGATGCCGCCCCGGCTGGACGCGCCGGAGCTGCCCCGGTCACCGAGCGAGGCGGCCAGGAAGCGGTAGCCGCCGCTGAGCGTCTCCCCGGCCAGGACCAGGTCGTCGGGCAGCTTCGGGGCGCGATACCAGGGGATGACCGCCCGCCAGGCGGCGTAGCCGGAGCTGACCGCGATCGACTGCGGCGCGAGCCGGGCCCGCAGCGTGCTGTCGGCCCCGTCGGCGGCGATGATGACGTCGGCTTCCCAGGTGTGCCGGCCGTCGCCGACGGCGGGGCGGTCACCGGCGCGGGCGTGCATGCTGCGCACGGTGATGCCGGTGCGGATCTCGATGTGGTCGCCGAGCCCGGCGATGAACGTGTCGTGCAGGTCCTCAGCGTGCACCACGACCGGCGCGGCCAGGGCCGCGGTCGGCGAGGGCTGGGCCAGCCACTGGCCGTCGGCGCGGCGCAGGCCGCCCATCGGCACCCGGGTCCCGATGGCGGCCAGGCCGGCGCCCAGCCCGAGGGAGCGCAGCGCGGCGACGGCGTTGGGCCACAGCAGCAGCGCGGCGGGGTCGGCCCGCAGCCGGTCCGCCCGCTCCAGCAGGGTGACCTGCCAGCCGGTGCGCGCGAGCGCACCCGCCGTGGCGAGGCCTCCGATGCCCGCACCGACCACCACCGCGCTGCGCATCGCCTCAGTCCTTCGTCGCGGTGGACTTCTGCGTGGACAGGTCCGCACCCTCGTCGGAGGGGTCGTCGAACTCGTCGGACACCGCGCGTGGCGTGTCGTCGGCGGCACCGTCCCCGTCGCTGTCGGCGGACACGGCGTCGGGGCGGGTGCCGTCGGCCAGGTAGGCCTGGTACTGCGCCTCGGTGACGGTGGTGAAGCCCTTGGCGGGCTCGCCGTCGGCGTCGACGTTCGGGATCAGGAACTCCTGCTGGCCCTTGCGGAGGAAGAAGAAGATCGCCGCGCCCAGGAAGACGATGATCGAGGTCCAGACGTTGAGGCGCATGCCGCCGATCATGGTGGCGGTGTCGGTGCGCATCGCCTCGATCCAGCCGCGGCCCAGCGTGTAGAGCATGACGTACAGGGCGAAGGCGCGGCCCCGGCCGAACTTGAAGCGCTTGTCCAGGGCGTACACGACACCGGCGACGCCGAGGTTCCACAGCAGCTCGTAGAGGAACGTCGGGTGGTAGAGACCCTCGCGCAGCTCCGGCTGGCCGTCCGGGCCGAGCATGGCCTGCCCCGGCTGGGTGTCGGACATGACGTGCACCTGCAGGCCCCACGGCAGGTCGGTCTTGCCGCCGTACAGCTCGTTGTTGAACCAGTTGCCCAGGCGGCCCACGGCCTGCGCCAGCGGCAGGCCGACGGCCATGGTGTCGGCCACGAAGCTGAACGACATGCCGAGTTGGCGGCAGGCCAGCCACGCGCCGACCGCGCCACCGGCGACGCCGCCCCAGATGCCGAGGCCGCCCTCCCAGATGTAGAGCGCCTTGACCAGGTCACCGCCCTGCCCGAAGTACGCCTCGGGAGAGGTGAGCACGTGGTAGATCCGCGCACCGACGATGCCGAACGGCACCGCCCACACGGCGATGTCGAGCACGGCCCACGGCGGGGCTCCCCGGCTGCGCATCCGCCGGTCGGTGACGAAGCAGGCGAGCACGATGCCCGCGATGATGCACAGCGCGTACGCCCGCAGCGGCACGGGTCCGAGTTGCCAGACCGCCGTGGACGGGGACGGGATGGAGGCGAGGTTCACGGGCCAGAACACTACCGTCCCCGACCCCCAACTCCACACCCCCGGCCGTCCGATCATTTTCGCTGATCATGAACTTGCGGGCGGTGTCACGCCCGTCAGTTCATGATCGGCCGAGCGGCGGGTCAGACGAGCCACTGTGCCCCGTGGTGATGGTGGTACGGAAGCACGTCGAGATCGGGGTCGCGCGGATCGCGTACGGCCGCCCGGAGAGCCAGCCGCAGGCGCTGGCGGGCCTGACGCTCACCCTGGGCGGCGAAACGGGCGGCGTCGCCGTCACCGGGTCGCCAGCGGGCCCAGCGGTGCACCTCGATGCGGTGGCGCAGTCTGCGCGGGCGCGGGCGCCGGCCCTCCCGGTGGGCGTCACGCAGACACGCGTCGCTGTAGCGCAGGTCGAAGAGCTCCGCGACACGCAGTGCCGTGCCGGTCAGCGGCAGTGGGAGGTGGTGATTCGCGGTGAGATGTCGGACAGAACGGGACAACGCGGCTCCTTCCGGTAGCCGCCAGGTTGTTCCTGGCAGCTACCGGAAGCCGCTGGGTCCGTCACCGCGTGCGCTCATGGCGCGATCGAACCACGACCGCGCCACCGCGTCAGAGCCGACCGGAGATCCTGGGTGAGCGCCCGCCGGGCGGGCAGGCCGCCGTTCGCGAGGGCTCCTTCGGCGTAAGCCGCCCCGTCGGATCGGGGCGGTCAGCGCGGAGGAAACGTCAGCGGGTCGGCCGCGGCGTCGCGGGGTGGTTGCCGGCGTTGACGAGCTCGGCGACGGCGTCGCGCGGACTCTTCTGGGTCACCAGGCCCTCACCGACCAGCACCGCGTCGGCTCCCGCCGAGGCGTACTTGATCAGGTCCAGCGGACCCCGGACGCCCGACTCGGCGATCTTGACGACGCTGTTGGGCAGGCCCGGGGCGATCCGCTCGAACACCGACCGGTCCACCTCCAGCGTGCGCAGGTTGCGGGCGTTCACGCCGATGACGCGCGCGCCGGCCTCCAGGGCACGGTCGGCCTCCTCCTCGGTGTGCACCTCGACCAGCGGGGTCATGCCCAGCGACTCGATGCGGTCCAGCAGGCCCGTCAGCACCTTCTGCTCCAGCGCCGCGACGATCAGCAGGACCAGGTCCGCGCCGTACGCCCGCGCCTCGTGCACCTGGTACGCCGAGCACACGAAGTCCTTGCGCAGCACCGGGATCGCCAGCCGGGCCCGGACCGCGGCCAGATCGTCCAGCGAGCCGCCGAACCAGCGGCCCTCGGTCAGCACGCTCACCGCGCGCGCCCCGCCCGCCTCGTACTCCGCGGCCAGCTCCGCCGGGTCCGGGATCTCCGCCAGCGCGCCCTTCGAGGGCGACGAGCGCTTCACCTCGGCGATCACACCGACGCCGGAACGGCGCAGCGCCGCGTACGCGTCCAGGGGTGGCGCGGTCGCTGCCGCGCGCTTCTTGATCTCGTCCATGGAGACCTGGTTCTGGCGCGCCTCGACGTCCTCACGGACCCCCGCGATGATCTCGTCGAGCACGCTGCCGCCGCTGTCTCGCATCGATGCGCTCGGGGCCGGTTCGCCAGGCTCCATGCTGCTCAGCTCGTCGGATGCCATGGCCAGACTCTAGGCACTGCCCGCCAGCGCAAGCTAATCGGGGTATGGCGTGCCTCACCAATCGGCCTAGTGCATAATGCCCGGCTGCCGGCGTCCGCGTCGCGGACCCGGTGGCTGGGGTCACTTCCACGATGACCGAGGGTGGTTCCGGCCATCACACGGGTTGCGGGTGCGATTTCGGGGAAAGTGCGGTTATTCGGTACTGGATACGTGCTGTTTCCCCGGAAACTGTCGCCGTCACTGGTCGCGTTGGGGTTGGGCGTTGCGGAGGAAGTCGGCGAGTTGGGGCCCGTGTTCTACGCGGGCCCGGGTGGGGTCGGCGGCTATGCGGCGGGTGAGGGCGCGGACGCCTTCGGGGTTGTTGCCGGCGACCATGAGGAGGTTGCCGGTGCCTCGGCCGCGCAGGAGGGCGGCGTCGGCTACCACTGCCACCTGGGGGAAGGCCTCGCGGAGGGTGGCTGCCTGGCGGCGGGCCACCGTGAGAGGGGCCGCGTCCATGATGTTGGCGAGGTACCAGCCGGTGGGGCGCAGGGCGCGGTGGGCGGCCTGGGCGAACTCGACGGTGCTGACGTGCGGGGGGACCTTGTTGCCGGTGAAGATGTCGGCGACGATCACGTCCGTGGAGGCGGGGTCGGCGGCTTCCAGGGCGGCGCGGGCGTCGGCGATGATCATCTCGGTGTCGGGGTCGGCGAGGGGCAGCCGGGTGGTGACCAGGTCGGCGAGGGCGCGGTCGAGCTCGACTACGTGCTGGGTGCTGCCGGGGCGCATCGCGGACAGGCAGCGGGGCAGGGTCATCGCGCCGCCGCCCAGGTGCAGCACGTCCAGCGGGCCGGGCGGGCAGACGGCGTCGATGACGTCGGCGAAGCGGCGGATGTAGTCGAACGCGATCAGCGTCGGATCGTTGAGGTTGACGTGCGACTGGGCGGTGCCGTTCAGGCGCAGCAGCCACGCGTCGGGCAGGTCCGGGTCGGGGATCAGCTCGGCGGTGCCGGTGTCGACGCGGACGACCAGCGCGCGGTCAGACACGCGTTTCATCGGTGAGGTCCTCGCCCCGATCGAGGGCGTCCCACACGTCGCGCGGGTCGTCGGGGCGGGGGGCGGCGGGGGCGGCCCGCCGGGCGTGGTTGCCGGAGCGCCGCCAGTACCAGACCGCGACCACGCCCGCGGCGAGCGCCAGCAGCGCGGGGCGCACCCACGACACCGTGCCGCCGGGCACGAACCACAGCACCACCAGGGCCGCGAGCACCCCTAAAACGATCATTCTGGTACGCGGAGGGCGGGCGCCACGCGTTGACGCCACCGGTGGCGTCGGCTCGGGGGCGGTCATCGCGCGGCCTGCAGGGTCTGCGCGGTGGCGATGGCGGCGAGCACGGCCATGGCCTTGTTCTGGGTCTCCAGCTCCTCCAGGGCGGGGTCGGAGTCGGCGACCACCCCGGCTCCGGCCTGCACGTACGCGACGCCGTCGCGCAGCAGCGCGGTGCGGATCGCGATGGCCATGTCCAGGTCGCCACCGAAGCCGAAGTAGCCGACCGTGCCGCCGTACAGGCCGCGCCGGGTCGGCTCCAGCTCCTCGATGATCTCCATGGCGCGGACCTTCGGGGCGCCGGACAGGGTGCCCGCCGGGAACGTGGCGGCCAGCGCGTCCAGCGGCGAGGTGTCCTCGCGCAGCTCGCCGACGACCGTGGAGACGATGTGCATGACGTGGCTGTAGCGCTCGACCGTGGCGAACTCCGGCACCTCCACGGTGCCCGCGCGGGAGAACCGGCCCAGGTCGTTGCGGCCCAGGTCGACGAGCATGACGTGCTCGGAGCGCTCCTTCGGGTCCGCGACCAGCTCCGCGGCCAGCGCGGCGTCGGCCTCGGGCGTCTCGCCCCGCGGGCGGGTGCCCGCGATCGGGTGCAGCAGCGCGCGGCGTACACCGTCGTCGCCTTTGGTGATCTTCACGTGCGCCTCGGGGGACGAGCCGACGATGTCGAAGTCGTCGAAGCGCAGCAGGTACATGTACGGGCTGGGGTTGGTGGCCCGCAGCACCCGGTAGATGTCGAGCGGGTCGGCCTCGGTGCGGGTCTCGAAGCGCTGCGACACCACGATCTGGAAGCAGTCACCGGCCCGGATCGCCTCCTTGGCGACCTCCACCGCCTTGCCGAACTCACCGGACGGCGTGCGCGACACCAGCTCCGCCGGGCGCACCGCGGTCACCGTGGAGACCATCGGCGGGGTGGGCCGGGACAGCGCCGTCGTCATCGCGTCCAGGCGGCCGATCGCGTGGTGGTAGGCCGCCGCGACCTGGTCGGCGTCGGCGTGCTCGGGCAGCACCGCGTTGGCCACCACGATCGCCTGGCCCAGGTAGTGGTCCAGCACCACCAGGTCGGTGGCCAGGAACAGGCCCAGCTCCGGCACGTGCAGGTCGTTCTCGGCCAGTCGCGGCAGCCGCTCGAACCGGCGCACCAGGTCGTACGCCAGGAAGCCCACCAGCCCGCCGGTCAGCGGGGGCAGCCCCTCGTCGCCGACGTCGGGGCTGGTCAGCGCGGCGACGGTGGCCCGCAGCACGGCGACCGGGTCGCCCTCGACCGGCACTCCGTCGGGCGGGCTGCCCAGCCAGTGCGCCTGCCCGCCGCGCTCGGTCAGCGTCGCCAGGCTGCGCACCCCGATGAAGGAGTATCGCGACCAGGCCGTGCCCGACGCGCCCGCGCCCTGCTCGGCCGACTCCAGCAGGAAGGTCCCCGGGCCACCTGCCACCTTCCGGTACACCCCGACCGGCGTCTCCGCGTCGGCCAGCAGGCGGCGGATCACCGGCACGACCCGGCCACCGGCCGCGCGGGTCCGGAACCCGGCCAGGTCGGGGCTGACCGCCCCGCTGCTCGACGTGCTCATACCGTCGCCTCGCCGACGACGGCCACGGGCAGCTCCACGGTGAAGCAGGTGCGGGTGCCGGTATGGCACGCCGGGCCGACCTGCTCCACGCTGACCAGCAGCGCGTCGCCGTCGCAGTCCAGCGCCACCGACCTGACGTGCTGGTGGTGGCCGGAGGTCTCGCCCTTCACCCAGTACTGCCCGCGGCTGCGTGACCAGTAGGTGGCCCGGCCGGTGGACAGCGTGCGGCGCAGCGCCTCGTCGTCCATCCAGGCCAGCATCAGCACCTCACCGGTGTCGTGCTGACGCACCACGGCCGCGACGAGCCCGTCGCGGTCACGCTTCAAACGGGCGGCGATCGCCGGATCCAGCTGCTCGGTCCCTGACACACCGGAATTCTCCCTCACCGCCGATCACCCCGCCGCGCAGGTGCGGCCGACGTCTCACCCACCAAGATCGTCCGACCTGTCCGGCACCCGTGCGTATCGTGACCGCGCATCCCCCCGCCTGCCAGGCGAGTCCGATGATCGAGGTGGCCCCGGTCACAGTTATGGACGCTGGTATGACGCGGGAACGGGCAGCCCGGCGGTACCTTGACGGGCATCTGCGCGCAGCGCCCGCGGGCGCTCTCCCCCACCGCGAGAGCCGAGGATCGCATGACCAACCCCCACTTCGCGCCACTCCCGGCGCACATCCCCACCTTCATCCCCCCGGCCCAGCCGCCGGCCCCCGCCGCCGAGACCGTCGACGAGCTGGAGCCCACCCTGCAGCTGAGCCCGCACGAGCAGGCCGCACTGCTGGAACACACCACCGAGCTGGCCATCGTGCCCCCGCAGGCCACCGAGGCCGAGCACGGCCCCGAGGCCGAAGCCGACGACGAGACCCCCGACGCCCAGGCTGACGCGGACGAGTCCGCCGGAGCCGACGCGGAGGACACCCCCGATGCGGCCGCCGACAGCGCGACGCCCGACGCGGAAGCCGACACCGATGCGTCCCCCGAGTCCGAAACGGACCCGGACACCGCCGAATCCCCGGCGGGCGAAGCGGACGCGGAGAGCCCCGACGCGGAAGCCGACGCTGACGGATCCTCTGAGGCGGAAACCGAGACCGACGGCGACGCGGAGGCGGACGCGGACCTTGACGCAGCGTTCGAGGCGGCGAACGACGAAGATGCGGATGCCGAGGCTGCGACCGACGCGGTGGACGCTGAGGCGGTGACCGGCGACGACGAGGACGCGGTAGCTGCTGAGGCGGTGACCGACGACGACGCGGACACCGAGGACGCGGTGGACGCGGTGGCGCTGACCGACGACCAGGCGGACACCGATGACCTGACTGACGCGGTGGACGCCGAGGACGCGGCCGACACGGTGGACGCCGAGGACGCGGCCGACACGGTGGATGCCGAGGCCACGGCCGTGGACGGCGTTGACGCCGAAGGCGACGATGCGGAGGCCGAGGCGCTGGCCGACGCCGCGGACGCCCCGGAAGCGGAACTGGACGAGCTCGCCGAGGACGACGACGAGGACGCGATCGAGGCGGCCGCCGACGAGACCCCCGACGCCGAGACCGAGCCGGTGGTCGACGCGGAGGGCGACGAGACCCCCGACGCGGTGGCCGAGGCCGGGGACGAGACCCCGGATGCGGCGGCCGACACGGAGGTGGACGCCGAGACCGCGGTCGTGGAGGCCGACGAGGCAGTTGACGCCCCTGAGGTTGAGGCCGACGAGCAGGCCGAGGCTGCGGCCGATGTCGTCGACGCCGGGACGGAAGCTATCGGCGACCAGGCCGAGGTGGCGGAGGCGGACGTCGAGGGGACGCCTGCCGCCGACACCGAGCAGGCTCCGGTCGCCGACGCGGCCGAGGACGACGCACCGGCGCTGGTGGCGGCCGGGCAGTTCGACGCGGCGGCCGGCGAGACCGACGACGAGGACGACGACGAGCCGCTGGACGTGGCACAGGTCGCGCCCACGGCGACCGCGCTGCGGCCGGGTGACGTGGCCGAGACGTCGATCGCGGTGTGGGAGGCGGAGCAGGCGCAGCGCTTCCGCGACGCGTGGCGTGAGGTGCAGATCCGGTTCGTGGACGAGCCGGAGTCGGCGCTGAACGACGCGCAGTCGCTGGTCGGCGAGGCGGTGTCGGCGCTGGCCGCGCAGCTGCTGGCCGAGCAGGGCGAGCTGGACCCGCGGCAGGGCGCGGCGACGGACACCGAGGCGATGCGCGTCGCGATGCGCGGGTACAAGAACTTCCTCGACCGGGTGCTGGCGCTCTGAGGTGATTCCTGGTCCCGGGGAGCGCGCACACCCCCGGGACCAGGGTCCACACGAGCGCATTGCCATGCGCGAACAATTCACCTACCGTTGAGTTCATCAAGCGTTGAATTCTACGGAGGACTCCCATGACATCCGCGATCGAGGTCGCCGACCTCGTCGTACACCGGGGAGCCAGGCCTGTGCTGCACGGCCTGAGCTGCACCATCCCGGAGGGCAGCGTGACCGGCCTGCTGGGCCCGTCGGGCAGTGGCAAGACCACGCTCATGCGCGCGATCGTGGGCGTCCAGGTGGTGCGGTCGGGCACGGTCACCGTGCTGGGCCGCCCGGCCGGGGACGCGAAACTGCGCAGCCAGATCGGCTACCTCACCCAGGCCCCCAGCGTGTACGCCGACCTGACGGTCCGCGAGAACGCCCGCTACTTCGCCGCGCTCTACGGGCTGGGCCAGTCCGAGGCCGACGCCGCGGTGCGTGACGTGGGCCTGGAGCAGGCCGGTTCGCAGCTGGTCGGCAACCTGTCCGGCGGGCAGCGCAGCCGGGCCTCGCTGGCCTGCGCGATCGTCAGCAAGCCGAAGGTGCTGGTGCTCGACGAGCCGACGGTGGGCCAGGATCCGGTGCTGCGCGACGAGCTGTGGGCGCAGTTCCGGGGTCTGGCCGAGAACGGCTCGACGCTGGTCGTGTCCAGCCACGTGATGGACGAGGCCAACCGCTGCGACCGGCTGCTGCTGATCCGCGAGGGTTCGCTGATCGCCGACGACACCCCCGCCGCGGTCAAGGCGTCCGCCGGCACGGACGACCTCGACCAGGCCTTCCTTACCCTGATCCGGCGCCAGGGCGTGCCCGCCCCGCGCGCCGCCGGCGAGACGAGCGAGGTCCCGTCATGATCCTGCTGCACACGACCGGGCGCATCCTGCGCCAGCTGCGCCACGACCGCCGTACGGTGGCGATGCTGGTGGCCGTGCCGACGCTGCTGCTGACACTGCTCTACTTCATGTACGACGGCCAGCCGGGCGTCTTCGACCACATCGCACTGATCATGCTGGGCGTCTTCCCGTTCATCATCATGTTCCTGATCACCAGCATCGCCATGCTGCGCGAGCGCACCACCGGCACGCTGGAGCGGCTGCTCACCACGCCACTGCGCAAGACCGACCTGCTGTTCGGCTACGGGCTCGCGTTCGGGGTGGCCGCGGCGGTTCAGGCGGGCTTCGCCAGCGCGCTGGCCTACCTGGTGCTCGACCTGGACACCCAGGGCGCGGCCGGGTACGTCGTCATGATCGCCGTGGCGAACGCGGTGCTGGGCATGGCGCTGGGCCTGCTGGCCAGCGCGTTCGCCAAGACGGAGTTCCAGGCGGTGCAGTTCATGCCGGTGCTGGCGGTGCCGCAGCTGCTGCTGTGCGGGCTGTTCGTGCCGCGTGACCTGATGGCGGGCTGGCTGCAGGCGATCAGCGACGTGCTGCCGCTGACGTACGCCGTCGAGGCGCTGCAGGAGGTCGGCGCGCACGCCGAGCCGACCGGCACGATGTGGCGCGACTTCGCCATCGTCGCCGGTGCGGTGGTGGTGGCGCTGGTCGCCGCCGCGGGCACGCTGCGCCGCCGCACCCCCTGACCGCCGCGCCCGGCCCCGTCCGGGAGAATCATCGGCGACGACGAGCACGGACGTCCCCGGCCTGCCGCACCGAGCGGCGTGCCGGGGACGCGCTGGAAGGGCCAGATGAAGCGCAGCCGCACCGGGCGACGGCCGGGCAACCCCGACACCCGCGAGGCGATCCTCGCCGCGGCACGCCAGCTGTTCGCGGAGAAGGGCTTCGACGCCGCGACGATGCGTGCCATCGCGGCCGCGGCCGAGGTGGACCCGGCCCTGGTGCACCACTACTTCGGCACCAAGGAGCAGCTGTTCGTCGCGACCATGCAGTTCCCGATGGATCCCCGGGAGCTGATCGACCAGGTCGTGGCGGGCGGCAAGGACGACGCGGGCGTACGCCTGGCCCGGCTGTTCGTGACCGTCTGGGACTCGCCGGTCGGCACCGTCGGGGTGTCCGTGGTCCGCTCGGCGATGACCAACGAGTGGAGCATGCGCCTGTTCCGCGAGTTCGTGACCACGCAGATCCTGCGCCGCGTCCAGGCGGAGCTGAAACTGGACCCGGCGCAGGCCCCGCTGCGCGCGTCGCTGGTGGCCAGCCAGATCGGCGGGCTGGTCCTGATGCGTTACATCGTGAAACTGGAGCCGCTGGCCTCGCTGCCTGCCGAGCAGGTGGTCGCCGCCGTCGCGCCGAACCTGCAGCGTTACCTGACCGGCGACCTCGGCTCGGCCGCCAGCGGGAGCTAGGCCACCGACGCGGCCGGTTCGGCCGCCGCGTAGTCCTCGACGTCGATCTCGGTCAGGTGCCCGGTCGGGCACTCCAGCCGCACCTCGGCGACGTCCATCCGGTACAGCCGGAAGCCGCGCCCCACGTCGAGCAGGTCGCTGACCGGGTTCACGCTCGCGAACTCCAGGGCGGCGGCGCGCGCCTCGATGTCCTCGAGCGCGGTGGCCCAGCCGGACACCCAGACCCGCGCCCCGCGCGACTCCCCCACGGCGAGCACGACGGCGGTGTCGTCACCCTCGCCGTCGCGCGGGCGCAGCGCGTTGTCGAGCTGCCCGCCGTCGCGGCACAGCAGCAGCGGGCGTCCTTCGTGGTCGGTGGCGTGGCGCACCCGGTACGGGCTGGCGTGGAACGGGACCTGCGCCACGCCGGGCAGGCGGCCGGCTGTCATGGAGCGGGCGATCTCGGCGGGGTGCGGCACGGCGGTCCTCCAACGTCGGTTAGGCTTACCTTCGTTAGGCCAGCCTAACCTATGACATCCGGACGTTGGAGGCACCCTCGTGAACCAAGCGCGGCCCAAGGCGAAGCTGTCCCGGGCTCTCGGCATCCCGCTGACCCGCAAGTGCGTCAAGTACTTCGAGCGGCGGCCGTTCCCGCCGGGCGTGCACGGACGGGCCCGCAAGAAGCCCTCCGACTACCAGGTCCGGCTGCTGGAGAAGCAGCGCCTACGCCACCAGTACTTCATCAGCGAGACGCAGCTGCGCAACCAGTTCGACAAGGCCGCCCGCAGCTCCGGCAAGACCGGCGAGACCCTGCTCGTCGCCCTGGAGTGCCGCCTGGACGCCCTGGTCCTGCGCGCCGGCTTCGCCCGCACCATCTACCAGGCCCGCCAGGCCGTCGGGCACGGCCACATCGCCGTCGACGGCCAGAAGGTCGACCGCCCGTCCTACCGGGTGAAGCCCTGGCAGACCATCACCGTGCGCGAGCGCAGCCGCACCAAGCCCCCGTTCCAGATCGCCGCGGCGGGCGGGCACCTCGACGGGCCGACCGCCCCGTACCTGGAGGTCAGCCTCACCGACCTGCGCGCCACGCTGACCCGCGAGCCGCTGCGCACCGAGATCCCCGTGATCTGCGACGAGCAGCTGGTCGTCGAGTTCTACTCGCGCTGACCCCGTAAACGACGATCGCGACGGCCACTGCGGCCGTCGCGATCGTCGTGTCAGCGGGTCTGTTCGAGCCAGGACGCGTAGAGCTTGGCGTAGACGGAGTCCGGCAGGGTCAGCAGTTCGTCGTGCGGGCCCCGCTGGATGACCACGCCCTTGTCCACGACGATGACCTCGTCGGCAGCCTGGGCCGTGGAGAGACGGTGGGCGATGGCCACCGTCGTGCGGCCCCGGGTCACCGCGTCGAGGGTGCGCTGCAGGCGCACCTCGGTGGCGGGGTCGACGGCGCTGGTGGCCTCGTCCAGGACCAGCAGGTCGGGGTCCGCCACGTAGGCGCGGGCCAGGGCGACGAGCTGGCGCTCGCCGACGCTCAGGGCTTCGCCCCGCTCGCCGACGGGGGTGTCGAGGCCGTGGGCCAGGCCCTGGACCCAGTCGAGCAGGCCCAGGTCGGTGAAGGCCTGCTCCAGCTCGGCGTCGGTGAGGTCGGGCCGGGCGAAGCGCACGTTCTCGGCGACCGTGGCGTCGAACAGGAAGCCGTCCTGCGGGACCATCACGACGCGGCTGCGCAGGGACGCGAAGCGCACGTCGGTCAGCGGGGTGCCCGACAGCAGCACCCGGCCCTCGCTGGGATCCATCAGGCGGGTGAGCAGCTTGGCGAACGTGGTCTTGCCGCTGCCGGTCTCGCCGACGACGGCGACCCGGGTCTTGGCGGCGACGTCCAGGTGCACCTCGTGCAGCACCCGCGGGCCGGGCTCGCCGTCCACCGGGTAGCTGAAGCTGACCCGCTCGAAGCTGATGTCCAGCGGGCCCTCCGGCAGGTCGACGCCGCGCTCGGCGGGGTCGGCCACGTCGGGCTCCAGGTCGACGACGTCGAGCAGCCGCCGCCAGCCCGCGACAGCGTTCTGGGCCTCGTTGAGCACCTCGGTGGCGATCTGGACGGGCTGGATGAACAGGGTGACCAGGAACAGGAACGCGGTCATCTCGCCGAACGTGATCTCACCGGCGACCCCGAACCGCACCCCGACCAGCACCACCGAGGCCAGCGCCAGCGCGGACGCGATCTCGCCGACGGAGAAGCTGGTCACGCTGATGCGCATGGCCCGGCGCTGCGCCTGCTGGTAGTCGTCGATGGTCGCGGACAGCTTCGCGCCGCTGCGCTCGGAGACGCCGTAGGCCCGGATCACCGAGGCGCCGACCACGGACTCCGAGATCGCGCCGAGCATGACGCCGATCCGGCGGCGGTTCTCGGCGTACGCCCCGGAAAGGCGCTTCTGGAAGGCCTTGATGACGACCACCGCGGGCAGGAACGCGGCCAGCACCACCAGGGTGAGCTGCCAGGAGTAGAACGCCATCACGATCGTGGTGACCACCAGCTGGCCGCCGTTGACCATGAGGATCACGCCGCCCCACTGGATGAACTGCGTGATCGAGTCGACGTCGCTGGTCACCCGCGACACCATGGTGCCCCGGCGCTCGGACTGCTGGTGCAGCATGGACAGGTCGTGGATGTGCCGGAACGTGCGCACCCGGATGTTGGCCAGCGCGGTCTCGCTGACCGTGAACAGCCGCCGCATCATGAAGTAGCCGCAGATCGTGGTGACGACCAGGATCAGCGCGGTGATGCCGACGACGGTCGCGATCACGCCCATGTCCAGGTGGCCGGTCTGCACGCCGAGGCCGCGGTCGATGCCCTGCTGGACCGCGACCGGCACCGCCGCGCGGCCGATCATCGCGATCAGGGCCAGCCCCAGCGTGCCCGCCAGACCCGCCTTGAGCTCAGGCGACAGCGAGATGCCCCGGCGGAACGTGGCCCAGGCCGACTCGGACCGGCTCTCTTGGGTGACAGCGGACGCGCTCACGCCTTCTCCTCGCTGCGCTCGTCGGCAGCGTGAGAATGCTGCGTCATGGTTCGCTCACTTAGCTCGCTCACGCGGCGACCTCCTCTTCCTGCTCGGCGGCGGAGGCCTCGTCGTAGAGGCGGTCGCGTTCGCGCTCCTCCTCGGCCTTCTCGTACGCGGTGACCAGGTCGGCGTACCCGCCGACGGTGGCCAGCAGCCGCTCGTGCGTGCCGGTGGCGATCACCCGGCCGGACTCGATGTAGACGACCTCGTCGGCCAGCGCGATGGTGGCCCGGCGGTACGCGACGACCAGGATCGTCGTGCTCTGCGCGGACCCGCGCAGCGAGGCCAGGATGCGGGCCTCCACGCGCGGGTCGACGGCGCTGGTCGCGTCGTCGAGGATGAGCAGCCGCGGCTGCCCGGCCAGCGCGCGGGCCAGGGTGACCCGCTGGCGCTGCCCGCCCGACAGCGAGGTGCCCCGCTCGCCGAGCTGGGTGTCCAGGTGCTCGGGCAGGCGCGCGATGAACGTGTCGGCCTGCGCGGTGGCCAGCGCCTCGTGCACCCGGTCGTCGTCGATGCCGGGCCGGTCCAGCGCGACGTTGCCGCGCACCGTGTCGTCGAAGACGAACGCGATCTGCGGCACCAGCGCCACCGCGTGGGCCAGCGACGCGGAGCTGAGCCCCCGCGCGTCGGTGCCGTCGAGCGCGATCTGCCCCTGTTCGGGGTCGAGCAGGCGGGCGGCCAGGGTGGCGATGGTCGACTTGCCGGAGCCCGTCGGGCCGACCAGTGCCACGGTGCGCCCGGCGGGCACGGTGAAGGTGACGTCGCGCAGCACCGGCTGGGCCGGGTCGTACGCGAAGTCGACGTTGCGGAAGCTCAGCTCGGCGGCGCCGGAGCCGGGCAGGTCCTGCGCGCCGTACGGCATCTGCCCGGTCGACTGGAGCACGTGCTCGACGCGGTCCCAGCCCGCGACCGAGCGCGGCAGGTCGCCGAGCACCCAGCCGATGGCCCGCACCGGGAACGCCAGCACGGTGAACAGGAAGGTCACCTGCACGACCTCGTTGAGCCCGATCGCGCCCTGGTCCATCCGCCACGCGCCGACCAGCAGCGCCAGCAGCGTGCCCAGGAACGGCAGCGACTCCATCAGCGGGTCGAACAGGCCGCGCAGCCGCCCGACGCTGATCAGCGCGTCGCGCAGCTCGCCCGCCCGCGCGGCGAAGCGGCGGGTCTCCAGGTCCTCGCGGCCCATGGTCTTGACCACCAGCGCGCCGTCGAAGCTCTCGTGGGCGATCGCGGCGACCTCGGCGCGCAGGTGCTGCGCGCGGGCCTGGCGCGGGGCCATCCGCCGGGAGAAGACCACGTTCATCACGAACAGCACCGGGAAGACCACCAGGCCGACCAGGGCCAGCGCCCAGTCCACCGAGAACAGCACGCCGACCGCGACGACCAGCATGAACATGGTGCCGACGGCGAACGGCAGCGGCGCGACCGGGAACCACGCGGCCTCGACGTCGGAGTTGGCGTTGGACAGCAGCGTGCCGGTGGCGTGGCGCTGGTGCCAGGAGACCGGCAACTGCAGGTAGCGGCGCGTCACCTCGTGGCGGTACCTGGCCTGCAGGGCGAACTGCATGAAGCCCGCGCCCAGCCGGCGGCCGAAGATGCCCGCGACCCGGCCCAGGCCCATCGCGATCAGCACCGTCGCACCCAGCGCCATCGCGCCCGCGGTGACGTCGCCGCCGGTGGTGGCGGGCTGGATGAGCTCGTCGACCAGCCAGCCGACCACGATGGCCTGCCCGATGACCAGCGCGCCGAACAGGCAGCTGCCCAGCACGGCCGTGGTGAACCGGCGCGGCTCGTCCCGGATTCCGCGCCACATCACCCGCGCCCCGCGGGCGAGCACGTCGCGACCGGTGATCTCCGGTTTAGCCGGCGCGTCGCCGGCAGTCTGCCCTGCCACTGGTATCCCCGTCGTCAAGGTCGGTAAGTATTTAGCTTGGCTTCCTATCCTTACCGACGCCGCTGCTCCAGGCGAGCGGGTATGGCCTGTGCCGGGCATCACACCGCCCTCGCGGGTACGTAGGATCGCCGACATGACCCGGTACGCCTTCGCTGAAAGGCTAGCCCTGGCCGACCTGATGGCCGAGGTCGGACCAGACGCCCCCACGCTGTGCGGGGACTGGACCGTGCGCGATCTCCTGGCGCACCTGCTGCTGCGGGAGCGCCGCCCCGACGCCGCCGCGGGCATCCTGATCAAGCGCTTCGCCGGGCACACCGCCAGGGTGCAGCGACGCTATGCCGCCCGCGACTTCGACACCCTGCTCACCGAGCTGCGGCATCCGCCGCGGTGGAGCCCCGCCGGGCTCGGGCCGCTGGACGAGGCCGTCAACCTGGCCGAGATGTTCATCCACCTGGAGGACATCCGCCGGGCGGTCGCCGACTGGGCACCCCGCAAGCTGGGCCCGGGACTGTCGGAGGCGCTGTGGGGGCAGGCCCGGCGGCGCGCGTCGCTGGTCCTGCGCCGTTACCCGGTGCAGGTGCGGGTGATCTCGCCGGGCCACGGCACGGTGACCACCGGGCGGGCCGGCACGCAGCCGCTCAACCTCACCGGCACGCCGGGCGAGCTGCTGATGTTCCTGTCCGGCCGGCAGGGCCACGCGCGGGCCAGCCTGGACGGCCCGCCGGAGCAGGCGGCCCGGCTGCGCGGGGCGCGGCTGGGCGTCTGAGCGGCAGGCCCGCGGGCCGGTGACAGCCCTGCTGACCCCTAGAAAAGATCTTCTCGAGGGGTTCCCCAAGCCCGTGCGCAGCATTACCCTTCGGTAACACCAAGTTAACGTGTCCCCCGTCACTCTTGCCTACCAGAGGCGGCCCCGACTCATGACCATTGATGTGCCCTACCGGTCTATTCCGGACATGTTCCTGCAGCGAGTGGCGGCGTCCCCCGACGCCCGCGCCTTCGGCGGCCCGGACGCGAACAATGCGCCGGTCTGGTACACCTGGGCCCAGATCGCGGAGCGCGCCAAGGCAATCGCCGCCGGTCTGACCACGCTCGGCGTCGGCAGCGAGGACCGCGTCGCGATCCTGGCCAACACCCGGCTCGACTGGATCGTCGCCGACCTCGGCATCATGTGCTCCAGCGCCGCGACGACCACGGTGTACCCGACCACCGAGCCCGAGGAGGCGTGCTTCATCGTCGCCGACTCCGGGTCGCGGGTGCTGATCGCGGAGAACCCGGCGCAGGCCGCCAAGATGAGCCGCGCCGCGGTGCCGACGCTCACCCACATCGTGCTGATCGACGGCGAGGCCGACCCGGCCGCCGAGTTCCCGCAGCTGACGCTGGCCGACCTGGAGCGCCGCGGGGCCGAGGCGCTGGCGGCCAACCCGTCGCTGGTCGACGACCTGATCGCGGGCATCGGCCCGGACAACCTGGCCACCCTGATCTACACCTCCGGCACCACCGGCCGCCCGAAGGGCGTCGAGCTGCTGCACCGCGGCTGGACCTGGGAGGGCGTGGCGCAGTCGGACGTCGGCGTGCTGCTGCCGACCGATGTGCAGTTCCTCTGGCTGCCGCTGTCGCACTCGTTCGGCAAGACCCTGATCTGCGGCATCATCCACGTCGGCGTGCCGACGTACGTGGACGGCCGGGTCGACAAGATCGTCGAAAACCTGGGCCTGGTCCAGCCGACGCTGATGTGCGGCGCGCCGCGCATCTTCGAGAAGGTCTACAACCGCGTCGTCAGCCAGGCCACCGAGGCGGGCGGGCTCAAGGCGAAGATCTTCGCGTGGGCGGTGCGGGTCGGCCGCGAGCGGGTCGCGCTGGAGCAGGCGGGCAAGCCGGTGCCCAGCGGCCTGATGCGCAAGTACGGCATCGCGCACAAGCTGGTGTTCAGCAAGCTGCACGCGCGGCTGGGCGGCAACATCCGCTACATGGTGTCCGGCTCGGCCGCGCTGTCCGTGCCGATCGCGGAGTTCTTCGCCGCCGCGGGCCTGCCCATCAGCGAGGGCTACGGCCTGACCGAGAACTGCGCGGGCGCGTTCGTCAACCGGCCCGGCGCGCTGAAGATCGGCACGGTCGGCCAGCCGCTCGGCGACCTGGAGATCCGGATCGATGAGGACGGCGAGATCCTGCTGCGCGGCGCGCCGATCATGCGGGGCTACCACAACCTGCCCGGTGAGACCGCGGCCGTGTTCACCGAGGACGGCTTCTTCCGCACCGGCGACATCGGCGAGCTCGACGCCGACGGCTTCCTGAAGATCACGGACCGAAAGAAGGACCTGGTCAAGACCTCAGGCGGCAAGTACATCGCGCCGAGCCACATCGAGGGCCTGTTCAAGGCGCTGTGCCCGTACACCTCGCAGGTGCTCGTGATCGGCAACTCGCGCAACTACTGCTCGATGCTGGTGTCCCTCGACCCCGAGGCGATCACCGGCTGGGCGGCGGGCACGCCGCTGGAGGGCAGGAGCTACCAGGAGATCGTGACCTCGGACGAGGCGAAGGCCATGGTCGGCGGGCACATCGACGAGCTGAACGCGAAGCTCAACCGCTGGGAGACCATCAAGAAGTTCACCATCCTGCCGCGCGACCTGACCATCGAGCACGGCGAGATCACCCCCTCGATGAAGCTGAAGCGACGCACAGTGGAGACCAATTTCGCCTCGGATATCGAGAAGATGTACCAGGGTTCCCTCGTCGAAATCTGATCCGGCGAGGTCTTTCTTTCCCACGCAGTGAGGTACGTAGGGGCGGCCACAAGCCGCCCCTACGTTTTTGCACGTCTCGGGTCAGGCGATCAGGGCGGGTTCGCTCCACTGGGGGCGGCCGGTGCGGTCCAGGTCGTAGCGGGCGGCGGCGATGCGGCGTACGCCGTCGACGAGTTCGGGGACGGGCTGGGTGAAGGGCAGCCGGATGAAGCGTTCGAGGGTGCCGTCCACGCCGAAGCGGGGGCCGGGCGCGAGGCGTACGCCCAGGGGCTCCACCGCGCGCGCCAGCGCGCTCGACACCGGGCCGTCCAGCTCGGCCCACAGGGTGACCCCGCCCGACGGCACGGTCACCCGCCAGCTCGGCAGGTGCTCGTGCACCGCGGCGACCAGCGCGTCGCGCTGCGCGGCCAGCAGCGCCCGGCGCTGCGGGATGACCTCGGCGGCGCGGCTGAGCAGGCGCACCGCGACGAGCTGGTCCAGCACCGGCCCGGCGGTGTCCACGCCGACCCGCACCGCGGCCAGCCGCTGCACGATCGGGGCCGACGCGCGGATCCAGCCGACCCGCAGGCCGCCCCAGAACGGCTTGCTCATGCCGCCGATGGTGAGCACCCGGCCGTGCCGGTCGAAGGAGGCCACCGCGGGCGGCATCGGCTGGCCGTCCAGCGGCAGGTCCACGAAGGACTCGTCGATGACCAGGTCGGTGCCGGTGCGCTGGGCGGTGGCGACCAGCTGCTCGCGCAGCCCGGCGGGCATCACGTGGCCGGTCGGGTTGTGGAACTCGGGGATCAGGTAGGCCAGGCTCGGCCGGGTCTGGCGCAGCGCGCCGAGCAGCAGCTCGGCGTCCCAGCCTCCCTCGTCGAGCCCGTGCGTGCTGATCCGGGCGCGGCGGGCGGCGAACGCGGCCAGCGCGTTGGGGTAGGTCGGCGACTCGACCAGCACCGACGCGCCGACGGGCACCTGCAGCCGCAGGATCAGGTCGAGCGCGTGCAGCACCCCGTTCGTGATCATGATCTGCTCGGGGCTGGTCGGCAGGCCGCGCTCGGTGTACTGGTCGGCCACGGCCTCACGCAGCTCGGTGATGCCGCTCGGGTGGTAGCCCACCCCGCCCAGGTAGTGCGGCAGCTCCTCGACGGCCTCGCGGGCCGCGGCCATCAGCGGCTCGGGTGCGGGCAGCGCGGCGCAGCTCAGGTCGATCAGGTCGAGTTCGTCGTCGGCCATCCACAGGCCGCTGCTGGCCACCCGGTGGCCGCTGGGCAGGGTCGTCCAGCTGCCCGCGCCGCGGCGGCTGGTCAGGTGGCCCGAGTCGCGCAGCTCCCGGTAGGCGGCGCTGACCGTGGTGCGGGAGATCTCCAGGGCGTCGGCGAGTTCGCGCTCGGCGGGTAGGCGTACGCCCAGGGCCAGGCGGCCGTCGGCGAGCAGGCCACGCACGGAGGAGGCCAGCGCCGCGTAGTCGGGGCTGCGCCGCCGGGCGGGCAGGGCGTGCCAGCGGCCGAGCAGCCGGGCCAGCTGCACCCCGCGGACGGAGACGGTCATCGCTACTCCCCTGCCGGTAAGGCCAGTCCCTCCGGATTGGCCCTTTCTGGCTTCTCGATTGGCCTCCAGACTGGCAGACATGACAGGCGCACGCAAGCCACTGCCCATGCCACTCGGGTCGACCCAGCGCCGGGTCGCCACCGCCCCCGCCTCGCGCCGCCCGGCGCCGATGCCCCTGCGCGAACGCCTCCCCCGCCGCCTGTTCCAGCTGCTCGTCGGCCTGCTCGGGTACGGCGTGAGCATCAGCTTGATGCTGCGCGCGCACCTGGGCAACCAGCCCTGGGACGTGCTCCACCAGGGTGTCGCGCTGCGCGCCGGGCTCAGCGTCGGCACCGTGCTGATCATCGTCGGCGCGGCCGTGCTGCTGTGCTGGATCCCGCTGCGCCAGCGGCCCGGCATCGGCACCATCGCCAACATCGTGGTGATCGGGCTGGTCGTGGACGTGGCCAACCAGGTGCTGCCCGAGCCGTCACACGTGCTCGTGCGCTGGGCCTTCATGATCGGCGGCATCGTGCTGTGCGGCTTCGCCAGTGGCCTCTACATCGGAGCCAATCTGGGTCCGGGACCGCGCGACGGGCTGATGACCGGGCTCGCGGCTCGCACCTGGTCACTGCGCGGCTGGCGCACCGTGCTGGAGATCGCCGTGGTCGCCGTCGGCTTCGCGCTCGGCGGCAAGGCGGGACTCGGCACCATCCTGTACGCCCTGGCCATCGGCCCGCTGGCGCAGTTCTTCCTGCCCATGCTCACCGTCCACAGCCGCACCCCGGCCCCGGCCACCGCCTCCCCGGCCGCCGTCCCCGCGACCGAGCCCGCCCCCTGCTGACCGGGTGCCGCGTCGAGATGGCACAGCGTGGCGGGCGCGTCACGCAGGGTAAATGAGGCGATATGGGTTTTATTGGTACGGACACCTGACCCTGCCCGCCGGAGGCAACTTCGTGTTCGTATCCATCAAACGGCTGGCCATCGCGTCGGCCGTGCTCCTGTCCGCCGTCGCCCAGGGCGTGCCCGCCTCGGCCGCGCCGGACGTGACCGTCCTGGCCACCGGGCTGAGCAACCCGCGCGGCCTCGCCTTCGACCGCGACGGCACGCTGTACGTCACCGAGGCCGGGCGGGGCGCCGACGGTGCCGCCAACCCGGTCTGCCTGCCCCGGCCCCAGGGCATCGGCTGCCTGGGCGCGACCGGCGCACTGTCGCGCGTCGGCCGCGACGGCACCGTGACCCGCGTGCTGACCGGCCTGCCCTCGCTGGCGGGCCCCGACGGCACCGAGGCGATCGGGCCCGACGACATCGCGTTCAACCGCAACGACCGGGCCCTGCTCACGGTCGGCCTCAGCGAGGCCCCGGCCGTCCGCGACGGCCTGCCCGAGCCCGGCAGCCAGATGGGCCGCCTGCTGTCGGTGCGCCGGGACTGGTCGGGCGACTGGTTCTCGCAGCACCTCACCACCCAGCGCATCGCCGACATCACCGCCCACGAGGCCGCCAACAACCCCGACGGCGGGGAGCTGGACTCCAACGCGCAGTCGGTGGCGTTCGGGCCCGGCGGGGCCGCGGTCGTCGACGCGGGCGCGAACACGCTGCTGTTCGTCACGCCCGCGGGCCAGGTGAGCACCCTGGCGGTCTTCCCCGACCGGCAGATGCCCGCACCGCCCTCGTTCAACCTGCCGCCCGGCACCATGCTGCCGATGCAGTCGGTGCCGATGGGCGTGGTCTACCGCGACGGTGCGTACTACGTCGCCGAGCTGACCGGACGCCCGTTCACCCAGGGCTCGGCCCGCATCTTCAAGGTCGTGCCCGGCCACGAGCCCACGGTGTACACCGAGGGCCTGACCACGGTCGTCGACATCGCCTTCGGCCCCGACGGTTCCCTGTACGCCCTGGAGTTCACGCACACGTCGATGTTCGGCCCGAGCCGTGGCGTCGGCGCGCTGATGCGCATCAAGGGCGAGGGCAAGGCCCCCGAGATGGTCCTCGACAAGGTCGACCACCCCGGCGGCATCGCCATCCGCAACCGCAGCGCGTTCATCACCACCTGCTCGGTCTGCGCCACCACGGGAAGCGTCATGAAGCTCCGCCTCCCCGCCTGACCCACCACCCGCCCGACCCGACCCGGACCGGGGCCCTGCCGCACGCGGCGTGGCCCCGGTCCGTTTTTTCCATAGACGATGGCCTATTACGTTGAAAAAACGTAGATCAAAGTCAACGTAATAGGCCACCGTCTATGCGCGGCGCGGCGCGGCGCGACGCGTGGGAGGCGCGGTGGGCGGTGCGGTGGTGGGTGGGTCAGTGGGTGGGCGGGGCCGCGTCGGGGGTGACGTGGCGGGACTGGACCAGCCAGCCCTCGGGTTCGGCGGGGGCGGGGACGAGGACGTCCTCGCAGATGCAGTGGCGGTGCATACGCGGGGTGCCGTCGGCGGTGATCGCGATGACCATGCCGTAGCAGCGGACGTGGGCCCGACCGTCGGCGGCGGGGGTGACCCAGACCATGCCGTGCCAGTGGCGGTGGGTCTCGCCGGACGCGGCCAGGCGGGCGTGGGTCTGCTCGACGGCGGCGGCGAGGGCTTCACGGCCGCGGACAGGGGCGTCGAGGCCGGGGGCGGTGAAGGTGCCGTCGGCCGCGAAGGTGTCGGCCCACTCGCGGGCCCGGCCGGAGTCGAGCAGGTGCATGTGGCGGGCGTAGAACTGCTGGACGGACAGGTACATCGCGGAGGTGTCGGTGACCTCGGGCAGGGCGGTGATCGCCATGGTTCGCTCCTTCGGTGATGGGAAGACTGCGGATGGTCGGTGAGGTCAGACGATGGCCACGGCGCGGGTCCAGCCCGCACCCGCTCCCTTGATCTTGATCGGCAGGCAGGACACGGTGAAGCCGTACGGCTGGGGCAGCGCGTCCAGGTTGGCCAGGCGTTCGATCTGGCAGAACTCGCGGTCGCGGCCGGTGAAGTGGGCGGGCCACAGCACGCCGCGGTCGCCGGTCTCGTTGAAGCGCTTGAGCATCGCGCCGAACGGCGCGTCCAGGCTGAACGCGTCCGTGCCGATGACCCGGATGCCCTTGTCCAGCAGGAAGTTCGTGGCGCTGGCGTCCAGGCCGGTGAACTCGGTGAAGTAGCGCGGGGTGCCCGCCCAGGCCGACGCACCGGTGTGCAGCAGCACGATGTCCAGCGGCTGCGGCTGGTAGCCGATGCGGGCCAGTTCCTTGTCGAGGAAGTCCGCGTCGACGGTCGGGCCGGTCGCCGAGCGCAGGTCCAGGCACACCGCGGGCCGGTGGAACCAGTCCAGCGGCATCTCGTCGATGTGGCGCGGTACGCCGTAGCTGGCCTTGCTGCCGTAGTGCGACGGCGCGTCGATGTGCGTGCCCGTGTGCGTGGTGAGGGTGAGCGTGTCGACCGACAGCAGCTCGCCGTCGGGCAGCACGGACGGGTCGAAGTCGACGCCGAAGTGCAGCGCCATCTCCTCGGCCATGTGCACCGCGCCCTGCGCGGGCGTCATGACGTCGTGGATGACCGGCTCGGGCTCCCAGGCCGCGGCGTCCACGGGCGTGGACAGGTCGATGATGGGCATGTGCAGTCTCCTCGCTGGAACGGATGGATTCCGGGCGGCCGGGCGGCGCGACCCGGGGTGAGCGGCGCGGGCGTGCGCGGCGGCGGTCAGCCCGGGGAGGGCGCGCCGGTGCCGGTCGCGGTGGCGTAGAGGTCGGTGCGTACCCGGCAGCGCGGGTTGCCGAAGGCGACCATCCGGGTGAGCTTGTGGCCGATCGGAGTGCGGTGCATGATCGAGGCCACCGCCTGCCGGCCCACCTCCAGCGCCCGGCTGGGGCTGCCCAGCATCCCCTTGGCCTGCAGGTGCTGGAACTTGAGCACCTTGCTGATGTCGGCGCCCCGGGTGGTGGTGTAGCCCGCCAGCGCGGCCGCGCTCACCGTGCCGGGCTTGCGCAGCGCCGCGACCAGGGCCGGGTGGGCCAGCACCGCGTCCTGCAGGGCCAGGTTGAGGCCCTGCGCGCCGAGCGGGCTGTGCGTGTGCGCGGCGTCGCCGATGAGCAGCAGCCCGTCGCGCGCCCATTCGCGGGCCGTCCCGGCGAACACGTCGAGCAGGCTGAGGTCGGCCAGGCCGCGCACCTTCTCGTAGACCCGCCCGGCGTACTCCGGCACCGCCTGGCAGAGCTGGTCGCGGAACTCGGTGAACGGGCGGGCCGCGAACTGCCGGTAGCCGCCGTGCGGCAGCGCCCAGCCGAGCTGGATGCCCTCGGGGTAGCTGCTGTAGCTGAGCAGCATCCGGCCGCCGCCGCCCCGGATGGTCACGTCGCGCACCGCGTCCCCGGCCGCGGGCAGCTTGAACCACAGCAGGTCGAAGGTGAACACGTCGCGGCGGTCGTACGGGATGCCCGACAGCTGCCGCGTCTTGGAGTAGCGCCCGTCCGCGCCGACGACGCAGCGGGACCGGACCGTGCGCTGCCCGCGCGGGCCGGAGACGACCGCGCCGCGCACCGCGCCGCCGTCGCGCACCAGGTCGGTGATCCGGGTCCCGGCCAGGTAGCGGAACGTCGGCTCGCGGCGGCACGCCGCCAGCAACTCCTCCAGGATGTACTGCTGCGGCACGCTGAGCATGTAGTTGTACGGCCCCGGCAGCTCGCGGTAGTCGACCCCGAGCACCGCCCGGCCCTTGTTGACCAGCTGGAAGCGGTCGTGCACGTGGCTGCCCCGGTTGCGGGCCGCGGCCAGCACCCCGAGTTCGGCCAGCACCGCCAGCCCGCTGGGCTGCAGGATCTCGCCCCGGTAGGCGCGTTCGAAGCTGGACGACTTCTCCACCACGGTGACGTCGACGCCGGATCGCGCCAGCAGCAGCGCGAGCGCCAGCCCGGACGGCCCGCCGCCGATCACGCAGACATCGGTGAGGACGTCGCTGTCCCTGTCAGCCAATGGATGCCTCCTCGGTCAGACCCCGCGCGCCGGGGCAGCTGATGCCGCCGACCAGCGAGGTGTCGTGGGTTCCTTCGATGAACTGCGGGTGGTCGAGCACCGCGAGCAGGAAGTCGCGGTTGGTGGCCAGGCCCGGCCCGGCGGCGTGGAACTCCCCGAGCGCCCGCCGCATGCGCAGCAGCGCCTGCGGCCGGTCCGGGGCCCACACCACGACCTTGGCCAGCAGCGGGTCGTACGCCGGGGACACCCGGCCGCCCGGATAGGCGTCGGTGTCGACGCGTACGAACGGTCCGGCGGGCAGCCGCAGTTCGGTCAGCCGGCCGGGGGCGGGCACGAAGTCGCGGGACGGGTCCTCGGCGTTGATGCGGCACTCCATGGCCGCGCCGCGGGGAGCCAGGTCCTCCTGGCGCAGGGTCAGCCGCTCCCCTGCCGCGATCAGCAGCTGCTCGCGTACCAGGTCGATGCCGTGGGTCAGTTCGGTGACCGGGTGCTCGACCTGGATGCGGCAGTTGACCTCCATGAAGTGGAAGCCGCCGTCGCCGTCGACCAGGAACTCGAAGGTGCCCGCGCCGACGTAGCCGGTGGCCAGCGCCCCGCGCAGCGCCGCCTCGCCCATCTGGCGGGCGAGTTCGGGCGCCAGGCCCGGCGCGGGCGTCTCCTCGATGATCTTCTGCCGCCGCCGCTGCGCCGAGCAGTCGCGCAGGCCCAGGTAGACGCCGTGGCCGTACTGGTCGCAGAGGATCTGCACCTCGACGTGGCGGGCGGTGGGCAGGTAGCGCTCCAGGTAGAGCCGGTCGTCGCCGAACAGCGACTGCGCCGCCGACTTCACCTCCCGGAACTGCCGGACCAGGTCGCCGGGCTCGTGCACGACCTGCATGCCGCGCCCGCCGCCCCCGGCCACCGCCTTGACGATGACCGGGTACCCGATCTGTGCGGCGACCTTGACGGCGAGGTCCGGGCACTGCACCGGCCCGTCGCTGCCGGGCAGCATGGGCAGCCCGGCGGCGGCCATCGCGGCGCGCGCGGCGGCCT
Organism: Catellatospora methionotrophica; assembly: GCF_011297335.1. GTDB lineage: Bacteria > Actinomycetota > Actinomycetes > Mycobacteriales > Micromonosporaceae > Catellatospora > Catellatospora methionotrophica. Next base: position 292,649 of record NZ_JAAOTJ010000006.1, on the reverse strand, counting down.
TGTCGCCCAGCCGCTCGATCACCGGCGCGGGCGGGCCGACGAAGGTGATGCCGTGGGCCTCGCAGGCCTCGGCGAAGTCGGGCACCTCGGACAGGAAGCCGTATCCGGGATGGACCGCGTCCGCGCCGGTGCGCCGGGCGGCCTCCAGGATCGCGGACATGTTCAGGTAGCTGGCGCGGGCCGGGCCGGGTCCGATGCAGACGGACTCGTCCGCGAGGTCCACCACCGCGGCGTCACGGTCCTCGGTGGAGTAGACGGCGACCACGCGCAGCCCCAGCTCGCGGCAGGTACGGGCGACGCGCAGGGCGATCTCGCCCCGGTTGGCGATGAGCACGGTGGTGAACACGCCCGCCCCCTAGCGCCCGGTCGCCGGGGCGAGGGTCAGCAGCCGGTCGCCGTACTCCACCGAGGTGCCGTCGGTGACATGCACGGCGACGATCTGCCCGTCCCGTTCGGCCTCGACCGGGATCATCAGCTTCATCACCTCGATGATCGCGACCTGCTGGCCGCGCCGGACGTGGTCGCCCTCGGTCACGAACGGGGCCGTGCCCGGCTCCGCCGCGCGGTAGAACGTGCCGACGGTGTTCGCGCAGATGTCGGCGAAGCCGTCGTCGGCGGGCGGGGCCGGGGCGGCGGCGACCGCGACCGTCGTGGACGTCTCCGTCCGCACGGCGGCCACCGCCGCGACCGGCGCGGCCTCGATCGGCACGACGGCGTTCTCGTCGGCCCACTCCAGCTCGACGAGGACGTCACCGGCCCGGATACGCAGCGCGGTGGGCTGCCGGTCCACGCCGGACAGCAACTGCTGGGCGCTGCGGCGTACGTCGTCGAGGTCGTCGGCGACGGTGCGGGCGGTGTCGGGCAGCGCGTCGTGCATCGAGCAGACGTCGGCGGTGTCCACCGGTACGGGTGGCACGCGCAGGTGTGGATCCAGCAGACCGGTCACCACGAACCTCCTTCGGTCGGGATCAGTACGGCCCCATCGGGCCGTCGCGAGCTGCCGAAACGGCGGAAGCGGGCACGCCGCTGCGCGACGAGGCGGGCTTGGTCCAGCCCCGCGAGTTCGGCCAGCTCGGCATGGACGGCGGCGCGCAGCGCGGCGGCCGCACCGGTGTGGTCGGCCTCGGCGCCGCCCGGCGGTTCCGGGATGACGCCTTCCACCACACCGAGTTCGAGCAGGGAGCGCGCGTCGACCCGCAGGGCCTCGGCGGCCGTGGGCGCGGCGGCGGCGTCCCGCCACAGGATCGCCGCGCAGCCCTCGGGGCTGATCACGGTGTAGACCGCGTTCTCCATGATCAGTACGCGGTCGGCGACGGCGATGCCCAGCGCCCCGCCGCTGCACCCCTCACCGGTGATCACGGTGACCACCGGGACCGGCAGCGAGCCCATCAGGCGCAGGTTCTCGGCGATGGCGGTCGCCTGGCCCTGCTCCTCGGCGTCCACGCCCGGATACGCACCGGGCGTGTCGACCAGGGTGACCACGGGCAGGCCCCACTTGGCGGCCAGCCGCAGCAGCCGGGCGGCCTTGCGGTAGCCGGACGGGCCCGGCATGCCGTAGTTGCGGCGGGCCAGTTCGCGGGTGGTGTGGCCCTTCTCGTGGCCGATCACGACCAGCGGCGTGCCGCCGAGCCGGCCGACCCCGCCGACGATCGCCGGGCAGTCGCCGCCGACCCGGTCGCCGTGCAGCTCCTCGAAGTCGTCGAGGATCATGCTGAGGTAGTCGGAGGTGGTGGGCCGGGCGACGTTGCGGGCCCGGCGGACCGCCTCCCAGGCCCGCCGCTCGGGCAGCAGCGCGGGATCACGGACCACCGTGGACGCGCCGCCCTCGACCGGGGTCGGCGGCACGGCGTCGCGGCGGGTGCCGATGGCCAGCAGCCGCCCGATCCGGTGGCGCAGCGCCGGGCGCGGGCAGATCAGGTCCAGGAAACCCCGGTCCAGCAGGAACTCCGCGGTCTGGAAGCCCGGCGGCAGCTCCTGTTTGATGGTCTGGGCGATGACCCGGGGACCGGCGAAGCCCAGCCGCGCGCCGGGTTCGGCGACCACGACGTCGCCGAGCATCGCGAACGAGGCGGCCACCCCGCCGTAGGTCGGGTCGGTGACCAGGCAGACCGTGGGCAGCCCCGCCTCGTCGAGCTGGTGCAGCGCCTGCGCGGTCTTCGCCATCTGCATCAGGCCGATGACGCCCTCCTGCATGCGCACCCCGCCCGAGGCGGTGACCAGCAGCAGCGGCAGGCGCAGGGCCAGCGCGGTCTCGGCCGCGCAGGTGATCAGCTCACCGACCGCGCCGGACAGGCTGCCGCCCATGAAGCGGAAGTCCATCACCGCGGCGATCGCCGGCGTGCCCGCCATCCGCAGCTTGCAGCACACCACCGCCTCGGCCAGCCCGGTCGCGTGCCGCGCTTCGGCGATGCGCTGCGGGTACGGCTTGTCGTCGACGAACCGCAGCGGGTCCGCGGCCTCGGCGACCAGGTCCAGCGGCTCGACGGAGCCGGGATCGGCCAGCAGCGCCAGCCGGTCCCAGGCGGCCAGCGGGCGGCAGTAGCCGCACTGCGGGCAGATGCCGTTGCTGCGGGCCAGCCGCTTGCCGTAGACGACGGCCTGGCAGCGGCCGCAGGACACCCACGACGCGGCCGGGCCGGCCGGGCCGGGCGTGTCGCCCGGCCCGGCCCCGTCCCCGGTCACGACAAGGCTCCCGCCCGGGTCAAGCTGACCAGGTCGATCAGCTGTCCAGGCGTGCTCACCGCCAGCACCGCGTCGTCGGGCAGGCGGATGCCGAGGTCGCGTTGCAGCCGGGCCGTGGTCTCCAGCAGCGCCAGGGAGTCATACCCCAGGTCCGCGAAGCTGGTTTCGGCGATGTCCCCGTCCAGGTCCACTCTCTCGTCCGCCCCTGCGACATCGCGCAGGATGCGCCGCACGTCCTCGATGGTGAAGTCGTTCATGACGCGCTCCCTTCCGTTCAGGCATCGGCGGGCTGGTTCAGGCAGCGGCGAGCGGCGCGTGCTCGCCGATCGCGTCGTACAGGTCGTGCTCCGGGACGGCGAGCCCGGCCAGCTTCATGACCTGCTCCCGGAAACCCGGGGTCTGCACGGCGTTGGCGTGCGCGGCGGCGTCGGCCCACTGCACGGTCTCGATGAAGACCTCCGGCTGGCGGCGCGAGCGGTAGAGCTGCCGGCCGATGAAGCCGGGCTGGCCGCCCATGTACGCCGAGATCTCCTCCAGGACCTGCTCGAACCGGGCGACGTCGCCGCTGACAGTGATCTTGTTGATGAACGTGACCATGTGGTCGCTCCTTCGGGTGGACGCGGCGGCGTGCCGCGTGTGTACATGGGTGCGCACGTCCCGGCGGCGGGCTTTGCCGTTGGGCGAGCGCGGGATCTCCCGCACCAGCTCGATGCCGTGCAGGTGCTGGTATTCGGGCAGGCCCGCGTTGACGAACGTGACGATCTCGTCCGGGCCGACCTGCTCGTCGTCGGTGACGACCAGGGCGTACGCGACCGCGCCGCGGTATTCGTGCGGCATGTCGACGACCATGCAGTCGGTCACCGCCGGATGGCGCATGATCACCCGTTCCAGCTCCACGGGTGAGACCAGCCAGTTGTCGCACTTGAAGACGTCCTTGAGCCGGTCGACCAGGAACAACGTGCCTTCCTCGTCGAGCCGTCCCACGTCGCCGGTGTCGAACCAGCCCTCGGCGTCGAACGGGCGCTGCACCCCGTCGGGGGTCAGGTAGCCCGCCATCAGCTGCGGCCCGCGCAGCTGCACCTCGCCGGGGGTGCCGGCGGGCAGCGGCTGCCGGGTGTCCAGGTCGACGACCCGGCACTCGGTCCCGGCGACCGGCCTGCCGACCGAACCCGCCGACGGCCGGTCGATCCGGTCGCAGTGGGTCAGCGGCGCTGTCTCGGCCAGGCCGTACCCCTGGATGACCGGGATGCCCAGCCCGGCGCAGAGCCGGGCCGCGGCGGCCGGGGCCAGCGCGGACCCTCCGGAGAGGATCGCCCGCACCCCGGGCATGTGCCAAGTGGGCAGCCGCGGGTCGGCGGCCATCCGGGCCAGCCGCACAGGCAGGCTGTAGAAGTGCGTCGCGCCGGTGCGGGCCGCCGTCGCGACGGCCTGCGTCGGGTCGGCGTCCGGGCACAGCACCTGGGTGGACCCGGCGCAGACGGCCGAGTTCAGGTGCATCGGGTGGTACGTCGGCAGGTGGTTGAGCGTCACCGTGTCCGGGCCCAGCCCGTGCACGCCCACCACCTGCGCCGCGTTGAAGACCAGGTTGCGGTGGGTGAGCAGGACTGCCTTGGGCCGCCCGGTGGTGCCGCTGGTGAACTGGATCACCGCCGCCGCGTCCGGGTCGCCGACCGGCGAGTCGAACCGGGCCGAGCGGCCCGCCGGGGCCCCCGCCGCGGGCACGCAGTGCTCGCCCGGACGGTCCAGGTAGAACACGTGCGCCAGCCGCGGCAGGTCCAGCCGGATCCGCTGCAGCCGGTCCGCCATGTCGGCGACCCCGACGAGCACCTGCACCCCGGCGGACTCCAGCGCGTACGCCAGCTCCTCCTCGCCCTGCAGCGGGTTGATCACAGCGCACACGTGGCCCGCCCTGATCGTCCCGTAGTAGGCCACCGCGAAGGCCGGGTGCAGCGCCGACGCGACGCCGACGACCGCGCCGGGCAGGCCCGGCCGGGGCGGTGCCGCATCGCGCGGGAGCAGCGCGGTGAGCCGGGCCGCGAAGCCGTCGGCAGCCGCGTCGAGCTCGGCGAACGTCATCGCGCGGGAACCGGCCTGCACCGCGATGCGGTGCGGTGCGCTGACCGCGGCCCGGCGCAGCAGCCCGTCGAGGGTGCCGCCGGAGCGGGCCAGCACGTCGGCCAGTTCCCGCTCCGCGGCGACGGCGTCGGTGCTAGTGGGCACGGGCCGGCTCCTCGGCGTACGCCTGCGCGTGGCGCAGCGTCTGCAGCGAGTTCGTGCTGAGCACCCGGCGCAGGTAGCGGCGCGCGTCGGCGACGGTGGTGTCCTCGCCGAGCAGGTTCAGCGCCGACGGCTTGATGGTCGCGGTGTGCCGGGCGTGCACGGTGACGCCCTCGGGGGTCTCCACGAAGTGCCAGTGACCGGTGTGCGCGTCGAGCAGCTTGGGCAGGCCGATCTGCTTGTAGATGATTTTGTGCGGCAGGCAGACGCGCACCGAGCGGGTGGTGTGCGCGCGGCCCTCCGGGGTGACCGTGTCCATGTCGAAGAACTGCACGCCGGGCTGGTCCTCGGTCATCGACAGCGCGGTGACGTGCGGGACGCGCTCGGGCCACTTGTCGGCCGCGTACAGGAACTCGTAGACCTGCTGCGGCTGGCCGGCGATGAACAGCGGGTCCTCGAAGGAGATGACCAGCTGCTCCAGCTCGTCCCACTGCTCGGCCAGGGCCTTGACCCGGGACACGATCTGCTCGGCGCCTTCCAGCTGCGCGGCGGCGGCGTCCGCGCCCTGCTCGCCCGGCACGGCGGTCACCGTCACCGTCAGCTCGGCCTCGCAGGCCTGCTCGCCGCGCGGCGCGAAGGTCCACTCGGTACGCACCGAGACCAGCGGTGCGGCGCAGTCCCGCTGCTCGGTGACGACCCGCAGCCCGGCCCTGTCGACCGTGCGGGTGGTGCTCCACTGGCGCACCTCGTCGCCGTCCAGGGCCCACCAGCGCACGTTCGCGCCGTCGGCGTCCGGCTCGGCGTGTACGCCGTCAGGGAAGAACTGCGGCCAGTGGCGCAGGTCGTTGATGAGCTCGAAGGCGACCGCGGCCGGCGCGTCGACCTCCGCGCGCTGGGTCTCGGTGTACACCTTGTTCTTGGACATCGGCGCTCCTCTACGGGCCGGGATGGGGATTTCGGCCGCACGCGGTCAGTCCGCGGCGAACCGGTCTGCCATGAACCGTCGCAGCCGGCCACTTGAGGACCGGTGGAAACCTGCTTGAATGCCCAGGTCAAGCCACCACGCCGCGATCAGCGCGGGTCCACGGACCGGCCCTGGCACCACCCGAGAAAGATCGTCACCAGTTCCGCCGAATGGGACAGATCGCCCCTTGCGAGCACTAATAGTGGTGGAGGCGGCTTTCGCACATCGCGAGCGCGACGAGCCATTCGGGAGTGGACATGCAATGTCGAGTACTCGGCCCGCTGGATGTACGCAGTGGCGGGGTGGCGGGTGATCTGACCGCACCCAAACCGCGCAAGGTGCTGGCGCTGCTGCTGGTCCACGCCGACCGGGTGGTGCCGATCGACCTGCTCACCACCGAGTTGTGGGACGACGAGCCGCCCGCGAGCGCGCTGACCACGCTGCAGACCTACATCCTGCAGATCCGGCGGATGCTGGCCCGCACCTGCGGCATGGACCCGGCCCGGGTGGCCCGCGAACTGCTGGTCACCCACGCCGACGGCTACCAGCTGCACCTGGACGACGCCTCGCTCGACCTGCACGAGTACGAGCGGCTGGCCGACCAGGGACGGCTGGCCCAGCTCTGCGGCGACCACGAGCACGCCTCGCGCCTGCTCGGCGCGGCGCTGGCCGTGTGGCGCGGCTCGGCGCTGGTCGACGTGCGGCTCGGCCCGGTGCTGCGGGTCGAGGCGCAGCGCCTGGAGGAGGCCCGGCTGGCCACCTGGAAGCAGCGCATCGACGCCGACCTGGCGCTGGGCCGCCACCGGGAGATCCTGGGCGAGCTGGGCTGCCTGGCCGCCCGCCACCCGCTGCACGAGGACCTGCAGGCCCAGTTCATGATCGCGCTGTATCGCGCGGGCCGGCGCACCGACGCCCTGGACGCCTTCCGCCGCCTGCGCGAGGTGCTCGTCGACGAACTCGGCCTGGAACCCTCCCGGCGCATCCGGCGGGTGCAGCACGCCATCCTCACCGGCGACCCGGTGCTGGACACCGCGTCCGCCCTCGACACCGCCTGGACCTGGGAGCCCGTCGCCTCCACCGCGGTCCGCACCAGCTCGGAGCTGGTCACCGTCGGGCGCGGCCCGGCCTGACCCGGCCAGTCGGCCGGGAGTTTCTCAAGCAGGGCTCAAGTCGGCGCGGGGGACGCTCGACGGCAGGTCCACCGACCCCGCAGGAGGCGTCCATGCATCGACGTGTCGTGATCACCGGATTGGGCGTGGTGGCGCCGGGCGGCATCGGCGCCAAGGCGTTCTGGGAGCTGCTGACCTCAGGACGCACCGCGACCCGCACCATCAGCTTCTTCGACCCTTCGCCGTTCCGGTCCCAGGTCGCCGCCGAGTGCGACTTCGACCCGGCCGCGTACGGGCTCACCCCGGCCCAGACGCTGCGGATGGACCGCGCGGCGCAGTTCGCCGTGGTGGCCGCCGCCGAGGCCGTCGCCGACGCCGGCCTCGAACTCGCCGAACTGGATCCGTACCGGATGGGCACGGTGGTCGGCAGCGCCGTCGGGGCGACGATGAGCCTGGAGCGCGAGTACGTCATCGCCTCCGAGAAGGGGCAGCGCTGGCTGGTCGACAACGCCCGCACCTCGCCCCACCTGTACGACTACTACGTGCCCGGCTCGTTCGCGGCCGAGGTCGCCTGGTCGATCGGCGCGGAGGGCCCGGCGGCCGTCGTCTCCACGGGTTGCACGTCCGGACTGGACGCCGTGGCGTACGCGGCCGAACTGATCCGCGAGGGCAGCGCCGACGTGGTGGTGGGCGGGGCCAGCGACGCCCCGATCTCGCCGATCACGGTGGCCTGCTTCGACGCCATCAAGGCGACCACGCCGCGCAACGACGACCCGGCGCACGCGTCCCGGCCGTTCGACAACAGCCGCAACGGTTTCGTGCTCGGCGAGGGCTCGGCCATGTTCGTGCTGGAGGACCTGGAACGGGCCCGCCGCCGCGGCGCACCGGTGTACGCCGAGATCGTCGGGTTCGCCTCGCGCTGCAACGCGTTCCACATGACCGGGCTGCGCCCCGACGGCCGCGAGATGGCCGAGGCGATCCGCAGCGCCCTGGACACGGCCCGGATGGACCCGACCGCGATCGGCTACGTCAACGCGCACGGCTCGGGCACCAAGCAGAACGACCGGCACGAGACGGCCGCGGTGAAGCTGGCCCTGCGCGAGCACGCGTACGCCACCCCGATGAGCTCGATCAAGTCGATGGTCGGGCATTCGCTCGGCGCGATCGGCGCGATCGAGGTCGCCGCCTGCGCGCTGGCCATCACCAACGGCGTCGTGCCGCCCACCGCCAACCTGCACGAGCCCGACCCCGAGTGCGACCTCGACTACGTGCCGCTGGAGGCGCGTGACCGGCGGCTGGACGCGGTGCTGTCGGTCGGCAGCGGCTTCGGCGGCTTCCAGAGCGCGATGCTGCTGGCCCGCCCGGAAGGAGACGCCCGATGAGCACGGACGCCCCCGTCGTCACCGGTCTCGGCGTGGTCGCCGCGACCGGCCTGGACGCCGAGACGTACTGGAAGAACGTCCTGGACGGACGCGGTGGCATCGGCCGCATCGCCCGCTTCGACCCGGCGCAGTACCCGTCCCGGCTGGCCGGGGAGATCCGCGACTTCGACCCGGCCGCCCACCTGCCCGACCGGCTGCTGGCGCAGACCGACCACGTGACCCGGTTCTCGCTGACCGCCGCCGCGCAGGCCCTGGCCGACGCGGCCGTCGACCCGGCGGCACTGGGCGACTACGACGTGGGCGTGGTCACCGCCAGCTCCGCCGGGGGGTTCGAGTTCGGGCAGAAGGAGCTGGAGAAGCTCTGGTCCAAGGGCGGCGACCACGTCAGCGCGTACCAGTCGTTCGCCTGGTTCTACGCGGTCAACACCGGGCAGATCTCGATCCGGCACGGCATGCGCGGGCCGAGCGGCGTGCTGGTCACCGACCAGGCGGGCGGGCTCGACGCGATCGGGCAGGCGCGCCGCCACCTGCGGGCGGGCACCGCGCTCGCGGTCACCGGCGGCGTCGACGGCTCGCTGTGCCCGTGGGGCTGGATCGGGCAGCTCGCCACCGGCCAGATCAGCGCGTCCGACGATCCGGCGCGGGCATACCTGCCCTTCGACCGGGACGCGAACGGCTTCGTGCCGGGCGAGGGCGGCGCGATCCTCGTCGTCGAGCAGCGCGAGGCCGCCCGGCGCCGGGCCGCGCCGCAGGTGTACGGCGAGATCAGCGGCTACGCCGCCACGTTCGACCCGGCCCCGGACCGCAACCGCCCGCCGGGCCTGCGCCGCGCGATCGAACTGGCCCTGGCCGACGCGCACTGCCCCGCGTCCGACATCGACGTGGTGTTCGCCGACGCGGCCGGGGTGCCTGAGCTGGACCTCGCCGAGGCGAAGGCGCTCAACGGGGTGTTCGGGGCGGGCCGGGTGCCGGTGACCGCGCCGAAGACGATGACCGGGCGGCTGGCCGCCGGGGCCGGTGGGCTCGACGTCGCCACCGCCCTGCTGTCCCTGCGCGACCAGGTCATCCCACCGACCGTCAACGTCGGCACGCTCGCCGACGGCTGCCGCGACCTCGACCTGGTCCTCGACGCCGCCCGCCCCGCCCCGCTGCGCCGCGCGCTGGTCCTGGCCCGTGGCATCGGCGGCTTCAACGCCGCCGTGGTCGTCACGGCCCCGTAGCCGGACCGCCGCAGCCGCTGCGGCTGCGGCTGCGGCTGCGGCTGCGGCTGCGGCTGCGGCCGGACGAAGATCGTCGTCTGCGGTCGAAACCTCGGGTTCAGCCCCGAGTTTCGACCGCAAACGGCGATCTTCCTCGTTGAGCGGGCGGCGGTATTCGGGGACCGGTGTGCGGTGCGCCTGTTTGGGCTGGTGGGCGTCGGTGGTTAGGGTGGCGGAGTTCCTGGCGAATCGGACAAATTGGTCTCATTGGTCCTGCGCCGGTCGTCAGGTCTTCCGACATCGCGACCGAAGGGCGACCGATGCCTTCCCGACGACAACTACTCTCCACCGGCGTGCTGTCCGGCGCGGCCATGCTGATCCCGGCCCCGGCGAGCGCAGCGCGCGCCGCGGCCGCCGCGCTGGCCGCAGGCAGGCTCGACGGCTCCAGAATCCACAAGTACAAGGTGCGGCTGCCGATCCCGGCCGCCATGCCCACGGTCTCCGCCGACGGCAAGGGTGACCGGTACGCCATCGCGGTGCGCCAGTTCCGCCAGCAGATCCTGCCGCCGGGCATGCCGCAGACCACGGTCTGGGGCTACGGCTCCGCGTCGCACGCGAACACGTTCGGCTACCCGGCCCGCACCATCGAGGCCAGGGCCGACCGCCCGGTCGAGGTGACCTGGATCAACGGGCTCATCGACGCCAAGGGCCGGGCCCGGCCGCACCTGCTGCCGGTGGACCCGACCCTGCACTGGGCCAATCCGGCCGGCGGCGCGGGTCACCAGGACATGCCCGCCCACTTCACCGCCACCCCGCCGCGCTACACCGGCCCAGTGCCGATCGTGACGCACGTGCACGGCGCGCACGCGGCCGAGGAGGCCGACGGCTACCCGACGGCCTGGTACCTGCCCGACGCCAAGCTGCCGCGCGGCTTCGCCGCCCACGGCTCGGACTTCGCCGCGATGCGCGACAAGGCGCAGGAGCACGGCCCGCGCTGGAAGCCCGGCCAGGCCGTGTTCCGCTACGACAACGACCAGGCACCAGGCACCCTGTGGTATCACGACCACGCGCTCGGCATCACCCGGCTCAACGTGTACGCGGGCCCGGTCGGCTTCTACCTGATCCGCGGCGGCGAGCAGGACCTGCCCGAGGGCACGCTGCCCGGCCCCGCGCCCGGCCCCGACGACCCGGCCGGCACCCGCCACTACGAGATCCCCATCTGCATCCAGGACCGCTCGTTCAACACCGACGGTTCGCTGTACTACCCGGACAGCCGCAGCCAGTTCCACGACGCGTTCGCGGGCCCGTACGTGCCCGCCAGCGACATCGCCCCGATCTGGAACCCGGCGTACCTCGCCGACACGATCGTGGTCAACGGCCGCACCTGGCCGCAGCTGACCGTCGAGCCCCGCCGCTACCGGCTGCGGCTGCTCAACGGCAGCAACTCCCGCTCGCTGATCCTGAAGATCGCGTCCAGCGCGACCGCGCCGCGTCCGGCTAGCGCGGTGGTCCCGTTCTGGCAGATCGGCTCCGACGGCGGCTGGCTGCGCGAGCCGGTGAAGCTGGAGCAGTTGCTGCTCGGCCCGGGCGAGCGGGCCGACGTGATCGTCGACCTGACCGGGCTGGCCGAGGGCACCGAGCTGTTCGTCATCAACGAGGCCCCGGACGTGCCGTACGCCGCCGGGGTGCTCGGCACGGACTACCAGGCGGCGAACGTCGCGACCACCGGCCAGGTGATGAAGCTGCTGGTCATCCCGCTGCGGGGTAAGGACACCAGCGTGCCGCCCGAGCACCTGACCCTGCCCGCCGCACCGCCCCTGCCGGAGTCGGCGGCGAGCTGGCGGGTCCTGCTCGACGAGCTGCCCTCGGCGTCGCTGACCAACGTCAACCACCGGGTCGCCACGCTCGGCACGGTCGCCCCGGACCGCACCCAGACCCCGCTGCGCTGGCATGACGCGCCGACCGAGAAGCCGGTGCTGGGCCGCAGCGAGACCTGGGAGATCCTCAACTTCACCGACCACTCGCACACCGTGCACCTGCACCAGGTGCAGTTCGAGGTGGTCAGCCGCCAGCCGTTCGGCATCCCGCCCAAGCCCCGCCCCGCCGAGGCCTGGGAGTCCGGCCGCAAGGACACCGTGCTCGCCCACTCCGGCGAGGTGACCCGCGTCAAGGCCGTCTTCGACCGCCCCGGCCGCTACGTCTGGCACTGCCACATGCTCGAACACGAGGACAACGAGATGATGCGCCCCATCCTCGTGGCGTAGCGGAAAGGAAGGGCACCTTCACATCGCTCCGCGAGGTGGAAGGTGCCCTTCCTAACGCCTGACAGGCGCTCAGAGTGGTGTCTTCGTGACCTTGCCGGCGTGGTCGACGTACCAGCGCTCGCTGGCCATCGGCACGCCGCGCAGCCGGTCGGCGAGCCAGTCCGCGGCCAGCGTCGGCGCGAACGGGCCCAGGTTCGCGGCGGGCACGCCGCCGATCGAGTGCCGGGAGTCCTGGTACACCACCAGCTGCTTCGGCCCGGCGACGCTGGCCAGCAGCTGCTCGGTGCACTCCAGCGGGCTCAGCTCGTCGCGGTCCCCGGCCAGCACCAGGTACGGCATGGACAGCTGCTCGGCGTGGCCCTGCCAGGTCAGCGTCTGGGCGTACGCGTCGAACGCGTCCTCGTCGGTGTGCCCCGACATGTACATGAAGCGCATCTTGTAGGTCGGCCACGCCTGCTCGAACGCCGCCGACCAGCCCGGCTGGTGGCAGGTGTTCATCACCGCGCAGGCCTTGATCCGGGGCTCGTGCGCGGCGGCGATGGTCCCGGCGAACGAGCCGAAGCTGATGCCGCTGAGCACGATCCGCGACGCGTCGACCTCCTCGCGCTTGACCAGCCAGTCCACGCACGCGGTGCCGGTACGCGCCCAGGCGGGCACGGTGGTGTGGATGCCCATCATCGCGGCCTCGTACTGTCCCGGCCCCTCGATCGCCAGCACCGCGAACCCGCGGGTCAGGAAGCGGTCGCCGTGCAGCGCTACGGTCGCCTCCTTGAAACTGTCCATGCCGGGCACCGCGATCACCACCGGCACCCGCCCGCCGTGGTAGCCGGGCGGCAGGTGGAACCAGGCGGGCAGCGCCCCGCCCGCGAACGGGATGGTCACCGCCTCGATCCGGTGGTCGGCCAGCTCCGTGTAGTGCGCGAAGCACGCCCGCTTGCGCCGGTGGTAGAACCGGTTGATCTCGTCGTCGCTGTGCAGCGGCCACTGCGCCGCGCCCCAGTGCACCGCCGCCATGAAGTAGTTGTCCCGCGCCGTGACCTGGTGCCCGTCCGCGGCGGCCGCCTCGGCGCGCGCCTCGCGGCGGCGGGCGACCGCCTCGAAGGTCGGCGCGAAGTCGGCGTAGCGGCGCACCCGGGCCCGCACGGTGGCGAAGTCCGCCCCGGCCTCCACGCCGCAGGCGGCGTTCCAGTAGATCGAGCGGGGCTGGTCGAAGTCGACGCCCGTCTCGGCGATGGCCGCCTCCAGCCGGTCGCGCTCGGCGACCCAGCGCCGGGTGCTGCGCACGGGACGCTCGGCTCCCGGCGGCGCGGTAGCCGACATCCGGGTGTCCATACGGGACGTGACCTGGTCCATGTCGATCTCCTTCGTCGCGCGACGCCGTCACACCGCGGCGGTACGCCGCGACGGCACTGGGTCCCGAGGGCGCACAGCGGCACCGTGGGCTGCCTCGAACGGCTCCGGCGCGAAGCCGCGCGGCACCGTCCCCGTAAAGCACCCTGGCACACCGCGAAGCTCCGCGAGACCGAATCAGTCCAGGTCAGACGTTCACCCGAGGACGGGAATCGGGACGCAGCCGGTCGTGCACCACGGCTGCCGCCACGACGACGGCCAGCCAGCACGCGCCCAGGGCGTACCCGGCGAGCACGTCGGTGAGCCAGTGCACGCCGAGGTACAGCCGGGAGAAGCCGATCAGCAGTACCAGAGCCGTGGCGGCGAGCCAGACCAGGGGCTTCGCCGCGCGGGGCACGCGCAGACTGATCAGCAGTGCCAGCACGCCGTACGCGGCGGCGGCCTGCGCGCTGTGGCCGGACGGGAACGCGTACCCCGTCGCGGTGGTCAGCACCTCGCCGACGACGGGCCGGGGCCGCACCGTCAGCAGCTTGCCGATGGTGACCAGCACCGCGCTGCCCATCGACACGGTCAGCACGAGCGCCAGGGTGCGCCGCCGGTCCCGCCATACCGGCAGCAGCAACGCCGCCAGCACCAGCACCGGCACCGTGACCCAGCCGCTGCCCAGCCAGGTCACGGCCTGCATGGACCGGGTCAGCCAGTGGGTACGGTGATCCGCCAGCCAGCTCGCCACCGTCGGATCACTGCTGCTCAGCTCCTCCTGGGCGACGACGTCGTCGGTGATGCCCGCGAGCACCCACAGCCCGACCAGCGTCGCCGCCGCGCCGAAGGCCAGCCAGGCCCGCAGCGCGCGATCAGGCGACACCTGGCCTCGCCCGGATCGCTGGCAGCCCGAACTCACCATCCAGCGGATCATGGCCGTGGACTTCCCTTCCCGCGACCGGCGAAAGGCGCATCCGCGTTGTTCACGCGATGCGCACGACTCGACCGTATTCAGCAGCCGACCGCTTTGGGGTGCTCATCCGTTTTTCGGAGCCATTCCAGTGAAACGACCGTCTCGGCGGGCCGGGAAGGCTAACGTCCGGTTGATAGTGCCGTTCACCTCGTCAGCGGAGGACGTCCGTGGTGATGCAGAGCTCCAATCCCGTGCTCACCCGTCCGATCGAGGCTCCGGTCGTGGTCGACCGGCGACAGAGCCTGACCCTGGACGGCGTGTGCGGGCGCACCCTGGCGCTGATCGCCGTGACCGTGGTCGCCGCCGCCGCGGCCTGGAACCTGCTGCAGGCCCCGGCCTGGACCGGGATCGCGGTAATCGGCTCGACCCTGGCCGGGCTCGTGCTGGCGCTGGTGATCACCTTCAAACAGATCACCAACCCGCTGGTGATCAGCGGGTACGCCGTACTGCAGGGCGTGTTCCTGGGTGTGGTCAGCCGCGAACTGGAGCAGCAGTTTCCCGGCATCGTCGTGCAGGCCGTCATCGGCACGTTCGGCGTCTTCCTCGCCATGGCCGCGCTCTACCGGGCCCGCATCCTGCGCGCCACCAAACGCTTCACCCAGGTCGTCACCGGCGCGCTGGTCGGCATCGTGCTGCTGAGCCTGGTCGACCTGGCGCTGCGCTTCTTCGGCCACAGCCTGCCGATCTACCAGGCAGGCACGCTCGGCGTGCTGTTCGCGGTCCTCTGCATCGTCGTCGGCGCGCTGACCTTCGTCATCGATTTCGACCAAGTCGAACGCGCCGTCGCCGCCGGCCTGCCACCCCGCTACGGCTGGTACCTGGCCTTCGGCATGCTCGTCGGCCTGATCTTCCTCTACTGGCAGATCCTCCGCCTGCTCAGCTACGTCCGCCGCTGAGCCGGGCGCGCCGCGACGGCTGGGCGCGGCGGGCGCGGCGGGCGCGGCGCGGCGGCGGGTGCGGCGGGTGCGGCGCAAGATCGCCGTTTGTGGGCAAAACCTGTGGTCTGACCGCACTTTCTGACCCGAAACAGCGATCTCCAGCGGCACCGCCTCCGGAGCCACCCGCAGCGGGGCGGCGGGTAGGCGGAGCAGGAGCGGGTCAGCGGACGGGGTGGCCGGTGGCGCGGAGGGCGGATTTGACCTCGGCGATGGTGACCTCGCCGAAGTGGAAGACGCTGGCCGCGAGCACGGCGTCGGCTCCGGCGTCGATGGCGGGCGGGAAGTCGGCGGCCTTGCCCGCGCCGCCGGAGGCGATCACCGGGATGTCGACCACGGCCCGGACCTCCTTGATCAGTTCGAGGTCGAAGCCCTCCTTGGTGCCGTCGGCGTCCATGGAGTTCAGCAGGATCTCGCCCGCGCCCAGGTCGGCGACGCGGCGCGCCCACGCGATCGCCTCCAGCCCGGCCGACTTGCGCCCGCCGTGCGTGGTCACCTCGAACCCGCTGCCGTCCTTGAGCCGCCGTACGTCCAGCGACAGCACCAGCACCTGGTTGCCGAAACGCCGCGCGATCTCGGTGATCAGCTCGGGCCGGTGGATGGCCGCGGTGTTGACGCCGACCTTGTCCGCACCCGCGCGCAGCAGCACGTCCACATCGTCGACCGAGCGCACCCCGCCGCCCACGGTCAGTGGGATGAACACCGTCTCCGCGGTACGCCGGACCACTTCCAGCATGGTGCCGCGCCCTTCGACGGAGGCGGACACGTCCAGGAAGGTGATCTCGTCGGCCCCCGCCGCGTCGTACGCCGCCGCCAGCTCCACCGGATCCCCGGCATCGCGCATGTCGACGAAGTTGACCCCCTTCACCACCCGCCCGGCGTCCACGTCCAGACAGGGAATGACCCGCACCGCGACACTCATGCGCCCGACGCTACCTGCCGCAGCCCCCTCGCCGAGCCACCGGTCCGCCCCATGAGACACGGCGTGGCGGCTCCCCACCACACCGCCCCACGACACGCCCACCCGCGCCACGCCGACGACCGGCCCTCATCGATAGACGCTGGCCTATTACATCGAATATTTGATGATCAAACTCGATGTAATAGGCCAGCGTCTATGGGAAAACGGCGTGCTCCACCCGGCCGAGCCCGCTCAGGAAGCCAGCGCCGCCAGCGCCTCCGGAATCGTGAACGCCCCCGAGTACACGGCCTTGCCGGTGATCACGCCCTCGACGCCGAGCGGCTCCAGGGTGGCCAGGGCGCGCAGGTCGTCGAGCGTGGACACGCCACCGGACGCGATCACGGGAGCCGACGTCGCGGCGCAGATGTCGCGGTACAGCTGCAGGTTCGGCCCCTGCAGCATGCCGTCCTTGAGGATGTCGGTCACCACATACCGGGCGCAGCCGGCCTTGTCGAGCCGCTCCAGCACGTCGAACAGGTCGCCGCCGTCCTGGGTCCAGCCCCGCGAGGACAGCACCCTGCCGCGTACGTCGAGCCCGACCGCGATCCGGTCGCCGTACTCCCCCACGACCCGGTCGCACCACGCCGGGTCCTCCAGCGCCGCCGTGCCGATGTTGACCCGTGCCGCACCCGTGGCCAGGGCCGCGGTCAGCGACGCGTCGTCGCGGATGCCCCCGGACAGCTCGACCTTCACGTCGACCCGGCCGACCAGCTCGGACAGCAGCGCCGCGTTGGAGCCCCGGCCGAAGGCGGCGTCGAGGTCGACGACGTGGATCCACTGCGCCCCGGCCGCCTGGAAGTCCAGCGCGGCGGCCAGCGGCGCGCCGTATGACGTCTCGCTGCCCGCGGCGCCCTGTTCCAGGCGCACCGCCTGGCCGTTGACGACATCGACGGCGGGCAGCAGATCCAGGGCCATCAGGAGCTCCTTCGGTCGAACGCGACGATCACGAACACGGGCAGGGTCAGCGCCAGCAGCAGTGTCAGCGCCACCGCCAGCGCCGTCGACGGCACCAGCGTCCAGATCACGAACAGCGCCAGCGTCACCACGATGGCGACCCCGGCCCGCTCGGCCGCGGTGCGCCGCGACGCCAACCGGCCGGCACTGCGCTTGCGCAGTTCATACAGGCTGAGCCGGCGCCAGGCGGCGCGACGCGCCAGGCGGCGGGCCGCACGGCGCTCCTCGGCCGCGACGGCCCGGCGGGCCGCCTCCTCCCGCGCCTCCCGGCGCAGTTTGCGTTCCTTGCTCACGCGTTCACCGCGCCACGTCCGGCCCGTACGAAAGCTGCCCCGCACCGGAGGATCTGCTCACCCATACCCACTCCATCGCCCTCGACGTCGGGGCGAGCGTAACGAGCGGACTCACAGTGTGGCGATCCAGTTCCGCAGCACCCGTGCCCCGACCGCCCCGGACTTCTCCGGGTGGAACTGGGCGACCGCCAGCGGCCCCCGCTCCGCGGCGGCGACGAACGTCGCCTGCTCGTGGGTCGACGTGGTGACCAGCGCGACCGCGTCGAGCTCGGCGTTGGGCGGTGCGGCGTACGAGTGCACGAAGTAGCACCGCGCGTCCGCCTCGACGCCGGTGAACAGCGCCGAGTCGGCGGGCGCGTCGAGCAGGTTCCAGCCCATGTGCGGCACCCGGCGCGCGGCCAGCCGGGTCACCGCGCCGGGCAGCAGGCCCAGGCCCTTGGTGACCACGCCGTGCTCGTCGCCGGAGTCGAACATGATCTGCGCGCCGACGCAGATGCCGAGCACCGGCCGGCCCGCCATGACCCGGTCGGCGATCACCGGCCCGGCCTGCGCGGCCTCGATGCCCGCCATGCACGCGGCGAACGCGCCCACGCCCGGCACGACGAGCCCGTCGGCTCGTGCGGCGGCGGCCAGGTCGTCGGTCACGACCACGTCCGCGCCCGCCGCCTCCAGCGCCCGCTGCGCCGAGCGCAGGTTGCCCGACCCGTAGTCGAGCACCGTCACCTGCGGGCTCATGCCTTCACCCCGCCGCGCTCGCTCACAGCACACCCTTCGTGCTCGGGACCGCGCCCGCGCTGCGCGGGTCGATCTCCACGGCGGTACGCAGCGCGCGGGCCAGCGCCTTGAACTGGCCCTCGATGACGTGGTGCGCGTCGGGCTTCTGCCCGGGGCGCGAGGCCCGCAGCACCGACACGTGCAGCGTGATCCGGGCGGTCTGCCCGAACGACTCGAAGATGTGCCGTGTCATCGACGTCGGGTAGACGGGCCCGCTGCCCGGGTTGATGTAGTCGGCGATGTTCTCCGGCTCGTCGTGGACGACGTACGGCCGCCCCGACAGGTCGACCGCGGCCTGCACCAGCACCTCGTCCATCGGCACGACCGCGTCGCCGTACCGCCGGATGCCCGCCTTGTCGCCCAGGGCCTGCGCGAACGCCTCGCCGAGCGCGAGCGCGGTGTCCTCCATGGTGTGGTGCGCGTCGATCTCGAGGTCGCCCTCGGTGCGCACGGTCAGGTCGAAGCCGCCGTGCCGGGCGATCTGGTTCAGCATGTGGTCGAAGAAGCCGACGCCGGTGGAGATCTCGGCCCGGCCCGTGCCGTCGAGGTCGATCTCGACGAGGACCTTTGTCTCCTTGGTGACCCGCTCCACGCGTCCGGTCCTCATGCCCTCAGCTCCTTCATAGCCGCCAGGAAGGCGGAGGTCTCGTCCTCGGTGCCCGCGGTGACCCGCAACCAGCCCGGCAGGCCCACGTCCCGGACCAGGACGCCCTGGTCGAGCAGGGTCTGCCAGGCGCTCTTCTGGTCGTCGAACCGTCCGAACAGGACGAAGTTCGCGTCCGAGTCGGCCACGGTCCAGCCGTCCGTACGCAGCTCCGCCACGATCCGGTCGCGCTGCGTCTTGATCGCCTCGACGGTGCCCAGCAGCACGTCCGCGTGCGCGAGCGCGGCGCGGGCGGCGGCCTGGGTGAGCGAGGACAGGTGGTACGGCAGGCGTACCAGCTGCACTCCCTCGATCACGGCCGGGTGCGCGGCGAGGTAGCCGACGCGCGCGCCCGCGAAGGCGAACGCCTTGCTCATGGTGCGGCTGACCACCAGGCGCGGGTGCCGGTCGAGCAGCTCCAGCGCGCTGGGCGTGCCGGGGCGGCGGAACTCGGCGTACGCCTCGTCGACGACGACCAGGCCGGTCGACTCGGCGAGCACCGCCTCGATCACGGCGAAGTCGAGCGCGGTGCCGGTCGGGTTGTTCGGCGAGCACAGCAGCGTCAGCGCGGGCCGGTGTGCCCGGACCTGCGCGACCGCGTGCTCGGCGGTCAGCCCGAAGTCGCCGTCGCGACGGCCGTCGACCCAGGTGGTGGCGGTGCCGACGGCCAGCAGCGGGTGCATCGAGTACGCCGGTCCGAAGCCCAGCACCGTGCGGCCCGGCCCGGCGTACGCCTGGAACAGCTGCTGCTGCACCTCGTTGGAGCCGTTGGCGGCCCACAGCTGCTCGGCGGTCAGCCCGTGCCCGCAGTAGGCGGCCAGGTCGGCGCGCAGCTTCACGGCGTCGCGGTCGGGGTAGCGGTTCAGGTCCGCGATCTCCCCGGTGATCGCCCGGCTGACGGCCCGCACGACCTCGTCGGGCAGCGCGTACGAGTTCTCGTTGGTGTTCAGCCGCACCGGCACGTCCAGCTGCGGCGCGCCGTACGCGTGTCTGCCGCGCAGGTCTTCACGCAGCAATTCCTGCACCCACTCGCTCATGCCGCACCACTCTCGAATCGCGCGGTCACGGCCTCGCCGTGCGCGGGCAGGTCCTCGGCGTCGGCCAGCGCCACCACGTGGTGCGCGACGTCGCGCAGCGCGTCGGCCGTGTACTCCACGACGTGGATGCCGCGCAGGAACGACTGCACGGACAGCCCCGAGCTGTGCCGGGCGCAGCCCGCCGTCGGCAGCACGTGGTTGGAACCGGCGCAGTAGTCGCCGAGCGACACCGGCGCGTACGCCCCCACGAAGATCGCCCCGGCGTTGCGCACCCGCATCGCCCAGTCCCGCGCGTCGCGGGTCTGGATCTCCAGGTGCTCGGCGGCGTACGCGTCCACCACCCGCAGCCCCTGCGCCAGGTCGCCGACCAGCACCGTGGCCGACTGGCGACCGCTCAGCGCCGTCGTCACCCGCTCGCTGTGCCTGGTGCGGGCCACCCGCACGGCCAGCTCCGCGTCGACCGCGTCGGCGAGTGCGGGCGAGTCGGTGACCAGCACGCTGGCCGCCATCGGGTCGTGCTCGGCCTGGCTGATCAGGTCGGCCGCGACGTGCGCCGGGTCGGCGGTGTCGTCGGCGAGGATCGCGATCTCGGTCGGGCCCGCCTCGGCGTCGATGCCGACCACGCCGCGCACCAGGCGCTTGGCGGCGGTCACCCACAGGTTGCCGGGGCCGGTGATCAGGTCGACGGGCGCGCAGTCGTCGTGCGCGGGCAGTTCGCGCTCCGGGTCGGCGGTGCCACGGGTGCCGTAGGCGAGCATCGCCACGGCCTGCGCGCCACCGACGGCGTACACCTCGTCGACGCCCAGCAGCGCGCAGGCGGCCAGCACCCGCGCGTCGGGCAGCCCGGTAGCCTTCTGCGGCGGGCTGGTGACGACCAGGCTCGGCACGCCCGCTGCCTGCGCGGGGACCACGTTCATGACCACGGTCGACGGGTAGACGGCCAGGCCGCCGGGCACGTAGAGGCCGACCCGGGAGACGGGCAGCCAGCGCTCGGTGACCGTGCCGCCGGGCACGACCTGGGTGGTGTGGTCGGCGCGGCGCTGGTCGGCGTGCACCTTGCGGGTACGCGCGATCACTTCCAGCAGCGCGGCGCGCACCTCCGGTTCGAGGGCCTGCTCGGCTTCCTTGATCGCTTCCGCGGGCACCCGCAACGCGGCCAGGTCCACCCCGTCGAGCCGATGCGTCGCTTCCTTGACCGCCTCGACGCCATGCTCGCGCACCCCGTCGACCAGCGGGCGGATCTGCTCCACCGCCTGGCTGACGTCGATCTGGGCACGGGGCAGCAGGTTACGCGGATCGATGTCACGTCCACGCAGGTCGATACGGGTCAACACCTCCCAAAGTCTACTGGCGCACCCGCGCGCGCCGGCGCGCGCGCCCAGGCACTGGGAAAGTGACCCCGCCCACTACGTCGCGGGGGCCGGGCTACCCCCGTTGACGCCCTGCGGCGCTAGGCTCTGCCCATGACCGGGACGCTGCCGCTGTTCCCGCTGGGCACGGTGCTGTTCCCCGGCCTGGTGCTGCCGCTGCACATCTTCGAGGAGCGCTGGCGCACGCTGATGCGCAATCTGATGGAGCTGCCCGACGGCACGCCGCGCGAGTTCGGCGTGGTCGCCATCGAACGCGGCCTGGAGGTGATGCCCCCGCCCAACGACGGCGTCGCCACGTCCGAGGTGGTGGTGCACGAGGTCGGCTGCGTGGCGCAGCTGCGGCAGATCACCGAACTGCCCGACGGCAAGTTCGACATCGTCACCGTCGGCGCGCGCCGGTTCCGGATCACCGGGTTCGTGCCCAGCCCGCACCCGTACCCGGTGGTCGGGGTGGAGTGGCTGCCCGATCCGGCCCCGGACGCGCTGGCCGACCAGCTCGCGCCCCGGGTGCTGGCTGCGTTCCGCGAATACCTGGGGGTGCTGCGCGGCGGGCCGGACGACCAGCTGCCCGACGACCCGACGGTGCTGTCGAACCTGGTCGCGGCCAGCGCGTCACTGACCGTCGGCGACCGCCAGCAGCTGCTGTCCGCGCCTGACCCGGCGACCCGCCTGCGCCACGAGCTGACCATGCTGGCCCGCGAGACCGCGCTGCTGCGCGAGGTCCGGGCCGTGCCGGCGCAGCTGTCTCAGCTCGGACCCGCGCCCGCGATGAACTGATCGTCGTCGTAGCGGGCCCACTCCTGCTCGTCCTCGTGACGGCGCAGCGAGGGCCACCGCGACCAGGCCGCGGCCAGCGCGTAGGTGACCACCGCGCCGAGGGCAGGGATGAGCAGGACACCCCCTATCGCGTACGGGAAGAAGGTCAGCTTCTTCACCGCGCGCAGGTCCACCGGCTTCTGGATCAGCGTGTCCACCGGCGCGTTGGCCAGCTTGTCCTGGTAGGCGGCCAGCCCGATGTCGTGGCCCAGCCACCACGCCGCCCAGCCCGCGATCAGGGTGCCCACCAGCAGCCCGGCGAGCTGGATCGGCCCCCGGCGGGCGGGCAGCAGCACCCAGGCGCCGATCGCGCACAGCAGCCCGAACCCCAGGCCGAGCAGCACGAACCAGCCCTCGGCGGCGGCCAGCTGCTCCGGCTCGGGCGAGGTGTAGGCCGCGCCACCCTCGACGATGCGCAGCGGCAGCGTCGGCGCGACCGCGTGCCACAGCAGCCCCAGCCCGAGCCCGAGCACCCCGATCACGGCCGCCAGGACCAGCGCCCAGAGCACGTCCGCACCGCGGCCGCCCGTCGCGGGCCGCACCGGCTCGATGGGTCCCTGGTACGGGTGTGTGTCGTCGGAAAGCATGTTCGAACCGTAGTCCCCTCAGCGTGGCCGGGTCCGCGCCCCGGGCACCGATGGGCGGGATACATCCCTTCGTGCCCTGCTGCGATAAGTTGTCCAGACCGATCGCCGAACGCGGGAGCCGCAATGATTTCACAGGAACGGCTGAAGGAGATCGCGCGGCACTGGGCCGTCACCGAGACCCTGCGCCGCGGCTACGCGTGCGAGCCGCGGCTCACCGCGTTCCCCGGCGGCTGGGTCGTCTGGTCCCCGCGCCAGGCGGGCGGCCCGGTCCCCGAGCCCGGCAGCGGCGAGACCGTGATCATCGACCGCGACACCGGCGCGCTCACCGTCGTGCCCGGCCTGCCGCCCCAGGTCGCCATGAGCCGGTACACCGGCCCCGGGCCGGCCGCCCAGGCCGCGTACCCGGCGATGCCCCTGCCCACCCCGCCGCCCGGCGCGGTCGGCACGATGCCCCCGCCGATGCCCCCGCTGCCGCCCACGACGTCGGTGGCCGACCCGCTCTCGCTGACCCCCGGCCCGCCCCCGCCGAACGCCGTGGTGACGTCGTCGCCGTTCGGGCCGCCCCGGCTGCCCGCCGACGAGCAGGCCCGGCGCGCGAACGCCCTCGCGGCGCAGCTCGCCCGCCTCGGCGGCCCCGCCACGCCCGCGCTCCCGCAGGTGGTGGCCACCCTGGAGGTGGTCGGGCGGACGTTCCAGGCGCTCGGGCACACCGCCGACACCGAGCCGGTGCACCACCCGGCCGTCATGCGGGCGCTGGCCGCGATCCCGCCCGCCGGGCGCACCCGCGGCGCGCACCGCCACCCCGACCTGATCGTCGTGTCCAAGGCCCTGTTCGAGCTCGGCGGCGCGGAGCACACCGACACCGCCTGGGCCGCGCGCCAGCTCGCCGGGGCCACCCTGCGGCTGCACCTGCTGCGCGAGGGCACCGCCTCGGACAACCCCGCGCCCGCCGCCGCCTGCCACACCTGCGGCACCGTGCTGGTGTCCCTGGGCCTGCCCGGTGAGCTGCCCCGGGACCTGGTCCGCCCGGAGCCGCCGCAGCGGAACGCGGTCGGCCGGGCGGCGCTGCGCTCGATCACCGCCGAGGCGGTGGCCGCCACGATCGCCGTGCCCGGCGTACGCCACCGCCTGCCCGCGCTGCCGTTCCTGATCGACCTGCTGGAGCCGTACGCGCCGTTCCACCCGGTGCTGCAGAGCCAGCCCGGCGCGGCGCAGCGGGTGGAGTCGTTCACCCTCGACGAGTGGACCCGCGAGCAGACCGCCGACACCCTCGGCGATCTCGCCGAACGCCTCGGCGCACCGCTGTTCCCGATCGGCGGCGAGGCCGGCGGCCTGCACTCGATCATCGCCGTCGACGAGCGCCACCGCGTGTTCGCCGTCGACCACGCCGGAGCCTGGTATCTCGGCCCCACCCTCGACGACGCCGTGCAGACCCTGCTCATCGGCCGTTCCACACCACGGGTGCGGGCCACCGGCACCTGGTGATCAGGCAGGGGGCTCCAGGGTGCCGTCGTCGCGCACACGCGGCATCGGGTGGCCCTGGAGCAGGACGACGAAGGCGGTGTCCAGATCCGGCCCGGCGTACCACTCCCCGGCCTGGTCGAGGACCCACACCTGGCCGTTCGCGTCCACCGCGATGATCGCGTCACCGGCCTGCTCCGCCCCGATCGGGGCCAGCTCGGTGCCGATCACCGCGCCGAAGTCGGCCAGCGAGGCCGCCGTCGCGCCGACCAGGTCGCCGCCCAGCTCGAACGGCCGCACCCAGTGCGCCACGCCCGGCCCGCGGCGCACCGACACCAGGTACGGGAACTTCTCGATCGCGGCCCGCAGCGGCTCCAGCGGCGGGTGGCCGTACTCCCCCAGCGCCCGTACGGACAGCTCGGCCCACTCGGTCGCCGACACGATGCGCCCGTCGAGTTTCAGCGGCACGTCCCAGCCGCCCGCGGCCAGCGTCGCCGCGACGTCCGGGGCCAGCCCGGCCAGCGGGCCCGGGATGCCCGTCGGCGGCGCGACCGGCTCGACCGGCCCGACCGCGGCGGAGGCGGGCGCGAGCCCGAAGTGGATCCACGCGGCCAGGCAGGTGTCACACGGCCCGGCCGGGGTGCCCGCCAGCGGGTCGCCCGGGTCGCGGATCAGGGTGAGCCGCAGCTCCTGCACCTGCTGGGCGGCGCTGCGCACCTGCCCGATGGTCAGGCCCGGCTCGCCGCGCGAGGCGGCCGCGTGCTCCAGCTCGTGCAGCCAGTCCGACAGCACGACCAGCTCCGCGTGCCGCCGGGTGCCGCGCACCAGCGACCCCGGGGACTGCACCGCCAGCCACTTGACCACCAGCGGGTGGTGGTTGAGTTCCTGGTCGCCCTTGGCCCCGGTGGCCTCGCGCGGCAGCCCGTCGCCGGGCACCATGCGCACCGTCACGCCGGGCGCGAAGCCGCCGCCGAGCCGCCGCAGCGCCGCCGCCGGATCCGCGGTGACCGGGGCCGCGGGCGCCCGCTCCGCCCGGTGCTGCAGGTGCAGCCGCCGCACCTGCTCCAGCGGCACCGACGGGTACGTGCTCACCCGCGCGTCCTGCCGGTCGATGACCAGCCGCGCGCCCGCGCCCGGCTCCGGCGGCCCGTCACCCTCGGGCAGCGTCCACACGATGAAGCACTCAGGGAACTCGGCCACGTACGGCCGGTGCGAGCCGCCCGCCCCCCGGGCCAGCTGCTCGGCTACCCGCTGCGCGTCCTGAACGGTGACGGTCATCGGAGTCCCTCCCTGCATGATCCGGCCCGCGCTGGGCGCGGACCGGGTATCACCCTGCCACGGCCAGGGGCGGTCCCGGAAAACGTGTCCAATGTAGACCGATGATCCTATGACTTCGCCCGGTCCGGCCCGTCAGCCGCCCTGCTGCGGACGGCCCGCGCGCACCCGCCGCCGCATCTCCTCGCGCCGGGCCTGCCACGCCGCGTCCAGGGCATCGAGCGCCGCCGGTGCGGTGTCGAACGGCTCCGCGTTCAGGTGGTCGGCGAACGAGCCGAGCTTCACGCCCATCGGGCCGAAATAGATCAGCCCCGCCTCCTGCTGGAACTGCCCGCCGCGCTCGAACAGCTCGACCAGCGGCGCGAACGGGTCCGGCAGCTCGGACCCCGGCTGCGCCGCCGCGAAGTGCAGCGCGTACTCGCACAGCCGCCGGTCCAGGTGGTTCGCGCCCCGCGCGGCGACCTGCGCGTACACCTCCCGCACCAGCTCGGGATCGGCCCGCGTGCCCGGTGCGGCCAGCTGCGCGACGTCGAAGAACGGCCAGGACCTCGCGGCGTCCAGCCGCTGCGCCCACAGCGCCGCCCGGCGCAGGTACTCCGACATCAGCCTCGCCCGCGAGGGCGCGCGCTCGTCGTCGTCGAGCCACTCGACCCGGGCGAGGCGGTCCGCGAGCGCGCGTGTCCGTTCGTCCGCACTCATTCGTGCCTCAACCTCCGCATGATCTCGTCGACGACGTGTTCCAGGTTGCTCAGATCCGGCGCGATCTCGACGTCCGGCTCCTCCAGCCCCATGTCATGGTAGTGACCGAACGGCCAGCGCCGCCCCTGCGAGGGAGCCACGTCATGCGCCGCGAAGTGCTCCGGCGTCGCGGTCGGGTACTCCCACTCGTTGTTCTCCCAGTAGTCGAAGTCCGACGGCCGGTAGGCCATGCCATGCCGCTCCATCAGCACCGACTCGACGTACTCGTGCGCCAGCGTGCGCCGGAAACGCTCCAGGTCGGCGCCCTCCAGCGGGCCGTCGTACGCGGCCTGCCAGTCCATCCCGATGTTCAGGATCGCCGTGAACAGGCCCGTCTCCAGCTGGTCGGTGCCGGTCGCCACGTCCGCGTGCACCTGCAGGAACAGGTTGCGCCGGGCACGGGCGACGACGTCCTCCGGGATGCCCTGGTTGGCCGCGATGCGCTGCACGTCGTCGGTCATGGCCCGGATGTCGGCGTACAGCGCGACCGCTTCGCCCTCGTTCTGCTCGCCGCCGATGTGGTGGCCCTCGGCACCCGGCGGCGGGTTCGGCAGGGTCGGCCGCCCGCCGGGGTCGGGCAGCGCCGAAGGCCCGCTGTCGGCCACCGGGCCGGGCTCGGGGGCCGGTTGCGGCGCAGGCTCCGGCTCCGGGTCGGGAGCCGGGGACGGCTGCTGCTGTTGCTGCTGCTGGGCCAGTTCCGCCGCGCCCCAGGTGGTCTGCGCGAGGGAGCTCATCGGCTGCGGATCGCCGTCCGGGTCGAGCATCATCGCGTACATGCCGACGACGTTGCCGTTGTTCGACGGGTCGCCGGTGTGGCCGTACATCGACACGTTCTCGGCGACCTGGCGCGTCTGCGGGTCCAGGAACAGGATGGTGCCGTTCTGGTTGACCGCCAGCCAGGCGTGCGACGTGCCCGCCTGCCACTCGGTCACGATGAACATCGCCGCGCCGTGACCGGCCTCGGTCAGCTCGTGCGTGATCGACGCGAAACCCCAGTCGGACCACTGCTGGGCCTGCGTGGCCGGACTCTGCGACATGTTCGGGAACACCGTCTGCCAGGTCCCGCCGACCGCTGCGGCGACCCGGCCCATGCCGCCGGCCTCACCGCCGGTGACCGCGTTGACGTCGGTTCCCGCATACTCGTCGAAGGTTCTCGGCGCGGACACCTGCGGGCGGCCCCGCCAGGTGCGCCACGCGGAGATCATGCAGTCGACGCAGTTGACGCCGCGGCTCGGGTCCAGCTCCGGCCCGCCGTCGTTGGCCAGCCCGAACCAGGTGCCGACCCGCGGGTCCGGGTTCATCTGCAACTGACCGTCGGGCGTACGCGGCATCGCCGCCGCCAGGTCGTCCTGGTGCTGCTGCAACGGCGGGCGCAGACCGCCCCGGTACAGGTAGGGCCGCCCGTCGGCAGCGGGCACGTCGACCTGGAGCGCGCCGTCGTCGGTGTTGACCGCGACCCACGCCGTGTCGTCGTCCACCGTCGTCGCCGGGTTAGCCGTGTACGTCCCGTTGTACGCGGCCTTGGACAGCGCACCCCACTCACCGGCCCACTGCTGGTGCTTGTCCGCCCACTCCTGGCACAGCTTCGCCTGCTCGGCGTCGGGCTGCTGCTCGGCGTAGAACTGCGCCCACGACCGGTAC
Organism: Catellatospora methionotrophica; assembly: GCF_011297335.1. GTDB lineage: Bacteria > Actinomycetota > Actinomycetes > Mycobacteriales > Micromonosporaceae > Catellatospora > Catellatospora methionotrophica. Next base: position 265,042 of record NZ_JAAOTJ010000006.1, on the reverse strand, counting down.
TTGTGCATCTCGGCGAGGTGCTTGGCCGCCTCGGCCGCCAGCGCGTCCGCCTCCCGCTGACGCCGCTGCAGCTCCAGCGACATGCGCCGGGTCTGCAGGCCCGCCCGGTAGGGCCACTGCGGGTGGTTCGGGTCCGACGGGTCCATGCCGACCGGGCCTGGCGGCGTGCTGCCCGGCACCGGCGGGGACTGCGGGTCCGCAGCGGTCGCCGGGTCGGCGGCCAGGGCCGCGTCCCCGGTTAGGGCTGCGTCTCCTGGGCGCGGCGACGGTGCGACTCCGCGAAGATCTCCTCGATCTGCGGCTCGCTCGGCAGCGGGCCGGTCCCCCGCGAGATCGCCAGCGCGATCCGCTCCGCCGAGCTCCGGTCCACCGGTCGACGCCGGTCGTCCCAGCTCAGACTGTTCATGATCTCCGAGACCGCGTCCGGGCGATACCGCCAGCCCCCCGCTCGGTGGTCGTACATCAGCGCCTCCCGGGTCCCCGGGCCCTTGACGATCAGACCCGTCGGTTCCTGCTGCGGGTGGAACTCGAGATCCCTCAGATAGAGGGCGAAGTAGCGCAGCATCCTCGGCTTCCAGGTCAGGGTCCACCCCGGAGGCCGGCTCGGCCGGACCCGTGGTGTCTAGTCCAGCGTCCCCGCTGCGCGGCGACGGTGCGACTCCCGGAACGCCTCGAGGATCTCCTCCTCGCTCGGGAGCGGGTCGATCCCCTTCGTGATCTGCGTCGCGATCCGCTCGGCTTCCGCTCGGGTCACCGGCCTGCGTCGGAAGTCGTAGTCCTCCCGGCTCAGGATGTACCCCGCCGTCTGCGGGTCGTACCGCCAGCTCTGGGCCCGATGGTCCCAGATCATGTGCTCCCGGTGACCCGGCCCGGAGATGATCAGGCCCGTCGGCTCCTGGTCCGGGAAGTCCTCGATGTCCTTGCGGTAGATGGCCTTGTAGTACAACATCGAGCTCCTCCAGGCGGGCGGCGACCTTCGGGGTGACCGGGAAGTCGTCAGGCGTCAGATCGTATTCGGCGATCACGTCGCCGGGCGTCAGGCCCTGCGCCTCCAGCTGTTGAGTGAATGCGGCCCAGACCTCCGGGTTGTCGCTGATCCATTTCGCGAGGCTCGCGTCCTTGGCGTCGTCGCCGACCATGCCCGGCGGGATCGCATCCAGCATCCCGGCCGCGCGATTGACCTCCAGCATGCGCAGCAGGGCCCGGATACGCTGCTCGGGCTCCGCGTCGACGTCACGCATCACCTCGTACTCGACGTGCGTCGCGTGCCACAGCTCGTACGACAGCTGCGTCGGGAACTGCACCTCGACCAGGGTGCCGTCGGGCGCGCGGAACGTCGTGTTGGTGCCGTAGAACCGGTTGCCCGCCCGCCAGAAGTTCTTCGGCGTGCCCTCCAGCTCGTAACCCGCCGCCTCCAGCTGCGCGATCACCGCGTCCAGCGCGGGCCGGTACGCCGCACCGTCGGGCAGCTGCACCGAGAAGCGCACCGAGTCGTTCACCGTCGCAGCGAACTGCTCCGGTCCACCGATCCGGCCCTCGGCCAGATACTTGCGCTCCAGCGACGCGCGGCTCTTGGCGCGGTGCTCGGGGTCGCGCAGCGGCAGGGAGCCCTCGGGCAGCCCGAGCGCCCGCTCGACCGACGCGGTCACCCGGCGCAGGTCGGTCAGCGCGGTCTCGGAGGCGGCGAGCGCCCGCTCGTGGACGTCGTCGAGCATCGCGGTCTCGTACGCCGACAGCTCGGCGTCGGGGCGGGGCTCGAAGAATCGCCCACCGGGCTCCGGCGGCGACGGCGGCTGCCCCGGTCCGGCCGGGGAATCGGGATCGGCCGGGGAGTCGGGATCGGCCGGATCCGTCAGTCCTCGTCCTGGGGCGGGGCGCCCTTCCACTGGAAGATCCAGAGAATCGTCTCCTCGTCGGGAAGCGCCTCCATCCCCTTCGTGATCCGCAGGGTCAGCTCCTCGGCCTGCTCCCTCGGGATTTCCTCCGTGCGGTCCACGTACTCGTGGTGATCCATCACGTATGCCACCGTCGTCGGGTCGTACACCCACGCCTTCTGCCGGTGGTCCCACAGCATCGCGTCCACCCCGCCGTGAGTCACGATGATCCCCCTCGCCGGAGGTCTCGACTTGTCCACCGCGTAGAACGCGTAGTACTTCACCATCCGCCCGTTCCGACCTCTCCGCGCCTTCAGAAGTTCCAGACGCATCGCTCGGACCAGCAAGATTCGACGGAGCCTCGGACGATGCTGAGTCCGTCAGTCCTCGTCCTGCGGCGGAGCGCCCTTCCACTGGAAGATCCAGAGAATCGTCTCCTCGTCGGGAAGCGCCTCTTTCCCCTCCGTTATCCGCAGGGTCAGCTCCTCGGCCTGCTCCCTCGTGATCTCCACCGACCGGTCCACGTACTCGTGGTGATCCATCAGGTAGGCCACCTTCCCCGGGTCGTACACCCAGGCCTGCTGCCGGTGGCTCCACAGCATCGCGTCCACTCCCCCGTGGGTCACGAAGATCCCCGGCGGAGGTTTCGACGTGTTCGCCGAGTAGAAGGCGTAGTACCTCACCATCGATCTGCTCCAGTTTCTCCGCGATTTCCGGCGTGATGGGCACGTCGGCAGGGTCAATGCCGAACTCCGCGAGAATGTCGCCGAATCCGCCGAAGGACGTCTGCTGATCATCCAACCACTCGCGGTACTGCGCCCATATGTCGGCGTTCTTGGTGATCCAGGCGGCGAGGCCGGTGTCTTTGGAGCCGACAGGCTCCCCGCGTGGGGGCGCGGCGATCTCGTCGATGCCCGGCGGCACCTCGCCGAGGCCTAGTTCCTCGTTCACACCCAGCATCGACAGCAGGGCATGCACTCGTCGCGCGGGTAGTTCGGCGTCCTGGAGTTCGCCGTTCTCGTCCACGTGACCGGCGCGTCTCAGCACCTCATACGCATCGTGGGTCAGTCCCCACGCACGCTGGGACGCCTCGGTGGGGAACTGCACCTCGAACAGTTGCCCGTCCGCACTGCGGAAGGTCACGTTCAGCCCGAGGAAGCGGTTACCCGGGCGGAAGAAGTTCTTGATGTCGGTCAGCTGGTAACCACGCTGCTCCAGGCCTTCCCTGATCGCGTCGAACCCTGCGCGGTAACCCGCGCCGTCCGGCAGCCGCACCATGAAGCGCACAACGTCGTTGACGTCTTCAGCGAATCTCACGGCACCGATCTCGTCACCTTCGACGAGATACTTGCGGATCAGTGACTCTAGCTTCTTGACCCGTGCGTCGGCCCCTTCGATCTGCAGCGTCCCGTCACGGGAGAGGTCGGCGTCCGCGTTGAACCCATCGACGATGCCCTCGATGTCCGCGAGAATGCCGTCAGCAGTCGCCTCCGCAGCGGCGTGAAGGTCGGTGAGAACCTTGCGCTCCGCCGGATTGAGATCGTCGACCACCTCATCGGGCCCCGGCGGCTTGCCGATGGTCACGGGGACTGTGTCAGCGCCGTACAGACGTCCAGGCAGCAGACTGCGTTGCTCAGCGGCGCGGAATAGAGCGGCCTCGCCGAAGGTCGTCGGCACCGTGCCCCTCGGATGAACCACTTCTCCCCGGTCACCGCCGACCACCAGTCGGCCATCCACCATGCGGATCTCGACCGTGAGCGCACGGCGGTACTTGACCCGCTCTGGATCCTCGCTCTCGGGCAGGCTGCTCAGCGGCTCGTCTGGGCGGTGCACGCACACCGGGACGGTGTCGAGCCCGGCCAGTCGCGCTGCCCGCATCCGGCGGTTGTCCATGCTGTCCAGTGATCCGTCGCCCCAGGCGATGACGTGCGCCGGGCCACCCTGCCACCCGGTCTCCGCCATCAGCGCGGCGAACTGGTCCATGGTCAGGTCGCCGCTGGTCGGGCTGACCGAGCGTTGCGTGAATCGGACATCCTGCGTTGGCACCACCGCTGTCTGCGGCAGTAGGGCCACCAGCCGTGCCCGCTCGGCGTCGCTGAGCACCGACGGGTCCGGGTAGCCCAGGTCGGCCATCGTGGCCTCGCCGACACCGAGGTCTTCGAGCTCCTGGTCGGTGAGTGGGCGCTGCATGTCCGCGTCGAGCTGTGTCGCGTGGACCCCGGCCGGTGCGGCCGCCGGATCGGGCTGGCCCTGGTACTGCGACCAGGCTCCGGTGGGTGCGCCGTCCATCACGGACTGCTCGCCGTCCGGTCCGATGACCATGGCGTCCATCTGGATGATGCCGCTGGTGTAGGGCGGGTTGGTGGTCGGTGTGCCGGGCGGCTGCTGCGGGTCGGCGTACATGATGACGCCGCCGTCGTTGAAGACCGGCCAGGTGTGCGCGGTGCCGTCGGTCGAGTGGTGGATGACCACCGCCATCGCACCCGGACCGGCCTGGCGCAGCTGGTCGGCCAGGCGGGCGTAGGACGCGTCCACGGTCTGGCGGGCCGCCTGGGAGTCCAGGCCACGGGTGTCCGGGCACAGCTGCTGCAGCCGCCCGCCGAAGAAGTCCTCGATACGGTGCGGCCCGCGCGGTTCCGGCCCGGCCGGTTGGTCCGGGTTTCCGCTGGCAAACCCGTCGAGGGTACGCGCGGCGGCGCAGCGCGGACGCCCGTGCAGCCACGTGTCGGCTACCGAGAGCAGCACGTCGACGCAGTTCACCGCACGGGTCGGGTCGGCCTGCGGCCCGCCGTCGTTGGCGAAGCGCAGCCAGCCCGAGCGCAGCGGCGGGAACTGCACCGGTCGGCCGTTCTCGTCGCGCGGGACGGCGTTCTCCAGGTCGAGCTGGTGCTGGGTGAGCACCGGCCGGTAGCCGCCGCGCTGGTCGTAGCGGCGCGTCGCGTCGACCGACGGCGGGGAGTCGGTGCCGGTCAGCGCCGACGTGTCGTCGGTGGTGACGCCGCCTCGGGTGAAGTCCGCGCCGTCGTGGCGGTTCAGCGCGTCCCAGGCGGCCGCGGCCAGCGCGCCGGGGCGGCCCATCGAGGCCAGGATCTCGCGCCGCTGCGCGCGCAGCCCGCCGTGGTACGCGTCGCTCCAGCGACGCGCCTCGGCCCGGCTGCGCTCGCCGTCCCGCCGCCCGTCGGCGGCCGGTGGCCTGCTGTCGGCACCCGGGCCGGGGCCACGCGGGTCCGCGCCGGGCACGACGGCGACCGCGGGCGTCACCGCGTCGGTCTGCTGGGCCGGGGCCGGCTGCGGGCGGGCCTGCTCGCCCGGCGTCTGCTGGGCCGGATTGGCCTGCTGATGGGTCGACGGACCCTGCGGCGAGGTGGCCTGGACCTGCTGCGCGGCCGGGTTCTGCGAGGTGGCGGCCGGGTTTTGATTGGTCGTCGGGCTCTGGGCCGTCGTGGGGCTCTGCGTCGTGGGGCTCTGCGTGCCGGTAGACGTCGTGCCCTGCGGGCCGGTGGCGGTGGTAGAGGTGTTCGCCTGGTTCGTCGAGCCGGTCTGCGCGCTGGTGCTCGCCTGGACCGTGGGCCCGGTCTGCGGGGACGGCGTCTGCGCGTTGGTGTTCGCCTGCGCGGACGGTGCCGTCGTGGCGGGATTCGTCTGTGTGGACGGTGCCGTCACGGAGGCGTTCGTCTGGGCCGACGGGGTGGTCGCGGAGGCATTGGTCTGCACGGACGGCGTTGTCGTCAAGGTACTGCTCTGGGCAGAGGGCCCGGCCTGGGCGGGTGTGCCGGTCTGCGCGGCCAGGCTCGCCTGCGTCGACGGGCCGGTCGCGATGCCGCCGGTCGGCCGCGCGCCGGTGGCCGGATTGCCGCTGGTCGAGTTCGCACCGGTGGTCGTACTCGAACCGGTGGTGCTGCTCGACGCGGAGGTGCTGCCAGAACCCGTGGTGCTACTCGACGCGGAGGTGGACGTGGACGGACCGCTGGAGCCGGTACCGCCGGAGGCCGTGCTGGTCGAGCCGCCGCCTGCCGTCGTGGTGGCGCTACCGGAGGCCGTGCCGGACAGGCCGCCGGAGCCGGACGACACCGAAGCCGAGGCCGAGGTGGCGACGGACGGAGCCGACGGGGCGGCCGACGTCCCGGCCAGGCCGGATGCGGGGGCCGTCGCGGCGGGAGCGGCGGCGGGAGCGGCCATGCTCTGCGGCGCTGCGGCCACGGCCGGTGCGATCACGGTGTTGTTGGCCTGCGCGGGGATGTTCGCGAAGGGAGCCGGGGCGGAAGCTGCCGGAGCCGGTCCCGTTTCGGGAGGCGTGATACCGGCGAGCCCGCCGTTGCCTCCCGTGGACCCACCGGAACCGCCGTTGCCACTGCCCGAACCGCCACCGGCGCCGCCGTTGCCACCGCCCGAGCCGCCGTTGCCACCGCCGCCGGAACCCGTGTTCCCGCCGTGCGGGCCGTCCGAGCCGCCGCCCGCTCCGGCCGCCGTGGCCGCCGCGGCGGTGGTGATGTTCGTGCTGGGGTCTCCGTCGAACCCTGTCCCGGCGAGGTTGCTGACGATGTTGTTCGTCATGTTGTTGAGCTCGCCGGTCAGGTGACTGGTGACGCTGGAGCGGGCGCCCGAGGTGGCCGCCATGCCCAGGTTGCCGGCGTCGGGCATCTGCCCCGTGGCCAGTGAGCCGCCGACGTCGCCGAGCACCTCCCCGCGTACGCCGTGGGAGACCTTGCTGACGAAGCCGCCGTTGTGGCCGCCGGCCAGGGTGCTGGCCGCGCCACCGGCGAAGCCCGCCCAGCCGGCCATGGCGAGGTCGCCGAGGTCGAGGCCGTCGCGGCGGCCGGTGGCGGTCTGGTACGTCTGGATGGCGCCCTGGGTGAGCAGCTCCTCCTTCATCTCGTCCAGGCCCTCTTTGCCGGCCTTGATCGCCCACTTGCCGAGCTTCTTGCCGAAGTCCTTGCCGAGGTCCTTGAGCTTGTCCTTGAGAGCGCGCTTGATGCCGCGCTCGATCAGGGACCTGAGCAGCCGCTTGAGGATCTCCTTGATCGCGAACCGGGTCGCCATGCAGGCCGGTCCGGCCGCGGCGGTGGACGCGCCGAAGGTGAAGAACGCGGCGACGGCCAGCGCGATCAGCTCGATCAGCAGCAGGCCGAGCTCGATGTAGTACTCGAGCTTCGCGCCCTGGATGTCGCAGCCGCCGCCTTCGAGCATCTCGCCGAGCGCGCCCGCGACGTACGCGGCGGCCTGCAGGGCGGATTTCTCGTCGCCGCTGCCGATCTGCCCCCAGGCGTCCTTGATCGCGGCGGCGACCTTGCCCTCGGCCCCGCCGAACGCGGCGACGGCGTCCAGGGCGGCCCGCTCGGACTCGGTCAGCGGGTCGCCGAGGTCACCGGCGACCGCGTACCAGTCGTCGGCAAGGTCCCAGGTGGCCTGCTCGTCGCCTTCGGGCCAGTCCATGCCGATGACCCAGTCGAGGCATTCCTTCATCCACCCCGGTGCGTCGAAGTAGGACAGCGGATGCGGTATCGGCGACGGCAACCACGACATCCGCACCCTCCCCAGAGTTCGGCTCTCCCGCGCGGTCCGGTCCGTGCCGGGCACGGTACTTCCGGTGGCGCGCAGGCGCTCTGGGTAAGTTACTCGATCCGGACAAGAGCGCGCCAACCCGGTTGCGGCGCGCCGTGCCGATCCCGGCTACAGTCGGCAGGCATCGGCTGTACCAGGGGAGGAGCCGCCGTGGCACAACGCTCCGATCGCGACGCCAACTGGGCCCTGCGGGAACGTTTCGCGCAGGTGCACGACCAGTACACGCGGCTGCGCAACGGGATGGGCGACCTGCAGACCAAGCTGGCGGCATACCGGGCGACCGAGAAGTCGCGCGACGGCCTGATCAAGGTCGCCGTCGATGCCCGGGGGCGGCTGGTCAAGCTGGAACTGGAGCCTGCCGCGCTGCGCTCGTACAGCGCCTCGGGGCTGGCCGAGGAGATCACGAAGACCGTCGCGCGGGCGGCCGACGCGGCGGGCGCGGGCGTGTCCCAGCTGATGGCCGAGGTCATGCCGCAGGACTCGGGGGCGGTGACGTTCCTGCGTACCAATGACATGAACGACCTGCTCAAGCGGCACGACGACATCATGGACTACCGGCCGGAGCCGCGCGACGAGCCGGGGGCCGCGCGATGAGCGAGGGCATCCCGATCCGCCCGATGAGCTGGCCTCCGGGCGACGGCACCCACCTCGACCTCGACCTGGCCCGCGACGCCGGCAGCCGGATGACCGCGGCGGGCAAGGACGTGACCGCCCTGCGCAACGGCACCGGCGCGAGCATCGAGTCCGCCGGCCAGGCCAAACCCTGGGGCATGGACGACGTTGGCAAGGCCCTCGACAAGGGCTACGCCGAGATCGCGCCCAACATTCTGGCCCTCTGGCGCCAGGTGGGCACCGCCCTGGAATCCATGGGCGGCAACATCTCCCAGGCCGCCACCGTCACCACCGACACCGACATCGCCGCCGCCAAACGCACCACCCAGGCCGCCAACCACAAACCCGACATCCCGGTCTAACCACTTCCGGCCCCGCACTCCCCGCTTTCATGATCGCTGTTTCGGGTCAAAAGGTGAGGTCAGACCTGACCTTCTGACCCGAAACAGCGATCATCGCGAGGCGACGGCCAGGTGCCGGGACGGCCCGGGCGCGAGCGCCGTCAGCGGATGACTCCCGGCCCGGCCAGGGCTTTGATGTCGCTCATGAAGGGCACCGACGGCGCCACCTGGACGCACAGATCCCAGCGTGAGACGCCGCGCTCATGCTTGAGGTTCACGTAGAGCGGGCTCTTACCCGGGTAGGAGCGGGTGATCTGGCACAACTGGTCGTGGAACCCGTCGTCGTTCAGGATCCGGTCGGCGGACAGGTGCAGCACCACGGGCGGGTTCTCGGCCAGGTCGTCTTCGCCGATGGAGATCAGGCTCATGTCGGACATCGAGACGGCCGCGCCGCTGTCGCGCCGGTTGATGTTGCCCTTGACCGCGATGATCGCGTCGGTGGCCAGGTGGCTGCGGAACACCTCGTACGCCTTGGGGAAGCACAGCACCTCGACGTTGCCGTCGAGATCCTCCAGTGTCATGGAAGCCCACGGCTTGCCCTGCTTGGTGACCCGGTGCTGGACCGAGGTCAGGATGCCGGCGATGACGACCTGGTGGCGGTCGGGCAGTTCGTCGGCTTCGATGGCGGCGATGCTGATCTCGCTGTTGGCACGCAGGACCCGCTCGGCGCCGGCGAGCGGATGGCTGGAGACGTAGAGCCCCAGCATCTCCCTCTCGAAGCCGAGCAGGGTCTTGCGGTCCCACTCCACGGAGTCGATGTTGTCCAGGTCGAGGCCGACGACTTTGATCGCGGCAGGCTGGTCGCTGTCGGACGCGCCGAACATCTGCCCGAACAGGTCGTCCTGGCCGTTGGCTTCCTGCTTCTTGACGCCGGTGACGCCGTCCACGGCCTGTTCGTGCACGCCCAGCAGCCCGCGGCGGGTGTGGCCGAGCGAGTCGAAGGCCCCCGCCTTGATCAGCGATTCCACCACCCGCTTGTTGCAGACGGCCAGTGGCACCTTGGCCAGGAAGTCCTCGAAGGAGACGAAGGCGCCCTTCTCCCGGCGGGACTGCACGATCGCGTTGACGACGTTCGCGCCGATGTTCTGGATGGCGCCGAGGCCGAACCGGATGTCGCCCGATACGGGCGCGAACTCCAGCAGCGACTCGTTGACATCGGGCTGGAGCACCTTCAACGCCATCCGGCGACATTCACCGAGATAGGACGCCATCTTGTCTTTGTCGTCGCCGACCGAGGTCAGCAGCGCGGCCATGTATTCGGCCGGGTAGTTGGCTTTGAGATAAGCGGTCCAGTACGACACCAGTCCGTACGACGCGGTGTGCGCCTTGTTGAAGGCGTAGTCCGCGAACGGCACGAGGATGTCCCACAGCGTCTGGATCGCCTCGTCGCTGTACCCGTTGACGCGCATGCCGTCACGGAACGGCACGAACTCCTTGTCAAGGACGGCCTTGACCTTCTTACCCATGGCCTTACGCAGGTTGTCGGCCTTGCCGAGGCTGTAGCCGGCCAGCTTCACCGCGGCCTGCTGCACCTGCTCCTGGTACACGATCAGGCCGTGCGTCGGCCCGAGGATCTCGTTCAGGGGTTCGGCGAGCTCGGGGTGGATCGCCACGACTTCCTGCTGGCCGGTCTTGCGCAGCGCGTAGTTCGTGTGCGAGTTGGCACCCATCGGCCCTGGCCGGTACAGCGCCAGCGCGGCGGAGATGTCCTCGAAGTTGTCGGGCTGCATCAGCCGCAGCAGGGCCCGCATCGGCCCGCCGTCGAGCTGGAACACGCCCAGGGTGTCACCGGCGGCCAGCAGCTGGTAGGCCTTCGGGTCGTCCAGCGTCAGCGACAGCAGGTCGATGCGCTGGCCGGTGGTGGCTTCGATGTGCCGGACGGCGTTGTCGATGATCGTCAGGTTGCGCAGGCCGAGAAGGTCCATCTTGAGAGCGCCGACGGCCTCGCAGACCGGATACTCCCACTGGGTGATCACCGCACCGTCGGCGTCGCGGACCATCAGGGGGATGTGGTCCATGAGCGGCTCGGACGACAGCAGCACACCGGCAGCGTGCACGCCGGTGCTGCGGACCAGTCCTTCCAGGCCCTTCGCGACCCCGACGACCTCCTGGACGATCGGGTCGCTGTCGTGCAGCGCCCGGAATTCGGCCGCCTCGACGTAGCGCGGGTGGCTCTCGTCGAAGATCCCCGAGAGCGGAATGTCCTTGCCCATGACGGCCGGCGGCATCGCCTTGGTGATGCGGTCACCGACGCTGAACGGGTGACCGAGGACTCGCGCCGCATCCTTGAGCGCGGCCTTGGCCTTGATCGTGCCGTACGTCGCGATCTGCGCGACCTTGTCCGCGCCGTACTTCTCGGTCAGGTATCCCAGCACCGCGACCCGGCCGGCTTCGTCGAAGTCGGTGTCGATATCGGGCATCGAGACGCGCTCGGGATTGAGGAACCGCTCGAAGATCAGACCGTGCGGCAGCGGATCGAGGTCGGTGATGTCCAGGGCGTAAGCGACGATCGCGCCCGCCGCGGAGCCGCGACCGGGACCGACCGGATACCCGTTGCTCTTGGCCCACCGAATCATGTCCGACACGACCAGGAAGTACGCCGGGAAACCCATGTCGTTGATGACACCGATCTCATACTCGGCCTGCTCGCGCTGCGCCTGCGGGATCCCGTCCGGGAACCGGCGGGCCATGCCCTCCCACACCTGCTCGGCGAAGTAGCTCGCCTCGGTGTGCCCGTCCGGGACGGTGAACCGCGGCATCAGGTTGTGGTACTTGAACATGTCGGTGGTGTCGACCCGCTCGGCGATGAGCAGCGTGTTGGCGCAGCCCTCCTGCCAGACGTCGGAGGAGTCGATCGCGTACATCTCCTGCGCCGACTTCAGGTAGTAGCCGGTGCCGTCGAAACGGAACCTCTTCTGGTCGGTGATCTGCGCGTTGGTCTGCACGCACAGCAGCGCGTCGTGCGAGGTCGCCTCGCTGGCCACGACGTAGTGCGAGTCGTTGGTCACGACCGGGCGGATGCCGAGCTTCCGGCCGATGTCGACCAGCCCGTCCCGAACCCGCTTCTCGATGCTGAGGCCGTGGTCCATCAGCTCGAGGAAGTAGTTCTCCGCGCCGAAGATCTCCCGGTAGCGGCCGGCTGCCGCCATCGCCTCGTCGACCTGGCCGAGCCGCAGCCGCGTCTGCACCTCACCCGACGGGCATCCGGTGGTGGCCATGATGCCGGTCGCGTACTCGGAGAGCAGCTCGGCGTCCATCCGCGGCTTGCCGTACATGCCCTCCTGCGCCGCCCGGGACGACAGGCGGATCAGGTTGCGCAGACCCACGGCGTTCGACGCCCACAACGTGGCGTGCGTGTAACGACCCGAACCCGAGACGTCGTCGTCCTTCTGCGCGGCTGTGCCCCACCGCACCGGCTTGCGGACACCGCGATCGCCGGGCGCGAGATACGCCTCGATGCCCAGCACCGGGGTCAGCTCGGCGGCTTTCGCCTCTTTGAAGAACTCGTACAGCCCGTGCAGGTTGCCGTGGTCGGTGATCGCCACCGCGGGCATACCCAGCTCACGGGCCGTCTTCATCATCTTCTTGATGCGGGCGGCACCGTCGAGGATCGAGTACTCCGTGTGAACGTGCAGGTGGACGAACTGCCCATGGCTACTGCTACTCACTCTGCTCATCCTCCCAGGAGCTGCCGCCGGCAAGAAGCTTCAACACGGTGGGACGAGACCGCCACCGCTCACACAGCCGAGCGACTTCGTTACGCGTCAGCGCCTTGCTGCCATCGATGGACACCAGCAGTTCTTTCAACGCGCGCTCGGCGTCGAGGCAGCGGTCGACAGCCGCCCTGATCTGCTCCGCCGGAGGGGTCTCGGCGGGATCATGGACGTCAGCTGCGGTGCCGCTCTCAGCGGAGGAATGCCTGTCCACCCAGCCGACCCTACAGTCAAAGAGTTGACCGGTCAATTCTTTGACTACTTGGTCGCTGCAGCGGGCCGGGGTCACCGGGCGAACGGCTCCACCATCACCGAGGCCGCGTTCAACCAGGCCCGCTTCGTGGTCTGCTGGAGTGCGCCGTACTCGATCGACGAGCCGGTCTCCAGGGCCGGGTCGAAGGGCACCACGACCACCGCGCGGGTACGCGTGGCGAAGTGCTTGCGCAGGTCCTCCAGCAGCGGCGAGGTGCCCGGGGTGGCGCACGACAGCAGCGTCACCGCGTTCTCGGCCAGCTTGCCGAGACCGACCTCGTGCAGCAGGTCGATCATCCAGTCGGCGGTGAACGCGGCGTCCTCGCGCGGCACCGTGGTGATCACGAGCTGGTCGGCGGCGCGGATCACCGTCTGCCAGTTGGCGCTCTCCACATTGTTGCCGGTGTCCACGCAGACGATGTCGTGGGTGCGGCACAGCAGGTCCAGCACCCGGCGCACGGTGTGCTGATCCAGGCGCTGGGCGAAGCGCGGGTTCTCCTCGCCGGCCAGCACGTCGTAGGACCCGTCGGAGGCGTGCCGCAGGTAGTCGTCGAGCCGGTCCTTCAGCTCGGGCAGCGGCGCGTTCTCGATCTCCAGCAGGTCGCTGAGCAGGTGGCGGATGGTGCGCGCGTGCCGAGCGCTGCCCGCCCGCAGGCCGAGCGTGCCGCGCAGCTCGTTGTCGTCCCAGGCCAGCACGCCGCGCCCGCGCACGCTGCCGATGGTCGCCGCGGCCAGCACGGTGGCGGTGGTCTTGTGCACGCCGCCCTTGGGATTGGCGAACGCCAGCACCTTGGGGCCGCCCAGCTCCCGGCGCAGCAACGACACGGCGTGGTCGACGTCGTCGGCGCGGGCCGCGGGACGCCACTCGAGCCGCCCGGCGGGCGCGCCGTACGCGGGACCGGCCGGGCTGGCAGTGGCCGGTCCCGCCGGCGGCTCAGCCGGGTCGCGGGGCGGCGCGGCGCGGGCTCGGTCGAGCAGCACCCGCCAGCGTGAGGTCGCCTCGGCGGGCGTCAGCTCGCCGGGTCGGCCCCAAGCCGTGGGACCGTCGCCCCGCTGCCCGTTGCGCTCCACGGTGTGCGCCCTCCCCGCCCTGCCAGAGTGATCGATGATCAATTGTGTGCCAGGCTACGCACCTCGACACCAGCTTGACCACCCTATGTGTTCTGGCACCCACACCTCCAGACCCTGGCGGCCGATTGCCGCGAAGAAGAGGTGAACAGGTCTTGCGATCCGGGTCTCCCCCTGCTCAACGACGCCACTCGATGCAGGGTGCGGACACCCGCGAGGGACGCCCCCGCGCGCTCAGCCCGCCTCGCCCGCCTCGGACGCCGCCGCCGAGGGCGCGTGTGCCGGGGACGCGGGCGGCGACGCCGGGCCGTCGTCCGACGGGCTCGTCTCGGCGACCGGGGACGCGGGCGGCGACGCCGGGCCCGGATCGCTCGGCCCGCCGCCCGGATCGCTCGGCTCGGCGCTGGGCGTGCGGCTCGGCTGCGCGCTGGGCGACGCGCTCGGCGAGGCCGCGGCGCTGGCGCTGGGCGAGGCCGACGGGTCGAGCTGGCCCACCTGCTCCGGCAGCGGGGGCAGGAAGACCGCCCGGTCCAGCCGGCGCACCTCGGGCGCGGGGTCGACCGCGCGCACCTCGGGGCGGGACGCGATCTGGTCCAGCGCCACCGGGGTCGCCCGCACCACCGCGGCGTACACGCAGGTGCAGCCCTTGCGGTAGGCCTCGGCCTCGGCCCGCGCGACCTCGGAACCGCCCAGGTAGGTGTCGCGCAGGCGCTGCTCCTCGGCGTCGGCGGTGGTCAGCTTGCCGGCCAGCCCCTGGAAGTCGGCCGCGTCGGTGTCCCGGCGCGCGGCGACCTGCCGCATACCGGCCACCACGTCCTCCGGGATCTTGAACGCCGGGATGCGTACCGAGGCGGTCGACGTCCTGCCCAGCGGCACGCGGGCGTAGACCTCGACCACCGAGACGCCGCCGAGCACCGGCGTGAGCCGCTCCGGCGCCAGGTACGCCTTGAGGCTGACCAGGGCGTAGGTCTCCACCGGGGTGGCCGCCGGGCGCTTGAGCAGCCCAGCCAGCTCCGAGCGGGCCTGCTTGGCGTACAGCGGCACCGACTGCCCCTGCACGACGCCCACCTGTACTGTCTCGCCGAGCGTGGCCTCCGGGACGGTGGTGGTGCCGCGGTGCGCGGTCCACACGACCGCCAGCAGCACTCCGGTGACCCCGAGCAGGGCGGCCGCGGTCAGCAGCCGCATCCGCAGTCGCCCACGGGCGACGCGGACGAAGCCGCCCGCGAGCCGCGGCACTATCACCTGGTCCAGATGGCGCAAGAACCTTTGCGGGCGCATCCCGCGTTCCTCTCATCCGGCCTCGCGCGCCGGGGCGCGAGCGCGTGTCAGCCGGCTTCGCGCAGCAGCGCGAGCGCCTGCGCGAGATCCGGTGGGTACTCGCTGACGAACCGGACCTCCAGTCCGGTGCCGGGGTGGGTGAAGCTGAGCTCCCGCGCGTGCAGCCACTGCCGGTGCAGGCCGAGGCGGGCGGAGAGCGTCGGGTCGGCGCCGTAGGTGGTGTCGCCTACGCAGGGGTGCCGCAGAGCCGAGAAGTGCACCCGGATCTGGTGGGTGCGCCCGGTCTCCAGTCTGACGTCGACGAGGCTGGCGGAGGGGAAGGCCTCCAGCGTGTCGTAATGAGTGATGCTGGGCTTGCCGCCGGACATCACCGCGAACTTCCAGTCGTGCGTGGGGTGCCGGTCGATGGGGGCGTCGACCGTGCCCCGCAGCGGGTCGAGGTGGCCCTGCACCACCGCGTGGTAGCGCTTCTCCACCTCCCGGTGCTTGAAGGCCCACTTGAGCGCGCTGTACGCGGTCTCGCTCTTGGCGACGACCATGAGCCCGGTGGTGCCGACGTCGAGGCGGTGCACGACACCCTGCCGCTCGGCCGCGCCGCTGGTGGCGACGGTCTGTCCCATCGCGGCCAGGCCGCCGATCACGGTCGGGCCGGTCCAGCCGGGGCTGGGGTGGGCGGCCACGCCGACGGGCTTGTCCACCACGACGATGTCGTCGTCGCTGTGCACGATCCGCAGGCCGTCCACCCGCTGGGCGACCACGACGGGGGCCGTGGGCGGGGCGGGCAGGGTCACCTCCAGCCAGCTGCCGCCGGTGACCTTGTCGGACTTGCCGCGGGCGACGCCGTCGACGGTGGCGTCACCGGCCTCGACGAGGGTGGCCGCCGCGGTGCGCGACAGCCCGAACAGCCGGGACACCGCCTGGTCCAGCCGCATCCCGTCCAGCCCGTCGGGCACCGGCAGGGACCGGGTCTCGCCGGTCACCACGTCGGGGCGCCACGGTCGGCGGGGACGGCCTGGGCGGGCTCGTCGCCGGTCTTCTTGTCCGAGGTGATGCGGGTGCCGTCGCGCTGGCGGCCCAGCAGCTCCAGCAGGATGGCCAGGCTCACGCCGCCGACCAGCGCCATGTCCGCGACGTTGAAGATCGGGAAGGCCTGGCCGTGCGGGTGGAGCACGCTGATGAAGTCGACCACGTGCCCGTGGAACGGGGCCGGGGCCCGGAAGATGCGGTCGGCCAGGTTGCCCACCACGCCGCCGAGCACCATGCCCAGCGCGAGCGCCCACGGCAGCGAGCGCAGGTGGCGGGCCATGAAGCCGATCCAGGTGAGCACGCCCAGGGCGATGATCGGGAAGATGTAGGTGTGGTCGGCGAACAGGCTGAACGCCGCCCCGCTGTTACGGGTCAGCGACATGTAGACCGCCCCGCCGAGCACCTTGATCGGCTCCTGCGGGTCGAGCTTGGTCGCCCACTCCTTGGTGGCGATGTCCAGCGCCAGCGCGAACACGGCCATCCCCGCGAAGACCGTCAGGGCCTTGCCACGCCCGATCCGAGGTGGGGAGTGCTCCGGTTCCCGCTGGTTGTCCTGCTGCACCGACACACTCCCCAAGTCACCGGGCGCGGACGCGCCCCTTCGTACGATCATGCCGGGTCGGCTGTCCCGGCCGGGAACCGGCCCTCAGCGGCGCTCTTCCAGCTGCTTGCACGTCACGCACAGGGTGGCCGACGGGAACGCGGCCAGCCGCTCCACCGGGATCGGGTTGCCGCACTTCTCGCACCACCCGTAGCTGCCCTCGTCGAGGCGCTCCAGGGCGCGCTCGACCTGGGTGATCCGCTCGAGGATGTTGTTCGCGAGGGTGATCTCCTGCTCGCGCTCGAACGTCTTGGTGCCGGTGTCGGCCTGGTCGTCGCCGGCCGAGTCGGTGAGCCGGTCGCGCTGCAGTTCGGCGATCTCCACGAGCGTGTGGTCGTACTCCTCCTGCAGCTCGTCACGGCGCGCGGTGAGTGCTACCCGGATCTTCTCGGTCTCCGCGGCGCTGCGATCACCCTTCTTCGCCGCGGTCGCCTTGGCGCCCGTACGGCTGGCGGTCTTGGACTCGGCAGGTTTGACCATGGTCGCTCCCTCGGCCGCGGTCGTGGCGGCGCTCGGCGTTGCCTGGGCGGGGGGATTCTCTTCCGTCCCGGCGGCGGGCCGCCGGGTGGCCGTGGTGGTGGCGCGCGCCGACTTCTTGGCGTCAGCGGCCGCCGCGGCGGGCTTGGCCGCCGCCTTCCGCACGGGCGCGGCCGTCTTGGCGGCGCGCTTGGCGGTGGTGCTGTCTGAGGTAGCCGTCACCGTCTCCCCCTTAGCCGTGGCCGCCCCCGCGGCCACTGTCTTCACGGAGCGCTTGGGCGCCGCGGTGGTCTTCGCGACGGCCTTCTTCGCCGCCGCTCCGGTCTTACTCCCGCCTGCCCTCTCGGCCATGGCGTCCCCCAGATGCAAAACGGGCGCGCGGCTCACGGCGCGCACTCCAATAGGCTGGCAAGAATACGGAACGTATCGACGGTCCACAAACATGCCACGCACTGCCTGCCGAATTCCTGGAAGTACCCCGGAGCGACCCGGAGTATCCACAGAAAAGGCGCGGTTCATCGCGGCCGTGGCGGGCATTGCCGCGCCGACCGTCCCTTTCTGATGAATTTGGCAAAAGGGACGATATCACCTAGTCTCCGCGTTCTCGGCCGTCCTCTCCGAACCAGTGGGCCAACCGGCCACGCCGACTCACGGCACGCAGCCGCCGCTCGGCGTCGTCGCGTACCGCCTCGGTGGCGACAATAAGCAGACTGTCACCCGTTCGCAACCGTGTGTCGCGATCGGGCACGAATCCGGCACCGTCTCGCAGCACCAGCGTGACCGACGCCCCCACCGGCAGCCGCAGCTCGTCGAGGTGCACCCCGGCCAGGCCGGACGACGGCGGCACCTCGATCTGCAGCAGTTCGGCGTGCATCCGGTCCAGCGGGGCGGTCTCCACCCGCAGCTCGGTGGCCTCCCCCGGCGCGGTCACCCCGAGCCGGACCGCCAGCGCGGGCAGCGTGCCCGCCTGCACCATGGTGAACACCACCACCAGCACGAACACGATGTTGAACAGCGCCTCCGCCCCCGGCACGCCCTGCGCGAGCGGGATCGTCGCCAGCACGATGGGCACTGCGCCCCGCAGCCCCGCCCAGGACAGGAACACCTGCTCCCGCCACCCCACCCCGAACCCGGTGGCGCTGACCAGCACCGACATCGGCCGGGCCAGGAAGGTCAGCACCACTCCCACCAGCACCGCGGGCACCAGCATCTCCACCAGGCCGGGCGGCGAGACCAGCAGGCCGAGCAGGACGAACAGGCCGATCTGGGACAGCCAGGCCAGGCCGTCGGCGAACCCCAGGATCGCCTGCCGGTGCGGCAGGCGTGAATTGCCCAGCACCACGCCCGCGGCGTACACGGCCAGGAAGCCCGAGGCGTGCACCACCGCGCCGCCCGCGTACGCCAGCACGGTCAGGCCGACCGCGGCCAGCGGGTAGAGGCCCGCGGCGGGCAGGGCGGCCCGGCGCAGCAGCTCACGGCCCACCAGCCCGACCAGCAGTCCGATCACCGCACCAGCCGCCAGCTCGTACGCGATGAGCAGGGTCTCCTGCCACCACGGCCCGATGCCCTCCGGGCTCGACAGCAGGATCACCAGCAGCACCACCGGGGCGTCGTTGATGCCCGACTCCGCCTCCAGCGTGGCGACCAGCCGGGGGCGCAGCCGCAGCCGCCGCAGGGTCGAGAAGACCGCGGCCGCGTCGGTCGACGACAGCACCGCGCCGATCAGTGCCGCGGTGCGCCAGTCCCAGCCCAGCAGGAAGTGGCAGACCACGGTGACCACCACCACGCTCACCACGACGCCCAGCGTGGCCAGGGTGGACGCCAGCGCCAGCACCGGGCGCAGCGTGGTCCAGCGGGCGGTGAGGCCGCCCTCGGCGATGATCAGCACCAGGGCGCAGGTGCCCAGCAGGCGGACCAGCTCCGCGTCGTCGAACCGCAGGCCGAACACGGACCCCAGCAGCACGCCCAGGGCGAGGTAGACCAGCAGACTAGGCACGCCCAGGCGGGTCGACCAGCGCACGGCGGCCACCGCGACGAGCAGCACAGCGGCCCCGATGAGCAGGGCCATGTCGAGGTGCGCGATCACCGGCCCGCCTCGTGCAGCGCGCTCAGCCGCGCCGCCAGATCGGCGGGCGGGGTCTCGATCAGGAAGAGCTTGTCCCGGCTGGCCAGGCCCGTACGCAGCGACACGGTGGCGGTGGGCAGTGCGAGCGCCTCGGCCAGCGCGCGCCGGGCGGCTTCGGTGGCCCGGCCGTCGACCGCGGGAGCCTGCACCGCGACGATCAGGGCGGTGCCGTGCGGGCCGGGATACGCCCCGCCGACCCGGGTCCGGCCGGCGCCCGGTTTGACCCGGACCGCGACGACCGCGGGTTCCGTCACCGCCGGGGACCGATCACGTGCCATGACCCATTGTGCCGGAAGCCCCTTCCGGCATCGTGGCGGACCTCGCTGTACGGCCCCGGCGCGCCACCCGTGAGGACGGCGCGCCGGGCTTTCGTGACGGTCAGACCCGGCGGGCGTCGGCCAGCAGGGCGCTGTCCGGCTCGCAGAGGCCGCAGGGGCTGAACCCGAGGTCCACGGCCTCGGACACCGGAAGCGGCTCGCACGGCCGTCCCAGCAGGTGCACGCACCCGGCCACGTGGTAGCGCGGCCGCCCGTCGATCACCAGCACGTCCGCCGACATCCGCGCGATCCGCGCCGCGTCCGCCGGGGAGATCCGCTGCGCCACCGGCTCGTCCGGCGGATCCTCGTCGTCGAAATCGTCGGCCCGCCCGCCCGCACCCTGCGCCGGCAGCACGACCTCGGTCTGCTGGTATCCGGACACGGGTTCGGTGTCGGTGCGGCCGAGCACCGGCTGGCGCACCGGCTCGTCGTCCCAGTCGTCCCGCTCGGGAACGCGGGGCGGCACCACAGCCCGGCCGCCGGCACGCCGGCCGGCCGGTTCGTCATCCTCGTCACCGTCGAACTGCTCGTCCTCGTCTTCGTCGAGGAGACCGGCCGCGGCTCGCGCGGCAGCAGCCTGGCGCGCGCCCACCACGAGGGCGACCGCGGCCAGCAGGCTGGTGCCGATCGAACCGACGAGCAGACCGCTCGATCCGTCCGTGAGGCCCAGCACGAGCAGCACAACGGCAACGAGGATGAGCAGCAGACTTGCGACTATCACAGCTCACCCCCGCCGCGTCGGCTAGATCCAGGTTCGGTCCGGTCCGGGACACGCTCCTGGGCAACACCCGGGGGGAAGCGCTCACGAACCGGCCGTATC
This sequence comes from Catellatospora methionotrophica, assembly GCF_011297335.1. Lineage (GTDB taxonomy): Bacteria > Actinomycetota > Actinomycetes > Mycobacteriales > Micromonosporaceae > Catellatospora > Catellatospora methionotrophica. The sequence goes on along the minus strand of NZ_JAAOTJ010000006.1, from coordinate 244,913 downwards.
GCTACCGGGGCGGGAGGGTCCCGCACCGGCGAACCCGGGGCGCCGCGCCGTTTCACGGCTCGGAGGCACCCAGGCTCGTTTTCTATCTCCGTGCGAACGGCAGCGTTCGAGGGGTGAGGCTGCCGCGGTGACTCTGGCTGTGCGTGAGGGGTGAAACTCCGGCGGTCGGACCGCCGTCACTCGGCGCGTCCCCGGCGGCCCGCCGACGCGGACCGCCATGGGACGTGGCCGGGGTCGGTCAGCGACCGTTGAAGGATCCGGAACCCGAGCCCGCGGCGGCCAGGCCACCGCCGGCCGGCCGGTCCTCGCCGCGGCCGATCTCGGCCTCCAGGCTCTGACCGCGGCCTTCGAGGTCGCGCAGCTGGCTCTCCAGGTACGCCTTCAGGCGCGTACGGTACTCCCGCTCGAACTGCTTGAGCGTGTCGATGTGCTGCTGCAGCGCGGTGCGCTTGGCGTCCAGGCCACTGATCGCCTCCTGGTGGCGCTGGCGGGCGTCGCGCTCCAGCGCGTCGGCCTTCGCCCGGGCGTCCCGGGTGACCTCCTCGGCCTTGGAACGGGCCTCGGACAGCACCTTGTCGGCCTCGCGGCGCGCGTCGGACACGTGGTCGTCGGCGGTGCGCTGGGCCATCATGAGCACGCGCAGCGCCTGCTGCTCGCCCTCGGGGCCGGACATCGCCGCCGCGGCCGCCATGCCGCCGCCGCGCAGCTGCTCCAGCTCGTTCTGCATGGCGCGGGCAGCCTGCTCGGCCGCGGACTTGTCGCGCTGCATGCGGTCGAGCTGAGCCTTCATCTCGTTCAGCTCCGCCGCCAGACGCGGGTCGGGGCCGCCGGGGCCGACCGGCTGGCGGCCACCGCCGCCGCGCTCGACCTGCATGCGCAGTTCGCTGTTCTCTTCGATCAAACGGGCGAGTTCGCGCTCGACCTCATCGAGGAAGGCGTCGACCTCCTCCTCGTCGTACCCCCGCTTGCCGATCGGAGGCTTTTTAAAGGCGACGTTGTGCACGTCGGCCGGGGTGAGCGGCATCGAAACTCCTCGGGTCAGTCGCGGCCGCGTTGAGAACCCGATCCTCGGGTGGGGGTCACCCTAGATCAGTTTCTCGACGATGTTCATCAGCACTAAAAGGATAATCAACAGGACGATGGAACTCAGGTCGATGCTCACGGTACCAATGCGCAACGGTGGGATCACACGCCTCAACGCTTTGAGAGGCGGATCAGTGACGCTCCACACGACCTCGAGCGCGGCAGCGGACCCCCGCACAGGCTGCCAGCGCCGGCTGAACGAGAGCACGTAACCCAGCACGAACCTGGCCAGGAGCACCAGGTAGAAGATGTAGATCGCGAGGTACGCGACCTGCAGCACAGGCGAAAACACGACAGTCGGAGTCCCTCGCTAGGACTAACTCTGGTTGAGGTACCCGCCCTCGGCGATCTTGGCCTTGTCCTCGGCGGTTACCTGGACGTTGGCCGGTGAGAGCAGAAACACCCGGTTGGTGACGCGCTCGATCGTACCCCGCAACCCGAATGCGAGTCCCGCCGCGAAGTCAACCAGACGCTTGGCGTCCGCCTCGTCCATCTCCGTCAGGTTCATGATCACCGGTGTGCCGTCCCGGAACCGCTCCCCGATCTGCCGCGCCTCGTTGTACGTGGTGGGGTGCAGCGTGGTGATCTGCGGCCGCCGGTCGTCGTCCGCCGTGGCCGCCACCCGCTGCTGCGGCTGTGCCTGCGGCGCGAGCGCCAGGTTGTCCCGGGTCGCCGTCGTGCCCCCGCTCATCGCCGACCCCGTGGACGGCGCCGCGGTCAGCGGACGGGTGATCGGGCGGACCGTGGCCCGCTCGGCCCGCGCCGCCTCCAGGCGTGCCTCCACGTTCAGCCGGGTGGCCTCCGCCCGCGCCGACTCGCGCGCCGCCTCCAGGCGTGCCGAACCGCTGCGGTCCGCCGCCATCCGGGTACGCGGGACCGACGGCGCCTCGTCGAGGTCGTCATCGTCCTCGAAGTCGTCGTTGTACCGGCCCCCGTCACGCGAGTACCGATCCTCCGCCCGGTCGCCGCGGCGACCTCCGCGGTCGCGGTAACCGGAGGAATACCCCTTGTCGTAGGCAGGCTCGTCGTACTCGTGCTCGTCATCGTCCTCGACCAGCCCGAGCCACACACCCGCCTTACGCAGTGCGCCCATTGCCGCGCCCCTCCGTCCGCCGTGCGGCACAAACCCCCGTGCCTGTGCCGCTCTCGCGCAGACACCAGCTCTCTATCAAAGCCCGCCACCAAGCCAGTGCCTGCTGCACGTCATCATCAGTCACGTGGGTTAACCACACTCGTGTAATTTCGGTGCCAGCCGCCAGGCTACCGCAGGGGTGGTCGCATTCCGAGCAATGCGCTGCCGATGCGCACATGTGTCGCGCCGCACGCCACGGCCTCGTCGAGATCGTCGCTCATACCCGCGGATACGACCGTCGCATCAGGAAACTCCGCCCGCACCAGCGCGGCGCACCGGGCCACCTCGGCGAAGGCCCGATCGGGCGCCCAGTCCAGCGGGGCCACCGCCATCACGCCGCGCAGCCGCAACGCGGGCGAGCCGGCGATCGCCCGCGCCACCCGCAGCATCGCCCGATCCGGATCGTCACCGGCGGGCAGCGCGCCGCCCCGGTCCGGATCACCGTCCACACTGAGCTGGACCAGCGCGTCGAGCGGTCCCGGCCGGCCCTCCTGCGCCGCCCGCGCCGCCGCGGCCCCCAGGGCGTCCGCCAGCCGCACCGAGTCGACCGAGTGCACCATCGCGGCGTACGAGGCCACGGAGCGGGCCTTGTTGCGCTGTAGCTGCCCGATGAAGTGCCAGCGCAGGTCCACCCCTGCGGCGGCCGTCTCGGCTGCCTTGGGGGCGGCCTCCTGGTCGCGGTTCTCCCCCACGTCGGCCACCCCGAGCGCGGCCAGGTGCAGCACGTCGGCGGCGGGGTAGGTCTTGGTGACCGCGACCAGAGTGATCTCGGCCGGATCGCGCCCGGCCTTCGCGGCCGCGGCGGCGATGCGCTCGCGTACCGCCGCCAGGTTCGCCGCGATCTGCCCGCGCCGCTGCTCGTCCATCAAGATCCACTCCAGGTACGAAGAAAGCTCCGGCCATGCTGTTCTTACCGCATGACCGGAGCCTCGCTCACGACCGCCCCTCGACCGTCAAGATCGCCATTTCGTGGCAAAATCTGCGGCCTGACCGCACCTTCTGACCCGAAACAGCGATCTTCGGCCGAAACCGGCTGCCTACGAACCGTTCTTCAGGCCGAGCCGACTGCTCCTGAAGAACTACGAACCGTTCTTCAGGAAGTCCGGCACGTCTACGTCGTCGAAGAGGACCTTGCGCTGGGACTGGGCAGGGGGCGTGCTGGTGGGGGTCGGGTGGCGCAGGGTCGGCGCCTCGACCGGCGGGGTGACCTTGCGCGGGATCTCGACCGGCTTGTAGGACGGCGAGCCGCCGTCGAAACCGGCCGCGATCACGGTGACCCGCACCTCGTCGCCCAGCGCGTCGTCGATGACCGCACCGAAGATGATGTTCGCGTCCGGGTGGGCCGCGTCGGTGACCAGCTGCGCCGCGTCGTTGATCTCGAACAGGCCGAGGTCGGAGCCGCCCGCGATGGACAGCAGCACGCCGCGCGCGCCGTCCATGCTCTGCTCCAGCAGCGGGCTGGAGATGGCGCGCTCGGCCGCCTCCACCGCGCGGTTGTCGCCGCGGGCGCTGCCGATGCCCATCAGGGCGCTGCCCGCGCCGCTCATGACGCTCTTCACGTCGGCGAAGTCGAGGTTGATCAGACCCGGCGTGGTGATCAGGTCGGTGATGCCCTGGACACCGGACAGCAGCACCTGGTCGGCCTGGCGGAACGCGTCCATCATGGTGATGCCGCGGTCGCCGAGGGCCAGCAGCCGGTCGTTGGGGATCACGATGAGCGTGTCGCACTGGTTGCGCAGCTCCTCGATCCCGGACTCGGCCTGGACCTGGCGGCGCTTGCCCTCGAAGGAGAACGGCCGGGTGACCACGCCGATGGTCAGCGCGCCCAGCTTGCGGGCGATGTTGGCCACCACGGGCGCGCCGCCGGTGCCGGTGCCGCCGCCCTCGCCACAGGTGACGAAGACCATGTCGGCGCCCTTGAGCACCTCCTCGATCTCGTCGCGGTGGTCCTCGGCGGCGTTCTTGCCCACGTCGGGATTGGCCCCGGCGCCCAGGCCGCGGGTCAGTTCCCGGCCCACGTCGAGCTTGACGTCGGCGTCGCTCATCAGCAGCGCCTGCGCGTCGGTGTTGATGGCGATGAACTCCACGCCCTTGAGGCCGACCTCGATCATGCGGTTGACGGCATTGACGCCACCGCCGCCGATGCCGACGACCTTGATGACCGCGAGGTAATTGTGCGGAGGTGTCATCGGACCCTTCCTTCGAGGCTCTGGTGCCACAAGGGCGAGGGCTGCGCCCCCACCCGGCCTTGCTTGCCGCAATGGCGGAGGCGGAACTCCGGTCATTGCCACTCCGGCAGCGGTGCGGGGTGGGAACCCTAAACCTCTACTAGAGCCTTACGGTTATGTCAATCATTGTCTTGTACGGAAACGTAAGCGTCGGCACGCTGTGATCCAAGGACCACTGCGGCGTGTCTCGCCTTCCACTATGGAGACCTCGCGCACGCCACCGCGGCCGAGCGCCGCGGAACCGGTCAGCCGAGGGTCACGACCTCCGGTGCGCCGCTGACGTCGATGCGCTTGTCCGGCTTGGCCAGCAGGGAGTCCGCCGCCTTCGCCTTCCAGTCGCTGTTCTCCGCGTCGCCCCAGGTCACGACCTTGTCCCCGGACAGTTCCAGCCGGATCCGGGCCGGTCCCTCGACGACCAGGGTGACCAGTTGGGAGCGCAGCCGCTTGGTCAGCGACCGCAGCACCTCCAGCGCGGACCGGGTCGAGACGTCCTGCGGGCCCGGCGTCGCCAACTGCACCCGCACGACTCCGGACGGGACGCTGGAGACCGTACGGTAGATCACACCATGATCATCGAATAGATCATACTTGTTTCCGTGCGGCACCGCGCCGACCGGCGTCCGCTCGACCACCTCGATGACCAGAGTGGACGGCCAACTGCGGGACACGGTGACCTCCCGGGCCGGGGCCAGCGCGGCCACCCGGGCGCGCACCGCCTCGGTGTCCACGCGGGCCAGCGGCGTGCCGCCGGGCACCGCGGCGGCGGCGCGCACCTGGTCGGGCTCCAGGATCAGCACGCCCTCCACCCAGACCTCGCGCACCCCGAGCACCGGGGAGGCGAACACGAGCCAGCCCAGCAGGCCGACCACGGTGAGCGCGCCGGCGGCCAGGCCGAGCCGGGCCACGATCTGCCGGTTGCGGCGCACCCGGCCGGCCCGCGACAGCGGGATCCGGGTACGCCGCATGAACTGCCGAACCCACGGCGGAACGGCGTCGGTGCCGGCCCGTACGAGCCGCCAGCGCCGCCGCGATCCGTCGCCCGCGTCCGACCCCTCCGGCATCAGCCCAGCTCTCGCGCGTCCGGTGAGGCGTGGCGGGCGACGTACCCGTTCGGGGAGATGGGGTCGCCGCGCTCGGCCAGGGCCGCCATCAGCTCGTCGCCCATCAGCGAGATCGGCGGCGCGCCCATGGTCACCACGACGTCGCCCTCGCGGACCCGGTGGACCACCTCGCCCGGCACGTCCTCCCAGGACGGCACGAAGATCTTCTGCTCGGGCGGCAGCGGGACGGCCGCGGTCAGCGCCACCCCGCCCTCGCCCGGCTCGCGCACCTCGCCGGGGCCGAAGACCTCCATGATCACGGCCTCGTCGGCGAGCCCGAGCGCGGTGGCCATCTCCTCCTGCAGGTCCCGGGTGCGGTACATCCGGTACGGCTGGAAGACCACCACCAGGCGGCCGTCCCCGGCCACCTCGCGCAGCGTGTGCAGGGCGGCGGTCATCGAGGTCGGGTGGTAGGCGTACTCGTCGTAGACGCGTACGCCGTTGACGATGCCCTTGAGCTCGAAGCGGCGGCGGACGCCGGGGTGCGCGGCCAGGCCCGCCGCGATCACCTCGGGGTCCACGCCCAGCTTGAGCGCGGTCAGCACGGCCGAGGCGCTGTTGAGGCCCAGGTGGCGGCCGGGCACCGGCATCGAGAACTCGCCCAGCGCCTGCCCGTTGAGCGAGGCCAGGTAGCGCACGCCCGCGGCGGTCGTGGTGATGTCGGTCAGCCGCAGGTCGGCCTCGGGCGACTCGCCGTACGTGAACACGGTGCGCCCCAGCTCGCGCAGCCGCGCGGCGACCCTCGTCGCGCCCGGGTCGTCGGCACAGGTGACCACGAAGCCGTCCGGCTCGACCAGGGTGCCGAACTCGACGAACGCGTCCTCCAGGTTGGCCAGCGTGCCGTACGTGTTGAGGTGGTCCTCCTCCACGTTCGTGATGATCGACACGTGCGGCCGGTACAGCAGGAACGACCGGTCGCTCTCGTCGGCCTCGGCGACGAAGAACTCCCCGGTGCCGTGGTGGGCGTTCGAGCCCACCTCGGAGATCTCCCCGCCGATCACGAACGACGGGGCGAGCCCCGCCTGCTGCATGATCAGGGTGATCATGGAGGTGGTGGTGGTCTTGCCGTGCGTGCCCGCCACCGCGATGGTGCGCCGCCCGGTCATCGAGGCGGCCAGCGCCTCGGAGCGGTGCAGCACGCGCAGCCCGCGCCTGCGCGCCTCGGCCAGCTCCACGTGGTCGGCCGGGATCGCGGTCGAGTAGATGACCGTGTCCACGCCGTCCAGGTTCGACACGTCGTGGCTCATGTAGATCGTGCCGCCCAGCGCCCGCAGCGCCGCCAGCGCGGGCCACTCGCGCAGTTCCGAACCGGACACCGGCACGCCGCGGGTCAGCAGCAGCCGGGCCAGTCCGCTCATGCCGACGCCACCGACGCCGATCATGTGCACCCGGCCCAGGTCCTCCGCGGTGAGCACACCCGCCGGGATCATCTCCGCCGTCTCCACTGCACGCCTCCCTAGTTTCGCTTCGCCGTCGCCAGCGCGTTCAGCAGGAACGAGCGCAACTGCTCGTCGCCGTCCCGCCGCCCGTACGCCGCCGCCGCGTAGCCCATCGTGGCCAGCCTGGCCTGGTCCGTCACCAGCGGCAGCACGTTCTGCTCGATCCACTGCGGGGTCAGCTCGGCGTCGTCGACGATAAGTCCACCACCAGCCTCAACGACCGGGAGCGCGTTGCGCCGCTGCTCGCCGTTGCCGTACGGCAGCGGAACGTAGATCGCGGGCACCCCCAGCGCGGCCGTCTCCGCGCAGGTCATCGCGCCACCACGGCACAGCGCCAGGTCGGCGGCGGCGTAGCCCAGTTCCATCTCGTTGATGAACTTGACCCGCACGTACGGCGCGGCCAGGTCGCTCGGCACGTCGAAGTCCTCGTTGCGGGCGCCGATCACGTGCAGCACCTGCACGCCCGCCGAGGTCAGCGCCTTCGCCGAGGCGGCCACCGCCAGGTTGATCGAGCGGGCGCCCTGCGACGCGCCGAACACGAACAGCGTCGGGCGGTGCGGGTCCAGCCCGAAGTGGGCACGGGCCCGCTCGCGCAGCGCGACCCGGTCCAGCGTGGTGATGGACTGCCGCAGCGGCACACCGACCACGGTCGCGCCGCGCAGCGACTCGTCCTGGCGCGGCTGGTGCGGGAAGCCGACCGCCAGGTGGTCGGTGAAGCGCATGCCCATCTTGTTCGCGACACCGGCGGGCACGTTCACCTCGTGGATCACGATCGGCGTGTGCCGCCGCCAGGCGGCCAGGTAGGCCGGGACGGAGACGTAGCCGCCGAAGCCCACGACCGCGTCCGCCTCGACCTCGTCCAGGACCGCGCGCGCCGCCTTGGTGGACCGGAACATCCGGTCCGGGGTGCGCAGCAGGTTCATGTTCACCGAGCGGGGCAGCTGGTACGCCGGAATGTGCCGCAGGTCGTAGCCGGCCGCCGGGATCAGCTCCGTCTCCATGCCGCGCGGCGTGCCCAGGCACGTGATGCGCACGTCCGGGTCGTGGCGGCGCAGACAGTCCGCGAACGCCAGCAGCGGGTAGATGTGCCCGCCGGTGCCACCACCGGCCAGCACCACCGACCGCAACCGGCCGTCACCTGACACCATCACCGTCTCCTCTCACCCGGGCCACTCGTCTTGCCGGACCGTCCCGGCGCACCGCCCGAACGGCGGTCCCCCGGGGACTGTCCCGCGGTGCGCGAGACCGGCTCCTTCGCCTGCGGCTCGCGCGCCTTGGCCACCCCCGTCGCCGCGGTCGGCGACGCCGCCGCGTCGGCGGGTCGCGCCGGGGACGGCAGGGGTGGCAACGGGGCCCACACTAGCTGGGCCCACTTCGGGGCCGGACGGGCATGCAGGGCTCGGGCCGCATCCGGCTCCGCGCGGGCGAACGACGCCAGCATGCCGACCGCCGCCAGGGTCACCACCAGGGCCGTGCCGCCGTCGGAGATGAACGGCAGCGGCAGCCCGGTGATCGGCAGCAGCTTGACCACGCCGCCGATGTTGATGACGGCCTGCGCGACCAGCCACAGCGTGACCGCGCAGGCCGCCATACGCCGGAACGGGTCGTTGACCCGGCGGGCGATGCGCAGCCCGGTGAAGGTCAGCACGGCGAACAGCGACAGCACCACCATGCAGCCCACCACGCCCAGTTCCTCGGCGATGACCGCGAAGATGAAGTCGTTGTGCGCGCTGGGCAGCCAGTTCCACTTCAGGCTGGACTTGCCCAGCCCGACCCCGAACCAGCCGCCGTCGGAGATCGCCAGCAGACCCTGCTTGGACTGGTAGCACGTGTCGTCGTTGGCGGTACAGGTGATGATCTCGGCGTCGGTCTGGAAGAACGCGCCGAACCGGTCCGAGCGGTAACCGCCCAGGCCCGGCGCGACGATGAGCAGCGCGATGCCGGCCAGGCCGGTGCCGATCAGCATGCCGAAGTAGCGCATCGGCGTGCCCGCCGCCCAGAGCAGGCCGATGAACAGGATCAGCAGGCACAGCATGGTGCCCAGGTCGGTGTAGCCGACGAGCACGAACAGCAGGCCCACCAGCGGGAACAGCGGGGTGAAGAGCTCTTTCAGCCGTACGATCGAGTTGCCCTTGCGGGTCAGCACGTCCGCGCCCCACAGCACCAGCGCGAACTTGGCCAGTTCGGAGGGTTGCAACTGGATCGGGCCGATGTAGAGCCACAGCGTCTCGGAGTGGATGAAACCGATGCGCGGCTCGGGCAGCGCCTTGGACGCGTGCAGCAGCGCGATGCCGTCCATCAGCACCAGCAGCACGATCGACACGGTCAGCGCCACCGGCGCCATCGCCCGGAAGGTGCGCCGCGGCAGCCGCTGGCAGACCCAGAACGCGGCCAGGCCCACCACGGCGGCGATGACCTGCTGCGCGATGACCGCGAACGCGTTGCCGCTGGCGCTGTACGCCGCGACGCTGGTGGCCGAGTAGACCATCGCCAGGCCGATCATCAGCAGCAGGCCCGCGCTGGCCAGCAGCAGGTAGTACGAGGCCAGCGGCCGCGACAGCAGCCCGCGCAGGGCGGCCAGCCAGGTGAACAGGTCCACCCGCAGCACGCGGGCAGCCGGCGGGCCCGCCGATTCGGGCGGGGCGGCCGTACGGGCGTCACCGGTCATCGAGAGGACTCCGATCTCGGCCGCTGCGGACGGGGTGCTGTTCTGTTGTGCGGTGGGGTGCTTCGGCCGAGTCGGCTGGCGCGCCCGACCCCGCTTGGGATCGACGCTGGCCTATCACATCGAGTTTGATCTCGTTTATTTCGATGTGATAGGCCAGCGTCGATACAAAACGGGTCAGCTCGCTGGGGTCGGTAGGGCGTGGACCGCTTCGGCGAACGCGTCGCCGCGGCGGGCGTAGCTCGGGTACATGTCCAGGGAGGCGGCGGCGGGCGCGAGCAGGACCGTGTCGCCCGGCTGCGCCAGCCGGGCGGCCGCGTGCACGACCTCCGCCATCGCCCCATCATCCGTGCGGGCGACGTCCACCACGGGCAGGTGCGGCGCGTGTCGCGCGAGTGCCGCGGCGATCTCGGCCCGGTCCACGCCCAGCAGCACCGCACCGGCCAGCCGGGGCGCGATCCGCGCCGTGAGCTCGTCGATGTCGACGCCCTTGAGCTGTCCCCCGGCCACCCACACGATCCGCTCGTACGACGTCAGCGACGCCTGGGCGGCGTGCGGGTTGGTCGCCTTGCTGTCGTCGACCCAGGTCACGCCGCCGACCGTCGCGACCTTCGCGTTGCGGTGCGGCTCGGGCACGTACCCGGCCAGGCCGCGCTGGATCGCCTCGTGCGGGACGCCGACCGACAGCGCCAGCGCGGCGGCGGCCAGGGCGTTGGCCACGTTGTGCGCGCCGACCGGGCGGATGTCTGCCAGGGTGGCCAGCTCGTGGGCGTCGCCGTCGCCGGTGCGGTCCACGAGCACGTCCTCGACCACGCCCACGCAGCCGCGCGGCGGCACGTCGAGGGTGAACCCGATGACGCGGCCGGGCACGCCGGTCGCGTGCAGGCCCTCCAGCAGCGCCCTGACGCGCGGGTCGTCGAGGTTGCCGACCGCGGTGCCGCCGGTGGCCGCCGAGCGCCATACGGTCGTCTTGGCCGCCGCGTAGTGGTCAAAGCCGCCGTGCCAGTCCAGGTGGTCGTCGGCGAGGTTGAGCAGCGCGCCGCCGTGCGGGGCCAGCGTCGACGACCAGTGCAGCTGGAAGCTGGACAGTTCGACGGCCAGCACCTCGTAGCCGCCGGGGCCGCCGGCCTGGGCGTCGACCAGCGGCACGCCGATGTTGCCCAGCGCCGCGGTGCGCAGCCCGGCCGCGCCGAGGATCGAGGCCAGCATGGTGACCGTGGTGGTCTTGCCGTTGGTGCCGGTGACCGCCAGCCAGCGCGGCCCGTCCGGCTTGCGCAGCCGCCAGGCCAGCTCCGGCTCGCTGTACACGTCGATCCCGGCGGCCGCGGCCGCCCGCGCCAGCGGGTGGTGCGGCGGGAATCCCGGGGACACGACGAGGTCGTCGATCCCGGACAGCAGCTGCCCGGGGTCGGGCTCGCCGATGACCACGGTGAAGCCGGCCTCGGCGAGCCGCTCGGTCTCCGCCGAGGCGGCCCGGTCGACCAGCGTCACCTTGGCGCCGAGGCCCGCCAGGGCGGTGGCGCAGGCGGCTCCGGCCACCCGCGCCCCGGCCACCAGCACCGAACGGCCCTCGTACATCGATGTCACCCCATCACACGCAGGAAGTCGCTGTAGAAGATGCCCAGGCCGATCGCCACGCCGATGCCGCCCACGATCCAGAACCGGACGACGATGTTGACCTCGCTCCAGCCTGCCAACTCGAAGTGGTGTTGCAGCGGCGACATGCGGAAGACACGTTTTCCGGTCGTCCGGAACGAGATCACCTGGATCACCACCGACATCGTGATGATGACGAACAGGCCGCCGATGATGAGCAGCAGCAGCAGCGTGCGCGTCGACATGGCCAGGCCCGCGATGAGGCCGCCGAGCGCCATCGAGCCGGTGTCGCCCATGAAGATGCGGGCGGGCGAGGTGTTCCACCACAGGAAGCCGACCAGCGCCCCGGCCGCCGCGGCGGCGATCATCGCCACCTCCAGCGGGTCGCGGACCGCGTAGCAGTAGTTGCTCGCGTTGGACGCGTAGCCGGACGTGTCGGCGCACCAGTGCTGGTACTGCCAGGCCGCGATGAAGCTGTACGCCCCCAGCACCATCACCGAGGTGCCGGTGGCCAGGCCGTCCAGGCCGTCGGTCAGGTTCACGCCGTTGGTGGCGCCGAGCACCACCGCCACGAACAGGATGATCGCGCCGACCTTGCCGATGTCCAGCCAGTCGATGTCGCGAATGAACGAGAGCTTGGTCGAGCCGACGGTCTCGGTGTTCGAGCCGGGGTCGCTCAGCGCGATGACGCCGAACACCGCGCCGACCAGCAGCTGACCGAGCAGCTTGCCGCGCTTGTTCAGGCCGCCGCTGTTACGTCGGCGCACCTTGAGGAAGTCGTCGATGAAGCCGACCGCGCCGGAGAACACGAACAGGCCCAGCAGTACCAGCGCGGTGATGGTCGGCGTGATCTGGGCGATCTGCTTCTCGGGCAGGGTGGTCAGGCTCAGGTGGGCCACCACGTACGCGATGACCGTGCCGAAGATGAACACCACGCCGCCCATCGTGGGCGTGCCCTTCTTGGACAGGTGGGACTGCGGCCCGTCCGTGCGGATGGGCTGCCCGGCCTTGAGCCGGGTGAACGCTTTGATGGCTAGGGGGGTGCCGAAGAGGGATACCGCGAACGCCACCAGGATCGCGACGATGATCGATCTCATCGGTGGCCGTCTCCGTCACTCGCGCCCGCGAGGGCGCGCGTCTCGCGCAGTGCGTCCACCACATCCCAGGTTCGGTATCGCGAACCCTTCACCAGCACGACGTCTGCGGACCGCAGCCGCTCCCGCAGCACGCCGATCGCCGCGGCCTGATCGCTGACCAGCACCGACTCACCTTCCCAATGCCGCACGGAGGCCGCGCCGTCGAGGATCGGCGCGGCTGACTCGCCCACCACGATGAGCAGGCCGACGCCGAGCGTAGCCGCCAGCGCTCCCACCTCCGCGTGGCCGTCGCGCTCCGCGGGACCGAGCTCGGCGTGGTAGCCGAGCACCGCCACGGTGCGCCGTTCGTCCTGACCTGCGCCGCCGAGGGTGCGCAGCGCGCGCAGCGCCGCCGCGGTCGAGGCCGGATTCGCGTTGTACGAGTCGTCGATGACCGTGACACCGTCGGCACGGTCGAAAACATCCATCCTTCGGGTCGACACGGCGCGCAACCGGGCCAGCGCCGCGGGCAGTTCGGCCCACGGCATGCCACAGCGCAGCGCGACCGCCGCGGCCAGCAGCGTGTTGCCGACCTGGTGGGCGCCGGTCAGACCCAGCTCCACGCGCGCGGACTCGCTTCCTCGCACCACGGTGTACGAGGGACGCCCGCGCCCGTCCAGTTCCACGTCCACGGCCCGCAGGTCCGCGTTGTCAGCCTGACCCACCAGCACCGACGGCGCGGCGGTGACGCCCGCCATCGCCGCCACCCGCGGGTCGTCGCCGTTGAGCACGGCCAGGCCGGCTGCGGGCAGGGCCTGCACGATCTCGGACTTGGCCAGGGCGATGCCCTCGACCGAGCCGAACTCGCCGATGTGCGCCACCCCGACGTTGACCACCACGCCGATGTGCGGCGGGGCGATCTCGCAGAGGTCCTTGATGTGCCCGATGCCGCGCGCGCCCATCTCCAGCACCAGGAACCTGGTGTCCGTGTCGGCTTTCAGCGCCGTGTACGGCAGCCCCAGCTCGTTGTTGAACGTGCCCGGCGGGGCCACGGTCGGGCCGAGCCCGCTCAGCAGCCCGCCGATCAGGTCCTTGGTGGTCGTCTTGCCCGACGAGCCGGTGATCGCCACGACCGTCGTGTCGAGGCGGTCCAGCACGGCGCGGGCCAGCCGGGCCATCGCGGCCAGCGGGTCGGCGACCACGATCGACGGCAGCTCCGCGACCGGGCGCGTGCCGAGCAGCGCGGCCGCACCGGCGGTGGCGGCGGCCGGGGCGAAGTCGTGCCCGTCGGCCTTCTCTCCCGCGAACGCGACGAACAGGCCGCCGGGCGCGAGTTTGCGGGAGTCGAACTCCACGGTGCCGGTCACCCGCGCCTGCGGGTCGCCGCCGTGCAGCGTGCCGTCGACGGCGGCGGCGATCTCGGCCAGGGTCAGCGGGATCATCGGCCCTCCTCCTGCTCGGCGGCCGCGTCGGCCGGGTGCTGTTGGTCGGCCGCGCCCCGCGGCCCGGTGCCCGCGCCGAAGCGGGCGGTCAGCGCGGCGGCCAGTTCGATCCGGTCGTCGAAGGGCAGCACCTCGGCGCCGACCTCCTGGCCGGTCTCGTGGCCCTTGCCGAGCAGCGCGACGACGTCGCCGTCCTTGGCCCGCTCCACGGCCTCGGCGATGGCGGCCCGGCGACCGGCGATCTCCACGACCTCGGCCGCGAACCCCGCCGTGCCCGCGAGGACGCCCCGGCGGACCACCGCCGGGTCCTCGGTGCGCGGGTTGTCGTCGGTGACGATGAGCAGGTCGGAGCCGCGTGCCCCGGCCTGCCCCATCAGCGGGCGCTTGCCGGTGTCGCGGTCGCCGCCCGCGCCGAGCACGCAGATCAGGCGGCCGCCGCGGGCGTCGGCCAGCGAGCGCAGCGCCAGCAGTGCGGCCTCGATCGCGCCGACCTTGTGCGCGTAGTCGACGACGCCGACCACCGGGCCGGGCGCGTCGACCTGCTCCAGCCGACCGGGCACCCCCGGACAGGCGGCGATGCCGTCGGCGGCGGTGCGCGGGTCGACCCCGACCGCGGTGAGGCAGGCCAGCGCCAGCAGCGCGTTGGCGACGTTGTGCAGGCCGGGCAGGCGTACTCCGGCGGGCACCGGGCCGGACGGGCCGAGCGCGGTGAAGCGCTGGCCGAAGTCCTGCTCGGCGACGTCGGCGGCGCGCCAGGTGGCAGCGGGGTCGCCGAGCGCCGAGTAGGTGACGGTGGCGGGGCGGCGCAGTGGCAGCAGGGCCGGGTCGTCGAAGTTGAGCACCTCGACCCGGCAGCGGCCGTCGAACAGCCGCGCCTTGGCCCGGAAGTAGTCCTCGCTGTCGGGGTGGAAGTCCAAGTGGTCGGAGCCGAAGTTGGTGTATCCGCCGACGGCGAAGCGCACCCCGCCGACCCGGCCCAGCTTCAGCGCGTGGCTGGACACCTCCATCACCACGGCGGTGACGCCGTTGTCCCGCGCCAGCGCGAACAGCGCGTGCAGGTCGGTCGCCTCGGGGGTGGTGCGCACGCTGGTCACGGTCAGCTCGCCGAGCCGGGTCTCCACGGTGCCGATCAGGCCGGTGACGTGCCCGGCGGCGCGCAGCCCGGACTCGACGAGGTACGCGGTGGAGGTCTTGCCGGCGGTGCCGGTCAGGCCGATGACGGTCAGCGCGGCGGTGGGCGAGCCGTAGACGGCGTCGGCGACCGGTCCCAGCGCCTCCCGGGCGTCCGCGACGACGAGCACGGGCACCCCGGCCGCGAGCGCGGGGGCGGCCCCCGGATGGGCGGCTCCGGCGGCGTCGGTCAGCACGGCGACCGCTCCGGCGGCCAGCGCCTGGCCGATGAACTCCGCGCCGTGGCGGCGCGAGCCGGGCAGCGCCGCGTACAGGTCACCGGGCCGCACCTGGTCACCGGCGTGGGTGATGCCGGTGACCTCGGCCGCCAGCGCCTCGGGCGGGGCCGCGCAGACGGCCTCGGACAGGCTCGCGAGCGTGGCGAGGCCGACCGGCGCCACGCGGGCGGGCCGCAGCGGGGCGGCGGTGGAGCTGAGTTTCCCGGGCACGGCGTCAGACCTTACCCGCTGGCTCATGACCCACCGCACACCTGTGCCCGCTGTGTCTGACTTCTAATGACATGAATCAGTAAGTCGTGACGAACTTGGGCGAGGCGATGGTGCTCGGCAGCACCTTGAAGTGCCGCAGCGTGAACGCCATGATGTCGCGGAAGGCCGGCCCGGCGACCTTGCCGCCCGCCCCGACGCCCGGCGTCTTGACGAACACGGCCACCACGTAGCGCGGGTTCTCCGCCGGGGCCATGCCGATGAACGAGCCCACCTCGCCCTTGACGTACTTGCCGTTGAGCACCTGCGAACCGGTGCCGGTCTTGCCGGAGATGCGGTAGCCGGGCAGCGCCGCCGAGCGGCCGGTGGCCTGGTCGACGGTGGTCACCGCCTCCATGATCTCGCGCAGCGCGGCGGCGTTCTCGGCGCTGATCACCCGGTGCGACTTGACCGGCGCGGGCAGCGTCACCTTGCCGTCGGGCGCGATGGTCTTCTTGATCAGGTGCGGCTGCACCCAGACGCCGTCGTTGGCGATCGCCGCGTACGCCGCCGCCATCTGCAGCGGCGTCACCGCCATCTCGTGGCCGATCGGGATCGAACCGTACGAGGTGCCGCTCCAGTTCTCGGGGGGCTGCAACTGGCCCGACGACTCGCCGGGCACCCCGATACCGGTGGGCTGGCCGAGCCCGAACAGCTTCTGGTACTCGTACAGCTTCTCCGCGCCCAGTTTCTCGGCGACCTTGATGGTGGCCACGTTCGACGAGAACGCCATCAGGCCCGGCAGCGTGATCTTGGTGCCCTCGGCGAACTGGTGGGTGTCCCAGTAGACCTGGTTGCCCTTCTTGATCGACGGGCCGATCTTCACCGTCGAGTCGGGCTCGATCACACCCTCCTGCAGCGCCGCCGACAGCACGATCGCCTTGTGCACCGAACCCGGGTCGACCACCACCGAGGTGGCGTTGTCGGCCAGCTCCTCGGGTTTGGCGGCGCTGTGGTTGGCCGCGTCGAACGTCGGGTAGCTGGCCTGCGCGACGACCTCGCCGGTGCTCGTGTCGAGCACCACCGCCGCGCCCCAGACCGCCTTGACCTTCTTCATCCCCTCGAACAGGATGTGCTGCGCCTGGAACTGCACGTCGCGGTCGATGGTCAGCATCAGCGAGCTGCCCGGCTGCGCCTTGATCTCCTGGCGGAACCCGCCGGGGATGGGCTTGTTCAGGTCGCCGTTGCCGGTCTCGTACCGCAGCTGCCCGTTGCGGCCGCGCAGCACCTGGTCGTAGCGTGCCTCGACCCCGGCCAGGCCGTTGAGGTCGGTGCCGGTGAACCCGATGAGGTTGGCTGCCAGGTCGTGCCCCGGCAGGTCGCGCCGCTCGTCGCGGTCGACGATGATGCCCTTGAGTTTGAGCGCGCGCACCATGTTCGCGTCGTCCACGTTCAGCCCGCGTAGCAGCCAGCGGAAGCGGACGGGTTTACCGCTGACCTCCTGCTTGCCCTTCTGCAGCAGCGGCTCGATCTCCGAGGGCGCCTTGCCCAGCAGCGGCGCGAGCAGCCCGGCCGTCGCCTTGGGCTCCTCGACCAGCTCGGGGTCGACCGCGACGAAGCGCGCCTCCACGCTCTTGGCCAGCACCGCGCCGGTGCTGTCGAAGATCGAGCCACGCGGCGCGGGCAACGTGATCTTGTCGAGCCGGTCCTCCAGCCCCTGCGCGGCGAACGCGGGCGCGTCGGCGAGCTGGAACTGCACCAGCCGCACGCCGATCGCCGCGAACAGCAGCAGCGCCAGGGCGGTGGCCAGGCGCAGCCGGCGGCGCGGCTCGCCCATCTTCGGCGGGTCGGGCGGCGGGGCGGCGGGGCGCTGGCGGCGGTCCTGGGGACGGCTGCGTCCGGCGGCCGGCCGGTCCGCGCGGCGCGGCTCCCGGGCGCGGGCGGCCTGCGTACGCCCGATGAATTCGCGGTCGGGACGGCCGCGGCCCGCGGGTGCGGTCCGGCGGCGGGGCGGCGGCTCGACGTCGAAGTCGCCGTCACCGAGGTCCGGATCTTCCTGCGCGCGGCGCGGGCGGCGGTTCGCGGGGGCGCCGGTGACGCGGCCCAGGCGCTGCGGCGGGCGGCCCTCCTCGGCCCGGCCGCCGCGCACCATGCGCAGCTCGGCCCGGCGGCGCTGCAGTTCGGCATCGGCCTGCGGGTCCGCCGCGGCGTCCGCGCCGTCGCCGGTGCCGCCGTCGCGGGTGGTCCGGCCGCGCGGCGTGAAGGCCCGCGCGTCGCCGATGCCGCTGCGGCGGTTGCGGCCGCGGTCCTCCGGCTCGTCGGTGTCGCGTCGCGCCATCGTCGCCCCTTCTACGCCCTACCTGCGGACAGGCTCCGGCACGGCCCCGCGTGGGGGCCATGCCGGAGCCCTACGCTCACTGGCTGGTGATGCTCGGCTTGCCGGTGGCCGGCTGCGGTACCCCGATGATCTTGCCGTCGGGCAGCCGGATGAAGGCGGGCGAACCCGCCGGGACCAGGCCCAGCCGCTTGGCCGCCGCCTCCAGGCGACCCGGCGACTCCGCTTCCGTGATCTCCTGCGTGATCTGCTGCTCGCGCAGGTCGAGTTGCGCCTGCTGCTTCTTCAGATCGGTCAGCTGGATGCCGCCCTCGGCGATCTTGGTGTTGAGCACCAGGATGCCGAGCACCCCGGCGACCACGACCAGCACGATGAGCAACACGAACGGCGTTCGCGGCGCCGCCACCGGCACCGGCGGAGCCAGCCGCAGCCGCGGCCGCCGCGCTTCCGGCGACGACACGGCCTCCGGCTGCACCGCCAGCGCGGCACTGCCCACCGTCCGGTAGCGATCCCCGGAACGGCCTTCCTCCATCGCCCTCGCATCGAGGTTCGCGGCCCGACCCCCCGGTCGCGACGCCCCCTGCGCTGGCGTTGTGCTGCGGCGCGATGCCCGCAGCGGTGTCACGTTCATCCCTACCCCCTTTGCTCGCAGCTTGCCGGTCCCCCGGTCAGGGACCCTGGTCTGTGTCACGCGGAGCCCGCTTCGCGGCCTTCTTGGCCGGTCGCCCGACCTCGGCCCCGTTCCGGCGGGCACCTTCGTCCTCGATCAACTGCACGGCCCGCATCCGCACCGACGCCGCCCGCGGATTGCGGGCCACCTCGGCCTCGGAGGCCATCTCGGCCCCGCCCTTGGTCAGCAGGCGCAGCGTCGGCCCGGTGCCCGGCAGCTCGACCGGCAGATCCACCGGTCCGGTGCTGCGGGCGCGGGCCGCGAAGGCCTGCTTGGTGATCCGGTCCTCGAGTGAGTGGTACGACAGCACCACCACCCGACCCCCGGGCTCCAGCACGTCGATCGCGGCGGGCAGGGCACGCTCCCACGTGGACAGCTCGCCGTTGACCTCGATGCGCAGCGCTTGGAACGTCCGCTTGGCCGGATGTCCCCCGGTACGCCGGGCCGGTGCCGGGATCGAGTCCCGCACCAGCTCGGCCAGCAGGGCCGATGACGTGATCGGCGCCTTGTCGCGCTCGCGCAGGATCGCCGCCGCGATCCTGGACGCGAACTTCTCCTCCCCGTACACCCGCAGCACGCGGGTCAGGTCCGGGTGGGAGTAGCTGTTGACGATCTCCTGGGCGGTGACGCCCCTGGTCTGGTCCATGCGCATGTCGAGCGGCGCGTCCTGGGCGTAGGCGAACCCGCGGTCGGCCTCGTCCAGTTGCAGCGACGACACCCCGAGGTCGAACAGCACCCCGTCGACCTTCTCCAGGCCGAGCTTGCTCAGCACCAGCGGCAACTCGTCGTAGACCGCGTGCACCAGGTGCACCCGGTCGCCGAACCGCTCCAGCCGGCGCTGCGAGTGGGCCAGCGCCTCGGTGTCGCGGTCGAGCCCGACCAGGATCGTGTTCGGGTGCGCCAGCAGCACGGCCTCGGCGTGGCCGCCGAGCCCGGTGGTGCCGTCGACGTAGACGGTGCGCCCGCCGGGTGCGTGACCCGGCCGGTCCAGGGCGGGGGCCAGCAACTCCAGGCATCGATCAAGCAGAACCGGCACGTGTACGCCACGCGGCTCCACCATCTCGACCCCCCTGTTTTCGCTGTGCCTCGTCGTACCGCCAGATCCCCAACCGCTTCCCCGTTCCCACCCTCGTCGCGGCCGAGGATGAGAGCGATGCGCCTGGCGTCGGGGAAGTGACGCCAGGTGCCGGAGCGGGTGGAGATCTCGCGGTACGACTTCCGAGCCCGGCCGTCGAACGTGTGCCGGACCCCCGTCCTCACAGACCGCCGGGCAGCACCCCCTCCTCGATGTCGGCGAACTCGTCCTCGTTCGCCGCGAGGTAGTCGTCCCACGCCTGCTTGTCCCAGACCTCGACGCGGGTGCTGGCGCCGATGACCACGAGATCCCGATCCAGTCCCGCGTACTCCCGCAGGTGGCCCGGGATGGTTACCCGGCCCTGCTTGTCGGGGATCTCGTCGTGCGCGCTCGCGAAGAAGACCCGGCTGTAGGCACGGGCCGCCTTGTGCGTCATCGGAGCCTCGGCCAACTGGCCCGCGATGCGCTGGAACTCCGGCGTCGGAAAGACGTAGAGACAGCGCTCCTGCCCTTTGGTGATCACGACACCTCCTGCCAGCTCGTCACGGAACCGAGCGGGCAGGATCAGCCGGCCCTTGTCGTCGAGCCGGGGAGTATGGGTGCCCAGGAACAACGGCCCCCACCCCCTCCAGCGCCGACACCGCCGCCGTCTCGTTTCGCGGACGAGTCGCCGTGCGTTGCCTCCGGGGCCGGCGGACCATCCGGCCCGCCATTGCGCCCCACTTTACTCCACTTCCCTCCACGGTCAATGCGGATTCAGCCTTCCGGGTGGGGTTTCGCTCCACATAGGCGCAGCTCATGGCCGCAAACGACCAGTGGAGGGCGGCGCGGCGCGTTACCAAGGTCATCTTTTTGACACCCGGAGTGACCCCAGGAAAAAGCACCCTCCGTCTCCGCAGAGTCACCCGGAGGTGAAAATGCGGTGACAGAGGGTGCTTGGCAGCTATCTCTGGGTACCACTTAGTTATATGACCGTCGATCCCCCGTCGGTTACGGGGTCCGCTCTGTGTTGTTCCGAGGTGATGATCGGCGTTTCGTGTCCAAAAGTGGAGTCAGACCGCAGATGTCGACGCCAAACCGCGATCTTGCCGCGCGAACCGGTGCGCTCTCGCCGCGAACCGGCGATTCTTGCGGGCAGACCGCCGCGAGCGCGGTCAGTCCTCGGTGGCTTCGTCGTCGTCGGCGCGATCCTCGGCGCGTTCGGCGGGGACCTCGGCGGCCTCGTCGCCGACCGTGGCGTCCTGGCCGGCGGGTCGGCGCTGGTCGCGGCGGGACTGCCCGTCGGGCTGGGCGGTCGCGCTCGCCGAGGTCTTGGCGGTGGTGGGGGCGGGTTTGGCGGTCGGTGCGCCGAGCAGGCTGACCGCGGCGATACCGGCGCCCAGGCCCAGCAGCAGACGAGCCGGACGCCGCTCGGGGAGTTCGAGCACAGCGATGTCCTTCCAGGGGTGCGGCCCACCACTGTGCCAAGTGCTCGCCACCCGGCACGTGGTGCGCGGTCGCGCACAGCCGCTGTATCGTTTTACCCTTTGAGACCCGATTCGCGCAATACGCAGGGAAAACAGGAAGCGGGGCAGTGGTTCACGCCACAGGCCTGACGCCGTCCGGGAGTCAGGTAGCCTCTCCGGCGTGACGGAGAACAAGCTGCCGCTGCGGGCCTCGCTCGCGGCATCGGTCTCGCGCACCGCCGCCGCGCTCTCGCGCGCCACCGGCCGGGGCGACGGATCGGTCATCGGCGGGCGACTGGGCATGATGATCGACCCCGACCTGCTGGCCCACCTGGCGGCCGGGCGGCGCATAGCGCTGGTCTCCGGCACCAACGGCAAGACCACCACCACGCGGTTCACCGCCGCGGCGGTCGGCGTGCTCGGAGAGGTCGCCACGAACTCGTTCGGCGCGAACATGCCCACCGGCCACACCTCCGCCCTCGCCCGCGCCGGCGCCACGCCGTACGCGGTGCTGGAGGTCGACGAGCACTACCTCGCGCAGGTGCTGCGGGCGACCACGCCGCTGGTCGTGGCACTGCTGAACCTGTCCCGCGACCAGCTCGACCGGGCCAAGGAGGTGGCGATGATGGCGCAGCTGTGGCGCGTCGCGCTCGCCGACCACCCCGACGTGCACGTGGTCGCCAACGCCGACGACCCGATGGTCGTCTACGCCGCCGCCGCGCACGCCGCCGCCGGTGCGGGCCGGGTCACCTGGTTCTCCGCCGGTCAGCGCTGGCGCGAGGACGCCCACGTCTGCCCGGCCTGCGGCGCGCACATCGAGCGCGACGAGGCCGACGAGGACGCGTGGCGCTGCGCCACCGGCGACCTGGTCCGCCCGGAACCCCAGTGGACCGTCGACGAGTCCGGCGTGATCGACCCCGACGGCGTACGCCACGAGGTCAAGCTCCAGCTCCCCGGCAAGGTCAACGTCGGTAACGCGGCCACCGCGCTGGCCGTCGCGCACCGCTTCGGGGTCTCCCCCGCCGACGCCGCGCCCCGGTTGGCCGAGGTCGCCAGCGTGGCCGGGCGCTACGCCCAGGTCGACCGGGACGGGCGCAACATCCGCCTGCTGCTGGCCAAGAACCCGGCCAGCTGGCTGGAGGCCTTCGACATGGCCGAGGAGCAGCCGACCCTGCTGTCGATCAACGCGCGGGACCCCGACGGCTTCGACACCAGCTGGCTGTTCGACGTCGACTTCGCCCCGCTGCGCGGCCGCCAGGTCCTGATCACCGGCGACCGCGCCTACGACCTCGCCGTACGGCTGGAGGTCAACGACGTCCCCTTCACCCACGTGAAGTCATTCGACGAGGCTGTCGCGGCGGTGCCGCCCGGCCGCCTGGAAGTGATCGCGAACTACACCGCCTTCCAGGACATCCGAGCGGAGTTGGATCGAGTTGTCTAGCGCACTCCAGATCGTCTGGGTCTACCCCGACCTGCTGTCCACCTACGGCGACCGCGGCAACATGCTGATCCTGGCGCACCGGGCCAGGATGCGCGGCATCCCCGTGGACACCGTCGAGGTGCGTTCCGACCAGGCCCTGCCCTACGGCGACATCTACCTCATCGGCGGCGGCGAGGACGGCCCGCAGGCGCTGGCCGCCCAGCGGCTGGCGGCCGACCGCGGCCTGCACCGGGCCGTGGACCGGCGCGCGGTCGTGTTCGCCGTCTGTGCCGGATACCAACTGCTCGGCACCAGCTTCTTCGCCAAGGGTGCCAAGTGCGACGGGCTGGGCCTGGTCGACCTGCACTCCGACCGCGGCCCCACCCGCGCCGTCGGCGAACTGGCCGGCGACATCGACCCGGCGCTGGGCCTGCCCATGCTCACCGGATTCGAGAACCACGGCGGCCGCACCCACCTCGGCCCCGGCGTGAAGCCGCTGGCCAAGGTGCGCGCCGGCATCGGCAACGACGGCGCGACCGAGGGCGTATGGTCCGGCACCGTCATCGGCACGTACTCCCACGGCCCCGCCCTGTCGCGCAACCCGGCCCTGGCCGACCTGCTGCTGCGCTGGGCCACGGGCGAGGAGTCGCTGGCCGCACCCGACGACACCTGGCCCACCCGGCTCCGCGGCGAGCGCCTCGGCGCCGCGGGACTCGTGTGACCGCCCCACCCGAGGTCACGGCCTCAACGGGGAAGGACTCAGCCGACGACAGCTCGGCGACCGGCGCAGCCACGGTCCCGCGCGGCACCGCACCGGCCAGCCACGGTTCGTCCCCGGCCGTCCTTCAGACCGGCGCAGCGGACTCGGCTCGGACCGGCTCACAGACCGGCGCAGCGAACTCGGCTCGGACCGGCTCCGCCACGGACGGGGGCGCGGGCGGCAGGCACTGGCCGCGGCTGGTCGCGCTGGCCGCGTTCGTGGGGCTGGCGGGCTTCGCCGCGTGGAAGCTGCCGCTGGAGAAGCTGCCCGCCTGGGTGGACCAGCTCGGCCCGGCCGCGCCCGCGGTCGCGGTGCTGGTCTGCACGGTGCTGCTGTGCGCGCTGGTGCCGCGTACCGCGATCTCCTTGGGTTGTGGGGCGCTGTTCGGCGCGGTCGGAGGGGCCGCCTGGTCGCTGACGGCGGCGCTGCTGGCGGCCACGATCACCTATGCCGCCGGGCACTGGGCCGGGCGCGACCTCGTCGCCGCGCACGCCGGTGACCGGCTGGCCCGGCTCGACCGGTGGCTGGCCCGGCGCGGCCTGCTCGCCGTGATCGTGGTGCGGCTGCAGCCGATCGCCCCGTTCGGGCTGGTCGGGTACGCATACGGCACCACGTCGGTGCGGTTCCGGCACTACCTGCTGGGCACCGCGCTGGGCGGGCTGCCGTCATCCTTCAGCTACGCCACCATCGGTGCGGCCGCCATCGCGCCGGACTCGCTGAGCTGGCTGACCTTCATCCCGGCCGCGACCGGCATCGCCATCAGCGCCGCCGCCGCCCTGCACTGGCGCCGCCAAACCCGCCACACCACCCGCCCCGCCACCGCCTGACTGCGGCACCCCGTAACAAGATCTGTTTTTGTGGTCGCTGACGGCCCCCATAGGGGCTACGGTCGTCCACAAGAACAGATCTTGCTCAATGGTCGTAGGCTCTTCGGACGTGCGCACGGTGCCGAACGACGACTCGTCCGATCTGGACTTTCTGCTTTTCCGGCAGCACGACGTGCTCAGCCGGACGCAGGCCCTGGCTCACTTCACCGAGAAGGCCGTCCGGCATCGGCTGGCCACGGGACGGTGGCAGCGTCCCCGGCGCGGCGTGTACGTGCTGCGGTCCGCCCCCGGTGACGATGACCAGCGCCGGTGGATCGCCGTGCTGGCCGGACCGGAGGGCACGGTGACCGCGGGCCGCACGGCGCTCGCCCAGTTCGGGCTGCGGGGCTTCCACGTCCACGCGATTCACCTGCTCATGCCGTCCGCCGCACGGGATCGGGACACGCCGTCTGACGTGATCGTCCACCGCACCAGGCTGCTGGACGCCACTGAGGTGCACGATCTCGGCAGCCCGCCCTGCACGATGCCCGCTCGTGCGGTGGTGGACGCCGCACAGTGGGCACGCTCCGACGACGAGGCCCGCGCCCTCGTGGCGGCGGCCGTCCAGCAGCGGCTGGTCAACGCCGCCGACCTGCGCACCGTGCTGGCCCGGCTGAGTTCCGTGAGACGTCGTCCGGTGATCACGCTCGCGGTGAACGATGCGGCCGGCGGGGCCGGGTCGCTCCCGGAGGCACAGTTCCTGGCGTTGTGCCGGCGAGGTGGCCTGCCCCGTCCACGGTTGCAGGTCAGCCGTTGCGACGGCGACGGCCGGCAGCGCTACCTGGACGCGCTGTTCGAGCCCTACGGCGTGCACGCCGAGATCGACGGCGCGCAGCATCTCGACGTGCGGGCGTACTGGGCCGACATGCGGCGGCAGAACGCGCTGTGGGTCAAGGGCGACCGCGTACTGCGCTTCCCCGCCTGGGCCGTCCGCAACCAGCCGGACGAGGTCCTCGCAACAGTCCGCGCCGCCCTCCGCGCGGCAGGCTGGCCCGGACGATGATCCGTTTTTGCGGACGCTGGATGCCCCTATAGGGGCCGTAGGCGTCCACAAAAACAGATCATCGAACCGTAAGCAGAAGGAAGGGCACCTTCCATAACGCGGAGCGTTAAGAAGGTGCCCTTCCTTCAAAAAGGGTCAGGCGACGATGCTGACCAGGCGGCCGGGGACGACGATGACCTTCTTCGGGTCCTTGCCGGCCAGGGAGTCGGTGACCGCGGCCAGGGCTGCGGCGCGGACCTCGTCTTCGGCCGCGTCGGCGGCCACCTCGATCCGGCCGCGGACCTTGCCGTTGACCTGGACCGGGTAGGTGACCAGGTCGGCGGTCAGCAGCGCCGGGTCGGCGACCGGGAAGTCGGCGAAGGTCAGCGAGCCCTCGTGGCCCAGCTTGGACCACAGCTCCTCGGCGATGTGCGGGGCGATGGGGGCCAGCATCAGCACCAGCGGCTCGGCGATCTCACGCGGGGTCGCGCCGGCCTTGGTCACCGCGTTGGTCAGCTCGATCAGCTTCGCGATCGCGGTGTTGAAGCGCAGCGCGGCCATGTCCTCGCGGACCCCGGCGATGGTGCGGTGCAGCAGGCGGCGCAGGTCGTCGGAGGCTGGGGCGTCGACCACGGTGACCGCGCCGGTCTCCTCGTCGATCACGGTGCGCCAGACCCGCTGCAGGAAGCGGTACGAGCCGATGACGGCCCGGGTCTCCCAGGGGCGGGACACCTCCAGCGGGCCCATGGACATCTCGTAGACGCGGAAGGTGTCGGCGCCGTACCGCTCGACCATCTCGTCGGGCGTCACGACGTTCTTCAGCGACTTGCCCATCTTGCCGTACTCGCGGTTGACCTTCTCGCCGTTCCAGGTGTAGACGGTCTGCTGCTCCTCGGCGACCTCCTCGGCCGGGACGTAGGCGCCCCGGTCGTCGGTGTAGGCGTACGCCTGGATGTAGCCCTGGTTGAACAGCCGATGGTATGGCTCGAAGCTGCTGACCCGGCCCAGGTCGAACAGGACCTTGTGCCAGAACCGGGCGTACAGCAGGTGCAGGACGGCGTGCTCGACGCCGCCGACGTACAGGTCGACGCCGCCGGAGTCGCCCGCGTGCTGCGGCCCGACCCAGTAGGCCTCGTTGGCCGGGTCGACGAAGGCCAGCTCGTTGGTGGGGTCCAGGTAGCGCAGCTGGTACCAGCAGGAGCCCGCCCACTGGGGCATGGTGTTGGTCTCGCGGATGTAGGTCTGCGGGCCGTCACCCAGGTCCAGTTCGACCTCGGTCCACTCCTTGTTGCGCGACAGCGGCGTCTCCGGCGAGGAGGTGGCGTCGTCGGGCTCGAAGGTCTTCGGCGAGAAGTCGGCGACCTCGGGCAGTTCCAGCGGCAGCATCGACTCGGGCAGCGCGATGGCGTTGCCGTCGGCGCCGTACACGATGGGGAACGGCTCGCCCCAGTAGCGCTGGCGGCTGAACAGCCAGTCGCGCAGCCGGTACGTGGTCGCGCCCTGGCCGTGCCCCTCGGCCTCCAGCCAGGCGATGATCTTCTCCTTGGCCTCGGCGATGCCCAGGCCGTCCAGCATGCCGGAGTTGATCGCCGGGCCCTCGCCGGTGAACGCCTTGCCGTCGAAGCCCGCGCTCGGCTGCACGGTGCGGATGATCGGCAGCTCGAAGACCTCGGCGAACTCCCAGTCGCGCTCGTCCTGGCCGGGCACGGCCATGATCGCGCCGGTGCCGTAGCCGGCCAGCACGTAGTCGGCGATGAACACCGGCACGCGCGCGCCGTTGACGGGGTTGGTGGCGTACGCCCCGGTGAAGACGCCGGTCTTGACCTTGGCGTCGGCCTGGCGCTCCAGCTCGGTCTTGGCCGCGGCCTCGGCGCGGTACGCGGCGACCGCCGCGGCCGGGGTGTCGTGCCCGCCGGTCCACACCTCGTGGGTGCCCTCGGGCCACGCCGCCGGGACGATGCCGTCGACCAGCTCGTGCTCGGGCGCGACGACCATGTAGGTCGCGCCGTACACGGTGTCGGGGCGGGTGGTGAACACCCGGATCGGGTCCGCGCCCGCCACGGGGAACGCGATGTGCGCGCCGGTGGAGCGGCCGATCCAGTTCCGCTGCATCGCCTTGATCGGCTCGGGCCAGTCCAGCGTGTCCAGGTCGTCGATCAGGCGGTCGCCGTACGCGGTGATGCGCATCATCCACTGCTTCAGGCTGCGCTTGAAGACCGGGAAGTTGCCGCGCTCGCTGCGCCCGTCGGAGGTGACCTCCTCGTTGGCCAGCACCGTGCCCAGGCCGGGGCACCAGTTCACTGGGGCCTCGGAGACGTACGCCAGGCGGTGCTCGTTGATGATCGCGCGCTGCTCGGCGACGGACTTCGCGGCCCAGGACGGGTCCTCGGCGGCGAACTTCTCGACCAGCTCCGAGATCGGCCGGGCCTTGCCCTGCTCGGCGTCGTACCAGGAGTTGAAGACCTGCAGGAAGATCCACTGGGTCCAGCGGTAGAACGCGACGTCGGTGGTGGCCACCGAGCGCCGGTCGTCGTGGCCCAGGCCCAGCATGCGCAGCTGGGCGCGGTAGCGCTCGACGTTGCGCTCGGTGGTGATGCGCGGGTGGGTGCCGGTCTGCACCGCGTACTGCTCGGCGGGCAGGCCGAACGAGTCGAAGCCCATCGTGTGCAGCACGTTGAAGCCCGCCATGCGCTGGAAGCGGGCGAACACGTCGGTGCCGATGAAGCCCAGCGGGTGTCCCACGTGCAGGCCCGCGCCGGACGGGTACGGGAACATGTCCAGCACGAACTGCTTCGGCGCGCCCGAGCGCGGGTGCGACGGGTCGGCCAGCGGACCCGCCGGGTTCGGCGTGTGGAAGGTCCCGTGCTCCTGCCAGTAGTCCTGCCACTGCGCCTCGATGGCGTTCGCGGACGCGGCGGTGTAGCGGTAGGGGGGAATGTCGGCCGGGGTCTCGGCGTGCTCGCTCATGTCCAGGTCCTCACGAGTCAGATCAAGATCAAAGTCATCGGGCGGTAGGCGGACGCGTCAGCGCGTCGGCGGCGTGCCCCAGGCGAGCGGGGCTTGTCCCGCGCACCCGCGAGCGGGCACAAAAAAGCCCCTCACGCAGGAGGGGTCGCCGTGCTCACACGCGCTCTGTCGCGTCAGCACGGCTCACTAAGGAGCGCCAGGGCCCAAGCCATGACCGCATGATACCCCCGGACGCACCGGCCCTGCATCTCGCATACCTCGCACACCGGCCGATCCGGCGCGTCACACCCGCCGACGGCGGCCCGCCATTGCCGCATGCGCCGCAACTACGGAACACTGCGGACAAGGCTCGCAGTCCGCTGCGGGGCGCCCGGCGCGCCGGGTCGGCCGTCCGGCCCGGTGCTTGCACAGGAAGCAACCTCCCCGACGGAGGTCGGCGTTCTGTCGGAGCGCGAGTGATCAGAATGGTGGGAGGCCCGGGTGAGCGCATCGAGCGCCCGTCCCACGGGGGCCAGGCCCCGCAGTTGCGAACTACAGGAGGACATGTGACCACGCAACGCAGTGGGGGCGAACTCACCGACCCCATGACGGTCGACGAGTTCCGCGCCACGACCAACGCCATCGTGGCCAACATCGAGCAGGTCATCGAAGGCAAGACCGCCACCGTGCGGCTGGCCCTGGCCGTGCTGCTGGCCGAGGGCCACCTGCTCATCGAGGACGTGCCCGGCGTCGGCAAGACCAAGCTGGCCAAGGCCCTCGCACGGTCCATCGACTGCTCCGTGCGGCGTATCCAGTTCACCCCCGACCTGCTGCCCAGCGACGTCACCGGGGTCAGCGTCTACAACCAGGAGACGCGCGACTTCGAGTTCAAGCCGGGCGCGGTCTTCGCCAACCTGGTCGTCGGCGACGAGATCAACCGGGCCTCGCCGAAGACCCAGTCGGCGCTGCTGGAGTGCATGGAGGAGCACCAGGTCACCGTGGACGGCGTGACGTACACCATGGAGATCCCGTTCATGGTGGTCGCGACGCAGAACCCGATCGAGATGGAGGGCACGTACCCGCTGCCCGAGGCCCAGCGCGACCGGTTCACCGCCCGCATCGCCATGGGCTACCCCGACGCCGCGGCCGAGTACGCCATGCTCGACGGCTACCACTCCCACGACCCCCTCGAGGACCTGACCTCGGTCGTCGACGGCGGCACCGTACGCCGGCTCATCGCCACGGTGCGCAGCGTGCACGTGGCCGAGGCCGTCAAGCGCTACGCCGTGGAGCTGGTCACCGCCACCCGTGAGGCCCCCGAGCTGCGCCTGGGTGCGTCCCCCCGGTCCACGCTGCAGCTGCTGCGCACCGCCAAGGCCGTCGCGGCGCTGGACGGCCGCGACTACGTCGTGCCCGACGACCTGCAGACGCTGGCCGTGCCGGTGCTCGCGCACCGCGTCATCCCGACCGCCGACGCGCAGCTGGCCCGGCGGACCACCGACGCGATCCTGTCCGAGCTGGTGCACCGCCTGCCGGTGCCGCACGACCGCGGCGGGCGCTCCCCGTACGACACCCGCCCGGCGACGCCGCCCAACTCCTTCTACGACCGGCGGGGCTGACCCATGCGTGAGGCGCTGCGCGGGCTCACCACCCGCGGACGCTCGTTCCTCGCCGCGGGCGCGGCCGCGCTGCTGTGCGCGCTCGCCCTCGGCGAGAAGGACCTGATGCGGGTGGCGGTGCTGCTCGTGGCGCTGCCGCTGATGGCGGCGATGTACGTGGGCCGGGCGCGCTACAAGCTCGCCTGCACCCGCAGCCTCGACCCGTACCGGGTGCAGGCCGGCGGCAACGCCCGGGTGCTGCTGCGGCTGCAGAACATGTCGCGGCTGCCCACCGGCACCCTGCTGCTGGAGGACCGGCTGCCCTACGCGCTGGGCAGCCGGCCCCGGCTGGTGCTGGAGCGCCTCGGCGCGCAGCAGGCCAGCTCCGTGGCGTACACGGTGCGGGCCGAGCTGCGCGGGCGCTACGAGGTCGGCCCGCTGACCCTGCGCATGACGGACCCGTTCGGGCTGTGCGAGCTGACCCGCTCGTTCCCCAGCGCGGACAAGCTGACCGTCATCCCGAACGTGTCCCCGTTGCAGCTGGTGCGCCTGGCCGGGGAGTACTCCGGCACCGGCGACAGCCGCGCCCGCTCGGTCGCCGTACACGGCGAGGACGACGCCGCGACGCGCGAGTACCGCCGCGGCGACGACCTGCGCCGGGTGCACTGGCGCTCGACGGCGCGGGTCGGCGAGCTGATGGTGCGCCGCGAGGAGCAGCCGTGGGAGAGCCGGGCCACGGTCCTGCTCGACACGCGGCTGGGCGCGCACCGGGGCGAGGGCCCGACGGCCAGCTTCGAGTGGGCGGTGTCGGCCTCGGCCAGCATCGCGGTGCACCTGCGCCAGGCCGGATACCGGCTGCGCCTGGTCACCGACACCGGCGCCGACATCGACGCCACCGAGGGCGTCGGCGACGGCATGCTGCTCGACCACCTGGCCGAGGTGAAGGCCTCGCCGCGCGGCGACGTCGGCAGCCTGGTCGAGCACACCCGGCGGCGCGCCGACGGCGGACTGATCATCGCGGTGCTGGGCCTGCTCAGCGCCGAGGAGGCCCGGCTGCTGTCGGCGCTGCGTACCAGCGGCACCACCTGCGTGGCGTTCTTCCTGGACGCCAGCACCTGGCTCAACCTGCCCGCGGCGTCGCGCGAGGCGGCCGAGCACGAGCACGCGGCGGCGGCGCTGTCGCTGATGCAGAGCGGCTGGCGGGTCGTCCGGGTCAAGCACGGCGACCAGCTGCCCACGCTGTGGCCGCAGGCGGCCCGGGGCCAGCAGGGCTTCGCGGTACGCGCGGCGATGGCCGAGACGGTCACCATGGGAGGCGGCCGATGAACTCACGACGTCATCTGGGCCTGGTCGCGGGCGCGGCCACGGTGCTGGCCTCGGCCCCGATCTCGGACATCTTCGCCGGGTGGACCTGGCTGTTCGAGGGCGGGCTCATCGTCGCGATGGTGACCGGAGCCGCGCTGGGCGCGCGCTCGCTGCGCGGGCGGCTCTGGGCCCAGCTGCTGGCCATGCTGGGCGCGCTGCTGATCGGCCTGACCTGGCTGTTCGGCAACGGCACCGCCATCCTCGGGCTGATCCCGACCCCGGACACCTTCGCCGAGTTCGGCAGGCTGTTCGCGCTGGCCGGCGAGGAGGTCCAGAAGAGCTACGTGCCGGTCCCCGACCTGGACGGGCTGCTGTTCGTCAGCGCCCTGGGCATGGGCTCGGTGGCGATCCTGGTGGACGTGTGCGCCGTCGGGCTGCGCCGCCCGGCGTTGGCGGGCCTGCCGATGCTGGCCATCTACTCGGTGCCGGTCGCGGTCTACGTCGACTCGCTGTCGCCGATCCCGTTCATCGTCGGCGCGATCGGTTTCCTGTGGCTGCTGGTCAGCGACAACGTCGACCGGGTACGCCGCTTCGGCCGCCGGTTCACCGGCGAGGGCCGCGGCGTCGACGTCTGGGAGCCGTCGCCGCTGGCGTCGGCCGGGCGGCGGCTGGCCGTGGTCGGCGTGCTGGTGGCGGTCGCGCTGCCGCTGGCCGTACCCGCGATGAGCGCGGGCTTCCTCGGCGACTTCGGCTCCGGCGACGGCCTCGGCCAGGCCGGCAAGGGCCCCCGCGGCAACGGCCGGGTGGACCTGTTCGCCGAGCTGTCCGGGCGGCTCAAGCAGGCCGGGGTGCAGGACATGGTCAAGGTCACCACCAACGACCCGGACCCGTTCTACATGCGCTTCGGCGTCGCGGACCAGATCAGCGGCGGCGGGTTCGCCAGCCGCCAGCCCACCGGGCAGCCGGTCAGCGACAACCTGCCCGACCCGTCCGGGCTGGACCTCGGCTCGGTGCGCTCGCAGGCCGCCACGGCCCGCGTCGAGATCACCGAGAACTTCGCCATGCCGCTGCTGCCGGTCTACGCGGCCCCGACGGCGGTCCGCGGGCTGGACGCCGCCTGGTCGTACGACCCGTCGCTGCAGATCCTTTACTCGCAGCGGGCCAACTCCGCCGAGCAGTCGTACGAGTTCGACTACGTGCGCGCGGACTTCACCCCGGACCAGCTGCGCACCGCGCCGATCATGGCCGCGTCCGACAGCAACCAGCGCGAGTTCAGCCGGGTGCCCGAGGTGTCCGAGGTACGGACGCTGGTGGACAAGCTGGTCGAGGGCAAGACGAACAACTACGACCGGGTCCGCGCGCTCTACGACTACTTCTCCGCCAAGAACGACTTCAGGTACGACGTGGCCGCCCCGGCGGGCACCTCGGGCGCGGCGATCGTGGACTTCCTGAACAACAAGCGCGGCTTCTGCGAGCAGTACGCCGCCGCGCTGGCCTGGATGGTGCGCACCGCGGGCATCCCGGCCCGGGTGGCGTTCGGGTTCACGCTGGGCAGCTCGTCGGACAACGGGGTGCGTACGCTCACCAACCGCAACCTGCACGCCTGGACCGAGGTCTACTTCTCCGGCTTCGGCTGGGTGCCGTTCGACGCGACCCCGTCGACGTACGTGGTGGGCTCGGCCCCCACGGCGTGGGCGCCGGACGTCGACGCGCCCGAAGAGGTCCCGGGCGGCGCGCGGCCCTCGCTGAGCCCCGGCGCGACCGACGGCTCGGCAGGTCCGGGCGGGCCGACCCGCGACCCGATCGACCCCGACGGCGGCGTGGCCGGCCCGATCACCCTGGACAACGAGCTGCCCACCTGGGTATGGGTGGCGACCGGCGGCGTGGTGCTGCTGCTGGCGCTGCTGATCACCCCGGCGCTGCGGCGTTCGATGCTGCGCCGCCGGCGGGGCATGCGGGCCGCCGTGGCGGCCTCCGGCGGCGACTTCGCCGACGTCGGCGTCTCGGTGGCGGACCTGACCATGACCGTGGTCACCGACACCGACGCCGCCCGGCGGCAGGCGCACGCGGCCTGGGACGAGCTCATCGACACGATGATCGACCACCGCCTCGTCGTCGACCCGGCGGAGACCCCGCGAGCCACCGTCGAGCGGCTGATCAGCACCGCGCTGCCCGCGTCGGCGGCGGTGGAGCAGGCGCGCCTGCTCGGCATGGCCGAGGAGCGGGCCCGGTACGCGCCGGTGCCGCTGGCGGCCGACCGCCTCACCCCGGCGGTCCGCGCGGTGCGCCGGGCCATCGCGGGCGAGGCCGACCGGGGCGTGCGCCTGACGGCCATGCTGATGCCGCCGTCGGTGCTGCTGCGGTGGCGCAACGCCGCGTTCAACGGGTTCACCACCCTGTCCGACCGGCTGGCCCGGCTCAGCGGGGTCGGCAAGCGGCTGCTGCGGCCGCTACGGCCAGGGCGGCTGCTGCGCTGACCCGCGCATCCCGCCGCGCATGACGAGGGCCGCCCCAGCCGGGGCGGCCCTCGTCCGTCGTATGGGCACCGGCGCGGCCCGCCGGTGGTGGGGTGGATCAGCGGTCGAAGTCACCGCGTTCGCGCCAGCGGTTCTCCAGGCGATCGATGATGCCACCGGTGCGGCCGGGCCGGTTGCCGCCACGGGTGCGGCGCGTCGCGGTGCCGCCCACGGTGCGCAGTTCGGTGGTCTGGCTGCGCTTGTGCGCGAGCATCCAGAACGCCGCCGCGCCGAGCATCAGCACGAAGCCGACGACGCCCAGCCACAGCTTCGAGCTGTCGGCGACGCCGTAGACGACCAGACCCAGTCCGGCGAGGATGAGCACGGCGGAGATGATGATCCGCCGGCGGGCGTGGAATTTGGGGTCGCTGTGGCGGACGGCCGAAGCGAACTTCGGGTCTTCGGACAGCGACCGTTCGATCTGCTCGAACAGCCTCTGCTCGTGCTCGGATAGCGGCACGGCTCTCCTCCCCGGTCCGCCAGGTCGGCGTTCCCCTCTCCAGGGTGCGACAGAGCGCCGATTCCCCAGATGAAGATCGCCAAACCGTGAATACGTGTTGCAGCCGGACGACTGCTACCCGTCAGTCTACGAGGGCGGTGGCGGGTCGGAAAGCGGGACGACCATGCCCGGAGCGGGATTTTGCGACCGCGGCCCCTCCGCACCCGTAGAACGCCGGGTCGTACCGAGAAGACTGGCCGGTCGGACGGCCCCACGGCCGAACCGGGCGATGACGGCGTCGCTGGCCACTTCAGCCTCCCGCCAGCCGTCCTCCTCCTCGCCGAGTGCCAGCTGCCGCACCGCCCCCTCGGCCGCCGACAGCCCCTCCAGCCGCACCCCCACCAGCCGGATCCGCTGCTGGGCACGCACCGCCTCGAACAGTTCCCAGGCGGTCGCGAGCATCTCGTGCGCCACGTCGGTCGGGCCGGGCAGGGTGCGCGAGCGGGAGATGGTCCGGAAGTCGGCGAACCGCACCTTGATCGACACGGTGCGCCCGGCCTGCCCGGCGGCGCGGGCCCGGCCCGCCACCTTCTGCGCCAGCGCGAGCAGCGCCCGGCGCAGCGCCTCCGGATCGCCCAGGTCGGTGTCGAAGGTAACCTCGGCCCCGATCGACTTCTCCTGGTGCTCGGTGTTGACCTGGCGGGAATCCCGGCCCCAGGCCAGCTCGTGCAGGTGCGCCGCCAGCGACTGGCCGACCGCGGTCCGCAGCAGGCTCAGCGGCGCGTCGGCGACGTCGGCTACGGTGCGCAGGCCCAGCCGGTGCAGCGACTCCTCGGTGCGCTCGCCGACCCCCCACAGCACCGACACCGGCAGCGGGCGCAGGAACTTCAGCGTCCTGTCGGCGGGGATGACCAGCAGCCCGTCCGGCTTGGCCCGGGTCGAGCCGAGCTTGGCCAGGAACTTGTTCGGCGCGACGCCGATCGAGCAGGTGAGCCGCTGCTCCTGGGCGACGCGGCGGCGGATCAGCCGGGCGATCTCGGCGGGCGGGCCGAACAGGCGGCGGCTGCCGGACACGTCGAGGAACGCCTCGTCCACCGACAGCTGCTCGACCATCGGCGTGATGTCGCGGAACAGCGCCATCACGGCGTGGGAGGCCTCGGCGTACGCGGCCATGTCGGGCTGGATGAAGATGGCCTGGGGGCAGCGGCTGCGCGCGATCGCGGTGGGCATCGCGCTGCGTATGCCGTACTCCCTGGCCTCGTAGCTGGCCGAGGACACCACTCCGCGCCCGCCGGTCCCGCCGACCACCACCGGCAGCCCGCGCAGTTCCGGGCGGCGGCGCACCTCCACCGCGGCGAAGAACGCGTCCATGTCGATGTGCAGGAACGGGCAGCCGGAATCGTCGCCGTCCGGCCCGAAGCCCTTCGGCGCCCCACCCCCGCTGGCACGTCCCACAGCCACGACGCTACCGCCGAGGTGAGACATCCCCGTGCAGACGCCGCTGGGATCAGGGGCGGTAGACGAGCAGGGGGATGCGCATCTCGGGTTCGGTGAGGGAGCCGTGCATGGCTACCAGGCTGGAGACCGAGGCCGGGTCGGTGGCGGTGGCCAGGATCGCCCAGTCGTCGCGGCAGACCACCACCACGTCGCCGAGGCGGGCGGCGTGGCGCTCGCCGAGGGGGCCGTACCAGCCGGTGGCGACGGCCTCCTCGCGGGTGCCGATCCAGGCCGCGTGTCCGGCCAGCGCCCGCCAGGCGGCGAGCACGTCGGGGGTCGCGCCGGGCTCGGTGTGCAGGTAGCGGACGCGGGGCTCGCCGGTGACGACCCGTACCCCGGCCGACAGCGCCGAGTCGGCGTGGGCGTCGATGCGCCGGTCGGCGGGCACGTCGAGTTGGCCGTGGTCGGAGGTGACCAGCAGTGCGGCATCCTCGGGCAGGCCGTCGACCAGCCGGGACAGCAGGTCGTCCACCTCGGCCGCGGCCGCGCTCCACTGCGCCGAGGTGAGGCCGAACGCGTGCCCGGCCTTGTCCAGCTGCGGGTGGTAGCCGTAGACCAGGGCGCGGGCCGGGGCCTCCTTGAGCGCGGTGAGCATGCCGGTGGCGAGGGAGTCGACGTCGACGGCGGGCAGGTAACGCGCGCCCGCGCTGGTCGCCGTTGTCAGGCCACTGCCCGCGTACTCGGGGCGGTTGACCACGGTGGTGTCGATCCCGGCGGCGGCCGCGGCGGCGTACAGCGGCGGCACCGGCACCCACTCCCGGGGCGGCGGGTCGTCGGCCCAGACGGTGTGGTTGAGCACCCGGCCGGTGCTCGGCACGATGGTGTTGAACGCCAGCACGCCGTGCGCGCCGGGCAGCGCGCCGGTGGCGAGGCTGATCAGGCTGGTCGGGGTGGTCGACGGGAAGCCGCAGGTGGTGGACAGCGCCAGGCCGAGCTCGCCGCGCAGGGTCGCCGCGATCACCGGGGCGACCGGGGCCATCGCGGGCAGCTGGTGGTGGCCCATCCCGTCGACGAGCAGCACCGCGAGACGGCGTACACCGTCGAGCCGGGCGCTCAGGCCCAGCCGGTCGGGCAGGCCGGGCACTCCGAGCGCGGCCAGCGCGCCGGGCAGCACGTCGGCCAGGGTGCCCTGGTCGTAGTTCGGCGCGACGAACACGGCGGCCTCCAGGGGTCAGTGGCCGCGGCGGCGGGCCAGCAGGTGCAGCTGGGTCGCCACGTCCCGGTACGGCGGCACGGCCGCGGCGGCCAGCTCGAAGGCCAGCAGGGCCGCCGGGTCGGCGTCGGCGACCACGCCGGACACCAGGTCGGCGACCACGCGCACCCCGTGCGCCTGCTCGACGTGCAGCCCGGCCTCGGCCAGCAGTGCTTCCGCGCTCAGCAGGTCGAACCGGCGGCGCACCGTGTCCCGCCCGGTGACCCCGGCGGTTCCCGGCGACCCGCCCGCGGTGCGGGTCTCCGTGGCCTCGCCACCGGCGCCCAGCAGCGCGGCCGCGGCCTGCCACTGCCCGGCGACCGCGCGCGACAGCACCGCGGCGGCCCGGTTGGCGACCAGGATGCTGGCCGCGCCGCCCGGCCGCAGCGCGTCGTGCAGCGCCCGCGCGACCGCGTCGGGGTCGTCGACGAACTCGAACACGGCGTGGCAGAGCACCAGGTCGGCGGCGGCGGGCGGGACGAGGTCGCCGAGCGAGTCGGCGTCGCCCTGCAGCGCGCGCACCCGGTCGGCGACGCCCGCGTCGGTGGCCCGGCGCAGCAGCGACGCCAGCGCGTCCGGGCTCGGATCGACGACGGTCACCGTGTGTCCGGCTTCGGCCAGCGGCACGGCGAAGCCGCCCGTGCCGCCGCCGACGTCGACGACGCTGAGCGGGCGGCCGTCCTGTCCGGCCAGCTCACCGCGCAGCACCGACCAGATCACGGCGGTACGGGGTCCCGCAATGCGCGCTTGTGCCACAGTTCGCTCCACGCGCCCGAGCCTAGCGGCCGCCGACGGGCGGCCGTAGGGGCACGCCGTCCGGGCGGTGGTCAGCCATCGCCGCGCAACCTGCCCTCGACCGGCCCGCGTTCGATCACGAGTTTCGCGCCGAACTTCTCCATGAGCTGGGCTGTCTCCTCGTCGTTGAGGTCGGCGCGCATCTGCACGGCGCATGCGTAGCCGTCGATGCTCAGCGAGAACTTCAGCGCCGACGCGGTGGGCAGGAAGCGGCGCTCGCTCAGCTCGACGACCACCTTCTCCAGGTCGACGCGCGAGTTCGGGCAGGTAACCAGCCGGTACGGCTTGCCTTTGACGTACTTCTCGACGCCCTCGACGACACCCGGCAGCCCGTTGCCCTCGTGTACGCCGAGCACCACGGTGCCCTTGGCGTCGATGCCGGTGCCGACGAACGTCTCCCAGTGCCCGCGGATGTACTCGTCGAGGGTGGCCGGCTCGCCCGCCACCACGACCCGGACGACGCTGCCCCGGGGCAGGCTGGTGCCGCCGGGCGGGTCGGTGACCGCGACGACGCCGCGTTCGAGCAGCAGCCCCGGCTCGTACTTGACCAGGGGCACCAGCCCGGCCTTGCTGAACTCCTTGTCCAGCACCTTGACGCCGCCGTCCACGACCTGCGGCACCCGGGTCGTGACGGTCACCGCGTCGGCGGTGGGCTCCGGCACGGCCGCGGGCGGCAGGTTGCGCGCGGCGCATCCGGCGACCGCACCGGCGAGCGCGAGCACGGCGATCCGCGCCGGCCAGCTCCGCTGTCCGCTCATGTCCAGCCTTTCGTACGTGACGCGCCCGCCTCAGGAGGTGAGGATGGTGGCGTTGAGGTGGGACTCGATGTTGGTCAGCTGCTCGGCGACGACCCCGCGGCAGCCGCTGGTGCAGCCGATGATCATCCCGAGCGCGATGGCGTTGCTGGTGCCGGATCTGATGTAGACCGGGCCGCCGGAGTCACCGGTCCGCACGATGATGTCGCCGCCCCGGCCGCCCTCCATGAGCCCGCCGGTGCAGCCCTCCGCGTCGCAGATCATGGCGTTCAGGCTGATCACGGTGACGCCGCAGGTGGCCTTGGTGGTCATGCCGCTGAGGCAGACCACGTCACCGATCAGCGGGTCGCGCTTGGCGGTGATGTTGCGCTGGGTCGGGCAGCACGGGTCGGTGTGGATGACGTTGTCGTAGGTCTCCGTGGCCGCGCCGACGAACAGCATGTCGTACGACGGGTAGTCGCTCTCCCGGGAGGCGGTGCCCCAGTACTGCGTCGACGAGTAGATCTTCTGCCCGTTGCCGAAGCAGTGCGCGGCGCTGATGCCGCCGGTGTAGACGGCGGTGTCGCCGGTGACCGACTTGCGCCGGGCGACGAAACCGGTGGTGCAGGTGTTGGTCGCGCCGGAGTTGACCCGTACGCCCGCGCCGCCGAAGTGGGCCTCGCCGTCGTTGAGGCGGCCGGTGCGCGGGGCGGTGTCGAGCATGACCTCGGCGACCTCGCCCAGCTGGTCGCGCAGCGCCTGCGCGGCGGCCGGGAAGCGCGGGTCGAAGGTGACCTGGAAGCGGGAGTCCGCGGCGCGCAGGCTGTAGCTGAACGACGCCCGCGCCGCGTCGGGGTGCCAGGCGCGGCCGGACAGCAGCTCGTCGGCGGCGGCCAGGCGCTCGGCGGAGAAGCAGCCGACCTTGACGGCCGTCTTCATGGCGAGGGCGCCGTCGGCGGCCCGCGACGCGCCGGCCAGGCTGCTGTCGAGGCCGGCCGCGCGGGTGCGCTGCTCCGGGGTGACCACGATGGTCACCGTCTGCGTGTTGTGGTCGATCGCGGTGCCGATGTATCCGCGGCGCACCTGGTCGGCGATGCGCTCCTTGGCCCCCGTCACGCCGAGCGCCTGCCGCGCGGCCGTCTGCACGGCGCGGTTGGCCTGCCGGGCCGGTTCGGTGTCGAGCCACTGCCCGTATGCGGGCGCGCGGTCGGCGGTCAGACCCGCGGTGAGCCCGGTGGCGGGCGCGGCGACCTGGCAGTCCACGGTGAGCGCCGGCACGGCCTGGGCGGGCAGGGAGGTGACCAGGGTGGCGAGCATCAGGCCGCAGCCGGCCACGATCGACGACGTTTTCCGCATCTGGTGTCCGTTCGTCCCAGGGGTGATGGGTCGAGCGAACGTTATCGGCAGTTTCAGGTCCACACAAGACGTACGGTCGTCCTTTATAGACTGGCGGTAATCGCCGCGCTACTAACGGAAGTCCCGCGAGGCGACCGGGGTCGCCACGGTCAGCGGCGCGAGCTGGTCCGCGACCAGGTTGCGCACCCCCGACGACGACTCCAGCCGCCCCCGGACCAGTAACGCTGCGCTGCCCCGGGCCACCGTGCGGTGGCGCAGCCACAGGCCCGGCGAGCAGACCACGTTGAGCATCCCCGTCTCGTCCTCCAGGTTCAGGAACGTCACCCCGCCCGCGGTGGCCGGCCGCTGCCGGTGCGTGACCAGGCCGCCGACCAGCACCCGGGACCCGTGCTCGACCCCGGTGAGCCGCGCGATCGGCAGCGCTCCCTGCGCGGCCAGCCGCTCGCGTACCAGCCGGATCGGGTGGTCGTCCGGCGACAGCCCGGTCGCCCACACGTCGGCGACCAGCTTGTCCACCGCGTCCATGCCCGGCAGCGTCGGCGCGTGCACGCCGACGACCGTGCCCGGCAGCCGGTCCGGGGTGTCGGTGGCGGCCGCGCCCGCCGCCCACAGCGCCGCCCTGCGGTCCAGGCCGAAACAGGCGAAGGCGTCCGCGGTGGCCAGCGCCTCCAGCTGGGCCGCGGGCAGTCGGGCCCGCCGGGCCAGATCGGTCATGTCGGCGTACGGGCCGTGCGCGCGCTCCTCGACGATCCGCTTCGCCACGTCCTCCCCGAGCGTGCGCACGCTGTCCAGGCCGAGGCGCACGGCCGGGCCGCCCAGCCCCCACTGCGACGGCTGCTCCCCCGGCAGGCTGCCCGACCGGTCCCCCGGCGCCCACTCGATGTTGGCCTTGACCAGGCTCGCGTTGATGTCCGGGCGGCGCACCCGCACGCCGTGCCGCCGGGCGTCGTCGACCAGCGACTGCGGCGAGTAGAAGCCCATCGGCTGCGCCCCGAGCAGCGCCGCGCAGAACGCCGCCGGGTGGAAGCGCTTGAGCCAGGCACTGGCGTACACCAGGTAGGCGAAGCTGATCGCGTGGCTCTCCGGGAAGCCGTAGTTGGCGAACGCGGCGAGCTTGCCGAAGATGTCGTCGGCCAGCTCCGGCCCGATCCCGTTGCCCGCCATGCCCTCGTACAGCCGCCGGCGCAGCCGTTCCATCTTGTCCATGGACCGCTTGGAGCCCATCGCCCGGCGCAGCTGGTCGGCCTCCACCGGGGTGAAGTCGGCGACGTCGATGGCGAGCTGCATCATCTGCTCCTGGAACAGCGGCACGCCCAGCGTCCGGGCCAGCGCGTTGTGCATGCGCGGGTGCGGGATGTCGACCGGCTCCAGCCCGTTCTTGCGCCGGATGAACGGGTGCACCGAACCGCCCTGGATCGGGCCGGGCCGGATCAGCGCCACCTCCACCACCAGGTCGTAGAAGCGCTCCGGGCGCAGCCGGGGCAGCGTCGACATCTGCGCCCGGCTCTCCACCTGGAACACCCCGACGGTGTCGGCGCGGCACAGCATCTCGTACACCTCGGGAT
Source organism: Catellatospora methionotrophica (assembly GCF_011297335.1). Classification (GTDB taxonomy): domain Bacteria; phylum Actinomycetota; class Actinomycetes; order Mycobacteriales; family Micromonosporaceae; genus Catellatospora; species Catellatospora methionotrophica. Next base: position 204,061 of record NZ_JAAOTJ010000006.1, on the reverse strand, counting down.
CGTCGGGTTTCAGGTCGCCGAGGTCCAGCTCCTGGCCCAGGAAGTCGAACGCGTAGTGCAGCGCCGACAGCATGCCCAGGCCCAGCAGGTCGAACTTGACCAGGTCGACCGCCGCGCAGTCGTCCTTGTCCCACTGCAGCACGGTCCGGCCCGGCATGCGCGCCCACTCCACCGGGCACACCTCGATCACCGGCCGGTCGCAGATGACCATGCCCCCGGAGTGGATGCCCAGGTGCCGGGGGGCGTTGAGCAGCTCGTTGGCGTACTCCATGACGTGCTCCGGGATGCCGTCGACGTCCTTGGCCGACACCCCGTGCCAGCGGTCGATCTGCTTGGACCAGGCGTCCTGCTGCCCGGCCGAGAAGCCGAACGCGCGGGCCACGTCGCGCACCGCCGAGCGCGGCCGGTACGAGATGACGTTGGCGACCTGCGCGGTGTGCTGCCGGTCGTAGCGCCGGTAGACGTACTGGATGACCTCCTCGCGCCGGTCGGACTCGATGTCGACGTCGATGTCGGGCGGCCCGTCGCGCTCCGGGGCCAGGAAGCGCTCGAACAGCAGCCCGCCCTCCCCGCCGACCGGGTCCACGTTGGTGATCCGCAGCGCGTAGCAGACCGCCGAGTTCGCCGCCGACCCCCGCCCCTGGCAGTAGATGTCGCTTCTACGGCAGAACTCCACGATGTCCCACACCACCAGGAAGTAGCCGGGAAACTCCAGCTGCTCGATCATCTTCAGCTCGTGGTCGATCCGCTCGTAGGCCTCCGGGTACGCCTGCCGGGGCCCGTACCGCTGCGCGGCCCCCTCGTAGGTGCGCTCGCGCAGGAACGCCACCTCGTCGACCCGCGTGCCGTCCGGCTCGGTGAACGGCGGCAGCTTCGGGGCGACCAGCCGCAGGTCGAAGGCGAGCTGCTTGCCGAGCTCCGCCGCGTACGCCACCGCCCGGTCCGTACCCGGATACGGCATCGCCGCGAACCGGGCCGCCATCTCCGCGCCCGAGCGCAGGTGCGCGGTCGCCGCCGCGGGCAGGTAGCCGTCGAGGGAGTCCAGGCTGGTGCGGGCGCGCACCGCCGCGGTCACCGTGGCCAGCCGCCGCCGTGCCGGACCGTGGTAGTGCACGTTGTTCGTGGCGACGACGGGCAGGCCGCGCCGCTGCGCCAGATACGCCAGGACCTCGTTGCGGTCGCCGTCGGACGGGTCGGCGTGGTCGGTCAGCTCCACCACCACGTTCTGCGCGCCGAACAGGTCGGCGAGCCGGTCCAGCTCCCGCGCCGCCGCATCGACACCCTCGGTGAGCAGCGCGTGCGGCACCGCGCCCTTGCGGCACCCGGTCAGGATCACCGCCTGCCCGTTCAGCGTCTCGGCGATCTTCCCCAGCTCGTAGGACGGCCGCCCTTTCTCGCCGCCCAGCAGGTGCGCCTCGGACAGGGTGCGGGCCAGGTTCGCGTAGCCCTGCGGTCCCCGGGCCAGCGCCAGCAGGTGGGTGCCCGCCGGGTCGGGCGCTCCCCCGCCGCGCGGCAGCCCGGCCAGGTTCAGCTCCGCCCCGAACACCGTGGGCAGCCCGTGCTCCCGGGCCGCCTCCGCGAACCGCACCACCCCGTAGAACCCGTCGTGGTCGGTGATCGCAAGGGCCTCCAGACCCAGCCGCACCGCCTCGGCGACCAGCTCCTCCGGGTCGCTGGCCCCGTCCAGGAAACTGAAGTTGGTGTGGCAGTGCAGCTCCGCGTACGGCACGGTGGTCCGCGGCCGTTCGACCGGCTCGGCCCGATACGGCTCCCGCTTGCGCGAGAACCCCGGCGCGTCACCCCCGTCGGCGGCCAGCGGATCGACCACCTGGCCGCCCCGCATCCGCCGCTCCAGCTCCGCCCACGGCAACTGCCCCTGACTATCGAACCCCACTCGAACAACTGTACTAAACCCCAGCTCACTCCGCTCCCCGAGGCTGTCATGATCGCCGTTTCGTGTCCAGACCTGCGCCCTGACTCCACCTTCTGACACGAAACGGCGATCACCGTCGATCACGGGTCAGTCGAAGTGGAGGGTTATGGACCACTGGCCGGCGTTGAGGGTGAGCAGGAGGGCGCGGCCGGTGGCGAGGAGGACCTGGAGGCGGGCGGAGCGGTGGGTGCGGCGGCCGTCCCACCACTGCTCCTCCACCGGCCACGGGCCCGCCCAGCCGGTCACCTCGACGGTCCGGCCGTCGACGACCAGGCGGGCGGGCGGGGCGCTGAGGTCGAGGCGGGCGCTGACCCGCAGCACCTCGCCGGAGGCGTCGAGCAGCTGCACGGGTTGCGGCTCGGGCAGCACCACGGCCGGGGACGGCTGCGGCAGCCGCCCTGGCCACGGGCCGTCCGGGCGCTGCGGGGCCCGCTCGTCGCCCCAGGGCACCAGGGTCGCCTGCGCGCCGGGGTCACGGCCGCCGCCGAGCACCGCGGTCACCACCGCCTCCGGGCCCAGGATGCCCTGCACCCGGTGCATCGCCCGGTGGGCCCGGTCGCGTTCCTGCCCGACGTCGCCCCACAGCCCGGCCTGCAGCCCGGCCTGCCGTACGAGGCCGTCCGGGATGAGCCGCAGCGCGACGATCCCGGCCGCCAGCCGGCGCTGGGTGATCCACCCCTCCAGCTGCCAGCGGGTGCGGTCGGCGATGGCCTGCGCGGTCAGCACGCCGTCGTGGCGCCATACCCGGTGCAGCTCGCGGCCGTCGGCGGTGACCGCGCTGATGGCCAGCCGGGTGGCCGCCATGCCGTATCCGGCGAGCCGCTCGTGCAGCCGCTCGGCCAGCGCCCGCGCGGCGAACGCGGCGCTGTCGACCCGGTCCACGGGTTCGTCGTAGCGCTCCTCGACCTCCAACTCCGCCGGGGCCTGGCGGACCGCGAGCGGCCGGTCGTCACGGCCGGCGGCCAGCCGCTGCGCGAGCGCGGCGTCGAGCCCGAACCGGGCCAGCACGTCACTGGGCGGCAGCTCCGCGAAAGCCCCGAGGGTATGCACACCGAGCCGCCGCAGCAGGCTGGTCAGCGCGGGCCGGTCCAGGGTCGTCACCGGCATCGCGGCCAGGAAGGCGGCGGTCTGCCCGGGGTCGATGATCCGCCCGGCGCGGGCGGCCAGCAGCGCGGCGAACGTCCCGTCGGCGACGCCGATCTGGGCCTCCACCCCGCACTGCTGCGCGACCTGCTCGACGATCCGCTCCGCGGCGGCCTCCTCGCCCCCGAAGTAGCGCGCCGGACCCCGCGCGGCGAACGCGCACACGCCCGCCCGCAGCACCGCCACCGAGGCCGCGATCTCCTCGACCGCGCCGACCACCGGCTCGAAGGCCCGTACGTCGCGGACCGGGTCGTAGTCGATCGTGATCACCTGCGGGCACCTGCTCTGCGCCTCACGTTTACGCAGGCCACGCCGCACTCCTTCGGCACGGGCGGCGGCAGAGGAGGCGACGACCCGATTCGCGTGCAGCACCGCGACGGGCCGGTGCGCTGGCACCCCGTCGAGCAGGTCGGCGGCGATGACCGGCCAGTCCGGACACCAGACGAGCATCGTGCGCTGGGCGGCGTCGCCCATCAACGCCCCACCGGCGGCGACCCGCCATGATCGCTGTTTACGGTCAGAAAGTGCGGCCTGACCACGTCTTCTGACCTCAAACAGCGATCATGGCGGGGCGGCGACACCCGGCCCGTGATCGGCCGGATGCCCCAGCGCCCAGCCGGCACCATGATCGGCCGGATGCCCCCGCACCAGGTCGGCACCACTCCCGGAGGTTGCGGTACCCCCGTCATCCCTGCACCACGCGCAGGTGGCCTCGGCTCTGGCCCTCGGCGTGGGGCAGCGGGCGCGACGGCGAGACGGCCACGGCTTCGGCGGCGGGCACGGCCACGACTTCGGCGACGGGCATGGTCACGGGTTCGGCGACGGGCACGGTCGGCCCGGACGACGAGGGCAGCCACATGGTGACCCGGCGCGGGCGGCCCGCGGCTCCCCGGCCCCGGGCCGAGACGGTCAGTTCGCGGGCGCGCAGCCTGCCGTGCCCCTGGCCCAGCCCGATCCACATGCCCTCGACCGGGGACAGCACCACGTCGGCACCCTCCCACTCGCCGCCGAACGGCACCAGCACGCTGCCGCGCTGGCGGGCACGGGCGGCGAGCTGCAGGCGTACGGACGCGGCGACCGGCCCCGTCGGGGCGGCCACCACCACGTCGAACCCGTCGAGCAGCGCTCCGACGACGGTGGTCCACTGCGGGCCGGGATGCGGCACGAGGGCGAGCCGGTCCAGCGCGATGCCCAGCTCAGCGGCGGCGGCCATGCCCAGGCTCGGCAGCCCGACGACGGCGCACCAGGAACCGGCGGACGACGCGGCCGACAGCAGGGCCAGCAGCAGTGAGGTGGTCCCGCCGCAGCCGGGCGCGCCGGTCGAGGCGACCGCGATGGTGCTGCCCCGGCGCAGCCCCCGGCCGGGCAGCAGTTCGCGCAGCTCGGGCAGCACCGGCAGCATCCGGTCGGTGCCCAGCCCCGCCTGTTCGTCGGTGAGGTCACTGGCGCGCCGCACCGCAGTGTGCTGCAACTCCATAGACCGGGCCTGGCTCAGCCCCGCCATGGCGTTCATCCCCCCGTCGTACGTGGATATCCGTCGTCCTGGTCCCCGGTGGCCCGTCCCCGGCGGGCCGCGGGCGGGCGGCACCGGGGACGGGCTGTCCGGAGTGCGCCCGGCGGGCGCGGTGGGCCCGCCCCCGCGGGCCCCGAACTCACCTCGCGAGGGCGGGCTGGATCGCGAGATCCAGCGCCTCCTGCACCTCGTCGGTGAAGTGAACGGCCTGCATCAGCAGGGTGTCGGCCTCCATGGCGGTGACCCGGGCGATGCCCGCCTCGGCGGCGGACCTCTTGGCCGCGCCGGACGAGAACAGGGACGACCAGGCGCTCATCTCGGGAGCGACCATGGCCAGCAGCACCCATACGCTGGTGATCTGGCGTCGCCGGGCGGGCGCGGGCAGGGCCCGGGCGGCGATGACGGCGGCCGCGGCGCGCAGGGCGGCGAGGTGCGCGGTGGCGTAGCGCTGCGCGTGGCTCTCGGTCTCCCGGGCCTCGGCGAGCCCGCGGCGGGCGAGGACGATCAGCTCGATCGGCGTGCGGTGCGGCAGCAGATGGGCCGGCACCTTCGTCGTGGCATTCATGTCGGCGGCTCCCTCCATCGTCGAACGGCCTATACCCGGCCGAACTCAGGACTGTCACTCGAACCGGATCTTTCCGGCCGGGCGACCGCCCGCTTTCCGAGCCACGGAGGAAGAACGTGGTGTAGCGCTTGCCGGCCGGGCGTGGAGCTTCCCCACGCCACGCCCGGACCGGCTCGCCGGTCGGGCGGCCACCCACTGCCCGGGGGTCGATGGGCAGCGGGTGGCACCCGCCTGGTCGGCCGCCGGAGCCGCGAATCTCCGGTGACCTGGGTCGGTGCCGCGAACACCGGTCCGGGATTCGCGGTAGCGAGCCGCTGCACCCGAGACATGATCGAACACTTGTCCGAACAACGAGTAGAACGTTAGTTCGAAAAAATCGCGTTGTAAACCCTGACCCGCGCCGTGTCGCCACCCGGACCGTTCAAGTAAGGACCGAACGCAGGTACGCACATGACACCAGGTAGCCTCGAACGGTGCCGTTCCGACCCCGTCCCGCCCTGGGCATCGCCATGGTCACGCTGGCCAGCCTGCTGTTCGCCGTCAACGGCACCGTGTCCAAACTGATCCTGCGGGCCGGGGTCAGCGCACCAGACCTCACCACGCTGCGCGCCCTGGGGGCCTGCGCCGGGCTCCTCGCGCTGGGCGCGGCACTACGCCCCGGCCTGCGCCGATTCAGGATCACCGCCCGGCAGCTCCCGCTGCTCATCGCGTACGGCATCACGGGTTTCCTGGCCGTGCCGATGCTCTACTTCGTGGCCATCGCCCGCATGCCGGTCGGCGTCGCGCTGCTGTTCGAGTACACCGCTCCGCTGTTCGTGGCGCTGTGGGCCCGCTTCGGCCAGCGCCACCCGGTGCGCCCCCGGCTGTGGGCCGGGCTGGCCCTGTGCCTGCTCGGTCTCGCCTGCGTCGCCGAGATCTGGGGCGACCTGAGCCTGGACGGCGTCGGCGTGCTCGCCGGGCTCAGCGCCGCCGTGCTGCTCGCCGCGTACTTCATCCTCGGCGCCAAGGGCGTGGCCAGCCGCGACACCGTCTCGCTGACCGGCTGGGCGTTCGGCGTGTCGGCCGTGGCGGGCCTGCTCCTGCGGGCCCTGACCGGCTCCGCCCCCGACTGGAGCGCGCTGGCCGGGCACACCGGCGGCGGCACGCCGCTCTGGCTGCTCTGCGCCTACCTGCTGATCCTCGGCACCATCGTGCCGTACCTGCTGATCGCCGGCGCGCTGCGGCACCTGCCCGCGACCAGCGTCGGCATCCTCGGCATGATCGAACCGGTACTGGCCGCCGCAGTGGCCTGGCTCACCCTGGGCGAGGTGCTCAACCCGGCACAGCTGGCCGGCGGCGCGCTGCTGCTGATCGGCGTCGCGCTGGCCGAGACCGCCCGGGTGCCCGTGGCGGCGCTGATCGAGCCGGTGCCGCTGAGGCAGAATGAACCCCGTGCCGTCGCACCCGACCGGGTGCTAGGCGCCCGCTGACGCCCACCGGACACCTGGATCGAGTGATGTTGACGCACCCGAACGTGATCGCCGTACAGCACGCGCTCGACGCCGCCGACGCCCGCAACCACGCCGGTGACGGCTGCCGGGTCATCGTCCTGGACGACGGCGTGCACACCGCCGCAGCGGCCGCGGCAGCCCTCGGCGTCGCACCCGCCCAGATCGCCAACTCGCTGATCTTCGAGGTCGACGGCGAGCCGCTGCTGGTGCTGACCTCCGGCGGGCACCGGGTCGACACCGCCAAGGTCGCCGCCGACCTGGGCGTGGCCAAACTGCGCCGGGCCACCCCCGAGTTCGTACGCGAGCACACCGGCCAGGTCATCGGCGGCGTCGCCCCGCTCGGCCACCCCAAGCCGGTGCGCACCCTCATCGACACCGCGCTCGCCGCCTACGGCGAGATCTGGGCCGCAGGCGGGGTGCCGCAGGCCGTCTTCCCGATCACCTACCCGGAGCTGCTGCGGGTCACCTCGGCGACCCCGGCGGAGGTCGCATGAGGCTGGTCCCCTGGACCCCCGACGACCTCGGCCGGCGCATGGACGACGTGCTGGCCGTGTTCGGCGAGGCCATGTCCTACCACCCGCAGGCCCTGGCCGTACGCCGCGGTTACATCACCACGCACCTGCAGCGGCCGCACTTCCGGGCCATCGCGAGCCTGAGCGACCAGGGCCAGCTGCTCGGCTTCGCCTACGGCTACCACTCCGCACCCGGCCAGTGGTGGCACGACCAGGTCGGTTCGGTGCTCGAACCCGACGCGCGGCAGCGCTGGCTGACCGACTGCTTCGAGGTCGTCGAGCTGCACGTACGCCCCGCCGCGCAGGGCCACGGCCTGGGCGAGGCACAGCTGCGGGCACTGCTGGCGATGACCGGCGCGGCGACCACGCTGCTGTCCACTCCCGAGGCCGACGAGCAGGCCTCCCGCGCCTGGCGGCTGTACCGCCGCACCGGCTTCACCGACGTCGCCCGCCACCTGCTCTTCCCCGGCGACCCCCGCCCCTTCGCCGTCCTCGGCCGCCCCCTCCCCCTGACCCACTGACCCACCCCACCGCCCGGCCCGGCCCGGCCCGCGGCGATGATCGCTGTTTACGGTCAGAAACCAAGGTGGGACCGCACTTTCTGACCGCAAACAGCGATCATGGCCCGCCTCCCCCGGACTGCGAGCGTTAGGAAGGGCACCTTCCTCAACGCCCTGTGGTGCAGGCGGGCCCGGTCAGGTCAGGACTTTGCGGACCACGGTGAGGAGCTGGCCGAGGCCGAGCACCGCCAGGGAGAACCACAGGACCAGCACCATCGTCACCACCCCGGCGGCCAGATCAGGCCCGACCTGCGCGGTCGCGGCGGCCGCGAGCAGCAGTGACAGCAGCGTCAGCCAGGCCCGGGTGGGCCGGTCGCCGATGGTCGCCGAACCCGCCGCACGCAGCCCGACCGCCCCCGCACGGGCCCGGATGTACTCGTGCAGCCACACCATCGCCCCACAGGCCAGCAGCAGCGTCTGCTGCGCGCCGAGCGCCCCGAGCGCGACCAGCCAGCACACCTCGCTCATCCGGTCGAGCATCGTCCGGTAGAACGAACCGATCCGGGAGGTCCGCCCCAGCAGCACCGCCAGCGTCTGCCCGACCGTGTCCGCTGCCAGCCCCAGCGTCAGCACCGGAACCGCCAGCGCGGGCCACGACCCACCACGGGCGGCGATGACCGGCACCAGCACCGCGCAGGCCGCGGCGACCGTCATCGCGTACGCGGGCCGCGCGCCGAGCCTGGCCAGCACTCCGCTGACCGTGAACGCGGCACGCAGCCACTTGCGCAGCAGCGGACCCGCGTGGCGCGGGTCATACCCGTCGTGCGAGTTCGACCAGCCGGAGACGTACCCGTCCCAGCTCGTGCCCGTCGTCGGCGCCGCCATGCTCCACTCCCGGTCCGCCTGCCTCGGCAGGCCACTCGGGTGGGAGCTACACCGTGGCGCCCACCCGCAGCCGCTGCCACACCTCACGGGTGGCCGTCGACCGGTTCAACGTGATGAAGTGCAGGCCGGGTGCGCCCTCGGCCAGCAGCTTCGTGCTCAGCTCGGTGGCCACCTCGACGCCGATGGCGCGTACCGCCTGGGGGTCGTCGGCGACCGCGCGCAGCCGCTGCGCCAGGTCCGGCGGGAAGGCCGCGCCCGACAGCTGCGCCATCCGCTCGATCTGGCTGACGTTGGTCACCGGCATGACACCCGGAATGATCGGCACGTCGCAGCCCGCCGCAGCGGTGGCGTCGCGCAGCCGCGCCCAGTCCTGCCAGTCGAAGAAGAACTGCGTGATCGCGTAGTCGGCCCCGGCCCGGCACTTGCGGATGAAGTGGTGCACGTCGGATTCGAAGTCGGCCGAGCGCGGGTGCTTCTCCGGGAACGCGGCCACCCCGACGCAGTAGTCGCCGCTGTCCTTGAGCAGCCGCACCAGCTCCTCGGCGTAGTGCAGCCCCTGCGGGTGGGCGACCCAGTCGGCCTGCGGGTCGCTGCCCGGCGGGTCGCCGCGCAGCGCGAGCATGTTGCGCACGCCCGCGTCCGAGTAGTGCCCGATGACGTTGCGCAGCTCGCCGACCGAGTGGTTGACCGCGGTCAGATGCCCCAGCGGCAGCAGCGTGGTCTCGGTCGCGATGCGCTCGGTGAGCTGCACCGTGGTGTCCCGGGTGCTGCCGCCCGCGCCGTACGTGATGGAGACGAACGACGGCTGCAGCGATTCCAGCTCCCGGATCGACTGCCACAGCAGACGTTCGCCGTCGGCGGTCTTGGGCGGGAAGAACTCGAACGAGAACGTCGGCTCCCCCGAGACCAGCAGCTCACGCACGGTCGGCCGAGGTCCCGGCATGGTGGAAGGAGCACGCAGCGTCACCCTGCCGACTCTATCGGCCGACCGGTCTGAGGAGCGGTTTCGTCCCAGTGCGTGGTGCGCCCCGCCCACGTGACCATGCTCACCAGCCCCTCCCGTCCCGCGCTCACCGCGGTTGCTCGCCGGCGAGGAACCAGTCCGCGAACGAGGCCGACCCGCGCCCCACCGCCGGATGGCGGCACGCGGCGAGCAGCCCGCGCTCGGCATACCGCCGCGCCGGGCAGGGCCACGGCAGCTCGCACACCCGGCAGCGGTGCACCGGCGGCCGGAACCCCGCGCCCGGCACGTGGTCGTGCAGCAGCCGCGCCGCCAGCAGCCACATCAGCGGCTGCGCCACCTGCTCCGGCGGCTCCAGCGGCGGGTTCTCCCAGTCGATCGAAGGAAGATCCATCAAACCCTCCAGGGTGTACGCAACGAAGGGCACCGGGGCGGCGCAGGCCATGGGAGATGACGCGCCGCCCCGGCGGCTCACACGGTGTTGGGAGTGCCGTCCACCAGCGCGAGCTCGTTCATCACACCGGGCCGAAGCCCTCTTGGGAGGGGCCAGCAGAAAAATGTGTAGGGGCCTGGAGGCCTTTGGTCCTTACAGGCCTGCCATCAGGGCGAACGCTAGTCCTCAAGCCCGAATGTGCACTGTCGCGCCAGCTCATTGACTGTCAATAGGCCAGTCCGCGAAATGTGCGATCAGTTGCGCCGCACGTGTCCGGTCAGCGCATGGATGAGTCCGGCCACAGCTCCGGCAACAGCCGGTGCCGTCACGTAGGTGCAGACCCAACAAATGGCGGGCGTACGCCGCCTGTGCATTGGCGTAAGCGCCGAGCGTTCGCGCATCGAGGGGAGTTCCCATGCCACACGTCCTCCCTTGTGGAGCGTGACACGAGTCAATCACAACTGTTCCGAACAATCAACATCTGTTCGGAACAGTTGTCAGGAGGGGAACGAGTAGGTCAGCTCGTAGGCGTCGGAATCGAGGACCATACGGTTCACCTCGACACAGCGGTCCTCCGCATACGCCAGGCGCGTGATCTCCAGGATGCGCGCTCCGTCGGCGAGCAGATCGAGCGCCGAAGCCTCCTCAGGCAGTGGGCTGCGTCCCACGATCCGTTCAGTGAAGTGGGTGAGCGCGAGTCCCTGCTCGGCTAGCCGGGCATACGTACCACCCTCACCGGCGTCGGTGTGCTCGATACGTGTTCCGCGGGTCAGCTCCCTTGGCAGGTAAGAGGTGGACAACTGCACCGCCCTACCCTCCACCACGAACCGTCGGGACCTGGTGAGCACGGGCGTCCCCGGCTCGATGCCCAGCGCCTCCGCTACGAAAGCGGAAGCTGGCGCATCGCCGATGACGATGTCGACGGCCCGCACTCGCGGGCCCGTGTCATGGTCCTGAATTGCCGCGCCTCCACCCCAGTGATCCCGAGCCAGCCGGCCGGGCGAGCTACGCACGATGCGCTCGAAACGGCGCACATAGGTACCCGCACCGGGCCGCGCCATCACCAGTCCGTCAGCTCGCAGCACGTCCAGCGCACGTGTCGCGATACTCACGGCGACTCCGTACTGCGTGGCGATCTCCCGCAGGGAGGGCAATCGCGTTCCCTCCGCCAACTCACCGCTGAGGATGAGTCGGCGCAGCTGATCCGCGACCCGCCGGTACGCTGGCTGCTCGCCCGCCATCGCAGACCACCCTCCGTTGTTCGGAACAGTCGCACTCTACGACACCACCATGGGTCGTGATCTCCCCCAAGCACGGCCGTCATGCCGGCGGAGCACCGGATGATCACTTCGTATTCCGGTTGGCCCACAGGTCACGGGCAGCCATCCTGATCCGCGATGACCGAACCGGATGACGACGGGCACCACTGGTACTACGACCATCCCCGGACCCTGCTGGGAGCCCTGCAACGCGGGCACGGGCGCGGGGTGCTCCGGGCACGCCGCGATCGGCGGGACCCCGGCGTGGCCGAGGCCGTGTACGGCTGCATCGCGCGCGACCACCGCTGGGACCGCCAGGTCGACGACTGCGGCGATTATCTCGCCCGCCTGATCCGCGACCTCGACCTGGACCTCGCCCCGATAATCGATCTCTTCTGGACCGCCGACCGCGACCTCGACCTTCACGACGGAGCCTCTTACGACGAGGGGACCTTCCACGTCACGCTCGGTGTGCTGGAGACGCTCGGCCACACCGGCGACCGCCGGGCGGTGGACGCGCTGCGGCGGGCCGTCGCCGAGGCGGAACACTGGACGGCGGTGCTCGACGAGATCACCGATCGGTGGCCCCGGCAGAGCTGGGACGACCTCGACACCGTGTTGCTCTCCCGGCTGACCCCGCAGGACGAGGACGATCTGCTCGGGTTCCGGGACCCGTGGGCCACCTGGGCGCGGCGGCATCCCCGGATCGCGGACCTGACCCGGCTCACCGCCGAACGCCCGGCGCGCCCGCCGACGCCCGTCCCACGGTCCAGCGATGCGCTGGTCGCGGTGTTGGGCGACCCGCTGGCGTCGCGCGGGGAGCGGGCGGCCGCGCTGCGGGAGCTGATCCGCTCCGCGCCGGAGCCGCGGCTGCTGGATCTCGCCGAGGACCTCTACGGGACGCCGTCGCTGTATCGCGCGGTCTCCCGGCTGGGCTCGGCCGCTGTCGGCCACGCCCGGGGGTGGGCGCAGGACGGGCGGATGCACCGGTTCGGGGTGGCGCTGCTGGCCGCGTACGGGACCGAGCAGGACATCCCGCGGCTGGTCGAGGCCTGGGACAGGCAGTGGGAGTCCGAGGATTGGTGCGGGTTCGACGGTCTGGCGGACGGCTTCGCCCGGTTCGGTGCCGTGGCGGCCGATGCCGTGCCGCGGTTGCGGGCGATGTGGCGGTGGACTCCGCACTCGTACGAGCGGGCGGCCTGCCTGCGGGCGCTGCTGGCGGTCGACCCGTTGGCCGCGGAGGTTCCGCTGGGGCAGGGCCTGCTCGACAGCGAGAGCGGGGTGCGCGAGTTCGCCGTGGCCCATGTCCAGCTCGACCACGTCACCAGGAGGGTGCTGGGCGGCCTCGCCCACGATCCGATCGAGTCCCCGGAGGTCCGGCGGCTCGCGGCGACCCGGCTCGCCTCGCGATGATCGTCGTTTCGGGTCGGAAAGTGAGGCCGGACCGCACTTTCTGACCGGAGACGACGATCATGGAAGTGGTGCGGCGGCGGTGTCGTACGCGGACGGTAGAAATCGGGTCGGCGCATGGGGGCCTGCGCCGGGGGTCGGCTGTGTCCGGTAACGCCGTGGGACGAGCCTGGAGGCCGCCGTGTCCCGTCCAACGCTGGGCAGACTGATCGCTGATACCCGACGACGACGGGGGTACAGCCAGACCAGGCTCGCCGCGCTGCTCTGCGCGGCGGCCGGGGTCACCACGGTGACCAGGCACGAGGTGAGCCGCTGGGAGCGCGGTGACCGGCTGCCCGGCGCGCAGTGGCTGGCCTGGCTGGCGCTCGTGCTCGACCTGCCGCCCGCGTGGCTGGCCGCCGCCGCGCGTCCGGTCGACAGCCCGGCTCCCGCCGACGGCCTGACCCGGCTGCTCCAGCTCGCCGAGCAGTGGCTGCGCCATGTCGCGAACAGCGATCCCGCCCCGGGCGAGTCTCGGGGCCCGGCAGGCCTGGGGTTCGTGACGCGGCTCGCGGAACCCGGCCACGCCGCCGGGCCAGGCCACCCCGCCGGATCAGCGCTCCTGGACGGATCGGAGCACGGATACGGGCGGTTCTTCGCGCAACCGGGCGACGGGGAGGCCGCGCAGCTCGACCGGCACGTCGCCGAGCTGCGGTGGATGGACGACCTCGTCGGCGGGACCGACCTGGCTCCCGTCGCGCACCGGTGCTGGCAGCAGGGGGCCGACCGGCTGCGCCGTGCACGTGGCGCGGACCGGCGGCGGCTGTTACGGCCCGTGACGGAGCTGGCGCAGCTCGCCGGGTGGACGGCCGCCGACGCCGGGGACCGGGCGGGGGCGCTGCGGGCGTACCGGGCGGGGCTGGTGCTGTCGATGGAGGCGGGTGATCCGGCGCTGGGCGCGCATGTGCTGGGCGGGGCCAGCCACCTGCTCTGCGAGGTGGATCCGGGGGCGGCGTGGCGGCTCGCCCGGATCGCCGCGGCGGGTGCCCGCCGGGACGGCAGCGCGGGCCTGCGGGCGCTGCTCGCGCACCGGGCGGCGCTGGCGGCGGCGCGGGCCGGGGACGGCCGTGCCGCGCAGGACGGCCTGCTGGTCGCCCGGCGGCTCGGCGACCGGGTGCGCCCGGAGCACGAACCGGACTGGCTGTACTGGCTGGACCCGGCCGAGCTGGCCGCGATGGCGGGGCGGTGCCTGGTCGCGCTGGACCGGCCGGTGCGCGCCCTGCGGCTGCTGGAGCAGCCGGGACTGCGCCGGCGAAGGCGCGGTCAGCCGCGTACCCGGGCGGTCTATGCGGGCTGGCTGGCCCGTGCCCTGCTCGGCGTCGGCGAGGTGGAGCAGGCCTGCGTGGTCGGCGCGGACGCGGCGGTCGAGGCGGTGCGGGCCGGGTCGGTGCGGGCGGCCGAGCAGACCCGTGAGCTGTCGGTGCGACTGGCGGCCCGGCCGCAGATCCGCGCGGTACGTGACTTGAGTGAGCTGATCACACAGCTCACGTCATACCTACCGGGGTCATCCACACGGCCGGGAGTGAACTAAGTTCGTCCTATGACCATTCACCCGGTGGACCGGGCCGCGCTGCGTCCGCGGGTCGAGAAGGCCCTCGCGGTCTTCCTGGCCGACCGCCGGACGCACATGGCGGGCATCGACCACGGCCTGGGCCCGCTGGCCGACGCCGTGGAATCGTTCGTGCTGGGCGGCGGCAAGCGCCTGCGCCCGGCCTTCGCCTACTGGGGTTATCGCGGCGCGGGCGGCGAGGACCGTGACGACGTGGTGTCGACTCTGGCCGCGCTGGAGCTGGTGCAGGCCAGCGCGCTGATGCACGACGACCTGATGGACGCCTCCGACACCCGCCGCGGCGAGCCCGCGGTGCACCGGCGGTTCGCGATGATTCACGACCGGGCGGGCTGGCAGGGCGGCGGGGCCGGGTTCGGCGCGGCGGCGGCGATCCTGCTCGGCGACCTGTGCCTGGTCTGGTCCGACGAGATGCTGCACGCGAGCGGGCTCGACCCGGCGACCGTGGCGCGGGCGCGGCCGGTCTTCGACCTGATGCGCACCGAGGTCATGATCGGGCAGTATCTCGACGTGCTCACCCAGGCCTCGGCCGACACCTCGGTGGCGCGGGCGTCGCAGGTGGCCCGGTTCAAGTCGGCGAAGTACACCGTCGAGCATCCGCTGCTGCTGGGGGCCGCGCTGGCCGACGCCCCGGCCGCGCTGAGCGAGGCGTACTCGGCGTTCGGGCTGCCGCTGGGCGAGGCGTTCCAGCTGCGCGACGACGTGCTCGGCGTGTTCGGCGACCCGGTGGCGACCGGCAAGCCGGCCGGGGACGACCTGCGCGAGGGCAAGCGCACCTACCTGATCGTCATGGCCCTGGCGCACGCCGCGCCCGCCGACCGCGACACGCTCGCCGCCGCGCTGGGCAGCCCCGACCTGGACGAGGCGGGCGTGGCCCAGCTGCGCCGGATCATCACCGAGTCGGGTGCGCTGGCCCGCACGGAGGCGTACATCGCCGAGCTGACCTCGACGGCGCTCGCCGCGCTGGAGGTCGCGCCGGTCGAGCCGGAGGCGGCTGAGATGCTGCGTGAGCTGGCCGACGCCTCGGTGCACCGCGCCACCTGAGTCAGCGCAGCACCTGGCGGAAGCTCTCGTAGTGGTCGTCGGTGTAGTAGAGGTCGCCGTCGCGCCCGGCGACCAGCCGCCGCGCGCCGCGGTCGCGTGAGCCCGGCGTGGGCACGGTGAACTCGCGGTAGTAGCCGCGCGGCTGCTTGGGCAGGACACCCTCCAGGTTGCCGAACACGGTGCCGTCCTTGTCGTAGGGGTACGGCCCGTTCTTGTCGATCAGCGCGACGGTGGCGACCGCCTCCTTGGGCAGGCCGCGCAGGGGCACCGTGGGCAGCCCGGAGACCGGGGTCCCGGCCGCCGCCGACGGGACGGGTGCGCCGTCGCCCGAGGGCGCCATGGCGGTGCGCGCGCAGTACCCCACCAGCGCCATGAGGGCGATGACCAGCACCGCCACCACGGCGGTGATCACGATGTCGCGCCGCGTCCCGATCCTGTCCACATCAGGGAGTGTGCGGTGTCGCGTGGTCGCGATCAAGGACCGTGGAATCATCAACGGGTGCTCCCCCACGCCGCCGCCCGTGTGACCGTCGCCCTGGGCTGTGTCTCGGGCGTGCTGCTGGCCGCCGCGGCATGTCTCGCGGGTGCGCTGCCCGGCGGCGATCCGGGCCCCGGTCTGCGGCTGGGCGGGTTCGGCGCGGTGTCGGCGAGCTTCCTGCTGGGGCTGGCGTGCTGGCTGCTCGGCATGGCCGGGTGGACCCTCGCGTGGTGGCGGCTGGGCCGGGCCGAAGACATGATCACCGGCGGGTCGGTCCGCACCGGCTCGGCGTGGCGGCTGCTGGCGATCGGGGCGGCGTGGGCCGCGCCGCTGCTGGTCGCGCCGCCGCTGGGCAGCCGGGACGCGTACGCGTACGCCTGCCAGGGCTGGCTGTGGCGAGCGGGCCTGGACCCGTACACGCTGGGTGTCGCCGACGGCGGTTGTCCCTGGACCACGGCGGTCCCGGAGATCTGGTGGCACACGCCGACCCCCTACGGTCCCGTCGCGGTGCTGCTGACCTCGGCCGTGACCGGGCTCGGCGGCCTGCTCGGCGCGCTGGCCGGCCTGCGCCTGCTCACCCTCGCCGCGCTCGCCCTGCTCGCGCTGACGCTCCCGCCCCTGGCGCGCGCCTGCGGCGTTGCCGTGCCCGCCGCCTACTGGCTGGCCCTGCTGACCCCGCTCACCGCCGTCCACGCCCTGTCCGCGCTGCACAACGACGCCCTCGTCGCCGCCCTCGCCGTCGCCGCCCTGACCCTTGCCGTGATCGCCCGGGGCCGCGCGGGTCAGGCGGGTGCGTGGTGGGCGGCGGCCGGAGCGGGGGCCGCTGTGGCGGGGGCCGTGGGGGTCAAGGTGACGGCGCTCGTGGCGGTGCCGTTCGTGCTGGTGCTGCTGGGGCGGCGCTGGTGGGCGGGTGCGGTCGCGGGGGTCGCCGCGTTCGCGGGGGTGAGTGCCGCCAGCGGGCTGGGGCTCGGGTGGGTCGCCGCGCTGCGGGGCACCGGCGAGCTGGTGCAGTGGAGTTCTCCGCCGACGGCGGTCGGCATGGCCGTGGGGTACGTGTTCCGGCTGGCCGGGCAGGGTGGCTGGGTCGACGGGGCGGTGGCCGTGGGGCGGGCGCTGGGGTTGCTGGCGCTGGCCGGGTTCGGGGTGTGGGAGCTGGCGCACGCGTGGCGGCACCGGGACGAGACCGGAGCGGTGGTGCGGGCCTGCGGCTGGGTGATGATCGCCACGGCGCTGCTCGGGCCGGTGTTCTATCCGTGGTACGCGCTCGCGCCGCTGGCCGTGCTGGCCGCCGCGGAGACCGGTCCGCGCAGGCGGCGCTGGCTGGCCGTGGGAGCGGTGGCCTGCGCGCTGCTGACGCTGCCCAACGGGCTGGGGGTGCCGGTGCTGACCAAGGCGGTGGGCGCGTTCGCGGTCACGATCGCGCTGATCGTCGCCGCCGTCCGGTCCAGACCCAGAGCGACAGCGTGAACAGCACCAGCGCGAAACCGAAGACCAGATCCTCGACCGGGGCGTACGCGATCCGCAGCCCCGTCACCGCGTCGGGCGCGTAGCGGACCACCCCGCGCCCGGTCAGCACCCCGTTGCTGAGCAGCTGGAACACCAGCACGATCGGGTATGTCGCCCAGAAGGCCAGGCTCAGCAGCACCCGGGTACGCAGCACCAGCAGGTCGACGGCCACCGCCCCGGCCAGGCCGAGCACGGCGGCCGTGGTGTACGTCACGGGCGCTCCGCCCGGCCCAGCACCTTGCGTACGGCCTCGAAGCCGAGGATCGCGCACAGCGGCACCACCAGGAAGAACAGCAGCTCCTCCAGCGGCATGCCACCGGGCAGCCAGACGCCGAGCACCTGGGCATGGTCGAAGGACCAGTGCCCGGCCGCGATCGCGAGCAGGTCCCACGCGCCGAACACCAGCACCACGGGCACGGCCACCAGCAGCAGCCGCCGCCACTGGCGCAGCACGCCGACCCGCAGCACCGGTTCCAGCCACAGCGCGCAGGCCAGGCAGCCGAGCAGCACCGCCAGGTACGCGTACACCGTCAGAAGGCCACGGCCTGGGCCCGGCGCTTCACCTCGCGGGCCTTGTCGCCGCCGAGCGCCGCCGCCGGAGTGCCCGGAAGCGTGTCGTCGGCGGTGTAGAGCCACCGCACGGCCTCATCGTCGTTGAACCCGGCGTCGCGCAGCAACGTCAGCACGCCGGGGAGGTGCTTGAGCACGATGTCGTTGGCCACCAGCTCAGCGGGCACCTGCCGCACGCCGTCATGGCGTACGGCCAGCAGCGAGCCGTCCTTGATCATCTGGTGCACCTTGAGGATCGACAACCCGAGGCGCTCGGCCACGTCCGGCAGGGGCAGCCAGGTCGTGGGGGCGTCGGTCGTCGAGTGCGAAGTTTCGGCCACCTCCACACCTTGCCACGTCGCCGACCGGGCCCACCACCGCATCCCCGACCCGACCGCCGTGCCGGCCGAATAGAGGACTCTCCGATGAATCCCTGGCAGAAGATCATGCGCGAGCTCGACGGCGCACGCCGCTCGCTGCGCTACGACCTCGCCCGGCGCCGGATGCACGACGACACCACCGTCATGCCCGCGCCCGGCGGCCACGACCCCCGGCCCTCCCGCGCCCGCGGCCGCGCCGTGCTCGCCGCGGGCGCGCTGGTGGTGGGCTCGGTCGTGGTCGGCGGTTACTACGCCGTCGCGGCCGGGGTGGACGCCCTGGTCGGCGAGGAGCGCCCGCCGGGGACCCTGCCCCACGTCCCGGCACCGCCGGGTTCGGCCGAACCCGCGCCGTGGCGGCAGACCAACGCGACGCCGAGTCCCACCGATCGGGTGAAGGACGTCCCGGCCGGGCGGATCGTCACGCCGCGGCCGAGCCCCCGGCGCACCCCCTCGCCGGGCCCGTCGCCGACCCCGTGCGACTGCGAGTCGTCGCCGACCCCGTCACCGAGCCCGTCGCCGTCGCCGTCCCCCTCGCCGAGCCCGTCGCCGAGCCCCAGCGCGTCGGCGTCGGCGTCCGCGTCGGCGATGGCATCGGCGTCCGCGATCGTCCTGCCCGAGACCTCGTACCCGGTGGACCCGGTTCCGCCGACCGGCCACGAGGGCCCGGAGACCCCGTGATGCTGCGGAAACGCCCGGTCGCGACGTGTTCGCACGCGCGGGTGTACGACGTCGGCCCCTGCCTGACTTAGACTGCGCTGCGATGGACACTCAGGTCGCCGATCCACTACTCGGCACACTCGTCGACGGGCGCTACCGCATCCGCGGTCGCGTGGCTCGTGGTGGCATGGCGACCGTCTACACGGCTGTGGACGAGCGCCTGGAGCGCACCGTCGCCCTGAAGATCATTCACCCGGCGCAGGTACGCGACGCCGCAGGCCAGGCCTTCAGCCTCGACCGCTTCACCGACGAGGCCAAGACCATCGCCCGGCTGACCCACCCCAACGTGGTCGCCGTCTACGACCAGGGCACCCACCTCGGCCTGCCCTACCTGGTGATGGAGTACGTACGCGGCCGCACGCTGCGCGACATCCTCGCCGAGCGGCGCAGGCTCACCCCGGTCGAGGCGCTGGCCGTGATGGAGCAGGTGCTCGCGGCGCTGGCCGCGGCGCACCGCGCCGGGCTGGTGCACCGCGACGTCAAGCCGGAGAACGTGCTGGTCGCCGAGGCGCCCACCGGCGGCAGCCACAACCTCATCGACGCCGTCGCGAAGGTCGCCGACTTCGGCCTGGCCCGCGCCGTCGAGGCCAGCGCAGACGACCCCAGCGGCGGGCAGCTCATGGCGACCGTCGCCTACGTCGCCCCCGAGCTGGTCACCGACGGCCACGCCGACCCGCGCAGCGACGTGTACAGCGCCGGGATCGTGCTGTTCGAGATGCTCACCGGCCGGGTGCCCTACGACGCCGAGCGCCCCGTCGACGTGGCCTGGCAGCACGTGGACCGCGACGTGCCGCCGCCCTCGCGCATCGTCGCGGGCCTGCCCGCGGCCCTGGACGAGCTGGTCGCCAAGGCGACCCGCCGCTCCCCCGGCGGCCGGCCCACCGACGCCGGGGCGCTGCTGACCGCCGTGCAGGCCGCCCGCGAGACCGTCACCGCGAGCAGCGCCGCCACCCAGCGGCTGCGCCCGGTCGAGCAGGAGACCGTGGTGGTCAGCCACGTCGTGCCCCGCGACCGCCCGTCCTGGGCCCGGCTGCCCGACACGCAGCAGCCCGCGCCCCGCTCGCGCCGCCGCCCCGCACCGGCCCCGACCAGCCCGCTGGACCGGCTCAAGGCGAGGTACCAGCAGCTGATGGCCGACCCGCGGGGTCGCACGGCGCTGACCGCGACCGCGGTCGTGCTGGTGCTGCTGGTGCTGACCGGCGGCTGGTGGCTCGGCTTCGGCCGCTACGAGGTCACCCCGCAGCTGGTCAACCTGACCAAGGACCAGGCGATCAGCACGCTGACCAGCGCGGGCCTGGCGTACGAGCTGGCCGACCCGCAGTATCGCGAGGACGTGCCCAAGGACGTCGTGCTGGTGCAGAACCCGCCGCCCGGCGAGCGGGTCGTGCGCGGCGGCATCGTGAAACTGACCCTGTCCAACGGCCCCGAGCGCTACCTGGTGCCCGACGTGGTCGGCAAGTCCTGGGAACTGGCCGTCGCCGACCTGCAGGCCGCGCCGCTGAAGCTGAAGCCGGTGAAGCTCGCCGAGAAGTACGACGACCTCGCCCCGAAGGGCACCGTGCTGTCGACCGACCCCAAGGCCGACACCGAGGTCAAGCCTGGCGCCGAGGTCAAGGTCGTGGTCAGCAAGGGCAAGGCCCCGCTGAGCGTGCCGTTCGTCGAGGGCAAGTCCTTGGCCGAGGCCACCGACACCCTGCAGAAGATGGGCCTGCGCGTGGTCGTCGAACGGGTGGAATCGGACAAGCCTTACGACACCGTGGTGAAGCAGACCCCCGCCAACGGGGCCGGCGTAGAGGCCAACGACGAAGTGAAACTGCAGGTCAGCAACAATCAGAACGTCAAGGCGATGCCGGAGGTGCGCAACGCGCGCTGCGGCGACGCCGAGGGCCTGCTCGCCTCGATGGGGCTGCAGGTCGAGGTCCGGGGCGTGCTCGGCGACAAGAACTGGTTCAAGGTCGTGAACCAGGACCCCGCGCCCAACACGGCGGTACAGCAGGGACAGCACGTGATCATCGATTGTCAGCTGGGATGACGAACGCGGTGGGCGCGCACGCGCCGGTGGCAGGCGGCCTGGCCAAGGCCGCGCTGGCCTACATCGACGCGGTCAGCGCCGCGGCGGTGCAGGTCTACGTGGGCAACCCGCGGGGCTGGGCCCGCCCGCCCGGCGACCCGCGCCAGGACGAGGCCTTCACCGCCGGCTGCCACACCCGGTCCGTCCCCGCGTACGTGCACGCCTCCCTGCTGGTGAACATCGGCTCCCCCACCGCCGCGACGGTCGAGCAGTCCCGCGAGGTGCTGGCGCACGCGCTGCTGCGGGCGGCCACGATCGGCGCGCACGGGGTGGTCTTCCACGCCGGTTCCTCGGTCGACGCCGAGCACACCCCGGCGGCCATGCGCCAGGTGCGCGACGTGCTGCTGCCGCTGCTGGACGCGCTGCCCGACGACGGCCCCCGGCTGCTGGTCGAGCCCAGCGCGGGCGGCGGGCGCTCGCTGGCGGCCCGCGTGGAGGACCTGGGGCCGTACCTGGACGCCGTGGACCGCCACCCGCGCCTGGGCGTGTGCTTCGACACGTGCCACGCCTGGGCGGCCGGGCACGACCTGGCCAAGCCCGGCGGCATGACGCTCACCCTGGACACCCTGGTCGAGGTGTGCGGGCCGGACCGGCTCGGTCTGGTGCACGCCAACGACTCCAAGGACCCGATGGGGTCCACCCGCGACCGGCACGAGGCCATCGGCAAGGGCCTGATCGGCGCGGACGCGTTCGCCGAGATGTTCCGCCACCCGGCACTCGCCGGCGTGCCCGTCGTCGTCGAGACGCCGGGTGAGACCCATGCCGCAGACATTTCCCTGCTCAGGGGCTTGCGCTAGACATTTCCTTTAGGGCACCCTTACTGAGGCAAGGCTTGCTTGACCGGAGCCTCACTCCTCAGTGCCGAAGGGTCCCCGCTGTGTTCGTGTGCATCTGTGAACGGGTTCGTGAGTGCGAGGTGCGCTCGGCGATCCGCGCGGGCGCGCGCTGCGAGGACTCCGTCGGCGAGGCATGCGGCGCGGGGACCGGGTGCGGTTCCTGCCTGGACCGCATCGTGGACCTGATCGACGAGGAGAGCGCCGACACGCTCGTGGCAATCGCGGCATAACCGGACAACCCGCGTAGATTAGCCCCCATACGAGAGTTCCCGTGGGGGGTTACTTCACCATGCAAGGCGACGCCCGAGTCATAGAGTTCCTCAACGAGCAGCTGACCGCCGAGCTCACCGCGATCAACCAGTACTGGCTGCACTACCGCATGCAGGAGAACTGGGGCTACACGAAGCTCGCGAAGTACACCCGGCATGAGTCCATCGACGAGATGAAGCACGCCGACCGCCTCGCCGAGCGCATCCTGTTCCTCGACGGCCTGCCGAACTTCCAGAAACTGTTCGCGCTGCGCATCGGCGAGACCGTCAAGGAGCAGTTCGAGTGCGACATGAAGGTCGAGGTCGAGGCCGTCGAACGGCTGCGCCTGGGTATCGAGTACATGCGCTCGGTCGGTGACGTGACCTCGGCGAACATCTTCGAGGACATCCTCGCCGACGAGGAGCACCACATCGACTACCTGGAGACCCAGCTCGGCCTGATCGCCAGCCTCGGCGAGGGCCTGTACCTGCAGAACGTCACGGAGCACCCGGAAGCCTCCTGACGTACGGACAGGAAAGGGCCGGCGCGGCGACGCACCGGCCCTCTTCCGTGCCGCCGTCAGAGCAGGCCGGTGACCACCTCGATGGCGCGGTCCAGGGCCGCGTCGTCGATGTCCAGGTGGGTGATGAGGCGGCCGGTGCGCGGGCCGAGGGCGCTGACCAGCACCCCCTGCTCGCGGGCGCGGGCCGCCAGCGTGGGCGCGTCCAGGGCGGTCTTGGCCAGGTCGAGGATGACCAGGTTGGTGCGCACCCGGTCCGGATCCACCACGCCGTACGCGGCCAGCGCCTCGGCCAGCCGCCGGGCCCGCACGTGGTCCTCGACCAGCCGCTCCAGGTGGTTGTCCAGCGCGTGGACACCGGCCGCGGCGAGGATGCCCGCCTGGCGCATACCGCCGCCCATGCGCTTGCGGATCCAGCGTGCCTTAGCGATCTTCTCCGCGCTGCCCACGACCAGCGAGCCGACCGGCGCGCCCAGGCCCTTGGACAGGCACACCGACAGCGTGTCGAACAACGCTCCGTACGTGGCCAGCGGCACCCCGTCGGCGATGTGCGCGTGCCAGATCCGCGCCCCGTCGCAGTGCATCGCGATCCCGGCGGTGTCGGCGACCTCGCGCAGCGAGCGCAGCGTGTCCAGCCCGATGACGACGCCACCGGCCATGTTGTGGGTCTGCTCGACGGCCAGGGCCCGCGTCGGCACGGCGTGATAGCCGTCGGGGCGGATCATCGCGGTGACCTGGTCCACGTCGATGAGACCGCCCGCGAAGGGCCAGGTGCGGCTGGAGATGCCGCCGATGGCCGCGGCGGCGCCGATCTCGTACGTCACCACGTGCGCGTTCGCGTCGCACAGCAGCTCCTGCGCGGGCGGCACGACCAGCTGCAGCGCGATCTGGTTGGCCATCGAGCCGGTCGGGGCGAACAGTGCCGCCTCGTGCCCGAACATCGCGGCGACCTTGCGCTCCAGCGCGTTGACGGTCGGGTCCTCGGCGTACACGTCGTCGCCGACCTCGGCGGAGGCCATCGCGGCCCGCATCGCGGCGGTCGGCTTGGTCACGGTGTCGCTGCGAAGATCAACCAGTTGCGTCATACCCCGTTCCTACCGCATCAGCCCGCACACCCACCCAGCGGTCCGGCCCCCGTCCCCACGTCCCCGATGCGAAGATCGCCGTTTGTGGTCAAGATCTGCGGTCTGAGCGCAGATCTTGACCACAAACGGCGATCATGAACCGGGGCAGTGGCCCGACGCGCCGGGGGGGGTGGGGTTGGGTCAGCCGCGGAGCATCTCGGCGACCAGGAAGGCCAGTTCCAGGGACTGCTGGGTGTTCAGGCGCGGGTCGCAGGCGGTCTCGTAGCGGCCGGGCAGGTCGGAGTCGACCAGGGCCTGCGCGCCGCCCAGGCACTCGGTGACGTCCTCGCCGGTCAGCTCGATGTGTATGCCACCCGGGTGGGTGCCCAGCATCTTGTGCACCTCGAAGTAGCCCAGCACCTCGTCGACGATCCGGTCGAAGTGGCGGGTCTTGTAGCCGTTGGACGACTCGTGGGTGTTGCCGTGCATCGGGTCGCACTGCCAGACGACCTTCGCGCCGTTGTCGCGCACCGTCTCGACCAGCTTCGGCAGCGCGTCGCGGACCTGGTGGTTGCCCATCCGGCTGATCAGCGTGAGCTTGCCGGGGATGTTGTCCGGGTTGAGCATCTCGCACAGGCGCAGCGCGTACTCCGGGGTGGTCGTCGGGCCGAGCTTCACGCCGATCGGGTTGGCGATGCGGGAGATGAAGTCCAGGTGCGCGCCGTCGAGGTCGCGGGTGCGCTCGCCGACCCACAGGAAGTGGCCGGACAGGCCGTACGCCCGCCCGTCGGCGATGCGGGTCAGCGCCCGGTCGTACTCCAGCGCCAGCGCCTCGTGCGAGGCGTAGAGGGTGACCGTGCGCAGGGCCTCCTCGTCGGTCATGCCGCAGGCGCGGATGAACGCGAGCGCCCGGTCGATCTCCCGGGCGATGGCCTCGTAGCGCTCACCGAAGGCGGAGGTGCGCACGAAGTCACGGTTCCAGTCGTGCACGGCGTGCAGGTCGCCCAGTCCCCCGCCGAGGTACGCGCGCAGCATGTTCATCGCGGCGGCGGCGTTGGCGTACGCCCGGATCATGCGCTGCGGGTCGGCGACGCGGGCCTGCGGCGTCGGCTCCAGCGAGTTGATCATGTCGCCGCGGTACGCGGGCAGGCCGAGCGAGTCCAGCGCCTGCGAGCGCGGCTTGGTGTACTGCCCGGCGACCCGGGCGACCTTGACCACCGGCATGCTCGCGCCGTATGTCAGCACCACCGCCATCTGCAGCAGGGTGCGGGCGTTGGCCAGCAGGTGGTGCTCGGTGTTGTCGGCGAAGGTCTCGGCGCAGTCGCCGCCCTGCAGCAGGAACGCCTTGCCCTCGCACACCTGGGCCAGGCGCTGGCGCAGCTGGTCGACCTCGTAGGGCGCGACGACCGAGGGCACCGAGTCGAGCACCCGGCACACCTGCTCGACCTCGTCGTAGTCCTCCCACGGCGGCATCTGCGCCCGCGGCAGGGTGCGCCAGCGGTCCAGCCCGAGGTCCTCCGCCGAGGCGACCGTGGTCGGCCGCCCGATGGTGACGCCGGACTCGCCGGGCTGCCGATTGTCGCCCAGTTCGAGACCGGGGTGCCTGAGCTCATGCCATTCGTGGCGCATGGGCTCAAGGGTAAGGCCGCACCGGTGACCGCCCGCAGCCGACGTGGCGCGTTCCGCAACCTGAGATCAGCGCGCGCGAACGTGTCGCCACCAGGGCACGGCGTCGTTGATCGGGTATGAGCGAGCAGACCATTCCGGCGACGGGCCTCGTCGACGGCGAACACGGCGACGCGCGGGTTTCCGCCCTGCCCCGGCTGGCCGAGTACACCCCGCACCGGATCGCGGCCGACGTCGACCTCGAAGGACACGTCGTGCCGGGCCTGACCGGCGAGTTCTTCCGCAAACCCGAGGACGGCCGCACCGCCACCGTGGGGCTCTACCGCTACCTGGGCAGCGAGCTGTTCATGGCCTGGGGGTACGTCGACGAGGAGCACTGCCGCTGGACGGCGTACCGGCGCACCGACGGGGACTGGGGCGCGCCGCATCCGGGCTGCCCCCAGGTGCGGCACAGCGGCGAGCACCTGGAACTCGACCTGGACGGCGAGAAGGTCGCCCTGCGCACCACCGCCCGATCCGGGGGCGCCGGATCGGGCGGTTGCGCGGCACCGCCGCCGGCCGTCCGCGACTCGTCGCACACAGCCGACAGCGGGTCCCTTCCGTCCGCCGGGTCGCCCCGGCAGCGGGTCTCTCAGCCTGCCGCCTCGACCGCGACGGCGGCCTCGCGCCGTACGTAGACGATCGAGGTGGCGGTGACGGCGAGGCTGGTGATCAGCGCCGCCGCGTGCAGCGCGGGGTCGGGGATGGGCACGAAGGCCAGCACGCCGGCCGGGACCTGCACCAGTGCGATCAGCAGCATCAGCGCCGCCGAGCGGCGGCCGCGGGACCAGGCGAACGCGGTCCACACCGGAGCGGTGACGACCGCGAGGGTGAGCACGTCGAGGATGGCGTGCAGCACGGGGTTGGTGACCTTGTCGTGGGCGTAGGCGTAGGCCGGGGCGGAGATCATGAGGGCGGCGAGGGTGGTCCCGAGGATCGTTGCGGCGCGTCGCATGGCGGTCTCCTTGCGTGCGGCTCCGGGGGCGGAGCGGACCGGGCGTTCGGCTCAAACTCCCTGCTCCTGAGCCTAAGGCGACCGTCCGAACAGCAGGAACCCCCGCAGGCGTGAATGAGCCTGCGGGGGTCCCCCGATCACGTGAACGCGGTCAGGACGCCTGGTCGGCGATCTCCTTGGCCCGGTCGCGGGCGGCCTCCAGCGCGGCGAGGAACGCGGCGCGTACGCCATGGTTCTCCAGTTCGCGGATGGCGGAGATGGTGGTGCCCGCGGGCGAGGTGACCGCCTCGCGCAGCTTCACCGGGTGCTCCCCCGAGTCGCGCAGCATGATGGCCGAGCCGATCGCGGTCTGCACGATCAGGTCGTGCGCGACCTGGCGCGGCAGCCCGAGCAGGATGCCCGCGTCGGTCATGGCCTCGACGAGGAAGTAGAAGTACGCCGGGCCGGAGCCGGACAGCGCGGTGACGGCGTCCTGCTGGCTCTCCGGCACCCGGATGGTGCGGCCCAGCGGCGAGAACAGCTCCTCGGCGATGCCCAGGTGGTGCGCTGTGGCGTGCGGCCCGGCCGAGATCGCCGTCATCGCCTCGTCGACCAGGGCGGGCGTGTTCGTCATGACCCGCACCACCGGCGTGCCCTCGGCCAGCCACTTGCTGAAGAACCCCGTCGGCAGACCCGCGCACAGCGAGACGACCAGCTTGCCGGCCGGAATCTGCGGCCCCAGCTCGGCCATCAGCGCCCCGGCGTCCTGCGGCTTCACCGCGATCGCCACCACGTCCGCCGCCGCCACCGCCGCCGCGTTGTCCAGCACCCTGATGCCGTACCGCTCGCGCAACTGCTCGGCCCGCTCGGCCCGCCGCGCCGTGGCCACGATCTGATCCACCGGCCACCCGGCCTTGACCAAGCCCGACAGCAGCACCTCACCGATCTTCCCCGCCCCGACAACGGCAACGGTGTACATCCGCGCTCCCTCCAAAGAGCAAGAGCGGGTTGATCATGAAGTCAGGGGTGCCCCCAAGTTCATGATCAACCCGCCATGGATCGACCGGACCGGTCAGCCGAAGAAGGCCTCGGCCTCGGCGTAGCGGTGCGGGGGGACCGTCTTGAGCTCGCGGGTCGCGTCGGCCAGCGGGACGCGGACGATCTCGGTGCTGCGCAGGGCGACCATCTTGCCGAAGTCGCCCTCGTGAACGGCGTCGATGGCGTGCAGGCCGAAGCGGGTGGCCAGGACGCGGTCGAAGGCGGTGGGGGTGCCACCGCGCTGGGTGTGGCCCAGCACGACCGCGCGCGCCTCCTTGCCGGTGCGCTTCTCCAGCTGGTCGGCCAGCCAGTTGCCGATGCCGCCGAGGCGCACGTGGCCGAACGCGTCCAGCTCGCCGTTGAGGGTGATCATGTCACCGTCGGTCGGCATGGCGCCCTCGGAGATCACGATGATCGGCGAGTAGTTGGTCTGGAACCGGGTCTCCACGTGCTCGACGACCTTGTCCAGGTCGAACTTCTGCTCGGGGAGCAGGATCACGTTCGCGCCGCCGGCCAGGCCCGCGTGCAGCGCGATCCAGCCCGCGTGGCGGCCCATGACCTCGACGACGACGGTGCGGTGGTGCGACTCGGCCGTGGTGTGCAGCCGGTCGATCGCCTCCATGGCGATGTTGACCGCGGTGTCGAAGCCGAACGTGAAGTCGGTCGCGCCCAGATCGTTGTCGATCGTCTTCGGCACGCCGACGACGTTCACGCCCAGCTCGGTCAGCTTGGTGGCCACCCCGAGGGTGTCCTCGCCGCCGATCGCCACGAGCGCGTCCACGCCCATGTCGGCCAGGTTCTGCTTGATCCGCTCCACGCCGCCTTCGATCTTGAAGGGGTTGGTGCGGGACGAGCCCAGGATCGTGCCGCCGCGCGGCAGGATGCCGCGGACCTCGGGGATGCCGAGCGGGCGGGTGATGCCCTCCAGCGGTCCCTTCCAGCCGTCGCGGAACCCGACGAACTCGTGCCCGTAGGTGCCCACGCCCTTGCGGACCACGGCGCGGATGACCGCGTTGAGACCGGGGCAGTCGCCGCCGCCGGTGAGTACGCCGATACGCATTTTCTCGTCCTCCCGATTACGGGTAGTCAGTTGCCGGGCCCCGGGAGACGAGTGATCACGGCTACGTTGCCGGCCGGGGCGGGCCGCAAATGCGCACTGTACTGGGCTCACCTGGGTTAGGCCAGCACGCCCCGCCGCTGTCTGCACACCGGGGCTGCGAGCCGGCCACCAGGCCAGCGCAACAGTGTCGTCATGGCAAGGTTACCCGTGCGTGACAGACCCGCGGCAGGCCGGTCCGTGCCGATCCGGCCTGTCATCGGCCCTTCACCCCGCGTCCACCGCGGGCGGTCTCGCGTCCTTGCGCTTACGCGCTGTCATCGCCCGGTAGCGAGCCAGATTGTGCCGGGCGTCGACGAGCGCGTCGTGCCGCGCCGTGGCCGCCTCGGGCAGCGCCGGGCGGCCCTTGTCGTCCCACAACTGGCGCAGCTCCTTGGTGAAGCGCGGAATCGCCCGGGGCAGCGTCACCATCGGCCCCCACAACTGCGCCAGGCACACATGGTCGTACGCGCCGTACCAGGCCCACAGCTCGATGGTCTCCTGCGGGCGGCCGGTCAGCGGCTCGGTCAGGAACTCCAGCAGCTCGGCCCGGATGCGCTCGCGCGAGCGCCACGCCTTGTCCGCCGGGGACGGCAGCAGGTTGAGCACGTTGTCGCGCACCCACGGGATGGCCCGGTTCGGGTCGAACTCGGTGGACACGGCGTAGAACTCCCGCCCGAACTCGTCGACCACGCCGATCGAGACCAGGTCGATGGTGACTCCGTCCTCGATGAACTCGCAGTCGTAGAAATAGCGGTAGGCCACGTCTTCCCCTGTCGTGAGGATCTCTCCTGTACGCCCGGCACCGGGACCCCTACCCTGAGCGCCATGACGTTCTCGATCGTCGCGCGTTCGGCCGACGGGGTCGCCCTCGGGGTCGCCGTAGCCAGCAAGTTCCTGGCCGTGGGAGCCGCCGTGCCCGCCGCGGAGGCCGCCGTCGGCGCGCTGGCCACCCAGTCCTACGCCAACCTCGCCTACCGGCCGCAGGGACTCGCCCTGCTGCGTACGGGCACCGCCGCCGCCGACGTGGTGGCCGGGCTCACCGCGGCCGACCCGGCCCGCGACTCCCGCCAGCTCGGCGTCGTGGGCCGCACCGGCGACGGCGCGACGTACACCGGGGCGGGCTGCCACGGCTGGGCGGGCGGGCGCACCGGCGACGGATACGCCATCCAGGGCAACATCCTCGCCGGACCCGAGGTGGTCGCCGCGATGGAGAGCGCCTGGCTGTCGTCCGACCCCGCGGCCGACCTGGCCGTACGGCTGCTCGCGGCGCTGCGCGCGGGCGATGGCGCGGGCGGCGACAAGCGCGGACGCCAGAGCGCGTCCCTGTACGTCGTCGCGCCCGGCCAGGGCTACGGCGGCACCAGCGACATCGTCGCCGACCTGCGCGTCGACGACCACCCCGACCCGTGCGCCGAACTGGCCCGCCTACTCGACATCCACACCCTGCTGTTCGGCAGACCCGATCCGGCCACCCTGCTCCCCCTGCGCGACGCCCTCGCCGACGAGGTCCGCACCCTGCTGACCGCCCGCGGCCACACCGCCTCCGATCTCGACACCGCCCTGTCCGACTGGGCCGGCATCGAGAACCTCGAAGAACGCCTCGTCCCCGGCCACATGGACCCCCTCGTCCTCACCCACCTCCGCACCCCCTGACCCCCACCCCCACCCCCACCTGCCGCAACTCTTAAGGAGTCGCGGCCTCAGCCTCCCCGGATGCCGCGACTCTTTAAGAGTTGCGGCAGGCGGGGAGGCGGCAGGCGGCCGGCGGCAGGCGGGGCGCGGTGGGTCAGTCGAGGAGGGCGGTGCGGGTTTCGGTGAGGGCTGCTCGGCAGAGGTCGGCGGCGTCCTCGTCGGAGTGCCCGGCGGCCAGGGCGCGGGCGCAGGCGTCGGCCTCCATCGCCCAGCGGAAGCGCAGCAGGGTGTCGAGGCTGCCCTCGATCTCGGCGACCGGCACCGGGCCCGCGTCCTCGTACGCCGCCAGCAGTTCCGCCGCGCGGGACGGGCCACCGGCGTGTCGCACGGCCGAGGCGACGTCGTACATCAGTGGCCCGAACCGGGCACGACCCCAGCTGACCAGGCCGATCCGGCCGGTTCCGGCGTCGATCCGGAACGCGTCGGGGCGCGGATCGCCGTGCAGCGGGCCGACCGTCAGCCGGTCGGTGACCTGGAGTTTGGTCAGCGCCGTGATGGCACCCGTGATCGCCGGGCGCAGCCAGCCCGCCACGGACAGGTGCGGGGCCTCGGGCCGCAGCGGATGCCAGGCGGGCAGCCCGGCGTGCCGGAATCCGGCCAGCCCCCGGTGTGCCGCCCCGAGCCGGTCGCCCCACCACTGCTGGTCGACCGGGTCCGCGCCGTCGAGCGGGCGGCCGGGCACCGACTCCACGAGGGCGAGCACGCAGTCGCCGACGGGCACGCACAGCGCGCCGTCCGCCGCGCGCACGGGTGCGCCGGTGTGGAAGCCCCGCCGGGCGAGATGTTCGGCCGCGGCGAGGCCGGCCTCGAAACTGGCCCGTTGCGGGCCTCTCACCAGCACCGCCAGGTACCGCCGGTCACCTACGGCAACCGACCTGGTCGATGTCGTCGGCCCACCGTCCAGCGGAGTGCAGCCATCCGGCTGAAGGTGCCATGCCGTACGAAGTGTCGTGCGGATCGTATCGTCAGCCAGCACGGGCGGATTATCACATGTGGCGGCACGCTGTCGTATCCGTCGGCGGTGTCTGCGTTGCGGCAGATTCGTCGATGGACAGCCTCCGATGCCGAGGCACGGAGTGGACGTGGCGGCTCACGCACGCGATGATCTGTCCAGGGTTGCACCGACCGCCACGACCGTGGATGTCGGTGGGGGTGGGAACACGGAAGGGGTAGGCGGTGGAGATTCGCATTCCGGAAGCTGCGGACGCGCTCACCGGGGTCGACATGTTCGCTGGTCTGGAGCCTGAGGTACGGCAACGGGTGATCGCCGCGGCGGTGCCGCGCACCTTCCGCAAGGGGCAGCTGCTGTTCGTCGAGAACGACCCCGGCGAG
The DNA here is from genome assembly GCF_011297335.1 of Catellatospora methionotrophica. Lineage (GTDB taxonomy): Bacteria > Actinomycetota > Actinomycetes > Mycobacteriales > Micromonosporaceae > Catellatospora > Catellatospora methionotrophica. Next base: position 172,677 of record NZ_JAAOTJ010000006.1, on the reverse strand, counting down.
TCACTCATCGTGCTCAAGCGGGGATCGGTGGCCATCTTCCGCACGTCCCCGACCGGCGAGCGCGCGGTGCTGTCCGTGCTGCGCCCGCCGGACGTGCTGGGCGAGGTGTCCCTTCTGGACGGTTCGGCCCGCTCGGCGTCGTGTGAGGCACTGGAGGACTGCACCGCGCTGGCCCTGTCGCGCGGCGCGTTCATGGAGCTGGTGCACTCGAACCCGCGCATCCTTGACGCGGTCATGCGCTCGCTGGGCGCGCTGATCCGCCGGCTGACCGAGCAGAACGCCGACCACGTGTTCCTCGATCTGCCCGGCCGCGTCGCCAAGACGCTGGTGCGGCTGGCCGGGGAGAGCCAGGCGCCGATGATCACGATCGAGCTGAACCAGAGCCAGCTGGCCGAGATGGCGGGCGGCTCGCGGCAGAGCGTCAACCAGGCGATCGGTTCCTTCGCCAGCCGGGGATGGCTGCGCACCGAGGGCCGCCGCATCGTGGTGATGGACGTTCCGGCCCTGCGCCGCCGCGCGGGCATGCAGGACCGCTGACACCGCAGTTCGTCGATCGAGGCTCCGCCCCACCCGGGACGGAGCCTCGATGCGTTCCGGGCCGGGGTTCGGCCGCTACTGAACCGCTTTACCTGGGGTGGGCCGGGCCCTAATATGGGAGCGCTTCCATTGACGGTTGTTCCCATCGCCCGCGATGTGCCCGCATCGCTGGGAGCAGCCGCGTTACCGAGGAGTCCCCATGTCCCGTTCCCCACGGCGTGCCCTGCTGGCCGCACTGGCGGCGGTCACGGCCACGCTGGCCCTGGCCGTGCCGTTCGTCGCCTCCCCCGCCGCCCAGGCGGCCGACCCGCGCGACAGCTTCGTCACCCGCTGCGGCATCCGCTTCTGCCTGGACGGCAAGCCCTACTACTTCGCCGGCACCAACACCTACGACGTGTTCACCTTCGGCTCGGACTGGCTGCCCGGCGAGCAGTACGTCGACAAGGCCAAGATCGACGCCCACATGACCCGGCTGCAGGGCGACAACGTGTCGGTGCTGCGGCTGTGGATGTTCAGCCACGAGGACTGGATGGGCTTCGAGGCGACCGAGGGCGTCTACACCGAGGAGGCGTTCATCCTCTTCGACTACGTCATGAAGTCGGCCCGCGACCACAACATCCGGCTCGTGCCGGTGTTCGAGAACTTCTGGGAGGCGTACGGCGGCATCGACAAGCGCCTGTCCTGGGAGGGCCTGCCCACCGGATACGCCAACCGGTGGCGCTTCTTCAACAAGACCGCCTGCCCCGGCTGCTTCACCCAGTACCGGAACTACGTCACCAAGGCGCTCACCCGGGTCAACTCGTTCACCGGCGTGGCCTGGAAGAACGACCCGACGGTGCTGGCCTGGGAGCTGATGAACGAGCCCCGCTACCCCGACGCCACGCCCAACGAGAACACCACCGGCACCACCCTGCGGGCCTGGGTCGACGAGATGGGCGCGCTGGTCAAGAGCCTGGACCCGAACCACCTGCTGGGTACGGGCCAGGAGGGCCAGGAGACGAAGTACGGCTACGGCGGCGACTCCGGCGGCCCGTGGACCTACATCCAGTCCTCGCCGTACATCGACTTCACCTCGGGGCACATGTATCCCACCGAGGGCTGGGCGGGCCTGAACTACGCCTCCGCCCGTGCCCTGCTGCGCCGGTGGATCAGCGACGCGCACACGGTCGTCGGCAAGCCGTTCTTCCTCGGCGAGTGGAACGTGCACGACAGCAAGACCACCTGGTGGACCGAGATGTACGCCGAGATGGAGGCCTCCGGCGGCGACGGCGACGCGTTCTGGTGGTATCCGGCCAACACCAACTGCGGCGGGTTCGACTCCGGCGAGGGCTGCCCGGAGCACGCGGTGTTCCGGCAGCACTCGCTGAACATGAAGGCCAAGAGCGGGGTCGTCGACCCGTCGCCGAGCGCCAGCCCGTCCCGGTCGGCCAGCCCGAGTCCGAGCGCCAGCCCGAGCCGCAGCGCGAGCCCGTCGCCCAGCCCGTCGCGCAGCACGAGTCCCAGCCCGAGTGCCAGCCCCAGCCCCAACGCGGGCACGAGCTGCCGGGCGGTGTACCGGATCGACAACTCCTGGCCGGGCGGCTACAACGCCTCGCTGGTGGTGACGAACACCGGCAGCACGACGTTCACGAACTGGGTGCTGACCTTCACGCTCGGCAGCGGCCAGGTGATCGTCAACGGCTGGAACGGCACGTTCAGCACCAGCGGCGGCACGGTCACGGTCACCGCGCCCGGCTGGGCCCCGAACCTGCTGCCCGGCCAGAGCTGGACGGTCAGCTTCACCGGCTCCGGGCCGTCCACGGCCCCGAGCAACGTGAAGCTCAACGGCGTGGCCTGCGCCGCGAGCTGAACACAGGGGCGGGGGCGGACCGGTCACCCGGCCCGCCCCCGCGTCAGGTCACGCACCCGAGGTGCGGTGACGCCGCCGTCAGGCGGTCACGGCTTGTCGTCGGGATCCGCGTCCGGGTCACCGGCCGGCGGCGCGCCGGGGCCGACCCACGCCTTCTCCTCGGCGGGCGGGGCGCCGGGGCCGACCCACGCCTTGTCACCGGCGGGCGGGGCGCCAGGGCCGACCCATGCCTTCTGCGGCTGGTCGGGCGTCGGCTGAATCTCGGTCATGTTCTCCACCACTCCCTGCTCTTCGAGCTCGGCGAGGGTGACCGCGTCGATGTCCACAAGCTCGCCCACGCCGTGCGCGATCCCGAAGGGATCGGTCCAGTCGAGCGCCAGTCGCACCAACATCGTTCGGCCTCCCACGTACGACCATCGATTGGTTAGCGTCCGCTGGCGACGCGCACCGGCGGTCCACGTCGGTGGAACCCCCGTTTACTCGCCATCAGCGCCACACGAGACCCCGGCGCGCAGGCCGCGGTCTGTCAGTGCACGAAACTGTAGCCGCGCGGCGGTGTTGGTGCGGACCCCTTGTCGCGTTAGCTACAGCGGTAAGGAATCGACCCGGTCGGTCAGGCCATACTGGACCTCCGGCGACCTGGCGGAGATGTGAAGACCCCAACCTGCGCGCACTGCTCCCGCGCGGCCGGCCCGGACGACAGGTTCTGCGGCGGCTGCGGGGCTAACCTCACGCCACCATGCGTCCACTGCGGACGTACGGTGGCTTTCGGCGACCTCTTCTGCACCGGCTGCGGCAACCCGCTGGCCGCGGCTTCCGGCCCGCCAGCGCGGGAGGACCGGCGTCAGGTGAGCGTGCTGTTCGTCGACATGGTCGGCTTCACCACGTACGCCGAGCAGACCGACCCGGAGCAGGTGCGCACCCTGCAGCAGGAGTACTTCAGCGCGGTGCGCCAGGTGGTCCGGCAGTTCGGCGGCGTGGTCGAGAAGTACATCGGCGACGCGGTGATGGCCATCTTCGGCGCGCCGGTCGCCACCGAGACCGACGCGCTGCGCGCGGTGCGGGCCGGCCTGGAGGCGCAGCGGGTGCTCGGGCGCGGTCCGCTGGCCGACGCGGCGACCTTCCGGGCCGGGGTGGCCACCGGCGAGGCGCTGGTCGACGTCGACGCGGCCCGCGACGGCGGGCAGGCCATCGTGGCCGGGGACGTGGTCAACACGGCGTCGCGGCTGCAGTCGGCCGCCGCGCCGGGGACCGTGCTGGTGTGCGCCGAGACGGCCGGGGCGACCGCCGACGACATCGAGTACGCCGAGCAGGCCCCGCAGACGCTCAAGGGCCGCAGCACCAGCAGCCGGGTCTTCCTGGCGGTGTCCGCGCGCCTGCAGCGGCGCGACCGGGACGAGTCCACCCCGATGGTCAACCGCGACCACGAACGCGGCCTGCTGGTCACCGCCCTGCACCGGACCATCCGCGACCGCAGCCCGCAGCTGGTCACCGTGTTCGGCCCGGCCGGCATCGGCAAGAGCCGCCTGCTGCGCGAACTGGCCCGCCACGCCGAGCGCATCCCGGAGACCACGGTGTGCTGGCGGGTCGGGCACTGCCCGCCGTTCGGCGAGAACGTGACCTACTCGGCGCTGGCCGAGATCGTCAAGGCACAGGCGGGCATCCTCGACACCGACGACGAGCAGACCGCCCGCAGCCGCCTGGAGAGCACGCTGCGGGCCATGTGCGGCGAGCTGGAGGCGGCCAGGCTGGGCGACGCGCTCGGCCCGCTGGTGGGCCTGCCCGGTGCGGGCCTGACCCCGGCCGAGACCGAGTCGGCGTGGCGGCGCTTCCTGCTCGCGATGACCACGGCCAACCCGACCGTGCTGGTCTTCGAGGACATGCACTGGGCCGACGAGGCGATGCTGCGTTTCGTGGAGATGCTCGGCAGCATCGGCCCCGGCGTGCCGCTGCTGGTCGTCGCGACCGCCCGGCCGGAGCTGCGCGAGCGCCGTCCGGGCTGGACCAGCGCGGTGACCGGCACCGTGTCGGTGTCGCTGGGCCCGATGCACGACGAGCACATCGCCGCCATGTACCGGCTGATGTTCGGCCAGGCGGTCTTCCCCGCCACGGGCGTCGCCCCGCTGGTGGAGCTGGCGGGCGGCAACCCGCTCTACGCCCACGAGTTCGTGCGGATGCTGGTCGAGCGGGGCGAGCTGCGGCCGGTCGGCGGCAACTGGGCGCTGGCCGACGGCGACGCCACGCCGATGCCGCAGACCGTGCAGGCGGTCATCGCCAACCGGCTCGACCTGCTCGACTCGACCGACCGCTCGGTGCTGCAGGCCGCCGCGGTGGTCGGCACGCAGTTCTGGCCGGGCGCGGTGGCGGGCGCCCTGGGCCTGCCCGTCGACGTGGTGACCCGGTCGCTGCAGCGGCTGCAGCAGCGCGACCTGGTCGCCGAGCACCCGACCTCGGCGATGGCCGGTGAGCCGGAGTACGCGTTCCGGCACGTGCTGGTCCGCGACGTCTGCTACCAGCGGCTGCCGCGCACCGAGCGGGTCACCCGGCACCAGCGCACCGCCGACTGGCTGGAGCAGATCACCGACAACCGGGCCACCGACCTGGCCGAGGTGCTGGCCAACCACCGCTGGGCCGCGCACGAGATCGCCCGGACGCTGGGCATGGACCCCGAGCCGTACGCCCCGGCGGCCCGCGCCGCGCTGCACCGGGCGGCCCGGCGCGCGTACGCCCTGCATGCCCTGGACGCCGCGGCGACCCTGCTGGACCGGGCCCTCAGCCTGAAGCTGGCGCACGACCCGCTGCTGGACCTGTTCGCCGCGGAGCTGTCGCTGTTCCGGACCGGGGAGTCGTTCGGCGACAGCGGCGGCCCGCAGCGGCTGGCCGAGCTGGCCGAGGAGCTGGACCGGCTCGGCGAGCGGGCGGGCGCGGCCCGCGCGCTGACCCTGCTGGGAACGGTCGCGTGGAGCCGGGCGGACCGCGCCTCCACCCTGGCTCACCTGGACGCCGCGGTCGAGCGCTACGAGGAGCTGCCGGAGACCCTGGAGAAGGCCGAGGCGCTGCTGGAGCTGGCCCGGGTGCACATGATGAACTACGAGACCGAGCCGGCCATCGGCGCGGCCGAGGCCGCCGCCGACATCGCCGACCGGCTCGGCCTGGCCGAGGTGCACGCCAACGCGCGCATCACGTCGGCGACCGCGCGGTACATCGCGGGCGACCCGACCGGGTTCAGCGAGCTGGAGCTGCTCACCGAGCACTGCCGCGAGCACCGGCTGACCAGCCGCCGCCGGGCCGCGCAGAACTTCGCCTGGGCCTGCCTGGAGGAGGGCGACCTGGCCCGGCACCACCGGCTGCTGGACGAGCAGCGCACGGTGGACATCGCGGGCGGCCTGAGCCTGGCCACGAACTTCCACAAGGAGGCCGCCGACGCCTTCTTCTGCGGGGACTGGGACACCCAGGTGCGGGCCATCAGCGAGACGATGCGCTCCAACGCGGCGGAGTGGGACGCCATGTCGGTGCTGACCTCGTCCTGGATCCGGGTGCTGCGGGGCGAGGAGCCCGACGACGACGCCATCGAGAAGCTGCTCTACTTCGCCCGCCGCAGCGGCTTCCACCGGGTGCTGCGGGGCGCGGCCGCGCCCGCCGCGCTGTGCCGGGCGCTGCAGGGCCGGGCCGAGGAGGCCGCCTCGCTGCTCGGCGAGCTGGAGCGGGACTGGCAGGCCCGGGTGATGCTGCCGTTCGGCGAGTGGGTCGCCGCCGCCGGGCATGCGGCAGCGCTGCTCGGGGACGCCGAGCGCGAGCGCGTGCGGGCGATCCTGGCCCGCTCGCCACGGCGTACGCCATGGGTCCGGGCGGCCCTGGCCACCGTGTCGGGCGAGCACGTCGAGGCGGCCGCGATCTTCGCCCGCATCGGCGACGCCAGCAACCGGATGCTCTCGCTGGCCTGGGCCGCGCGGGCGGGCGCGCTCGACGCCGGCGACCTGGCCGAGGTGCGCGAGTTCGCCGAGCGCAACCGGGCGCGGGGCCTGCTCGGCTAGACGCCCGCCGCCGCCACGTTCTTGATCTTCACGGCGTACGTGTCGACATACTCACGCCCGGAGAGCTCCATCACGTCGTACATGATCTCGTCGGTGATGGCCCGCTCGACGAACCGGTCCCCGGCCATGCCCGCGTACCGGGAGAAGTCCAGCGGGGCTCCGAAGCGGATCTTCACCCGCATCACCTTCGGGATGAGCTTGCCGGTGGGCTGCACCACGTCGGAGTTGAGCATCGCCACCGGCACCACCGTCGCGCCGCTCTCCAGCGCCAGCCGGGCGACCCCGGTCTTGCCCCGGAACAGCCGCCCGTCGGGCGAGCGGGTGCCCTCGGGGTAGATCCCGGCCAGCCCGCCCGCGCGCAGCACCCGCAGCTGGGTGTCCAGCGCCGCCTGGGCGGCACGGCCACCCGAACGGTCCACCGGGATGGTGCCGGTGCCCACGAAGAACATCTTCGTCAGCCAGCCCTTGAGGCCCTTGCCAGTGAAGTATTCCGCTTTGGCCACGAATGTGACCTTCCGCTTCACCACCAGGGGCATGAAGATGGAGTCGGAGAACGAGAGATGGTTGCTGGCGAGGATCGCCGGGCCTTGGTCCGGCACATGTTCGAGACCCTCGACCTGCGGCCTGAAGATCAACCGCAGCAGGGGGCCGAGGAAGATGTATTTCAGCAGCCAGTAGAGCACTGAGTCCCGTCCAAGTCGATCGGCGAACGTGGTGTGGCGCTTGACGATCCGGCTCGGGGCGGCCAGCCGGGACATACCGAGTTTGTGGCATGCATCGCAGAGCCTACTGCCGGAACCAGGGTGTCACGTGTCAGGATTTGAAGCGATGCCCACCGGCCCCACGACGAGCCCCTATCCCGCCAAGGAGTGTGCCAGGTGCCAGCCACGGACGACCCGGACCGCACGCCGGCCGACCCCGCGCGTCCCGGCTCGGGCAACGAGGCGACGCCCGAGCAGGTGGATGCGGAGTTCGCGCGCATCGTCGCCGGTTTCGACACGCCGCTGACCGCCCGGACCGGACCCCCGGGCGAGGAGCCGCCCACCGGCCCGCCCGCCGCGCCCGGACCCGTGTGGCCCGCCGGCGGCCCGATCCTCAACCGCCCCGCGCTGACCGGCGACCCCCGGGGGGTCTCCCCCGGCGACCCGTCGCTGCTCGACTCGCTCGACACGTTCGGCAGCGGCGTGCCCGACGACACGCCCGACGAGTTCGTGCCGCCGCCGCCTCCGCCGCTGCCACGGGTGCCGTTCGCGGCGATCGTCGCGGTGCTGTCGATCATCTTCGGCTTCGTACTGTTCTTCGACACCCGGCTGCTGCCCTTCAACGAGCGCGCGAGCATGCTGCTGGCGCTGGTCTGCATCCTCGGCGGCGCGACGGCCCTGATCATGCGCCTGCGCCCCGGCGACGAGGACGACGAACTCCCCCCCGACGACGGCGCCGTCGTCTAGCCCCCACCCACCCACCCACCCCGCCCCGTCTGCGCCGCAACTCTTAAAGAGTCGCGGCCACCGGCGCACCCCGAGGCCGCGACTCTTTAAGAGTTGCGGCAGGGGGTGGGGCGGGGGTCAGGCAGACTTCTCCAGCCAGTCGAGGATGGCGTCGATGGGCTCGCGCCAGCGGGTGTCCAGCATCAGGTCGTGGCCCATGCCGGGGAACAGCAGCGGCGCGCCGCCGTAGCCACGGGCGACCCGGCGCAGCGCCGTGTCGGACACGATGCGGTCGTCGGGGCTGCCCACGACCAGCACCGGCGGGTCGCCCACCGGCGGCTGCGGGGCGCGCCCGCGCAGCAGCTGCCACTGGGCGCGGGTCGAGGCCCGGCCGAGGCGGGCGGCGTACCCGCGGGAGGCGCTGGTCGGCAGTTCACGGCTGAACAGCTGCCCGGCGGGCAGGCGCAGGCCGCCGCCGAACAGCGCGGGCAGGCTGAGCATCGGGTTGCGCAGCGCGGTGCCCGCCCCGCCGAAGACCGGCGACAGCAGCACCGCCGCGCGGGCCGGGTAACGCGCCAGCGCGTGCGCGGCCACCAGCGCGCCCGCCCCGTGCCCCACGATCACCGCGCGGCGCGGCAGGGAGGCCGCCACCTGGGCCACATCGTGGGCGTACGCCCGCAGGGTCGCCTTCGGCGCCTTGGCGCTGTCGCCGTGCCCGCGCAGGCTCACCGCGTACGCCGGGAAGCCCCGGTCGGCGGTGTGCTCCAGCCAGTGCTCGGCGAACACCCACGCGCCGTGGCCGAATCCGGGCACGAACAGCACGGGCGGCTTGCCCTCGTCGACCTCGGGGGTGGCGCGGCGCACCTCCCGGCGCACCGGCGCGATCGGAAACGCCCACTCGCGGGCCCGCAAGACCTTCACTTGGCCCCCTCCAGACTGAGTTCGTCGAGCAGGCGCTGGATGGCCTTGAGGTACGTGGTGTGGCTGATCTCGAACCAGTGCCGGGTGGAGTCCTTCACCTTCGCCGTAATCCAGCGCCGGTCGAGTTCGGCCTCCAGCTTGCGCTGCACCGCGACCGCCTTGGCCGGGGCCGCCTCGCGCACCCGCAGCATCCGGGCGAACGCCACCATCTGCCAGTGGACCAGCGGGAACAGCCCCGAGTCCGGCTGCAGCAGCCCGGCCACGGCCAGCGTCGGCTGGCGCTTGGGGAAGGCGTGCATGGCCAGCCGGGGACGGCCGTGGGCGTCGACGCCGAGCAGGTTGCCGTCGATGAAGTCGAACGACGGGTGGTAGCCGGTGGCCAGCACGACCAGGTCGGGCTCGATGACCTCGCCGCCCTTGAGCTCCACGCTGTTGCGGTGGAAGCGCGCCACGTCCGGCACCGGCGAGACCGCGCCGTGGCCCAGGTAGTAGATCAGCTGGCTGTTGACGATGGTGTGCGTCTCGTAGATCTTGTGGTCGGGCTGGGGAAGGCCGAACCGGGTCAGGTCGCCCACGGTCGACTTCAGGGTCCGGTGCGCAAGGAACTGCCGCGCCCGCAGCGGCAGCTTCAGCCACAGCATCAGGTCGTTGACCTGGTCGGCCGGGCGGCCCAGGGTGTACTTCGGGGTGTACCAGTAACCCCGGCGGGTCGAGTGCCAGCAGCGGGCGGCCTGCTGGGCCGCCTCCACCGCGATGTCGCAGCCCGTGTTACCCGCCCCGATGACCAGGACCTTCTTGTTGCGCAGCTGCGCGGCGTCCTTGAACTGCGCGGCGTGGATCACCTCGCCCCGGAAGTCCTCCAGGCCCTCGTACTCGGGGCGCTTCGGGGACCAGTTGTGGCCGTTGGCGATCACCACGGCCGCGTAGCGGTGGATGCGCTCGCCGCCGTAGCCGCCGGTGCTGCGCGTGGTCACGTCCCAGCGCTCGCCCTCGGCGGGCTCCACCTTGACGACCTCGGTGCCGAACCAGATGTGCGGCTTGAGGTCGAAGTGGTCGGCGTAGTGCTCCAGGTACTCCAGCACCTGGCTGTGCTTGGGGTAGTCCGGCCAGCTGTCCGGCATCGGGAAGTCCGGGAACTGGCTGAACGGCTTCGACGAGATCAGGTGCGTGCTCGCGTACACCGGGCTGCGGTCGTGCCGCCAGTTCCAGGCGCCGCCGACGCTGGTGTCGCGCTCGTAGCAATCGACGCCGAACCCCTGCTCCTTGAGGTTCTTCATCGCGGTCAGCCCGCTGGGGCCCGCGCCGATGACGCAGACCGTGCCGCTGCGGTCGTAGACCGGCCAGCCGTCACGCCACGCCGTCGCGGGACCACCCGACTCGGGATCGCCGTAACCGGCCGAATACGTCACCCGCGACCTCCACGTCTTGGTGAGAACGCAGAGCATCTTTCCCGTTTGCGGCAGAGGTTGTAAAGCGCGGATTCCTAGACGATGTCCACTACCAGCGGATAGTGATCGCTGGCCCGATCGGCCGCGTCCGACGTCACGACCTGGTATCTGCCCAGCTCCAGGCGCGGGTCCAGGAGGATGGCGTCGATCCGCCGGTTCGGGTTCGGGGTCGGGAACGTGTACCGGTCCTCCCGGTCGGCCAGCGCCGCGGCGTCGGCCAGCCGGTCGGTGAGCAACCCCCAGGAGCTGCCGTCCGGGGTCTCGTTGAGGTCCAGCCCCACGATCACCGGGTCGTCCAGCGCCAGCGCGGGCTTGAGCAGCGCCGCCTGAGCCGGGCGCTCCGCGTCGTCGGTCGACAGATGCGACCCCACGACCACGAACGGCCCCCGCCCCGGCACCTCCAGCCGGGCGAAACACGCCCCGCGCATGTGCCGTCCCGGCGTCAGCGGATACCGCATGCACCACTGCTCCAGCACCCGCACCCGCAGGTTCGTCATGATCACGTTCCCGAGGCTGGGCATCCCCCCGGCCGCCATGACCATCCCGAACGAGGCGGCCAGGTCAGCGCACTTCGTCCGCCACCGCCACCGCCGCGGCGCCTCCTGCACGATCAGCACATCCGGCGCCAGCCCCCGCACCACGCCCGCCAGCGCCCCGAGATCGTCCCGCAACGAGTGCACGTTGTACGACACCACCCGCACCGACATGCCGCCCAGCATGCCCCACCCGCGCTCGTCACTGACGAACGTGGAGACACACCGTCCGGCGTGTCTCCACGTTCATGGGCGATCTGCAGGGGTCAGCGGCGAGCCAGGTCGGCTGCGCCGACCAGGCCTGCGACGTTGCCCATCTTGGCGGCGCGGAGTTCGGCCACCGGGAGGCGGCCCCGCTGGGCGAGGCTGTCGAGGTAGGACTGGCGGGCCGGGGTCATCAGGAGGTCGCCGGCGTCGATGACGCCGCCGCCCACCACGAGGACCTGCGGGTCCAGGATCTGGACCAGGTCGGCCAGGCCCTGGCCGAGCCAGTATCCGATCTGGGTGAAGGCGTCGATCGCCACCTCGTCGCCGGCCTGGGCCGCCGCGGTCACGATCGGGCCGGTGATGTGGTCCACCCTGCCGTCGGCCTTGCCCAGCAGCAGTGCCGCCCGCTCCGGCTCGGCCTGCGCACCCGCGCGGGCGAACCGGACCAGGGCGTTGCCGCTGGCGTACTGCTCGATGCAGCCGTGCCGGCCGCAGCCGCAGAGGTGACCGTCGGGCACCGCCAGCATGTGGCCGATCTCGGCCGCGATGCCGTGCGCGCCGCGCACGAGAGCGCCGCCGAGCACGATGCCGCCGCCGATGCCGGTGCCGACGGTGAACATCACCATCGAGTCCTCGGCGTCGGCCGCCGCGCCGTAGCGGAACTCCGCCCACGCGGCCACGTTCGCGTCGTTCTCCACCACCACGGGCAGGTTGACCGCCTTGGCGACGTAGTCGCGCAGCGGTTCGTCACGCCAGGCCAGATTCGGTGCGAACAGCACCGTCGACCGGGTCGCGTCAATCCATCCGGCGGCGCCGATGCCGACCGCGTCCACCTCGTGCTCGGCGGACAGATCCTTCACCACATCGATGATCACGTCCCGGGTCGCGGCGACGTCGCCGGCCGGGGTGTCGCGACGACAGGTCGCGACGACGGTGCCGTCAGGATCGACCACACCGCCGAGCACTTTGGTGCCACCGATGTCCACGCCGATGGTGAGTGCCACGGCCGAACCCTTTCTTGCTGGGCTTGCCGGCGGTGACGCTTTTGGGGAGCCCACGCCGTGCTACTTGGGCAACACCCTAACGCCGGAAGGACCCCCGGCGAGCGTCGCCCGCCGAAGATCGATGTCACAACTCCGGCGGCGGGTGCGGCTCAGCCTTGCGGACGGCCTTCTTTACTGCCTTAACCCGGTCGGGTGACGGCGAGGTTTCAGGCTCGGAAACACCGGATGTCGGGTTCGCGACAGCCTTCTTGACGATCTTCTTCACGGCCTTCTTTGCCATCGGCCGAGCCTCGGCCACCGGCGTGTCGGCCGCCGGAGCGTCGCCCTGTCCTGCTGTGGCGTCGCCGCCTTCACCCGCCGTGGCGTCGCGCCACGCATCGCCCTTGGCAGGCTGGTGGGTGGAGACGCTGCGCAGGAAGCTGGCCAGGCCTGCGGCCAGGTCACCGGCTCCGGTCGCGACCCGCTCGACCAACTCCGGGTCGGGGTCGCGGACCGCCGCGATCACCTTGCAGAGTGGACACACGCAGCACTCCGGGGAGCCCGTGGCCAGGTGCGGATTGGCGTTGGCGGCCAGCGTCGCGGCAGCGAGCACCGCCGCCACCAGCCGCTCCGCCTCCTCTCGGGCAGTGCCCGGCGAGATGTCCATGCTCAGGCCGCCTCGACCTGCTTCTTGAGCTCCTTCAGGGCGGTATCCATGATCGCCTTCTCGGCCTTCTTCTTGAACATGCCCAGCATGCCGATCGAGAGGTCCACCGACAGCGTGTAGGTCACCGTGCAGGTGCCGTCGCCGTTGTCGGTGATGTCATAGGACCCGTCCTGCGCCTTCTGCATCTTGGACGGCGCGACCAGGTGCCACTCGATCCGCGAGATGTCCTCGGCGTAGTCGTAGTGCAGGGTGTACTCGTCCTGCACGATGCCCGCGTCGATGACGAAGCGCACGGTGGCCGGGTAGCCGTCCTCGTACTCCTCGAGCACCTCAGCGGCCTTGATGGCCTGGGTCCACCGGGGATACGAGGGATAGTCGCAGATGACCTCGGCGATGCGGGCCGGGTCGGCGTTGATCACGATCGACTGGGAGGAGGATTCCGCCATGAACAGCAGGCTACCCGTAGCGCCCGGGGCATGACCGACCCGCCACGACGGACGGGCGGCAACCCATCGGAACAGGGACAGCGTTTGCAGGGGGACCGGGACGACGTTCTACAGTGCCGGGGGCGGCAGCGGCGCTGGCCGCCGGGCGGCGCGGACGCGTCAGGTGCCCGAACGAGCAGCTCAAGGAGCGTTTGGTGCGGCAGTTTTCACAGGCCCCGGCGGTGATCATCGATGACACCGACCGCTTGACCGACCCGGTGTGGGACAACGCGGCACGGACGCCCCGACTGGTGCAGTTCTCCCGCCGCGCGGGGACCGGCTGGGCCGACGTCACCAGCGCGGAGTTCCACGCCGAGGTGGTCGCGCTGGCGCGCGGTCTGGTCGAAGCGGGGGTGCGGCCCGGCGACCGGGTCGGGCTGATGAGCCGCACCCGGTTCGAGTGGACGCTGATCGACTACGCGATCTGGGCGTGCGGCGCGGTCACCGTGCCGATCTACGAGACCTCCAGCACCGAGCAGGTGCAGTGGATCCTGGCCGACTCCGGCGCGGTGGGCTGCTTCACCGAGACCGCGGCGCACACCGCGACGGTGCGCGAGGCCGCGCCCGGCCTGTCGCGGCTGTGGCAGATCGACGGTGGTGACCTGTCCACGCTCGTCACGCGGGGAGAGAGTGTCGACCCCGCCGAGATCGAGACGCGGCGCAAGTCGGGCAGCGCCGACGACCCGGCGACCATCGTCTACACGTCCGGCACCACCGGCCGGCCCAAGGGCTGCGTGCTGACGCACCGCAACATGCTCTCCGACATCGGCAACGCGATCCCGGCCCTGGACGTCCTGTTCCAGGAGGGCTCCTCGACGGTGCTGTTCCTGCCGCTCGCGCACGCGTTCGCCCGGCTGCTGCAGATCGGCGTCGTGCAGGGCCGGGTGCGCACCAGCCACACCGCCGACGTGAAGAACCTGGTCGGCGACCTGGGCACGTTCCAGCCGACGTTCCTGCTGAGCGTGCCCCGGGTGTTCGAGAAGGTCTACAACAGCGCCTGGCAGAAGGCGCACGGCTCCGGCAAGGGCGCGATCTTCGACCGGGCCGAGGCCGTCGCGATCGCGTACAGCCAGGCCCTCGAAACGCCCGGCGGCCCCGGGCTGAGCCTGAAGATCAAGCACACGGTCTTCGACAAGCTGGTGTACGGCAAGCTGCGGGCCGCCCTGGGCGGGCGCTGCCACAGCGCGATCTCCGGCGGCGCGCCGCTGGGCGAACGGCTGGGCCACTTCTTCCGCGGCGTCGGGCTCAACGTGCTGGAGGGCTACGGCCTGACCGAGACCTCGCCCGCGATCACGTTCAACCGGGCGGACGCGCAGCGCATCGGCACGGTCGGCCAGCCGCTGCCCGGGGTGACCATCGCCATCGCCGACGACGGCGAGATCCTGGCCCGCGGCGAGGTCATCTTCCCCGGGTACTGGAACAACCCGGCCGCCACCGCCGAGGCGATCGACGCCGACGGCTGGTTCCACACCGGAGACCTGGGCTCGCTCGACGCCGACGGTTTCCTGCGCATCACCGGGCGCAAGAAGGAGCTCATCGTGACCGCGGGCGGCAAGAACGTCGCCCCGGCCGTGCTGGAGGACCGGGTCCGCGCCCACGCGCTGGTCAGCCAGTGCATGGTGGTCGGCGACCGGCAGCCGTTCATCGCCGCGCTGGTCACCGTCGACCCCGAGGCGCTGCCGACCTGGCTGGCCGGGCGGGACCGCCCGGACACGCCCGTTTCGGAGCTGGTGCACGACGCCGACCTGCGCGCCGAGATCCAGGCCGCGGTCACCGAGGCCAACAAGGCCGTGTCGGCGGCCGAGGGCATTAAGGTCTTCACGATCCTGCCCCGTGACTTCACCGAGGCAACCGGCGAACTGACCCCGTCGCTGAAGGTCAAGCGCGCGGTCGTGATGAAGGAGTACGCGGAGGAGATCGATGCCATCTACCACCGCTGAGCGCCCGAAGCGCCGCCTCATGCGGCGCATCCCGGCCTCGCAGCTGATCGCCATCGCGGTACGCGGCACCATGCTGCTGCTGGTCGGCGTGCTGATCATGGCGGCCACCAAGGACTGGGGTGAGCTGCGCTGGGTCGCCCTGCTGGCCCTGGCCGGGCTGCCGGGCGTGCTCACGCCCCGGCACGCCGTGCTCGCGCCGCTGGGCCGGTTCGCCGAGACGGTGCTGGTCGGCCTGGGCGCGAGCGCCATCGCGCTGGCCGCCGACCAGATGTACGCGCTGTCGGACGGCGCGGGCGCCTCGGCGATCCTGCCGTACCTGGCCGTGCCGATCACCGCCGCGATGCTCAACCACCGCCCGCTGGAGTCGGCCGGGCTGCTCAGCACGGCCGCGGTGACGCTGGCCGTGGCGGGCTGGCTGACCGTGCTGCCCGACGGCACCAGCCAGCTGAGCCACTTCGGCTACCTGGCCGCCTGCGCGCAGTGGCTGATCCTGGCCGCGGTCGGCACCATCACCACCGGCGCGATGCAGCGGGCCGCCCTGATCCGCCGCACCCCCCAGCCGTACGCCGAGGCCACCCGCCTGCTCACCCAGCTGCGCCAGGTGGCCCGTCAGCTACCGGGCGCGACCCTGGACCCGGGCAGCATCGCCGAGCACCTGCTGGAGGAGCTGCGCCCGATCGGCCGGCCGCAGCGGGCCGCGGTGCTGGCCGCCAGCGGCGCGGGCCGCCTGGTGGTGCTGGCCCAGTTCGGCGTGGAGGCCGACGACACCTCGACCCGCGCGGCCTGGGAGACCAGCCTCGACGCGGACTCGGCCATCGCCGACGCGTGGGCCAGCCAGCAGCCGCAGGTCTCGGGCCGCTCCCAGCTGCGCTCCTTCGACCAGACCGGGCCTGTCTCGGCCCTGGTGGTGCCCCTGATCGCCGGGGTGCGCACGGTGGGCCTGGTCGCCCTGGAGCGCGACGGCACCAACGGCTACCCGCCCGCGCTGACCGGCCGGATCGTCTCGGCGGCCACCCCGGCGGCACTGCGGCTGGAGGCCGCGCTGCTGTTCGAGGAGGTGCGCTCGATCGCCACCAACGAGGAGCGCCAGCGGCTGGCCCGCGAGATCCACGACGGCGTCGCGCAGGAACTCGTGATGATCGGGTACGGCGTGGACAACGCGCAGGCGACGCTGCCGGAGGGGGCCGAGGACACCGCCGACGAGCTGCGCGTGCTCCGGGCCGAGATCACCCGGGTCATCACCGAGCTGCGGCTGAGCCTGTTCGAGCTGCGCAGCGAGGTTGACCGGCATGGCGGGCTCACCGCGGCCATCGCCGAGTTCGCCCGGATCTCGGGCAACCAGGCCGGGCTGAAGGTGAACCTGTCGCTGGACGAGGCGGGCCGGTTGCCCGCCTCGATCGAGTCGGAGCTGCTCCGGATCGCGCAGGAGGCGATCACCAACGCCCGAAAGCACGCGAATGCCGCGAACCTATGGGTGACCTGCACCGTCGACCCGCCATACGGCCTGATCGAGGTGTCCGACGACGGCAAGGGCATACCCGATGAGCGTACGGACGGACGCTACGGTCTTGCGATCATGGCGGAGAGGGCGGAACGTATCCGGGGCCGACTCGAGATCAGGCCTCGAGACCCGGTGGGGACGACCGTCGCCGTGGTCGTGGGCGGTTCCTCTCGACAAGAGGGCCGGGCGACGCGATAACGTGTGTCACCCGCACAGCCAGAGCGCGGGTGCCAGAAGGGGAGAAAAGCGGGCATGTCTACCAGTACTGTGCCGACAGGGCGCACCAAAGTCCTGCTCGTCGACGATCATGACCTGATCCGCAAGGGACTTCGTCACGCGTTCGAGCGGGACCGCCAGTTCGAGGTCGTCGGCGAGGCGAGCACCGCCGCCGAGGCCGTACGCCAGGCGGGCGCCCTGCACCCCGACGTGGTGATCATGGATCTCCGCCTGCCCGACGGCAGCGGTCTGGAGGCCACCCGCACGCTGCGCAAGTCCAGCTCGACCATGGGCATCGTGGTGCTCACCATGTACGCGGGCGACGACCAGCTCTTCGGCGCTCTCGAGGCCGGTGCCAGCGCGTTCGTGCCCAAGACCGCCCCGGCCGACGAGGTCGTCGCGGCGGCCCGGCACGCGGCCAGCGCGCCCAGCGCGTTCACCGCCGCCGACCTGGCCGAGGCCATGAAGCGCCGACTGACCCCGAGCGGCCCGCAGCTCAGCCCGCGCGAGGGCCAGGTGCTCAAGCTGCTGGCCGAGGGCATGAGCGTGTCCGGCATCGCCAAGCAGCTGTTCGTCAGCGAGTCGACGGCCAAGACGCACATCTCGAAGCTGTACGAGAAGCTGGGCGCCGCCAACCGCGCCCAGGCCCTGATGACCGCGCTGCGCCTCGGCCTGCTGCAGGCGCCCGACGCCCCGAACCTGTCCTGATGGGGCGGCACGCCCACGCCAGCGGTGACGAGCTGCTCACCGACTGGCGGACCGACCGGCTGGGTGCTGCCCGGCGCGGCGACAACCCCCTCGTCATGGCCAAGCTCAACAGCGGGTACGCCGTCTTCGGCGACACGCAGCACCTGCCGGGCTACTGCGTGCTGCTGTCCGACGTGGACAACGCGGACCATCTCACCGACCTGACCCGCACCCAGCGGGCGGACTTCCTGGCCGACATGGGCCTGCTCGGTGAGGCGGTGTTCGCCGCCTGCAACGGTTTCGACCCCGCGTTCCGCCGCCTCAACTACGAGATCCTCGGCAACTCGCTGCACCACCTGCACGCGCACATCCACCCCCGCTACTCGTGGGAGGCCCGCGAGTTCCGCGACGCCCCCGTGTGGAGGTATCCGAACGAGGTGCGCTTCGCCGAGGAGCACGACGTGCTCGTCTCGCCGAAGGCCGAGGAGTACGACCAGCTCCGCGAGGCCATCGCGGCCGAACTGGCCCGCCTCGCCTGAGCCGACGCGACCTGAGGGCGCCCGGCCGCGTGTGGTCGGGCGCCCTTCGCGTGGGGAGCCATGTTTCCGTCCGGCTGCCTTCGGGCAGGGATCTATGGGACATTAGCGAAGGATCGCAGAGCAGGGGCGGTGATCGCCCGATGGGCGACGAGGTGCAGCGACACGTCTTCACCCGCGCGGACCGTGCGCGGTACCGGGAGAAGGTCCGCCGGTGCCTGGACGTGTTCGCGCTGATGCTGGGCGAGTCCCAGTTCGACTTCGAGCGCCCGCTCACCGGCCTGGAGATCGAGCTCAACCTCGTCGACGAGCGGGGCCTGCCGTCGATGCGCAACGCCGACGTGCTCGCCGCCATCGCCGACCCGTCGTTCGTCACCGAACTCGGCCAGTTCAACATCGAGATCAACGTTCCGCCCCGGGAGCTGGCGGGCGGCGGGCTGACGGCGTACGAGGAGCAGATCCGGGCCAGCCTGAACGCCGCCGAGGACAAGGCCCGCACCGTCGGCGCGCACACCTCCATGATCGGCATCCTGCCGACGCTGCGCACCGAGCACCTGACCGGCGAGGCGCTGTCGACCAACCCCCGCTACGCGCTGATCAACGAGCAGGTGTTCGCCGCCCGGGGCGAGGACCTGCGCATCAGCATCGACGGGCCGGACCCGCTCACCGTCACCGCCGACACCATCGCCCCCGAGGCCGCCTGCACCAGCGCCCAGCTGCACCTGCAGGTCAGCCCGGCGCAGTTCGGCGCGTACTGGAACGCCGCCCAGGCCATCGCCGGGGTGCAGTTGGCCATCGCGGCCAACTCGCCGTTCCTGTTCGGGCACGAGCTGTGGCACGAGACCCGCATCCCGCTGTTCAAGCAGGCCACCGACACCCGGCCGGAAGAGATCAAGGCCCAGGGGGTACGCCCCCGCGTCTGGTTCGGCGAGCGCTGGATCACCTCGGTCTTCGACCTGTTCGAGGAGAACGTCCGCTACTTCCCCGCCCTGCTGCCGATCAGCACCGACGACGACCCCGCCGACCAGCTCGCCGGTGGCGAGGTGCCCGAGCTGACCGAGCTTCGCCTGCACAACGGCACCATCTACCGCTGGAACCGCCCGGTGTACGACGTCGCCGACGGTATGCCGCACGTGCGGGTCGAGAACCGGGTGCTGCCCGCCGGGCCGACCGTCATCGACATCATGGCCAACGCGGCGTTCTGGTTCGGCCTGGTCCGCACCCTGGCCGAGGGCGGCCTGCCGGTGTGGTCCCGGATGCCGTTCAAGCAGGCCGACGAGAACTTCTACACCGGCGCGCGCCACGGCATCGGCGCCCACCTGTACTGGCCCGACCTCGGCTACCTCACCGCGTACGAACTGGTCCTGCGCAGGCTGCTGCCCCTGGCCCACCAGGGCCTGGAGAGCTGGGGCGTCGACTCCCGCGAGCGCGACCGCCTGCTGGGCATCATCGAGCAGCGCTGCCTGCTCCGCCGCAACGGCGCGACCTGGCAGATCGACACCGTCCACCGCCTCGAACGCGGCGGCCTGGACCGCCCCGAGGCCCTCCGCGAGATGCTGCTGCGCTACATGACCCACATGCACCAGAACATCCCCGTCCACGAATGGCCCCGCGAAGACTGACCCCGACGACGAGTGGCACTCGTATCGGGTCGGCCGTTCGGGTGGAATCCGGTCAGGCGGGGTCGCCGGACAGCAGGGCGCGTAGGCGGCGGGCCTGGAGGTCCCAGCCCCACTCCTGCTCGACCCAGGAGCGCCCCGCCGCGCCCATCTTGGCCCGCAGGGCGTCGTCGGACAGGAGCTCGACCAGGCGGGCGGCGAGTGCGGCCACGTCCCGGCCGGGCACCACGTAGCCGGTCTCGCCCTCACGGACGGCGTCGGGCGCGCCACCGGAGTCCCCGGCGATGACCGGCAGGCCCACGGCGGACGCCTCCAGGTAGACGATGCCCAGGCCCTCGACGTCGAGGCCGCGGTTGCGGGTGCGGCACGGCATCGCGAAGACGTCCCCGGCCGCGTAGTGCATCGGCAGTTCCGCCCACTGCACCGAGCCGGTGAACACCACGTGGTCGGCCACGTCCAGCTCGCGGGCCAGCCGCTGCACGGTGGGCCGGTGCGGTCCGCCGCCGACCAGCAGCAGCGCCGCGTCCGGGATCGCGCGGCGGACCAGCGGCAGCGCGCGTACCAGCGTGTCCTGGCCCTTGCGGGGCACCAGCCGGGAGACGCAGACGATCACGGGGCGGCCGGTGAGGCCGTGCCGGTCGCGTACCACCGCGCCGTTCACGTCGGGGTGGTACATCGCCGAGTCCACGCCCGGGGCGAGCCGTTGCAGGCTGGTCCGCTCCCCCAGCGCCTTCGCGAGGCGCACCCGCTGGTATTCGCCTAGGTAGGTGAGCACGTCATTGCCGTCGGCGATGCGGCGCAGCGCGCTGCGCGCGGCGGGCAGGGCCGCCCAGCCGATCTCGTGCCCGTGCGTGATGCCGACCGCCCGCCGCACCCCGGCCCGCTTGCGCAGGCCCTGGGCCAGCAGCCCGAGCGGCGCGGCCGCGCCGAACCAGACCCGGTCGCAGCCCTCCGCGCGGGCCAGTTCGGCGACCCGCCGGGCGACGCGCGGGGTGGGCAGCAGCACCCCGGTCCGGTCCCGGACCACCGGATAGGGCTGCTCGGCGTCGAACTGCCCCGGGTCGCGCCAGGTCGAGGAGTAGACGACGAGTTCGCCGTCGGGCTGGCGGATGGCGAGGTTGTGCAGGAACTGCTGGATGCCTCCGGGGCGGGGCGGGAAGTCGTTGGTCACCAGCAGCGTGCGCATCCGGGCAGCCTACCGGGCCTGCGATCCCCGTCCGGCAACGCCGAGATCGCGGTTTGGTGTCATGATCTGCGGTCCAGCCACAGATCATGACCACAAACACTGATCTTGTCTGGCGGCAAGGGTCACCGGTGGCAGGGGTCACCGGCGGCAGGGGTCACCGGCGGCAGGGGTCAGTGGTCGCGGGCGTAGGCGCGGGCGGCGGCCATCCGCTCGACGGTGGTCGGGTGGCTGCCGAACAGTCCCTGCTCCCAGGCGGGCGGGTCGGGGTCGCCGAGGTTGACCAGGGACAGCCGCCCCTGCATCTGCTCGAACCCGGCCGGGTCGCCGGTCAGCTCCAGGGCGTGCTCGTCGGCGCGCGCCTCCAGCAGCCGCGACACGTACGCCTGCGCCGGCCCCGCGAGCAGGCCGCCGAACGTGGCGACGGCCAGCAGCAGGCCGATCGCGCGGGGTTCGGCGATCGAGTCGACCCCGGCCCGGCGCAGCAGCCAGCCCCACCCGCCGAGCAGGTACAGGCCGACCACGAAGATCGACGTCCCGAGCGCCCCGATGACCGTGCCGATCACCACGTCACCGCGTTCGGCGTGGCCCAGCTCGTGCGCGGCCACGGCGACGATCTCCGACTGCGGGGCCTCGCGCAGCAGCGTGTCGTAGACGACGATGCGCCGGGTCGGGCCGATGCCGCTGACGTACGCGTTGAGCGCGGTGGTGCGCCGGGAGGCGTCGGCGACGAGCACGTCGCGCACCGGCACCCCGTCGCGCTGGGCGAGTTCCATGAGTTCGGTGCGCAGCGGGCCGTCGGCCATCGGCGTGAACTTGTTGAACACCGGCTCGATCAGCACCGGGAACACGAAGCTGAGCAGCACCACCAGCGCCGCCGCGCCGACCGCGCCGAAGGCCCACCACCAGTTCGGCGCCAGCCTGGTCAGGCCGAAGAAGCCGAGCAGGGCGATCGCGCCGAGCACCGCGCCCACGGCGTACCCCTTGAGCAGGTCGACCGCCCAGCCGCCCCAGTCCTGGGTGGAGAGCCCGTAGCGCACCGCCACCGTGTGCCGCCACGCCGCGAACGGCAGCGTGATCAGGTCCGCCACGCCCAGCACCAGCAGGCCGCCGCCGAGCACCTTGGCCGCCCACGGGCCGGGCACCAGCCCGACCAGCCAGGAGCCGAGCGGGGTCAGCCCCAGCACCAGCGCCACGGCCAGCCCGAGCAGCATCGCCGGGTAGGTGATCCAGCGCAGCTCGCCGCGCAGCTCGCGGGCCTTGGCGACCCGGTCGGCGGGCAGTTCGGCGAGCGCGGCGAGCTGGTCGGCGCGCGGCGCGGGCGGCCGGTGCCAGGGCACCAGCACCGCCACGGTCACCGCCAGCGCGGCACATAGGACGACCAACGTCAGCCAGGCCCAGCCCCGCACCGTCATCGCCCGATCCTAAGCCCGGCTCAGCTGCGGGTGAGGCGGCGCACCAGCGACTCGGAGTTCATCGGGTACGCGCCGTGGCGGCGTACGCCGTCGGCGACCTCGCGGTCGGAGGAGACCACGACGATGGGGCGGCCCGGCGGCTCGGCCCGGACCAGGCGGCGGATGACCTCGTCGGCGGTCTCGCCCTTGCGCGAGAACAGCACCCGCACCCCGCGCGGCGGGGCGGGCAGGCCGTGCACCCGTTCGGCCCCGTCGAAGACGACGGTGACCTCCGCGCCGGTCTGCGCGGCGACCCCGCCCATGCCGGTGACGAGGCGGTTGCGCTGCTGCTCCAGCGACATCTCGGCGAAGCCGCGCTTGGTGACGTTGTAGCCGTCGACGACCAGGTGCGCCTTGGGCAGGGCGAGCAGCTGCGCGAGCCGGGCCGGGTCGTCGCCGTCGGTGGCCCGGTTCGTGGCGGTGGGGGTGGCGGCCATGTCGGCGTACGCCGCGGCCACGGTGTCGCCCGGCAGCACCTTCGCCGGGTCCAGCGCCAGCTCCCGGCGCAGCCCGACGGCGGCCTGGCCGATGGTCTCCAGCAGCAGCCACAGCCGCGCCTCGTCGACGGCCCGGCTGTCGCGGGCGGCCTGGCGCGCGTCGCCCGCCACCGCCTCGGCGTCGGCCAGCCTGGCCCGCAACCGGCGCAGCTCGGCCTCGTGGTCGCCGTGCCCCTTGGCGGCCCGGCCCTTCTCGATGGCCAGCAGCTCGTTGGCGCGTTTGAGCTGCGCCTGCGTATCGCGCAGCGCCTTGCCGCCGGAGCGGGTCTCCTCGCGCAGCTGGTTCAGCTCGTCGCGCACCCGGGCCAGTTCGTCGCGCAGCTTGTCGGCCTCGACGCGGGCCACGGCGCGGTCGTGCTCGGCACGGGCGGCCCGCGCCTCGGCGTCGCGGATGTGCTCGGCCACGGCCGTGCTCTCCGCCTCGGCGGCGACCGCCTGACCGGCGGCGTCGAGCAGTTCCCGCCAGCCGTCGGGGCGGGCCAGGTAGGCCAGCGCGGCTACCTCGATCGGGTCGGCGGCGGCCGGCGCCATGCCGCCGAGCACCGCCGCGCCCAGCTCGCCCGCGTCGTCCAGCACCCGCGTGCTGATCCGCTGCCGGAACACCGCGTCCGCGGTGAGCTGCGCGGCGATGGCCGCACCGCCCAGCCGGGCCCGGCGGTTGGGCGCGAATTTGGCGACCTTGCGTAGCGCGATCGGCATCTCGTCGTTGGGCAGTGCGGTCAGCACCGCCGCGGCCAGCGCGACGACCCGCTGGCGGATGGGCTCGGGAAGGATCGGTTCGGGCACGAAGTCAGCCGCCCCCACCGGGTCCCCGGAAGAGGCGTCGAACGAAAGTTCAGCGGCTGACATGGTCCTAGTGTTCCACCGACTTGCCGATCTTGTCGCTCAGGTTCGCGGCTCGGCGTCCGCGCCGACCACCCATGTCGTACCGGACGATTAGCGTCCGGTCTGTGCCGTCCCCGTCCCAGGTGCCGTCCCCGCGCCCCGCCGCGCCCGGTGACCGATTCGAACAGCCGACCCTCGACGGCATGCTGGCCGATCCGTTGCAGCTGGATCTGCGGCACACCACGTTCGTCGTGCTCGACCTGGAGACCACCGGCGGAGCGCCGGACGGCGGCGGCATCACCGAGATCGGCGCGGTGAAGGTGCGCGGCGGCGAGGAGCTGGGCTCGTTCGGCACGCTGGTCAACCCGGGGGTGCCGATCCCGCCGTTCATCACGGTGCTGACCGGCATCACCACCGCGATGACGATCGAGGCCCCGCCGATCGAGGCGGTGCTGCCCTCGCTGCTGGAGTTCCTGTCCGGGGCGGTCTTCGTCGCCCACAACGCGCCGTACGACACCGGCTTCCTGAAGGCTGCCTGCGCGGCGCACGGCTACCGCTGGCCGAACCCGCGGGTGGTCGACACGGTGGCGCTGGCCCGGCGGGTGCTGCTGCGCGACGAGGTGCCCAACAACAAGCTGGGCACCCTGGCGGCCTACTTCCGGGTCGGCGACCAGCCCAACCACCGGGCGATGGACGACGCGCGGGCCACCGTCGGGGTGCTGCACGCGCTGATCGCCCGGCTCGGCGGGCACAAGGTGCACACGCTCGGCGACACCATCGAGTTCGTCAAGGCCGTCGCGCCGGTGCAGCGGGCCAAGAAGCACCTGGCCGAGAACCTGCCGCACGCGCCGGGTGTCTACCTGTTCCGGGCCGCCGACGACCGCCCGCTGTACGTCGGCACGTCCAACGACATCGCGACCCGGGTGCGCAGCTACTTCACCGCCGCCGAGCGCCGGGCCCGGATCAAGGAGATGCTCGGCGCGGCGGTGCGGGTCGACGCGGTCGAGTGCGCCCACGCGCTGGAGGCGCAGGTCCGCGAGCTCCGGCTGATCGCGGTGCACGCGCCGCCGTACAACCGGCGGTCCAAGCACCCGGAGCGGGTGCAGTGGCTGAAGCTGACCGCCGAGGCCTTCCCCCGGCTGTCCGTGGTCCGCCAGCTGACCGCCGACGGCGCGTCCTACCTGGGGCCGTTCGCGGGGCGGGCGACGGCCCAGGCCGCCGTGGACGCGATCCACGAGGCGCTGCCGCTGCGGCAGTGCACGCCGAGGCTGTCGGCCCGCAAGGCCTCCCCCGCCTGCGCGCTGGCCGAGCTCGGCAAGTGCCCGGCCCCCTGCCAGCTCGCGATCAGCGTCGAGGAGTACGACGCCCAGGCCGCCGCCCCGCTGCGGGCCGCATTCGACGGCGACCCGGACGCGGTGGTGGACCCGCTGCTGGCCCGCATCCGCAAGCTGTCCGACACGCAGCGCTACGAGGACGCCGCGGCGGTACGCGACCGGCTCGCGGCGTTCCTGCGGGCGGCGGTGCGCATGCAGCGGCTGTCGGCGCTCACCTCGATCGAGGAGCTGGTCGCGGCCCGGCGCACCGAGCGCAACGCGTGGGAGATCGCCATCGTGCGCCGGGGGCGGCTGGCCGCCGCCGCGACCGCCGAGCCGGGCGTCCATCCGCGACGGACCCTCGACGTGCTGCGGCCGACCGCCGAGACGGTGCTGCCCGCGTTCGGCCCGACGCCCGCGGCCACCCCGGAGGAGACCGAGCGCATCCTCGACTGGCTCGAACGACCGGAGACGCGCCTGGTCGAGGCCACGTCGGGCTGGGCGTCCCCGGCCCGCGGCGCGGCGCGCTGGAAGATGCTCCTGCAGGCCGGGCGCGGATAGGCGAGCGTGGTCGCCGCGAGTCCGCCAGCCCCCGCAGCGTCACTGTCGGCATACCCGTTTGGCCATTACTTGACCGATCGCATGAAAGGTCTTGACCATTCGGCCACGACGTTCGTTACTAGGCTATGGAGCGATATCCAGAGATCTCTCGGAAGTGGGCGGTCGTGACGGGGCGCGCAGGCCGCGTACGCAGCGCGCAACGCTCCACGGCCAGGCGGTGAGGGGGGTGTCCGCAATGGACGCGGAAGCCGCTGCGGTGGCGACGGGGATCCCGGTCGCGGGCCGGGCCGGGGAGAGCATGCTCACCACCCGGCTCAGATCGATGCTCAGCTGGCCGAACGCGAGAGAGCGCACACCCGCTCCCGCCGACCCGGTCACCGCGCTGATCAAGGCGCATCGCCAGGTCCACTCGGGCTCGGACGTCACCCTGCTGCGCCGCGCCTACCGCGTCGCCGAGCGCATGCACCACGGCCAGATGCGCAAGAGCGGTGATCCTTACATCACCCACCCGCTGGCCGTCGCGGAGATCCTGGCCCACCTGGGCATGGACGGCACCACGCTGGTGGCTGCGCTGCTGCACGACACCGTCGAGGACACCGACTACACCCTGGCGCAGCTGCGCGAGGACTTCGGCCCGGACGTCGCGCACCTGGTCGACGGGGTCACCAAGTTCGACAAGGCGCACTTCGGGGCCCGCGCGGAGGCCGAGACCATCCGCAAGATGATCGTCGCCGCGGGGCAGGACATCCGGGTGCTGGTCATCAAGCTCGCCGACCGGCTGCACAACATGCAGACCCTCGACGCCCGCTCGGCGGCCTCCCGCGCCCGCATCGCCGGGGCGACCCGCGAGGTGCTGGTGCCGCTGTGCGACCGGCTCGGCATCCAGGCCCTCAAGCGCGAGCTGGAGGACAAGGTGCTGCTCTTCCTCGACCCCGAGGAGTACGAGCGCATCGACGGCATGGTCTCCAACCGGCCGGACTGGAACGCCTACGTGCAGAACCTGGTCACCCTGGGCGGCGGCGCGCTGCGCCGGGAGAAGCTCGACGGCCGGGTCAAGCCGCGCCCGCGGCACTACTACTCGATCTGGAAGGACACCCAGCAGGCGGGCAGCCCGGTCCCGATGGACCTGCCCCGCATCGTGGTGATCCTCGACGGCGACGAGCCCGACTGCTACGCCGCCCTGTGCGCGGTCCACCAGCAGTGGAAGCCGATCCCGGGCCGGTTCAAGGACTTCATCGCCGCGCCGAAGAACAACCTCTACCGCTCGCTGCACACCACGGTGCTCGGCCCCGGCGACCAGATGGTCGAGGTGCTGATCCGCACCGAGCAGATGCACCGCGCGGTGGAGTACGGCGTGGTCGCCCCGTACCGCTACCCGGCCCGGTCCACCCGGCGCGGCGGGGCGCTGCGGGTCTTCAACCCGCGCACCGCCCCGCGTGACGTCGCGCCCGCACCTCGCCAGCACGGCGAGCACGCCTGGCTGCGCCGCGCGCTGGACCTGGAGCAGGCCGCGCCGGACGCGGTGCAGTTCGTCGAGACGCTGCGCTGCGACCTGGCCGAGCAGCAGATCCAGGTGTTCGCCTGGGGACGCCAGCTGCTGCTGCCCGCGGGCGCGAGCCCGGTCGACGTGGCGTACGAGCTGGGCACCCGCACCGGCGACCGTTGCGTGGCCGCGACCGTGAACGGGGTGCTCACCCCGCTCAACGCGGTGCTGACCGACGGCGACGTGGTCGACATCCTGGTCAGCCGGGCGCGCAACCATCCGGGTCCGCGCCGGGAGTGGCTGGAGTTCGTCAAGGCCCCCAACGCACGGCTGCGGCTGAGCCGCCGGTTCACCGAACCGGAGGTCGCCGCGGGCACCGTCAGCGACCGGCTGCAGCTGGGCCGGGCCGCGATCGGGCTGGCGCTGCGCCGCCGGGACCGGGCGCTGGCCGACGAGCAGCGGCTGATCAGCCTCGCCCAGGCGCTGGACTATCCCGATCTGGACACGCTGCTGATCGCGGTCGCCGAGCACAAGGTCTCCGCGGACACCATCGTCGACCAGCTCATCGCCAGCGTCGACAACCAGAACGACGCGGCCCGCACGCCCCCGGTCAACGTCGTCGCCCCGCGCCGCGAGGCCGCTGACGCTCCTGTCCGCCGCTCGTCGACTAGCCTGGCACGGTGAAGAACCAGGACCGCGCGTACGAGCCCAGCAGGATCGTCCGGTGAACCGGCGCTCCCCGCTGCGCCTGAAATTGGTCTCGCTCGGCTACGGCGTCTTCTACCGCATCCCGCCGCGCTGGCGTAACCGCATGGTGAAGCTCGTGACGGCCCGCTACTCGGTCGGCTCGGTGCTGCTCATCTTCGACAGCGAGGCCGACAGCCCGCAGCGCATCCTGCTGCTGCGCCAGCCCCCGGGTCGCGGCTGGACGCTGCCCGCGGGCCTGCTGGAGCGGCGCGAGCCGCCGATCGTCGGGGCCTGTCGCGAGGCCGCCGAGGAGACCGGCATCCGGCTCACCCCCGACCAGGTCGCCCCGGCGGTGCCCAACGCGGTGGTGCACCACCGGGGGCACTGGGTGGACATGGTGTTCACGGCCAAGGTGCCCGCCGCCCGCACCTCGCTCAGCGTGGACGGCGCGGAGGTGTGGGAGGCCCGCTGGCACGCCGTCGACGAGCTGCCTGTGATCACCCCCGCGACGGCCCGGCTGCTCGGCCACTACGGCATCGGCCCGGACGCGCACCTGCGCGACGAGATGGATCTCGCCCGGTGAGGGCGCCCGACGGCGTCTGCGCGGTGGTGCTCGCCGCCGGGCTCGGCACGCGGCTGCGGCCGCTGACCATGCTGCGGCCCAAGGCCCTGGTGCCGGTCGGCAACGTCACGCTGCTCGACCGTACGCTGGCCCGCCTGGCCGAGGTCGGGCTGACCGGAGCGGACCGGGTCGCGGTCAACACGCACTGGCTGGCCGGGCAGATCGACGAGCACGTCGACGGCCGGGCGCGGCTGTCGTTCGAGCCGGAGCCGCTGGGCACCGCCGGGGCGCTGGGCAACCTGCGCGGCTGGATCGGCGGGCGGGCGGTGCTGGTGCTCAACGCCGACGCGTACGTCGCCGCCGACGCCCCCGACGACCTCGCCGCGCTGCTGGCGGGCTGGGACGGCGACCGGGTCCGGATGCACGGGGTGAAGGCCGGGCTGCCCGACCCGTTCCACGGCTACAACTTCGCGGGCGCGTCGCTGCTGCCCGCCGCCGACGTGGCGGCGCTGGCCGACCAGCCGCGCGAGCTGGCGCGCACCACCTGGCGGCCCGCCGAGCAGGCCGGACGACTCGACGTGGTCCCCCTGCCGGGGCTGTACCTGGACTGCGGCACGCCCGCCGACTACCTCGCCGCCAACCTGCACGCCGCCGGTGACCGCAACCTGTCCGGCGACGGCGTACGGGTCACCGGCCAGGCGCACGGCAGCGTGCTCGGCAACGGCTCCCAGGTGGACGGTGCCGTCCGCGACTGCGTGCTGTGGCCCGGGGCGTACGTAGCGCCCCACGAGGAGCTGTACCGCGTGATCAGGGTCGGCCGGGACCTGACCGTGCCCGCCGCATAGCATGGGTGAGGGCCACAGCCTCATGATCGACAGATGCACGCCCGACGCGAGGAGTCTCCGGTGATCACAGCGATCGTTCTCATCGACTGCGCGACCGACGCGATCCCCGAGGTCGCCGAGGAGCTGGCCAACCTGGAGGGCGTCAGCGAGGTGTACTCCGTCGCGGGCGGCGTCGACCTGATCGCGATCATCCGGGTGCGCGAGTTCGACCACATCGCCGAGGTCATCGCGGGCGGCATCTCGAAGGTGCCCGGCGTGCTCAACACCGACACCCACATCGCGTTCCGGTCGTACTCGCGCCACGACCTGGAGCAGGCGTTCGCCATCGGCTTCTGAGGCGGCCCCGGCGAGCGGCCCGCGTCACACCCGGCGGTTCTTACTTGTGAGTAACGTCGCGGTCTAGGCTGCTGCCATGCAGCTCACCGTGGACCGTGGCAGCGACCGGCTCGGCGTCCAGCTCCACCCGGCGCAGGACCCGGCCGCGCCCCTGATCGTCGTCTTCCCGGCGATGGGCGTGCCCGCCGGTTACTACACCCGCTTCGCCCACGCGCTCAACGCGGCCGGGTTCGGCGTCGCCGTGACCGACCTGCGCGGCACCGGAACCAGCGCACCGCCACCGAGCCGGGCCAGCCGGTACGGCTACCCCGAACTCGCCGACGACGTCGACGCCGTCCTGGACGCGCTGGCCGAGCACCGCGCCGGGCGGCGCACCATCCTGCTCGGACACTCCCTCGGCGGGCAGGTCTGCGTGCTGCACCTGGCCCGCGAGGCCGCCCGCGGGGCCGGGCACCGCGTGGACGGGCTGGTCCTGATCGCGGTCGGGCTGCCGTACTGGCGCATCTACCCCCGGCGCGGGCTGGGCGTGCTGGCCATGACGCAGTTCGTCAACGCCGTCTCGGGGCTGCTGCAGGTCTGGCCCGGCTGGGGCTTCGGCGGCCGCCAGGCCCGCGGCGTCATCAAGGACTGGGCGTTCACCGCCCGCCGGGGCGCGTTCCCCGCCCACCTGGGCGCGACCGCGGGCCTGGCCGCGGTGGACCTGCCGGTGCTCGCGATCAGCGTCGACGACGACCAGTACACCCCGCCGGAGACCACCGACCACCTGGTCGCCGCGCTGACCGGCGCGAAGGTCCGCCGCGAGCACCTCACCGCCGCCGACGCCGCCGCACCCCTGGACCACTTCACCTGGGTCAAGGCCGGTGCCGCCCTCGCCCCCCGCATCGCCGCCTGGCTCCCGATCCGCCACTGACGCCGCACCGGGCTCGGCCGCCCCGGGTGGTGAGGCGGTCAGGCCGTGATGGGCAGGGTCGCGTAGCCGCGGAAGCCGAGGCGGTCGCGGCGGGTGGGGACCCCGGCCGAGCGCAGGTGCGGCAGTTCCGCCAGCAGCAACGGGAAGGCCACCTGCGCCTCCAGGCGGGCCAGCGGGGCGCCCAGGCAGTAGTGCGCGCCCGCGCCGAACGACAGGGACGGCACACTCGGGCGGTCGGGCAGGAAGCTGTCCGGTGCGGTGAAGCGGCGCGGGTCGCGGCCCGCCGCGGCGAGCACCACCATCAGCTCGGTGCCCGCGCGCAGGCGGACCCCGGCCAGCTCGCTGTCCTGCCCTGCGTATCGCGACGTGACCTGCACCGGCGGGTCCAGCCGCAGCATCTCCTCGATGTACGCCGCGGCCAGCTCCGGGGCGGCGCGCAGCCGGGCCAGCTGCTCGGGCCGGTCGAGCAGCATGGCCAGGCCGTTGCCGAGCAGGTTGGTGGTCGTCTCGAACCCGGCCACCAGCAGCAGCACCAGGTGCGCGACGAGTTCCGCGCCACCGATGCGGCCGTCCGCGCCCGCCGCCAGCAGGTCACTGATCATGTCGTCGCCGGGTTCGCGCTGGCGGCGCGCCAGCAGGTCGACGAAGTACTCCGCGAGGTCCTCGCCGGCGGCGTCGGCGCGGCCGAGCTCCTGCGGGTCGCCCGCGAACACCTCCAGGGCCAGGGTCAGGTCCTGCGCGCGGGGGCGGAACCAGTCCCGGTCGGCGGCGGGCACGCCGAGCAGGGCGCAGATCACCGACACGGGCAGCGGATACGCCACGGTGTCCATGAAGTCCACCGGCCCACCCCCGGCCGCGATCGGCGCGATGAGCTCCCCGGCCAGGGCGGCGACGTCGGCGCGCAGCGCCGCGACGCGGCGGGCGGTGAACGCCGCACCAGCCAGCCGCCGCAGCCGGGTGTGGTCGGGCGCGTTGTGCCAGAGCATGGTGCGGCTCAGCCACTGCCAGGACGCGACGTCGCGCCAGCCGGGCAGCGCCCGGTCCAGCACGGCGGCGTCGGTGACCCGGAACGAGGCGTCGCGCAGCACCTGGTCGGCTTCGGCGTATCCGGTGACGACCGCGAACCCCTCGCCCAGCTCGACCACCGGCCCCGCCGAGCGCAGCCGCTCGTAGTGCGGGTAGGGGTCGGCCCGGCCCTCCGTCGTGGCCAGTGCCTGCATCGCCGCCAGTGCGTCCTGCATTCGCCGCTCCCCTGCCGCCGCCGTCTGCGGGCAGCCTACGGCGTGGGGGCGACCGCGACGCCCGGCGGCGGTATCCGGACACGGCGAAGGGCGCCCACCCCAGGGTGAGCGCCCTTCGCCGTGAACCCGTCGCCGGGTCAGTGCTTGCCGGTGGTGATCTCCTCGCGCGGCTGCTCCTCCTGGCGGGGCGGAGCGGGCTGCTCGATCGGCCGGAAGAAGCCGCGGATGGCGGGCCCCAGCGCGCCGACGCGGTTCATCTTCTTCGGCACCGTCCAGCCCACGTACGGCAGGTCGGTGTGGCCGTGCTCGTCGGGGGCGGCCAGCGGCTGGTGCACCTCGACGAAGCGCCCGTCCGGCAGCCGCTTGATGATGCCGGTCTCGACGCCGTGCGCCAGCACCTCACGGTCGTGCTGCTGGAGACCCAGCGCGAGACGGCGCGCGAAGTAGTACGCCAGCGGCGGCAGGACCAGCAGGCCGATGCGGCCCGCCCAGGTCATCGCGTTCAGGCTGATGTGGAACTTGTCGGCGACGATGTCGTTGCCACCGGAGATCGTCAGCACCAGGTAGAACGCGCCGGCCATGGCGGCCAGACCGGTGCGGTCCGGCACGTCGCGCGGGCGCTGGAGCAGGTTGTGCGAGCCCTTGTCCTTCTTCCAGCGCGCCTCGATCCACGGGTACGCCATCGGCACCACCGACAGGATGCCTGGCAGCACCACGGTGGGCCAGAACAGCGGTGGGATGTTGTACCCGAGGAATCTGATGTCCCAGGCGGGCATCAGACGGGTCGAGCCGTCGAGGAACATGACGTACCAGTCGGGCTGGCTGCCCGCCGAGACCACCGCGGCCTCGTACGGGCCGAACAGCCAGATCGGGTTGATCTGGAACAGGCCGCCCATCAGCGCGATGACCGCGAAGACGAGCATGAAGAAGCCGCCCTGCTTGATCGCGTAGCGCGGGAACATGCGCTCGCCGACGACGTTCTTGTTGGTGCGGCCCGGACCCGGCCACTGCGTGTGCTTCTGCACGAAGACCAGGCCCACGTGGATGGAGACCAGCGCGAGCAGGATCAGCGGCAGCAGGAACACGTGCAGGATGTACAGGCGGGACAGGATGATCTCGCCGGGGAACTCGCCGCCGAACAGCGACGTGGTCACCCAGGAGCCGATCACCGGGATGGACAGCATGATCGCCGAGGCGATGCGCAGGCCGGTGCCGGACAGCGCGTCGTCGGGCAGCGAGTACCCGGCGAAGCCCTCGGTGAAGCCCAGCCAGAACATGCTCAGGCCGATGATCCAGTTGATCTCACGCGGCTTGCGGAACGCGCCGGTCATGAAGACCCGGAACATGTGCACCACGATCGCGGCCATGAACAGCAGCGCCGCCCAGTGGTGCATCTGGCGCATGACCAGGCCGCCGCGCACGTCGAACGACAGGTCCAGCGCCGTCTCGTACGCCCGCGACATCTCGACGCCCTGCAGCGGCAGGTACGAGCCGTCGTAGCGCACCTCCTGCAGGGAGGGCTCGAAGAACAGCGCGAGGAACGTGCCGGTCAGCAGCAGGATGATGAACGAGAACAGCGCGATCTCGCCCAGCAGGAACGACCAGTGGTCGGGGAACACCTTGTTCAGCACGCTACGCAGCGGGGTCGCCACCGGCAGCCGGGTGTCCACCTCCTCCGCGGCCTTGCCCGGGAGGGCTTTCAGGTCAACCTTGCGACGCTTCATGGTCAGTCCTTCTCCCAGAACGCCGGCCCGACCGGCACCTTGTAGTCGCCGGTCGCCACGAGGAAGCCCTCCTTGTCCACGCTGATGGGCAGCATGGGCAGGGACCGCGTCGCCGGGCCGAAGATCGGCCGGGCGTTGTCGGTGATGAGGAACTGGGACTGGTGGCACGGGCAGAGCAGGCGGTTCGTCTGCTGCTCGTACAGGCTCGCCGGGCAGCCCGCGTGGGTGCAGATCTTCGAGTACGCCACGAAGCTGCTCCAGGTGCTGCCCTGGTTGATCGTGTACAGCTTCTGGTTCAGCTTCGCCGCGTCGTCCTCACGCAGGTGGATCAGCAGCGTCGGGGAGTCCGCGTGGTGGTTGCTGGCGCCGCCCGGGATGTTCGGGAACACCGTGATCTGGCCGCCGGTGCTCACCATCTCCGGCCGCACCAGCGTGCCGTCGTCGTGCATCAGGCGGATCGGGTTGTCCGGCGTGGCGCCGGCGAACCCGGTCTTGAACAGGATGTCCGGGTGGTGCGGGTCCTTGATCAGGGCGCCGATCGGGATGGCCGCGGCGGCCAGACCCAGCGGGGCCAGGCCCAGCAGCGACCACTTCAGGATCGGCCGCCGGCCCAGGCCCATCTCGTCGCCGATGAACTGCATCGTCGTGCCGGTGAGCTTCTGCTCCTCGGCCGAGGACGGGCCGTCGTGCCGCTCCTGGATCGCGATCTCGTGCGGGAGCAGCTTCTTGCCCCAGGTCAGCACGCCCAGACCGACGCCGACCAGGGCCAGGCCAAGGGTCAGGCCCAGGATCGGCGTGTAGTACTTGCTGGCGTGCGGGCCGAGCTCGTACTCCCAGGGCCACCAGATGAAGGCGACCACGAACAGGGTCGACATGATGCCGGTGAGCAGGAAGAAGAAGGCGACGATACGGGTCATCCGCCGCTCGCCCCTCGAGCCCGGCGGGTACTGCGGCTCGTAGTGGACGATCTCCACTCCGTCGCGCCGCGCACCCTCGCGCACGATGTCGAACCGGGTCAGGTTCGGGTTGTCCAGGTCGACGCCTGCGGCGTCACGCACCTGGGTGTTCGTCTCACTCATGACTTACCCGCAATCCACAGCGCTGCGAAGACCAGAGCCACCACACCGACCAGGAAGATCGCCAGGCCCTCGGTCACCGGACCGAACCGGCCGAGGCCCCAACCGCCCGGGTCGCTGTCGCTCTGCAGGCTCTGCACGTACGCGATGATGTCGAACTTGTCCTGCGGCGACAGCTCATTGTCGCCGAAGACGGGCATGTTCTGCGGACCGGTCAGCATCGCTGCGTAGATTTGCCGGTCAGTGGCGGGCTCCAGGCTGGGCGCGTACTTGCCGCTGGACAGCGCACCGCCGCCGCCGGAGAAGGCGTGGCAGGAGGAGCAGTTGATCCGGTAGAGCTCGCCGCCACGGGCGATCTTGCCCTTGGACGCGAAGTCCTCGCCCTCCGGAAGCTGCGGGCCGCCGCCCAGCTCCTGGATGTAGGCGCCCAGCTGCCGTGACTGGTCGACGGTGAACATCGGGTCCTTGCGCTCCGCCTGCGCCTCCTGGCGGGCGGCCGGCATGCGGCCCGTCTCCACCTGGAACTCGACAGCCGCCGAGCCGACGCCGATCAGGCTCGGTCCGCGTCCGTCGACGCCCTGCGCGTTCGCGCCGTGGCAGGTGATGCAGCTGACGTCGTACAGCGCCTTGCCGGCCTCGGCGGCCGGGGTGAGGGGGGCGGCGCCCTGGGCTCCGCCGGGCGCGACGATCGCGTAGATGCCGCCCGCGAAGACCAGCGCGGCGAACATGCGCAGCGCCGAGTTCAGCCGCCGGCGTACCCGGCTGCGCTGCTTGGGCGCACCCGCCGCCGGGCGTGGGGTGTCTGGTGTCATGGCCGAGCTCACATCCGCTCCAGCAGGTAGATCATGAAGAAGAGGCCGACCCAGACCACGTCGACGAAGTGCCAGTAGTACGACACCACGATCGCCGAGGTCGCCTGCGCCGGCGTGAACCGTCCCATGGTGGTGCGGATCATAAAGATGATGAAGGCGATCAGGCCGCCTGTCACGTGCAGGCCGTGGAAACCGGTGGTCAGGTAGAACATCGACCCGAACCCGTCAGCGTTGATCTTGATGCCCTCGCTGACCAGTACGCGGTATTCGTTGACCTGGCCGAGCACGAACGTCAGGCCCATCAGGAACGTGATGGTGAACCAGAGCCGCAGCCCGTACACGTCACCCCGCTCCGCGCGCAGCACGCCGATCTGACAGGTGATGGAAGACAGCACCAGGATCGTCGTGAAGAACACCGCGTACGGGAGATTGAGCACGTGGGAGTGCTGGATCCACTGGTCGTAGTCCGCGGCGCGGATCGCGAAGAACATCGCGAAAAGCGCGGCGAAGAACATGAGTTCGCTGGAGAGCCACACGATGGTCCCGACGCTGACCATGTTGGGCCTGGTCAGGGAGTGGATCCTGCTCTTGTCGATGGCTGAGGCGGCAGTCACGCGGTCATTATTGCCCCCTACCTGCATCGGCGAGCGTCGGGGTGCCTGGTTGGCGGCGTGTCGTGCCCCGGCGAACCGGCGCGGCCGAGCGCGGTCTAGCCTCGGGTGGTGCCGCCTGTCGATCATTTCACCGCGCTGACCTCGCCCGTTGCGACCTTGACCGCCGAGACTCCCCCGTTCACGGTGGCGACGCTGGTGACCGGAGCCCGGCTCGACTCGTGGCTCGCGGTCGGTCTGCTGTTGGCGGGTGCGCTGTATCTCTACGGCACGCACCGGCTGCGGATGCGCGGCGACCGGTGGCCGGTCGGGCGCACCATCGCCTTCCTCGGCCCCGGTCTGGGCACGCTGGCCCTGGTCACGGTGAGCGGGATCGGCGGCTACGACACCACGCTGCTGTCGGTGCACATGCTCCAGCACATGGCGCTGTCCATGGTCGCCCCGATCTTCCTGGCGCTGGGCGCGCCGGTCACGCTCGCCCTGCGTACGCTGCCCGCCCGCCCCCGCCGCACGCTGCTGGCGGCGCTGCACAGCAAGGTCGCCGGGGTGCTGGCGTTCCCGCTGGTCGCGTTCGGCATCTTCGTGGCGAACCCGTTCGCGTTGTACTTCACCAGCCTGTACGAGCAGACCCTGCGCCACCAGTGGCTGCACGAGGTGATGCACGCGCACTTCATCGCCACCGGCTGCCTGTTCTTCTGGCCTCTGCTGGGCCGCGACCCGCTGCCCGGCCGCTGGCCCTATCCGGCCCGCGCGCTGCTGATGCTGTTGAGTGTTCCGTTTCACACCGTGCTCGGGCTCACCATCATGCAGCAGAAGACGCTGCTCGGCGGCGACTGGTATCCGTCGCTGAACCTGTCCTGGATGGACCCCTGGGCCGACCAGGTGACCGCGGGCGGCGTGCTGTGGGCGGGCGGCGAGCTCGTCTCGGTCACCATGCTCGCGGTGCTCGTCGTCCAGTGGATCAAACAGTCCCGCCAGGAGGCCGCCCGCATCGACCGCCAGCTGGACCGCGAGGAGGCCGCGCAGGCCGCGGCGGCGCAGGTGGACGCGGACGGCGCACCGCACGACCACGAGATCACTTCACCGCTTAGGATGAGCGCATGAGTACCAAGACCGTCCTGCTCTACAGCGACGACCCGCAGGTCCGCGACCGGATGCGGCTGGCCATCGGCGAGCACCCGGCACCCGACCTCGAGGTCGAGTTCGTCGAGGCGTCCACCTACGGCGAGTGCGTCACGCTGGTGGACGACTACGAGATCGATCTGCTGGTGCTGGACGGCGAGGCGACCCCGGGCGGTGGCCTGGGCGTGGCGCGTCAGCTCAAGGACGAGATCGACGAGTGCCCGCCGTGCTGCGTCGTCATCGCCCGCTCGGCCGACCGCTGGCTCGCGGCGTACGCGCGCGTCGACGGGACGCTGCTGCACCCGCTCGACCCGTTCGAGACCGCGAAGGTCATCTCCACCCTGCTCCGCGACGACTCTCCCGTGGCCGCCTGACCCGAGCACCGCGCGCCACGCCCTTCACCCCTGGAGGCCCGATGGGCGACCGGAACACCTGGCCCCACCTGCTCGGCGCGCTGCTGCGCCGGGAGGAGCTCACGCCGGACGACACGGCCTGGGCGATGGGCGAGATCATGTCGGGCGTGGCGACACCGGCGCAGATCGCCGGGTTCGCACTGCTGCTGCGGGCCAAGGGCGAGACGGCCGGTGAGGTCTCCGGCCTGGTCGCCACGATGCTGTCGAACGCGGCCCCGCTGCCGCAGACCGACGAGCAGCGCACGGCCACCCTCGACGTGGTCGGCACCGGCGGCGACCAGGCGCACACCGTCAACATCTCGACGATGTCGGCGATCGTGGCGGCCGGCGCGGGGGCGCGCGTGGTCAAGCACGGCAACCGGGCGGCGTCGTCCTCCTGCGGCACCGCAGACGTGCTGGAGTTCCTCGGCATCCCGCTGGACCTCAGCCCGGAGCAGGTGTCGGCCGTCGCCGACGAGGCGGGCATCACGTTCTGCTTCGCCGCGACGTTCCACCAGGGCCTGCGCCACGCCAGCGGGGTGCGGCGCGAGCTGGGGGTGCCCACCGCGTTCAACTTCCTCGGCCCGCTGACCAACCCGGCCCGGCCCCGCGCGGGCGCGATCGGCTGCGCCGACGTCCGGATGGCCGGGGTCATGGCGCAGGTGTTCGCCGATCGCGGTGACACGGCCCTGGTGCTGTGCGGCGAGGACGGCCTGGACGAGTTCACCACCGCCGCGCCCACGCGCGTCTGGGTGGCTCGTGGCGGGCGCGTCACCCCACTCACGATCGACGCCGCCGACCTCGGCGTGGCCCGTTCGGCCGCCGGGGACCTGCGCGGCGGGGACGTGTCGCTCAACGCCGACGTGGTGCGCCGCCTGCTGGGCGGCCAGACCGGCCCGGTGCGCGACGCCGTGCTGGTCAACACCGCCGCGGGGCTGACCGCCCACGACTGGGCGCGCCAGGGCGCGGCACACGCCGCACCGGACGCGCTGATCGAGGAGCTGACCGAGGCGCTGCACGCGAACATGCGCCGCGCCGCCGAGGCCGTCGACTCCGGCGCGGCCGCGTCGGTCCTGGAGCGCTGGGTCACCGCCGCGGCGGCCGCCAAGTACGCCGAGTAGCCGCCGGACACGCCAATGAAACCGGCCCCCTCCACTGTGGAGGGGGCCGGTTTCATTTGGTTTCGGGTCAGTGCTCCGCGGTGCGGCGGGTGCCGGTGTAGTACTCGAACAGCATCGCCGCGGTCGACAGCAGCACGCACACGATGCCGAGGGCGATCAGCCACCACATCCAGAACACCAGGCCGAGCGAGGCGATCAGCGCCGACAGCGCGATGCCGAACGGCCAGTAGCTGCCCGGGCTGAAGAAGCCCAGCTCGCCCGCGCCGTCGGCGATCTCGGCGTCGAGCCGGTCCTCCGGGCGCGGGTCGATGCGGCGCGAGACGAACCAGAAGTAGCCGCCGCACATCGAGCACAGCAGGAACGACAGCGCCAGCGCGGTGGTGCCGATCCACTCGATCCCGCCCATGGACAGGTTCGTCCACCAGCCATAGACGACCGCGGTGACGGCGAGGAACAGTGCGACGCCGACGAAGATGCGGTATTCGGTCTTCATGTCTCAGCCCTCAGTTCGCGTCGCGCAGGGTCGGGAACGGAGTCGTCGTCGTGGCGTAGGGGTTCTCGCCGATCGCCGTCAGCGCCTCGGGAGTGCTCTTGCCCGCCTTCAACGCCGCCACGAACTGCGCGTACTTCTCCGGCGTCACCGCGCGCAGCTCGAAGTTCATCATCGAGTGGTACGTGCCGCACAGCTCGGCGCACCGACCGACGTAGCTGCCCGGCTGGATGATGTTGACTTCGAACTGGTTGATCACGTTGCCGGGGAAGACATCCCGCTTGAACAGCAGCTCCGGCACCCAGAACGAGTGGATGACGTCGTTGCTGTGCTCGACGAAGCGCACCGTCTTGCCGACCGGGACCACCACGACCGGGATGTAGTTGCTGTCACCGGGCGTGCTCTTCACCCGCTCGGCGTCCAGCTCGGGGCTCGTGAGGTAGTTGAACTGCCAGTTCCACTTGAACGCGACGACCTCGACGGTGGCGTCCGGGTTCTTGGTCAGCTTGTTGACGTCGGTCTGCACGACGGCGGTGTAGTAGAACAGCACCGCGATCACCAGGAACGGCAGCACCGTGTACAGGATCTCGATCGGCAGGTTGAACCGCGTCTGCGTGGGCAGTTCGGCGTCACCGCGCTTGCGGCGGTAGGCCGCCACGCACCAGAAGATCAGACCCCACACGAACACGCCCACGGCCAGTGCCGCGACGACCGAACCGACCCACAGGTCGTACATCCGCTCGGACTGCTCGGTGATGCCGCCCTCGGGCCAGCCGAAGCCGCCGAACGCCTCGCCGACGTTGCACCCCGCGAGCAGCGTCAGTGCGACCACCGACATCGCGCTCAAGCCGACGGCTCGCCTGCGGGCTCGTGTTGCGACCACCTGCTCCTGCCTCCCTTAGCAGCGCCACCTTCGGACGCACCGGTGAGGGGGCGTGACCGACGGTCGCAGAGTACTTCACCCCGGGG
Organism: Catellatospora methionotrophica; assembly: GCF_011297335.1. Taxonomy (GTDB): domain Bacteria; phylum Actinomycetota; class Actinomycetes; order Mycobacteriales; family Micromonosporaceae; genus Catellatospora; species Catellatospora methionotrophica. Next base: position 132,873 of record NZ_JAAOTJ010000006.1, on the reverse strand, counting down.
CCCCGGCCGGGCCTGGGGTCGGCCCGGTGATCCGGCGTGTCCGCGGGACTGGTGGCGGTGACGACAGCCGTCACCGCTAGATCACGATACCGTCGAGGGGTGGGAGATCCCCGGCAGGCCGGACCAATCGATCAGGGCGAGAGCGTCCGTGGCGCGTATTTCGATGCGGCGACCGCGACGCCGCTGCACCCGGCCGCGCGCGAAGCGCTGCTCGGCGCGCTCGACGACGGCTGGGCCGACCCCGGCAAGCTCTACACGCAGGCCCGCCGGGCACGCCAGCTGCTCGACGCGGCGCGAGCCACGTTCGCGCAGGTCCTGGGCGTACGCCCGGACGAAGTCACCTTCACCGGCAGCGGCACCACGGCCGTACACGCCGCGGTCCTGGGTGGACTGGCCGGCCGCCGCCGCGCCGGAGCGGCCCTGGTCCGCTCCGCGATCGAGCACTCGGCCGTGCTGCACGCCGGTGAACAGCACCTACGCTCCGGCGGCACGGAGACCGCGGTGCCGGTGGACCCGCTCGGCCGGGTCGACGGCGACGCCTGGGCGAGGGCGGTGTCCGCGCCCGGTGTGGCGCTCGCCTCACTGATCAGCGCGAGTCATGAGGTCGGCACGGTCCAGCCCGTCGCCACGGCCGCGGCGGCATGCCGTGATTCCGGCGTGCCGTTGTATGTCGACGCCGCACAGTCACTGGGCCGGATGCCGGTGCCCGGCGGCTGGTCCCTGCTCACCGGGTCGGCCCGCAAGTGGGGCGGCCCGCCCGGCGTCGGGGTGCTGGTGGTGCGCAAAGGGACCCGCTGGGTGTCGCCGTACCCCGCCGACGACCGCGAGTCCGGCCGCTGGCCCGGCGCGCCCGACCTGCCCGCGATCCTCGCCGCCGCCGCCTCGCTGCACGCCGTGCACGAGACCGCGGCCGTCGACGGCGAGCGCCTGTCCGCACTGGTGGACCGGGTCCGCGCGGCCGTCGCGGCGACCGTGCCCGACGTGGAGATCGTGGGCGACCCGGTCGACCGGCTGCCCCACATCGTGACCTTCTCCTGCCTGTACGTCGACGGCGAGGCCCTGCTCACCGCCCTGGACCGGCGCGGCTTCGCGGTGTCGTCGGGCTCGGCGTGCACGTCCTCGACGCTGCAGCCCAGTCACGTGCTGGCCGCGATGGGCGTGCTGACCCACGGCAACATCCGGCTGTCCCTGCACCGCGACAGCACCGCCGAACAGGTCGACCGCTTCCTGGCCGAGCTGCCCGGCATCGTCGCCGCGCTACGGGCGGAGGTGGGCATGTGACCCCCGACGTCCTGAACTGCCTCGGCCAGCGCTGCCCACTACCGGTCATCGCCCTCGCCAAGCACCTGCCCACGGTGCCCGTCGGCACGATCATCCGAGTGCTCGCCGACGACCCCGCCGCCGCCGTGGACATCCCCGCCTGGTGCCGCATGCGCGCCCAGCAGTACATCGGCGCGACCACCGTCGACGGCTCCCCCGCCTACGACGTCCGCCGCCTCACCTGACCCGCCCGCGCCTCCGCCCGTCCGCCGCCGGTGCTCGCGCTCCCACCCTCTCGAAATAGACGCTGGCCTATCACATCGAAAATCCGGCGCTCGAATTCGATGTAATAGGCCAGCGTCTATGAAAAACGGGCGGCGCGGCGGGTGCAGTGGGTCAGTTCAGGTGGGGGCGGATGTCCGCGGCGGCGGATTCGCCGTAGGACTCGGCCAGGCGCTTGAGGAAGTTGTCCGCGTCGACCTCGTACTCCTGGGTGCCGACCGTCTCCAGGACCAGCGTGGCCAGCAGCGCGCCGACCTGCGCGGCCCGCTCCAGCCCCAGTCCCCAGGACAGCGCGGCGAAGAACCCCGCCCGGAAGCCGTCGCCGACACCGGTCGGGTCGTACGCGTGGATCTCGCGGGCGACCGGCACCAGGATCGGCGCGAAGTCGCGTCCGGTGATGCGCACGCCGTTCTTGCCCAGCGTGGTGACCCGCACCTTGACCCGCTCCAGCACCTGGTCGGAGGTCAGGCCGGTCTTCTGCTCCAGCAGCGAGTTCTCGTACTCGTTGGTGAGCAGGAACTCCGCGCCCTCGATGAGCTGCAGCACGTCCTCGCCGCCCATCCGGGCCAACTGCTGCGACGGGTCGGCGGCGAAGGCGTACCCCCGGTCGCGGCACTCCTGCGAGTGGCGCACCATCGCCACCGGGTCGTTCGCGCCGACGATGACCAGGTCGAGGCCGTCGAGGCGGTGGTGCACCGGGGACAGCTCGATGTTGCGGGCCTCGCTCATCGCACCGGCGTAGAACGAGGCGACCTGGCACAGGTCCTCGTCGGTGGTGCAGACGAAGCGGGCGGTGTGCGCCACCTCACTGACGTGCACCGAGTCACAGTCGACGCCGTGGCGCTCCAGCCAGGAGCGGTAGTCGGCGAAGTCCGCGCCGACCGCGCCGACCAGGGCGGGGCGCAGGCCCAGCTTGGCCATGCCGAAGGCGATGTTGGCCGCCACGCCGCCACGGCGGATCACGAGGTCGTCGACCAGGAACGACAGCGAGACCTTGTCCAGCTGGTCGGCGATGAGCTGGTCCGCGAAGCGGCCCGGGAAGTGCATCAGGTGATCCGTGGCGATCGATCCGGTAACGCAGATCTTCATGGTTGACCTTCAGGTCGGCGAAAGATGGGCGCGGAAAGCGTACCGGTTGACGCACATACGACAGCGGCACTCCAGCGTGGCCGGAGTGCCGCTTGTGTCGTCGCCCACAGCGGGCGCCGTGTTGCTCTGACTATCAGTGGAACGAGTCACCGCAGGCGCAGGAGCCGCCCGCGTTCGGGTTGTCGATGGTGAAACCCTGGGCGTCGATGCGGTCGGCGAAGTCGACGGTCGCGCCCGCCAGGTACGGCGCGCTCATCCGGTCGACCACGACCTCGACACCGTTGAACTCGTGCACGACGTCGCCGTCGAGCTCGCGCTCATCGAAGAAGAGCTGGTAACGCAGGCCGGAGCAGCCACCGGGCTGGACCGCGACCCGCAGCCGGAGGTCGTCGCGACCCTCCTGCTCCAGCAGAGCCTTGACCTTGCCGGCCGCGACCTCGGTGAGGTTGATGCCGGTGGCGTCCGTCTTGCTGTCGGTCGTCGAGATGTCTGGCGTCGTCACGTGGTGCTCCCCAAGCGTGAAGTGCTGATAATCCTTCGAGGTAACGCTAGCGCGCCCCGGTTTGATTCCCCAGAGCGCCTCACGGGCTACTGCCCCAGTGTGGTGTTCACGACTGCGCGGTGCGTGGGCCGCGCCTCGGCGTGCCGTTCCCGCCCGGCGTCGGTGGGGTGCACGAACACCCCGCGCCGGTCGGAGGTGCAGAGTTTGCGCTCCACCAGGCCGTCCTTCTCCAGCCGCGCGACCGTGCGCGACAGCGCGCTCTGGCTGAGGTGGATCTGCTCGCCGAGCTCCTGCATCCGCAGGCCGGTGGCGCACTCGCCGCCGTCGACCAGGCGGTCCAGCACCTCGAACTCGCTCATGCCGAGCTGGTGCTGATCCTGCAGCGCACTCTCCAGCGCGCAGGACAGTGCCGCGTACTGCCGGGACAGTTCACGCCACGCCTTCACCGCCACCTCGTCGGGCATGCCCGCGAGCATAACATGCAGATGCAGTAAATGTGAACGCATCTTATGCTTACGCATTCAATGCACGCGCAACTAGCGTTCGCCCCATGTCGTCCAGCCGCCCGCCCGGCGCTAGGCGCGGCCTTGGTGGGGCGGAGCGCGGTGATGATCGCTATCTCGTGTCAGAAACTGCGGTCTGACCATAGGTTTTGACCTCAAACAGCGATCAACGCCGGGACCACTGGCGGGCGAGGCGGGTGGCTAGTTCGCGCAGGCCGCGGGCAGGTTCGGCGAGGGCGAGGTCGACGCTGCCGAAGTGGTCCACCAGGGCGTACGCCTCGGTGACACCGGCCGCACCCTGCTCGCGGCGGCCGGTGGTGACCCGGCCCGCGAGCACCACACACGGGACGCCCAGGTCACGGGCGGCTCCCGCCAGGCCGGAGATCGCCTTGCCGCGCAGGGACTGGTGGTCGAACGAGCCCTCGCCGGTGATCACCAGGTCGGCGTTCTCCAGCACCTCGTCCAGGCCGGTCAGCTCACGTACCAGGTCGATGCCCGAGGAGACCGTGCCGCCGAGCGCCAGGATCGCCGCGCCGAGGCCGCCCGCCGCGCCGCCGCCGGGCAGTTCGGCGAGCTTGGCCGGGCAGCCCGGCAGTTCCCGTTCCAGCACCGCCGCCCAGTTCGCCAGGGCGGCGTCGAGCAGCGTCACGTCTTGGGAGGTGGCGCCCTTCTGCGGGCCGTACACCGCGGACGCGCCGTGCAGGCCGGTCAGCGGGTTGTCGACGTCCGTCGCGGCGATCAGTTCGACCCCGGCGGGCACCAGGCCCGCACCGGCCTGGAGCCCCACGCCGTCCACGCTCTGGGCGACGGCCGGGATCTGGGTGGCGGCGGCGAGGGCTAGGGAGGTGCAGGTGGTCAGGGCTGCGCTGCCCGGGGCCAGGGGCTCGCCTGCGGCGTCGAGGCCGACCGCGCCGAGGGCGGCGAGCAGGCCCGCGCCGCCGTCGTTGGTGGCCGAGCCGCCCAGGCCGATCACCACGCGCCGGGCCCCGTTCTCGATCGCCGCCGTGATCAGCGCGCCCAGGCCGTACGACGAGGTGACCTTCGGGTCCCGCTCCCCCGGCTCGACCAGGTGCAGGCCGCAGGCCTGTGCGCTCTCCACGTACGCGGTGGCCGAGGCGTCGCCGGTGAGCAGCACTGCGCCGAGCACCGGGCGGCCCAGCGGGTCGGTCGTGTCGACCTCGATCAGGTCTCCGCCGATCGAGGCGTGCAGCACCTCGACGAAGCCCGGCCCGCCGTCGGCGATGGGACGGCAGATCAGCTCGTCGGCCGGGGCGGTCTCGTGCCAGCCGTCGGCGACGGCCTGCGCGGCCTCGACCGCGGTGAGTGTGCCGGCGAACTTGTCGGGACAGATCAGCACTCGCATGGGCTGCACGATAGTGACCCGCCCCGGCCGGGTGGGCGACCGGCGCGGCCCCGTCCCACGCCCCAGCGCCGCGAACGCCTGCCCCGGCCCGGTTACCTGGCCCACGTGCGCGGCACGCCATCCCGCCCCTATGCCCGGCCCACGTGCGCGGCACGCCTGTTCCGGCGGATTGCTCCGGCGAGGGTGTGGCAGGTGCCCGCCGTGGGGCAGGCCACAGTCATGGGGGCGCGCCTGCCGTGCCCGGTTGGTGCGACGATGGGAGGCGTGACTGCTCCCGTACTGCTGCTGCTCGGCCGCGGCAAGGACTCGAACTCCGAACGCGGCGTCGACTGCCCGGGTGACCTGCCCGCGCCCAGCGACCCCGGTCTGGTCGAGCGTGCCGCCGCCGCCAAGGCCGCGCTCGGCGACCGGGTCTTCGTCCTCGGCCACCACTACCAGCGCGACGAGGTCATCCAGTTCGCCGACGTGACCGGCGACTCCTTCAAGCTGGCCCGCGAGGCCGCGGCACGGCCCGACGCCGAGTTCATCGTGTTCTGCGGCGTGCACTTCATGGCCGAGTCCGCCGACATCCTCACCACCGAGGCCCAGCGCGTGGTCCTGCCGGACCTGGCCGCGGGCTGCTCCATGGCCGACATGGCCGTGCTGGAGCAGGTCGAGCAGTGCTGGGATGTGCTGAGCGACCTGGGCATCGCCGATGATGTGGTGCCCGTCACCTATATGAACTCCTCCGCCGACATCAAGGGCTTCGTCGGCCGTAACGGCGGCGTGGTCTGCACCTCCTCCAACGCCAAGCGCGCCCTCGACTGGGCATACGCGAAGGGCGAGAAGGTCCTGTTCCTGCCCGACCAGCACCTGGGGCGCAACACCGCGGTGCTGGAGATGGGCTACTCGCTCGACGACTGCGTGCTCTACGACCCGCACAAGCCGAACGGCGGGCTGACCGACCAGCAGCTGCGCGACGCCAAGATGATCCTGTGGCGCGGGCACTGCTCGGTGCACGGCCGGTTCACCCTGGAGAACGTGCTGGCCATGCGCGAGCAGGTGCCGGGCGTCAACATCCTGGTGCACCCGGAGTGCCGCCACGAGGTGGTCACCGCGGCCGACTACGTCGGTTCGACGGAGTACATCATCAAGAAGCTGGAGGCTGCCGAGCCCGGCTCGGCGTGGGCCGTGGGCACGGAGCTGAACCTGGTCCGCCGCCTGGCCGCCGCGCACCCGGACAAGCAGGTCATGTTCCTGGAGAAGACGGTCTGCTACTGCTCCACGATGAATCGGATCGACCTGCCGCACCTGGTCTGGGCGCTGGAGGAGCTGGTCGCGGGGCGGGTGCCGAACCAGATCACGGTCGACCCCGACACCGCGCACCACGCCCGGGTCGCCCTGGACCAGATGCTGGCCCTGCCGTAGGCAACCGGTAACTCTCCGTGCGAGCGCCGCGCCCGAATCGCGGCGCTCGTACTCATTTAAGCTTGCCGTGTATTCCGTCACACATCACGCAGCGCTATGCTGCCGGGGTTTGCTTTTCACTCGCGCCATACCCAGGAGGTCGCCTTGTCGGACGACGTGCTCATCGTCAGCGGAGGTAGCCCGCTCAAGGGCGAGGTGCGGGTTCGCGGGGCCAAGAACCTGGTCTCCAAAGCCATGGTCGCGACCGTGCTGGGCGAGAGTCCGAGCACGATGTACGACGTCCCGCGCATCCGCGACGTCGAGATCGTGCGCGGCCTGCTGGAGCTGCACGGCGTCAAGGTGACCAACGGCGCCCTCGACGGCGAGCTGCGGTTCGACCCGTCCAACGTCGAGCGCGCCGGTGTCGACGAGATCAACGTGCACGCCGGGTCCAGCCGCATCCCGATCCTGCTGTGCGGCCCGCTGCTGCACCGGCTCGGCCACGCGTTCATCCCGGACCTGGGCGGCTGCCACATCGGCCCGCGCCCCATCGACTACCACCTGGAGGCGCTGCGGCGCTTCGGTGCCGTCGTCGACAAGACCCCGGAAGGCCTGCACCTGTCGGCCCCGGACGGCCTGCACGGCATCAAGTACGAGCTGGACTACCCGTCGGTCGGCGCGACCGAGCAGATCCTGCTCACCGCCGTGCTCGCCGAGGGTGTCACCGAGCTGAGCAACGCCGCGGTCGAGCCCGAGATCATCGACCTGATCTGCATCCTGCAGAAGATGGGCGCGATCATCAAGGTGCACACCAACCGGGTGATCGAGATCCAGGGCGTGCCGCGCCTGGGCGGCTTCTCGCACCGGCCCATCCCCGACCGCATCGAGGCCGCGAGCTGGGCCTCGGCCGCGCTGGCCACCAAGGGCGACATCACCGTCAAGGGCGCCCGCCAGGCCGACATGACCACGTACCTCAACGTGTTCCGGTCGATCGGCGGCGAGTTCGAGATCGACGACAACCCGGTCGACGGCGGCATCCGCTTCTGGCACCCCGGTGGCGACCTGCGCCCCGTGGCGCTGGAGACCGACGTTCACCCCGGTTTCATGACCGACTGGCAGCAGCCGCTGGTCGTGGCGCTGACCCAGGCCAACGGCCTGTCCGTGGTGCACGAGACGGTGTACGAGAAGCGCTTCGGCTACACCAGCGCGCTGAACCAGATGGGCGCGCACATCCAGGTCTTCCAGGACTGCCTGGGCGGCACCCCGTGCCGTTTCGGCCGGATGGGCTTCCGCCACAGCGCCGTCATCGCCGGCCCGGCCAAGCTGCACGCGACCGACCTGGTCATCCCCGACCTGCGGGCGGGCTTCAGCCACCTCATCGCGGCCCTGGCCGCCGAGGGCACCTCGCGGGTGCACGGCGTCGACCTGATCAACCGCGGCTACGAGGACTTCGAGGCCAAGCTCGCCAACCTCGGCGCCACCGTCTCCCGCTGACCCGACCCCACCGGCCCGCCCGTCCGATCGCCGTCGGGCAACCCGTTTTACATAGACGTTGGCCTATCTGGATGAGTTCGATCGCCAAAAACTCATCCAGATAGGCCAACGTCTATTTGCGGCCCGGTGGGCGCGACCGGGGTGGGGGCGGTTCGGGGGCGGTTCGGGGGCGGTGGGGCGCGCGGGGGGAGCAGGCTCGGTGAGGCGGGTGGAGCGGGCGCGGGGTGGGGCGGTGGGCAGGGGCGGGGTGGGTGGGGAGCTGTTCGTCACAGGGCGCGACGCGGTGGGCGTCGGGTGCGCCGCCGGGTCGGCTACCCTTGCTGCGTGCCGTTGTTCTCCCGCAAGACCACCGACGTTTCCGCCGCGACCACGGGTGCTGAGCCCGAGGCCGCCTCGGAGATCGTGCGCGCGTCGCGCTCCCACACGCCCGGCAAGGGCAAGGCGACGCCCAAGCGCACCGAGGCCCAGCGCCGCAAGGCCGAGCCGCCGCCGGCGAACCGCCGCGAGGCGATGAAGCGCTCGCGCGAGAAGATGCGCTCCGAGCGGGCCGAGTCCATGGCCGGCATGAAGGCGGGCGACGAGCGCTTCCTGCTGCCCCGGGACAAGGGACCGGAGCGGCGGCTGGTGCGCGACTACGTCGACTCCCGGCGTACCGTCGGCACCTGGTTCTTCGGCGGCGCATTCCTGATCTTCTTCCTGATCCAGGTCCGCGACCCGCGCATCGCGCTCGCCGCGAACATCATCTGGCTGCTGCTGGCGCTGGCCGTGATCGTGGACAGCATCCTGATCTGCCGGAAGATCAAGAAGCTGATCAAGGCGAACTACCCCAAGACCACCCAGCGTATGGGCTCGCTGTACATGTACGCGGTCATGCGCGGGATCACCTTCCGCCGCATGCGCATGCCGAACCCGCAGGTCAAGATCGGTGACCCGGTCGTTCCCACCAAGGCCTAGGACATCTGTCCTGCCGGAGTCGGGATCGCCGGATCTGCCCGGCCGTCCCGGCTCCGCCTAGCGTCGGACGCATGACGGAAGCGGTGCGGCTGCAAGCGGTCGCGAAGAACTACGGCCCGGTCCGGGCGGTGGACGGCATCGACCTGTCCATCGCCCGCGGGCAGACGGTGGCGCTGCTCGGCCCCAACGGTGCAGGCAAGTCCACCACCATCAACATGCTGCTCGGCCTGCTGGAACCCACGGCCGGCACGGTGCGCGTGTTCGGCGGCACTCCCACCGAGGCGGTGCGGGCCGGCAAGGTCGGCGCGATGCTGCAGGAGTCGGGCTTCGCCGCCAACGCGACAGTACGCGAGCTGGTCGAACTCGCCCGCGCGCTGTACCGCGACCCGCTGCCCACCGCCGAGGTCCTGGCCACGGCCGACCTCACGGACCTGGCCGGGCGGCGGCTCGACAAGCTCTCCGGCGGGCAGACCCAGCGGGTGCGCTTCGCGTTCGCGCTGGCCGGAAACCCCGAACTGCTCGTGCTCGACGAGCCGACCGCCGCGCTGGACGTGGAGAGCCGCCAGGCGTTCTGGGCGGCGATGCGACGCTACGCGGCGACCGGGCGCACGGTGCTGTTCGCGACGCACTATCTCGAAGAGGCCGACGACTTCGCCGACCGCGTCATCGTGATCGCACGCGGCCAGGTCGTCGCCGACGGCAGCGGCGCGGACATCAAGCAGCTCACCGGTGGGCGTACGGTCAGCTTCGACCGTGCGGGCACCGACCTCGACGTGCTGCGCCGCCTGCCGGGCGTGGTCGAGGCCGAGCAGCGCGGCGAGCGTGCCCTGCTGCGCTGCGACGACTCCGACCGCACCGTGCGCGCCCTGCTGGCCGACGGCCACGCCTGGCGCAACCTCGAGATCACCGGGGCGGGCCTGGAAGAGGCCTTCCTGTCCCTGACCGCGTCCGCTGGCAAGGAGTGACCATGCGCGCCTATCTCATCTTCGAACTGCGCCGCCTGATCCGCGAGCCGCGCATGGCGATCTTCACCGTGGTGCTGCCCGTGCTGATCTACACGATCAGCAGCGGCAGCTCCGGGGACGCCGGCCAGGTCGGCGGCGTGGACGTCGCGGCATACCTGATGGTCAGCATGGCCGCGTACGGGGCGCTGGTCGGCGCGCTGTCGGTCGGCATCGCGGTGTCCCAGGAGCGCGCCAACGGCTGGTTGCGCCAGCTGCGGATCACGCCGCTCGCCCCGACCCAGGTGGTCGCGGTGAAGGCACTGCTGGCCTCGCTGCTGGCGATCCCGCCGGTGGTCTCGGTGGGCCTGGTCGCCGCGTTCGCGAACGGGGTGTCGTTCAGCGCCGGGCAGTGGGTCGCGCTGGTCGTGCTGATGTGGCTGGGCAGCCTGCCCTTCGCGGCGTTCGGCCTGGCCCTGGGTTTCACCCTGCCGCCGCAGCTGACCCAGCCGGTGAGCATGCTGGGCGTGTTCGGCCTGGCCTTCCTGGGCGGGCTGTTCGTGCCGGTCGCCGTGATGCCGCACGTGCTCGCCTCGATCGCCACCTGGCTGCCCAGCAACCGCTTCGCCGAGCTGGGCTGGTCCGTGGTCGCAGGGCAGGCCCCGCCGGTCGGCGGGCTCGCCATCCTCGCAGCCTGGGCGCTGGTCTTCGGCGCGCTCGCGGCGTGGGCCTACCGTCGCTCGGCGGCACTGCGGTGATGTCCGGGTTCCTGGACGGCCTGAGCCGGGCGGGTGCGACCTCGTCGCACCGGCCCGGCTCGGCCGCGTCCGGCCAGGCGAGACGGCGCGGGCAGCGCCGGGGCGCGGTGTTCGCCGCGCTCTGGCTGTGGCCGATGGCTCCGGCGATCCATGCCGTACTGGTCGGGCAGGTCACCGCTCCCCTGGCGGCCGGTGCCGGGCTGGCCGCGTTCATCGTGCTGTACCTGTTCGTCGTGGTGCAGGGCTTCAGCGGCACCGGCCAGCCGACCCTGCGTAACCAGGCCCTGCTCGCGCTGGTCACGGTCCTCGGGGTGACCCTGGCGGCGGCATACGGCGGGCAGCCGGGCGGCTGGCTGGGACTGGTGCTCTACATGGCCGCCGCCGGAGTGGCGCTGTACGGCCTGCCGCTGGCCTACTACTGGCTCGGCGCGATGGTCGCCGTGCAGGTCGTGCTGGGCATGATGCACGGCGAGCCCGCCCCGGAGATCGCCGAGTCGGTCTTCAACACGATCATGGCCGGTGCGCTGATCATGGTCGTCCGCCGGATGATGCGCCTGATCCGCGAGCTGAGCGCGACCCGTGAGGAGCTGGCCCGCGCCGCCGTCGAGGGCGAGCGCCTGCGTTTCGCCCGCGACCTGCACGACCTGCTCGGCCACAGCCTGTCCCTGATCGTCGTCAAAGCCGAGGTCGTACGCCGCACCGCCGGGCGCGACGCCGAGGCCGCCGCGCGGGAGGCCGCCGAGATCGAGCAGATCGGGCGCACGGCGCTGGCCGAGGTCCGGCAGGCGGTCACCGGCTACCGGGCCCGCGCGTTCACCGCCGAACTCGCCACCGCCGGGGCGGCGCTGTCCGACGCGGGCATCGAGCCGACCGTGCGTACCACGGCCGAACCGCTGCCCGCCGCCGTCGACGACGCGTTCGCCTGGGCGGTGCGCGAGGCCGCCACCAACGTCATCCGGCACAGCGGCGCGAGCTCGTGCGTGATCGCGCTCAGCCGGGCCGGGCACTGGCAGTTGGAGGTACGCGACGACGGCCGTGGCGTGCCCGCCGACCCGGCTCCCGGCAACGGCCTGCGTGGCCTGGCCGAACGCCTGGCGCTGGTCGGTGGCACGCTGTCGACCGTGGACCTGTCCGGCGGCGGTTTCGTGCTGCGCGCCACCGTGCCCGAGGGAGGCCACGCGTGATCCGGCGGCGGGCCACGCTCGGGTCACGCGCGGCCGGGGGCCACTCGTGATCAGGGTGCTGCTCGCCGAGGACCAGGGCATGATGCGCGGCGCGCTGGCGCTGCTGCTCGGCCTGGAACCCGACATCGAGGTGGTCGCCCAGGTGAGCCGGGGTGACGAGGTCGCCGCCGCGGCCGTCGCGGCGTCGCCGGACGTGGCACTGCTCGACATCGAGATGCCCGGCCTGTCCGGCCTGGACGCCGCCGCGCTGCTGCGCACCGCCGTGCCGTCGTGCCGGGTGCTGATCCTGACCACCTTCGGCCGGCCCGGCTACCTGCGCCGGGCCATGGACGCCGGGGCGCGGGGCTTCCTGGTCAAGGACGGTCCCGTCGAGGAACTGGCCGAGGCGATCCGCCGGGTGCTCGCGGGCCAGACCGTCATCGACCCGGCGCTGGCCGCCGCCGCCCTGGCCGCCGGTCCGAACCCGCTGACCGAGCGCGAGCGCGAGGTCCTGGCCAGCGCCGCCGACGGCGCGACCATCGCCGACCTCGCCATCCGCCTGCACCTGTCGGAGAGCACCGTCCGCAACTATCTCTCCGCCGCCATCGGCAAGACCGGCACCCGCAACCGCATGGAAGCCCTCCAGACCGCCCGCACCCAGGGCTGGCTGTGACCCACCTCCAGCGGGCGGCAGCGGCTCAGGGAAGGCCGGCGAGGCGGAGCAGAGCCGCAGTAAGGGCGGCGGCCACCACGACCAGGACGAACGGGGCCCTGCGCCAGGCGAGGACCGCACCGACCAGGACGCCCAGCGGGCGGGCGACGCCGACCGACAGCCGTCCCGCCTCCGTGAACACCGCGGTCGCCACCAGGGCGGCGAGCAGTGTCGTGGCGGCGATCGGCAGCAGGTGGCGCAGCCGCTCGGGCAGCACCAGGCGGTCGTGGAGCAGGACTCCGGCGATCCGGACGGCGTAGGTGCCCACGGCCAGCGCCAGCACGACCAGCAGCATCGTCATCGTGGCCCCCGCTGCGCCGGAGTCACGCGTTCCGGCTGGTCGCCTGCTCGTGTCGGCGGGGTGGGCAGCAGCAGGGCCGCGCCGACGCCCAGCAGGGCGGCCAGTACGGGCAGGCCCGCCGGGAGCAGCGGCGTCGACGCGATGGCGAGCACGGAACCGGCGATCGCGGCGGCGCGGGTGGCCCGGTCGCGCAGCGACGGCAGCAGCAGGGCCAGCAGACCCGCCGGGAACGCGGCGTCGAGCCCGTACACGGCAGGGTCGCTGACCGCGCCGCCGAGCAGGACACCGATCAGCGTGCCGATGTTCCAGGTGATGAAGATGGTCACGCCGACGGTCCAGAACGCTCGACCCCGGCGTTCGGGGTGGCGCTCGGCCAGCGCGAACGCGGTGCTCTCGTCGATGATCAGATGTGCCCCGGCGAAACGGGCCACCCTGCTCCGGCCGATCGCGGGGCCGACGGCCAGGCCGAACGGCAGGTGCCGGATGTTGATGAGCACCCCGCCGACCACGGCGGCCACTGGGCTGCCGGTCATCAGGGCGACGGCGAGGAACTGGGAACCACCGGCGAACACCAGCACCGACATCGCCGCCGGCACCCAGGCGGGCAGACCGGAGGCCACCGCGATCGCGCCGAACGACAGCCCGATGACGCCGACCGCCGCGCCGATGGCCGCCGCGTCCCGCCACAGCCTGGCGTCGCGCCCGTCAGCCTGCCGCATACCGGTAATCACCTCAAGTCACTTCGTCAGTTACCGCCACGCTAGCGCCGTCCGGTGATGCGCTGACGACGGCCGGCGGGCCGCCCATCCTGTGGGCGACGGCGGTCGGCTCAGGCAGCGGTGAGCGCGGGACGCCGGGCGGCCTTCGCGGCGACTGCGGCGTCGGCCGCGTCGGCGGCGCGGACCGCGCGGCGCAGGCCGGGCGTGACCAGCGCGGCCAGCAGCAGGCCGAGCACCGCGGCGACCAGCGGCACCGCGAACGCGCCACGGTAGCCGTACGCGTCGGCGAGGCGGCCGGCGGCGGCCGCGCCCAGCGACACCCCGGCGACCACGCCGCTGGCCAGCAGGGTCATCACCATGCCCGCGCGGCGGGGCGGGCACAGCCGTCCCGCCAGGGCGTACCCGGAGATCAGGTACGGCGCGGCGGTGACCCCGAGCACGACCACGGCCGCCAGCGCGGTGAGCGTGGAGTGCGCGAGCAGCAGCGCCGCGGTGCCCCCGACGAGCGCGACAGCCGACCAGACGTACCTGCTGACCGGCCCGAGGGACTCCGGCAGCCACGCCACGGCGAGCCCGGCGGCGGCGCTGCCGACGCCCAGCACGGCGTAGATCAGACCGGCCGACCCGGCCGAGCCGATCGTGTCGGCGAACGCGGTCACCCCGGTCTGCGTCGCCCCGAACACGACGCCGATCACGGACATGGCCGCGACCAGCACCGCGACCCGCGCGAACGGCATCCGCCCGACAGGTTGGGCGGGCGACGGCGACGCGGCGTGGGGCGCGCGCAGCACCGGGGGCACCGTGCGGTGCAGCGCGAACGGCACCGCGGCGAGCACGGTCAGCACGGCCGCCACCAGCAGCGGCACGCCCGCCCAGCCGGTCAGCGCCAGGATGCCGACCAGCGCCGGACCGGCGAGGAACGAGGCCTCGTCGACCGCTCCCTCGTACGCCATGGCGGTGGGTAGTTGCCGTTGCCGGCCGCGGTCGCCGAGCAGCACCGCCCAGCGCACCCGGACCAGCGGCCCGACCTGCGGCATGGCGAATCCGGCGAGCGCGGCGAACGGCAGCACGGCGGCGGCGGACAGGCCCCCGGTGACGGCGAACACGAGCGCGGCGTACGCGGCGGCGTCGACGACGGCGGTGGCGATGCCGACGGCGCGCTGGCCGAAACGGTCGGCCAGGGTGCCGGTGACGGGGCCGCCGAGCGCCGCGCCGATGCCGAACGCGGCGGCGGCCAGACCGGCGGTGCCGTAACTGCCGGTGGCGGCGACGACGAGGGTGATCACGCCGAGCGGACCCATGGCGGCGGGCAGCCGGGCGAGGAAGGCGAGCACGAGGAACCAGGGTCCGGTGATGCGGACGAGGTCACGGTAGGAGGCACGGGCGGCCACGAATCAACTCCGGGTACGGCAGGGGCGATGTACGCCGTCCCACCCAACCGGCGCACCCCTTGCGGCCCTGTGCAGCACCCAGTGTAACCAGCCAAGATCGCTTCCGGTAGGCGGATGCGCCTGTGAGGGTGACCTCCTTTCTCAGGAGCGGTAGAGCCGGGCGATCACCTCCTCGATCTCGGGTTCGGTCACCGCGAGGTCGCGCAGTCCGCCGAGAGCCGAGAGCGCGGAGACCAGGGCGCCCACCGAGGCGGTGCCGTCGAGGGTGAAGGTCAGGCGAGGCCCGGCGGTGGCTTCGAGGTGTACGCCGGGAAGCGTGGGCACGGCAGCCGGCGCGGTGTCGAAGTCGACGACCACCCGCCGCTGCGAGCCGTAGCGGGCGTGCAGGGCGTCGATGCCGCCGTCGTGCACCACCCGGCCGTGGTCGATGACGACGATGCGGCGGCACAGCCGCTCGATGTCGGCGAGGTCGTGCGTGGTCAGCACGATCGTGGTGTCACCGGTGGCGCCGAGTTCGGCCAGGAAGCCACGGACGGCCTGCTTGCTGACCACGTCCAGGCCGATCGTCGGCTCGTCGAGGAACAGCACCTCGGGGCCGTGCAGCAGGGCGGCGGTCAGCTCGCCCCGCATGCGCTGGCCCAGCGAGAGCTGGCGCACCGGGGTGTCCAGGAACGGGTCGAGTTCGAGCAGGTCGCGGCAGCGCCGCAGGCGGGCGGCGTGCTCGGCGGCGGGCACCCGGTAGATGTGGCGCAGCAGCTCGTACGAGTCGCCCAGCGGCAGGTCCCACCACAGTTGCGAGCGCTGCCCGAACACCACGCCGATGCGCCGGGCCAGCTGGATGCGCTGCGGCACCGGGGTCAGCCCGCACACCGCGACGGTGCCGCCGGACGGGTGCAGCACGCCGGTGAGCATCTTGAGCGTGGTGGACTTGCCCGCGCCGTTGGGCCCGAGGTAGCCGAGCAGTTCGCCGCGCCGCACCGTCAGGTCCACCCCGTCGACGGCGGCGACGGCGCGGCTCTCCCGGCGCAGCAGGCCCTTGCGCACCCGTACGGTGAAGTCCTTGCGCAGCCCGTGCGCCTCGATGACGTTCACGCCGCCGTGCCTCCGTTCGCGGTCAAGAGCCGGTGCTGCGGTACTGGCGCACCCCGGTGCGCCAGACGAGCGCGGCCAGGGCCGCGGCGACCGCCGCCAGCAGGGGGCCGCACCAGCCCAGCCAGGCGGGACCGCCCAGCGGATCGGGGCGGTCGAGCAGGACCAGGGCGGGGTAGTACGCCACGAAGCCGAAGCCCAGCCCGAAGGCGAGCAGGTGCCGGAACCAGCCGCCGTAGACCGTCATCGGGTATGACGTGAAGTCGCGCCCGCCGTAGGTCAGCGCGGCGGTCAGCTCGCCGGAGTCCACCCACCAGAACGCCACCGTCGCCGTCGCCACGAAGACGGCGCTGAAGAACACCGCGCCGGCCAAGGGCGTGACCACCAGCAGCAGCAGGTTGGCCGGTGTCACCGGCACCTCGGCCAGGCGCACCGCGATCACGAGCACGACGACGCCGGAGCAGACCCGGCCCAGCCGCCGTACGCCCACGTCGAGCACCAGCAGTTGCCACAGCACGCCGAGCGGGCGGATCAGCACCGCGTCGAGCAGCCCCGTGCGCACGTGGCGCGACATCTTGTCGATGTTGCCGACGGTGAGGTCGGCCAGCGAGAAGCCCAGCGACGACAGCCCGAACACCAGCAGCGTGTCGGTCAGCGAGAACCCGCCCAGGACCGGCACCCGGTAGAAGACGACGAGCACGGCCAGCAGGTCGGCACCGAGGAAGACGACGTTGGACACCAGGTCGAGGGCGAAACTCGCCCGGTACGAGGCCTGCGAGCGCACCTGCGCCGCGACGAGCCTGCGGTAGATCGCCAGGGTCGAGGGCTCAGCCACCCTGCACCACCAGCCGCCGTTCGGCCCGGCGCTGGACCAGCACGCAGGCCGTTAACAGCAGCCCGGCCCACAGCGCCTGGATGCCGAGCAGGCCCAGCTGTCCGGCTGGCGGATCCCGTTCCACCAGCACGTCGAGCGGAATCTGCAGCACCGACGGGAACGGGGTGCCCAGGTATACGGCGGCCGCCAGGCCGTCGGGCAGGAAGCGGATCGGGAAGTACAGCCCGCCGAGCATGCCCGCGCAGACGGCCCAGCCCATGAGTACGCCGCGGGTGTCGAGCAGCCAGTAGCCGGCCGCGTTGACCAGGAACCGCCCGGCGAAGCAGACCAGCACCGCCAGCAGCACCGAGGCCGCGAACAGCGGGTAGGTGGCGGCACGCTGCGGCAGGTACATGTCGAACACGAGCCCGCCGACCGCGACCGGCACGACGAACCGGGTGAGCAGGGCGTACGCCGCCCGGCCCAGGTCGGGCAGCAGGTAGCCGAGCACGGGGTGGACGGGGCGCAGCAGGTCGGTGACCACGTCGCCGGAGCGGATCCGGTCGGCCAGCTCGGTCCAGCCCCACAGCGCCACGACGCCGATCAGGCCCTGCCCGGCCCATACATAGGTGACCAGTTGTGGGGCGTCGTATCCGGCGACCTGCCCGCCGGCGGCCACCGCGGAACCGGCCACGGCCAGCATGACGTAGGTCCTGACGAAGCCGAACATGGTGTTGGTGGCCGTGGCCGCCACGGTCGCCTGGCGATATGTGGAGAACCGCCGGAATCCGGATGAACTTAATGTCCGGAAAATCCCTACCGTTTCGATGAAGTTTCGGATTGTGAGCCGATCCGCAGTGGCGGTGACGAAGCCCACCCCGTACCCTCCACTCGCAACCGCATTCTTTTTTCGGCCGGGCGCGACCATACCTTCGTGGCAACCCGGTTCGCGATGCATTTGTGCCATACAAGACTCGGAACCAGGCGAGGTGGGGCGTGACCGACGAGCGCACCGACGAGCGGCACCGCGGCACGCCGGCCTGGGCCGGTACGCCGACGTCGCCGTGGTCGCGGGTGCCCGGACAACGCCCGCCCTCGGACGCGCCCGACCCCGCCGCGCAGCAGCCCGCCAACGCGCAGGGCCAGCAGCAGGGTCCGCAGCAGCCCGGCCAGCACGCCCCCGGCCAGCAGCCGAACGGCCCCCAGCAGTACGGCCAGCCGCACGCCGGTCAGGGCCCGCCGCCCGGCCCGTTCCCGCCCGCCAACGGGCAGCGCCAGCCGCAGCAGGGCAACTGGGACCCGAACGCGCAGCGCGGCCAGCGCCCCGGCCCGATGCCCCCGCAGCCCGGCCCGCAGTACCGCCCGAACGGCCCCCAGCAGGGCCAGGTCTACGGCGGCCCGAACCAGCCGCACCCGTCGCAGGGCCCCGGCCCGCAGGGGCAGTACGGGCCGCCCCAACAGGGACGCCACCCGCAGCAGGGCCAGCAGCGCCCGCAGCAGGGCCAGGTCTACGGCGGCCCGAACCAGCACCCGAACGGCCCCCAGCAGTACGGCCAGCCGCACCCCGGCCAGGGCCAGCCGCAGCAGGGGCAGACCTACGGCCACCCGCAGGGGCAGCCGCAGTACGGCCCGCCGCAGGGCCAGCGCCCGCCGCAGCAGGGCCAGGTCTACGGCCAGCCCGGCACCCCGCAGCAGGGTCACCCCGGCATGCCCGGCCAGGCCCCGCAGGGCTACGCCCCCGCGCCGGGCCAGCAGGCTCCCGGTCAGCAGGCCCCGGGTCAGCAGCCTCCGGGCCAGCAGGCCCCTGGCCAGCCCGTGCCTCAGCAGGCCCCGCAGGCAGCGGCGACCGCCGCCCCGCCGGCGGCACCACCCGCCCAGCAGGCCGCCCCCACGTCCGGCGCGCAGCCCGTGGCCGTACCGGCGGCAGCCGGCACGCCCGCTGCCACGGCAGCCGGTGACCAGGCGCAGGCCGCCGCCGCGAGCCGCCGGGGACGCCACTCCACGGCGGACACCGGCATGATGGCCGCCATCACCGACGACACCCCGCCTCCGGCCGCAGCCGCGGCGGCGCCGGTCACCGCGGAGCCCGCCGCCAGTGCGGCCCCGGTCTCCGCCGCTCCGGTCTCCACTGCCGTCGCGTCGGCCGCACCCGTCTCGGCCGCGCCGGTCTCGGCCAACCCGGTGTCGCCGGCCGCACCGCAGACCCCGGCCGTGGCCACCCCCGACACCGTGCTGCCCGTCGCCGCGAGCGCGGCCGGCGCGGCGACCGCGCTGTCCGCCCCGACGATGCTGCACCCGCTGGTCCGCCCCGGTGCCGCGCCGACACCCGCCGCCGAGCCCGCGGCGACGACGGCCACCGTCACCGGTGACGCCGCCGCGGCCGCCGCTGCCGCGGCCGAGCCGGAGCCGGAGGCCACCCCGGAGTCGGGGCCCGACCCGGAGCAGACGCTGGCCGCGTACGAGTGGCGCTTCCATCACGAGACGCTGCGTGAGCTGGTCGACAACCCGGATGAGCTGCGCGAGATCCGGGACCGGCTCACCGAGAAGCTCACCCCGGCCACCGACAACCCGACCCGCGCCCGGCTGCTCAGCCTGCGGGCCGTGGTCTCGCGCATCCTCGGCGACCTGACCAAGGCGCTGTCGGACGGCAAGATGGCCCTGGTGCACGCCGAGGCGACCGGAGAGCTGCGCCGCATCGCGCTGGCCAAGGCCCGGCTGGCCCACGTGCTGCAGTGGCGCGGCGACTTCACCGAGGCCGACAAGCTGTTCGCCGAGGCCAACTCCAGCGAGCTGCCCGACCGGCTGCGCGCCACCATGCACGAGCACGCCGGGCGGTCCTGCCTGGACCAGGGCCGCTACATGGAGGCGTTCAACCACTTCGAGAAGGCGCTCGAACTGCGCAAGGTCGAGGATCCGGAGCTGATCACGCGTACCGAGATGGCGCTCGACGCCGTCTCGATGAAGATCGCCGAGAACGGCATGGGCCCGTACCCGCGCAGCATGGACGAGATCCTGCAGGTCAGCAAGCCGCCGGTGCCGCGTTTCGACGAGCGTGTGCAGTGCTGGGGTTTCGCCGGGGCCGACGGCCGTACGGTCATCTCCCCCGCGTTCGCCGACGTGCAGCCGTTCCGCGACGGTGCCGCCTGGGTGCGCCGCCCGGAGATGGAGACCTGGGAGCTGATCGACGAGGCGGGCACCCGGCTCATCGACGGCCGGGCCGGCTGGCTCGGTGTCGGCTCGTTCTCCGACGGGCTGGCCTGGGTGTCGCGCGACGGCGCGGGCAACTGGGTCGCCATCGACAAGCAGGGCCGGGTGGTCATCTCCACCGGCTTCGAGGACGTACGCCCGTTCCGCCGTGGCCTGGCCGCGGTGCGCCGGGGCGGCTGGGGCGCGGTCGACAAGCAGGGCCGGGCCGTGGTGCCGTTCCAGTTCACCGGGTTCGCGACCGCGCTGACCGACGGCCGCTACGTCGACGGCTTCTCCGACGAGGGCCTGGCCATCGTCGATGCGGGCGGGCGCAAGGGCGTCGTGGACCGCACCGGAGCCGTGGTGGTGCCGCCCGTACACCCGGCGCTGGTCATCCACCCGGTGGCGTTCCTGATCGCGGGCCCGTCCGGCCGCTGGGGGGCGCTGGACCGCAAGGGCCGCCCGTTCATCGACCCGGAGCTGCCCAGCCGCCAGGTCGTCATGGAGGAACTCGACCGGCTGCTGGCCGACACGAAGCCCGTGTTGTAGAAGATTCAACCCTCCGCGACGGACCGGACCCGGTCGGCATAGGGTCTTGTTATGGAGTTTCGGCATTTGGGCCGTTCCGGGATGCTCGTCAGCGAGATCTCGTACGGAAACTGGATCACCCACGGCTCGCAGGTCGAGGAGGACGCCGCCGACGCTTGCGTGCGCGCGGCCCTCGACAGCGGGATCACCACCTTCGACACCGCGGATGTGTACGCCGGCACCCGCGCCGAGTCGGTGCTCGGCCGGGCGCTGAAGGGCGAGCGCCGCGAAGGCCTGGAGATCTTCACCAAGGTCTTCTGGCCGACCGGGTCCGGGCGCAACGACCGCGGCCTGTCCCGCAAGCACATCATGGAGTCGATCAACGGGTCGCTGCAGCGTCTGCAGACCGACTACGTCGACCTGTACCAGGCACACCGCTACGACTACGCGACCCCGCTGGAGGAGACGATGGTGGCGTTCGCCGACATCGTGCACTCCGGCAAGGCGCACTACATCGGCGTCTCGGAGTGGAAGGCGTCGGAGATCCGCGCCGCCCACGCCCTGGCCACCGAGCTGAAGATCTCGCTGGTGTCGAGCCAGCCGCAGTACTCGATGCTGTGGCGGGTCATCGAGGCCGAGGTCGTGCCGACCTGCGAGGAGCTGGGTCTCGGCCAGATCGTCTGGTCGCCGATGGCGCAGGGTGTGCTCAGCGGCAAGTACCTGCCGGGTCAGCCGCCGCCGGCCGGTTCGCGGGCCACCGACGAGAAGTCGGGTGCGGGTTTCATCGCGCGCTGGCTCGACGACGACGTGCTCACCCGCGTGCAGCAGCTCAAGCCGCTGGCCGCGGACGCGGGCCTGACCATGGCGCAGCTCGCCGTGGCGTGGGTGCTGCAGAACCCGAACGTGTCGTCGGCGATCGTCGGCGCGACGCGCCCCGAGCAGGTGTACGACAACGTGAAGGCCTCGGGCGTGAAGCTCGACGCCGACCTGATGAAGGCGATCGACGAGATCGTCGAGCCGGTCACGGAGCGGGACCCGGGCAAGACCCAGTCCCCCGACGAGCGTCCCTGATCACGACGTCAGGGGGCGGCCCGCACGGGCGGCCCCCTGACGGCCGGGGGCTCAGGCCCCCTGCAGGCTCATCCGGTACTCGTCGCGGTCGCCCTCGACGAGGATCACCTCTACCGCACCGGCGGCGACCAGGTCACGCCAGGTCTGGCCGAGCCACGACTCGGCGTCGGCCTGGTTGCTGAACGTTTCGTTCGGGCCTTCGACGGGCTTGCCCGCCGCATCCTCGTACCGCCAGCTCCACGTCATGGCGATCAGCTTATCCGGCAGCCGCGCTCCGGCCGCGCAGGCGGCGCATCCGCTGACCCGCTCCCGGGCCGAAGGTCATAAGGTACGGGCATGTCGCATGACGGTTGGCCCTCACACTTCGGGGCACGGGTGCTGGTGCTCGGTGGCATTCGCTCAGGCAAGAGCGAGTACGCCGAATCCCTGCTGACAGGCGCACGTTCGGTGCGCTACCTCGCCACCGCTCTGGCGGACGGCGGTGACCCGGCGTTCGCCGAGCGGGTGGCCGCGCACCGCGAGCGCAGGCCGCAGTCCTGGATCACCGTCGACACGTACGGCGACCCGGCTGCGCTGGTCACCGCGCTCGGCCAGGCCGCCGCCGAGGACGTGCTGATCGTCGACGACCTGGGCGGCTGGGTGGTGAACCTGCTCGACCGCGCGGACGCGCAGGTGCACGTCAGCCGGCTGGCCGCCGCGGTCGCCGGCTGCGCGGCGCGGGTGGTGCTGGTCAGCCCCGAGGTCGGCCTGTCCGTGGTGCCGCCGACCGAGGCGGGTGTGCGCTTCGCCGACCTGATGGGACTGACCAACCAGGCCGTCGCCGCGGCCTGCGACGCGGTCGCCCTGGTCGTCGCCGGGCGCCCGATCTGGCTGAGCGGCACTGACGCGGCCGACGACCCGGCCTCGGGTCCCGCCGGAGCGGCCGGACCCGGAACCGGTGTCGCCACGGAGGCCGCGGTCGCACCGGCCACCGCCGCAGCGGCAGCGAGCGCCACGCCCGTTGGTGCGGCGGCCGGGTTGACGCTGCCCGCCGTCTCGGCCATCCCCAGCCCCGAGGTGCTCACCCCGGCCGCCGCCGCGCCGAAGCTCACGGCCGCGCTGACCGAGAGCACCCAGGCGCTGCCGATCGTGTCGACCGGCCTGGTCATCCAGCAGAACATGGACCTGCCCATCCCGGACGGCGACGCCCGTGACGCCGCCCGCGACCACCTGAACCTGCTCGACATCCCCGGCTCCGGGCTCGGCCGGCTCGCCGAGATCGTGCTGTTCGCCGCTGGCGCGCAGGGCCGTACCGTGCCGCTGCCCTGGCAGCGGCCCCGGATGCTGCTGCTGCACGGCAACCACGAGGGCGACGTCGCCGCCGGGCAGACCCCGCACGGGGCGGCGCTGCTGGCGGCACAGGCCCGCCGTGGCGAGGGCCCGGTCGGGCTGCTGGCCGCCGAGCACGGGGTCAGCCTGCAGATCGTCGACACCGCCGCCGCCGAGGCGATCGAGCACGCCCCGGCGGCCGACCTGGACACCGTCGACGGCCTGCTGCGGTATGGCTGGCAGCTCGCCGACGAGGCCGTCGACAGCGGGGTCGACCTGCTGATGCTGGGCTCGTGCGGGGCCGGGGCGGAGGCGGCCGCGGCCGCGGTGGTCTCCGCGGTGACCGGCGCGGAGGTGCCCGGCCTGCTGAACCGGGTGGTCAGCGCCGACGGCACCGTCGACGACGCGGCGTGGATGCTGCGGTGCGCCGCCGTACGCGACGCGCTGCACCGGGTCCGGGGACGGGTGATGCCCGCCAAGGAGCTGCTCACCGAGCTGGGCGGGCCGGACCTGGCGGTGGCGGCGGGCGTGATCCTGGGGGCCACGGCACGGCGTACGCCGGTGCTGCTCGACGGGCCGGTCGGCGTCGCCGCCGGGCTGATCGCGCGGGACCTGGGCAGCCAGTCCCGGCTGTGGTGCGCGCTGGCCGACACCGGCCGCCACCCGACCACGGTGCTGGCAGCCGACGTGCTCGGCCTGACCGCGCTGACCGACCTGAACGCCGGGCTCGGCGAGGGCGCGGGCGCACTGCTGGCGCTGCCGCTGCTGCGCTCGGCGCTGACCCTGGCGTCGGCGCTGCCCGCGCTGCCGCCCCTGCTCGACGAGCCGCCCGCGCACCTGCAGCAGCCCGAGGACGAGCCGGACGACGCCACCGACGAGCCCGTGTCCCGCACCGATGACGCCTCCGTCGTGGACTGACCGTCCGCGCGGCGGATCGCTCGACGGCCTGCGGCTGGCGCTGACCACGTTCACGGTCGCGCCGGTCGCCGGGCCGCGCCACCTCGACCGTGCCGTCGCCGGGCGGGCCATGACGCTCGCCCCGGCGATCGGGGCGCTGCTCGGGTCGCTGCTCGGCGGGGTGCTGGCCGGGCTCGCGGCAGGCCTGCCCGCGCTGGTCGCCGCGACGCTGACGGTGGGCCTGGCCGCGCTGCTCAGTCGCGGGCTGCACCTGGACGGGCTGGCGGACACGGTGGACGCGCTGGGGTCGTACCGTTCCCGCGAGCGCGCCCTGGAGATCATGAAGTCGCCGGAGGTCGGGCCGTTCGGCGTGGTCGCCCTGATCCTGGTGCT
Organism: Catellatospora methionotrophica; assembly: GCF_011297335.1. Taxonomy (GTDB): domain Bacteria; phylum Actinomycetota; class Actinomycetes; order Mycobacteriales; family Micromonosporaceae; genus Catellatospora; species Catellatospora methionotrophica. The sequence continues at coordinate 108,769 of NZ_JAAOTJ010000006.1, read as the reverse complement.
GCTGTCGCAGATCGGTGCCCTGGCGCAGCTGTCGGCGCGGCCGCTGCCCGCGCTGCTGGCCGGGGTGGCCGCCACCGTCGCGGGTGGACGGCTGGCGATCACCGAGGCGTGCCGCCGGGGTGTGCCCGCGGCGCGGCCAGGCGGGATGGGAGCCCTGGTCGCGGGTACGGTGCACCCGGTCGCGTACACCGTCGCCCTGGCACTGGTCGCGGCGCTGGCCGTGCCGGCCGTGCCAGGCCGCCCCTGGCAGGGCCCGGCCGCCGTGCTCGGCGCACTGCTCGTCGTGGTCGGCCTGCGCGTCCATCTGGTACGCCGGTTCGGCGGCGTCACCGGCGACGTGCTCGGTTTCCTGTCCGAAACGGCGACCACCCTGATCGCCATCGGACTGATTCTCTTCTGACGCGCGGCCCGCTAGCATTCGCGAATGATCTTCGAATCCGCGACTCCGCTCGCCCGCGCCTGCGACGCGCTGGTGCGCGCCCGGCGCGAGCGCGACATCGAGGCGTTCGAGTCGGCGACGGCGCAGCTGTGGGAGGCCGCCCAGACGGCCTCGGCGGACGAACTCACCACCGCCCTGGCCGCCTGCGCCGAACTGCTCGGCGAGCTCGGACCGGGCTTCGGCGGGGAGTTCGCGCTGCTCTGCGGCGCGCTGATCGAGCTGGGCGCGCTGCCGGAGCCACTGATCCCGGTGCTGCGCGCCCGGCTCACCGAGGTCGCGGGCCTGGCCGTGGAGTTCACCGCGGTGTGGACGCGCGAGTTCCCCGGCGAAGCCGTCCCCGAGCCGGGCCCTGCGGAGTTCGACGCCGTCCTGGACCGCCTCGACGCGGCCATCGCGCCCGACCACGCGGTGCGGCTCGCGGAGAGCTGGTTCGGCTGGCAGTCGTGGATGCGCTGCGCCACCACGCTCATGCAGCACTCGGCCACAGCCCGGCAGGCCTGCCGGGCCGATCCGGCGCTGCTCGCGGCCGTCGCCGCGCTGGAGCCCGCCCGCGCCGACATGACCGCACTGTCCACGCTGCTCTCAGCGCCCGAGGGCGCGGCCGCCGCAGCCCGGTGACGCGTTCGCCCGGCGACGCCTGCTCCCTCGCCGGGGCTGCGGCGGCTACGCCTGCGTGTCGTACTGCTTGACCAGCTTCTTCGGCGCGGTGCGCCGCCAGGCCTCGACGACCAGTTCCCGCAGCTCGGCCGGGTCCACCCGGGACAGCTCGACGCGCACCCAGCCGAACCGCCCGACGTAGGCGGCCGCCGAGTACACCTCCGGCGCGGCGGCGAGCAGTGCAGCCTGCTCCTCCTTGGATGCCTTGACCGACATCGTCTCGCCGCCCGGCATACCGGAGGCGAACATCTTGTCCCCCACCCGCAGGGTCGGGTGCCCCCACTCCTCGACCATCACCTCAGCGCACCCGGGCAACGCGAGCACCCAGTCCCTCACCTGCTCGTACGCAACCGCCATGGCGACCACCCTAGGCCACCGGCGGGACCTGGGGCCGTCGCCGGAACACCCCCGGCACCGGCCGCGGCGAGCCCGGGGGCGTCGCCGCGGAGGGGTCACCTGACGGACGGCTGCACGAACGGCGGCTTCGTCACCGTCATCGCGCTGCGGCGGCCGCGTACGTCGACCTCGACGGTGTCGCCCTCGGCCAGCCCCGCGGCGGTGTCGAGCAGCGCCAGCGCGATGCCGATCTTGCGGGTCGGCGAGAACGTGCCGCTGGTGATCTCACCGACGGTCCGGTCGCCGGACAGCACGCTCATGTGCGCGCGCGGGATGCCCCGGTCGGTGGCGACCAGGCCCCACAGCGTGCGCCGCGCGCCCGCCGCCTTCTCCGCGGTCAGCACGTCGCGGCCCCAGAACGCGGGCTTGTTCCAGCCCACGGCCCAGCCCGAGCGGGCCTGCACCGGGGTGATGTCCATCGACAGGTCCTGCCCGTGCAGCGGGTAGCCCATCTCGGTGCGCAGCGTGTCGCGCGAGGCCAGGCCGCAGGCGCGGGCGGGCACGCTCGCGCCGAACAGCGCGTCCCAGACCGCCGTCGCGTCGGCCGACGGGACGACCAGTTCGTAGCCGTGCTCGCCGGTGTAACCGGTGCGGCACACGGTCAGCGTGACGCCGTTCAGGTCCGCTGTGGCGAAGCTCATGTACTCGTGCTCGGTGGGCAGGCCCAGCTCGGCCAGCAGCTCCGCCGAGCGCGGACCCTGCACCGCCAGCACCGCGAAGTCCGCGTGCTCGTTGGTGACGGTCAGCTCGGCGGGCGCGGCGGCGGACAGCCTGCGCACGACCTCGGTGGTGTTGGCCGCGTTCGGGATCAGGAAGACGTGGTCGTCGCCGTAGAGGTAGGCGATGATGTCGTCGACCACGCCGCCGGTCGCGTCGTCGCAGCACAGCGTGTACTGCGCTTTACCAGGCTTGATGCGGCCCAGGTCGTTGGTCAGGCAGGCGTTGACGAAGTCCGCCGCGCCCGGCCCCGTGATCCGTGCCTTGCCCAGATGGCTGACGTCGAAGACGCCCACGCCCTCGCGGACCGCGGCGTGCTCCTTGAGCACCCCGCCACCGGCGTACTCCAGCGGCATGTCCCAGCCGCCGAAGGCGGCGAACTTCGCTCCCAGCGCCACGTGACGGTCGTGCAGAGGCGATGTGAGCAGGTCGGCTGAGTCTTTTGAACCCACGTCGGTCATGAGCGCAACTTACCCTGGCGTTTGCGGTTCGTTAGCATCGGCGCAGCAACCCACGTCCACCAGGAGTACTTTGTGACCACGCCCACCACGGCTCTGCCCACGCTGAGCCTCGCCGACACCGACCCCGCCGACCTCACCGTGGACGCCGTGGTCATCGGCGTACACAGTCAGGAAGGCGCCGAGGGCGCGGCCGGGGAGCTGCTGCTGGCGTCCGGGGCCGAGAGCATCGCCGCCGCGTTCGACGGCAAGCTGACCGCCACCCTGGCCCTGCTCGGGGCCACCGGCGGTGCGGGCGAGGTCACCAAGCTCGCCACGCTCGGCACCATCACCGCGCCCGTCCTGGTCGCCGTCGGCCTGGGCGCCGAGCCCACCGGCCCGGCCCCCGCCCCCGACACGCTGCGCCGCGCCACCGCCGCCGCCGTCCGCGCCCTGGCCGGGGCGAAGAAGGTCGTGCTGGCGCTGCCCCTGTCCGACGACGCCGACGACAGCGGCGCGCTGACCCTGCGCGCGGTCGCGGAGGGCGCGGCGCTGGGCGCGTACCGGTTCACCGGCTACAAGGCCAAGCCCGCCGCCACCCGCAAGGACCCGGTCACCGCCGTGTCGGTGCTGGTGCCCGACGCGAAGGAGGGCTCGGCCAACGCGGAGATCACGCGTGCCGCCGTGGTGACCGCCGCGGTCGCCCGCACCCGCGACTGGGTCAACGCCCCGGCCAACCTGCTGCGCCCGCCGAACTTCGCCGACGAGATCGCCGCGCTGGCCGGCAAGGCCGGTCTGGACGTCGAGGTGTTCGACGAGAAGGCGCTGATCGAGGGCGGCTTCGGCGGCATCCTCGCCGTCGGCATGGGTTCGGCCGCCAAGCCGCGCCTGGTGAAGATCACGTACACGCCCGCCGAGTCGACCACCAAGGTCGCGCTGATCGGCAAGGGCATCACGTTCGACACCGGCGGCGTGTCCATCAAGCCCGCGCAGGGCATGTGGGAGATGAAGTCCGACATGGCCGGTGCGGCCGCCGTGGCCAGCACCATGGCCGCGATCGCCGAGCTCAAGCCCGCCGTGGCTGTGACCGCGTACATCCCGATCGCGGAGAACATGCTGTCGGGTGAGGCGTACCGGCCCGGTGACGTGATCACCATGCGCAGCGGCAAGAAGGTCGAGGTGCTCAACACCGACGCCGAGGGCCGCATGGTCCTGGCCGACGCGATCGCGCTGGCCTGCGAGTCGCAGCCCGACTACCTGATCGAGACCTCGACGCTGACCGGCGGCCAGGTCATCGCGCTCGGCAAGCGGGTCGCCGGGGTGATGGGCTCGGAGAAGCTGGCCCAGCGCACCAAGGCCGCCGGCGACCTGGTCGGCGAGCCGACCTGGCCGATGCCGCTGCCCGACGAGATCCGCAAGTCGATGGAGTCGGACGTCGCCGACATCCTGCAGGTCAGCGCGGGTATGGAGCGCGCCGGTCACATGCTGCAGGGCGGCGTGTTCCTGCGCGAGTTCGTCACCGAGGGCGTCGAGTGGGCCCACATCGACATCGCGGGCCCGTCGTTCCACTCCGGCGAGGCCACCGGCCACTGGAGCAAGGGCGGCACCGGCGTCCCCGTCCGCACCCTCCTCGCCCTGGTCGACGACATCGCGGCGAACGGCTGAGAAGCGAAGCGGAGCGGCCGCCGAGCTGCCGACAGGGCATCGCGGCGAACGGCTGAGAAGCGAAGCGGAGCGGCCGCCGAGCCGCCGACAGGGCATCGCGGCGAACGGCTGACCGCCTTTGGAGATCGCTGTTTCGGGTCAGAACCTGTGCTTCAACCGCGGGTTCTGACCCGAGACAGCGATCTTCGCGTTTCAGCGGGTGCCGGTCACTCCGCCGGGCGGAGTTTCTGGCGGGCGTTGAAGTCGCGCATGCGCTGGGGGTAGCCGACGAGCTGGACGTCGTAGACGGGCATGGACAGGCGCTGGGCGAACTGGCGTACCGCCTGGGGGTTGGGCATGCGGCGGCGGGTCCACTCACCGTCGTGGGCGATCAGGATGACGGTGGTCCCGGTCACCGTGGTGCGGGGCTCGATGAACGCCTCGACACCCCGGCGGGACTGCGCGAACTGCTCCAGGTGCGTCACGGCGGCCGGGTCGGCCGGACGGTCGGCCGGGGACCCGCCCCGGCGGCGGAACCAACCCACGCCTGCTCCTTTGTTGAAGGTGTGGCACTCCGGTGCGCATGGTACTGGCAACAGTAGCCAGACGTGTCCTTGCGCACCTCGGTGCGCGACTCACCCCCGGCAGTGACAAGATGGCCGAGTGTGGGCTGAGCACACGCCGGCTCACCGTGACGCGAAGTGGCAATGACGCGACCTTGGAGCGATCGTGAGCGAGACCTTTGACGTAGTCATCCTCGGCGGCGGCAGCGGTGGTTATGCCACCGCGCTGCGTGCGGCGCAGCTGGGTCTGTCCGTTGCGCTGATCGAGAAGGACAAGCTGGGCGGCACCTGTCTGCACCGGGGCTGCATTCCCACCAAGGCGCTGCTGCACGCCGGCGAGGTCGCCGACCAGACCCGCGAGGCGGCGCACATCGGCATCAAGGCCGAGCTGATCCAGATCGACATGGCGGGCGTGAACTCGTACAAGGACGGCGTGGTCGCCGGTCTGTACAAGGGCCTGCAGGGTCTGGTCAAGGCTGCCAAGATCACCTACATCGAGGGCAAGGGCGCGCTGGTCGCCCCGAACGCCGTCGAGGTGAACGGGCAGCGGGTCACCGGCCGCAACATCGTGCTGGCCACCGGGTCGTACTCGAAGAGCGTGCCCGGCCTGGAGCTGGACGGCGAGCGGGTCATCGCCAGCGAGCACGCGCTGACCCTGGACCGCGTGCCCGCGTCCGCGATCGTGCTGGGCGGCGGCGTGATCGGCGTCGAGTTCGCCAGCGCGTGGAAGTCGCTGGGCGCCGACGTGACCATCGTCGAGGCCCTGCCGCGCCTGGTCGCGGCCGAGGACCCGGACATCTCCAAGCAGCTGGAGCGCACCTTCCGCAAGCGCGGCATCGGCTTCAAGGTCGGCAAGCCGTTCGAGAAGGTCGAGAAGACCGAGACCGGCGTCAAGGTCACCATCGCCGGTGGCGAGACCCTGGAGGCCGAGCTGCTGCTGGTCGCCGTGGGCCGCGGCCCGGCCACCGCGAACTGCGGCTTCGAGGCGCAGGGCGTGACCATGGAGCGCGGCTTCGTGATCACCGACGAGCGCCTGCGCACCAACCTGCCCAACGTGTACGCCGTCGGTGACATCGTGCCCGGCCTGCAGCTGGCGCACCGCGGCTTCGCGCAGGGCATCTTCGTCGCGGAGACGATCGCCGGGCAGAACCCGGCCCCGATCGTCGAATCCGGCATCCCGCGCGTCACCTACACCGATCCCGAGATCGCGTCGGTCGGCATCACCGAGGCCCAGGCCAAGGAGAAGTTCGGCGCGGACGCCGTCGAGACGTACAACTACAACCTCGGCGGCAACGGCAAGAGCAAGATCCTGGGCACCCAGGGCTTCGTGAAGCTGGTCCGCCAGAAGGACGGCCCGGTCGTGGGCATCCACATGATCGGCGCCCGGATCGGCGAGCAGGTCGGCGAGGCATCCCTGATCGTGAACTGGGAGGCGTTCCCGGCCGAGGTCGCGGCGCTCATCCACGCGCACCCGACGCAGAACGAGGCGCTCGGCGAGGCGCACCTGGCGCTGGCGGGCAAGCCGCTGCACGCGCACAACTGAGCGAATAAGCTCACCTCGTCCTTTTATCACTGCGGATCTGCACTTAACTGAGGAGTCTGAAGCAATGCCGGTATCGGTAACCATGCCGCGGCTCGGCGAGAGTGTCACCGAGGGCACCGTCACCCGGTGGCTCAAGCAGGAGGGCGACCGGGTAGAGGTCGACGAGCCGCTGCTCGAAGTCTCCACCGACAAGGTCGACACGGAGATCCCGTCGCCGGCAGCCGGCATTCTCAGCAAGATCATCGTCGGTGAGGACGAGACCGCTGAGGTTGGCGCGGAGCTCGCCGTCATCGCGGGAGAGGGCGAGAGCCCGGCTGCGGCCGCTCCGGCCGCCGCCCCCGCGGCCGAGGCGCCCGCCGCCGAGGCCCCCGCACCGGCCGCTCCGGCCCAGGAGGCGGCACCGACGCCGGCTCCCGCCGAGGCCGCCCCTGCCGCCGCCGCGGCCCCCGCCGGGGACGCCACCCCGGTGAAGATGCCCGCGCTCGGCGAGAGCGTCACCGAGGGCACCGTCACCCGCTGGCTCAAGCAGGTCGGCGACGCGATCGAGGTCGACGAGCCGCTGCTGGAGGTCTCCACCGACAAGGTCGACACGGAGATCCCGTCGCCGGTCGCCGGCACCCTGCTGGAGATCACCGTGCCCGAGGACGAGACCGCCGCCGTCGGCGCGCAGCTCGCGCTCATCGGCGCGGCAGGCGGCGCTCCGGCAGCCGCCACACCGGCTCCGGCTGCTCCCGCCCCGGCCGCACCGGCTCCCGCCCCGGCCGCCGCTGCTCCGGCCGCGCCCGCTGCTCCGGCTCCGGCCGCGCCCGCCGCACCGGCTCCGGCCGCACCGGCTCCCGCTCCGGCCGCCGCCGCTCCGGCTCCGGCACCGGCTGCACCCGCTCCGGCGCAGGCGGCCGCTCCCGCGGCTCCGGCCGCTGAGGCGGTCAACGGCGCGGACGGCTACGTCACCCCGCTGGTGCGCAAGCTCGCCGCCGAGCACCGCGTCGACCTGGGCAAGGTCACCGGCACCGGCGTCGGCGGCCGCATCCGCAAGCAGGACGTGCTCGACGCGGCCGAGAAGGCCAAGGCCCCGGCGGCCGCTCCCGCGACTGCCGCCCCCGCCGCGGCCGCACCGGCTCCGGCCACCAAGGCCGCGAGCCCGCTGCGCGGACGCACCGAGAAGCTGTCCCGGCTGCGTACCACCATCGCCAAGCGCATGGTGGAGTCGCTGCAGGTCTCGGCGCAGCTCACCACCGTGGTCGAGGTCGACGTCACCAAGATCGCGAAGCTGCGCCAGCAGGCCAAGGCCGACTTCCTCGCCAAGAACGGCGTGAAGCTGTCCTTCCTGCCGTTCTTCGCGCTGGCGGCGGTCGAGGCGCTGCGGGTGCACCCGAACGTGAACGCGTCGATGGACCTGGAGGCCGGCACGGTCACCTACCACGACGCCGAGCACCTGGGCATGGCCGTGGACACCGACAAGGGCCTCATCGTCCCGGTGATCCGCAGCGCCGGTGACCTGAACCTGGCGGGCCTGGCCCGCCGGATCGCCGACGTGGCCGAGCGCACCCGCTCGAACAAGATCCTGCCGGACGAGCTGTCGGGCGGCACCTTCACGCTGACCAACACCGGCAGCCGGGGCGCCCTGTTCGACACGCCGATCATCAACCAGCCGCAGGTCGCCATCCTCGGCACCGGCGCGGTCGTCAAGCGGGCCGTCGTCGTCGACGACCCGGCGCTGGGCGAGCTGATCGTGCCCCGCCACATGGTCTACCTGGCCCTGTCGTACGACCACCGCCTGGTCGACGGTTCCGACGCCGCGCGTTTCCTGGGCACCGTCAAGGAGCGCCTGGAGACGGGCGCGTTCGAGGGCGAACTGGGTCTCTGACCCGAAGCTGTAGACGAGGGGGTGACCGGCGGGAGCCGGTCACCCCCTCGCGTCGTTACTGTGTCGGGATGCCCGTCGTCGTCGCCCGTGACCTGTCGGTGCAGCTCGGTGGCGGCACCGTGCTGGACCGCGTGCACCTCACCGCCGACCCCGGCCAGATCGTGGCCGTGCAGGGCGTCAACGGCTGCGGCAAGTCGACGCTGCTGCGCTGCCTGAGCGGCCTGCTGCGGCCCGGTTCCGGCGAGGTCGAGGTGCTGGGCGGGCCGCCGTCGGGCGACCCGGCCTTCTGGCGCCAGGTCGGCCTGCTGGCCGAGGAGCCGGCCTGGTATCCCGGCCTGACCGTGCGTGAACACCTCGCCCTGGTCGCGCTGACCCACGGCGTCACCACGCCCGTCGACCGCGCCCTGGCCGACTTCGAGCTGACCGCCCGCGCCGCCGCGAGCCCGCTGGCGCTGTCGGCGGGGCAGCGGCAGCGGCTGGCGCTGGCCGCGACGATGGCCCGGCCCAGCCGCCTGCTCCTGCTCGACGAGCCCGAGCAGAAGCTCGACGCCGGGTTCCGGGACCGCCTGGCCGCGATGCTGCGGGCGTACGCCCACGCCGGTGGCACGGTCGTGCTGGCCACCCATGACGCTGCCCTGGTCGCCGCGATGGACGCGACCGCCCTGTGGATGCGCGACGGCCGGCTCACCCGGACCGGCCCGGTGCCCGCATGACCGATCGCGCCACGGCCCACGCCGTCCGTGCCGCGATCCGCGCCCCCGGCCGCCGGGCCGACGCGCACTGGTCGGACCGCTACCTGCCCGTCGCGGGTGCCGCCGTCGGCGGTGCGCTGCTGCTCGGCCCGTTCCAGGGGCTGCTCGGCGAGCTGTCCGCGCCGCTGCCGCCCGCCCCGCCGCTGACCGTCGTGGCCGGTCTCACGCTCGTGACGGCGGTCCTGGCCGGGCTGCTCCAGGTCGCGGTGGTGGCCGGTCCGCTGCTGCTCACGCCCGCTGACGCGCGCTGGCTGCTGCTGTCGCCACTGGGCCGCCGGGCGGTGCTCACCCCGGCGGCACTGCGCGCGGCGGCGGCGGCGTCGGCCGTCGGCGGCGTGCTCGGCGGTGTGACGCTCTCCCTGCTCGGGATGCCGGATCACGGCGCGCTGCGGCTGACCGCGACGGTGGCGTGCGGTGCCTCGTACGCGCTGATCGGGGTGGGTCTGGCGGTGCTGGCACAGCGCTCGGAGCGGGCGGCGCGCGTCCTGCGCCGGGTCGCGGGCGGCGCCGCGGTGCTCGCCGTGCTCGGCGGGGAGGCCGTCACCGCTGGTGTGCGGGTGCGCCCGCTACCGCCCGTGCCGCTGTCCGCGCTGCTCGGCGTCGCCGGGGCCGGGGTGCTCGGCGCGCTGGTGACAGCCGTCCTGGTGGGACGGAGCCTGGCGACGTTCCCGGCCGGGCCGGTGCTGGAGGCCGCGACCCGGCTCAGCGCAGCGGGTGACGCGGTCGTCGCGCTGGAGCCGTCGTTCCTGTCCCGGGTGGCCGAGAACGCGTACTGGCGCGAGCGGCGGCCGCCGTCCCGGCCGTGGCCCGCCTGGCCCGGCCCGCTGGTGCTGGCATGGCTGGACTGGCGCGGGCTGCGCCGCCGACCGGCGCGCCTGGCCGTCCTGATCCTCAGCACGCTCGTCCCCGTCCTGCTGGCGACGGCGTGGCCGGACCGGCAGCTGCTGTGGGCCGCGGCGGTGGCCGTGCTGGCCCTGGTCGCGGCGAGCGCCGGTGCTGACGGCGTACGCCGGGAGACCGGCAGTCCCGCCCTGCGCCGCCTGTTCGGCGTCGCCGGTCTGCCCGCCGACGCGGCCCGGCTCGTGCTGCCCGCCGCGCTGGCCGCAGGCTCGCTCACCGGCGCGCTGGCCCTGCTGGAGCTGGCCGAGGCGGTGCCCGGCACTGGCTGGGCGTGGCTCGGGCCCGCCGCGGCCGCGGTGCCCGCCGTCGCCGCGCTGCGGATGGCCCGGCGCGGTCACATCGACCACGCGTCGACGCCCGTGGTGATGCCGATGACGGGCACCCGGATCCCGACCGGCTGGCTGACCTGGAGCCTGTCCGGCCTGGACGTGGCCGTGCCCGGCCTGCTTCCGCTGCTGCTCGCGCTGACCGGGGCGATCCGGCCGGGTCCGGCGGCGGCCGCGCAGGCGGCACTGTCGGCCCTCGTGCTCGCCGCGTACCTGCGGTTCCGGCGCAGGTAGCACCCCTGCGGTGTCGACACGCCGGGCGTGCGCCGCCATCGGGCATGATTGTCGTATGCGGATCGTGGTGGCGGGAGCTTCGGGCTTCCTGGGCCAACCCCTGGTGTCGACCCTGCGTTCGTCGGGTCACGAGGTCGTTCAGCTGGTACGCCGTCCCGCGGCGGATGCCTCGGAGCGGCAGTGGGACCCCGCCGAACCGATCCGGCTGCCCGACGGCACCGACGCGGTGGTGAACCTGTGCGGGGTCGGTGTGAGCGACCGGCGCTGGACCGAGGAGTACCAGGCGCTGATCCTGTCCAGCCGGGTCGTGCCGACCGCGACGCTGGCCCGCGCGGTCGCCGCGCAGCGCGTCCCGGTGCTGGTCAACGCGTCAGGCGTGGGCTTCTACGGCGACACCGGCGACCGCGAGGTGACCGAGCTGTCCCCCGCCGGGGACGACTTCCTGGCCGGGGTCTCCCGGCACTGGGAGCAGGCGACCGCGCCCGCCGCGGCGGCCGGGGCACGGGTGTCGCTGCTGCGCACCGGCTACCCGCTGCACCGCGACGGCGGCTTCCTCAAGGCGCAGCTGGTCCCGTTCAAGATGGGCATCGGCGGCAGGCTCGGCAACGGGCGGCAGTGGGTGCCGTGGATCTCGCTGTTCGACTGGCTGGCCGCGACGCAGTTCATCCTGGACAGCGACCAGGTCGAGGGCCCGGTCAACATGGTCGGCCCGGCTCCGGTCACCAACACCCAGTTCACCAAGGCGTTCGGCGCGGAACTGCACCGCCCGACGGTGATGCCGATCCCCAAGGCCGCCCTCAAGATCCTCTACGGCGAGTTCGGCAACGAGGCGTACCGCAGCCTGCGCTGCATGCCCGGGGCCCTGACCGCGGCCGGCTTCCCCTTCCGCCACCGCACCGTCACCCAGGCCCTGCACGCCGCCCTCACCGACCCCATCCCCGCCTGACGCCCTGCCTTTAAAATCGACGCTGGCCTATTACATCGAGTTTGATCTGCAAAAACTCGATGTAATAGGCCAGCGTCTATGGAAAACGGGGCCGGGGACGGGGCGGGGTGCCCGCGTCGGCGGGGCTGGTCAGCGGGTCAGCACTGGCCGTCGGCGAGGACGTAGTAGTTGGGGGCGGTCTGCTTCAGGGTGTGGGTGTAGAAGGTGTTGTAGAGGCCCATGTTCTGGTTCGAGCCGTTGGCGTACGTGTACCCCAGCGAGTGGTACGCCCGTCCCGCCGCGACCTGCGCGTAGTTGCTGGCCGTGAAGCACGCGGCGGTCGCCGCCGTGGTCGCCGGCACGGCCGCCGACAGCGCACCCTCCACCCCGGACCCGTTCACCGCGCTGACCGCGAAGCTGTAACCGGTCGACGCGGCCAGCCCGGTGCTGGTGTACGACGTCGCGGACACCGGTGCCCCGGTGACCTTCACCCCGCCCCGGTACACGTGGTAGCCGGTCGCGCCGGAGACCGCCGACCAGGACAGGGACACGCTGCTGTCGGTGACCGACGTGACCGCCAGCCCGGTCGGCGCGGCGGGGCCGGGCGGCGGGGTCGCCGAGGTGGTCGCCGAGACAGCACCGGACGCGGCGCCCTCCCCGGCCGCGTTCACGGCCCGGACGGTGTAGCTGTACGTCGTCGACGCGGCCAGGCCGTTGTCGGTGTAGGACGTGTCACCGACCGGGGACGCGGTCACCTTCACCCCGCCCCGGTACACGTGGTAGCCGGTCGCGCCGGAGACCGCCGACCAGGACAGGCCGACGCTGGCGCTGGTGACACCGGTGACGGCCAGACCGGTCGGCGCGCCGGGTGGGGTGGTCACGGTGTTGTCGAGGCCGAAGTAGACCGCGTCGCGGTACGCCGAGCAGATGGTGTCGAGGAAGTACGACGTCGCGGTGCCGCACTGGTCCAGCCCGCTACCGGGGTCGACGGGCGTGCCGTGTCCCATCCCCGCGACCTTGTACAGGCGTACCAGGTCGCCGCTGTAGGTCTCCAGCGTGGTGTTGCCGGGCAGGCTCGTGGTGCCGGTCGGGGTCTGCGTGACGCCGTGCACGTTGGTCCACTGCGTCATCAGCTCGGTGCCGTTGGCGGGCACCACGGTCGAGTCGGACTGCCCCTGCCAGATCGCCACCCTCGGCCACGGTCCGGTGTAGCCGCTGTAGGCGGCGCGGACCAGGTTGCCCCACTGCTGCGGGGTCTTGCTCTGGGCCGCGGACTGGCAGGGCGTGCCGCAGTTGTACGGCAGCCCCGCGACGACGGAACCGGCCTTGAACACGTCCGGGTAGGTCGCCAGCATCACCGCGCTCATCGCGCCACCGGCGGACAGGCCGGACACGTAGACGCGGTTCGCGTCCGCGCCCAGGTTCGCCACCGCGTGGGAGACCATCTGCCGCACCGACAGCGCCTCGCCCTGACCGCGCGCGATGTCAGCGGCCTGGTACCAGTTGAAGCAGCTCAGCGCGTTGTTGCCGGACTTCTGCTCGGCGACGATCAGGCTGAAGCCCCACAGGTCGGCGTACTTGCGCCAGCCGGAGTTGGTGAAGTAGCCGGTGCCGTTCTGGGTGCAGCCGTGCAGCAGCACCACGACGGGCCGTCCGGCGGGCAGGTTGTCGGGGCGGTAGCTGTACATGGTCAGGTTGCCGGGGTTGCTGCCGAACGAGCTGACCTGCGTCAGCGTCGCGGCCTGGGCCGGGGCGGCGGCGACGGCCACGGCGGCGAGTCCGGTCAGGACGGCGAGCGCCGCGCGGAGCAACCGCGGGGCGGAGGGTCTGGGCATGGCGGGCTCCTCGATAGTGATCCGTGTCACTCCCCTGTGGAGCCGCACGCTACGGTCCGCCGCAACCCTCCCGACATGTCCACGAAACACACATTGCCGCGCCCCGCTATGGCGTCCCCGCGGACCGGCCGTCACCCGCGATCGGCGAACTCCAGATCAGGCACCCGAGGCTGCGGAGCGTGGTCGCGAAGCCACGCTGTCGGCAGCGCGGCCAGCGTCGCGATGAGGTCCGAGGTCGCCTCGGGCGAGCCGGCCGCCTCGACCATGCACAGCTGGCGGCGTACCCCCGTGGTGTCGGCACTGTGCGCCAGGGCGGCGGCGACCTCGCCGGGCGGGCCGACCGGCTGGATACGCAGCAGATGTTCGACGTGGGCGGCCAGGTCGCGGCCCGGCGGCGCGCCGCCCGCCGGGACCGCGGCGCGGATGCCCGCCAGCCAGCGGGGCAGGTTCGCGCGCAGCTCGCGCTCGCCGTCGGCCCGGCTGGCGCAGGGGTACGCCAACCGCACCCGCGCGTGGTCCGCCGCCGCCGGATCGTGGCCGTGCGCGGACGCGGCCTGGGCCCACCGGTCCACCAGCGCCGCCGCCTCGGTGTCGTCGGTGTGTACGCCGAGCAGCAGCGGCAGCCCGAGCCGCCCGGCCAGCTCGGCCGTGTCGCCGGAGGTCACCGCCACCCGGACGCGCAGCGGCGTCGCGGGCCTCGGCACCACGGCCAGCGGCCCGAAGCGGTGGAACTCGCCGTCCGCGCCCACCTCGGCCACGCCCGACAGCCAGCGCAGCAGCACCCGCAGGGACTCGGCGAAGCCGCGCCGGTAGTGGTCGAGCCCGCGCCCGAGCACCTCGATCTCCTGCCACGGGCCGCCCCGGGCCACGCCGAGCTGGAACCGGTCCCCGGCCAGGGCGTGCAGCAGCGCCGCCTCCTCGCCCAGCGCGACCGGATGCCGCGAGCCGAGCACCGCCGCGGCGGTGCCGACGGTGATGCGCCGCGTCCCGGCCAGGATGTGCCCGGCCAGCACGGTCGCCGACGGGCACTGCCCGTACGCGACGAAGTGGTGCTCGGCGAGCCACACCCCGCCCATCCCGGCCCGCTCGGCCTCGCGCGCGTGGGCCACCGCCACGGCCGGGCCGAAGGCGCTGGTGAGAAATACGTCCACGGTGACCCTCCACAGCTCTGATCCGCCCTGCTCACGGGCGGTTGAATGTCAGGAAGGGCACCTTCCATAACGCGTAGCGTCAAGAAGGTGCCCTTCCTTCTTCAACTCAGCAGTCGCGCAGTTCCGGCGACTGGTTGCGGAGTTGGGCTACCGGGGAGATGAACTCCTGGTAGGTGTCGCCGCCGACGGCCGACAGGGCGAACGCGGCGACGCGGTGGCAGTTCTGGAACGCGAGCTTGATACCGAAGTGGCGCTCCAGGCCACCGCGGATCGCGTCACTGGCCAGGGCGCGCAGCAGCTCGCCGCGCTCGGCCTCGCTCGGCGGCGGGGTGCCGTGCTCGCCGAACTCCGAACCCGGCGCGTCGGCCAGGCGCTCGGCCGCGGCGCTGACCACGGTCCAGGCGTACGGCAGAGACTGGCGCACGCAGTCGACGAACTCGGCGTCGTCGACCTGCCCGGCCTCGGCCCGCTCCAGCAGCGCCACGGGGACATCCAGGGACATGGTGTTCTCCTTCTTGTCGTGACGGCGGGTGCCGTCAGTGGTGTCGTGCCAGCTCAAGCCGTTGCGGCCCGAGCACGAAAGCGGGGTCGACCTGGGCGGCGAGGTCTTCGCCACTGCGGGCGTTGCCCCATGCCTGCGCGTTGCGCAGGTGGAACTCGACGGCCTGCGCGGTGTAGCGAGGCCAGTCCTTACCCACACCATCCACAGTGGACCGGATTCTGTCCAGTGCCTGGCGGTTCGCCGCCTCCAGCTCGCTGATCGGCTGGGGCGCGCCGCGCTCGCCGGCCCGGACGAAGCCCGACCGGCTGATCCAGGTGAGCAGGTCGTCGCCGACGTGGTCACGCAGGAACGACACGTCCGACTCGTCGTCGATCTTGTTGCCGATCACGTGCACCCGCACCCCGAAGTCGCGGGCGTAGCCGATGTACTGGCGGTACACCCCCACGCTGCGCAGGGTCGGCTCGCACACCAGGAAGGTCGCGTCGAACCGGGTGAACAGGCCGGAGGCGAAACTGTCCGCGCCCGCGGTCATGTCGACCACGACGTACTCGCCCGGCCCGTCGACCAGGTGGTTGAGCAGCAGCTCGACCGCACCGACCTTGGAGTGGTAACAGGCCACGCCCAGGTCCTCGGTGGCGAACGGCCCGGTCACCGCGAGCCGCACCCCGCCCACCGGGCGCACCAGCGCCTCGTAGATCGGGTTGCTCTCGTCGACCCGCAGCAGCCGCGAGCCCTGCCCCGGCGGGGTCGTCTTGACCATCGCCGCGGCCGAGGAGATGCGCGGGTTGTCGCCCCGCAGGTACTCCTTGATCTTGTCTAGGTGGTCGCCCAGCGACGGGAGCAGGACGGCCTCGTCCTCGCTGATCCCGAGCGCCGCGGCGAGGTGCTGGTTGATGTCGGCGTCGATGGCCAGCAGTGCCGCGGGGGTCGCCGCCGCCGCGAGATGCCTGGCCACCAGCGCCGCAAGGGTGGTCTTACCGCTGCCGCCCTTGCCGACGAATGCCATCTTCATAACTGCTATTGATAGTCATTTTCAATAGGCGGGTCAATCACCCCGCGTGTTCCCGCGCGTGTCGCTGCGTCACGTTCGCGGTGTGATGCCGTCCGGCAGGCCATGGGCGCGAAACAGCCCGCTGATAAACTGCGCCGAGTGTCGATCGCCTCGCCCGCCAGCCCGCTGAGCCCGCCCGCCGACGTCGCGGAGACGGCCGGCGTCGTCCCCGCCGAGGCCGTCGTGAAGACCCGCCGCCGCCGCGCAGACCTGCTGGTCGCGGCCACCGCGCTGGTTCTGGCGGTATGGGTCACCGGCGCGCTCTGGTCGGACCCGGCGCACCGCGCCAGCGGCGTCAACTCCGGCGACCAGGCGTTCTTCGAGTGGCTGCTGTCCTACGGGGCGTACGCGCTCACCCACGGCGTGGACCCGCTGTTCACCCACCTGCTCAACGTGCCGGACGGGGTGAACCTGGCGGTCAACACCTCGATCTCGGTGTACGCCTTCGTCTTCGCCCCGCTGACGATCCTGGCCGGCCCGGCGATGACGTTCCTGGTCATCCTCACCCTGAACCTGGCCGGCACCGCGTACGCCTGGTACTGGCTGTTCTCCCGGCACCTGGGCGCGAACCGGATCGGCGCGGCCGTCGGCGGCCTGTTCTGCGGCTTCGCCCCGGCGATGATCTCCCACGCGAACGCCCACCTGAACTGGACCGCCCAGTGGGTGATCCCGCTGATCATCGCGCGCTGCCTGCTGCTGGTGCGCCGGGACAAGCCGCTGCGCGACGGCGCGCTGCTCGGCCTGCTGATCGCGGTCTGCTTCTCCATCGCCGCCGAGGCGCTGTTCTTCACCGCGCTCGCGCTGGGCGTGTTCACGCTGGTCTGGGTGCTGTCCCGGCGCTCGGAGGTCAAGGCGCTGGTGCGCCGGGTGCTGGCCGGGCTGGGCAGCGGCGCGCTGGTGGCGGGCGTGCTGCTGGCGTACCCGCTGTACCTGCACTTCGCGGGGCCGCAGCGCTACCACGGCACCGGCTTCGACCCGCACGTGCACAACGAGGACCTCGCCGCGTACGCCGCCTGGCCGGAGCGCTCGCTGGCCGGGGCGGTCGGCCTCAACACCGACCTGGCCGCGAACCCGACCGAGGAGAACTCCTTCTTCGGCCTGCCACTGCTGCTACTGGTGATCATCGGGCTGGTGGTGCTGTGGCGGCGCACCGACCGGTCGCACCGGGCCAACCTGCTCGGCCTCGGCGTCACCGCGGGCGTATTCTTCCTGCTCTCGCTCGGTCCCGAGCTGCGCTGGCTGGGCCGCCTGACCGCGATCCCGATGCCCGAGGCGCTGATCGGCGGCCTGCCGGTGTTCAACGCCGCGCTGCCGTCCCGGCTCGCCCTGATCGTCGCGCCCGTGTTCGGCCTGGTCCTGGCGTGGCTGGCCACCGCGCTGAGCCGCACCGACGGCGGCAGCATGCGGGTCACCCTGCCCGGCCCGCGCTGGGCCTGGATCGCCGGGCTCACGGTCGCGCTGCTGCCGCTGGTGCCCACGCCGCTACTGGCCCGCGAGCGCGCCCCCGTGCCGGACTTCTTCACCTCCGGCCAGTGGCGCGAGTACGTCGCCGACGGCGGCACCGTGGTCCCCGTGCCGATCACCAACGACCTGCTTCCCGACGGCCAGCGCTGGCAGGCCGCCGCCCTGGCCGACGCGTCCGGCGCGGGCGAGGGCGTGTTCCGCCTGCCCGCGGGCTTCTTCCTCGGCCCCGGCGGCCCGAACGGCACCGGCCGCATCGGCCCGATCCCCCGCCCCACCCAGACGCTGCTGGAGCAGGTCGCCAAGACCGGCAAGGCCCCCGCCATCACCGACGCCGACCGGGCCGCCCTGCGCGAGGACCTGCGCTACTGGAACGCCAGCATCGTCGTACTCGGCGACGACGTGCACGGCGCACACTGGCCCACCTACCAGCCCGCCCTCAAAACCGTCATGACCGACCTTCTCGGCCCCCCGCAACGCGTCGCCGACGTCTGGCTCTGGAAGACCCCGCCCGCCTGACCTCCACCGGGCGGGCCGCCTACCAGTGCCAGGCGGTGCGGGTCAGGCGGGGGCGGAGGTGGTCGCGGTAGGCGGTCGCGGTCTGGGACGTGATGCGGCGGAGCAGGGGGGTGCCGAGCCAGCCGAGGACGGCGGCGCTGTAGGCGACGCTGAGCCACTGGGTGGCGGTCAGGTACTGGAACTGCCAGGAGACCAGCGGGTACCACAGCGAGCTGTACTCGGGTGAGTACCAGCAGAGTGCCTCGACCGACTGCGGGGTGTTGAAGCACGCGGTGGGCCACAGCTCGTGCCAGAACAGGCTGTTCAGGCCGATCCAGATCGACAGGATCAGCACGGCCAGGGTGATCAGGTTCGCGCCGAGACCGGCCTGCCGGTGTCCCAGCCGCAGGGCGAGCGCGAGGGCGGCGGGCAGGATGCCCGCCAGGAAGAAACGCGGACCCCATGACATCCCGGCGTACCAGGCCCACCACGGGGCGTAGATCAGCACCAGGCCGCCCACGAAGATCAGCCAGAGACGCTGGATCCGGGCCAGGTCGATGCCGGTCGGGCCCAGGTCGGCCAGTGCTCGGCGGGTCGGCAGGAACATGCCGGGCAGGTACCAGAGGATGCCCCGGCCGAACGCGAAGACGATCGCCAGCACCCCGAAGAAGAAGGGGTACGAGAACCCGGGCCGCCCCGAGAACGGCATGACGTCCTTCGCTCCCCGGTCACCGACGTAGCCGCCCTTGCGGGCCAGGATCTCCAGCAGGATCAGCGCCGCGGCGACCGCCACCGGGACGAGCAGCCGCAGGCGGCGGTGCCGCCACGTCTCGGCGAGGCTCACCAGCCCCAGCCCGGCCACTGTCGCCGGGGTGTTGACGACGCCGAGCACGGCGGCCGCCCACCCCCAGCCCCGCCGGCGTCCCCGCACGATCACGACGATGCCGACCATCACCCCCATCATGGTGAAGGTCTCGCTGCCGTAGTGGCCGACGTCCGGCGCGAGCATGCTCGCCGCGACCGTGATCAGCATGAACCGCCGGATCAGCGCACCGGGGACCAGACCGCGCAGCAGCAGCCCGAGCGCGGCCAGCCCGGCGGTGAACACGACCAGGTTGAAGTACTTGATCCCCGCCTCGGGCGTGGCCACCGCCCGGCCGAGCAGCCACATCGGCGCGGAGAACAGCGGGCCCATGATCGAGTATTCGCTGTTGTTGAGGCGGCCCTCGCCGAGCAGCACGCTCAGGCTGTTGAGCCGGTCCACCCCGTCGGCCACCACCGCGACCTGCTGACCCCAGACCAGTCGGGCCAGCCCGGCGAGGATGAGCAGCGTCTCCACGACCGCGGTCCAGTGCGGGCGGCGCGACGCGGGCGGGCCGGACACGGTCTCGGCGGCGGGTTCCAGAGCGGTCAACGACACGGCGCTACCTTACGCACCGGCACGACCGCTCGCGGTCCGGCAGCCACGCCAGCGCAGGCGCACCCCCGGCTGTGTCAGCCGAGGGTGCGCCGCCCCACCCCGGGGTCTACTGCGCCGGGTCGACCTTCTGCTCGGGCGCGGGGGTCCGCCAGAGCTTGCCGGGCCACCAGACGAACCGGCCGATGTCGACCGTCAGCGCGGGCACCAGCAGCGAGCGCACCAGCAGCGTGTCCAGCAGCACGCCGAAGGCCACCGCGAACGCGATCTCCACCACGAAGACCAGCGGCAGCACCGCGAGCGCCGCGAACGTCGCCGCCAGCACCACCCCGGCGCTGGTGATCACGCCGCCGGTCACGGCCAGCCCCTTGAGCGTGCCCGCGGTGTGGCCGAGCTTGCCGGCCTCCTCGCGGACCCGCGTCATCAGGAAGATGTTGTAGTCGACCCCCAGCGCCACCAGGAACACGAAGGCGAACAGCGGATACGAGGAGTCCGCGCCGGGGAAGCCCAGCAGGTCGGTGAACACGATGCCGGAGATGCCCAGCGTCGCCAGGTACGACAGCACGACCGTGGCGATCAGCAGCAGCGGCGCGATCAGCGAGCGCAGCAGCACCATCAGGATCAGGAAGATGACCCCCAGCACCAGCGGGATGATCACGTTGCGGTCGCGCTGCGAGGTGTGCTGCACGTCGTAGTTGATCGCGCTGAACCCGCCGACCTTGGCGTCCGCCCCGCCGATCGCGTGCACCGCGGTCCGCAGCCGCTCGACGGTGTCCAGCGCTGCGGGCGAGTCGGCCGCGTCGGTCAGCGTCGCGTCGATCCGCACCATCCCGTCGACGACCTTCGGCTCGGTGTTCACGGGGATGACCGGGTTGGGCAGCGCCGCACCGGTGCCGGTCCCGGTCGTTCCGGTCCCGGTCGGGTCCGTGCCGGTCTGGCCGTCGGGCGACGGCGGGACGACCGCCATCGGGACGGGCATCCCGGTGAACGGGGCCGCGTCGGCGACACCCTTGGTCTGGCGTACCGCCAGCAGCACCTGGTCCAGCTTGTCGGCGCGGGTGACGATCTCGGCGGGGTTGCCGGTGCCGCCCGGGAAGTGGGCGGTGGTCAGCTCCTGCGCGGAGACCGAGTCGGGGTGGCCGGTGAAGCCCTCCGACTGCGGGATGCCGTCGGCGTCCAGCCGGGTCAGGCCCGCGACCCCGGCCAGCAGCAGCACGGCGGTGCCGATCCAGACGAGCCGGGCCCGGCGACCGACCAGCGCGGACACCTTCGCCCAGACGCCCTGCTGCTCGACGGGCGCGGAGTCGAACTTAGGCCGTACGGGCCAGAACGCCACCCGTCCGAGCAGCACCAGGACCGCGGGCAGCAGGGTCAGCGAGACGGCGAGGCTGCTGGCGATGCCGATCGCGCCGACCGGGCCGAGGCCCTTGTTGGAGGCGAGGTCGGACACGAGCAGGCAGAGCAGGCCCAGGATGACCGTCGCGCCGCTGGCCAGGATCGGCTCGAACGAGGCGCGCAGCGCGACCCGCATCGCGTCGTACCGGCTCTCGGTGTGCCGCAGCTCCTCGCGGAAACGGGAGACCAGCAGCATCGCGTAGTCGGTGGCCGCGCCCAGCACGAGCACGTCGAGGATGGCCTGGCTCTGCCCGGAGACCGTGATGATCTCCTCCTTGGCCAGCAGGTAGACCACGCCGTTGGCCAGCGCGAACGCCAGGCCCGCGCCGAACAGCACGACCACGGGCAGGATCGGGCTGCGGTACACGATCAGCAGGATGACGCCGATGATGGCGACGGTGACGCCGAGCAGCAGGCCGTCGATGGAGCCGAAGACCTCCATCATGTCGGTGAGGATGCCGCCCAGCCCGCCGACGTGCGCGTTCAGCCCGTCGGGCAGGCCCGTGTGGTCGCGGATCCAGGTCACGTCGGTCATGTTCTTCTGCGCGTCGGTCTCCGTGAACAGCACGATGACCTGGGCGGCCTTGCCGTCGTCGGAGTAGCGCGGCAGCAGCGGCACGTCGGCGATCCGGCTGCCGAGCTCCCGCTTGATCGTCGCTAGCTGCTCGGCGATGGCCGTCTTGTCCGCGTCGGTCAGCCCGCTGTCGCGGCCGTACACCAGCTGGGCCGGCACGACGTCGAGCCCGGCGAACTTCTTGCTCAGGTCGAGCACGACCGTCGCCTCGGCGCTCTCCGGCAGGAAGGAGGCGTTGTCGTTCTTCTGGACCTCGGCGGTCTTGCTGGAGAAGCCGCCCATGGCCCCGCCCACGACCAGCCACACCACGAGCCCGATCGCCGGCAGCAGCCAGCGCAGCCGCCGACGCCGCGGTGGAGCGGCGTTGTGCTGCCCCGGTTCGCCCCGGAGCTCCTTCTTCTCCCGCGTCGCCGTCATCGCGAGGCGTCCTTTCCGTGCTCAGGCCAGGGGGATGGCACAGCGTGCCACTATTTGTGAAAGCTTTCACAAGCGTGCTCGCGCACACCCTAACCGGTCGCGGGCCGGGCTCGCATTCACGGGTACGGGTGACGCCGCGCACCTTTCCTGGCCAGGCTTTCCCGCGCGAGTAGCCTGAGCGACGTGACCAGCATCGTCTCGCCGGCACTCGCGGTCCGCCGCGCCGGCACCGTCGAGTATCTGACCGCCTGGGACGAGCAGCGCCGCCTGCACGCGGGCGTCGTCGAGGGCAGCGAGCCGAACACCGTGCTGCTGCTGGAACACCCCAGCGTGTACACCGCCGGCAAGCTCACCGAACCCTGGGAGCGCCCGTTCGACGGCACCCCGGTCGTCGACGTGGACCGGGGCGGGAAGATCACCTGGCACGGGCCGGGGCAACTCGTCGGCTACCCGATCCTGCGGCTGCCGGTGCAGCGCGGCGGGCTCGCCGACGTGGTCGCGCACGTGCGGCGTACCGAACAGATGCTCATCGACGTCTGCGCCGAACTCGGCGTCGCCACCACCAGGATCAAGGGCAACAACCGCTCCGGGGTATGGGTCCGCGAGGACGACCGCGGCCCCGACCGCAAGGTCGCCGCGATCGGCATCCGGGTCGCCCGCAACGTCTCCCTGCACGGCTTCGCCCTCAACTGCGACCCTGACATGACCCGTTTCGCCAACATCGTCCCCTGCGGCATCACCGACGCCTCGGTGACCTCCCTCACCGCCGAACTAGGCCGCGACGTCACCGTCGCCGAAGTCCTCCCCCTAATCGAACGCCACCTCCCCACCCTCCTCACCACCCTGACCCCACCTTTCCGCAACTCTTAAAGAGTCGCGGCCTCAGGCAGTCCCCATTGGCGCTTGTCTTCAAGAGTTGCGCCGGGGGTGGGGCGGTCAGGTGGTCAGGGGCGGGAGGGGGCAGTGGAGCATGCCGCAGATGGTGCGGGTCAGTTCCTGTTCGGGGACGGTCATGGTGCCGTCTTCGGCGATGACGGCTACGACGGCTTGGATCAGGAGGGACTTGTCCTTCGGGGCCAGGCCGTCGAGGAGGGGCCAGGCGCCGTCGAGGGCGAGTACGCCGTGCTGTGGGGCGGTCATCGGGATCTGCTGGCCGGGCAGGATCCGCGCCAGGCCGACCTGGTAGGCGCGGTCGGCGGACGCCTCGTCCGGGTGACCCGCGCGGGCGAGCACGGCCAGCAGTGAGGCGATCGCGTTACGGCAACTCGCGAGGCTCTGTGAGCGGGTCGGCCAGGGCTGGCTGTCGTAGGTCGCCTCGTACAGGTCGCGGTGCAGCAGGCGGGTCAGGGCGTACTCGAAGACGCTGATCCGGCCGTCGGCCCTGGCCAGGGCGTCGATGGTGCCGAGCAGGTCCTGGCGGCGGGCCAGTGGGTGGGAGCGCAGCGCCGGGAAGCACAGCTGGGCCAGCGGCAGCCGCAGCAGCGGATGCAGCCCCTCCAGCCAGCCCACGGCGGCGAGGGCGTCCGCGGCGGCGGCGTCGCCGTGCCGTTCGCGCAGCACCGCGAGCTGGCTGTCGCGCACCTCGGGCTGCTCCGACAGCAGCAGCCCGAACAGCAGGACGGGAGCGGTGTCGCCGCGCCGGGCGCGGGCCAGGACCTCCGGCGGGAACTGTTCGAGGATGGACTCAGCACGCCGGTACGCGGGCTGCTGGGGCGTGCCGACGGACGCGGCGACCGCGCCGGGGTTGACCGGCAGCCGGGTCTCGTGGTGCGGCAGCGCGCCGCCGTGCTCGGGCCCGGCCAGGCCCATCGCCGCGTCCTCGGCCAGCCCGGACGGCGGCGCGTCACGCCAGCGCGCCGCGAGCGCGGTCAGCTCGGCCGGGTCGAAGCCGGGCTCCAGCGCGCGGATGCGGTCGGCCAGCGGCGGGTGGGTGGCGAACAGCGACCGCAGCCGGGCCTCGCCGAACAGCATGTGGCCGACCTCGTCGATCTTCGGCGAGGTCAGCCGGGAGCCGGTCTCCAGGCCGCCGATCTTCTTGAGCGCCCCGGCCAGGCCCGAGGTCTGCCGGGTGAACTGCACCGCCGACGCGTCGGCCAGGTACTCCCGCTGGCGCGACACCGACGCCTGGATGAGCCGTCCGGCGAACACGCCGACGGACCCGGCGACGATCAGCGCGATACCGATCAGGGGTAGTGGGTTGCTGCCCTGGTTGTCGCGGCGGTCCCGGCCGCCGCCGAACGCGCCCGCGTAGAGGAACGTGCGCCCGACGATGGCCAGGAACAGGATGCCGAACAGCAGCCCGATGAGCCGGATGTTGATCCGCATGTCGCCGTTGAGCACGTGGCTGAACTCGTGCGCGATGACGCCCTGCAGCTCGTCGCGGTTGAGCCGGTCCAGCGCGCCGCGGGTCACGGCGATCGCCGCGTCGGCCGGGGACCAGCCCGCCGCGAAGGCGTTGATGCCCTGCTCGTCCTCCAGCACGTACACCTCGGGCACCGGCACGCCGGAGGCCAGCGCGACCTCCTCGACCACGTTGCGCAGCCGCCGCAGCCGCAGGTCGGTGGTGTCCTCGGGAACCAGCACGCCGCCCAGGTCGCGGGCCACCTTGCCGCCGCCCGCGCGCAGCCCGATGGTCCGGAACAGCGACGCCAGCAGGATCGACCCGCCGGTCAGCACCGACGTCCAGAACATCAGCCAGGCCAGCTCGGCCGCCGGGGCCTCGAACGCGCCGAGCGCGAACGCGACCGCGAGGTCGACGACGATCACGATGGCCAGTACGGCCAGCACGTACAGCAGGATCAGGCGGAACGACATCCGCTTGACCTGCCGCTGGCGCTCGAAGAAGTCCATCGCCGCGGCGGTCAGAACTGCACGCGCGGGGCTTCGCGCTTGCCCGGATCGTCGATCTCCAGCAGCGCGGCCTTGTGGAAGCCGAACGGCCCGGCCAGCACGCTGCCGGGGAACGTCTCGCGCTTGTTGTTGTACGCCAGCACGGCGTCGTTGTAGCCCTGCCGGGCGAAGGCGACCCGGTTCTCGGTGGAGGTCAGCTCCTCCGACAGCTGCATCATGTTCTGGTTGGCCTTGAGGTCCGGGTAGGCCTCGGACACCGCGAACAGCCGCCCCAGCGCCTGGGTCAGGCCGTTCTCGGCCCCGGCCAGCCCCTGCATCGCGGCCGGGTCGCCGGGGTTGCGGGCCGCGGTGGCCTGCGCGGTCATCGCGGCGGTGCGCGCGGCGGTCACCGCCTCCAGCGTCTCGCGCTCGTGCTTGAGATACCCCTTGGCCGTCTCGACCAGGTTCGGGATCAGATCGTGGCGGCGGGTGAGCTGCACGTCGATCTGCGCGAACGCGTTCTGGTAGCCGTTGCGCGCGCGGACCAGCCCGTTGTAGAGCGAGGCGACCCAGGCCCCGAGCACCACCACGATAATCACCAGGCAGATCAGCCCGATCAGGAACTCCATGCACTCACCGTGCCACCTGATCATGCGTCCTGCCTGGCGATCGGGCGTATCTATGCTGCGTATACGCCCGATCGCCAGGCAGGACGGTCGATCGAGCGCCGCGCGACCCGGTGTGGTGGGCCGCGCGGCGGGTCCAGGGTTACGGCGTGACGCGGTGCAGGTCGCGGGGGTACGCGGTGACCTCGCGGATGTTCTGGGCTCCGGTGATCCGGGCCGTGAACCGCTCCAGGCCGATCGCGAAGCCGCCGTGCGGCGGCATGCCGTGGCGGAACGCCTGCAGGTAGGGCTCGTACGTCTCGGCGCTCTCCCCGCGCGCGGCCAGCGCCGCGAGGTAGTCGCTGTGCCGGTGCAGCCGCTGCCCGCCGGTGACCAGCTCCAGTCCCCGGAACAGCAGGTCGAAGCTGTTCGACCAGCGCGGGTCGGTCGGCTGCGGGTGGGTGTAGAAGGGCCGCTTGGCCATCGGGTATCCGGTGACGAAGACGAACTCGCTCCCGTGCTCCCGCTTCGCCCACTCCCCGATCGCCCGCTCGTGGGCCGGGGCGAGGTCGGGCTCGTCCGCCGGCGCACCGGCGATCTTGAGCGCTTCGGCGAAGTGGACGGCGGGGATCTCGGCGGGCACCTCGGGCAGTTCCAGGTCCTCGACCGCGGCGCCGAGCGCGGCGACCCTGGCGACCATGGCCGCCACGGTCTCGCGCAGCACCGCCATCACGTCGCGGTGGTCGCCGATGAACCCCAGCTCCGCGTCTAGCGAGGTGTACTGGGCAAGGTGCCGGGTGGTGTCGCTGGGCTCGGCCCGGAACACCGGCCCCACCTCGTACACCCGCTCGAACACCCCCACCAGCTGCTGCTTGTAGAACTGCGGCGACTGGGCCAGGTAGGCCGGGCGGCCGAAGTAGTCCAGCGCGAAGACGTTCGCCCCGGACTCCGTCGCCGTCGCGACGATCTTGGGGGTGTGCACCTCGGTGAACCCGAGCGCGTCCAGGCCCTGGCGGAACCCGGCCGTCGCCGCGGCGCTGATCCGCAGCGCGCGGGCCCGGGACGGGTGGCGCAGCGACAGCGGGGCGTGGTCGAGCTGGGTGGGCAGGGTCGGCGACAGCACCGGCCGATACAGGTCGAACGGCGTGGGCTGGGCGGGTTCGCCGAGCAGGCGTACCACCGGTTCGGTCAGCTCCGCGCCACCCGGCGCGGCCGGGTTCGCGGTGACCAGGCCCTCGACGGCGACCACGGTCTCCTCGGGCAGTGTCTCCAGGTGCGCCCGCAGCTCCGGCGCGGTGACCACGACCTGGCTGAGCCCGGACGCGTCGCGCACGATGAGGAAGGCGACCGATTTGAGCAGCCGGCGGCGATGGAGCCAGCCGGCGATGGTGATCCGTGCGCCCACATGGCGGGGCAGCTCGACGGAAAGGATGCGTTGCATGGTGGGTTACCTCCGGGTTCTTCCGCAACGCCATCCCCAAAGGGGTGTGGGCGGTTTGGGAACCCGCGGTGCCACCACACCTTCACCCGGATGATCCGGGCCTCTACCAGCCGGTGAACGGAGCCATACGGGCGGCGTCAGGCCGTCCGACCCGGGCGTCACTCCGGTGATTCGCCCCGTCACTGCTGTTGGCAGGCAAGTTACCGACCGGTGTTCCACCCACGCAACCCCATTTCTTGTATGCCGATGGCGGCTCGCATATATTTGGCGGGCAGCACATATGAAGGAGGCGCGCCGTGGCCAACACCCTGATCGACCTCGACGACGAGGCGCTGGAGCAGGCGCGTCGTTACTACGGCACGACCACGAAGAAGGACACGGTCAACCGCGCCCTGCAGGACGCCGCCGCCCGGCTGCGCGAACGGCGCAACGCGTTCGGCGACCACCTGGAGGAGTCGTTCCGGGAGTTCGTCGCCCTGTCTCCCGCCGAGCGGCAGAGCTACCGCGATCACCTTGAGCAGACGCAGGACCTGCTGGAGCAGACACCGTCCCTGGATGTCGCCTGGGCGCAGCGCCGCGCCGAGTGGGCCGCCTGAGGATGCGCTACCTCCTCGACACCAGCGCGTACTTCCAGGGCAGGCTGAACGCCTCGGCGATGCGGCGGCTCAGTGAACTGGCCGCCGCCGAGGAGCTCGCGATCTGCGTACCCGCGATGTTGGAAATCCTGGTCGCCGCCCGCAACGGCCGCGACTGGCTGCAGATGCGCAACGCCCTCGGCCTGCTGCCCCGCGTCGAGCTGAGCGATCCGCTGGCCGTCATCGACCTGCACGGCGCGCTCACCCAGCGTGGCTGGCACCGCACCCCGCCGGTCGACGTGCTGGTGGCGGCCACCGCCGCGGAGCACCGCCTCACCGTGCTGCATTACGACCGCGACTTCGAGCGGCTCACGACGGCGAGCGGCGGCACTCATGAGTGGGTGATTCCGGCCGGTAGCGGGCACTGAGACGTCCGTTACCCAGCAGAAGATCAAGGCCGTTTCGGCGCGTACGCTGGCGGCATGACCATCGTCGCTCCCGAGGGCAGGCGCCTGCTGCGCGTCGAGGCCCGCAACGCCGAGACCCCCATCGAGCGCAAGCCCGAGTGGATCAAGGTCAAGGCGAAGATGGGTCCCGAGTTCACCCAGCTCAGCTCGCTGGTGAAGCGGGAAGGCCTGCACACGGTGTGCCAGGAGGCCGGCTGCCCGAACATCTACGAGTGCTGGGAGGACCGCGAGGCGACCTTCCTCATCGGCGGTGACCAGTGCACCCGGCGCTGCGACTTCTGCCAGATCGACACCGGCAAGCCGGCCGAGTTCGACGCCGACGAGCCGCGCCGCGTCGGCGAGTCCGTCGCCACCATGGGCCTGAAGTACGCGACCGTCACCGGCGTGGCCCGCGACGACCTGCCCGACGGCGGCGCCTGGCTGTACGCCGAGACCGTCCGCCAGATCCACGCGCTGGTCCCGGGCTGCGGCGTCGAGCTGCTGATCCCCGACTTCAACGCCGTCCCCGAGCAACTGGCCGAGGTCTTCTCAGCCGCGCCCGAGGTGCTGGCCCACAACGTGGAGACGGTGCCGCGCATCTTCAAGCGCATCCGCCCCGGCTTCCGCTACGAGCGCTCCCTCGACGTGATCACCCAGGCCCGCACCGCCGGCCTGGTCACCAAGTCGAACCTGATCCTGGGTATGGGCGAGGAGCGCGCCGAGGTCTCGCAGGCCCTGCGCGACCTGCACGAGGCGGGCTGCGAGCTGATCACCATCACGCAGTACCTGCGCCCCACCCCGCGCCACCACCCCGTCGAGCGCTGGGTGAAGCCCGAGGAGTTCGTCGAGCTGCGCGAGGAGGCCGAGGAGATCGGCTTCGCCGGGGTCATGAGCGGTCCCCTGGTCCGTTCGTCATACCGGGCCGGTCGCTTGTATCGTCAGGCACTCGACGCGCGTACTGCCGCCGCCTGAAAGCCCCACCGTCACCCAATCTAGGATCTCCCCTATGGCAAAGGCCGAAGAAAAGGTCTCCTTCTTCCAGCGGTTGAAGCAGATCGGCATGGTGTTCAAGTTCACCGCCAAGCAGGACAAGTGGTTCACGCCCCTGGTGGCGGCCGCTATTCTGCTGCCGCTCGCTCTCACCGTGGTGGCGGTGCTGCTGGGCTGGGGCTGGATCTGGATCCCGCTGGGCATCCTGACCGCGCTGCTGGCCGTGCTCATCGTGCTCAACCTGCGGTCGAACACCGCGATGATGAACATGATGGAGGGCCAGCCCGGCGCGGCCGGCCAGCTCGTCGAGCAGATGCGCGGTGACTGGCGGGTC
Organism: Catellatospora methionotrophica; assembly: GCF_011297335.1. Classification (GTDB taxonomy): domain Bacteria; phylum Actinomycetota; class Actinomycetes; order Mycobacteriales; family Micromonosporaceae; genus Catellatospora; species Catellatospora methionotrophica. The sequence goes on along the minus strand of NZ_JAAOTJ010000006.1, from coordinate 79,848 downwards.
AAGCAGGCCGTCTCGGCGACCACCCAGTTCGACGTGGTGCACCTGGTCATCGGCAAGCCCGGCGTGATCCTGCTCGCCGAGGGCAACCCGGCGCGACTCAAGCCGCTGCTGGGCGAGCAGAAGCGCCGCCTGAGCAAGGTCATCGGCGACGCCCCGCTGTACGACTACATCATCGGCACCGAAGAGGGCCAGCTGTCCATCCGCAAGCTGCGGATGACGCTGATGCGCCTGCCCCGCAACCTGTCGGGCAAGGAGGTCAACGCCCTGGACCGGGCCCTGACCGCCCTCAACGCCCGCCCCCAGATGCCCCGCGGCCAGCTCCCCAAGGAGTTCCGCCCGCCGCGCATGCCGCGCGGTGGCGGCCGCCAGCGCTGACCCGCTTCAAGGAAGGGCACCTTCTTAACGCTCTGCGTTATGGGAAGGTGCCCTTCTTGACGCCCATATCCATCGATGCTGACAAGATCCAGTAGGAATATTGCGGTAGAGTTCTACTGGATCTAGCGTGGTGCGCATGGAGATGAGGCGCATCACCGATCCCGAGGTCCTCAAGGGCCTCGCCCAGCCGGTCCGGCAGAAGCTGTACCGGCTGCTCACCCAGCTCGGCCCGGCCACCGGTGCGACCCTGTCCAAGCGACTGGGCACCGACCCGGGGCAGACCAGCTACCACCTGCGCGAACTGGCCAAGGCGGGCTTCGTCGAGGACGTCCCCGAGCTGGCCCGCGACCGCCGCGAACGCTGGTGGCGCGCGGTGCCCGGCCCCACCGGCTGGTCCTCGCTCGACTTCCCCACCCCCGAGGGCCAGGCGATCTCCTCGGCCGTCAAGGCGCAGACCGTCATCGACGAGTTCGAGCGCGTACGCGGCTACGAGCAGTCCCGCGACACCTGGAGCGAGCAGTGGCAGGCCGCCGCCATGAGCAGCGACTCCTTCCTGCGGTTGACCCCCGCCGAACTGGCCGGGATGACGCAGGAACTGCACGAGCTCGTCGTGCGCTGGAAGCAGCTGAGCAACGAGCGCGACGCGCAGCCCGACGCCGACCCCGACCGCGAGCACGTCTTCGCCTTCTTCCACGCCTTCCCCGAGCGCCCCTGATGACGACCGCGACGCTGGCTCCCCCGCACACCCCGCCCGCCGTCCCCGCCCACCGCGAGTCCACCTTCCTGCGCTACCTCGGCGGGCAGGCCGTGTCGATCCTCGGCGACCAGGTCTGGTACGTCGCGCTGTCGTTCAGCGCCGTCCAGCTCGCCTCCCCCGGCATGGCCGGCGTCGTGCTAGCCGTGTCCGCCCTGCCCCGGCTGGTGCTGCTGCTGTTCGGCGGTGCGATCGTCGACCGGTACGGCCCGCGCCGCCTCATGATCGGCAGCGACCTGGCCCGGGGCGCGATCGCGCTGGTCACCGCAGCCGTGGCGCTGGCCCAGCCGAGTGTCGCCCTGCTGGTCGTGGTGGCGCTGGCGTTCGGGCTGGCCGACGCGCTGTTCCTGCCCGCGGCCGGATCCATGCTGCCGCGCCTGCTGTCGCCCGCCCAGCTCACCGGCGGTCTCGCGCTGTCCGGGCTGACGGCCCGCCTCGCGCTCACCTTCGGCGCGCCGCTGGGCGGCCTGCTGCTGCCGATCGGCGGGCTCCCGCTGGCCTGCCTGGTCAACGCGGCCACGTTCGCGGTGTCGGTGCTGGCCCTGTGGTCAGTGCGCCCGGCCGCGGCCACCGGGCGCGACGCGACGGACGGCGTGCCGGCCCGCTCGGCCGCGCCCGGCGAGCAGGCGCTGGCCGGCGGCATGGCGAGCGGAAACGCAGCGGCTCGGGTCCCGATCGGCGCGGCCGTTCGCGAAGGTCTGCGCTATCTCGCCCGGCACCGGCTGCTGCGGGCGGTGACGCTGGTCGGCCTGCTCGTGAACCTGGGTGCGGTCGGGCCGCTCAACGTGGGTCTGGCGCTCGTGGCCGCCGAGCGGGGCTGGGGCGCGGCCGGGATCGGCGGGATGCTCGCCGGGTTCGGCATCGGCTCGGCCGCCGGGAACGTGCTGATGATGCGGTGGCGTCCGGCGGGACGGCTCGGGCTGATCGTGGCCTGCTGCGCGGTCGTGCAGTGCGGCGCGCTGTTCGCGATCGCGATCGCCCCGCTCCCGGCCTGGGCCTTCGCTGCCACCGCGCTCGGCGGGCTGGCGGGCGGCCCGCAGGCGGTGCTGCTCAACGGCCTGACTCACGCGTACACCGCCGACTCGCATCGCGGCCGGGTCGCCTCGATCAACAACCTGGCGAACCTCGGCATCACGCCACTGACGATGGCGCTCATGGGCTTCGCCGCCGCCCAGTTCGGCACGGTCACCGCCTTCGCCGCCAGCGCCGCCCTCATCCTGGCCGCAGCCGCGCTATGCCTGACCATCCCCACCCTCCGCCACGCCCACCTACCCCCCACCACCCACCGCCCCTAACCACCCCCACCCAGCGCCCTCGCCCCTCCGGGGCGCGCGCCCCCACACCCCTCCCTCCGCAACTCTTAAAGACTTGCGCCTTCGAGCACGCCCTGAGGCCGCAAGTCTTTAAGAGTTGCGACAGAAGGGGTGGGGGTGGGGCGGGGTGTTAGGCGGCGGGGCGGATTAGGGTGCCGGCTACGCGGTCGTGGAGGCCGCGGCGTTCGCTGTCCATGATCAAGGCGGGGATGACCAGGGCGAGGAGGGTGCCTCGGAGGGCTGCCTTGAGGGGGCCGACCGGCTGACCCTTATCGACGTCCAGGCAGGTAATCTTCGCCAGGCGCATGCCCGGCGTCTGGCCGAAGAAACCGACGAAGACGGTGTAAACGGCGATCAGCACCACCGGGGCCGCCCAGCCGTCCCGCATCGGGTCGGCGAAGATGCCTGCGGCCAGGACACACAGCATCCAGTCGAGCAGCAGCGCCCCGAAGCGTCGGGCCAGGGAGGGTACGGCAGGCAGGGATGCGTCGGTCACCCGCCGAGCGTACCGTCCGCTGCGACGGATCGGCCGGGTGAGCTGCCCGGGCAGCCTGTAGGGCCGGTTTACGGGTGACGTAACACGGCGGAAACAAAGCTGACACGGCCGGGCAATCCCACGGTTCTAGCGTCGCCACCAGCCAATGGCCACCCGACGCAGTGCAGCGCCGTCGGCCGCGTCTCCCGAGGTCAGCCCAGGAGATGTGCTGAAGTGGGGGCCGGGAGGCTCCCGCAGACCATCCGTGCCAGGAGGACGTGTTGTTCGCCAATTCCGAGGAACTGCTTCGGTACCTCAAGGACGAAGACGTCAAGTTCGTCGACGTCCGCTTCTGTGACCTGCCCGGTGTGATGCAGTTCTTCACCGTGCCGGTCCAGTCGTTCGACGCGAGCGTCTTCACCGACGGTCTCGCCTTCGACGGCTCGTCCATCCGCGGCTTCCAGCAGATCCACGAGTCGGACATGCTGCTGCTGCCGGACGTGACCACCGCGTTCATCGACCCGTTCCGCATCCAGAAGACCCTGGCGCTGAACTTCTTCATCCACGACCCGTTCACGCGTGAGGCCTACTCCCGTGACCCGCGTAACGTGGCCAAGAAGGCCGAGTCGTACCTGGCCGCGAGCGGCATCGCCGACACCGCGTACTTCGGTGCCGAGGCGGAGTTCTACATCTTCGACTCGATCCGCTACTCGACGCAGGCCAACGAGGCGTTCTACCACATCGACTCGGTCGAGGGCGCGTGGAACACCGGCGCGACGGCCAACGCCGACGGCAGCGCCAACCGGGGTTACAAGCCCGGCTACAAGGGCGGCTACTTCCCGGTCGCGCCGACCGACCACTACGCCGACCTGCGCGACACCATGGTGACGAACCTGGTGAACCTCGGCTACACCGTCGAGCGCGGCCACCATGAGGTGGGCACCGCCGGCCAGGCCGAGATCAACTACAAGTTCTCGACGCTGCTGGCCTCCGGCGACCAGATGCAGCTGTTCAAGTACGTCATCAAGAACACCGCCTGGCACGCGGGCAAGACCGCGACGTTCATGCCGAAGCCGCTGTTCGGCGACAACGGCTCGGGTATGCACACCCACCAGAGCCTCTGGCTGGGCGGCGAGCCGCTGTTCTACGACGAGACCGGTTACGCCGGCCTGTCGGACATGGCCCGCTGGTACATCGGCGGTCTGCTGCACCACGCCCCGTCGCTGCTGGCGTTCACCAACCCGTCGGTCAACTCGTACCGCCGCCTGGTGCCGGGCTTCGAGGCGCCGGTCAACCTGGTGTACTCGCAGCGCAACCGCTCGGCCTGCACCCGTATCCCGGTCACGGGTACGAACGCGAAGGCCAAGCGCATCGAGTTCCGCTGCCCCGACCCGTCGTCGAACCCGTACCTGGCGTTCTCGGCGATGCTGATGGCCGGTCTCGACGGTATCCGCAACAAGACCGAGCCCCCGGCTCCGATCGACAAGGACCTCTACGACCTGCCGCCGGAGGAGGTCGCCAACGTCACCCAGGTGCCGGGCTCCCTCTCCGACGTGCTCACGTCGCTGGAGAAGGACAACGACTACCTGCAGGCCGGTGGCGTCTTCACGAGCGACCTGATCGAGACCTGGATCGACTACAAGCGGTCCAACGAGATCGACCCGGTCCGCCTGCGTCCGACCCCGCACGAGTTCCAGATGTACTTCGACTGCTGAGTCCGCTGGCAGTACGGAAAAGGCCCCGCCTCCGGCGGGGCCTTTTCCGTACCACGACTCGGGAAGATCGCCGTTTCGTGTCGAAACCTGTGGTCAGACCGCAGGTCTTGACACCAGACAGCGATCTCCGCACCGTGACCGGCGGGGCCAGGACGGCGAGCCGGGTTACGCGGCCGCGGCAGGTGCCGGAGCAGCGGCGACCGGAGCAGCGGTAACCGCGGCAGCGGCGACCGTGGCCGGAGCGGAGTCCGTCGCAGGTGCGGCAGCGGCGGCGACAGCGACGACGGGTTCAGCGGCCGGAGCGGGGGCGGCAGCCGGGGCGGCGGCGTCGGTGGCGACGGCCACGGCCGGGGCGAGCACCGGGCTCGCGGCGGCGGCCGCGACCAGGGCCGTGGCGGCGGCGGCCGGGGCCGCGGTGAGGATGCTGGGGCTGTTGGCCGCGCCGATCGGGCCGGAGCCGACCGACATCAGCAGCGACAGCAGCGCGGCGCTGAAGGCCAGCGACAGCGCGCCGCGCCAGTCGATCGCGGCGACGTCGACGCCGACCGCGCCACTGACCTGGCCGACGCCGAACGCGGCGATGAGGGCCTGCACGAACGTCTTGATGGCACGCTCGGCACTGGCGATCCAGAACTGCTTGTTCATCAGGTACATCGGAGTTCTCCTGGAATGAGGGGGCTCGCCCGGAAGGCGCTCACGAGCTTAGATGGCATGCGCCCGTGTCACCTATCCGCTTCCCGACCGACCACAAGGGTGCGAGGGCCTATCGTGTGCCGCATGGCGCACCCCCTCCGCCGCGCGCTGCTCACCGCGGCCGCGTTCGTTTGTGTACTCCTGCCCGCGAACCCCGCCCGAGCGGCCGGGGACCTGGCGGTGACCGTACGCGGCGATGATCCACTCGCGACGGTGCTGGTGCTGGCCAACCGGGGTGACGCGGCGTGCCAGGTGGTCACCTCGACGTACGGCACGCTCGCGGTGACCCGGCTGGAGCAGGACGGCGTCGCCGTCACGCCGCTGGCGCTGGAGACGTCGTTCGCGGAGTCCCTGGACACGGTGCTGGCCGAGCGGCTGCACACGCTGGAGCCGGGCGCCGAGGTCGAGGTGCCGCTGCGCGCCATCCCGATCGGGCCGACCGGGCACGCGATCGAGATCGTCACGTGGTCGGCCGGGGCGGGCGCGTTCGGCTCGCTGTACCCGGTGAAGGCCGGGGTGCCGCTGCGCCTGGAGTTCACCTACGCGGTGCCGATCGTGCCGGAGAGCGGCCCGGCCGCCTGCGCCCCACTGGCCGGGGCGGGCACGACAGACGCGACGAACGGCACAGGCCGCCCGTGGTGGCACTGGGCGATCCTGGCCGGGGTCGGCGTGCTGGTGGCCGCGCTCGCCGTCGTCCTGCTGCTCGTGCCGAACCGGCGCAGGCGACAGCGCGCAACCGCCACGTCGGGCGACGTGGCCGCCTCGGACGGCGGCGACGCCGGCGACGGCTCCGCGCCCGGTGGGAAGTCCGGTGGCGCGGGGTCCGGTGGGGCGGCCGGGATCGGCGGGGTGGTCGTGCTGGCGCTGGTGGTGACGCTGGGGGCGGTGGCGGTTCCGGCGCGTCCGGCGTACGCCGAGATCATCGTGACCGATCCGGGGCTGGCCGAGGCCTGGGCGGCATGTAGCGCGGTCCTGCACGGGCCCGGCGGCGACCCGGCGGGCATCCTGCCCGCGCTGGAGGCCGACGGGGTGACCGTCAGCGTCATCCCGGCTCAGCCGGGCGACTCCCACGAGGGTGCCCTGGACCGCAACAACATCCTGGTGTTCTGGGACGTCGAGGACCGGCACGCGTACTTCGGCAGCGGCGGCAGCGCCGACCCGTGCGACACCCTCTACCACGAATTGCACCACGCCTACCAGCACAACCAGGGCACGTACAGCCGGGAGGACTGCGCGGGCAGCGGTATCCCGACGACCGAGGTGATGGCGACGCGGGCGCAGAACAAGCTGCGGGAGGCGCTGGGCCGCCCGGTGCGCAGCCACTACGGCGACCGCCCGCTGCCCAGTGGCGACTGCACTGCTCCCCCGCCGCCGCCGGCCTGCACGGGCGCGGGCTGCGGGCACAGCACCGGCGACCCGCACCTGCGCACGATCGACGGGCTGCGCTACGACTTCCAGGCCGCGGGCGAGTTCGTCGCGGTCCGCGACACGGCGGGGGCGTACGAGATCCAGGTCCGGCAGGAGCCGGTGCCCGGTTCGCGCATCGTGGCGGTTAACTCGGCGGTCGCCGCGAAGGTCGACGGGGACCGGGTCGAGGCCAGGATGACCACGGCGGGAGTGGAGTTGCTGGTGGCGGGCCTGGCGACCGGTCCGGCCCCGGCCGAGCTGGCGTCCCCGAAGCAGTTGCCCGGCGGCGGTGAGGTCCGCACGGTCGCGGGCGGCGACGTCGAGCTGCGCTGGAAGAACGGATCGCGTCTGGTCATCGAGCCGATCGGCGTCTGGGGCCTGGCGCTGTCGGTCGAGCCCGCGCAGGCGTACGCCGGGAAGCTCGAAGGTCTGCTCGGCGACTTCAACGGCAAGTCCGACGACGACGTGCGGCCCCGCGGCGGGCAGCCGCTGGGCGCGCAGCCGGCGTTCGCGGCGCTGTATCCGGCGTACGCCGACAGCTGGCGCGTCGACGCCGCGTCGTCGCTGTTCACCTACGCGGAAGGCAAGAACCCCGACAGCTACGTCGACCGTGCGTTCCCGGAGCAGGACGCGGCCACGGCCGACCTGCCGAACCGGGCCTCGGCGGAGGCGATCTGCCGTGGGCTGGGCGTGTCGGATCCGGCGGTGCTGGCGGGCTGCGTGCTGGACGTGGCGCTGACCGGCCAGCCCGACTTCGCGGTCGCGGCCAAGGCGGGCCAGGTCTTCGCCGGTGGCGCGGACCTGGGCGGGCAGACCTGGACGGTACGCGTGGACGCGCCGGGCGCGGTCGCGAAGGTCGAGTTCGCGGGTACGAAGGGCCAGAAGGTCTTCGTCGACGTGCCCGCCACGACGCTGCCGAACCAGTGCGGCGGCCTGGACCTGCTCGGCCCCGACGGCAAGCAGGTGACCAGCGGCTGCGTCATCAACGGCGCGGGCTACATCGACGGCACGGTGCTGCCGGAGACCGGCACGTACAGCATCGTGGTCGACCCGGGCGGCGACGACACCGGCGAGGCGCGGCTGCGCCTGCTGACCGTCGAGGACCAGCGGGAACCGATCGTCGTGGACGGCCCGGAGCTGACCGCGCGCCTGCCGAAGCCGGGCACGGTGGCCCGGTTCACCTTCACCGCGACGGCCGGGCAGAAGGTGTTCGTGGACGTGCCCGCCACCAACCTGCCGAGCCAGTGCGGCGGCCTGGACCTGCTCGGCCCCGACGGCAAGCAGGTGACCAGCGGCTGCGTCATCAACGGCGCGGGTTACATCGACGGTGTCACGCTGACCGAGGCCGGTGCCTACACGGTGGTCGTGGACCCGCGGGAGAAGAGCGTCGGCGAGGCGAAGGTGAAGGTGAGCCTCGCCGTGGACCAGCGCCTCGACCTGCCGGTGGACGGCGACGCGGTGACGGTGCGGATCGGGCAGCCGGGCGCGGTCAGCGTGCTGACCTTCACCGGCCGGATCGGGCAGAAGGTGTTCATCGAGGTGCCGAGCACCGACCTGCCGAGCCAGTGCGGCGGCCTGGAACTGCGTGGACCCGGTGGCGACGTGGTCGAGTCGGGCTGCCTCATCAACGGCAAGGGCGGGCTGCGCGAGGAGGGCACCGAGCTGCCGTCGACCGGGACATATCAGCTCATCGTGGATCCGAACGAGCGGGCGACCGGAACGGCCCAGGTAAGACTGCGCACCTGACCAGCAAAGTCTGGGTTACCTGGTGGTAACGGGGATCACAAAGCATGCGTAGACTCCGCGAACGTGAAACCCCCACGCCTTTGGCTGCGCCGCCTGCGTACCACCGCGATCTGGCTGCTCGGCGTCGTGACGGTGCTGGCCGTCGTGGTCGCCGGGCTGACCGTGTGGTCGGTGCGCCGCGCCATGCCGACCCTCGACGGTGAGCTGACCCTGTCCGGGCTGTCCGCGCCGGTGACCGTGCGTCGCGACGCGCACGGCATCCCGCAGATCTACGCCAAGACCAGCGACGACATGTACCGCGCCCAGGGCTTCGTGCACGCCCAGGACCGGTTCTGGGAGATGGACTTCCGCCGCCACGTGACGGCGGGACGCGTCTCGGAGCTGTTCGGGCAGTCCCAGCTGGAGACGGACAAGTACCTGCGGACCATGGGCTGGCGCCGGGTCGCCGAGCAGGAGGTGGCGCTGCTGACGCCGGAGTCCCGCAAGGGCCTGGAGGCGTACGCCGCGGGCGTCAACGCGTGGCTTGCCGCCAACACCGACGTCGAGGGCGACGGGTTCGCCGCCTCGGGGGCGCTGAGCCTGGAGTACGGCATCCTGGGCCTGCAGAACGCCGACTACGTCATCGAGCGCTGGACGCCGGTGGACAGCCTGGCCTGGCTCAAGGCGATGGCCTGGGACCTGCGCGGCAACATGGAGGCCGAGATCCGCCGCGCCGCGCTACAGGCCGAGGGCCTGAGCAAGGAGCAGGTGGACCAGCTCTACCCGGCGTACCCGATCGACCGCAACCTGCCGATCGTCACCGGCGGCGCGATCACCAACGGTGCGTTCGACGCGAAGGCGACCGCCCCGGCGACCCCGGCCGGCACGCCGACCACCCCGGTCGCGGGCCTGGCCGCGAGCAGCCTCAACGAGATGGCCGACGCGCTGGCCGCGCTGCCGGGCCTGATGGGCAACGCCGACGGCGACGGCATCGGCTCCAACTCGTGGGTGATCAGCGGCAAGCTCACGGCCACCGGCAAGCCGATCCTGGCCAACGACCCGCACCTGAGCCCGAGCCAGCCCGGAATCTGGTACCAGATGGGCCTGCACTGCGAGTGCGGCGCCGACATCGCGGGCTTCACCTTCTCCGGCGTGCCCGGCGTGGTCATCGGCCACAACGCGAACATCGCGTGGGGCTTCACCAACCTCGACCCCGACGTCATCGACATGTACCTGGAGCAGGTCGAGGGCGACAAGGTGAAGGTCGGCGACGGGTGGGAGCCGCTGGCCTCACGCCAGGAGGTGCTCAAGGTCGCCGGGGGCGACGACGTCACCATCACGGTGCGCACCAGCAAGCACGGGCCGCTGCTGTCGGACGCCAGCGAGAGCCTGAAGAAGCTCGGCGGGCAGTACGCGATCGCGATGCGCTGGACCGCGCTGGACCCGGGCCGCACCGGCGACGCCGTGTTCGCCATCAACAAGGCCTCGAACTGGGACGAGTTCCGGGCGGCGGCCGCGCTGTTCGAGGTGCCCGCGCAGAACATCGTCTACGCCGACACGGCGGGCAACATCGGCTACCAGTCGCCGGGACGTATCCCGGTGCGCGGCAAGGGCGACGGCAAGTGGTTCGCGCCCGGCTGGGACCCGGCGTACGACTGGACGGGCTTCATCCCGTTCAACGAGCTGCCCAACGTGCTCAACCCCGAGCGCGGTTACGTGGTCACCGCCAACCAGGCGGTCATCGGCGACCAGTACCAGCGGCACCTGACCGACGACTGGAGCTACGGCTACCGCAGCCAGCGCATCTACGACATGATCGGCGCGGCGGGCGGGAAGATCACGCTCGACGACGTGCAGAAGCAGCAGTTCGACAACCGCAACGGCTTCGCCCCGACGCTGATCCCGGCCCTGCAGAAGGCCCCCCGGCAGGCCCCGTCGCAGGTGGAGAAGAACGCCGACGCGCTGCTCGCCGACTGGGACTTCCAGCAGGGCGCGGACTCCGCGGCGGCGGCGTACTACAACGCGGTCTGGAAGAACCTGCTCGGCCTGACCTTCGACGAGCTGGGCGCCGACTACGCCGCCGACGGCGGGGACCGCTGGTTCGAGGTGGTCCGCGGGCTGCTGAGCAAGCCTGACGACAAGTGGTGGGACGCCAAGGGCACCCCGGCGGTCGAGAAGCGGGACGACATGCTGGCCCAGGCCATGTCGGCGGCGGTGAAGGAGCTGTCGGAGGCGCAGGGCGAGGACCCGAAGCAGTGGCGCTGGGGCGCGATGCACACCCTCACCCCGACCCACGCGACGTTCGGCGAGTCGGGCATCGGGCCGATCGAGTGGCTGTTCAACCGGGACACCGTGGGCGTCTCGGGTGGCGACGCGATCGTCAACGCCACCGGCTGGAGCGCCGGGCAGGGGTACGAGGTCGACGCGGTGCCGTCCATGCGCATGATCGTGAACATGGCGGACCTGGACGACTCGCGCTGGATCCAGCTGACCGGCAACTCGGGTCACGCGTTCCACGACAACTACGCCGACCAGTTCGAGCTGTGGCGTACGGGCCAGACCCTGCCGTTCCGCTTCGCCAAGGCGACCATCGAGAAGGAGTCGGCGCAGACGCAGACCCTGAAGCCGTGATCTGACGGAGGAAGGGCACCTTCACCACGCCAGACGTTGTGGAAGGTGCCCTTCCTTCGGTTCAGGCGGGTTGCGGCGTGGGCAGCGGCACGATGATGCAGGGTGCGCCCAGCGAGATGCCGGTGTCGACGGCCATCGCCAGGCCCTCTGCGTACGTGACCGGGCCGCGGACCGCCGACGGGGCGACGCCGAACGTCTCCGGGATCGTGGAGTGGCCGTGCACGATCTGGCGTCCGCCGAGGGAGTCCAGCAGCCGGCGGGCGTTGGCGACGCCGTCGTTGTGCTCCAGGAACTCGAAGCGACGGAACAGCAGCCGGGTGTTGCGCCCGAAGGTCCGCTCATCGTGCTCGCGCATGATGGTGCGCACCGTGGCGTTGATCTCGTCGATGGTCGGCCCGAACTCCAGGTAGGCCAGGGTGTCGGCATGCAGCAGCAGGTGGTCGTCGACTAGGGCGACCGCTGGCAGCGCCGCCAGCCAGGCGGCCCGCTGCTCGTCCAGCCCCTCGAGGTCGTGCTCCTGGCCGCCGTTCAGAGCCCACACCTGCACGATCGTGCGCACCTCGGTCACCGGCGACGCGGGGACGAAGCGGCTGCCGTACAGCAGCATGTCGTGATTGCCGATCACGCAGCCGACCTCGCCGCCGACTGCGGCGGCCTCGCCCTGCAGCCGTCGGATCAGATCGATCACGCCGAGGCCGTCCGGGCCGCGGTCGGTCAGATCGCCGAGGAACCACAGTCGCGCGTCGCCGCCGGTCCAGCCGCCCTGCGCGTCGAGCAGGCCGGTGACCCGCAGCGCCTGGGTCAGCGGCACGAGATGGCCGTGCACGTCACCGACCACGTAGAGCGTCACGCGATCACCCTACGACATGACCATGGACACTCCCTGAGCACGCCGACACCCCCGCGCGCCGGGCTGACCCGGCCCCGCGCGACCCCTCCGCTTTTCATAGACGTTGGCCTATTACGTTGAAAATTTGCAGATCATAATCAACGTAATAGGCCACCGTCTATGTCGAACCTCAACCCCCGCCGCCTCAGGCCAGGAACAGCCGCTCGACGGCGGCTCGGGAGCGGCGGGTGACCTTGAGGTACTCGTCCAGGAACTCCCCCGGATCGCCGCCGCCCAGCAGGCGGGCCACCCCGGCCAGCTCGACGCCGTGCCGGGGCAGCTGGTCCACGGCCCGGCCCCGGATCAGCGTCAGCGCGTTGCGTACCCGCGAGCACAGGGTCCACGCCGTGGCCAGCACCTCGGCGTCCTCGACCGTCACGAGCCCGGCCGCGTGGGCGGCGGCGAGCGCGTCGAGCGTACGCGTGGACCGCAGCCCCGCCACCTCGTGCCCGTGCCGGAGCTGCCACAGCTGCACCGTCCACTCGACGTCGGCGATGCCGCCGCGCCCCAGCTTGGTATGGGTCAGCGGATCAGCCCCGCGCGGCAGCCGCTCGTTCTCCACCCGCGCCTTGATCCGCCGGATCTCCACGATCTGCTCGCGGCGCAGCCCGTCGACCGGGTAGCGCACCGGATCGACCAGCGCGATGAAGTCGGCGGCCAGGCCCGCGTCCCCGGCGACGGGCCGGGCCCGCAGCAGCGCCTGCGCCTCCCACACCTGTGACCAGGTGGCGTAGTACCGCTGGTACGCGGCGAGGCTGCGCACCAGCGGGCCTTGCCGCCCCTCGGGCCGCAGGTCGGCGTCGATGCCCAGCGGCGGGTCGGGCGCGGGCGCGGACAGCAGCGTGCGCAACTGCTCGGCGATCGCCAGCGCGGCCCCGTTGGCCTCGTCGTCCTTCATGCCGGGCGCGGGCTGGTAGACGAACAGCACGTCGGCGTCGCTCGGGTAGCTCGTCTCGGCCCCGCCCAGCCGCCCCATGCCGATCACGGAGAACCGCAGCTCATCCGGCACACCGGCGGCCTGCCGGGCCACCGACAGCGCCGCCGCGATGGTCGCGTCGGTGAGGTCGGCCAGCCCCTGCCCGACCTCGGTGATGCCGACAGGCTTGGCCGGGGCCAGCTCGCCCGCCCCGGAGAGCAGGTCGGCGCTGCCGATGCGGAACAGCTCCCGGCGGCGCATCGCCCGCACCGCGACCACCGCCGCGCGCGGGTCGGTGTGCCGCCCGGCGGCGGCCGCCGTGCCGTCGAGCAGCGACTGCCGGGTGCGCAGCGCCAGTTCGGTGTCGTCGGCCAGCAGCCGCAGCGCCTCCGGGTCGCGCGACAGCAGGTCGGTGAGGTAGCGCGAGCTGTCCAGTACGCGGGCCAGCCGCAGCGCCACCGGGCCCTCGTCGCGCAGCAGGCGCAGGTACCAGGGCGTGGTGCCCAGCGTGTCGGACACCTGCCGGTAGGCCAGCAGCCCGGCGTCGGGGTTGGGCGCGTCGGCGAACTCGGCCAGCAGCACCGGCAGCAGGGTGCGCTGGATCGCCGCGGTACGCGACACCCCGGCGGTCAGCGCCTCGATGTGCCGCAGCGCGCCCGCCGGATCGGCGTATCCGAGTAGCTCCAGCCGCTTGCGGGCGGCGTCGGCGCGCAGTGACAGGCCGTCGGCGGGCACCCGGGCCACGGCGGCCAGCAGCGGCCGGTAGAGCAGCTTGGCGTGCAGGCGGCGCACCTCGGCGGCGTGGGTGACCCAGTCGGCGCGGAACGCCGTGATCGGGTCCAGGCCGCCGCCCTCCCGGCCCCGGCCGGTGCCCAGCGACGGCTCCTCGCGCCGGTAGTTCATGGCCCGCGACAGCCAGCGCAGGGCCAGGGTGCCCGCCTGGCCGTCGTCGGCGGGCACCGTGTGCGTACGCCGCAGCCGCTGCAGTTGCAGCCGGTGCTCCACGTTGCGCAGGAACCGGTACGCCGCGCTGAGCGCCTCCCCGTCCCCGCGCCCCACGTACCCGCCCTCGACGAGTGCCCGCAGCGCGTTGAGGGTGTTGCCCGAGCGCAGCGTCTCGTCGCCGCGCCCGTGGACGAGCTGTAGCAGCTGCACCGCGAACTCGATGTCGCGCAGCCCGCCCGGCCCGCGTTTGATCTCCCGCTCGATCTCGGCGCGGGGCACCTGGTCGATGATGCGCCGCCGCATGGCGCGTACGTCCTCGACGGCCTCGGGCCGTTCGGCCGCGTGCCAGATCAGCGGCTGGAGCGCGGCCAGCCACGCCTTGCCCAGGCCCGCGTCCCCGGCCACCGGCCGTGCCTTGAGCAGCGCCTGGAACTCCCAGGTGCGGGCCCAGCGCTGGTAGTAGACGAGGTGACTGGCCAGGGTGCGCACCAGCGGCCCGCGCCCGCCCTCGGGCCGCAGCGCGGCGTCCACGGGCCAGGCGACGTGGCCGCAGATCTCCATCAGCGCCGCGGCGACGGTGGTGCCCGCGGCGAGGTCCTCGTCCTCGGCCGCGACGAAGATGACGTCGACGTCGGAGACGTAGTTCAGCTCGTCCCCGCCGCACTTGCCCATCGCGATGACGGCCAGCCGGGGCCGCTGGTCGCCGACCCGCCCCAGCGCGATTCGGTACGCCGCCCGCAGGGTCGCGTCGGCCAGCGCGGTCACCTCGGCCATCGTCGTCTCGACGGCGACGCCGTCGGCGAGGTCGCCCGCCGCGATGCGCAGCAGCCCGCGCTGGTAACCGGCCCGCAGCGACGGCACGTCGGCCAGCCCGCTGTGCACCTCGTAGCGCGGCGGCACGGTGTGCGTGAGCACCTGCCACTGGCCCGCCTGCGCGGCGAGCTGGTCGCCCAGCGCCGAGGACGCCCCCAGCACGGTGAGCAGCCGGATACGCAGGTCCTCGTCGGCGCCGATCCGCTCCAGGACACCCTTGTCCGCGCCGGAGTCGCGCTCGGCGATCCGGTGCAGCTGGCGCAGCGCCAGGTCGGGGTCGGCGGCCCGGCCGAGCTGCTCCAGGATGAGCGCGCCCTCCTCGTCGACCGGCCGCTGCGCGGGCGCGTCCCACAGGTTCAGCCCGGTCGCGCCGAGCAGCACCGTCGGGTCCGGGCCGTTCGCCGACAGCGTGAAGCCGTACCGTGCCAACCGCCCGATGCCCGCCACCCGCTCAGGCTATCGGCGCGCACCCGGCCGCCCAAGCCGCAGCACGGTTCAGCTCAGCAGCGGAAGCTCACGGCGGCCCGCTCCGGGCAGGGTGCCCAGGGCCAGTTCGGCGAAGCGGCGCGCGAACGGCTGCCATACCTCGGTCACGTCGTCCTGGGTGGCCTCGACCCCGGCGATCAGCCCGTCGGGCTGCCAGCCCTGCTCGGTCATCCAGTCCCGGTTGTTCTCCACCCAGTTCGCGAACATGTCGACGTCGCACTCGATGTGGAACTGGGTGCCCCAGGCCCGGTCGCCGACCCGGAACGCCTGGTGGGGGTAGCGCGGCGAGGCGGCCAGCAGGGTCGCACCGAGCGGCAGCTCGGTGATCTCGTCGAAGTGGTACTGGATCACGTCGGGCGCGAACGGCACCGCCCACCACAGCGGGTCGGATTCGGCCACGTCGCGCCGCGCGACCAGGCGCGCGCCGATCTCGGGGCCGCTGGTCGAGCGCTCGACCGTGCCGCCGTGGGCCTGGGCCAGCAGTTGCCCGCCGAGGCAGATGGCCAGCGTCGGCACCCGGTTCTTGACCGCCTTGCGCAGCAGCGACTCCAGTTTCGGGAACCACGGCGCGCCGGGCACCCCGTCTCTGCCGAACGCGTCCTGCTCGCCGCCCATGACCACGAACGCGGCGTAGCCCTCAAGATCGTCGGGCAGGGCGTCCCCGGCGTGCGGGCGCAGCACGGACAGCTCCAGCCCGGCCTCGGTCAGCCAGTCGCCGAGTCGGCGCAGGTCGTCGGTCGGGTCGTTCTCGATCACCAGTGCGGTCGCCACGCTGACGAGGTTAGCCCGGCCCCGGCGGGACCTCTCAGCGGCCAGGCTCAAGCCCGGCGGGCGGCCGCCTTGCTGACCTTGCTCCGCAGTGCCCGGCGGGCCACCGGCCCCAGCTCCTCGACGACCTCCAGCAGCGCGCCCAGCTGCTCCAGCGCCGCCATCGCGCGCTGCGCGGCGGGGTGGTCGACACCCTCGTACAGCTCCAGCCCGACGAACGAGGCCGAGATCGCACCGGCCAGTCCGGGCACGTCGGCCATCTCGGCGAACGGCGAACCCGCCAGCACGCGGGTCAGCACCGACTCGATCTCGGTGGTCCACATGCCGAGCGCCTCGGCGGTGACCCGGGCCAGCTTCTCGTCGTGCTGCGCCCCGGCCAGCATCTGCGCCAGCACGGCGACGTTGCCCAGCTCGCGCTCCTCCTCGTGCAGCGCGCGGCCGACGTCGAGCAGTTCACGCAGCGAGCCGACGGTCGCGAAGCGGTCCCGGTACGCCGCGACGCGCTCGGCGGTCGCGGCCGTGCACGCCGCCACGAGCAGGTCGTCCACGCTGCCGAAGTGGTAGAAGACGAGCGCCTGGTTGACTCCCGCCGCCCCGGCGATGTTGCGGGCCGAGACGCCCGCGATCCCCTGCTTGCGCAGCGTCTCCATGGCGCCGTCGAGCAACCGCTGCTTCGTGTCGGACATGCCGCTCCCTCGATCCTGGGCCAGTGCATGACCGACGCGCGTGCGGGCGGTGCCGGCCACCCCCCGTTGCCAATGTGGCCGGCACCGCCCGTACTGTCGCGTCCCCGACTGTGCGGGACGCGCAGACCTTCTCGCACCGGTCTGACAAAACAGTTGCCGGTGCGCCCGGCAGTGTCGAGTCAGGACGATCCCCTAAGGAAACACGGCCCGTGCCACATATTTGAGCGGTCGATCAAACGCTAGCCTAGCAGGCTTGAGCGTTCGCTCAAACAGCGGCGCGGGCTAGGGCAGGACCAGCTCGGCGTACACCGGCCGGTGGTCGCTGTGCGGCAGTTCGAGCACCTGGAAGTCCTTGACGCCCACCCGCCGGTCGGCGAGCACCCGGTCCAGCGTCACCGGCGGGATCGGGTCCCCGTCGTACGGGCCCCAGGTGCCGGACAGGCCCCGCCCCAGCACGTCGGCCGCGTCCCGGTAACCGGAGCCGATCAGGTCGCGCAGCAGGTGGTGGTCGAGGGTGGCGTTGAAGTCGCCGAGCAGCACCCGCACCGGCCCGTCCGGCGTGGCCCGCGGCTGGCCCTCGACGCCGCGCGCCCACAGCGGCGTGACGAAGTCGGCCCAGGGCGCCAGCGGGTGCGCCGACTCGACCAGCACACTGCCCCCGCCCGGCACCACGACCTCGGCGTACGCCTGCCGGAACCCGCCCGGGTTGACGCGCATCCCGCCGTCGCGCAACGGATACCGCGACAGCAGCGCCGAGCCCTCGACGCCGGGCACGGAGTGGTCCGCCCGGTACGGCAGCTCACCGCCCAGCCCCGCCGCGTCCGCCGCCGCCAGGAAGTCCGGGGTCACCTCCTGCAGCGCGAGCACGTCCACCCGATGTGCCCGCACGAGCGCGACCAGCTCCGCCGACCCCGCCGAGCCCACCAGCACGTTGGCGCTCATCACCCGCAGCGGTGTGCCCGCCGCCCCGGCCGTCGGGTCGCCGTCGGCGAACCAGCGCGGCAGCACCACCACGGCCAGCGCGAGCGCGGTCACCCCGGCCAGCCCGGCCGCCGCCCAGCGCCGCCACCCGAGCAGCACCGCGAGCGGCACCAGCGCACCCGCCGCGACGTACGGCGTGAACGCCATCAGCTGCGCCATCGGGTAACCGTCGTCCCAGCCCGCGATCCGGAACACGGCCCACGCCGCCGCCGGCAGCGCCAGCACCCAGGGCAGCACGCGCAGAACGAACCGTTTCATGCACGGGATGCTATGCATTTTCATGGTCAACTAGGTGTTGGCTTTGTGAAGGTTCCGTGCACGGCGTTAGGCTCTGCGCCCATGACCGCCACGCTGCACCCCGCGACCCTCCGGCCCGGCGACACCGTCGCGCTGGTGTCACCCTCGGGGCCGGTGCCCGCCGAGCGCGTCGAGGCGGCCGTGGCGGTGCTGACCGGCTGGGGTCTCGCGCCCCGGGTCTACCCGCACGTGCTGGCCCGGCACGGTTACTTCGGCGGCACCGACGACGAGCGGCTCGGCGACCTCAACGACGCGCTCGGCGACGAGCAGGTCAGGGCGGTGCTGTGCACCCGCGGCGGCTACGGCGCGCAGCGCATCACCGACCGCGTCGACCTCGACGCCGTACGCCGTGATCCGAAGGTGGTCATGGGATTCTCCGACATCACCGCCCTGCACCTGGCACTGTGGCGCGGCGCGCGGCTGGCCACCGTGCACGGGCCGGTCGCGGCGCAGTTCGACAAGGGCGCGGACTCGGCGACCGCGCTCGGCGCGCGCCACGCGCTGATGAGCGGGGAGCCGGTGGTCGTCGCCGCCGACCCCGCCGAGGACACCCATGGCGTACGCACCGGCGGCCGCGCCGAAGGCACGCTGCTCGGCGGCAACCTGTCGCTGCTGGTCAGCACGCTCGGGACGCCGCACCTGCCGGACCTGACCGGCGCGATCCTGCTGATCGAGGACGTCGGCGAGTACCCGTACCGCGTCGACCGGATGCTGACCCACCTGCGCCGCAGCGGCGCGCTCGACGGCGTCGCGGGCATCGCCGTCGGCCAGTTCACCGACTGCGCCGACGCCTGGCCGGTCACCATCGCCGACGTGCTCACCGAGCGCCTGCTCGACCTGGGCCTGCCGGTCCTCGGCGGCCTGCCGATCGGCCACGGCACCCAGCACACCGCAGTCCCCCTGGGCACGCGCGCGGTCCTCGATGCCGACTCCGGCACCCTGACCGTCGCCGCCGCCACCGCCTGACCGGTCCGCGCGGGTGGCTACATGTTGGCCAGTGACGCCGTGATGACGATACCGGCGATCAGGCTGGCCGGGATGCCCGCGACCCAGCCGATGAGCAGGCCCGAGCCCTTGCCGCCGTCCCTGCGGATGATGCCGCCGATGCCCGTGACCAGGGCGACGATCCCCAGGATGAACTGCGCGAAGACGCCGACGACCACGAACACGTAGGCCTGGTCCCCGTCCGCCAGCGGGCCGTAGTCACTCTCCCGCCCGAACACCACCCCCGCGACCAGGCCCACCACCATGGTCAGCGCGTGCGCGCCGAGCATGGTGAAGATGCCCCGCCACACCGACCCGGCCTCGACCGGCCGCCTGGCCTGCGCCGGGGCGTTCGGCGAAGAATCGGACCCGGCGGCGACGGCGGGCACGGCCGGGTCGTATGCCGCGGGCTGCACCGGGACGGGTGCCGCGGGCGGGGCCGGTGCTCGGTAGGGGTTGTCGCTCACGGGGTTCCTCCAGGTCGGACGGACCGGGCCGTCAGAGGTGCGTGCCGCGCAGCCTACCGCCGCCCTCGCCGCCGCCCTAGCCGAAGGAAGGGCACCTTCTTATCGCCATGGCGATAAGAAGGTGCCCTTCCTTCGGTCCGGTCAGAAGCACTGCGAGGCGGACCAGAGGATGCCGCTGCGGGCGTCGGTGTGGATGTGGTCGGAGTGGTCGGGGTAGCCGGGGCCGAGGATGCCGGTGAAGCCGTGGTAGCGGGCCTGCTTGCCGATGGTGCACAGGGAGGCCGGGCCGGAGCCGAGGTCGACGCCGTCGCCGTAGAGGTGGCGGCTGCCGGAGACGCCGCCCGCGGAGTTGTTGCAGGCGGTGCTGCGGAAGCCGGAGGTGACGCGCAGGGCCTGGTCGCCGAGGGCGTGCCGGAGCGCTTCCAGGCGCCACATCGCGCGCAGCGCGTTGGACTTGGCCGTGGCGGCCGAGACCGCGCCGCCTGCCCAGGTCGTGTTGCACTTGTTCAGCTCGGCGTAGCTGAAGTGGATCGGCGTGCAGTCGTCGTCCTGCAGCGCGTAGATCTTGCTGAAGGTCTGCGGTCCGGCGATGCCGTCCGCGCCGAGGCCGTACGCCTGCTGGAAGCGGACGACCGCGTCACGGGTCTCGCCACCGAAGACGCCGTCGATGCCGATGGTGTTGTTGTAGCCCGGCCAGCCCGCGACGCGGATCTGCAACTGGCGGACGTCCTCTCCGGACATGCCCGAGGACAGGGAACGGCCCCAGGTGTAGCAGCCGTCGGCGTACGCGGGGGACGCGCCGACGGTGATGGCGGCCACCGATCCGATGGCCGCCATCACCAGCACGGTGAACGCCCGGACGAGGGCGTTGCGGGGGAAACGTCGAGACATGCGAGGCACTGTGCCAACCACGCTCATCAATGTCAAGAGTTTACATATCTTGCAATTACTGCGTAGTATCCTTTCACGAATCCGGCCAACCCCCAGGTCAGCGCCGCGAACGCGCCTTGCGGTCCCCGCCCGCGGCCGCGACGCCGTACGCCAGCGCGTCGACCAGGGCCCGCCAGCTCGCCTCCACCACGTTCTCGTGCACGCCGACCGTGGTCCAGTCACGCCCGTCGGTGTCCACCGTCTCCACCAGCACCCGCGTGACCGCCTCGGTGCCGTGCGAGCCCGCCAGGATGCGCACCTTGTAGTCGGCCAGCTCCAGCCCGGTCAGCTGCGGGAAGTGCCGCTCCAGCGCCTGGCGCAGCGCCTGGTCCAGGGCGTTCACCGGGCCGTTGCCCTCCGCGGTGGCGATGACGCGCTCGCCCCGCACCCGCAGCTTCACGGTCGCCTCGCTGACCACCGCGCCGTCCTCGCGGTGCTCGACGATCACCCGGTACGACTCCAGCGTGAACGGGGTCGTCTGCTCACCCAGGGACTGGCGCACCAGCAGCTCGAAGGACGCGTCGGCGGCCTCGAAGGACCAGCCCGCCGCCTCCAGCTCCTTCACCCGGTGCGTCACCTTCGACAGGGTGTCCGGCTGGCCGGCCAGGTCCAGGCCGAGCTCGCGACTCTTGAGCTCGATGCTGGCCCGGCCGGCCATCTCGGTGACGAGGATCGTCATGTCGTTGCCGACCACGGCCGGGTCCACGTGGTTGTAGAGGGCCGGGTCGACTTTGATCGCGCTCGCGTGCAGACCCGCCTTGTGGGCGAACGCTGCGGACCCGACGTATGCCTGGTGGGAGTCGGGTGCGATGTTGGCGATCTCGGCGATGGCGTGCGACACGTGCGCCATCTGTTCCAGGCAGCCGTCCGGTAGGACGGTCATACCGAGCTTGAGCTGCAGGTTCGCCACGATGGCGAAGATGTCGGCGTTGCCGGGGCGCTCCCCGTAGCCGTTCGCGGTGCCCTGCACGTGGCGTACGCCCGCCTCGACCGCGGCGATCGTGTTGGCGACGGCGCACGCGGTGTCGTTCTGCGCGTGCATGCCGAACAGCTCCGGCGAGACGCCCAGCCGCGCGACGAGGTCGGCGATGGCCTTGCTGATCTGCGAGGGCAGCATGCCGCCGTTGGTGTCGCAGAGCACCACCCGCTCCGCGCCCGCGTCCAGCGCCGCCCGCACCACCGCGGCGGTGTACTCCGGGTCGAAGCGGAAGCCGTCGAAGAAGTGCTCGCAGTCGACGAACACCCGGCGGCCGTGACCGCGCAGGTGGGTCACGCTGTCGGCCACCATGGCGAGGTTCTCCTCGCGGGTGGTGCGCAGCGCGCGCTCGACATGGCGTACGTCGGACTTGGCGACCAGGCAGACCGCCGGTGTCTGCGCGGCGAGCAGCCCCGCGAGCTGCGCGTCGTCGGCCGCCGCGACGCCCGCCTTGCGGGTCGAGCCGAACGCGACCAGCACCGCGTTCTGCAACTCCAGCTCGGTGCGCGCCCGTTCGAAGAACTCGGTGTCCTTGGGCACCGCACCAGGCCACCCGCCCTCGATGAACCCGACCCCGAACTGATCGAGCAGGCGTGCCACCGCGAGTTTGTCGGCTACCGAGTAGGTGATGCCCTCGCGCTGGGCTCCGTCGCGCAGCGTGGTGTCGAAGATCTGCATGTCGTGTGACCTCCTGTGTGGCGTCCGCCTGGCGGGCGCCGACGTGAGAACCGGGAAGTGGTGCAAAACAAAAGACCCCCCGCGGTCGCGGGAGGTCTGCGCGTCGGCGAGGGGCCTGGTTGCCCAGGTGCGGCCGGCGCGCTAGGTGCCAATAATCAGTACGAGGCGGATCACGTTGGGTAGCGTCCCACTTTCGCAGCCCCCAGACCAGCAAGCTCCCGCATGCCGGGAAGCCGTGTCGCCCCCAAACCCCCCAATCACGCCGATGACCTGCGCGACGGGACGAGCCCAAGACCCCCCACCCCTGTCGCAACTCTTAAAGAGTCGCGCCTTCCGATCGCCGTCGACGCCGCGACTCTTTAAGAGTTGCGGCAGGGCAGAGGCGGGCGGCGCGGGGCGGGGCGGGGCGGGGGAGGCCGGCGGCGCGTGCTGGGCGGTGACTGCGGCCACTCGACATTTAGTTGAATGGTCAAGTAATCTCGGGGGATGAGCACTCGCATGCCTACGCTCTACCTCAGTCACGGCGCGCCGCCGCTGGCCGACGACCCGCTGTGGACCCGGCAACTGGCGGACTGGTCCGGTGACCTGCCCCGGCCGACCGCGATCCTGGTCGTCTCCGCGCACTGGGAGAACGCCCCGCTGGCCATCGGCGCCACCAGCACCGTGCCGCTCTACTACGACTTCGGCGGCTTCGCGCAGCATTACTACGAGGTGAAGTACCCGGCCCCGGGCGCTCCCGAGCTGGCCGCGAAGGTGCGCGCGCTGCTGCGCGGGCCGGACACGCCGGTGGCCGACGTGCCTGACCGGGGGCTGGACCACGGCGCGTACGTGCCGCTGGTCGAGATGTTCCCCGAGGCCGACGTGCCGGTGCTGCAGATCTCCATGCCCACGCTCGACCCGCGGCGGCTGATGGAGATCGGCCGCAAGCTCGCGCCGCTGCGCGACGAGGGCGTGCTCATCGTCGGCAGCGGTTTCTTCACGCACAACCTGCGGGCCGCGATGCCGTACCTGCACCTGGGCTTCGACGCGCCGGTGCAGGGCTGGTCGGCGGAGTTCGACGACTGGGGCAGGCAGGCGCTGGACGGCGGCGACATCGACGGGCTGCTCGACTTCCTGCACAAGGCGCCGTCCGGCGTGATGGCGCACCCGCGCACCGAGCACTTCGCGCCGCTGTTCGTCACTCTGGGCGCGGGCGAGGCGGACCTGTCCTCGCAGCGTACGGTCATCGACGGCTTCTGGATGGGCCTGGCCAAACGTTCGGTTCAACTCGGCTGACCCGATCGAGGATGTGATGCGGTCGCGCTACACCGCGCCGCGTGACCTTGATTACGGTATCGGGGTGACCACCACGCCCGTTGAGCGCAGCATCGCCTTCGCCGCCGTCTTCAACTTCCGTGACCTCGGCGGCCTGACCACCGTCGACGGCCGCACCGTACGCCGGCGCACGGTGTACCGGTCCGACACGCTCAGCAGGCTGGGCGCCGAGGACCGCGACGCGTTCACGGCGCTCGGCATCCGCACCGTGATCGACCTGCGCCGGCCCGCCGAGGTCGCCTCGATGGGCCGGGTGCCGGAGTGGACGCGGGTGGTGTGGCGGCACAACCACCTCGAACATCCGCTCTGGGACCACTCCACCTACACCGCGGAGATCGGTGTCCCGCGCTGGCTGGCGGAACGCTACCTGGAGCTGGCGTATCACGGCAGGGCCGACATCGCGCGGGTGATCGGCATGCTCACCGACGACGACCACGGCCCGACCGTGGTGCACTGCGTGGCGGGCAAGGACCGCACCGGCCTGATCGTGGCGCTGACCCTGGACCTGCTGGGCGTGCCCGACGAGCAGATCGCCTACGACTACGCGCTGACCGAGCGCAGCGCCCCGATGTTCAGCCAGTGGGTGCGTACGGCCTTCCCGAACGAGAACGACGTCGCCACGCCGCCGTTCTTCACGTACACCCCGGCTGAGGCGATGCTGATGACCCTGCAGGGGCTGCGCCGCCACCACGGCTCGGTGACCGAGTACCTGGTAAGTGCGGGCCTGCACCGCGACCGGGTGGCCCGGCTGCGCGATCGGCTGCTGGAAGCATGAGCGAGCGGTCGCGGCTGGTGGACTTCGACAGTCCGCTGTTCAACTTCCGGGACGTGGGCGGGCTGGCCACCACCGACGGGGGCGAGGTGCGCCGGGGGGTGCTGTTCCGGTCAGACACGCTGACCGCGCTGGGCGAGGCCGACCGGGAGCGGTTCGCGCGGTTCGGGGTGCGTACCGTGATCGACCTGCGGCATCCGGTGGAGCTGGAGCGCTTCGGGCGGGCCCCCGCCTGGTGCTGCGAGGACTGGCACAACGTGCCGCTGAACAACCCGGTGTGGCGGGCCGAGGACTACTCCGCCGAGGCGGGCGTGGTGGCGTTCCTGCTGGCGCGCTACCACGAGACCGCCGAGCACGCGGCGGCCGACATCGCGCGGGCGATCGCGCTGATCGCAGCCGCCGAGGGGCCGGTGGTCGTGCACTGCTGGGGCGGCCGGGACCGCACCGGCGTGGTGATCGCCCTGGTGCTGGAGCTGGCGGGGGTGTCCGATGCGGACATCGCCGCCGACTACGAGCTGACCGAGCAGGGTATGGAGCGCTACCTCGCCTGGCAGCGGCAGCACCGGCCGGACAAGGGCCCGCTGGAGCCGTACCTGGCCAGCACGCCCGCCGAGGTGATGCGCACCTTCCTGGCGCAGTTGCGCGAGCGGCACGGCTCGGTGCGGGCATACCTGACCGGAGCCGGGCTGCCCGAGCAGAGCATCGACGCGTTGCGGTCGAGAGTGCGCGAGCAGCGGCCGTGAGGTGACCTCGGCGTTATCGACGGATGCCATGATGTGACGGATTCTTCGGGGAGGAGCCGTTCACCATGCACATCGGAACGCGAGCGCTGCTGGCCGTGGCCACCGCCGCCGCCGTCGCCGTACTGGCCGCCTGCGCGAGCGGATCGGGCGACGACTCCACCCAGATGCCCTCCCCCGGCCAGGTGGCTCCCGGCTCGGGGGCTTTCAAGGACGTCGACAACGCGGCCCGGGAGCTGGTCACCCGGCAGGCCTACTGGCAGGCGCCCGCGGCGCTCGACGTGGAGCAGACGCAGCGGATCGGGCTGGCGGTCGGCGAGGGCGAGAAGCTGACCCAGAAGATCAACGCGATGCTGGAGGGCACCCGGAAGACCGCGGCCGGGCCCGTCGAGGTCGGTCCCACGGTCAAGGCGACGCTGCGCGGCAACGCCGAGGACGTGGAGATCACGCCGTCGGAGTCGGTCAACGCCACCACCGGCAGCGACGTGCAGATGCTGTGGACCTGGCTGGTGCATCCGAAGCAGCCGACCGACAAGCTGCTGCTCACCGCATACCTGGAGGTGCCCTTGAGCAACGGGCACGTCATCACGCACGAGGTGGCGCTGACGGTGCAGGTGCGCCGCACGATGGCGTTCACCGCGTGGCAGGTGCTCACCCACTGGGGCACCTGGTCGGCCGTGGTCACCAGCCTCGTCGGCGCGGTGAGCTGGCTGCTGCGCCGCCGCAGGCGGAGGACGGGCGCGCCCCAGGAGGAGGCCCCGGAGCCCTCGGTCGCCAACGCGACCGCCTGATCGCGGCCGCCCCCGCGTACCGAATGAAGAAATCTTCGGACAACTAGGGTCTGGCGAAAGTTAACTTCAAGGGCGATAGTGGCGGGTGAATGTCCATCCCCCACTTCCGCGGAGTATCCATGGCCAGATCACGCCTGCGGGCGGCCGTCGTCGCCGGCCTCACCGCGCTCAGCCTCGCGGCGCTGTCCGCCGCCGCCGGCGCGCCCGCCGCGGCCGCGCCGCCCACGCACGACGAGCAGGTCACCTTCCAGGAGTGGTCCCGTTACGCCGACTGGCGCCAGGGCACCCACCAGGGCACCCTGGCCATCCCCGGCGTGCGCACCGGGATCACCATGCTGCTGCCGGCCGGCACGGCCGACTACGCCGATCCGTACACCGGCGTCACCAAGAGCTGGAACTACTCCACCTGGACCTCGCCGGTGACCGAGGTCGGCTTCGACGCCACCGAACTGGTCGCCTCGTGGAACGCCGACACCCCGGCGGGCACCTGGATCCAGGTCGAGATGCAGGGCACCTACAACACCGGCGGGCAGACGCCCTGGTACACCATGGGCCGCTGGGCGTCCGGCGACGGCGACATCAAGCGCACCACCGTCGACGGCCAGGGTGACCCCTGGTCGACGATCTGGACCGACACCTTCTCCATCGACGACGCCGACAACGGCGTGCTGCTGCACGCCTACCAGCTGCGCCTGACCCTGTACCGGGCACCGGGCCAGTGGCGCTCGCCGCGGGTGTGGATGCTCGGCGCGATGAGCTCCAACGTGCCGGACCGGTTCACCGTCACCCCGAGCGCGGGCGGCATCGCCTGGGGCACCGAGCTGGCCGTGCCGCGCTTCTCGCAGAACATCCACACCGGGGAGTACCCGGAGTACGACGGCGGCGGCGAGGCCTGGTGCTCGCCGACGTCGACCTCGATGGTCGTCGAGTACTACGGCCGGGGCCCGTCGGCGCAGGACACCTCCTGGGTCGACCCGTCCTACGCCGACCCGCAGGTCGACCACGCGGCCCGGATGACCTACGACTACGCCTACGAGGGCGCGGGCAACTGGCCCTTCAACACGGCGTACGCCGCGTCGTTCCCGGGCCTGGACGCCAAGGTGACCCGCCTGCACTCCCTCGACGAGGCGGAGCGCTTCATCAAGGCCGGCATCCCGGTGATCACCAGCCAGTCGTTCCTGTCCACGGAGCTGGACGGGGCGGGCTACGGCACGTCCGGGCACCTGTTCGTCATCGTCGGCTTCACCGCCGACGGCGACGTGATCATCAACGACCCGGCGTCGTCGAGCAACGACGCGGTCCGCAACATCTACCCGCGTGAGCAGTTCGAGCAGATCTGGCTGCGTACCAAGCGCTACCGCGCGAACGGCACGGTGGCCTCCGGCTCGGGTGGCGTCGCCTACCTGATCAAGCCGTGGTGGAAGCCGTGGCCGGTGGTCGCGGGCTCGACCAACTGGTGAACCGGCGATCCGGGTGCGCCCCCGCCGTGGGGCGCACCCGGATCACACCCGGGTGTCCAGGATCGCGTCGGACAGCGCGATCACGCCGAACGTGGCCCCCTGCGGGTCGGCCAGCATCGCGTAGTGCCCCACCGGCAGGTCCAGCGGCCCGGTGAGCACCGCCCCGCCGAGCTCGACGCAGCGCGCGATCGTCGCGGCGCAGTCCTCGACCTCGAAGGTGACCCGCCAGTGCGACGGGGTTCCGGCCGGGTAACGCTCGTCCATCACGGACAGCCCGCCGACCGTGCGGCTCTCAACGAACCACTCGATGTGGTCGACGCCCTCGGCGATCTCACTCTTGCGCTCCGACCAGTTGAACGCCCTGCCGTAGAAGGCGACCGCGGTCGCCTCGTCCCAGGTCACGACCTCGGTCCAGCACATCGTGGCAGGCTCGGCAGCCGCCTCCGCACCACCGGACGTGCCGCGCTGCCACAGCCCGAAGACCGCGCCCGCGCTGTCGGCGACCAGTGCCGCCCGCCCGCGCGGGCCGCGGTCGTGTGCCGGGACCAGCACCGAGCCGCCGGCGTCGAGCACCGCCGCCACGCCGTCCTCGGCGGCGAGCGCCGACACGTAGCACAGCCACGTCGACGGCCGGCCGGGCTCACCCGGCAGCATTCCCGCGACGGCACGGCCGTCGAGCGCGAACACCTCACCTGGCGTCCATCCGAACAACCCGCTGTAGAACGCCGACGCCCCGGCCGGGTCCGCGGTCATGTACTCGGCCCAGCACGGGGTGGCGGGCGCGTATCCCCTCACTCGCATGCCGCCACCTTAGGGCCATCCGCGGCTCAGGGCGACCACTGCGGGTGCCGACCGGACCGCCCCGTTCGGCTGACCGACGGGGCCGATCCGGGCAGCCGGGACGGTGCGCTCGGGTCGATCGCTGCGCGATGATGGCGCCATGCTCCACGATCGTTCCCTGCTCGCCGGGTGCAACACGGCGCTCAACGAGTCCGATGTGGTGGGCCTGCGGGTGAACTGGCCCGGCCGTACGGTGCGCCTGCTGCTGCACGTGCTCGCGCTGCCCGAACACGGCCCGGCCGACCCGGACACCCGCCGGGCCCTGGTGTTCACCGGCGTACGCCTGATGCGGGTGCTGCTGCGCGCGGACCGGTCGCACAGCCGCGACTACGGCCACGCCATCGAACTGCCCGACGCCGCGGCCGCCGACGCGTTCCTCGCCTCGGCCGGCTGGTCGAACCCGATGTACGGGTGGAGCTTCCTCGACGACCCCGAGCTCACCCGGTCCTGGCCCGCCACGGTCAGCCTGGTGCTCGCCGCGACCGGCCGCGCCGCGCACAGCATGTACTGGTTCAGCGAGTGCGGCCGCGAGGAGCCGGGCGGCGACATGGCGTACTGCATC
Source organism: Catellatospora methionotrophica (assembly GCF_011297335.1). GTDB lineage: Bacteria > Actinomycetota > Actinomycetes > Mycobacteriales > Micromonosporaceae > Catellatospora > Catellatospora methionotrophica. The sequence goes on along the minus strand of NZ_JAAOTJ010000006.1, from coordinate 51,465 downwards.
GAGGGCGACATCCACTTCGAGCGCCTGGCGGTCGAACGCGCCGACGGCTCGACGGTCCCGCTGACCTCCTTCGCCGCCGACGGCAGCCGCTGGTGGCACGCCTTCCGCGCCGGCGACCCCCGCGTCTCCCCCGCCGCCCAGCAGCTCCAGCCCCCGTCCCCGGCCTGGCCCTGACGGCGGCGGGGTGGGTCAGGCGGCCAGGGCGGCGCGGGCCATGGCCTCGCGGTAGATGGGGCCGTGCTGGAAACGCTCGGGCAGGGCGCGCATGGTCAGGCGCAGCGCGCGGACCGAGACCGAGGCGGACAGGTCGGTCGTGGGCAGGCCCAGGGTGCCGTAGACGCGGCGGGCCCAGCCCGGCTGCAGGGAGAAGGCGGTCGCGGCCAGGCCCGTGTAGACCAGCCGGGCCGGGGTCAGCCCGAGGTGCCACGGCAGCGGCGGCACCATCAGGAAGAACAGCGTGTCCAGGGCTTCGCGGGTCAGCGCAAGCTGGGGGCGCATCCGCCGGTAGTACGCGTCGACCTCGGCCGCCGTGCCCGGCACCGTGTCCGGGTCCAGCCCGACCAGCTTGGCGGCGCGGCGCTGCTCGGTGTAGTACCCGTCGACGTCGGCGGCGCTCAGCGCCAGACCCGCCCGGCGGGCCGTGCTGACGAACGACTCGACCTCGGTGACGTGCACCCAGCGCAGCAGCTCGGGTTCGTCGATGCGGTACGTCTCGCCGGTGTGCCGGTCGGTCGCCCGCATCCGGGCGTGCACGCCCCGGATACGCCGCCCGGCGGCGCGGGCCTGGGCGGTGGTGCCGAAGATGACGGTGCCGACGTAGTCGGCGGTGCGCATCAGGCGGCCCCACGGCTCGACCTTGTAGCTGGAGTTCTGCACCACCCCGGCGATGGCCCGCGGGTGCAGGGCCTGCAGGAACAGCGAGCGCACCCCGGCCACCCAGAGCACCGGCTCGCCATGGACCCGCCAGGTCACCGACCCGGGGCCGAACAGTCCGACGTCAGCGGCCTCGTCCATGCCGTCCAGCGTGCCACGCCCGGCCCGGCCTCGGCCAAGATCGCTCGACTTGCCCGGCACCCGGGCGGAAGACCACCCGGATGGGGCAGGTCGAGCGATCAAGGAGGCGTACTAGATCTTGGCGTTGGCGTGGATGGCGATGGCGTCGTGGGCGGCCACGTTGGCGACGAACCAGCCGTTCGCGTCGACCGTGATCACCGGGCCGGTGCAGGTGGAGCCGCTCTTCTCCCCGTGGATCACGTCGCAGTAGCGGCCCGCGGGCAGGTTGGTCTGGTACGACCGCCCGTTGACCGCCCCGTCCTCGTCGTTGATCGTCAGGTAGCCCTTGCCGTTGCGGCCGAACGCGATGTGGTTGTTGCCGTTGTCGTACCAGTTCACGACCGTGGTGCCCTTGACCGCGTTGTGGAAGCCGACCATGTTCGCGATGGCCTGCCAGCGGTGCTCGCACCGCCAGCCGCCCGCGAAACACGTCGCGTTGTTCGTCTTGCCGTTGGCGTCCGACGGCGGACCCTGGTCCTTGTTGCTGAACTCGTAACTGCTCATCACCGTCGGCGACCCGTACGGCCAGGCCAGCATGAACGCGTTCGCGAGCGCGTAGGCGCCGTTGTCCTTGTAGGTGAGGATGTCGCCACCCTCGCGCTGGGTGTCGTGGTTGTCGACGAACACGGCGCCCTTGGCGGTGGCGATGTGCCCCCACGGCTCGCCGAAGTTCTTCAGGTACGACAGCCTCTCGTGCCGGAACACCCGGCCCAGGTCCTTGCCGTAGCGGAACTCGTGCACGTCGCCGTTGCCGGTGTACTCGGTCGGCTGGACCGGCTCGCCCCCGCCGTAGATGACCTCCTGCACGTGGTAGACCGAACGCGACAGCTTGCCCTTGATCGCGGCGATGTCGGCGGCGGGCATGTGCTTGCTGGCGTCCCAGCGGAACCCGTCCACGCCGAGGGTCAGCAGGTCGTTGAGGTAACCGGCGAGCTTCGTACGCACGTAGTCGCTCTCGGTCTTCAGGTCGGCGAGGTTGACCAGCTCGCAGTTCTGCACCTCGTAGCGGTCGCCGTAGTTGACGATGTCGTCGTTGCCGTTGCGCCCGCAGTGGTGGAAGTCCTGCGTCTGGTAGCTGCCCGGGTAGGTGTACGACGTGTACGTCGAGCCCGCCCAGCCGGTGCCCGAGCCGACGCCGGTCATGTGGTTGACCACCGCGTCGACGATGACCTTCACGCCCGCGTTGTGGCAGGTCGTGACCATCGACTGGAACTGGGCGCGGGTGCCCTTGCGGGACTCGACCCGGTAGCTGACCGGCTGGTACGCGACCCACCACTGCTGGCCGCGCACGTGCTCCTGGGGCGGGGACACCTGCACGTAGCCGTAGCCGCGCGGGCCGAGGAAGCTGGTGCACTCGGCCGCGACCGAGGGCCAGTTCCACTCGAACAGCTGGACGATCACGTCCTTGCTGCCCGACGGCGCCGCCGCGGCGGGGCTGGCGATCGGGACAGGCAGCATGGCGGCCAGAACCGCCGCCAGCGCCAGAGGGAGAAGTCTGCGTCGTTGCATGAGAACACTCCGGACGTACGAGGGGGACGGATCGTCGCGCAGCGGAACAGGAGACACGGCTCGAAACCACCCTGAAACCTTGCCGCAATATTCACAAGAACTTTCATCGAAGTCAACGCATCCGCCCCGAAACGGCACGACGCCCCCTACGCAAGATCTTTCCGCCCCCTCCCCTTTCATGATCGTCGTTTCGGGTCAAAAGGTGCGGTGTCGCCCAACGTTCTGACACGAAACAGCGATCTCCAGCCGCGCCCGACGCGACCCGCGCCCCCGCCGTGCTCCGCCGCCCCGCCCGGCGCCGCCTCAGCCGAGCAGCCGGGCGGCCGACACGAGGTACTCGCGCCCCTCGGCCGGTGCGCCGTACCGGATCATGTAGAGGCCCGACGAGACGCGCTCAGTGAAGCCCCACTCCCAGATCGCCTGCTCGTCCACTCCGGTCGCCGCCGCCAGCCGTGCGCAGTAGTCCCGTACCAGCCCGACCGGGTCCGCCGCCGCGAGCACCTCATCCGTCCAGCCGCGCACCGCGACCCCCAGGTCGTACGCCGGGTCGCAGAGGAAGCCGTCCGGGTCGACGAAGACATACCCCGACTCCGCGCCGGGCCGGGGCGTCAGCACCGCGAGCGCGTTGTCCGGGTGCGGATCACCGTGGCAGACCACGCTGCCGTCCAGGTCGAAGGCGGCCGCGCGGCGGCGGGCGTACCCGACGGCACGCTCGGCAACCTCGGCCGGGCAGGGACGGCCGGTCTGCGGCCACAGCTCGATGATCAGCTTGGCGAGCGTGCTGGCCTTGTCCGTCCCCGGCGGCACGGCCGCGTCCGGCGGCCGTGGCACGAGCCACGCCTGCCGCAGCGTCGCGGCCAGCACGTCGAGCGCGTGCTCGGCCGAGCGCGCGGTGGTCCCCAGCGCCGGGCCGAGCGCTTCCAGCAGCGCGGCGTCACGTTCGAGATCGTGGGCGTACAGCCGGACGTACCCGTGCCCGCCTGCCACCCCGATGGTGCGCACCTGCCCCGCGAACCCGTCCCCAGGCGGCCCGAGCCGCAGCACCGCATCGGTGCCGTCGCCCCTGCGCGCCAGCACCACCAGCGCCGCCGACCCGCCGTCCAGCACCGCCCCAGGCCTCAGCGACCAGGCCTCGCACAGGTACGCGAGCCGTTCCGGCAGCGCCGCCAGCCACTCCCGGCCCGCCGCCCCTCTGCTCAGCGCGGTCCGCCGCATCCGGTCGGGGAACTCGATCACGGCCCCACGATCCCACCCGCCGACCCGCCCGACGAGCGGATTACCTCGGCCCGCCCCTGCTCCGAGGCACCGCCGAGGTGGGGAAGGGCGCCTCGCACTGCCTATCGCGATGTGAAGGTGCCCTTCCCTTTTCTTTCGGGGTTAAGGTCGGCCATGCTCAAGCGGGTTTGGGGGATGGGGCGGTCTCTCGTGATGTATCACGGGATTCCGGGGCGGCATCGGCGGATGCGGCGGTTCTACGGGCAGTTCCTGGGGGCCGGGGACCTGGCGTTCGATGTGGGGGCGCACGTGGGGAGCCGGGTGCGGCCGTGGCGGCGGCTCGGGGCGCGGGTGGTGGCGATCGAGCCGCAGCCGGACTGCCTGCGGGCCCTGCGGCTGTTCTTCGGGCGCGATCCGGGGGTGGTCATCCTGCCCACGGCGGTCGGGGCACGGCCGGGTACGGCGTCGCTGGCGCTGTCGTCGGCGACGCCGACGGTGTCCTCGCTGTCGCACGAGTGGATCGCGTCGGTGACCGCCGCCGACGACCGGTTCGCCGACGTCCGCTGGGACCGCGCGGTCGAGGTCGAGGTGGTCACCCTGGACGATCTCATCGCGACGCACGGCGAACCGGCCTTCTGCAAGATCGACGTCGAGGGTTTCGAAGCGGACGTGCTGCGGGGCCTGTCCCGGCCGCTGCGCGCCCTGTCCTTCGAGTACCTGCCGTTCGCCCACGACGCCGCGCTCACCGTGCTGGACCTCGTGGAGCAGCTCGGCGCACGCGCGGGCGGGTACGAGTACAACTACGCCCCCGTCGAGACCATGCGCTTCGCGGCCGAGCGGTGGCTGACCGCAGCCGACCTGCTACAGCTTCTGGACCAGCGCTTCCGTCCCCTCGGCCGATCCGGCGACGTCTACGCGCGCCTGCGGTAGCGCTCCGGCGCGGCGTCGCCAGAGGTAGACCACGTCGCGGCCGAAGGACTCGGTGAGCAGGGCGAGCGCGCCCGCGAGCGCGACGGCGACCAGTGGCCGGGGCAGCACGTCCGCGGCGGCGGCCACCAGGACGATGCCCTGGATCGCGGCCACCACCTTGCGCCAGTACCGCGTGAACAGCGGGGCGCGCAGCCACGGGAGCAGCCAGGTCGCCACGACGTAGACGTAGCGCATCGCGCCGATCGCCAGCACCCACCACCCGGCCGACGGGGCGACGTAGCAGCTCAGCACCAGGATCAGGAACGCGTCGACCTCCATGTCGAACCGCGCGCCGAACGCCGAGGCGGTGGCGGTGCTCCGGGCGACCTTGCCGTCGACGGCGTCGAGCACCAGCGCCACGACCGTGATCCCGACCAGCACCGGCACCGGCACGTCACCGGTGAACGAGACGGCGGTCAGCGCCGTGACGCAGCCGACGAGCGCCGCGCGGGTCTGCGTGACCAGGTCTGCGGGTCCGAACGCGACCAGTCCCGCAGTGTGCATGGCACGGGTGAGCAGCGCGCCCGATCCGACGGCGTACGCGATCCCGGCCGCCCATCCGGCGTGTCCGAGGCCGACCGCCGCCGACAGCAGCGCGAGCATGGCGAACTGGAGGAACAGCCCGATCACCGGGCCCGGTCTCACCGGCGGCACCGTACCTCCGTTAGGTTCGACCGTGATCGAGGAGAGGAAGCCGATGGCATCCTACGCGCGTGCCTTCTGGACCGCCTCGCCCGGCGCGGGCGAGATCCGCCGTGTCGCACTGCCTGCTCCGGGCCCCGGTGAGGTGCTGGTGCGCACCGTCCACACGGGCGTGAGCCGGGGCACCGAGACGCTGGTCTTCCGGGGCGAGGTGCCGCCGAACCAGTACGCCGTGATGCGTGCCCCGTTCCAGGAGGGCGACTTCCCCGGCCCGGTGAAGTACGGCTACCTCAACGTCGGCGTCGTCGAGCAGGGCCCACCGGAGCTGCTCGGCCGCACCGTGTTCTGCCTGTACCCGCACCAGACCCGCTTCGTCGTCCCGGCCTCGGCCGTGGTGCCCGTCCCCGACGGCGTGCCCGCCCGCCGCGCCGTGCTCGCGGGCACCGTGGAGACCGCGGTCAACGCCCTGTGGGACGGCGCGCCGCTGGTCGGCGACCGGATCGCGGTGCTGGGCGCGGGCATGGTCGGCTGCTGCGTCGCGGCGCTGCTGGCCCGCTTCCCCGGAGTCTCGGTGCGACTGGTCGACCTCGACCCGCAGCGGGCTGCGGTCGCGGCGGCGCTCGGCGTCGCGTTCACCTCGCCCGAGGCCGCCGAGGGCGGCTGCGACCTGGTCTTCCACGCCTCCGCCAGCGCCGCCGGGCTGCAACGCGCCCTGGACCTGCTCGCCCCGGAGGGCACCGTCGTCGAGCTGAGCTGGTACGGCGACCGCGCGGTGAGCCTGTCCCTGGGCGGCGCCTTCCACTCCGGACGGCTGAGCATCCGTGCCAGCCAGGTCGGCACGGTCTCCCCGGCCCGCGCCGCGCGCCGCTCCTACACCGACCGGCTCGCCATCGCCCTGGACCTGCTGCGCGACCCGGCCTTCGACGCGCTGCTGTCCGGCGAGTCCCGCTTCGACCGCCTACCCGAGGTGCTGTCCGGCCTCGCCGACGGCACCCTGCCCGCCCTGTGCCACACCATCAGCTACGACGGAGAGTGACCATGTTCAGCGTGACGGTCCGCGACCACATGATGATCGCCCACAGTTTCCGGGGCGAGGTCTTCGGCCCCGCGCAGCGCCTGCACGGCGCGACGTTCGTCGTCGACGCGACGTTCAAGCGCGCCGCACTCGACGCCGACGACATCGTGGTCGACATCGCCGCCGCGTCGCAGGAGCTGAACACGATCGTCGGCGCGCTGAACCTGCGCAACCTCGACGACGACCCGGCGTTCGCGGGCGTCAACACCACGACCGAGAAGCTGGCCCAGGTCATCGCGGACCGGCTGGCGGCCCGCGTGCACGCGGGCGCGTTCGGCGACAACGCGCGCGGCCTGTCCGGCATCGCGGTGACGCTGCACGAGTCGCACATCGCCTGGGCGAGCTACGAACGGCCCCTGTGAGCACGCGAATCCGGATCTCGTGCGATTCGGGTCGCCCCCGCAGCCCCGAGCGCACAAGATCCGCATGGGGCGGCCGGTGAACGCCGTCCACGTCGTCCTGCCGGGCGGCGTGGACGATCCGGCCGCGCCGAGCGGCGGCAACGTCTACGACCGGCGGGTCTGCGACGGCCTGGCCGCGTCCGGCTGGACCGTGCACGAACACCCGGTGCCCGGCGCGTGGCCGTATCCCACGGCGACCGACCTGGACCGGCTCGCCGGGGTGCTGGCGACGCTGCCCGACGGCGCGGTCGTGCTGCTCGACGGGCTCGTGGCCGTCGCCGCGCCGGACGTGCTCGCCGCGTGCACGCCCCGGCTGCGGCCCGTCGTGCTCGCGCACATGCTGTTCGGTGACGCCGACCCGGACCTGCGGCCCGGTGAGGCCCGGGTGCTGCGGGGCGCGGCCGCCGTCGTCACCACCAGCCACTGGTGCCGCCGGCGGGCCATCGAGGCGTACGCCCTGCCGCCCGCCCACGTCCACGCGGCCCCGCCCGGCGTCGACCCCGCTCCCCCGGCCCCCGCCACAGCGGCCGGGACGCGGCTGCTCTGCGTGGCCGCGCTCGCCCCACACAAGGGCCACGACCTGCTTCTCGACGCCCTGGACACGCTCACCGGGTTACCCTGGAGCTGCGTGCTCGTCGGCTCGCCGGAGCGCGACCCGGCGTACGCGGCACGCCTGCGGGCCCACCCGGTCGCCGACCGGATCACCTTCGCGGGCGTGCGCACGGGAGGCGGGCTGGACGCGGCATACGACGCGGCGGACCTGCTCGTGCTGCCCTCGCACGGGGAGAGCTATGGCATGGTCGTCACCGAAGCGCTGGCTCGGGGCATCCCCGTGCTGGCCACCGACGTGCAGGGCCTGCCGGAGGCGCTCGGCGCGGCCCCGGACGGCACCGTGCCGGGCCTGCTCGTCCCGCCCGACAGCGCGGCGCTCGCCGACGCGCTGCGCCGCTGGCTCACCGACCCCGGGCTGCGCGAACGGCTCCGGCAGGCGGCCCAGGCGCGGCGCGGCGGGCTCACCGGCTGGGCCCACACCGCCGATCAGGTCGGCGCGGCGCTCTCCCCGCTGGCCCGATGACGGCGCTGTGTGTATAAATCCACAGACACGCGGGGACGATGCCTCTAGAAAGGAAGAAGTTTCTGGACAGGAGGTCGCGTTGCACCGTGCCGTGACAGGGGTCCGCCCGCGGCCTTCGGGCCGTGCCGCGGGACGCCTCGGGGCCTGGGCGCGCGCCGCCGCCGGAGTGCTCATCCTCGCGCTGCTGGTGTGGCAGGTCGGCACAGGGCCGTTCCTCGACGGCGTCCGCCTGGTCGACCGGCCCGCGCTGCTGGCCGCGCTCGGCCTCGGCGCGCTGAGCACCGTGTGCTGCGCCTGGCGGTGGAGCCTCGTCGCCGAGGGCCTCGGCGTGCGCCTGCCGCTGCTCCAGGCCGTCAAGGCGTACTACCGCTCGCTGTTCCTCAACACGACGCTGCCCGGCGGGGTCGTCGGCGACGTGCACCGCGCGGTGCGCCACGGCCTCGACATCAGCGACGTGCGCCTGGCCGTGCGGGCCGTCGTGCTGGAGCGCACCATCGGGCTGACCGTGCAGATCGCCGCCTCGCTGCTGATGCTGCTGGTGCTCCCGTCCCCGGTCCGCGACCGCATGCCGCTGGTCGTCGCCGTCGTCGCGGCGACCGCGCTGGCCGTCGCGCTCGGCGTCCGGGCCCTGGCCCGTGGCCGGTCGGCCCGCTGGGCGGCCGCGCTGCGCACCGCGTACGCCGATGTGCGTGAGGTGCTGCTCACCCGGCGGCGCTGGGTCGGCATCGGATTCGCCTCGGCGGTCGTCGTGGCCGGACAGCTGATCATGTTCGTCATCGCGGCCCGCACCGCGGGCTCGGACGCGCCGGTGACCCTGCTGGTGCCGCTGACGCAGCTGGCCCTGCTGGCCATGGCGCTGCCGCTGAACATCGCCGGCTGGGGACCCCGCGAGGGCGTCGCCGCCTGGGCGTTCGCCGCCGCCGGCATGACCTCCACGCAGGGCGTCGCGGCGGCCGTCACGTACGGCGTGCTGGGCTTGGTCGCCGCGCTGCCCGGCGCCGCCGTCCTGCTGGCACGGACCAGGAGCAAGCATGCGTGAGCGCCCGTACGTCCTGCTCAGCTGCAGCATGTCGATCGACGGCTACCTCGACGGCGCGACCGACGAGCGGCTGCTGCTGTCCAACGCCGCCGACTTCGACCGGGTCGACGCGGTCCGCGCATCCTGCGACGCGATCCTGGTCGGCGCGCGTACGGTGCGCCGCGACAACCCGCGCCTGATGGTCCGCACGCAGGCCCGCCGCGACGCCCGCACGGCCCAGGGCCTGCCCGAGTGCCCGATCAAGGTGACCGTCACCGAGAAGGCCAAACTCGACCCCACGGCCGCGTTCTTCACCGCCGGCGACGCCGAGAAGATCGTCTACTGCGCCACCCCGCGCGTCGCGCACGCCCGCACCCTGCTCGACGGCGTCGCGACCGTCGTCGACGGCGGCCTGCCCGTCGACCTGCGCCACGTCACCGAGGACCTGTACGAGCGCGGCGTATGCCGCCTGATGGTCGAGGGCGGCGGCACCATCCACACCCAGTTCCTGACCGCCGACCTCGCCGACGAGCTGCACCTGGTCGTCGCGCCGTTCTTCGTCGGCGACTCCCGCGCCAGCCGCTTCGTCAACGACGGCGACTTCCCCTTCAACCCCGGACGGCGCGCGAAACTCGCCGACGTCCAGCAGATCGGCGACGTCGTGCTGCTGCGCTACGCGCTGTCGCCCCGGTTCGACAGCGCCGACTCCGAAGGCCGGTGACCGCCATGCTGCCCCCGGCGACAGTGCGTACGCAGGTCCAGGTCCCGCTGCGGTTCCCCGACGGCTACAGCACCACAGCGCGGGTCGTCACGTTCACCGGGCTCGTCGACGGCCGCGAGCACCTGGCCATCGGCCTCGGCGACCACGCCACGACCCTGCGCCGCGACGCCGACGACCTGCCCGTGCCGCTGGTGCGCCCGCACAGCGAGTGCCTGACCGGCGACGTGTTCGGCAGCCAGCGCTGCGACTGCGGCCCGCAGCTGCGCGAAGCCGCCGAGCGCATCACGATCGCCGGAGGATTCCTGCTGTACCTGCGGCAGGAGGGACGCGGCATCGGCCTGTACGCCAAGATGGAGGCCTATGCGCTACAGGACACCGGCCTGGACACCTACGAGGCCAACGTCGCCCTCGGCCACGACGAGGACGCCCGCGACTACACGGTCGCCGCGCAGATGCTGCACGCCCTCGACGTGTCCCGCGTCGCGCTGCTGTCCAACAACCCCGACAAGGCCGAACAGCTCACCCGCCTGGGGGTCGCGGTGACCGAACGCGTGCCCACCGCCGTGCACCTGTCCCCAGCCAATGCCGGCTACCTGGCCACCAAGGCCCGCCACGCCGCGCACACCCTCCAGCTCCGCCCGGCCCGCTGATGCTCGACGCACCACGGGTCAGCGAGGCAACCGACGTCCCGGCGCCCGCGCCTCCGCGCAGGATACGAAAGGTGCTGCTCGGGGCGGCGGTGGTGCTCCTGCTGGCGCTGCTCGTCGTGCCGAACGAGCTGGGGCGGCTGACCCCGGCGGCGTTGCTGCGCATCCCGATCGACGGCCTGGCCGCCGTCGCGCTGGCCGTGCTGCTGCCGACCCGGTTCCGGCGCGTCGCCGTCCCGGTGGCCGGGGTCCTGCTCGGCGTGCTGACCATCCTGAAGATCATCAGCCTGGGCTTCTCGGCGGTGCTCGACCGCCCGTTCCACCCCGTGCTCGACTGGCCGTTCCTCGTCGCCGGAGCCGACTACCTGCGCCAGTCCAGCGGCCCCGCCGCCATGTGGGCCGCCGTCGCGGGCGCGCTGCTGCTCGCCCTGGGCCTGCTGCTGCTCGTCGTCGCCGCCTACCGGCACGCCACCCGCCTCGCCCTGCGCCACCGCACCGCCACCACCCGCACCGTCGCCACGCTCACCGCCGCGTGGGCCGCCTGCGCCCTGGCCGGGGTCCAGCTCGTGCCCGGCGTTCCGGTCGCCGCCCGCGACTCCTACGACCAGGTGATCCAGGTGCGTACGGGCGCGCAGGACGAGCAGGTGTTCGGCGCGCTGCTGTCCACCGACGCCTACCGGGCCACGCCCGCCGGAGACCTGCTCACCGCACTGCGCGGCAAGGACGTCGTCGTCGCGTTCGTGGAGAGCTACGGCCGCGTCGCGATCGACGACCCCGAACTGTCCGCGCAGGTCGGCCCCGCCCTCGACGCGGGCAACGACCGGCTGCGCGCCGCCGGGTACACCGCCCGCAGCGCCTGGCTCACCTCACCGACCACCGGCGGCGGCAGCTGGCTGGCCCAGTCCACCCTCCTGTCCGGCGTATGGATCGACAACCAGCAGCGCTACACCACCATGATGGCCAGCGACCGGTTCACCCTGCCCGCCGCGTTCGGCCGCGCCGGGTGGCGCACCGTCGCCGTCATGCCCGCCACCACCACCGCGTGGCCCGAAGGCGCCGTCTACGGCTACGACCAGCTCTACACCGCCCCCGACCTCGGCTACAAAGGCCCGCGCTACAGCTTCGCGACCATGCCCGACCAGTACACCCTGCACACCTTCCAGCAGCGCGAACGCGCCCCCGGCCACCTGCCCGTGATGGCGGTCATCCCACTCATCTCCAGCCACTCCCCCTGGGAGCCGGTGCCGAAGACGCTGCCCTGGGACGCGGTCGGCGACGGCTCCGTGTACGACACCGCCGCCGGATCCGACGACCCCGCCGAGATCGTCGAGAAACGCGACCGCGACCGGGTACGCCACGCCTACCGCAACGCCATCACGTACTCCGTCGACACGCTCGTCTCCTACGTGGAGACCTACGGCGGCGACGACCTCGTGCTGGTGTTCCTCGGCGACCACCAGCCCTCCCCGTCGGTCTCCGGCCAGCGCGCCAGCCGCGACGCGCCGATCACGATCGTCGCCCGCGACCCCGCCATCCTCGCCCGGATCACCTCCTGGTCCTGGCAGGACGGCCTCAAACCCGGCCCCACCGCCCCCGTCTGGCGCATGGACACCTTCCGCGACCACTTCCTGTCCGCGTACGCCCGCTGACCGGTCCGGCACGGCCGTCGGCCGTGAGGTGCGCAACGTGAGTCGGTTTGCTGATAGCGCAACAAACGCTGATCGGCTCCACTCAGCACATGCTGCGTCGTGCCTGCCTTGCCCTGCTCGCCCTCACCGTCCTCGCCGGTTGCGGCGACGACGATCCCGCCCCGACCACCCCCTCGCCGAGCGCGCAGCCCAGCGTGTCCGCCGAGGCCTCTCCCAGCGCGGCGGTGAGCCCGGCGGCGTCGCCGTCGCCCTCCCCCGCGATCAACTTCACGGTCGACGGCGCGGGCCCGTACCTGATCGGCGCGAACCTGGAGGCGCTCAAGGCCGGCGGCCTGCTCGACAAGGTCGCCACCGGCGCGGAGACCTGCCCGGTGAACACCACCGCCACCGGCACCGGCGTCTGGAAGGACATCCAGCTGCAGTTCCGCCCCGACGGAGAGCTGTACATCGCGGTCAACCGGTCCAAGACGATCCCCACGCCGTCCGGGGCCCGGCTCGGCATGACCCTGGCCGCCGTGTCGTCGATCTACGGCAACCTCGGCAAGGAACTCAGCGGCGGCGCGGCGTACCTGGTCACCACCGCCAACGGGCGGGGCATCCTGTTCGACCTCGACCAGAACAAGAAGGTCTTCGCGATGATCGCCGGTGACGGCGCCTACCTGAAGTCCAGCTACGAAGGCGGCACCGACTTCTGCTGACGCTGTCCCCACCCGTGGACGCCGGCGCCCCAGCGGGAACGGCGTCCACGGGGCACTGCCGCGAGCGATATCCGGCTAGGGTCGCGGCCATGGTGACGGAGATCGTGTTCGAGACGCACTCGTGGAGTGAGGACAACGACCTCGGCCTGGCGACCGGCTGGCTGCCCGGCAGGCTCTCCGCACGCGGCCGGGCACTCGCCGCGGAACTGGGCGAACGCCGCCGCGGCGACGGCATCACCGCGGTCTTCACCTCCGACCTCCGCCGCGCGACGGAGACCGCCGACATCGCCTTCGGCACCACCGGCGTGCCGATCCTGCACGACTGGCGGCTGCGCGAGTGCGACTACGGCCGGTTCAACGGTATGCCAGCGGCCCAGCTGCACCAGGACAAGCTGGTCTACCTCGACGAGCCCTATCCGGGCGGGGAGAGCTGGCGGCAGGCCGTCGCCCGGGTCGGCGGATTCCTCGACGACCTGCCCTCGCGCTGGTCGGGACAGCGGGTGCTGGTCATCGGCCATGTCGCCACGGCCTGGGCCTTGGACGAACGGATCAACGGAGTCCGGCTGGACGACCAGATCGGCAGCCCGTTCGCCTGGCGCGAAGGGTGGGAGTACCGGCTCCTCGTCTAGCGAGCGGTGCGGATCCCACGGCTGCCACCTTGGCGGCACGCTGCGGGTGCTGCCGGTGGACGTAGACCCGTACGCCGTAGCCCGCACGGTCCATGCCATGGACCCACCACGCCGGCGGCTGCAACGACAGCAGCGCATTGACCGTCCGGACCGCGACCAGCACGGGCTCGCGGTCGACCAGGTAGTGCGGCACCCGCAGCACGTCACCGACCTGCGGGTCCGGGTGGTCGTCGGGCAGCTCGTACGTCAGTTGCTCGGTCACGCCACTCGCCCCGCGTTCAGGCGCAGCGGCGTGATCCGGCCCGCTGCGGCAAGCTCGGCGTACGCGTCCTGCCAGGGCAGGCACCGGCGGCGGCCGCAGACCCGACAGCGGCCGGCCGCGGACGCCGCGTGCTCGTGGAGCTGACGCTGCAGCCGGGCCGCAGCGGCGTCGGTGATCGGCAAGAGCGCGGTCAAGGTGCTCACGGCCGGGTGCCTGGTTCCGCAGCGAGCTGGGTGGCGTACGCGGCGATCAGCGCCGGACGGTCGGCGTGACACCCCTCGCCCGCACGGTGTCGTCGGGGCAGCGGGTTGCCGCACTCCTGGCACCAGAGCGCCGAACGCTTCCGCAGCATCCAGCCTGTTAATCCGCCAGCCAGAGCAAAGACGATCGCGGTGAACAACACGTCCATCGTGGCCTCCTTGGGAGGGGCACCGCAGCGAGCGGGTGCGGTCACATCGCTGCGGGCCGACTGGAAGCCGGAGGGGTCGACCTGAGAGTGAACCCAGTTCCCTCCGGTGCTTGTCTGAGTGTCCACACCCGAGCACAGCAAGTCAAGCAATTGCCAGCAATTGCCAGTAGACTTGTGCACGCCAGGTCCGTTCGGGAGCGCCACCCCATCCCGCACCACGTGAGGGGAGGTGTTGCAAATCGCGCAATCCGCTGCAACCATCGACATGGACAAATGGCTACCTGAGGAGCAGGTCATGCAGTTGCAGTTCCTGTGGAAAGACGCAAGTTCCGGCGGCGGCGGCTGCCCGGCGCTCTACGCCGTTGACGGCGGCTACGTCGTCCAGGGCGTCAAGCTCACCGACGACGACCGCGCCCAGCTCCGGCAGCTCGCCGAGGGCGAGGACGCCGTGTTCGTCCCGGCGAACGTGCTCGACCGCCTGCGCGGGGCGTGACCGTGTCGCTCACTGACGAGGAGTTCGCCGCCGTATTCGGCCGTTTCCGCGCCAGCGCGTTCCGGCTGGAGCTGCAGCGGGCGTACCTCGAACCGAGCGAGGCGGCGACCTTCGCCCGCTGGCGGTCCGGCGACCCGCAGCCACCGACCGAGGTGCCAGGACTGACCGACTGGTACGACCAGATCCGGGCGCACACGGCCGCCGGGCGCACCGTCGGGCGCGTCCGCGTGCATGAGGAACCACCGACCGACTACCAGCGCTGGGAGCGGTGGATCGGCACGTGGAACACTGCGGCCGGGGAGAGCATCAGGTACATGACGCGCGCACGTGCCCACGAGGTCGGACTGCTGCCGGCTGCGGGCAACCGCGACTGGTGGCTGTTCGACGACACGTGGCTGGTCGTGATGACGTTCGACGACGACGGGCGCCGCCTGACGTCCGACATCGTCACCGACTCCGATACTGTGTCGCAGGCGCGAGCGTGGCGGGACCTGGCAGTCCACCACAGCACCTCCACCCCGGTTGGTGCCGACGCATAGCCCGGAGTCACATGCCCACGATTGAAGACCTGCTGATCCAGCCCGGTGGCCTCGCCGACCGCCTACGTTCGCTGCGCGAGGCAGCCGGGCTGTCCGGCAAGGAGCTCGCCGCCGCACTCAACTGGGCGGCATCGAAGGTGTCGCGCCTGGAGCACGGCAAGCAAGCCCCGTCGCTCGCCGACCTCGGCGCATGGGCGGCAGCCTGCGGTGCACCAGCCGCCGCAGACGAACTCAGCGAACTGCTGTCAGAGGTACGCGACGTACACCGCGACTGGCACCGCCGGATGCGCGCGGGTGTCGCACCGGTGCAGCGGTCCTACAACGACCTGGTCGCGCAGTCCGCGACCGTCGCCCACTTCGAGACGGTGTACGTGCCGGGCCTGCTACAGACTGCCGCGTACGCCCGCAGGATCATCGGCGAAATGGTGGACCTGCACGGCCTGGCCGTCGACGACGTCGACGCCGCAGTAGCGGCCCGGTTGGAGCGGCAACGGCACCTGTACGACACCAGCAAGCGGTTCACGTTCCTGCTCGCGGAGCCGGTGCTGCACTGGCGGCTGTGCCCGCCGGATGTGACGCGGCTGCAGCTGGACCGGTTGGCGAGCGCGGTCGACCTGCCGCACGTACGGTTCGGGATCCTGCCGTTCTCCGCACTGCTGCCGATCACGCCGCAGAACAGCTTCCAGCTGTACGACTCCACGGCCGTAGTAGAGACGATCACGTCGGAGCTGGTCTGCTCGGAGGATGAGTCGGCGGCGTACGGCCGCGCGCTCGATCATCTGTGGCGATTCGCGGTGGAGGGACCGGACGCTTTGGCGCTGATCGCCGCCGCGCGCCGCTGACCCGTCGGGGCCGGGATCTACGTTCGGCGACCGTTAAGCGGATCCTCTTCGACCGGGGCGCCAACCCCACAGTGGATCACTGTGGCCCGCTCGGCTGCGCCGACACGAAAGGGTGTACGCCTCACCGTGCTCGGGCCACCGAATTGCCGTCCCCGAACGGAGACCGTCGTCCAGGGCTTCGGCGTGAACTACGCCTGGCTCGCATCAGCCGTCCGCAACTACATCGAGCGCCCGAACACCGTGCCGCCATCGGCACCGAAGCCGAACTGCACCGCCTCCGGTCGGTCTTCGGCACGGATGCCGTCACCCCGTCCGGGCAAGCACTGCTCAGGCCCGGTGAACCGCCCCAGGCGGCCGGACCTGTCCGGCCGTGATAGCTGACAGCGCGGCGCGCCGGCTTCACGACTCCGTCACCGCGTCGTGGAACGGTCCCAAAGCCGCGACCTGTTCTGCACCGGACTTGGGGCATCAGCTGGGCACAGCTCCGATGAGAAGCTGTCGGCATGACTGGGCTGATTCAGGTGACCACGGCAACGGAACACCACGACGACGCGGTCGCCCTCGCAGGCGCGGTGGTGCAGGCCAGACTGGCCGCATCCGCACAGGTCGTCGGACCGGTGACATCGGTGTTCTGGCATCTCGGGGAGTATGGCACCGGCCAGGAATGGCAGGCCGTGTTCATCACGACGGAGGACCGGTACCCGGAGGTCGAGAGGTACCTCGCCGCACACCATCCCTGGCAGAACCCTCAGATCACCGCCGTTTCCGTGACAGCGGCCGCACCTGCCTGCATCGCGTGGGCACAAACTGCCGTCAAGACGGCGTAAGCGCCGTTCGACCCGGGCGAAGCCTTCATGATCTCCGGGTGCGGGCCGACGGCAGACGGGGAACTAGGTGCCACCTGATCTTTAAAACCAGGGACACGCGCGGCTAGCGTGTTCCCCCCTATGTTCCCCAGCACCCGCCGTAGACGGCCGGACTCAGCCGGACACACCTGGCCCCCAAACGAAACGCGGCCCCGACCGGTCTTATGGTCAGAGCCGCGTTTGTGCTGGTGGTGGCGGGTAGAGGATTCGAACCTCTGAAGCTTTCGCGACGGATTTACAGATCGCCGCCGAACCGTAGCAGCGGCTTCAGTAGACGGCGTTCCGCTGCGCATACGCGTAGACCGACATCGGGCTCGGCAGGTCTATGACAGTCGAAGCCTCCCGATTACGGCGCTCACTGCCAAGCCCGAGCACGATGCGCTTCAGGCGCGGATGCCCCACCAGCGCGTTGAGCGCCGTCACCGGTATACGGCCTTGGTATAGGCCAAGCTCTTCCAGTCCTTCTGCCCGAGCAAGGCCCGCCAGCGCATCCTCCGTGCGCATGCTGGACAGATTTTCGAGATCGACTCGGACCAGGTTTCTTGAGGCCGAGAGGTCCGGCAGTCGTTCCACTGCTTTGAGGGTGTCCAGCCAGAGCCATCTGAGTTCTGGCAGCCGCGCGAGCGCACTAAGTTCGGCAACCCCGCGTACCCTCCAGAGCATGAGTTGTCTGAGGCTCTGGAATCGGCACACCCAGCTCAGCTCATTGATCGAGCCGAGTCTCAGGTTCAGCTCTTCAAGCTTCGGCAGCTCCACGTCGCCCAGTAGTTGATCCACTGGGAGTCCTCGCAGCGACAACGACCGAAGACCCGGATTGCCGTCGACCAGGTCGGCGAGTCCGCTTCGATGTCCTGTCACTCCCAGCCGGCGCAGCCCACGCAGCCGGAGCGGGCGCAGATCGAGCGCCCGGTACGTCTCGCCGAGTTCGAGTGATTGGAGATCAGGCAGCAGTTCGTTCAACGCCGAGACGTCGGTGAGGCAGTGTTGGTCCAAGCTCAGGCGGCGCAGATGGGGGAAGTGGCGGAGGAAGTCGAGGGTCACCGGCTCGTAGACGCTGTAAGCCCGCAGTTCGACCTCGGGAGAGCTCCGCGTCAGCTCTCCCAGCGTCCTGAACTCGTCATCCGTCAGAGGATCGCTGAATTGGATCAAGCGGGCTGCCGGTAGATCTTGTCTGACTGCGGCGACATCAAGTGGCGAGCCGACCTCCACGACCCCGGACGCCTTCAGCAGGCCGCCGACCGTCACATTTGTCATGTCGCGTTCCACAGCGACAACCTAACGCGGCTTGCTGCGTTTTTAGGGTCACGCTGCCGCCGGGCCTCACCAGTTCATCGTGGCTCTCAGCCGCCGACAGCAGCAGGGGCAGCCCGCTCCGGCCGTTACCATGCCTCCGCAGCCTGGCGAGGTATGGCACTTCCATCGGAGGGAAGTATGGCGACGGAGGTTTGGGCCATCCTGACGGAAGCGCAACGACCTACTTGGTCGTTTACGCCTTTCGAACGTGTCGGCCCGTTGGAGTTCGGCATGACGCACAACCAGGCCGAGGCGGCGATGCATGGCCTCTTCAGCGTCGCCAGTTGGCAAAGCGCCGCGGAGCGCGAAGATTGGACGGATTTCACCGACAGGGACTCCCCTGGGCCAGCGGTTACCGCCTACTACGACAAGTCGACCGGGCTGGCGGCCATTGCGGTTAACGCACTTCGTGGCCCACAGGTAATCCATGAAGGGATACGCCTGGTGGGGCAGACGCCCTCACGCCTGGAGGATGAGTTCACGGCCTACCTCATGACGCAGGGTATGGAGTTGCGATACTCGCAGTGCGCCGATCCGTGCTCGCCACAGCTCGGGTTGGTGCTGCGGGCTCAACGAGCTGGCGACGTTGTGCTGAGCCGACCTGTGCTGGTTGCGGCGGCATGGGCTGACCGCTGCTGGGATACCAGCGAAAGCTGGATTCCGCGACGGGAATGGAAGATCTTCGAGTGGTAACACCTGGCCACCAGGTACGCGGGTCGCTGAACCGGCAGCGAGAATTCTGCGGAACATTTACGGAATGATCTTGGTTGGCCACAGTTCGGCGGAGCATGTCCACGCAGGTCGACGCCATACCGAGTCGCCGAGGACATGCCCTTCCTAAACCGCGGGTTCCTCCACGCCGATCAGGTCTATGTCGATCTTGCGTGCAACGTCCGTGCAACTAGCGGCGGCAACTCAGGATCTGCGGCGGTCAACTGCGGCGAAAGCTTGACCGCACTGAGGACCACGAGAAAACAGCAGGAGCAGGTAAAATATCTGCTCCTGGACTGTGGGCGTGGCAGGGTTCGAACCTGCGACCCTCCGCTTGTAAGGCGGATGCTCTCCCGCTGAGCTACACGCCCGCTCGGCTTGCGCCGACACGAACCGGAGAATCGTACCTGACGGGCGACCCCGCCTTCGCGGGAGTTACGCGCCACGCCATGATCACGTCCCGGCCCGCCCGGACCAGGACGTGATCAACGAACCGGCTCAGAGCGCTTCGAGCGCCTTGCGCCAGGCGTCCTGGTCGCGGGCCTCACCGGGCAGGTTCATCTCCGCGTATCGGACGACGCCCGCCTTGTCGATGACGAACGTGCCCCGGTTGGCGAAGCCCCGCTCGTCGTTGAAGACGCCGTACTCCTGGGCCACCCCGCCGTGCGGCCAGAAGTCGGCCAGCAGCGGGAACTCGTAGCCCTGCTCGGTGGCCCACACCTTGTGCGCGAACACCGAGTCGACGCTGATCGACAGCACCTGGGTGTCCTCGTTGACGAAGTCGTTGAGGTTGTCGCGGATCTCGCACAGCTCGCCCTGGCAGGTGCCGGTGAAGGCGAGCGGGTAGAAGACCAGCAGCACGTTCTTCGTGCCACGGAAGTCCGACAGGCGTACTTCCTGATTGTTCTGGTCCTTCAGGACGAAATCGGGCGCCTGCGCGCCGGCCTCGATAGGCATGGTGTTCTGCCTCCACAGTCGGTGAAGATTCACCTTCCATGGTCGCAAAGCTACCTGGCGGCCTGCCGCTCGGGGCAGGCCGCTCGAGAACCGCGGCGGAGGTCAGCGCTTGGACGCGCGGGCCGCCTTCGGTGCCACCAGCCGCGCCGCGCTCCAGTCCTTGCCGGCGCTGAGGGTGGAAGTCTGGGAGAGTCCCGCGGTGGGTGCCACCTCGGCGATTTCACTGGGCTCGACGTGCCCTGGCCGACCCGACTTCGGGGTCAGCAGCCACACCACGCCGCTCTCGGCGAGCGGGGAGATGGCGTCGGTAAGCAGTTCGAACAGGTCACCGTCGTCTTCGCGGTACCACACCAGGACCGCGTCGACCACCTCGTCGGTGTCCTCGTCCACCAGATCTGATCCGCATGCGTCGGCCAGGGCGTCACGGAGTTCGGCGTCGACGTCGTCGTCGTAGCCCATCTCCATGACCACCATGTCCGGCTCGATGCCGAACCGGTCCGCCAGGCTGCGTACGCCCTCGGCGGCCTGACCAGCGGTCGCGCTCACTGTCTTGTGCCTCCTCTTCGTTTTCGGGAACACCCGCGGTTGGCCCGCGGTGCCTCTCGATTATTGTCGTCGGCGTCACAGCCGACTGCGGGTAGTCCACACAGTTCTAGCGCCCAGCGCAAGTGGCGGCCTCGGCGGGTCGCCAAAATCGCGGCCCGGCCCCCTACCCGAGCGCCCCGCGCCGCCCCGTTCCGCCCAAGGTCATCGGACTTGCCGGGCGCCTGTGCGTATCTTGGACGGCTTTTCGCCCACCTGCCAGGCGAGTCGAGTGATCTTGGCCGCACCGCGCGTGACGCGCGGCGCGGCGGGGCGTCAGGCGGCGAGCAGGGCGCGGGCGGCGCGTTCGATGGCGTCCTCGCCGACCAGGACGTGGTCGGCGGCGGGGCCCAGGGGCAGGAAGGTGTCCACGGCGGCGACGCGGCGGGCCAGGCCCACGTATCCGGCGTCGACGAGCGCGGCGAGCACCCCCTCGCCGACGCCGCCGGAGCGGCGGGTCTCGTCGACGACCAGGACGCGGCCGGTGGCCCCGGCCTCGCGCACGATGTCGGCGAGCGGCAGCGGGGCGAGCCAGCGCAGGTCGACGACACGGCAGCCGTGGCCCTCCTCGGCCAGGCG
This sequence comes from Catellatospora methionotrophica, assembly GCF_011297335.1. GTDB lineage: Bacteria > Actinomycetota > Actinomycetes > Mycobacteriales > Micromonosporaceae > Catellatospora > Catellatospora methionotrophica. Next base: position 30,631 of record NZ_JAAOTJ010000006.1, on the reverse strand, counting down.
GGCGGCGACGCGCAGGGACATGCGTACGCCGTTGCCGAAGGTGAGCACGGTGAGGCGGTCTCCGGCGCCGTAGGCGTGGCTGCGGGCGCGGCCGACGGGCACGTGGGTGTCGGCCCAGCGGTCGGGGGGCGTGTACGGGCTCAGCCAGCCGCCGTCGCCGTCGGTGTGCAGGTCACGGGTGTGGTAGAGGGCGATCGGCTCCAGGAAGACGCTGACGGTGCCGTCGACCTCGGCGGCGGCGACGCAGGTGCGCAGCATCGCGGCGGCGTCGTCGGCGCGCGAGGGCACCGCGACGACCAGGCCGGGGATGTCGCGCAGGACGGCGACCGAGTGGTCGTTGTGGAAGTGGCCGCCGAAGCCCTTCTGGTACGCGAGACCGGCGATGCGTACGACCATGGGGTTGCGGTAGGCGCCCTGGGAGAAGAAGCGCATGCTGGCGGCCTCGCCCCGCAGCTGGTCCTCGGCGTTGTGCAGGTAGGCCAGGTACTGGATCTCGGGGATCGGCAGCAGCCCGCCGAGGCCCGCGCCGAGCCCGAGGCCGAGGATGGACGTCTCGTCGAGCAGGGTGTCGAAGACGCGGGCGGGGCCGAAGCGGTCCCGCAGGCCCTTGGTGACGCCGTAGACGCCGCCCTTGCGGGCCACGTCCTCGCCGAAGACCAGCGCCTGCGGGTGGCTGATCATGAGGTCGGACAGGGTGGCGTTGACGGCCTGGGCGAGCGTCTGCGGGCCGGTCGTCTCGGGCAGCTTGCCGCCGAAGATCCGGTGGCGTTCGGCCAGGGCGGCCCCGGCGGCCCGTTCCCCGGCCCGCGCGATGGTCCGGGCGACACGCAGCGGGCGGCGCGGGGCGAGCGGGGCGACGACCTCGGCGGCGGAGGCGAGCTTCGGCTCGTCGCGTACGGCGGCGGCGGTCTGCTGGACCCGCCAGCCGATCTCGTCGTACCGGCTGAGCAGTTCCATGGGGCTGGCCTGGCCCGCGTCGACGAGCAGCCGCGCGGTGCGCAGCAGCGGGTCCAGGGTCAGGTCGTGCTCGATCTCGGCGGGGGTGCGGTAGGCCAGCTCGGCGTCGGCCCCGGCATGGCCCATCAGCCGTACGGTGCGCAGGTGCAGCACGGCGGGGCGGCGGTGGCGGCGCACCCAGGAGACGGCGGAGCGGGCCACGGCGTACGTGTCGGCCAGGTCGCAGCCGTCGGCGTGGAAGTAGCGCACGCCGGGGCGCGAGCGCAGGGTCTCGCCGACCCAGCCCGCGGGCGAGCGCACGCTGATGCCCAGGCCGTTGTCCTCGCACACGAACAGCAGCGGCAGCCGCAGCCCGGTGAAGTCGGACCAGCCGGCGGTGTTGAAGGCGGCGACGGCGCTGGCGTGGTTGACCGAGGCGTCGCCGAAGGAGCAGAGCACGACGGCGTCACGCGGCCACGCGGGTGGCACGAGCGCGGGCTGCCCGGAGTCGGCGGCGTGCCGTCCCTGCCGGGCGTCCAGGCCCTGGCGGGAGCGCTCGACGGCGAACGCCAGGCCGACGGCGCGGGGCAGGTGGGAGGCGATCGTGGAGGTGGTCGGGATGACGTTGAGGTCGGTGCTGCCGAACACCTTGTGCCGCCCGCCCGCGATGGGTTCGGCGGCGCTGGCCACGACGCCGCGCAGCACGTCGCGGATGGCGTCGACCTTGCCCTCGGCGAGCTGGGCGGCGCGGGCGGCGTAGAACGCGCCGGAGCGGTAGTGCAGCAGCGCGGGGTCGGTGGGGCGCAGTGCGGCGGCGACGCCCGCGTTGCCCTCGTGGCCTGCCGAGCCGATGGTGTAGTACCCGGCGCCGTCGGCGCGCAGCCGCCGCGCGGCCAGGTCCAGGTGCCTGCTGGTGATCTGCGCGTCGAAGAGGTCCCTGGCCAGGACACCGGTGAGGCCGCTGTCCGGGCGCACCGTCGCATGCGGATCGCCGTTCGGCGGGGTGCTGGCGGGCCACGCCGCCAGCGCGCTCCGGAACCGTTCGTCGAGATCATGAGAGGTGCTCACGCTGCACAGCATTACTCAGAGGACATAGGAGCGACCACCCGGATCGGTGATCGGACACGCCACACCACTCCGCAAGTTGGACGATTTATCCAGATTTACCCATAATCTGCGTCATGACTCCCCGGTCCCCCCGTGCCCGCCGCCTGCTGCTCGCCGGACTCGGCCTGTGCGCCACGCTCGCCGTCCTGCCACCGGCCGCCCAGGCCGCACCCGCCGCGGCGGAACCCGCGGTGCTGGTCGGGGCCGGTGACATCGGCAGCTGCCTGAGCGACGGCGACGAGGCCACGGCCAAACTCCTGGACCGCATCCCCGGCACCGTGTTCACCCTCGGCGACAACGCGTACGTGGCCGGCACCGCCGAGCAGTTCCAGAAGTGCTACGAGCCCCACTGGGGCCGGCACAAGGACCGCACCCGCCCCGCCATCGGCAACCACGACATGCGCACCGACGACGGCGGCCCGTACTACGACTACTTCGGCGAGGCCGCGGGCGAGAAGGGCAAGGGCTGGTACGCGTACGAGCTGGGCGGCTGGCAGGTCGTGGTGCTCAACTCGTCCTGCGACGTGATCGACTGCGAGGGCGACGCGGAGCAGGCCGACTGGCTGCGCGAGACCCTGGAGTCCTCGGACGCGAAGTGCACCGTGGCGATGTGGCACCACCCGCTGTTCACGTCCGGCTGGAAGCACGGCTCCGACCCGCGCGTGAAGCCGTTCTTCCAGCTCCTGTACGACCACGGCGTCGAGGTCGTCCTCAACGGCCACAACCACCACTACGAGCGCTTCGCCCCGCAGACCCCCGACGGCGAGCTGGACAAGGCCAAGGGCGTACGCCAGTTCACGGTCGGCACCGGCGGCGGCGGTCTCAACGGCTTCAGCAAGGACGGCATCGCCGCCAACTCGCGCGCCCGCAACGCCGACACCTTCGGCGTCCTGAAGCTCTCGCTCTACCAGGACTCCTACACCTGGAAGTTCGTCACCCCGGCCGGCAGCACCTTCCAGGACCAGGGCGTCGGCGCCTGCCACTGAGCCGCCGACGCCCTGCCCGCCGCCGTCAGTCGCGCCAGCCGGCGAGGTCGACGCCCTTGGCGGACTCGACCCGCAGGGCGAAGTGGATCTCCTGGGTGGTGTTGGGCGCCAGGGTCAGCTTCCAGGTGTATACGCCCAGTTCGGAGCGCTCGGCGGGCTCCGGTCTGGCGCCCAGCTCCTTGACCGTGATCTGAGGGTCGCGGGAGACCGGGAGCTGGTCCAGCACGGTCACGCTGACCTGGCGGGGGCTGTGGTTGGCGACCGTGATCCTGTATTCGGCGTCGGTGCGGCGGGTGGAGCCGAGGGTCGCCTTGCTGGCGGCGCGGCGAACCAGCTCGCGTTCGACGCGGACCCGGTCGTCGACGCCGAGGGCCAGTTCGCGCTCCTCCTGCGGGGCCCAGGGCTCCAGGCGGGTCGAGCCGACGAAGTCGCCCTCGTGGAACAGGGCGGCGGCCCCGCCGGGCAGGGTGTGCCCGGACGTGTTGGGCACGATCGCGCGCAGCGTCGCCTCCTCGGCGCGGACCGGCGCGGTGATGTGGTCCAGGCGGGCGGCCAGGTCGAAGCGCGCGATCAGGGTGCGGTGCGTGGTGCCGTCGGCGGGCACGGCCACCGGCTTGAGCGGGGTGTACGTCGCCGCGACCGGCCCCTCCTCGACGCTCGCGGTGGTGTCGCGCACCGCGGCCCGCGCCTTGGGCATCATCGTCGGCATCGCGGCTCCGGGAGCGGGCGGCGGCGGGGCGGACATCGACATCGCGGCCGCCGCGTAGACGACCGGCATCGGGCGCAGCACGTCGACGTACCAGGGGTCCAGTTCGGGTACTTCGAGCGCGCCCGCGGGCCGGGCCGTGGACAGTTTGAGCGCGCACTCCGGCCAGTCCTCGCCGGTGCGCTGGGTGATCATGCCGTGCCAGGTCAGGTTCAGGTTCTCCCCGGCCAGCCGCAGGTCGTAGCCGCTGCTCCAGCTCGCGCCCGGCACCACGTACGACAGTTCCAGCTCGATCTCGCCGTCGCCGTCGACCTCCAGCAGCACCTCGGCGACCAGCCGGTCGGGGCGGGTGCTGCCGCGCAGGTCCATCAGGCGGCGCTCGGCCGCGTCCCGGCGGCGGTGCAGGTCCAGCCGTTCCCGGTCACGGGTACGGCGCCCCGCGTGCAGGGCGGTGAGCTGCTCGTCGAGGCCGTCGGCGAAGCTGCTCGCGGCGGTCGGCTCGCCGGTGGCCAGCGTCCCGGCCCCGCGCATGGCCAGCCGGCCCAGGAAACGCTCCCGTGCGGTGGCGACCTTGTCGGCGTCGTCGAGCACGGCGATGGCCGCCTCGATCTCGCGCAGCTCCGCCTCCAGCGCGGTGACCGCGGCGTCGGAGGTCACCGGCTCGCGGCGGGTCACCACGTTCACCCCGGCGACGGTCGCCGGGCCGTGCCCGGACACCCGCACCGAGTCGCGCAGCAGGCCGAGCGGCAGGGGTCCGTACGGGACGCGGTGCTCGCCCGGGGTCAGGGTCACCGTGCCGCGCCGGGTCACCCGGGCCCGGTCCGGGAACACCGTGACCGCGACGATCGGGGCGTCGACGAGTTCGGAACCGTCCGTGCTCAGGCTCATGCCGTCTCCTCGCTGCGCTCGTGGTGGGCGTGCGTGCCCGCACCCGCCCGGTCGGCCGGTGCGGCGATTCGCCCGCTCATGAGCTGAGGCTACCCACACCGGCTCCGGGCAAGCGCACCAATGCGGAGGGGCGGCCGCGGCGTGGGTGTGCCGCGACCGCCCCGTTTTCCGGGGAGGAGGAGTTACGAGCAGGCGGCGCCGTTCAGGGTGAACAGGGCCGGGTTCGGGTTGGGACCGCTCGCGGGGTCGCCGACGAACCCGAAGGTCACCGACTTCCCGGGCGCGATGACCTTGTTGAAGGGCAGGTTCGACGCGCTGACGGTCGCACCGGACTGGGTCGCCGAGGCGCTCCAGATGTCGTCGATCGACTGCGCGCCGAGGAACGACCAGCGCAGCGTCCAGCCGTTGACCGCCGTCGAGCCGGTGTTCTTGACGGTGATCTGGGTGTTGAACCCGTCGTTCCACTGGCTGTGCTTGGTGTAGGTCACCTTGCAGGCCGGAGCGGGTGCCGACGCGCCGTCACCCTGACCGGCGAGGAAGGCCGCCACCCAGGCCAGCGGGGCGTTCCAGTTGATGGTCAGCTCGTTGGTGGACCACGAGTCGATCTCGTCGAGGTAGCAGAACTGCCCGACGCAGCCGGTCAGCTTCTGCTGCGCCAGCGGGTCCTGGATGGACGAGTTCGGGCCGCCGGCCAGGGTGCCCTTCGGCGGGTTGGGCAGCTCGGGGTTGAGCTGGTGGGCGTACCAGCGGCTGTGCTGGTTGTGCGCGTTGGCCTCGCCGTAGCCGGTCACGTACGACATGTTCAGCGCGTTGCGGCCGAACAGGTAGTCCGCGCCCTGGGCCACCGCGTCGGCGAACCGGTCCCGGCCCGTGATGTCGTACGCCGCCGACAGCACCACCAGGTTGTTGGCGATCCCGCTGTTGGAGCCCCAGTCGTAGGCGTTGTTCGCAGGCTGGTACGGCACGCCGTACGGGTGCGCCGCCAGCGCGGCCAGGTACTCCTCCGCGCCGGTCACCACCGAGGCGCGCACCGCTGCCCGGCCGGGCAGCGCGCTGGGCACCGTGGCCAGGTCGAGGCGGCCCAGCGCGGCCAGCGACTGCCAGCCGAAGCCGTTGCTGCTCCACACGTCGGCGGTGTGCAGCGGCGAGCCGGTCACCGCGGCCTGGTACTGGCTCTCGCCCGTGGTCAGGTAGAGCTCGGACGCCGCCCAGTAGAACTCGTCGGACACCTCGACGTCGTCGTAGGTGCCGCCGCCGGTGCCGTCGGCCGGGCTGGCGAGGATCGCCGGGTGGGCCACCGCCGCCGCGTAGGCGGTGCGGGCCGCTGCCAGGTTGCGGGCCGCGAAGGCCGGGTCGTACGGGGCGTATACGCGGGCCGCCTGCGCCGCCGCGGCGGCCAGGTTCAGGGTCGCCGCGGTCGACGGCGGGTGCAGCTCGCGCTGCTTGTCGTCGAGGTGGGGCAGCAGCGGCAGACCGGTCCACTCGCTGTCGTGGATCTTGTGGTGGGCCATGCCGGCCAGCGGCTTACCCGCCGGGACCTGCATCTTCAGCAGGAACTCCAGCTGCCAGCGCGCCTCGTCGAGGATGTCGGGCACGCCGTTGCCGCTCTCCGGCAGGTTCAGCTGGCCGTCCGGGAAGGCCTGGGCGGTCGCCGCCCACTTGCCCCGCTCGAACTCGTTGACCAGCTGGAACACCGAGATGCCACCGTTGACGACGTACTTGCCGTGGTCACCGGCGTCGTACCAGCCGCCGGAGACGTCCAGCGAGTAGTCGCAGACGCCCGGCTGGCACGGCACGGACGTGTCGCCCTTGTTCGGCGCGACGCCGACGTGACCCGCCGGGCGGCCGTAGCCGGGCCGCAGGCTGTCCAGGATCTCGACGCCGGAGCGCTGGGTGTAGAAGAACTTGAGCGCGTCGTCGCGCAGGCCGCTGTAGAGGTTGCCGGCCAGGTCGAACGGGCGGCTCGTCTCGCCGTCGGCGACCAGGGTGAAGCCGGTGCCCGCGACCGCGTACGCGCTGAAGTCGATCGAGTGGACGTTCTGGGCGGAGCTGGCGTCGACGCCGCGCGGGGTGCTGCTGCCGCTGGCCACGACGCTGCCGCCCGCGTTCTTGAGCTGCCACGGCAGGGCAGCGGTCGCCTCGGTGACGACGGTGGCGTTCTTCGGGCCCCTGGTCAGGTAGCCGACCTGGTTGACCCGCACCCGCGGGCCGGTGTCGGGCTCGTACACCTCGGGCTCGGCGCCGCCCTTGAGCGAGACGTCGTCGAGGCAGAGCCGCCAGGGGGAGGCACTGCCACCGATCTGAAACGCCACCTGCGCGTTCGGAAGGGAGACGGGCGCGGTGAAGGTGTACGAGTAGCCGGTGGCAGTGCCGGTCATCAGCGGATTCGCGGCCAGGAACTGCGTCCACGGGTCCACCGGGAGCTGGATGAGCGCCTTGCCGACCTTGTCGGGCGTCGCGCTCGCGGTGAAGGTGTAGCTGTAGGTCTCCCCCGCGACCAGCGGCACGTTGTCCTGACCGATGATCACGTCCCACGGGTTGACGGTGCCGCCGGGGATGTCGGCGCACAGCTGCCCGCCGCTGGAGTCGAGCGTGATGTTCGACGTCCCCCACCAGGGGGCGTGGCCGGAGGTGAAGGTGCCGTTGACGATCTGCTCGGGAGGATCGGCCGAGGCGGCGGCCGCGGTCAGGCTCGTCGACACGAGCCCGGCCACGGCGGCCAGCGCGATCAGCACGGGTCTACGCACTGGGAGGTCCTTTCGATGGAGCGATCGGTGTTGCATCGAAAGCGGGGCGTGAGCAGGGGAAATGCGCCAATTGACCTGGGAGCGCTCCCATCTGCGCCCATGAATTATTGCCGCCGCGTTTCCGGAGTGTCAATCGCCCCTTCAGCGGGACCGTGGAAGTTTCAGCCCGCGAGGAAGGACAGGCGCACCTGACGGGTGGGGTTGTCGCCGTTGGTGTCCACCAGGCAGATCGACTGCCAGGTGCCCAGCGCGATGCGTCCGTTCAGGACCGGCAGGCTCGCGTACGGCGCGACGAACGCGGGCAGCACGTGGTCGCGCCCGTGGCCCGGCGAGCCGTGCCGGTGCTGCCAGCGGTTGTCGGCGGGCAGCACGTGCTCCAGCGCCGTGAGCAGGTCGTCGTCACTGCCCGCACCGGTCTCGATGATCGCCACCCCGGCCGTCGCGTGCGGCACGAAGACATGCACCAGCCCGTCGCCCAGCTCCCGCACGAACGCCGCGACCTCATCGGTGATGTCCACGACCGCCGCCCGGTTCCCGGTCCGCACTGTCAGCACTTCACTACGCACCCGCCCACCCTAAACGCCCGTCCCCGCTGCCGCGCACCGCCGCTCGCCACAGAAAGATCGGCGTCTCCGGTCAAAAAGTGGGGTCGGACCTCACTTTGTGACCCGAAACGCCGATCTTGGAAGGGGTGGCCAGGGGGTGGGGCCGGGAGGCGGGGGTGGGGGTCAGTCGCCGCCTCCGCCGTCGCCGCCTCCGCTGTCGCCGCCTCCGCTGTCGCCGCCGGAGTCGCCCGAGTCGCCGGAGTCGTCGCTGTCGTAGTCGTCGTCATCGTCGTGGTCGTGGTGGCCGTGGGAGTGGCCGCCTCGGCCGCGACGGCGGCGCCTGCGGGGGGCGAACAGCAGGATGAGGCCGAAGACGATCACCAGCGGGGCGATGAAGCCGACGATGTGCTCCAGGCCCGTGGGCGGCAGGAAGGCGTACCCCTCCATGCCGGTGATCGCGACCGCCGGGACCGCGGTCTTGTTCGCCTCGACGGCGTCGGCGACATCCGGGCCGACCACCCGGCCGCTGTCGCGCAGCGGGCCGTTCACCCAGCTGAGCTCGCAGTTGCCGTAGATGCCCGCGTACGGCGGGGCCAGGAAGTCCGGATCACATGTCCACTCATCACCGTTGACCCCTGCCGTCACCTTTTCGCCGCCCAGGTCGGCCAGGAGAGGGAAGGTCGTGTTGACGGCGAGCAGGAAGCCCCATGCGATGAGGAGGAGACCGAGGAGTCGTCGCATGAGCGGCAATCTAATCGGCGTACGCCACTGGAGCGCTCCCCCGGTCGTGAAACCGACCCAAATGTTACTGGTCAGTATGCGTGTCGCGTGTCGCATCGCAGGGCGGTACGCGTGACGAATCCCCCACCGGAGGGGCAGGATGGGTCGAACAGACAAACTCTGTGTCTAGTCCGATCATCACTACAACTACGAGGGAACGCCTGTGGCCACCGAACGCAAGCGCCCGGTGATCAGCGACGGCCTGCCGAGCCAGCTCCCGGACATCGATCCCGAGGAGACGGCCGAGTGGGTGGAGTCGCTCGACGGAGTGATCGACGAGCGAGGCGCCAAGCGCGCCCGGTACGTCATGTTGCGCCTGCTGGAGCGGGCTCGTGAGCGGCAGGTCGGCGTCCCCCCGCTGACCACGACCGACTACATCAACACGATCCCCAGCGAGCGGGAGCCGTGGTTCCCCGGCGACGAGCACATCGAGCGCCGGCTGCGCGCGTACATCCGGTGGAACGCGGCCATGACCGTGCACCGGGCGCAGCGCCCCGGCGTCGGCGTCGGCGGGCACATCTCGACCTACGCGTCGTCCGCCTCGCTCTACGAGGTCGGCTTCAACCACTTCTTCCGGGGCAAGAACCACCCCGGTGGCGGCGACCACATCTTCTACCAGGGCCACGCCTCCCCCGGTATGTACGCGCGCGCGTACCTGGAAGGACGCCTGACCGAGCACCAGCTCGACGGCTTCCGCCAGGAGCTGACACACCCGGGCGGCGGCCTGCCGTCGTACCCGCACCCGCGCCTGATGCCGGACTTCTGGGAGTTCCCCACGGTGTCCATGGGCCTGGGCGGCCTGAACGCGATCTACCAGGCGCGGTTCAACCGCTACCTGCACCACCGCGGCATCAAGGACACCTCCGACCAGCGAGTATGGTCCTTCCTCGGCGACGGCGAGATGGACGAGCCGGAGACCCTGGGCGCGATCGGCCTGGCCGCGCGCGAGGAGCTGGACAACCTCACCTTCGTCATCAACTGCAACCTGCAGCGCCTCGACGGGCCGGTCCGCGGCAACGGCAAGGTCATGCAGGAGCTGGAGGCGTTCTTCCGGGGCGCCGGCTGGAACGTCATCAAGGTCGTCTGGGGTCGCGAGTGGGACCCGCTGCTCGCCCAGGACACCGACGGCGCGCTGGTCAACCTGATGAACGTGACGCCCGACGGTGACTACCAGACCTACAAGGCGGAGTCCGGCGCGTACGTGCGCGAGCACTTCTTCGGCCGCGACCCGCGGACCCGCAAGATGGTCGAGACGATGTCCGACGACGAGATCTGGGGTCTCAAGCGCGGCGGCCACGACTACCGCAAGCTCTACGCCGCCTACAAGGCCGCGACCGAGCACACCGGTCAGCCGACGGTCATCCTCGCCAAGACCATCAAGGGCTGGACGCTGGGCTCGCACTTCGAGGGCCGCAACGCCACGCACCAGATGAAGAAGCTGACGCTGGACGACCTGAAGAGCTTCCGCGACCGTCTCTTCCTCGACATCCCGGACTCGGCCCTGGAGTCGAACCCGTACGAGCCGCCGTACTTCCACCCGGGTGCCAAGAGCGATGAGATCGGCTACCTGATGGAGCGGCGTGCGGCGCTGGGCGGCTCGATGCCCTCGCGCAACACCAAGCACGTCCCGCTGCAGCTGCCCGAGCACAAGGTCTACGCGGACCTGAAGAAGGGCTCCGGCAAGCAGAAGATCGCCACCACGATGGCCTTCGTCCGGCTGTTCAAGGACCTGATGAAGGACAAGGTGATCGGCCACCGCTGGGTGCCGATCATCCCCGACGAGGCGCGCACCTTCGGCATGGACTCGCTGTTCCCGACCGCGAAGATCTACTCGCCGCACGGCCAGACGTACACCTCGGTGGACCGGGAGCTGTTCCTGTCCTACAAGGAGTCCACGGCCGGGCAGATCCTGCACGAGGGCATCAACGAGGCCGGCTCGGTCGCCTCGTTCACGGCCGCGGGCAGCGCGTACGCCACGCACGGCGAGCCGATGATCCCGGTGTACATCTTCTACTCGATGTTCGGGTGGCAGCGTACGGCCGACGGCCTGTGGGCGGCGGCGGACCAGATGACGCGCGGCTTCCTGCTCGGCGCGACCGCGGGCCGCACCACGCTCAACGGCGAGGGCCTGCAGCACGAGGACGGTCACTCGCACCTCATCGCGGCGACCAACCCGGCCGCGGTGGCGTACGACCCGGCGTTCGGCTTCGAGATCTCGTACATCGTCGAGGACGGCCTGAAGAGGATGTACGGCGAGACGCCGGAGGACATCTTCTACTACATGACCGTCTACAACGAGCCGTACGTGCACCCGGCGGAGCCCGCCGACGTGGACGTGGCGGGCCTGCTCAAGGGCCTGTACCGGTACGCGCCCGCGACGGTCGAGGGCCCGAAGGCGCAGATCATGGCGTCGGGCGTCGGCCTGCACTGGGCGCTGCGTGCCCAGCAGTTGCTGGCCGAGGACTGGGGCGTGTCCGCCGACGTGTGGTCGGCGACCAGCTGGACCGAGCTGCGCCGCGACGCGATCGACACCGAGCGGTACAACCTGCTCCACCCGGACCAGCCCGCCAAGGTGCCGTACGTGACCCGCGCCCTGGAGAACGCGCCGGGCCCGAAGGTGGCCGTGTCCGACTGGATGCGCGCCGTCCCGGACCTGATCGCGCGCTGGGTCCCGGGCGACTACACGTCGCTGGGCACCGACGGGTTCGGCATGTCGGACACCCGCTCGGCCCTGCGCCGCCACTTCAACGTCGACGCCGAGTCGATCGCCGTGGCGGTCCTGGCCCAGCTCGCCCGCGCCGGTGAGGTCCCCGCGACCGCCCCGGCCGAGGCGGCCCGCAAGTACGCCATCGACGACGTCCTGGCGGCTCCCGCCGGCGAAACCGGCGGCGACTCCTAACCGAACCGAAGGAAGGGCACCTTCCTTACCGCTATACGTACCGGTAAGGAAGGTGCCCTTCCTCACCACGAAGGCCCCGCGACCTGGTGTTGCGGGGCCTTCGCACTGATTTGACACGGGCGTCGTCGTCGACGTCCTCGTCGGGCGGCGGCGGCGAAGATCGCCGTTTCAGGTCAGAACCTGGGCTCGGGCCGCAGAAAGTGACACGAAACAACGATCATGCGCGGGACTGCGCTTTGCGGGACGGCGTGGTGGGGATGGCTGAGGCCGGAGAGGTGTGGCGGCAGGGCGATTTGTGCCGTTGACGGGGTGGGGGGTGGGTGACAGCATCGCCGCCGTGTCGATCATCGCCGTCGAGAGCGGCCTGTGCCCGCAGTGTCAGACCACGTTGGCCGTGGAGCCCGGCGAGGCGCCGTGGTGTGCGCGCTGCGAGTGGAACCTCGGCGTGTACACCCCGAACCCGCTGCTGGGACGGCTTGCCAACCTGCAGGAGCGCTGGGCGCGCCGGATCGGGTACGGGCTGAACCGGGACCTGTTCGCGCAGCTGTCGGGCCGGCCGCTGACCCGGCCGCGGTCCGGCGTCGTCGGCGTCGCGCTGACGACGGTCTCGCTGGTGCTGGCCGCGCTGCTGCTCGGGCTCGCCGCGGGCGGCGTGTGGCTGGTGATCGCCGGCCACTTCCTGGTCAAGCTGATCGGCCTCATCATGGTCGGCTTCGCGGTGCTGTGCCGGCCGCGGCTGGGCCGCCTGCGCGACGTGCACAGCCCGTACGACGAGATCACCCGGGACCGGCAGCCGCGGCTGTTCGCCCTGCTCGACCGCGTGGCGCAGACCGTCGGCGCGCCGATGCCGCACGTGCTGGTACTCAGCCCCGAGTGGAACGCGTCCGTCGCCGTGGTGGGGTTCGCGCGGCGGCGGGTGCTGACACTCGGGCTGCCGCTGTGGACGGCGCTGCGCCCGCAGGAGCGGGTGGCCCTGATCGCACACGAGCTGGGCCATCTCATCAACAACGACCACCGGCGCAGCCTGCGCAAGCAGCCCGCACTGACCTTCTTCGCGTACGTCGCCCAGCTGCTCGACCCCCGTGAACTGTTCGGCCGTACGGAGTTCGACGGCCTGATGGAGCTGGCCGTGAAAGTGGTCGAGCTGGTCGTGGCGCCCGTGTTCTGGCTGCTCTCGCGACTGAGCTGGCTGCTGCACCTGGGGCTGAACGTGCTCGGCGCGCGCGCCTGCCAGCACGCGGAGTACTACGCCGACGACCTGGCCGCGCGGGCCGCCGGCAGCACGGCGGCGCTCACCCTGACCGACATGGCGAGCTGTGCCCACGTCTACGTCGGGATCATCGGGAGCCGGGCTCGCGGCGGTGCGGGTATGCAGGGCTGGCGGGAGGCGGTCGAGTCGGCCCGTGCCGCGATCGCGCCACGGCAGGCCCGGCTGCGCCAGCTCACGCTGCGCCGCGACGCGTCGCCGTTCACCGGCCATCCCCCGGCTGAGCTGCGCCACCGCGTCATCGCGGCGCAGCCGCACCGCGACCCGCAGGTCGTGCTGGGCGAGGCCGAAGCGGCCGCGATCGACGTCGAGCTGGCGGCCTTCGAGGAGCGCTACCGCCGGATCATCGCCGCATCGTGGTGAGCGCGCTCAGCCGCGGGCGGCCCAGCGCAGGCCGCGTTCGGTGAGGGTGCGGATCTCGGGGACGTCGAGGTCGGGCAGGTGGTGCCCGACGGTGGAGACGAAGATCCGGCCCAGGCCCCACTGCCGGGTGTACACCGCCGGGTGGGTCACCGGCTCGTGCCACGGCTCGCCGTCCTCGACGCCGAACGTGACCGTGGCGAGGACGTCGTTGAGCGGGTCGGCCAGCATCCAGTAGCGCTCGGTATGCAGGGCGACGGTGCTGATCCCGGCCACGATCGGGTGATCGGCGCGTTCGGGCCGCACGGTGAGGGTGTGCGGGACGAAGTCGCCGGGGTGGCAGGTGAACCAGCCACCGGTGAGCCACTGGTAGCGGCGTTCAGCGAACGCGGCGACGATGCCGCCGTGCCAGCCCGCGAGCCCGGTGCCGGCGCGTACGGCCTGGTCCAGGTTGGCCGCGTGGTCGGGGGTGAACGCGTCGCCGCCGGCGGTCCAGCAGTTGACGATCAGGTCGGTGCGGGCGAGCAGGGCGGCGTCGTCGTACACGGACAGGTCGTCGGCGGTCTCGACGGTGAACCCTTGTTCCTTGAGGAACGGCAGGAAGCTGTCGGTGGTGCCGACGGGGTCGTGGAAGTCGGCACCACCGCGGACGATCAACGCGCTACGCATGGCGAACAGGGTAAACGTTTTCCCCCGGCGCGGCGAACACGGTCGACGGCGGCCGATACCGCCGGAGGGCATCCGGGCGGCTGTCCCGTCAGGCCGGAGGGCATCCGGTCGGCGGCCGCGTCAGGGTTCGCGGGGGATCCGGCTCCGCGTGTGCGGCGGCGGCGAACGCGGTGCTCAGGACGGTGACTGTGGTGCTGGAGCTAGTGTCGGGACATGCCCCCGGAAGCCCCCTCCGCCGCAGAGCCCCAGGTCGGCCTGCGCACCCTCTGGCCGTACCTGCGGTCCCACCGTTCCTCGCTGATCATCGTCGCCGCCCTGTCGCTGGTCACCACTGCGGGCACCCTGCTGCAGCCGGTGCTGACCCGCGACGTGCTCGACGGGCTCGGCGCGGGCACCCCGATCAGCGCCAGCGTGCTCGGTCTGGTGGCCGCCCTGGTCGGCGTCGCCGCCGTGGACGGCTTCCGGCACTTCCTGCTCCAGCGCACCGCGGAGGGCCTGGTCCTCACGTCCCGCCGCCGCCTGGCGGGCCACCTGCTGCGCCTGCCCATCGCCGAGTACGACCAGCGCCGCACCGGTGACCTGCTGTCGCGCGTCGGCGCGGACACCACGCTGCTGCGCGCCGTGGTCACCTCGGGCCTGTTCGACACCGTCAGCGGCGCGATCATGGTGCTCGGCGCGGCGACCGCGATGGTGCTGCTGGACCCGCTGCTGTTCGGCGTCACCCTGATCGGCCTGGTCATCGGGCTGTCCGGCGGCATCTTCTTCGCCCGCAAGGTGCGCGGCATGTCCCGCGACGCGCAGGCCCGCATCGGTGAGATGACCGCCGCCGTCGAACGGTCCATCACCGCGGCGCGCACCATCCGCGCCAGCCGCGCCGAGGCCCGCGAGACCACGACCGTGTCGCACAGCGCCGAGCAGGCGTACCACGCCGGGGTGCGGATCGCCCGGTTGCAGGCGATCGTGCAGCCCGCCATGGTGACCACCATCCAGGGCTCGTTCCTGCTGGTGCTGGGCGTCGGCGGGGCACGGGTCGCCTCCGGCGCGATCACCGTCGGGGACCTGGTCGCCTTCGTGCTGTTCGTGTTCTTCCTGGTGATGCCGCTCGGTCAGGCGCTCAACGCGTACACCCAGCTCCAGGCCGGCCTCGGCGCGCTCCAGCGCATGGAGGAGGTGCTGGTCATCCCGCTGGAGGGCGCCGGTGATCCGGCGACCGTCGCCCCGGCCTCGGGCCCCGTTCCGCCACAGCCCGCCGCGGGGCGACCGGCCCGCGCCGAGTCGGGCGCACCCGCGATCGAATTCGACCGGGTCGGCTTCGGCTACACCGACGCCGAGGGCCGGGTCGGCGAGCCGGTGCTGCGGGAGGTCAGCTTCCGAGCCCCGGTCGGTACGCGTACCGCGTTGGTCGGGCCGTCCGGGGCGGGCAAGTCGACGCTGCTGTCACTGGTCGAGCGCTTCTACGAGGTGACCTCGGGCAGCCTGCGGGTCGACGGCGTTGACGTACGCGAGCTGAGCCATGACACGCTGCGGTCCCGGCTCGGCTACGTCGAGCAGGAGTCGCCGGTGCTGGCCGGGACGCTGCGGGAGAACCTGCGCCTGGCCACGCCCGACGCGACCGAGGAGCAGATGCGGGCGGTGCTGGTCGCGGTCAACCTCGACGAGCTCGTCGACCGCACCCCGCTGGGGCTCGACGCGCAGGTCGGCGAGGGCGGTGTGCTGCTGTCCGGTGGGGAGCGGCAGCGCCTGGCGATCGCCCGTACGCTGCTGGCCGCGCCGCCGATCCTGCTGCTGGACGAGCCGACCAGCAACCTCGACGCGCGCAACGAGGCCGCCCTGCGCTCCGCCATCGACACCGTCGCGGAGGGCCGCACGCTGCTGATCGTCGCGCACCGCCTGTCCACCGTCGTGGACGCCGACCAGATCGTGGTCCTGGAGCACGGCACCGTCGTGGCCACCGGCCGCCACACCGAACTCCTCGACACCAGCCCCCTCTACCGCGAACTGGCCGCCCACCAGTTCCTCGCCACCCCCGACCCCGCCTGACGACCCCCTCCCCGCAACACCCTTGCCGCAACTTCCGGGATCCGGGCGGCTACGCGCCCCGTTCCGCTTGCCGCGCACACCGTCCCGTCGTAAATAGACGCTGGCCTATTACATCGAAAAAACGAGGCTCGTTTTCGATGTAATAGGCCAGCGTCTATGTGAAACGAGGTGCGGCCCCGCCCGGCCCTGCCCAGCCCGGCGGGGCGGCTGTCTCAGCCGGCGAGCGCGGCGGTGGCGGGTTGGGCGGTGCGCTGGGTGAGGTCCATGCGGCCGGTCTGCTCCCAGGGGGCCTGGAACGGGAAGTAGGCCTCCATGAAGTCGCGGACCATCGCCGTCTGCTCGTCCATCTCGCCGTCGGCCGAGTTGGTGTCGTTGAGGCAGAAGACGTCGACGTTGCGCTGGCGGACCAGCCGCGCCAGCATGATCGGCGCGATCAGGCGGCCCAGGTCGATGTAGGTGTGGCTGATCGAGCCGGGCACCGAACGCCCGGTGCTGTGCGCCCAGTAGTGCGCCAGCGACGACGGGATGGACAGGTCGCCGCGGTCGCGGAACTGGTGCGAGGCGGTGGCGTGGGACTCCTCGCGCAGCTCGGTCTCGATCTCCTCCAGCACGCCGCGCAGCAGCGGGTACGGCACGTGCCGCATCTTCTGGTAGAGCTGGGTGCCGAAGCGGGTCTGCAGCAGGCGGCGGTTGTTCTTCGCGGCGACGTCCACGGGCGCGTCGGCGGGTGCGGGCGGGTTCACGTCCACCAGCGAGCTGGACGGGAAGAACTTGGCCACGCCGTTGGCGAAGAAGAACTGGGTCGGCAGCACGGGGCGGCCCAGGATCATGTCGTCGTTGAAGTAGAGGAAGTGCTCGGACAGGCCGGGCACCCTGTGCAGCCGCGACTCGATGGCGTGCGAGTTGAAGGTCGGCAGCACGCCGACGTCGCCGAAGATCTCCTTGTGCGAGACCAGCGTGACGTACGGCGAGGTCGGGTCGAGCCAGGACGGTGTCTGGTCGTCGGTCACCAGGTAGATGTGGTTGACCCACGGCGCGAACGCGTGCAGCGAGCGCATCGAGTAGAGCAGCTCGTCGCGTGAGGTGAACCGGGACGCGTTGGTGGCCAGCCCGGCGAACGAGTCGTCGGGGTCCTCGCCGAGGGCCTGGGCCTTGCGGCTGCGCCAGGCGGGGTCGTCGCCGTCGACCCAGGTGAACACGACGTCGATGGGGAACTGCACGTCGTTGGGGCCGGGCTCGGCGTACACGGCGCGGCTGCGGTAGCGGGGTTCGGTGTCGCGGGGCACGAACGCCGACAGGCGCGCGGCGGCGACGTACTGCGTGGGGTTGTCCACGCTGATGACGGTGCCGACCTTGTGGTTGCGGGGGCCGACCTGGCGCGGGGCCTGCCAGCCCTGCTGCTTCACGGTCGACCAGAACTCGATCTCGCAGGCGTACGCGCCCTCGGTCAGCGGCGTGACCGACGGGCCCGTGGCGGGCCGGTAGACCTGCACGATCGCGCAGCGCTGCGGGCTGACCCGGCGTCCGGCGGTGTCGAGTGTGCGGATCACCGCGTCGCTGCCGGACCGGCCGCGCAGCAGGCGCAGCACCTGGGCGCGGTGCTCGGCGGCGACGGCGACGGCGCTGCGCCGGGGGTCGGTGTGCGGCACGCAGAAGTAGTCGACGTTGTCGGCTTCCAGCAGCGCGATCACGGTCTGCAGATTGTCGTGCCACGCATGGGCGGGCGAGGACCCGGTGGCCGGGTTCGCGGTGCCGGGGGTCCGGGTGCGGGCCGTCCCACCGACGAGCAGCTTGGCGATGCGGACCCGTTGGCGCAGCGGGAGCCGGTAGGCGGCGGCACGCAGGGCGGGTCTCGGCAGGAGGCGTTTGACAATCTGCTTCACAACAACCCAACATAGTGTATAAGCCGCATAAGGCTGCGTATTTGGATAATAAGGACATTCATGTTGACTGCCGTTTTCCGCTGTCAGGGGGTCAACGCTTGACCCGCCCACAACCGCACGCCCTCGAGGCGGCCCCGTTCGGCTCCCGGCTCGCCCGCGGCCTTCCGATCACGATCCCCGCGCTGGTCACCCTGTTAGTCGTGCTCGTCGGGCACGACCGGCGCGCACTCTGGCGCGACGAGTACGCCACCTGGTGGGCGGCCTCGCTCTCCACCGACCAGCTGCAACTCCTGCTGTCCAAGGTAGATGCGGTGTTCGCGCCGTTCTACCTGTTCACCCGCGCGTGGGTCGCCCTGTTCGGCGATAGCCTGACCAGCCTGCGGCTGCCTTCCGCGCTGGCGATGGCCGCTGCGGCGGGCCTGATCGGCGCGCTCGGCAGGCGGCTGTTCTCCCCCGGCGCGGGACTGGTCGCCGGGCTGCTGTTCGCGCTGCTGCCCGCCGTCTCCCGCTACGGCGAGGAGGCCCGGCCGTACGCGTTCGCGCTGGCGTTCACCGTGGCCGGCGCGCTCGCGCTGCTGCGCGCCCTGGAGCAGCCGGAACGGTGGCGGCGCTGGGTGCCGTACACCCTGGTCGTGGCGGCCCTCGGCTGGTCGCACCTGGTCGCGCTGACGGTGCTGGCGGCCTACGCGGTCGCCGTCGTCGGCGCGGCGGGGGTGCGCTCGGTGGCGCTGCGCAACTGGGTCGCCGCCACCGTGCTCGGCGGGCTGCCCGTGTTGCCGCTGCTGTGGCTGGGCAAGCGGCAGACCGGTCAGATCGGCTGGATCGGCGACCGCGGCGAGGAGTCGATCCGCGAGTTCATCACCAGCACCTTCGGCTCGCTGTGGATCGGCCTCGCGGTGCTGGCGCTGGCGCTGCTGTCGGTGCGCCTGGCCGAGCCGCGCCGCCGGTTCCTGCTGGCCTGGGCCCTGCTGCCGCCCGCCTCCGTGCTGGCGCTCACTCCCGTGATCAACATGATGCTGTCGCGGTACCTGCTGTT
This sequence comes from Catellatospora methionotrophica, assembly GCF_011297335.1. Classification (GTDB taxonomy): domain Bacteria; phylum Actinomycetota; class Actinomycetes; order Mycobacteriales; family Micromonosporaceae; genus Catellatospora; species Catellatospora methionotrophica. The sequence continues at coordinate 11,782 of NZ_JAAOTJ010000006.1, read as the reverse complement.
CACGGTGCCCGCCTGGGTGCTGCTGGCCGCCTGCACGCTGCGGCACGCCTCGGCACGGGTCGCCGCGCTGACCCCGGCGGCCCGCGCCGCGGCGGCCCGCGCGGTGTCGCCGGTCCCGCCCACCACGGCGGCGCGCAGCGCGGCCGCCGCCGGGCAACGCAGCGCGAAGACGGTCCTCGGCGCGGGAGCCGCGACCGGTGGATCGGCGGAGCGCGGCGCAGGGTCGGCCAGGGGCGTTACCGTCCGGCCGGCGCGGGCGCTCGCCGGGGACGGGCCCGCCTGGGCCGTGTCGTTCGGCGTGCTGGCGGCGCTGGCCCTGCTCGGGGTGCCCGGACAGGTCGAGGCGCGCACCTTGCCCGCCGGGAACCAGGCGGACCTGCGTACCGCCGCCGAGATCATGCGGCCGCGACTGCTGCCGGGCGACGCCATCGCCTACGGCGGCGAGCCCTACGGCGGCCCGCGGACCTTCCGCCGTGGGATGACCTACGAGCTGCGCGACCTCGACGGGCCCAGGGACGTGTTCGTGTCCGTGCGCGGCCAGGACCGGGGCAGCTTCGAGGCCGTCGAGTGCGCCGACCCGGCCGAGTGCGCCAAGGGCGTCACCCGGCTCTGGCTGGTGACCTCCGCGCCCGACCAAGACTTGTTCGCGGCCATGCCGGTCGCCCGCGCCGAGCTGCTGCGTGACGAGTTCACCACGGTGTTCGCCCAGCGCACCCAGGGCGTCGCGGTCGCCCTGCTGGTCCGCGAGCAGCCCTCGCCCGCCCAGCAGTAGCGCCCGAGCACGCGAAGGCCCACCCCGCGCGGGGTGGGCCTTCGCGTATCCACCGGACGGCAAACCTGGTGGCGGAGCACCCCGGGTCGCGCCGTACGCTGGAGGCCGTGACGGTACGTGTGCGATTCGCCCCTTCCCCGACCGGTATGTTCCACGTCGGCGGCGCCCGCTCGGCGCTGCAGAACGCGGTCTTCGCCAAGCAGCAGGGCGGAGTGTTCGTGCTGCGCATCGAGGACACCGACGCCGCGCGCAACCGCCCCGAGTGGACCGAGGGCATCCTGTCCGCGCTGGAGTGGATCGGCATCGCCCGCGACACCTACGAGGGCCCGCTGTTCCAGTCGGCGTACCACGCGGAGCACACCAAGGCCGCCCAGCAGCTGTTCGACGCGGGCAAGGCCTACTACTGCGACTGCACCCGCGACGACGTGCAGGCCCGCACCGAGAACAAGTACTCCGGCTACGACGGCTTCTGCCGCGACCGGGGCCTGAGCGCGGGCGAGGGCCGGGCGCTGCGCTTCCGCACCCCCGACGAGGGCGTGACGAAGGTCGTCGACCTGATCCGCGGCGAGCCGACCTTCGAGAACAAGCTCCTCGAGGACTTCGTCATCGCGCGCGGCGACGGCTCGCCGGTGTTCCTGCTGGCCAACGTCGTCGACGACATGACCATGGGGATCACCCACGTGATCCGCGCCGAGGAGCACCTGCCCAACACGCCCAAGCAGCAGTTGCTCTGGGAGGCGCTGGGCAAGACCCCGCCGGTGTGGGCGCACGTGCCGGTCGTGGTCAACGAGAAGCGGCAGAAGCTGTCCAAGCGCCGAGACAAGGTCGCCCTGGAGATGTACCGCGACGAGGGCTACCTCGCCGCCGCCATGCGCAACTACCTGATGCTGCTCGGCTGGGCGCCCAGCGGCGACCGGGAGATCGTGGCATGGTCGGTGATCGAGGACGAGTTCCGCCTCGACGAGGTCAACCCGTCCCCCGCGTTCTTCGACGAGAAGAAGCTGCGCGCGTTCAACGGCGAGTACATCCGGGCGCTGTCGGTCGCGGAGTTCACCGAGGTCTGCACGCCGTGGCTGACCGGGCCGTTCCCCACGCCGCAGGAGCGCGAGGAGCGGGGGTACGGGATCACGCCGCCCCCGTGGTCGCCGGACGCGTACGACCCGGCCGTGTTCGCACAGGTCGCCGAGCTGGTGCAGACCCGCATCACGGTGCTGTCCGAGGTCCCGTCGTACGTGGACTTCCTGTTCCTCGACGAGCCCCTGCTCGACGAGGCGTCCTGGGCCAAGGCGTCCAAGGACGCGGGGATCCTGCCCGACGTCATCGCCGCGCTGCGCGAGCTGCCGTCCTGGGATGCCGAGTCACTGAAGAACACCCTGGTCACCGTCGGCGAGGCGCACGGGCTGAAGCTCGGCAAGGCGCAGGCCCCGGTCCGCGTCGCGGTCACCGGGCGCTCGGTCGGCCTGCCGCTGTTCGAGTCGCTGGAGGTGCTGGGCCGCGAGCGCACCCTGCGCCGCCTGGAGGCTGCCGCGGCCTGACCGCCCGCCCCCTTTTCACATAGACGCTGGCCTATCTCATCGAAAAAACGCGTGTCGTTTTCGACGAGATAGGCCAGCGTCTATTAAGGACGGGGTGGGGTTCAGACCTTCTCGCGGCGCTTCTTGACGAGGTTCACGACGCCGCCGACCAGCAGGCCCGCCACCGTGGCCCCGCCGACCCACGGCCACCACGGATCGCCGGACTCCGTGTCGGCGACCGGGGCGGTGCTCGCCGCCGCCAGGCTGGCCGACGGGCTGGCCTGCGCCGACTCGGTGACCGGCGACGGGCTCGGCGCGGCGCTCTCGGCCACCGTCAGCGTGAACTTGTACGAGCCCTTCACGACGTGACCGTCCTTCGACAGCACCTCGTACGCCACCGTGTAGACACCGCCCGCGGCACCGGTGAACGGCGCGGACACCGCCTTGCCGCTGACCGTCACCGGGCCCGACGCGACGGCCGCGTCCGGACCGGTCACCGTGAGCTTCGTCCCATCGCTCTTCAGCGTGGCGAGGAAGGTCAGTTTCACCGCCGCGGGGGCCTCGCTCAGCTTCGCGTCCTTCTTCGGAGAGGCCTCCACCAGGGCATTGTGTGCCCAGGCGGGCGTCGCGCCGAGCAGCAGCGCGCCCAGTCCCATCAGGACGGCGAGCGCCGCCGCGCCCCGCCTAGCGGCCCGGTGCTGTCCGGTCCGCTGCCGACTGTCCGCCACGATCGCCTCCGCCTCGTTATGATCCACCGCAATCCGCAGTTGGTCGACGTTACCGGCCTGTTCAGTTCCCGGCGAATCGCGTGGAACGGCCCCGGATCCGGACAGCATCGCTTCCGTGTCCGAAACGTGACTATCCGAGCAGCAACCTGACAGGTTTCTCGCGGGTCTAAAAGAGGTACCACCAGTCACACTGGCACCAGGTGACGCAGCGAAACGGGGCGGGCCATGCAGGGCATCGTGAAGGGCACCATCGTGAAGATCGCGGCAGGACTGTGCGCGGCAGCCATGCTGCTGATCGGCGCGCCCGCGTTCGGTGCGCCGACGCCGTCGCCCAAGCCGAGCCCGTCGCCGACGGTGCGGAGCATCACCATCTCCTCCGACACGCTGGGCGCGCCCATCGTGCTGCGCTCCGACTCCCACCAGCGGCCGTTCACGGCGATGGCGGGCGAGGTCGACTGGCTGGCCGGCGGCACCTCGACGCTCAAGGGCCTGCCTGCCGACAAGCTCGGCCCGAAGTTCACCGTGCTGAGCGCAGTCAACGGCGTCGACAAGCAGACCTACGACCTGTACCCGCTGGCCGCGGGCGGGCCCCGGGTGTTCCGGCCGGCCGCGCAGCCCGACAAGCGCAAGGTAACCGCCGCCTGGTTCCTGGGCCGCTTCACCATGGACGCCTCGCTGCGCGGCGCCGGGGTCCTGCTGGGCACGGCCCCGCCGGCCGAGGGCGGCGGCGTGGGCGGCGGACTGGTCGAGTCGGCGACCGCCGAGCCGGACATCCGTGCCATGGTCGGCGACTGGCAGCGCTTCGTCGGTCTCAACGGCGCGGTCGTCGTGGTCATCGCGCTCGGCGTCTTCGCCATCGCGTACGCCTTCCGTCGCACCATCTGACGTCAGCACCCGCGCCCCGGCTTCCGGCCGGGGCGCAGGTGCCACATACTGGCCCGATGCGACTGCCCCGCAAACCCCTGCGCACGCTGGCCGTGCTCGCCGTGGCGGCGTTCAGCCTCACCGGCTGCATGAAGCTCGACATGAACATGACCGTCAACAGCGACGACACCGTCGATGGCACGATCATCATGGCGCTGGACAAGTCGGTGCTGCAGCTCAGCGGCAAGAGCCCGGAGCAGGCCTTCGCCGAGGCCGGGGACAGTCTCACGGAGCTGCCGAAGGGCACCCGCACCGAGGTCTACGACGACGGCAAGTACTACGGCAAGAAGATCGTCTACGACGACCTGCCGCTCACCGAGTTCAACACCGGTGAGAAGGGCGCGCCCTCGATCACCCACGCGAACGGCAAGTACCTGTTCACCGCCGACCTCGACACCGGCGCGGACGGCCTCGGGCCGCAGGCCGAGATGGTCAAGCCGTTCCTGAGCAGCCTGCAGATCAGCTTCGCGGTCACCTTCCCCGGCAAGGTCGTCGAGCACGACGCCAAGGCGGTCGTGGACGGCGACACTGTGCGCTGGAACGTGGCACTGGGCGGCAAGAACGAGCTGCGCGCCGTGGCCGAGGAGGGCAGCGCCTTCCCGTGGCTGGTCGTCGCGATCGTCGGCGGCGTGCTCGGGCTCGCCGTGATCGTCGGCATCGTGCTGCTGTCCGTCTGGCTCACCCGCCGCAAGGCGGCTCCCGCCCTGGCCGATCCGGCCGCGACGTCGTTCGACCCCGCAACCGTGCGTCAGCCAGTCGGCGCGAACCCGGCGACGTCGACCCATCCCACGCCGCAGCAGGGCGGCACGGACGGGTATCCGCAGCCGTGACCGCACGCGGCGGCGCGCCCGTCCCCGGAGCCTGCTCACCCGCTCCGCGGCGGGCGCACCGCGCGAGCGGCCCATCGCGTCGCGTCACCGCGCACCGCGCGAGCGCCTGTCGCGTCGTGTCACCGCGCACCGCGCACCGCGCGAGCAGACCCGCGCACCGCGCGGCCGGGCACCGTGAAAGCGGGCTGGCGGCCGGGCACCGTGAAAGCGGGCTGGCGGCCGGGCGGCGGGCCGTGATCCCGGCCGGGCCGGGCCGGTCCCGGGGGCGTGCCGCGTGAGCCGGAGCCCGGGAGCGCGCAAGCTCCCTAATATGGGGCACATGACCGACGGCGAGCCGCTGGCCGCGACCCTGCGGCAGATCGAGCGGTCCGCCGGTGCCCTGGCCACCGCCAGCGTGTCCCGCATGGACGAGTCGCTGCCGTGGTTCCGCGAGCTGCCGGCCGACCAGCGGTCCTGGGTCATGCTGGTGGCCCAGGCGGGGGTCCAGTCCCTGGTGCAGTGGCTGCGCACCGGCGCGGGCACGCGGGGCGGGCCGCAGGCGGTCTCCGACGAGGTCTTCGACGTCGCGCCGCGGGCGCTCGCCCGCAGCATCAACCTGCAGCAGACGGTCGCCCTGATCAAGGTCACCATCGACGTCGTCGAGGAGCAGGTGCCGCACCTGGCCGCTGACGGCGAGGAGCAGCAGCTGCGCGAGGCGGTGCTGCGCTACTCCCGCGAGGTCGCGTTCGCCGCGGCCCGGGTGTACGCCCGCGCGGCCGAGTCGCGCGGCGCGTGGGACGCGCGGCTACAGGCGCTGCTGGTCGACGCGCTGCTGCGCGGCGACTCCGCCGACGTGCTGGCCAGCCGGGCCGCCGCGCTGGGCTGGACCGACGCGCCGCCGGTCGCGGTGGTGGTGGGCCGCTCCCCCGGCGGCGAGGCCGCGATCGTGCTGCACGGTGTGCACCGGGCCGCCCGGCGCGCCGACGTGGAGGTGCTGGGCGGTGTGCACGGCGACCGGCTGGTCGTGGTGATGGGTGGGGCGGGCGATCCGGTGTCGGTCGCCGAGCGGCTGCTGCCCGCGTTCGGCGAGGGCCCGGTCGTGGTCGGCCCGGCGGTGCCGTCGCTGGAGGCGGCCACCGAGTCGGCCCGGTCGGCGATGGCGGGTTACCGGGCCGCGCCCGCGTGGCCCGCCGCGCCCCGGCCGGTGGCCGCCGACGATCTGCTGCCCGAACGGGCCCTGGCCGGTGACGGGGAGGCGCGGCGCATCCTGCGCCACTCGGCGTACGGGGCGCTCGCGCGGACCAGCGGGGAGCTGCTGGAGACGCTGGACGCGTTCCTCGTGCACGGTGGCGCGCTGGAGGCGACGGCGCGAGCACTGTTCGTCCACCCGAACACGGTGCGTTACCGACTGCGCCGAGTGGCCGAGGTCACAGGCTTCGGCCCACTGACTCCGCGTGACGCGTTCACCCTCAAGATCGCCCTTGCGCTGGGTCGCCTGGAGCCCGGTACGCAGGGCGAACAGCTCACTAAGCCGACATGAACAGGACATAATTCCGCCACTGTGCGCCGATCTTTGTGGAGTACCCACAACATCGGTAGGAGGATTTAGTCATCCCCGGCAACAGCGTGCGGGTCCGTGATCCCTCAGGGTTGAAGACGTGCTCGCCGTACTCTCCCCGGGCCAGGGTGCCCAGAAACCCGGATTCCTCACGCCGTGGCTCGACCTCGACGGCGCCGCTGACCGTCTGCACTGGTGGTCCGGCCTCGCCGGAGTCGACCTGGTGCACCTGGGCACCGCGGCCGACGCCGAGGAGATCAAGGACACCGCGAAGACACAGCCCCTGCTGATCGCCGCCGCGCTGCTGGCCGCCGACCAGCTGCCGATGGCCGGTGTGTCGGTCGTGGCCGGGCACAGCGTCGGCGAGCTCGGCGCGGCCGCGCTGGCCGGGATCCTGACGCCCGACGCGGCGATCACGCTGGCCGGGGTACGTGGCCGCGAAATGGCCGCCGCCTGCGCGCTGGAGCCCACCGGCATGGCCGCCGTGCTCGGCGGCGACGAGGCCGAACTGCTGGCCGCCCTGGAGGCGCACGGCCTGTACGCGGCCAACCGCAACGGCGCGGGGCAGATCGTCATCGCGGGCGCGCTCGACGCGCTCGACAAGTTCGCCGCCGCGCCGCCGGCCCGTACCCGGGTCATCAAGCTGCAGGTCGCGGGGGCGTTCCACACTCCGTTCATGGCACCGGCCGAGGCGGCCCTGGCCGCCGTCGCGAGCACCGTGGCCACGGCCGACGCCCAGCGCCCGCAGCTGTCCAACGCCGACGGCGCGGCTGTGACCGACGGTCAGGACATGCTCGGCCGTCTGGTCCGCCAGGTCACCGCACCGGTCCGGTGGGACCTGTGCATGCGCGGCCTGGCCGAGCGCGGCGTCACCGCCGTCATCGAGCTGCCGCCCGCGGGCACCCTCGCCGGGCTGGTCAAGCGCGAGCTGAAGCCCGGCACGCCGGAGATCGTCACGCTGAACACGCCGGACGATCTGGCCGCCGCGAAGGACCTCATCTCGCGCCACAGCGCACCGGGGTCGCCCGAGTCCACCCCGCAAGCCCGTATCGGAGAGCAATCATGACCGTTAACGGCAGCAAGATCCTCGCATTCGGGCACTACCAGCCGTCGCGCGTCGTGACCAACGACGATCTGGCGCAGATGGTCGACACCAACGACGAGTGGATCCAGTCCCGCGTCGGCATCAAGGAGCGGCGTATCGCCGACACCGAGACCGTCGCCGACATGGCCGGGTTCGCCGCGGAGAAGGCGCTCGCCGCGTCCGGTCTGAGTGCCACCGACATCGACCTGGTGATCGTGGCGACCTGCTCCTCGATCGACCGCAGCCCGAACGTGGCCTGCCGGGTCGCCGACAAGCTCGGCATCGCCGGGGCGGCCGCGTTCGACCTGAACACCGCGTGCTCGGGCTTCTCGTACGCACTGGCCAATGCCGACCACGCGATCCGCGCGGGCGCGGCCAAGCACGCCCTCGTGATCGGCGCGGAGAAGCTGTCGCAGATCACCGACTGGTCCGACCGCAGCACCTGCGTGATCTTCGCGGACGGCGCGGGCGCGGCTGTCCTGTCCGGGACCGCCGAGGGCGAGGAGCCCGGTGTAGGCCCCGTGGTCTGGGGCAGCGAGCCCAGCGACGCTATCGCGATCGAGGGCTGGCAGCCGTACATCGTGCAGGAGGGCCAGAAGGTCTTCCGCTGGGCCACCGGCACCGCCCCGCAGGTGGCGCTCGCGGCCTGCGAGAAGGCCGGGGTGGCCCCCGGTGACCTGGGCGGCTTCGTGCCCCACCAGGCCAACCTGCGCATCATCGAGCCGCTGGCCCGCAAGATCGGCGTGGACCCGGCGGTGCTGTCCCGCGACATCATCGAGTCGGGCAACACCTCGGCGGCGAGCATCCCGCTGGCGCTGTCCAAGATGATCGAGCGCGGCGAGGTGAAGTCCGGTTCGCCGGTGCTGCTCGTCGGCTTCGGCGGCGGCCTGACCTACGCCGGTCAGGTAGTCCGCTGCCCCTGAGCCCCACCCCTGGCTTTTCTCACCATAAGTTCCACCAACCGAAGGGAAACCAAGTTCCATGGCTACGCGCGAAGAGGTCGTCACCGGCCTGGCCGAGATCCTCGAAGAGGTCGCCGGCGTGAACCCCGACGACGTCTCCGAGGAGAAGTCGTTCACCGAGGACCTCGACGTCGACTCGCTCTCCATGGTCGAGGTCGTCGTGGCCGCCGAGGAGAAGTTCGGCGCGAAGATCCCGGACGACGAGGTCCAGAACCTGAAGACCGTCGGCGACGCTGTCTCCTTCATCGTCGCCAACTCCTGAAGTTGCGAGATTGACGTGACCAAGCCTGACGTTGTCGTCACCGGCATCGGCGCCACCACCCCGCTCGGCGGAGACGTGGCGTCGACCTGGGACGCGATGCTGGCGGGCCGCTCCGGGGTCAGCAAGCTGACCCAGGAGTGGGCCGATCAGCTGACAGTGAAGATCGCCGCCCAGCTGGCGGTGGAGCCGAGCGAGGTCATCGACCGCGTACGGCTGCGCAAGCTGGACCGCTCCGAGGCCGTGGCGCTCATCGCCGCTGCCGAGGCGTGGGCCGACGCCGGCCTGGCCGACGCCGGCCTCGACAAAGAGCGGCTCGGCGTTGTTGTCGGCTCCGGCATCGGCGGCGCACAGACCCTGCTGGCCCAGGACGACATCCTGGAGGCGTCCGGCGCGCGGCGGGTCAGCCCGCACACGGTGCCGATGCTGATGCCGAACGGTCCGGCCGCCTTCGTCGGTCTGGAGTACGGCGCGCAGGCCGGCGTACACGCGCCGACCAGCGCGTGCGCGACCGGAGCCGAGGCCGTCGCCTGGGGTCTGGACATGATCCGGTCCGGCCGGGCCGACGTCGTCATCGCCGGTGGCACCGAGGCCGTCATCCACCCCCTGCCGATTGCCGGTTTCGCCTCGATGCGCGCCATGTCGACGCGCAACGACGAGCCGGAGAAGGCCTCCCGCCCGTGGGACAAGGGCCGTGACGGCTTCGTCCTGGGCGAGGGCGCGGGCATCCTGATCCTGGAGCGGGCCGACCACGCCGTGGCCCGCGGTGCGCGGATCTACGCGCGGCTGGCCGGGGCGGGCATGACCTCCGACGGGTACGACATCGTGCAGCCCCACCCCGAGGGCACGGGCGCGGCCAAGGCCATCACGAAGGCGCTGCGCGACGCGGGCGTCGACAAGGCCGACGTCGTACACGTCAACGCCCATGCGACGTCGACCCCGGTCGGCGACATCGCGGAGATCGCGGCACTGCGCTCGGCGCTGGGTGAGCACCCCGTGCTGACCGCGACGAAGTCGATGACCGGGCACCTGCTCGGCGCGGCGGGCGCGCTGGAGTCGATCGCGACGATCCTGGCGATCCGCGACAGTGTCGTGCCGCCGACGATCAACCTCGACGACCCCGACGACGCCCTGACCATGGACGTGGCGGCGCACAAGGCCCGCCCGCTGCAGATCGCGGCGGCGCTGAACAACTCGTTCGGCTTCGGTGGGCACAACGTCGCCCTCCTGTTCACGCGGCCCTGAGCCGGTCGGCCGAGCAGTTCGGCCGCCGGTCACAGCCAGGCGACGCCCAGGTGCCGTGAGGCGCCTGGGCGTCGTTTCGTTCACCCGTCCCCGCCCGAGGAGACCCGTATGACCACGATCTCGGCGGCAGCCGACCGGGGCGTCGACCACCGCGACCCGCTGGTGCGGTTGCGGGCGCTGTTCGACGAGGGCACGGTGCGCACCCTGGCCGGGGCCGACGGCTCCGGGGTGCTCAGCGCCCGGGGCGAGATCGAGGGCGTGCCCGCGGTCGCCTTCGCCACCGACGCCACCGTGATGGGCGGCGCGATGGGTGTCGAGGGCTGCCAGCACATCGTGGACACCATCGACACCGCGGTCCGGGAGCGCATCCCCGTGGTCGGGCTGTGGCACTCCGGCGGTGCCCGGCTCGCCGAGGGCGTCGTCGCGCTGGACGGCGTGGGCCAGGTCTTCGCCGCGATGGTCCGAGCCTCCGGGCGGGTCCCTCAGCTGTCCGTGGTGCTCGGCCCGGCCGCGGGCGGCGCGGCGTACGGCCCGGCGCTGACCGACATCGTGATCATGAGTGACGCGGGCCGGATCTTCGTCACCGGCCCCGAGGTCGTCCGCTCCGTCACCGGCGAAGAGGTCGACATGGAGAGCCTGGGCGGCCCCGACGCGCACGGCCGCCGCTCCGGTGTCGTCCACCTCACCTGCCCCGACGACGCGACCGCGCTCAGCCAGGCACGCCGGCTCGCCCGGCTGCTCGGCCGCCAGGGCAGGCTGTCCCCCGCCGACGTCACCGACGACCGGGACCTCAGCGTCTCGATGCCCGCCGCGGCCAACCGGGCGTACGACGTCCGGCCTGTCGTCAAGGCGCTGCTCGACGAACCCGGCGTGGAACTGCACGCCAAATGGGCGCCCAACGTGGTGACCGTGCTCGGCCGGTTCGCCGGGCGCACCGTCGGCGTCGTCGCCAACAACCCGCTGCGCCTGGGCGGCTGCCTCGACTCGGCCGGTGCGGAGAAGGCCGCCCGCTTCGTGCGCATGTGCGACGCGCTCGGCGTGCCCCTGGTCGTCCTGGTGGACGTGCCCGGCTACCTGCCCGGACTCGGCCAGGAGTGGGACGGCGTGGTGCGCCGCGGCGCGAAGCTGCTGCACGCCTTCGCCGAGGCGGTCGTGCCCCGGGTGACCGTGGTGACCCGCAAGGCGTACGGCGGGGCGTACATCGCGATGAACTCGCGCTCGCTCGGCGCGAGCGCCGTGTTCGCGTGGCCGAACGCCGAGGTCGCCGTCATGGGCGCGGGCGCGGCCGTGAACATCCTGCACCGCCGCAAGCTCGCCGCGGCCCCGCCCGACGAGCGCGAAGCCCTGCGTACCGGCCTGATCGAAGACCAGACCCGCACTGCGGGCGGCGTCAACCGCGCCGTCGACATCGGCGTGGTCGACGACGTCATCAAACCCACCGAAACCCGCCGCCGCGTAGCCGAAGCCCTCGCCGCCGCCCCCACCGCCCGAGGCGCCCACAGCAACATCCCCCTCTAGTCCGAAAACTTGAGGGTGAGTGGGCAGGCGGCAGCGTCTCGGCGTAGCGCAGCGGAGCCGGGACAGGGTTTGTCGTTGTATCGCGGTCAGGCGGCTGCCGGTTCGATGGTGACCTTGTAGCCGAGGCTTTGCAGCGCGGTGATGTGGTTGCGTGCCCGTCTGGCCGGGTTGGTGCGGTTGTCGTAGAAGTCGGCCCCGAGGTCACGGAATGCGGCCTCGGGGTCTGACATCAGATGCCAGATGACGGTCAGCACGGAGCGGCCGACCGCGACGATGGCGCGTTTCGGGCCTCGACGGCGGGCGATACGCCGATAGCGTTCGCCGAGGAATGTGCTGGTCCGGGCGGCGCTGACGGCGATCTGCCCCAGGGCGCGGGCCAGGTACGGGTTGCCGTGCCCGGTCGATGCGC
>NZ_JAAOTJ010000056.1 GCF_011297335.1 Catellatospora methionotrophica | reverse complement strand
AGGGAGGGAGTGGTCGAAGGTGGGGCTGGCGATTGGGACGAAGTCGTAACAAGGTAGCCGTACCGGAAGGTGCGGCTGGATCACCTCCTTTCTAAGGAGCACCTACCCGCGAAAGCGGGTCAGGACCTGCAACCACCCGAATGCGGTGGTCAGGGCTCAATGGCGGAGACACTTGGTAGATCTTGCCGGCAACGGCTGCAGTTAACCCTAGTAGGGCGGGGGTCTTCGGATCACGCATGGAACGGGCTGTGGTGCGGCTGGTTGGGTTGTTTAGCACCCTGTTGGGTCCTGAAGGAACAAGCGCGAGCTTGGCCTTCTGGCGCCGATCACGCTCTACAACGCAAACTGCCGCTTGTGCGGTGTGTGTGTTGGACGCGGGTGTGGGTTGGTTGTTTGTTGAGATGTGCATAGTGGACGCGAGCATCTTTGTTTCTCTGTGTAGGTAAGTTTTTAAGGGCAGACGGTGGATGCCTTGGCACCAGGAGCCGATGAAGGACGTGGGA
>NZ_JAAOTJ010000055.1 GCF_011297335.1 Catellatospora methionotrophica | reverse complement strand
TCCCACGTCCTTCATCGGCTCCTGGTGCCAAGGCATCCACCGTCTGCCCTTAAAAACTTACCTACACAGAGAAACAAAGATGCTCGCGTCCACTATGCACATCTCAACAAACAACCAACCCACACCCACCAGCAAAACACCTGGACACGAACCCGAAGGCCGAACCGGTTTGTCCTGCAAGATGTGATCGGCGCCAGAAGAACCAAGCTCGCGCTTGTTCCTTCAGGACCCAACAGGGTGCTAACACGATCCTCCCAGCCGCACCACAGCCCGTTCCATGCCCCGAACCGAAGTCCGTGAGCCCTACTAGGGTTAACTGTGGCCGTTGCCAAAGAAGATCTACCAAGTGTCTCCGCCATATGAGCCCTGACCACCACATTCGGGTGGTTGCAGGTCCTGACCCGCTTTCGCGGGTAGGTGCTCCTTAGAAAGGAGGTGATCCAGCCGCACCTTCCGGTACGGCTACCTTGTTACGACTTCGTCCCAATCGCCAGCCCCACCTT
>NZ_JAAOTJ010000054.1 GCF_011297335.1 Catellatospora methionotrophica | reverse complement strand
AGGGCTTCGATGTCCTGCGCGGCCGCCGGGGTGTTGTGCGGGCGGCAGATCATGTCGCCGCGGGAGATGTCGATCTCGTCTTCGAGTCGGACGGTCACTGACATGGGTGGGAATGCTTCGGTGACGGGGCCGTCGGCGGTGTCGATTCCGGCGATTTTGGTGGTCATGCCCGAGGGCAGGACCATGACCTCGTCACCGGGCTTCATGATCCCGGAGGCGACCTGTCCGGCGTATCCGCGGTAGTCGGTGACCGTCGTGGACTGCGGGCGGATGACGTACTGGACGGGGAAGCGGACGTCGACGAGGTTGCGGTCGGAGGCGATGTGTACGTGTTCGAGGTGGTGCAGCAGGCTGGGGCCGTCGTACCAGGGCATGTTCGCTGACCGGGACGCGATGTTGTCGCCGTTCAGGGCGCTGATGGGGATGATCGCGAGGTCGGTGATGTCGAGTTTCGCGGCGAAGCTGGTGAATTCGTCGACGATGCGGTCGTAGACGGTCTGGTCGAAGTCGACCAGGTCCATCTTGTTGACGCACAGCACCAGGTGCGGCACGCGCAGCAGTGAGCACAGGAACGCGTGCCGGCGCGACTGCTCCACGATGCCCTTGCGGGCGTCGACGAGCACGAGTGCGAGGTCGGCGGTGGATGCGCCGGTGACCATGTTGCGGGTGTACTGGATGTGGCCGGGGGTGTCGGCGATGATGAACTTGCGCCGAGGGGTCGCGAAGTAGCGGTAGGCGACGTCGATGGTGATGCCCTGTTCCCGCTCGGCGCGCAGGCCGTCGGTGAGCAGCGCCAGGTTCGTGTACTCGTCACC
>NZ_JAAOTJ010000053.1 GCF_011297335.1 Catellatospora methionotrophica | reverse complement strand
CCTTCCGATCTGTCTGATGAGCGTTGGGCGCTGATCGAGCCGTTGTTGACCGAGTGGCGGGCGGCGCGTGGTGGGCTGGGTATCAGGCCGCCGGTTCACGATCTGCGGGAGATCGTGAACGCGATCTTGTATTTGAACAGGGCGGGTGTGCCTTGGGAGTACTTGCCGCACGACTTTCCGCCGGCCAAGACGGTCTATGACTACTTCGCCAAATGGGCCAAGGACGGCACGACGCAGAAGATCCACGATCTGCTGCGTACGAGGGTGCGGCGGGCGGCCGGGCGTTCGCCTCAGCCCAGCGCGGTGGTGCTGGATGCCCAGAGTGTGAAGACGTCATCGAACGTTGCCGAGTCCGCTCAGGGCGTTGACGCGGCGAAGAAGATCAAGGGCCGTAAGCGGCATGTCGCGGTGGACACGCTCGGGCTGCTGCTGCTTGTTCTGGTCACGGCGGCGTCGGTGCATGACACCGCCGGTGGCAGGGACCTGGTCGGGCAGTTGGCGGCCGGGTTCCCGACGGTGTCGAAGGCGTGGGTCGATATGGGTTACAAGAAGAGTGTGGTCGAGGCAGGTTCTGCTCTCGGGATCGATGTCCAGGTCGTAGTGAAAGACCCTGCGGTGAAGGGCTTCGTACCGAACGTGCGCTGGCCGGTGGAGCGGACGTTCGGCTGGTTGATGCTGCATAGGCGCCTGGTCCGCGATTACGAGGGCTCGGAGCGGCACTCGGCTTCGCTGATCCACTGGGCGATGATCGGCACCATGAGCAGGCGGTTGACCGGTGAAGCTGTCCCGTCTTGGCGCGATCCCGCACCCAAAACGGATACAACCTCACCGATCTGAACCAGTCACCCTCT
>NZ_JAAOTJ010000052.1 GCF_011297335.1 Catellatospora methionotrophica | reverse complement strand
TTCGGGCCTCGACGGCGGGCGATACGCCGATAGCGTTCGCCGAGGAATGTGCTGGTCCGGGCGGCGCTGACGGCGATCTGCCCCAGGGCGCGGGCCAGGTACGGGTTGCCGTGCCCGGTCGATGCGCTGCCCTTCTTGCGTCCGGCTGATTCGTTCACGCCGGGTGCGAAGCGGGCCCAGCCGGCCAGGTGCGCGGGTGTGGGGAAGCGGGTCATGTCGACGCCGATCTCGGCGATGATCGCTCGGGCGGCCGTGGACCCGACGCCGGGGATCTGCTCAAGCCGGTCGGCCGCCGGCGCGAAAGGGGCGATCTGCTCCTGGATGCGGGCGTCGACGTCGGCGATGTCGGCCTCGATCGCGTCGATACGCGACAGCATCTTGGCCAGCAGGAAGCCGTGATGGTCGGTGAACCGGCCGACGAACGCCTCCTCCAACACGTCGATCTTGCGGCGGAGGCTGGAGCGGGCCAGCTGCGCCAGCACATGCGGGTCGCGCCGCCCGGCGACCAGTGCGGCCATCATGTCCCTGCCGGACGCGCCGAAGATGTCCGACACCACCGACGACAGCTTGATCTGGGCGTCTTCGAGGAGTTTCTCGACCCGGTTCTTCTCCGCGCCGACCGCGGCGACCAGGTCGACCCGGTAGCGGGTCAGGTCCCGCAGCATCCGGATCTGCGGCGGTGGCACGAAACTCGCCCGCAGCATCTGCCGCTCGGCGACCTTGCACAACCAGACCGCATCGAGGCGGTCGGTCTTGGGACGCCCGGGCAGGTGCTTGACGTCACGGGCGTTGACCAGCCACGTCTCGAACCCTGCCGCTTCCAGCAGGTAGAACGGCGGCTTCCAGTAGTCACTGGTCGCCTCCATCACCACCCGCGTCACACCCAGGTCCCGCAACCGGCCGACCATGCCCGACAACGCCCGGGTCATGGTCGAGTAGGTCTGGACCTCCTGCAACCTGCGGCCGGGTTTGGCCGGGTCGGGGATACGCACACAGCACA
>NZ_JAAOTJ010000051.1:0-3403 GCF_011297335.1 Catellatospora methionotrophica | reverse complement strand
TTGNNNGTGGGTGTGGGTTGGTTGTTTGTTGAGATGTGCATAGTGGACGCGAGCATCTTTGTTTCTCTGTGTAGGTAAGTTTTTAAGGGCAGACGGTGGATGCCTTGGCACCAGGAGCCGATGAAGGACGTGGGAGGCCGCGATAGGCCTGGGGGAGCTGTCAACCAAGCTGTGATCCCAGGGTGTCCGAATGGGGGAACCCAGCCCGAGTCATGTCGGGTTACCCGCATCTGAATACATAGGGTGTGTGGAGGGAACGCGGGGAAGTGAAACATCTCAGTACCCGCAGGAAGAGAAAACAACATGTGATTCCGTGAGTAGTGGCGAGCGAAAGCGGATGTAGCCTAAACCGTGTGCGTGTGATACCTGTCAGGGGTTGCGTGGACGGGGTTGTGGGACCCTGCAGGCACAGCTGACACTGTGCGACACAGTTATAAAGTTTTGGGCTAGTCGAATCCTCTGGAATGAGGGACCGTAGAGGGTGAGAGTCCTGTAGACGAAAGTTCAAGACCTGTGGTGGGTGTTCCCGAGTAGCGGCGGACTCCTGAAATCTGCCGTGAATCTGCCAGGACCACCTGGTAAGGCTGAATACTACCTGGTGACCGATAGCGGACTAGTACCGTGAGGGAATGGTGAAAAGTACCCCGGGAGGGGAGTGAAATAGTACCTGAAACCGTCTGCCTACAATCCGTCGGAGCTGAGCCCTTGTGGTGAGGTGACGGCGTGCCTTTTGAAGAATGAGCCTGCGAGTTAGTGGCATGTGGCGAGGTTAACCCGTGTGGGGAAGCCGTAGCGAAAGCGAGTCTGAACAGGGCGTTCAGTCGCATGCTCTAGACCCGAAGCGGAGTGATCTAGCCATGGGCAGGTTGAAGCGACGGTAAGACGTCGTGGAGGACCGAACCCACCAATGTTGAAAAATTGGGGGATGACCTGTGGTTAGGGGTGAAAGGCCAATCAAACTCCGTGATAGCTGGTTCTCCCCGAAATGCATTTAGGTGCAGCGTCGCGTGTTTCTTGCCGGAGGTAGAGCTACTGGATGGCCTAGGGGGCCTACAAGCTTACCGAAGTCAGCTAAACTCCGAATGCCGGTAAGTGAGAGCGCGGCAGTGAGACTGCGGGGGATAAGCTTCGTAGTCGAGAGGGAAACAGCCCAGATCACCAGCTAAGGCCCCTAAGCGTGTGCTAAGTGGAAAAGGATGTGGGATCGCATAGACAACCAGGAGGTTGGCTTAGAAGCAGCCACCCTTGAAAGAGTGCGTAATAGCTCACTGGTCAAGTGGTTCCGCGCCGACAATGTAGCGGGGCTCAAGCACACCGCCGAAGCTGTGGCATTCACACAATAGCCAGGTCCCGTTGAACGGATCCAGGTGTGTGGATGGGTAGGGGAGCGTCGTGTGGCGGGTGAAGCGGCAGGGTGACCTAGCCGTGGACGCCACACGAGTGAGAATGCAGGCATGAGTAGCGAATGAAGGGTGAGAAACCCTTCCGCCGGATGACCAAGGGTTCCAGAGTCAAGCTAATCTGCTCTGGGTGAGTCGGGACCTAAGGCGAGGCCGAGAGGCGTAGTCGATGGACAACGGGTTGATATTCCCGTACCCGCAAAGCAGCGCCCGCGATGAACCCCGCTGTACTAACCTCCGTGAACACCAAAAGCCTTCGGGCCGGCGGTGGGATTGTTGGGATCTTGGTGGGTAGTAGTTGAGCGATGGGGTGACGCAGGAAGGTAGTCGAGCCCAGGCGGTGGTAGTCCTGGGGTAAGCGTGTAGGCCGTAGCGTAGGTAAATCCGCGCTGCATATAGGCTGAGACGTGATGCCGAGCCGTATCAGGTGAAGTCGATGATCCTATGCTGCCGAGAAAAGCCTCTAGCGAGCTGTGCGCGGCCCGTACCCCAAACCGACACAGGTGGTCAGGTAGAGAATACCGAGGCGATCGGGCGAACTGTGGTTAAGGAACTCGGCAAATTGCCCCCGTAACTTAGGGAGAAGGGGGGCCTCGTCTGGTGAAGGCCTTCGCGGCTGGAGCTGGGTGGGGTCGCAGAGAGCAGGGGGAAGCGACTGTTTACTAAAAACACAGGTCCATGCGAAGTCGTAAGACGCTGTATATGGACTGACGCCTGCCCGGTGCTGGAACGTTAAGGGGACCTGTCAGCCTTTCGGGGTGAAGCGGAGAACTTAAGCGCCAGTAAACGGCGGTGGTAACTATAACCATCCTAAGGTAGCGAAATTCCTTGTCGGGTAAGTTCCGACCTGCACGAATGGCGTAACGACTTCCCCACTGTCTCAACCACAGGCCCGGCGAAATTGCACTACGAGTAAAGATGCTCGTTACGCGCGGCAGGACGGAAAGACCCCGGGACCTTCACTATAGCTTGACATTGGTATCCGGTTTAACTTGTGTAGGATAGGTGGGAGGCTGTGAAGCTGTGACGCCAGTCATGGTGGAGCCAATCTTGAAATACCACTCTGGTTGATCTGGGTATCTAACTTCGGACCGTGATCCGGTTCAGGGACAGTGTCTGGTGGGTAGTTTAACTGGGGCGGTTGCCTCCTAAAGGGTAACGGAGGCGCCCAAAGGTTCCCTCAGCCTGGTTGGCAATCAGGTGTTGAGTGTAAGTGCACAAGGGAGCTTGACTGTGAGACTGACAGGTCGAGCAGGGACGAAAGTCGGGACTAGTGATCCGGCACTGGCATGTGGAAGCGGTGTCGCTCAACGGATAAAAGGTACCCCGGGGATAACAGGCTGATCTTCCCCAAGAGTCCATATCGACGGGATGGTTTGGCACCTCGATGTCGGCTCGTCGCATCCTGGGGCTGGAGGTGGTCCCAAGGGTTGGGCTGTTCGCCCATTAAAGCGGTACGCGAGCTGGGTTTAGAACGTCGTGAGACAGTTCGGTCCCTATCCGCCGTGCGCGTAGGATACTTGAGAAGGGCTGTCCCTAGTACGAGAGGACCGGGACGGACGAACCTCTGGTGTGCCAGTTGTACCGCCAGGTGCATGGCTGGTTGGCTACGTTCGGAAGGGATAACCGCTGAAAGCATCTAAGCGGGAAGCTCGCTTCAAGATGAGGTATCCCACCACGAGAGTGGGTAAGGCCCCCGGCTAGACCACCGGGTTGATAGGCCAGAGATGTAAGCACAGTAATGTGTTCAGTCGACTGGTACTAATAGGCCGAGGACTTACCTAACAACACAAAGAGCTGCGCAAAGATCGCTCGCGTCCACCATGCACATCACGACACGCAACCAGCACACCACGAGTGGTGCGGTTGACATGTTGATAGAGTTACGGCGGTCATGGCGGAGGGGAAACGCCCGGTAACATTCCGAACCCGGAAGCTAAGCCCTCCAGCGCCGATGGTACTGCAACGGGGACGTTGTGGGAGAGTAGGACACCGCCGGACAA
>NZ_JAAOTJ010000050.1 GCF_011297335.1 Catellatospora methionotrophica | reverse complement strand
GCGGGGTGGCTTGGCCGCGCGGGTGGGGGGAGGTGAGGGGGTTAGGGGCGGGGGGTGAGGGTGGTGGGGTCGAGTTCGCCGGTGTAGGTGAGGACGGCGGGGCCGGCGAGCCAGGAGGTGTGGGGGTCGCGGGTTACCTCGAGGCGGCCGCCGGGGACGTCGACGGTGATGGTGCCGGTGGGACGGCCGCTGGTGTGCAGGGCGGCGACGCCGACGGCGGTCGCGCCGGTGCCGCAGGACATCGTCTCGCCGGAGCCTCGCTCGTAGACGCGCATGCGCCGGTGGTCCTCGCCCAGCTTGACCGAGAACTCGACGTTGACCCCGGCCGGGAACAGCACCGGGTCGGTGTCGGGGGCACGGGACAGGTCGACGGCCGCGGCCACGTCGGCGGGCACGTCGCAGACCAGGTGCGGGTTGCCCATGGAGATCGCCAGTCCGGGGTAGCTCACCCCGTCGATCACGGCCGTCGACTCGCCGAGCAGCGCGGGGGCGGCCATGTCGACCCGGACCAGGTCCCCCTCGACGTACGCGGTGCGCAGGCCCCCGCGCGTGGACAGCGGGATCTCGTCGCCGGCCAGGCCGGTGGTGTGCAGGTAGCGGGCGAAGACGCGTACGCCGTTGCCGCACATCTCCGACAGCGAGCCGTCGGAGTTCCAGTAGTCCATGAAGTAGACGGCGGCCGGGTCGGCCGAGGGCTGCACCCGCAGCACGCCGTCGCCGCCGATGCCGAAACGCCGGTCGCACAGGGCCGCGACCAGGGCGGGCGTCAGCTCGACGGTGCCTTCGAGATCCTCGATGATCACGAAGTCGTTGCCGGTGCCGTGTCCCTTGGTGAACTTCACGGCGTCTCCCTCACCATCCGCAGCGCCTGGGCCACCAGGTCGGGGGCCGCGCCGTCGAGCCAGCGTACCGAGGGGTCACGGCGCAGCCACGAGCGCTGGCGCCGGACGAAGCGCCGTGTCCCGGTGACCGTGTCGTCGTGGGCCTGCTGCTCGGCGCACCTGCCGTCGAGGTACGCCAGGACCTGCTGGTAACCGAGCGCCCGGGACGCGGTCAGGCTGCCCGCGAGCCCTTGCGGCAGCAGCCCGCGCACCTCGTCGACCAGCCCGTCGGCCCACATCTTCGCCACCCGCTGCGCGACGCGCACGTCGAGGTCGGCGCGGTCCACGGCGAGCTGCAGCACCGGGTACACCGGCACGGGGTCGGGCAGCGAGGCGGTGAACGGCTGCCCGGTGAGCTCGATCACCTCCAGGGCGCGCACGATACGCCGGCCGTTGCTTGAAAGGATCTTGTCGGCGGCGACCGGGTCGGCCGCGCGCAGCCGCTCGTGCAGCGGGCCGGGGCCGACCTCGGCCAGTTCGGCCTCCAGCCGCGCCCGCACGTCGGGATCGGTGCCCGGGAACGAGAAGTCCTCGAGCACCGCCCGCTGGTAGAGGCCGGATCCGCCGACCAGCAGCGCGACCTTGCCGCGGGCCTGGATGTCGTCGATCGCCGCGCGGGCCAGCCGCTGGTACTCCGCCACGCTGGCGGGCTCGGTGACCGGCCAGATGTCCAGCAGGTGGTGTGGCACGCCCTGCCGCTCGGCGACGGTGAGCTTGGCGGTGCCGATGTCCATGCCCTGGTAGAACTGCATGGAGTCGCAGTTGACGACTTCACCGCCTAAGGTGTCAGCCAGGGCGAGGGACAGCGCCGACTTTCCCGCGGCGGTGGGACCGACTACCGCGACCACCGTTGCGTCCGTTTTCGCACCTGCCTGCTTCACCCGCACGGGACAACCGTAATCGGATCGTGCCCTGCACTGCGGGGCGGAGCAGGTGCGGCATCGGCGCGGACCCCGTAAGGTCACCTTGTCCTGGGCGCGCGCCGCGCGTCCAGCCGGACCTGTGACAATGCTGAAGGAGAGACGAACTACTCTCCCCGGTGGAACGCGGGTCAACTGCGCTATGGCGGCGACCTCGCACGTGATGGCGAGGTTCGGTCGGGAAGAACGAGGATGGGCACATCATGAGCGACTGGGCATCGTATGGCCGGGTGGACGCGGACGGCACGGTCTGGGTGAAGTCGGCTGCGGGCGAGCGCGCCGTCGGATCATGGCAGGCCGGCACCCCGGAAGAGGGGCTGGCGCACTTCGTCCGCCGGTACGAGGATCTCGTCACCGAGGTCGACCTGATCGAGACCCGCCTCAAGTCCGGGGCCGCTGACGCCTCGCAGACCCTGACCACGGTCAAGCGGCTGCGCGCCGGCATGGACGAGGCGCACGTCGTCGGCGACATCGACGGCCTGTCCGCACGGCTGGACCGGCTGACGACGCTCGCCGAGGAGAAGGCGGGCGAGGCCAAGGCCGCCCGCGACGCCGCCCGGGTCGAGGCCGTGGCCCGCAAGACCGGCCTGGTCGAGGAGGCGGAGAAGCTCGCCGCCGAGTCCACCAGCTGGAAGGCGACCGGCGACCGGTTCAAGGAGATCCTCGACGAGTGGAAGACCATTCGCGGGGTCGACAAGAAGACCGACGGTGACCTGTGGAAGCGCTTCTCGGTCGCCCGGGACAGCTTCACCCGCCGCCGCGGTGGCCACTTCGCCACCCTCGACGCCGCCCGCAAGCAGGCCCAGACCGCCAAGGACGACCTGGTCGCCGAGGCGGAGACGCTGGCCGAGTCCACCGACTGGGCGGCCACCGCGGCCCGGCTCAAGGAGCTCATGGCCGACTGGAAGGCCGCGCCGCGCGCCTCCAAGGAGGCCGAGCAGAAGCTGTGGGACCGGTTCCGCGCCGCGCAGGACGCGTTCTTCACGCGCCGCAGCGAGGTCTTCTCGGCTCGTGACAACGAGCAGAAGGCCGCCCTGACCCGCCGTCAGGAGCTGCTGGCCCAGGCCGAGGCCATCGACGTGGACGCCGACCCGAAGGCCGCGCAGAACGCGCTGCGCGAGATCCAGGGCCAGTGGCACGACACCGGCCGGGTGCCCCGCGAGAACGTGGCCGGTCTCGACCGCCGCATGCGCGCCATCGAGGACAAGGTGCGCGACGCGATGGACGCCGCCTGGCGGCGTACCGAGCCGTCGGCGAACCCGCTGCTCAAGCAGATGCGCGAGCAGGTCGCCGAGGCGCAGGCGCGGCTGGAGCGGGCGCAGGCCGCCGGCGACGCCAAGCGCATCAAGGAGGCCGAGCAGGCCCTGGCCGGCAAGAAGAATTTCTTGGCCTTGGCCGAGAAATCAAGCTGATCAGTTTGGCGCTGGCCGAGAAGTCCAGCTGACGCACTGATTTTCGAGGGGGCGGTCGCGCGAGCAGCCGCCCCCTTGCTGTGTACGCCATCGGCGGTGCACGATGTACCCGGAGCCAGGGCAGGCACGCATTTCCCGATCCCGCACGTCCGTCATGGATGGAGCACACCCGGAATGCGTTGGAAGACCCGCACGACCGCGTTCACCGCGGCCCTGGCCGCCGCACTCGCCGCCGCGGCCACCGCCCTCGTGGCGATCACGTTCTCCGCCGGACCCGCCAGCGCCGACACCGGCACCGGCTACCTGCGCACCAGCGGCCGCAACATCGTCGACAGCACCGGCCGCACGGTACGCCTGACCGGCATCAACTGGTTCGGCATGGAGACCGACAACAAGACCTTCCACGGCCTGTGGGCCAACGCCCCCGCCACCTGGAAGGGCCAGCTCGACCGGATGGCCTCGCTGGGCTTCAACACCCTGCGCGTGCCGTACTCCGGCGACGCGCTCAGGGCCGGGGCGGTCGCCACCGGCATCAACGACTTCACCAACCCGGACCTGGTCGGCAACTCGCCGCTGCAGATCCTCGACAAGGTCGTCGCGTACGCGGGCACCAAAGGCATGCGGGTCATCCTGGACCGGCACCGGCCGACCGCGGCCGGGCAGACCCCGCTCTGGTACACCGCAGCGGTCTCCGAGGCCAGCATGATCGCCGACTGGGTGATGCTGGCGCAGCGGTATGCGGGCAACCCGACGGTGATCGGGGCCGACCTGTTCAACGAGCCGCACGCCGAGGGCACCGAGCCCAACGCGACCGGCGCCTGCTGGGGCTGCGACGTGCAGGCCCGGGACTGGCGGCTGGCCGCCGAGCGCATCGGCAACGCGGTGCTCGCCGCCAACTCGAACTGGCTGGTCTTCGTCGAGGGTGTGAGCTGCCTGTCCGGCGGCGTCGCCAACGAGTGGGACAACATCCCCGACGACCCGATGGCCTGCGACTGGTGGGGCGGCAACCTGTCCGCCGCGATCGACAAGCCGGTACGCCTGAACGTCGCCAACCGGCTCGTCTACTCCCCGCACGAGTACGGCATCTCGGTGTACGACCGGCAGAAGTGGTTCAACGACCCGAACTTCCCGAACAACTTGCCCGCGGTCTGGGACTTCTTCTGGGGCAAGCTGGCCAAGCAGAACGTCGCCCCGATCCTGGTCGGCGAGTTCGGCAGCACGCTGGCCAACCCGCTGGACACGCAGTGGCTGACCAAGCTGATGGCCTACATCGGCGACAACGGGCTGTCGTTCACGTACTGGTCGTGGAACCCGAACTCCGGTGACACCGGCGGCATCGCGCTGGACGACTGGTACTCGATCAACCAGACGAAGTACAACATCCTCCAGCCGTACCTGAACCCGCCGTCGGGCAACCCGAACCCGACCACACCCGGCCCGTCGCCGTCGGCATCCCCGTCCCGGCCGCCGTCGCCGTCGCCGTCGGTCTCCCCCTCGCGGCCACCGTCGCCGTCGGCCTCGCCCAGTTCCGGCACCGGGGCGTGCACGAAGGCCGTCGTGATCACGAACTCGTGGCAGGGCGGCTACCAGGCCGAGGTGCGGGTGACCAATACGAGCGGCAGTGCCGTCAATCCGTGGACGGTGACCTGGACCGTGCCGAGCGGGGTCGCGCTGACCAACGGCTGGAACGCGACCGTCACCCAGAGCGGCACCACGTTCACGGCCGCCGCACCGACCTGGAACACCTCACTGCCGGCGGGCGCCACGGTGGTCATCGGCTTCACCGCCACCGGCCCGTCCTCACCGGCTCCGAGCAACGTACGCCTCAACGGCGCAGCCTGCACCTGATCCTGCCCACCCCCGCAACGGCGCGTTGATCCGTTTAGGACAATAGGCGCGCCGGGCACATGGCACCTGGCGCCCTGCATCGATCCCACCGGCATCCGCCGGGATGGGCGCCAGGTCTCGCCGACCCGAGTGCGACCGCCGCACCGGGTCGGCGAGTTCCTCCCCCACCCACCCCGCCGCCCCGCCCGGCCCCCACCCCNATGCGCAACTCTTAAAGAG
>NZ_JAAOTJ010000005.1 GCF_011297335.1 Catellatospora methionotrophica | reverse complement strand
GCGAACACCAGCTCCCGATGAAGGTCATCGCGGTCGACCACGTGCCCGCGCAACTCTTAAAGAGTCGCGCCTACAGACGACCGCTGTGGCCGCAAGTTTTTAAGAGTTGCGGCAGGGCTGGGGGCCGGCGACGCGTGCGGGCGTGCTCCCGGGCGGGGGGTGCGCATCGTGGGTCGTTTGCGGGTCGTTAATAAGGGTGTAATACGGACAAGACGCCCTTATGGACGGAGTTGCTCGTGGGTAGTGATCGGCCGGTGTTCGTTGTGGGGTGCCCGCGGTCGGGCACCACGATGCTGCAGCTCATGCTGCACGCGCACCCGCGGATCGCGATTCCGCCGGAGACGCGTTTCCTACTGGGGGCGTATCTCGACCGGGCCAGCTTCGGCGATCTCGGCGAACCCGCCAACCGGCGCGGCCTGGCGGAGTGGATCACCGGCGGGAAGACCGCCTTCGGGGACCTGGGCCTGGACGCGGACGCGGTGGCCGAGGAGATCGTGACCGGGCCACCGACGCTGGGCTCAGCGCTCGGCATCGTGTTCCGGGCGTACGCCCGCCGCTTCGACAAGCCCCGCTGGGGTGACAAGCGCCCGGCCTACCTGAACAACCTCGGACCCCTGCTGCGCCTGTTCCCGGACGCGCAGGTCGTCAACATCGTGCGCGACGGCCGCGACTGCGTCGCCTCGCTCGGTGAGACGCCGTGGCAGCAGGGCAAGGACGTGTGCCACGCGATCTCCGACTGGGCGCGGGCGATGGACTCCTCCGCGTGGGCCCGGCGGACCATGGACGCGGGCTCCTACCACGAGGTCCGCTACGAGCGGCTGGTCGCCGATCCCGAGCCGGAGCTGCGGGCGATCTGCGCGTTCCTCGGCGAGGAGTACGACCCGGCGATGGCCGAACCGGCCCGGCTGGCCGACGTGGCCGTGCCCAGCCGTAAGAGCTGGCACCGGCTCACCCACGAGCCGGTGACCACCGAGCGGGTCGGCAGCTGGCGGGACCGGCTGGAGCCCTGGCAGGTCACGCTGTGCGAGGCGAAGCTGGGCGGGCGGCTGCGCGAACTGGGCTACCCGGTGGCCGACGAGCGTTCGCCCTGGCTGCGCGGACCTGGCAGGGCCCACCACCTGCACTACGCCCACGTCGACGGCCCGCGCCGCACCGTCGCGGCGCGCCGCGTGCTGACCCTGCTGCGCGACCGGATGCGCCCCGCCGAGGCGCTCGCCTACCGCCCCGCCGAGCCACGCGAACTTCTGCCCCGCTGACGGGTATCGACGCTGCTGAGCCGCCCGGCCCCGGACCGGCCCGGAGCAGCCGTGGGAACGCTCCCTTGACGACGACCCGTCGGACACGGTAAATCTCTGGCGTACTCCGTTGCGAAACACGGCAGAAACCCACGCCGAGCGGAGTCTTTTTCAGACGATCGTCGAAGCGCTTCGAATGTGGACCGCGACCCGTGACTTCCGCGGTCGGCTGTCGAAGCGCTTCGACAGAACAGCACCGCCCACTCCACGACGCATCTTCCGACCGTCCGCCCAGACGAAGGAATCCGGCGATGAACTTCCGCGACCCCTCCTCCCCTGTCCCTGACCGCGTCGCCGACCTGCTGGGCCGGCTCACCCTCCCCGAGAAGATCGCACTGCTGCACCAGCACCAGCCGCCCGTCCCCCGGCTGTCGCTGGGCGGCTTCCACACCGGCACCGAGGCACTGCACGGACTGGCCTGGCTCGGCGAGGCGACGGTGTTCCCGCAGGCGGTCGGCCTCGGCGCGAGCTGGGATCCCGACCTGGTACGCCGGGTCGGCTCGGCGGTCGGCGACGAGGTGCGGGCCAGCCACCACAAGGACCCGTCCGGGGCCGGGCTCAACGTGTGGGCCCCGGTGGTCAACCCGCTGCGGGACCCGCGCTGGGGCCGCAACGAGGAGGGCTACAGCGAGGACGCCTGGCTGACCGGGCTGCTGGGGCAGGCGTACGCGAGCGGTCTGCGCGGCGAGCACCCCGTCTACCTGAAGACCGCCCCGACGCTGAAGCACTTCCTCGGCTACAACAACGAGAACGACCGCTGTGTCAGCTCCAGCAACCTCGGCCCTCGCGTGCTGCACGAATACGAGCTGCCCGCGTACCGCCCCGCTGTCGAGTCCGGTGCGGCGGTCGCCGTGATGGCGTCGTACAACCTGGTCAATGGCCGTCCGGCGCATGTCAGCCCGCACCTGCGCGACGATCTGCGGTCGTGGACCGGTGACGAGGTGCTGGTCGTCTCGGACGCGTACGCGCCGAGCAACCTGGCCGACCCCGCCCAGCAGGCCTACTTCCCGGACCACGCGACCAGCCACGCGGCCTCGCTGAAGGCGGGGGTGGACAGCTTCACCGACGCCGACCGGAACTCCGACGTCACCATCGGGCGGCTCACCGAGGCGCTGGAGCGCGGCCTGATCACCGAGGCCGACGTGGACGCCGCCGTGCGCCGGATCCTGACGGTCCGGCTCCGGCTGGGCGAGTTCGACCCGGCCGAGGCGAACCCGTTCACCGCGCTCGACCCGGACACCGTGAACTGCCCCGCGCACCAGGCGCTGGCCCGCGAGGCCGCGACCAGGTCCATCGTGCTGCTCAAGCAGGAGTGCCGCCTGCTGCCGTTCGACCGCGAGCAGGTACGCCGCGTCGCGGTGATCGGCCCGCTGGGCGAACAGTTGATGGCCGACTGGTACAGCGGCACGCTGCCGTACCAGGTCACCGCCCGGGACGGGCTGGCCGCCCGGCTCGGCGCGGACCGGGTGACGTTCGGCGAGGGCGCGGACCGGGTCGCGCTGCGACTGATCGGCGGCGGCTACCTGGCCGTCACCGAGCCGGGTGAGGTGCGGCGGGCGTTCGCCGATCCGCACGGGTTCGACGTGTTCGACTGGGGCAGCCACCCGGGCCCGGCCGGGCACCACGGCACGAGCGTGCTGGCGCTGCGCTCGGCGGCCAACGGGCGGCACCTGACCGTACGCGACAACGTCCTGGTCGCCGACGCGCCCGGCCCGCACGGGTGGGACGTGCACGAGACGTTCCGGCTGGTCGAGCGGCCCGACGGCACGCTGTCGCTGCACCACGAGCTGAGCCGCAGCTACCTCGTCGTCGGCGAGGACGGGGTGGCCGCGGTCGGCGCGTCCTTCGAGCAGGCGGCCCGGCTCCAGGTCGAGGTGCGGGTCAGCGGGCCCGAGCAGGCCGCCGCCGTCGCCGCCGAGGCGGACGCGGTGGTCGTCGTGCTGGGCAACCATCCGCTGGTCAACGGCCGCGAGACCGAGGACCGGGAGAACCTGGCCCTGCCGCCCGCGCAGGAGGCGCTGCTGCGCGCGGTGTACGCCGCCAACCCGCGCACCGCCCTCGTGCTGACCAGCAGCTACCCGTACGCGATCAGCTGGGCCGACGTGCACCTGCCCGCCGTGTTGTGGAGCAGCCACGGCGGCCAGGAGTTCGGGCACGCGCTCGCCGACGTGCTGTTCGGCGACGCCGAGCCTGCCGGGCGGCTGCCGCAGACCTGGTACCGCAGCCACTGCGAGCTGCCCGACCTCTACGACTACGACATCATCACCAGCGACGCGACCTACCTGTACTACCGCGGCACCCCGCTGTACCCGTTCGGGCACGGCTTGAGCTGGGGCGAGTTCGAGTACGGCGCGGTCGCCCTGGACGCCGACGCGATCGACGCCGACGGCACGGTCACGGTGACCGTCGAGGTCGCCAACGTCGGCGAGCGCGCGGGCGAGGAGGTCGTGCAGCTGTACACGCACCAGCAGCGCTCGCGGGTCAAGCAGCCGCTGCGCCGGTTGCGCGGCTTCCGGCGGATCCGGCTGGCACCGGGCGAGCGGGCCGTGGTCAGCATCGAGCTGGCCGCGGCCGACCTGTCGTTCTGGGACGTGACCACGGGACGGCCGGTGGTGGAGGCGGCCCGGCACAAGGTGATGGTGGGCCGCTCGGCGACCGACATCCGCGGCTGCGCCACGCTGACCGTACGCGGCGAGCGGATCGGCGCGCGGCGGCTGCCCGGCCTGCTGCGCGCGATCGACCACGACGAGGCCTGCGGCGTGGTGCTGGTCGACGCGGCCCCGGAGCGCGGGGACGCGGTCCGGGCCGGTGACGCGGGTGCCTGGCTGTCGTTCGGCGCGACCGACCTGACGGGCTGCGAGCAGGTCGTCTTCGCCGTCGCGGGCGGCGCGGGCCGGGTGGCGCTGGTCGCCGACGACCCGCTCGACGGCGAGGTGCTGGCCGAGGCCGTCGGCGCGGGCGGCGGCCGGTACGCGTACGAGAAGATCAGCTGTGCGCTGAGCACTTCCGGCCGGACGGACCTGTACCTGGTGTACGACGCACCGGGCATCATCGTCAGCGAACTCGAATTCTCGTGAGCTCGCGGGCCATGATGGCGGTTCCGCCCGCGCGGGGACGGGCATGACCATGAACGGGAGCAGCGGGGAGGTGCCGCCGATGAGGAGCCGTCCACGGCGGTCGTCCGCGCGCGAGGGCGTGGTGACGATCGCCGACGTGGCCCGGCACGCGGGCGTGTCGACCAGCACGGTGTCGTACGTGCTCAGCGGCAAGCGGGCCATCTCGGCCACGACCAGCGCCCGGGTGCACGCCAGCATCCGTGCGCTGGGCTTCCACCCGCACGCGGGCGCGCGTTCGCTGGCCAGCAAGCGGTCCAGCGTGATCGCGCTGGTGCTGCCGCTGCGGCAGGGCATGCACCTGCCGGTGCTGATGCAGTTCGCCACGGCGGTGGTGACCAGCGCCCGGCAGTACCACCACGACGTGCTGCTGGTGACCGCCGACGAGGGCCCGGCCGGGCTGCGCCGGGTCGCCGCGGGGGCGATGGTCGACGGCCTGGTCCTGATGGACGTGGAGATGCACGACCCGCGGGTGCCGACGCTGCGGCGGCTGGAGCGGCCCAGCGTCCTGATCGGGCTGCCCGCGGACGCGGCCGGGCTGACCTGTGTCGACCTGGACTTCCACCGCGCGGGCGCGCTGTGCGTGGAGCACCTGGCCGGGCTCGGCCACCGGGAGGTGGCGCTGCTCGGCGCGCCGCGCGTGGTGTACGACCGGGACACCGGTTTCGCCCACCGCACCCGGGACGGCTTCCTGGAGGCCGCGCGGCGACTGCGGCTGACGGCGTACGCGCAGCCGTTCGAGGAGCATCCCGAGGCCGTGCAGGAGTCGCTGGCGCAGTTGCTGGCGCACCATCCGGGGCTGACCGGGCTGGTCGTGCACAACGAGGCCGCGGTGGCGCACGTGCTGCACTCGCTGCGCGCGCTGGGCCGCCGGGTGCCCGAGGACGTCTCCGTGGTGGCGATCTGCCCGGACGAGCTGGCCGTGCGCTCGTCGCCGGTGCTGAGCTCGGTGCAGATCCCGGCCGAGGACGTCGGGCGGCAGGCGGTGGAGCTGCTGATGCGCAAACTCGACGAGCGCGCGGTGCCGCCGACGACGCTGCTGTCGCCGATGCTGACCCACCGAGCCAGCACCGGACCCGTGACCAGGTAAGGGAAATCGGGGCTTCACAAGAAGGCAACGGCGCGGTTAAATCGTGCTGACAGAGATGGGAGCGCTTCCATCGATGTCGACCGAAACGTACAGGAAAACCCTGACTTACCCACCGCCACCGCGAGCTGCGATAGCGGTGGGGCGGATGCGCCCACACCCGCCCCACCTGTGCCCTACCGCAGCGACTCGCGTCGCGCGGCTCCACGGACAGGAGAATCCTAGTGCCTACCCACAGTGACGGCATCCGCCCTCCGGGCCGGTGGCGTCGGTTGTTCGCCGGAACCTGCGGCGCCGTTCTGCTCAGTTCCCTCGCCGTCGCCACGACAGCCGCGCCCGCCCAGGCGGCGGCCCCGTACAACTACGGCGAGGCGCTGCAGAAGTCCCTGTTCTTCTACGAGGCGCAGGCCGCAGGCCCCAAGCCCTCGTGGAACCGGGTCTCCTGGCGCGGCGACTCCGCCCTGAACGACGGCTCCGGCGTCGGCGTGAACCTCACCGGCGGCTGGTTCGACGCGGGCGACCACGTCAAGTTCGGCTTCCCGATGGCCGCCACGGCCACCATGCTGGCCTGGGGCGCGGTCGAGTACCGGTCCGCCTACGCGGCCTCGGGGCAGCTCACACCCCTGCTGAACAACCTGCGTTTCGTCAACGACTACTTCATCAAGGCGCACCCGTCGGCGAACGTGCTCTACGGGCAGGTCGGCAACGGCGGCACGGACCACCAGTGGTGGGGTCCGGCCGAGGTGATGAAGATGGCGCGGCCCGCGTACAAGATCGATTCTAGTTGCGGCGGCACGGACCTGGCGGCCGAGACGGCGGCCGCGATGGCCGCGGCCTCGATGGTCTTCCGGCCCACCGACGCGACGTACGCGAACACCCTGCTCAGCCACGCCCGCCAGCTGTACACCTTCGCCGACACGGTGCGGAAGAAGTACAGCGAGTGCATCACCGACGCGAGCAGCTACTACAACTCGTGGAGCGGCTTCAACGACGAGCTGGTCTGGGGCGCGATCTGGCTGCACCGGGCCACCGGCGAAGCGGCGTACCTGGCCAAGGCCGAGTCCTACTACGCCAACCTGGGCACCGAGCCGCAGTCGAGCACCCACTCCTACAAGTGGACGCACGACTGGGACGACAAGACCTACGGCTCGTACGTGCTGCTGGCCAAGCTCACCGGCAAGCAGCAGTACGTCGACGACGCCAACCGGTGGCTGGACTACTGGACCGTCGGCGTCAACGGCCAGCGCATCACGTACTCCCCCGGCGGCCAGGCCTGGCTGCAGCAGTGGGGCTCGCTGCGCTACTCGGCGAACACCGCGTGGGTCGCCTTCGTGTACTCCGACTGGATCACCGACGCGACCCGCAAGGCCCGCTACCACGACTTCGCGGCCCGGCAGATCAACTACATCCTCGGCGACAACCCGAACAACCGCAGCTACGTCAACGGCTTCGGCACCAACCCGCCGAAGAACCCGCACCACCGCACCGCGCACGGCTCGTGGACCGACAGCCTGACCAGCCCCGTCAACAACCGGCACGTGCTGTACGGCGCGCTGGTCGGCGGCCCCGGCTCGGCCAACGACGCCTACACCGACGACCGGCAGAACTACCAGATGAACGAGGTCGCCACCGACTACAACGGCGGCTTCACCTCGGCCCTGGTCCGCATGTACGGCGAGTACGGCGGCACCCCGCTGGCCAGCTTCCCACCGGCGGAGACCCCCGACGACGCCGAGCTGTACGTCGAGTCCGGCCTGAACACCACCGGCACCACGTTCACCGAGGTCAAGGCGCTGGTCTACAACAAGTCGGCGTGGCCGGCGCGGGCGCTGAGCAACGGCTCGTTCCGCTACTACTTCACCCTCGACGGGTCGACGACGCCGAGCCAGATCAGCACGTCGGTGGCGTACAGCCAGTGCTCGCCGCCGACCGGCCCGACCCAGCACAGCGGCAACGTGTACTACGTGACGGTCTCCTGCGCCGGGCAGAACATCATCCCGGCCGGGCAGTCCGACTGGCGGCGCGAGGTGCAGTTCCGGATCACCAGCTCCGGCACCTGGGACGTCACCAACGACTGGTCCTACCAGGCCACCATGGCCCGCAACAGCAAGATCACGCTGTACGACGGCACGACGAAGGTCTGGGGCGACGCCCCCGGCGGCGGCACCCCCGACACCACCGCGCCGAGCACGCCCGGCACCCCGTCCGCGTCCTCGATCACGTCCACCTCGGCCACGCTGACCTGGACCGCCTCGACCGACACCGGCGGCAGCGGCCTCGCGGGCTACCGCGTCTACCGCGAAGCGGGCACGACCGACGTGCTGGTCGGCTCACCTGCGACGAACACGCTCGCCCTCACCGGCCTGACCGCCTCGACGTCGTACACCTACTACGTCGTCGCCCTTGACGGAGCGGGCAACACCTCCAGCGCCTCGTCGCCGGTCACCTTCAGCACCACCGCGCCGCCGAACGACACCACCGCTCCGACGCAGCCGGGCACCCCGACGGCCTCGTCGATCACGTCCTCCTCGGCGACACTGACCTGGACGGCGTCGACCGACAGCGGCGGCAGCGGCCTGGCCGGTTACCGCGTCTACCGCGAAGCGGGCACGACCGACGTGCTGGTCGGCTCACCTGCGACGAACACGCTCGCCCTGACCGGCCTGACCGCCTCGACGTCGTACACCTACTACGTCGTCGCTCTCGACGGAGCGGGCAACACCTCGACCGCCTCGACCCCGGTCGCCTTCACCACCTCGGGGACCGGCGGCGGCGCGAGCTGCGACGTGGCATACGTCATCGAGAGCCAGTGGCCCGGCGGCTTCAGCGCCAAGGTGACCGTCAAGAACACCGGCACCACGACCGTCAACAGTTGGACGCTGACCTATCCCTTCCCCGCCACCGGCCAGGCGGTCAGCAGCGGCCACAGCGCGAACTGGTCCCAGTCCGGCGCCACCGTCACCGCCACCAACCTCTCCTGGAACGGCGTCCTGTCCCCCAACGCCTCCACCACCATCGGCTACAACGGCCTCTGGACCACCACCAACCCCGAACCCACCGCCTTCAAGCTCAACGGCGCCACCTGCACCGTCAGCTGAGCACGCCAGCACCGCTCCACTGCGCCGCTCCGCTGCGCTGCCCCGCGGCGTCGCCACCGTGAAGATCGCTGTTTCGTGTCGAAATCCTTGGTCTGACCAGAGGTTTTGGCACGAAACAGCGATCTTGTCTTGGCGCGTCCGGCTTCTGCGGCCGCCGCACGGGTGCTGGCCGAGCGGGTGGGCCGGGTCGCGGACGGGGTGGCCTGTGAGCTGGGGCATCGCGGGCACTTTCCTCTCCGTCGAATCCTCATTGGACCTCGCCTGTCGTCTCATCCGGCGTTACGCTGCGCCGGTATGCCGACAGGCGAGGGGGAGATCGCGTGAGGGTCGACGAGTGCGGCGAAGGCGAGGTGTGCGATGTTCGGTGATCCGGAGGAGGGTTACCGGCGCGTCGACGACTGGCAGGCGGCGATCGAAGCCCGCGCGGCCCGCGCTCGCGAGCTGGCACAGCGGCAGAGCGAGCTGGGCGCGACCGTGTCGGTGGCCGAGGGATCGGTCACCGCGACCGTCGACCACAGCGGCAGGCTGACCACGCTGAAACTCGACGACCGTGTGCGCGGCTGGTCGCTGGAGAAGCTGTCGCGGACCGTGATCGAAGCCAACGACGCCGCCCGCCAGGCCGTGCGCACTCAGCTCGACCAGCTCATCGACGAGGCGGGGCTGCGTGATGCGCCCTGACGACGGCGGCCCGCCGCTACGGGCGCTGCCCGACCAGATCCGCGGCCACGGCCGCACCGTCGACCGCCTGGTCGAGGACGTCGCCGAGACCCGCGCGGCGGCCACCCGCGTCGGCTACGACACCGGCTCCTACGGGCTGATCAACTCCTGGCTGCCACAGCTGCTGGACGGCCTCGTCGACCGGGCGGTCGAGTGCGTCGACCAGACCGCCCGCACCATGGACGCCATCGCGGACGGCCTGCGCGCCGTCGCCGACAACTACGCCGCCACCGACGCGGCGGCCGACACCACCGTCCGGGGCGCGCGATGAGCGAGCCCGGAGACTCACTGGTCGCCGACCGGGTCGACTCCACCACCTGGTTCTCCGGCGTCGGCATCGCCGAATCGCTGGACATGCTCATCGACGGCATCGACAACGGCTCCTGGATCGACGGCACGCTCGGCGGCGCGACGCTGGTCATCGAGGGCGCCGCCTGGGCGCTGGATCCGTTCGGCATGCTGGTCACCGCCGGGTTCGGCTGGGTGGTGGAGCATGTCGAGCCGCTGTCCTGGTGCCTGGACCAGCTCGCGGGCGACCCCGACCAGCTCCGGGCCAACGCCCGGACCTGGCGCAACATCGCCGCCGAGCACCGGAGGATCGCCGACGGATACGGCCGCGGCACGGTCGCCGACATGCCGGACTGGACCGGGGACGCGGCGGCGGCGTACGCCACGCACGCCCAGCGCAGCATGGAGATGCTGTTCGCGCTCTCCAAGATCGGCGAGTGCATGGCGGTGATCGTCGAGGCGTCCAGTTCGCTGGTCGAGGCGGTGCGCACGATCGTGCGGGACCTGATCGGCGAGTGCATCGCCACGCTGCTGGCCCGGCTGCCGCTCTGGACCGCCGAGGAGGTGTTCACCTTCGGCCTGGCCACACCGGTGGTCGCCGCGCAGGTCGGCACCGTGGTCGCCCGCTGGGCGGCGAAGATCGCCCGGATCATGAAGGCGCTGGTCCGCAGCCTCGGCAACCTGATCCCGGTGATCAGGCAGGTCGACACCGGCATGGGCACGTACATCGTGTTCGCCAAGCGCCAGCAGCCCGAACTGCCCGGCCGTGGCGGGCGCGGCGTGACGCCGACCAGCGACCTCGGCGGCCTCACCCGCCCCCCAGACCCGACGAGCCAGGCGGGCGACGTGGGCCTGGTCGCCGACAGGATCGCCGAGCACGCGGGCCAGCGCAGCATCCCCGGCGTGGACGACGCCGACATGGCGGGTCACCTGGAGGACGTCATGCGGGCGAACCCCGGCCATCGGGTGCGGG
Organism: Catellatospora methionotrophica; assembly: GCF_011297335.1. Lineage (GTDB taxonomy): Bacteria > Actinomycetota > Actinomycetes > Mycobacteriales > Micromonosporaceae > Catellatospora > Catellatospora methionotrophica. The sequence goes on along the minus strand of NZ_JAAOTJ010000005.1, from coordinate 387,398 downwards.
ACACCCCGAACGGCACACCCCGGTATGTCTGGTGGGACCCCGACACCGGCACGATCATCATCAGGGAGGGCGACCGGGGCACGTTCATGCAGCCCGACAACGGATACGCCTACTACCTGCAGCAGCTCAACGAGTGAACGGGCACCGGCATATGGCAGTGGACTGGGCCGACGACGCCCCCGCGACGGAGACCGCGTGGACGCGGCTCACCCCCGCCGAGCGGACGACGATCGAGCGGATCGACGCCGAGCGGCTGCACCACGAACGGGCGGGCATGTCGCCCCGGTTCGCCGACCGGCTGCTCGAACCGCAGTACGCGGTCCGCAACCGGTTCCGGCTCTGGGAGCACCTGATCCGCCGCCTGGAGCAGGACAGCCTCGGCGACGGCTACCTGATCGACCTGTACTTCAACGACCTGGCCAGCCGCGACTCGCTCGGCACGATCATGGAGGCGCACCCGGAGCTCGCGGCCGGGGAACTGGGCACGCTGCTGACCTCGCTCGACCGCCGGTTCGACGCCGCGACCGACTTCGACGGCGGCACGGAACGGCGGCGGTGGACCACCCGCTTCGAGTCCGAACAGCTCAGCCCACGCTGGTCCCGCCGCCCCCGCACCCTCCCCTGGGAGCACTGAACACACCGCCCGGCAGGAAACGAAGGGCATCTTCTCAACTCGTAGCGCTATGAAGATGCCCTTCGTTCGCGTTGGTCACAGGTGGCCGACGCCCGCGGTGGCGGTGACCTTGGCGGGGACGGTGTTGGCGGGGTCGAGTTGGTAGCCGTAGAAGGTGCTCGGCTCGGTGACGGTGCCGTTGGCTTCGCAGGGGCCCGAGTTCACGAACGCGTTCGCGCGCTGGACCAGGCGGCCGGGCGCGCTGTCGGCGTACCCGTTCGTCGAGTAGCACGGGAACGCCACGTTCTCGAAGTAGTTGCCCTCGACGACCACGCCCGCGTTCTCCGTGGACGCGACGCCGTACAGGCCGACGTTGCGGTAGTAGTTGTTGTAGACGTGCACCGGCTCGCCGAACCGCACGCGCGGGTGCCGCTGGTTCGAGCCGTCGAACAGGTTGTGGTGGTAGCTGACCTTCAGGCGCCCGATGTCGTCGGGGAACGTGTCGGAGTGCCCGAGCAGCATCGACTTGTCGGTGCCGTGGAACACGTTCCAGGACACGGTGACGAAGTTCGACTGCCGCTTCACGTCGACCGAGCCGTCGAAGCCCGGCCAGAACTCGTTGTGGTCGATCCATACGTGGTGGGAGGCGTTGTGCACGCTGACCGAGTCGTCGGATGCGTCGCGGAAGGTGATGTTGCGGACGATGACGTTGTTGCCGGGGCGGGTGGTCGTGCCCATCTGCAGGCCGCCACCGGTGATCTCGGCGGTGGCGCCGACGCCGATGATGCTCTTGTTGGCCACCACGGTGATCATGCCGCTGACCGGAATCCGGCCGGAGACCATGATGACGTAGGGCTCCGCCCGTCCCGCGTAGTCGGCCAGTTGAGCGGCGCTAGTGACGGTGACGGTCTGCCCGCCCGCGCCGCCGTACGTGCCGTTCTGGCCGAGGGAGTTCACCGAGGCGTAGCCGTCGGCCTGGCCCGGTGGGGGCGTGGGCGGCGGGCTGCTGCTCGGCGATGGCGAGGCGGGAGCCGAGGGTGAGGCGGACGGCGACGGATCGGGGCCGCTGCCGGTGACGACCTGCACGTCGTCGAAGGCGGCGCTGGCGTACGAGCCGACCAGCCCGATCCGGCCCGCGCCGAACGCCGCGTCGGTCGCGGTGACCAGCTGCGTGCCGTTGACCGTGCCACGCAGGGTGCTGCCCGTGACCTGTAGGGCGACGGTGTGCCACGCACCCGGGACGACCGTGGTGGCCGCCTGGGCCAGCACGGTCACGCCCCCGCCGCTGGTGCGGCGCAGTTCGGCGCGGCCCGCGCCGACGAGCACGAGCGAGTAGAAGCTGGATGTGCTCGACGCTCGCGCCGCGATGCCCGCGGCGCGGGTGCCGTTGGCGAACGCGATCGGTTTGACCCGTGCCGAGACCGTGTAGTCGGTCCAGGTCGCGGTGCCGGACAGGGACTTCGCGTCGGCGCTGGTGCTGGCCTGGCGGTAGGCGCGGGAGCCGTCGGTGACCACCGACCAGCTGCCGCCGGAGCTGCTCCAACCGGTGGCGTTGCCGTCCTCGAAGTCGTCGCTGAACAGGGTGGCCGCGGACGCGGCGGTGGTGAGGCCGACCGCCAGGGCGAGGGCGGCGGCGATGGTGCCGGCGAGGAGTGCGGTGCGCCGGCGGTGCGGTGTCGACATCTCTCCTCCGGATCAGGTACGTGAGCAGGGGTTTCGTGCGCGAGTGGTGGAGAAGGGCACCTTCTGCCACGCGGAGCGTTAAGAAGGTGCCCTTCCTTTCTCAGAGGCTGACTACACGGCCGCCGAGGGTGACGACGAGGTTGCCGCCGGAGGCGAACGACCAGCCGAGCGAACCGGTGTAGGAGGCGCAGCGGGAGCCGTTGGAGCCCATCCACCACTGGTTCGAACTGTCCGTGTTGCCGACGATCTTGTCGTTGGTGCCGCTGGAGCTGCGGCACGACGTGTTGTTGCGGAAGACCGAGGAACCGGCCTCGAAGGTGAAGTTGCGCTCGGTGTTGTTGATGGCCAGGTTGTTCGAGATGGTCATCGAGCCGGGGTTGCGGTTGAAGGTGAAGCCGTGCTTGCCGTTGGCGAAGGAGATGGTGCGGCGCACGATGTGGTTCACGCCGATGTCCTCGCCGCCCAGCTTGAAGCCGTTGCGGTCGCCGTTGCCGGCCTGGCCGCCGTTGCTGAGCGTGCCGTTGTTGTACGCCAGCGAGTCCTCGATCGTCACCGCGCCGATGGCCCCGGTGTCGGTCTTGGTGTACAGGTCCCAGCCGTCGTCGATGTTGTTGTGGGACACGCAGTAGCGGAAGACGTTGCCGGAGCCCACGGTCAGCTTGGCCGCGAAACCGTCGGCGTCCTCACCGTCGGAGTCGGCGTTGTCGTGCGACTCCGCGCTGAGGATGAGGTTGTTGGCGGGCCAGTCGGCCTTCGGGGTCGTCGACAGGGTCCGCGACAGCTGCAGGCCGGTGTCGCGGTTGTAGCGGGTGACGGTGCGCTCGAAGATGTTGTTGCTGCCGCCGACGAAGATGCCGTTGTCCCCGGCCCGCTCCACGACCAGGCCGTACACGTGCCAGTAGTTGCCGTTGACGGCCAGGCCGCGGTTGGCGGGGTCCTCGGCCTGGGCCGAGAAGTTCAGCACCGGGGTCTCGCCGGGGTACGCGGACAGCTTCTTGCGGGCGCTGGAGGTGCCGTTGTTGCCCGTGGCGACGGTGACCGTCTGCGCGTAGTTGTAGGTGCCGCCCCGCATGTAGATCGTCCCGCCCGCCGTGACGCGGGTGAGCGCCGAGGTGAGCGTGGTCGGGTTGCCGATGGTGCCGGCCGCGCCGTCGGTGCCGCCCGGTGCCACGTACACGGTGCCGCTGCTGGGCGGCGGGCTCGTGCTCGGGCTGGGGCTCGCCGGGGCGCTGGGTGAGGCGCTGGGACTGGTCGGGGCGCTCGGCGACGCGCTCGGGCTGGCCGGGGCGCTCGGTGACGGGGCGGCCCCGTCGGAGACCACGACGTCGTCGAAGCGGGCCGAGGCGTACGACGTGACCAGCACGATCCGGCCCGCGCCGAACAGGCTGCTGCTGCCGGACGCGACCTGGGCCCCGTTGACCCAGCCGGTCAGCGTGGAACCGCTGGCCGACAGCTGCAGGGTGTACCAGGTGCCGGTGGTCACCGACAGGTTCGTCCCGCCGATGACGGTGACGGTGCTGCCGTTGACCGCCTGCAGCTCCGCCCGGCCCGTGTTGAGCAGCGCGAGCTGGTAGCGGGTCGACGAGCCGGTGGAGCGCGCGCCGAGCGCGGCGTAGCGGCCGGAGCCGCTGAAGCCGGTCGGCTTGACCCGCGCGGTGACCGTGTAGTTGGTCCACGAGGCGCTGCCCGCGAACTGGCGGGCCAGCTCGCTGTCGGCCTTGCTCTGCTGGAACGTGCCGGTGCCGTCGGTGACCACCGACCAGTCGCCGCCGGACTTGGACCAGCCGGTGGCCGATCCGCTGTTGAAGTTGTCGGAGAACAGCGTGGCCGCCAGGGCGACGCCGCCGGTCAGGTTCAGCAGGGCCGTCATGACCATCGCGAGCAGTGCGGTGACCGCCGCGGTGACCAGGCCCGCCCGCCGGGCCCGGGGGCGTACGGGAAGGGATGTGCTTCTCATGGTGTCTCCTAGATCTTTCCGACGCCCGCGCTGGCCGTGACGATGGCCTTGACGTCGTTCGGGTTGTCGAGCACGTAGCCGTAGTAGGCGCTGGGCTCCTCGACGGTGCCGGAGCAGTCGGGCGCGCCGGGCTCGTTGCCGGTGTAGATGTTGTTGCGCGCCACGCAGCGACCACCCGGACCCGCGTAGCTGTTGGAGATCGGCTCCTCGACGCTTTCGAAGTAGTTGCCCTCGACCACGCAGCCGGCGTCGGTCTGGCAGGCCACGCCGACGTCGGTGTTGTGGAAGTAGTAGTTGTTGTAGATGTGCACCGGCTCGCCGTAGCGCACCCGCGGGTTGCGCTGCGGGGTCTCGTCGAACCAGTTGTGGTGGTAGCTGACCTTCAGCCGGCCGGTGTCCTGAAGGTCGTCGGCGTCGTCGCGGCCCAGCAGCATGTTCTTGGCATGGTGGTGGGTGTGGTTCCACGAGATGGTCACGTAGGACGAGCCGCGCTTGACGTCGATCAGGCCGTCGTAGCCCTGGGCCAGATCGTTGTGGTCGATCCAGATGTGGTGGGAGAACATCTGCACGTTGATGGAGTCGTCACTGGCGTTGCGGAACACCAGGTTGCGGATGATCACGTTCTGCACCGCGTTCGCGGGCGGCGAGGTGATCGCGTCGTCGATGGTGAGGCCGATGTTGAAGCCGCCGCCGGAGATGCCGGAGCCGGAGCCGACGCCGACGATCGACTTGTGCGAGCTGACGTTGTACATGCCCGCCGGGACCGTGATCAGGCCCTTGACGCAGATGTTCAGCGGGCCGGTCTGCGCGATCGCCGCGATCAGCTCGGTCGCGGTGTCGACCTCGACGGTCGGGCCGCCCGCGCCGCCGGTGGTGCCGTTGCGGCCCCACGCGTTGACGGCCGCGAACCCGGTCGGGCTGCCGCCGGTGTTGCAGGTGCCGGGCGGCGGCGGGGAGCTGCTCGGCGACGGTGACGGCGGCTGCGCCGAACCCGACGGACTCGGCGTCACCGGCCCGGCCGTGTCGGACACGGTGACGTCGTCGAACGAGACGCTGGCGTACGACGCCAGCAGGCCGATCTTTCCGGAGCCGAACGTGCTGTCGGTGGCCGTGGCGACCTGTGTCCCGTTGACGTAGCCGGTCAGCGTCGAGCCGAACGCATCCAGCCGCAGCGTGTACCAGGTGCCGGGCGACACCGCGACGGCCGCGGTGGCCAGCGTGGTGACGCCGCCGCCGGAGACGCGGCGCAGTTGCGCCGTGCCGGAGCCGGTCAGCACCAGCGCGTAGTAGTTGGACAGGCTCTGCAGCCGGGCGGCCACGCCGACCGAGCGGGTGCTGTTGCCGAAGGTGATCGGCTTGACCCGCGCCGAGACGGACTGGCCGGTCCAGGTCGAGCCGGCCTGCGCCTTGGCGTCCGCGCCGGTGCTGGTCTGCCGGTAGACCTGGCTGCCGTCGGAGACCACCGACCAGCTGCCGCCGGACTTGGACCACCCGGCGGAGTCGCCGTCTTGGAAGTCGTCCGAGAACAGCGTCGCCGCGTACGCGGTGCCGCCGAACCAGGTCGAGCCGAGCGCCAGGACGAGGGCCGTGAGACCCGCGCCCAGCATCGCGGCGAGGCCGCGACGCCGTGGAGCCGCGCGCATGGAGATGGACATGAGCGGAACCTCCTTGGAGGAACCGCACCCGGTGGTCCGGCACGGCGTGCCGGAGGGCGCCACCAGGGTGCGGGAGCTCTGTGCGCCGTCGGTGAGCGGGACCGCGGCTTACGGTGCCCGGCGGCCGGGCAGGGTCCGGCCGCCGGGCGCCGGGTCAGCGGGCGCCGAGCCGGTTCGCGCCGGACAGCAGCGTGGCCAGCGGCACCGCCCAGCCGGGCAGCGGCTGGTACGCGCGCAGCGTCGGCGTCCAGCCCGCGTCGGCACCGAAGTCGGGGTCGTGGGCCGTGTTGTACGCCGCGAGCAGGTTCAGCGGCCCCGGACGGCCGCTGCCGACCCGGCCGAAGCTGCCGATCTCGGTGACGGCGGTGCCCTTCCAGTCCTTCAGCACCCGGTCGGCGGTGATGCCGTCGGTCAGCGTGAAGTGGTTGTTCTCCAGGTACACCGCGGACTGGATGCCCAGGCCGACGCTGTAGTCGTAGAACTCGGCGATGCGGAACGTGTTGTTGTACACGTCGACCTGGCCGAACCGCACCCGCGGCGCGCGCTGGCCGACCCCGTCGAACACGTTGTGCCGCAGGGTGACCCGCAGCTTGCCGACATCGGGGCCGACGGTGTCCGAGGAGCCGATGAGCATGGTCTTGTCGTGGTGGGTGAACACGTTGGCCGACACGGTGACCAGGTCGGAGGTGTGCGTGATGTCGCACGCGCCGTCGTGCACCTGCCACGGGCGGCCGAAGTACACCGGCTGGTTGCTGTCGGGGTTGTCGCCGTCGCTGAAGGTGTTGTGGTCGATCCACACGTTCGTCGAGCGGCGCACCGAGACCAGGTCGTACTCGGAGTTCCAGTTGCCCTCGGCGCCGTCGGTGGGCCGCCAGCGAGGGAAGCAGTCGGCGGCGTCCTCGAACGACAGGTTGCGCACGATCACGTTGTTCGCGCCGTCGATCATCAGGGTGAGGTGGCGCAGCGTGGCGTCGCCGAGGCCGAGGATCGTGGTGTTCGCGCCGACCTTCAGCTCGGTGCGGGCCCGCTGGGTGGCCACCGAGCGGACCCGGGCCGCCTCGATCGGCCCGCTCGGGTCGGTGGCGCGGCCCCAGACCGCCGGGTCGTACGCGGCGAGGTAGCTCTCCAGCGAGTAACCGGGGTCGGCGAGGTCCGCGCAGGTCAACGCGGCACCGTCGGCGGTCTTGAGCCCGTCGATGACACCCTCGACGAAGACGATCTTCGGCTCGGCACCGGTCAGCGCCGCGGCCAGCTCGTCGCGGTTGCGCACCGTGAACACGTGGGCGGCGTCGGCGGCCGAACCGCCCGTGGTGCCGGTGCCGGAGGCGGCCCAGCCGTCGTTGGCCGCGAGCGGCTGCCGGGCGAGCTGCTGCGCCCACCAGCCGGGGCCGCTGGGGTCGCCGGCCGCCGCCGCGGGCGTCGCGCCCGTCAGCAGCAGCAGGACGCCGATGGCGGATCCCGCGGCTGCCCGCCGCACCCGGCGGCGTCCGACGACACTGTCTCGCAATCGCATCGCGCTCTCCAAATGTATCTGATGTGTTACGTCACCAGGCAACATAAGAAAGCTCGGACAGTGAAGTCAATGGATTGAAATAGCAGCTTTGTTGCAGTGATTAAAGCACAGTGTTGCCTGCTCCAGCGTCTGTGAAAGCTGGATCCAGCGGCTATTCAAAAGGGTCTTGCCACGCTTGTTCAGCCGTTTGCAGTCCTGTCCGGACCGTTTGCACCCCACGGCGTGGAAAGCTCGTTCATGAGCGCCCCCTCGGCGGCGCAGCGGCGCAGCACCGCGTTCACACCGACCAGCGTCCGGTGCCCGTCCTCGACCGCCAGCACGTCCGCCGCGACCTGATACGGCGGCGCGGCCGCCCGCAGCTGCTCGATGACGGTCGTGAACGGGGCGGTGCGGGCCAGCCCCGACAGCAGCGGGGTGCCCGAGGCGCGGAACGCCAGCAGGTTCTCCAGCAGCGTCTGCCGCCCCTCCACCAGCACCGCCGCCGGGTCGCCGGGCAGGCGCAGCAGGTCCTCGCGGAAGGCCAGCTCGGCGGTGCCGCGGTCGCCGTACACGGTGATGTCGCCGTCGACGTGCTCCTCCCCCGCCAGGGTCACCGCGACCAGCACCGTCACCCCGCCGGACAGCGTGATGCGCAGCGTGGCGGTGTCCTCGACCTCGATCGGGCGCACCCGCAGCCAGTCCACCTCGACCCGGAGCACCGGCAGGTCCAGCACCGCCAGGGCCTGCATCACGGCGTGCGCGAACGGGTTGGCCAGCGCGCCGTCCAGCGACGGCCGGCCGTGCACGGTGCGCCGTCCGGACCAGGCCGAACGCGACCAGTAGGCGTCGTCGCGCCGCCAGCAGCCGAGCACTGAGATCTGCCGTACCGTGCCCAGTTCCCCCGCCGCGACGGCCGCGCGCAGCCGCACCAGGGCCGGGGAGGCCAGCGACTGGAAGTTGACCTGCACCACGCGGCCGGTCGCGTCCTGCTCGGCCAGCAGCGCGTCATGCTCGGCCCGGTCGAGCACGGGCGGCTTCTCCATCAGCACGTCCGCGCCCGCGCGCAGCGCGTCGCGGGTCAGCGCCAGGTGCGTGTGCGGGGGCGTGCACACGATGACCACCTCGGGCTTGACCTCGGCCAGCATCGCCGCGTGGTCGGTGTAGACGGGCACCCCGTCGGGCGGGTCCACCACCGGCTGCGGATCGGCGAGCCCGACCAGCCGGATCAGTCCCCGTTCGGCGGGCTCCACCAGGTTCTGCCTGTGGTGCAGCCCGTGCCCGTTCGCGCCGATCAGCGCCACCGACGTGGCCGTCATGCCGTCCTCCTTCTGCTGGTCTTCCAAGCAGGCCCGCGCACCGCCCCGGCCCGGCGGGCGCGCCACTGCCGCAGGCGCGACCCGCGCCGAGCCGGGCGGCAGACCGCGAACGCCGGGCACCCCATCAGCGCACCGCCGTCCGGACCAGGTCCACCGCGCCGTGGGTGGCCAGGGCGGTGCGCCACGCCTCGATCATGCGGCGGTGGGCCGGGTCCGGCACGTGCAGCACGCCGCCGGGGCCGAACAGGGCCTCGGTGCTCAGGTCCGCGCGCACCTCGGCGGCGCGCGGGTCGTCCAGCGGCAACGCCTGCCCGGCGTCGCCCGTGCCCTCGGCGAACCGCGCCCAGGCGGCCACGATCAGCGTGGCCAGGGCCGGTTCGGCGACGGTGTTGAGCACCGACAGCACCCGCTGTGGCAGCTTCTGCGAGCCGTCCATCGCCACCTGCAGGCAGCGGTGACCGAGGCTCGCGTTGGCGAAACGCTCCAGCGCCGCCGCGCCGTAGCCCGCGACGGTGACCCCGTCCGGCGGCGTCATCGAGGCAGTGACCTCGGTGTCGACGTACCGGCGCAGCAGGTCGGCCATGCCGGGCAGGGCCAGCGCGTCGGCGATGCTGTCGCAGCCGGCCAGCGCGCCCAGATAAGCCAGAGCACTGTGTACGCCGTTGAGCGCGCGCAGCTTCAGGTGCTCCCACGGAGTCACGTCGTCGGTCAGCACCGCACCCCCCGCCGCCCAGTCGGGCGTCGCACCGGCGAAGGAGTCCTCGATGACCCACTGGTTGAACGGCTCCGCGGCGACCGCGGCCAGGTCCCGCGCCCCGAGGCAGCGCTCGGCGGCGGCGAGGGTGGCCGCCGTGGTGGCCGGGACGATCCGGTCCACCATGCTCGACGGGCAGCGCACCGACACGTCGTACCAGTCGCGCAGCTCGGCGGGGATCATCCCGGACAGCAGGTTGCCCAGCGCGACGCCGTTGGACGGCAGGTTGTCGCAGCTGAGCAGGGTGATCGGGCCGGTGTCCGCGCGGGCGCGGGCGATCAGCCCGTCGACCAGCAGCCGGGGCACGGCCGCGTCCGGGGCGTACGCCTTCTCCGTCACCGTCAGCGTGACCACCCGGATCGCCGGGTCGGCCAGCAGCGCGACCACCGCGCCGGGGTCGCTCGCGGCGTGCACCGAGCCGTTGACCGCGCCGACCACGCGGCTGCGCTCGGCCGACGCGTCCAGGGTGACCACGCTGTAGAGGTGGTCCTGCGCCCGCAGCGCCTCCAGCACGTCGCGCGAGCGCGGCGCGACCGCGACGATGCCCCAGTCACCGCCACGCGCCGCCATCGCCGCCTCGATGAACACGGCCTGGTGGGCGCGGTGGAACGCGCCCAGCCCGAAGTGCAGCACCCCGGACCGGGCCTCGCCCGGCCGCACCGCCGGGCGGCTCTGCTCGGGCAGCCGCGACAGCGTCGCCCGGCCGAGCCGGGTCGCGGGAACGGTCATCGCCATGCCGGGCCGTCCGGGAACGAGAACTGCTCGATCGACTCGGGCTTGAAGGTGACCGAGTAGCCGGGCTTGGCGGGCAGCCGGTAGCGCCCTTCGACGACGGTGATCGGGTCCTCGAAGTGCTCGTGCAGGTGCGCGACGTACTCGACCATGCGCCCGTCGAGCGAGCGCCCGAGCCGCAGGTAGTCGAAGATCGACAGGTGCTGGACGTACTCGCACAGCCCGACGCCGCCCGCGTGCGGGCACACCGGCACGCCGAACTTCGCGGCCATCAGCAGGATCGACAGCACCTCGTTGACGCCGCCGACCCGGCACGCGTCGATCTGGCACACCTGGATGGCGTCGGCCTGCATGAGCTGCTTGAAGATGACCCGGTTCGCGGCGACCTCACCGGTCGCGACGCGACAGCGCCCCTCGGACAACTGGTTGACCGCCCGCGCCACGGCAGCGTGGCCGAGCACGTCGTCGGCGTGCGTGGGCTCCTCGATCCAGTACGGGTTCACCTCGGCCAGCACCGCCATGTTGGCGATCGCCTCGTCGACGTCCCAGACCTGGTTCGCATCCATCATCAGCAGCGCGTCCGGCCCGATCTCCTCGCGGATGAGCCGCGCACGCCGGATGTCGTCGGAGATCGGCCCGCCGACCTTCATCTTCATCGCCCGCCACCCCTGGGCGTACGCCGCCCGGGTCAGCTCGCGCACCTGCTCGTCGGGGTAGCCCAGCCAGCCCACCGAGGTGGTGTACGAGGGGAACCCGTCACGTTCCAGCACCGCGAGCCTTTCGGCGTACCCGCCGTCGTCGGCCAGCAGTTCCAGCGCCTCAGCCGGGGTGATCGCGTCGGTGATGTGGTGGAAGTCGACGCTGTTCACCAGCTCCTCGGCGGGCATCTCGGCCAGCAGCCGCCACATCGGCTTGCCCTCGGCCTTGGCCCGCAGGTCCCAGACCGCGTTGACCAGCGCCCCGGTCGCCATGTGGATGACGCCCTTCTCCGGGCCCAGCCAGCGCAGCTGCACGTCGGCGCTCAGCGACCGCCAGAACGTCACCGGATCGGCGAAGATCTCCTCCAGCGTGCGCCCGACGACGTGGTGGGACAGGGCCTCGATCGCCGCGCAGGCGATCTCGTTGCCGCGCCCGTTGGTGAAGGTGAAGCCCGCGCCGAACAGGCCGGACTCGGTGTGCAGCTCGACGTACGCGGCGGAGTAGTCCCCGCGGTTGATCGCGTCCGAGCCGTCGCCCGCGGCGGCGGTCGGGAAGCGTACGTCGTGCACCTTGGCGTCGATGATTTTCATGGCTGTCCTACTCGGAAGATCTTCTTGGGCAGGTGGTATGCCAGGTCGGCGATGGTCTCGGCGGCCTCGTCGAGGCCGAGGCGGTGCTCGGCGACCAGGCGCGCGAGCCAGCCCGCGTCCACGCGCCGGGCCACGTCGTGGCGCACCGGGATCGAGCAGTACGCGCGGGTGTCGTCGACGAACCCGGCCGTGTTGTAGAAGCCCGCGGTCTCGGTGACGGCCTCCCGCCAGCGGCGCAGCGCCTCCGGCGCGTCGAGGAACCACCACGGGGCGCCGACGAACATCGCCGGGTAGCCGCCGGCCAGCGGGGCCAGCTCGCGGGTGAACGTGTACTCGTCGAGGGTGTAGACGACGACCCGGAACCGCGGGTCGTGCCCGAACTCGTCCAGCAGCGGCCGCAGCGCGTTGGTGTACTCGGTGGCCACCGGGATGTCCCCGCCCACGTCGCGGCCGTGCGTGCGGAACAGCGCCGCGTTGTGGTTGCGCGACGAACCGGGGTGCAGCTGCATCACCAGGCCGTCGTCGAGCGACATGCGGGCGAACTCCATCAGCATGTGCGCCCGGAACGCCTCGGCCTCGGCGGGCCCGACCGGCGGCCCGGGGACCACCGGCGTGCCGTCGGGCGTCCCGGCCAGGCCGTCGTGCAGCGCCCGCTCGAACATCAGTTTGGCGTCGTCCGGGGTCATCGAGCCGGTCGCCGCGGTCGGGTGGCCGTGGTCGGAGCAGGTCGCCCCGGCCGCGATGAAGTCGAGCCGCCGCTGCGCCAGCGCGGCCAGAAAGCCCTCGTAGGTGGTGGTGTCGAGGCCGGTGATCTCGCCGAGCCTGGCCACCCGTGCGGCCCAGCCGGGCCAGTCCATGTCGACCAGGTCGTCCGGCCGGAACGTGGTGATCACGCGGCCGCCGGGGCCGCCCCAGCCGTCGGCGGCCAGTTTCGCGTGGCGGGACAGGTCGTCCAGCGGGGACTCGGTGGTGGCCAGCACCTCCAGGTTGAACTTGCCGAACAGCGCCCGGGGCCGGTATTCCGGCTGCTCCAGGCGCGCGGCCAGCTCGTCGTACACCCGGTCGGCGGTCTGCGGCCCGAACGGGGTCTCGATGTCGAACACCGTTTTGAACGTCTGCTCCAGCCACAGCCGCGACGGCGTGCCCCGGAACAGGTGCCAGTGCTGCGCGAACGTACGCCAGATGGCCCGCGGGTCGGTCTCGACCGGGCCGCCGTCGACGCGCGGCACGCCCAGCCGGTCGGGCGTCACACCCTGGCTGAGCAGCATCCGGGTCACGTAGTGGTCGGGCACGATGATGAGCCGGGCCGGGTCCGGGAACGGCGCGTCCTCGGCCAGGATGCCGGGGTCGACGTGGCCGTGCGGGCTGATCAGCGGCAGGTTCCGCGCGTGCGTGTAGAGCTCCCGGGCGATCGCCCGGGTGCGCGCCTCCGCCGGGAACAGCAGGTCGTCCACGTCGTCACTCCCATTCCGAGATGTCGAGCAGTTCCGCCACGTCCACGCTGCGCCCGGAGGCGATCGACGCGTTCGCGGCCAGGCCGGTCAGCAGCGAGCGCGCGCCGTCGAGCGCCGTCGCGGACCGGTGCAGCGGGTCGGCGTCGCCGCCGAAGAGCACGCCGGTCATGCGTATGTCCGCGCCGCCGTGGCCCTGCCGGTCGTAGGCCGCGACCGGCACCTCGACCGGCGGCTCCCAGTACCGGCGCAGCCGCAGCGAGACGCTGCCGGATTCGGCGGCCGCCTCCACCCCGTGCAGCGCGGCGGAGTGGCCCTTGACCGCCCCGGCGACGCCGGGTGCGACGTGGTCGGACTCGACGATGTCGAGTTCGAGGCGGCCCCGGCTGCCGTTGAAGGCGATCCGGTAGCCCTCCCAGGGCGCGTACGCGGTGAGGTGGTACGACATGGTCGCGCCGCTGGCGTAGCGGACCAGCACCGCCATGTCGTCCTCGATGTCGGTGCCGGGCGCGAACACGTTCATGTCGCGGTGGTACCCGTCGTGGGACTCGGCATCCAGGTACAGCTCGGCCAGGTTCGGGTTGTCGGCCAGGTGCAGCGCGAACGGGTCGCCCAACGCGGCGGGCGCGCCGTGGGCGCGGGCGTAGTCGCGGGCGTAGCCGTGGCGGGCGCCGTTCTCGCCGTACAGGAACAGCCGCCCTTCGGCGGTGACCCGCACCGGCGTGCTGCCCAGCCACCAGTTGACCAGGTCGAAGTGGTGCGTCGCCTTGTGTACGAGCAGCCCGCCGGAGCTGGCCCGGTCGCGGTGCCAGCGGCGGAAGTAGTCCGCGCCGTGCCGCACGTCGAGCAGCCACTCGAAGTGCACCGAGCCGATCTCCCCGATCGCACCCTCGGCCAGCAGGTTGCGGACCTGCTCGTGTACCGGGTGGAAGCGGTAGTTGAAGGCGACGCCGACCTTGCCGTCGTTGCGCCGCACCGCCTCCAGGATGCGCCGGCATTTCGGCACGTCCACGGTCATCGGCTTCTCCGTGACGACGGAGCACCCCGCGTCGAGCGCGGCCACGATGTACTCGTCGTGGGTGGCGTCGACGCTGCACACCACGAGGGTGTCGACGCGTTCGGCGGCCAGCATCGCGGGCACGTCGCCCGCGTCGTAGGCCACGGCGGGCGGGGCGCCCGCCGCCTGCAGGCGGCGCTGCTGGGCGGCGATCCGGGCGGGGTTGACGTCGGCGAGTGCGACGAGCTCGCCGTGCCTGGTCAGGGCCTGGGCGAACATCTGCGCTCGAGCCCCGGTCCCCACGATCGCGTACCGCGTGGTCATCCGGCCTCCTGGGCCTCATGCGACTACAAACGTTTGCAGCAGAACTAACCATCGCGCTGTTACCGCGTCAATGGCTGCCCCGGAATCGGCCTCGATTGTCCTGAATTTTCCCACTGTTGAGGCCGTCAAGGTCCACTGTCGAAACCAGATCGACATCTTCGACCGTTGACACCGTCGCAACCGTTTGCATTAATGGGTCACCACCGTGATAGCCGACTCAGGATCGCGTGTACACAAAGGAGTGCAGGTGCCGGCCACTATCCGCGATGTCGCCAAGGCCAGTGGCGTGCACGTGTCCACCGTGTCCCGCGCGTTCAGCGCACCGCAGTTGGTGAACGCGGAGACCAGAGCACACGTGCTGGCCGCCGCCGAGGAGCTGGGATACCGGCCCAACCGGGCCGCCCGCGCGCTGATCACCGGACGTACGCACAACATCGGGCTGATCGTGGCGGACATCGCCAACCCGTTCTTCCCGCCGCTGATCAAGGCGGCGGAGAGCCATGCCCGAGGCCGCGACTACCACGTCTTCGTCGCCGACACCAATGAGGACGCCGGTGTCGAGGAGGAGCTGGTGCTCGCGCTCGCCAAGCAGGTCGACGGGGTGCTGCTGTGCAGCCCCCGCATGAGCAACACGCAGATCGAGCAGCTGTCCCGCGAGGTCCCGCTGGTCGTGGTCAACAGGCCGGTCCCCGGCCTGCCCGCGGTCGTGATGGACGTCGCGCAGGGCGCCCGGCTCGCGGTCGAGCACCTGGTCGCCCTCGGCCACCGCGAGATCGCCCTGCTGGGCGGCCCGCGCGGGTCCTGGACCAACCGCGAGATCCGCCGCGCGGCCACGCTGGCCGCCCGCAACGCCGGGGCCGAGCTGGTGGTCCTCGGACCCAACGCGCCCACCGAGGAGAGCGGATCGGCCCAGGCCGAGGCGGTGCTGCGAGCCGGTGTCAGCGCCGTGCTCGCGTACAACGACCTCATGGCCGTCGGGCTGATCGACGCGCTCGACCACCGCGGGGTCAAGGTGCCGGATCAGATCAGCGTCGTCGGGATAGACGACACCGCGCTGAGCCGCCGCACCCGCCCCATGCTGACGACGGTGGCCACCCCCACGGCGGCCGCCGGACGGGCGGCCGTCGACATGCTGCTCCAGCATGGCGACGACCGCCGCACCACCGCACTGGTAACGCTCCAGACCGAGTTGGTCATCCGCGACTCGTCAGGCCCGGGCCCGCATCGCACTGCGGGCCCGGGAAGGCGGCAGCAACCGCCCGTTGACGGTGTCGCTTCCGAGAGCAGGGAGTGAAAGCAATGCACCCAGCGACACCCGCGTCGGCCGACGAGCCGGCGCAGCACCACGGTAGCCTGCCGGCAGACGGCCTGAATCGCCGCCATCTGCTGCGTCTACTCGCCGGAACGGCCATCGCCGTGCCCGCGGCCGGCCTGCTGGCCGCCTGCGGCGGCGAGGAGGAGCCGAAGACCGACCCGAACGCTCCGGTCACCGTCTCCTTCTTCTGGTGGGGTGGCGAGGCCCGCGCCAAGCTGACCGAGGAGGCGCTGAAGCTCTACACGAGCAAGCACCCCAACGTCACGATCACGCCCACGTGGCAGGCGTTCACCGGCTACTACGACAAGCTGGCCACCATCTCCGCCGGCGGCAACGCCCCGGACATCTTCCAGATCGACGACAACGGCCTGGCCGAGTACGCCGGCCGCAACGTCACCCTGGACCTGTCCAAGTACACGGGTAACAAGAAGATCGACGTGTCCAAGCACCCCGAGAGCCTCACCAAGTACGGGCAGCTGGGCGGCAAGCAGGTGGCCATCGCCACCGGCGAGAACACCCCCGCGATCATCTACGACAAGACGAAGCTGGGCGAGCTGGGCATCGAGGTGCCGCAGGTCGGCTGGACGTACGAGCAGACGATCACGTGGGCGGCCGGCGTCACCACCAAGGCGGGCGGCAAGTACTGGGGCCTGATGGACCCGAGCTCGGACTACAAGGCGCTGTGGCTGTGGCTGCGTGCCCAGGGCAAGGAGTTCTACGACGGTCCCAAGATCGCCTTCAGTGAGGCGGACCTGGTCGCGTGGTTCCAGCTGTGGGTGGACGCCCGCGCCAAGGGCGCGACCCCGCCCGCCGACGTCTGCCACGAGGCGGTCACCGGCAGCGTCGCCACCCAGCTGGTGGTCACCAAGAAGGCCGCCGTGTCGTTCATGTGGTCCAACCAGCTCTCCGAGATGCAGAAGGCCACCAAGAACGACCTCGGCATGACCGCCTACCCGGGCGACCCGAAGGGCCAGTGGGCGCGCGCGTCGACGTACTGGGCGGCCTCGCGCACCACCAAGGCTCCCGACGTGGTGGCCGACATCATCAACTTCCTGGTCAACGACGTGGAGGCCGGCAAGATCCTGGGCGTGGACCGGGGCCTGCCGAACAACCTCGACGTGCGCAAGGCCGTCTCCGACGGGCTGACCGACCAGAAGATGAAGGACACCGTCGCCTTCGAGAACGAGATCACGCCGAAGTTCGGCCCGGCCCCCGCGCCGCCGCCGAAGGGCCACAGCGGCCTGCGCAACTCGCTGCGCGACATCGCCGAGACGGTGTCGTACGGCAAGGCCACTCCCGAGGCCGCGGCCAAGCAGTTCTTCAGCGAAGCCGCCTCCGCTCTGGCATGACCGGACGCTGGTGAGCAGTCTCGGCGGGCCGCCGTACAGTCGCCCCGCCGAGACGCCGCCAGCGGTCGCGGGCCCGGCCCGGCCGTATCCGGGCCGGGCCCGTTCCATTTCCGCCGTTCATCGATCTCGTTCCTGGAAGGGGACCGCGCGTGGCACTCACCACGGCTTCCCGACCGGCCCTCCCGGTTCCGGCGCCATCGCCGCCGCCGGTGCGCGGCCGGCGCAAGAACTACGCCTCCCGCCGCTCCGAGGGCCTGGCGGGCTACGTCTTCCTCTCCCCGTGGCTGATCGGCCTGATGACGATCACCGCGTTCCCCATGCTGCTCTCGCTCTACCTGAGCTTCACCAACTACGACGTCCTGTCGAGCTGGGAGTTCGTGGAGTGGGTCGGCTTCGACAACTACAAGAAGATCTTCACCGCCGATCCGACCTTCTGGCAGTCGGTGCGGGTCACCCTCACCTTCGGCCTGATCGCGATCCCGCTGAAGCTGGCCGCCTCGCTCGGCGTGGCCCTGCTGCTCAACCGGGAACGCCGCGGCGTCGGCCTGTTCCGGGGCATGTTCTACCTGCCGTCGCTGCTCGGCGGCTCGGTGGCGCTGGCCCTGGTCTGGGTGGCGATGTTCAACGGCGAGGGCGCGTTCAACGCGGGCCTGAGCCTGTTCGGCATCGAGGGCAACAACTGGATCAACGACCCGGACTGGGCGCTGGCCACCCTGATGGTGCTCACCATCTGGCAGTTCGGCGCGCCGATGGTCATCTTCCTGGCCGGGCTCAAGCAGGTGCCCACCGAGCTGTACGAGGCCGCGCAGGTCGACGGGGCCAGCAAGCGGCGGCAGTTCTTCCACATCACGCTGCCGATGCTGTCGCCGGTCATCTTCTTCAACCTGCTGCTGGAGACGATCAACGGTTTCCAGGGCTTCACCTCGGCGTTCGTGATCAGCAACGGCACCGGCGGGCCGCTGGGCTCCACGAAGCTCTACACGCTGCACATCTACGACAAGGCCTTCACCGACTTCCAGATGGGGTACGCGTCCGCGCTGGCCTGGATCTTCCTGGCGGCGATCGGCCTGATCACGATCGTCTTCTTCAGCACCGGGAAGTTCTGGGTGCACTACTCGGACGGAGAGAACTGATGGCCCGCGTACGTGGATGGGTGCGGGTGCTCGCTCTGCTCGGTGTGCTGGCGATCGTGCTCTACCCGCTGATCTGGGTGCTCGGCTCGTCGCTGAAGTCGCCGACCGAGGTCAGCAGCAACCTCTCCATCTGGCCGCAGGAGCTGACCTGGTCGAACTACGCCGACGGGTGGAGCTACATCCCCGGGGTCAGCTTCGGCCGCTTCTTCGGCAACAGCATCCTGATCTCGCTGGCCACGGTCGTGGCCAACGCGGCATCGTGCCTGGTCACCGCGTACGCCTTCGCGCGGTTGCGGTTCTGGGGCCGCAAGGGCTACTTCGCGCTCATGATCGCGACGCTGCTGCTGCCCGGCCACGTGCTGATCGTCCCGCAGTACGTCATGTTCAGCGAGTTCGGCTGGATCGACACCCCGCTGCCGCTGATCCTGCCGAAGCTGCTGGCCACCGAGGCCTTCTTCATCTTCCTCATGGTCCAGTTCATGCGGGGCATCCCCCGCGAACTCGACGACGCTGCCAAGATCGACGGTTGTGACCCGTACCGCACGTTCTGGCACGTCATCCTCCCGCTGTCGCGACCGGCCCTGATCACGACCGCGATCTTCTCCTTCATCTGGACCTGGAACGACTTCTTCACCCAGCTCGTCTACCTGCCCAGCGTGCCCAGCTACACCGTGCCCGTGGCGCTGCGGCTGTTCATCGACTCCAGCGGCCAGACCTCCATCGGGCCGATGCTGGCGATGTCGGTACTGTCCCTGCTTCCGGTGTTCCTGTTCTTCCTGGGCTTCCAGCGCTTCCTGGTCCAGGGCATCAACACCAGCGGACTGAAGGGCTGAACCATGACGGCGACGACCACCACGGACTGGCGCGACACCCTGCGTGACGCCGCCGACCTCGCCCTGGTCGGCATCCTGGTGACCGTCGCGGCGGTGCCGGTCGTGACGACCGGCGCCGCCGTCGCCGCCGGAGCCGAAGCGGTGCACCAACGCTTCACCGACGGCCACTGGCCCGGCACCCGCGACCTGCTGCGTACCTTCGGCCGCCGCCTGCTCCCCGGAGCCCTGGCCACCGTGCTGGTGCTCGCCGTCGCACTCCTGCTCGGCCTGAACATCTTCTGGCTCCGCCAGGGCCTGGCCCCCGGCGGCGAACTACTCCTGGTCGTCACCGCCGTCGCGGCGGTCGCCGTGCTCGGCCTGGTCGCCCTGACCATCCCGTTCCTCGGCCGCGGCCACACCTACCGCCACGCCCTGCGCCTCGCCGTCACCCGCCCCGCCCTCATCGTCACCAGCGCGGGCGTCGTAGGCATCGCCTTCCTCCTGGGCTCCATCCTCCCGGTAACCGCTCCCCTCCTGGTCGGCTACCTCCTCTTCGCCCTCCACACCATCACCCGCCGCGTCCCCTGACGCGCGCCGCGCCACTCCAAGATTTGTTTTTGTGGACGCTGGACGCCCCTATAGCGGCACCCAGCGTCCACAAAAACAGATCTTGAACGTGCTTTCGATGAGCCGGGCACCGTCCGCACCTTGATCGCGGTTCGGGGTGCGGTGCCGTGCGTGAAGCGGATTGGCAAGGCGGCGGGCGCCCCTGTGCAGGGGCGCCCGCCGTTTATTGCGGCTGTCCGGGGTCAGCCGTTGGGGAACAGGGCGGCGAAGTCGGCGAAGGCCATCGCCACGTCGCTCTGCGCCCAGAACCGGTGGTAGTTGAAGCTCGGGGCGGGTCCGCCGTCAAGGTGGGCCTGCACCTTCGCCCAGTCCGGGTCCTGCTTGTACCAGGACCGGATATCGAGGAACGTCTTGCCCGCGGTGATTATGTCACCGTTGGGCATGTCGCCGGTCCAGCCGGACGGGACGAAGATGCCCTGGCCGGTGGTGGCGTTGTAGGTGTCGTCGAACCGCGAGTAGTCCCCGCGGGTCTCCGTCGTCGACACGCCCTTGCTCTCGGCGCGGGCGTACAGCGCGTCGATGAGGCCCTTGCCGGTGGTCTTCGCCGCGGCGTTGCCGGACTTGGCGGCGTAGAACAGCAGCGCGCGGGCCAGTGACGCGGCGACGCCGACGTCCTGGCCGGTGCTGGTCACCGTGACGTGCAGGCCGGTGTTGGCGGCCGGGCTGGACGGGTTCCAGGTCGCGGGAGCACCGGACCAGCCCAGCTCGGACGGGACGGCGAAGTTCGTGCCGCTGACCGTGGTGTTGGCGACGGCCCACGGCACCCACTTGTCGAGCAGCGCCTTGGCCTTGAGGTTGCCGGTGGCGTAGTACAGCTCGGCGATGCGGCCCATCGACCAGACCTGCATGCCGAACCACTGGTTCGACGGCGGGTCGTGGTAGACCGGCTTCTCGTCGTAGAACATGCCGTAGAAGGTGGGCGTGTTCGCGGGCGGTGTCGCGTAGGAGCCCGCCCAGCTGTTGGTCGCGCCGCCGGCGATGCCGCCCTCGGCCGACTGCAGCCACTGGTAGAACTCCAGCTGGCGGTTGAAGCTGTTCGTCCAGTCCGCGTTCGCGGTCGGCGACTGCGGCTTCAGCGCGTTGACGTTGGCCAGGGCGTACGCCGCCATGGGGTTCTGGTAGCCGAAGTGGTTGAAGCTGGAGCCGATGCGCCACGACCAGGCCGACGTGAGTCCGCCGCCCCAGGCGTAGTACCAGGACATCAGGTAGTGCATCGAGTCACGGCCGGTCCCGGCGGCGCAGGTGGTCGCGCCGACGCAGTTGCCGATCTTCTTGAAGTACTTGTCGAACATGGCGTAGCGCAGGTAGTCGCCCATCTTCGCCGCCTTGGTCAGCGTGGACGCGATCTGCGACTGCTTGCCCTGCTCGGTGGCCCAGGTCAGCGCCCAGTAGGCCGCCTCGATGGCGCGGGCGTCGGCGTCGGGGGCGTTGGTGTACTTCCACTGCGCGGCGGGCGCGCTGGACTCCTTGACGTACAGGTCCAGGTAGCCGTTGGTGCCGCCGTGGTTGAGGTTGTCGCAGCTCGGCTGCGGGATGGTCTCCCACACCGACTCCTGCGGGCCCCGCTGGAAGGTGTTGATGTACGCCGGACGCGTGGTCCCGTTGCCGCACCGGCCGAAGCCGTACTTGTTGTCGACGTCGAGCAGCCAGTGCATGCCGTAGATGCTGCCGTTGCCGTAGGTGCTGGTCAGCTCGCTGCGCAGCGGGTCGACCCCGACGGGGACGCTCGGCTGGAGCTGCGAGGGGTAGTTGGCCGGGGTGAGGTGCTCGGCCGCGTACTGCGGGGTGCCCGCGACGCCCGCGTTGGGCTGGTCGGCGGCCGACGGGATGATGTACTGCTCCATCACCGTCCAGGCCTGGTTGAACCTGGTCCAGTCCTGGGTGAACCGGCCGTAGTAGGCCTCCAGCCACAGCCAGTAGGAGAACGCCTCGCTGGTGGTCTCGTGGCCGTAGTCGGGCGCCTCGACGATCAGGGTCTCGATCGAGTGGTACGGCACGCCCTCGGGCGAGAAGTACCCGTTGGCCGTGTTCTTGATCTTGTTGTACTGCTCGATGAAGCGCTGCGTGTAGACGTTGACCTCGTCGTCGGCCTCGGTCGCGGTGACCACGCCGGGGTCGTACCCGGTGGCGCTGGCCGTGACCGTCGCCGAGCCGGAGGCGTTGTCCGCGTCCTGCGCCGCCGCCAGGGTCACCGTCTGCTCGGTGCCCCAGTTGGTGGTGCTGAACGTCAGCGTCGCGCCGGTGGAGACCGACACGTCGGTGTCACCGGCAGTACGGGCCACGGCCACGGTCAGGTTCGCCGACGGCGCGGCCGACAGCTTCACCTTGAACGTGTTCGTGCCACCCTCGGGCACACTCACCGCCGCCGTCGCGGCACCGTTGACCAGGATCTTCGGCGCGACGGAGGCGTCCACGACGACCGTGGTGTTCGCCGTCGCGGTCGCGCCGCCGTTGTCGGTCGCCTTCGCCTGGAAGACGTACGTGCCGACCGGCAGCGCCGAGACGTCCCAGGTGTACGGGGACGCGGTGTCCGAGCCGAGCAGCAGCCCGTCGCGGTAGAACTCCACCTTCGACACGGTGCCGGGCGAGGTGTCCGCCGCGGTCGCCGCGATGGTGAACGCCGCCGGGGCGGTGTAGTGGGTGTTGTTGGCCGGGGCGGTGATGCTCACCGTCGGCGCCGGGTTGGCCCCGGTGCACGCCGTGCCGTTGATCGTGAACGACGTCGGCGAGGAGTACGTACCGCTCCAGCGGCCGTTGAAGCCGATGCCGGTCGAGCCGTTGGCGGGCACGTTGCCGTTGTAGTTCAGGTTCGTGGCGGTGATGTTCTGGCCGGACGCGGTGAAGTTCGCCGACCAGCCGGGCAGGGTGACGGTCTGCCCGGAGGGCAGCGTGAAGCCGAGCGTCCAGCTCGTCCACGGGTCGCCGAGGTTCTTCAGGGTCATGTTGGCGGTGAACCCGCCGGAGCCGGGGGCTTCGGTCCACGGATTGGCGGTGTAGACGACCTCGCAGGCGACTGCGGCCTGGGCCGGGCTCGCCGCCACCACCAGACCGCCGAGGGCGACGACCGCCGCCGTGGCGACGGCGCCTGAGCGCCGCAGGACTCTGTGGCGGGAACGCCGCAGTAGGTGCAACAAGATGAACTCCTCGCGAAGACGCCGGGACCACGTCCCGGCGGGAAACCGTTCGAACCGTCAGCGGTGACGGCGGTGCAGCAACGGCGCGTCCGTGCCCTGACGTGCCGTGTCGCGCGAACGATGGCTCCCGGTCGCGAATTCCGATCAGTCTTACATGGGAGCGCTTCCATCGCAAGGGGTCACTGCCTTCGCGCGCGGTGCGGCACGGCGCGCGTCGATTCACCGATCCGTGCCGCGCGGACCGCCGTCGGTGGGGGCCGGAGCACTGGAAGAATGGATCGCATGATCGTTCCTGACGTGACCCTCAACAACGGCGTCCCGATGCCCCAACTCGGATTCGGCGTGTGGCAGGTCGACGACGACACGGCCGAGAAGGCCGTCACCACGGCGCTGGAGTCGGGCTACCGCAGCATCGACACCGCCAAGCTGTACTTCAACGAGCAGGGCGTGGGCCGGGCGCTGCGCGCCAGCGGGCTGCCCCGCGAGGAGCTGTTCGTCACCACGAAGCTGTGGAACACCGAGCACGAGTACGACCAGGCCCTGCGCGCGTTCGACGAGAGCCTGGCCAAACTCGGCCTCGACTACCTGGACCTGTACCTGATCCACTGGCCGGTCCCGTCCCAGGACCGCTACACCGAGGCCTGGCGCGCGCTGGAGAAGCTGTACGCCGACAAGCGGGTACGCGCCATCGGCGTCTCCAACTTCACGGTGCAGACCATGAGCCGCCTGCTCGACGAGTTCGACGTGGTGCCCGCGGTGAACCAGATCGAGCTGCACCCGCGTTTCCCGCAGGAGGAGCTGCGCAAGCTGCATGCGGTGCACGACATCGCGACCGAGGCGTGGAGCCCGCTCGGCCAGGGCAAGGGCCTGCTCGACGACCCGGTGCTGGCGCGGGTGGCGGCCAAGCACGGCAGGACCCCGGCGCAGGTGGTGCTGCGCTGGCACCTGCAGTTGGGCAACGTGGTCATCCCCAAGTCGGTGACCCCGTCGCGGATCGCCGAGAACATCGCGGTCTTCGACTTCGCCCTCGACGACGAGGACATGGCCGCGATCGCCACCCTGGACAACGGCGGCCGCATCGGGCCGGATCCGGCCGTCTTCGCCTGGATGGGATAGGACGTCCACTCCCGACGGACGCCTCGCGGCTCGGTTATGCCGCAAGGCGTCCGTCTCGTATGCTCGCCGACGTGTCTGTCACGGGGCAGGGCGGCCTGAGCCGCAGTGTGACCAGGGGGCTGCTCGATCAGGCGACGCCCGGCCTGCGCTGGGCCGTGGCCGTGGTGCTGCTGGGCGTGTCCGGGCTGTTCGGCGGCCTGGACTCGGTGCCCGACCCGCAACCGGAGACGCTCACCGCGGGCACGCCCGTCTACGGCGGCCCCTGGGAGGTCACCGTCGAGGGGGCGGTCGTCCAGCGGGTGCTGGGCAAGCTGCGGCTGGAGAAGGAGACCAACCGCTGGCTGGTGCTGACCGCCACGGTCCGGATCACCGCCCACGAGAGCAGCATCCTGCCGTCCGACCTGCTGACGCTGGACGGCGTGACGGGCCTGACCAGCCCCACCCCCGCCGACGCCGCGCTCGACCGGGACAAGAGCCGCCTGCGCCTGCTGCAGCCGAACATGCCCGAGCGCGTCCTGTTCATCTGGGAGCAGTCGGGCGACGCGCCCGTGCCCTCCTCGATCACCGTGTCCGTCAAGCAGCGCACCTACCGCGAGGACAGCCTCAGCAGCGCGTGGTACTGGATGGACTCCGACACCGGCGGCGACGTCACACCCGCGGGCATCGTCACCGTGCCGGTCCGGGCCGACCTGGCAGCTCCCTCGGCCAGCCCGTCGCCGTCGGCGGGCAGCACGCCGTCGCCCGGCCCCCGGCCGACCGCGAGCCCGAAGACGGCCGGCCGCACCCCGAGCGCGGGACCCACCCCGTGAGCCGGGCCGCCGCCACCAGCCGGGGAGAAGACGCGTGAAGCTGCTGCGCCGCCTGGGATACGCCGCCTTCGTGCTGGCCGCGCTCGCCGCCGGTCAGGCCATCCAGAGCGCCGAACCCAACTTCAACCACAACCTGCGCCCCTTCCCGGTGGCCGGGGAGGTCGGCACCGAGGTCGCCGCCCGCACCTTCACCGCCCAGGTGCAGCTGGTGCGCTGCGCGGCCGCACTGCGCATCGGCGACACCATTCTGGACACCCAGGGGGTCTGGATCGTCGCCAAGCTGCGGGTGGGCGCGCGGTTCAAACCGACCAGCATCGCGTACGCCGCCGCGCGTGACGGGGCGGGCCGGGTCTACCAGACCACCGACCGGGTCACCCTGAACCTGGTCACGGGCGGGCACGTCATGCAGCCTGGCCTGCCCTACGAGGGGGAGATCGCCATCGAGGTGCCGACCGCGGCCGCGGGCAGCCTGACCCTGCTGCTCGCCGACAACAGCATCGACCAGCGGATGGACTCCATGGCCGAGATCAGGCTGCCCATCTCCGACGGCGCGGCCTGCTCGGCCGAGCCCACCACCCTGCTCGCCCCGAAGGCGCTGTCATGAGGGGCCCGGACTCGCTCGGCCGCGGCTGGTGGCGGCGTAACGTGTGGGGCCTGATCGCGCTGCTCCCGGCACTGGCCCTGATGCTTGCCGCGGCGGGCTACTCCGATCTGGAGTTCTGGCAGCGCGGCAGGCCCGCCGCGGTGTTGCCTGCCACCGACGGGGTCGCCGACTTCGCCGGTGTCCGGGTGCGGGTCGCCGAGCTGGCCCCGGCCACCGACCTGAAGCGCTCCGGCGGCCGACCCCTCGCCCTGCCCGAGAACGTCACCGCGTGGCGGGTGGTGCTCGACGTCGAGGGACCGGCCGACCCGGAGCAGGTGCCGTACTGCGAGATCAGCGTCGAGGACACGGCCGGCAACCTGTACGGCGACCAGCCGCTGGAGCTGAGCCTGGTCAGCGCGCCGCTGGGCAACTGCAAGCCGGACAACAGCCCGGTGCCCGCCGCGTCAGGCCGGCACCAGACCGTGGCCCTGTTCGTCACGCCGCGCGGGGTCGACATCGCCGCGGTGCGGGTCTCCTTCGGCACCGTCGACCAGACCCGGTACGTGCGGTTCGACCGGAGCTGACTGCACCCGCAGCACCCGGTCGACGGTCGCGGCGACCAGGCACAGCAGCAGCACCATGCTGATCGCGTCGTTCAGCACGCTGAGCGGGCCCGACACCGGCCGCCACACGAAGTTCAGGTCCTGCGCGCCGATCAGCGCCCGCTCCAGCTCCCACAGCCACGTCGGCAGCGTCTGCACGGCGATGAACAGCACGCAGAACAGCACTATCGGCACCTTGCCCGCGTGTGCCATCAGGCGGAAGCTGTGTGCCAGCGGCTCCAGGGTCTCCCGCACGCTGGCGGTGCTCGCCGCGCTCAGCCGCCGCACCGGCGCCGGCAGCTTCGCCCAACGCCGGGCCGCCTGGACCGCACGCCGGGCGGCTTTCGGGCTCAGCGGCGGCGTGCCGACGCTCTGGCCGTACACCACGGCGCCGACGACCAGCCAGGCCAGCGGCACGACCAGCACGACGTCCAGCGACATGAACAGCTCCGAGAACCAGAGCCCGACGGCCCGGACCGGCCCCTCCAGCGCCCCGAGCTGAGCGACGACCTGATGCCAGCCCGACAGCACCCACTGGTACGCCTGCCGGTGCTCGATATAGGGCAGCACCTGCTCGCTGACCCGCGTCACGAACAACGTCACCAGTGTCAGCGACAGCACCTCCAGGTAGGCCCGCACGAAGCCGATCCAGCTCCACAGCCGGGCGAAGCGCAGCCCGAGCAGGAAGCGCAGCAGCATCGCCGCGAGCGACACCACGACGAGTGTCGTGTTCAGCGTGAACGGCAGGCGCTCGTCGAGCACCAGCGCGGACGGGTCCGTGATCGCCTCGGCCTTGCTGTGTTCGTCGGCGATGATCTCCAGCAGGTAGTTGTCCCGGTCGGCCTCGAAGTAGCCGTAGGAGGCGTACACCACGATGAACGGCAGCAGCACGCTCGCCACGTGAGCCAGGGTGCGGAAACGCTGTCCGGGCTCGCCGTCCGGCGTGGTGGCGGGCAGCGAGCGCGACAGCACGCGCAGCATCAGCACCAGAGCCGTCATCACCGCGACCGGGACGAGGGCGAACACCAGGAAGCCGAGTACGCCGTCGAGCTTGCTGACCTGCACGGCCAGCAGGGTCACCCCGCGCCGGGCCGCGAACCCGGCGAAGACCAGCGCGAACAGCACGGGCCAGTGCCGCGCCAGCAGCACGCCGACGGTGCCGAGCACCGCTGCCAGCTGCCGCAGTGACCAGGCGATGCCGTGCCGCGCTACCGGGGTCGCCACGAAAGCGGGCGGAGAGGGGAGGTCCGTCACGACAGAGACCGTACCGTCCACCCCGGATGGTCAGCTGCCCGCCCGCTGGGCGATGAGCAGTCCGACGCCGTCGAGGATGCGTTCCAGCCCGAACACGAACTCCTCGTACGGCTCGTCCGCCCGGTCGAGCACCCCGGCCTCGATGACGCGTGCCAGCGCGGGGAACCGGGCCGGTTCGACGAGCAGCCGCAGCAGCTTGCCGTAGGTCGCGATGGCCTCGTCCAGGTTGGAGTCGACCGCCTCCACCGCCGTCTGCATGTCCACGGCCACGGTGGCCTCGTTGCGGACGTACATGCTGAACAGCAGCACGATCGAGAGTTTCTCCTCCTCGCGCAGCGCGGTGTCGGCGAGCGCGGCCAGTCCGGCGTCCATCCAGCCGAGCTGGTGCGGGGTGGCGGGCGGGCCGCTGATGGGCACCCGCAGCGTCCACGGCTGCCTCAGGTAGACCTCGCGGCAGGCCCACGCCCAGGCGGTCAGCCCGGCGCGCCAGCCGCCGTCGGGGTCCAGTGGCGGCGGGTCGCCGATGGCCGCGTCCATCATCAGTTCGAGCAGCTCGTCCTTGGCCCGGACGTACCGGTAGAGCGCCATGGTGGACGCGCCCGCCTCGGCGGCGACCCGGCTCATGGAGACCGCGCCGATGCCGTCGGCCGCGGCGACCCTGATGCCGGCCTGCACGATGCCGTCCAGGCTCAGTCCCGGCTTGGGCCCCTTGCCGGGGCGCTCACGCAGGCCCCATGCGGCGGCGATGTTCGCCGGGACCCCGGCGCTGTCGAGTTCCATCACACCTGCTTCTACCTCGGACGCTTGACTGCACATCCTAGTACTGCGTATAACGTACACAGAACAGCGTATGACATACACAGAAGCGCGTACCGCGTACACAGAAGGTTGGTCCTCGATGAACGAGCCACCCCCGCCAATCGCCGGCCGCCGCGAGTGGATCGGCCTCGCCGTGCTGCTGCTACCCCTCCTGCTGGTCTCCATGGACGTGTCGGTGCTCTACTTCGCCGTCCCGTTCATCAGCGCCGACCTCGCCCCCACCGCCACCCAGCAGCTGTGGATCTTCGACATCTACGGCTTCGTGCTGGCCGGGCTGCTCATCACGATGGGCGCGCTCGGGGACCGGATCGGCCGCCGCCGCCTGCTCCTGATCGGCGCGACGGCGTTCGCCCTCACCTCCGCCGCCGCCGCGTACGCGGGCAGCGCCGAAGCCCTCATCGCCACCCGCGCCCTGCTGGGGATCGGCGGCGCGACGCTGATGCCGAGCACCCTCGCGCTGATCCGCAACATGTTCCACGACGCCAAGCAGCGGGCCACCGCCATCGCGGTCTGGACCGCGGCGCTCACCTTCGGCGTCGCACTCGGCCCGATCCTCAGCGGCGTACTGCTCGAACACTTCTGGTGGGGCTCGGTCTTCCTGATCAACGTACCGTTCATGCTGCTGCTGGTCGTGCTCGCGCCGCTGCTGGTGCCGGAGTCGCGACGGGTCACCGGCGGCCGGTTCGACCGGCTCGGCGCGGTCCTGTCACTGGCCGCGGTGCTACCGGTGATCTGGGGCGTCAAGGAGTTCGCCGCCGAGGGCGACCCGCTGCTCGCCGGGGCCGCGATCCTGGCCGGGCTCGCCGTCGGCGCGGTCTTCCTGCACCGGCAGCGCACCTCGGCCGACCCGATGATCGACCTGGCCCTGTTCCGGGGCCGCGCCTTCAGCGGCGCGATCGCGGTCAACACGCTGGCCATGTTCGCCCTGGTCGGCTTCGCCATCTTCACCACCCAGCTGCTGCAGACCGTGTGGGGCATGTCCCCGCTGGAGGCGGCGCTGTGGAGCCTGGTGCCCTCGCTCGGCGTCGGCGCGGTCGCGCCCGTGGCCGCCGGGCTGGCCCAGCGCGGCGTCCCGCGCAACCGGCTGGTGGCGGGCGGCTTCCTCATCGCGCTCGCCGGGTTCGCCGCGATGACCGCGGTGCAGGCCGACTCCCCGCTGTGGACGCTGATGGTCTGCGCCGCGCTGTACGCCTGCGGCCTGGTCGTGGTCATGTCGCTGAGCACCGAGCTGATCCTGTGGGCCGCCCCGCCGGAGCGGGCGGGCGCGGCGTCCGCGCTGTCGGAGACGGCCTCGGAGTTCGGCGGCGCGCTCGGCATGGCCGTACTGGGCAGCATCGGCACCGCCGTCTTCCGCGCCCACCTGGAGGTCCCGTCCGGTCTGTCCGGCCAAGCCGCCGACATCGCTCGCGAAACGCTGGCCGGAGCCGCCGCCGTGGCCGCCGCAACACCCGGCCCGCTGGGTGAGGCCCTGCTCGCCAGCGCCCGGACCTCGTTCGTGTCCGGCCTGCACGCGGCGGCGATCGCAGCGGTCGTGCTGCTGCTCATCGCGGCAGCACTGGCCCTGCTCACCCTGCCCAGCCGCGAACCTGCCCCCACCACGGACCCCGGCGACGGCCCCGTCACCCCACCCGGTGCCGCAGGAAGGTCGGTGGTAGTGGCGCAGGCCACTCGGGAGCCGTTTGACATCGAGAGGGAAGGCTAACCTAACCTGAGTCGTGCTGCGCGGTCGCCGACCTGTGGGATGCCACGGGTCGGCCGCCGGGTCACGGCACCCCCTCAGTCGTCCGGCCGTCTGGAGATCCCGCGCATGACCGAACCCATGATGTGGCGGCTGTTCACCGTTCAGGTGCAGGCCGTCGCCGACTTGAGCCCCACCTACAAGCGGTTCACGTTCTCCGGACCGGATCTGGCCGACTTCGCCGACTGTGGCTACGACCTGCGCCTCAAGCTGGTGCTGCCCGCGCCGGACGGCGGCTTCGGCGCGCTGTCCTACGGCCCCGACTGGTACACCGTCTGGCGCGCCACCCCCGACGAGCTGCGCAACCCGGTCCGCACCTACACCGCCCGGCACGTACGCCGGGGGCAGTGCGAGGTCGATGTGGACGTGGCCCTGCACGGCGACGCCGGTCCCGCCTCGCGCTGGGCCCGCGCGGCCCGGCCGGGTGACAAGCTCGTCCTGATGGGACCGAACGCGGTGCACCCCGGTCCGCACGGCGGCGCCGAGTTCGTGCCGCCCGCCCCGGGCGTGCCGGTGCTGCTCGCCGGGGACGAGACCGCGGTGCCCGCCATCGCGGCCATCCTGGAGCGGCTGCCCGCGGACACGGTCGGCGCGGCGCTGCTGGAGGTTCCGTACGCCGCCGACGCGCTGCCGGTGACCGCGCCCGCCGGGGTGGAGGTGCGCTGGCTGGCCCGCGACGGGGCCGCCCACGGCAGCCTGCTGGTGCCCGCCGTCGAGCTGGCGGCGGCGCGCCTGGTGCCGGTGCCCGGCACGGCCGAGGTCGTCGAGGACGTCGACGTGGACAACGACATCCTGTGGGAGGTCCCGGAGGACGCCGCCAGCGGCCGCCTCTACGCCTGGCTCGCGGGCGAGGCCGCCGTCATCCGCACCCTGCGCCGCCACCTCGTCGGCGAACGCGGCCTGGACCGCAAGGCGGTCGCCTTCATGGGCTACTGGCGCCAGGGCCGCACCGAAGAAGGCTGACCCGGCCGCCCGGTCGGCCGGGCGTGATCGCTGTTTGCGGCCAGAACCTGCGGTTGGACCCCGCGTTCTGCCCGCAAACAGCGATCATCGCCCCGCTCGGTTAGGGGGCGGCGTTCATGAGGTCGAGGGCGCTGTGCTGGCGGGCGGCGTCGAGTTTGTCGATGGGACCGGCCCAGCGCAGGCCGTAGAGGTCGAGCGGGGTGCGGTCGGCGGCGTACGCAGCGTCGGCCTGGCGGCGCAGGTAGGCCGTGTAGGGGTGGTCGGGCAGGGCGTTGTTGAGGACGGCCAGGCCGCGCACGTAGGCACCCTTGAACGAGGGGCCGTCCGCGCCGCAGTCGCCACCCTCGCACGGGTCGCGCAGGATGCCGTTGACGTGCAGCTGGCCGGTCGTGGTCGACGCGTCGGCGAGCCGCCGCGCGGTGGTCAGCAGGCCCGCGTCGCCGGTGGCCCGGTGCAGTTCCACCAGCCCGCCCAGCGGCACGCCCTGGTTGTACGACCACACCGGCTGCCCGTTGTTGCGGCAGGTCGACAGGTTGACCCCGTCGTTGATCAGCGACGACGCGTTGATCATCCCGGTGCCCTGGAACCACGTCCACGTCGCCCGAGCCCGGTTCAGGTACACCGTGTCGCCCGCGATGCGGTTGTGCAGCGCGGCGGTGACGTGCAGGTAGAGCCCGTTCGCGATGGCGTTCTTCGAGGTGCGGGCGGTGTTCCACCAGACCCCGCCCCCGCAGACGCCGTCCCAGTACGCCGCCATGTGGTCGGCCGCGACCCGGGCGGTGCTCAGGTAGCGGGCCTCGCCGGTGAGGTCGTACGCGGCGATCCAGGCCAGCGCCCACCAGCCGGTGTCGTCGATGTACTCGTTGCGGAAGCTGCCCTGGTACGCGTTCAAGTTGAGGTCGTAGGTGCGGCCGATCGCGTACCGGTAGCTGCCCATGCCGGTGATCCGGGCGTTGTCGATGATCGCGGTCAGCGCGTTGGCCGTGTTCCACCAGCCGGTGGTGTCGAACCGCCCGGTGGCCAGGTTGTAGGAGGTCATCAGCCCGGTGGCCGCGGCGGTGCGCCGGTTGCCCGCGTTCCACGTGGTCCGCGCCCAGGTCGTGCACGCGATCTCGGGCCGGTCACCCGCCTTGCCGCAGGCGCGCAGCGCGCCGACGCCGAGCGCCGCCCAGTCGTCCACGTTGAACATCGTGGTGCGCCAGCCCCGCTGGCCCGCCGGGACGGCGGTGTCGCCGAGCAGGCCGGTCCAGGTGCGGCCGCCGTTGAAGGAGCGGTCGAGCCAGACCCTGTCGCCGGTGGTGCCGTTGGCGATGCTCGCCCAGCCCATCGCGTCGGCGTCGTCGAAGTGCAGCACGATCTGCCTGCCCCAGACTCCGGCGCTGACCGGCGCGCGGTCGCCCGGCGACAGCGCCGCGTCGCGCCCGTCGCAGTAGCGGTTGCAGATCGGAGCGGCCACGGCGGCGCTCGCCATCGGACCGGCGACCAGGCCGGCGACGGCGAGCCCGGCGGCCAGAAGACGTACCGGTAGTCGCATGTTGAACCTCCTGCTCAGGGAAACCCGGGATGCAGGAGAGCGCTCTCACTGAGCACTCATGTAACAGGAGGTTTACATTTTCGTCAACGTCGATGGAATGCCAACCATGCGTCAGGCCGCGGCCAGCGTCTCCAGCACCCCTTCGCCGTACTTGGCCAGCTTGTTCTCGCCGACGCCGCTGATCCCCCGCAGCTTGCCCAGCGAGTCCGGGGCCTGCGCGGCGATCTCGCGCAGCGTCGCGTCGTGGAAGATGACGTACGCGGGCACGCTCTGCTCCTTGGCCGTCGCCGCACGCCAGGCGCGCAGCGCCTCGAACCGGGGCACCGCGTCGGCGGGCAGCTCCGCCACGGCAGCGGCGGCCGAGGCCTTACGCGACGAACCCGACGAGCGGGCCGCGCGCTCCGGCTCGCGGCGCATCATCACCTCACGGCGGCGGCCCAGCACGTCGGCGCTGGCGTCGGTCAGCGCCAGGGTGCCGTGCTCGCCCTGCACCGCCAGCAGCCCCTGGGCCAGCAGCTGGCGCACCACTCCGCGCCATTCGGACTCCTGCAGTTCGGTGCCGATGCCGAACACGGTCAGCTCCTCGTGGCGGTGCTGCGCCACCTTGTCGGTCTTGCGCCCGAGCAGGATGTCGATCGACTGCCCCGCGCCGAAGCGCTGGTTGCGCTCGCGCTGCAGGCGCAGCACGGTTGACAGCAGTTTCTGCGCGGGCACCGTGCCGTCCCAGGACTCCGGCGGGACCAGGCACGTGTCGCAGTTGCCGCAGGCCTCGCTGACCTGCCCGAAGTAGGCCAGCAGCTGCACCCGGCGGCACTGCACCGTCTCGCACAGGGCCAGCATCGCGTCCAGGTGCGCGGCGAGCCCGCGCCGGTAGGCCGCGTCCCCGGCCGAGCCCTCGATCATCTTGCGTTGCTGCACCACGTCCTGCAGCCCGTATGTCAGCCAGGCCGTCGACGGCAGCCCGTCCCGCCCGGCGCGGCCGGTCTCCTGGTAGTAGCCCTCGACCGACTTCGGCAGGTCGAGGTGTGCGACGAAACGCACGTCCGGCTTGTCGATGCCCATGCCGAACGCGATGGTGGCCACCATGATCATCCCGTCCTCGCGCAGGAAGCGGGACTGGTTGGCCGCACGCGTCGCCGCGTCGAGCCCGGCGTGGTAGGGCAGCGCGTCGATGCCCTGCTGCACCAGGAACTCGGCGGTCTTCTCCACCGACGCCCGGGACAGGCAGTAGATGATGCCCGCGTCACCGGGGTGCTCGGTGCGCAGCAGCTCCAGCAGCTGCTTCTTAGGGTCGTTCTTCGGCACGATGCGGTACTGGATGTTGGGCCGGTCGAAGCTGGAGACGAACAGGCGCGCCTCGGTCAGCTGCAGGCGCTGTGCGATCTCGGTGCGGGTGGCGGTCGTCGCGGTCGCCGTCAGCGCGATGCGGGGCACGTCCGGCCAGCGCTCGTGCAGCACGGACAGGGCCAGGTAGTCGGGCCGGAAGTCGTGGCCCCACTGCGAGACGCAGTGCGCCTCGTCGATGGCGAACAGCGAGATCCTGCCGCGCTCCAGCAGCCGCAGCGCCGATCCGGAGGCCAGCCCTTCCGGGGCGAGGTAGAGCAGGTCCAGCTCGCCCGCGACGAACTGCGCCTCGACCACGCGGCGCTCGTCGAGGTCGAGTGTCGAGTTGAGGAAGCCCGCCTTCACGCCCAGCGCGGTGAGCGCGTCGACCTGGTCCTGCATCAGCGCGATCAGCGGCGAGATGACCACGCCGACGCCGGGCCGCACCAGCGCCGGGATCTGGTAGCACAGCGACTTGCCGCCACCGGTCGGCATCAGCACCAGGGCGTCCCCGCCGCCGATCACGTGGTCGATGATCTCCTGCTGCTCGCCACGGAACGAGTCATAGCCGAAGATCCTGCTCAACACCTGCGAAGCATCCTGCACCCGTCGATCCTATGGACCGCCCCCGACGGCATGCATGCCGGTGCGACGACGGCAACACGACCAGGGGCGCATCACGCACCTCCAGGATCACCCGCCCGCTGCGCCACCAGGGCGGCGGTGACCCGGGTGATCACGTCGTACGGGATCGGCTCGCGCAGCGGGAAGCGCAGCGTGCCCTTCGCCGCCCGGTACGGCGCGACGACCTCCTCGAAGTCCGCGTCCCCGTCGGGCACCGGGTACACCGAGACGTGGTGCTTCCAGCCGGCGAAGTACACGAGATACCGGCCGTCCAGCGTGATCGTGGGGATGCCGTAGCTGATGCTCTGCCCGGCGTGCGCGGGCGCTGCCGCCAGGATGGTCCGCCGGACCTGCTGGAGCACGTCCTGCACCTCGGTGGGGAAGGCGTCGATGTAGTCGTCGATCGTGGTGAACCTGGCCGCCATTCATTCATCATCGCGCCTGCGGGTCCCGCGCGGCAGGCGTGCGGCGGTGCGGAACAGCGGGGCCCGGTGCGGGCAGTCATGAGTATGTTGCACACCATGGCCGAGCCCCGCCCGTCCGACGTGGCGGGCCTGTTCGACGAACACGGGGCCGAGCTGCTGCGCTACTGCGCCGGCCGGGTCGGGCCGACGGTCGCCGAGGACGTCGTCGCCGACACGTTCCTCATCGCGTACCAGCGAAGGGACCGGCTGGCCGACGGCCCGGCGCTGCCACCGTGACACAATTTCATCGACGATCTAAGATGTGTGGATCTCGCCCGCGGCCACGACCTCCTGACGGGAGAGGCCATGAACCTGGAGATCCGGCACCTCAGAGTGGTCTGCGCGATCGCGGACACCGGCAGCGTGACCAAGGCGGCCTCGCTGCTCGGGCTCGCCCAGCCCGCGGTCACCGCGCAGTTGCAGCGCATCGAGCGCTCGCTGGGCGGCCCGCTGTTCGAGCGCGGCCGCCACGGCGCGACGCCGACGGCGCTGGGTGAGCTGGTGCTCGCCCGCGCCCGGGTGGTGCTGCCCGCGATGCGCGGGCTGCAGGAGGACGCGGCACAGCTCACCGGCACCCGCGTCCGGCCGAACCAGTGGCGCATCGGCGCGGTCAACGGCCCGATCCTCGGCGGGCTGATGTCCCGGCTGGCCGCCGAGAAGGACGGCGTGGAGGTGCTGACCCATCCCTCGCACTGGGCCGACCAGCTGTGCGACCTGGCGGTGGCGGGCAGGCTCGACTTCTGCATCGTCGGGGTCTGCGGCGACACCGTGCCGGGCACCCCGGAGGACGGGCTGACCTGGCGGGAGATCGCCATCGACGCCATCTTCGTGATGCTGCCCGAGAGCCATCCGCTGGCTGACCGCTGGGAGATCGACCTGGCCGAGCTGGCCGACGCGCAGTGGGCCAGCATGCCGGGCGACGGCTGCTTCGGCGACTGCTTCGCGGCCGCCTGCGCGCGGGCCGGGTTCACCCCGCGCACCATGTACGAGATGGACATCGGCAACGCCGTCGACGCGGTGCTGTCGGGGCACGCGGTCGGGCTGTGCAAGGCGACCTTCCGCCGGGTGGACGGCATCGCCACGGTGCCGCTGGCGGGCGGGCCGCTGCGCTGGCGGCACCTGCTCGGCTGGCATCCGCGCAGCGAAGCGGCCGGATACGCCGACGTCATGCTCGCCCACGCGGCGGCGGCGTACGCGGAGTCGGCCGCCCGCAATCCGCAGTACCTCCAGTGGGGCAAGGCCAACCCGCAGTTCGGTCCCCGGGTTTCCATCGCATCGCGGTAGGACCCAAGCGGTATCTACCGTCGACTATATATAACGCATAACTTGCCGAGCATGAACCACAGACTTCTCTTCGCTTCGGCGGCGGCCACCCTCACCCTGGGTATCACCGTCGCACTGACGTATCCGGCCGCGGCGGGACAGGCCCCCGACCCGGCAGCCGACGCCGCCACCGCGGCGGGCATCTCGCCCCAGGTCCTCCAGGCCATGTCCCGCGACCTCAAACTCGACCCCGCCGGGGTGCGGGCCCGGCTCGCCGACGAGGCCAGGGCCGGCAAGGCCGACCTGACCCTGCGCAAGTCGCTCGGCACGACCTACGGCGGCGCGTGGCTGTCGGCCGACGCGAAGACCTTCACCGTCGGCGTGACCAGCCAGGCCCAGGCCGACAAGGTACGCGCCGCGGGCGCCACCCCGAAGCTGGTCGCGCACAGCCTCGCCCAGCTCGACGCGGTCAAGGCCCAGCTCGACGCCGTCGCGGCCAAGGCCCCCAAGGCCATCCCCGGCTGGTACGTCGACGTCGCCGCCAACCAGGTCGTCGTGCTCGCCCGCACGGGCGCGGACGCGGCCGGCTTCGTCAAGGCCAGCGGCGTCGACGCCACCGCCGTACGGATCGACGCGAGCACCGAGACCCCGGTGCCCTACATCGACGTCATCGGCGGCAACGCGTACTACATCGGCAGCGGCAGCCGCTGCTCGGTCGGCTTCTCGGTCAGCGGCGGCTTCGTGACCGCGGGCCA
The DNA here is from genome assembly GCF_011297335.1 of Catellatospora methionotrophica. Taxonomy (GTDB): domain Bacteria; phylum Actinomycetota; class Actinomycetes; order Mycobacteriales; family Micromonosporaceae; genus Catellatospora; species Catellatospora methionotrophica. The sequence goes on along the minus strand of NZ_JAAOTJ010000005.1, from coordinate 350,918 downwards.
CTGCGGCACCACCGGCTCCACGACCACCCAGCCCAGCGGCACCTTCGCCGGGTCCAGCTTCCCCGGCAACGACTACGCCTGGGTCCGGGTCAACTCCGGCAACACCCCGCGCGGCCTGGTCAACAACTACGCCGGCGGCACCGTGTCGGTGTCCGGCTCGACCGACGCCGCGATCGGCGCGTCGGTGTGCCGGTCCGGTTCGACGACCGGCTGGCACTGCGGCACCATCCAGGCCCGCAACGCGTCGGTGACCTACTCGCAGGGCACCGTCAGCGGCCTGATCCGCACCAACGTGTGCGCCGAGCCGGGCGACTCCGGCGGCTCGCTCATCGCGGGCAGCCAGGCCCAGGGCGTGACCTCGGGCGGGTCCGGCAACTGCAGCTCCGGCGGCACGACCTACTTCCAGCCGGTCAACGAGATCCTTTCGGCGTACGGCCTGACGCTGCTCACCGGCACCGGCACCCCGCCGTCGTCCCCGCCGCCCGGCGGCAGCGGCTGCACCGGGTACGAGTTCTCCCGCAACGGCTCGCTGTCCAGCGGCGGCAGCGCCTACCAGCCGGACAACAGCTACTACCAGTCCACCGCCTCCGGCACCCACCGCGGCTGCCTGGCCGGCCCGTCCGGCACGGACTTCGACCTCTACCTGCAGAAGTGGAACGGCTCGGCGTGGGCGAACGTGGCCCAGGGCGCGACCGCGTCCAACGCGGAGACGCTGACCTACTCGGGCACCGCGGGCTACTACCGGTACCGGGTGCACGCCTACAGCGGCGGGGGCTCCTACGCCCTCGGCTTCACGAACCCGTGACGCCTGGCTGACCCCGAACGCACCGGAGCCCGGTTCCTGTTTCAGGAACCGGGCTCCGGTCTGTGGTAGCGGGGGCCAGATTTGAACTGACGACCTCTGGGTTATGAGCCCAGCGAGCTACCGAGCTGCTCCACCCCGCGTCGCTTGTTGCTGGCACAGACTATGTCACCGTTGTCGACCGTGTCCAATCGGTTATCGGCCCACATTCACGCACGCCGTCGTCTTGGCAGGACGGGCTCCACCGTGTTCGATGACTGGAAACAATCCTTACGAAAAGGAGCCAGTCGATGCGGACACTTCGCGCGGTCGCCGCCACGGCCGCCGTCACCCTGCTGGGCGCAGCGGTTCCCTACCTGACCAGCACCGCCGCGCACGCCGCCGGACCCGTGCTGCGGGCCACGGTCACCCAGGTCAGCGTATGGGCCACCGGATACGGCGCGGACGTGACCGTGACCAACATCGGTGACGCCCCCGCCACGGGCTGGACCGTCGTATTCGACCTGCCCACGGGCACCACGGTCAGCTCGTCGTGGAGCGCGGTGCGCACGCAGAGCGGCCAGCGCTACACCTTCACCAACGTGAACTGGAACGGCACCGTCAACCCGGGCGCGTCGCAGACATTCGGCTTCAACGCCGCCGGTATCGGCACCCCGGCCAACTGCACCGTCAACGGCGCGTCCTGCACGGGCGGCCCGGCTCCGTCGACCTCGCCGTCAGCCTCCGCGTCGCCTTCGGCCTCGCCGTCACCGTCCACTCCCCCGTCGCCGTCGCCGTCACCCTCGCCGTCGGGGTCGCCGCCGCCCGGCGGGCCGGTCGTCGACGTGGCCACGGCCGCACAGCTCAGCAGCGCGCTGGGCAGCGTGAACCCCGGCACCACCATCCGCCTGGCGCCCGGCACGTATCGCGGCTCGTTCGCCACCACGCGGCCCGGCACGGCAGGCTCGCGGATCACGCTCACCGGGCCGCGCACCGCGATCCTGATCAACGACGGGCCGAGCGGCACCGGGCCGTCCTGCCCCGCGCCCACCGCGGGCTGGGACTCCGGCTACGGCCTGTGGCTGTTCGACGCGCCCTACTGGAACCTCACCGGGTTCACCGTGGCCGAGTCGAAGAAGGGCATCGTGCTCGACAACTCCCACCACGTGACGATCAGCGGCGTGTACGTGCACCACACCGAGGACGAGGGCGTGCACTTCCGCCGCTCGTCGGCCGACGGGGTCATCCGCGACTCGATCGTCGAGTACACCGGCCTGGTGCAGCCCGGCTACGGCGAGGGCGTCTACCTCGGCTCGGCCGGGTCCAACTGGGCCTGCCACGGCAACTCCGGCGGCGTCGACCGCTCCGACCGGGTGCAGGTGCTCAACAACCGCATCGGCCCGTACGTCGCCGCGGAGCACATCGACGTCAAGGAGGGCACCTTCGACGGCGTCATCCGGGGCAACACCTTCGACGGGCGCGGCATCTCGGGGCAGAACTCGGCCGACTCCTGGATCGACGTCAAGGGCATCGGCTACCTCATCGAGAACAACACCGGCACGTTCGCGGCACCGGGCACGTTCGTCAACGGGTACGAGACGCACAACCCGGCGACGACGCCGTCGTTCCTGAACGGCTGCGGCAACATCTGGCGCTCCAACACCTCGAACCTGGGCGGGATCGGCCAGTACGCGATCCGGATCACCTCGACCTCGAAGTGCCCCGGCAACCTCAACGTCGTGTACGCCTCCAACACCGTCACCAACGCCGTGACCGGCCTGACCAACATCGCGGTCACACCCTGATCACGGGGCGTCCGTCGCGGTGATCGCTGTCTACGGTCGAAAAGTGCGTTCTGAACGCAGGTTCTGACCGTAGACAGCGATCACCGCGCGACGCTGGGCCGGCGGACCTGGCGGAGGTAGCGCTTAGCGACACAGCCGGGCAGGTTCGCGGTCCAGGAGTGGTCGCGGGCCCGGTAGGCGCTCGGGCTCTCGCCGACGATCTCGGTGAACCGGCTGCTGAACGAGCCCAGCGAGGTGAACCCGACGGCCAGGCAGACCTCGGTGACGTTCAGGTCGCCCCGGCGCAGCAGGGCCTGGGCGCGCTCGATCCGGCGGGTCATCAGATAGCCGTGCGGCGTCTCGCCGAACGCGGCCCGGAAACTGCGCGAGAAGTGACCCGGCGACATCAGGGCGGTGCGCGCCAGCGCGGCCACGTCCAGCGGCTGCGCGTAGTCGCGGTCCACCCGGTCGCGGGCCTGCCGCAGCCGGATGAGGTCTTCCCTGGTCACTCTGGTCACCCTATCGGCAAGCAGAAAGGCTCGGCCACATGTAGAAGGACCCGGCTCCATCGGAGCCGGGTCCTTCGTTCGTAGCGGGGACAGGATTTGAACCTGCGACCTCTGGGTTATGAGCCCAGCGAGCTACCGAGCTGCTCCACCCCGCGTCGGTAGGTAAACCATAGCCGGTTGATCGCACCACCCGCAAATCGACACGGGGTGAGCGCCGTCTCAGCGCTCACCCCGTGTCGTCTCAGCCTGTCATCGTCAGCCGGTGGTGGCCGGCGAGGGCGACGGTGAGGGCGGCGGTGCGGAGGGCGAGGCAGCCGGGGGCGGCGTCGTCGTGCCGCTGGCCTGCTCGAACTCCTTCATCGCCGCCTCCAGGGCGGCCAGCGCCTTGCCGTACGCCTCGAAGTTGCCGGACTGCTGGGCGGCCCGCACGTCGTCGATGGCCTTGTTGACCTTCTCGGCGGCGGCGGCCAGCGTCGGCGAACCCGTCGTCGGCGGCGGCTGGTTCGGCGTGGTCACCGGTGGTGTGCCGGTGGTGGTGCCGACCAGCTGTTTGATGCCGTCGGTGAGGGTGTCCGCGAAGGCCACCTTGTCGCCGTAGCTGACCAGCACCTTCTTCATCAGCGGGTACGCCTTCTCCCCGCTGGAGCGCAGGTAGATCGGCTCGACGTAGAGCATGCCGCCGCCGTACGGCAGGGACAGCAGGTTGCCCTTGACGACGTTGTTACCCCAGATGTTGAGCTGGGTGCGCGCCGCGTCGAAGTTCTCCATCAACTGCTGCGCCTGGCCCGGTCCGGGGATCCGGCCGTCCTTGCTCAGCTCCAGCACCTGCAGTGTCGGCTTGCCGTCGACGTACGACCCGGAGATCAGCGCGGCCAGGTTCTGCCGTTCCCGTGGGGTCACCGCGGCGGTGAGCTGGAAGCGCGGCTCGGTCTGGCCGGGCAGCTGGGTCAGCAGGTAGTACGGCGGCTGCTTGGCCGAACCGGCGGTGGCCGGGTCGTTGGGCACGGCCCAGAAGTCCGGCGCGTTGAAGAAGTCGTTCGCGTTGTTGACGTGGAACCGGGTCAGCAGGTCGCGCTGCACCTTGAACATGTCCGCCGGGTAGCGGAAGTGCTGCGCCAGTTCCGCCGGGATCTCCGACTTGGCCGTGATCAGCTTGCCGCCGAAGGCGTTGTTCCAGGCCTTGAGGATCGGGTCCTTGTCGTCGAACTCGTAGAGCTTGACGGTGCCGTCGTACGCGTCGACGGTGGCCTTCACCGAGTTGCGGATGTAGTTGATGTCCTGCCGGGCGAGCCGGAACGTGCCGTCGCCGGTCAGCGAGTCACTGGTCGCGTCCTGCAGGTCGATGCGCTGCGCGTACGGGTAGTTCGCGCTGGTCGTGTAGCCGTCGACGATCCACACGATGCGCCCGCCGACCGCCGCCGGGTACGGGTCGCCGTCCAGGGTGAGGAACGGCGCCACCTTCTGCACGCGGGTACGCGGGTCGCGCTCGTAGAGGATCTTCGAGTTGTCGTTGACCGCGTCGGCCAGCAGGAAGTTCGACTCGGCGTACTTGATCGAGTAGAGCAGCCGCCGCCAGGTCGAGTCCAGGTCGACGCCGCCGGAGCCGGTGTAGGTGTAACGGGCGTCGGTGGCGTCGCCGGTGGGGCGGTCGTACTCGGCGCTGGTGCCGCCGTCGGCCTTGCCGACGATCGCGTACTCGCCCATGCGCTCGCCGTAGTAGATGCGCGGCTGCTCGACGGGCAGCTTGTCGGTGGCCGACGAGCAGCCCTGCTCCGCGCCCTGCGCCTGGCCGGTGAAGAACCCGGAGACGAAGTAGGGCTGTCCCGCGCAGACGGTGGTGTTCGCGGGGGCCGCGACCAGGCCGTAGCCGTGGGTGTACACCGTGTGCTTGTTGATCCAGTTGCTCTGCGCGGTGGTCAGCTTGCTGTACTCGATCTCCCGGACACCCACCACGTAGTCGGCGGTCTTGCCGTCGATGGTGTAGCGGTCGATGTCGAGCTTGTCGCCGAACTGGTAGAAGCTGCGCACCTGGGACAGCTGCGTGTAGGTCTCGGCGACCACGGCCGGGTCGAGCAGGCGGATGTTCGGCACGATCGTCTTGTCCTGCGCCAGCGACGCGGGCGGCTCGACCGTGTCCGAGGCGTACGGCGTGTTCGTCGCGCCGTCCAGCCCGTACGCCGCGCGGGTGGCCTGGATGGTGCGGTCGATGTACGGCGCTTCCTTGACGTTGCGGCTCGGGTCCACCTGGAACGTCTGCACGCCCCACGGGTAGATGCCGCCGATGGCGACCGCGGAGATGGCCAGCAGGCCCAGCGCGACGCCCGGCCACACCAGGTTGCGCATGACCGCGTTCGAGAAGATCAGGATCGCGATGACGACGATGACCGAGATGTAGGTCAGCATCTCCTTGGCGGGCAGCAGCGCCTGGATGTCGGTGTAACCCGCGCCGGTCAGGTCGGTGCCGGAGATGGTGTCCAGCAGCAGCGCCCGGCGGTCCAGCACGTACGCGACCGCCTTGAGGCTGACGAACAGCGCGACCAGGCCGGTCAGGTGGGCCCGCGCGCCGGTGGTCATCCGGTCACCCGCGCCGGACAGCCGCACCCCGCCGTAGAGGTAGTGCACGCCGAGCGCGCCGATCAGCGCCAGCACCGTCACGGTGAAGCCGGTGTTCAGCAGGTACTGCCAGAACGGCAGCTTGAAGACGTAGAAGCCGATGTCGATGCCGAACTGCGGGTCCTTCTGGTTGAACGGCTCCGCGTTCTCGAACAGCAGCCACTGCTGCCAGTGCCCCTGCGCGGCGAGCCCGGCGAAGAACGCGACCGCGCCCGCGGCCAGCGCGAACCAGCGCATCAGGTGCGGGCCCAGCAGGTAGCGGTAGCGCTCCAGCGCCTGCTGCTCGACCCCGGTCGGCGGCAGGAACGGGCGCAGCTTGTACGCCAGGTACAGGTTGCCGAACAGGAAGGCCCAGATGATCAGCCCGAACACCGCGAACAGACCTATCCGCGTGCCGAGCTGGCCGGTGAAGACCTGGGTCGCACCCAGTTCGTCGAACCAGAGCCATTCGGTCCACGCCTCGACCACCCAGCCCAGGACGGCGAAGAAGATGAGCAGGCCGGTCAGCACGATGAGCCAGGCTCGTCCGCGGCGGCTCATGTGCGGCAGTTGACTTGATCGGGTCACCACGGTGGAAGCCTACGTTGCCTTGCAATACCGCTGCACTGATGGCAGGCCCTATGAAACCGTGGTGAGTCGTCTGACCTGCGGTTCAGCGCGGGGCCCCGGCAGCCGGGACCCCGCGTTTTCTCAGCTGATTAACAGGAAGCCGAGCCTCAGCAGGTGGGCGGCGTGCCGCCGGCGCGTACGGTCGCCAGCGCCGCGAGCGCGTCCTGCAGCGTGCTCACCTTGGCCAGCGGCAGTCCGGGCAGCGCGTTGGCCTTGGCCTCCGCGCAGTTGTCCGCGGGGGTGAGGAAGACCTTCGCCCCGGCGGCCTTGGCCCCGTGCAGCTTCTGCGGGATGCCGCCGATCGGCCCGACGTTGCCCTCGTCGTCGATGGTGCCCGTACCCGCGATGACCTTGCCGCCGGTCAGGTCCTCCGGCTTGATCTTGTCGATGATGCCGAGGGTGAACATCAGACCGGCGCTAGGGCCGGCGATGTCGTCGAGCTTGATGTTCAGCGTGAACGGGTGCGGCTGCTCGGTCTTGACCTCGATGCCCACCCGCGGCGTCTTGTCCTCGGCCGAGGCCGCCTTGGTGGTGACCTCCACCGTGGCCGGGGCCTTGTCGCGGGTGACGCCGAGCTTCAGCGTGCTGCCCGCCGGCTTGGCCTGGATCAGCTCCAGCAGCTTGCCGTTGGAGGTGACCGCGGTGCCGTCGACGGTGTCGATGACGTCACCCGGCTTCAGCTTCCCGTCGGAGGCGCCGCCCTCGACGACCTTCTCCACCGTGATCCGCACCGGGTAGCCCAGCTCGCGCAGCGCCGCGGTCTCCGCGCTGGTCTGCGAGTTCTTGAAGTCCTCCTGGCCCTGCTGGTCGATCTCCTCGCGGCTGGCGTCCGGCGGGTAGAGCAGCTCGTACGGCACGACCGCCTCCTCGTCGGACCACCAGCCCCGGATCACCGAGATCAGGTCGGTCTTCGACTGCACGTTGACGGTGACCAGCCGCAGCTGGCCGTCGGACTTCGTGGCCGTCCCGCCGCCGCTGACCGAGATGACGTCGTGGCAGCTCTGCGACGCTCCGGGCGCCCCCGGCGTGCAGACCTCGCCCTTGTCGTCGACGGCGGACAGGGTGTCCACGGTCGGGCCGGCGCTCTCCACCACGTACGGCACGTTCACCCGCCCGATGGCGATCAGCAGCAGCACCGCCAGGAGTGCGCCCAGCACCACAGTCAACCCGCGACGTCTCATGGCGGCCAGCCTATCCAAGCGGTCCGCGAGCCCGCCGGACCCTGACTTGTCCCCTATCACGGGGTGGGTATGAGTCACTTGCGCTCAACTTCGCGTACGGTGGAGGGCGTGCCTGACACCCCGTTCGGGTTCGCCCTTCCTGGCGGCCAACCACCAGACCCCAACGACCCGCAGCAGATGCAGCAGTTCCTCGCCGGGCTGCAGCAGCTGATGGCGATGAGCTCCAGCGGCGGCGGCCCCGTCAACTGGGACCTCGCCCGGCAGGTCGCCACCACCTCGCTCAACAGCGAGGGTGACCCGGCGGTGTCCGCCGCCGACCGCCGCGAGGTCGACGAGGCGCTGCGCCTGGCCGACCTGTGGCTCGATCCGGCCACCTCCCTGCCCAGCGGCGTGCTCACCACCGCCGCCTGGAACCGCAACGAGTGGATCTTCAACACCCTGGACGTCTGGCGCAAGCTGGCCGACCCGGTCGCCGACCGCATGGTCAACGCCATGGGCGACCTCGTCCCGCCGGAGGCCCGCGCCCAGCTCGGCCCGATGGCCGCGATGATCAGCAGCCTCGGCGGCGCGCTGTTCGGCGGCCAGTTCGGCACCGCCCTGGCCAAGCTCGCCGTCGAGGTCCTCTCCGCCGGTGACATCGGCCTGCCGCTCGGCCCGAGCGGCACCGCCGCCCTGGTCCCCGCCAACATCCGGGCGTACGGCGAGGGCCTCGAACTCGACTCCGGTGAGCTGCGCCTGTTCGTGGCCCTGCGCGAGGCCGCCCACCAGCGGCTGTTCGGCCACGTGCCGTGGCTGCGCGGGCACGTGCTCAGCGCGGTCGAGGCATACGCCAACGGCATCCGGGTGGACCGCGAGGCCATCGAGGAGGCGCTCGGCCGGGTCAACCCCGCCGACCCCGAGTCCATGGCCGAACTGCAGCTCGAAGGCATCTTCACGCCCGACGACAGCCCGCAGCAGCAGGCCGCCCTGCGCCGCCTGGAGACCGTGCTCGCCCTGGTCGAAGGCTGGGTCACGCACGTGGTCGAGCAGGCCGCGGGCAACCGGCTGCCCAACGTCGTACGCCTCTCCGAGACGTTCCGCCGCCGCCGCGCGGCCGGGGGTCCCGCCGAGCAGACGTTCGCCGCGCTCGTCGGCCTGGAACTGCGCCCCCGCCGCCTGCGCGAGGCAGCGGCCCTGTGGGCGGCACTGACCGAGCACCGCGGCGTGTCCGGCCGCGACGCCCTGTGGGACCACCCCGACCTGCTGCCCGACGACGAGGACTTCGCCGACCCGGCCGCCTACGCGGCCGCCGCCGACACCACGGTCCTCGACCTCAGCGGCCTCGACGACCTCCCCAGCCACGACCCGACCCCGCCCAAACCCGACGGCGAGGCCGACCCCGACCCGCAGCAGGACTGACCCAGGCCGCGCCGACGCCGCACGACCCGCGCCTCACCCTCCGACTCCTTCCATAGACGCTGGCCTATTACATCGAATTTGATCTACAAATTCTCGATGTGATAGGCCAGCGTCTATTAAAAGCGCGGAGCGGAGCGGGGCTGGACGCGGCCGGCGGCGGGTTATTCGGCGCGGGCGTGTTCGGCGGCGGCGATGCCCTCAAGGTAGCCGCGGGCGCGTTCGGTGCGGGGGTAGCGGCCGACCAGGGCCCAGAAGCGGGCGTTGTGGCTGGGCACGATCAGGTGGACCAGTTCGTGGAGCAGCACGTAGTCGCTGACCCAGGACGGCATGTCGCGTACCCGCTCGGACAGCCGGATGGTGCGGTCGGCGGGGGTGCAGGAGCCCCAGCGGCCGTTCTGGTTGCCGACCCAGCGCACCGTGGCGGGTATCGCGACCGCGCCGAACTCGGGCAGGTAGCGGCAGGCGAGCTGGCGGGCGCGGGTTTCGAGGTCGGCGTCGCTGCGCTGGCTGCGCTGATCGCGGGCGGCGAGCCGGGCGAGCATCTTGCTGACCCATTCGCTCTCCTCGGCCCGGGAGAACTGGCTGGGGATGAGCACCACGACCCGCTCCCCCTCGCGGTAGGCGGACACCGTCCGCCGCCGGCGCTCACTGCGCCGGACCTCTACCACGGGTTTGCGTGCGGCGGCCATTAGCGACCGGCGCAGACCAGGGGGCACCCGGGGGTAACCAGGGGGTCGTTACTCACGGGATGGACGCTAGCGGCCGGGTGCCAGGGGGGCGCAAGAGTCAATCTTGTGATCATCGCCAGATTTGCCGGGATAAGTGGTCTTCGCCAAGAAAATTCTTCTGACCGTGACCCGCACCACGCATTCGCATAAGGGACATTGCTCAATGCGCAGGCGACTTTACGAAAATGCCTCATTTTCTACAAGCGTGATGACTACGGCGTGTCCCGCGTAACCTGACTACTCAGATCGATTCGGACAGGCAGACTTCGACCGTCACAGCGCAAGCCGCCGGGACGAGTCACCGTGGATCATGAGGAGGAACCGTGGCCGAAGAGAAGTACAACGGCTACTGCGTGAAGTGCAAGGAAAAGCGCGATTTCACCGGCAAGGTGGAAATTTCCAAGACTGGCATGCGGATGGCAAAGGGGCCCTGCCCCGTCTGCGGTACGACCGTTAACCGCATTCTCGGCAAGGCCTGAGGAACAACGCGAGACAGGAGCCCGCAGACACTGCGGGCTCCTGTCGCTTTCCCGACAATCTTCCCCAAGATCTGTGGATAACCCAGGTCAGGACTGTGGAAAACCTCTTGATCACGGGGGACGGGCTGTGGATAACCGCAGCCGGGCCCTCTCGGCGCTGACAGCCTGACCGCTGTGAGCCGCTCCCCGATGTCCCGCCCGGCCCTGCTGCCGGGCCTGCGCCCGATGTGGCGCGACCGCCACACCGTCCAGCTCGGCACCGACCCCGAACACGCGGTCGTGCTGGAGCTGTCCCACCGGTCCGCGGCCCGGCTGCTCGAACTGCTCGACGGCTCGCGCACCGAGCGGGTGCTGCTGACCGAGATGGCCCGGCTCGGCATGCCCGCCGAGGACGTACGCGAGGTGCTCACCGCGCTGGCCGAGCGCGGATTGGTGCTGCCCGCCCACACGCTGATGCCCGCGGCACTGCCCGCCGAGCACCGTGCCCGGCTCGCCGACGAGGCCGCGGCGCTCGCCCTGCGCCGCGAGAGCCCCGGCAGCCCGGCCAGGGTGCTCCAGCGGCGGGGGCAGGCCCGAGTGATCGTCGCGGGATCGGGCGCCACCTCCCGTCTGATCGCCACTGCCCTGCTCGACGCGGGGGTAGGCAAGGTCGGCACGGTCACCGCGCCCGGCGCGGCGGCCGTCCTGCAGGGCCCGTCCAGCACGGAAGCGGCGGGGGACGGCACACGCGGCAGCCGACCCCACGCGGCCACCCTGCGGGCCACTGACGCCACGTTCCGGGTGCAGGTGGGGTATGCGGTGTCCACCCGCGGAACCCGGCGCAGGGTGCCCCACCTGGCGCTGACCGTACGCGACGGGGTCGCCGTGGTCGGGCCGCTGGTGCCGGTGACCGGCGGGCCCTGCCTGCACTGCCTCGATCTGCACCGCACCGACCGGGATCCGTCCTGGCCCCGGCTGGTGGCCCAGCTCGCCCAGGCCCCGCCCGGCGGCGACCCGTGCTCCGCGGCGACCCGGCTCACCGCCGCCGGTTTCGCGGCCGCCGAGGTGCTGGCCTACCTCGACGGGGCTGAGCCGACCACGATCGGCACGACGGTGGAGATCGACGGTGTGCTGCCCTGGCGACGGCGCACCTGGTCACCCCACCCGTCCTGCGACTGCGCCCGGCGGCGGCGCGGCTGACGATCTCCACAGGGTCTTCACCTGCCGGAACGGGCCGAAATCCGCGCGGTCGGCAACAATGGCACGGTGACCGACATCCCGCGCCGCGCCGTCTCCCGCACCGCCAAGCTGGCATCGCTCCCCCTGGGCTTCGCCGGGCGGACCGTGCTCGGGTTCGGCAAGCGGGTCACCGGTATGGCCACCGACGTGATCTCCGCCGAGATCCAGGAGCGTACGGCCGAGCAGCTGTTCAGCGTGCTGGGTCAGCTCAAGGGCGGCGCGATGAAGCTCGGGCAGGCGCTGAGCGTGTTCGAGGCGGCGCTGCCCGACGCGCTGGCTGAGCCCTACCGGGAGGCCCTGACCAAGCTCCAGGAGGCGGCTCCGCCGCTGCCCGCGGCCACCGTGCACAAGGTGCTGGCCGAGCAGCTGGGCAGCGACTGGCGGACGCTGTTCCGCGAGTTCGACGACGTTCCCGCCGCCGCGGCCAGCATCGGACAGGTGCACAAGGCCGTGTGGAAGGTGCCGCGCAAGCGCACGGGCGTCCCGGTCGCCGTGAAGATCCAGTACCCGGGTGCTGGCGACGCGCTGATCGCCGACCTGACCCAGCTGTCCCGCCTGGCCGGGCTGTTCAAGGTGATCCAGCCGGGGCTGGACGTGAAGCCGCTGGTCACCGAGCTGCGCGCGCGGGTCGTCGAGGAGCTGGACTACGAACTGGAGGCGGCCAGCCAGCGGGCGTTCGCGGCGGCGTACGCGGGCGACGAGGAGATCCTGGTGCCGCAGGTGCTGGCTGCCGCGCCACGGGTGCTGGTCACCGAGTGGGTGGAGGGCACCCCGCTCTCGAAGATCATCGGAAGTGGCACGGTGGCGCAGCGCGACCGCGCCGGGGCGCTCATGGCCACGCTGCACTTCTCGGCCCCCGAGCGGGCGGGGCTGCTGCACGCCGACCCGCATCCGGGCAACTACCGGCTGCTGCCCGACGACCGGCTGGCCGTCATCGACTTCGGCGCGGTCGCGCGCCTGCCCCAGGGCCTGCCTGAGCCGGTCGGCCGGATCACCCGGCTGGCCCTGGCCGGGCGGGCCGACGAGGTGCTCAAGGGCCTGCAGGGCGAGGGTTTCGTACGCCCCAACGCCGACATCGACGCGCAGGCCGTGCTCGACTACGTGCGGCCGATGCTGGAGCCGCTGGCCGTCGACGAGTTCCGGTTCACCCGGGCCTGGCTGCGTGAGGAGGCGGCCCGGCTGGCCAGCCCGCGCAGTCCGGCGTACACCCTGGGTCGGCAGTTGAACCTGCCGCCGTCCTACCTGATGATCCACCGGGTGACGCTGGGCTCCATCGGGGTGCTGTGCCAGCTCGAGGCCAAGGCGCACTACCGCGCGATCCTGGAGCGCTGGCTGCCCGGCTTCGCGGATCCGACAGACTGACCTGCAGAAACACGGATGCCCGCCGGTAGAACCGGCGGGCATCCGTATTGATTCACTTATCGCTGCGACAGCTCACGTGCGTGCCGACGCGCGGCGACCATGATCTGACGGGCGGAACGGGAAGCCTCAGAGGGGATGTTCTGAGGCTCAAGCATTCGAGCCCGGCTCATAGCTTCATGGATCATATAGATGTCACTGATGGCGTTTCTCATTGCTTCTCTCCGATGCTGTCGTAGTGACTTAGCCGGCAGGCGGCTGGATTGGGTGATGCGGAGTTGCTGCTCAGGCAGCGAGCCGGACCGACTCGCGAGCGGTGACCGCGGCGACACGCGCCTCGGTCTCGGCCACCAGGGCCGCCTCACGAGCGAGGTCGTCCTTGCGGGGCCGGCCACGCGGACGCTTGCGCGCCACGACCGCACCACGCTCGAAGATCTCGCCGCCCCAGACGCCCCAGGGCTCCTCGCGCTCCAGTGCCCCGGAGAGGCACTCGACCTTGAGCGGGCACTCGCCGCACAGCGACTTGGCCAGCTCAAGCTCCGCGGGAGCGTCCGAGAACCACAGGTCCGGGTCGAACTTCCGGCAGGGCAGCTCCGCACCCAGCTCGACACTGAAGTCGAGGACTGGGGCCAACGCCAGACTCATCTTCCGGTCACCTTCCTTTCATCTCGATCTCGTGGATCGCTTTCCATGGGGGTGGAAATAACTAAGGCCGCGGATCCCGGTGTACGGGTTCCGCGGCCTCGAGGTGAGCCGATGGTCTGGTTTAGACCTTTGGTTTACCTCGAGGTGGGAGCCCGCTGAATCCATCGAGCTTCATGCCCGAGGACTCCTGGTTCCGGTAGGCCAGGGTGGTGCTGTTCTTCGGCTCGGTGGCTCCGATGGGGGCCACCTTGATCGGGTTCGGGTTCCAGCTCGGCTGACGCAGGACCGGCAGCCCGGCCACCGGCAGACCGGTGACGGTCGGCTGACCCAGTGCGCCCGCTGCGCCACGCGTGGCGTGGCAGACGGGTGCCAATTGCAGGGCAGTCGGCGACACGGTGACTGACTGAACGCGGGCAGCGGCGAGCGCCGGCACGACAGCGTTCGGGGTGATGAACGTGATCTCCATGGGACTCGCCTCCTTTACTTGCCCTCGTCGGTGCAGAACGTGAATCACCAGCCAGGAGCAGCACTGATGTGCGCTCTTGGAGGTGTGACCGAAGGTTATGCCTCCCGGGCGGGAGCGCGCAAACGGTTTTACGGCTCTGTTGCCAAATCTTTTTGAAGATCTTCTGAAGTCGGTTGTTCAGGCAGCAAATCCGCCACCGACGCGCCCTTCAACAGGGCGAGAACTGCCTCGCCATACAGCTCCAGCTTGCGCGGGCCGATGCCGGCGATCTCCACGAGTCCGGCCCTGTCAGATGGCTGACGCTCGGCGAGCGCGGTCAGCGTCGCGTCGGTGAAGACGACGTACGCCGGGATCCTCGCCGCCGCGGCGACCCGGGCCCGCCAGTCGCCGAGCCGCTCGAACAGCTCCTCGTCCAGCGAGGACGGGCAGCCCGCGCACCGGCCGAGTTTGCGTTCCGGCCCGGCGAGCAGCGTCGCCCCGCACACCCGGCAGCTCACGATCACGGTCTTGCGCGGCGCCCGCGGGGCACCCGGCCCCGGTCGTTCGGCCCGGGGAGCGGCGGCCTGACCACCGAAGGGCGCCAGTCCGGGAACCCCCTGCAGGAACCGGCACGGCCGCCGGGCCCGGCCACCGTGCGAGCGCGCCTCGCCGTAGCTGAGCCACAGCATCCGCCGGGCCCGGGTGATACCGACGTACAGCAGCCGCCGCTCCTCCTCCAGCGCCTCGGCGCTGCGGGCGTACGCGGTGGGCATGGTGCCCTCGGCGAGCCCGACCAGGAACACCGCGTCCCACTCCAGGCCCTTGGCCGAATGCAGGCTGGCCAGGGTCACCCCGGCCACGGTCGGCGCGTGCTGGGCGTGGGCCCGCCGTCCCAGTTCGGCGGTGAACCCGGCGAGCCCTTCCTCGGCGCCGGGTTCGGGGCGGAACTCGGCGGCCAGGCGTACCAGCGCGGCCAGGGCCTCCCAGCGCTCCCGCGCGGCACCGCCCGACGGCGGCCGCTCGGGCTGCCAGCCCAGTCCGACCAGCACCGCGCTGACCGTGGCGACGAGATCGTCGCCGCCGTCGGCCCGCGACGCCGAGCGCAGCGACACCATCGCCTGGCGGATCTCGGCCCGCTCGAAGAAGCGCTCCCCGCCGCGCAGCACGTACGGCACCCCGGCGTCGGCCAGGGCCTCCTCGTACGTCTCGGACTGGGCGTTGGCGCGGAACAGCACCGCGATCTCCGAGGCCGGGGTGCCCGCGGCGATCAGGTCGGCGCACCGCCGGGCCACCCCGACCGCCTCGTTGTGCTCGTCGGCGAAGACCCGCGCGTCGGGCTCCGGGCCGGCCGGGCGCTGCCCGACCAGGTCCAGCCGCAGCCGGGCCTCGCTGCCCTTGGCCTGCCGGATGACCGCGTTGGCCAGGCCGACCACCTGCGGGGTGGAGCGGTAGTCGCGGACCAGCCGGACCACGGTCGCGTTGCGGTGCGTACGCGCGAAGTCGACCAGGTACGACGAGGTCGCGCCGGTGAACGAGTAGATCGTCTGCGCCGCGTCGCCGACCACGGTCAGGTCCTTGCGGCCGCCCAGCCAGGCTTCCAGCAGCCGCTGCTGGAGCGGGTTCACGTCCTGGTACTCGTCGACGACGAAGTGCCGGTATTGCGCGCGGATCTGCTCGGCGACGTCGGCGTGCTCCTCGATCCCCCAGCACATCGCGCGCAGCAGATCCTCGAAGTCGATCACGCCCTGCTGCCGCTTGACCTGCTCGTACGCCGTGTAGACGGCGGCGACCTGGGCCGCGTCCAGCGGGGTCTCCCGCCCGGCCTTGGCCGCCGCGACGACGTACTCGCCGGGCTCGACCAGCGACGACTTGGACCACTCGATCTCGGCGGCGAGGTCACGCGCGCCGGTGCGGTCGGCCCGCACCCCGGCCCGTGCCGAGGCGAGCACGATCAGCCGCGCCTTGCTCTCGACGAGTTCGGGCATCTCCCGCCCGCGCAGCAGCCGGGGCGCGAAGAAGCGCAGCTGGCGCAGGGCGGCGGCGTGGAACGTACGGGCCTGCACCCCGTGCGCGTCGAGCCCGGCCAGCCGTTCACGCAGCTGGGCCGCGGCCCGCGCGGTGAACGTGACGGCGAGCACATGCTTGGCCTGGACCTGCCCGGTGACCACACGGTGCGCGATCCGGTGGGTGATCGCGCGGGTCTTGCCGGTGCCCGCCCCGGCCAGGATGCACACCGGCCCCGGCGGCGCGGTGACCGCCGCCGCCTGCTCCTCGTCCAGTCCGGCGACTACCTTTCGGGCCGTGTCGGGGGCAGCGTCTCGGGTCACAACAGGGAATCATCCCAGGTGTCGTTGATGTTGCCACCGTTAGAGTCCCCCGGAGCCCCCGCTCCCCCGACCCGAGGATCCCCATGCTGACCATGTACTCGACCACGTGGTGTGGTTACTGCCACCGGCTGCGCAGCCAGCTCGACCGTGAGGGCATCGCCTACACGGTGATCGACATCGAGCAGGACCCGAACGCGGCGGACTTCGTGATGGGCGTGAACGGCGGCAACCAGACCGTCCCCACGCTGCGCTTCGCCGACAACAGCGCTCTCACCAACCCCAGCATCGTCCAGGTCAAGGCCCACCTCGCCGCGCTCGCCGCAACCGCCGCCGACCCGGCCTGAGACTCCTCCGCACTTCCAAGATCGCCGTTTCGGGTCAGAACCTCGGGTCTAACCAAAGGTTCTGACCCGAAACGGCGATCTTCGCGTTTCAGGGACGGTCAGCTCGGCCAGCGGGGGGCGTCGAGGCGGACCACTTTGACGCGCTGGCGGCCGGAGCGGACGGCGCCGACCGAGGCCAGGGCGCGGGCGAGCTGGAGCGCGGCGTCGAGGCTGTCCGCCTCCGCCACCTGGCGGCGCTGCTCAGGGCTGGCGGTCTCGTCGCGCAACGGCTCCTCGTCATGGAAAGACGCGTGCACGTCCTCGGGCGCGAAAGGTCGTACCTCGGTGCGAACGATCAGGTACCGCATGCGCTGCTCCGTCACTGCCTGCCGGGCGGAGGTCGACTGTGGAGTCCATGGGTGGAAGTTCCACATTCGGCTGATGCCATGCTTGTGCATTTCCCCAGCTGGAATCAAGCAAGACGCGACGATCGGCGGGCAGCACCGCCCGAACGGGTGACGGAGCGTAGTTTTCTTCCGGGGGAGATCAGCTGATCCGGGCGGTTATCCACGCTCGCGACCGCGCCGGGTCCAGTGCCGCCTCGCCGAGCCACCCGAAGACGCATGCGTATCGCTCGACGCTGTTGCGGTCGGTGAGCACCAGCTCACGGGCGAGCGTTTCGACGGCCACCGTCTCCGGGTCGCCAGGGTCGGGAAAGTGATAGATGGAAAATCCCGTATGCGGTATGAAGTGATGCCCGACCGTCGCCGCGCGCAGCAGTACTCTGATCGTCACGTTCGGTAGCTGAGTGAGCGCCGCGAGATGCGCGAGCTGCCCGTCACGCACGTCGTCCGGCGCGCCCCGGCCCAGCAGCGCCTGTTCGTCGAGGATCGCCTCGTAGCGGGGCGGATCCGGGATCCGGGTCAGGATCGTCTGGCGAGCCAGCCGCGCCGCCACCTCGGTGTCCGGCTCCTGCGGCGCGGGCAGTTCGGTGACCGGCCCCGCCGCCGGGCTCGGCCGCGGGGCGGGCACCCCCGCCGACGGCGTCGCCGCCTTGGACAGTGGGCGGGAGGACAGGATGCGGGCCCGCGCGTACTCCGGCGTCTGCAGCAGGCCGGGGACCATCGCCAGGCCGTACTCCCTGATGCGGGCGCTGCCCGCCTCCAGTTCGGCGTAACCGCGCTGCCGCTGGGTCATCACCGGATAGGCGCGCAGCCAGCCCCGCGTGTTGCCGGCGTCGCGCGCGATCGCGACCAGCTGATCGCGGTCCCGGCCGCGCACCCGGTAGAGGTCGAGCAGGTCCAGCACGTCGGCGAGGTCCGGGCGGCTGCGCCCGTTCTCCAATCGCGACAGCTTCGACTTGGCCGCCCAGCCCACCTGGTCGACGACCTGCTCACCGGTGAGACCGGCGGTCTCCCGCAGGCGGCGCAGCTCCACGCCGAGGCGCTGGCGGCGGACGATCGGGCTGGATCCTCGCGGCAAGGGGACCTCCGTCGGTGACCAGCCCCCAGGCTAAGCCGCGCCACCTCTCCCGCCCCGGCACCGACACGCCTTTCACTCTCCCGATCACCGTCGCAGCGCCGGGATGCCACCGAGAGCGGACGGCCGGTGCAGACGCCGCCCTCTTCACTACACCGGTTGACAAAAGAACTCTTTTGAAAGCATCCTTTTCATGTGACTGACAGGCTACCCATGCGGGACATCACCGATCCGCGGATGCTGCGGGCGATGGCCCACCCGGTGCGGCTACGGCTGATCAACGAGCTCGGGCTGCACGGACCGGCGACCGCCACGCAGCTGGCCGACCGGATCGGGGAGTCGGCGGCGAACTGCTCGTGGCACCTGCGGCAGCTCGCGAAGTTCGGGTTCATCGAGGAGGCCGAGGGCGGAGTGGGGCGCAACCGGCCCTGGCGCTGGGTGCCGATGGGCAACCGGTGGGGCGGGGCGGACGAGCCGCCGGAGCTGATGCAGGCGGGCAGCGAGCTGAACGCGACGCTGCTCGCCCAGGAGCTGGCCGCGCGCAACCGCTGGGACGAGCAGCGGCAGACCGACGACACCACCTGGCGGCACGCCGCCTTCAGCGTCCAGAACGTCAACTGGCTCACCGCCGACGAGCTCAAGGCGCTGGAGGACGAGCTGGTGGCGGTGCTGACCCGGCACAACGGGCGCATCACCGATCCGGCCAGTCGGCCAGCGGGCTCCCGCCCGGTCCGCATGGTCGGCTGGGCCCACCCCGAGCCCGAACCCACCCCCCGCCCACCATCCCCGGAGGCCTGACCATGCGTGCCGTGCTGCGCCGACCCGACTTCCGCCTGCTGTTCGCGGGCCTGTTCTTCAGCATGACCGCCGAGTCGATGCTCGTGCTGGCGCTGGCCATCTGGGCCAAGGACCTCACCGGCTCCGACGGCATGGCGGGCACCGCGATCCTGTGCGTGGTCCTGCCCGTGGTGTTCGCGCCGCTGTTCGGCGTCGTGGTGGACCGGTTCCGCCGCCGCCCGTTCCTGATCGCTTCGCTGGTCGGCTCGGCGGTCATGCTGACGCCGCTGCTGGCCGTGGACGGCCGCGAGGACCTGTGGATCATCTTCGCCGTCGCGATCTGTTACGGCGTCTCCTACATCCTGGTCAGCGCCTCGCTGAACGGCCTGATCAAGGAGGTCATCCCGGCGGACCTGCTGGCTGAGGCCAACGGCGCGCTGCAGACGGTGCGCCAGGGACTGCGCCTGGTGGGGCCGCTGCTGGGGGCCGCGCTCTACGCCGCCACGAAGGGCTGGGGCCTGGCCGCGCTCGGCATGGCGGGCTTCCTCATCGCGGCCCTGGTCATCACCGTGCTGCGGGTGCCCGAGGAGAAGCCCGAGCGCACCGAGCAGCGCTGGCTGACCGAGGTCGGCGCGGGCGTACGCCACCTGTGGGCCAGCGTGCCGCTGCGCCGCGCCCTGATCGGCAACGTGATCTCGATCCTCGTCTTCGGGTTCAGCGAGACCGTCTTCTTCGCCTTCGTCGACCAGGGCCTGCACCGGCCACCGGCGTTCATCGGCGTGCTGATCAGCGTCCAGGGCGTCGGCGGGCTGCTCGGCGGGCTTACGTCGGCCTGGCTGATCCGCCGGGTCGGCGAGCTGTCCGCCAACGCCATCGGCATCGCGCTGTTCCTGCCACTGCTGCTCACCAGCCTGACCCCGAACCTGGGGCTGGCCTTCGCCACCTGCCTGATCTCCGGATTCGGCCTGCCCTACCTGCTCGTCGGCCTGATGACGCTGATGCAGCGCACCACCCCCGCGGCCCTGATGGGCCGGGTGTCGGCGGCGATGGACGCGCTGATCAGCGCACCGCAGACGCTCGCGATCGGATTCGGCGCGGTGCTCGTCGAGCTGGTCGACTTCCGGCTGCTGCTGGTCGGCATGAGCGCGGTGATGGCCGTGTCGGCGCTGTACCTGTGGGTCGCGCGCGGGCTGACTCCGCCGTCAGCCCGCCCGCAGCCAGGTCAGGACGAGCTGGTGGGCGATGGAGGACCGGTTCGGGAGCGTGAAGGAGTCGTCTGACCCGTCCAACACCCGGGCGACCTGCTCACGCGTGAACCACTGCGCGTCGAGCAGCTCGTCCGGGTCGGTGCGCAGCGGGTCCGCGGCCGGGTCGGCGACCGCGATGAAACCCAGCATCAGCGAGCGGGGGTACGGGAACGCCTGGCTGCCGTGGTAGCGGATGTCGGAGACCCGGACACCGGCCTCCTCGTACACCTCGCGGGCGACGGCGTCCTCGGCGGTCTCCCCCGCCTCGACGAACCCGGCCAGCACCGAGTAGCGGCGCTTGGCGGCACCGGCCCAGACCACGTTCGCGCCGAGCAGGATGCGGCCCTGGGGACCGGCGACCCCGTCGTGCACCGCCATGATCACAGCCGGGTCGGTACGCGGGAAGTGCTGCTCCCCGTCGGCGTCCCGGCGCACCCAGCCGCCCTGCTCGACCGTGGTCGGCTTGCCGCTGCGCGGGGCGTAGAGGTGATCGCGGTGCCAGCGGACCAGTGCCAGCGCCTGGGTCAGCAGCGACGTCTCGCGCGGCGGCAGGTCCGCACCGACCTCCCACAGGTGCTTCGGCTCCGCGCCGGGCACCTCGGGCAGCTCGCGGTTCACCGCGAAGTACGCCGTGCCGCCCGCGTCGACGCCGAGGAACAGCGGCTCACCGGTCGGACCGGCCGCGCCGACCTCATCCGAGCCGAACAGCACCAGCCGCTCGTCACGGATCAGGGCGCGGCCGTCGTCGCCGACCACGACCACCCGGCCACGGGACCACGCGTCGGCCAGCCACTGCGGGTCGGCGCGCCGGAACGCGGCCCGGTCGAGATCCGACCGGGCCGCAGGCGTTTCACTCATACGGACTGCTCGCTCGCCTTCACCGGCTCCGGCTTCGACGCGACCGTCACCGGCACGATCGCCGAGACGGCGGCCTGGATCTTCTCGGCGTCGCCGAGGATCACCGGGGCCGCCACGGCGGGCGCGAGGTACGTCGCCGCGACGCGGTGCACGTCTTCCAGCGTCGCCGCGGCCAGCCGGGCCGAGTGCTCGGCCAGGAAGCCCAGGCGCAGCCCGAACCCGGCGTACGTGCTGGCCAGCCCGGCCAGGCCGGACTGCGTGGACATGCCCAGCTGCAGCGTGCCCAGCGCGTACTGGCGGGCCTGCTCCAGCTCGTCCTCGCGGACCGGCAGCGCCGCGATGCGGCCCAGCTCGTACAGGGTCTCGACCAGCGCGGGGGCGGTCACCTCGGTGGCCACCTCGGCGGAGACGGTCAGCGTGGAACCGGCCACCGAGTGCTCGATCACCGAGTGCGGGCCGTACGTGTAGCCCTTGTCCTCGCGGATGTTCTCCACCCAGCGGGAGGAGAAGTAACCGCCGAAGATCATGTTCGCGAGCTGGAGCGCGGCGTGGTCGGGGTGGGTCCGGCCCACCGCGGGCAGCGCGAAGCGCAGCGACGACTGCACCGCGCCCGGCCGGTCCACCAGCAGCAACGGCCCTGGCACCAGCAGCGGGATGGGCGGCAGGTCGGCGCTCTCACCGCTACCGTTCCAGCCGCCGAGGCGCTTGGCCGCGGTCTGCACCGCCTGCTCGGGGTCCAGGTCACCGACGATGACCAGGGTCGCCCCGGCCGGGTGCAGCCGGCGGGCGTGCAGCGCGCGCAGCGCCTGCGGGGTGACCGCGCGCACCTCCTCCACCGACGGCGTCTGCACGGCGTACGGGTGACCCGGGTAGATGCGCTTGAGCAGCGCGACGCGGGCCAGGTGCGCGGGCTGGCTCTGGGCGACCTGGATCCGGTCCGCCAGCCGCTCGGACTCCGTGGTCACCTCACCCTCGGGGTAGACGGCGTCGTCCAGCACCTCGGCCAGCAGCTCCAGCAGCCGGTCCAGCCCCGAGACCAGCGAGTTGCCGCTGATCTGCAGGCGGTCCGGGTCGATGCCCGCGCCCAGCCCGCCGCCGACGGTCTGCAGCTCGGCGGCGATCTGCACGGTGCTGCGCTTGCTCGTGCCCGAGAACAGGGTCTGCGCCAGCACCGCCGCCTCGGCCAGCGCGGCCTTGGCGAACGGGACGCGCAGCCGCACCTCGGCCAGCGGCACGCTGGGCCGCCGGATGGCCAGCACCGTCAGCCCGTTGGGCAGCGTCTGCTCGACCTCGGTCGGCAGGCTCAGCGGCCGGTTCTCATCCAGCTCAGGAAGGGAAATGGTGGTCACTGGTTGCCTCCGGGCACGACCTCGATGGACGCTCGGCGGTTCGGGCGCAGGGTGGCCGCGGCGGCGCGGACCTGCTCCTCGGTGACCTCCGCGATCTGGTGCGGCAGGTCGTTGAGCAGCCCCGGGTTGCCCCGCTGCAGCTCCAGCACGGCCATGCGCAGCGCGCGGCCGAGCACCGCGTCGGTCTCGCGCAGCAGGTGCGTGGCCATCCGGGCCTGGGTGCGGGCCAGCTCGCCCGCGGTCAGCCCGTCGGTGGCCAGCCGGTCCAGCTCCTCGTCGATGGTGACCAGCACCTTCTCGACACTGCCGCCGGGCGGCAGGTGCGACTGCAGCAGCAGCGCCGTGGGGTCGCGCACCTCGAACGGCTCCCCCATGAAGCCCAGGTAGCCGCCGACGCTGGTGACGGTGCGGTCCTTCAGCACCAGTCGCTCGACCAGCCGCGACGCGTCGCCGTCGGTCAGCACCTCGGCCAGCACCACGTACGGCAGGTACCCGGCGAAGTCGGTGATCGGGTCCGGGACCCGCCACGCCGAGGCGACGGCGGGCAGCGGGGCGAGCTTGTCCACGTACGACTCGCGGCGCTCGGCGGTCAGGTCCGGCTCGGTGAAGTCGGGGCGCGCCGGGGCCGGGCGGGCCGGGACGTCGCTGAAGTGCCGCTCGATCAGCATCCGGGCGTGCGCGGAGTCGAAGTCGCCGGACACGGCGAGCGTGGCGTTGCCGCAGGCGTAGTACTTGTCGAAGAACTCGGCCGCGTCGGGGACGGTGGCCGCCTCCAGGTCGCTGAACGAGCCGTAGCCGTCGTGCGCGTTGGGGAACGTGTCGAACATGACCGGCGGGAGCTTGAGCCACGGGAAGCCGCCGTACGGGCGGTTCAGCACGTTGACCCGGATCTCCTCCTTGACCACGTCGATCTGGTTCTTGAGGTTCTCCTCGGTCAGCCGGGGCCCGCGCATGCGGTCGGCCTCCAGGAAGAGCATGCGCTCCAGCGCGTTGCTCGGCACCGTCTCGAAGTAGTCGGTGTAGTCCAGGTGGGTGGAGCCGTTGAAGGTGCCGCCCGCCCCCTGCACGTGCCGGAAGTGGGCCAGCTTCTCCAGGTTGGCCGAGCCCTGGAACATCAGGTGTTCGAAGAGGTGGGCGAAGCCGGTCCGGCCCTCGGGCTCGGACCGGATCCCCACGTCGTAGACGACCGCGACACCGATCACCGGTGCGCTGCGGTCCGGGCTGAGCACGACGCGCAAACCGTTGGGGAGCGTGAACCGCTCGACCTCGTACGCCGTGCGCGGGATCTGGATGCTGGTCTCGGTGGACACAGAGCCGACCCTAGCAAGCTGGCGGATAAGGCGTCCGCACCCGCGCCTATGAATCCACGCACTCGGCGACGGCGGCGCGATCACGGCCGGGGTCGCCCAGCGCGATGGACAGCGCCCGCGCCTGAGCCCTGATCTCGGGCGCGGCCGTGGTCTCCCAGAGCACGCCACGCCGGATCGGGCCGAGCGTCCACAGCGCCGGGTGCGCCGAGCCGTCGCGGCGCAGCAGCGCGCCGTGCGGGTCGGTGTCCAGCCCCAGCCGGTACGGCCCCGGCCGGGCCATGCCCTCCGCGACGAGCGCCCGGACCAGCGGGTCGGACTCGACGATGCGGCCCGGCCCGGTGCAGTTGACCACGGCGGCGAACACCGGCGCGGTGATCGCACCGCCGTGCCGCTCGCGCAGTACGACGCGTACGCCCTGGTCGGTGGCCTCGATGCCGCACAGCTCGGCGGCGTGCAGCCGCAGCGCGCCGCTGTCGCGCAGCGCGGTCATGCCGTCCGCGACGGCGGGCGCCATGCGGTGCCGGTGCACCTCCCAGTGGCGCGCCAGGTGCCGCAGGAAGCGGTGCTGACCGGGCTCGGGCAGGCTCTGCCACAGCGTGTCCCAGTGCGGCCGCAGGGCGTCGAACACCGCCCGCCAGTCCCCGGTCTCGGCGGCCAGCCGTCGCAGGGTGCGCAGCACGCGCGCCGCCGACCCGGCGGCCAGCAGCTCCGGCAGGGCCGCGATCGTCGCCTCGGCGGCGGCCGCCGGCGGCACCGTGCCGGGGCGGCGGTGCGCCTGTGGCAGCAGGCCGTGGCGGGACACCGCGATCAGGTCGCGCCGACCGGCGCTGGACAGGGTCAGTGCCACGTCGACGGCGGTCAGACCGGTGCCGATCAGCAGGACGGGCCCCTCGGGCAGCGCGTCGAGCGCGCCGGGGCGCCACGGGTCGGCGACGTACGCCCCCGAGCGGGCCGCGGCGGCGTCGAGCCGGGCCGGGGTGGCCGGCGCGGGGTGGCCCAGGGCGAGCACCACCCGGTCGGCCGGGATCACCACGTCGTCGGTGAGCAGCACGGTCAGCGGTCCGCCGGAGCCGGACGGCTCGAAGATGCGGGCGACCCGGCCGCGCTGCACGGTGAGCCGCCCCTGGGCGGTCTCGTCGGCCGTACGCAGCAGCTCGGTCAGGTAGTCGCCGTACCAGCTGCGGGGTATGAAGTCGGTGGGTGCGGTGGCCGGGTCGCGCAGGCGGCACCAGCGCAGGAAGTCGTCGGGCCGGTCGGGGTCGGCGCTCATCGCGGCGGCGGGCGCGTTCAGCAGGTGCCACGGGGCGGCGGTGCTGTAGGCCAGCCCGCGGCCGGGGCGTGCGCCGGGGTCGACCAGCACCACGTGCCAGCCGGTCCGCAGCAGTTCACGGGTGGCGAGCACGCCACTGCAGCCGCCGCCGACCACCACCGCGATGCCCATGGCCGTACCTCCTCCGTGTCGCTGATCAAGTTAGGCGTCCCCCGCCCGGTGGACGCGGGGAGGCCAGCCGAAAGCCCATATAACCTACCGGCACGATAGGAGATACAGCCTACACAAGCCAGCGGCATCCGGCCGCCGCCCACGGGCCGCCGGAAGGTGGCAATGATCTGTTAATCCGCTCCGGGACGACGCCGCCCCGGTCCCGCCACGTGGGCAGCCTCAGGCCGCCTGCTCCCGCCGGGTGCGGGCGGAGCGCAGCGACCACACCGTGAGCGCGCCCAGGAACAGCAGCAGCGGCAGCGCGACCAGCCAGCGCCGCCAGTCACGGCTGTCGGCCAGCGCGACCGGCAGCGCGGAGGCGCTCGGCGACGGGGCCGCGCTCGGCGGCACCGGGCTCGGCGACACGCTCGGCGCGGCCTCCTGCGGCAGGTTCGCGGCCAGCGCGGCCTTCAGATTCAGCATGCCCGCGCCGAAGCGGCTGTCCGCGCCCGGCGCACCCGCGTCGGTGGCGGTCGAGCGCAGCCGCTGCAGCACCTGCGCGGCCGTGGCCTTGGGATACGCCGACCACACCACCGCCGCCGCACCGGCCAGCACGGCCGCGGCGCTGGAGCCGCCGTCGATCCGATAACCGCCGCCGAGCCCGGTCGTGATCAGGTCGACGCCGGGCACGGCGACACCGGTGGTACGGCCGCTCAGCGGCGCGACCGGCACCTGGCCCGACCGGTCCGCCGGGATCGCGTTGAGCACTCCGGGATACGACGCCGGCCAGGGCGTGAACGGGCGGCCCGCCCGGTCCGCGTCGGCGGCGACGATCAGCACGCCGCGTGCCACGGCCGCCTCGACCGAGGCCTGGAGCTTGCTGCTCGGCACGACGCCCCGGCCGACGCAGATGACCTTGGCGCCGCCGAACACGGCCCGGTCGATCGCCGCGGCCAGCGCGTCCGGATCACCGGTCGCACTCGGCGCGGGCGCGAACGCCACCGGCAGGATCTGCGCGCCGGGAGCCACCCCGAGCACTCCGGCCGTACGCGGATCAGCAGGGGCGGTGGGACTCGCGCTCGGCGCGGGCCAGCCGGCCGACACCGACGGCGACGGCCGCACCGCGCCTGCGGGCGTACCCGGAACATGCCCGTGACCTGCGATGAGTCCGGCCATACCGGTGCCGCGACCGTCCACATCGCTGTTGGAGGCGGTGTCCGGCCCGCCGAGCACCTGCCCGGACAGGTCCGGGTGGCTGCGGTCCACACCCGAGTCGAGCACCGCGACGAGCACACCGGAGCCGGTCGCGCGCTGGTGCACGGCGGCCAGGTCGAGGCCCGTGACCTGCCATTGCATGCCGCGCACCACGTCCGGCTCGGCCGCGGCCGCGGGTGCGCCCAGCAGCAGCACGGCAACCGAGACAGCAGCCGTGACCAGGGACTTCGGACCAGACATCGCGCGCACTCCGGCGGGTATCGAGGTGTTCACAACAATCATCGTCAACCGGCCATGGGCGGGGCCGGCGGATGTACCTCCACGACGATACCGGCCTGTGCCGCATGCCAGGGCGCGAGCACCACGGCACTGGCGACCCCGACACCGAGCAGCGCAACGAGCATCACCAGGAGCAGTTCCCGGACTGATGACTCCACGGCGCGCCTCCCCGGGGATGCGTGTGTCCGCACACACAATGCCTGCTACGTGCGACATCACGCAGTCGGTTTCCGGACTGGTCTGCACGGCGGTTCGGTTGGTGAGCCGCTATTAACGGACTAGTCGGCGTCCTGTGCGGGCAGCGAAGTCAGCATCGCCGTCAGCCCGGCCTCGTCGAGCAGGTCCGCGGGACGCACGGTGAGATTGTCGCGTACGTAGTGGAACGCGGCGCTGACCTTCGCCACCGGCACCCCCGCCAATGCGGCCCAGGCCAGGCGATATGCCGCCAGTTGCACCGCGGCGGCGGCCGCCGTCGCGCCGGTCGGCACCCGGCCGGTCTTCCAGTCCACGACCTCGTAACCGCCCGCGTCGTCGCGGAACACCGCATCCATCCGTCCACGCACGACGGTCCCGGCCAGCTCCACCACGAACGGCGTCTCCACCTCGACCGGCACCCGGTCGGCCCAGACACTGGCCTCGAACCGTTCCTTCAGCTCGCCCAGCGCCTCGTCGGGCGCGGCGTCGGAGTCGGCCGCACCGGGCAGGTCGTCCAGGTCGAGCAGCTGGTCCGCGCCGTAGCGCTGCTCCAGCCAGTGGTGGAAGGCGGTGCCACGGCGGGCGTACGGGTCCGGGGCGGCGGGCAGCGGCCTGCGCAGCCGCCGGGCCAGCGCCGCCGGGTCCTTGCGCAGCGCCACCAGCTGCGACACCGACAGGTGCGCGGGCAGCAGCACCTCGGCCCGGTTCGCCCGGCGGGCCTGCTCGTCGCGCTCGATCAGCAGCAGGTCGGCCTCCTGCCGCCAGCGCCGGGTCACCTCGTCGTGCTCGGCCGTCGCGACGTCCGGCGCGTCGAGCATGGCCCGGACCAGGCCGGCCGCCGCCTCGACGGTGGGCCGCCGCGCGCCCAGCGGGTCGCTGGGCCAGGTCGTCAGGACCTCGCCGCTGGTCGGGTTGACCGCGTCGGGTTCGGGCTCGGGCAGCCACACGTCGACGTGCCCCTCGCCGGACCGGCACACCTCGACGATCTCCGCCAGCAGCGTCGACGGACCGCGCGGCTTGCGCACCTTGTCGCCCCACCAGTAACCGGAGGCGAACAGCCAGGTGCGCGGGCGGGTGACCGCCACGTACGCCAGGCGGCGCTCCTCGCGGGCGTCGTGCTCCTTCCACTGCTGCTCGAAGTCGGCGACGGCGCGGCCCAGCTCCTTCTGGTCGGCGGCGTTCTTCACGGCGAGCGTGGGCAGGCCGTCGCGGTCGCCGCGCAGCGGGAACGGCAGCACGCCCAGGCCCTTGAGGAAGTGGTCGGTGCCCTTGCTGGGACCCGGCCAGACGTCCTTGGTCAGCCCCGCCACCGCCACGACGTCCCACTCCAGGCCCTTGGCCGCGTGCGCGGTGAGGATCTGCACCGCGCCCTCGGCCACGTCGATCTCACCCGGGCTGAGCCCGCGCTCCTCGTCCTCGGCCGCCGACAGGTACGACAGGAACGCGCCCAGCGGCGCGCCGTCGGTCTCCACCGCGAACCGCGCCGCGACCTCGCCGAGCGTGTCCAGGTGCGCGCGGGCCAGCCCCGCGTCCCCGGCCCGCACCGCGACCTCCACGTCCAGGCCGGCGGTTCGCTCGATGTCCGCGATCAGGTCACTGACCGGCTGGTCCAGGCGACCGCGCAACCCCGCCAATTCCTTCGCGTACGCCGACAGCCGCGTATACGCCGCGGGCGAGTACTGATCCGGGTCGCCGAGGTCTTCCAGCGCCTCGGCCAGCGCCGCGTCGTCGAGCCGGTCCGTGACGATCTCGGCGTCGTCGCCCGCCGGGCGGCGCTCGTGCGCCAGCGACCGCGACCGCCGGTGCAGCGCCACCAGGTCACGGGGCCCGATCCGCCAGCGCGCGCCGGTCAGCAGCCGCAGCAGGCTCGCCCCGTCCATCGGGTCGTTGAGCACCCGCAGCGTGCACACCACGTCGCGCACCTCGGGCGTGTCCAGCAGCCCGCCCAGGCCCACCACCTCGACCGGCAGCCCCCGGGCCCGCAGCGCCGCCTCGATCGGCGCGATCTGCGAGCGCACCCGCACCAGCACCGCCGAGGTGGGCCGCCGCTCGACGGGGATGTGCGCCGGGTTCTGGTCGTCGGCCGTGCCCGCCTCGCTGCGCCACGCGGTGACCACCTGGTCGGCGATCCACTCCGCCTCGTCCAGGTACGACTCCAGCAGCGCGCACTGCACGATGCCCGGCTCGGCGCTGCCGGAGGTCAGCGAGACCACCCGCGCGCCCCGGTCGCGCAGCGGCGCGGAGATCGCGTTGGCCACCGACAGGATCTCCGACCGGTTGCGGAAACTACGCCCGAGCTGCGCCTGCGCGGCGGGCTCGCCGTCGCGGTCCGGGAACTCGGCCGGGAACCGGTCCAGGGTGCCCGCGCTCGCGCCGCGCCAGCCGTAGATGGACTGGCACGGGTCGCCGACCGCGGTCACCGGATGCCCCTGCCCCGACACACCGCCCTCGACCACCGCCACGTCCCCGGCGAACAGCGCCCGCAGCAGCGTCACCTGGGCGTGGCTGGTGTCCTGGTACTCGTCGAGCAGCACCACCCGGAACCGCTCGCGCTCGGCCGCGCCGACCTCGGGGTGGTCGCGGGCCACCCGCGCCGCCCGCGACATCTGGTCGCCGAAGTCCATCGCCTCCAGCACCTGCTTGCGCTCGGCATACCGGCGCACCAGCGGCAGCAGCTGCAGCCGGGCGCGCTGGCGGGCCAGCAGGTCGCGCACGTCGGCCATCACCTTGCCCGGCTTCGCGTCGACACTGGCGTGGAAGCGGCCCGTCCAGGTGGCCAGGCTGTCCGGGGTGACCAGGTGCTCGGCCAGCTCACCGGCCAGCGCCAGCACCGCCGACACGACCGTGCTCGGCGCGGCCTCCACCGCCGACATGTCCCCGGTGTATGCCCGCACCACCTCGTCGGCCAGCTGCCAGCAGGACGCCTCGGTGAGCAGCCGCGTGCTCGGCTCGTACCCGGCGCGCAGGCCGTGCTCGGTGACGATGCGCGCCGCGAACGAGTGGTACGTCGCGATCGTCGGCTCGCCGTCCAGGCCCTCGGTGAACCGGTTGCCGACATGGCGGCGCAACTGGCCCAGCCGCACCCGCACCCGGTGCGCCAGCTCCCCCGCGGCCTTACGCGTGAACGTCAGGCCGAGCACGTGCTCCGGGCGTACGTGCTGGTTGGCAACCAGCCACAGCACCCGCGCCGCCATGGTCTCCGTCTTGCCCGAGCCCGCGCCCGCGACGACCAGCAGCGGCGCGACCGGGGCGCTGATCACCGCGGCCTGCTCGGCGGTCGGCGGCTTGAGCCCCAGCTGCGCCGCCAGCTCCTCCGGCGTCCACCGCGGCCCCTCCTCGACAACCGCCCGGCTGATCAACTCGCTCACGCTCGCACCTCGCTACGCTCGGCACTCCCGTGAGCGGCCACCGTGCCCATGGTTCGCTCGTCACGCTCGCTCACGGCTCGACCACCTGACGGCCCTTGCCGGAGACAGGACAGCTGCTCTTGACCGGGCAGACCCGGCACTTGTCGTTGATCTTCGCGACGAAGGTGGAAGCGGCCATGGTCGCCGCGGTGCGGTGCACCATCGCGTGCGCCCACTGCGGGTCGGCGTTCTCCCCGATCGCCTCCTGCACCTGCTCCTTGGCGTCGCGGTGGGTGGTGCCGAGCTGCACCAGCGCCGCCCCGCCCGACTCGTCCCCCTCGGGGAAGGCCCCCGCCTCGACCGCCACCTGGTATGCCCCCAGCTGCGGATGCTCCGGCAGCTCCTCGCGGGTGGCGGTGGTGGTCTTGCCGGTCTTCAGGTCGATGACCACGAGCCTGCCCTGGTCGTCGACCTCCAGCCGGTCCACCCGGCCGACCAGGTCGATCGGCGGCTCGGCGTCCAGCCGCACGGTGAACTCGCGCTCGATCGCGACCAGCCGCCGCGGGTTCTCGGCCAGCCAGCGGGTCAGCTTGGCCAGCATCTCCGCCGACCGGTCCCGCTCCCGCCCGGCCAGCCAGGACGCGGCCAGCTCGATCGCGTCGAACCGCGCCGCGACGTACTCCACCAGCACCGCCGGGTCGCTCATCGCCTCGTCGGCCAGCATCGCCGCAGCGTGCACCAGGTTGCCCACGCCCTGCGCGGCCGTCGAGGCGGCCGCGCCGCCGTGCCGTTCCAGCAGCCAGCGCAGCCCGCAGCGTAGCGCGCTCTCCATGGTGGACGGGGTCACCCGCACCGGCTCGTCCGCACCCTGCAGCGGGCCGTCGTCGGACAGCTCGGGCAGCCCCCACCAGCTGTCCGGGTGCGCGCCGGGCACCCCGGCGGCGGCCAGCCGGGCCAGCTCGCGGGCAGCCGCGTGCCGCCGGACCGGGTCAGGCCCGGTGACCGCCGACCGCAGCTCGGCGACCAGCGCCGACAGCGTCAGCGCGCGCGGCGGCCGGGCCAGCTCCAGGTTCTCGACCTCGTCCTCGTCCACCTTCACCGGCGGGGCCAGCTCGAACAGGAAGCGGCTGGGCCGGTCCTCACCGTCCGCGCCGCCCACCGCGCCGGAGTCGACGGCGGTCACCACCAGCCGCCGCCGGGCGCGGGTCGCCGCCACGTAGAACAGCCGCCGCTCCTCGGTCAGCAGGGCGGCGGTCTGCGCGACCCGCTGCGCCTTCTCACCCGGCTGGGCGCGCTGCGCCACCTCGTCCACCAGCTGCTCCGAGCCGAGCAGGCTGCCGCGCAGGCGCAGGTCGGGCCATACGCCCTCCTGGACCCCGGCCACCACCACGACGTCCCACTCCAGGCCCTTGGCCGCGTGCGCGGTGAGCAGCCGCACCGCCTCGCCCCGGTCGCCGCTGGCGGCCAGCGAGTCGGCGGGCAGCTGCTGGTCGGCGACGTGTTCGAGGAACGTGTCGATGCGCGCACCCGGCAGCCGGTCGGTGAACCGTGCCGCCGCGTCGAACAGCACCATGATCGCGTCGAGGTCCCGGTCCGCGGTCTCCGCGCGGCGCTGCTGGTCCAGGCCCATCGCCGGGGCGGTGGCGACCTTGGCCCAGCGCTCAGCCAGGCCGCTGGCACGCCACACGGACCACAACACCTCCTCGGCGGTCGCCCGTGGGCGTCCGGCGGTCTCCCGCGCGGTGGCCAGCAGCATCGCGATCCGGGTCGCGGGCGTGGCCCAGCGCCGGTCCAGCGCGGCCAGCTCGGCCGGGTCGCGCAGCGCCTCCACCAGCAGCTCACCCGAGCCACGGGTGTCACCCCCGGCGATCGCGAGCGCCCGCAGGCCCTGCCGCAGCCGTCGCTCGGCCATCGGGTCGGCCCCGCCCAGCGGCGAGTGCAGCAGCGCGACCGCCGCCTCCTCGGTCAGCAGCTCCGGCTTCAGGGCGCAGCGCAGCAGCGTGAGCAGCGGCTTCACAGCCGGCTGCTGGTGCAGCGGCAGGTCCTCGGCCAGCACCTTGGTCGGCACGCCCGCCTGCCGCAGCGCCCGCTCGTACGCGGGCAGCTGCGCGTTCGTCGACCGCATGATCACCGCCATGCGCGAGAAGGGCACCCCGTCCACCAGGTGCGCCCGCCGCATCCGGTGCGCCACGAAAGCGGCCTCACTCACCCGGCTCCGCAGCGCCACCACCTCGACACCGACGTCCGGATCGTCCTGCGGTTCGGCGGCAGTCGATCCCACCTGTTCCTGGCGGGGAGCGGGCACCAGGGGCAGGTGGCCGGGCAGGCGGCGGGCGATGCGGGCAGTCGCGGCGCGTACGGCGGGGGCGGCCCGGTGCGTGGTGGCCAGGATCACCTGGGCCGTGCCCGGGAACAGCTCGCCGAAGGTGCGCGCGATCTGCGGGTCGGCGCCACGGAAGGCGTAGGTGGAGGAGTCGGGGTCGGCGAACGCCGTCAGCGGCAGCCCCGTCGCGATCAGTTGCAGCAGCTCCACCTGCGCCGGGTCGGTGTCGGCGAGCTCGTCGACGTACACGGCGGACAGGCGGGAGCGCTCGGCGGCCAGCAGTTCGGGGTCGCGGCGCAGCATCGCGGTGGCGGCGCGGACCAGCTCGGCGTGGTCGTAACCGGCCGAGCCACGGGTGGAGGCGTCGCGCAGGGCCATGGTCTGCTCGTACTCGTGCAGGAAGCGGGCGGCGGCCTGCCAGTCGTCGCGCCGCTGCCAGAGCGGGTCGGCCGGGCCGATCCCCCGCTCGGCGGCCCGCAGCAGCAGGTCACGTAGCTGCTCGGCGAACGCGCGGGTGCCCAGCGCGGGCAGCAGCCGATCCGGCCAGCCCGTGTCCTCGCCGGGCAGCAGCTCGCGGATGACGAGGTCCTGCTCCGGGCCGGAGAGCAGGCGCGGGGACGGCTCACCCTGCAGCGCCGCCGAACGGCGCAGCAGCCCGAAGGCGTACGCCGGAAAGGTCCTGACCAGCGGTTCGTGCCCGACTCCGCGGGCGATGCGGGCCTCGATGCGCCGCCGCAGCGACTGCGATCCCCGGCGGCCGAACGTCAGCACCAGGATGCGCTGCGGGTCGACGCCGTCCGCGACCCGCCGCGCGACCGCCTCGACCAGCGTCGTCGTCTTTCCCGTGCCCGGCCCGCCGCGCACCAGCAGCGGCCCCGACTCGTGGGCGATCACCTGTTGCTGCGCGAGATCGGCACGCAGCGGCAGCCGGTCCGGGCCACTGCCCCGGACCAGCCGCCAGTCCCGCTGAACGCCGCTGCTCACGCCGAACATTCCAGCACGCGCGGGCGACACCGGCGCAGCGGACCGTCCTGCGGTTTCCGGGAAACCACACGAATCCGTCACGTCTTACCAGCTGTTTCGGGCAGGGCGCGGGAATCCGCCCCCGCTTACCTGCACATTCCCCCAAACAGCAGCGAGCGGGCCGCCTGCGAGACCGGCCGAGCCGGTCACCCCGCGTGGGTGACCGGCTCGGCCGTCTTGTGACGCGGTGCTCAGGCGGGCTGCAGGATCAGCGTCCACGTGGTGGTCGTGGTGCTGGCCGCGGCGCCGGTGGCGGTCAGGCCGCCGTAGGAGCCGCTCGGCAGCGACGCGCCGGTGTCGGCGAGCAGCCCGGTGACCCGGCCGCCGCCCGTCTGCGACGCGTTGCTGCGCACCTCCACGCCGGCCGGGGCCGACAGCGAGGTCGACGCGGCGTCGCCGTGCGCCCAGTACGACACGCCCCAGCTCTGCGCGGCCGTGACGGTCGCGAAGGGCGTGACGCGGGCCGCCGAGCTGGTCGTCTCGGTGGCGTTGGCGAAGACGACGGGCGCGGACGTGTCGACGCCGCGGTAGGCGGCGAGCACGAAGTTGCCCTTCGACTGCTGGCCCAGCGTCACCTGCACGGAGCTGCCCGCCATACCGGCGGTGGCGGTCTTGCGCCACACCGTGGTCGTCGCGTATCCGCCGTCGAGCCGGTCGAGCTGGGTCCACCCGCCGCCGGACGGCGTGCCGGTGGTGCCGTGCGTGTTCTGGCTCAGGAACAGCAGCAGCTGGTCGCCCGCCTGCACGCCCGACGGCACGGTGACCGTGTGGTTGAGCGCGTTGACGTTGGACGTGGCCTGCCCGACGAACGAGATCAGCTCCGCGACGGGCGCGACGGTGACCTGCTGGGTGTCCGTGTCGGTGCTGCCCGAGTCGTCGGTGACGGTCAGCGTGACGTTGTAGGTGCCCGCTGCCGCGTACGTGTGCGACGCCGTCCCCACGCTGTCGGTGTCGGCGGAGGTGCCGTCACCGAAGTTCCAGGCGTAGTTCTGGACCGCGCCGCCGGTGTCGGAGGAGCCCGTGCCGTCGAAGGAGCAGACCAGTCCCGTACAGGACGGGTCGAGGTCGGCCGTGGGCGGGGTGTTGCCGCCGCCCGAGCCCTTCAGGATCTTGATGTAGTCGATGTCACCGATGAAGTAGTCACAGGTGATCTCGGTGCCGTCGCACGTGCCCTTGCCGCCGATCGACAGCTGCCAGGTGTTGGCGATGTTGCCGGTCGTGCCGTTGGCGCGGCTGGTGCGCACCCCGTCGACGTACATCTCGACGAAGGCGGAGGTGCGGTTGCAGGTGACGGTGTGCCACTGCCCGTCGGAGATCGACTCGGTGGCGTAGCCGGTCCGCGAGGCGCCGTTGCCGCCCCGGAACAGGCAGCGCGGGATGCCGCCCGGCGCTTCGAACTTCCAGTAGCCGCCGGCCGTGGCGCCCTGGCCCTTCTGCATGATGTTGCCGAAGGAGTAGGTGCTGCGGTAGCGGATGGTGAGCGAGAAGTCGCCGGAGTCGGGGTTCAGGTCGCTGTGCGCCGGAACCCGGTTGATGTGACCCGGCTTGTAGGCCATCTCGCCCGGCAGCACCACCGGGAAGCGGTGACCGGTCGCACCGGCGTACACGACGCCCGTGGTCAGGTCCGACCCGATGGTGCCGTTGCGGCCGTTGCCGCTGCTGTCGATGAGCGTGGTCGCGCCGTTCGGCTCGTCCATGCTCCAGAAGGCGACCGTGTTGGTGGCGACGGCGTGCGCCGGAGCAGCGCCCACCGCGACACCGGCGGCCACCAGTGCGGTGGCCACGCCCAGTCTGCCGACCGAGCGGAGCACCCGCGACTTGCTGATCTGCATAGGATGATCCCCCTCATCGTGGCCGGGTTACACCCTCGCACGCAGGCAGGGAACCGCTCCATAACCCAATGAGCCGAGAAGCGGGGTCATCCGGCCGCACAGGGGTCCGGTCGGTATGGCGCGACCTCACTGAACGCACGACCTATGTCGGACACCCGACGGTCCCCGGACGGGCGTCACCCGGCCGCCGCGATACGGCGTACAAGCAGCCCCGGGGCGGGACCTGAGCCGGTCTCGGCTCGGGTCCCGCCCCGGGGCGGGTACCGGATTTCCGGTCGGGCGCCCGGTGTCTGTGCACTCGAACGCCCGCCCGTGTTTCATCCGGTCTGGTTACAGCGGCGTCGTCACCAGGCCGACGGCGCCGGGGGCACGACGACCGGCGGGCGGTCGTCGCAGGTGATGGTGTTCGGCAGCTCCCAGGAGGCCATCCAGGGGCCGGTGGTGCCGCCGCCGTCGTTGCCGCCCAGGTCGGTCACCACGAACTCGGAACCGGCCGGGGTGAAGTGGAACGAACCGCAGTTGTTGATGCCGACCGCGCCGACGTTGCGGGCGTCGACGTTCTCGAACGACGCGCCGCCCTCGACCCGGCCGCTGAGCACCGAGGTGCCGGTGCCGTCGATCCGCAGGTCCTTGAACTTGACGCCGCGGATCTGGACCAGGTCCTTCACGCCCCACTCGCTGACCATCATGATCGCGTTGTAGGTGCTGTCGAGGTAGTGGTCCCCGGTCACCTGGATGTCCGCGTCGATGGTCTTGTCGAGCGCGTAGATCCAGATCGCGCCGAGACCGATGTTCCAGTTCAGCTCGTACGTGCCGGCCCGGACCACGGTGTTGTTCGTGAACTTCAGGTACCCGTCGAACGCGGTCGCGCCGAAGCGGGAACCGGCGTGCAGGCCGGAGCCCTCCCGGATCGGGTCGGCGACCAGGTTGTTCGACACCGTGTTGTTCGTGCCGCCGTAGATCGCGATGCCGTTGGCCAGCGACGGGGTCTGCACGGTGTTGTGGTCGTAGACGTTGTTCGCGTCGGCGACCCCGTCGGACCACATGGCCAGGCCGTCGTCACCGGTGTTGCGGATGAAGTTGTTCGACACCAGCGAGTTGGTGACGCCCTTGCGGAAGTTCAGCGCGTCGGCCATCTGGTCCACGATGATGTTGTTCGTGACCTTGATGTTGTCCATCGGGCCGTCGAACCACATGCCCACCTTGGTGTGGCGGATGTACAGGCCGTCGATCGTCGAGTCGCTCATCGCGCCGCCGATGCCGTTGACCTGGTCGGTGTCGATGCGCTCGCTGACGTCACCCTGGATGGTGAAGCCGGACAGGTGCACGTCGCTGCTGCCGCCGTCCTCGGCGTACCTGCCGTAGAAGCCGACGCCGGTGTGCACCGAGCCGTCCTCGGCCGGCTCGCTGAGCGCGACCTCGCTGCCCTTGATGACCGTGTACCAGTTGCCCGCGCCCTCGATCGTCACATCGTCGACGATGATGTGCCGGTTGACCTGGTAGACGCCCGGCGGGACGTACACCTTGAGGTGCCACTTCTTCGCGAACGCGATGGCCCGGTCGAACGCGTCGGCCGACTCGCGGCGGCCCGTCGGGTCCGCGCCGAACGCCAGCACGTTGGACGCGACCAGGCGCACGTGCGGCTTGCCGACCAGCTCGGAGTCGAGCAGGTCGATGACGGTCCAGGCGGCGTTGCTGCCCGCCGGGACGGTCAGCCGGACCTTGTCGCCCGCCTTGTACGTCTTGCCGAGCAGCAGGCGCTGCTCGTCGTAGAAGTGCATCGGGCGGAACGGCGTGGCGATGACCGGCTTCGGGTCGGTGAAGGCCGGCACGCAGGCGCACTCGGTGATCCACCAGTCCTCGTGCAGCAGGCCCGCGGTGGGGTCGTTGCTGAACGGGTACTGGTTGTACAGCCAGGAGAACTCGGAGGTCAGGGTCATGACCTGCTTGTTCTTGCCGTTGACGGTGACGTTCAGCGGGGCGGTGATGCCCCCGCCGTTCGGCGCGTCCGGGATGCTGTAGCGAACGGTGATCGCGTTCGCCGCGGCCGGGAGCGTGAACTCCACGTACTGGCCGCCGGTCAGCTTGACGGCCTTGCGGCCGGACGCCTCGGCGGGCAGGGAGTAGGCCGTGCGGTCCGGGCCGATGAGGGTGCCGTTGGTGGCCGCGTTCTCGGCTTCCTGCTCTAGGAAGTTGACGCTGGCGCCACGGCCCGCGACGAGCGCGGGGTCGAGCGCGGCGCGCGTCACCACGGGCGCGGCGCTGGTGGTGCTGGCTTGTGCCGTGCCGGCGCTGCCGACGAGGCTGAGACCGACGGCCGCGACGGTGGCCGAGGCGACCGCCATCGGGGCCCACCGCCGGGGCCGGCGGGTGCTCGCCGCAGCTCCTGTGATGCTCCGTGACATCGAAGACTCGTTTCTGGAGGGAACGGAGGAACGATGGAACGCCTGAGACGCTCGAGGCGGAGCGGACGCCAGGAGGTGTAGGTGACTTTAGATTCCCTGTGTCGGCTACCACAAGGTTCTGCGTAATCTTTTCGTAACGCTGGCACGGCAAATACAAGTAGCCATTAGGTTGTTGCGCGCCCAGCGCAATTCCTTGCGAAGGTCCGCGTCGATCCGCGACGCGCGACGGCGCACTTAGGGGCGGACCCCGGCAACCACCGGACAGACACAGGCGTGTGTTGACAGGAAGATGGACCGCAACCAATCGACAGGGAGCTAGGCGTGTACCCCTCGGAACCACCAGCCCAGCCGGAAGCCGATCCATCAGGCCGCCACGCCCGTCCCTCCGATCCGGACGACACCGTGCCGGTGCGCCGAACACCCGAACCCACCGCGGGACCCATGCACGACACGCTGTCACACGAGGCGCCCGCGGCTGAGGAACCGCCTGCCGGAACGCAGCCGACCGAGGTGCGGCCGACCGTCGAGGCGCAGCCCCCGGCAGAGTCCACCGAACCCGCACCGCGGCGGCGGCGGGTGCCGAAGCCGCAGATCGGGCGGCGGCTGCGGGTCCTGGCCGGGGTCGACGAGCGGCTGCTGGACCGGGTGCCGCAGGAGCGCGCCTGGTACACCTCGCTCGGCGGGGTGGTGCTGGGCACCGCGACGATCGCGGCCATCTCCATGTACTTCGCGATCACCCAGGCGATGGGCGCGTCGAGCTGGCTGGCCGTCTTCCCGGTGCTGGTCTGGTTCCTCTTCATCCTGAACGTGGACCGCTGGCTGGTCTCCAGCCGCCTGGGCGAGGGCTGGTTCCGCCGGGTGCCGGTGCTGGCGATGCGCGTGCTCATGGCGTTCTTCTTCGGCGTCATCATCGCCGAGCCGCTGGTGCTGCGCATCTTCGAGACCGCAGTCATCCAGCACGTCGCCGACCAGCGCACCGAGGCACTGGCCCAACTCGCCGGACGGCTCAAGGTGTGCAACCCGGTGCCCGGCTCGCAGGAGCCCGCCGCGCCCGCCGACTGCAAGGCCGTCGACACCTTCAACTTCGACCAGTCCCCCATCGCCACCCAGCGCGAGCTGACCGCGCGCCGCACCGACGCCGCCGAGCTGCAGAAGATCGTCGACGCGGACACGGGCCAGCTGCGCGGCATCAACGAGCTGGCCCGGCGCGAGTGCGTCGGCGACTCCGGGGCCGGTCTGACCGGGCAGCGCGGCGAAGGCCCGAACTGCCGCCGCCTGCGCACCGAGGCCGACGCGTTCAAACGCACCCGACAGCTCGACGCCAACAGCGCGAAACTGGTCAACCTGCGTACGCAGATCTCGGAACTCGAGTCGGCGTCACGCGCCTCGCACGCGAAGTTCGAGGCCGAACGGGAGACGAAGATCCAGGCACGGGTCGCCGAGGAGCGCAGCCACCAGGGCAACATCGGCCTGCTGGAGCGCCTCGGGGCACTGCACGACCTGGCCGACTCCAGCGGGGTGCTGGCCGTGGGCATCTGGGCCGTACGCATCTTCTTCATCCTGGTCGACTGCATGCCGATCCTGGTGAAGTTCGTCGGCGGCTCCACGACGTACGACAAGCTGGTCAGCGCCCAGCTCGCGGTCGCCGAGCGCGACCTCAACCACGACATCGAGTCCGAGTACGCCGAGCGCGAAGCCGTCCTCCGCAAACGCCGCGCTGAGATCGACCTCGAAATCCTGGAACACAAGGCCGAACTCAACAACCGCCTGCACCGCGCCGCCGACCGCCTCAGCGAACGCGTCTGACCCCCGCGCTGGCGAGCGTCGGGTTCCGGTGATGATCGCCGTTTCAGGTCAGAAGGTGCGGTTGGACCGCAGATTTCGGCCTGAAACGGCGATCATCACCGAGGCGTCGCGGGCAGCGCGGCGTCGGCCGGAGCGGCGTCGGCTTGGCGGCGTCGGCGGGGCGGTTCAGTCGGCGATGCCGCCGGAGGAGCGGACGGCCTGCTGCTCGGCGGCGAGGGTCTTGTCAGCGTGCGCGATGTGCTCGACCGCCTCGTCGACGTCGTCGGTGCAGATGATGAGGTCCAGGTCCGCCGCACTGATCTTGCCGTCGGTCAGCATGGTCTCGCGCATCCAGGCCAGCAGGCCGCTCCAGTAGGCCGTGCCCATCATCACCACCGGGAACCGGGTGACCTTCTCCGTCTGCACCAGGGTGAGCGCCTCGAACAGCTCGTCCATGGTGCCCATGCCGCCGGGCAGCACCACGAAGGCCTGGGCGTACTTCACGAACATGGTCTTGCGGACGAAGAAGTAGCGGAAGTCGATGCCGATGTCGACCCACTCGTTCATACCCTGCTCGAACGGCAGCTCGATGCCCAGGCCGACAGACAGCCCGCCCGCCTCGGTGCACCCGCGGTTGGCCGCCTCCATCACCCCCGGCCCACCACCGGTGATCACGGCGTATCCGGCCCGCGCCAGCGCCGCACCCAGCCGCTGCGCCAGCTCGCACTCGGGCGAGTCCGGGGCGCTGCGAGCGGAGCCGAACACACTCACCGCAGGGGGAAGCTCACTGAGCGTGTCGAAGCCCTCGACGAACTCACTCAGGATGCGCAGGGTCCGCCAGGAGTCGCGGACCTTCCAATCCGGACGCCCCGCCGAGTCGAGCAGGGCCTGGTCTGCGGTGCCCGCGGAAACCGAGTCGCGGCGCAGGGTCACCGGGCCCCGGTGCCGTTCGGGTCGACTGTTGCTTTGCGTCATGGCATCACCGTAGTCCGGCCAGATCGTTTACGTGACGACGCGGCCCGCCGATCCGCAGCAAATTCCCAGCGGATTCCGCAACTTTTCGCCATGCTGAGGCGTCAAGGTTGTCATACCGCAACGATTGAATAAGGCCGACGACGAGGGAGGCGATGAATGTGATGAGCCGTAGTGAGGTGCTCCGCCAGCGGCAGGCGATGCGCCAGCGCATCCGCGCCACCGTGCACGCCCGCCGCATCGCCATGGTGGTCGACGCCAAGGAGTTCGAGCCCGTCGAGGAGCCCGCGGCGGCTCGCTGAGCCATGCGCAGCCCGCTCCGCGGCCTTGGTCGGACGTCCTTTCTGCGCTTCGCTCCGGATGTACACCGAGCGGCCGCTGCGACGGGCTCCTGGCTAGGCCAGCCAGCGGCGCAGTAGGTCCGCTCCGGCTTCGATCTTGTCGAGTTCCACGTGCTCGTCGCGTTTGTGCGCCAGGTTCGGATCGCCCGGCCCGAAGTTGAGCGCCGGAATGCCCAGCTCCGCGAAGCGCGCCACGTCCGTCCAGCCCAGCTTCGCGGCGGGCGTCGCCCCGGTCAGGGCCAGGAACTCCGCCGCGGGCGGCGCGGACAGGCCCGGCAGCGCGCCGGGAGCGGCGTCCGTGATCTCGATCTCGTATCCGCCGAACACCTCGCGCAGGTGCGCCGCCGCCTGCTCCACCGAGCGGTCCGGGGCGAACCGGAAGTTCACCTCGACCTCGCAGGCGTCGGGGATCACGTTGCCGGCCACGCCGCCGTGCACGGCCACCGCGTTCAGGCCCTCCCGATACCGGCAGCCGTCGATCTCGACCTCGCGCGCCCGGTAGTCCGACAGCCGCCGCAGGACCTCACCGGCCTTGTGGATGGCGTTGTCGCCGAGCCACGACCGGGCCGCGTGCGCGCGTACGCCGCTGGTGCGGATCCGCGCCCGCATGGTGCCCTGGCAGCCCGCCTCGACGATGCCGTACGTCGGCTCCAGCAGCACCGCGAAGTCGGCCTCCAGCAGCTCCGGCCGCTGGTCACCGATGATCTTCAAGCCGTTCCGGGCGGCCTCGATCTCCTCGCACTCGTAGAAGAAGTACGTGACGTCGTAGCGGGGAGCCGGGCAGGTCGCCGCCAGGTGCAGGGCGATGGCGGTGCCGCTCTTCATGTCGGAGGTGCCGCAACCCCACATGATCTTGTCGTCCACGGTGGACGGGAAGTTGTCCGCCAGCGGCACCGTGTCCAGGTGTCCGGCCAGGACGACGCGCTGGTCACGGCCCAGTTCGGTACGCGCGATCACGTTGTTGCCGAGCCGTTCCACCCGCAGGTGGGCGCAGCCTTCCAGGGCCTGCTGCACCGCGTCGGCGATCTCCTTCTCGTTGCCGGAGACGGACTCGATGTCGACCAGGGCACGGGTCGACGCGATGGGATCGGCGAGCACCTGCGGCGTCAGCGGGTTCGGCATACCGGTAGCGTAGACACCGTGAGCAGCACACGTTCCGACCGGCCCGCCTGGGGCTTCGGTCTCGCCACCGTCAGCGGCGACCAGACCCTCGAAGTGTGGTTCCCCGCCGGCCAGCTCGGCCTCGACATCTGCGGCGTATCCGCGCTCGACCTCAAGGGCGCCGAGCCCGCCCTGCCCGGCCTGCGCACCGAGCGGGTGCACGTGGTCATCCCGACGCTGGCAGCGCCGCCACGCGACACCGCCGACGCTTACCTGCGCCTGCACCTGCTGTCGAACCGCCTCGTCCAGCCGCACGAGGCCAACCTCGACGGCATCTTCGGGCTGCTGCCGAACAACGCCTGGACCTCGGCCGGGGTGTGCCCGCCGGACCGCGTCGACGAGCTGCGCCTGATCGAGCGCGCCGCAGGCCGCCACCTGGCCGTGTACGGCGTCGACAAGTTCCCCCGGATGACCGACTACGTCGTGCCGGCGGGCGTGCGCATCGCCGACGCCGACCGGGTGCGCCTCGGCGCCCACCTGGCCTCGGGCACCACGGTCATGCAGAAGGGCTTCGTCAACTTCAACGCGGGCACGCTGGGCACCTCCATGGTCGAGGGCAGCATCTCCGCGGGCGTCGTGGTGGGCGAGGGCTCCGACATCGGCGCGGGCGCGTCCATCATGGGCACCCTGTCCGGCGGCGGCAAGGAGACCATCAGCGTCGGGCAGCGCAGCCTCGTCGGCGCGAACGCGGGCATCGGCATCTCGCTCGGCGACGACTGCGTGGTCGAAGCCGGGTGCTACGTCACCGCGGGCACGAAGGTCACCCTGGTCGCCACCGGTGAGGTCGTCAAGGCCGCGACCCTGTCCGGGGCGTCCAACGTGCTGTTCCTGCGCAACTCGGTGACCGGTGCCGTCGAGGCCCGGCCGCGTACCGGCACCGGCATCGTGCTCAACGCGGCGCTGCACGCCAACGACTGATCTGACCCCCACGCTGGGAGAACCTCCTTGGATCCGCGACGGATAGCCGGGCTGCTCGACGCGCCCGGCTGCCGTCGGCGGCAGGCCCTGGACGCCGCGCAGGTCGACCTCGGGCTGCTGGCCGAGGCGATCGGCTCGCCGCCCGGCGGGCAGAGCCCGTACGCCCGGGAGCGCGACGGCACGTTCACTCACCTGGCCACGGCCCGGCTGCCCGAACTGGTCGGCACACACCTCGGCATCGAGGCCACCGAGGCTGTCGAGACGGCGGAACTGCCGGTCGGCGCGGGCCTGTGGGTCTGGCGCGGGCCGCGGCTGCGCCTGGGCGGCCTGCCCGTCACCCCCGAACGCGTCGTGCTGGCCGGTGACGACACATCGCTGTACCCGGTCGAGATCAGGTCGTACGCCTGCCTGGACGGCCACGCCGACCCGGCCAAGGTCGCCGGGACCGCCCGCGAGCTGGCCGTCGTGGTGGCCGCGCTGCGGCAGGCCGCACCCGTGCCGGAGCGGATCAGCAGCCGCTGCCTGCTGGTGCTGCCGCGCAACTTCGGCCTGGCCCCGGTCGGCACCCTGCTCGACGTCGCGCCCCAGGTGCGGCGGCTGGCCTGGTCGCTTGACCGGCTCGACGCCGGTGGCCTGCCCGCCCGGCTGCGCACCCCGCTGGCCGGGGAAGCGCTGGTCACGGCCCTGACCGAGGTCGACGCGCGGTTCGGCGACGGCTGCCCGAGCTGTCCGATGTACACCCACTGCCGGGTCGAGGCCGAGCGCACCGGCACGGTCGCCCGCGCGGGCGGCGCGGC
Organism: Catellatospora methionotrophica; assembly: GCF_011297335.1. Lineage (GTDB taxonomy): Bacteria > Actinomycetota > Actinomycetes > Mycobacteriales > Micromonosporaceae > Catellatospora > Catellatospora methionotrophica. Next base: position 307,486 of record NZ_JAAOTJ010000005.1, on the reverse strand, counting down.
GGCGAACCTGTGCGGCCCCGTCGGGATCGCCGCGCACGCCCTCGCGCTGGCCCACGGCGAGCGTGCCCCGTCCGGGGAGGCCGAGCAGGCCATCGCGGACGAGCTGGCCCGCGCGGCGGCGGCGTACGGCTGGGCGGTCGGCGGAGGGAGCACCGCATGAGCCTCGACGTCTACCAGCGACTGCTGGCGCTGTCGCAGGCCCGCGCGGTGCCCGCCGCCTCGCGCGCGCACCGGCACCTGTCCCCCCGGCCCTGGCTGCTGGCCGGATACCACCTGGCCGGTGAACCGTCCGCCCCGGTCGCGATCCGCTACGGCTCGTTCCGCGACTCCCCCAAGCTGCTGACCGTCGCCGAACCGCGCGACCGGGCGCAGCGTTTCGCCGCGCTCGGCGGGCTCGCCCGCGACCTGGCCACCTACCTGAGCCGCTACACCGTCACCGAACCCGTCGTCCGGGCCACCGGCAGCGGCCGTGAGCTGGACGTGGACCTGTGCTGTGTGGACGCCCCGCAGCTGATCGTGCCCAACGAGGCGACCGCGCACTGGGTCGGCCTGCTCGGGCAGTACCTGCGCTCCCTCGACGACCCGGTGCTGGCCGCCGCCGGGGCGCACCTGGGCTGGATCGCCTCCCGCCGCAACCTGCCCGGCTCCAGCGTGCTGCTGACCGCGACCGACCTGCTCACCGCGCACTGGCGCACCGGCCAGCTGCCCACCGAGGACGGCCACTTGGGCCGCCTGCTGGCCTGGATCGAACCGCCCGCCGGGACCGACGCCTGGCAGGCCGCCCGCGACGCCGAGGCGATGCCCCCCGCCGGGCCCGCCAGCGACCCGGCCTGGGACGCCGTCGTGCTGCGGCCCGCCCTGGAACGGGCCAAGGAGCAGGGCGACGTGCGGCGGCTCAAGCTGGCCGCCGCCGAGGTGCTGGCCGGGCCCTGGCGCGACACCTGGGCGGCGATCGACCTGGTGCGGATGCTGCCGCCGGGCGAGCACGTCGCCAAACGGTGGGAGTCGGACCGCTGGTCGTGGACCCGGCACCGGGAACGGGTGCTGGCGGGCACGGTGTCGTTCAGCGCGCGGCTGTCCGACGTGCCCGCGTACCGCTTCCTGCACGAGCTGGAGACCCGCACGGCCGCCCTGGAACGGCAGATGGCGCTGGACGATCCGCTGGTCATGGCGCGTTACCTGGCCACCGGCGAGGCCGTCGCCGGGGTCGTCATCAAGCGCGACCCCGAGCACACGGTGGTCAACGCCGGTGGCCGGTCGGTGCTGCGCCCCCTGCTGTGGGTGCGCACCTCGGCCGCGTTCGACCGGCCCGCGGGCACCGACCTGTGGTGGGGCAAGGTCGGCATGGTCGTCCGCGCGGCCACCGACGACACCGTCGAGCTGATGGTGACCAGCGGTGCGGTGACCCGGCCCAAGCTAGGCCTGCTGCCCGACACCGACACCGAGGTGGTGCTCGCCCCGTTCGGGCCGCTGCAGTACTTCCCCGACAACCTGCCCGACGAGCTGCCCTGGCCGACCCGCTCGTCGCGCCCGAAGCCCGCCCCCGAACCCGAACTCGACGACGACCTGGACACCGACGTGGTCCTGGGCACCACGGCCACCACCGCCGCGACCACCGCACCGCCACCGGCGGACGGGGCGGCCGGGCGCGTCCCGGAACCCCGCGCCGTCCCCGACAGCACCGTCACCCCGGCCAGCCCGGCCGCGTCAGGCAGCACGACCGCGCCGAGCGGCGCGGTACCGTCGGGCGATTCGCGAGGTGGCTGGTGACCAGCGCCGGAGCGCGGCACGAGGCCGCGATCGAAGAGGTCTGGAATCGGGTACGCGGCACCGACCGCGCCGTCGTCGTCGACTCCCCGCCCGGCGCGGGCAAGTCGACACTGGTCCGCGAACTCGCGAAACGGCTGGTCGCCGTCGGCGAGCACGTGCCGATCGTGGTGCAGACCAACGACCAGGCCGACGACCTCGTGATCGCGCTCGCCGGAGCCGGGCTGTCCACCGGCCGCCTGCACGGCCAGGAGTGGACGCCGCCGGCCGGCTGGCCCCGGCAGAAGGTGCGCACCGGCACCAAGCTCGGCGAGCTGGGCGGCTGCGACGTCATCGTCGGCACCGCCGCGAAATGGGCGTACGTCAAGGCCGACGAGCGCACCTGGCCGCTCGGCGTCATCGACGAGGCGTACCAGATGTCGGCGGCGGCACTGGTGCGCGTCGGGCACCTGTTCGACCGGCTGCTGCTGGTCGGCGACCCGGGGCAGCTCGCCCCGTTCACGGTCGCCGACGAGCACTCGGTGCGCTCGCTGGCCACCTGGCCGCTGGACACCGCGGCGGGCACGCTGCTGCGCAACCACCCGGACACGCCCGTCATCCCGCTGCCGGTGAGCTGGCGGCTGGCCCCGCACACCGCACCGGTCATCTCCGACGCGTTCTACACCCGCGCGTTCACCGCCGGAGCCGCGCCGAGCGACCGGCGGCTCGAACTGGCCAGCCTCGCCCACCCCGCGCTGGCGCACGCCGCCGAGCACGGCTGGGCGCTGCTGGAACTGCCCGCCGCGCACGTGCCGCGCACCGACCCGGCGCTGGTCGCGACCATCGCCGACCTGGCCCACCAGCTCGTCACGGCCGACGTGTCCACGGTGGACCCGTCGGGGCCGCGCCCGCTGAGCCGGGCCGACGTCGCCGTGGGCGTGGTGCACCGGGACCAGAAGGCGCACGTGGAAGCCGCGTTGCAGCGCCGGGGCGTCACCGGGGTCACCGTCGACACGGCCAACCGGCTGCAGGGACGGCAGTACGAGGTGGTGCTGGCCTGGCATCCGCTCAGCGGGCGGCGCGACGCCAGCGCGTTCCACCTGGAGGCGGGACGGCTGTGCGTGCTCGCCTCACGGCACCGGCAGGCGTGCGTGGTCATCAGCCGGGCGGGGGTCGACGAGCAGCTGCACGCGTACCCCGCCGCGGAGCCGGTCTGGCTCGGCACGGACCCGCCGCAGGTCGACGGCTGGGAGGCCAACCGGGCCTTCCTGGAACGCCTGGCCCCGCACCGCATCCCGGCCCGCTGACGGGGCGGCGACCGGTCAGGCGAGCCGGGCGACGGCCGCGCGGACGCGTTCGTCGGTGGCGGTGAGCGCCACGCGGACGTGCTTCGCGCCGCCGGGTCCGTAGATCGCTCCCGGCGCGACCAGCACGCCCAGCTCGGCCAGCGCGTCCACGGTCGCCCAGCAGTCCTCGCCGCGGGTCGCCCACAGGTAGAGCCCGGCCTCGGAGTGCCCGATGGTGAACCCCGCGCCCAGCAACGCCCCCCGCAGCAGTTCGCGGCGGGCGGCGTAGCGGGCCCGCTGCTCGTCCACGTGGGTCTCGTCGGCCAGGGCGGCGATCATCGCGGCCTGCACCGGCGCGGGCATGATCATGCCCGCGTGCTTGCGTACCGCCAGCAGCTCGCCGACCAGCTCCGGGTCACCGGCGACGAAGCCGGCCCGGTAACCGGCCAGGTTGGACCGCTTGGACAGCGAGTGGACCGCCAGCACCCCGGTGTAGTCGCCGTCGCACAGCGACAGCACCGACACGGGCGTCGCGGTCCACGGCAGGGTCAGGTAGCACTCGTCGCTGACCAGCACGGCGCCGGTCTCGCGGGCGTACGCGAGCCAGCCGCGCAGCTCGGCCTCGGACGCGACCCGGCCGTGCGGGTTGCCGGGCGAGTTGATCCAGATCAGGGCGGGGCGCTCCCCCGCGACAGGGGCGTCGGCCCGCAGCACGCGCGCACCGGCCAGCCGCACGCCGACCTCGTACGTCGGGTAGCAGACCTCGGGGATGACGACGGTGTCGCCCGCGCCGACACCGAGCAGGGTGGGCAGCCAGGCCACCAGCTCCTTGGAGCCGATCGTCGGCAGCACGCCGAAACCGGGCGCGGCCCCGCAGGACCGGGCCGTCCAGGCGGTGATCTCCTGTCGGAGGTCGGCGGTGCCCGCCGTCAGCGGGTAGCCGGGGGCGTCGGACGCCTCGGCCAGCGCCTTGCGGACGACCGCGGGGACCGGGTCGACCGGGGTGCCGATGGACAGGTCCACGATGCCGTCAGGGTGCGCTGCGGCACGGCGCTTCGACGGCTCCAGCAGATCCCAGGGGAAGTCGGGCAGGCCGGCGGAGATCCTCCGCCGGCCTGCACCGGAAACCGGCGTGCTCAGTGGTCGCCTTCCTTGGCGGGCTGAGCCGCGACGAACGCGGCGTCCGCGCTGATCTTTCCGATCTTCGAGGCGCCACCGGGAGAGCCGAGCTCGTTGAAGAACTCGTAGTTCGCGGTGGTGTAGTCGCGCCACTGCTCTGGCACGTCGTCCTCGTAGAAGATCGCCTCCACCGGGCAGACCGGCTCACACGCACCACAGTCGACGCACTCGTCCGGGTGGATGTAGAGCATGCGGTTGCCCTCGTAGATGCAGTCGACAGGGCACTCCTCGATGCAGGCCTTGTCGAGCACATCGACGCACGGCTCGGCGATGATGTAGGTCACGGGTCGTCCCTCCACGCACTCTCATACGGAACATGACAGTGCACGTTCCGCCGCTCCACGCGGCCAAGTCAAAGCCTAGTATCCGGGTGAGGGAGGTAGGTAGTCAGTGTTGGCTAAGAGTGATCTCGGGTCCCGCGTAGTGGTACGCAGATACGCCGGAATCGTGGGTGATCGCCCTCAGTTCACCGATGTCCTGGGCGATCTCACCGCGTTCGGGGACGCGTCCCTCACCGTCGCGACGTCCCACGGATTGGTCGTCGTGCCGCTGGCCGAGGTGCACCGGGCCAAGGTCGTGCCCGCGCGGCGCGGTCCGACCGCGCGGGAGATCGCGGCCCTGGAGCTGGCCGCCGCCGAGGCGTGGCCGCCGCCGGTCGTCGAGGAACTGGGCGCGTGGCGGCTGCGAGCCGCCGGTGGCTACACCGGCCGGGCCAACTCCGCGCTGCCCGTCGGCGACCCCGGCCTGCCGCTGCCGGCAGCGCTGGACGCGGTCGTCGCCTTCTACCGCCGACAGGGCCTTCCGCCGCAGGTCGACGTGCCGCTGCCGCTGGCCGCGAGCGTCGAGCGCGAGCTGATCAAGGCGGGCTGGCACGCCGAGTGCACGTCCGATGTCCAGGTGTGCGCGCTCGGCGAGCTGATCGCGGCGACGCCGGACGGGGAGGCGTTCGAGCTCAGCCCGGCCATGTCGCCCGGCTTCCTGGCGATGGTGGCCGACGACCGGGGACCGCTGCCCGAGGCGGCGCTGCACGTGCTGACGGCGGTGCCGGACCTGGTCTTCGCTCACCGGTACGACGAGAGCGGGGCGCTGCTGGCGCGGGCCCGGGGCACCGTCACCGGCGGCGGCCGCTGGCTGGGCGTCTTCGGCGTGGAGACGGCTCCCGCCGCCCGGCGCCGCGGCCTGGCCGGGGAGGCGATGGGCGTGCTGGCCCGCTGGGCCGTCCAGCGCGGCGCGACCGACGCGTTCCTCCAGGTCGAGTCGCACAATGCGGCAGCCCTGGCCATGTACGCCAAGCTCGGCTTCACCCGCCACCACCGCTACACCCGCTACCAGCTCCGCTGACGCTCTCGCGGGGCGGTCCCGGCACTCGGCAGCGCGGCTCACCGCCGGTTCAGGCACGAGGAAGGGCACCTTCCACCACGCATGGGCGTTGGGAAGGTGCCCTTCCTTCGGGTTAGACGCGGCGGGGGTGGGACTTGGTGCGCTCGGCGAAGAGCTTGAGCTGCTTGGCGCGGTAGTCGGCCGCGAACGCGATCAGGCCGACCATGCCCAGGCCGACGCCGACGGCGAAGATCGCGCCGTAGACCCAGACCTGCTGGAAGAACGCGCCCGCGCCGTTCACGAACGGGCTCTCCCCGGCCAGGAACGGGCCGACGAGGATGCTCAGCAGGCAACCCACGACGGCCGCGGCGGCCAGGTCGGCGACCACCCGCGACCAGGGGCGTACGCGCCCCCAGTACAGCGCCATCGCGAAGAACACGAGCCCGATCGCACCGAGTGCGACGAATCCCGCCGTGGCTTCCGTGTCCGGATCGTCAATGCCCTTGGCCACCCACCGGGCGACCACATTGATTACGAACAGCACGCCGGCGATCACGCCTACCGGCAGCCACCGCTCCTTCATCGAAGCCTCCTCAGGGCTTGGCAGTCAACGGCGGCTTCTTCGCCTCGCACACGAACTGTGGCTCAGCGTTATACCGCCAGGTGAACTTCTCCCGCTTGATCTCTCTACCGTCCTTGCGGAAGATACGCCAGGCGTCCTGAGTGAAACCTTGACTACCCTCAGTAGCGATGCAGGTCGGGCCGTCCTCGAGGGAAATCTTCTCCGGTTGCGTGATGTCGCGCTTGGGGTCGTACTGGGTGGTGACGCTGTCGTAGACCTTGGTCGACCACATGCTGACCGTCACCGAGCTGTCGGTGTGCGAGGTGTCGATGAGCACGCCGTACGGGGTGGTGTTGGTGAACCTGAGGTCCAGCGTGGGGTACATGATGGTCGACTCGATGACGGCCGGGTACCGGGTGAAGTAGTACGAGTGCGGCTTGTGCTCGACGTCCTTCATGCCCGCGTAGTACGAGGCGTTGAAGATGGTCGTGGTGAACTGCGACGCGCCGCCGCCGACGCCCGGGACCAGCTTGCCGTCCATGATCACGGGCGCGTCGAAGTAGCCCTCGGCGTAGCCGCGCGGACCGGTGTGCCCGTTGAGCGAGAAGGTCTCCCCCGGCCGCACGATCGCACCGTCGACCTCCTTCGCGATCTGCACGATGTTCTTGCTGCGCGGGTTGCTCAGGCCGCCGGTGAAGTACGTCGTGAAGCTGGAGACCTGCTCCTTGATACCCAGCTCGGCGAGGTCGCCGGTGGTCGTCGCGGGCTTGACGTCGGTGATCCCGGCGGCGACGGTGCGGTCACTGCCGCGCTGGAGCACCGGCATCAGGTCGGCGGCGAGCTTGGCGGTGTCCACCAGCGAACCGCCGCTGGCGGCCACGACCTGCGGGACACCGCCGGAGCCGTCGATGGTGGCGTTCTTTGGCTGCACCTCGACCTTGGTGAGGTCCTTGCCCAGGGCCTTGCGCAGCTTCTTCTCGTCGACCCGGCTGGACAGCTCGCCCTTGGCGTCCGAGCTGATCACCAGGCTCGCCGCGATGGCCTTCGGGGACACGGTCACCGAGCCCTTGGGCGTGGTGACGGTCACCGGCGCGGAGACCGCCGGGGTGGCCACCTCGGCGACCATCCGGTCGACGTCGGCCTTCGAGCTGACCGGATTCTTCTCGCCGAGCTTCACCTCGACCTCGGGCCGGCGCAGCCAGCCGTCGCGCACCGCGTCGGCCGCCTGCGCCGGGTCGAGCCCGCGACCGGCCTTCGGGTACACCGGCTTGGGCGTCGTCCCGTCGAAGGTTACGGCAGGCAGCGTCATCGCCGCGCCGGACTGCTTCGCGGCGGGGGCCAGGGCGCTCGCCAGGCGCGCCTCGTCCACGGTGACCACGGGCGGGACCTCGTCGCCGCCGAAGAGCGAGGCGAACGGGTTGTGGCCACGGGACACGGCCGCCGCGACGGTGGCGTCCACGTCGACCGCCAGGCCGACGTCCTGCGGCTGCACGGTGGCGGTCTTGTCCCCGATGCGTACGGTCAGCGGCGCGGCCAGCTGGTCGCCCCGGCCCGCCAGTCCGGTGCGCAGGGCGTCGGCGGCCTGCTCGGTGGTGCCGTCGATGGCGATGCCGAGCACCTTCGCGCCGCGGGGCACATCCGCGCTGAATGCGTGACCGGCGAAGGCCCCGGACACGGTGAGCACGAGCACGGAGGCAAGACCCGCGATCAGCCAGCGTCGGTGGGGTACGGGGGCGACGGACAAGACGGCACCTCATCATCATTGGTGGGAGACGTTGATCGGCAAGGTTAGCGCGTTATATGAAAGTCACCCACATACGAGAAAATGGTGGCTAATGGAGGGCTTTGTCCGAGATGGGGACAGTGGGACGGCGGCCCACTACGAACACGAGGTCGCCCCGCACGTACGCCGCCTGCGCTCCCGGGCGCTGAGCGACCGCCTGGCGGAGAGCCTGCTGTTCCTGCCGATCATGATGCTCGCGGTTGCCATGGTCCTGGCGATGGTGCTCGCGGAGATCGACGAGCGCTACATGGTCAACCCGAGCGAAGTGATCACTTTCACGCCGGACGTGGCGGTGACCCTGCTCGGCATCATCGCCGGTGCCATGATCACGACGGCCGGTGTGGTCTTCTCGCTGCTGGTGGTCTCGTTGCAGCTGGCCAGCGGCCAGTTCTCACCGCGCGTGCTGCGCGGCTTCTGGCGCGACAGGCACGGCCAGGTGCTCGTCGGCCTGCTGCTCAGCACATTCGCGTTCTGCGTGCTGGCGCTGGCGCGCATCGACACCGCCGCCGACCACGCGCCCCCGCTGACCGTGGGCGTCGCCCTGCTGCTCACCCTGCTCTCGGTCATCGCCATCGTCGTCTACCTGGACCGGATCAGCCGCAACCAGTACGTCGGCCGGATCGTGCAGCGGGTCGCCCGGGAGACCCAGAGCCTCATCGGCGAGCTGCCGTACGGGCCGCGCATCGGCGTCAAGGTCGGCGAGCCGGTCGACCCGCCCGACGTCGGCTCCCTCGGCCCGCCGCTCATCGTCACCGCCGTCACCGACGGCTGGGTGCAGCAGCTCAGCCGCCGCGCCATCGTCGCGGCCGTGCCTCCGGACACGGTGGTACGGCTGGAGACCCGCGTCGGGGCGTTCATCACCGCGGGCACGCCGCTGGTCACCATGTGGCCGCCGCCTGAGGACAAGGCCACCTCGGCCCGCCTGGTCGCCGAGGCGGTCATCATCGGCGTGGCCCGCACCATGCAGCAGGACATCGACTTCGGCCTGCGCCAGCTCACCGACGTGGGACTGCGGGCGCTGTCCGCCGCCGTCAACGACCCGACGACGGCCGTCGAGGTCATCCTGCGTATCGGCTCGGTCATGCGCCCGCTGCTGCTGGCCGAGTGCCCCACCCAGGCCATGCGCGACCGGGAGGGCCGCACCCTGCTGACCCCGTGTGATCTGGACCACACCGAATACGTCGCGCACGCCTTCAACCAGTTGCGGCACTACGCCGCGCCCCACCCGAGCGTGGTCATCCCGCTGCTGCGAACCATGGGCATGCTGCGCGACTGCTGCCTGTCCGGCTACCGCGGCGCGATGACACCCGACCGGGCGCGGACCATCGCCGCCCTGGACCACCAGATCGACCTGACCCTCCAGGGCGTACGCGCCACCGGCATGCTGCCCGCCGACCTGGCCATGGTGGAAGCGATAGGTGCGGCCTGCACCGCGCAGCCCACCCGCCACCCGAGCACCTGACCCCGCCCCGAGCCCCCCTCCCATGCCGCAACTCTTAAAGAGTCGCGGCGTCCGGAGGGCTCCGAGACGGCGACTCTTTAAGAGTTGCGCAGGTGGGGGCGGCGGGTCAGCGTCGGCGGCGGCGGGCCGCGAGCAGGAGGCGGGTGCCGGACAGCCCGAGGATGAAGATCACGACCGTGTTCCGGCCGGTCTCCACCGGGTCGCGGGTATGCCGTACCGGCTCCGGGTCGATCACTACCGGCCGCCGCGCCGGGCTCGGCGCTGGAGGCGGCGGCGGTTCCGGTGACGGACTCGGCTCCTCGGGCGGCTCCGGCGGCGCCAACGGCTCCGGCACCGGCACCACAGCGGGCGACGGCGATGGGCTCGGCGACGGCGAGACCGACGGCGACGGCATCGGGCTGGGACTGGGCGAAGGCGACGGCCGCGGCGACCCGTAGGGACTCCGCGACGGCGACGGCGACGGGCTTGGAGACGGCGATGGGCTCGGAGACGGACGCGGAGACGGAGACGGGCTCGGAGACGGACGCGGAGACGGAGACGGGCTCGGAGACGGACTCGGAGACGGAGACGGGCTCGGCGACGGACTCGGGCTTGGGGACGGCGACGGACTTGGGCTCGGCGATGGCGATGGGCTCGGGGACGGGCTAGGCGAAGGGCTGGGACTCGGGCTCGTAGACGGCGATGGGCTCGGGCTGGGCGAAGGGCTCGGGGACGGTGACGGGCTGGGGGACGGCGACGGGCTCGGGGCGGTGGGCAGCCAGGCCGCGTCGGTTTGGTACACCGGTTGCGTGGCGGCCAGCAGGGTGGCCTCGCCGGTGGACAGCGTGACGCGGTACTGCCGCAGGGGGCGGGCCATGCCGTTGCCGGCGACGTACAGCGAGTCGCCGATCAGCGCGGCTGAACCATAGGATCCACCGCGCCGCAGGTCACCGCTGAGTCCGCTCGCGCTGACCTGGCCGGTCACCGGGTCGACCGCGATCAGCCGCGGCGACGGCCAGGACGGATCGACGCCCAGCAGTGCCTGCCGGTACGGGTCGTAGTCCCAGTCCGCCACGGACATCGGCGCGGACAGTGCCACGTCGCGCGTGACCCGCCCGAAGGTCGCCGACCCGGCCCGCACATTGAGGCCGATGAGCCGTCCCCCGGCCGCCAGCAGAAGTTCCCCGTCGACGATCGCACCGGCGTTCGCGCTTTCCACGGGCACTGCGGGCGGGGTGCCGCGCACCGGCCCGTGGTCGGTGACCGTCCCATCCGGACGGATCGCCACGAGGTGCCCGCCGCCGCCCAGCGGCATCAGCCGGAACCGGGCGGCGATGCCGTAGAGCACTCGCTGCGCGGGGTCGTACCCGATCGCGTTGACGGTGTACTGCAGCCAGACCCGGCGGCGTATCGCGCCGGTGTCGGGATTCAGACTGACCAGCTCGGACGGTGCGTTGGGCACGGCGGAGCGCACCTGCAGCAGCTCACCGGGCGGCGCAGCCGCGTTTCCCAGCGCGGCGTCGGATGCGAGCAGCGCGATCCCCGATGGGAGGGCGACTGCCGTGGCCAGGAACAGCCCGACAGCGAGGGGTCGAAATCTGGACGTCGCACGCATAGCATCTTGTATAGCCCTAAACGCCCTGTTTGGGCTAATACTGTTTTGGAGGACTCATGCGGGCGTACGCGAGCGGTCTCCTGTGGTTTCTCGCCATCTGCAGCATCGCGGCCCTGGCCGTGGTGCTGATCCGCCGCTCCTGGCCGCCGGACCGCCGCCCCGACATCCACGACGTGCTCAGCGTGGTGTTCTCCATGACCGGCACGCTGTACGCCGTGGTCGCCGCGTTCGTCTTCATCGACGTGTGGCAGATCGGCAACGACGCCCGCGATGCGACGTACCGGGAGGCCCAGGCCGTGCAGTCGGTGGCCTGGGCAGCCGAGACGGGGCCGCCCGAGGTGCGGGCCGAGATCCAGGCGCTGTCACGCGCCTACCTGCGCGAGATCCTGGAGCAGGAGCTGCCCCGGATGCGGGCCGGGGAACCGGTCGGCGAGCAGGGCTGGACGGTGCTGAGCAACCTGCGCTCGGCGACGGCGCGGGTGCCGGTGCCGCCGGACAGCGAGTCGGCGGAGGCCACCGTGCACGCGGTGATGCAGGCCCGTGAGGACCGGCTCGCCCTGGCCGACAAGCGGATCGGCGACGTGACCTGGTTCGCGCTGCTGTTCGGCGCGTTGCTGGCGGGGATGCCGATCCTGTTCTTCCGCTTCGACAGCCTCGGCACGCAGCTCGCCATGACCACCGCCGTGGTCGGCATGATCACGCTGCTGCTGTTCACGATCCACCAGATCGAGCGGCCGTTCACCAGCACCGAGCGGGTGCCGTCGACGGCGTACCAGAACGTGGTCACGCGCCTGGACAGCCTCGGCGCGTGACCGGTCAGGGCTGGTGGGTGAGCTGCGGGGCGGCGGCGCGCGGCCGGGGCGCGGTGGTGCGCCGGCCCGCGCGGAAGGCCGCCGGGCCCACGAAGCCGATGCCGCCCGCGGCGAGCACCAGCAGGCCGAGCCAGGTCGAGGCGATCTGGTCGCCCTCCTGCGTGCCGCCCACCGCGAAGATCATGATGAGGAACCAGGGCACGGCGGGCAGCCACCAGCCCCAAGCCGCCCCGGTGGCGGTGCGGGCGAACCAGTCCAGGAACACCCCGACACCGAACGCGACCGGCACCAGCCACACCGCGGGCCACCCCCCGATGCGGTACGGGGTGTACACGGCCTCCAGTACCGCCGACGCCCCGCCGAGGAAGATCGCGAGCACCGCCCCCGCCCCGCGCAGGGCGAAGTCGAGCAGCCTCACCGCGCGGCGGGTGAGCCGTCGGGCAGGCCGCTGAACAGGTCGGTCTCCCACCCGTACGGGCCGTCGCCGCGACCGCGCACCCCGTGCGCCAGCGTGTAGTGCTCGACGCCCATGAACTCCTGGCCGAAGTTGCCGGCGATGGAGTAGAGCCAGGACGTCTCCGGGATCTGGGTGGCGTGCGCCTTGAGCGCTGCGACCTTGGCGTCGTGGTGGTCGGAGCCGTCGATGCAGGCCGCGACCTCCTCGTCCGGCGTGCCGAACGGGAAGTCGGCCACGTCGGTGACCGCCGCGAACGGGTTGTCCGTCGAGTCGGCCAGCGCCTCGACCCCGGCCTTGAGCACGCTGAGCGGCATCGCCGTCCAGTAGATCTTGGATGGGCCGAAGCCGCGCTCGGCGGCGATCTCCGAGGCGCGCATGGCGACGCGGTGCGCCTGGATGTGGTCGGGGTGGCCGTAGAAGCCGTTCGCGTCGTACGTGACGACGACCTGCGGCCGCACCTCGTCCATGATCTCGACCAGGTGCATCGACGCCTCTTCGAGGTCCGCGCCCCAGAAGGCGCGCGGGTGCTCGTTGGCGAGCGTGCCCATCATGCCGGAGTCGCGGTAGCGGCCCGCGCCGCCGAGCATCCGGGCGTCGATGGTGCCCAGCGCGGCCAGCGCGCTCCGCAGCTCCGTCAGCCGGTATCCGCCGAGCTGGTCAGCCTGTGCGGCCTCCAGCTGGGCGAGCTCGGGCACGTGGATCTCACCCTCCTCGCCCAGCGTGCACGTCACCAGGGTGACGTGTGCGCCCTGCGCAGCGTAGTGAGCCATGGTCGCGCCGGTGCCGATCGACTCGTCGTCGGGATGCGCGTGAACGAACAGGATGCTGCGAGCCACCCGGTCACTCTAGCCCGCATCAGGCAAACCGCCACGCGCCTGCCTCCTGCGTCGATAGCATCGCGGCCATGGAGGCGCAGCAGCCTGACGGTCCGGGGCCTGGCCACCGCATAGCCGTCAGTGCTGACGGCCTTCGGGTGGGCCACCTGCATGATCATGTGCTGGACGTGTGTGAACCGGCTTCGGGCCGGGTCCATACCGTGGCCGAGGCGGTGGACGACTTCGCCTTCGACCGCACCGGCACCGTAGTCGTCTGGACGTCGGGCGGTCGCCTGCATCGTCGCGACGCCGACGGAACGTCCGTGGTGTCCACACCGGGCCCGGTCGCCGCCGCGCGACCTGACCCGACCGGCCGCCGCATCGCCTACCTGCACGAGGGCACCCTGCGGGTGGCCGCCGGGACGTCCGACGAGCTGCTGGCAGGCGAGCCGGACGGGGTGCGCTGGGGCGAGGCCGATCCGCACGCCTGCTACTTCGAGCGGCGTACCGGCTGGTGGTGGGCTCCGGACGGGGAGAGCATCCTGGCCACCCGCCGCAGCGGCGAGCAGATCTCGCTGCACCTGCTGGACCTCGACGGCGGCTGGGTCGACGTGCACTGGGACCGCGAGATCTACCCGTACCTGGGCACGGTGCGCTGGTCCGACGGCGGCCCGCTGATCACGGCGCTGCGCCGCTCGCAGGGGCACGGCCTGGTGCTGGCGGTGGACCGGCGCACCGGGGAGACCCAGGTGCACGCCGAGCTGGCCGACCCGCGCTGGGTCAACCCGGTCGCGGGCACCCCGCGCCACCTCGCCGACGGCCGGGTGCTGGTCGGGGGTGAGATCTCCCACGACGGGTACGACGCGCGCTGCCTGTTCGCCGACGGCACCCTGCTCACCCCGCCGAACCTGTACGTCCGGCGCGTCGTCGGGCGGCTCGGCCCCGGCTCGGCCGGTGGCGAGCTGGGCGACCTGCTCATCGAGGCCAGCGAGGGCGAACCCGCCGAGCAGCACCTGTTCCGGGTCCGCAGCAGCACCAGCGGCGGCATGGTGGTGCACCGGCTGACCAGCGTGCCCGGCTGGCACAGTGCCGCCTGCGGCGGCGACACCGTGGTGACCGGCCTGCGCAGCCTCGATGACGAGGACGTGCAGCTGACCGTGTGGTTCGCGGGCAACCAGGTCGCCGAGCTGACCCCGCGCCGCCCCGTTCCCGCGACGACGATCCGCCCCGCGCTGGACCGGGTCACCGACCGGCGCCTGCCGACGGCCGTGCTCTACCCGCCCGGCCACGTCTTCGGCCGCCGCCTGCCCGTCCTGCTGTGCCTGCCGGACACCCCGACCCAGCAGCAGGTACGCAACGACCACCAGGCGTACGCCGCCGCGCGGCACTGGGCCGAGGCCGGGTTCGCCGTGGTGATGGTCGACGGCCGGGGCACCGTCGGGGTGTCGCCGAGCTTCGAGAAGGTGACCCACCGGCGGGTGGCCGACCTGGCCGTCGCCGACCACGCCGAGGCGTTGCGCATCATCGCCGACAAGCACTCCGACCTGGACCTGACCCGTGTCACCGCGTACGGCCGGGGCTTCGGCGGGTGGCTGGCCGCGCTGCTGGCGGCCCGGCGGCCGGACACGGTGCGGGCGGCGGTCGCCGTCGAGCCGTGGGACTGGGCGCTGCTGCCCGCCCCGCTGGCCGAGCGCTACCTGGGCCCACCGGAGCTGGACAGTGAGATCTACGCCCGCCACGCCCTGGACGACCTGCCGCCAACGGTGATCATCCAGGAGACCGAGCCGGTCGAGATCCGCTCCTGACCGCAGAACTCCGCCCACGCAGCCGGTTGCGTGGGCGGAGGGCATGGTGGCTGCGGCGCGGCCCCCGCTCCCACACCCTCCGAAAGCCAACCTTCGGCAGCCCTCGCCGCCTCCCCGGAAAGATCGCCGTTTTGGGTCGAAAGGTGAGGCCTAACCGCAGATCTCGACCCGAAACGGCGATCTTGGAACGGGGAGAACGGCGAGCAGGGGTGACAGGAAGGGGCGGCACCCCCGGTGAGGGTGCCGCCCCGGTGGAGCAGGTGCGGGTTACTGCTTGACGAAGGCGCGGGTGAAGGCGGGGTAGCCGAAGATGCTGTCGATGTAGACGCCACCGACCTTCGAACCCTGCATCACGAACATGACGTCGGCGTACAGCGGCACCGCCGGGGCCAGCTCCTTCATGATCCGCTCGTCCAGCTTGGCCCACTCGGGCGCCTGGGCGGCCGGGTCGAGGGCCAGTACGCGGTCGAACTCGGCGTTGATCGCGTCGTTGTTCACGAAGGACGTGTTGCTGTTGCCCTCGGCCTTGATGGTGCGGCCGTCGAACAGCACCGGCAGGAGCGCCGCGCCACTCGGCCAGTCCGCCGCCCAGGAGTCCAGGTACAGGTCCCAGGGGTTGTCCTTCTTCTTGGTCTCGTCCAGCTTGCTGTCCGCCGGGATGACCTTGATCGTGATCTTGAAGCCGGCCTTCTCCAGGTTGTTCTTCACCTGGGTGCCGAGCTCCTGCGCGCCCGAGTCGTCGCCGATGACCAGCACCAGCTCCGGGGTCTTGCCGGCCAGCGTGGACTTCGCCTTCTCGATGTCGGTCGGGTAGGCGTCGTACTTCTTGAAGCCGAGGGTCGACGGCGGCATCAGGGTGGTCAGTGCGGCCACCTTGAGGTCGCCACCGGCGGCCTTGACCATGCCGGGCCGGTCGATCGCGTAGTTGAGGGCCTGGCGGACCGACAGGTCCGGCACCCGCTGGGTGTTGATGGACAGCCGCCACGCGCTCGGGGTGGGCTCACGCAGGGTGCGGGCCATCAGACCGGCGTCACCGGCGACCTTGGCGACCAGCGAGGAGTCCACGCCGTTCCAGCCGAGGGTGGCCTGGTCCTCGGCGCCGTCGGCGATGAGCCGGTTGGTCTGCGCCTCGGCGTTCGGGCCGAACTTGTAGACGAACTTGTCCGGGTACGCGTTGCGCACCGGGTCGGTGTTGGCGTCCCAGTGCTCGTTGCGCTCGAACAGCATCTCCACGCCGACCGTGTTCTTGACCAGCTTGTACGGGCCGGACGAGAACGGCTTGTTGTCCAGCTCGACGCCGGTGTCCTTGGCCGGCGGCAGCGGCGCGGTGGCCGGCAGCGAGGCCGCGAACGGCAGGTCGCAGTGCGCCTTGGCGAACTCGAAGCGCAGCGTCTTGGCGTCCGGGGTGGTCAGGCCCGGGGGCAGCGAGGTCTTGTTGGCCTTGAAGTCCCACTTGGTGTCGAAGGCCGCGTCGTTGGCCAGCCACTCCTGGATGTAGGTCGGGCCGCCGGCCAGGTCGGGGTCGAACGAGCGGGCGATGCCGTACGCGACCTCCTTGGAGGTGATCGCGGAGCCGTCCTCGAACTTCACCCCGTCCTTGATCTTGAATTCCCAGACCTTGCAGTCCTTGTTGACGTTGACGCCCGGCGTCTCCGCGAGGTCGCCGACGAGGGTCACGTTGCCCTTGCCGTCGTCCTTCCAGGTGGTCAGGAAGCGGGCGTAGAGCGGGGCGGTGTTGAGGCCCACGAACGAGTAGACCCGCTGCGGGTCCATGTGCGAGATCTTCGTCTGGCGGATCACGGTGAACGTGCCGCCCTTGGCCGCGCCGTCGACCGGCTTGGCCGGACCCTTCGAGTCCGCGGGGTCGGTCGCGATCGCGCCGGACGACACCCGGTCGGTGTCGACGTCGCTGTCGGTGTTCTTGTTCTCGCTGCACGCGCCCAGGGCCACGGTCAGCGCGAGCACGCCTCCCGCTGCCAGTATCGCTCTGGATCTCATATTCACTCCCGTGCCGGTGGTGTGAAGGAAACTTACGAAATGTGTAGCAAGGATTGACGAATTTCGCCATACCTCTTCGTACGGCCGCCCCGGGCTCAGCCGAGGCGCACCCGTGGGTCGATGACCGCGTACAGCAGGTCGACCACGATGTTGGCGACGACGATGAAGACCGCCGAGACGAGCACGGTCGCCATGATCGTCGGAAGGTCGCCGAGGCGGACCGCCTCCACGGCGGTGCGGCCCAGGCCCTGGATGCCGAAGGTCGTCTCGGTGATCACGGTGCCGCCGAGCGCGCCGCCGATGTCCAGCCCGGCGATGGTCACGATCGGGGTAATCGCCGCGCGCAGCGCGTGCCGCCCGTACGCCCGCGATTTGGTCAGGCCCTTGGCCCGTGCGGTGCGCACGAAGTCCTCGGCCAGGGTCTCCAGCATCTGCGCCCGCGACAGCCGGGCGTAGACGGCGGAGAACAGGAAGGCCAGCGCCACCCAGGCCAGCACCAGCCCGCTCGCCCAGTCCAGCGGGTCGTCCCACAGGGAGGTGTAGTGCGGGACCGGCAGGATCTTCAGGGTGTACACGAAGATGATCATCAGCATGCCGCCGACGAAGTAGAGCTGCATGGACGCGCCGGTCAGCGAGAAGCCGATGGCCAGCCGGTCGAAGACCGTGCCGCGCCGCAGGGCCGAGATCATGCCCAGGCCGATACCCAGCCCCAGCCACAGCACGGCCGCCGGGATCACGATGCTCAGGGTCACCGGCAGCACCCGGGCGAAGATGTCGGAGACCTCTTCGCTGCTGGTGTACGAGTAGCCCAGGCACGGCGCGTCACAGAAGCCGCCCTGCGCGCTGCCCAGGTCCCGGCCCACGAAGATGCCCTTCATGTAACCGGTGTACTGGTCGATCAGCGGGTCCTTGAGGCCCAGCTCGACGCGCACCCGCTCCAGCCGCTCGGGGTTGCAGTTCTTCACGCACATGGTCGCCACCGCGTCGCGCGGCAGCATGAAGAACATGCCGAACGCGACCAGGCTCACGGCGAACATGGTCAGCGTGCCGAGCAGCAGGCGCTTGATCAGAAATCGCAGCATCTCGTGCCTCCTACCGGGACGACTTGGGGTCGAGTGCGTCGCGCAGGCCGTCGCCGAACAGGTTGAAGGCCAGCACCAGCAGGAAGATCGCCACACCAGGGAAGATGAGGTACGCCGGGTCGGTCTGCGCGTAGCTCAGGCTCTTGTTGATCATCACGCCGAAGTCCGGCGTCGGGTCGACCACGCCGATGCCCAGGAAGGACAGCGCCGCCTCACCGGTGATGTAGCCCGGCACCGCCAGCGAGAACGACACCAGGATCGGCGCCCACAGGTTCGGCAGCAGCTGCTTGAACAGGATGTGGAACAGCCCCGCGCCGCTGGCACGCGCCGCCTCGACGAACTCCCGCTCGCGCAGCGAGATCACCTGACCGCGTACCAGCCGGGCCGTGCCGGTCCAGCCGAACAGCGCGAACAGGAAGATCATGACGCCGATGCGGAACGGCACCGGGATCTCGTCGCGCGGCCCGTAGAAGCGCGCGGTCACCGTCGGCATGATCGCCAGCGCGAAGATGAGGAACGGCAGCGCCAGCGCGAAGTCGATGACCCAGCTGATCACCGCGTCGATCCAGCCGCCCAGGTAACCCGAGACGATGCCCAGCACGATGCCCATTGCCGTGGTCAGCAGCGCGGCCGAGGTCGCGATGAACAGCGAGGTCCGCAGGCCGTACACGAGCCGGATGAAGATGTCGCGGCCGAGCTGCGGCTCCAGGCCGAACCAGTGCTCGCCGGAGACGCCGCCGAAGTACCCCAGCGGCAGGCTGTTGTTGGCGATCTTGTCCTGGAACTGCTCGAACGGGCTGATTCCGTACAGCACCTCGACCAGCGGCGCGGCCAGGCCGAGCACGATGAAGAACAGCATGATCCAGGCGCTGACCATGGCGGTGCGGTTGGCCCGCAGCCGCGCCCAGGCCAGCTTGCCAGGCGAACGCCCCACCATGCCGGGCTGCGGCGCGGTCGGCACCGCGGTCGCGTCCACGCCCGCGGCGTCCGTCTCGATCTGCGACAGGCTCATGCCGTCACCTCGCTCACGTGCTCGGATACGACGCCCACCGGTTCAGGGAAGTGACACGCCACCTGCTGAGCACTGCCCTCCCGCGCGACCAGCGGGGGCTCCTCGCTCGCGCAGATGTCCTGGGCCTTCCAGCAGCGGGTGCGGAAGCGGCAGCCCGACGGCGGGTTCAGCGGGGTCGGCACGTCGCCGGTCAGCCGGATGCGCTGCCGCTTCTCACCGAACGCGGCCACGTCGGGCACGGCCGACAGCAGCGCCTTGGTGTACGGGTGGCGCGGCCGCTCGTAGATGTCGGCCCGGTCGCCGATCTCGACGACCTTGCCCAGGTACATCACGGCGACGCGGCGGCTGAAGTGGCGCACGATGGCCAGGTCGTGCGCGATGAACACGAAGGCCAGGTCCAGTTCCCGCTGCAGATCCCGGAGCAGGTTCACCACCTGCGCCTGGATCGACACGTCCAGGGCCGACACCGGCTCGTCCGCGACGATCAGCTTCGGGCGCAGCGCCAGCGCCCGCGCGATGCCGATGCGCTGGCGCTGGCCGCCGGAGAACTCGTGCGGGAAGCGGTTGTAGTGCTCGGGGTTGAGCCCGACCAGCTCCAGCAGCTCCTGCACGCGCGCCTTCACGCCGCCCGCCGGTTTGATGCCGTTGACCTCCAGCGGCATCGCCACGATCTTGCCGACGGTGTGCCGGGGGTTCAGCGAGGAGTACGGGTCCTGGAAGATGATCTGCAGGTCCTGCCGCAGCGGGCGCATCGCGCGGCGGCCCAGCGTGGTGATGTCGCGGCCCTGGAACTCGATGCTGCCCGCGGTCGGCTCCAGCAGGCGCACCAGCATCCGGCCGGTGGTCGTCTTGCCGCAGCCCGACTCCCCGACCAGGCCCAGCGTCTCGCCCGCGTGCACGTCGAAGTCGAGCCCGTCGACGGCACGCACCGCGGCCTTGGCCCCGGTCGCGCCCTGCCGTACGGCGAAGTGCTTGGTCAGCCCGCGCACCTTCAACAGCGCCTCGGTCACTGGGCCACCCCCACGTGCGCGATCTCGTCGGTATAGATGTCGACCCGCTGCTGCTCGGGCAGGTGGCAGGCGACCCGGTGGCCGTCGGCCTGCACCGTCAGCAACTGCGGGACCTGGCCCGCGCAGGGCTCGGGCTTCATCGCGTACGCACAGCGCGGATGGAACGCGCAGCCGGTGGGCACGTTGATGAGGCTCGGCGGGTTGCCCTTGATCGGCTTGAGGTCGACGTCGGGGTCCCCGTGCAGGCTCGGGATGCTGGCCAGCAGTCCCCACGTGTACGGGTGCTGCGGCCCGCGCATCACCTGCGCCACCGTGCCGTGCTCGACGGCCCGGCCGCCGTACATGACCAGCACCTCGTCGGCGACCTGGCTGACCACGCCCAGGTCATGGGTGATCAGGATGATCGCGCTGTGGAACTCGCGCTGCAGGTCGGCCAGCAGGTCGAGGATCTGCGCCTGCACGGTCACGTCCAGCGCGGTGGTCGGCTCGTCGGCGATGAGCAGCGCCGGGTCGTTCATCAGCGACATCGCGATCATCACGCGCTGGCGCATGCCGCCGGAGAACTCGTGCGGGTACTGCCCGAAGCGGCGGTCCGGCTGCGGGATGCCCACCCGGTCGAGCATGTCCAGCGCACGCTGCCTGGCCTGCGCCTTCGACGCGCCGGAGTGGTGCGTGCGGTACGCCTCCACGAGCTGCCTGCCGACGGTGTAGAACGGGTGCAGCGCCGACAGCGGGTCCTGGAAGATCATGGCGACGTCGCGCCCGCGCAGCTTGCGCATCTCCCCGTCGGACAGCCCGACCAGTTCCCGGCCGCCCAGCTTGATGCCGCCGGTGATGCGGGTACGGGCCGGATCGTGCAGGCCCATCACCGCTAGACTCGTCACGCTCTTGCCCGAGCCGGACTCGCCGACGATGCCGAGCGTTCGCCCTCTCTGGAGGCCGAAGCTCACCCCGTCCACCGCCCGGACCTCGCCGTCCGCGGTGTTGAAGCGCACCCGCAGGTCGTCGACCTGCAGATACGGGGGGCTTGCAGCATCGTGCGTCATTGCCGCTCCCGTCCCTGCCGATGAAGAAAACTTTCATGCTCGTCGGCCAAAAGGTAACGGACCCCGGCGTGTCGCGACCAGACGCGCTACGTAACAACTGGCTAACACCACCGGATTGATCGTGCGAATTGCCTGGCAAACGGGCGAAAGAGCGGTCATGATTCGCCCGATTGCCAGGCAAGTCAGACGATCACGGGGCGAGGGCACCGGACCGGTCATTCGCGGGCTAGGGTGGCGATCATGAGCTTTTTCGACGTCGCGGAGGCGGCGGTGGCGGCGGCGCTGGACGCGGGCGCGCGCTACGCGGACGCGCGGGTGATGCACAAGCGCTACGAGTCCATGGAGGCCCGCAACGGCGAGGTCGAGGACCTGAACTCCGACGAGTCCGCCGGCATCGGCGTACGCGCGCTCGTCGGCTCCAGCTGGGGCTTCTATGCCGTGCCCGACCTGTCCGACAGCGCGGCACGGCTGGCCGGAGCCCGTGCCACGGCCATCGCCAAGGCCAGCGCCCGCGTCGCGGGACCAGGCGTGGACCTGGTGCCGACCACGGCCGCGACCGCGACCTGGGCCAGCGAGTGCCGCATCGACCCGCTCGCGGTGCCGCTGTCCGACAAGGGCGATCTGCTCACCCACGCCACCAAGACGATGGTCGAGCACGGCGCGGACCAGGCCACCGGCGTGTACCAGATCTGGGACACCCGCAAGTGGTTCGTCTCCAGCGAGGGCCACCGCATCGACCAGCACGTACGCGAGTGCGGCGCGGGCATCCAGGCCATCGCGATCGGCGAGGGCGAGACCCAGGTCCGCTCCTATCCGGCGGCGCGCGGCCAGTACGGCACCCGCGGCTGGGAGCTGGTGCAGGGGCTGGACCTGCTCGCCCACGCGCCGCGCCTGGCCGAGGAGTCGCGCGAGCTGCTGACCGCGCCGCTGTGCCCGAGCGGCGAGACCGCCCTGATCCTCGGCGGCGAGCAGCTGTTCCTGCAGATCCACGAGTCCGTCGGGCACGCCATCGAGCTGGACCGGATCCTGGGCTGGGAGGCCGCCTTCGCGGGCACCTCCTGGCTGGACCTGTCGCAGCTGGGCTCGCTGCGCTACGGCTCGGAGCTGATGAACATCAGCATCGACCCGACCCTGCCCGGTGCGCTGGGCAGCTTCGGCTACGACGACGAGGGCACCCCGGCGGCCAAGCGCTACGCGGTCAAGGACGGGATCTGGGTCGGCGTGCTGGCCGGGCGGGACTCGGCGGCGCTGGCCGGACTCGACTACGGCGGCAGCGTGCGGGCCGACGGCTGGGCCAGGCTGCCCATGGTGCGGATGACCAACGTCGGCCTCGAACCCGGCCCGCACACCCTGGAGCAGATCATCGCCGAGACCTACGACGGCGTGTTCATGGAGAACAACCGGTCCTGGTCCATCGACGACAAGCGGCTCAACTTCCAGTTCGGCTGCGAGATCGCGTACGAGGTGAAGAACGGGAAGAGGGGCCGGATGCTGCGCAATCCCACGTACACCGGGATCGGGCCGAAGTTCTGGCAGTCGATGGACATGCTGTCCAGCGAGATCGAGTACTGGGGCACGCCGAACTGCGGCAAGGGCCAGCCGACGCAGGTCGGGCACACCGGCCACCCGTCCGCCCCGGCCCGCTTCCAGAACGTGCGCGTGGGGGTGCGGGCATGAGCGAGCGGAGCGAGCGAATCATGAACCGGTCCGATGCCGGTGACGAGCGCAGCGAGGAGCGGGCATGAGCGAGTCCATTGCCGAGCAGGTGCTGGACCTCGCGGCGCGGGCGCTGCCCGGCGCGGAGGTCGACGTCACCGCGCACGCCGTGCACCGGGCGCTGACCCGGTTCGCGAACTCGCGCATCCACCAGAACGTCGCCGAGGACACCGTCTCCGTACGGCTGCGGGCGCACCTCGACGGCCGCACCGTCACCACGACCACGACGCTGACCGGCCCGGAGGGACTGACCTCGCTGGTCTCGCGGACCGCCGCCGCGGTGCGCTCGGCCCCGCGTGATCCGGGCTGGCCCGGCCTGGCCCCGGCGGCCTCGCTCGCCTTGCCGGGCACGGTCGACGAGGCCACCCGCGACGCCTCCCCCGACGACCGCGCGGCCCGGGTGCAGGCCTTCATCGAGGCGGCGGGCGGGCTGGAGACGGCCGGCTACTGCCAGACCGGCCACTGGTCCGGGGCCTACCGCAACTCGGCCGGCCAGGCGCTGGCCGCGCAGGCCACGACCGCGGACCTGGACGGCATCGCCCGCGACGCCGGGGCGGACGGGGTGGCCCGCCGCTCCAGCGTGCGCCTGTCCGACCTGGACGGCGCGGCGCTGGGCACCCGTGCCGCGGGCAAGGCCCGGTCGCAGGCCGACCCGGTCGAGCTGCCGCCCGGCCGGTACGAGGTGGTCCTCGAACCGGAGGCGGTCTCCGACCTGCTGACCAACTTCGCCCTGTTCGGCTTCAACGCCAAGGCGGCACAGGAGCGGCGATCGTTCGCCGAGCTCGGCACGGCCCAGTTCGACGAGGCGATCAGCCTGTACGACGACCCGCGCGAGCCGTTCGACGGCGAGGGCACCCCGCGCACCAGGCTCGCCCTGGTGGAGAAGGGTGTCACCACGGCACTGGCGCACGACCGGCGCACCGCGGCGGCGGCCGGGGCGGCCTCGACCGGCCACAGCGGCAGCCCCGCCTGGGGGCCGATCCTGGACAACCTCGGCTTCGCCCCGGGCGGCGACCGCATCGAGGAGATGATCTCGCGGGTCGGGCGCGGCCTGCTGATCACCGATCTCTGGTACACCCGCGTGCTCGACCCGCGCACGCTGGCGCTTACCGGCCTGACCCGCAACGGCGTCTGGCTGATCGAGAACGGCGAGGTCACCCGGCCGGTGCACAACATGCGCTTCACGCAGCTCTACCCGCAGGCGCTCGCGCCGGGCGCGGTGCTCGGCGTCGGCGCGGAGGCCGTGCCGCAGCCCTCGCGGGTCTTCCTCGGCGCGTGGACCGCCCCGGCCCTGCACCTGGCGTCCTGGAACATCACCGGCGGCGCGGCCGGCTGAGCCGCGACCATAGCGCTGTCAAGGAGTGCTCGTTTCGGGACGCTCAAGCGTCCCGAAACGAGCACTCCTTTTCACACCTACCCCGACCGGACGGTGCGCAAGGTCGCGAATCGGGCTCGCTGAACGGCATTACCGCTGGTGGTGGACCCCGGCAATGGCGCGATGTGACACATCACAGTGTCCCGAGTCACATGATCGACATCTTTCGGCGTAACGTGTCCGTGATTGATCCACGCACGTGTTCCCACGACTGCGTACCTCAGGGAGCGACGAAGATGACGACGACGGCAACGAGGCCGGCCGGCGCGAAACCGCGCGCCGCGATCGAGGCCAAGACGTTGCGAACCGACCGCTGGTGGCTCGCACCGGTGCTGACGGTCATTGGCCTCACCGCCTGGGTCGCCTACGCGACGTTCCGGGTGTTCATGCAGAAGCTGTACTGGATCGACGCATACCATTATCTGACGCCGTTCTACTCCCCCTGCGTCTCCAAGGGCTGCTACCCGGCCGCCGCCGAGTTCGGACGGTTCCTCCCGGACAACCCGCTGATCCCGTTCGCGGCGCTGTCCCTGCCGTTCCTGCTGCTGTTCCGGCTGACCTGCTACTACTACCGCAAGGCGTACTACCGGTCGTTCTGGCTGTCGCCGCCGGCCTGCGCGGTGCCCGACGGGCACGCCAACTACTCCGGCGAGACGCGCTTCCCGCTCATCTTCCAGAACGCGCACCGCTACGCCTTCTACGCCGCCGTGCTGATCTCGCTGATCAACACCTGGGACGCCGTGCTGGCCATGCACTCCCCGAGCGGCTTCGGGTTCGGCCTGGGCAACGTGATCCTGTGGATCAACGTGATCATGCTGTGGGCGTACACCGCCTCCTGCCACTCCTGCCGGCACATCATCGGCGGCCGCCTGAAGCACTTCTCCAAGCACCCGGTGCGCTACCGGCTGTGGACCTGGGTGTCCAAGCTGAACGCCCGGCACATGGGCCTGGCCTGGATCACGCTGGCGACGCTGGCGATCACCGACTTCTACATCATGGGTCTCGCCGCCGGCTGGTGGAGCGACCTGCGGTTCATCGGCTGAGCCGGGATAGGTGTCACAAATGATCAACATTGAGAAGCACTGGTACGACGTCGTGGTCATCGGCGCCGGTGGCGCGGGGCTGCGCGCCGCGATCGAGGCACGGCTGGCCGGCAAGAAGGTCGCCATCATCTCGAAGTCGCTGTTCGGCAAGGCCCACACGGTCATGGCCGAGGGCGGCGCGGCCGCCGCGATGGGCAACGTCAACCCGAACGACAACTGGATGGTCCACTTCCGCGACACCATGCGCGGCGGCAAGTTCCTGAACAACTACCGGATGGCCGAGCTGCACGCCAAGGAGGCGCCGGAGCGGATCTGGGAGCTGGAGACGTACGGCGCGCTCTTCGACCGGACCAAGGACGGCAAGATCTCGCAGCGCAACTTCGGCGGCCACGAGTACCCGCGCCTGGCCCACGTCGGCGACCGCACCGGCCTGGAACTGATCCGCACCCTGCAGCAGAAGATCGTGTCGCTGCAGCAGGAGGACAAGGCCCAGCACGGCGCCTACGACGCCCGCCTGCGGGTCTTCGCCGAGTGCACCATCACCGAGCTGCTGCTCGACGAGTCCACGGGCGAGAAGCGGATCGCGGGCGCGTTCGGCTACCACCGCGAGTCCGGCGAGTTCGTGCTGTTCGAGGCCCCCGCCGTGGTGCTGGCCACGGGCGGCGTCGGCCGCTCCTACAAGGTCACCTCGAACTCGTGGGAGTACACCGGTGACGGCCACGCGCTGGCGCTGCGCGCCGGAGCCAAGCTGATCAACATGGAGTTCCTGCAGTTCCACCCGACCGGCATGGTGTGGCCGCCGTCGGTGCGGGGCATCCTGGTCACCGAGTCGGTCCGCGGCGACGGCGGCGTCCTCAAGAACACCGAGGGCAAGCGCTTCATGTTCGAGTACGTCCCGGACGTGTTCCGCAAGCAGTACGCGGAGACCCCCGAAGAGGGCGACCGCTGGTACACCGACCCGGACAACAACCGGCGTCCCCCCGAGCTGCTGCCCCGCGACGAGGTGGCCCGCGCCATCAACTCCGAGGTCAAGGCCGGGCGCGGCACCAAGGCCGGCGGTGTCTACCTCGACATCGCCTCGCGCCGCCCCGCCGCCGAGATCCTCAAGAAGCTGCCGTCCATGTACCACCAGTTCAAGGAACTGGCCGACGTGGACATCACCACGCAGCCCATGGAGGTCGGTCCGACCTGCCACTACGTGATGGGCGGCGTCGAGGTCGACCCGGACACCGCGTCCGCGGGCGTGCTCGGCCTGTACGCGGCCGGCGAGGTGTCCGGCGGTATGCACGGCTCCAACCGCCTGGGCGGCAACTCCCTGTCCGACCTGCTGGTCTTCGGCAAGCGCGCGGGCGAGTACGCCGCCAGCTACACCGACACGCTGGGCAAGCGCCCGAAGGTCGACGACAAGCAGGTCGCGGCCGCGGTCGAGGAGGCGCTCACGCCCCTGGCCCGCGACGGCGGCGAGAACCCGTACACCCTGCAGAGCGATCTTCAGGATGTGATGGGCGACCTGGTCGGCATCATCCGCCGCAAGGGCGAGCTGCAGGAGTCGCTGTCGCGCCTGTCCGAGCTGCGCGAGCGCATCCGCAAGGTCGGCGCGAGCGGCGGCCGCCGCTACAACCCGGGCTGGCACCTCGCCCTCGACCTGCGCAACATGCTGGTCGTGTCGGAGTGCACCGCGAAGGCGGCGCTGGAGCGCGAGGAGTCGCGCGGCGGCCACACCCGCGAGGACTTCCCGAAGATGGACGCCAAGTGGCGGCAGGTCAACCTGGTCTGCGCGATCACCCCCACCGGCGACGTGGACCTCACCCACCAGCCGATCCCGACGATGACCCCCGACCTGCTCGCCCTGTTCGACAAGTCCGAGCTGGCCAAGTACATGACCGACCAGGAGCTGTCATGACTCTCAGGCAATTCAAGGTCTGGCGTGGCGACGCGTCCGGTGGCCAGCTGAACGACTACAAGGTCGAGGTCAACGAGGGTGAGGTCGTGCTCGACGTCATCCACCGGCTGCAGGCCACCCAGGAACCCGACCTGGCCTGCCGCTGGAACTGCAAGGCCGGCAAGTGCGGCTCCTGCTCGATGGAGATCAACGGTATGCCCCGCCTCGGGTGCATGACCCGGATGTCCACCTTCGAGGAGGACGAGACCATCTCGATCACGCCGCTGCGGACCTTCCCGGTCATCCGCGACCTGGTCACCGACGTGTCCTTCAACTACGAGAAGGCACAGGAGATGCCCGCGTTCGCGCCGCCGGCCGACCTGGCTCCGGGCGAGTACCGGATGCAGCAGATCGACGTGGAGCGCTCGCAGGAGTTCCGCAAGTGCATCGAGTGCTTCCTGTGCCAGAACACCTGCCACGTCGTACGCGACCACGACGACAACAAGCCGGCCTTCTCCGGCCCGCGCCTGTTCATCCGCGCCGCCGAGCTGGACATGCACCCGCTCGACGCCCGGCACGACCGCAAGGAGATCGCGCAGCAGTCCCAGGGCCTGGGCTACTGCAACATCACCAAGTGCTGCACCGAGGTCTGCCCCGAACACATCAAGATCACCGACAACGCCATCATCCCCATGAAGGAACGGGTCGTGGATCGCCGGTATGATCCGCTGGTGGTATTCGGACGCAAGATTCTCCGCCGTGACCAGCTCGCCGCCACCGTGCCGAGCGGTCCCACGGTGCACGCCGGCCCCGTGACGGTCGCCGACGGCCAGGCCCCGGTCGACTTCGGCCGCGAGCTCACCCCGCCCCAGCCGGCCGAGACCAACGCCTCAGGCCACGTGAACCTGAACGAGATGCTCTCCGACCGGGCGGCCGCCGCGTCCCCGTTCGGCGACGACATCACGTTCCCGATCAACCCGAACAGCCTGAACTACTACCACCCGGAGCGCTGACCCCGGCTCAAGACGATCTTGCGCACCTGTCGCCCTCGGCGGCATACGCGCAAGATCGTCTTTTTGCTGCCCACCACCAGCCCACTCAGGGGCGATGTGTCACTGTTCGCGGCCGGGTTGCGGGTGAAGATCTGTTTCGTGGACGATGGACGCCCTCATGGGGCCGCCATCGTCCACGAAAACGGATCTTCAGGCGCCGTCGCCCATGAATTTGGGGAGAGCGGCGACGATGGGCGCGTCGGCGGGCAGCCAGGGCACGGTGTGCAGTTCGTGGGCGGCGAGCCAGCGGAACTCGGCGTGCTCGATCAGCTGCGGCACGCCTTCGAGCAGACGGGCGGTGTAGACCTTGAGCACCGCGCGGCCGTGACCTAACATCACGTCCTGCCCGACGCGCTCGCCGACCTCGACGAGCACCCCCAGTTCCTCCTCGCACTCGCGCACGAGCGCGTCATGCTCGCTTTCCCCCGGCTCCACCTTTCCGCCAGGAAACTCCCACCGTCCGGCCACCTCGGCCGGTTCGGAACGCTCACAGGCCAGCACGCGCCCGTCGGCGATGATGGCTGCACCGACGATGATTCGGATCTCGGAGGAGAAGTTAGGCACGGCGGACAGCGTGCCAGACAAACCGCCTTCATGGTGAACACGGTGTCACCGAGCGAGTCCGCGCTGCACACACCGTCCCGTGAAGTGCTGGAAGTCGGTTTTGTTCGCGTGGACACGGGCCGCGCGAGAGGGCAGGATAGGTCTCACCGAAGTGTCGGTGCGGACAAGATTCGGCCACAAGCCGATATCGCCGCGTGGGAGATAGCGGAGGTGCGGATGGGTGCGGTCTGGCGACGGGGCCAACGACGCGACTACATCAGCGACGCACTTTCCCAGCTCACCGGATGGGTGCACGAGGGCGACTGCCTCAAACGCACCCTCCCCCTCGACGACACCCAACACGCCGTGCTGACCGAGCGCATCTCGGTGGCGGCGGACACGTTCGGCGTACGACCCCACATCCGCCGTCTCGACGGCCGCACCCAGATCCAGCTATGCGGCGGCGACAACGGTGCGCTCACCGACGCCGAGATAGGCATGGCTGCCCGCGTCGAGGCCGCCTACCAGTCGCTGACCGGGTGAGCAGAGTCGCTGTTTGGCCAGGTGGCGCCGGGGTGGCTCGCTCCACTAAATTCTGCTGGTGGGTTCAGTCAGAACTGCAGGCCTCGCCGATTTCACCGACAGCGCGGCAGCCGTCATAGCGAGCCAGAAGCCAGTCGACGCCGGAACCGCCGCCCCCGAAACACCCGGCGGCCTGCGTGCCCGTTTCGGCAACGCGCTGCGATTCGCCTTCCCCGCACTGCTGACGTACGTCGCGATCAGGGCGGTCGGCGTCCTCGTGCTGTGGGTCTTCGCCCGGCACGCCGGGGTGTCCGTCCTCGAAGTCCTCGGCCAGCGCTTCGACGCGGTCGGATACACCCAGATCGCCGAGCACGGATACGACTTCACGCTCCACACGAAGCCCGACGGCACCCTCACGACGACCAACCTGACCTTCTTCCCCCTCTTCCCGGCGCTCGTCGCGCTGGTGAAGACGATCACTTTCCTGCCCACCCCGGTCGCCGGAATCCTCGTGGCCTGGGCCGCCGGACTGGCCGCCGCGTGGGGCGTCTTCGCGCTCGGCAACCACCTCTTCGACCGTCGCACCGGCGTCATGCTCGTCGCGCTGTGGGCGGCCCTGCCCGCCGCGGTCGTCGAGTCGATGGCGTACACCGAGACGCTCTTCACCGCGATCGTGGCCTGGACACTGCTCGCCGTGCTGAAGCGGCGATGGCTGCCCGCCGCCGCGCTGGCCGTGCTCGGCGGCCTGAGCCGCCCGAGCGCGACGGCCCTGGTGGCCGCGGTCTGCCTCGCCTCGCTGGTCGCGATCGTCCAGCGCAGGGACGGATGGCGTCCGTGGGCAGCGCTGCTCGCCGCGCCGCTGGGCTACGCCGGATACATCGCCTGGGTCTCGATGGTGGTCGGCCGGGTCGACGGCTACTTCTACATCCAGCAGCACGCCTGGAACATCAGCTTCGACGGCGGCCAGGACACGGCCCGGCGGTTCGTGCGGCTGCTCACCGAGAGCATGCCGCTGACCTACTACGTGAGCGCCTTCACCATCCTGACGGCGGTCCTGCTGCTCGTGCTCACGCTGATGGACCGTCAGCCGTGGCCGCTGTGGGTGTTCTCGCTGACCCTGATCGTGCTCACCCTCGGCACCTCCCAGTACTTCTGGGCCAAGGGGCGCTACCTGATCCCCGCGGTCACCCTGCTGCTGCCGATCGCGGTGAGCCTGGCCAGGACGAAGGCCCGGACCATGATCGTCGTGCTCGGCTTCCTCACCCTGGCCTCCGCCTCCTACGGCACCTATCTCACCCTCGTCTGGAAGTACTCCCCCTAGCCGGCACACGCCTCACACACGGGCTTCAGGGAAGAGATTCGATGAACGTTCTCGTACGGCCCGCCGCCACCGCCGACGAGACCCGCTGGCGCGAGCTGTGGGACGGCTACACCCGCTTCTACGAGCGTGAGCCCGACGAGGCGATCACCCGGCACCTGTGGGCGCGCATCCTGGACGCCGACGTGCCTGTCCACGCCGTCGTCGCGGAGTCCGACGGCATCGTCCTCGGGATCGCGAACTACCTGCTCCACGAGAACACGTCCGCCCTCACCCCGTCCTGCTACCTCCAGGACCTGTACGTCGACCCGGCCGTTCGCGCCCGAGGCGTCGGCGCCGCGCTGATCGACTGGCTGTGGGCGCAGACCCGGGCCCGAGGCTGGGCGACGCTGTACTGGCAGACCCGCGAGAACAACTACCGGGCCCGCGCCCTCTACGACCGGTACACCCCGCACAGCGGCTTCCTGCGCTACGTCCTGCGCAGCCCGCAGGCCTGACGATCAGGAGCGGCGCGGACTGCCCGCTCGCTGGGTCAGCAGCACCCCGGCCAGGACCAGGACCGTGCCGCCTACCATCGCGGCGGTCGGGGTCTCGGCGAGGAAGACCGCACCCAGCGCAACCGCCACCACCGGCAACAGATAGGTGACGACCGAGGCCGCCGTAGGACCCACGTCGGCGATGAGGCGATAGTTGAGAACGTACGCGGCACCGGTGCCCAACACGCCCAGCACGACGACGCTGGCGACCGCGTCGACGCGCCAGGTGATCGCCTGTCCGCCGGACACCGGCAAGGCCAGCGCCAGAAGCTCGACCCCCAGAGCAGAGCGAGCAGCGCGAGCCGAAGCGCGTTCGCCTTGTTCAAAGGTCGGTCCTCCTCGTGGCATACGATCCCGCTGCGCTGGTCCCTTCGTCTCGCGACTCACACCAGGGCGCGAGTCAGGAACAGCCCTGTCATCAGGAAGGTCAGCGGCGAGGCGAGCGCGGCCACACCGGCTGCCACCGGCCAGCGCAGGTGCCGCAGCAGGAGCACGACCGGCAGCAGCAGCGTATGGGACCGGAACTGCGCCTGCCCCGCGCCGACGACCAGCGGCGTGATCAGCAGCAGCGGCCCGTACACCGCACCGAGCGCCCAGTCCAGCGCCGTCGCTCGCCGCCGCACCGCCGCGATCACCAGCCCCACTACCGCTAACAGCACCAGACCGGTGCTGAACAGCAGCTCGGCGGAGACCGTGTGCGGCTGCCACTCCAGCAGCGTCAGGTACGTCGTGACCGGGTTGTGCACCCCGTGGCCGTAGTTGCTGGACTGGATGGCAAGGTACGCGTCCCACCGGCCGGTGGTCAGCTGCATGACGCCGAACACCGCGAGCACCCCGGCCCCGGTCATGCCCCCCACGTACGCGGCCACGGCCAGCCTGCGCCAGGCCCATCGACCGGCCGGGATCAGCAGGAACACCACCGCCGCCGGGGCCAGCAGCACGGCCAGCGGGTATGCCGTCGCGGCGACCATGCCCGCCAGCCCGGCGAGCCCCCAGCGCCCGCGTGCCAGCAGCAAAAACGTGACCAGGATGAGCAGCACCGCGAGCGATATCGGGAACGTCGCGTGGAAGTAGACCCCGCTGGGCAGCAGCGCGGCGACGGCGAGGCAGGCGGCCCGGACGGCGGTGCCCGCTCCGGCGAGCAGTCGCGCCAGGACGACCAGCATGCCCAGGCCGCACATCTCGACGACCAGCACACCGGCAACGGCTGAACTCAGGCCGAGCTTCATCAAGACCAGCACGAGGTATGGCAGCAGCGGGAACCAGCCGGCGCTGCCGCACAGGCCGTCGGGTTTGGGCCCGCTCGGATAGACCTCCGCGCACCGTCCCGCGCTGTATCCCGTCTCCGCGATGCCGAGGTAGATACCGCCGTCCCAGCGGATCCGAGAACCGGTGTCCAGCCAGTCGAAACCGAGCCAGTACGCGGTGGCACCGTGCAACACGTGGCCGAGCAGGTACGCGAGCAGCGGCAGCCACGTAAGCGTCCAGATCCGGACCGGCCAGCCCGGCGCGGCGACGCTGCCGATGGGAGCGCGGGCCTGCCGGGGCACGCGCGGCGGCGATACGGCACCGGGGGCCGCGACCTCGTCGCCCTCCAGCACCGAGCGCGGCGTGCTCACTCGGGCACCGCTTCGAACCGATGCGGGGCAAGCGCCGGAAGGGTCCCCCGTTCACACAGAACGTGCATGGGCGTCACGTTAGGCGAGCGCCGCCGCGCCCGCCGCCCCGTCTACTCTCGCCGTCGTGAGCCCGGCGATCCGTGGGTGCGCCTAGCTGCTGCGGGCGTAGTACAACTCCGCGTGGCAGTCGGGGCGGCAGGCGCAGACACCCGATTTCAGCAGCTTGACCTGTAGGGGGACCGGCGTGTTCGGGTGGCAGGCGATGTAGTGCCGAAGCAGGAACACCCGGGTGCCGAACTCCCTCGCCTCCGCGGCGGCCAACCTCACCAGAGCATCGGCCGGGGACTTCGGGTTGAGCAGGGCATTCCACACCACCGAGTCGTCCTCGTCGGCCATCAGCCGGGCGAGAGCGGCGGCCGGGGCCATGGGATTACGTGCGACGTAGAGCCGAACAGGCCTGATCTCGTCGTCGGCCAGCGCCTTGAACCTGGCAGCCGACGTCCAGTGGTTCCTGGCTTCCAGTACGCGACGGTATCCGGCCGTCCACTCGGCCCGCGTTCGCACCACCCGCTCGTACACGGTCGCGATGCTGCCACGAGCCGATACGATCCGCGACCCGTTTCGCACTTCAGACAGTCCGCTCACGCGCGGCTCCAGTGGCGGCATCATGGTGACCGACGAACTGATCCAGATGCTCGCCGTACACGCACCTGGAGACTTCGACGCGGAGGTGAGGACGTGCGGGCAGAGCGCGCCGACGACGAGTTTCTGCGGATCAGGCTGACCAGCGAGCTGGCGCGGATCGGGAGATCGTCGTCAAGTACGAGGAGGGGCTCGGCTTCCACCGGGCGAGAATCGAAGCCAACAGGTACGAGTTGGGTAAGCTCGACGAGCGACTGGGAGGCTGACGGTGGATGTGATCCGAGCGATCGACGAGGCGACCCGGGCCGAGCATGAGCGCTGGGTGGCCGAGGTGCAGGGTTGGGTCGAGGCCGCACGCGAGCGAGGCGACGAGGTCGCGGTCCGCCGCTATTTGTCGCAGATAGACCGTCTCGAGGCCATTCCGAAGCCCTGGGAGAACCAGCAGCGCGCCGCGTAGCCACAGGTCAAATGACCCGACGATGACAACCCCACCAGACCGGCCGAGAGCGCCCCGCTCGACCGGCGGCCACGGCAGACAACCGTTGGTCTGCCGGTGGTACTCATGTCACATGGCGCTTCGAAGCTATGCCGACGTACCGAACCGGATCGTGCGCCTGTTTCTTGAACAGGCAGGGCGTCAATACGACCAGAACCGGGGCCTGCCGCTCTTTCGGAGCATGACAGCTCCTCTGCTGGCCCGCTTCGGCAACTCCTGCGCCTACTGCGGTCACGCGACTGCCTTAGTAGCGGAGCATGTTGTGCCGATCAATCGCACGGCGGTCGGATTGCACGCCTGGGGAAACATCGTCCCGGCGTGCGAACCATGCAACAAGATCAAGGCCGGCCATCCATGGGAAGAACACCCGCGGCTCGACTGGCCGCGTAAGAGCGCTATTGCCGCCTACATCGCCGAGTACCAGTACCAGCCGGACATCACCGAACTTCGTATCGTGGTGGAGAAACTCTACGAACTGGCCGACACGCAAACCCGAGCATTGATCGACTTCGGGCTCGTCGCGTCGCGACCGCACATCGCTGGCCTGCACACTTCGGTACCCCCAAGCCCGTGAACTCCGGTCGCGGCCTCGACCAGGCAGCTACGTTATGAGCGGGTTCCGGATTCTTCCCATCCTGTTCGCGGAACAGCCGCGCACATCTCGCATCCCCTTGGCCCCACGCTGAGACCGCGTTTATGACGCGCCAACCTCGTTAATGCGGGCCGCGACGATGCTCCCGGGCAAGGGCCCGTCAGGCTGCCGGATCGCCGATGGCTCGGTCGAGTTCCAGGAGCGCGATCGGAGTGCCCTCGCCGAAGTCGTGGTCGTGGCTGCGGCCGGTCTCGGCGAAGCCGTGCTTGGCGTAGAAGCGGCGCGCCTGAGCTGAGTCCCGCAGTGTCCACAGATGCACGCGGTCGTAGCCCGCGCCCCGCAGCCGGTCCAGGGTGTCGGTGAGCAGTGCCGCCGAGAGACCGGTGCCCCAGAAGTCCGGGTGGGCGAAGAGGGAATGGATCTCCGCCAGTCCAGGACGAGACGAGGCCCCGGAGCGGATGAACGCACCCGGCCGGTCGTCCAGGAACCCGAGCAGGACCGGATCCCCGCCCTCGGCCAGGATGGCGTGCCATTTGGTGCGCCGCTCCTCGATCCCGGCGGCCGCGATCCTCGGCGTGCACAACGGGCCGTGCGAGACGCCCCAGGAGTTTGCGTGGATCTCACCGAGGATGTCGCCGTCGCCAGGTCCCGCCTCGCGGATCGTGATCATGCTGGGCATGAAGCCGACCCTATACCCAGGTCCTGAGGCCCCGGGCTGGCCCCTGAGCAGGGGCGCAGCCAGGGTGAACCAGAATCCGTCAGACGTTGAAGCGGAACTCGACCACGTCGCCGTCGGACATGACGTACTCCTTGCCCTCCATGCGGACCTTGCCGGCCGCCTTCGCGGCTGCCATGGACCCGTTCGCGACCAGGTCGTCGTACGCGACGATCTCGGCCTTGATGAAGCCGCGCTGGAAGTCGGTGTGGATGACCCCGGCGGCCTCGGGGGCGGTGGCGCCGACCGGGATGGTCCAGGCGCGCGCCTCCTTCGGGCCCGCGGTGAGGTAGGTCTGCAGGCCGAGGGTGCCGAAGCCGACCCGGATGAGCTGGTTGAGGCCGGGCTCGGACTGGCCGATCGACTCCAGCATCTCGGCTGCGTCCTCGGGCGACAGGTCGATCAGCTCGGACTCGATCTTCGCGTCCATGAAGACGGCTTCGGCGGGGGCGACCAGGGCGCGCAGCTCGTCGAGGAAGGCGGCGTTGTGCAGC
This sequence comes from Catellatospora methionotrophica, assembly GCF_011297335.1. GTDB lineage: Bacteria > Actinomycetota > Actinomycetes > Mycobacteriales > Micromonosporaceae > Catellatospora > Catellatospora methionotrophica. The sequence continues at coordinate 271,972 of NZ_JAAOTJ010000005.1, read as the reverse complement.
TCGGCCTCGTCGACGTTGAAGACGTACAGGAACGGCTTGGCCGTCATCAGGTGCAGCTCGCGCAGCTCGGCGAGGTCGATGCCGGCCTTGGCCGCGCCCGCGAACAGGGTGGTGCCGCTGTCGAGCAGGGCGTGGGCGGCCTTCGCGGCGGCGACGATGCCGGCCCGGTCCTTGCGGACCCTGAGCTCCTTCTCGAGCCGCGGCAGCGCCTTCTCGATGGTCTGCAGGTCGGCGAGCATCAGTTCGGTGTTGATGGTCTCGATGTCGTCCTTCGGCGAGACCTTGCCGTCGACGTGTACGACGTTGGGGTCGCTGAAGGCGCGGACGACCTGGCAGATGGCGTCGCAGTCGCGGATGTTCGCGAGGAACGCGTTGCCCTTGCCCTGGCCCTTCGAAGCGCCCTTGACCAGGCCCGCGATGTCGGTGAAGCTCACCGGGGCGGGCAGGATGCGCTGCGAGCTGAAGAGCTCGGCGAGCTTGTCCAGCCGCTGGTCGGGCAGGCCGACGACGCCCACGTTGGGCTCGATCGTGGCGAACGGGTAGTTCGCCGCGAGCACGTTGTTGCGGGTCAGCGCGTTGAACAGGGTGCTCTTGCCGACGTTGGGCAGGCCGACGATGCCGATGCTGAGGCTCACGACATCAAAGCTTACTGACTCGTCCCGCCCTCCCCTCCTCCCCGCCCTGTCCCGGTGACCCCGATCGCCCGAGGAGACGTCCGATTTCCGCTAGCAGGTCGGCGGGCAGGCGGGCAGGGTGGAAGGCGTGGAGAGTTATTACCGGGCGGTGAGCAGCCGGGACTCGCGGTTCGACGGGCGGTTCTGGTTCGGGGTGACGTCGACGGGGATCTATTGCCGGCCGTCCTGTCCGGCGCGTACGCCGAAGTCGGAGAACGTGAAGTACTTCGTCAGTGCGGCCGCCGCGGCGCGCAACGGGTTCCGGGCGTGCCGGCGGTGTGCGCCGGACGCGGTGCCGGGGTCGCCGCAGTGGGACAACCGGGCCGATGTGACGGCGCGGGCGGTCCGGCTGATCGGGGACGGGGTGGTGGACCGGGGCGGGGTGCCGGAATTGGCGGCCCGGCTCGGGTACACCGAGCGGCACCTGAACCGGCTGCTCAGTGATGAGCTGGGGGCGGGGCCGCTGGCGCTGGCGCGGACCCAGCGGGCGCAGACGGCGAAGACCCTGATCACGAAGACGGGGCTGGGGCTGTCGGAGATCGCGTTCGCGGCGGGATTCGGCAGCATCAGGCAGTTCAACGACACCTTCCGGGAGGTGTACGGGTGCGCGCCCTCCACGCTGCGGCGCGAGGCGGCTCCGGTCGACGGGGTGCTGTCGCTGCGGCTGAGCTACCGCGCTCCGCTGCACGGCGAGGCGCTGTTCGGCTTCCTCGGGGCGCGCACGATCAGCGGGGTCGACGTCTACGAGGACGGGCGGTACAGCCGGTCGATGAGCCTGCCGCACGGCATGGCGACGGTCACGCTGTGGCCCGGCACTCCCGCGCCGCACGGTGGCGAGACGGGGGTGGGCTCGGGGTTCGTCGAGGCCGCGTTGCGGCTGGCGGACATGCGGGATCTGACGCCCGCGGTGGCGCGCTGCCGTCGGCTGCTGGACCTGGACGCCGACCCGGCCGCCGTGGACGCCGTGCTGGCCGCCGATCCGGCGCTGGCCACGGCCGTGGCCGCCGAGCCGGGGGTGCGGCTGCCGCGCAGCGTGGACGGGTTCGAGATGGCGGTGCGGGCCGTGGTGGGGCAGCAGATCAGCGTGGCGGGCGCGCGTACCGTGCTGGCCCGGCTCCTGCCACCCGCCGAGGCCGCGGCTGACCGGTCCGACCTGCCCACCAGGCTCTTTCCGACGCCGGAGGAGTTGCTGGCGCTGCCCGACGAGGCGTTCTCGATGCCCGCGTCCCGGCGGCGCACCCTGCGCGCGGTCGCCGAGGCGGTGCGCGACGGGCTGCGGCTGGACGCGGGCAGCGACCGGGCCGCGACCAGGGAGGCGCTGCTGGCGCTGCCCGGGGTGGGGCCATGGACCGCCGACTACATCGCGCTGCGGGCGCTGGGCGATCCCGACGTCCTGCTGACCACCGACCTGGGCACCCGGCGCGGCGCGAAGGCGCTCGGCCTGCCCGACGACCCCGTGGAACTGGCCCGGCACGCCGAACGCTGGCGGCCGTGGCGTTCGTACGCACAGATCCGACTCTGGAGAGCAGCATGATCACGATTGAGACCCCGGCCGGGCCGTTCACGATGACCGGTGACGGCACGGCCGTCACGGCGGCGGCCTTCGACACGACGCTGCCGTCCGTGTGGGCCGCGCCCGGTGAGGTGCCCGCCGCGGCGGTCGCCGCGGTGCGCGCGTACTTCGGCGGCGACCTGGCCGCACTGGACGGCGTGGCGGTCAGCCAGCACGGACCGGCCTACCTGGAGCAGTGCTGGGACATGCTGCGCACGCTGGACGGGCCGGTCTCGTACCGCCGCCTGGCGGAGCTGACGGGCCGCCCGGCGGCGGTGCGCGCGGCGGCGCAGGGCTGTGCCCGTAACCAGATCGCATTGATCGTGCCGTGCCACCGGGTGCTGCGCACCGACGGCAGCCTGGGCGGCTACCGCTGGGGGCTGGACGTCAAGCGGTGGCTGCTGGAGCACGAGTCGGCGCACCGCTGAGACCCGACTCACGCTGGTTCACGTATTTCCTACTAGCCCGATAGGAGTTATCGAGTTACGCTGTCCAGGTAATTGCTGAGTCGCTCGTGGAGGGTCCCGTGCCGCGAACGTTCCGATGTCGCAGTGGATTCGCACACCTGCCCACCCGACCCGCAACGACCAGGAGTTCCGATATGACAGTCATGCTCACCGAGCCCGCGTACACCGACACGCAGCTTCCGACCGTCCGCCGTGCCGCCGCCATCGCGGCCGACGGGGACGAACCCCTCACCGTGACGCTGACCCTCAAGCTGACCGGCCCCGACGCGGCGACCGCGGCGACCCGGCTGGTACACGCGCTGGCCGACGCCGAGCCGCTACGCGACACGGTCTGGGACGGCGAGATCGCGCCGCCCGAGCTGCCGGTGGCACCCCCGCTGCCGGAAAACCTCGTGCTCATCGATCCGACGAGCCGCACGGTGACCGTGCAGGGGCAGCCGGTGCGGTTCACCCGCCGCGAGTTCGAGCTGCTGTTCTTCCTGGTACGCCACACCGGCGCGGCGTTCACCCGGCTGCAGCTGATGCGGGCGGTCTGGGGGCACGAGTTCAGCGGCGAGCGCACCGTCGACGTGCACGTGCGCCGGGTGCGCGCCAAGCTCGGCGTGCACGGCACCGGCCTGGCCACCGTGCACGGCTTCGGCTACCGGCTGGAGCCGGGCAACGGGATCGGGCTGCGCCGGGCCGCCTGAGGCCGACCGCGCCGCGCCGCGCCCTGCCGCAGTAGGGTCTGTCGCCATGGCAGACGAGCAGAAGAACAGCGGCGCGGCCACCCCGGCCGCCGAGCCCGCCGACGACCTCAGCGTCACCCATCACGAGGTCGCCGGGCTGCGCTACACCGCCACCGCAGGACGCGTCGTGGTGCGCGCCGAGGGGCACACCGACGACGCGTTCGACGGACACCGGGCCAAGGCAGAGATGTTCATGGTCGCGTACACGCTGGACGGGGCCGACCCGGCCACCCGGCCGGTGGTGTTCGCCTTCAACGGCGGCCCCGGCTCGTCCAGCGTGTGGCTGCACCTGGGCGTGCTCGGGCCGCGCCGGGTCGTGATGGGCGACGCGGGCGCGCTGACCGGCCCGCCGTACGCGCTGGCCGACAACGCCGAGACGCTGCTGCGCCATGCCGACCTCGTCTTCATCGACCCCGTGTCGACCGGCTACTCCCGCGCGGTCAAGGGCGGCAAGAGCAAGGAGCACCACGGCTTCACCGGTGACGTGGAGAGCGTCGGCGAGCTGATTCGGCTGTGGACGTCCCGGCACGGCCGGTGGACGTCGCCGAAGTACCTGTGCGGCGAGTCGTACGGCACGCTGCGCGCCGCGGCGCTGGCCCACCACCTGCAGGACCGGCACGGCATGTGGCTCAACGGGCTGATGCTGATCTCCAGCGTGCTCAACATCGGCACCCTGGAGTTCCATCCGCACCTTGACCTGGCGTACCCGCTGTTCCTGCCGACGTACGCGGCGATCGCCCACTACCACGGGCTGCACGGCGACCGGCCGCTGCGCGAGGTGCTGGCCGAGGCCGAGGAGTTCGCCGACCGGTCCTACCCGTGGGCGCTGGCCCGGGGCGCGCGGCTGTCGGCGGCCGAGCGCACCGCGGCGGCCGGCACGCTGGCCCGGCTGACCGGCCTGGACCCCGACTACGTGGACCGCATCGACCTGCGCCCTGAGCACGTGCGCTTCTTCACCGAGCTGCTGCGCTCGCGCCGCCGTACGGTGGGCCGCCTGGACGGGCGCTTCCTCGGCTGGGACGCCGACTACGGGCGCGAGCAGTGGTCCAGCGACCCGTCCATGGACGCGATCATGGGGCCGTACACCGCGGCGATCAACCAGTACCTGGCCACGGACCTCGGCTACCGCAACGACCTGCCGTACAAGACGCTGACCGGGGACGTGCACCCGTGGTCGTTCAAGGAGTTCGAGGGGCAGCACGTCAACGTGGCCGACAAGCTCGCCGCCGCGATGCGCGCCAACCCGCACCTGCGGGTCCAGGTGGCCTGCGGCTACTTCGACGGCGCGACGCCCTACTACGCCTCCGAGCACACGTTCGCGCACCTGGAGATCCCCGCCGAGCTGCGCGGCAACATCGAGTTCAAGTACTACGAGGCCGGTCACATGATGTACGTGCACGAGCCGAGCCGCCTGGCTCAGGCTCAGCACCTGGCGGATTTCGTCACGGCCTGACCCCACCTGCCCGGCGCGGGCGGGCGAACGGCGCGGGAGCCGGTCGCACCGCCGTGCCGGGCGGGTGGAGCCCTGCAGGTCGGGTAAATCACCGGTTCGGATGATCCACATATGGCCGATCGCATCTAGGCTCGGTTCGCCGTGTCTATTGAGGAGCTTCAGTGTCGTCCGATTTCCGGGAGTTTCAGCAGATCTGGCAGCCCCGGATCTCCGCCGAGATCTATGCCTTCACCGGAGACCGCGACGCCTCGGCGGAGATAGCCCAGGAGGTGTTCAGCCTGGCGGGCAGCCGGTGGACCCGGCTGGAGCGCCAGGAGGACCCGATCCGCTGGGCCCGCCAGGAGGCGTGGCAGCGGGTCGACGAGCGCTGGCTCGGCACGTCGCGGCCCGGTGACGACGGCACCAGCCCCGCCATGGTCGCCGCGCTCTCCGTGCTCGACCCCGCGACCCGCCGTACGGTCGTGCTGCTGCTGGCCGACGTGCCCTCGCACGAGTACGTCGCGCTCGGCGCGACCGCCATCCCCGCCGCGCAGTGGGACGAGGCCCTGGAGCACCTGGCCAACTCGCTGCCCGGCCAGGACCCCGCCGCCCTGTTCGGGCAGCTGTGCACCGGCTGGGAGATCGCGGTGCCGCGCTCGCGGGCCGAGCCCCACCAGCCGAAACGGGCGTCGCACTCGCTCCCCGCCACGCGCCGGCCACGCCGTACCGGCGCGCTGGTCGCCGTCGGGGCGGTCGCCCTGCTGGTGGTCGGCGTCGTGGTGGTGACGAAGTGGACCGCCGAACCCGCCGGGGGCAGCGCCGCGCCGGAGGTCTCCGCCAGCGCCACCCCCGACATCGCGTGGCCCGAACCGTCCGCCTCGGAGGAACCGCTCCCGACACCGAGCGGCACGACCGCCCCGCCGAGCCCCGCGCCCAGCGCCTCCCGCGGCAGGCCGACGCCCACCCCGACGCGGGCGGGCACGACGCCGCGGCCGGGCAACCCGCCCGCCACCACGCCGTCCAAGTCCCCCACGCCTTCACCGTCTCCGGCCTGCGTGCCGTCGGTGAACGTCACGGCCGCCGACAGCGGCGGCACCGTCACGTTCACCGCCGAGGCGGTCGACGGCAAGCTGGAGTTCTGCGGCGGCCAGCGGGCCGTGTGGTGGGCCAGCTACACCCTGGTCGGCGACGTGCTGCAACTGGCGGGCCACGGCACGCAGAACCTGAACACGACCGCGCCGACCTGGTCGGCCTCGATCGATTTCACCGCGTGCGGCGGTGCCTGGTACTACGGCCGCAACGCGGTCAGCTTCCCTGACACCATCCCCGTAGCCGACCAGGGCAGCGCCTTCGGCGGCAACAGGCTCGGCGGCGGCGACAGCCCCTGCCCCTGACGCCCGGACACGAAGGAAGGGCACCTTCCACATCGCATACGCGATAAGAAGGTGCCCTTCCTTCGTACGGGTCAGGAGGAGGCCGCGGCGGCCTTCATGTCGCGCTTGAGTTCCTGGGGCAGCGAGAAGATCAGGCGCTCCTGCACCGTGACGACCTCCTCGACGTCGGCGAAGCCGAACTCGGCCAGGCGCACCAGCACCTCGGCGACCAGTTCCTCGGGGACGCTCGCGCCGGAGGACAGGCCGACCGTCGTCGCGCCCTCCAGCCAGGCCGGGTCGATCTCATGGGCGAAGTCGATCAGGTGGCCCTGGCGCGCACCCGCGTTCACGGCGACCTCGACCATGCGGACCGAGTTCGACGAGTTGCGCGAGCCGACCACCAGGATCACGTCGCACTCGGGAGCGATCTGCTTCATCACCTGCTGGCGGTTCTGCGTCGCGTAGCAGATGTCGTCGCTGGGCGGCGACTGCAGCAGCGGCAGCTTCTCCTTGAGCCGGGCCACGGTCTCCATGGTCTCGTCGACGCTGAGCGTGGTCTGCGACAGCCAGACGACCTTGCTCGGGTCGCGCACGGTCACCGCGTCCACACCCTCGGGGCCGTCGACGAGCTGGATGTGCTCGGGAGCCTCACCGGCCGTGCCGATGACCTCCTCGTGCCCCTCGTGCCCGATGAGCAGGATGTCGTAGTCCTCCGCCGCGAACCGCTTCGCCTCGTGGTGGACCTTGGTCACCAGCGGGCAGGTGGCGTCGATGGCCTTGAGGTTGCGCTCGCGCGCCTGGTCGTGCACCACCGGGGCGACGCCGTGCGCCGAGAAGATCACGGTGGAGCCCTCGGGGACCTCCTCGTTCTCCTCGACGAAGATGGCGCCCTTGGCCTGCAGGGTGGTGACGACGTGCTTGTTGTGCACGATCTCCTTGCGTACGTAGATGGGGGCGCCGTAGAGCTTCAGCGCCTCCTCCACGGTCTGCACGGCGCGGTCCACGCCGGCACAGTAACCACGGGGCTTGGCCAGCAGGACACGCTTGCGAGGAGTCTCGATCACCCGACCATCGTACCGTCGGCCTAAGGTGAGCCCTGTGACGGAGCAGAGCTCGGCGGAGCAGCCGTGGCCCGTAAGAGTGGTCAGCCAGAAGATCAATGCCTGGATCGGGCGACTGGGCTGGATCTGGGTTGACGGGCAGGTGGCACAGCTGTCCCGGCGACCGGGTTCGGCGACGGTCTTCCTCACCCTGCGCGACCCCTCAGCCGACCTGAGCCTGACCGTCACCGCCAGCCGGGACGTGCTCGACAGCGGCGCGCCGCAGCTCAGCGAGGGTGCGCGGGTGGTGCTGCACGCCAAGCCGGAGTGGTTCGCCCAGCGCGGCACGCTGAGCCTGCGGGCCGACGAGATCCGCCAGGTCGGCGTCGGCGAGCTGCTGGCCCGCCTGGAGCAGCTGAAGAAGCTGCTGCACGCCGAGGGGCTGTTCGACCCGCGCCGCAAGCGGCGGCTGCCGTTCCTGCCGCGCCGGATCGGCCTGATCACGGCACGTGCCAGCGCCGCCGAGCGCGACGTGCTCAGCAACGCGCGCCGCCGCTGGCCCGCCGTGGACTTCCGCGTGGTCAACGTCACCGTGCAGGGGCCGACGGCGGTCCCGTCGATCATCGGGGCGCTGCAGTCGCTGGACAACGACGAGAACGTGGACGTGATCATCATGGCTCGCGGCGGCGGGGCGGTCGAGGACCTGCTGCCGTTCAGCGACGAGGCGCTGTGCCGGGCGGTGTTCGCGTGCCGTACACCGGTGATCTCCGCGATCGGGCATGAACCGGACACTCCGCTGGTGGACTGGGTCGCTGATGTGCGGGCGTCGACGCCGACGGATGCCGCCAAACGGGTGGTCCCCGATCTGGGTGACGAGATTCGCCTGATCGAGCAGGCACGCGGACGGGTGAACCGGGCGATGCGGCACCGCGTCGAGCGTGAGCAGCAGCGCCTCGACAGCCTGCGCAGCAGGCCCGCGCTCGCGAAGCCATACCAGATGATCGAGAACCGGGCGACCGACGTGGCGGCGCTGCGCGACCGGGCCGCGCGGGCGCTGACCCACCGGGTGCACCGGGCCGAGGGCGACCTCACACACACCCTGGCCCGGCTCCGTGCACTGTCCCCCGCCGCGACGCTGACCAGGGGGTACGCCATCGTCCAGCGCGCCGACGGCCACGTCCTGCGCGCCGCTTCCGAGGCGTCGCCCGGCGACGTCCTGCGGGTACGCCTCGCCGAGGGCGAGCTGGCCGCCACCGTGACCACCACCGACGAGGAGAAGGCATGAGCAAGCGCACCGAGGCCGCGGCCCCCGCCGCCGAGGAACTGACCTACGAGCAGGCCCGCGGCGAACTCGCCGAGGTGGTGCAGAAGCTGGAGTCCGGCGGCGGCACCCTGGAGGAGTCCCTGGCCCTCTGGGAGCGCGGCGAACACCTCGCCGCCGTCTGCCAGCGCTGGCTCGACGGCGCCAAAGCCAAACTCGACGCCGCCTCCTCCTGACCCACCCCACATCACGCCACCGCGCCCACACCACCGCCACGCGCGCCGTCGCGCCACCGCGCGCCGCCACGCCGCCACGCGGCGGCGCCTCCTCGGTCGCAACTCTTAAAGAGTCGCGGCCACAGACGCTCCCTAAGCCGCGACTCCTTAAGAGTTGCGGCAGGTGGGCGGGCCCGACGCGAGCGGCGGGTGGGCGGGTGGTGGGCGGGTGCGGCGTGAGTGTGGGCAGGGGTGAGGGGTCGGTGGGGGTGGCCTGGTGGGTTAGGTGCGGGAGGCGATGCGGACGGCGAGGAGGGTTAGGGCGGCGCCGGCGAGGGTGAGCAGGTCGGGGCGGCCGGCGGGGCCGGGGATGACGGCGTCGATGGCGAGGGCGCCGAGGATCTGGCCGGCGATCATGCCCAGGCCGAGCAGGAGTACGCCGATGCGGTGTACGACGGCGGCCGAGATCGCGATGAACACGATGCCGAGCGGGCCGCCGACGTAGAGCCAGGGCTCGGCGGGGAACGTGCCGGGCGGGCCGCCGCCGCGGATCGCCGACTCGATGCCGAGCGCGACCAGCAGCGCGACCGAGCCGACCGCGAAGTTCAGCAGGGTCGCGGGCCACGGGGAGCGGGCGGCCAGCGCCACCCGGCCGTTGACGGCCTGCTGCCAGGCCACGCCGATCCCGGCCAGCAGCGGCAGCGCCGCGAAGCCGAGCGAGCGCGGGTCGCCGAAGCTGCCGCCGACCGCGATGACCACGGCGACCACGCACAGCAGCGCGCCGAACGCGCGGTTGCGGGTGATCAGGCGCGGGCCGCCGGGGCCGATCCCGAGCCGGTCCATGGCCAGGCTCGACGCGGACTGCCCGGCGACCAGCGCCACGATGAAGATCGAGACGCCGAGCCAGGGCACGGTGAGGCCCTGGGTGGTGACCAGGAACGCGCCGCAGGCTCCGCCGACGCACTGCCACCAGCGCAGCCCGCCGTCCCGGACGGCGGTGGCGATGGCGCGTACGCCCCGGTGCATCCACGGCAGGGCCAGCAGCAGCACGGCCAGGCCGACGCCGAACGAGACCGTGGCGGCGGCGATGCCGTCGCCGAGCTGGTGGCCGAGTTCGCCGTTGATGCGGGACTGCAGGGCCAGGCAGCTGCCGCCGAGCACGGCCAGCGCGACACCGACGGCCCGGCCGGGCCCGAAGGTCACGGCCGGACCTCGGAGTACGTGCTCACGCGAAGTCGACCACCGAGTAGCCGGCGAGCTTCTCCAGGCGGTGGTACGAGTCGATGACGCGGATGGTGCCCGACTTCGACCGCATGACGATCGACTGGGTGTACGCCCCGTTGTCGCGGTAGCGCACGCCGCGCAGCAGGTCGCCGGAGGTGACACCGGTCGCCACGAAGAACACGTTCTCGCCGGTGACCAGGTCGTCGTTGGTGAGCACCCGGTCCAGGTCGTGTCCGGCGGCGACGGCCCGCTCCCGCTCGGCGTCGTCGGTCGGCCACAGCCGGGCCTGCATCGCGCCGCCGAGGCACTTGAGCGCGCACGCGGCGGTGATGCCCTCGGGCGTGCCGCCGATGCCCATCAGCACGTCGACCTCGGAGTTCTCCCGCGCGGCGTAGATCGCCCCGGCGATGTCGCCGTCGGAGATGAAGTTGATCCGGGCGCCCGCGTCGCGTACCTCGCGGATCAGGTCGGCGTGCCGGGGCCGGTCGAGGATGCAGACGGTCAGGTCGGACACGCGTACCCGCTTGGCCTTGGCGATGCGGCGCAGGTTCTCGGTCCAGCCGGCGGTGATGTCGATGACGTCGGCCGCCTCGGGGCCCACGACCAGCTTCTCCATGTAGAAGACGGCGCTGGGGTCGAACATCGCGCCGCGCTCGGCGACGGCCAGCACGGCCAGCGCGTTCGGCATGCCCTTACTCATCAGCGTGGTGCCGTCGATCGGGTCCACCGCGACGTCGACCTCGGGGCCGCTGCCGTCGCCGACCCGCTCGCCGTTGAACAGCATCGGGGCGTTGTCCTTCTCGCCCTCGCCGATGACCACGGTGCCCGCCATCGGCAGCGAGTTGATCAGCTTGCGCATGGCGTCGACGGCCGCACCGTCGCCGCCCTCCTTGTCGCCCCGGCCGACCCAGCGGCCCGCGGCCATGGCCGCCGCCTCGGTCACCCGGACGAGATCGAGTGCCAGGTTCCGGTCGAGATCCTGCGGAGTACGGGTGGCCATGCTGCTCCTCCTACGATCGGCTGAACTGATCCTGTCATGCCCCGGCCTGAACGTACGTTCGGGATGTTGCGATCAGGTGACCTCGTGACGGTGTGACCTGTGACATCGGTCAAGATGGGGGGGTGAGCAGCGTGGAGACCGAGCAGACCGAGCAGGCGTCCGTGCCCGCGTCGGGTGGCCGCACCCCCAGGGACATGGCCCTGTCCCTCGGCATCCTGCTGGTCCCGGTGCTGCTGATCGTCCTGGGCTACCGGCTGTTCTACGGCTGGGACACCGCCGTGACGGTCGATCCGGCGAACGCGATCGCCAGCGCCGGGCGGGCCTCGTTCGCCCCGCTGCCGCTGGCCGCCCCGGACGGGTGGCAGACCGTGACGGCGAAGTGGGAGCCGGGCGTGCTGCGCATCGGCTACCTCGACCCCGACAACAACGGCGCCCGGCTGGTGCAGTCCCGCACCGCACTGGACGCCCTGGTCAAGGACGAGCTGGACGGCAAGGCCCAGCCGGACGGCGAGACCGTGGTGGGCACCGTGACCTGGCAGCGCTTCCGCGCGCCGGACGAGCAGACCGTGCTGGCCCGCACCGCCGGCAACACCACCACGCTCCTGGTCGGCCAGGGCGCCGACCTCACCGGGCTGGCCGCGGCCATCACCCCCCGCTGACGGGGTACCGCCCGAGCAGTCGGCCGGACGGCGATCCGGCGGAACACCTCTGTCGGATTTCCCTCACCATTTATGCCGCGCCGGGCGAGCCGGGACCAGACGATCCGGGGACCCCCTCCGCCGTACAGGTGGACGCCGGGGGTATTTGTTAACGACTACGGTGATACCCGCCCGCCGCGCCGTCGCGAGACGCTCTCGTGCCGCGCGGGCCACGACCCCGCACGGGCCCGCTCTGCGCCGCGAAGCCACGAGGACATCACCATGACTGCTCACCCTTCCCCGGAACCTTCGCGCGCCCGGCGCCGGGCCCTGTCGGGCAGGCGACCCGCCGGCCGTCGCGGCAACCGGGCCGACGCGGCGATCGCCGCCGGGCTGGCCGTGTTCGCGCTGGTCACCTGCGCGGCCGCGGCACACCGGCCGTCGCTGTCCAGGGACGAGGCCACCGCGGTCGCCGCCGACCTGCGGGCGCTGTACGAGCGCATCCAGGGCACCCCCGCGCAGCGCACCGCCGCACTGGTGATCGCCCACGTGGCCCGCGAGGAGCCGGTGCGCGAGTGCATGAAGTCGTCGGGCTTCAAGTACACGCTCGCGCCGTTCGCCGAGCCGTTCACCGACGGTTCGCGCCTGCTGCTGCCGACCGAGGTGTCCGCCGTCGTCGACCCCGGCGCGCAGGACGCCCTCACGCTGATCCCGCAGACGGTCGCCGAGGAGCCCGTCGCGGCGGAGCGGCCGAGGGACCCGTCCTACAAGCGGCTGTCGGCGGCCAAGAAGCGGCTCTACGACGACAGCGTGCTGATGTGCGAGCCGCCGATCGAGGGCCAGCCCGAGGTGGGTACGCCGGCCGTCAGCGGTGACCTGGACGCCGAGTTCCTCGACATGCTGCGCCGGATCGGCGGCGACCTCGACATCGCGTCGCGGATGGAGTTCTACTCGTCCTGCATGGGCAAGCTCGGCTACCGCGTGCACACCGTCGGTGAGCTGTACGCGGCGGTGAGCGCGAAGTTCGCCGACGACCAGGGTGTGCCGCTGCGGCCCGAGTCGTCGCTGATGCCGCACGCGCAGGCGTACCAGCAGGACGCGGTCAAGGCCGACGCCACCTGCCGCACCCCGGCCTGGTCCGGCGCGATGAGCCTCGCCCAGGGCGAGCTGGCGGCGTTCACCGAGGACCACGCCGACCAGCTGGCCGAGCTGGACGCCGCGTGGGCGGCGCTGGAGGCTCGTGCCACGGAGGCCCGCGCGAAACTGGCGTGAAAACGATCAGGGGCGGGTGAGCACCCCGCCCCTGATCGTTCACGTGCATCAGGCGTCGCGGTAGGACGCGGCAGTGGCGGCGAGGGTGTCGTCCAGGGGCGTCGGCTTGAGGCCGAACACCTGCTCGGTGTGCGAGCTGTCCATCGTGAACGGTGCGGCGAACTGGTAGTGCGTGGTCCGCATCTCCTTGAGCATGGTCGAGAACAGGCCCGCCGCCCACAGCACCGCGTACGGCACCCGGCGCACTCTGGCGGTGGGCAGGCCGATCAGCTCGTTGGCCCGCTGCGCGGCCTGGCGGATCGAGACCGGGGGCGGCGTGGGCACCAGCCAGGCCTGGCCCCAGGCCCGCTCGTCGGTGGCGAGCGCGACCAGGGTGCGGGCCACGTCGTCGATCGCGGTCCAGCTGTGTGGGGCGTCCGGGTCGCCCATGACGTACGCCGTGCCGCCCTTCGCGGTGCGCGACAGCGCCATCTCGTTCAGCACCCCGTAGGAGCCCGGACCGGCGAAGTCGCTGGCCCGTGCCTCGACGGCGCGCAGCCGCCCGGCCCGGTGCGCGGTCAGCGCGTCCTGCCACATCCGCACCCGCAGGGCGAGCTTCGGGTGGGTCGCGGCCAGCGGGGTGTCGTGGGTGATCGGGCCGGTGACGGGGCCGTAGCCGTACAGGTTGCTCATGGTGACCAGGACCGCGCCGGACGTCTCGGCGGCGTGCAGCAGCGCGGCGGCCAGCGGCGGCCAGTCGGTCAGCCAGCGGTGATAGGCCGGGTTGGCGCAGTTGTAGAGGGCTGTCGCGCCCGTGGTCAGGGCGGCGAGGCGGGCCGCGTCGGTGGCGTCGGCGGTCACCAGTTCGATACCGGGGGCCTGCGGGCCGGTGCCCCGGCGGGTGATGACCCGGACCTGCTCGCCGCGCTCGGCCAGCAGCAGTGCGGTGGCGGATCCGACGGGTCCCGCGCCGACGATGACGTGCATGTCCATCTCCCCAGATCTGTGATTCATTTCGAGAGCAGTGCTCTCTGTTGCCAACAGTGAACACTTTCCCGCGCGTCGCTGTCAAGAGCAGTGCTCTCGTTTTGTTGTTATGCTCTCCGACATGACCGCCAAGAGCATCCGGGCCCGCGTACGCGACGAGCTGACCAGCGAGATCAAGGCCATCGCGCGACAGCAGCTCGCCACGGACGGGGCCAACCTGTCGCTGCGCGCCGTGGCCCGGGAGCTCGGCATGGTCTCGTCGGCGGTCTACCGCTACTTCCCCAGCCGCGACGACCTGCTCACCGCGCTGATCATCGACTGCTACGACGAGCTGGGCGAGGCGGCCGAGACCGCCGAGGCGGCCGTCGACCGGTCCGACCTGCTCGGCCGGTGGCTGGCCACGGGCCACGGCATCCGGGACTGGGCTCTGGCCAACCCGGCCGAGTACGCCCTGATCTACGGCTCGCCGGTGCCCGGCTACCGGGCCCCGGAGACCACCGTCGGCCCGGCCGCCCGCACCACGAACGTCATCCTCGCCCTGCTCGCCGACGGTGTCGCCGCGGGCACGCTCACCGTGGCCGACCCCGTGCCGGGCGGCGGCATCGTGCTGCCGCTGCCACCGGAACTCGGCGCCGAACTGGACCGCATCGCCGCGACCGTGTGCCCGGACGTGCCCCGGGAGGTGCTGTCGCGCGGCATCACCGCCTGGATCCAGCTGTTCGGCACGGTCACGTTCGAGCTGTTCGGCCGCCTCCAGAACATGATCGAGAGCAGCCGCCGGAACTTCTTCGACCGCCAGCTGCGCGTCATGGCCGTGTACGTCGGCCTGCGGTGACGGGTGCGGCATTGCCCGCCCGGCGCGGGGCCGCCAGACTGTCCCAGTGATCGTGGTAGCCGGAGAGCAAGTAGTCGACCTAGTCCCCGCCGGGGAGGCCCTGCTGCGCGCCGCGCTCGGCGGCGGCCCCGCCAACACCGCCATCGCGGCGGCCAGGCTCGGCGCGCCGGTGGCGATGGCGGCGCGGGTCGGCCGTGACTCCTTCGGCGCCGCGTTCGGCCGACGGCTCACCTCGTCCGGCGTCGACACGCAGTACCTGGTCGCCACGGCCCAGCCGTCGGCGCTGGCACTGGCCACCGTCGACGAGGACGGCGAGGCGCGCTACGACTTCTGGCTGGCCGGGGCGGCCGACTTCGGCTGGCGCGAGCGCGAGCTGCCCGAACTGCCCGACGGCAGCACCATCCACATCGGCTCGCTGGCCGCGTTCCTGCCGCCGGGCGCGGACACGCTGGAGCGCTGGGCGCTGCGCCACCGCGACCGGTGCACGATCACCTTCGACCCGAACGTACGCAGCGTCGCGCTGGCCCGCCCCGACTCGCTGGTCCGGCTCGAACGCCTCGTCGAGCTGGCCCACCTGGTACGCGCCAGCGAGGGCGACCTGACCCACGCGTACCCGCACGTGCCCCCGATGGAGACGGCCCGCCGCTGGCTGGCCGCCGGGCCGCGGCTGCTGGTGCTGACCCACGGCGACGCGGGCGCGGTGGCGCTGACCGCCACCACGGAGGTGACCGTCGCCGCCCCCGCCATCACGATGATCGACACCATCGGCGCGGGCGACACCGCGATGGGCGCGCTGCTGGCCTGGCTGCACGACGCCGGCCGCCTCGGCGACCAGCTCCAGCGCGAACTCGCCCCGGAGACACTGCGCCTGATGCTGCGCCACATGTGCGACGCCGCCGCCCTCACCTGCACCCGCCCCGGCGCCGACCCGCCCACCCTCGACGAACTCCGCGCCTTCCAGCTCATCTGACTCCGACCCACCACCCGGCCGCCATCCCCCCCGGCCGCGGCAGCCCTGCCACCGCCGAGATCGCCGTCTCGGGTCAAAACCTCGGGTCTCGCTCCACTTTTTGACCCGAAACGACGATCATCACGGCGTGGCGGCTCGGCCAGGGTCAGACGACGTCCTCGGAGGAGTGGCCGGGGAAGAGGTGGGCGGCGGGGTCGATGACGATGGCGGCGTTGTTGACGGCCGTGGCGGCCTCGCCGAAGCCGGTCGCGATGAGCCGGACCTTGCCGGGGTACTCCACGATGTCGCCGGCGGCGAAGATGCGCGGCAGGTTGGTGGCCATCGTGGAGTCGACGGTGATGTGCCGCTTGTCCAGGGCCAGACCCCACATCGCCAGCGGTCCCAGGTCGGCGGTGAAGCCGAGCGCGGCGACCACGACGTCGGCCGGGATCTCCTCGGTGCCGTTGAGCTCGACCGACTCGACCCGGCCGTTGCCCAGGATCTTGGTGACCTGGCTGTTGATCTCGATGCGCACCGGCAGTGCCCGGACCCGCGCCACGGTCGCGGCATGGGCCCGGAACTTGTCGCGCCGGTGCACCAGGGTGACGCTCGCGGCGACCCCGGCCAGCGCCAGCGCCCAGTCGAACGCCGAGTCGCCGCCGCCCACGATCACCACGTGCTTGCCGGCCAGGCTCGTCGGGTCCGGCACGAAGAAGATGATGCCGGTGCCGGTGAAGCCGGTCGCGGCGGGCAGCGGACGCGGGGTGAACGAGCCCAGCCCGCCGGTGATCAGCACCGCGCCGCAGCGCACCTCGGTGCCGTCGCCGAGCCCGAGCACAGGCATGCCGTCGGTGTAGGTCAGTGCCGCCGCCTGCACGCCGAGCCGGTACTGCGGCGAGAACGCGCCCGCCTGCGCCACCAGGTTCGCGATGAGCTCGCGTCCGCGCACCGCGGGGAACCCGGCCACGTCGAAGATCATCTTCTCCGGATACATGGCGGTGACCTGCCCGCCGGCCTCCGGCAGCGCGTCGACGACCAGCGTGCTCAGCCCCCGGAACCCGGCGTAGTACGCCGCGAACAGGCCGGTCGGCCCCGCCCCGATGATCGCGACATCGACCTCGCCACGCTCGCTCACGCCGCCTCCTCTGGATCGAGCCATCTGACTCGTTCACTCCTGGGGTGAACCTAACCGCGCGGGGCGTTCTCCTCAATGGCCGCGTTGATATCCGCGGCGAAGTGCGACACCTGGGTGTAGACCCCGGGGTACGCCGCGCGGCCGCACCCCACACCCCAGCTGACGATGCCGACCTGCACCCATCGCGTGCCGTCGCGGCGCAGCAGCGGACCGCCCGAGTCGCCCTGGCAGCTGTCCTTGCCGCCGCGCTTGAGGTCACCGGCGCAGATCATGTCCGCGTCGGTGAAGCCGTACCCCTGCGAGCGGTAGATCTTGCCGCAGGCGTCGTCCCCGACGTACGGCACCTGAACCTTGCGCAGGTAGCGCTGCTGGGTGCGGTCGCCCTCGCGGGTCGTTCCCCAGCCGACCGCGGTGAGCGTGCCGCCGTCCAGCGCACTGCCGGACGGCAGCGCGACGACCGGCCCGTCCACCGGGCGGGCCAGCCGAATCACGGCCCAGTCGTCGCCGCGGGTCACGTCGGAGAAGCCGCGGGCCCGCCAGACCTGGCTGCTGCGCACCTGGACCGTCCGGCTGGAGCCGAGATCGGCCGCGCCCGCGGTCACCGTGATCGACGTGTTGGACCCGGTGCGCCCGACGCAGTGCGCGGCGGTCAGCACGTACTGGGTGCGCACCAGGGTGCCGGCGCAGCCGTTGTTCAGGCGGACCATCCAGGGGAACTCGCCCGCCCCGGCGCGCGTACCGCCGATCACCTCGGCCCGGGGCGGGTCGTCCGGCCGGGCCACGGCGGGCGACGCCACCGTCGCGGCCATCGCCGTCACGCACAAGAACAGCGCGATCGCCCGCATCAGCATCCTCCGAGGTCGATGGTGATGCCGATATTAGCGTGTTTGGGTGATTAATCCTTTATGTTGCTGAAGCTCCTCGGCGGGCGGCCGCGGTATCGCCCTTGCGCGCCATCGGCACGTGCTCACCGGCCCGCGCCAGGCCGAACGGCGGCATGTTGGCGTAGAGGACCTCGTAACGGCCCGCTGCCACCAGGTAGGTCTCGTGCCAGATGCCCACGTCGCCGTTGCCGCCGACCGCCTTGTTGAAGGCGTGCCAGGCCGGGCGGTGCGGCAGTGCGGCGTCCTTGGCGAACGCCTCCAACTGCTCGACGCTGCGCCAGTACTGGATGGTCAGCGGGCCACGGGGCGTGATGGCGTACTCGACCGCGAGCAGGCCGAGCTCGGGCCGCTGGGCGAGGGTGCGCAGCATGCGCGGCATCGCGGTGAGCGCGCCCCACCACTGGTGGATCTTCCAAGGCTTGTTGAACCGCATGCCGATCAGGAAGACCACGAAATCGCCTTCGATGTCGGCCGACATGCGGCCCGGGAACACGGCTGCCATGACTCTCCCCTCCGATAACTGGATAGTATCACTATCCGCTATCCGGTCGGTTATCGTCAACCGCGATGAAGATTTCCGAGCTGAGCCGCCACAGCGGCGTGTCGCTGCCCACGGTCAAGTACTACCTGCGCGAAGGGCTGCTGCCCGCAGGCCGCTCGACGGGCCGCAACCAGGCCGAATACGACGTGACACACCTTCGCCGGCTGCGGCTGATCCGTGCGCTGATCGACGTCGGCAACCTCAGCGTGGCCGGGGTGCGGCAGGTCCTGCTGGCCGTCGACGACGGCGAACTACCCGGCCACCACCTGCTCGGCACCGCGCACGAGGCGATCGCGGGCGTGCCGAGGGCCGATCGCGGCGGTCCGGCCTGGCAGGCCGCCCGGGAGGAGGCCGCGCGGATCGTGGCCGACCGGGGCTGGCGGGTGCACGAGCACGCGCCCGCGCTGGACCAGCTCGCCGACGCCATCGCGGCACTGCGCGAGCTCGGGCAGCAGGACATGCTGGCGATGGTCGACGGCTACGCCGAGGCGACCGAACGGCTGGCCGTGCAGGAGGTCGGCCTCGTGCTGGCGCGCGGCGACCGGGCCTCCATGGTGGAGGGCCTGGTCACCGGGACCGTGCTCGGCGAGGCGGTGCTGACCGCGCTGCGCCGGCTGGCTCAGGAGCACACCAGCGCGGGGCTCACCGAGCCGCCCGGCTGACGGGTCAGTACCAGCCCTCTTCCTCGGACTGCTGCCACGCGCCGCACGGCGTCTTGTAGCGGTTCTTGATGTACTCCAGGCCCCACTTGATCTGCGTGGCCGGGTTGGTCTCCCAGTCGGCGCCGTACTTCGCCATCTTGTTGCCGGGCACCGCCTGCGGGATGCCGTGCGCCCCGGAGCTCTTGTTGTGGGCCTTGGGGTTCCATCCGGACTCCCGGGTCCACAGCTTGTTCAGGCAGGCCATCTGGGTCAGGTCCATGCCTGCGGCGAGCACCAGCGCGCACCCGATCGCGCGGTTGCCGGTGAACTCCTGGCAGCTCTTGGGGATGGGCCCGAAGTCGACCGGGGTGGTGGTCCGGGCGGCCCCACGGCGGCTGATCTCCTTCTCCACCGCGGCGGCGCGGGCCGCGGCGGCCTTGGCCTCGGCCGCGGCGCGGTCCTTGGCCGCGGCGAGCTGCTGGTGCTGCTGCAGGGTGAGCGCGGCCGACTCGGCCTGCGCGACGGTCTGCGCCTGGTGGCCCGCGGCGGACCCGTCGTTCTGGGACTGCCCCGCCTCGTCGAGGCGCATCGCGCCGGCCGTCCCGCCCAGCAGGGTCAGCACTGCCAGCGTGCGCGCGATCAGACGGCCGGTCGCGGGGTGGGTGCTGCGGGGGACGCTGCGTTGCCGGAACACGGAGGATCCTCTCGGCGGCGGGGCCCCGGTCCGTCCCGAGTGCAGGGGATGGACGGTCCCAGGGGAGCGCCGTGCCGGGCAGCCGGGGCGCCACACGGCGGCCGCGGGGGGCGGCACACCGGACACGCCGGATGCAAGGGCGCTCGATGCCCACCCTTGCGCAGTGGACCGGGGCCTGTCGTCGCCCGGCTGGATGACTGTGGCCCCGGTCACACTCCATAGAGGGTCAAATCAGGACGGAATCACTCCTCCAGGAGATCGGTCACCACTTCGGCGATGGCCGAACGCTCCGACCGGGTCAGCGTCACGTGGGCGAACAGCGGATGCCCCTTGAGGGTCTCGATCACCGCTGTGACACCGTCGTGGCGCCCTACCCGGAGGTTGTCGCGCTGCGCCACATCGTGGGTGAGCACCACCCGCGAACCCGCGCCGATGCGCGAGAGCACGGTGAGCAGCACGCCCCGTTCCAGCGACTGGGCCTCGTCGACGATGACGAAGGCGTCGTGCAGGCTGCGGCCGCGGATGTGGGTCAGCGGCAGCACCTCCAACATGCCGCGTTGCAGCACCTCGTCGCGGACGTTGTCGTGCACCAGCGCACCGAGGGTGTCGAACACCGCCTGCGCCCACGGCGACATCTTCTCCGCCTCGGTGCCGGGCAGGTAGCCCAGCTCCTGGCCGCCGACGGCGTACAGCGGACGGAAGACGATGACCTTCTTGTGCTTGCCCCGCTCCATCACCTGCTCCAGCCCCGCGCACAGGGCCAGCGCCGACTTGCCGGTGCCGGCCCGGCCGCCCAGCGAGACGATGCCGACGCTGTCGTCGAGCAGCAGGTCGAGCGCGATGCGCTGCTCCGCCGAACGCCCGCGCAGGCCGAAGGCCTCCCGGTCGCCGCGGACCAGCCGCACCGTCTTGTCGGTGTGCACGCGCCCGAGCGCCGAACCGCGCCCGGCGTGCAGGATGAGTCCCGTATGGACGGGCAGCCCCGCCGCCTCGTCCAGGTCGATGTCCTCGCCGCCGTAGAGCGCGGCCATCTGGGCATCCGTCAGGTCCACCTCCGCCAGACCGGACCAGGTCGGGTCTACCGCCTGGTCATGCCGGTACTCGTCGGCCGCCAGGCCCACCGCGGCGGCCTTCACCCGCAACGGCATGTCCTTGCTGACGAGGGTCACCTGCTGCCCGTCGGCCGCCAGACCGAGCGCGACCGCGAGGATGCGGGCGTCGTTCGTGTCGTTGCGGAAGCCGCTGGGCAGTATCTGCGGGTCGGAGTGGTTGAGCTCCACTCGCAGAGTTCCGCCGGCGTCGTTCACCGGCAGCGGCACGTCCAGCCTGCCGTGCTTGACCCGAAGATCGTCGAGCAGTCGCAGCGACTGCCTGGCGAACCAGCCGAGCTCCGGGTGGTGCCGCTTGCCCTCCAGCTCGGAGATGACCACGAGCGGCAGCACCACGTTGTGCTCGGAGAAGCGGCGGATCGCGGCCGGGTCGGCCAGCAGCACGGAGGTGTCGAGTACGTACGTTCGTATCGGGACATCGACCATGACTCACGCTAACCGCAAGAAACCCGTTTGGCCAGCATGTCTTCGCGATCAGTCCGACGATCCGCCGATCCTGGCATCATCCGGTCGGGGGATGCCGCCGCTCGCTTCACGTAGCCGCAGCGTGACTGAACGTCGTGAAACGAGCGGCGAATCGGCGTTTCAGTACCAGCTGACATCCTCGAAATGCGCCCACGCGCCGGCGGGCGTGTCGTACCGGTTCTTGATGTAGTCCAGGCCCCACTTGATCTGCGTGGCGGGGTTGGTCTTCCAGTCGTCGCCGAACTTCGCCATCTTGCTGCCGGGCAGCGCCTGCGGGATGCCGTACGCCCCGGAGCCGGAGTTCTCGGCCTTGTGGTTCCAGCCGCTCTCGTGATTCCACAGCTTCACCAGCGGGCTCATCTGGCTGTACGCGAAGCCGAAGCTCGGCAGCAGCTTGCAGGCCGTGAGCTGGTTGCCGGAGAAGCTCTTGCACGAGGTCGGGGTGGGCGTCGCGGCGGTGCGCTGCACCGTCGGCTTCGGCTTCGGCTTCGGCGTGGCGGGACGGTTCGCCTTCGGCGTGTTGGCCCGGGTCGCGCTCGCGCTCGGGGTGGGGACGGCCTCGGCGCTCGGCGTCGGGGACGCCGCCAGGAGGCGGTCGTAGTCGCGGGTGGCCGCCGCGGCCTCGGCGGCACGGGCCGCGGCCAGTTCGGCGCTCACGGAGCCGGCGTCGGGCTTGGCGGCGACGCCGTAGCCGACCGCGCCGAGCACGGCGGCGCAGAGCACGCCGAGGGCGATCTTTCGGGAGTGGACGGCCAGCAGGCGGGCCGGGCCGCTGCGCTGACGGAGTTCACGGTGGCGGCCCAGCAGAGGGTCACGGGGTGTCGACACGAGTCGGTCCCTTCGTAGGGGGTTGCCGCGCCTCCGGGGGAGGAAGGCGCTGGTCAGGGACCCTGCCGGGTTTTCCGGCGGCGTGCCAAGTCCGTCACGTCGAACGTGAATCAGGTCACATTCTCAACGGGAGCGCAGGTAGGAGAGGTGGAGGAATCGGACTCGGGCTATGGGTGGAAAACCCTGAGTCTCACGCACCGAAGCGGCGCTGGCGACCGGCGTACGCCCGCAGCGCGCGCAGGAAGTCCACGTGCCGGAAGTCCGGCCAGTTCAGCTCGCAGAAGTAGAACTCCGAGTGCGCCGACTGCCACAGCAGGAAGCCGGACAGGCGCTGCTCGCCGCTGGTCCGGATGATCAGGTCCGGGTCGGGCTGGCCGCGGGTGTAGAGGTGCTCGGCGATGTGCTCGACGTCCAGCTTCTCGGCCACCTCCTCGAGCGTGGCACCGGCCTTGGCGTGCTCCTGCAGCAGCGAGCGCACCGCGTCGGCGATCTCCCGGCGGCCGGTGTAGCCGACCGCGATGTTGACGTGCGCCCCGCCCTGGCGACCCGCCGTGCGCTCCTGGGCGGCCTTGAGCGCGGCGGCGGTGTCGGCGGGCAGCAGGTCGAGCGCGCCGACCATGCGCAGCTGCCAGGGGTTGCCGTCCTCGGCCAGCTCGGTGCTCAGGTCCTCGATGATCTCCAGCAGCGGGTCCAGCTCGGCGGCCGGGCGGCGCAGGTTGTCGGTGGCCAGCAGGTACAGCGTGACGTGGGCGATGCCCGCCTCGTCGCACCAGCGCAGCAGTTCCTTGATCCGCGCCGCGCCGACCCGGTGGCCGTCGTTGGGGTCCACGTAGCCCATGTCGCGCGCCCAGCGGCGGTTGCCGTCGCACATGACGCCGACGTGGCGGGGCCGCGGCTTGCCCGCCAGCAGCTGGATGAGGCGGCGTTCATACACGGAGTAGACGAGGTCGCGGAGTTTCATCCTGGGCAGCCTAACGCCGGTGGCGCTGATCAGCGCGGCTGCCAGGCGTCCGGGACCGTGGTCAGATCTCGGACGGCCTCGGGCAGCTGGCCGGTGACGGCCTGGGCGAGGGTCACCTCGTCGACGACGCTGCGCACCGCGGAGCGCACCGCGACCCAGACCAGCGGCAGGTGGGTGGAGGTGCCGGTGTAGCTGGTCTGCTCGGGGCGGTGGCCGCGTACGCCCGCCAGCGGCCCGTCGACGGCCCGCAGCACCATGCCGATGGTCACCTCGGCGGGCGGCGAGCTGAGGCTGTAACCGCCGTCGGCGCCTCGCACGGCGTGGATCACTCCGCTGCGCCGCAGGTCGGCGAGCACGGCTTCGAGGAACTTGCGGGGCAGCCCCTGAACGTCCGCGAGCGCCTGTGCCGAGATGGTCGCCGGGTACGCGTTGGCCAGCTCCAGAGCGGCCCGGACCGCGTAGTCGCCTCTAGCCGAGATCTGCACACCCCCATGATGCCCGCAGGCCCGCCGACATCGTCAGCGGGCCTGCGAGGTTGTGCCAAGATCCTCGTCGAAACGTCACTCGGTGACGTTGAGGCGGGCCTTGAGCGCGTCGAGCTCGGACCAGAGGACGGCCGGGAGCTTGTCGCCGAACTTGTCGAACCACTCGGTGATCTGCGGGATCTCGGCGGTCCACTCGTCGGGGCGGACCTCCAGTGCCAGCTCGATGTCCGCAGTGGGGACGTCCAGCCCGGTCAGGTCGAGGTCCTGGGCGCGCGGGACGAAGCCGACGGGGGTCTCGATCGCACCGCCCTCGCCCTCCAGGCGCTCGACGACCCACTTGAGCACCCGGGAGTTCTCGCCGAATCCGGGCCACAGGAAGCGGCCGTCGTCACCACGGCGGAACCAGTTGACGTAGAAGATGCTGGGCAGCTTGTCGGCGTTGCCGTCGACGCCCTTGCCCATGGCGATCCAGTGGCGGAAGTAGTCGCCGGCGTGGTAGCCGATGAACGGCAGCATCGCCATCGGGTCGCGGCGCACCACGCCGACCTGGCCGACCGCGGCGGCGGTGGTCTCCGACGACAGGGTCGCGCCCTGGAAGACGCCGTGCACCCAGTCGCGGGACTGGCTGACGAGCGGGATCGTCGTCTTGCGGCGGCCGCCGAACAGGATCGCCGAGATCGGCACGCCCCGCGGGTCGTCGTACTCCGGCGCGAGGATCGGGCACTGGGTGATCGGCGCGCAGAAGCGCGAGTTCGGGTGACTGGAGACCTGGTCGGAGTCCGGGGTCCAGTCGTCGCCGTGCCAGTCGGTGAGGTGGGCCGGGGGCTCGCCCATGCCCTCCCACCAGATGTCGTTGTCGTCGGTGCGGGCCACGTTGGTGAACAGCGAGTTGCCTGCGGCGAGCGTGCGCATCGCGTTCGGGTTGGTCTTCCAGTCCGTGCCCGGCGCGACGCCGAACAGGCCGTACTCGGGGTTCACCGCGTACAGGCGGCCGTCGTCGCCGAAGCGCATCCAGGCGATGTCGTCGCCCAGGGTCTCGACCTTCCAGCCGGGGATGGTCGGCTCCAGCATGGCGAGGTTGGTCTTGCCGCACGCCGACGGGAACGCCGCCGCGATGTAGTGCACCTTGCCGGCCGGGTTGGTCAGCTTGAGGATCAGCATGTGCTCGGCGAGCCAGCCCTCGTCGCGGCCCATCACGCTGGCGATGCGCAGCGAGTAGCACTTCTTGCCCAGCAGCGAGTTGCCGCCGTAGCCCGAGCCGAACGACCAGATCTCGCGGGTCTCCGGGAAGTGCGAGATGTACTTGGTGGTCGAGCACGGCCACGGCACGTCGGCCTGACCCGGCTCCAGCGGCGCGCCGACCGAGTGCAGGGCGGGCACGAAGTCCGCGGTCTCGCCCATCGCCTCGAGCACGTTCGTGCCCATCCGGGTCATGATCCGCATGCTGGCCACGACGTACGCCGAGTCGGTGATCTCCACGCCGAACATGGGGTTCTCGGCGTCGAGCGGACCCATGCAGAACGGGATGACGTACATGGTGCGGCCGCGCATGCAGCCCCGGTACAGCTCGGTCATGAGCTGCTTCATCTCGGACGGGGCCATCCAGTTGTTCGTGGGGCCGCAGTCGGCCTCGTCGACCGAGCAGATGAACGTGCGCTCTTCGACCCGTGCGACGTCGGAGGGGTCGGTGCGCGCCCAGAAGGAGTTGGGCCGCTTGACGGGGTCCAGGCGGACCAGGCTGCCCGCGGTGACGAGTTCGGCGGTGAGCCGGGTCCACTCGTCCTCGGAGCCGTCGCACCACACGATGCTGTCCGGCGTGGTGAGCTCTGCGATCTGGCGCACCCAGGCGAGCAGCCTCGGGTGGGAGGTCGGATGCTGGTCAAGCCCTGCGATGACTGCCGGCGCGGTCATGGAGTTCTCCTCGTGGTCGTCTTTGACCGACGGATACGACTGACGACGGCCAGGTGGCCGCGGGTCGTCCGGGATGTGGCCTCAGCGTAAGCCCGGTTTGTTGCCTGAGACCGTTCCCGCCTTGTGAATAAGTGCACAAGCGTCGGTCCAAGTGCTTCTTCGCGCACGATTCTTCGGCCGAACGCGCACGTTTCCGCAAATCCCCTTTTCGATCTTGAAGCGTTACTGTCGCGCGACGGCACTGGCGCGTGCGAGCCCGGTCACGCTCCTCCGCATACCCGGTTCCAGGCCCGAGCGAACGCTCCATCGCGACTTCATCATGAGCTCCGCATATTCCGCAAATCGGGTGATTGGTCTAACGTCCCTAGCAGCCGGCGAAACCGTGACATTCCCCCCGGAGGCGGCCGTGACCAGTACGTCTTACCCTGCCCAGGATCAGCCCACCGACCCGAACAGCGATCCACAACTCATCTCCGCCGTCCGCGGCGGCGACACCGACGCGTTCGGCCTGCTCTACGAACGCCACTTCGAATCGGCACGGCGGCTGGCGCGGGTGCTCAGCACCGACCACGCCGACGCCGACGACCTGATCGCCGACACCT
Source organism: Catellatospora methionotrophica (assembly GCF_011297335.1). Lineage (GTDB taxonomy): Bacteria > Actinomycetota > Actinomycetes > Mycobacteriales > Micromonosporaceae > Catellatospora > Catellatospora methionotrophica. The sequence goes on along the minus strand of NZ_JAAOTJ010000005.1, from coordinate 246,090 downwards.
TCACCAAGGTGCTGGCGGTGCTGCGCAAGGGCGGCGGGCCGGACACCGCCTTCCGGGCGTACCTGCTCACCACCATGCGGCACACCCGCTACGACCGGGCCCGGCGCGAGCGGCGCGTCGAGCTCACCGACGACCTCACCCGGTACGAGACCGCCGAACCCGTCGACGACCCGACCATCTCCCGGCTGGAGACGTCGTACGCGGCCCGCGCCTTCAACCGGCTGCCCGAACGCTGGCGGGCCGTGCTCTGGCACACCGAGGTCGAGGGCGAGAGCCCGTCGCAGGTCGCCCCGCTGCTCGGGCTCACTCCCAACGGCGTCGCCGCGCTGGCCTACCGGGCCCGCGAGCGTCTGCGGCAGATGTATCTACAGGAGCACATCGCGCTCACCGGCAACCCGCGCTGCCACTGGACCGGGGCGCACCTGGCCGGGTACGTACGGGCCGCGCTGGCCAAACGCGACCGGGGCAAGGTCGACGAGCACCTGTCCAGCTGCGCCGAGTGCCGCCGCCTGCACCGCGAGCTGACCGAGGAGAACGCGGGCCTGCGCAACGTCGTCGCACCTCTGTTACTGGGGGCCGCCGCGCCCGCCTACCTGGCCGGTGCGGGCAAGCTCGCACTCGGTGGCCGGCTGGCCACCGCCTGGGGGGCGCTCGTGCTGTGGTGGCCGCAGGTGTGGCAGACGCTGCGCGGGCGGGCGGCCACCACGGCCGTGCTCGCCGTCGGCGGTGGTCGGTGGCTGCTGACCGCGCCCCGCCACGTGATCAGCCGGTACGGCATCGCGAACCTCGTCGCGGGCACCGGGCTCGGGGTGGCCTCACTCGCCGGGATCATCGTGTTCGTGGCGATGACGGCCACGCCCACGCCGCCCACCACGCCGTCGCGGGCGGCCCCGGTTCCGGTGCCGGTGCCCGCCGCGCCGCCGGTGTTCGTACCCCCGGCTCCGTCGCCCGCGGCGACCACCGCGCGGCCGTCGCCGTCGCCGCCCGCCCCCACCACGCGGGGTCCGGCGATGGTGCTGCCACCAGCGCGACCCGCCCCGGCCACCGTGCCGAAACCGCCTCCCGCGGCCGCGCCCGCACCCGTCGCGCCGGTCGCTCCGACTCCCCCGGCCGAGCCGGACGCCGCGGTGTCCGCGCCGGAGTTCACCGAGGTCGACCTGGTGGCGGGCCAGGCAGGCACCCTGCCCATCCCGGTGCGGGCGTCCGCCGACGACCGCGTGGACTCCCCGGACACGGACGGCATGGACGTGCCGGACACCGGCACCGGCGCGCCTGCCGACCGGCAGGGCGACGAACCGGCGGCGGTCCGGCTCCGGCCTGCTTCCTTCGTCGCCCCCGCGCCGACACCGGCGGAAACCGGGCTCGCTCCCGCGGTGGGGGACGCCGCGCCGCCCGGGGCGGTGCGGATCGACGTGACACTGCCCACAGGCATGCGGCTGGCCGGGACCGGGGCCGGGGACGGCTGGCAGTGCGAGGCGACCGCGACCGGCGCGTCCTGCGACCGGCCGCGCTGGAAGAAGGGTGCCCGGTCGGTGGCCCGGCTGCCCGTGCTGGCCGACGCCACCGTCAGCGGCTTCCAGGAGATAGGCGTGACCGCGACGTACGGGCAGCGGCACCGCGTCACCGCGTTCCGGGTGCCGGTCGCACCGTCCGGGTTGCGGCTCGGGCACGCCGCCCGGGGCCGGGTAGACGTGGCGCTCGCGGGCAGCACCCTGCTGTCCTGCGTGCCCCGCCCGCTGTGCCTGCTCGGCACGGACAACAACGTGCTGGACATGTCCCCGCTGCTGCCCGACGTCGGCGAGCCCGCCGCACCGGCGGGGCTGCTCGACGAGCCGGGACCCGCCGGGCCGAAGGGGCCGATCGCGTCCCTGGCCGGGGACAAGGCCGCCAGCGGGGCCCGGCTGGACCTGCCCGAGGGCGCGAAGGTGCGCTGGGCCGGGCTGGTGGTCGCCGCCTCCGCGGCGCGGCTGCCCGAGCTGGTCGCGCTGCACGGCCCGCAGGGCGACTGGCAGCCGGTGCAGGTGCGGTTCGGCCATGCCGAGTCCGGCACGTCGCTGACCCAGGGCTTCGCCGACGTGACCAAGCTGCTGCGCAGGGGCGGCGGCGGGGACTGGTGGCTGACCGCCCCGGCCGAGCCGCTGCCGCGCGGCCGCAAGCAGTTCGCGGGCTGGACGCTGGCCGTGGTGTACGAGCACGGGGACACCCCGCGCGGCGAGGCCGCGGTCTACCTGGGCCCCCGTGCCGGGCGCGGGGACGTGGCGACCAGCGTCGGGCTGGGCGGCGCGGGACCGGTCCGGGTGGGCCTGGCCCTCTGGGACGGCGACCTCAAACTGACCGGCGACGAACTGCTCATCGACGGCTCCCCGGCGGGCGAGCCGGGCAACCTCGGCGGCGGCCGCAACGCCGGAGCCGCGGCGGTGGCCTGCCGAACCGTGCCGGGGCTGTGCCCCTGGCGCACCCCGGGACTGGACGTGCTCCGGGCCGAGGGCAAGGCCCCTGTGGGCAGCACCGCCGAGCTGCGGATGGGCGGCGATCCGATGGAGGTGGGAGTGCTGGCGGTGATCACCGGGCCCGCGCAGGCGGAAGGCCCTGCCGTGGCGGCACGGTAGGCTCGCGGGGTGACCCCCGAGACGCCGACCGCGCCACCCGCCGCAGCACTGCCGCTGCGGCTGGTCGCGCAGTTCCGGCACCTGATCCACGAGCTGGGCAAGTTCGGCGCCGTCGGCGGCGCGGCGTACGTCGTCGATTTCGCCGTCTTCAACCTGCTGCGCTCGCCGACCGGCCCGCTCGCCGCGGCGGCGATCTCCACGGTGGTCGCGGCGACCGGCGCGTTCTTCGGCAACCGCTACTGGACCTGGCGGGACCGGGAACGCTCCAGCTTGACCAGGGAATACTCGCTGTACTTCTTCTTCAACCTGGTGGGCCTGGGCATCACGCTCGCGGTGGTGTGGCTGAGCCACGACGTGCTGGGCGCGATCTGGCCGGGGATCTTCCACACCTGGCTGGCCGACAACATCGCCAAGATGCTGCTCGGCACCGGTATAGCCAGCGTCTTCCGGTTCTGGGCGTATCGCCGCTTCGTCTTCAACGGGGCACCGGCCGTTCCGGCCCCCGCGCCCGCCCAGGTGGGGTGAGTTGGCTTGCATTCGGAGTTGCGCTGCCGCCCCCTCCTCACCAACTCGCGTAAGGTGGCCCAGTGCGCCCTGACCTGACGATGCTCGATCGCCTGTTGCCCGAACGCCTCCGCAAGATGGGGCCCGAGGCCCTGAAGTTCGCCATCGTCGGCGGTGTGAACACCGTGGTCAACTTCGTGGTGCTGAACGCCCTGGTGCTGACGATCTTCCCGACCGGCCAGCTCAAGGCCAACGTCGTGGCGACCGTCGTGGCGATGGTGACGTCCTACCTGATGAACCGGCACTGGACCTACCGCGACCGGATGAGCCAGGCCATGGGCCGCGAGTTCATGCTGTTCGTGCTGTTCAACGCCGCGGGCCTGGCCATCGAGCTGGCCATCATGGGCGCCACCAAGTACGCGCTGGGCCTGCACGGCCTGCTCGCGCTCAACGCGGCCAAGCTCCTGGGCCTGGTGCTCGGCACGATCTTCCGCTTCTACACGTACCGCACGTTCGTGTTCGCCCCCGCGAACCAGGTCGCCGTCGCGGCCGGTGGCGTCGACGCCGACTTCGGCCCCGCGCACGTGCACGTCGACAGCGTCGAGGAGCTGGTCGACGCGGAGGCCGCCGCGAGCGCGCTGGCCGGAGTGCCGGTGCCCGCACAGGTGCGCCCCGACGACTTCGCCAGGCTCACCGCCCCGCTGGAGGCCGAGTTCGCGGCCGACAACCGGGCCGCCGAGCAGCTGGCCGCCCTGGACGCGGAGTTCACCGACACGGAGCTCGCCGAGGAGCTCACGCGCGCGAAGCCGCGCCCAGAGCGGTAGCCTGCGTCACTGCTTCTCTTCGACCTTGGTCTGCTGGACCGGGGCGGCCGGGCGCTCGTTGTCGTTGTACGAGTGCGCGTCCCGGTCGGCCTCGACCAGCTCGTACAGCGTCGTCTGCACCTTCTCGACGTGCGGGATGTCGTTGAGCACCGACTGCCCGCGCTCGCCCGCCGACTCGATGGTCAGCGTGCCGCAGCCCAGCAGCCGCTCGATGAACTTCTGGCTCATCGCGTGGTCGTTGACCCGCGACAGCGGGATGTCCCGGCGGTCCCGCGAGAAGACACCGGTCTGCAGCAGCACGCGCTCGTTGGTCAGCACGTAGTGCGTGGTGCGCCAGACCAGCCACGGCCAGAACGTCAGCCAGGCCACCGCGACGACGGCCAGGCCCGCCACGATGTAGACCAGCATCGCGTCGAGGTCGAACAGCAGCGCGGCGATCACCGCGGCCACCGCCAGCACCAGGACCGTCACCGGCCGGATCATGGCCTTCCAGTGGGGGTGCAGGTCGAGCACCACGTGCTCGTCCGCGGTCAACACGTCCTCAGGGAACGCCATCCGTGCCTCCTCGTTACAGCCTGCGATCAAACGCACGATTGTCCGCGAGCAGGGTAGTTCCACCAGGCGACGCCCTGCCATCCGCCATCGGTGCTCCGTCGGCAATCGGTCTGTCGGTTCCCGGCGGTAGCGCTCACCGAACGCGCTGTAGTCGCGGGAGCGGTGTGTGCGCGAATCGGCGTGCTCGTTTCGGGACGCTGGAGCGTCGGCGAAACGAGCGCTCTCCAGTCGCGGATGGTGCGAGGTGCGAGCGCGGTACCGGTACGTAGCGCGGTTCAGCGCAGGTGGACGACGTCGCCCGCCGCGACCGGACGGTCACCCGCCCCGGTGCGCACGACGAGGCGGCCGTCGGTGTCCACGGTCACCGCCTCGCCGGTGAGGTCCGTGGCGCCCGGCAGGATCACCGACACCTGCCGCCCGAGCGTCCCACACAACCGCAGGTACGCGTCCCGCAGGCCGCTGGTGTCCGGGTCACCGCCCGCCTGCCGCCAGGCGTCGTAGCGCGCGCCCAGCCGCTCCAGCAGCACGGCCAGCAGCTCGGTCCGGTCCACCTGCGCAGCGCCCGCCAGCAGCAGCGACGTCGCGGGCAGTCCGGTCGGGGTGTCCGGCAGCTCGTCGGCCGTCAGGCTCACGTTCAACCCGATGCCGATCACCACCACGCCAGGCACCGGCACCTCGGCCAGCAGCCCCGCGCACTTGCCGCCGCCGATCAGGAGATCGTTGGGCCACTTCAGGGCGGACTCCAGCCCCGTCACCGCACGCACCGCCTCGGCCAGCGCGACCCCGGCGAGCAGCGGGAGCCAGCCCCAGCGCGAGACGTCCGGGGCGGGCCGCAGCAGCACGGACACCGCCAGCCCGGCGCGGGGCGGGGACACCCACGTGCGCCCGAGCCGGCCGCGCCCGGCGGTCTGCGCCTCGGCGGTCACCACCAGCCCCTCGCCCGCGCCGTCGCGCGCCGCGGCGGCCACGTCGGCGTTCGTCGAGCCGGTCTGCGCCAGCACCTCGACCTGCCAGCGGGTCAGGACCGCGAGACGGTCCGGCTCCAGCGGTGATCTGCTCGGTTCCACCGCCGGAGCGTACCCAGCCGGCCCGGCGGCAGCCGGGTCGACGCGAAGATTCGGCTGGTCGCCTTACTTCGGAACTCTTCTTAAGGAGCGACCGGTGCAGGCCGCGCGTCAGCCCGCGTGCCGGGCGCGGGCCGGGACGGGATCGGCGTCGGTCATCGACATCGGGCCCAGCCACTCAGGAAGCACGATCTCCGTCCCGCCGGCCGTCGCGGCGGACACCCGGCGGCCCCGCTGGATGGTCTCGACCCGGTGGTGGCGCGACGAGGCGTCACCGGGCTGCGGCTCCGCCCGGCGCGCGGCGGGCCGGGGCTTCAGCGCGACCACCGGCGCAGGGGTGCCGGTAGCAGGCTGGCTCACGTCGGACGAGCTTGCGTCAGCCTTGGCCGGTCCAGGCGAGCCCTCGGCAGCCGAGTCCGTGGGTGAGGCTGCGGCAGGGCCGGTCGCGAGGGACCGGGGTCGCGGGCGGCTCGCGGGGCGGGTCGCCGTGCCGCTCGCGACTTTGCTGCTCGCGGCCGTGCCGCTCGCCGCCGTGCCGCTCGTCGCGGCGCGGGACGTCTCGGCAGCGGGCTCGGCGAGGGCGCTCGCTGCGGCCGCGCGGTCGGCGCGGGCGCTGGTGGCCGTCGGCGGTGCGGTCCGGCGCGGTCCCGGACGCGGCCGCGTGCGCGGGGAACCGCGCCCGGCGGGCGGGTCGGGTTCGCCGCGGTCGTCCGACTGCCACGGCCGCACCACGGCGAGCACCGTAAAGCCGCCCACCAGCAGCAGCACCCCGAACAACGTCGTCACAACAATCTCAACGATTCGCCCGAACCGGACGAAACGAACGACCCATGACCGATGGCCCGAACGGAGCCGGTACCGGGGTGTGGTGTAGATGACTGAACGGGGGTTCAGGCGGGCTATAGAGTCCGGGGCGTGACTACTACGGTGCCGGACAAAGGCCGGGTCGACGCGCGGACCACGGCGGGCAAGCTTGCGGACTTCGAGCGGCGGGTCGAGGAGGCCGTGCACGCCGGGTCGGCGCGGGCAGTGGACAAGCAGCACGCGCGGGGCAAGAAGACCGCGCGCGAGCGGATCGCGATGCTGCTCGACGAGGGGTCGTTCGTAGAGCTCGACGAGCTGGCCAGGCACCGGTCGACGGCCTTCGGGCAGGAGCGCAACCGGCCCTACGGCGACGGCGTGGTCACCGGGTACGGCACCGTGGACGGGCGGCCGGTGTGCGTGTTCGCGCAGGACTTCACCGTGTTCGGCGGGTCGCTGGGCGAGGTGTTCGGCGAGAAGATCGTCAAGGTGATGGACCTGGCGATGAAGACCGGGTGCCCGGTCGTCGGGATCAACGACTCCGGCGGGGCGCGCATCCAGGAGGGTGTGGTCTCGCTCGGGCTGTACGGCGAGATCTTCTTCCGCAACGTGCGCGCGTCGGGGGTCATCCCGCAGATCTCGCTGGTCATGGGCCCGTGCGCGGGCGGTGCGGTGTACTCCCCCGCGGTCACCGACTTCACGGTGATGGTCGACCAGACGTCGCACATGTTCATCACGGGTCCGGACGTCATCAAGACGGTGACCGGCGAGGACGTGGGCATGGAGGAACTGGGCGGGGCGCGCACGCACAACACCAAGAGCGGCAACGCGCACTACCTGGCCTCCGACGAGCAGGACGCGGTCGACTACGTGAAGTCGCTGCTGGCGTACCTGCCGAGCAACAACCTGGACGCCGCGCCGGTCTGGCCGGTGGCCGCCGACCTGGCCGTCAGCGACACCGACACCGAGCTGGACACGCTGATCCCGGACTCGGCGAACCAGCCCTACGACATGCACGCGGTGCTGGAGTCGATCCTCGACGACGGCGAGTTCCTGGAAGTGCAGCCGCTGTACGCGCAGAACATCCTGACCGGGTTCGGCCGGGTCGAGGGGCGGCCGGTCGGCGTGGTCGCCAACCAGCCGATGCACTTCGCGGGCTGCCTGGACATCGCCGCGTCGGAGAAGGCCGCGCGCTTCGTGCGCACCTGTGACGCGTTCAACATCCCCGTGCTGACCTTCGTGGACGTGCCCGGCTTCCTGCCCGGCACGAGCCAGGAGTGGGACGGCATCATCCGCCGGGGGGCCAAGCTCATCTACGCGTACGCCGAGGCCACCGTCCCGAAGATCACCGTGATCACCCGCAAGGCGTACGGCGGCGCGTACGACGTCATGGGGTCCAAGCACCTCGGCGCGGACCTCAACTTCGCCTGGCCGACGGCGCAGATCGCCGTGATGGGAGCGCAGGGCGCGGTCAACATCCTGCACCGCGCGGAGCTGGCCGCGGCCGACGATCCGGTGGCCCGCCGCGCCGAGCTGATCGACGAGTACGAGGACGCCCTGGCCAACCCGTACGTCGCCGCCGAGCGCGGTTACGTCGACGCGGTGATCCGGCCGTCGGCGACCCGCGCGCACATCGTGCGGGGGCTGCGCGCGCTGGCCGCCAAGCGGGAGACGCTGCCGCCCAAGAAGCATGGAAACATCCCGCTGTGACGGCGACCGTTAACCGCTGAGTGACGGTCATGTGGCAGAACGTTCACGCCGACCCGTCGCTGTGTCACGATGTCGGGATGTCCGTGCAGGAACCCGCCGATCGTCACCTGCTGCCGCGCCGGTACACGGTGCTGGTCGACGTGGGCTACCTGTACGCGGCCTCCGGTGAACTGCTGCTGGGCACGTCGAACCGCTCGGAGTTCAAAGTGGACGCCGAGCGGATGATTCATGCCCTCATCGCGCAGGCGGCCAGCGGGCTGGGCGCGGACCTGCTGCGGCTGTACTGGTTCGACGCGGCGCGCGACCGCGTGCCCACCATCGACCAGCGCGTCATCGCGCAGATGGCGCAGGTGAAACTGCGGCTGGGCAACCTGAACCTGCGCGGGCAGCAGAAGGGCGTGGACGCGCAGATCCGCAGCGACCTGGAGACGCTGGCCAGGCACCGCTCGGTCACCGACGCGGTGCTGGTCGCGGGCGACGAGGACATGCTGTCCGCGGTCGAGGCCGCGCAGAGCTACGGGGTGCGGGTGCACCTGTGGGGCGTCGAGCCGCCGTACGGCACCAACCAGGCCGAGCGGCTGGTCTGGGAGAGCGACACGGTGTACACGCTGGACGCGGAGTTCGTCCGGCCGTACTTCGCGCCGACGGGACGGATCCGTACCCCCACACCCGCCGAGGTGTTCTCCGGCCGCCCCGCGATCGCGCTGCCCGCCGCGCAGGTCTCGGCTCCCCCGGAGCCCCGCCCGGTGCCCGCCGCGCGGCGCGCGCACCCGCAGCCGCCGGACCGCCTGGAGATCGTCGAGATCGGCGAGTACGTGGCCCAGAAGTGGATCCTCACCCGGGGCCGTGACAACATCGGCGACCTGCTGCCGGGTCCGCTGCTGCCGACGGTCATCGACAAGGAGCTGCTGGTGGAGGCGGAGAAGGAACTGGGCATCTCGCTGCGCCCGTTCGAGAAGGCACGGCTGTGGGTCCGCGACGGCTTCTGGTCACGGGTGTATCGGGAGTTCGGTCTCGCCAGGCCGAACGGGGAGGGTTGAGATGACGGAACAGCCGGTGATCCGGATCGAACGTGGCACACCGACGGCCGAGGAGGTCGCGGCGCTGGTGGCGGTGCTGTCAGCGCGTCCCGCGTCGGGTGCCGTACCCCCGGCGGAGGTGTCGGCATGGTGGCGCAGCGGGCTGCCCGCGGTGACCGCCGCCGGACCCGGCGCGTGGCGGCGCTCCGGCCTGCCTCGCTGACCAGCGGAGGAGCACGACCGATAGCCCGGTGTGCATCCTTGCCCCATTTCGGTAGTCTGCCAGTGCTGGACCGCGTTGGTCACTGACCGCGGCACCGCCGATCGCGGACGAGGAACCCCTGGGGAGGGCGTGCGAGATGGGTCTGCCCGAAGAGGACAAAGGGCCTGCCTGGCTACGTGACTACGGTCGCGAGAGCGGGTACACCAAGTCGAACGCGATGACGGGTTACGACGAGGGTTCCCTCGCCGTCGACCTGCAGAGCCTGGTCGACTTCGCCGAAGCGCTGGAGACGGAGCACACCAAGGACTACCGGCCGCACGCGGACGAGGTCTTCAAGGACATGTCGGCCAAGGTCGCCGACCCGCACGCCGACTTCATCGAGCTGTGCTCCAGCCTGGGCTGGCAGCGGGAGCTGCTGGTGCAGACCTCCGACGCGCTGCTCAAGCACGACCAGGCGGTGCTGGCGTTCGTCGCCGCGGCCCGCGAGATCAGCAAGAAGTACGGCGAGGCCGACGCGCTCGGCGCGGCCAAGGCGCAGGACGTGAACCGCAACCTGACCGTGTCGGTGCCCACCACCGCGCAGGTGCCCGCGACCACGCAGCCGCCCACCGCGCAGACGCCCGGCACGACCCCGTCGGCCACCACCATCCCGCAGGTCACGCCCACGGGCGGCACGGCGACCGACACCGGAGGGGACTACTGATGGGCATCCCACCCGAGGACCGGGCACCAGCCGGCACCAACTGGTACGGCAAGTCGATGCAGGAGATGTGGGACCTGACGGCGGGCCGCCAGCTCGCGCCCCACTACACCCAGGCGTCCGGCTGGAAGCGGGCCGGTGAGCTGGCCTACCTGCACAAGAGCCGCCTGCAGACGTACCGGGAGAAGCTGGCGCAGGCCTGGCCGCCGGAGTCCAGTGACGCCGCCAAGGCGTACCTCGCCAAGCTCGACGAGCTGATCGTCGCGGTCGAGGACGTGGCCCGCGTGTCCACCCAGAACCACCAGTACTCCCGCGACATCCCGGCGGCGTTCTACGAGGCCGAGCGCAAGCTCCAGCCGATCCGCGACGACTACAACCGCATCGATCGCGCGGTGCGCAACGGCGAGCCGACCCCGCTCCCGAGTGGACAGACGCCGGAGAAGTACCTGCAGGGCAAGCTGGCCGAGGCCCGGGACGTGATGCGCGGGCTGTCCGCCGACCTGTCCCTGGTCCGGGTCAGCATGGCCCCGCCCCGGCCGTACCTGCCGCCGGTCGGGCACCGTGGCGAGAACGAGACCGACTACGGCGGCGTGGTGCCGCCGGTCATCCCGCCGGTGACGCCGTTCGGCGGCTCCGTCGCCCCGGCACCCAGCGTCTCCGGGGCCACGCTGGCTCCGATGCCGATCACCACCGGCCCTGACCTGACCGGACTGGCTCCGGCTCCCACCACGCCCACGCCCACGATCCCGGGTGTGCCCGGCCCGGTCACCCCCGGTGGCACACCGCCGCTGGGTGGCACGCCGCCACTCGGCGTCATCGGCGCTCCACCGCCGGTCCCGGGCCTGCCCGGGGTGGGCAGGCCGGTGCCGGGCAGCCCGGTCATCGGCGGTCTCGGCCCGAACGCGGGCGTGCCGCGCGCGATGCCCGCGGGCGGGGTCATCGGCGGCGCACCCGGCGGCGGCATGGGCGCTCGCGCCGGTGCCGTGGGCGCGCGCACCAACCCGGTCGGCGGCATGATCGGCGGCCCCGGCGGTGCCGGTGGCCTGGGCGGGCGCGGCGCGGCGGGCACGGTCAGCGGCCGCGGCGCGGTAGGCGCCACCGGTGGCCGCGGGGCCAGCGGCTTCGGCGCGCCCATGGGCGGCGCGCCCGGTGCCGCCGGCGGTCGCGGAACCAACGTCGGCGGGCCCATGGGCGGGGCGCACGGCGCGGGCAGGCGCCGCGACGACAACGATCCCGACTTCGACCCGGACACCCTGTGGGCCGTGGACGCGGGCGGGGCGCCGGTGCTGGACGCGCCGGACGCGCCCGGTCCGGTCGACCCCGGTCCGGCGATCGGGCTCACTCGATGAGATTCGCCGCACGTCTGGCGGCGGTGAGCCTGCTCGCCGCCGCCACCACGGTCGGCGTGGGCAGTCCCGCCCTCGCCGACCGGTACCGCGACGACCAGTGGCACCTGCCGTTCCTGCGCATCGCCCAGGCGCACGCCATCAGCCAGGGCGAAGGGGTGACCGTCGCCGTCATCGACAGCGGCGTCGAGGGCAAGCACCCCGACCTCACCGGCAACGTGCTCAAGGGCTTCGACACGATCGTCGGCGGCGACGGCGACGGCTGGGGCGACGACGAGGGCCACGGCAGCAGCATGGCCGGGCTGATCGCGGGCCACGGCCACGGCGCGGGCGGCAAGGAAGGCGTGCTCGGCATCGCGCCGAAGGCGAAGGTGCTGCCGATCCGCATCTCCACGGCCAAGGGCCACGGCGGCGGCGACGCCATCGCCATCGGCATCGACGAGGCCGTCAAGCGCGGCGTGAAGATCATCTCGATCTCGGAGTCGGCCCCCTCGGGCGACTCCTCCGTGCTGATCAAGTCGGTGGAACGCGCCCACGCCGCAGGCGTGCTGGTCATCGCCGCCGCGGGCAACCAGCCGAAGGACTACTACGTCGCGGCCCCGGGCCGGTACCCCGGCGCGGTCGCGGTCGGCGCGGTCGACCAGAAGGGCACGGTCGCGCCCGTCTCGGTACGCGGTGACGAGGTGCAGCTGGTCGCGCCCGGCGTCGACATCACCAGCACCAGCCGCATCAACACATCCGCGAACACGCAGTACCGGCGCTCCAGCGGCACCAGCCCGGCGACCGCCATCACGGCCGGTGTCGCGGCCCTGGTGTGGTCGAAGTATCCGCAGCTCACCGCTGACCAGGTGCTGGAGCGGATGACCCGTACCGCCGTGGACAAGGGCGCTCCCGGCCGGGACCGCGACTACGGCTTCGGCGTCATCGACCCGGTCGCGGCGCTCACCGCACCTGCGGCATCGGCCGCCGCACCCACGGCGGCGCCTTCGGCCGAGGCCACCCTGACGAGTGCCATCACCATGCCGAACCCCGGCGCCGGAGGCCTCACCGGTGTCACCCTCCTGCTGATCCTGCTCGTCGGCGGGGTTCTGCTGGCGATCGTCGCCGTCGTGGTGTTCCTGGCCCTGCGCCGACGACGCTGACCTGACCTTCGAAGCGACCCTGGCAAGATCGCCGTTTCGTGTCGAAATCTGCGGCCTGACCTCGTCTTTGGACACGAAACGGCGATCTTGCCTGCCGGAGCCCGACGCGCGGCCGCGCCGGGCTCGGCACGGGTGGCGAGCGCACCGATCGACGGCCGGTACGCTGCCGTGCATGGCAGCTCGACCGACCTTCATCCTCGCCTCGGCAAGCCCGGCCCGCCGCACCCTGCTCGACGCGGCGGGCATCGACGCCGAGGTCATCGTCAGCGGGGTCGACGAGGACGCCGTCGAGGCGACCACGGCCGAAGCCCTGAGCGGGGTGCTCGCCCGGATGAAGGCGCACGCCGTCGAGCAGCGCCTGCGGCACAGCGCCGCCGCGCCGGAGCGCGCCCTGGTGCTCGGCTGCGACTCGGTGCTCGCCTTCGACGGCCAGATCCTCGGCAAACCCGACGACGCCGAGGACGCGATCAAGCGCTGGCAGGCCATGCGCGGCCGCAGCGGGGTGCTGCACACCGGCCACTGCCTGGTGGAACTGCCCAGCGGCCGGATCGCCGAGGAGGTCGGCTCGACCGTGGTCCACTTCGCCGACCTCAGCGACGCCGAGATCGAGGCGTACGTCGCCACCGGCGAGCCGCTGTGGGTCGCCGGCTCCTTCACCATCGACGGGCTGGGCGGCCCCTTCGTCGAGCGCATCGAGGGCGACCACAGCAACGTCGTCGGGCTGTCCCTGCCGCTGCTGCGCCGCCTGCTCGCCACGCTGGACATCCCGATCACCGAACTGTGGCGCGAGCGCTGACCATCCGCCTGGCATAGGGTCGCCTTGTGAGCCGACCCGCCCCTCGGCCGGCGCCGACGGCGGGTGCGAGTTGCCGCGTCAGCGAGCGCTGACGGCGAGCGGAGCGAGGAGGAGTCATGGGCCGCGCCTTCATCACGGTCACCGACGAGCTGCACGATTACGTCGTCGCGCACGGCACCCCGCCCGGCGACCTGGAGCGTGACCTGGTCGCCGAGACGCTGCGGGCCACCGGCGGCGCTTCGCGCATGCAGATCGAGCCCGAGTACGCCGCGCTGCTGACCATGCTGACCCGGCTGACCGGCGGTCGGCACGCGGTCGAGGTGGGCACGTTCACGGGCATGTCCTCGCTGGCCATCGGCCGGGGGCTGGCCGAGGGCGGCAGGCTGATCTGCTTCGACATCTCGGCGGAGTACACGGCCATCGCGCAGCGCTACTGGCAGCGGGCCGGGCTCGACGACCGGATCGAGCTGCGCCTCGGCCCCGCCGCTGAAGGCCTGGCCGCCCTGCCCGCCGAACCGCACCTCGACCTGGCCTTCATCGACGCCGACAAGGAGGGCTACGCCGCGTACTGGGACGCCCTGGTGCCGCGTATGCGCCCCGGCGGGCTGCTGATCGTCGACAACGTGCTGTGGTCCGGCCACGTCCTGGACGAGAAGCCGAAGGACTCCTCGACAGCCGCCCTGATCGCCTTCAACGCCAAGGCCGCCGCCGACGACCGCGTCGACGTCGTCATGCTCCCCTTCTCCGACGGCGTAACCCTCGCCCGCAAACGCTGACCCCCTGACCCGTCGGCACGCCTCGGGGCATGATCGCTGTTTGCGGTCAAGAGCTGCGGTTAAACACAAGGTTTTGACCGCAGACAGCGATCTTCATCGTGGCGACGTGGATCGAGGCGGCGTTGAGCGGGGCGGGGTCAGGCCGGGTCGAGGGCGGCGTTGAGCGGGGCGCGGGTGGTGGTGGCGAAGCGCCAGGCCAGCAGGGCCGCGCCGGCGATGAGCACCGGGATGAACAGGAAGGCGGCGTGTGCGCCGACCTGGTCGGCGACCAGGCCGAGCAGCAGCGGGCCCGCGCCGAAGCTGACCGCCATCGAGTACGACGCGACCCCGGCGGCCCGGTCCGCTTGACCCGGTGCGGCGGCCACCGCCAGCGAGATCGCCAGTGGGTAGTGCATGGCGTTGCCGAGCCCGACGACGACCAGCCCCGCCACCGCCGTCACCGCGCTGCCCGCGCTCCAGAACAGGGCGAACCCGGCCAGGCTCAGCACCAGCGCGCCCAGGTAGAGCGGGATCGACGGCAGCCGCAGCGCGATCCGGGCCCCGGCCAGCCGCCCGGCGAACATGCCGCCGACGATCGCCGACATGACGGCCGTGGCCCCGCCCGGGGACATGCCGACCTGGTCGCGCAGCACCTCGGCGGTCCACATGGACAGCACGACCTCGACCGCGCCGGTGACCGTCATCATGCCCCAGGCCAGCCAGTACGCCGTCGGCAACGGCGGCCGACCGCCCTTCGCCAGCGGCACGGCCGACGCGGCGGAGACGATCTGCGGCTCGATCGCGGTGGGCAGCCCGTCGGTCACGACGGCGGCAGGAGCGCCGCCGCTCGCGGCCGGGTCCGCCGCGTCCCGGGGTGCCCGGCCGCCCTCCAGAGGGGCGACCGGCCCGGCCGCGTCCGCGAATGCGCGGCCGTCCGTGGCGAGAGTCAGCGGTGGATTGGCGGGAAGGCCGGACGGGATGCGTACACCCTTGATTTTGGCGAGGGCCGCGACCAGGGCGATCAGCGCGACCAGCAGCGCGAGACCGGCGCGCCAGCCCAGCCCGGCGCGCATGGCCGCGCCGATGACCAGCGGGGCGACCAGCCCGGCGGCGCAGGCGACCGCGTTGGCCTCGCTGATCGCGGCGGGACCGGCCGGGCCGTGGCGCTCGGACAGCGCGGAGACGATGCCGCCGATCGCGGCGATCCCGGCGGTCGCGGTGACGATGGTGAGGCCGATGGTGACCGCGAAGTATGCGGGCAGCAGCACGTAGCCGAGTACGCAGGCCGCGATGACGGCCTGGCAGGCCCAGAGGACCTGCCCGCGCCCGAAGCGGCGGGACAGGTGGGGGTAGAGCGCGCCGCCCGCGACGGCGCCGACCGCGATGGCGGTGCTGTGCAGCCCGGCGACGGCGGCGGAGGTGCCCTGCTCGTCGCGCAGCAGCGGGACGATCGGGCCGAAGCCGTAGTTGAAGTAGCCCCAGAGCCCCAGCTGCAGGTAGATCAACCAGGTGGCGAGGTCACGCGAGAGCCGGGGCACCTGACGAAGCTACGCTCCTTACAGGTGCCCCGGCCCTGGGTTGAGACGGAGCTAACGGATCGAGACGGAGCTGACGCGTCAGCGGACCGACTTCGCGAAGGTCCGCGAGGAGATCAGCAGCGCCAGCACGGTCAGCGGGGTGAGCACGGCCAGGGCCTGCCACACCGCGTCGTCGCCGGGGTGGCCCGCGAACAGCGCGCGTACGCCGTCGGTGGCCCACTTGAACGGGTTGGCCTTGGCGACGTTCTGCAGCCAGGCCGGGGCCAGCGTCAGCGGGAGGAAGATGCCCGCCAGCAGCATGATCGGCTGGATGACCGTGTTCAGCATCGGCGCCATGGCGTCCTCGCTGCGCAGGGTCAGGCCCAGCGCGTACCCGGTCGACGAGAGCAGCAGCGTCATGAGGCCGATCAGCAGGTACGCCAGCAGCGCGTCGCCGACGGCCACCCGCAGCCCGAACGGCACCGCCAGCAGCGTCACCAGCACGGCCTGGAACAGCAGCTGCACGACGTCGCGCAGCGAGCGTCCCAGCAGCAGCGCGACCCGGCTGACCGGGGTGACCCGGTTGCGCTCGATCACGCCCGCCCGCAGCTCGGCGATGATGCCGAACCCGGAGAACGCGCTGAACAGCGCGACCATGACCAGCATGCCGGGCACGAAGATCTGGTACGCCAGCTCGTCGGAGATCGGCTGCCCGCCGGACAGCGCCTTCTTCATCAGGGGCGCGAACAGCAGCAGGTAGAACAGCGGCTGGATGATGCCGACGGCCACCCAGACCGGGTTGCGCAGCAGCAGCTGCATCTGGCGCTGGAAGACCAGCCAGGTGTCACGAAGGAACTTCACTGCTCAGCTCTCCCTCAGGCTGCGGCCGGTCTTGGCCAGGAACACGTCGTCGAGGCTGGGGCGGTGCAGCTCGATGCCCTCGATGGCGACGCCCTCGGCGTCCAGGGTCCGCAGCACGTGCGGGATGGCGCTCGCGCCGTCCTCGACGTACAGCCGCAGGGACTGCTCGGTGGTCTCGACCTTGCGCACGTACTCGGCGTTGTCGAACAGGTCGGCGGCCTTGGCGACCTCGCGCGCGTTGACGGAGACGACGTCGCCCAGGACCTCCTGCTTGAGGTCGGCGGGCGTGCCCTCGGCCACGATCTGGCCGTTGTCCATGATCGCCAGGCGGTCGCAGAGCGCGTCGGCCTCGTCCAGGTAGTGCGTGGTGAGGAAGACGGTCATGCCCATCTCCCGGAGTTTGCGCACCTCGCCCCACATGTGGGCGCGGGACTGCGGGTCCAGGCCGGTGGTCGGCTCGTCGAGGAAGACGACCTTCGGCGAGTGGATGATGCCGAGCGCGATGTCGACGCGGCGGCGCTGGCCGCCGGAGTAGGTCTTGCAGCGGCGGTCGGCGTACTCGGCGAGCTCGAAGGTGTCGAGAGCCTCGGCGGCGCGGCGCTGGGCGTCGGCCTTGCCGATGCCGTACATCCGGGCGTGCAGCACCAGTTCCTCGCGGCCGGTGGACTCGTCCCAGGTGCTGCCGCCCTGGGCGACGTAGCCGATGCGGCGGCGCACCTCGCCGGGCTCCTTGCGCAGGTCGGCACCCGCGATGACGGCGGTGCCGCCGTCGGGCTCCAGCAGGGTCGCGAGCATCCGCAGGGTGGTGGTCTTGCCGGCGCCGTTGGGGCCGAGGAAGCCGAAGATCTCGCCTTCGGCGACGCTCAGGTCGACACCGCGTACCGCCTCCACGGTCTTGCTCTCGCGACCGGCACGGGAGCGGAAGGACTTCCGCAGCCCGGAGGTCTCGATGATCATTATTAGCTCCAAGGTCGGGGGAGACCTGGAGCGTAGGACCGGGGTCCGACAGTAGTCAAGTTTGATTAATCGCTTGCGTGATCCCGTTCGCCGAGTCCGCGCTTCCAGCGTTCCAACAGCTCGGGCGACAGGTACGGCTCGCCCGCCTCGATCCGCTCGGCGACCCGCTCGCACCAGGCGATCTCGCCCTCGTTGCGGGCGATGCCCAGCTCGATCATCCAGCGCACGTGGGTCGGCTTGTTCTCCGGCACCGCCCAGCCCGAGGCGATCGCGGCCGCCGCGCCCGCGTTCTCGGCCCGCAGCCGCCGCGCCCGGTGCCGCAGCGCCGCGGCGACCTCCTCCCGGGGCAGCTCGGTCATCAGCGAGAACCCCGCCAGGAACGGGTCCTCCACCTCCCGCTGCTCCCACAGCGCGCCGCTGAGCAGGTCACGGAACTGCTCGTCGCCCTTGGCGGTCATCTCGTACCGCGTCCGCGCCGGACGGCCACCGACCTGCTCGCTGGCGACCTCCCGCAGGGCGTCCTCGTCGGCGAGCTTCTTCAGCGCGTGGTAGACCGAACCGGGCTGTACGTTGGCCCACTTGTCGGCATGCCAGCTCAGCAGCTCCCGGCGTACGTCGTAGCCGTGCACCGGCTGCAACATGCGCACCACGCCGAGGATCATCATTCGGGTCGTCGACACGGTGAACAGTGTGCGGCGCAGCGGCCCGACCGGGCCATCCCACCCCCACCAGCAGTGATCTGAACGAGCGTTCATGACACAGGTCACATGCCACCTGAGCGCTCGTTAATGATCAACTCCACCGATAGACTCCGCGAAGGCCCGTACGGGGAGGACGATGATGACGATGCTGTCCAAAGTGTTGATCGCGAACCGAGGCGAGATCGCCGTACGCGTCGCGCGCGCCTGCCGGGACGCGGGCCTGGCCAGCGTCGCCGTGTACGCCGACGGCGACCGCGACGCCCTGCACGTGACCATCGCCGACGAGGCGTACGCGCTCAGCGGCGAGACCAGCGCCGACACGTACCTGCGCATCGACAAGCTGATCGAGGTCGCGAAGCGCTCCGGCGCGGACGCCGTGCACCCCGGCTACGGCTTCCTGTCAGAGAACGCCGCGTTCGCCGAGGCCGTCATCGAGGCCGGGCTGATCTGGATCGGGCCCTCCCCGCAGGCCATCCGCGACCTCGGCGACAAGGTCACCGCCCGGCACATCGCCCAGCGCGCCGGTGCCCCGCTGGTGCCAGGCACCCCCGATCCGGTGAAACACGCCGACGAGATCGTCGCCTTCGCCCGCGAGTACGGCCTGCCCGTCGCCATCAAGGCGGCGTTCGGCGGCGGTGGTCGCGGCCTCAAGGTCGCCCGCACCCTCGACGAGATCCCCGAACTGTTCGACTCGGCCACCCGCGAGGCGGTCGCCGCGTTCGGCCGGGGCGAGTGCTTCGTCGAGCGCTACCTCGACCGGCCCCGCCACGTCGAGGCGCAGGTGCTGGCCGACCAGCACGGCAACGTCATCGTCGTCGGCACCCGCGACTGCTCGCTGCAGCGCCGCCACCAGAAGCTGGTCGAGGAGGCCCCCGCGCCGTTCCTGACCGACAAGCAGCGCGCGGCCATCCACGACTCGGCGAAGGCGATCTGCCGCGAGGCCGGATACCACGGCGCGGGCACGGTCGAATACCTCGTCGGCGTCGACGGCACGATCTCGTTCCTGGAGGTCAACACACGGCTGCAGGTCGAGCACCCGGTCACCGAGGAGACCTCCGGCATCGACCTGGTCCGCGAGCAGTTCCGCATCGCGGCGGGCGAGAAGCTGCGGCTGACCCACGACCCCGCCCCGCGCGGCCACTCGATCGAGTTCCGGATCAACGGCGAGGACCCCGGTCGCGGCTTCCTGCCCGCCCCCGGCCTGATCACCAGGATGCACCTGCCCGGCGGTCCCGGCGTACGCGTCGACACCGGTTTCGAGACCGGCAACGCGATCAGCGGCAACTTCGACTCGCTGCTGGCCAAGGTCATCATCACCGGCGAGAACCGCACCGAGGCCCTGGAGCGCGCCCGCCGCGCCCTGGACGAGATGATCGTCGACGGCATGGCCACCGCCCTGCCGTTCCACCGCGCGATCGTGCGCGACCCCGCGTTCGTCGAGTTCACCGTGCACACCCGGTGGATCGAGACGGAGTGGACCAACACGGTCCCGCCGTTCAGCGCCCCGGCCGAACCCGACGACGAGACCGGCGAGCGGCAGACCGTCGTGGTCGAGGTCGGCGGCAAGCGCCTGGAGGTCTCCCTCCCTGCGTCGTTCGGCGGCTCAGGCTTCGGGGGTACGGCCGCGGCCTCCCCCGGACGTCCCGCCAAGCGGGCCGGTGCCAAGCGCGGCGCGAAGGTCGCCGCCAGCGGAGACGCGCTGGCCGCCCCGATGCAGGGCACCATCGTCAAGCTCGCGGTCGCCGACGGCGACACCGTCGCCGAGGGCGACACCATCGTGGTCCTGGAGGCCATGAAGATGGAGCAGCCCCTCACCGCCCACAAGTCCGGCGTCATCACCGGCCTGTCCGCCACCGTCGGCGAGGTAGTCCAATCCGGCACCACCATCTGCGAAATCAAGTAACCCCCACCCCCACCCCCTCACGCCGCCCCACCCCGCCCCGCCCCGCGCCGCGTCCTCTCGCGCAACTCTTAAAGACTTGCGGCCTCAGGGAACTCCTGAGGCCGCAAGTCTTTAAGAGTTGCGAACCGAGGGGGCGCCAGGAGGTGGGAGGGGGTCACCAGGAGGTGGGGAGGGGCATGCCTTCGGTGTATCCCGCGGTGGACTGGACGCCGATGAGGGCTCGGGCGTGGAATTCGTCGAGGGTTTTGGCGCCGGCGTAGGTGCAGGCGCTGCGGACGCCGGCGACGATCTCGTCGATGACGTCCTCGACGCCGGGGCGGGCCGGGTCCAGGTACATCTTCGCGGTGGAGATGCCCTCCTCGAAGACCGCCTTGCGGGCCCGGTCGAACGCCGAGTCCTCGGCGGTGCGCGCACTGACCGCCCGCGCCGACGCCATGCCGAAGTTCTCCTTGTAGCGCCGCCCGTCCGGGTCGGTGTAGAGATCGCCGGGCGACTCGTAGGTGCCCGCCAGCCACGACCCGATCATCACGTTCGCCGCACCCGCTGCCAGGGCAAGGGCAACATCACGAGGATGGCGTACGCCGCCGTCCGCCCACACGTGCCGCCCCAGCTCACGGGCCGCCGTCGCGCATTCCAGCACCGCCGAGAACTGCGGCCGCCCCACCCCGGTCATCATCCGCGTGGTGCACATCGCGCCCGGCCCGACTCCGACCTTGATGATGTCGGCCCCGGCGGCGACCAGGTCGCGTACCCCCTCGGCGGTCACCACGTTGCCCGCCACGATCGGGACGGCCGGATCGACCGAGCGCACCGCGCGCAGCGCGTTGATCATGCGTTCCTGGTGGCCGTGCGCGGTGTCCACGACCAGCACGTCCACCCCGCCCGCCAGCAGCTCGGCGGCCTTGCCCGCGACGTCGCCGTTGATGCCGATCGCCGCCGCGACCCGCAGCCGCCCCTTCTCGTCCAGCGCCGGGGTGTACAGCGTCGCCCGCAGCGCCCCCTGCCGGGTCGTGATCCCCGCCAGCCGGCCCTCGTGGTCCACGACCGGCGCGACCTTGCGCCGCCCCTGGTTGAGGATGTCGAACGCCGCGCGCGGGGTGGCCGTGGCGGGCACGGTCAGCAGTTCGGTCGACATCACGTCGCGCACCTGCGAGAACCGGTCCACGCCCATGGTGTCGGACTCCACGACCAGACCCACCGGACGGCCCTGCTCGTCGACCACCACCACCGCGCCGTGCGCCCGCTTGGGCAGCAGGTGGATGGCGTCGCCGACGGTGTCGTGCGGCCGCAGCGTGATCGCCGTGTCGTGGACCAGGTGCCGCTGCTTCACCCAGCCGATCACCTCGGTCACCACGGCGCTCGGGATGTCCTGCGGGATCACCGCGAGCCCGCCGCGCCGCGACACCGTCTCGGCCATCCGCCGCCCGGCGATCGCGGTCATGTTCGCCACCACGATCGGGATGGTGCACCCGGTCCCGTCGGCGGTGGACAGGTCCACCTCCATGCGCGAGCCGACCTCGGAACGGCTCGGCGCCATGAAGACGTCGCTGTAGGTCAGATCGTGCGCAGGCTGCGCACCGGACAGGAACCGCATGAGGCCATCTTCACCCATCAACCGGGCACGCCGTGGGCGACCTCCGGATCAGCGGATACGGGTGAGGGTGACCTCGACGGACTGGCCGGTGTTGGAGGGGCCCGCGTAGACGCCCTTGAGCGGGGGGACGTCGCCGTAGTCGCGGCCGCGGCCGACCACCACGTGGCGCTCGCCGATCGGTACGCCGTTCGTCGGGTCGTACGCGTGCCACTCCCCCGTCCACCACTCCACCCACGCGTGGCTCTGCCCGGTCACCGCCTTGCCCAGCGGGGCGTCCGGGGTCGGGTGCAGGTAGCCGGACACGTACCGCGCGGGCAGCCCCATGGACCGCAACAGCGCCACGGACAGGTGCGAGATGTCCTGGCAGACGCCCTGCTTCTGCCGCCACACGTGCACCGCGTCGGTCATCACCCCGGTAGCCCCCGGCGTGTACTCGACCTCCCGCCGGACCAGGTCGAACACGGCCAGCGCCGCCTCGTCCGGCCCGTACGCGGCCCGCAGCTCGACCGCCAGTGCGCCCAGCTCCTCGTCGAGCGCCGTACGCGGCGTCGGCAGCAGCAACTCCTGCCACCGATCGACGTCGTCCGGATCGGCCAGCTCCGCCCACGACGGCCCGCCCGTGGGCAGCGCGGCAGGCCGCGACGTCTCCACCGTCGAGTCCGCGATCACCTCCAGCACCTCATGCGCCACCTGCACATCGAACGACGTCACCGTCGTCCCCCAATAGTCCTGATACCGGTACGTCCGAGCCCCAGGCCACACACTGACCCGGTCGTCTAGCACCGTCTGCCGAGCCTCACTACTCGGCGACATCCGCGCCTCGTTATACGACGAAGCCACCGGCCCCCCGTACCGAAACCCGGTCCGATGCCGAATCTGCAACCGCCACCCCACCATCACCCCACCCCTCTCCACTCGACCCCCCGGCGGCCCACCCACCTGGAGCAACTCTTAAAGACATGCGCCTTCGGCGCGCCCCGCAGGCCGCGACTCTTTAAGAGTTGCGGCAGAAGGGGGGCGGGGGCGGGGGCGGGGGTCATGCGACGGCTCCGGCTTGCCAGTGGACGGCGGCGGTTTGGCGGAAGTAGCGGGCGGAGACGGCGTCGTTGACCTGGGAGCAGGTGCGTTCTAGGCCGGAGAGGACGGGGCCGAGGTCGGCGAGGAGGTCCTCGGGGGGTCGGTAGGCGAGGTCGGTGCGGGCGCGGCCGAGGATGCGCTGGGCGTCGGTGCCCACGCCGACGCGGCCGGTGCGGGTGGTGCCGGCGGTCGGCTCCAGTTCGGCGAGGCAGGATTCGGCGGTGACCAGGGCGGCCAGGATCGAGCGGGGGAACAGTCGGTCCAGCAGCAGGAACTCGGCGGCGTGGCGGTCGCTGAGCGAGCCGCGGTAGGTGCGCAGGTAGGTCTCCCAGGCCCCGCACGAGCGCAGCAGGGTCAGCCAGTTGGGGATGCTGCCGCCCGCGCGGGTGTGCGTGGACAGCAGGCGGGCGGTCATGTCGACGCGTTCGACGCTGCGGCCCAGCACGAGGAACAGCCAGCCTTCGTCGCGGCTCATGGTGGCGTCGGCGAGCCCGGCCAGCACCGAGCAGCGCTCGCGTACCCAGGTGAAGAACTGGTGCACTCCGCCCTCCTCGATGCGGCGGCGCGATCCGGCCAGGCCGAGCCAGGTGGTGTTGAGGCACTCCCACATCTCGGCGCTGACGGTCTCACGCGCCCCGCGGGCGTTCTCGCGGGCGGCGGCCAGCGCGCCGAGCACGGAACTGGTGCTGGTCAGGTCGAGGCCGAGGCGTTCGACGACGCCGGGCAGGCTGGCGGCCTCCTCGGGGCCGAGCGGCAGGCCCATCACCGCGAGCAGGGACCGGCAGGCCTGCTCCTCGTCGGTCCACGGGTCCTGCAGCATGCGGTGCAGGTGTACGTCCAGGATGCGGGCGGTGTCCTCGGCGCGTTCGACGTAGCGCCCGATCCAGTAGAGCGATTCAGCGATGCGGCTCAGCACGGCGGCCTCCCGTCGGTTCGGGTCTGTTGCTGCTGTTGCTGCTGCTGGTTGTTGCCGGACTGGCCCGGCCCGGGGTCGGGGCGGCGCGGCGCGGGGATGACGGCGATCTCGTCGGGGAAGGTGTCCTGCTGCCAGCTCTCCTCCGGGGCGCCCGGCTCGGGCAGCACCCAGGTGTCCTTGGAGCCGCCGCCCTGGCTGGAGTTGACCACCAGCGCGCCTTCGGGCAGCGCGACGCGGGTCAGCCCGCCGGGCAGCACCCGCACCTGGTTGCCGTCGTTGACCGCGAACGGCCGCAGGTCCACGTGCCGGGGCCGGAGCCGGTCCTCGATCAGCGTGGGGACCATGGACAGCTTCACCTCGCGCTGGGCGATCCAGCCGCGCGGATCGATCATGATCGCCTGGCGTACGTGCTCCAGCTGCTCCCCGGTGGCCTGCGAGCCGATGACGATGCCCGCGCCGCCGGACCCGTCGACCGGCTTGAGCACCAGATCGTCGAGCCTGCTCAGCACGTACGTGCGTACGTCCGGATCGTCGAGGCGATAGGTCTCCACGTTGGACAGCAGTGGTTCCTCGCCGAGGTAGTAGCGGATCAGGTCCGGCACGTACGTGTAGAGCAGTTTGTCGTCGGCGACGCCGTTGCCGACCGCGTTGGCGATGGTGACGTTGCCCGCCCGTGCCGCGTTGAGCAGGCCCGCGCAGCCGAGCATCGAGTCGGCGCGGAAGTGCACCGGGTCCAGGAACTCGTCGTCGATGCGCCGGTAGATGACGTCGACCCGCTGCTCACCGGCGGTGGTGCGCATGGCGACCTCGTTGCCCGCGCAGACCAGGTCCCGCCCCTCGACCAGCTCGACGCCCATCTCCCGGGCCAGCAGCGCGTGCTCGAAGTAGGCCGAGTTGTGCACGCCGGGAGTGAGCACCACCACGGTCGGATCGTCCACTCCGGCCGGCGCCCCGGCGCGCAGTGCCTGCAGGAGCATGCCGGGGTACGACTCCACGGGCCGCACCCGCGTCTGCGCGAACACCTCGGGCAGCACGTGCGCCATGGCGCGCCGGTTCTCCATCACGTAGCTGACCCCGGACGGGGTGCGCACGTTGTCCTCCAGCACCCGGAACTCGCCCGCCTCGTCGCGGATCAGGTCCACCCCGGCGACGTGTACGCGCACCCCGTTGGACGGCACGATGCCGGCCGCCTCGCGGTGGTAGTGGGCGCTGGTCACGATGATGCGCCGGGGCACGACGCCGTCCTTGAGGACGTTGCCGTCGCCGTACACGTCGGCCAGGAACGCCTCCAGCGCCCGCACCCGCTGCGCGACCCCCGCCTCGACCTGCCGCCACTGCTCGGCGGCGATGATGCGGGGCACGATGTCCAGCGGGAACGGCCGCTCGACGCCCTTGAGGGCGAACGTGATGCCCTGGTCGAGGAAGGCTCTGGCCAGCACCTCGGCCCGGATTCTCAGCTCGCTTCCGGCCAGCGGGCGCAACGTCGCGTGCAGCGCCTCGTAGGTCGGCCGCGGCTCACCCGGAACGCCGAACATCTCGTCCCAGCCGGGACCGAGCGGGTAGTCCTCGAAAAGGTCCGCCATGGCCCGACGTTACGCGGATCCCGTTGCGATTGCGTAAACGATGTGAGATGTGGGACGGCGAACAGGTCAGCTGCCGCCGTACAACCGTCCGATGTCGATCAGTTCGACGTCGGTGCGGGCGTCGGCCGCTCGGCGGAGCTCCCTGGTGAAGCCGGACCGGCTGAACAGCAGCAGCCGCACCGGCCCGTCGACCTTGGCCGGGGGCAGCAGCTCGCGCAGGTGGGTCAGCCGCTCCAGCTCCGCGGTGCCCACCTGTCTGCCGGTGGCCTTCGCCTCGCCGATGGCCCGCACGACCGTCGGCTCGTACGAGTTCTCGCTGAGCGCGACGACGTCGATCTCGTGCCCCTGCCGGTGTTCCCGGCAGGCGATCGTCGCCGACCTGACCTGGTTGACGAACCCGCCCCGGCTGGCGTCCGCCGCGTAGACGAGCGTCCACTCGCGACAGAGCTGCTCGAAGTGCGGTCCGTAGATCTTCGCGTCGACGGTGTCGCGGACCGTCGGCCAGACCCGGTCACCGCCGAGACCGGCGATCGCCGCCTCCCGTGGCCGGATGACGAGCTGATGGAACCGGATGACCGGCTCCGCGATCCGGTACACGGGGCGCTTGGCGACCAGTGCGTCCTCCACGCGTTCGATCAGCCGCACCTCCTCCAGCACGGCCAGGGCGTGGCTCAGCGAGCCGTCCGGCCGCCCCAGCCTGCCCGCGATCTCACTGCGGCGGCACGCCCCGCCCGCGATCGCGTTCAGCACCGAGAAGTACAGCGTCTCGTCGACGAGCTCGGGCTGCTCGTACAGCAGCACGTTGCCCTCGCGGAACATCGCGGACAGCGGGTTGAGCAGACCGCGCTCGACCCAGCCGTCGACGCCGTCCTCGGCCAGCGGTCCGGCGCTCATCCCCAGGTAGGCAGGAGTGCCGCCGACCAGCGCGTGCACCCGGAAGGCCGCGTCCGGCTCGCCGTCCAGCCCCCAGAGCTGGGACGTGGCGCGGTAGTCGAGGGTGGCGAGGTTCATCTCCAGCACCGCCCGGCCGCGCAGCGGAGCGGTGCCGATCAGCAGCCTGCGCATCGTCGTCATGGCGCTGCCGCACAGGATCAGCCGGGTCCGGCTCTGCCGCATCGCCCGGCTCATCGGGCTCAGCGCGGCCTGGATCAGCGACGGCAGGGCCGGTTCGTCATCGAGCAGGTACGGGAATTCGTCGAGCACGACCAGGGTCGGGCCGTCACCGCGCTCGCCGAGCCGCAGCAGCGCGTCGACCGCCTCGCGCCAGTCGGCGAACCGGACCGGGTCCTCGGTGCCCGTGTAGGCGCGGTAAGCCTCGCTCAGGGCGCGCAGGTTCTCCGGGCCGTAGAGCTGGGAGGCGGTGAACATGAAGCCGTTCGCGGCGAGGCTGAGCAGCTCCAGCATGAAGGTCTTGCCCTGGCGGCGGCGGCCGTAGACGAGCCCCAGCGACGCGCCGAGCGCGGGGTTGTCGGCGAACTGGGCCAGCGCCTGCCACTCACGATCACGTTCGAGCAGCTCGGACGGCTTGTCGAGCATCCTGCCTCACTTCATCGCAACTCCAGTTATGATAACTGGAGTTGCGATGAAGTCCACGGTCTACTCGATGTCGTGCTGCATCAGCTGGCGGGCGGCCTCGGCGAGGCTGCCGGTCAGCGACGGGTAGATGGTGATGGTGTGGGCGAGCTGGTCCACGGTCATGTGGTTCTCGACAGCCATGGTCAGCGGCATGATCAGTTCGCTGGCGCGGGGGGCGACGACGACACCGCCGACCACGATGCCGCTGGCCGGGCGGCAGAACAGCTTGATGAAGCCGTCGTGCAGGCCCGCCATCTTGGCGCGCGCGTTGCCCGCCAGCGGCAGCATGACCTGCCGGGCCGGGACCTTGCCGCTGTCCACGTCGGCCTGCGAGACGCCGACCGTGGCCAGCTCCGGGTCGGTGAACACGTTCGCGGCGACGGTGCGCAGCCGCAGCGGGGCCACCGCCTCGCCGAGCGCGTGCCACATCGCGATCCGGCCCTGCATGGCCGCGACGCTGGCCAGCGGGAGCACACCGGTGCAGTCGCCGGCGGCGTACACCCCGGGCACGTTGGTGCGCGACACCCGGTCGACCGTGACGTAGCCGCCGGGGCCGACGGTGACGCCGTACTCGGGCAGGCCGAGGTCGGCGGTGTTGGGGATGGAGCCGACCGCCATCAACGCGTGCGAGCCGGTGACCACCCGCCCGTCGGACAGGGTCACCTCGACGCCGTCGCCGACCCGCTTGACCGCGTCGGCCCGCGAGTTGTTCAGGATGGTCATGCCACGGGCCCGGAAGACCCGCTCGATCGCCATCGCCGCGTCGGCGTCCTCGTGCGGCATGACCCGGTCGCGCGACGACACCAGGGTCACCGGCACGCCGATGGCCAGGTACGACGAGGCGAACTCGGCGCCGGTGACGCCGGAGCCGATGACGATCAGGTGCTCGGGCAGCGCGGGCAGGTCGTACACCTGCCGCCAGGTCAGGATGCGCTCGCCGTCGGGCACCGCGCTCGGCAGCCGCCGGGGCGTCGCACCGGTCGCGATGAGCACCGTGCCCGCGTCGATGGCGTACTCGGCGTCGCCGTCGGCCGGGCGCACGCGCACCCGGTGGGTGTGCCCGAGGGTGTCCTCGCCCATCCGCGCGGTGCCCTTGACCAGGGTGACCCCGGCCTTGATCAGCTTCGCGTGGATGTCGCCGGACTGCGCCAGGGCGAGCCGCTTCACCCGCCCGTGGACGGCGGCGGCGTCGACGGTGACGGTCCCCGCTCCCTCGTAGTGGACGCCGAACTCCTCGGTGTCGCGATAGCTCGTCACGACCTCCGAGCTGGCGATGAAGGTCTTGGACGGGACGCAGTCGTGCAGCACGCAGGCGCCACCGGCACCGTCGGCTTCCACGACCGTGACGTCCGCGTCGAGCTGCGCGGCGACGAGCGCCGCCTCGTATCCGGCGGGGCCGCCACCGATGATCACAATCCGACTCACGCAGTCATTCTTCCCTACCGGGCAAGTCCGTCAGGCGCGGATGCGACCCGGCTCACGCTCACCCAGCGTGCAGGAAAAGACACCGAGTGGTCCGACACGCACGGGCGTATTCTCAGCGAGCGGTCCGGGCGGCTATCGTCATCGCCGTGCGTCATTACGCAGCGTATGGCTCGAACCTGGACCCTGCCCGCATGCGGGCCTACTGTCCGCACTCGCCCATGGTCGGGACCGGCTGGCTCGAAGACTGGCGGCTGACCTTCGCCGGCGAGGACGAGGTCGGCTGGGAAGGCGCGGTCACCACGATCGTCGAGTCGCCCGGAGACCGGATCTTCGTGGCGCTCTACGACGTGCACCCGTGGGACGAGGCGGCGCTCGACGAGGTCGAGGGTGCCAACGCGGGCACCTACACCAAGCTGCAGTTGCGGGTCGCGACCCTCGACGGCAGCGCGCTGGCCTACGTCTACGTCTTCCACGGCTACGAGGGCGGCCTGCCGACCGCCTGGTACCTGTCGGAGATAGCGAACGCGGCGGAGAAGGCGGGCGCGCCCGACGACTACGTCGCCGCGCTGCGCGCCCGCCCCACCCGCACCGTCCGGCCCTAGTCCAGGGCCGGTCGCTCGTAGATGTTGGCCTGGTAGGCCGCCCGCATGCCGACCCCGGTGTACAGCCGGATGGCCTCGGTCGGGTTCGCCAGGTCGACACCGAGACCCGCCGACACCCGGCCGTTGGCCAGGTAACGCGCGAACGCGGCGGCCAGCAGTGCGCGACCGACGCCGCGCTTGCGGAACTCGGCGCGCACCGCCAGGTGCTTCACCCAACCCTCGCCGCTGTCGGCGTTCTGCTCCGAGGACTGCAGAACGCCCGCCACAGCCCCGTCCGCCTCGGCGACGAACCACTCGTCCAGCCGGACCTGGTGGCCGTCCACGAAGCGCTCCCGCCATCGGTCGTAGCCTGTCGGCTGGTAGTCGGGGGTGTCCCGGAACGCCGCGTCGTACACCGCGAAGAACTCCGGCAGTTCGTCCTCGCGCACCGGGCGCACCGTCACCCCGGGCACGGCGCCGGTCGGCGGTACGGGCAGGTCGATCTGCATACGGGCATGCTGCTTGACGAACGTGAAGCCCGCCGCGGTCAGCGCCTCGATCCAGGGCAGCTCGACCGGTATCGCCCCGGCCTGGACTGTCCCCTCGCCACCCCGCTCACGGGCTCGGCGGGCCGTCTCGGCCAGCATCCGGGCCAGCAGCGGGTGCAGCGCGGGCCGGCCGCCCTCGGGATGCGCGTACACCTCCACGAAATCGTCCGGACCGTTACCGGGGTTGTCCAGGTAGCCCCAGCCCGCGATCGTGCCGTCGGCGGTCACCGCGACCATGCTGCACGGCCCCGCGAGCCCTTCGGCCACCTCCTGCGCGGTGAAGTCGGCGAAACCGGCCGCGGCCAGGACGCTGGCGTTCACGAGCGCCAGCAGTTCGTCGGCGTCCGCGCCTGTCGTCGGCCGGTGAGACCAGCCCTCGGGAAGTTCGTCATCAGTCACCCCGCCATCCTCACCACCCGCCCCACCGTCCACCACCGGATTAACCCCGGCCGCTCGGCGACGTCCGCGAGCCCCGCGATCGAGAGCAGGTCAGCGGCGGCGGGGGAAGACGGTGCGGGTGGTGTCCTTGAGGAGGGTGACGAGTTCGCCGCGTTCGGCGGGGGTGAAGTTCTGGACGGCCTGGCCGCTGATGCGGTCGGCGACCGCGTCCGCCCAGGCGCGGCGGCGCAGCAGCGGAGCCACCGGCGGGTACGGCGGCTGCCAGCCGAACGCGACCGCCGCCGCCTCCCCCTCCGGCCCCGCGATCAGCGCCTCCACCGGGCTCAGGCCACTGGACCGCACCCCGAGCAGCAGCGCGCCGGCCCGATGTTCGCGCAGCAGGTGCAGCGCCACGGCGGCGCGCGCCCCCGGCCCGTCGTCCGGCACCGGCATCGCCCGCCAGGCGGCGAACAGCGGCAGGCCCGCGCCGTCGGCGGCGAGCACCGCCTTCTCGGTCAGCTCGACCAGGCGGTCGACCTTGGGCGCGTCGTCGAGGTGCTCGCTGCCCCAGCGGCAGCATTCGGCCAGCAGGTGCGCGGCGACCTCGCGGGGCGACAGCGCGCGCCGGGCCGCGTCCCAGCCGTCGCGCACCGCCTCGGGCGTGATCAGGCCCAGCGCCGCCGCGACGGTGTCCGGGCGTACGTCGCCCAGCGCACCGCCCCGCCCGGCGACGTAGCAGGCCCAGCCGGTCAGGCCGAGTTCGCGGGCGCGGCGCAGGGTCCGGGGGCATTCCAGGAACGCGCCGCCGAGCCGGTTCACCGCATCGGCCGCCATCGCCGCGGTCTGCATCGGCGTCGCCGTCAAAGGGGGTGTCACATGTGGATTGTGCCGCGCCGGACGCGCCGGGTCAGCCCCCCGGAAAGCGGGTGCGACGTGGACCGGGCCCCCTCTAGGCTGGCCGCGTTGCATTTACCCTCGTCGAAAGCGTGGTGCGCGGTGCGCGCGGACATGTACTTCTCCGTCGACGTCGAAGCCGACGGCCCGATCCCGGGCCCGTACTCGATGCTGAGCTTCGGCGCGGCGGTCGCCGGGACCAGGGGCGAGTCGTTCGCACGGACCGACCCGGCCGCGGCGACGTTCTACCGGGAGCTGCGGCCGATCAGCGACGAGTTCATGCCGGCCGCGTTGGCGGTGTCGGGGCTGGACCGCGAGGCGCTGGCCAGGGAGGGCACCCACCCGGAGGTGGCGATGCGCGAGTTCAGCCGGTGGGTGACCCAGACCGCGGGCGAGCACCGCCCGGTGTTCGTGGCGTACCCGGCGAGCTTCGACTGGATGTTCGTGTACTGGTACCTGATCCGGTTCACGGGGGCGAGCGTGTTCGGGCACTCCGGCTGCCTCGACGTGAAGACGGCGTACGCGATCAAGGCGGGGGTGCCGTTCGGCGGGGCGACCAAGCGGGCGATGCCCCGGCACCTGATGTCCGAGCGGCGGCACACCCACCACGCCCTCGACGACGCGCTCGAGCAGGCCGACCTGTTCGCGAACCTGATGTCCTGGCAGCCCTAGACGTCGACGGCGGCCCCCGGGGCGAGCCGGGCGTACTCGGTGCCGGAGCGGGCCGTCATCAGGGCGTCGGTCAGGCTGAGGCCGTTGTCCGAGAGCAGGCTGTCGTGCAGCGCGTACGCCCGCTGGGGCGCGACCGCCCGGACGAAGTCGATCGCCTCGGAGATCTTCAGCCAGGGCGCGGAGACTGGCACGAACAGCGTCTGCACGCTCGCACCCTCGGGCACGTCGAAGGAGTCCCCCGGGTGGTACAGCGACTCGTTGATCAGGAAGCCCAGGTTCGCCACCCGGGGGATGTCCGGATGGATCACGGCGTGCAGCCCGCCGTACGCGCGTACCAGCAGGTTGGCCGCGGTGAACGCGTGCCCGGCGGTGACCGGGACCGCCGCGCCGCCCCACTGCGCGGAGAACTTGTCCACCACGTCCGGGTGGGCGTAGATCTGGATCGAGGACCGCTTGGCCAGCGCGTCGGCGAGCCGGTCGGCGTCCACGTGGTCGGCGTGCTCGTGGGTGAGCAGCACCGCGTCCGCGCCGTCGAGGGCGCGCTCCGACTCGCTCCACGCCCCGGGGTCGATCACCACGACGGCGTCGTCGTGCTCGATACGCAGGCAGGAGTGCGCGAACTTGGTCACCCGCATCGGTGGTCGCCTTTCCGTCTCTGTCCGGACCGTGTCCCGACTGTCGTCCTTCCGTGACCAGTCTGCCGGAACCTGAGGGGTCATGAGTGACGTCCGGAAAGGCATGAAGAAGACGTTCGTAGTAGCGACACTGAGCGGTCTGCTGTTGCTGGCGGGGTGCGCGACGTCGTCGAACGACAGCAGCTCGCCCGCCAGCGCCCCCAAGCCGGGCATCGGCGACCTGAGCTATCAGGGCGACTCCGGCGCGAACGGGGAGAAGGCAGGCGCTCCGCAGGCGCCCGCCCCCGACGGGGTGACCGCCACGGGCGGGCCGGTCGTCGGCCGGTCCCTGATTTACCGCGGCGAGCTGTCCGTACGCGTCGACGACGTCGTCAAGTCCGCCGACCAGCTGACCGCGCTGGTCACCACCGCCGGCGGGCACATCGGCGCGGAGAAGCGCGTCAACGACAGCTCCGAGTCGCAGGCGTGGATCACCGTACGGGTGCCCGCGAAGCAGTTCCACAGCGTGGTGGAGCAGATCGCGAAGCTGGGCACCGAGCTCAACCGCAGCTCGAACACCGAGGACGTCACCGAGGCCGTCGTCGACCTGGACACCCGGATCGCCGCCCAGCGCGCCAGCGTGGAGTCGGTGCGCCGGATGTTCACGCAGGCCAAGCAGCTCAGCGAGGTGGTGCTGCTGGAGCGTGAGCTGAACCAGCGGCAGGCCGAGCTGGCCTCGCTGGAGCGCAAGAAGGCGGGCCTGGACGACCTGGTCTCGCTGTCCACCATCACGGTGACCCTGGTCGGCCCGAACACGGTGGTGCCCGAGCCGGAGAAGGAGCCCGCACCGGGCTTCCTGGGCGGCCTGGAGGCCGGCTGGGACGCGTTCGTGGCCACGGTGCAGGTCGCCCTGGCCGTGCTCGGCTTCCTGATGCCGTTCCTGATCGCCCTCGCGATCCCGGTCGCCCTGGTGGTCGCCCTGCGCCGCCGACGCCGCCCGGCACCTGCGGCCCCCGTGCCCGCCACGGTCCCCGCGACTCCTGCCACCCCTCCGGCGTCTCCCGACGAGGACTGACCGCCCGACGGCGTATCCGCGCCCTCGCCCTTACATAGACGCTGGCCTATCACGTCGAGTTTTTGTAGATCGAACTCGATATGATAGGCCAGCGCCTATGTAAGACGGGGCGGGCCGCGCGGGGCGGTGGGGTCAGAAGGAGGGAGAGGCGAGGGCGGCCAGGGCCGTGTGGACCATGGTGCGTACGCCGAAGCCGATGGCACGCTCGTCGACGTCGAAGGCGGACTGGTGGATGTCCAGCGGGGCCGCGCCGGGGATGCCGGTGCCGAGGCGGATCATCGCGCCGGGCACGTGCTCCAGGTAGAACGCGAAGTCCTCGCCGCCCATGCTGATCTCGGCCTCGACGACACGTTCCGCGCCCAGCGCCGCACCGGCCGCGCCCGCGATGACCGCCGACGCCATCCGGTCGTTGATCACCGGCGGCACGCCGCGGGTGTAGTTCACGTCGGCCTTCGCACCGGTGCCGGCCACCACGTCCTTGATCAGCTGAGTGACCAGGTCGGGCGCCTCGCGCCAGGCGTCGCGGTTGAGCACCCGGATGGTGCCCCGGGCGCTGCCCTCGTTCGGGATGGCGTTGGACGCCTCCCCGGCGTGGATCGAGCCGAAGACCATGGACAGCCCGGCCCGGGGGTCGACCCGGCGGCCGAGCAGCGCGGGCACCTCGGTCACCACCCGGCCCAGCGCGTACACGAGGTCGGCGGTCAGGTGGGGTCGGGCGGTGTGGCCGCCCTTGCCGCTCAGCTTGACCTCGACCGCGTCGCAGGCGGCGGTGATCGCGCCGGAGCGCACGCCGACGATGCCGACGGGCAGCTGCGGGGCGCAGTGCAGGGCGTAGATCGCCGCGACGTCCTTCAGCGCGCCCGCGGAGATCATCTCAGGCGCGCCCGAGTTGATCGACTCCTCGGCGGGCTGGAAGATCAATCGCACCCGGCCGCCGATGCCGTCCTGCTGCTCCAACTGGGCCAGCGCCTGGCCGACGCCGAGCAGCACCGTGGTGTGCACGTCGTGGCCGCAGGCGTGGGCCGCGTTGGTGACCGTGGAGCGGTAGGTGACGTCCTTGGTGTCGGGCAGCGGCAGCGCGTCGAGGTCGGCCCGCAGCGCGATGACCCGGTCACCGGACCCGATGTCGCACATGACGCCGTTGCCCCGGGGCAGGAACTTCGGCTGCAGGCCGACGGCCGCGAGCTCGCGGGCGACCAGTGCGGCGGTCTCGAACTCCTGATGCGAGAGTTCCGGGTGCGCATGAAGGTGACGCCGTACCGCTACCAGGTTCGCGCCGTGCGCGGTGAGCCAGCGGTCCAGCTGGCCGGGTAGTGGGTCGGTGTCCGACATGATCTCGGACACCATGGACGACGTCAGCAAGCTGCTCTTGGGCAGCGCCAGCGCACTCGTCACGGCAGATTCTCGATCTCGGTCGATGGGATAAACAGCGTCCAGCCTAGCCCTGCACCGGTGACTCTGCGCAACTGCTTCTTTGTAGTAGTTGGGTCGCTCAGAGTCACATCCGAGCAGGTCGGGGCCTTAGCGAGCGTGCAGGACCCTCGATGGCAAGTGTCCTCACCTCCTACAACGGGTGACGACGTGCCGGGTCACGCAACACGCGAGACTGACATCACCGCCTATATTTCCGTCGCACTCGCGGTGCGCGCGATTCCGTTGCCCCGCAAGGAGGACCGCACGGACGAGCCGGTCAGGCACCTGTGGTCAGACAGAACCACCCCGGCGGGGGTCGCCCGCCGGGGTGAGGTGAGGCTTTCGGGTCAGAAGGTCTCGCGGGGGGCGTAGACGCCCCAGACGCCGCGCAGGGCGTGGCAGACCTCGCCGACGGTCGCCCGCAGGCGCAGCGCCTCGCGCATCGGGTAGAGCACGTTCTCGGTGCCCTGTGCGGCGGCGCGCAACTTGTCCAGTGCCGCGCCGACCGCGTCGCTGTCGCGCTCGGCGCGCAGTTTCGCCAGCCGGGCGGCCTGCTCGGCCTCGATGGCCGGATTGACCCGCAGCGGCTCGTAGGGCTCCTCGACGTCGATGGTGAACCTGTTCAGGCCCACCACGACGCGTTCGCCCGAGTCGACCTCCAGCGCGGTGCGGTACGCCGAGGACTCGATCTCGCGCTTCTGGAAGCCCGCCTCGATCGCGCCGACCGCGGAGCCGTGCTCGAAGACGCGCTCGATCAGCGCCACCGCCTCGGCCTCGATCTCGTCGGTCATCGCCTCGACCACGTACGAGCCCGCGAACGGGTCCACCGTGGCGGTCAGGTCGGTCTCGTACGCGAGCACCTGCTGGGTGCGCAGGGCCAGCCGGGCGGCCTTCTCGGTGGGCAGCGCGATGGCCTCGTCGTAGGAGTTGGTGTGCAGCGACTGGGTGCCGCCCAGGATCGCCCCGAGCGCCTGCGCGGCGACCCGGACCAGGTTCACCTCGGGCTGCTGGGCGGTGAGCTGCACGCCCGCCGTCTGGGTGTGGAAGCGCAGCATCCACGACTTCGGGTCCTTGGCCCCGAAGTCCTCGCGCATCACCCGCGCCCAGATGCGGCGGGCCGCGCGGAACTTCGCGACCTCCTCCAGCAGCGTGGTGCGGGCCACGAAGAAGAACGACAGGCGCGGGGCGAACGCGTCCACGTCCAAGCCTGCGGCGACCGCGGCGCGCACGTACTCGATGCCGTCGGCCAGCGTGAACGCGATCTCCTGCACGGGCGTCGCGCCCGCCTCCGCCATGTGGTAGCCGGAGATCGAGATGGTGTTCCACTTGGGAATCTCGGTGCGGCAGTAGGCGAACGTGTCGGCCACCAGGCGCAGCGACGGCTTGGGCGGGAAGATGTACGTCCCGCGCGCGATGTACTCCTTGAGGATGTCGTTCTGGATGGTGCCGTTGAGCTTGTCGCCCGGCACCCCCTGCTCCTCGGCGACGAGCTGGTAGAGCAGCAGCAGCACGCTGCCCGGCGCGTTGATCGTCATCGAGGTGGACACCCGGTCCAGCGGGATGTCCTTGAACAACAGCCGCATGTCCTCGATGGAGTCGATGGCGACACCGACCTTGCCCACCTCGCCGTGCGCGATCGGCTCGTCGGAGTCGTACCCCATCTGGGTGGGCAGGTCGAACGCGACGGACAGGCCCATGGTGCCCGCGTCGAGCAGCTGGTGGTAGCGAGCGTTCGACTCCACGGCCGTGCCGAACCCGGCGTACTGGCGCATGGTCCACGGGCGCGAGGTGTACATGGTCGGGTAGACACCCCGGGTGTAGGGGTAATGACCAGGCTGTTCGCCGTCGGCCGGGCCGTAGACGGGCTCGATCGGGAAGCCGGACTCGCTACGCCGTGTTGAACGCTCGTTCATACCGGGGATGTTAGGCGTCCCGGCCGTGGTCCGGGGTGAGGGATAACGCACATCACGTACACCCAGGGTGATGGCAAGCGGACGGAACAGTGAAATTCGGCCTCAGAACCCGCCCACGGCTTTCCCTGCGGCGGCGCGTCGTACAGGATAGGGGTCGAGTGACCCATTCCCCGCGAACATGGCTCGTCCCGGCGGCCTCCCTGATCCGGCCGCCAGGGGCTCCCCACGTTCGTTGCCATCGTCCCCTCTCCTTTGGCGGCTTAAGCAGTGACCACCCATGCATCCACCTGGAGCGGCAATCCCTCTTCAGGCCGCGCGGCTCCGGGCACCGTCATCGGCGGACGCTATTCACTCCGCACCGCCATCGGCCACGGCGGCATGGGCACGGTCTGGCGCGCCGCCGACACCGTGCTGCGCCGCGAGGTCGCCGTCAAGGAGGTCGTGCTGCCTCCCGGCCTGGCCGCCAGCGACGCCGCCTCGATGTACGAGCGCACGCTGCGCGAGGCCCGCGCCGCCGCCGGCCTGTCGCACCCGAGCGTGGTCCAGGTCTTCGACGTGGTCACCGAGGGCGGCCGGCCCTGGATCGTGATGGAGCTGCTCGACGCCCGCGGCCTGGCCGACATGGTGATCGAGGACGGCCCGCTGGCCCCCCGCGCGGTCGCCAAGATCGGCATCGCGCTGCTGGGCGCGCTGGAGGTGGCGCACGCCGCGGGCGTGCTGCACCGCGACGTGAAACCGGCCAACGTCCTGATCACCAAGGACGGCCGCTGCGTGCTGACCGACTTCGGCGTGGCCAAGCTGCCGACCGACGTGCAGCTGACCACCCCGGGCATGGTGCTGGGCTCACCGCACTTCATCTCCCCCGAGCGCGCCCTCGGCCACCGCTTCGGCCCTCCCAGCGACCTGTTCTCCCTCGGCGTGACCATGTACACCGCCGTGGAGGGGCGGCCGCCGTTCGACAAGGGCGACCCGCTGGCCACCATGCATGCCGTGGTCGAGGAGGAGCCCGTCCCGCCGCAGCGCTGCGGTCCGCTGCGCGAGGTGCTGTACGGCCTCATGGAGAAGGACCCCGACCGCCGCTGGGACGT
The DNA here is from genome assembly GCF_011297335.1 of Catellatospora methionotrophica. Classification (GTDB taxonomy): domain Bacteria; phylum Actinomycetota; class Actinomycetes; order Mycobacteriales; family Micromonosporaceae; genus Catellatospora; species Catellatospora methionotrophica. Next base: position 208,757 of record NZ_JAAOTJ010000005.1, on the reverse strand, counting down.
GCCGACCGCCCGCGCCACGCTGCGTGAGCTGCTGGCCGGGGTGCTGGCGCAGAACGCCGTGCCGCAGCACGTCACCGACCCGTGGGCGGTCGTCGCGCCGCAGCCCGCGACCACCGTGTGGGTCACCCCCGCCGCGCCCCAGCCCGAGCGCCCCGCCAAGGAGATCGGCGGCCGCGCCCTGCTGCACACCGGCGAGATGCCGTCCTCGCGCACGGGCGGCCGGAACCGGCCCAGCGCGCCGGACCCGGTGGACCTGCCGACCGGCGCGTTCCCCGCCCCGACCGGCGCGCTGCAGACGGTCGCCCCGAAGCCCGCCAAGCCCGCCGGGCCGTCCGCGCTGGACGGCGTGGTCGGGCAGGTCAAGGCGCTGCCGAAGAAGATGCGCCTGGCCGTCGGCCTGGGCCTGGTCGGCGTGCTCGTGGTCACCGGTGTGGCCTGGGCCGTCATGGGCGGCGACGACGCGAACAGCCCCGCCGCACAGCCCGGGGCGACGCCGAGCGCCCCCGTCGCCTCGTCCGCCTCCACCCAGGTGCCCGAGGGCATGGAGCAGGTGACCTTCAAGAACGTCACGGTGCTGGTCCCCAAGGGCTGGGTCCCGGCCAAGTCGGGCAGCTACGTCGACTACCGCGACCCGAACGACAAGGAACGCTGGCTGCGCATCAACGTCTACAAGTCCGGCGGCAACCCGACGCGGGAGCTGGAAGGCGCGGAGAAGAACTTCAAGAAGGTCGACCGCTGCCAGAAGGACACCTACCAGCGGATCGACCTCAGCGACCAGAAGCTCGGCACGCTGGAGACCGCGGCGCAGCTGGAGTACCAGTGCACCCCGCCGAACAAGAACGCGCGGCACGCGATCTGGCGCATCGGGGTCGAGGGCGGCACCGCGTTCCACATCTACCTGTCGACCTGGGAGGACTCGTTCGCCCAGGACAAGGGGGTCTTCGACCAGGCGGTCGGGTCGTTCGCCATCAACCCGGCCTGAGGGGTTCGCAGCGCGAAGCGCCGGTTCGCGTGTTATGAAACAGCGATGACCGACAACCTTGCCGATCGCGTACGCCACTGGATCGCCCAGGACCCCGACCCCGACTCGCGCACCGAGCTCCAGCAGCTGCTGGACGCCCTGCCGAGCAGTGCGGCGGAGCTCGCCGACCGGTTCAGCGGACCGCTCACGTTCGGCACCGCCGGCCTGCGCGGGCCGCTGCGGGCCGGCCCCAACGGGATGAACCTGGCCGTGGTGCGCCAGGCCGCCGCGGGCCTGGTCAACTGGCTCACCACGCACGAACCCGGCGGGCTGCTGGTCATCGGCTACGACGCGCGCCGGGGCTCGCACGAGTTCGCGCTGGAGACCGCCCGGGTCGCGACCGGCTCCGGGATGCGCGCCGCGCTGCTGCCGCGACCACTGCCCACGCCGGTGCTGGCGTACGCGGTGCGCGCGATGGACGCCGTCGCGGGGGTGATGGTGACCGCCTCGCACAACCCGCCGCAGGACAACGGCTACAAGGTCTACCTGGGCGAGCACCTCGGCGGCCCGCTCGGCGCGGGCGCGCAGATCGTGCCCCCGGCCGACCAGGAGATCGAGGCGGAGATCCGCGCCGTCAAGCTGCTGTCGGAGGTGCCGCTCGGGCACCCGGGCACCGTGCTCGGCGAGGACATCCTGGACTCGTACCTGACCGCGGCGGCCGCCGTGGTGCAGGACGACCAGCCCAAGGACCTGGCGGTGGCGTACACGCCGCTGCACGGCGTCGGCGGCAAGGTCCTCGGCGACGCGTTCCTGCGCGCCGGGTTCGCGCTGCCCGCGATCGTGCCGCAGCAGGCCGAGCCGGACGGCGCGTTCCCGACGGTCGCCTTCCCCAACCCGGAGGAGCCGGGCGCGATGGACCTGGTCCTCGCGCTGGCCGCCGAGCGCCGCGCCGACATCGTCATCGCCAACGACCCCGACGCCGACCGCTGCGCCGTCGCGGTGCCGGTCGACGGCAACGGCTGGCGCACGCTGCGCGGCGACGAGGTGGGCGTGCTGCTCGCCGACCACCTGATGCGGCTGGGCCGCACCGGCACGTACGCGACCACGATCGTGTCGTCGTCGATGCTGCGCGCGATGGCCGCCAAGCGCGGCGTCGGGTACGCCGAGACGCTCACCGGGTTCAAGTGGCTCGCCCGCGCCGCGCCCGACCTCGCCTACGGCTACGAGGAGGCGCTGGGCATCTGCGTGTCCCCGTGGATGGCCCGCGACAAGGACGGCATCACCGCGGCGCTGCTCGTCGCCGAACTGGCGGCCGGGCTGAAGGCCGAGCTGCGCACGCTGTCGGACCGGCTGGACGAACTGGCCGCCGAGTTCGGCCTTTACGTCACCGACCAGCTCGCGGTGCGCGTCGACGACCTCGACGAGATCGGCCGCATGATGTCCCACCTGCGCGCCAAGCTGCCGACCTCGCTGCTCGACGATCCGGTCACGTCCACCGAGGACCTGCTCGACCGCCCCGCCGACGAGGCCGCCGACGTGATCATCCTGCGCACCGACACCGCCCGCGTGGTGGTCCGGCCGTCGGGGACCGAGCCCAAGCTCAAGGCGTACCTCGAAGTGGTCGAGCCGGTCGCCGAGGGCGACGTCGCCGCCTCGCGCGAGCGTGCCGCCGCCACCATCCGCGCCCTGCGCACGGAGGTCGCCGCCGCTCTCGGCATCTGGTCCGTCAGCCCGTAACACGCCACCGGCAGAAGGAAGGGCACCTTCTTGACGCTTGTTGTCAAGAAGGTGCCCTTCCTAACATCGCACCGCTGCTGAGCAGGGCGGATGTCAGGTAGTCGGTGTCACCAGCGGGGCGGCGTCCCAGACCGTGACCCCGCCGGTACGCACGCCGTCGTCGTCCACCAGGTCGTTCACGAACTTGCGCAGCACGTCGGCACGTGGCTCGCGATCGGACAACACCAGTGCGCCCGCCCGCCAGAACCGCAGGTCGGCGATGAGGCCGTCGCGCATCCGGGCGTTGACCCGCGGCGGCTTCGCGCCCTCGGCGACCGCCGCCAGCAGCAGATCGGTCGGCCGTGGCGGCGGCCCGAACGTCGCGGTCCCCGGCAGACGCCCCGGTCCGATGAAGTAACCGCCCGGGATCGCGAAGTCCGCTCCGGACTGGGCCGACCAGTGCATGCCGTCGCTGTGGCTGCTACTGGTCACCGGCACCGTGACCAGGGTGCTCCCGGCGGGCACGTACGCCCGCCAGGTCCCCTCGGTGATGAAGCGCGGCACCGGCATCCCCCGGTGGGTCAGCAGCGGCAGCGGCACCAGCGGCACCAGAGACAGCCCCACCAGGGCGTACGCCAACCGCCGCACCGGCAGCTCGCCCACCCCCCGGCGCGGCAGCCGCCCCACCGCCTCGATCGCCAGCGCCAGCAGTGCACCGGCGACCGGCAGCAGCACCAGCCCGAACCGGACCGGCACCACCGACTCCAGCAGCGGCAGGTGCCCCAGCGGCCGCCACAGGCCGGGCAGCGCGGTGCGCTCGCCGCCCGCGAACACCTGCTTGCCCGTCGCGAAGCCCGCGAACACCACGCCCGTCACCAGCAGCGCCCGGACCAGCGCCCGCTGCCACAGCCAGCCCGCGACGGCCAGCGCCAGCACGGCCAGCAGCGGCCAGCCGAGGAACGTGTTCTCCTCGGCGGCGTTGGGCGCGAGCAGCCGCACCGCGTCGACGTTGCCGCCCAGCGACAGCCGCGGGAACGCGCCGAAACTGGCCAGGTCCGCCCCGTACGCGGACGCGCCGGGCGGCAGGCCGCGGAAACTCTGCGGGCCGAAGAACTGCGACCACAGCGGGTAGGCCAGCAGCGCTCCCCCGACCAGCCCCGCGACCCCGGCCGTGGCCAGCACGGGGCTGATCGCCGCCCGCTGCGCGGGCCACGTCACCACGGCGTACGCCGCGAGGAAGACCGCGCAGGCCAGCGCCGTGTAGAGCAGCACCTCCTCGTTGACGAACGCCTGCAGGGTCACCAGCAGCCCGAGCAGCACGCCGTTGCGCAGCCACCGGCCGGGCTCGCCCATCTTCAGCGCCCGGTGCACCAGGAACGGCACCAGGAACTGGGCGGTCCAGTTGGGGTGCCCGTTCGCCTGGCTGATCATGCCGGGGCCGAAGCCGCACAGTGCCGCCCCGGCCGCGGCGGCCGCCACCGAGGTGGTGACGTGCCTGCGCAGAAACCAGTACCAGGCGGCGGCGGTGCCGGCCAGGCCCAGCACCAGCAGCACCGCGAGGCTGATCTGCGGGCCCCAGATCGCGGTGATCGGCGCGAGCGGGATGCCCAGGCCGAGGACCACCGTGTTCGCCATCAGGTTGACCCCGTGCGGGGCGTTCATCCGCGTGGTGAACAGCGGCGCGGCGTCGCCGGTCAGCACGTCGAGCGCGTGGCGCAGTACGAACTGGAAGAAGACCTGGTCAGGGATGTTCGCCGAGAGCAGCGCGCGCGACCCGTCCTTCCACAGCCCGGATGTCACGAGCAGCGCCGCGATCACGAACCCGGCGCCCACCGCCACGTGCACGCTGACGCGTCGTTGCTGGTCGACGCGGGTTCTGGACCGGCGGGTCCGATCGGCGGGGGTGGGTCGCGCCCGGTGCCACTCCTGAATTTCGGTCTTCACGAGCGTCGAATGTACGGCATTTAGGTAATCTGTCCGGATTAGCCCTGAACGCTAGGGACAAATAGGAATCCTGTTCACGTTGCAGCTATCGGACGGATGCAGTCGATGACGACGTACGCCACGGAGCCGAGCCTCCTCACCGGGGACCAGAAGATCCAGGCCGCGGTGCTGGAGAGCCTGGCCGAGGCGGTGAACCACCGCACCTGGTTCGCGGGCATGGCGACCCCCTACCTCGGCGCGCACCCGATCGAGATCGGCAGCGGGCTCGGCGACTACCTGCTGGAGTGGCTGCCCTCCGTGGACCGCTTCACGGCCACCGAGGCCGACCCCGAGCGGCTCGTCCTCCTCAAGCAGCGCTTCGCCGACGAACCCAAGGTCGAGGCCCGCGAGATGCTGCTGCCCACGGACTCCAGCGGCGACCACACCGCCCTGGTCAGCTACAACGTCCTGGAACACATCGAGGACGACATCGCGGCGCTGCGCAGCATGGCCCGGCTCATCCAGCCCGGCGCGCCGATGGTCCTGGTCGTGCCCGCGTTCCCGATCGCCATGAGCAAGGTCGACGTCGCCACGGGCCACTGGCGCCGCTACACCCGGCGCACCCTGACCGACGTCGCGCTCGCGGCAGGCCTGACCGTCGAGCGCATGGAGTACGTCAACTCCCTCGGCTTCATCTGCTACTTCATCACCGCGCGCCTGCTGGGCATGTCCCCCAAGGGCGGCGTCATGATGCGCGTCTACGACTCCCTGGTGACCCCCGTCACCCGCCGCCTGGAGTCCCGCCTGCGCCCCCCGTTCGGCCAGTCCGTGCTGGCCGTCCTGCGCCGCCCGGCCTGAGCACCCGCCCGGGTCGATCATGAACTTGAGGACGCTGCCGCAAGGTCATGACCGGCCCGGGTGAGCGAGCGGTCAGAAGCGGGGCATGCCGCCGAACTGGCGGTCGCCGGCGTCGCCGAGGCCGGGGACGATGAACATGCTGTCGTTCAGGTGGTCGTCGATGGCGGCGGTGACGAGGCGGAGGGGCAGGCCGGAGTTGCGGAGGCGGTCGATGCCCGCCGGGGCGGCCAGGACGCAGAGCACCACGATGTCGGTGCAGCCGCGGTCGGCGAGCAGGCGGCAGCAGTGTTCGAGCGATCCGCCGGTGGCCAGCATCGGGTCCAGGACCAGGACCGGCTTGCCGGTGAGGTCGCCGGGCAGCGACTCCATGTAGGCCCGGGGCTCGAAGGTGTGCTCGTCGCGGGCCAGGCCCACGAAGCCCATCGAGGACTCCGGCAGCAGGCTCAGCGCGGCGTCGGCCATGCCGAGCCCGGCGCGCAGCACCGGCACCAGCAGCGGCGGGTTCGCCAGGCGGGTGCCCACGGCGGTCGCGACCGGGGTCTCGACCGGGAACGTGTCGGCTTTGAAGGTGCGGGTGGCCTCGTACGCCAGCATGGTCGTGAGCTCGTGCAGCGCGGCCCGGAAACTGGCCGAGTCGGTGCGGGAGTCGCGCATGGCGGTGAGGCGGGCCTGGGCCAACGGGTGATCAACGACGAGTACGTCCACGACGTGAAACTACCCGCCCGTAGCCGCCCGCGTCGTGCCAACCGGTGTCGAACGCCCCGGGACCGTGGTGTAGACCTCCCGTTCCACCTCGTGCAGCCTGGCTCGGACCAGCTCGTCGACGGCGTGCACGGCCTCGACCAGCGCGTCCGGCACCTCGGCGGGACATTCCGGGGTCGGCGCGGTGTGCGCGGCGGTGTAGATCGCGTGCATGGCCTCGGCGTACCGCTGCGGGGTGTGGGCGGCGGCGCAGGCCCGCGCGGCCGCGCCGAGGCGGCGGGCGGCCCGGCGGTCGGTGAGCAGGTGCAGGATCGCCGCCCCGAAGGCCGCCGGATCGGGCTCGGCCAGCGACGCGTTGCCGTCGAGGATGCCGTAGCGGTGCAGCGACGGGTCGGCCAGCACCGCGGGCAGCCCGGCGAGCGCGGCCTCCTGCAGCACCAGGGCCTGCGTGTCGGTACGCGACGGGAAGGCGAACACGTCCGCCGCCGCGTACGCCGCGGCCACCACGTGCGGGGGCTGCTGCCCCGTCAGCACCACCCGGTCGGCGACACCGGGACCGGCCGCGCGCAGCAGCCGGGCCAGCCAGCGGCGCTCGTAGACCGCCCCGACCAGCACCAGCCGGGCCTTCGGCGACGCTGCCAGCACCCGCGCGAACGCCGGGACCAGCAGGTCGACGCCCTTCTCCCGGTTGACCCGGCCGACGAACAGCACGACCGGGTCCTTCGGCCCGATGCCGTGCCCGGCCCGGAACGCCCCGGCCTCGGCCCGGGACGCCGGGCGCTCGGCGACGCCGGTCGGGACCAGCGCCATCCGCCGCTCGGGCACCGGCAGTGCGACCCGGTCGAGCACCGCGCGGGTCGGCACCACCACCGCGCGGGCCTCGCCGAGCAGCAGCCGATTGCCCTCGCCGAGCACGGCGGCCCGATCACCGCGCAGGGCGGCGGGCACCCCGAGCCGTCCCGCGTACAGGCGCAGCAGCAGCCGCAGCGCCCAGCCGGGCACCCGATACGCCTCGGCATAGGCGTGCAGGTCGGTGTGGTACGTCTGCACCAGCGGCACCCCGAGCCGGGCGGCCAGCAGCACGCCGAGCAGCCCCGCGGGGCCGGGCGTGTGCACGTGGACCACCTCGGGCCGGTACGCGGCGAGGTCGGCGACCAGCTGCTCGCGGGTCCCCCGGGCACAGAGCGCCCAGCGGGCCAGCCGCAGGTCGGCGACGCCGCAGGCCAGCGCGGGCACCCGGAGCAGGCCGGGTTCGTCCTGCTGGTCCCCGTGGGCCGGCACGACGCAGTGCACGTCGTGTCCGGCGGCGGCCTGGGCCGCGCGCAGCGTTCGCAGCGACGTGACGACTCCGTCGCGGCGCGGCAGGTACGTGTCGGTGAAGTGCATGATGCGCACCCCAAGACCGTCGGTGACCAGCATTGATGCGGCGTGAACGCGGCATGTCGGCCGGATGTGGTGACGGCGGCCACCCATCTGCCGATCCCACGACGTGGACAAGATCGATATTCATGAGACCGCGTAGACTTCGCGGCATGACGGCCACCATCTCACCGTTGTCCGAGGTCACGCGCTCTGACGCGGCGCTGCGGACCTTCCTGCACGGCCTGCCCGGCGTCGACCGGGTCGGCGCGGACGCGCGCGCCGCCGGACTGGGCACCCGCTCGATCAAGACGACCGCGAAGGCGTGGGCGATCGACCTCGCCATCCGGATGGTGGACCTGACCACGCTGGAGGGTTCCGACACCCCCGGCAAGGTCCGGGCGCTGTGCGCCAAGGCCCGCCAGCCCGACCCCGGCGACCCTGCCTGCCCGTCGGTGGCCGCGATCTGCGTGTACCCGTCGATGGTGCCGACCGCCGCCGAGGCCCTGCGCGGCTCGGGCATCCACCTGGCCAGCGTCGCGACCGCCTTCCCGTCGGGGCAGGCCCCGCTGAAGGTGAAGCTCGACGACACCCGGGCCGCCGTCGCCGCGGGCGCCGACGAGATCGACATGGTGATCAGCCGGGGCGCGTTCCTGTCCGGCCGCTACCTGGAGGTCTTCGAGGAGATCACGGCGATCAAGGAGGCCTGCGGCAAGGCCCACCTGAAGGTCATCCTGGAGACCGGCGAGCTGGTCACCTACGACAACGTGCGGCGCGCGTCCTGGCTGGCCATGCTGGCGGGCGGCGACTTCATCAAGACCTCCACCGGCAAGGTCGCCCCCGCGGCCACCCTGCCCGTCACGCTGATCATGCTGGAGGCGGTGCGCGACTTCCTCGACACCACCGGCCGCAAGGTCGGCGTGAAGCCCGCGGGCGGCATCCGCACCACCAAGGACGCCATCAAGTACCTGGTCATGGTCAACGAGATCGCCGGCGACGGCTGGCTCGACCCCGACTGGTTCCGGTTCGGCGCGTCCACGCTGCTCAACGACCTGCTGATGCAGCGCACCAAGCTCGCCACCGGCCACTACAGCGGCCCCGACTACTTCACCCTGGACTAAAACATGAGCGCTTTTGAGTATGCGCCAGCGCCGGAGTCGCGCTCGATCGTGAAGCTGCAGCCGTCGTACGGGCTGTTCATCGACGGCGAGTTCACCGACGGCGCGGGCAGCTTCAAGACCATCTCCCCCGCCTCCGAGGAGGTGCTCGCCGAGATCGCCGAGGCCTCCACCGCCGACGTCGACCGGGCCGTCAAGGCAGCGCGTCGCGCCTACACCGACGTCTGGGGCTCGATGCCTGGCCGCGAGCGGGCCAAGTACCTGTTCCGGATCGCGCGGATCATCGCCGAGCGCAGCCGCGAGCTGGCCGTGCTGGAGTCGCTGAACAACGGCAAGCCGATCAAGGAGTCCCGCGACGTGGACGTGCCGCTGGCCGCGGCGCACTTCTTCTACTACGCGGGCTGGGCCGACAAGCTGCCGTACGCGGGGTTCGGCGCGGACCCGCGCCCGCTGGGCGTGGCCGGGCAGGTCATCCCGTGGAACTTCCCGCTGCTGATGCTCGCGTGGAAGATCGCCCCGGCGCTGGCCGCAGGTAACACGGTGGTGCTCAAGCCCGCCGAGACGACCCCGCTGACCGCCCTGCTGTTCGCCGAGATCTGCCAGCAGGCCGACCTGCCGCCGGGCGTGGTCAACATCGTCACCGGCGCGGGCGAGACCGGCGCGGCGCTGGTCAACCACCCCGACGTGGACAAGGTCGCCTTCACCGGCTCGACCGAGGTGGGCCGGATCATCGCGCGCGCGGTGGCGGGCACGAACAAGAAGGTGACCCTGGAGCTGGGCGGCAAGGCGGCGAACATCGTGTTCGACGACGCCGCGATCGACCAGGCCGTCGAGGGCATCGTCAACGGCATCTTCTTCAACCAGGGCCACGTCTGCTGCGCGGGCTCCCGGCTGCTGGTCCAGGAGTCCGTCGCCGACCAGCTCCTGGAGTCGCTCAAGCGGCGCATGGCCACCCTGCGCGTCGGCGACCCGCTGGACAAGAACACCGACGTCGGCGCGATCAACTCCGCCGAGCAGCTGTCCCGGATCAAGGCGCTGGCCGAGATCGGCTCCGCCGAGGGCGCGGAGCGCTGGTCGCCCGCGTGCGAGCTGCCCGAGCGCGGCTTCTGGTTCGCGCCGACCATCTTCACCGGCGTCTCCCAGGCGCACCGCATCGCCCGCGAGGAGATCTTCGGGCCGGTGCTGTCGGTGCTGACCTTCCGCACCCCCGGCGAGGCGATCGAGAAGGCCAACAACACGCCGTACGGGCTGTCGGCCGGGATCTGGAGCGAGAAGGGCTCACGCATCCTCGCCGTCGCCGACCAGCTCCGGGCCGGTGTCGTCTGGGCGAACACGTTCAACAAGTTCGACCCGACCTCGCCGTTCGGCGGTTACAAGGAATCGGGTTACGGCCGCGAGGGCGGCCGCCACGGGCTGGAGGCCTACCTTGCCGGCTAAGAAGAAGGAGTCCGCGGACTCCGCCGTCGCCACCGCGCCGCGGCTGGCCGTACGCAAGACGTACAAGCTCTTCATCGGTGGTGCGTTCCCGCGCAGCGAGTCGGGCCGCACCTACGTCGTCGCCGACAGCAAGGGGCAGTTCGTGGCCAACGCCGCCCAGGCCTCCCGCAAGGACGCCCGCGACGCCGTGCTCGCCGCGCGGGCCGCGTTCGGCAAGTGGTCCGGCGCTACGGCGTACAACAAGGGGCAGGTCATCTACCGGGTCGCCGAGATGCTGGAGGGCCGCCGCGACGAGTTCACCGCGCTGGAGGTGCCCGCGTCCGAGGTGGACGAGGCCATCGACCGGCTCGTCTGGTACGCGGGCTGGACCGACAAGCTCGCGCAGGTCGTCGGCGGGGCCAACCCGGTCGCCGGGCCGTACTTCAACATCTCCTCACCCGAGCCCAGCGGCGTGGTCGCGGTCGTCGCTCCGTCCCAGCCGACCCTGCTCGGCCTGGTCAGCGTCATCGCCCCGGCGATGGCCACCGGCAACACGGTCATCGTGATCACCGACGCCCCGCGCGTCGCGATCACCCTGGCCGAGGTGCTGGCCACCTCCGACGTGCCCGGCGGCGTGGTCAACATCCTCACCGGCTCGGCCGCCGAGGTCGCCCCGTGGCTGGCCTCGCACAGCGACGTCAACGGCCTCGACCTGACCGGCGTGGCCGACACCAAGCTGGCCCTGGAGCTGGAGCAGGCCGCCGCGGAGACCCTCAAGCGGGTCCGCCGCCCGGCCGCCGGTCTGGACTGGACCGCCGACCCCGGCCTCGCCCCGATGACCGCGTACCTCGAAACCAAGACGGTCTGGCACCCCAAGGGCCTGTGATCGAAGGAAGGGCGCCTTCCCATCGCCGTGCGGTGTGGAAGGTGCCCCTCCTTGTCACCGGGTGCGGGCGTGCGCGGCTTCGCTAGGGTGGCCGACCATGAGCAGCTCCACCTCCGGCCCGATCGAGTACGTCGGCAAGGCGGACCGCAAAGCCGGGCGCAACGCCGACCGCAAGGCCGCGAAGAAGACGCCGGGCGGCGGCTCACGCCTCGGGTGCCTGTGGAGTCTGCTGGCCGTCCTCGGCTTCTTCGGCGCGGTCATCGCCTACGTCCGCCTCGGCGGGTACGTCCGCGCCACCCTGCTGGGCCTCGCCTGTGACCTGTCGGCCTGCTCCGTCGCGGGCATGACCGTCGCCGGGTGGCTGATCATCGCCACCCCGGCCGCGATGCTGCTGCTGACGGCCGTGTTGTGGCCACGGCTGGCCAAGCGCGGGCGGGTCGCGCTGGGCATCGCGAGCGCCGTGGTCGTCCTGATCGCCTTCACCTTCCTGCCGGGCCGCGAGCGCGACCTGTCGGACCTGGTCAAGGGGCCGGGCAGCGAGGCGGCGGGCGACGGCATCATGTGGGCGTTCGGCGGGGCCGGCGCGGCGCTACTGTTCCTGCTGGTCCTGGTGTACGTCGGCAAGGCGGTTCCGGCGGTCGACCGCCACTACAACACTGTCGCGACGTTCGGCGCGGTGGCGCTGATGATCGCCGCGCTTCCGGTCGCGATCAGCAAGAGCGACCCCACCTGGGTACGCGCCGCCGACGTCTTCCCCGACGAACTGTCCATGAACGGCGACCGCCTCGTCCGGACAGCCGTCGCCGAACAGCGCGGCTGCGACGGCGTGCTGCCCGACGACAAGCTGCTCAACCTGCGCAACTGCTACCTGACCGTGCGCGCGGTGTACACCACCGACGACAGTGACGCGGTCGCGACCTTCCGCGCCGTGCTGTACGCCGACGACGAGACCGCCGACGAGGTGCGTGACGGCCTGCCCCGCGGGCTGGCCCCGGTCGGCGTCACCGGTGGCGCGATCACCGTGATGTCGACCACGCGGGAGTGGGTGCTGATCGGCACCGCCGGGCACGCCGACGGCCACCCGATCGCCGAGGACGAGCGCCCCTGGGTGCTGTGGCCGCTGCGCCAGGTCAGCTACCACTTCATCGGCGTACAGGGCGGCCTGCTCGCCGAACCCGACCCGGCCGGCGAGATCCACCCCCGCACCCGGTGACGGCGCACGAACGCTTCCGGATTCTGTGCACTCCGGGTCGCTCCGGTAGCACGAAGTCCGCAAGATCTGTTCCCAGCGGCCGGCGCTCTGCGATCCTGGGTCGGTGATGGAGGCGGCAGAGGCGAGCCGGATGCGGGCGCTGGCGCGGCAGATCGCCGACGACGTCCTCTTCCCGGCCGCGCTCGCGGTGGACGCGGCCGACCGGGTGCCGCCGGCCCAGCTCGATCTGCTCGCCGCCGAGGGCTTCTACGGCGTCGCCGCGCCACCGGAGCCCGGCGTCCTCGGCCGCGACCTCCCGCTGCTCGCGGCGCTGCTGGAGAGCCTGGCGAGCGGCTGCCTGAGCACCGCGTTCGTCTGGCTCCAGCACCACGGCCCGGTGCTGGCCGCGGCCGTCAGCGAGCGGCCCGGCATCCGCGAGACCTGGCTGCGACCCCTGACCCTGGGCGTACGCCGGGCCGGGATCGCGCTGGCCGGGCTGCGCAGCCCCACCGCGCCGATGCGGGTGCGCGCCGTCGACGGCGGTTACCTGCTCGACGGGGCCGTGCCGTGGGTCACCGGCTGGAACATGATCGACACGATGTACACCGCCGCCCGTGACGCCCACGACGACGTGCACTTCCTGTTCGTCGACGCCGCCGACGCGCCGACCCTGGTCACCACGCCGCTGGAGCTGGTCGCGGTGCAGGCGAGCCGGACCGTCGACGTACGCTTCGACGGCCATTTCGTGCCCGCGGACCGGCTCGCCGACGTGCGGCCGTACGCGCAATGGTCGTCATCGGACACGAGCGGCTCGGCGCTGAACGGCTTCCTCGCGCTCGGGGTCGTGAACCGGTGCTGCCGCCTGCTCGGGCCGAGCCCGCTCGACGCGGAGCTGGCCGCGACCCGCGCCGCCCTGCTGGCCGCGGACGCAGACGCGCTGCCCGCCGCCCGCGCGGCCGCCACCGACCTGGTGCTGCGGGCCACCGCGCAGCTGACGGTGCAGACCGGCGCGCGGGCGGTGCTGCGGGACAACCACGCCCAGCGCCTGCTCCGCGAGGCGGCGTTCCTGCTGGTGTTCGGCAACCGCCCGGCCATCCGCGACGCCCTGCTGACGCGCCTGCGCACCATGCCCGCACAGGGGCCGCAGGATTTCTCCGCGCGCCGGTAAACAACGCGCCCGTCCGGTGGCGTCTTAGCCGCGAGACCCCCGCTCGCCCGGCTGAGGAGACGCCCGTGCACCCGGAGTTCGACGACTACGTCCGCGCCCGTTCGGGGCCGCTGGTCGGCTTCGCGTACCTGCTCTGCCGCGACCGGCACCTGGCCGAGGACCTGGTGCAGGACGTGCTGGCCAGGGCGTACCGCCGCTGGGACCGCATCGAGGCGGAGAACCCCGACGCGTACCTGCGCAAGGCGCTGGTGTGGGCGCACTCGTCCTGGTGGCGGCGGTTGTCGCACCGGGAGCGCCCGCTGCAGACCACGCCGGACCGCGCCGACGCCGACGACTTCGCCCAGCGGCACGCGGTGCGCGACGAGCTGTGGGCGCTGCTGGGCACGCTGCCCCGCCGCCAGCGCACGGTGCTGGTGCTGCGCTTCTTCGAAGACCTGGACGACGCGCGCGTCGCCGAGCTGATGGACTGCTCGCCCGCCACGGTGCGGGTGCACGCGTCGCGCGGCCTGGCGGCCCTGCGGGACCGGATCGGCTCCGCGACGCCGCTGCCCGCCGACGAGCGGACCTTCGCCGGCGTGCCCGTGGAGGCGGTGCGCCGCCGGGCGGGTGCGGTGCGGCTGCGCCGGAGGGCTGCGGTGGTCGCGACCGCCGCGCTGGTGCTCGTCGCGCTGATCACGCTGGCCCCGTTCGGGCGCGGGCAGCAGCCGCCACCCGTGATCACCCCGACGCCGACGCCGCCCGCGAGCGCGCCCCCGTCGGCGAGCGCCACGCCGTCGGCCGCTGCCGTGCCGTCGGCTGCTTCGGCGCTGGTGCCGCGCCCGGCTGCCGAGGTGCTGCCGGTGTTCCCGTACCAGCTGGGATTCGTCCCTGCGGATGCCGGGCCGCTGCAGGTCGTCGCCGCGCGGGACATGACCGGCGTGGAGAGCCTCGGCGATCCGGGCAGGCTGCTGATCTACGTCGGGCAGACCGCGTACGACTGGGACTGGGAGGCCGCTGAGACGAAGAGCACCCAGGTCGCCGGGGTCACGGCGACGCTGCGTACGGGCACCGACGAGAACGGCGCGGTCCAGGTCGGCCTGACCTGGCGACGTGACGGCCGGTGGGTGACCGTGCAGAGCTTCGGCGGCCTGCTGACCGTGGCGGAGGTCGAACGGGTCGCCCGCGAGCTGAAGGTCGGCCGGATGACGGCCACGCCGCAGATCACGTACGCGCTGATGCCGCGCGGGTACGAGGTCAACAGCCTCGACTCGCGGCACGTCTGCCTGAGTCGCGAGCCCCGGTTGCGGCCCCAGGACCCGGAGGGCGTCTGCGTCCATGTCGGGTCGGACACCAGCCTGGTGCCGCCGACCACCTCGCTGATGGTCGGCGGGCGGTTCGCGCAGCTGACCAGGGGTGGCGGGGGTGCGCCGACCCAGCTGGCGGTCCTGCTCGACGAGCGGCGGGTGCTGCTGATCATGCAGAGCGCGGCGGATCTGGGCGAGGCCGACCTGATCCGGTTCGCCGAGAGCATCACGGTGGCCGGGCCTGCGGGGCGGTGACCCACGTCATCGGGCACGATGGACAGCGTGGCGCGTCCGTTCGATCCCCGTCTGCTCCGGCAGGTCCCGTCCACCCGGCGTGACGTGGTCCTGCTGGGGGTGCTCGGGTCGGCTGTCGCCATCGCCGTCGTCACCGCGGCGTCCGCGCTCGCCCGAGCGCTGGCCGCAGCGGTCGAGCTGCGCCTCGACCCGCCCGCGATCACCGTGTTCCTGCTCGCGCTGACCGCCCGCGCGGCGCTGACCAGCGGGCTGGGCGTGGTCGCGGCGCGGATGGCGGCCACCGTCAAGGCGAGCCTGCGGGCCGATCTGCTCGGCGCGGTCGGCCGCCGGGGGCCGGGCTGGCTGGCCGGGCAGCGGGCCGGGGAGCTGGCCACGCTCACCGGGCGTGGCCTGGACGCGCTGGACGGCTACTTCACCGGATACCTGCCGCAGCTCGTGCTGGGCGTGACGGTGCCCGTCGGAGTGCTGGCGACGCTGATCTTCGCCGACCTGGCCTCGGCGGTGATCGTGCTGGTCACCCTGCCACTCATCCCGATCTTCGGCATTCTGGTCGGCTGGCAGACCCGCGTCGCCACCGAGCGCCAGTGGCGGCGGCTGCGCCTGCTCGGCGGCCACTTCCTCGACATGCTGTCGGGCCTGCCCACGCTGAAGGCGTTCGGCCGGGCCCGCGCGCAGGTCGCCGCCGTCCGCGAGATGGCCGACCGGCACCGCGAGGCGACCATGCGCACGCTGCGCATCGCGTTCCTGTCCGCGCTGGTGCTGGAGCTGGTCGGCACGATCTCGGTCGCGCTGGTGGCGGTGCCGGTGGGCCTGCGGCTGCTGGGCGGCGGGATGACGCTGGCCGCCGCGTTCACGGTGCTGCTGCTGACCCCGGAGGCGTACGCCCCGCTGCGTGCCGCAGGCACGAAGTTCCACGCGAGCATGGAGGGCCTGACCGCGCTGGACCAGGCGTTCACCCTGCTGGCGGCCGCCGACGGCACGATCTCGGGGGGTACGCGCACCGCGCCGCGCGGCGGCGGCGTGATCGAGCTGCGGGGCGTGACCGTGGCGTACGAGCGCACCACCGCGCTGCACGGCGTCGACCTGACCGTCCGGCCCGGCGACCGGATCGCGCTGGTCGGCCCGAGCGGCGGCGGCAAGAGCACCCTGCTCAACCTGCTCCTCGGCTTCACCGCGCCGACCGCCGGCCGGGTCCTGGTGGACGGCGCCGACCTGGCCGAACTCGACCTCGACGACTGGCGGCGGCAGCTCGGCTGGGTGCCGCAGCGGGCCCACCTGTTCGCCGACACCCTCGCCGCCAACATCGCCCTGGGCACCCCCGACGCCTCCCGCGAACGCATCACGCAGGCGGCCCGCGCCGCCGCGCTCGGCCCGGTGGTCGACGCGCTGCCGCAAGGGCTGGACACCGTGCTCGGCGAACGCGGCCACGGCCTGTCCAGCGGCGAGCGCCAGCGCCTCGCCCTGGCCCGCGCCTTCCTGCGCGACGCCCCGCTGCTCCTGCTCGACGAGCCGACCGCCCGCCTCGACGCCGCCAGCGAACAGGCCGTCGTCTCATCGACCCTGTCCCTGGTCGAGGGCCGCACCGCCCTCCTCGTCGCCCACCGCCCCGCCCTGCTCACCGCCGCCACCCGCACCGTCCGCGTCGACCACGGCACCCTCCACGAGCTGGTGACCGCATGACCACCCCACGCCGCCCGGCAGGTCCCGCAGGGGGTGGCCCGGTGAAGGGGTGGCGGGACGGGGTTATGGGGCGGGTGCTGGTGTTCGCGTACCCGTTGCGGTGGCGGTTCGTCGGGGCCGGATTGCTGGCGGCGGGAACGGAGGCGGCCGGGCTGGGGTTGATGGCGGCGGCGACGTGGCTGCTGGCGACGGCGGCCGGGCAGCCGCCGCTGATCGCCCTGTCGGTGGCGATCGTGCTGGTCCGGGCGCTGGCCATCGGTCGCGGCGTGCTGAGGTACGTGGAACGCCTGGCCAGCCACGACGCCGTGCTGCGCATGGTCACCGAGGTACGGGCGCGCATCTTCGCGGCGCTGGTCGACCGGCCGCCGGCCCGCCGTGCGGACGCGCTCAGCCGGATGGTCTCCGACGTCGACGCCGTACAGGACCTGGTGATCCGGGTGCTGCTGCCGATGGCCGCCGCGGGACTGGTCGCCGTCGCCGCGGTCGGCACCGCCCTGTTCGCCGACCCGGCCGTCGCCGGGGTGCTGCTCGCCGGGCTGCTGATCACCGGCGTGGCGCTCCCGCTGCTCGCGGCCCGCCTGGCCCGCCACGGGTCTGCCCGCCTGGCCCCGCTGCGCGCCGCGTACGCCGTCGACACCGTCGACCTGGTGCACGGGGCGGCCGACCTCGCCGCCTTCGGCGCACGTCCCGCCTACGAGGCTCGCGGCAGGGCCCACGCCGACGAGCTGGCGCGGGTGGAGCGCGCGCTGGCCCGGCGCTCGTTCGCGGTGGACGCCGCGGCGACGGCGCTCGGCGGGGTGACGGCGATGGCCGTCCTGGCCACGGCGCTGTCGCGCGGCCTGCCCGGGGTATGGCTCGCGGTGCTCGCGGTGGCCACCATCGCCGCCGGGGAGCTGGCGCTGTCGCTGCTGGCCGCCGCGCGCAAGGGCGCCGAGATCCAGGGCAGCCTGCACCGCGTCGCGGAGCTGCTGGACGTGCCGGAGACGGCCGTGGCCGACGGGCTCCCGGTCCCGGACGGATCCGTGCACCTGCGCCTGCGCGGCGCGGGAGTCCGGTATCGGACCGACGCCGCGCCCGCCCTGCACGACGTCGACCTCGATCTGCCGCCCGGCCGCCGGATCGCGGTCGTCGGCCCGTCGGGCGCGGGCAAGAGCACCCTGCTGGCTCTGCTCACCGGCGCGATCTCGCCGGACTCCGGCAGCGCGACGTCCCTACCTGTCGCCACCGCGCCCAGCCGGGTCGGCGTGACGGCCCCACCGGGCGCGGGCACTCCCATCACCGCGTTCGATCGCGAGCGGTGGCCCGCCGCCGTGACCGGGCTGCTGGCCGACGCGCACCTGTTCCACGCCTCGGTGCGGGACAACCTGCTGCTGGCCCGGCCCGGCGCGACCGATGAGGACCTGCTCGCCGCCTGCCGGACCGCCGGGCTCGGCGACTGGGTCGACGCGCACGGCCTGGACGTACGCGTGGGCGAGGACGGCGCGGAGCTGTCCGGCGGGCAGCGGCAGCGGCTCGCGCTGGCCCGCGCGGTGCTGGCCGACCCGCAGGTGCTGCTGCTCGACGAGCCGACCGAGGGGCTGGACCCCGCCCAGGCCGACGCGGTCCTGGCCGACGTGCTGGCGCACCGGGCCGGCCGCTCGGTGGTGCTGGTGACCCACCGGCTGACCGGTCTCGACGCGTTCGACGAGGTCGTGGTGTTGGACGGCGGCCGGGTGAAGGAGCGCGGAACCCAGGGTTGGGTGCGGGCGCACGGGGGCTGACACGAACCACTAGGGTGTGCGGAGAGTCACCGACCCGGTAGAGGTCGGCAGCTGAACGGCGGAGGTCAGCAGTGGCAAGCACGCTCTGGGACGAGTACCAGGTCTCGCCGGTCGAGGTAGCCCTGCCCGGCGGCAAGGTCGGACTGACGCTGCGGGCTTACCGTCCCGCGAGTGAGCTGACGCCGACCGACATCGCCGACCGCGAGGACGACGACGCGATCTTCGCCGGTCGCACCGGCCGCCCGATGGGCGTCGCCGATGAGGAGGAGCTGCCCGAGTTCCAGTGGACCAAGGAGGCCTTGGACGAGGTCGCCGCCGGTCCCGCCGAGGACGAGGTGGCCGAGCGCGCGGTCGAGGCCGACGAGGACGCCGAGGCGGAGGACGACGAGGACGAAGCCGTCGTCTCCGACGAGGAGGTGCCCATGTTCCTCTCGCACAAGGGCCGCCTGCTGCTGTTCCTGTCGGCCAAGGGCCTGGCGGACTTCGTGCGCTCCGGCGCGCCGCACGACCTCAAGCAGCTCGAAGGCTGGTCGAAGCTGGCGAAGTCGGTCAAGGCCACCGACGTGGTCGCGGGCGAGGACGACGCGTACGAACTGGACCTCGTCGTGGAGAACCTGCGCGGCGGCCCGGACGCCTGGGACGCCGAGCTGGTCCTGCGCGCTGGGGAGTTTGCCAGGGATGTGAGCTACGCTCTGCGGCTTAAGCCCGTCATGGTGGCGCTCTCCCCCGGCTCCCCCCTCGACGACCTCGACGATGCGCTGCGCGCCTCGGAAGAGGGCGGCATGGGTGCTTTCTTCGCTAAGCGAAAGCTGAAGAAAATCGGGGCAGAGCAGGCATCAATCGGCTGGCGTTCGGTTATTGGCAAGATCTCTGGCGCTGTGGACTGGCGCGACTGACCCCTAACCAGGGAGCATCAGTCTTTGGCACACGAGGGGTCCGGGAGGAGGACGAGTCCGTGGCGCTCGTGCGGGTGTACTGCGGTATCGCGTCGACAGCTCCGGAGGTCGACGCGGGGGAACTTGCGGCGGCCGTCAACCGGCTGACCGTCGCCGTTGTCGACGACTCCGGCAGGCTGCTGGAGTTCTGCGTCATCAACGACGATCCCGCCGGCTACGCGCTGGTGACGTCGCTGCTGGCGGAGAGGTTCGGCGGCTCGACGATGGTCACGGTGGCCGCGGACAGTGACGACCAGCAGGTCATCTCGCTGCTCGCCGCCGCGGGACGGGCCATCGCGTACACCGATGACGAGTCCGCCGACGACTTCGCCGACCGGTTCGCCGACGACGAGTCCCTCGATGAGGCCAACGCCTCCCCCGACGAGCGCCGTGCCGTCGGCCTCGCCCGTGCCCTGCAGGCCGGGGCACTGTCCGCCATGGTCGGTCCCGCGCCCCGCGAGTTCGTCGCCTTCAAGCCGGTGCTGGCCGCCCACGCGGCGCTGGCCGTCGGTCGGCACGCCGCCGCCGTGGCCCTGCGCGAGGTGCTGCGCGAGCTGTACCCGGCCGCCCTGCGCGCCTATCCCGACCCTGCCGCGCCCGTCGCCCTGGCCGTGCTCGAAGCCCTGCCCGAGCCCGGCATGCTGGCCGGGCAGTCCGGCGCCCGCAACCGCGACAACGGAGCCACCGCCGAGACCGTCGCCGCGCGCCTGGTCGCCGACGGCGTCTGCGACAGCGGCACCGCCCTGGAGGCGGTCACCGCGCTGCGCGTCGCGATCGCCGAGACGCCCCGCCGCAACGGCGTGGGCAAGCAGCTGACCGCCGCCGTCGCGGAGTCCGTGCGGCACAGCGTCGCCGCCGTGCGCTCCTCCGACGCCGCCAGCGCCGCCCTCATCGACACCCTCGCCGACCGGATGGCCCCGCCGCCGGTCGCGGCCCCTGCCCAGCCCGCGCGGCGAACCGGCGTCCCGGTCACCTCCGCGCCGCCCGCGATGGCCGCCGCCACCGGCGCGCGCCGCCGGGTGCAGCCGACCGCCGTGAACGCCGCACCGACGCAGCCGCGCCCCGTGCAGGCCCCGCCGACCGCGCCCGAGCCGGTGTCGAGCACGCCGCTCGCGCCGCCGCCGGTCGACCGGCCCGCGTGGGCGCCCTCCACGCCGCCCGTGCCGCCCGGTTTCGAGCCGACCCCGATCACGGGCACCCCGATGGTCGCCATGCCCGCAGCAGCGCGCCAGGAGGCGCCCGCCGCGCCCACCCGGCAGATGCCCACCCCGATCCCGCCGCGTCAGGCGCCCATCCCGGCCCAGCGCGCCTCGCGGGCCCCTGCGGACGCGAACAAGCCGTTCGTGCCCACCCTGACCAACGCGGCCATCAGCAGCGAGCGCGCCGCCCGAGGCTTCAACCAGGCCCCGTCGGCGGACCTGCCCGACGAGTCGGCCGAGCAGGGCCAGTTGGGTTACGAGCAGCCCGCCGCCGATCCGGCCGACCGCGCGCCGCAGGGCTACCAGCAGCCCGCCGAACCGGCCGGTGACGCGCCGCGGGGGTACCAGCCCTTCGCCGCCGAACTGCTGAACGGCCGGGACGCCCGCGCCCCGCGCGGCGGCTACCAGCAGCCCGAGCCGCTCGACGACCGCGCCCCGCGCGGCGGTTTCCAGCAGCCCGAGCCGCTCGACGATCGCGCCCCGCGCGGCGGTTTCCAGCAGCCTGAGCAGGTCGACGATCGCGCCCCGCGCGGCGGTTTCCAGCAGCCCGAGCCGCTGGACGACCGCGCTCCCCGTGGTTTCCAGCAGCCCGAGCCGCTCGACGACCGCGCCCCGCGCGGCGGTTTCCAGCAGCCCGAGCCGCTCGACGACCGCGCCCCCCGTGGTGGTTACCAGCAGCCCGGCGCGGATCGCCCTCGTGACCTCGACAACCGCGCGCCGCGTGGCGGCTACCAGCCGTCGGCTGCCGAGCGGCTGGCCAACGAGCTCGCCGAGCGGGCCCGTAGCGGCTTCCAGCACGACAATCTGCGCGACACCGGTGAGCGGCCCCGTTTCAACGCGCCGTCCGCGACTGACGTGCCAACCGACATCACCCGGATGCCGGCCGACCCGCTGGGTCTGCCGCCGCAGCAGCCGACCGCGCCCGCGGGTTCCCGCGCCAACTGGCCGCTGAACCCCGAGCCGGACGAGACCGCCCGCCCCACCGACGGCCGCATCACGCCGCCGTGGCTCGACGACGATCTGGTGCTGCCGGAGTCCCCGTCGCTGCGCCTGGCCGACGAGCCCGCGCGCCGCAACGGCCGCGGTGGCCGCGACGAGCCGCCGCTGCGCCTGGTCGACGACAGCGCGCTGACCGGCGCCCGGCCCAAGCCGCGACGCACCGAGCGGGCCTCCAGCCCGGCCGAGGGCGAGGACGACGACCTGCTGATCTTCGCGTCGGTCTCCTCGGCCTGGTTCAGCGGGCCGGACACCAGCGCCGAGACCACCTGGAACTCGACCATGGACAGCGGCTGGCGCGCCGCCGAGCAGGCGGCCCGTCCGCAGGTCGGCAACGACACCACCGCGGGCCTGCCCCGGCGCGTTCCTGCGGCGAACCTGGTGCCCGGCTCCACGCCGGAGCGCGAGGAGCGCCCGCTGCGCATAGTCCGCGACGCCGCCGGCATCGCCGCGCACACCAGCAACTACTTCCGCGGCTGGCGGCGTGGCAACCAGGAACTCGGCGGCGCGCCCGGCCAGGGCGGCTTCGCCGTCGGCGGACGGCCGGGCCGGGAGTCGGCCAACGGCTGGGACTTCAGCCGCGAGCAGGACGCCCGCGACGACCGGGACGACTACAACTACCGGGCGGCCAACTACCGCTGACCGGCGGTCCCCTCATCGTGACGACGCCGCCGGGGCCACCCCGGCGGCGTCCGTCGACATCGCGGTGCGGCGGCGGCCGATGAAGCCCGGCAACGGCGCACACCGGCCGTGGTCGCGGGGTATACCCGCAGGTAGAGGTGTGTCCCAGGCCATAGTTACCTGGCTTGACCCCCGCGCCGACCGGCCAGCACGATACGTGGGCGGCAGTGGATCACACCGCGGCCCACGCACCCCCTTGCACCACGGAAAGGCACGTTCATGAACAGCGCCACAGGTGGACTGACCCGACGCAGCGCCCTCGCCGGCGGACTCGGACTGGCCGCCACGGCGCTGCTGGCCGCCTGCTCCGAGCCCGACGCGACCGCCGCAGGCGCCACCGGGGAACTCGTGCTCGGCGTCAACCTGGAGCTCACCGGCCCCGGTTCGACCCTCGGCAAGCTGCAGGAGCAGGCGCTGAAGGTCGGCGCTGACGAGATCAACTCGGTCGGCATCCCGTACGGTGAGGGCCGCCTCTACATCCGGCTGGTGTTCAAGGACAACGGCGGCACCGCCGCGACCGCGATGCAGCAGGCCAAAGACCTCATCGAGCAGGACAAGGTCTGCGCGATCATCGGCGGCGTGACCGTCGAGACCGCCCGCGCGATCATCGCGGTGGCCGAGGCCAGCAAGGTCCCGTTCCTCTGCCTCAACAGCGGCGACGACATGACGGTGCCGCTGCCCAACCGCCGGTTCGTCTACCAGCTCGGGGCCAACGCCTCCGACGTGGCCGCCATCATGGGACGCGAGATCCGCAAGCTCAAGCTGGAGAAGGTCGCGGTACTGGCGACGTCCGACGGCCACGGCGACGCCGGGGTCCGCGCGCTGCCCCGGGCCATGCTCGCCAGCGGCCGCGAGATCGTCGACACGGTACGGCTGCCCCGCTCCGGCCGGGCCTACGGCGGCGCGGCCAACCGGGTCGCCGACGCCAAGCCCGACGCGGTCGTCATCTGGGCACAGGCACCGGTGAGTGCCGCAGCGGTCGCCGCGCTGCGCAGCGCCGGCTACAAGGGCAAGGTGTTCCTCGACGCGGGCGCCGGTGCGGACGAGACCCTCAACGGCCCCAACAGCCGCGCGATGGAGGGCGCCTACGTCGTGCACCCCGGCGTGCTCGCCGGGGCCCCCACGGTGGCCACCACGCCCTCCGGACGCGCCCAGCGCAGCTTCATCTACCGCTACATCCAGCAGTACGGCTCGTTCACCGGCTTCGCCCCGTACGGCGCCGACGCGCTGACGCTGCTGGCGACCGCCGCCCGCCGCGCCGTCAGCATGGACCCCCAGCGCCTGCGCGGCCGCCTCGAAGGCGGCCCCATCGAGGGCATCACCGGCGCGTACGCCTTCCAGCCCATCTCCCACGGCGGCCTCGAAGCCGACGCCCTCGCCCCCTTCACCGTCCGCCAAGGCGCCTGGGTCCGCCTCAGCTAACCCACCCACCCGCCCCTTCCCGTGCCGCAACTCTTAAAGACTCGCGCCCTCGGCCACTGGTTGAGGGCGCGACTCTTTAAGAGTTGCGCGGCGGGTGGTGGGTGGCGGGTGGTGGGCGGGTGGGGTGGGTGGGGGTGGCCGGGCCGCCCCGTGACGGTCCGGTATCTGAAGACACTCGATGTGGCGTGGGTGGGTTGCAGTTTGTCGGCAGGTGGACAGCGGGTGCGGGCGCGAGCCGGACCGCCGGGTCGGGCGGGCGGCGGGTGGGAGCAGGCCCGACAGGCCGTCCGGACGGTTGCACTGTGATACCGGTCATGTCCGTTGAGTGCGCCAAAAAGTAGACGCTCGACTCCCACGTTCGGTTTCGGGTGCGTAGTCTTTGCGGCCATGGTCCCAGGTCACCCGGCTTCCGTAGAGGCCGCCGACGCGTCGGCGGCCTCCTTCAGCGCGCTCCTTCGCGCGCACCGGGACACCGCGCGGCTGACCCAGTCGGAGCTCGCCGCGCGCGCCGGGCTCGGCGTGCGCACCGTCCGCGACCTGGAGCACGGACGCGCCGCCCGCCCGCAGCGCAGCACGGTGGAGCTGCTGGTCGGCGCGCTGGCGCTGACCGGTGACGCGGCCGCGGAGTTCCACCTCGCCGCCCGTGGCCAGGTGTCCGCGCCGCCCGCCCGGCCCGCGTTCACCCTGCCCGCGCCGCCAGAGTTGTACGGCCGGGCCGACGAGGCCGCCGCCCTGATCGAGCACCTGACCGGTCAGCCCGGCCTCACCACGCTGGTGGGCCTGGCCGGGGTGGGCAAGAGCGCGCTCGCGATCAACGTGGCGTTCCAGGCGCAGCCGCGGTTCCCGGCGGGAGTGCGCGCGATCAGCGTCGCCGCGGGGGACACCGCCAGCGATGTGCGCGACGTGGTCTGCGCGGTGCTGGAGGTGAGCCGCCCGGCCGACCTGCCCGCCCGGCTGGAGCAGCCGGTGCTGCTCATGTTGGACGCGGTGGACCGCTCGCCGGACGCCTCCCGGACCGTGCTGGCCGAACTGCTCGCGATCGCGCCCGCGTTGCGGGTGCTGGCCTCGGCGCGGGCTCCGCTGGGCCCGGCAGGCGAGCAGGTCTGGCCGCTGGGACCGCTGGCGCTGCCGCCCGCCGGGACGCGGTCGCTGGCAGAGGCCGAGCGGCACCCGGCGAGCGCGCTGTTTCTGGCCCGGTGGCGGCAGGTGCGCCGCTCGCCCGCCGACGTCGAGGTGGACGCGCTGGTCACGCTGGTACGCAGGCTCGGTGGGCTGCCACTGGCCATCGAGCTGGCAGCGGCCCGGGGACGGGTGCTGGACCCGGCCGAGATGCTCGCCCGGTACGGCAACCGGCTGCTGGAGCTGGGCAGCGCCGACGTCGCCGCCTCGCCGCCGGTGGTGACACTGCGGGACGTCGTGACGGCCAGCTATCGCCTGCTGGAGCCCGCGCAGCGGGAGGCGCTGCGGCGGCTGGCCGTGTTCGGCTACCGCTGGTCCGTCGAACTGGCCGAGGATCTGCTCGGCACGCAGGTCGACGTGGTGCCGGTGCTGGAGCGCCTGGTCGAACTGGGACTGGTGCAGGTGCGTGGCTCGGGCGCGTTCCGGTTCGTGCTGCTGGACGTCGTGAAGGAGTACGCCACCGAGCAGGCCGAGGTCGCCGGGGAGCTGGCCGGGGCACGGCGGCAGCACGGTGTGGTCTTCGCCCGGTTCGCGGCCCGCACCGCCCCGACGATGATGGGCTCGACGCTGGCCGCCGCCGTCGCCCGGCTCGACGACGTGGCCAGTGACCTGTGGGCGGCCCTGGCCCACGCCGCCGAGCACGATCCGCACACCGCGCTGTGCCTGGCCTCGAAGTTGCCCCGCTGGTGGCGCTTTCGCGGGCGGGACCAGGAGGGCAGGCAGTGGCTGCTGCGGCTGCTCGACGATCCGCGTACCGCCGACGCGGACCCGGCCCTGCGCGCCTGGGCGAACCTGGGCGTGGTGCAGCTCGCCGCCGAACACGGCGCGGGCCGCGCCGAACTGGCCAGGGGCGAGACCGCACTGGCGGCGTTCCTCCTGGTAGGGGACGTGACCGGGGAGCTGGCGGCCCGTGGCGTGCTGCAGGTCGTGCACCAGAGCGCGGGGGAGTACGACGACGCCCGCCGCCACGGGGAGGCGACCCTGGCGCTGGCCACGCGCACCGGGCGGGTCGACGACATGGCGGTGGCCCAGCACAACCTGATCTGGCACGACCTGCGCGAGGCCGACCTGGCCGCGGCCCAGCGGCGGCTGGCCGCGGTCGACCGGCTGTCGGCGCGGTCCGGGGAACACAAGCTGCGTGCCCTGGCCAGGGCCAATCTGGCCGAGGTGCTGCGCCTGGACGGCCGTTACGACGAGGCGGTGCGGGTCGGGCAGCAGGCCGTGGAGATGCTGGCCGAGGTCGGCAATCCGGGTGAGCGCCGTCGCCTGGTGGGCGTGGTGGGGCTGGCGTACGCGCAGGGCGACCGGCTGGAGGAGGCGGAGAAGACGCTGTCCGACATCCGGGCGATGCTGCTGGAGGGGACCGGTTCCGGAGTGGACGTGTCCGGCGCGGAGGAGCCCGAGGAGGACTGGTACTGCGCGATGATCGAGGCGACGGTGGCCTGGCAGCGGGGACACCGTACGCTCGCGGCCTCGTGGTTCGCGGCGGCGGCGCGGCTGACCAGCGGACTCAGCGACCGGCGGGACACGATGGAGGCGCTCGTCGGGCTGGCCGCGACCAGCGACGAGCCGGCCGCGGTGGTGACCCGGCTCTACGAGCTGCGCGACAGCACAGGCATCTCGCTCACGCCGCGGGCCCTGGAACTGCTCAGCCACCTCTGACCGCGCCGGAGCAGGGTTCGGCGCGGGCGGCCCCCCGACGGATGATGTCCCTCCGCGGCTCGCCGTAGCGAACCGCGCCCCCCGCCGTCTCCGCCCGCGCCGATGCAACCCCCGTGCTGGACCGCCGACAACCTGGTCGGCGTGGCCGTCCACCACAGGGCCATGACGCTAGCAGCCCGGTTCACCCGATTCGGGGCTTTAACCGTCCTTTCTGGCAGGACCTCGGCAGTTCTGCCGCCGGTTCTGCCGCAGCGGCAGCAGCAGGCCGCCGTCCGCGGTCGTCACTGGTCATGCACACCGGCGGTCGCCTCGGGCCGGACCGCGTCGCGCACCACCCGCAGGCCGACGAGCAGGCCCTGCAGTTGGCGCTGGGTCAGTGGTCCGACGAGCCATTCGTCAAGCAGTTCCAAGTGGCCGGGGACGGTCTCCTGCAGGCGGGCCAGGCCTTTGCTGGTGAGTGCGGCATACGAGCTGCGCCGGTCGATGTCGCAGGGCACCCGGCAGACCAGGGCTTCCCGCTCAAGCCTGTCGATCATGCGGGTCACCCCGCTCGTGCTCATCGCCGTCTGTCGGGAGAGGTCGGTCATGCGCAGTCGATGCGCGGGTGAGCGGGCCAGCCGCACCAGCACTTCGAACTCCACAGGTGCCAGGCCGTGCGCGGCGAGCTGCTCCGCGCAGAGGGTGTTGAGGCTGGTGTACGCCTCTGTCAAAAGGCCCATGGCGGTGAGCCTCGAATCCTCGAGTAGCTCCATTTCCGCATCGTATATGGAGAGATGGCACATTTGTTGCCCTTCGTTTCCCGCAGAGTGGGACACCGGGTGTGCCAATCGGGACGACCACCCGATACGACTGTCGCCCAGGAACCGTACTCTGAGGGTTCGTTTGGTCACCGTGCGTCGGGGAGGGCTCATGGGCAAGGACGTTTCGCTGCAGACGTTCACCCGCCAGGAAAGGGAGCACTACCGGCAGAAGGTCAGACGCTGCCTGGACGTGTTCGCGTTGATGCTCAACGATTTCAGCTTCGACCACGACCATCCGACGACCGGGCTGGAGATCGAGCTGAACCTCGTCGACCACGAGCAGCTGCCGACGATGGTGAACGAGGAGGTTCTGCGCGACCTGGCCGATCCGCAGTTCCAGACCGAACTGGGACGGTTCAATCTGGAGCTGAACGTGCCGCCGCGGCTCATCTCCGACGACGGTCTGGTCCTGTACGAGCAGCAGATCATCGAGAGCCTGCGCCGCGCCGACGCGCACGCCCGCAAGCACGACGCGGCCCTGCTGACCATCGGCATCCTGCCCACGCTCACCACCGACCACGCCGTCGCCGAGAACCTGTCGGTGAACGGGCGCTACCGCTCGCTCAACGAGGAGATCCTGGCCGCCCGCGGCGAGCAGATCGGCGTCGACATCAGGGGGGCCGACCGGCTGCGCATCCGCACCGACTCCATCGCGCCCGAGGCCGCCTGCACCAGCCTGCAGTTCCACCTGCAGGTCTCGCCCGCCGAGTTCGCCGCGTACTGGAACGCCTCGCAGGTCATCGCCGGGGTGCAGGTCGCGGTCGGGGCCAACTCGCCCTACCTGTTCGGCCACCAGCTGTGGTCTGAGACCCGGATCGCGCTGTTCGAGCAGGCCACCGACACCCGGCCGGACGAGCTGAAAGCCCAGGGCGTACGCCCCCGGGTCTGGTTCGGGGAACGCTGGGTCACCTCGATCTTCGACCTGTTCGAGGAGAACGTGCGCTACTTCCCGCCCCTGCTGCCGATCGCGGAGGAGGAAGATCCCCTGGCGGTGCTGCACAGCGGCGGGGTTCCTCGGCTAGGGGAACTGCGCCTGCACAACGGCACCATCTACCGCTGGAACCGCCCGGTGTACGACATCATGGGCGGCCGGCCGCACCTGCGGGTGGAGAACCGGGTGCTGCCCGCCGGTCCGACCGTGGTCGACATGCTGGCCAACGGAGCGCTCTACTTCGGACTCGTGCGCGCCCTGGTGGAGGAGGACCGCCCGCTCTGGACGCAGCTGCCGTTCAGCGTCGCGCAGGACAACTTCCACGCCGCGGCCCGCCGGGGCATCGTCGCGCCGGTCTGGTGGCCGCGGCTCGGCGAGATCAGGGTGACCGACCTCGTGCTGGAGGTGCTGCTGCCCAAGGCCGCCGAAGGGCTGGACCGCTTCGGCGTCGACCCGGCCCAGCGCGACCGGCTGCTCGGCATCATCGAGCAGCGCTGCCTCACCGGCCGCAACGGCTCCACCTGGCAGGTCGACACGGTGCGCGCGCTGGAGCGGGCCGGGGCGACCCGTCCCGCTGCGCTGCGGACGATGGTCGGCCGCTATGCCGAGCACCAGCGCAGCAACGAACCGGTGCACACCTGGCCCGTGGGCTGACTCGGCCTGACAGCGGATGGTGTGACCGCCTACCTCGGGGGAGGGTGCAGCCGTGACCGGTGACCGTAGGGACCTTCGGCCCTGGGCGCTGCCCGCGACCCTGGCCGGGCTGCTGGCCGTCGTCGCGGGGGTGGCGCTGCCGCCGTGGCCGCCCGGTGGGGCTCCACCGTCGCCACGGGTGCTGCCCGCCGCGACGGCACCGGTGCCCCGGCCCGCGCCGAGCGGTGCGGCGTCGCCCGGCCCGGCCGCCGCCGCGCCGACGCCCGCGCCGTTCGTGCCGCGTACGTTCACCGTGGCCGCCAGCGGCGATGTGCTCCTGCACAACGGCCTGTGGCGGCAGGCGCAGCGCGACGCCGGTGGCCGCGGCTACGACTTCGCGCCGCTGCTACGGGGTGTGCGCCCCGTGATCGAGGCAGCGGACCTGGCCGTCTGCCACCTGGAGACGCCGCTGGGCGGGCCGCAGGGGCCGTTCACCGGATACCCGATCTTCAAGGTGCCGCCGCAGATCGTGCCCGCGCTGCGGCAGACCGGTTACGACGCCTGCTCGACCGCGTCCAACCACTCGCTCGACGGCGGCGAGTCCGGCGTGCGCCGCACCCTCGGGGCGCTGGACGCGGCCGGGATCGCCCACGCGGGCATGGCCCGCAGCCGCGCCGAGCAGGACACCCCCACCATCGTCACGGTGCGCGGGGTCAAGGTGGCGCTGCTGTCGTACACCTTCTCCTTCAACGGGATCAACCGGCCCAGGGGCAAGGAGTGGCTGGTCAACGCGCTGGATCCGGCACGGGTGCGGCAGGCGGCGGTCCGCGCCCGCGACGCCGGGGCCGAGGTCGTCATCGCGTCGATCCACTGGGGCACCGAGTATCGGCAGCGCCCCAACGAGCAGCAGGTGTCCGTCGCCCGGCAGCTGCTGCGCGACGGCGCGGTGGACCTGATCCTCGGCCACCACGCGCACGTGGTCCAGCCCTTCGAACGGATCGGGGGCCGCTGGGTCGCGTACGGCATGGGCAACCACGTGTCGAACCAGAGCTTCTCCGACGTGACCCGCGACGGGGTCATCAGCCGGTTCACGTTCCTGGAGACCGCGCCGGGCCGGTTCACCGTGTCCGCCGTCGCGGCACTGCCGACGTACATGCAGCTCGACGGCGGGCCGGTCCGGGTGCTGCTGGTGTCGGCGTGCCCGGTGGCCCGCCGCGCGGCCTGCCGGGCCAGCGGCGAACGGACCGCCCGGGTGCTGCGCTCACGCGGGGCGGGCAGCGCGGGCCTGGTGGTGGTGCGCTAAGCCACGACCCGCTCGGCTACACCGGCTCACACACCGACCGGCAGCTGCCGCGGGTCAGTCCTTCAAGTGCGAGTGCCGCAGGTCAGCGTTTTTTGCGCGGCTGACGTGGCCCCGGCGGGTCGGTGGCGGGGGAGACCCCGCTCGTGCCGGTGTTCGAGGCAGTGCCGGACGCGGTCGTCTCGTCCGCCGACGCGGCGGTGCCGACGGCCGGGTTCACCTGCACCGGCTTGGCGGCAGCCGGGCTCACCGGCGTGGGCTTGACGACGGCCGCCCGCCCGGTGGCCGTCCGGCTGGGCGCGCCCTTGTCGGAACCGCCCTTGTCGGAACCGGTCTTGTCGGAACCGGTCTTGTCGGCTGCCAGCTGGTCGGTGGGTTCCTTGCCGGACGCCTCCTTGGCCGGGGTGGCCTGGGCGGGCACGGCCGGAGCCGGAGCGGCGTCGTGGCCGGTGGACTGCGGCGGGACCGGCGCGTCCGGCTCGCTCACCGGGCGCGGGCGGCGCGGGCCGCAGAGCACGAGGGCGAGCACCGAGCCGACCAGGCCGGTGACGACGGCATACGGTGCGACGAGGTGTGCCGAGAGCTGCTCGGGCAGTGCCCCGGTCAGCTTCGGCGCGGCCAGCAGGTAGGCCACCGCGACCAGGGCGGGTCCGGCGGCACCGGACAGGGCCACGCCCGCCTGGCCGTCGCGGCGGCGCGCGGCGGGCAGCGCGGCCAGGAAGCCGATGACGACGGCGGCGACTGCCGCGATGGCCGCGCCGGGTAGGTAGACGCTGCGGAACCAGGGACCGTCCGTGGTGACCGGCCAGGAGCCGAGCTGCGCCACGACCGGGTCGCGCCCGGCCGCGATGCCGTCGGCCGCCGCGGTGACCGCCAGCAGCCACAGCCAGCCGCCGGTCGCCAGCACGTTGGCCGCGATCGAGCGGGCGACCAGGGCGGCCACCGAGATGAACAGGCCCAGCAGCACCCCGGCGATGGCGTATCCGCCGACTATCAGGTGCGGGGCGAACGTGTCGGCGCGCTCGGCGACCCGCGCGGGCACCGCGGTCAGCGCGACGACCACCAGGCCGCCCAGCGCCGCCGCGATCGACAGCGCGGCGCGGCGCAGCACGCGGACCGCTGTCGACGACTGGACAGTCGGTTGACCGACGCGATCGGCCACTACGGCACCGAGCACCACCGACAGGGCGGAAATCCACACCGTCCAGGCCAGACTCGCCAGCCACGCGGCCTCATCGCCGCCGTGCACGGTGGGCACCCAGGAGAAGACGCCCAAGCCGTATCCGACGCCCAACTGTGCTGCTCCCGCTGCCGCGGCGACGCCGGCCGCGACGGCGACCGAGCTCAGTCCCAGCCGCGTACCCGGGCCCTGAAGTGACATGACGCGAGCGTATAGCAATGCGAGGGCGGTTCGTGTGAACGGTTTACTCTCGTTGCGGCGTAGCGTTCGCCGGGCGTACCCCGAAAGAGGAGACCATCATGACCGACCCGTGGGCACAGACGGCGCCGTTGACGCCGCAGCGACCACGCGGGTTCAGCCCCGGCACCGTTGCCATCCTGGCGACGGCCACCGTGCTGCTGGCCGTCGCGGGGCTCGCGATCGGATGGTACGCGGCCGGCGACGGCGAGCCGACCACGCAGCCGAGCAGCAGCCCATCCGCCCTGGTGTCGCCGACGCCCGAGGCCTCCCCGAGCGAGCTGCCGCCGTCGCCGACCCCCGAGCCGAGCCCGGCCTCTCCCGCGCCCGGTGGCCAGTTGATGGTGGACGTGACCACGCGGGACTTCCGGGAGGCACGCGCCCAGCTCATGAAGGATCTGCGGGTCAGTGTGACCGTCTCCTTCGTCGACG
The DNA here is from genome assembly GCF_011297335.1 of Catellatospora methionotrophica. Lineage (GTDB taxonomy): Bacteria > Actinomycetota > Actinomycetes > Mycobacteriales > Micromonosporaceae > Catellatospora > Catellatospora methionotrophica. Next base: position 176,893 of record NZ_JAAOTJ010000005.1, on the reverse strand, counting down.
AGCCCGGAACGGCGCACACCGTGCTGCGTACGGACCCGGCGGCGGGTGCTCCCGCGCCGCGCGGCACGAACGTGCGCGTCTACGTGGTGGGCCCGGTGTTCGAGTTCGACATGCCGAACGTGGTGGACAAGTCCTGTGACGCGGCGAAGACCGAACTCGTCGCGGCGGGCCTGCGGATCGGCAAGTACGTGAGCGGCAACGAGGGCACCGTGCGGGAGACGTCGATCCTGGCCGGTGCCAAGGTCAAGTGGGATGAGCAGGTCGACCTGACCTGCTCCACGGAGGCTCCGCCGTCACCGCCCGCGGCGGGCTGACGGCGATGCGCCGAGCGCTTCGGCACGCCACGCGCCCGGTAAGGCTTAACCGACTTCTCGACGTGGTAGGACCTCAGCATGTCCGATGAGCAGCGGCACGACGACAGCGATCCGGCGGCGGGCGGGAGCGGCCCCGGGTCGCCCCCACCCGACGAGACCGCCCCGATGCCCGTGCACCGGACGGACTCGCCCGCACCCGGTGACGAGCCGACGACCGTGCTGCCGTCGGGCGGCCGCCGGGACGACGACGCGACGACGGTGCTGCCCTCAGGCGGCGCACCTGGCGACGAGGCGACCACGGTGCTCCCCTCCGGTGGGCGGGACGACGAGGCGACGACAGTGCTCCCGGCCGGTGGCCGCGACGAGGCGGCGTCCACGTTGCCCTGGGGATCCGTGGCCGGCTCACCGGAAGGCCAGCCGGCCTCCGCGCCGCCGTCCGTCGGCGAACGGCCCGAGCCGCCGAACGAGCGCACCAGCGTGATGCCCGCTCAGGACATCTGGACCGGCCGCGCGGGCGTGCCCGAACGGGAGTCCGCACCGATGCGCGACGCCACCCCACCGCCCGGTGTCGAGTATGGCGAGGGCCAGCGCACCTGGCGGGCCCCGCTGATCATCATCGCCATCGCCCTGTTGCTGCTCGCGCTGTTCGGTGTGGGCGCCTGGTTCGCGCTGCGGGGCAGTGGACCGACGCCCGCGCCGAGCGCTTCGCCGACCCCGGCGCTGACCTCGGCCGCGCCCAGCAGCGCCGCGCCCAGCCCGTCGGTGTCGGTGTCAGCGTCGGTGTCCACCGCGACCGTGCCGACGAACCTGGTGGGCATGTCGCAGCAGGAGGCCATCGACGCGCTGAACGCGGTGGGCCTGAACCCGGAGATCAGCCTGCGCCCCACCGATGACGCCGATCCGGGCACCGTGGTCGAGGTGAAGCCGGACGGCGGGTCGGTGGTGAAGATCGGGGAAACGGTGACCATCGTGGTGGCGTCGGCATCGGCGTCGTCGCCGCCGCCGCCGAGCCCGTCCCCGGAGCCCGTCCCCAGCCCGGAGGAGAGCCCCAGCCCCGACGGTGACGACGACTGACCTCACGCATACGAACCGCGCCCATGCCGTCGTACGGCATGGGCGCGTTCTGTGCGGCAGGAGGCCGTCACCACTGGCGGCGCCGGTGGGTGACGATGACGATCCCGCCCAGGGCGAGACCGATGCCGATCATGCCGGTGGAGATGAGCGAAGGTGCCAGCAGCTCCGGTGGCACGGCGTGCGTTTTGACCGCGACAGGCACCGGTGCCTGCCGCGCGCTGGACGCGTCCGCGACCGTCGCGGCGCGCACCTCGTCCGTCCCTGCCGTCGCCGGCACCGGCGTGAACAACGCCGCTGCCAGCGCCGCACCACACAGTGCGGCGAGCCGGTGGGACCGATGTGGAATGGTCGCCCTGGGCTCACGCCCAGAAGCGATCGTTCGAATGTCCATGGCGCCGTCCCCCGGGTGAGCGGGTGCCGTGCCACGCGAGGGCCGGAACGTGGGGAGTCCGTTGGCGCGCCGCGAGAGCGGCGGCGCGCCGGGACGAGCCATGTTCCGCGACGACGGCGACTCGCCGGGGCTGTCTGCGGACCGCAGTCGGCCGCGTGAGTCGCCACCGTCGTTCAAACAGGGTCATTCGAGCGTAGAGCCGGTACGGCCAGGCCGGAGGCCGATCGCGAGAAATCCTCAGCGGGCGCCCGCGGTCGCGGGGCGCAGGTGCGGGCGGCTCAGCGCGGGGCGCTGTCCGGTGCGGCCGGGCGCCGTGCGGGCGCGGGCCGAGGCGCTGTTGTCGGGCACGATGCGCAGGCCGGCGCGCTGTACGAAGATCGAGCGGCGTTCCACCGCGTCACCGGCGGCGTTGAGCTGGTAACCGTCGAGCCAGACCCAGCCCTCGTACGTCGGCCAGTCGTGCACGCGGATCACCCGGAACATCATCGGGCGGAGGAACTGAACGCTGGCTTCGCGAGTGACGTGGAGGATGTCGCCGGCTTGGGGAGTCACCTTTTCTCCTGCTCTCTCGTACCGGTGCGATCTGGACAACACGAAATCGGGAGTCGCTCGTTGAACGCTAGAGGTGAAGCTCCCCCCACCCTGTGTGATCATGAAAACGGAAGATCAGCACAGCGGCGGCCATAACAGACACTGTGCCGCAAGAGTTTGCTGAATGCAAGTTGCAAACTGCGTATGCGCTCTGGTGTCCTTCGTCCGGTATGTGACAAGCTGGTGTCGGTCTGCCCGGCGATGCCGAGTCGCACCCTCTGTGCGTTCGGCCGGTTGAAGATTCGCCGATCGTCGGAGCAGACTCGCAACACGACATATGCAAGTTCCATCGGGCGGGGGCACCGACAAACGTGCCTCCGCCGACGTGCGTCGCGGAGGTGCGCCGTGACAACAACCCGACAGAGCCCGACCGTGCGCCGAAGAAGACTCGGTGCCGAACTGCGCAAGCGGCGCGAACATGCCGGCATCACGCTGGAGTTCGTCGCCGAGAGGATGGAGTGCTCACAGTCCAAGATCTCGCGAATCGAGACCGGGCACAGCTCGGTCACGAGTCGCGACGTCCGTGACATGCTGACCATCTACAACACGCCGACCGACGAGGTCGACGTGCTCGTGGAGATCGCCAAGGAGGCGAGGCAGAAGGGCTGGTGGCATCCGTACAGCAGCGTCCTGGTGGGCGCCTATGTAGGGCTGGAGGCCGCGGCCAGTTCCATCCGCGCGTACGAACAGCAGGTTGTCCCCGGCCTGCTGCAGTCGGCAGAATATGCCGAGGCGATGATTCGCGGCGCCTGGCCGGACTGGGACGAAGAAGCGATCATGAATCGTGTCCGTGTCCGGATAGCCCGCCAATCGTTGCTCACGCGACAAGACGATGCGATCAGCTTTCAGGTGGTGCTCGATGAGTCGGTGGTGAGCCGGCCCGTGGGCGGCGACAGGGTCATGCGAGACCAGCTTCGACTACTGGCCGAAGCAACCTCGTGGCCTAACGTGACCTTGCAGGTGTTGCCGTTCGAGGCAGGTCCACACGCCGGTATGGACGGTACTTTCGCCATCCTGGAGTTTCCCGAAGCGGGAGATTCAGATGTCGTTTACGCGGAGAATGCGACCGGGGGACTATTCCTGGAGAAGAACGACGAGCTGGTGAAGTACACGAAGATCTTCGAGAACATCCGAGGGGCTGCGTTGAGCGCCGAGGAGTCCGCCGAGCTGATCGCACAACTGGCGGAGGAGCCACTATGGAAATCGAGACCAAGGGGTTTCGAGTCGATCTGAGTGAAGCGCGTTGGTACAAGAGCACGCGGAGTGGGCCGAACTGCGACAACTGTGTTGAAGTCGCATTCGTTGGTGGTGCTATCGCGCTGCGCGACTCCAAGAACCCGACCGGGCCGGCACTGATCTTCACGCCGGACGAGTGGGACGCCTTTGTGGAGGGTGCCAAGGACGGGGAGTTCGATCTCTAGGTCGACCCCCGCACCCGACGACGGTACTGGCTCACTCTTACGCGGGGACCCCCTTCCGTGCCACCCGTGGCCTGAAGGGGGTCCTTCGTTCACAGCAGCACCCGGTGCAGGTTCGCCCGCCGCCGCTCGATCATCGTCTCCCGGGCATGCTGCAGCCACTCGCGGCGGGTGCCGGGCTCCGGCGGATAGTCCAGCCCGAACTTGAACCAGGCGGGCGGCTGCGCCATCCGGGCGTACCGGTCGATCAGGTCGTCGAGCACCCTGGTCAGCTCCACCCGCGCGTTGCGCCCGGCCTCCAGCGTGGTCCGATTCGCCTCCAGGTAGTCGGCCCGGCGATGGGCCACGGCACGCAGCCGCCCACGGATCTCCTCGATGCGGCCGCGCTGGATCGCGGTGAGCACCGCGGCGGCCCGGTCTTCGCGCAGGTGCCGGGCGAGCGCTGCCCGGTGCCGGGGCCGCAGCCACGACGACGGCTGGGCGAGCGCGGTGATCGTCGCGTGGATGCGCGTCTGGACCTTCTGCTCGGCCTCGTACGCCTCCTGGCAGCGCTGCTCGGCGAGGGCGACCTGCCGTGGGTCCGGACCGGGCGGCGCGGCCTCGGCGGCGCGCTCGGCCTCCTCGACCAGCCGCCACAGCCAGCGTTCCTCGTCGCCGATCTCGTCCAGCGGGTCGAGCGGCGCGACGTCGTCGTAAGGTTCCCGGGCTGCCGGGACCAGCGCCTGATAGTGGGCGCGCGAGGAGCCGGCGTCGTCCTGACCGCAGTGCGGACAGGGCAGTTGCCGTACGAGCCGGCTGATCTCGCCGATGAGCTGCGCCGGCGTGACCTGAGATGGCAATGGTGTGGACGCTGGTTCAGCGGCCATGGTGGTTCCCCCGCACACGAAGCACAACTAGTTAGCTTGCGCTTAGTCACGCAAGCAACACATGCAGTGACGATCGCGGGTAGACCGTCGCCTGCATTCCGTCGCGGTCGTTGTATCAGACGGCGCCCCACCACACCGCGAAACTCGCCGACCGGGTAGGACGAAGATGACGATGCCTGAACACGTGCCCAGCCAGAACGCCAACCCCGCTCCGCGCGAGCGTGGCCTGCGCGATTCCGAGCGGGCCCACCTGCCGGGTGACACGCTGCTGGAGCCGGGCGGCGGGCCGCTGCAGGCGCTCGGCCTGGACCGGTTCAACGAGCAGTCCTTCACCCCGTCGAGCTGGCTCGACATGCCCGCCGAGTCCAACCTGGTCGACCACCCGCTCCTGCGCGGCCTCCTCCTCGAACTCCCACCCCGCAACAGCCCTCCCACCCCCGAATGGCTCGAGCGCTGGTTCGACGCCACCCGCTCCGTCCTAGACCTCGTCTACCTCCGCCGCTAACCCCCCCAGCCCGCCACGACCACGCCCCACCCCCACCCCCACCCCGCGCAACTCTTAAAGAGTCGCGGCATCGGCCTCCCCCCGAAGCCGCGACTCTTTAAGAGTTGCGGCAGGTGGGGAGGCCCGGCCGCCCGGCCGCCCGGCCGGCTGGGCTGGGCTGGTGGGAGGTTCGGAGGGCGGGTGGGTGTCAGACGGCGAAGGACGACGGGGAGTCGGTGGCCGGGGTCGTCGGGGTGGCGCGCCAGAGGCGGGTCTTCTGGGCGGTGAGGCGGGCCAGGTACTTCGGGTTGAGGATCAGGTAGCGGCGCCACAGGCGCTTGGGCTCCAGGCCCAGCCGCCACAGCCACTCCAGGGCGTGGCGCTGCATCCACGCGGGCGGCTTGCGTAGCCCACCGGCGTGGTAGTCGAACGCCGCCCCGACCGCCAGCAGCGGCATCTCCAGGTACGGCCGCATCGCGTAGGCGAACTTCTCCTGGCGCGGGCAGCCGAGGCCGACCAGCACCAGCCGCGCGCCGGAGTCGGCGATGCGCGCCGCGATCTGCTCGGGCTCGCCGGGCTCGACGCCACGGAACTTCGACGGCTCGCTCCCGGCGATCTTCAGCGCCGGGTACTTCGCGATCAGCGCCGGGATCAGCAGGTCCAGCACGGGCTGGGTGGAGCCGTAGAGGTACACCGGCAGGCCCTGCTCGGCGGCGCGGCCCAGCACCCGCAGGGTGAGCTCCGGGCCGTACACCCGGTCGCGCAGGCCCGCGCCGTGCAGCAGGTTGAGCGCCCAGCGCACCGGCTGACCGTCGGGGGTGATCAGGTCGAAGCTGTTGAGCTGCGCGCCGAGCGTGCCATCGGCGACGCCCTCCATCACGCCGTGCACCGCGAGCGCGGTGACCGCGTACGGCCGCCCGTCGGTCGCCGCGCGGATGATCCGTTCGGTGGCGTCGGCGTAGTCGGTGGCGTCGACGAGGACGCCGAGCACGTTGCGCTTGCTGCCGCTGTTCAGCGTCGTCGTCATGACGTTCCTCGGGGATCGCGCGCCGATGGGGGTCACATCCACTTGTCGGCGTTGGCCTCGTAGATCTCGTTGAGGATAGCGGGCACGTCGTAGGTCATCCGCCAGTCCGGGTAGTGCGCCTGGAACTTGGCCATGTCGCTGACGTACCACTGGTGGTCGCCCATGCGGGCCTGCTCCACGTAGTTGACCTTGGCTTCCTTGCCCGCGATCTTCTCGGCGACGGCGAAGGCCTCCAGGTGGGAGGTGTTCGAGAAGCGGCCGCCGCCGAGGTTGTAGACCTCGCCGGAGCGCGGGTTGCGGTAGAACGCCTCGAACGCGGTGAGCACGTCGTGCGAGTGGATCGCGTCGCGGACCATCTTGCCCTTGTAGCCGAACAGGTTGTAGGTCCGGCCCTCCATCACGCAGCGCATCAGGTACGCCAGGAAGCCGTGCAGTTCGGCGGCGGAGTGGGCGGGGCCGGTCAGGGTGCCGCCGCGGAAGGAGGCGGTCTTCATGCCGAAGTAGCGGCCGTACTCCTGCACCGCCACGTCCGCGGCGACCTTGGAGACGCCGAAGATCGAGTGCATGCTGTTGTCGATCGTCATCTCTTCGGTGATGCCGTCGGCGAACTGGTGGTCCTCGGCGATCTCGTACCGGGTCTCCTGCTCGATCAGCGGCAGTCGGTTCGGGGTGTCGCCGTAGACCTTGTTCGTCGAGCAGAAGATGAAGGCCGCGTCGGGGGAGTGCTGGCGGGTGTACTCCAGCACGTTCAGGGTGCCGACGGCGTTGACGTCGAAGTCGGTGAACGGCTCCTTGGCCGCCCAGTCGTGGCTGGGCTGGGCCGCGGTGTGGATCACGAGCGAGATGTCCCGGCCGTACCGCTCGAAGATCTTCTTGAGCACGTCGCGGTCGCGGATGTCGACGTCGTAGTGCGTGTACGAGTCGCCGAGCTTGCTGGTGAGGTTCACCAGGCTCCAGGCGGTCGAGCCGTCCTCGCCGAAGAAGTACTTGCGCATGTCGTTGTCGAGCCCGACGACGTGCATACCCAGGCCGGCGAAGTGGCGGGCTGCCTCGGAACCGATCAGACCGGCCGAACCGGTCACCAACGCGACACTCACCAGACACTCCCTGTAACCAATCGACGAACGCGACCAGCGGAGAGCTTACCTGGCCCGTTACGCCGCGTGGCTACCCGTCAGCCGGTGCGGCGGTGCCTAGGTGATCACCGCCCAGCGCCGGTTCACCTCCTCGCCGGGGTCCGGGCTCAGCCAGACCGCGTCCGCGCCGTAGCCGAGCAGGGTGCCGTCGGGGAGCAGCCGCAGGCTGTCCATCGGGCTCAGGCCGGGCAGCAGGGTGGTCCTGTCGCCGCGTACCCGCCAGACGCCCCGGGGGTCGGCGGCGATCAGGTCGCCGCCGTCGAGCGCCGCGACCAGGTGCGGGAAGGCCTCGGCGGGCAGGCCGGGCAGCGGGGTCCAGCGGTCGCCCGCCAACCGCCACAGGACCCCGCCGGGCCCGATGATCCCGACCGTCCTGCCGTCGGGCGACAGCAGCAGCCCGTCCAGCACCGCCGAGGGCGGGGTGGGGACCTGCTGCCAGGTGCGGGCGTCGTCGGTGCTGACCTGGATACCGACCCGGTCCCGCTCGAAGTCGAGGGAGGTGAGCAGCCACAGCCGCCCGTCCGCGCCCCGGCGGACCACGGACGGCTGGTCGCTGCCGCCGAGCCCGGGCTGCGGGCGCACCGGGCCCGAACCGATCCTGACGAGCTGTTCCCTGGCGCATGTACGGCCGCTCGCGCCGTCCTCGAACCCGCGTGCTCCCGGACACAGCACCGCGTAGCCGTCCCGGCCCTGCTCGCGGGCGACGGCCAGCAGTGCCTCCGGCGGCGGGGCCGAGAGCGGGTGCGTCGTGAAGGTCGCCCCGCCGTCACGTGTCAGCAGGAACCCCTCGCCCACCAGATGGAGTGCGAGCGTCTGCCCGTCGAGGGCGTACTGGCTGATCACCTTGCCGTCGAGAGCAGGCGTTCCGGGCACCCTGCGCCAGGTGCGACCGGCGTCGTCGGTGCGGGCCAGCACTCCCGCGCACGCGTTGTCGGCGCGGGTGCAGTCCTCCAGTTCGCAGGCGGCGCTGTCGCCGTCGCACCGTTGCAGCAGGGCCCAGCCGTGCGTGGCGTCCGTGAACACCACGCGCGGCGGGTAGCCGGGAGCCACCCCGGGCACCTGCACCTGCCGCCGTTCCAGGGAGGAGCCGGCGGTCAGGGACGGACCGGGTGTGGGCGACGGGTCGGGGCTGAGCACCGCCGGCGTCGACGGGGTGATCACCGGCGGCGGGGCTTCGCCGCGGCCGCCGAGCTGCAGCAGCGTCAGCGGGGTGACGAGCGCGGCCAGGGTCAGCGCGGCGAGCACGCCGCGCCGGGTGCGCCGTCGGCGGCGTACCGCCACGGCCACGGCCTCGACCGGCGCGGGCCGGAACGTGCCCACGGTGTTCGCGGCGAAGGCGGCGAAGGTCTGGTCCATCGGCTCAGGCACGGCTGCTCTCCTCGCTGACGTCGCTGACGTGGGCGGCCAGCGCGATCCGGCCGCGCGACAGCCAGGACCGCACGGTGCCCTCGGCGACCCCCTGCTGCTGCGCGATCTCGGCGGTGGACAGCTGGCCGAGGTGATGCTGCACGACCGCGAGCCGGTGCTTGGCGGGCAGCTTCGCCAGCGCCTCGACCAGGGCGACCCGGTCCGGTTCCGGCCCGGCCACGTGCTCCTCCCGCTGGCGGGACAGGTAGCGCAGGGCGGTGGCGCGCCGCCGCAACCGGCTGGTGGCCAGGTTCCAGGCGACCCGTCGCACCCAGCCGACCGGATCGTCGTACGCGCTGATCCGGTGCCAGCGGTCCAGCGCCCGGCAGAACGCCTCCTGCGTCAGGTCCTGCGCCTCGGCGTGGTCGCCGAGGTAGGCGTAGAGCTGGGTGGCCAGGCGCGGGAAGTGGGCCACGTAGAGCTCGGTGAACCCCGTGGGTGGTGACATGCGACGCTCCCGGGCCGAGGCCGCCCGGAACGGCGGCTTTCCTGTGGCACGCGGTGGCACGCGGGAATGTTGCAGCCGGAATCCGCTATCGGCGCAGCGCGACCGTCACCACGAGCCCGACGCCCTCGCGCGGCCGGGCCGTCCCCGGGCCGGTGGGGATCTCGGGGTCGAGATCAGATTGTGATCTTCTCGGTGGGGTGAGGTGGCGGTGAGGGGGTTCTGACCGGAATCAGCGATCTTGCTGTGTAACGCCCGACAGTCCGGCGACCGATGCAGACCTGAGACAAAAAGAAAAGGTCTCCCGGAGGAGACCTCTTCTTGCTGGTGGGGATGGGGGGAGTTGAACCCCCACGTCCTTTCGGACACACGGACCTGAACCGTGCGCGTCTGCCATTCCGCCACATCCCCGTCGGGACGATGCTGCTGCCCCGTGGCGTGTGCAGGAACTTTGCGAGTCCCTGCGGTTCGCGAGGGAGTCACCTCCCGTTGCGTGCTGGCACAGCTTACGCTATGCCTGCTCCGCCTCGCCAACCGGTTATCCCGGTCGGCGTTGCGGGGAGAACATTAACACGACCACCTGGCCATGGGTGAAATCGGAGGCAAGGATGGTCGGCATGCTGGCGTGGCGTCGGCAACGGCGGACGTATTGGGCGAAGACGCGGGAGTGGAGGGCAGATAACATCATGTCCTCGGAACCCGAGGAGGACCGGTGAGCGTGTTGCAACGCTTCGAGAAACGCCTGGAAGGCCTGGTTGAGGGCGCCTTCGCGAAGGTATTCAAGGGGGTCGTCCACCCTGTGGAGATCCTGAATGCCATGCAGCGTGAGGCAGAAGCTCACAAGGCGATCCTGGTTGGTGGGCGCACGCTGGTGCCGAACCGCTATGTGATCGATCTCTCGCCCTACGACCACAGTCGTCTGGCGCCGTACGCTGCCGCGCTGGCTCAGGAGCTGGCGCAGTCGCAGGCCGAGTTCATCGGTGAGCAGGCCTGGACGGTGTACGGCGACGTGATCGTCGAGATCGAGCGTGGAGACGGGCTGGACACGGGCATGTTCCGGGTCTCGGCCGAGGTCTACACGGCCGACCAGGCGCCGCAGGCGAGCTACGAGGCCCCGCCGCAGCAGTACCCGCCGTACGGCGGCCAGCAGGCGGGTCCACCGCCGGGTGGTGGCGGCGCGCGCAATGTGCGCCTCGTCTCCGGTGACGGGCGGACGTTCCCGCTGGCCATCGGCTCGACCACGATCGGTCGTGGGGACCAGGCCAACCTGCGCCTGCCCGACGTCGGCATCTCGCGGCGGCACGCCCGGCTGGACTTCGACGGCGCACAGGTGGTGCTGACCGATCTCGGGTCGACCAACGGGACGATGGTCAACGGCCAGCGGGTCTCCGCGGTCGCCCTGAATCCGGGCGACATGGTCCAGATCGGCACGACCACCCTGACGTTCCGCGTGGACGGCTGATCGGCCTTGCCCGAAATCGTCCTCACCGCCGCCCGGTTCGGCTTCCTCGTACTGCTGTGGATCTTCGTGTTCACCGTGGTCGGGGTCATCCGACGGGATCTGTTCGCCGGCTCGCGTACGAGCCGGCTGGTCGCCGCACCCCGCGGAGTCGCGGGGACCGCGCAGGCGGCGGGTAGCGCGCGCCCGGCCAAGGTCAAGAAGGGCCGGGCCGCGCACACCTTGGTCGTCACGGCGGGCTCGCTCGCCGGCACCAAGATCACGCTGGGCGAGGCTCAGATCACCATCGGCCGGGCGGAGGACTCCACGCTGGTCATCACCGACGACTACGCCTCCGCCCGCCACGCCCGCCTGGTCCCCCGGGACGGGCAGTGGATGGTGGAGGACCTCGGCTCGACCAATGGCACGTATCTGGACCGCAGCAAGGTGAGCGGACCTACTCCCGTACCCCTCGGCGTGCCGATTCGCATCGGCCGCACGTCCCTCGAATTACGGCCATGACAATCATCCTGCGCTACGCGGCCCGCAGTGACCGCGGCCTCATCCGAGACGGAAACCAGGACTCCGTCTACGCTGGGCCGCGGCTGCTCGCCGTCGCCGACGGCATGGGCGGCATGGCCGCCGGTGACGTCGCCAGCAACATCGTCATCGGCGCCATGGCCCCGCTCGACGAGGACGTCCCCGGTGACGCCATCGTCGACGCCCTCCGGTCGGCCGTCAACCTCGCCAACCAGCAGCTTCGCGACACCGTGGACGCCAACCCCCACCTGGAGGGTATGGGCACCACCCTGACCGCGATGCTCTTCACCGGCTCCAAACTGGGCATGGCCCACATCGGCGACTCGCGGGCGTACATGCTGCGCGACGGCGAGTTCAACCAGATCACCAAGGACGACACGTACGTCCAGATGCTGGTGGACGAGGGCCGGATCAGCGCGGAGGAGGCCAGCAGCCATCCCCAGCGCTCGCTGCTCACCCGCGCCATGGACGGCCGCGACATCGAGCCGGACTACACGGTCCGCCCGGTGCACCCCGGCGACCGCTACCTGATCTGCTCCGACGGCCTGTCGGGCGTGGTCAGCGCCGACACCATCGGCCAGACCATGCGGGAGTACGTCGACCCGACGGCCTGCGTGGAGCGCCTGATCGCGCTCGCCCTGCGCGGCGGCGGGCCGGACAACATCACCGTGATCATCGCGGACGCCACCGACGAGGACATCGTCGAGCAGGCGCCCGTGGTCGGCGGCGCGGCCGCCCGGGACCGCGGCAACACCAGCGAGGCTCAGGTCGAGTCGACCCCGGCGGCCCGCGCCTCGGCGCTGACCGCCACCCCGCGCCCGGCGGCCGCCGAGCCGCCCGCACCGGCCGCGGAGCCCTCCGCGCGGCGCGCCCGGCACCCGGTCCGGGCCGGACTGCTCGTGCTGGGCCTGCTCGTGGTGCTCGGCGCGGGTGTCTGGTTCGCCTGGGACTACTCGCAGTCGCGCTACTACATCGGCGCGACCGAGGCCGGGCAGGTCGCGATATTCCGCGGCGTGCCGGGCCAGATCGCCGGCTTCGACCTGTCCCAGCCCGAGCAGGTCAGCGGGGTCTCCCTGGACGACCTGACCAGCATCGCGCAGGAGCAGGTGCGCAAGGGCATCCAGGCCGACAGCGAGGCCGACGCGGTCTCCCGGCTGGAGAACCTGATCCGCGACGATCCGGCGAACATGAACATCCTGCCCAGCTGCCCGTCCTCGGCGAACCCCTCCCCGTCGGCGACGCCGTCGGCCGGGGCCACGCCGTCGGCCACCCCACTGCCGGCCGACGCGAGCAGCCCGCCCAGCGAGCCGGTGGTGCCGAGTCCGGTGCCCTGCCGGCCGAATTGAGCTTGAGGACGTCGTGACCACCCCCCACACCGCCCCTCCCGCAGCAGCAGCGGCCGCCGCCGTGCCCGATACGCCGATGGCGGCGAAGCCGTCGCTGCTGCGCCTGGACCCGGCGGCCCGCAGGGTGCGCCGCACCGAACTGTGGCTGCTCCTGCTCGCCATGGCCATGGTCGCCGGTTACCTGGCGGCGGTCGAGGCGAACATGCTCGACACGGTCACGATGGACTTCTGGTACCCGGCCGGTGTGCTCACCGCCGTGTTCCTGGCGCTGCACGTGGTCATCCGGCTGCGTGCGCCGTTCGCCGACCCGGTGCTGGTGCCGACCGTGGCACTGCTCAACGGGCTCGGCGTGGCCTTCCTGCGCCGGCTCGACCTGGGCCGGGCGAAGATCGACGAGCGGCCCGAGCTGGCGATCTTCGCTGGCGACGGCGGCAAGCAGCTGCTCTGGACGCTGATCGCGGTGACCGGCGCGATGGTCCTGCTGTGGTTCGTCCGCGACCACCGCGAGGTGTCCAAGTTCGCCTGGACGCTCGGCCTGGCCGGCATCGTCCTGGTGATGCTGCCCGCCGTGCTCCCCGGCAGCGTCTCCGAGGTCAACGGCGCGAAGCTGTGGATCCGGTTCGGCAGCTTCTTCGCCATCCAGCCCGGTGAGTTCGCCAAGCTGATGCTGCTGGCCTTCTTCGCCTACTACCTGGTCCGCAAGCGCGAGGTGCTGGCGCTGGCCAGCCGCCGGTTCCTCGGCATCGACTTCCCGCGCGGGCGCGACCTGGGCCCGGTCATCGTGGTCTGGGCGATGAGCCTGCTGGTCCTCATCTTCGAGAAGGACCTGGGCACCTCGCTGCTGTACTTCGGCATGTTCGTGGTGACGCTGTACGTCGCCACCGAGCGGGTCAGCTGGCTGCTCATCGGCCTGGTGCTGTTCGCCGGCGGCGCGGTGCTGGCGTACGTGCTGGCCGGGGCCGTGGGCGGCCCGTTCACCAACTTCGGGCAGCGCGTCGACATCTGGCTGGACCCGTTCGCCGACCCGTACGTGCGGGGCTGGCAGCTCACCCAGTCACTGATGGGCCTGGGCACCGGCGGCATGTTCGGCACCGGCCCCGGCGCGGGCAACCCGCTGCTGGTGCCCGAGGTGCGCAACGACTTCATCTTCGCCGGCATGGGCGAGGAGGTCGGACTGTTCGGCCTCACCGCGCTGCTGGCGCTGTACCTGCTCGTGGTCTCCCGTGGCCTGCGCGCCGCGCTGGCGGTACGCGACTCGTTCGGCAAACTGCTGGCCGGCGGTCTGGCGTTCACGCTGGCACTGCAGGTGTTCGTGATCATCGGTGGGGTGAGCAAGCTGATCCCGCTGACGGGTCAGACCACGCCGTTCCTGTCCGCGGGCGGCTCGTCGCTGGTGGCCAACTGGCTGCTGGTGGCGTTGCTGCTGCGGATCTCAGACGCGGCGCGCACGCCCGCATCGACGGGAGGTGTACGCCGGTGAACGCCCCTCTGCGACGCGTCGGCGTGGTCGTGATGGTGCTGTTCGGTCTGCTCTTCGCCAACCTGAACTGGGTCCAGGCGTACAAGGGCAACGACTACCGGACCAGTCCGTACAACGGACGGGTGCAGATCGACGAGTACGACCGGCAGCGCGGCTACATCATGGTGAGCAACCCCGGCAGCAAGCCGGTCGCGCTCTCCACGGCCACCAAGGGCAACCTGAAGTACCTGCGCAGCTACCCGGCGGGCGCGGCGTACGCGCACGTGCTCGGCTACAAGCCGGTCAACGGCTCGGCGACCGGCGTGGAGCAGCTGGAGAACGACATTCTGTCCGGCACCTCGGACAAGCTGTTCGCCGACCGGCTGCGCGACATCTTCACCGGCTCGCACACCGCGGGCGGCAACGTGACGCTGACCCTGTCGAAGACCGCCCAGGACACCGCGTACGAGCAGCTGGTCAAGAACAAGCTCGGCGTGAAGTCCGGCGCGGTGGTGGCGATCGACCCGAACACCGGCGGGATCCTGGCGATGGCCTCCTTCCCGAGTTTCGACCCGAACCTGCTGGTCTCCCACGACGGCAAGGCCGACGCGTCCTACAAGAAGCTGGAAGGCCAGGCGGGCAACCCGCTGCTGAACCGGGCGCTGCAGGAGACCTACCCGCCCGCGTCGACGTTCAAGGTGCTGGTCTCGGCCGCGGCGCTGTCGGCGAACAAGAACCCGGACACGCCGCTGCAGGCCGGACCGGGCTACCAGGCTCCGGGCACCTCGCACATCATCCGCAACGCGACGTCGTCGACCTGCCCTGAGGACCAGGTCACGCTGAAGGAGGCGCTGACCGTCTCCTGCAACACGGCGTTCGCCCGCCTCGGCGTGGAGCTCGGCTCCCAGCGGCTCAACGACACCGCGCGGGCCTTCGGCTTCTACGACGACAGCCTGCGGGTCGGCAACCTGTCCGCCACCGACCGGGGCCTGCGGGTCGCCGAGAGCGTGCTCGGCCCGCTGACGACCAGCTCGGGCGGCGACGACAAGCCGAACATCGCGATCTCGTCGATCGGCCTCAACGAGGTCCGGGTGACGCCGCTGCAGAACGCGATGGTCGCGGCGTCGATCGCCAACGACTGCTCGCAGATGCGGCCGTACCTGGTCGAGCGGCTGGTCGGGCCGGATCTCACCACCGGCCTGTACTCGGCGGCCCCCAAGGAGCTGCGGCGCAGTTGCACGCCGAGTGAGGCCGCGCAGCTGCGCGAGATGATGGTCAGTGTCGTGGAGAACGGCACCGGCAAGAGCGCGAAGATCAGCGGCTACGTGGTCGGCGGCAAGACCGGCACCGGCACCGCCGACGAGGAGGCCAACGCCGGTTCCGACGGCTGGTTCATCGGGTTCGCGATGAAGGACGGCCGTGCGGTCGCCGCCGTCGCGGTGATCCTGGACGACGCCGGCAAGGGTGGCAGTGGCGAGGCGGCCCGGATCGCCGGGCTGGTCATGAAAGGCGTGATCGAGGACAAGGGTGGCAAGTGATGGTCTCCCCTGGCACCGTGCTCAACGGCCGCTACCGCATCGATTCGCGGATCGCCTCCGGCGGCATGGGTGACGTCTGGAAGGGCACCGACGACGTGCTCGACCGCACCGTCGCCATCAAGATCATGCTTTCGGCGCTGCTGGAGGAGCCGGGCTTCGTCAAGCGCTTCCACGCCGAGGCCAAGACGATGGCGGGCGTCAACCACCCCGGCGTCGTACGGATCTACGACTTCGGCAACGACCAGCACCTGGCCTACCTGATCATGGAGCTGATCGAGGGCGACCCGCTCTCCCGCACACTCAACAAGGTCGGCCGGCTCACCCCGGCCCGCACCATGATGCTGATCGCGCAGGCCGCGGACGCGCTGCAGGCAGCCCACGACAAGGGCATCGTGCACCGCGACGTGAAGCCGGGCAACCTGCTGGTGCGCCCCAACGGCACGCTGGTGCTGACCGACTTCGGCATCGCCCGGTCGGCGGCGGCCAGCCAGCTCACCGCCACCGGGGCGGTCATGGGCACCGCGTCCTACCTGGCCCCGGAGCAGGCGTCCGGGGTCGGCGCGTCCGCCATCTCCGACGTGTACTCGCTGGGCGTGGTGGCCTACCAGTGCCTCACCGGGCACCGGCCGTACGACGGCGACACCCCACTTGAGATCGCGATGAAGCACGTCACCGGCACCCCGAAGGCGATGCCGAACGACATCCCGCCGGTGGTGCGCCAGATCGTCGAGCGGGCCATGGCCAAGGAACCCGGCAACCGCTGGCCGACGGCGGCGGCGTTCGCCAACGCGGCCCGCCAGGCCGCCGGGGCGCTGTCCCACGGCACCGGCCCGACCCTGCCGGTGCAGCCGGTGTCACCGAGCCCCGTCTCGGCCACCCCGGTCTCGCCGGGACCGTCGCGGCCGTTGAGCCCGGCCCCGGGTCGCCCCAACGGGGGCTACCAGCGAGGATCTGCGCCCGTCCCGGCTGCGCCTGCCTCACTGACCCCGGTCCACGGGGTACCGTACGGGCCGCAGGCTCCCGCGCCGGCCGGTGGCGGCGGCCGGACCGCCCTGACCGTGGTCCTGGTGGTCATCGGGATGCTGGCAGTGCTTGCTTGCGCCGGTTACGCGGGGTACCTGATGCGGGAGCGGGACCGCACCGGGAGCAGCCCGGCACATTCCGAACTCGTCACACTTTCAGCCGCCGGATGGCTGAACGGGACGAACCACGTGAGCATGGACCCAATGACCGAAGGACGACGTACGCGATGAACGCGCAGGCACGCCTGCTGGGTGGCAGGTATCAAGTCGGCGAGTTGCTCGGCTACGGCGGCATGGCCGAGGTGCACCGTGGACGCGACCTGCGCCTCGGGCGCGACGTCGCGATCAAACTGCTGCGTACGGACCTGGCTCGGGACGCGACGTTCCAGATGCGCTTCCGCCGTGAGGCGCAGAACGCGGCGGCCCTGAACCACCCGGCCATCGTCGCGGTCTACGACACCGGCGAGGAGCGCGCCGCCACCGGCGAGGTCCTGCCGTACATCGTCATGGAGTTCGTGGCCGGCCGCACCCTCAAGGAAGTGCTGGCCGCCGAGGGGCGGCTGATGCCGCGCCGCGCCATGGAGATCACCGCCGACATCTGTGCCGCGCTGGAGTTCAGCCACCGGCACGGCATCATCCACCGTGACATCAAGCCCGGCAACGTCATGTTCACGCCGAACTCCCAGGTCAAGGTCATGGACTTCGGTATCGCGCGGGCCCTGGCCTCCGGCGCGACCACCATGACGCAGACCTCGGCCGTCATCGGCACCGCCCAGTACCTGTCCCCGGAGCAGGCGCGCGGCGAGGCGGTCGACGCCCGATCCGACGTGTACGCCGCCGGCTGTGTGCTGTTCGAGCTGCTCTGCGGGCACCCGCCGTTCGTCGGCGACTCCCCGGTCGCGGTCGCCTACCAGCACGTCCGGGAGGAGCCGCCGGCCCCGAGCGAGTCGAACCGGGACGTCACCCCCGACGTCGACGCGGTCGTGCTCAAGGCGCTGTCGAAGAACCCGGCCAACCGCTACCAGTCGGCCGGTGAGATGCGTGCCGACCTGCTGCGTGCCGCCGCGGGCCGCCCGGTCCTGGCGACGCCGGTGCTCCGCGAGGAGCAGACGCTCCCGATGACCGCGCCCGCGCGGACCAGCGCCAACCGCAACACCCCGGCCCGGGTCGGCGACGCCCGCCGCCGCCGCGCCTCCGGCTGGGTGATCGCGACGCTGACCGCGCTCGGCGTGCTGGCCGTGGTGGCGCTGACCGCCGGTCTGATCCTGGCCAACCAGCCCAAGGACGTGTCGGTCCCGGACCTGTTCGGCAAGACCGAGCCGCAGGCCCGGCAGGAGCTGATCTCGGTCGGCCTCGTGCCGACGCTGGGTGAGCCGCTGCTGCTGTCGAACTGCCAGGAGAACACGGTCGCCAAGCAGAACCCGGCCAAGAACAGCGCGGTCCGGGAGAAGACCGTGGTCACCTACCAGATCTGCGGCGGCAAGCCGCAGGTCAAGGTGCCGCCGCTGATCGGTTCGAACCGCGCCAACGCGGAGAACCAGCTCAAGGCGCTCGGGCTGGTGGCCGAGTTCAAGGAGAAGGACAGCGAGAAGCAGGCCGGTGAGGTGCTGGAGACGAGTCCCGCCGAAGGCGAGATGATCTCCGAGGGCGGCACCGTCACCGTGATCGTCTCGAAGGGCCTGGTCAAGGTTCCCTCCCTGGTCGGCAAGTCGCAGTCGGAGGCCATCGCGATCCTGACCGGCCTCGGCCTCAACAACAAGATCGTGCAGGGCGACCCGACCGCCGACGAGAGCAAGGTCGGCACCGTGCAGCGGCAGGACCCGAAGGCGGACACGCTGCGACCGAAGGGCACCACGATCACTCTCGTGGTATTCCAGCTCGAACAGCAGGAGCCCCCGCCGTCGCCGTCCGTGACGGCCTCACCGCCGGCCTGACGGCAGACCTGATCAGCGCCCGTTCCCCGGACAGGGAACGGGCGCTGTCGTCGTTTCACGGACCGGGCCGGGGGGACCGCCGGTTCAGACGGGGAAGGCCGCCAGGCGGCGCTGCTCGACCTCTTCGGCCAGCTCCGGGGCGCGGTCCAGGGCCTGCGGGTGGCCGCACGAGGCGAGCCAGTTAGCCAGCATCAGGTGCCCGCCCTGGGTGAGCACCGACTCCGGGTGGAACTGCACGCCCTCGATGGGCAGCGAGCGGTGCCGCATCGCCATCACCACGCCGGACTCCGTACGCCCGGTGACCTCGATCTCGGCGGGCAGGGTGTCCTCCAGGACGGCCAGCGAGTGGTACCGGGTGGCCGTGAACGGATCCGGCAGCCCCGCCAGCACGCCCGCGCCGGTGTGCGTGACCAGGGACGTCTTGCCGTGCAGCAACTCCGGGGCGCGGGTCACCGTGCCGCCGAAGGCCTGCCCGATGGCCTGGTGCCCCAGGCACACCCCGAACAGCGGGATCTTCCCGGCGTACGCGGCGATCACGTCGAGGCAGATCCCGGCCGACTCGGGCGCACCGGGGCCGGGGGAGAGCAGCACGCCGGCCGCCCCGGCCCGCCCCACGTCGGCGACGCTGATCTCGTCGTTGCGCCGCACCTCGCACTCCACCCCGAGCTGGCCGAGGTACTGCACCAGGTTGTAGACGAACGAGTCGTAGTTGTCGATCACGAGCACGCGCACGGGACTCACCTGTTACTGGGTGACGGCACGGGGGTCTCCCCGGTGTCGTACGGGATGTCGTGGCCGTCGCCGGGCTCGGGCGTGCCCGACGGGTCGGCCGCCGGCTCGTCGAGCTGCGAGTAGCCGCTGTCGGGGTCGCCGACCTGGACGTCGTCGAAGGGCAGCAGTGGTTCGGCCCAAGGGAAGACCACGTACCAGAGCAGCGCGCCGACGACGCCGAGCAGCACCAGTGAGCCGCCCAGCTTGCCGCCGAGGCCGAAGGGCAGCTTGCGCCAGATCCACGCGTACATCAGGCCATCCCCGCCAGCTCGACCGGGCGGCCTTCGGAGCGAGGCTGCTCGTCGACGAGCTTGCCGTGGATGATCAGCCGCTGGTAGTTGTCGAACTTCGGGTTGCAGGTGGTCAGCGTGATCAGCTTGCCCGCCTCCATGGTCGGCGGCACGGCGCGCACCACCTCCACCGCGGTCGGCAGCACGATGCGCTGCTTGACCACCTCGTACACGAAGAAGGCGGTCTTGGTCTCGACGACGATCTTGTCGCCCGACTTGAGCTTGTCCAGGTCCCAGAAGGTGGCCCGGTTGCGGTGCCCGGCGACCGAGAAGTTGCCCTTCTGGCCCGGCATGGCGCTGTTGGGGTAGTGCCCCGGCGCGAACCGGATGTCCTTCTGCGTCACGCCCTGCACCACCACCCAGTGCTTCTTCAGCGTGGGCAGGTAGAGCTTCGCGACCGCGTTGCCGGGCAGCGGCGCCAGCGGGGAGGCCGACACCGACGGGGTCGGGCCCACGGTCGGCTCGTCCCAGTTCAGCTGCTGCTCCAGCTCGCTCTGGTGGGCGTCGACGATGGCCGTCTTGCCCCACACCTCGTACCCGGCGAACAGCAGGATGACGAGGCCGAACGTGATCATCAGCTCGCCGGTGCCGCGCAGCGTGGAGCGCACGACCGTGCCGACGGTGGTCCGGGTGTACTCGGAGTGGATGCTGCGGTAGTTCTTCTCCCCGGCCCGGATCGCCTTGACCGGCGGCGGTGGCGGCTCGCCGCTCCAGCGGGGCCGCGGCGACGGCTTGGCGTCGTCCTCGGGCGACGAGGGCGGCGCGGGCGGGATCGCGCCCAGCAGGCCGGTCTCGTCGGTGGACACGGCCCGTCCGGTGGCCACAGCGGGTCCGGGCCGTACGACCTGCGGCAGCGCGGAGGTCTGGTCCGTGATCCGGGGCAGCTGCGTCGTCTCGTCACTGGCGGCAGGGCCGTAGGCGGTGATCACCGGCAGCACCGTGGTGGCGTCGGCGGGGATGATCGGCAGCACGCTGGTGATCGACCCGGCGTCGGCGTCCGGCGCGGGGTCGGCCACGCGGGGGAACGTGGTGGTCTCGTCGTCCTCGGGTTCTTGCGCCCGATGCCTGCTCATCCGTGTCTCCGGCTCTTACTAACGCGGCACCGAAGCATGGCGCAGCAGCACCGATCCCTGGTACGCGGGAGCAACGATGTTCGTCTCGCGGGTGACGCTATATCCCAGCCCGTACGCGCGTACAGCGTCACGGAAGGCCCGTACGCCCTGGGCGGCGTCGAGCGAGGCCTGCATCCTGGCCGGGTCGCCGATCGCCGAGATCACGAACTCGGGGGAGTAGCGCCGCCCTTCGAGCAGCAGGGTGTTGCCGACGCACTGCACGGCCGTGGTGGTGACGACCCGTACGCCCATGATGGTCATGGCCTCGGCCCCGCCCGCCCACAGCGCGTTCACCACGGCCTGCACGTCCTGCTGGTGCACGACCAGGTCGTCCTGGGTCGCGCCGGTGGACAGGCCGTTGCCGCCGGGCGGCGCGTCGTCCATGCGTACGGTCAGGCCGGGCCCGTGCACCGCGGTGAGCCCGGCGTCGGCCAGGTAGCCCTCGCCGCGGGTGCGCTCGGCCGTGAGCGGGCCGTCGCCGCCGGCCTGCGCACCGGTCAGCGCGTCGATGTCGGCGCGCAGCCGGTTCACGTCGCCGACCGCGTTGCCGACCTCGATTTCCTTCTTGCTCACGACTTGATTCAGCCGAACGCTGTTGTCCTCGCGTAGCGTGGTTCCCTGGGAGGTGGTCGCGCTCACGGTGAACAGCAGACCGGCCGTCGCCGCGATGAGCGGCACGCCGAGGGTCCACCCGCTACGGCGCCGACCGGGTAGGCGGCCGAACGCGCGCCCGGCTCGGAGCACGGCTTTACGCCATGACGAGGTGCCGGATGTGTATTCCACCACTCCCCCTCCGTGCCAAAACGCGACGATCTGACTACGCTATCTGTCGAACATTATTCAGGCCCATGCTCGAGGTCATCGACCGGTGTGGGCAGGGCCCCTCCAGGAGACAACCGTGCCGAAGTCGCAGCTCCGCAAGAAGAAGATCTACACGCCGCCTACCGACGTGCTGCCCTCGGCGACCGCCGCGGACAAGAAGCCGAGCCCGATCTGGCTGCCGGTCACCGCGGTCGCTCTGATCGTCGTGGGCATCGCCTGGCTGGTGGTGTACTACCTGTCCGAGACGGCGTACCCGGTGGCGGGTTGGGGGTATTGGAACCTCGCTGTCGGCTTCGGCGCGATGGTCGGCGCGCTCGGTCTGCTCTCCAAGTGGCGCTGAGCTAACGCAGCGCTCCACGATAGCTCGCGATCCGGGGTCGCGGCCTGTTCGCGCGTACGCGCACGGGCTGTGACCCCCCGATGCTGTCCGGAGCCGTCCGACCCCCGGTGACCTGCCGCTGCCCTAGGGTGATGGACAGCCTGTGCGAACCCTCACATTACTGAACGGTAACTAGGGCGTAGTCTGCCGGTGGGGTTTATACACAGGGCTGTTCCGACGCAGGGAGGCGTGGGTATGGGCGGCGTACAGATCGTCAGCACGGTCATCGCGGTCGCCGTGACGGCAGTCGCGGTATGGCTGGTCGTGCGGGCGGTGCGGCAGATCCTCGCCGTGATCAGGCTGGGCCAGGCCGATCCCACCCGCTCCGGTCAGCGGGCCGCCCGGTGGAAGAACATGCTCACCGAGACCTTCGGCCACACGAGGATGCTCAAGTGGTCCGTCGTCGGCGCGGCGCACTGGCTGGTGATGATCGGCTTCATCGTGCTGTCGACCCTGGTGGCCGGCGCCTACTTCGAGGTCGTCAACCCCGCGTGGGAGCTGCCGATCGTCGGCGGCTGGGACGTGTTCGCGTTCGTGACCGAGTGGATCGGCATCCTCGGCATCCCGGCGATCGTCACGCTGATCGTGATCCGGCTGCGCCAGCTGCCGTCGAGCACCTCGCGCTCGCGCTTCGCCGGGTCGACGATGTGGCAGGCGTTCTTCGTCGAGTACGTCATCCTGGCCGTGCTGGTCCTCGGTTTCCTGATCCGCGGGTTCAAGGTGTCGGCCGGCCTGTTCCACCACCCGGCCTGGGCCACGCCGCTCTCGCACGCCCTCGGCGCGATCCTGCCCGCCTCGCTGACCGCGATCACGATCACCGCCCTGGTGAAGATCGTCGTGTCGATGGGCTGGGCGATCACCATCGGCCTGAACCCCACCATGGGCGTGGCCTGGCACCGCTTCCTGGCCTTCTTCAACATCTACTTCAAGCGCAACGCCGACGGCGCTCCCGCGCTCGGCGCGCTCAAGCCGATGACCTCCAACGGTGCCCCGATCGACCTCGAAGAGGCCGACCCGGAGAAGGACACCTTCGGCGTCTCCCAGGTCGAGCACTTCGGCTGGAAGGGCCTGCTGGACTTTTCCACCTGCACCGAGTGCGGCCGCTGCCAGTCGCAGTGCCCCGCCTGGAACACCGGCAAGCCGCTGTCGCCGAAGCTGATCGTGCTGTCGCTGCGCGACCACGCGTACGCCAAGGCCCCCTACCTGCTGGCCGGTGGCGGCAAGGACCTGTCCGGCGAGGAGAAGGGCACCGCCGAGCAGCTGGCCGGCGTCAACGTGCTCGCCCTGGCCGAAGCCGAGCGCCCGCTCATCGGCGGTGCGTCCGAGCTGGGCATCATCGACCCGGACGCGCTCTGGTCCTGCACCATGTGCGGTGCCTGCGTGGAGCAGTGCCCGGTAGACATCGAGCACGTCGACCACATCGTCGACATGCGCCGCTACCAGGTGATGATCGAGTCGAGCTTCCCGTCGGAGGCCGGCGCGATGCTGCGCAACCTGGAGAACAAGGGCAACCCGTGGGGCGCGCCGCCCAACACCCGCGAGGACTGGACCAAGGGCCTGGACTTCCCGGTGCCGCGGGTCGGCGAGACCGAGAGCTTCGAGTACCTGTTCTGGGTCGGCTGCGCGGGGGCGTTCGAGGACAAGGCGAAGAAGACCACCCGCGCCGTCGCGACGCTGCTCAACGAGGCCGGGGTCGACTTCGCGATCCTCGGCAACAACGAGACCTGCACCGGTGACCCGGCCCGCCGGATCGGCAACGAGTTCGTCTACCAGATGCTCGCCCAGCAGAACGTCGAGACGATCAAGGAGTCCGGCGCGCTGAAGATCGTCGCGACCTGCCCGCACTGCTTCAACACCCTCGGCAACGAGTACAAGGAGCTGGGGCTGGAGGTCGAGGTGGTGCACCACACCGAGCTGCTGGCCCACCTGGTCAAGACCGGCAAGCTCACCCCGGTCGCACCCGTCGACGGCGGCCTGACCTACCACGACCCGTGCTTCCTGGGCCGTCACAACCGCGTGTTCACCCCGCCGCGCGAGGTGCTCGGCGCGGCCATCGGCGCGGGCACCACCACGTCCGCCGGGGGCGGCACCGGCATCCTGGAGATGGGCCGCCGCGAGGAGCGCTCGTTCTGCTGCGGCGCCGGTGGCGCGCGTATGTGGATGGAGGAGCGCATCGGCAAGCGGATCAACGTCGAGCGCACCGAGGAGGCCCTGGCCACCGGCGCGAAGACGATCGCCGTCGGCTGCCCCTTCTGCTCCACGATGATCACCGACGGCGTCCGCTCCAAGGGCGAGGAAGACGTCGAGGTCATCGACGTAGCCACCGTCCTCCTCCGCTCCGTCAAACCCACCCCCTGACCCCCAGACCCCCACCCATCCGCCCACCGCGCGGCCCGCCCGCCGCGCGACGCGCGACGCGCGCCACCCGGGCCGCGACTCTTAAAGACTCGCGCCCTCGGCCACGTGCTGAGGGCGCGACTCTTTAAGAGTTGTGGCGGGGGCTTGGGCCGCGAGGGCGGTTGCGGCAGGTGGGTGGGGGTGGGCGTGCCCGCGAAGGCGGGTGGGGTGACGGGTTCTGGCAGAATCGGGCGCTGAGGTGATCTCGTCATCGACGCGTTGTCGGCAATCCTGCCCATTCTGTTCTTCGTGCTGCTCACGGTCGGCACAGCCTTCTTCGTGGCCGCCGAGTTCGCGCTGGTCACGGTCGACCGGGCGGAGATCGACACCCGGGCCGACCGGGGCGAGCGCCCGGCGCGTACGGTGCGCCGCGCACTGCGGGAGCTGTCGTTCCAGCTCTCCGGAGCGCAGCTCGGCATCACGCTGACCGCGCTGCTCACCGGTTACCTGGCCGAGCCCGCGCTGCGGCCGCTCGTCGAGCCGCTGGGCGTGTCCGCGGGGCTGAGCCACGTGATCTCGCTGGGCATCGCGACCCTGTTCTCGATGCTGTTCGGCGAGCTGGTGCCCAAGAACGCGGCACTGTCCCGGCCGATGCCGGTGGCGCTGCGTACGGCCGGGCCGATGCGGGTCTTCTCCCGCACGTTCAAGCCGATGATCTTCATTCTCAACGGCACCGCCAACTGGCTGGTCCGCCGGATGGGCATCGAGCCCCAGGAGGAGCTGGCCAGCGCCCGCTCTCCCGAGGAGCTGGGCCTGCTGGCCGCGATCTCGGCGCAGGCCGGGGCGCTGCCCACCGACACCGCCCTGCTGCTGCAGCGCACGGTGCGCTTCAGCGACAAGCACGCGGCCGAGGCGATGACCCCGCGCATCGACGTGGTGGGCCTGGCCGGGTCGGCCACCGTCGCGGAGCTGTTCGAGGCCGCGCGGGAGACCGGGCACAGCCGCTTTCCGGTGTACGAGCAGACGCTGGACACCGTCACCGGCGTCGTGTCGGTCACCGACGCGCTCGCCGTGCCGCCCGCTCGCCGCTCGCTGACCACGGTCGCCGCCGTGGCCCGCGAACCGGTGCTGGTGCCGGGCTCGCTCGACCTGGACAAGGTGGTCGCCGCGCTGCGGGCGGGCCGCTCCGACTTCGCCATCGTCGTCGACGAGTACGGCGGCACCGACGGTGTGGTCACCATCGAGGACCTGGTCGAGGAGCTGGTCGGGGAGATCGCCGACGAGCACGACACCGCCGAGGAGGAGGAGTCGGGATCGATCGAGGTGACCGTTCCCGGCGGCGTGCGGACCTGGCTGGTCGACGGCATGCTGCGCGAGGACGAGCTGGACGAGCAGACCGGGTTCCGGCTGCCCGAGGGGCCGTACGAGACGCTGGGCGGATACCTGATGGCGGAGCTGGGCCGGATCCCGGTGGTGGGCGACGCCCTGGTCGCCAACGACTGGGAGTTCACCGTGGTGGAGATGGACCGGCACCGGGTGGAGCAGGTTCGCCTGGTCCGGCTGGCGGGCGACGACGATGAGTGACCTGCTGATCACGGCGGCACTGCTGCTGGGCAACGCGTTCTTCGTCGGCGCGGAGTTCGCGCTGATCGCCTCCCGGCGTACCGTCATCGAACCGAAGGCGCAGACCTCGCGCCCGGCTGCCTGGGCGCTGTCGGCGATGAACCAGATCCCCCTGATGATCGCGGGCGCGCAGCTGGGCATCACGCTGTGCTCGCTGGCGCTGGGCGCGATCGCGGAACCGGCGCTGGCCCACTTCATCGAGCCCGCGTTCCACGCGCTCGGCCTGCCCGAGAACATGCAGCACCCGATCGCCTTCGTGCTGGCGCTGCTCATCGTGGTCTTCCTGCACACCGTGATCGGCGAGATGGTGCCGAAGAACATCACGCTGGCCGGGCCGGAGGCCAGCGTGCTCTGGCTGGGCCCGCCGATGCTGGCGTTCTGCATCGCCACCAAGCCGCTGCTGGTGGCCATGAAGTGGGCCTCACGCAAGGTGCTGCGGCTGTGGCGGGTCGAGGCCGCCGACGCGGTCAAGACGGTCTTCACCGCCGAGGAACTGGCCGGTCTGGTGCAGCAGGCGCACACCGAGGGTCTGCTCGACCCGGAGCAGCACGCGCGGATCGCGGGCGCGCTGGCACTGCACCAGCGCACCGCCGCCGACGCGCTGCGGCCGTGGTCGTCGGTCACCATCGTCACCGACGACACCTCCCCGGCCGCCCTGGAGGTGCTGGCCACCCGCACCGGGCGGTCGCGGTTCCCGGTGGTGGCCCGCGGCACCCGGCGGGTGCTGGGCTTCGTGCACATCAAGGACGTGATCGGGCTGGAGGGCGCGAGCCGCCGGGAGCCGATCCCGGCCGCGCTGGTCCGGCCGCTGGCGATCGTGCCGCCGGACCGGTCGCTGGCCGAGCTGCTGCTGTCGATGCGCCGCGAGCGGCGGCACATCGTGCTGGTGAGCGAGGGCCAGCTGCCGGTCGGCGTGGTCACCCTCGACGATGTGCTCAACGCCATCATGGCGTCCGCGGTATGACGGCAGCCTGACCCTGCGTGACCGTGGCGCTCGCCACGCAGGTCAGCCCTGCCGTCGCGGGTGCCGCAGCCGCCCCGCTCGTGGGGCACGCTGAGTGACATCAGTGCAGCTCAGCGAAGTTGTCCCGCTCTTGGCTTGAAACCAGCTCACCTTCTTTCCTAGGGTTGGTGACCGTCTGGTGCGTACGCCGGGTCGTGACCCCTCGCGACCCCCGCACCGGACACCGCAGCCGGTTCACCCCTGCTTCACCGGCCGCGGTCGGCGGAAAAGGAGCTCCGGTGACCCCCCTCCGTACCGCGACACGCTCGCTCACCCGAGCGCTGGTGCTGGCCGCGGCCATGTTCGTCGGTCTCGTGCCGGCGCTGCCCGCGCACGCCGAGCCGTCGATCACCGAGATCGAGGCCGAGATCGCCAAGACGTGGGAGAAGCTCGAGCCGCTGGTCGAGGACTACAACAAGGTCCACAGCGACCTGGTGAAGCTGCAGAAGAAGTCCGCCACGCTGGAGGCGAAGCTCCAGCCGCTGCGGGTGACCGTCGAGGTGACCCGGACCCGCGTCGGCGTCATCGCCGCCGAGTACTACAAGGGTGGCCGTAGCACCGAGGTCAACGCGCTGCTGAGCAGTGGTTCTCCCCAGCAGTTCGCGGACCAGCTGATGATCCTGCAGCAGATCGCGCACGGCAAGCAGGAGCAGATCTCGGCCACCTCCGAGGCGAAGGCCAAGTACGACGGCGAGAAGGCCACGCTCGACAAGGCCATCGCGGACCAGAAGGCCAAGGACGCCGACCTGGCCGCGAAGAAGAAGGTCATCGAGGGCCAGATGAGCGGCCTGCAGAAGCTGCGCACGCAGGCGTACGGCTCCGGCGGCTCCGGTGGCGCGCTGAAGATCGGCGCGGCCTGCCCGGCGCAGATGGGCTCCGGCAAGGGCCAGACCGCCGCCTCGTGGGCCTGCAAGCAGATCAGCAAGCCGTACGTGTGGGGCGCCGCCGGTCCCAGCACCTTCGACTGCTCCGGCCTGACCCAGTGGGCGTACGGCAAGGCGGGCGTCAGCCTGACCCACTACACGAAGGACCAGTGGGGCGAGACGAAGAAGGTGACCAGCCCGATCGTCGGCGACCTGGTCTTCTTCTACGGCGACCTGCACCACGTGGGCATGTACGTCGGCACGGTCGGCGGCCGGCGGGTGATGGTGCACGCGCCGCACACCGGTGACGTGGTCCGGATGCAGTACATCGACGTGATGCCGGTGGCCGGTTACCGCCGCGCCTACTGACGGACGCATGAAGAAGGGCTCCCCGCGATCGCGGGGAGCCCTTCTGCCTTATCTGCTCAGAACGTGACGGCCGGCTTCAGCACCACGTCCGAGCGCAGCACGTATCCGATGCGCTGGCCGAACTGGATCTGCACGTACTGCTGCGCGCCCCGGATGACCGTCCAGTCGCCGGGACCCGAGCCGTCGAACGTGGCGGCACGGTAGTACTCGCCGTCGAGCACCGGCCCGGCCGCATACCGCTGACCGGCCGTGATCGTGTACTGGGCCAGCGGGCTGACCGCCTGCACCGGCACCCCGGCCGGGTAGGCCGCGGCCTCCGGGAAGGCCCGCCCGAACACCGGGATGCTCGCCAGGCCCGGCTTCGGCTCCACCACGAACCCGACGTTCCACAGCGGACCCGCGTCGGCGTTGCGGAACCAGGCCTTCTGGCCGAGGTACCAGATCGCGGTCCACTCACCGGCCCGCTCGGCGACCGCGTACGTCTGGCCCGCCGAGGCCCGCGCGCAGTGGTCGCTGACCAGCATCGTGCTCGCCTTCGTACCGCACCGGCCCGGGTCGCGCACCAGCGGCGCGGTCAGGTCGGGAGCGGTCCGCAGGATCACCGAGGAGCTGGAGCGCAGCGGGCACGGGTTGCTCGCCGCGCCGGTGCAGCCGGTGAACGCGGGCTTGTTGGTGGCGAAGTCCGGGTTCAGGGTGACCAGCCCGGCGTGGCCCGCCAGCGGCGCCGGCAGCCCCCGGAACGGGGCCTTGAGCAGGTCGAAGTAGTGCGACCAGTCCCAGTACGGGCCCGGGTCCCAGTGCATCCCGGCGACGGTGGAGGTGATGGTGCCGGGAACGTTGTCGTGGCCGATGATGTGCTTGCGGTCCAGCGGGATGCCCAGCCGCAGCGCCAGGTGCCGCACCAGCTTCGCCGAGGTGCGGTAGAGCGCCTCGGTGTACCAGGCTCCGTTCGCCGCGAAGCCCTCGTGCTCCAGGCCGATCGACTTGGCGTTGACGTACCAGTTGCCCGCGTGCCAGCCGACGTCCTTCACCTTGACGTGCTGGGCGATGTGCCCGTCGACCGAGCGCAGCGAGTAGTGCCAGCTCACGTACGTCGGGTCGGCGACCAGTTTCAGGGTGGTGGCCCAGCTCGCCTCGGTGTCGTGGATGACGATGTACTCGATGCGCTGCTGCTGGGGGCGGTTGCCCTTGTCGTGGTTGCCGTAGTCGCCGTCGCCGAACGCCTCGTACGGGGCGGGCAGCGACTCGCACGAGATGTCGATCGGGCACTCGATGCCGTCGGGCCGGGCGAGCTTGCGCAGGCCGAGCCGGATCAGCCAGTCCTTGATCGGGGTCACCGAACGGCCGGGCAGGCTCAGCGCGTGGCCCTCGTCGGTGGTGCGGGCGACGCCGTCGCGCAGGGTGGCGTACACCTCGTCGGCGAACGCCGCCGCGGCCTGCTCGCTGTCCGCGCCCGAGTAGCGGGCGACAGCGCCGTACCAGGCGGCCGGGTCGGTGTCCGCGCCCTTCGGCGCGCCGAGCGCGTCCTGGTACGAGGCCAGCAGCGCCGCTCCGCCCCGGATGTTGGCGACCGGGTCGGTGCGCAGCGTCTCGGCCGACAGGCCGGTCAGCTCCGCCGCGGCGGGCAGGGTGTGCAGCGAGGCCTCGGCCGGGGCCGGGGCGTCGACGGGGTGCCCGGTGGCCTTGGGGCGGCTGTCGTCGCCACGGGCGTCCTCGGCGGGCGCGGGGTCACCCGTGGTCTCCGGCTCGGCGGCCGGGGCCAGGGCGGCCACGTAGGCCGCGTCGGTGAGGTGCATCGGGCCGTAGCCGCCCGAGGTGCTGGGCGCGCCCGCGTTGGCGTCCCAGCGCGACTCCAGATAGGAGACGCCTAGCAACACCTCCGCGGGTACGCCGTACTCCTGGGCGGCCGCCAGGTAGTCGTCCTGCCGGGTGGGTGGTGACTCGGCCTGGGCGGCCACCGGCGTGATGCCGGCGCCGAGCCCCAGACCCACCGCGGTGAGCAGCGCCAGCCGGCGCAGGGGGATTCGGGGTGACACGTACGGCTCCCTTCGACTGTCCGATGCGGTCACCCTGCCCTCGGCCGTACGGTTAGTCAATAGTTGCCGGTGCGCGTCGTATACATGAAAGTATTCTCCACAACCCAGGTGGGCCGTTCCGGCAGGTGCGACGGCTGTTCACCGGGTGTTCGGGGCGGGCGCGGCTCTGGTAAATATGAGCGAATGCGATTCAAGCGGTGGCCCGCGATCATTGCCGGACTGGTGCTGCTGGCCGTGGTCGGCACGGTGCTGGTGGTGTGGCTGGCGAGCGGCGAGCCCGAGACGCCCACCGCGACCCCCTCGCCGTCCGCCCCGGCGGTCCCGAGCCCGAGCGCGGCTGCTCCCAGCCCGTCCGCCCAGGTCACCGGCGACGGCGTGGTCTTCGACTTCACGAACGGCCTGGAGCAGGCCCGCGTCGTCGGCTCGACCATCGGTGCGCTCACCGTGCGCGAGGAGAGCCAGGTGGGCGGCGACATCTCGCTGGTGCCGCGCGACGGCGACTTCGCGGTGCGCTTCCCCGCGCCGTGCCCCGGCAAGGACGACAAGCAGTGCCCTCGCGCGATCCTCGACGCCGGGGCCGACCCGGCGCTCAACCCCGGCCTGCGCGCCTTCCGCTGGGGCGCGGCCGTGCTGATGGCGCCCGAGGAGACGAGCAAGGGCGCCAACGTGCTGCAGAAGGGCTACTCGCAGGTCGGGACGCAGTTCAAGTTGCAGGTCGACGGGGCCAAGGGCATCCCCTCCTGCGTCGTGGCCGGGCCGCAGGGCGGCAAGAACGTCATCCACGTCGCGCAGGCCACCCAGGGTGTCGCGGACGGGCGCTGGCACACCGTCGAGTGCGCCCGTGACGGGGCCGTGCTGCGCATCTCCGTCGACGGCGTGCAGCAGGGCGAGGCCACCCTCCCGGCCGACCTGAGCATCGAGAACGACGCCCCGCTGCGTATCGGCGGCAAGGGTGTCGCCACCAACAACGACCAGTTCCACGGCACGCTCGACGATCTGTTCGTCGCGATCGGATAGAACGTCCCTGATGACACGCGACAGCCTCGGCGGAATTGCGTTCTTGTAACGGTGTTGCCTAACGTGAATCCCCGTGTGTAGCCATAATCGGCCCCACGACGCGGGGCTCCCCAGCGCACCACGCCTACGCCGCGGCGTCCTGACGGTCGCGGTCGTCCTCCTCGCCCTGCTCGCACCGGCGGCGCAGGCCCACGCCGCCCCGACCCCGGCCGAGATCGAGAAGCAGATCGACGAGCAGTGGGTCAAGCTCGAGCCGGTCATCGAAGAGCACAACGCGACCAAGCTCAAGCTGGCCAAGCAGCGCAAGAAGGCCGATGAGCTGACCGCGCAGCTCACGCCGCTGGAGCAGAAGGTGCAGGTCACCAGGGCCCGCATCGGCGTGCTCGCCGACCAGCTCTACCGGGGCGGCACCGTGGCTCAGGTCAACGCGTTCCTGCAGAGCGGCGACGCGGGCGTGATGGCCAAGCGGCTGCTCGTGCTCGACCAGCTCGCGCATGACAAGAAGGAGCGCATCGCCGACACTCTGACCGCGAAGGCGGCGCTGGACGCGGTGAAGCAGCCACTGGACGCGACGATCGCCGAGCTGGCCAAGACCGAGGCTTTGCAGGCGGAGCGGTCCAAGGGCATCCAGGCGGAGATCACGAAGCTGAACAAGCTGCGCCTGCAGGCGTACGCCAGCAACGGCGGCATCGGCGAGCTGCGCCCGGTGCCCTGCCCGACGACGTACCCCGGCGGCGCGGTCGGCAAGGTCATCTCGTTCGCGTGCAGCCAGATCGGCAAGATGTACGGCTGGGGCGACGAGGGCCCGAACACGTTCGACTGCTCCGGCCTGACCAAGGCCGCCTGGCTGAAGGCCGGGATCACGCTGCCCCACAACGCCAGGGCACAGCGCGCCGCCGTCAAGTCCGTCAGCCGCGCCGACCTCCGACCCGGCGACCTCGTCTTCTACTACAGCGACCTGCACCACGTCGGCATGTACGCCGGCAACGGCTGGATCGTCCACGCCTCCCAAACCGGCAAACCCATCACCATGCGCCGCATGGACGCAGCCCCCGTCCACAGCTTCGGCCGCCCCGCCTAACCCACCCCCCGAGGCCCGACCCAGCCCGCCCCGGCCCGCCCCGGCCCTCACCCCTCGCGCAACTCTTAAAAAGTCGCGGCCTCAGACACCCTCTGAGGCCGCGACTTTTTAAGAGTTGCGGCAGAAGACGGCGGCCGGAGGCCGGAGGCCGTGGGGCGGTGGGGCGGGGGTGGTCAGGGGGTGGGGCGGAGCATGGGGGGGTGGAGGAGGTGGGTGGGGCCGCGGCGGAAGAGTTGGGCGGGGCGGCCGCGGTCGGCGGCGACGCTGCGGCCCACGGGCTCGACGAAGCCGGGCGTACTGGTCACCTTGCGGTGGAAGTTGCGCGGGTCGAGCCGGGCGTCCCAGACGGTCTCGTAGACCTCGCGTAGTTCGGTGATGGTGAACTCGGGCGGGCAGAACGCGGTCGCCAGCGGGGAGTACTCCAGCTTGGCGCGGGCCCGCTCGACACCGTCGGCCAGGATGCGCGCGTGGTCGAAGGCCAGTTCCCCGACGGGTAGCGCCACCCAGGCCGCGCCCTCGGCGTCGCTGCCCGCGACCGGGGCGGGCAGGTGCGGCAGCAGTGCCAGGTATGCCACGGTCACCACCCGCCCCCGCGGGTCCCGTCCGGGGGCCCCGTAGCTGGCCAGCTGCTCCAGGTGGCCGACCGGTGCGGTCAGCCCGGTCTCCTCCCGCAGCTCGCGTACGGCGGCCGCGTCGAGGTCCTCGTCGGCCAGCACGAAGCCGCCGGGCAACGCCCACGCGCCCCGATGGGGTTCGATGCCCCGGCGCACCAGCAGGACCCGCAACTCGTTGTCCTGCACCGTCAGCACGACCAGATCGGCTGTGACGGAAGCTGTGCCCATAGGGCTGGGAAAGTCGGCCATCTGATTTATCACCACCTTGACGAGAATGTATCACGGCGCTTATCGTCAGCGTGACGAAAAAGGGACCGGGGAATTCTCCGAAGGAGAGCGATCACGATGGCCGACGTTTCCAGGCGCTTCTTCATGCGCCACCTGCGCAGCACGCCGACGAACTGGGTGCGCCACAGCGTGCGCGGCCGCGCCAAGCGGGAAGGCATCGGCCTGGCCTTCTGGTACCGCCCGCTGACCGCCGTGCTCAGCGAGGTGCCGGTCGACGACCGCGAACTGCCGCTGCTGTTCCATGCCCGCACCAGCGACTTCACCGACGTCACGGTGCAGGCCACGGTGACGTACCGGGTGGCCGACCCGGCCGTGGCGGTCGGCCGTCTCGACTTCTCCATCGATCCGTACACCGGCAAGGCGCGCGCCCGGCCGCTGGACCAGATCGCGACGCTGCTGGCCGAGCTGGCCCAGCAGCCCGCGCTGGACCTGCTGACCCGGCTGCCGCTCGCCGAGGCGTTGACCGAGGTCGCCGGGGTCCGCGAGGCCGTGTCGGCCGCGCTGGGCAACGAGCCGCGACTGTCCGACCTGGGCGTACAGGTGGTCAGCGCCCGCGTCGTCGCGATCCGGCCCGAGCCCGAGCTGGAGCGCGCGCTGCAGACCCCGACCAGGGAAGCGGTGCAGGTCGAGGCCGACCGGGCCACCTTCGCCCGCCGCGCGCAGGCCGTCGAGCAGGAGCGCGGCATCGCCGAGAACGAGCTCCAGAACAAGATCGAGCTGGCCCGGCGCGAGCAGCAGCTCGTCGAGCAGAACGGCGCGAACACCCGGCGCAAGGCCGAACTCGTCGCCGCCGCGCAGCTCGTCGAGGCACAGGGCCGGGCCGAGCGCGAGAAGCTGCTCAACGCCGCCGAGGCGGAGAAGGAGCAGTTGCTGGCCGAGGCCAAGGCCGCCGGCGTACGCGCGCTGGGTGTCGCCGAGGGCGAGGCCGAGGCGGCCAAACTCGCGGCCTACCGGGACCTGCCGCCCGCGGTGCTGCAGGGCCTTGCACTGCGCGAGCTGGCCGGACAGCTGCCGGAGATCGGCCAGCTCACCGTCACGCCCGATGTCGTCACCAACCTGCTCTCGCGCTTCGGTGCGGCCTCGTCGGACCGCTGAACGGGGCAGGAGACACCATGAACGCGCGGAACGGATCCCCCGGCCGTCAGGCGGAGCCAGGGAGCGAGCGCATCCCGTCCACTGGCGCTCAGGCCGGCGGCAGGCGCGGCGAGGAGCAGGCATGAGCGCGACGCTCGCCCCACGGGTCGTCGTGGTGTCCCGGCGCAGCGAGCTCGACGAGCTGCTGGGCCGGCACGGCACCCGTGCCGCCGCGGCGTACTTCCTGAAGGAGCGGGGCAGGGAGATCGCCGAGGTGGAGACGCGGCACGCCGCGCAGGAGGCGGCGCTGGCCACG
Source organism: Catellatospora methionotrophica (assembly GCF_011297335.1). GTDB lineage: Bacteria > Actinomycetota > Actinomycetes > Mycobacteriales > Micromonosporaceae > Catellatospora > Catellatospora methionotrophica. The sequence goes on along the minus strand of NZ_JAAOTJ010000005.1, from coordinate 142,468 downwards.
GTCAGCGCCGCCGTGCCCGCGGACTGGCGGCGCGGGCACGTACACCGTGACGACCTGTCGCGTTTCCTGTTCGCGGCCGAGGACATCGTGGTCACCGTCGGGCAGGACGGCCTGGTGGCGAACGTCGCCAAGTATCTGGCCGGGCAGCCGGTGCTGGGCGTCAACCCCGAGCCCGACCGCAATCCGGGGGTGTTGGCCCGGTTCGCCGCCCGCGAGGTGGGCAAGCTGCTGCCCGCGGTGCTCGCCGGGCGCGCCGCCACCCAGTCGCGCGCCATGGCGGTGGCCACTCTCGACGACGGTCAGCAGCTCGCGGGCCTCAACGAGATCTACGTCGGCCACCAGACCCACCAGTCGTCCCGCTACGTCATCGCCACCGCGCAGGGCGAGCAGGAACGGCACTCCTCGTCGGGTGTGCTGGTAGGCACGGGCACCGGGGCCACCGGCTGGTGCGGTTCGGTCGCGCTGATGCGTGACCTCGCCGCCACGCTGCCGGGCCCTGACGCCTCCGAGCTGTGCTGGTTCGTTCGGGAGGCCTGGCCGTCGCCCGCCACCGGCGCCCGGCTGACGGCAGGCCGTCTCGGGCCCGGCCAGCGCCTCACCCTGACCAGCGAGAGCGAGCGCCTGGTCGCCTTCGCCGACGGTGTCGAAGCCGACCATCTCGTGATGGCCTGGGGCCAGCGCATCACCATCGCCACCGGCACCCGCCACCTCACCCTCGTCACGCCGTGACGAAGGAAGGGCACCTTCCACAACGCGGAGCGTCAAGAAGGTGCCCTTCCTTCGCTTGAGCGGTGAGGCGACTCACAAAACTGTACGACCGGTCGGTCTTTTTTATAGGGTGACGCCATGACCGGAACTGACGGCCGCCTGGCCCGTGGCGAGCGCACCCGCACCGCGGTGCTCGACGCCGCCGTGGCGCTGGCCAGCGAGGCCGGGCTCGACGGCCTGTCCCTCGGGCAGCTCGCCGACCGGCTGCACGTCAGCAAGTCAGGTCTTTTCGCGCACTGGTCCTCCAAGGAGGAACTGCAGCTCGCCGCGATCGAGCACGCCCGCGAGCAGTGGGCCGCCCGGATCGTGCACCCGGCCCTCGACCGGCCCCGTGGCGTACGCCGCCTGTTCGCGCTGCACGAGAACCGCCTGGCCTTCTACAGCGAACGGATCCTTCCCGGCGGCTGCTTCTTCGCCAACGCGGAGTTCGAGTCCACCGGCCGCACCGGCGCGGTGCCCGACCGCCTGGCGGTGGTCCTCGCCGAGTGGATCACCCTGCTGGAGCGCCTGGTCACCGAGGCCGTCGAACTCGGCGAGCTGCCACCCGACACGGTGCCCCGGCGGCTCGCCTTCGAGGTCGACGCGGCCGGAGTCGCCGCGCTGCTGCACTCGCGCCTGCTGGCGCGCAGCCTCGACGACGCCCGTCAGGCCGTGCTCGCCCGCCTGCGCGGGCTCGCCACCGACCCCGACCTGCTGCCGTACGAATGAAGGGCCCCAGATGACCACCGCCACGCTCGACCCCACCACCGGCACCATCCGCCGCGCCGTCGTCCACATCGACGACCTGGACATCGTCGGCCTCATGCACAACGCCCGCTATGCCCTGATCCTGGAGCGGGCGATGGCGGAGTTCTGGGCCGAGCACGGCTACAGCTTCCAGAACGGGGTCCCCAGCAGCCCCGACATGATCGCCGCGGTCCGCGAGTTCACCATCACCTACCACGCTCCCGTCCGGGGCACCGGCCCGATCCTGGTCCAGTTCTGGCTCGACGGCATGGGCGAGACCAGCGCCGTGTACGGCTTCCGCTTCCTGTCCGAGGACGGCACGACGGTCTTCGCCGACGGCCGCCGCGTCATGGTGAAGATGGACCGCTCCGGCCGCCCCACGCCGTGGACCGAGCAGGGCCGCGAGATCGCGGGCAGCCTCTCGCGCTGAGCCCGATTCGGGTTCGGTCGGCGAGGTGGGGCGTCTCCTGCCATCATTGCCGCGTGCGACTCCCCTCCGCCGTTCTGCTGCTGTGCGCCGTGACCGCCGTCCTGCTGGCCGGATGCGGTCCCGCCGAGCAGGAACCGGCGTTCGTGGCCGCGCCGTCCCCCAGCGCCGTCGCGTCGCCCACCCCGTCGGCCGTCCCCGCGCCGTCGCCGATCACGAAGCCGCTGCGGCCCGGCCAGACCAAGGCCGGGCTGCTGCCGCCGGTCGTCAACCACGGACCACGCACCGGCAACCTGGTCGCGCTGACCTTCGACGCCGACATGACCGACCGCATGCTGGCGCAGCTCAGGAACGGCAGCATCACCTCGTACGCCAATGTCAAGATCATTGAAATGCTGGAGCGCGAGCAGGTCCCGGCGACGTTCTTCCTGACCGGCAAGTGGGTGCAGCGCTACCCCGAGCTGACCGAACGCCTCGCCGCCAACCCGCGCTTCGAGCTCGCCAACCACACGTTCGGCCACCAGGGCTTCACCAGCGGCTGCTACAACCTGCCGCGCATCGCCCCCGCCGCGATGACCGAGGACGTCGCGAAGACCTTCACAATCATCGAGGCGTACGGCGGACGCCAGACCCGCTACTTCCGCTTCCCCGGCCTGTGTCACGACCGGGCGGCGCTGCGTGCCATGGCTCCACTGGGCCTGACCGTCGTCGACGGCGACGTCGTCAGCGGCGACCCGTTCGCCACCGGCTGGCGCCCGATCGTCAACGCCGTACTCAAGAAGGTCAAACCCGGCTCGATCGTCATCCTGCACGTCACCGAGGCCAACGCCCGCTTCACCGACGAGGCCCTGCCGCACATCCTGCGCGGGCTGGCCGAGCGCGACCTCGCACCGGCGACCCTGTCCGAGGTCCTCGCGGGCTGAACAGCACCGCCCCCACGGTCGCGCGCCATCGGCGTAGCCTGCCGCGCATGGGGGCGTCGAGGTGGCTGCGGCGGAGTGCGGGTGTCCTGGTCGGACTGTGTCCCGCGGCGGTGATGCTGCTGCTGGGGCGTTCACAGTTCGGCGGCTGCGCCCAGGCGTGGTATCTCAGCGCCGCGTTCCTCGGCGTCGTGCCGTGGTTCATCGTCTTCCTGGGCAGCCTGTCCACGATCGTCGAGACCGACTCGATAAAGTCGCGCGACTTCGCCGTCGGTGCGATCGTCGGCGTGCTCTCGCTGGGGGCGGCGTTCGTCACGGGCTTCGCGACCGACACCGCCCCGCCCGGCGTGCACACCACCGCGTACTGCCACGACGGCTCCCGCCCAGCAGGAAAGTGACCCGTGTCCGCGATAGCAAGCTTCCACGTCCTCGACCGCTCGGACATCGCCCGGCTGGTGGCCGCCGCACAGCTCGCCGCCGCACGCGACGCCCGGTCGGACCGTACGTACGAGGACGTCGCCGGTGGCGGCCACGAGCTGCCCGGCGACACCCTGCGGCTGGTCGGCCGCCGGGTCGCCGACGACTACGGCTGGTCCGGCTACTGCATGGTCCACCTGCTGACCTACCTCAAGGAGCGAGGGGCTGACCTGTTCGCGTCCGAACACCGCGCGGAGTTCGACATCATCAACTCCTCGTTCAGCCTCACGCTGCCGATCACACCGGCACACCGGGTGCTCCTGCCGCGACTGGATCCCGCCGTTCATGGTGACGACGAGCTGCTGCGGCACTTCGCGTCGATGGACTACGGGTTCGAAGAGGCTGCCACTGCCGCTCGCGACGGCCTGCGGATCCTGCGGGACCAGCTGACCGCGCTCGCCGACCACGAGATCCTCGTGCTGCACGTGGGCTGACCGCATGACGGGCAAGCCGGCGGAGAATAGAGAAGCCTGGTGGGGACTCGCGTCCTACCAGGCTTTTCTCCGTGGAGCGGGTGAAGGGAATCGAACCCTCACTGTCAGCTTGGGAAGCTGATGTTCTGCCATTGAACTACACCCGCGAGCGGCCACCACTGTACCTGACGTCACGCCCCGCGTGCACGTAGGTGACGGCGGCAGTTCGCCGCGTTCTCCACTACGCCGCCACGAGCTGGAGGAAAGGCTTGCGGGGTCGGCTGTCGTGGGTCGGCCCGTTCCTGTCCGCCGACGTGTCGCGCCAGGTGGTCGGGTAGGCGCCCGCCTCGTGCCGGTGCAGCAGCGCGGACTCGACGGTGAGCTCGTACAGCCGCCAGTCGACGGTCGGCGCGGCCCGGTGCAGGCGGACCAGGCGCTCGACGGTGGCGATGCTGGTGACGGGGTGGGCGCGGCCGCTGACGTACGCCTCGACGTCGCTGTCCTCGGCGGGGAAGGCGTGCAGGGCGTAGCGCCCGTCGCGTTCGAGGTCTCGGCGCTTCGGTGAGTCGATCACGAAGCAGTAGAGGCCCTCGTCGGTGACGATGGGGGAGACGGGGTGCACCCGCGGCCCGCCGTCGGCCCGTACGGTCGCCAGGTAGCCCATGCCCGGCCCGTACTGGTGCAGCAGGGCGCGGATCGACGAGGCCAGCCACGGCGTGGCGGCGGCGAATGCGGTCCAGGTTGCCATGCGGTGGACTTTATCGAACACATGTTCTAGTGCGCCATCGAGACACGCGGTGCGTCCCCTATCGGGTGATCGTCGGCCGAAGAAGCCCTCGTGGACTGCGGCGACGGAGCAAAATTCGCCCGTTCGGCCCGGTATGAGCGGCGAAATCGCGGCCGTGGAGGGGCGGAAGGTAGGCTCCGCTGCGTGTTGCTATCCGACCGGGACCTCGTGGCCGAGATCAAGTCCGGCCACCTGGAGTTGGAGCCGTTCGAGCCGAGCCTGGTGCAGCCGTCGAGCATCGACGTCCGGCTGGACCGCCTGTTCCGGGTGTTCAACAACCACCTGTACACGCACATCGACCCGGCCGAGCAGCAGGACGACCTGACGACCATGGTCGAGGTGCAGGACGGGCAGCCGTTCGTGCTGCACCCGGGAGAGTTCGTGCTCGCCTCGACGCTGGAGGTCGTCACGCTGGGCAACCAGCTGGCGGCGCGGCTGGAGGGCAAGTCGAGCCTGGGCCGGCTGGGGCTGCTGACGCATTCGACGGCGGGCTTCATCGACCCGGGCTTCTCCGGGCACGTGACGCTGGAACTGTCCAATGTGGCGACGCTGCCGATCCGGCTGTGGCCGGGGATGAAGATCGGCCAGCTCTGCGTGCTGCGGCTGTCGTCGGAGGCCGAGCACCCGTACGGGTCGAGCGTGAACGGCTCGCGCTATCAGGGCCAGCGCGGCCCGACGGCGTCGCGGTCGTACCTCAACTGGCGGACGTGGCCGACGGCCTGACCTCGGCCGTCGCGCGCGGATCGGGCGCACGCTGCTCGTTTCCGACAACCAGCCAAACAGTTTCTGAAAAAACGTGAAAGAGCGTCTCACCCGACCGTACAGAATGCGCTCCGCCGACGAGACAATCTGAGCGGTGTAGCGAAGTTGATCAGGCATGCTGGTTGCCGTACGCATACCACTTGCCCTGTCGGGCGGCCGCCCGCTAAGCCCTGGATTCCGCGCCGGACTCGGCGCGGCCTTTGTGCTGCTCTTCTTGATCAGCTCGGTGGAGCTGGCCGACGGCCGTGAAGCCCGCTTCGTCGGCCTCATGGCGACGGTGCCGTTCCTCGCCGCGGTGTTCGCTCCGTGGCAGGCCGTGCTGGTCGCCGGGGTGGTCGCGACGGCGGTGGGCACCGTGTTCGCCTTCTTCGGCATGAGCGCCGACGACCTGTCGGCGTTCATCAACGTCGTCGGCATCGGTCTGGCGACCGGCATCGCGGCGCTGGTGGCGGTGGTCCGCCAGCGGCAGGCCGAACGGATCGCCGAGCTGGCCAAGCTGGCCACCATCGCCCAGCAGGCCGTGCTGCGCCCGCTGGGGCCGAAGGTGGGCGCGCTGGCGGTGGCGGGCCGCTACATCTCCGCGACCGCGGCGGCCGACATCGGCGGTGACCTGTACGAGGCGCTGGACACCCCGTACGGCGTACGCATGATCATCGGGGATGTGCGGGGCAAGGGCCTGGACGCGGTGCGTACGGCGAGCATCGTGCTGGGCTCGTACCGCCATGTCGCCTTCGAACGGGCCGACCTGCGCGCGATCGTCGCCGACCTGGACCGGGCCGTGGCCCGCAGCGTCGGTGACGAGGACTTCGTGACGGCGTGCCTGGTCGAGGAGCGTGGCGGCACGCTGACCATCGTGAACTGCGGCCACCCCGCGCCGATCCTGATCCGGCGCGGTGAGGTCATCACCCTCGATCCGCCTTCGCCCGCCCCGCCGCTGGGGTTCATGCCGGTGGTGCGCAGCCGGGTGGAGCGGCTGGAGCCGGGCGACCGGCTGCTGCTGCTGACCGACGGCCTGGCCGAGGCGCGGCGCGACGGCGAGTTCTTCCCGATCACCGAGCGGGCCTGGAAGCTGCTCGGCCACGGCACCGTGGGCGACGGCCTGGCCTCGGTCGAGTCGGCGCTGATGGAGTGGGTGCACAACCGGCTGGACGACGACATCGCGCTGATCCTGATGGAGTACGCGGGTCCGTCGCAGCCCACCCTGGCCTCGGTGCCGAGCTGGGAACTCGGCGCGGCGAACTAGGCGACCGAGGTGGACCGGCCGCGCCGGACCGCGAGATTCAGCACCGGCAGTGCGCTCGGCGCCCGGTGGCGGCCGATGTAGCGGACCGGGAAGCGCGGCTCGAACATGAGCTTGCGCAGATTCTCGATCATCTTTCTTCCTCCCCTGTGGCGGGCGGGGCGAGGGTGCCCGCGCGTCACCCGGAAGAACGACGCCGCTGCCGAATGGTTGCGCTCCGGCGGCGTGGTCGCTTGCGCATGTCCGGTATGGGGAGTATGTCCGTTCGGCTGGCGAGGGAAGATCGCCGTTTGCGGTCAAGATCTGCGGCCACACCCCACCTTTTGACCACAAACAGTGATCTTCATCCGCGGAGCGAGTCGACGGGCGCGCTAAGCGGGTAGGCGCGGGTGTGGGGGATTTCACCTGGTGTGGGTGGGGAGATGTCGGGAGTTTGCTTGCCGATGGTTACTCGTGAGTAATAGAGTCGTACTTACTGGTCGGTAACTGAATGCGCTGAGGGCGGGAAGAATGAGCCACTACCAGAGCAACTTGCGTGATCTTGAGTTCAACCTGTTCGAGGTCTTCGACACGCCCTTCGGCGAGGGCCACTTCGCCGACATCGACGCGGACACCGCGCGCAGCGTGCTGCACGAGATCGACCGCATGGCGCGCGTCGACCTGGCCGCGAGCTACGCCGACGCCGACCGCAACCCGCCGGTGTACGACCCGGCGAACTACACCGTCGCCATGCCGGAGAGCTTCAAGCAGTCCTTCAAGACCTGGATGGACTCCGAGTTCTGGCGCCTGGACCTGCCGCCCGCCCTCGGCGGCAGCTCCGCCCCGCGCACCCTGACCTGGGCGTTCGCCGAGCTGGTGCTCGGCTCGAACGCGCCGGTCTGGATGTTCGGCTCGGGCCCGTCGTTCGCGCACGTGCTGTTCCTCGAAGGCACCGACGAGCAGAAGAAGTGGGCGGAGCTGTTCGTCGACCGCAAGTGGGGCTCGACGATGGTGCTCACCGAGCCCGACGCGGGCTCCGACGTCGGCGCGGGCCGCACCAAGGCGGTCAAGCAGGACGACGGCTCCTGGCACATCGAGGGTGTGAAGCGCTTCATCACCTCGGCCGAGCACGACATGTCGGACAACATCATTCACTACGTGCTGGCCCGCCCCGAGGGTGGCGCTCCGGGCACCAAGGGTCTGTCGCTGTTCGTCGTGCCGAAGTTCCACTTCGACGCCGAGAGCGGCGAGCTGGGCGAGCGCAACGGCGTCTTCGTGACCAACGTCGAGCACAAGATGGGCATCAAGGTCTCCACGACCTGCGAGACCACCTTCGGCGGGCACGGCGTTCCGGCCAAGGGCTGGCTCGTCGGCGAGGTGCACGAGGGCATCCGCCAGATGTTCCTGATCATCGAGAACGCCCGCATGATGGTCGGCACCAAGGCCATCGCGACGCTGTCGACCGGTTACCTGAACGCCCTGGCGTACGCCAAGGAGCGGGTGCAGGGCGCCGACCTGCTGAAGATGACCGACAAGACCGCACCGCGGGTCGCCATCACCCAGCACCCGGACGTACGCCGCTCGCTGCTGCTGCAGAAGTCGTACGCCGAGGGCCTGCGGGCGCTGGTCGCGTACACGGCGTACTGGCAGGACCGGGTCGCCATGGCCAAGGCCGCCGGTGACGAGAAGGCCGCCAAGCGGGCCGAGAAGATCAACGACTTCCTGCTGCCGCTGGTCAAGGGCTGCGGCTCCGAGCGCGCGTCCGAGCTGCTCAGCTCCGAGTCGCTGCAGACCTTCGGCGGCTCGGGCTTCCTGCAGGACTACCCGCTGGAGCAGTACGTCCGCGACGCGAAGATCGATTCGCTGTACGAGGGCACCACCGCGATCCAGAGCCTCGACCTGGTGTTCCGCAAGATCGTACGGGACAACGGCCGGGCCCTGATGTCGGTCGCCGGGGAGATCCAGGAGTTCCTGACCAACGAGGCCGGCAACGGCCAGCTGAAGGAGGAGCGGGCCTCGCTCGCCGCCGCGCTCGGCGACGTACAGGCCATGCTCGGCACCTTCACCGGCTGGCTGGCCGAGTCGCAGGGCGACGACCCGCGCGCGCTGTACAAGGTCGGCCTGCACTCCCGCCGCCTGCTGCTGGCCATCGGCGACCTGGTCGTCGGCTGGCTGCTGCTGCGCCGCGCCGAGGTGGCGCTGCGCAAGCTGTCCGGCGAGCCGGGCAGCGACGAGGCCTTCTACAACGGTGTCGTGGCCACCGCGCGTTTCTTCTCGCGCGAGGTGCTGCCGCGCCTGGGCTCCGACCGGCGCATCGTCGAGCTGGCCACGCTCGACCCGATGGACCTGGACGAGGCCTCCTTCTGACCCCACGGGGTGCGGCTCCGGCCACACCTCGCGCCCATCCCACGAATAGGTGAACGGCGTCCCCTCGGCTGAGGGGGCGCCGTTCCCGTCCCAGCGCTGGGCGCGGGGCGTCAGCCGCGTGCCGGGCTGTTATCGCCGAAGTTGGGATGCGCAACCGCGCCGCGTGCGGCAAGCTGAGCACATGGCTCCGCTGACCGGCGCCGCAACGCGCCCACGCACTCTGGTGCTGCTGCGTCACGCCAAGGCCGACCGCCCGGTCGGCTTGTCCGACACCGACCGCCCGCTCACCGACCGCGGCCACGCTGACGCCGCCGCCGCCGGGGCCTGGATGGTCAACCACGGGTACGTGCCCGATCTCGTGCTCTGCTCGCCAGCTCGGCGTACCCGCCAGACCTGGCACTCGGTCGCCGTCGCGCTGGCCGGCGCGGGGTCACCGGTGGTCCGCTACGAACGTGAGCTGTACGACGGCGCGCCCGGCGACCTGCTCGACCTGATCCGGACCGTGGAACCGGAGTTCCGCAACGTCCTCGTCATCGGGCACAACCCGACCATCTCCCAGCTGTCCGAGCAGCTCGACACGGGCGGCGGCGAGGTGGACTCCGACGGCCTGCGCACCTGCGGCATCGCCGTACACCAGCCAGAGTCCGACTGGCCCGTCACCGACACTGCCAAACTCGTAGCCGCCCACACCGCCCGCGCCTGACCCTCCCCACCCCCACCCCCCACCACCGCGCGCGGCCCGCGCGGCGCCGGCCCGTTCCTGCCGCAACTCTTAAAGAGTCGCGGCCTCAGGAGGTGCCTATGGGCGCGACTCTTTAAGAGTTGCGACAGATGGTGGGCGGCTTTGGCGCGGGGTGGGCGCGGGTCGGGGGTGAGGGGGTTGGAGGCGAGGGGGTCAGGCGAAGAGGGCGAAGTAGATGGCTATGTGGTGGGCGATGGCGGCTACGAGGGTGCAGGCGTGGAAGAACTCGTGGTGGCCGAAGACGGTGGGCCAGGGGTTGGGGCGGCGCAGGGCGTAGAAGACGGCGCCGACGCTGTAGGCCAGGCCGCCTACCAGGAGCAGGACCAGCGCGGTGACGCCGCCGTTGTGCAGGATGTCGGGCAGCACGGCGACGGCGACCCAGCCCAGGGCGAGGTACAGCGGCGCGGACACCCAGCGCGGCGCGTGCGGCCAGATCAGCGACATGGCAGCGCCGCCCAGCGCGCCGACCCAGACCAGCGCGAGCAGCAGTGCCGCCTCGCCGGACGGCAGCAGGAGCAGGCAGAACGGTGTGTACGTGCCCGCGATGAAGATGAAGATCATGGCGTGGTCGAGCCGCCGCATGGTCTGGTAGCCACGTTCGCTCCAGACCCGCCGGTGGTAGAGCCCGCTGACCCCGAACAGTCCGCACACGGTGAGGCTGTAGACCGCGACGCTGATCACGGGCGTGCTGCCGGGCCGGAACGCGGCGATCGTCACCAGGACGACGCCGCAGACCAGGGCGACGAAGAAGGCGTACGCATGCAGCCAGCCACGCATCCGCGGCTTGCCGATGTCGACGGGGCGCAGACGCTGCGGGGTGGCGGTGCCATTCATACCCTCCAGGCTACGACACCGTAGGTTACTGGCGCGTAGCCCCCGCGCGTGAGGCCGGTAACATCCCGCCCAGGCACTAGGGTGTTCTTCCATGGATCTCAACGCTGATCTCGGCGAGGGCTTCGGCCGCTGGGAGCTCGGTGACGACGAAGCCCTGCTCGACGTGGTGACCAGCGCCAACGTCGCCTGCGGCTTCCACGCGGGCGACGCGTCGACGATGCGCCGCAGCTGCGAACTGGCCGCCCGGCAGGGCGTGACCGTGGGCGCGCAGGTCGGCTACCGCGACCTGGCCGGCTTCGGCCGCCGATTCATCGAGTACGACCTCAGCCAGCTCCGCGACGAGATCATCTACCAGGTCGGGGCGCTGCAGGCGCTGGCCGCGGTCGAAGGCACCCGCGTGCGGTACATCAAGCCGCACGGTGCGCTCTACCACGCGACCGCGCACATCGACGCGATCGTCGACGCGGCGCTGGCGACCGGGCTGCCGGTGCTGTGCGCGCCCGGCTCGCCGCTGGCGACAGCGGCCGGGGACGCGGTCGTTCCGGTGTACGCCGAGGGCTTCGCCGACCGCGCCTACCGCGCCGACGGCACCCTGCTCCCGCGCAGCAAAGCCGGCGCGATCATCACCGACCAGGAGGAGGTGGTGGCCCGAGCCCTGCTGATGGTGGTCGACCAGCGGGTCATCGCCCTGGACGGCACCGTGCTCCCGCACGCCGTCGACTCCATCTGCCTACACGGCGACACCCCCGGCGCCGTGGTCCTGGCCCGCGCCATCCGCGAAGCCCTCCACCACGCCGAAGTCCCCCTCACTCCCTTCCTCCCCTGACCGGGGTCAGGCGTCGAGGCCGCGGAGGATCAGGGGGAGGCGGGTGGGGGCGCCGGGGGTGATGACGATCGGGACGCCCCAGTCCTGGCGGGTGAGGTGGCAGGCGGGGAACTCGGCGTCGGCGTCGCAGGTCGCAGCCTGAGCCACGACCTGGAGCACGCCCTGCGGGACGGCCGGGTTGAGGACCAGTTCGCGGGTCAGGCCGGAGGTCACTCCGGCACCGTCCAGCAGCAGTTCGGCGGGGGAGGCGGACACCTCCAGCCGGGTCGGGTCGCCGAAGCTGGTGTCCAGCTTCTGGCCGGGCGCGGGCGTGAAGATGACGTCGAGCGTGACCGTGCCGGGGGCCAGCGGCGACGGCGGCCGCTCGACCTTGTGCCGGCCGCCGTCCACGACACCGGCCGCCGCGGGGGCGAGCCGGACCAGCCGATGCGCCGCCGACTCGACCACCAGCACGCTGCCGTCGGCGTCGAGCACGATGTCGCTGGGCTCGGCCAGGCCGCTGTCGACGGTGGACACCTGGCCGTCCTGCCAGCGCCGGACCGCACCGTTGTACGTGTCGGCGATCAGCACCGAGCCGTCCGGCAGCGCGCACACGCCCAGCGGGTGCTGCAGCAGCGCCTGGTCGGCGGGGCCGTCCACGTGCCCGAAGTCGAACAGGCCCTGCCCGACCGCGGTGTGCATCTGCCCGTCCTCGATCCAGCGCAGCGAGCTGGTCTCGGCGTCGGCCAGCCACAGGCGGCTGCCGTCGGGCGAGGTCGACAGGCCGGACGGCTGCGCCATCCACACCTGGTCCAGCGGGCCGTCGCGCAGCGCCTCGACGGTCGTTCCGGCGTACAGGCCGACGGTGCGCTTGACCGGGTCGAACCACCACAGCGTGTGCGTGCCCGCCATGGCGACGATGACCTTGCCGTCGTACCAGGCGACGTCCCACGGCGAGGACAGGTCCATGGCCCGCGCGTCGTGCGCGTGGTCGTCGAGGCTGGACCGCCACTGCCGACCGGTGCCGGCCACCGTGGTCACGACCAGGTCGCTCAGGCGTACGCCGCGCAGCAGGTGGTTGACCGTGTCCGCGACGACGACGTCGTAGCCGACCACGGCCGCGACGTCGGACGGCAGTAGGCAGATGCCCTGCGGCTCGGAGAAGCTCGCCTCGGCCGGGCCGCCGTCGGCGCGCCCGCGACCGCCGGTGCCGACGCGGCGCAGCACCGCCGACAGGTCGGCGTCGAGCACGGCGAGGCTGTGCCGGGCCGAGTCGGAGACCAGCACGGTGCCGTCGGGCAGCGGCAGTGCCTTGCCGGGGAAGCGCAGCAGCGTGTCGCTGGGCGGCGGGGGCACGAAGGGGCCGTCGCCGCGGTGCAGGGTGCCCTTCGCCTCGTGTACGGCGATCAGCTCGTCCAGCAGGCGGCGCAGCCCTTCGGCGTGGCCCTCGCCGGCCATGTTCGCCACGACGTAGCCCTCGGGGTCGATCACCGACAGGGTCGGCCAGGCCTTGGCGGCGTACTGCTGCCACATGTCCATGGTCGGGTCGTCGAGCACAGGGTGGTCCACGCCGTAGCGCTCGACCGCCGCGGCCAGCGCGTCCGCGTCGCGCTCGTGCTCGAACTTCGGCGAGTGCACCCCGATGATCACCAGCACGTCGGCGTACTTCTCTTCGAGCGGGCGCAGCTCGTCGAGCACGTGCAGACAATTGATGCAGCAGAAGGTCCAGAAGTCCAGGATCACGATCCGGCCGCGCAGGTCGGCCAGCTTGAGGTCCTTGCCGCCGGTGTTCAACCAGCCTCGTCCGCGCAGCTCCGGCGCTCGTACCCGCATCAGATCATTCTGCCCGATCATGCTGCGGGCTACTCGGCGACGGGGTGTGACCTGTCGTACCGGTCAGGCCGGGACGGGTGTTGCCAGCGCGGCGGGCACCGGCTCGGCGGCGCGGCCGTCCTGCTCAGGGGTGATCAGCTTGCGCAGCGACAGGGCCACCAGCGACGCGGCGAGCGTGCCGATCGTGACCAGCGCGATCCAGACCCCGCCGAGCCCCGCGCCGAGCAGCGGGCCCGCGCTGACCGGGGCGACGATCGCGGACATGCCCCACACCATCGAGGACAGCGCGTTGTACCGGCCGCGCAGCTCGTCCGAGGCGAGCACGTTGACCAGGGCCGGGCTGACCGGCGACAGCATCGTCTCGCCGACCGCGAAGACCGCGCCGAAGAGGATCACGATCATCGCGCTGAGCACGGCGTTGCTGCCGTCGACGTAACCGGCCGCGCCGAGCACCAGCCAGGCGAGGCCGAACACGCCGCCGACCGCGGCCAGTGCCCGGGTGCGGCTGCGTCCCTGCAGCTTCTTGATGACGATCAGCTGCGCGATAACGATCACGACCGTGTTGGCGGTGAAGGCGTACCCGATGACCTGCGGGGTGACGCCCGCGACCTTGGTTGCGAAACCGGTGAATCCGACCTCGAGCTGCGCGTATCCCGAAACCGTGAGCAGCACACTGAAGATCATGAGGCGGCGGAACGGCCGGTGCCGCAGCACCTCTGCGTACCCCCGTCTGCGGCCGGTCGCGGTCAGCGTCGGCGTCTCCACCAGCCGCCCGCCCACCTTCGGCAGGGTCAGCAGGATCAGGAACGGGCCCGCGTAGCAGAGCATGTCCAGCACGTAGATCAGCTGGAAGGTGCCCGGCCGGGCGGTGTCCACGATGCTGCCCGCGGTCGCCGAGCCGATGCCGATGCCGAGGTTGAGCAGCGCGAACTGCAGGCCGAAGACCCGCTGCCGCTCCTGCTCGCCGGTGATCGAGGTGAGGATGGTGTTCTGGCCCGCCCAGATCGTCGACGCGCCCAGGCCGCTCAGCGTCAGCGCGACCGCAGCCTGCCAGGTGCTGCCGACCAGGGCCAGCGAGCCGACGCCGACGGCCTCGATGAGCAGCGCGGGCATGACCACCCGGCGCGCGCCGAACCGGTCGATCAGCGAGCCCGACAGCGGCGCGACCGCCAGGGTGAGCAGCCCGAACCAGCCGATGAGCAGCCCGACGGTGGTGCCGGACAGGTGCCGCACGTCGGTGAGGTAGATGAACAGGAACGGCAGCGTCAGCCCCCGGCCCAGCGCGGAGAAGAGGGTGCCGACGAGCATCCGGCGTGCTTCGGGCCTCGCGGGCAGGGAGTCGCGCAACATGCGCCCAGTCTGGTGTCCAGGGGTGACACGGCGCGAACGAGATAAGGCGAAAAGAAAGGCCCTGTGGTCAGCACCACAGGGCCTTTCGTCACTTACGGATGATCTGCTGTCACGGCGTCGGGGTGGTCGCGGGGCCCGACGGAGCCGTGGACGGCTGGGTGCCTCCGGCGGTGTTCGGCACCAGGCAGAGCACCTTGCTGCCCACGGTGACGTGCGGCTGCGTCTTGTCCTCGCAGTCCTCCTTGGCGGCGGCGACCGAGACGACCTTGTACGTGTCCGGCTCGGTGCACGCGGAGGCGACCGCCGCGCTGCCCGACTGCTTGAGGCAGTCGCCGACGCCGAAGGCCGGGTCCGCGTCCTCCCCGCCCATCAGCTTCTGCACGCCGATCAGGACACCGAAGGCGACCGCGAGCAGCAGCGCGCAGCCGATGACCACCATGACGATCACGCGGCCGGTGCGTACCGGCTTGATCTCGACGGCACCGGTGCCGGTCTCGTCGGGCTTGAACTTGTCGAACTTCGACTGCTCCTGGGCCGGGGGCGGCGGCGAGTCCATCGGCGGGCGCTGGCCGGGCACGAAGCCCGCACCCGGCGGCGGGCCGGACGGCCGGGCCGGTGGCTGCATCGGACCGCGGGCGGGCGGCCCCGGCGGGGACGCGGGCGGGTTGCCGTACACGCTGGGCTGCGGCCCGGCCGGAGCCGGGGGAGCGGCTGGCGGCGCGGCGGCGGCCTGCGGAGTCGCGGCGGGCTGGAGCAGGTCGCCGAACGTGTGCTGGCGCGGCTGGCGCTGGGCGAGCGCGGGAGCGGGACTCTGCGGCGCGGACTGCTCGGGCGCGGCTGGAGCGGGCTGTGCCGGGGCGGGCTGCTCCACCGGGCGGGCGGGCGCGCCGTACACGGTGGACGAGCGGGTGATCGGCGGGGCGGCGTGCGGCTCCACCGGACCGGACTGCGCGCTGGGCACCGTCACGCGGGCGGTGGCCCGCGCGGCACCTGCCGCGGGCTGCGCCGGTGGCGGCGGGGGCGACACGGGCGCGGCCGCCGGCATCTCCGGCTCGGCGGGCGCGGAGACCGTAGCCGACCCGTACACCCGGCCCTGGGTCTTGGACGGCGTCGCGGGCACGTCGTCGGCAGGGCTGACCCGGCTGGCGGTCGGCACGGCTGCGGAGGCGACTCCGGCCGAGGCGCGCGCGACGCCCGGCGGCGGGGTGACCGGGATGGCGGGCGGCGTGCTCACCGGGGTGGTCGGCGCGGGCGGCGAACTCACCGGACCGGCGCTCGGCGGCGGGCTCACCGGAGCCGCAGCGGCGGGCTCGTAAGACGGCGCGGGCTCGTAAGCGGGCGGCGGCGTCGGGTCATACGAGGACGCCGGCTCGTATGACGACGGCGCGGACTCATACGAGGAGGCGGGCTCGTAGGACGACGGCGCGGGCTCATACGGCGCGGCGGGCTCATACGACGACGAAGCAGGCTCGTAAGACGACGAGGCAGGCTCGTACGGAGCAGCGGTCTCGTACGACGGCGCGGCGGGCTCGTAGGACGAGGCGGGCTCGTAGGACGACGGCGCAGCCGGCTCGTAGGACGAGGCGGGCGGTGGAGCCGGTTCATAGGACGACGGCGCGGGCTCGTAGGACGAGGCGGGCTCGTACGCGGGCGGCGGGGTCGGCTCGAACGGCGGCGCGGCCTCGTACGACGAGCTCGTCGGGTATGACGAGGACTCGTACGACGGCGTCGGCTCGTAGGACGGCGCGGGCTCGTAGGCGGCGGGCGGCTCGTAGGCCGGTGCGGCCGGGGCCTCCGGCTCGGGGTCCATCAGCGCGGCGACCGCGGGCGGCGGCGTCCACGGCCCGGACGGGGCGCTGGGCTTGTGCGACTCGCCGGCGGCGAACGCGGCCCAGGAGACCGACTCGGTCGCCGGGGGCGGCTCGGGAGCGGCTGCGGGCTCCTGCGGCTTGGGGAAACCGGAGTCGAAGTCGGAGTAGTCCGGCCAGGCCTGCTCGGGGGTGGGCGCGGCGGCGGCCTGCTCCCACGGCTGCTCGGCGGCGGGTGCGGCCTGCCAGGGCTGCTCGGCGGGGGTGGACCAGTCCTGTGACGTGGCCCAGTCCGGCTGCGCCGGGGGCGTCGCCCAGTCGGGTTCAGCGGGGGGAGTCGAGCCGACGAAGGGCTCGTGCGCCGCGAACGCGGACGACATCTCGTGGCGTACGCCCGGGATCGGCACGACGGCCGGGGCCGGCACGTATGGAGCCTCGTCGGCGGCCGGGGCCGCGGGTTCGGCGGGGAAGCCGCTGAACGCCGGCGGGGCCTGCTCGGCGACCGAGTCCGGCGGGAACGCCTCCTCCGGCGCGCTGCCGTAGGGAGTGAAGACCGGGAACTCGTCGGGCGCGGGGGGCGCCTCGAACAGGCCGAATCCACTCTTGCGGTCGGCTGCGTCAGCCGGCGGCCAGCCGGGCTGCTGCGGTGCCTCGGACGTCATACGCGCACGCCTCCCTCTCTTTCGCCAGCCCTGGCTGACGCCGTGCGGAAGTCACGCAGGGGTCATGAGCGCAGGGGTGGCGGCCGTGCCCACCGTACCGGTACTCACGCGCGACCGGAATACGGGAGGTGGGTTCACGTCGCCGGGCTGCCCAGGGCCCTGAACGCATCGCGGCCCCTGTCGCCGGATGGCGCGACAGGGGCCGCAACGCTCTTGGAGGAGGAGAAACGTCTCAGTGCAGGCGTACGAAGACGGCTGCCATGGGGTCACCGAGTTCCGCGGCGCGGCGACGCTGCGCGCGCTCGGCATGGGTGCGCTCGAGGTGGATCTGCTCGGCGCTGCGGCTCCGCGTCCCCATTTTCTTCATGATGCTCATACCCACTATTACATCGTATGGAGGCCCAGTAACTCCAACGATTATTCGGTGAGCTGCACCACCAGCCGATGATTCGTAGGTTAACCGCTCATGTCCGCGGGGTGATCGTCGCCAGCAGCTCAGGTTGCCGGTGGTCGAGGATGTCACCCGCGGTGATCAGTCCAAGCCAGATCGCGCCCGCCGCGTACGCCAGCCCGACCGGCAGCGCCAGCACCGCGCCGACCGAGCCGCCGAGCACCACCAGCAGCACGATCGGCACGGCCAGCACCATGCCCGCGAACCAGGCGCCCATCGCCAGGAAACTCTTCGCGACGCCGGTGCCGGTGTTGATCGCGAACGGGTTCTGGTTCTCCGGCAGGGCGTACGCCGCCCAGACCGACGCGTGCATCGCGCAGGCCAGCCCGGTCCCGTACGCGGCGAACAGGGTGCCGAACATGACCGGGAGCAGCAGCAGGTCCCCGCGCAGCACCGCGTTGAGCACGGCCAGGGCCAGCAGCAGCGGCACGATGTACCAGGAGTACGCCACCGCCCTGGCCCGCAACTCGACCCGGCCGGACACCCCCACCACCACGTGCGTCGCGTACGCGGTGCCGTCGTAGCCGAACTGGTTCGCGATGCCGAGCCCGGCCAGCGCGCCGACCAGCACCATCGAGCCGCCGTTCACGCTCTGCGCGACGACGTTGCCCGCCGCGCCCGGACCGAGGTTCATGACCACCGGCAGGAACACCCCGATCACGGTGAACGTGATCAGGCTGGCCCGCCGCCGCACGTCGCGCACCCAGTAGCGCCGCTCGCGCTGCACCATCGCGCCGTACGGGGTGCGCGGCAGCCGGGCCCGGCCGAAGAACCGGGCGACCGGAGCGCCGGTGACCGTACGCGTCCGCACCTCGCCGCCGCCGGAGGTGCCGGCCATCGCCGACTCCAGCGAACTCGACCACCACCACGCCAGCAGCAGGATCGTCACCACCGTGATGGCGAGCCGGGCCGCCACCGCCGCCCATCGACCCTGCACCGCGTCGAGGCCCACCACGTACGGCGCGGCCAGCGGAGTCCAGCCGAGCACGTCGGCGATCGGGGCCAGCCGCTGCATCCCGACCTGCTGCGCCCCCGAGGTGAGCAGGAACTGGAGCGGGCCGAGCGACGCGGCGAGCACCGCCAGCAGCACGGCGGCCATGTCCCGGGTGCGGCGGGCCCGTAACGCGCGGGCGAACCCGCTGGTCACGGCCCGGCTCGCGACCACACAGAGCAGCAGGCCGAGCACCACGCCGACGGCCGCGGTCACGGCGGGCAGCGGGCCGCCGCCCACGCCCGCGCCGATCGCCAGGCCCGACGTCGCCAGCAGCGTGCCGAACGCCGGCACCCCCAGCAGCGCGGCGATCAGCAGGCCGCGCAGCAGCACCGGGCGGGGCAGCGGCAGCAGCGCGAAGCGGCCGGGTTCCAGGGTCTCGTCGACGCCGAACCAGACCAGCGGCATCAGGATCCAGCCGAGCACGAGCACGGCCCCGCCGAACGCGGGCACCACCGCGCCCCAGTCCGGCGCGTTGGGCACGTACGGGATCAGGAAGAACAGCGCCGTCAGGATGCCGTAGAACAGCGCCGCCAGCAGCCCGACCACGAACAGGACGATCTTGCCGGGGCGGCCGCGGAAGCCGTTGCGCAACACGCGCAGCTTCAGGCGGGCGAACGTCAGAGCCATGACAGCTCCGAGCCGGTCGAGACGCGCCCGCCGACCACCGCGACGAACGCGTCCTCCAGGGTCCGCCCGGCCCGCACCTCGTCGAGGGAGCCGACGGCGCTGATCCGGCCGTTCGCCATGATCGCGACGTGGGTGCACAGTCGCTCCACCACCTCCAGCACGTGGCTGGAGAAGATGACGGTGCCGCCACCGGCGACGTAGCGGGTGAGGATGTCGCGGATGGCCGCGCCGCTGACCGGGTCGACGGCCTCGAACGGCTCGTCGAGCACCAGCAGCCGGGGCGCGTGCAGCAGCGCGCAGGCCAGCGCGATCTTCTTCTTCATACCGGCCGAGTAGTCGATGACCAGGGTGCGCCCGGCGTCGGTCAGGGCCAGCACGTCCAGCAGTTCGGTCACCCGCGCGTCGATGACGTCGGGCGCCATGCCGCGCAGCAGCCCCTGGTATGTGAGCAGTTCGGTGCCGTCGAGGCGGTCGAAGAGGCGTACGCCGTCGGGCATCACACCGATCAGCGACTTGGCCCGGACGGGATCGCGCCACACGTCGTGGCCGAGCACGAGGGCCCGCCCGGCGTCCGGGCGCAGCAGGCCGACGGCCATGGACAGGGTGGTGGTCTTGCCCGCGCCGTTCGGGCCGAGCAGGCCGAAGAACGAGCCCGCCGGAACGGCCAGGTCCACCCCGTCGACGGCGACCTTGGTATCGAACCTCTTGACCAGCCCCTGGAGGGCGAAAGCGCTGTCGGGGATCACGGATCAGACTGTAGACGCGCGGTGCCTGCCCGTCGCCCCGTGCGAAGGGGGCGACGGGCAGGCGTCGATCACCGGCGCGAGTCGTTGAGGCGCTCGGATTCCCTGCAGGCCTTCGAGGCGGGCATGACCTGGACCTTGTCCAGCAGGTTCTCGGCCTGGGCCCGGCTGAGGTTCCAGGAGTACCACTGGTCCGGGTTGGCGTTCAGGTCGCGGATCATCCAGCTCAGGGCGCAGCTGCGGTACGGCTCCGGGAGCTTGGCCAGGGCCGGTGCCGCGTCCGGTCCGAGTGCCCGCAGGTACCAGAAGTCGATCTTCTGGAAGCGCTCGACGTTCTGCTCCGCGATGAAGTGCTCCGGGTTCGCCGCGCCCAGGAACAGCAGCAGCCCGGCGAAGCCCGCCACCGCCGCGCGCGGGAACCAGGTGGCCCGCAGCTTCCACCCGGCGATCGCGATCAGGATGAACACGCCGCCGAGGTACAGCTCGACCGAGCCGAAGAACAGCCGCTCGCGGGTCCAGCCGTAGGTGTTCTGGTAGAGCCACATGCGCCAGACCGCCGAACCGACGATCACCATGCTGAGCAGCACGAGCGCGCCGAGCAGCGTACGCAGCAGGACCCGGTCCCGGCTGTTCTCCTTCGACGCCCAGCGCGAGACCAGCCCGATGACGACCAGGGTCAGCATCGTCACCACGAGCAGCTGCCCGAAGCCCTGCACGGCGTACTCGGAGAAGGTCAGCTTGGTGGCCTTCTGGATGTACGCCGTGTCGCCGAAGAAGAAGCGCAGCTGCACGACGACGAACGCGCCGAACAGCAGCACCAGGCCGCCCAGCGGCAGCGCGACCTCGATGCGGCCGATCCGCCGGGTGGCGGGCCGCTCCAGGCCGGACAGGTCCGGCGGGGCCAGCACGGTGAAGATCGCACCGGCGGTGATCAGTCCGCCGATGAGGGTGTACAGCACGCCCCGGAAGACCGCGCGGGCGTTGATCTCGGGCAGGATGTCGCCGAGCATGGTCGCGAACGCCGCGTCAGCCGACGCGAACAGCGCGCCGAACACGACCAGCAGGACGAACGTCACCACCAGCGACAGCACGATCCGGCCCGTGGTGCCGCTCTTCTCCCGCGTCTGCTGCCAGGCGCGCGCACCCTTGGCCAGCCACGGGATCGACCGGAAGAAGGCCAGCGGCACCGCCAGCGCGCCGACGACCACGGCCCGCACCGAGTGCCCGCCCGCCACCGCCAGCGAACCGCACGCGATCGCGCCGAGCACGCAGAACACGTACAGCCAGCCCGCGTCGCGGAAGGTGCCGACGGCCAGCAGCGCCACGGCGAGCACCGCCCAGCCGACCCGGACCCAGCGCTCGACCTTCGTGTCCGGCTTCGGGCCGAAGCGCGCCGCGTGCCAGACCGCACCCGTCATGACCAGGCCCACCAGCAGCCAGCCGATGCCGGGACGGCTCAGCGGCAGCGCGATCGCGGTGGCCAGGCCACCGATGAGCGCGGCGACCCAGGCCGCCGGGCCGCCCGCGTAGTCGGGCCCCTGCCAGCGAGCCTGCAGGAAACCGGGCGGGGGCGGCGGCAGCGGCGAGAACCGGGCCATGTCGGCCGGATAGGTCTGCGGCGGGACCGTGGCGCTCGCAGCCGGGACCGCAGCCGTCGCGGTCGTCGCAGCCGCGCCCGGCGTCGGCGGGACGGGCGCGGGCACCGAAACCGCCGGGTCAGGCGCGGTCCACGCGCCGGGGGCGTCCGCAGCCGGCGCGGCGTCCACCGCAGGGGCGGCGTCCACCGCAGGGGCGTCGGCGGCGTCGTCGTCCGTGACGGCGGGCGGGGTGGGGTCGGCCTGCTCCGCGGCGGCCTTGGCCGCCTTCGCGGGGGTGCGCTTGCGGGCCGGTGCCTTCTTCGCCGGCGGGGGCGACTCCACGGCAGGTGGCGATGGTTCGTCAGGCTGCGGTGGGTTGTCCGGAGAGGTGTCTGACATCGTTGGCTCCGACTTCTGCGGGCGACTGATGAGGTGCGGGCTTCTGGGGCAGGGTGATGCGTACGCGGCAGCCGGTCCCGCCAGGCGGGTCGACGATCGCGATCGTGCCGTGGTGCAGCTCCACCGCCCAGCGGGCGATGGCCAGGCCGAGACCGGTGCCGCCGTCGGACGACTCGGCGCTCTTACCTCTGGTGAAACGCTCGAAGACCCGCTCCCGGAGGGCGGGCGCGATGCCCACTCCCTGGTCGAGCACCTCGAAGACGGTCTGCGTGCCGGTCGGGCGGGCGCTGACGGTGACCACTCCGCCCGCCGGGCTGTGCCGCGCGGCGTTCTCCAGCAGGTTCGCGAACACCTGGTGCAGGCGCGCCGGGTCGGCGCTGATGGTGTGCGGGACGACGTCGCGCAGCCGGAACCGGGTGGCGGGGGCGTTCAGGCGTGCCTCGTCGACGACCCGGGCCAGGAACTCCGCGACCGGCATCGGCACCCGGCGCAGCGAGGCCGCGCCCGCGTCGACCTTCGACAGGTCCAGCAGCTCGGTGACCAGGCGGGACAGCCGCTCGGTCTGCGCCAGCGCGGTACGCAGGGTCGCCGGGTCGGCGCTGCTCACGCCGTCGACGATGTTCTCCAGCACCCCGTGCAGCGCGGTGATCGGCGTACGCAGCTCGTGCGACACGTTCGCGATCAGCTCGCGCCGCTGCTGGTCGCTGGCCGCGAGGTCGGCCGCCATCAGGTTGAACGCGCGGGCCAGTTCGCCCACCTCGTCCCGGCTGGTGGCGCGCACCCGGCGGCTGTAGTCGCCCCGGGCCATCGCCCGCGCGGCGGCGGTCATCTCGCGTAATGGCTTGGTCATGCCGTGCGCCAGCACCTGCAGCGTGATCAGCCCGACCAGCCCCGCCGAGATGGCGACCGGCCAGTTGATGAACCCGAGCCTGCCCCAGAACACCACGAGCCCGGTCGCGCCGGAGATGGCGAGCAGGATGGCCAGCTTCAGTTTGATCGACCGGAACGGGTCCAGCGGCCGGGGCAGCCGGTCCAGCGCCCGGTTGGACAGCACGATCAGCGGCCCCAGCACCCGGTACATGGGGTGGGTGAGCCAGTCGAGGACACGTTCGATCACGTGGGTTCGGCTTCCAGGGCGTATCCGACTCCGTGCACCGTGCGGATCAGGTCGGCCCCCAGCTTGCGCCGCAGCGCCTTGATGTGGGAATCGACCGTGCGGGTGCCGTAGCCCTCGGCCCAGCCCCAGATCTCGGACAGCAGCCGCTCGCGGGGCAGCACCGCCCGGTGCCGCTCGGCGAGGTACACCAGCAGGTCGTACTCGGTCGGGGTCAGGTGCGCCTCGGCCCCGTCCCGCCGCACCCGGCGCTCTGACCGGATGATCTCCAAGGGGCCGAGCTTGATCGGGGCGTCCGGCGCGGTGGACCGGTCGGCCCGGCGCAGCAGCGCGTGCACCCGCGCGGCGAGCACCCGCATCGAGAACGGCTTGGTGAGGTAGTCGTCGGCACCCACGGCGAGGCCGACCAGCAGGTCGTTCTCATCGTCGCGGGCGGTGAGCATGAGCACCGGCACCGGCCGCTGCGCCTGGACCCGGCGGCAGACCTCCAGCCCGTCGAAGCCCGGCAGCATCAGATCCAGCACGATCAGATCCGGCTTCAGCCGCCCTGCGGCCTCCACAGCGGCGGGCCCCGTCCCGGCGTGCGCCACCGCGAAGCCCTCGGCCCGCAACCGGGCGATCACCGACCCGGCGATGGTGGGATCGTCCTCCACCACCAGGACGCGACGTTCACTCATGACCAGGGACTCTAACGGTCACCTGTGCCCATCCTCAGTCCCAGTTGTGAAGGACTTGTGCGCGGACCGGGTTCGGCAGGGTACGCGGCAAGCCTTCGGGGTCCCCTATTTGACCTGGGGAAGCTTCCTCACCGCTGATTCGTGCTGCACTCTGGAGATGTCACACGGGCACCGATAGAGAGGAGGGGTGACAACGATGACCCATCCGCTGCTCCGGTCTGAGCCGCTGCGCGCCTGGCAGTTCGAGGATCTGCGCGACTCGCCCGACGACGGCTACCGGTACGAGATCTTCGACGGGACCCTGCTCGTGACCCCACCACCGCCCATGCCTCACTTCACGACGTTGTATCGCCTGCGCAGGGCACTGGAAGCGCAGGCACCCTCGGATTTCGTGGTCGGGGAGAACCTTGGGGTATTGCGCCGCGACGGCACCTCGTACTTCATTCCCGACCTCGTGATCTTCGACGTCGACCTGCTCGGAGGCTCGATGGCGGCGCTGCCACCGGCCGCGGCGCAGTTGGTCGTGGAGGTGGTTTCTCCCAGCAACCCCAGCAACGACCTGGTGCTCAAGCGCGCCGGTTACGCCATGGTCGGCGTGGCTGAGTACTGGATTGTCGAGCCCGGAGCCAGAGAAATCCTGGTGCTGACCCAGCCCGGTCCCGCTGGCTATGACGTCGAGGAGAAGCACACAGGCATGATGAGCGGCGCCATGCCGTTCCCGTACCAGCTGGATCTGGCCAAGATCTTTGCCTGAACAGCGGAACGGCCGGGCAGCTCGCGAGCCGCCCGGCCGTTCTCGCGCGTTCCTCAGTACGCACCCTTGCGTCGCAGCACGACGCCGACGGTGCGCCACAGGATGCTCAGGTCGTACGCCAGGGACCAGTTGTCGACGTAGTAGAGGTCCAGCCGGACCGCCTCGTCCCAGCTCAGGTCGGAGCGGCCGGAGACCTGCCACAGGCCGGTCATGCCGGGGCGCACCAGCAGGCGGCGGCGCACGTCGCCGAGGTAGTCGCCGTCGTCGGCGGGCAGCGGCCGTGGCCCGACCAGCGACATCTCGCCCTTGAGCACGTTGATCAGCTGCGGCAGCTCGTCGATGGAGCTGGCCCGCAGGAAGCGCCCGACCGGGGTGACCCGCGGGTCGTCGCGGATCTTGAAGAGCATGCCGTCGCCCTCGTTCTGGGCTTCGAGCTTGCTCTTGCGCTCCTCGGCGTCGGTGTACATGGTGCGGAACTTCCACACCTTGAACACCCTGCCCTCGTGGCCGACGCGCAGCTGCCGGAAGAACGCCGGGCCGCGGTCGGTGATCGAGATGGCCAGCGAGATGACCAGCAGCAGCGGGGCCAGCAGCAGCAGGCCGAGGAAGGCGGCGACCCGGTCCAGCAGGTTCTTGGCCAGCCAGGCCATGCCGGAGAGCTTGGGCTCCTCGACGTGCAGCAGCGGCAGGCCCTCGATCGGGCGGATGTGCACCCGGGGCCCGGCGATGTCGGTGAGCTGCGGTGCGACCACCAGGTCGATGCCGGTGCCCTCCAGCTGCCAGGCCAGGCGGCGCAGCTCGTCGGGCTCCCCGCCGGCCGAGCCGCACACCGCGATGGTGTCGGCGCGCAGCTCGTGTACGAGGTCGACGAGGTTGCGGCCGTAGTGCACGGGCACGGGGGCCTGCGCCCGGCGGGAGGCCGGCAGGTGCTCGGAGAGGTGGATCGCGACGGGCACCAGGCCCGCCTTCGGGTTGCGCGAGACGACCTTGTAGACGAACAGCGTCTCGGGCAGCGAGCCGACCAGCAGCATCCGGTACGTGGCGAGCCTGCCGCGGCGGCGCACCACGTACAGGGCGCGGCGGGCCAGTAATCGCATGCCGAAGATGTAGGTCATCGCGGCGATGATCACGAACGCCACGATGCCGCGGGACAGGCCCTCGCCGGGGCCGCCCTTCTGGAAACCGAAGGCGAAGAAGGAGACGGTCGCCGCGACGGCGATCGTGGACCGGAACACCCGCTTGAACTCGTCCGTGCCCAGCCCGATGACGCGGCGGTCGTAGGCGCCGTTGGCCCACAGCAGCAGCAGCCAGATCAGCGGCATGAAGGCGTACGCGACCAGCTGGAACTGGATCTCCCGGTCGAAACCGGAGGTGACCCGGTTGCTCTCGAACTGCGTGATCGCCGTCCAGCTCGCCGCCGCGGCGCACAGCAGGTCGCCGATGACCAGGCAGAGGATGTACGGGCGGTGCCAGCGGGCGCGGCGCGCGGTGCCCCGGGCGAACGCGTTGCGGGCGACGCCGTTGGTCTTCGGCACGGGGGGCAACTCGTATCGGTCGGCTACGTAATCCGGGACATTCGACCGCTTTGGCACGGTGGTCGGGTGCTTCAGGCTCGTCGTCACCTCACCTGGGTCCTCCCGTGCGTCACGATCCTGCCCGGTGGCGCCGGCAGGTGCTTCAGCCCTGCGGTCGGAACGTGCGGCAGGACGGGTGTCGCCCACATCGTTCAGTCTCGCATGGTTTGTCCGGGGTCGGCGGAGACACCGTGTCGGCGACGTCCGAAGACTCCAGGACCGGGACACTATACGAACTGGGCTGTGCGTGACACTAGCGCAGGAGTTTGGAAAGTCGGCGGTCTGCGAGCGGTTTTCCACCGGTTTGGCAGGTCGGGCAGTACTGCAGGCTGGAATCGGCGAACGACACCTCGCGCACCGTATCGCCACAGACCGGACACGGCTGCCCGGTTCGCCCGTGCACCCGCAGGTTGGCCCGCTTCTCCGCCTTGAGCGTGGCCGCCTTCTGCCCGACCGAGCGGTCCAGCGCCTCCGTCAGCACCTGCTGGATCGCGCTGTGCAGGCTCTCCAGCTGCTCCGGCGTCAGCCGGTCCGCCCTCGCGTACGGCGACAGCCGCGCCACGTGCAGGATCTCGTCGGAGTACGCGTTGCCGATGCCGGACAGCACCTGCTGGTCGCGCAGCACACCCTTGATCTGGGAGTTGCGCCCCTTCAGCACCTCGCCGAGCCCAGCCAGGTCCAGGCCCAGCGCGTCCGGTCCGAGCCGGGCGACACCGGGCACCTGGTTCACATCGGTCACCAGGTACGCGGACAGTTTCTTACGGGTCCCGGCCTCGGTCAGGTCGAAGCCCGACCCGTCGGACAGCCGCACCCGCAGCGCGATCGGGCCGCTGCCCGGTTTGAGCGGCGTGTCCGGCAACGCGTCGCGATAGTGCAGCCAGCCCGCGCGGGCCAGGTGGATCACCAGGTGCAGGTCCCCGAGCTCGATGTCGAGGAACTTGCCGTGGCGGCCGGCACCGGTGATCATCAGTCCGTGGGTCGCGGACAGGGGCGGGTCGAACGTCTTGAGGGCGCTGATCGCCGACACGTCGACCCGCTCGACGCGCTGGCCTACCGCTCGCTCGCGCAGGTACGCGGCGAGCGCCTCCACCTCGGGCAACTCGGGCACGGAGCTAACGCTACCGTTCTAGGGTCAGCCGAGCAGAGAGCAGGAAACCGTTGAAGGTCGTGGTCGCCCACAATCGGTACCGCTCCGAGCTGCCCTCGGGCGAGAACGTCATCGTCGACCTCGAGATCGCGCAGCTGGAGGCGGCCGGGGTCACCGTGCTGCCATTCCTGCGCAGCTCCGACGACATCCCGTCGCTGTCGGCCGCGCAGAAGGTGCTGCTGCCGATCTCCCCGATCTGGGCCCCGTCGGCACAGAAGGACCTGGCCAGGCTGCTCCGTGAACAGCGCCCTGACGTGTTGCACCTGCACAACCCGTACCCGCTGCTCTCGCCCTGGGTGGTGCGCACCGCGCACGCGCACGGCGTGCCGGTGGTGCAGACGGTGCACAACTACCGGCAGGTGTGCGCGCCCGGCCTGTACTTCCGTGACGGCCACGCCTGCCACGAGTGCCGGGGCAGGGCGTTCGCGCTGCCCGCGATCAAGCACAAGTGCTACCGGGGCTCCACGGCGCAGAGCGCGATCATGGCGACCACGCTGGCCGTACACCGCTCCACCTGGCGCTCGGTCGACCGCTACATCGCGCTGACCGCCGCCATCGCCGACCACCTGCGCGACTACGGCATCACCGACGGCCAGATCACGGTCAAGCCGAACGCGGTCGAGGACCCGGGTCCGCCCCCGGCGGCCGGGGACGGCCTGCTCTTCGCCGCCCGGCTCTCCCCGGAGAAGGGGCTCGGCCTGCTGCTGGACGCCTGGCGGCGGCACCCGGACGGCGCGCTGGGCCGCCTGCGCATCGCCGGGGACGGCGAGCTGCGCCCGCTGGCCGAGCAGGTGGCCGCCGAGCGCGCCGACGTCGAATACCTCGGCCCGCTGGACCGCATGGGCGTACGCGCCGTGCTGCGTACCTCGGCCATGATCGCCGTGCCCTCGACCTGGCACGACGTGCTGCCCACCGCGATCATCGAGGCCCTGGCCAACGGCCGCCCGGTGATCGGCACCAACCTCGGCGGCATCCCGTACCTGATCGACAACGCCGGTTTCGCGGTCCCGCCCACCGTCGACGACTGGGCCGCCGCCCTCCCCGACGCCCTCAAAGCCGCCCCCACCCTCACCGACGTAGCCCGCCACCGCTACCTCACCACCTTCCACCCCGACGTAGTCACCGGCCAACTCCTCGCCGTCTACGACTCCCTCCCCACCCGCCGCCCCTGACCGGGCGCAACTCTTAAAGACTTGTGCCCTCAGAGCAGCTCTGAGGGCACAAGTCTTTAAGAGTTGCGGAAGGGGTCAGCCGCGTAGCGCCGTGCGGGCGGTGAAGGTGATGCTGGCGAGGAGGAAGCCGAAGTTGACCACGGTGAACGCGGCGATGAACCAGATCGTCAGCGCGGGGGCCAGGGTCAGTACCAGCCCGGCGACGAAGATCACCGCGCCGTAGTCGCGGACCAGCTTCACGATGCGGACCGGCAGCGAGGTCGAGGTCATCATCGAGTTCGCGTCGCCCTGGGTGGCGAGCACGCTGGTGACGAGGTTGACCATCCAGGAGGCGGCGAACAGCGCGCCCAGCCACAGCGGCGGCCGTCCCACCGCCACCAGGGCGGTGACCAGCAGGATCTGCGAGGCCACGTCGCACAGGATGTCGATGCGGGCGCCCGCAGCACTGCCCTGGCGGGTCACCCGGGCCAGCTGCCCGTCCGCGCAGTCCAGCGAGTACGCCACCTGCCAGCCGAGCAGCGCGAGCAGCCCGTACAGCGGGGTGATCGCGGCCGTGCCGTCCTGGGCGCGCAGCACCAGCACCACCGACACGGCGATGCCGAGCACCAGGTTGAGCAGGGTCAGGTGCGTCGGCTTGAGCCCCATGCGGGCCGCGACCAGGGCGAACACCGCGCCCAGGCGCTGGCTGAACGCCTCGGAGAACAGCCCGCCGCCCCGGTTCACCGCGTAGAAGTCGGCGACCCGGGGACGGGGCGTGGTCAGCGTGTCAGTGGACGGCATCCGCGTAGTCTGCCACCCGCCCGCCCAGCTCGCTGCGGCTGAGGTCGAGGTGTTCGAGGATGGTGTAGCGGTCGGGGCGGGTGCGCGGGGCGAACTCCACCGCGTCGGCGAACTCGTCGGCGGTCAGGCCCAGGTCGGCGGGGGTGCGCGGCAGGCCGTGCCGCTTCAGGCACGCGTTGAGCTGCGCAAACCTCGGCTCGTACGCCTTGTCGACCGACGCCCGCAGGTAGGTGCAGAACAGCGCGCCGACGCCGCACTGCTCGCCGTGCGCCGCGGTGCCCGGCCGCAGGATGTCCAACGCGTGCGAGATCTCGTGGCAGCCGCCGCTGGACGGCCGCGAGGTGCCGCAGATGGCCATGGCCAGGCCGGTGGTGATCAGGGCTTCGGCGAGCAGCGTCATGAAGCCGTCGTCGGTGGCGTCGCCCGGGTGGTTGATCACCGCTTCGGCCCCGGACCGGGCCATCGCCACCGCGAGCCCGTCGACGGGCTCGCCGCGTACCCGGTGGGCCAGTTCCCAGTCGGCGATGGCGCTGACGTTGCTCAGCGTCTCGCCGATGCCCGAGCGGGTCTGCCGGTCCGGCCCGGCCTCGACGAAGTCGAGGTCCACGACCACCGCCAGCGGGATGTGCACGCCGTAGGAGGGCCGCCCGCCGTCGTGGTCGAGGGTCGCTATGGGCGAGGCGATGCCGTCGTTGGCGAGGCTGGTCGCCACGCTGACCATCGGAATGCCGTACCGCGACGCCGCGTACTTGGTGGTGTCGATGGTGCGGCCGCCGCCGATGCCGACGACCGCGTCGTAGTTGCGCCCGCGCAGGCGCTGCCCCAGGTCGAGCGCTGATTCGAGGGTGCCGCCCTCGATGTTGATGAACTCGGCGCGCTCCAGGGACGCGCCGATCAGGTCGACGATGCGCTGACCCTGACCGGGGCCGACCACGACCGCGACGTCGCCGCCGCCGGAGATGCGCCGGTCGGCCAGCAGCGCGGCGAGGCCCGCGACGGCGCCCCGCCGGACGTCGATGCTCAGCGGGGTCTGCACCGAGCGGGTCAGTAGTGGCATGCGATCTCCCGCGCGCGGGCCAGGTCGGCGTGGTTGTCGACCTCCACCCAGGGGATCTGCCCGATGGACGCGCCGCGGATGACGCCGCCCCGGTTGGCCAGTTCCTGGTAGCCGTCCTCGTAGTAGAGGTTCGGGTCGCGCTCGAAGGTGGCCTGGAGCGCGTCGGCGAGCGCCTGCGCGGCCTCGGGGCGGATCAGGGTCGCGCCGATGTACTCCCCGTGCGCGGTGGCCGGGTCCATCAGCTTCGTGATCTTCGCGAGTCGGCCGTCCTCGTGGAAGATCGCCTTCATCTCCTCGTCGGCCAGCGTCTTGTGGTCGTCGAGGGCCAGCACGATGCCCGCGTCGGCGTGCTCGGCGGCCTGCTCGGCGGCCAGCAGCGTGTGCTCGACCGAGACCGGGTGCACGGTGTCGCCGTTGACCAGCAGCACACCCCGGGCGAAGTGCTCGCGGGCCAGCCAGAGGGAGTACGCGTTGTTCCACTCCTCGGCCTTGTCGTTGTGCACGAGGGTGAGGGTGACGCCGTACTTGCTCTCCAGGGCCGCCTGGCGGGCCTGCACGGCCTCGGCCCGGTAGCCCACCACGACGACGACCTCGGTCAGCCCTACCGCGGCCAGGTTGCGCAGGGCGATGTCGAAGATCGTCGTCTCACCGTCCACCGGCACCAGGGCCTTGGGCAGCGTGTCGGTGTAGGGGCGCAGCCGGCGTCCAGCGCCCGCGGCCAGCACCATCCCGATCATGGAGGCTCCTTCGAGGGGGGTACGGAGGGTGTTTCGTCGCTGGTGAAGGCTACTGCACCTGAGCGTGGCGGCCGAGCCAGCACAAGCCGCGACCTATAACAAGTCTTGTGAGTTGCCCACAACCCGGCCCAAGATGTCCGTACGGTGCGTTTCAATGGGGTTGCGTTCCGAAGGGGTGATTGCATATGGCTAACGCTGCACAGGCGCACGTCATGCACGTTCGTGAGGCGATGAGCAAGCCGGTCCTGATGGTCGGCCCACAGCACACGTTGCGCCAGGCGGCCCAGCTGATGGCGATGCGCCGGGTGGGCTCGGCGATCGTGATAGACCCGGACGGTGAAGGGCTCGGCATCATGACCGAGCGCGACGTCCTCAACGCCATCGGCTCCGGTCTCGACCCGGATGTGGAGCAGTGCGCCAACCACATCACCTGGGATGTCGTCTACGCCGCGCCGCACTGGAGCCTGGAGGAGGCCGCCATGGCGATGGCCCGGGGCGGCTTCCGCCACCTGGTCGTCCTCGACGGCGACGAGGTCCTGGGCATCATCTCCGTCCGCGACCTGATGCGCGTATGGGCCCTGCGCCGCGCCGAAGCCGCCGCCTCCGTCTAACCCACGCCGACGACCCAGCCGACCCGCCCGACCCGCGTCCCGACGCCTCCATGCGCAACTCTTAAAGAGTTGCGCGATCCGGCACGCCCCCAGGCCGCAACTCTTGAAGAGTTGTGGCCGGAGGGGCGCGGGTCTTGCGGTGGGCGGGGCTGGGTTCGGCAAGGATCGTCGTGATCATGGCGGATGACACGAAGGGGCGGGTGGAGCGGTCTCGCATTTCGGTCGCATTAACCTGTCAACATGACCGCCGAGCAGCTCATCTCGTTCGCCCGGGGCGCTCCGAGCCTCGACATCGTCGATGTCGAAGGGCTCAGCGCCGCGGCTGTCCGCGCCTTCGCCAACGACCCGGCCGGCCTCACCGCTTACGGCAACTCCTACGGCTACGGCCCGCTCCGCAAGTGGATCGCGGCCAAGCACGGGGTCGCCGTCGACCAGGTGCTGGTCACCAACGGATCCCTGCAGGCCGACGCCTTCCTGTTCAACCACCTCGTCCAGCCCGGCGACCACGTCGTGGTGGAGAAGCCGACCTATGACCGCACGCTGCTGAACCTGCAGAACCTCGGCGCGGTCGTGCACCAGGTGACGCTGCACCCTGACGGCGTCGACACCGCCGAGCTGCGCGCCCTGCTGGAGTCGGGGGTGCGCCCGAAGCTCGCGCACATCATCCCGAACTACCAGAACCCGGCGGGCGTGACACTGTCCGAGGCCAAGCGGCACGAGCTGCTCGCGCTGGCCCGGGAGTACGGCTTCACGATCTTCGAGGACGACCCGTACGTCGACATCCGGTTCCGGGGCGAGGCGCTGCCGACGATGCTGTCGCTGGACACCGCGGGCGTCGTGGTGCACGCCAGCTCGTTCACCAAGACCGTCTGCCCGGGTGTCCGGGTCGGTTACCTGGTCGGCGACAAGTCCATGATCGACGCGATCGCGGGCAAGGCCACCAACCTGTACATCTCGGCGGGCCAGGTCGCGCAGGGCATCGTGTACGAGTTCTGCGCCTCCGGCGACATCGACCGCTCGGTGGCCACGGTCAGCGCCGCGCTGGCCGAGCGCGCCACGGTGCTGGCCGAGTCGCTGCGCAAGCGGATCGACGGGGTCTCGTTCACCGAGCCCGACGGCGGCTACTTCCTGTGGATCGAGCTGCCGGCGGACGTACACGTCGACAAGGTGCTCCCGGCGGCCGCCGAGCGCGGCGTGGCCGTGGTGAAGGGTTCGGACTTCCTGCTGGAGGGCGGCGAGAACGCCCTGCGGCTGGCGTTCAGCGCGGTGACCGCGGACCAGATCGACGAGGGCGTACGCCGGCTGGCCGAGGCCATCGACGCCGTTCGCGGTTGATACGACGGTTCGGATATCCGACGGCCTTTCTGTCGTATTTCTGACAGTCACATCGGGGGCGGGTGGGGTTCCCCTCGCCAGGTTACGAGGATCACAATGCGTCGGGCGCCTGTCGCCGACCGAGTGACGAACACCCGCCTTGCCGGTGATCGACCTCGTGGCGCGTGGGGCCCCGCCCGCATTGCCCCCGCCCCCAATGAAAAAGGAACGTCACCCACCCCCCACCCCGGGTGGCGCTCCGGTGCCGGGTGGACCGAGCCGCATTCCCCCCGATAGCGGCCCACACGGTCCACCCGGCGCCTCTTTTCACCCGCCGCGCCCGGTCCACTCACGATCACGCGCGATGCCCCCCGCGAGCGGCGGCAAGTAGCCTGTCTGCGGAGTCTCCGGGTGGTCGGCGACCCGGCGAAGGGGGCGATGGTGGTTGACGACATCCGAGACGACAACGGTCGGCGGTCCTCCAACGGCGATCGCCTGACCCGCGCCTTCACCGCCCCCGCCCGCGCGGTGGGCCGGCTGGTCGGGCTGAGCGGCGACGCCGACGTCCCGGTGCCCGCGCAGCCCGGTGAGCACCGCGACGCGATCGTGGACTGCGCGGTCTACCTCGACGGCATCCGCCAGCCGGCGAACGGCGACTACCGCGCGGCGCTGGCGAAGGCGCGTACGCACCGGGGCGGGTTCGTCTGGCTCGGCCTGCACGCCCCCGGCGAGCAGCAGATGGCGGGCATCGCCGAGGCGTTCGACCTGCACGAACTGGCCGTCGAGGACGTGATCAGCGCAGGGCAGCGGCCCAAGCTGGAGCAGTTCGGCGACGTGCACTTCCTGGCCCTGCGGGCGGCCCGCTACGTCGAGCACAAGGAGCTGACCGAGCACTCCGAGGTGGTGGAGACCGGGCAGATCATGCTGTTCATCGGTCCCGACTTCGTGATCTCCGTACGCCACGGCGAGGCCTGCCGCCTCAAGCCGGTGCGCGAGCACCTGGAGGCCCGGCCCGAGCTGCTCAAGCAGGGCCCCTGGGCGGTGGCGTACGGGGTGCTCGACCACGTGGTCGACCTGTTCGTGGAGGCCGCCGACGGGATCAGCCAGGACGTCGACCTGATCGAGGAGAGCGTCTTCGCCCGCGACTCCAGCGGCCGGATGCAGCGCATCTACCAGCTCAAGCGGGAACTGGTCGAGTTCAAGCGGGCGGTGCTGCCACTGCAGCGGCCGCTGCACTCGCTGATCGGCGACACCCCCGAGGTGACCAAGGAGCTGCGCAAGTACTTCCGGGACGTGCAGGACCACCTGGCGCGGGTGGTGGAGCAGGTGGGCACCTTCGACGACCTGCTGATCTCGATCATGCAGGCGCGCTTGGCACAGGTGACCGTCGACCAGAACAACGACATGCGCAAGGTCGCCGCCTGGGCGAGTATCGCCGCCGTCTGGACCGCCATCGCCGGGATCTACGGCATGAACTTCGACTTCATGCCCGAGACCCACTGGAAGTACGGCTACCCCATGGTCCTGACCGTGATGCTCGGCTTCTCCTTCGCCATCTACCGCCTGCTGCGCCGCTCCGGCTGGCTCTGAAAGACAGCGGAAGGGCGCCTTCACCACGCTCTACGTCGTGAAGGCGCCCTTCGCCAGGTGCTCTGCGGTTACATGCGGCCGTTCTTGGAGCCGCTGGAGGAGTACTTCGACGCGAAACTGTCCGTCGCGTCGTTGGCCGCCTCGGCCGCGTCGTCGACCTTGGACTTCATGGTGTCCCGGCCGCCGTTCTTGAGCGTGGACGCCGCCTCGTGCAGCTTGTCGGCCGTCTTGTCCATCGCCTTGCTGGTGTGGTGCGTCGCCTTGTCGATCATGGTGTCCGCCTTGCCGGCGGACTTGTCCGTCATCGACTTGCTCTCCGAGCGCATCGACTCCAGCGCCTGGCTCGGGTCGTACTCCGACCACTGCTGCTGGCGGCGGCGCTTCATGACCAGCGCACCGGCGATGCCGACGGCCGCGCCCGCGGCGAGCAGCCCGATCAGCATCCCGGTGTTGCCCTTGCCCGACACATGGCCCCCTTTCTTGCTCTTGCGCGCCTTGGCGTGAGCCTTCTTGCTGGCGTGCAGGGCGTCGGTGGCCCCCTCCCGGTACGCCGCGGCGAGCGGCGCGAGAGCGGACGCCGTCGTGCCCATACCGCGTGAAGTGGCTCGGCGCATGCGTCCGGTGGTCGGGCCGAAGGACGCCCCGACCCCGCCGGCGGCATGGGTCGCCGCCTGCAGGAAATGGTCCCAGCTCTGGCCCATTTCCTCGCGCATCAGCTCGCCGCGCGTCTTCTTGTGAAATCCGAGCATCATCCCCCGCCTTCCTGCCCGGCGCCCCCGCGCCGGACAGACGATCGCTCCAGGCGCCCCCGCGCCCGTGCGGTGGTATCGCAGGGCGCGCCGTCATGACGAAAGCGCGCCCCGTTCATGTCCCTGCCTGCCATCCTGCCTCGCCGGACGCCGTCGCACACCCGGAACGGGCACATGGGAGAATCTGTCGGTAACCAACCACTCGAATATCAGGAGTTAGCCGTGGCTGACGCCCGTTTCGCCGTCCTGCACACCAGCGCCGGTCCCATCCGCCTGGAGCTCTACCCGAACCACGCCCCGAAGACCGTCAAGAACTTCGTGGAGCTGGCCGAGGGCACCCGGGAGGGGGCGACCGACCCGCGTACCGGCCAGCCGATCACCGGCCCGTACTACGACGGCACCCCGTTCCACCGGGTGATCGACGGTTTCATGATCCAGACTGGTGACCCGACCGGCACCGGCCGTGGTGGCCCGGGGTACACGTTCGACGACGAGTTCCACCCGGAGCTCAGCTTCAGCGAGAAGTACATCCTGGCGATGGCGAACGCCGGCCCGAAGACCAACGGGTCGCAGTTCTTCATCACCACCGGTGCCACGAACTGGCTGAACTTCAAGCACACGATCTTCGGCAAGGTCGCCGACGCGGACTCGCAGAAGGTCGTCGACGCGATCTCCAGCACGCCGACCGACGCCGGCGACAAGCCCCGCGAGGCGATCGTCATCGAGCGCATCGACATCGAGCGCTAATCTCGCATCCATGACGTCTCCCGCACCCCAGGGTGGCCTGCCGCCCATTCCGAGCTGCTACCGCCACCCGGGGCGGGAGACGCACCTCAAATGCAGCAGATGTGAGAAGCCCATCTGCCCGGACTGCATGATCCCGGCGTCGGTGGGCCACCACTGTCCCGGCTGCGTGGCCGAGGGCCGGCGCACCCAGCGTCCGGCCCTGACCCATTTCGGCGGCTCCCAGGCGGGCATGCACGGCTACGTCACCAAGGCGCTGATCGGCGTCAACGTGGCGGTGTTCCTGCTCGGGCTGGTCCTCGTCGGTGCGCGGGCGGCCTTCGACGGAGGCCTGTTCACCGGGGCCACCGACATCCAGTTCCTCGGCGGCGTCACCGGCCCGTCCTTCTGCTCCGACGACGGCACCGGCCACTGCCTGCAGGTGTACACGGGCATCGACGACGGCGCGTACTACCGGATGTTCACCGCGATGTTCATCCACTACGGGATCCTGCACCTGGCCCTGAACATGTGGGCGCTGTGGGTGCTGGGCCGCTCGCTGGAGGCGGCGCTGGGCCCGATCCGCTTCCTCGCGCTGTACCTGCTCTGCGGCTTCGGCGGCAACGTCGCCTGCTACGTGCTCAGCCCCGACGCGCTGTCGGCGGGCGCGTCCACGGCGATCTACGGCCTGTTCGCGGCGTACTTCTTCGTGCTGAAGAGACTCGGCCGCGACGCCATGTCGGTCATCCCGATCATCGCGATCAACGTGCTGCTCAGCTTCTCCATCGACGGCATCTCCTGGCAGGGTCACCTCGGTGGCCTGGTCACGGGCGCGGTGTGCGGGCTCGGGCTGGCGTACGCGCCGCGCGAGAACCGGACGCTGGTGCAGGGCGGCGTGCTGGGCGCGGTGTTCCTGGCGCTGGTCGCGGTCACGGTGGGGATCTCGCTGGCGGGCTGACCGGACGGCCGGGAAGATTCTCGAACCATTGCCCGCATGAGTGACGCGCGTGACGTGTGTCACGCGCGCTCGTTGGTCCTTACATGGACGTCTTCTCGCGTACGTTCCTTCCCGCCACCGGCGAAGCCGGCATTCCCATGGCCACGGTCAGTCGGCACATGCCGATCTTCCGGCGCTGTGTCGAAGCCGGTGACGCCACCGTGCTCGTCGCCCGCGCCCTGCGCCCCGAGCGCCCGCTCGGCCGCGATTTCCTGATGCTGCTGACGTACCGCCGACTGGTGATCACCCAGGAGAGCCGGATCATGCGCCGGCTGCGCCTGCACCTGAACACCGACCTGCGCCACCTCGCCAACGTCACCTGGCACCCGGACCCGCGCCTGGCCGCGATCGAGTTCGCCGCCACGGCCGTCGACGGCATCCGCGAGCGCTTCTGGATCCACGCCGGGCACCCCAAGCAGGTATGGCACCTGGACGCCCTCTTCTCCCACGTCTTCAAGCCCAAGCTGATCGCCCAGCGCACCGCGGGCCTGAACAGCACCCCCTACGCCTCCTTCGCCGACCACCTCGTCGGTGCCTGACCCGCGCTGCCCGCGCCGCCGGGATCGCCTTTCGTAGGGCGAGGTTTGCGGCGCGCTTACGTTGCTCGTACACGGGTCGGACATGATGGCGGCGTGAGCGAGAAGGGGCTGGTGCTCGTCGTCGAGGACGAGCGGCCCATTGCCGACCTGATCCGGCTGTACCTACAGCGGGACGGCTACGGCGTGCAGGTCGAGTCCGACGGGGCCGCCGGGCTCGCCGCGGCGCGCAGGCTGCGGCCGACCGCGTGCGTGCTGGACATCGCGCTGCCGTCGATGGACGGGACGGAGATCTGCCGCCGGCTGCGGGCCGAGGACATCTGGGTGCCGATCATCTTCCTCACCGCGCGCGACGACGAGGTCGACCGGATCGTCGGGCTGGAGCTGGGCGCCGACGACTACCTGACCAAGCCGTTCAGCCCGCGGGAGCTGGTGGCGCGGCTCAAGGCGGTGCTGCGCCGCGCGGGCGGCATCCCCGAGCCCGACCGCAGCCGCGCCGTCGGGCCGGTGCGGCTCGACCCCGCCCGGCGGGAGGTCACCGTCGGCGGCGTCGCCGTACACCTGACCAGCACCGAGTTCGACCTGCTGGCGCACCTGATGAGCCGCCCCGGGCGGGTCTACACCCGCGACGAGCTGCTGTCGACCGTCTGGGGGTACGCCGCGCACGGCGGCACCCGCACCGTCGACGTGCACGTGGCGCAGGTCCGGGCGAAGCTCGGCGACGCCGCCCACGTCGTGCGCACCGTACGGGGCGTGGGGTACACCGCCGATGCCTGACCGCCGCGCCGACCTCACCGTGCCGATGCGGGTGCTGGCCGCCCCGATCCGGCCGACCGCCAGCACCTCCACGCTGACCACCCGGGCCGTGCTCGCCGGGGTGATCGTCGCACTGATCACGCTGGTGGTCAGCGCACTGGTGGCGGTGCCGCTGGCCGCGCGGGCCACCGAGCGGGCCGCCCAGGAGGGACTGGCCTCGCAGACCGACGTCGTCGCCCAGGTGCTGCGCTCGCGGCGGGCCCCCGCCGCGGACGCCAAACTCATCGAACAGCTGCGCAAGCTCGACGGCGACGTCACCGCATACCTGATCACGTCCGGTGCGGCCGACCGGCCGGGGCTGCCCGCCCGGGTCGTGCAGCAGATCGCGCAGGGCAGACCCGTCAGCGAGCGGCTGGCGATGGCCGGCGGCCGGCCCTCCATGATCGAGGGTCGCCCGCTCGCCAATGGGGACGGCGTCGTGCTGGCCCGGCCCGCCGCCACCGGCATCAGCCGTCAGGTGCTGCGCAACCTGTGGCTGCCACTGCTGGCCGGACTCGGGGCCGGAGTGCTGGCCGGGGTGCTGCTGGGACGGCGGCTGGCCCGCCCGATCCGCAACGCGGCCACGGCCGCGGCCCGGCTGAGCTCGGGGGACCGTACGGTGCGCCTGGCCGCCGAGGCCCCCCAGGAGGTGGAACGCCTCGCCCACTCGATCAACGAGCTGGCCGAGGCGCTGGCCACCAGCGAGGGCCGCCAGCGCGAGTTCCTGCTGTCCATCTCGCACGAGCTGCGCACCCCGCTGACCACCATCAAGGGGTACGCCGAGGCGCTGTCCGACGGCGTCGTCGGCCCCGACGGCGCGCAGGAGGTCGGGCAGACCGTGCTCGCCGAGGCCGAACGCCTGGACCGCCTGGTCGCCGACCTGCTGTCGCTGGCCCGGCTCGACGCCGCCGACTTCGCCATCCAGCTCACCGACGTCGAGCTGGTCTCCCTGGTCACCTCGGCCGAGCGGGCGTTCGCGCCGCGCGCGGTCCAGGCGGGCGTGCCGGTGCGCGCGGAGGTCCCGGCGGGGGAGGTCTGGGTGCACACCGACCCGCTGCGCCTGCGGCAGATCGTCGACGGGCTGGTCGAGAACGCGCTGCGGGTGGTGCCGCCCGGCCGCCCGATCGTGGTCGCGGTGCGCCCGCTGCCCGACCGGACCGCGATCGAGGTACGCGACGGGGGACCCGGCCTCACCGACGACGACCTGGCCGTCGCCTTCCAGCGGGGCGCGCTGCACCAGCGCTACCAGGGCGTACGCCAGACAGGCAGTGGACTTGGCCTGGCCCTGGCGGCCGGGCTGGCCCGCCGCCTCGGTGGTGCCATCGAGGCGGGCCACGCCCCCGAGGGCGGCGCCCGGTTCACGGTTTACCTGCCCCGAACATCGGCCTGACCAGGCTCGCGTGAGAGCGGGGCAGGCTGCGGTCATGAGAAAACTCAGCCTGACCGTCGCCCTGGGCCTGACCGCGCTGCTGGGCCTGACCGCCTGCGGCCCGTCGGACGTGTCCGGAGCCACCACCGGCCTGGTCGCCTCGGTCGAGGCCGAGGCCCTCGCCGCGATGGGCGTCGCGCCCGTCGACCTCGTCGCCGCCGAGAGCGAACTGGACGTCACCGCGTCCCCGTCGCCCGACCCGGCCGCCTCGCCCAAGCCCGGGACCAAGCAGAAGCTCGACGAGCGGCTGAACAACTGGCGCAAGCGCCACGCGCTGCGGGTCGCCCTGCGCCGCGACGTGCAGCACGGCGAGGCCGTCGTCGAGACCAGGAAGGGTCCCGTCACGGTGCTGGTCCAGCGCGGCGTCGTCACCGCCGTGGACGCGAAGTCGATCATCGTGAAGTCCGCCGACGGGTTCACCCAGACCTGGCAGTTCGGCGAGAAGCTGCGGGTGGTCGAGAAGCGCTCGACGGTCCAGCCCACCGAGCTGAAGGCCGGTGCCCAGGTGGCCCTGGCCGGTCCGAAGGAGGGCGACGCCCCCACCGCCCGTCTGATCGTCATCCCGCTCGCCCGCTGAGCCCCGCAGCGCCCGCGAGTGAGGAAGGGCACCTTGCTATACGTATGCCGTTAAGCAGGTGCCCTTCCTTTTTGTCATATGGCGCTGACCTTGCCTGATGTGCATGGATCCGGCACAAGGGCTAGACTCGGCCGGTCCAGCCAGCGTCAGCAGCGGAGAGCCCCGTGAAGCTATCGATCCTCATGCCGGTCTACAACGAAGAGGCCCGGCTTGGCGAAGCGCTCAAGCAGGCCCTCGCTGTCGACTACCCGTGCGAGATCGAGCTGGTCGTGGTCAACGACGGCAGCAAGGACCGCACCGCCGAGATCCTCGACACCTGCGACGACCCGCGGCTGCAGGCCTTCCACCACGCGAAGAACGCCGGCAAGGGCGCGGCCATCCGCACCGCCGTCGAGTCCGCGACCGGTGACTACATGGTCATCCTGGACGCCGACCTGGAGTACGACCCCAAGGACATCCCGAAGCTGCTCGGCCCCGTGCTCGACGGCCGCGCCAAGGTCGTCTACGGCAACCGCAGCTTCGGCGGCCACGCGGCCTTCTCGTTCTGGTACGTGATGGGCAACAAGGGCGTCACGCTGTTCGCCAACGTGCTGTTCAACTCGTACATCGGCGACCTGGAGACCTGCTTCAAGCTGATGCCGCTGGAGCTGTACCGCTCGCTGAACATCAAGTCCAAGGGCTTCGGCATGGAGGCCGAGGTCACCGGCAAGCTCCTGCGCCGCAAGAACCGGCCGTACGAGGTGCCGATCAGCTACACCGCCCGCACCCGCGAAGAGGGCAAGAAGATCACCGCGATGGACGGCATCGAGGCGCTGCTGATCCTCATGCGTGAGCGGCTGCGCCCCGCGCCGAAGCAGAACTAGTTCACCAGCAGGACCTTGCCGACGTGCTCGTTGGCCGAGACGATGCGCTGCGCTGCGGCGGCCTCGGCCAGCGGCAGCGTCCGGTCCACCACCGGCCTGATCGCACCTGACGCCAGCAGCGGCCACATGTCCCGCCGCACCCCCGCCACGATCGCCGCCTTCTCGGCGGCGGGCCGGGAACGCAGCGCGGTGGCCGTCACCGAGGCCCGCTTGGCCAGCAGCGCACCGAGGTTCAGCTCAGCCTTCGTGCCGCCCTGCAGCCCGATCACGACCAGCCGCCCGCCGGTCGCCAGCGCCCGTACGTTGCGCTCCAGATAGGCCGCGCCGATGATGTCGAGGATCACGTCCGCGCCGACGTCCGTGAAATCGTCGCTGGTGTAGTCCAGGCACTCGTCCGCGCCCAGCTCCCGCAGCCGCTCGTGTTTGGCCGCCCGCGCGGTGGCCACCACCCGCGCCCCCAGCGCCTTGGCGTACTGGATCGCGAACGTGCCCACCCCGCTCCCGCCGCCGTGGATGAGCACCGTCTCCCCGGCCCGCAGCCCCGCCACCATGGTCAGGTTCGACCAAACCGTGCACGCCACCTCCGGCAGCCCGCCCGCGGTCACCAGGTCGACGCCGCCCGGCACCGGCAGCACGTGCGCCGCGTCGACCGCGACCAGCTCGGCGTACCCGCCCCCGCCGAGCAGGGCGCAGACCTCGTCGCCCGGCTGCCACGGACCGGCGCCCCGCTCGACGACGCCGGAACACTCCAGCCCCGGATAGGGCGGCGCGCCCGGCGGCGGCGGGTAGACCCCGGCGACCTGGAGCAGGTCGGCGCGGTTGACGGCGGTGGCGGCGATCCGGATCACTGCCTCACCCTCGGCCGGAACGGGATCGGGGACCTCTGACCAGGCAAGTTCGCCCTTGGCGGGGATCGTCATCGCGTACACCAGACCATCTTGCCCCGAGACCGCTCCGGGCGGGCGCGCGGCGCGTCTGGCACACTGGTCGTCGGCGATACGCCAGGAGGGTTCGCCTAGTGGCCGATGGCGGTGGTCTTGAAAACCACTAAGGCAGCGATGTCTTCAAGGGTTCGAATCCCTTACCCTCCGCCGATAATCAGCAAAAACGCAGCTAGGGGCCGGTCGGGAGAGATCTCCCATCCGGCCCCTAGTTCGTACACGTGTCCGACTGGCACCGGCGAATACCGGCGATCCACGGGTGTCTGCGGAGAATACGCGGAGAAATTTGGGCCGGATCAGCCCTGCTCAGGCTCCCGTTTCCGGTTCCTGGCGGTCGTTGCTGCGGAGAAAAACGTCGGCCTCCGGGCCGGTGAGCCCGGTTGCCTGCTCGATCCGGCCTAGCGCCTGCTCCGCCTGCCCAGCGATGCACTTCGCGTACACCCTGAGAAGGACTTCGACGCTCTGCCCTGCCCACTCGGCCACCTGCGTTGCGGGCACCCCCGCGTTGAGCCAGGTGCTCACCGCAGCGTGCCGCAGGTCATACGGCCTGCGGGCCAGCGGCGATGCCAACTCGGCCGGGCTGAACACCGCAGCGCGCGCCTTGGACCAGACGGGCAGGTAGCTGGACTCGTTGATCTGCCCGCCGCGCGGCCCGTGCAGCAGCCGGCCATCCGGCGCGAAGCCGTATCGGTCGACGTGCCGGTGCAGGTGCGCCACCAGGCGCGGGTGCGCCGGGACCGGCCGAATGTCGGCCTCCGCACGGTGCTTCAACCCCCGCACCTCCCGCGACCGGCCGGTGTTGCTCCAGGCCACCCCGGATCGGGGGACGGAACGGGAGAGCAGCAGTTCGCCCCAGCCGGAGGCGGGCAGTCGCGACAGGCCGCGCTCGTCCAGGCCGATGGCCTCAGCCGGGCGCGTCGCCGCGTAGTAGATCAGCGCGAAGAACGCCACCAGCCGCGCGCCCATCTCTCCCTGCTCGCCAACTGCGGCTAGCAGCCGTTCGGCCTGGTCGGGGTTGACGACCACGCGCCGGTCGACGGTTTCGACCGCCTTCGCGGACCGCCAGGCCACGGTGTCGATGGGATTGGTCGCCAGTCGTCCCAGCTCAACCGCGTATCCGAGTGAGTTGAAGAACACCGCGCGCCGCCGCGCCACCGTGTTGGGCATGGCCTTGCCGCCCGTCGTCTTGCGAGCGAGCGCGTTCAGCGCTGCCCGCACTAGCTCAGGGCCGGTGGTCCGGTCCTCCAGGTCTGCCAGGGCTATCGAGTTGCGCTCCAGCCATCGCAGCGCGTCGCGCACCTCGGGCGGCGGCCCGCCCGCTGACCGCGCCGGGGGGCGGGCCAGCCAGGACCACACTGCCAGGCGGAGTTCGGCCGTAGGCGGCGGGTTGCGGTCCTGGCGGACCAGGGCGGGCGTGACCGTCGCCAGGGTGTCAGCCATTGACTTGCGGGAGTTCGGCGAGGAGTTCTCCCACTTCATGCTTGTGTACGCAAGGACGTGGCTGAACCAGCTCTGCGCGTTCAGCTCCCGGAGCATCGGTTCCGGCAGGCCGGTCGCGAGGTCGAATGCCGCGCCCTTCTGCTGGTAGCCGATCAGCTTCGCTCGGAATGCGTCCGCCAGCGCGAACGTGGCGAACGTGTCGTGTTGCTCCTGGCCTCCGACGATCCATCGCACGCTGTAGGTCTTGCGCTTCTTCCCCTCCGTCGTGCGGATGGCCCACACGCGTACGTCA
This sequence comes from Catellatospora methionotrophica, assembly GCF_011297335.1. Taxonomy (GTDB): domain Bacteria; phylum Actinomycetota; class Actinomycetes; order Mycobacteriales; family Micromonosporaceae; genus Catellatospora; species Catellatospora methionotrophica. The sequence goes on along the minus strand of NZ_JAAOTJ010000005.1, from coordinate 98,908 downwards.
TGGCTCAGGTTCCGGTCGTCCGGCCCTGGCCGTGACGCTCCCCGTTGACGGCTCATTCGTTGTCCTCCAGTGCGTTCAGCCAGCGGTCCAGGTCGGTTCTGCGGACACGCAGGCCACCGTTCGGCAGGCGGTGACACTTCGGCCCCTTGCCCGTAGCGCGCCAGCCGTAGAAGGTGCTGCGGGTGATCCTCAGTTCGGCGATGACCTCAGGGATGGTCAGCAGGTCAAGACGCTTGCCGGTCAGCGCAGGGGTGGTCATGGTCGCTCCTTGTCCGCTCGCTAGGGTCCTTCCGGTGTGGATGGCGTTGTGAAACGCCCCCAGATGGCCGTAGGGCCAGGATTTGCGGGTGGTAGGTGCCTAGGTATGGGTGTGCCGCCCGTGCCGGACACGGGCGGCGCACTGTGGTGGATGGTTAGCGGGCCAGCCGGAAGCGGTGACAGCGGTGACACGGTGACAATCGCGCCCGCGGTATGGTGTTTTGCCTGCTCAGATGGCCTGAATTGCTGTCACCGCTGGGCGGTGACAAGCGGTGACAACGGTGACAGGGAAGATCAACGGCCGTTCGGCGTGCCGTTGATGTAGGTCGACGCGGCGGGATGAAGCTCGTAGTCCCCGCCTGCCGTGGTCCGGACCCAGCCGTGCTGGGCGAGGGTCGCCAGTACGGCTAGCACCTGCTCGCCGCGTGGGAGTTTGCGCTGGACTCGGCGGTGAAGCTCACGCCGGGTGAAGGTCGTCATCTGCTTGGCGACCAGCACGGCCAGCACCTCGTGTGCCGTCTCGCCCGCAGGGTCGCCGTGGACCAGGGCGACGGCGGCTTGATAGTGCGAGATCAGCCACCCGGTGACCTGCGCGGCCTGGCTCATGGTCTGGTCGCTGATCTGCCGGTTCCATGCGTCGGTCGGGTGGTGGGCCAGGTGGAGCAGCCCGGCCAGCCGCAGCATGGCCCCGAACAGCTTGTTGGCCCACTCCCGCATGTCCGACAGCGCGCCGCCAGGTCGAAGCTGCTCTTCGATGGTCGCTGCGGCAGCGGCCCGTACACGGCTGGCTTCCTCGGTGAGGGTCAGCACGCGCGGCCCGTCCCAGTCGGCCAGCGTCGTTGCCAGCGTGCGGACGGTCGACTCGTAGCGGGCCTCGACCTCGACCGGCACGGGCGGGGAGTCCTGATCGCGGTATCCGGCCAGGCTGCGCGGCATGATGAACCAGAACCGGGCAGGCAGGCCCCGCCCGAACAGCTCAGGATTGCTGCCGAACTTGCGCAGCGCGGACGGCTGGGTCATCACCCCGACCGTGAGCGCCGGGTCTTCGATGGTCTCCCCGGCGCGGGTCTGCCGGTCGCTGGACAGGTGCCCGCCGCTGTAGCCCTTGAGGTAGGGATCAAGGTTGACGTTGCCGGAGTAGCGCCCGGCGAGGGTGTCGAAGATCCCGCCCTCGTCGCTGATGACCGCGATACGCCCGCCGTTCTCGGCCATCCGCGACACGAGCGCCTCGGGCGTGTGGTCGTCGATGATGAGCCGTGGTTTGGTCGGCACGGCGATCTCCTCGGCGGCCATCACGGCGGCCAGGGCCTCAGCGACGGCGGCGTCGCGCCGGTCGCCCTCGGCCTTGGCGGCGGTGGCGCGGGCCTGCTCGGCGACCCGCTGCGCGATGTCGCGCCGAGCGGCTTCCTGCTCCACCAGCGGCGCGATGGCGTCGGCCATCTGCCGCTGTGCCTGGAACAGCGGGCGGGTGATCGCGCCGTGCACGGGCGTCTTACGCTCACCCGGCGCGGCCACGGTCGCGACGTAGGTGTTGATGGGCTCGCGCCAGCCGGGTTTGCCCTCCACGACCAGGCGGCGCGCGCCGACCGTCGACAGGGTCGACAGCAGCACGCCCGCGCCCATGGACGGGTCGGTCTGTGTGAACGTCGCGACCGCGTCCACCATGTCGCGTGCCCAGCCGGGCAGCACGTCGAGGGGGAAGGGTGGCGGGGCGGCGCTGGTCGACCCGACCGGCACCGGGATGTCCCACCCGCCTTGGGCGGCCTGGTCGACGGGGACGGCGGCCAGGTGGCGTACCTGGGCGGTCATACGGCCACCGTCCGGGGGCGTCGCGCTCCGGCGCGCAGGCCGGAGGCGATGGTGCGGGCCGTCTCCATCGGCCGCAGGCCGATGCGGCAGGCAGCCTGCGTCAGCAGGCTTTCAATCTCCTGCGGGCCGACCGCGCCGCCTGCGACCAGTTGGCCCAGGGCGACGGCGGAGGTGTAGAGGGCGTGATTGCGGCTGCCCTCGGTGGCCTGCTCCAGGTGGCGCACCTGCGCGTCGATCGCGGCGGCCAGGTAGCGCCCGGCGCGATCGCTGCCCAGCTCAACCGTCACCGTGACCGGCGCCTGCGCCGGAAGCGGCGCGGGCACCAGACCGGCGCAAAGCCACGCGGGCAGCTCGGCTACCGGCACGGTCGCGATGGTGCGGTAAGCCCGGCCGTCGACCACGCTGCCCGCGCCGACGATGTACCCGCCGTTCGCGCGGGTGTCGACCAGCGGCCCCAGCCTGCCCTGAGTGTTGCGCAGGTCAGGGCCGGACGGGTGCCGGTAGTACAAGTGCCGGCCACCGCGACCGGTGGCCACGACGTGGGTCGGGACTGGGGCGACCCCGGCGCGGCGCTCCAGCTCGGCCAGGACCTCACCGCCGTGCACGTAGTCGGCCCACGGGTCGGGCAGCTCCCCGCCCTTGAGCTTGTCCAGGTCGACCACGACCAGCCCGGACGGGCCGGTAGCAATGCCGACGTTGTACGGACCGGACGACCAGCAGCGCCGGATACGGTCCGGGTCGATGGTGGCGCGCGACTCCCACGCGCTGATCGCGGGAGCCTTCGCATCGGGGATCAGGGGGAACACAGCCCACCCGCAGGCGGCAGCGTTCAGGGCGTTGTCCATAAGGCTTTGCACAGAGATCTCCTTATCGGGGACAGACGTGATGGCTTTTCGTGCAGTTCGGAACCCTTGCCAGGTGCGGCTAGCGTCGCGGCGTGGCCGACTTCTGGAGCGTCATTGACGCCATCGGGTCCTTTGGGGGCATGTGTCTTGCAGGAGTTGCCGGATATGTGGCTTTCCGCTTACTCAAGGTGGAGTTTGAACGCGACAAGAAGGCGCAAGAGTTCCTGTATCAGCAACAGGCGTCCAGCATTGGCTTTTGGCGTGATGGCAACAGGCACTGCGTCGTTGTTCTAAACGCATCCCCGCTGCCGATTTACCACGTGGTGATCAGTGAATATCGCGTAGGCGTCGGGGGAGAACAGGAGAACAGGTTCAGTGTCCTTATGCCTGGCCAGCAAGTGGAAGTGCCGCTTAAAGACATCTACGGCTTCAGTCCGCCCCCCCGCAAAGATGGGACCTTGACCCACGGGCAATACATCTTGGAATGCGGCTTCTGCGATAACTCCCGTCTCTATTGGAAGCGCGACCTGAATGGTGGCCTACGGCGAGATCATTGATGGCTCAAGCGCCTACTCTCTAAGCTCGGCCCCGAACACGCGCCGCACGACGGTGTAGGTCACGGCCATGAGGTGGCGGGCCTGCGCCTGGGCAAGGTCTTCGTCGTCGGCCAGGTCGAGGACGACGCGCAGCTCCATCCGGTCGTGGCCGTGGCGGTTGCGCAGGCGGGTGCCGACGATGCGCCCGAGGTCGGTGCGCCAGGTCTCCGGTCGGGACTGGTGCTCTCCGTCCGGCATCGTGTTGGCCGTGCAGTGGTGTCCGCCCTCGCACCAGTCGGGGTGTCCGGCGCTCACGTCGCGCTTGACGCGAGCGGGTCGCCCGCTGGTGATCGCGCGGGGGTTCACCGCAGGCTCCGGGAGAAGCGCCGCAGGTGGTTGTAGACCTTCACGCCGCGCCGGGGGACGTGGCCGGTCGTACGGCAGCGTCCGCACTGGCGCACGCGCCGCAGCGGAGCGGCCCGCCAGCCGGTGGCGCGGCATCGGGGGCAGGGCTTGAACGGCCGTGCCGCGCACGTGACGGCGTAACCGAGGGTCACGACCGGTGCGGCGAGGCAGGCGATCGTGGCTAGCGACGTCGAGGGGTCCATGGTTGTGCCTCCTGAGCCTGTTTTCGGGCGTGCGGAGGCCTGCGCGCTAGGTGCTAGCGCGCTGGCCAGGGAATCTTTGAGGGCCTAGCGGTAGCGCTAGGTCTAGCGGGGGTGCCCGCTAGACCTAGCGCCCTACCGCTGTCGGGTTGGTCCCGGTTCGTACGGTCAGGCCGCGTCGTCGCGGCGGGGCTTGCCGTCACGTTCGGTGAGCGCCCGGCTGATGTGGTCGCGGGTGATGCCGCGCCGGTTGGCACCCTTGCCCGTTGCGGGGTCCGTGCGGAACACCTGCCCGGTGCCTACGCCGTGGGGCTTGAGGGCGGCGGCCACCTGCTCGGCACCCCACCCGCCGTACACGTCCGGGCGGAGCTGGGCGAGGCGGTCGGCGATGACCTCAGACCACGCCTTGGGCTCGCCGGCCGGAAGGACGGTCAGGATGTCTTCCAGCAGTGTGTCTCTCGGCGCGGTGGTGTCCTGGCCAGCGGCGTAGCCGGTCAGGGTCCCAGCGGCCAGGCGCAGCGCGCGGGCGCGGTCGGTGACCTTCTCGGCGGCCGGGCCGTCGAGGTAGTAGGTCTTCACGATCGTGGGCTCGTCGGTCGCGCCGACCAGGTAGCCCACGCCCTTGTCCCGGTTGGTGAACATCGTGGCCCGCAGCCCGTTGCGGTACGCCGACGTGCCGAGCACCATGTCGTTCTCGACCTGGCCCATGACCCGCAGGCTGAACCGGGTGCCCACGTTGGCGGACACGCCGGTGGGCAGGGACTTGGCGTCGGGGCGCTGGGTGGCCAGGATCAGCACCACGCCCAGCGCCCGCCCGAGCTTGATGATGCGTTCGGCCAGGTCGGCGGCCTCCTTGCCGAACTCCGGGTGCGAGAACAGCTCCTGGCACTCGTCGATCGCGCACACCAGGATCTGCAACCCCAGCTCCCGCCGCGCGGCCAGCTCGCGGGTCACCTTGTTCTCCGGGCACAGCTCACGCGGCAAGCCCTTGATGACGTCAGCCCTACGCGACAGCTCCTTGCGCAGGTCCCGCAGCCCGATCAGCGCCGCTTCGGCCGCGTCGTCGTCAGCTCCGGAGGCGTAGCGCTCGGCCACCTTCGCGACCGGCTCCAGGTCCCCGGTGCCCTTCAGCTCGAACACCCACAGCCGCACCAGGGGGTCCAGAGACGCGCCCACCAGCGGCACCCTCAGGCTGAACGTCTTGCCCATGCCGGGGATCGACCCGATGAGCAGGTTGGAGTAGACCATCGGCAGCAGGACGGCCCGCCCGCGCGGGTCGACGCCGAACGGCAGCGGCTTGAACACGTCGACCTGCCCGCCGCGCAGCAGCGGCCACGTGGCCGGTTTGGCGGTCGCGATGTCCTGGTCGCCGACCCACAGGACCAGGCGGCCGGGGTGGATGTGCGGCTGAGCCTCCGGCCACACACATCCGAGGGGCCGGGACAGGCCGGACGCCAGGCGGTCCCGGCGTTCCATCACGTCACCTGCGGTCACGCCCGGGGGCAGGTCGACATCGGCCCGCCACCCCGCACCGTCGCGGGAGATCGGCGCGGCGAACCCGACCGCCTTCGGGTTCTTGCCGAGGGCCTGGTTGATGCCCGCCAGGCCCAGCACCGACAGCGCGCCGACCACCGAATCCGCGGTAAGGCGGGCGACGCGGGTGGTGACCACGGCGGCGGTCACGATCGGCCGGTCAGCCGAGCGGCCGATCCACCCGAACACCGCCACCGCACCCGCCACCGCGAGGGCCTGAACCCAGCCCGGCGCGGCGGCGATGGCGACTCCAGCCACCCAGGGCGATGGTCGCGCCCAGGGCGACGAAGCCGCGCAGGCGCACGCGGCTGTCGCGCTGGGCCGACAGCTTCAGGTACTCGGCGGCGTCCTCGCGGCGCACGGCGACGTGCCGGACGGGTGCGCCTTCCAGGTCGAACACCCACCGGCCCGCGCCGAACACCGACCGGCCCAGGCCGACCAGCGAGTAGGCGGCGAGCTTGCCCGCGTAGATCGGGCTGCGGGCCAGGTGGTAGCCGGTGGCGTGGGTGAGGTGCTGGAAGGCCCAGGACACCTGCGAGGTGAACGCGGCGCGCGAGCGTGCCCAGGCGGGCAGGATCGGCTCACGCCGTGCCGTGCGCGGGTGGTCGAAGCTCAGCGCCGGGTCGTCGACGGCGACGTCCGGCGCGGCCTGGTCGGGGTGGAGTTCGGCTTCGTAGGCGTCCCAGTCGATCCGGGAGTCTTCGCTGGTCATACTGTGCTCACTCCTTCTGTGAGGGGTAACAGGGGCACGGCCGGTTCTTGGCAGGGCGGGCCGTGTCCCCGTCTGGTCGCCGATCTGGCGGCCACCGCACCGGCCAGACCGGTTCCGGTCTGGCCGGCACGGAGGTGGCCGGTCGGTGGCTACTTCTTCTTGGTGTTGGCCTCGATGTTTCGGCGCATCTGCTCGGCTACAGCGGCCTTGCGGGCGTCGTCGTCACGGCGGGCCTGCTCGGCGATCTCGCGGAGCTGGGCGTCGAGGTCCTTGGCCATTACGGCTGTCTCCTTCGGGTCGGTGCTGGCGGGTGACTGCCCCGCCCAGTTGGGCTGGGCGTTGGCGTAGGTGTGGATGCGGGCGTACTTATCGGCGGTGCTGTGGCCGTCCCACGGGGCGGGGTACTCACGCATGTGCCACGAGCACTGGCCCGCGCCGGGAAGGTCGATGTAGACCACGACGCGGTAGCCGTCCAGGCCGTGGGGGTCGTGGCCGATCCCGGCCGGGTAGCCCAGGTCGACGGCCAGGTGCAGTGCTCGGATGACCAGCGCGGCCCGCAGTCCGTAGCTGGTGTCGGCGGCCTCGATGTCCAGCAGGACACCGGCCAGCACGTCGGCGGCGGCGCTCACTGCTCGTCGGCTTCCTGGTCGGCGCGGACCAGGTGGACCAGGCCGGAGGCCAGTCCGAGGACGATGACGGGCAGGCAGGACACGGCGGTGGTGATCTGCCATGGGGCCGACGTGATGCCCTGCGCGGCCATCAGGTGATAGGCGACCTGCCCGCACATGCCGACCAGCAGGGACACGATCGTGGACCAGCGGGCGAACTTGCGGGCGCGGGCGGAGATGTCGGGGGTGAACCAGACCTTGAGCGCGAACGCGGCGTAGGCGTCCATGCCCAGCGGCAGCGTGATGGCGGTGTCAATCTTGAGGCTGTCCCAGATCCCCGGCAGCGGGTGAACCACACCGAAGCCGGTTAGCCGTCCCAGCTCCACCCACCCGGCCCAGATCGCGATGAACGCGCCCAGGCCCACGACCAGGATCGGCCAGGTACGCACGCGCGGCTTCGGACGCACCCGGACGGCGGGCGCGATCGGGGCCGGAGCGGGCACCGGGATCGGCACGGCGACGGGGGCCGTCGTGTGCGCCGGGGTGACCCGCTCAGCCGCAGGCGGTGTGATCTTCGGGGGCGCGGCCACGTCCACCCGGTACAGCAGCTCGGCCGGGGCCGTGATCGGCTCGGCGGTCACCTCCGGCAGCACCGGGGCGACCGGCGCGGGCGGGTCGAGCAGCGCGACCGGGGCCGCGTCCGGGGCGGGGGTGGTGGGCTCGTCCGGGGTGTCGGTCGGCAGGGTCGACAGGAGCGCACGGGCCTTGTCGGTGCCGATCCGGAAGCGCTTCATGGTGGCGCGGTGGGAGGGCGCGTCGCCCAGCTCCTTGGCCCACGCCTGGAAGTCGTCGACCAGGTCGGCGACGGCGACGGGGTAAACGCTGGCAGGTGCAGTCATGGTCTTCTCCTTTGAGGCGTGATCAGCGGGGTTTGTGGTAGTGGGCGGCACGGTCGGTTTTGTGCTGGCCACACAGGTATCTGCGGCCCTCGGTGGTCTCACGGACGCAGGTTGCGCGGCGGCGCGGCGGTGCGGCACCCTTGGCGGCGCGCTGGTCGCGCCAGCAGTCGTCGCAGTCGCGGTGACCGGCGAACGCGACGTAGCGGACCTGGCCCGGCTCCAGGCGGCCGGTCGGCTTGAGCGCGGCGGGCGCGGCCTGGTCGACGGTCGCGCCGGTAAACAGGTCAAGCTGCCCGGACATGCCGCCTCCGCCCGATCGGGGCGGGCCGCACGCGGGCGGCCTCGGCGGCGGCCAACTCGGCCAGGACGCGGAGCCGTTGCCGCTCGGCGCGGCGAAGCCTGCGCCAGTCCAGCTCAGTCGGCGCGGTGCTGGTCAGCAGGACGATTTCGGCGCTGGTCACTTCCAGTTCGGCCGCGATCAGCGGCCACTCCAGCTCGATCGCCGCAAGCTCCGCAGCGGTCGGGCCGGTCGGTTCGTCGGCGTAGGCCGACGCGATAGCCTGGCGAGGCATCGTTGTCTCTCCTTGCAGGTAGGGATGGGTGCGAAGACCCCAGCGGGGATGGCCCCCCGCTGGGGTCGCTTGCTGATGGGCCGACCGGCTATCCACGCTGGTCAGCGGTGGCGGACGGTGATGCGCCCGATGCCGGAGGTGTAGCGGTCGATGGGGCCGGTGACGCGGTGGACGGCGATCCCGCCGACGCCGGATACCTCCAGCTCGGCCGGGCCGTTGACGGTGCCGTTGAACGCGACGCCTCCGGTGCCGGACACCCGTGCCGTCATCTCCTCGACCTGGCCGCCCTTGACCACGACGCTGCCCGTGCCGGACACGGTCACGGCCAGGCGCGGGCCGGTGACCTCGTCGATGCGGACGTCCCCGTTGCCCTTCACGCGCAGGCGGGTCGCGCCGACGCTGCCCCCCTCCACCGTCGTCATCGACCCGCTGACCGTGAGCGGGCCACGGGTCGAGCCGATGCGGTAGTTGCCGATCGTGGTGTCGGTGATGGTGACCGGGGTGCCGGTCCGGACGGTGACCTTGACGCGGGCCGGGGCCGGGGCCTGCGGGATGTCGTCGAGGTTGATCCGGCGTCCGTTGACGATGACCTCGCCAGTACCGCCAGCGATCACGATCCCGCTACTGCCGATCTGGACCATGCCGCCGCTGATCTGGCCGACCATGGTCCCGACGCTGGCGTTGCCGGACACGATGTTCACCCCGCCACCGGAGGTGACGACGGTGCCGGTGTTGTACGGGCCGGACACGTGCAGCTCGTCGCCGTCCACGCGGACGGTGACGGCCTGCTCGGACTCGGCGGAGCCGATCACGCTCACCACGATCTTTCCGGGCGGCGTGAGGTCGTCCACGACGACCACGGCGTTGCCCAGGTTGGCCAGGTGCAGCGACGCGGCGCGGTAGGTGTCGATCACAGTTGCTCCCTGTTCAGTAGGGGCGGACCCGCCCGATCGGGCGGGCCGTGCTGGTCGCCACCATGGCGGCCACCGCCGAGCTGGGCCGCGTGTCCCAGCTCCATGGAGGTCGTCCGCACGCCGAGCGGCGCGCGAGGTGGCTTGCGACGCGGGGCGGCCCAGCACGTTCCGGGCCGCCCCTTCGTTGATGCACAGACCTATGCCGTGCTGGTCGCCTTTTCCGGGAGGCGACGGCCCGAGAGATCGCTATGAAGTTCTCAACAAACAGGCAGGCACCAGCACTTACAGGCACACAGGAAGTCATCCCGAGCCAAGCCCGATCCGGTCGTTGACCATCTTGGCTAGCCAACTTCCGATGTCCTGACGTTAGGCTCACTTGGCTAGCCATGTCAATCCGCTGAGGAAAACTTTCCTGGCTTGGCTAGTCAGGTGTAGAGTCCGCGACATGAGTACGCAGCTAGAGGGCCTGGGTGCCCTCAATCCGGATGACGGTCGACCCGCGTCCCAACAGATTGCGAACGTGCTGCGCGCCGCCATACGAGGCGGCAGCTACGGGCCAGGCGAACGCCTGCCCACCCAGTCCGAACTCGCGGACCACTACGGCGTCGCGCGCGAGACTGTGAAGGCGGCCCTGAGGACGCTGCGAGACGAACGGCTCATCGTCACCCGCCAGGGCAGCGGGGCATTCGTGAGAGCCCAGAGTGAGCGGCCGGTGGGCCTTCGCCCTCACGTCGAAGACCTGTTCACCAGCGATGTGGTAACGATCGACTTCGCTGGACTGTCAGCCGAGACACTGCACGGCATCCTCGCCGAGCCGCTGGACAAGATTCGCGCAGGGCAGCTCACGCCAAGATCGCTGGTCGTGCGCATGCTCCTGCCAGACATGACCCAGCCAACGGCACTGCCAACCCTCGCGCCGGATGGCACGGATGACCCAGGCGTACGGCAGCGCATGAACAGGATCGTTCGGCGTCACACCGAGGCCATCGCAGACACGATCGCCGAACTCGGTGCCCTTGGGCTAGTGAAGGAAGCTCGCTCTGAGGTGCGGTTTCATCGTGCGGGGGCGATGTTCAAGCTCTACATCCTGAACGGGGAGGAGGTGTTCTTCGGCTTCTACCCCGTCATGCAGCACGCTGTCGCGATCAAGGGTGAACAGGTCGCGATCTTCGATGCCATGGGCAAGGACGCCACGCTCATGCACTTCCTGGCCACCGATGACCCCACCGCCACGGACCCCACGTTCATCGAGCAGGCCCGGAACTGGTTCGAGTCCGTGTGGGCCACTATCGCGCACGAGGTGCCGGAGTGAGCGACGACCTGACGGTCGGGGAGATCCTTAACGGATCACGCATTATCCTGCTCGATTTCGACGGGCCGGTCTGTGGAGTGTTCTCCGGGATCAGCGATATGACCGTGGCCGCACACTGTCGCGAAGTCATTCACCGACACTCGTTCAGCCTTCCACCCTCCATCGAGGTTCAGCGAGATCCCCTGGAAGTCTTGCGGTACGCCGCGACGCTCGGCGATCAGACGCTCAGGGAGGTCGAAGACTGCCTGCGTGCGGCGGAGATGAAGGCGGTGGCTATTGCCGATGCGACGCCGTATGCGTTCGACTTCATACGTAAGGCGGGAGCGGTCGGGAAGCCCATCGCGATCGTTAGCAACAACTCGGCAGAGGCCATCGCCAGCTACCTAGAACGGCACCAGCTCCGCGAAGGCGTCGGCCCCATCGTGGGGCGGCCTCACTCACGCCCTGACTTGATGAAGCCGGACCCGTGGGCGGTTGGCGAGGCGCTGCGACAGCTCAGCGCGGAGGCCGGCAGCGCAGTGCTTGTCGGCGACTCAACCACCGATATCGAGGTGGCAGTCATCGCGGGCGTGCGAAGCATCGGCTTTGCCAACAAGGCAGGGAAGGCCGAAGCGCTCCAACGGGCCGGTGCCACTACCGTCGTTGAAGGGCGCGAAGGCATGGCAGAGCTAGTACATGCGCTTCACGGAGCTTGATCCAACGATTTACGAGCATCGAGTGACGATCGACTCAACTCGCAAGAACAGACGCGCAGGGGCCGCCATCGGCGGCCTCTTCGTGTTCCTGGTGGCAGCATGCTGCGGCGGCGCTGGTGGCGGCGCGCTGGGCCTCCTGCGGCTGTTCGGTGCGACGAAGCTGGGCGAGGTCGAGCGCGTTGCGGCGTCGGCGCGGGCGGCGTGTGGCGTTGGCCTACCGACTGTGGGCTCAGTCTGCTGAGGTTCTTCGGCGAGACGAGATTCGCGGGTTCATGCCGTAGCTGTAGCCGCCAAATATGCGTGGACCGGCAAGGCGCTCAGGATGGAACAATTGTTGCGTGACCGAAGATGCGTGGCGACCACTTGGCGTTGAGACAGAAGATCAGATCGCCCAATTCGATGCACTCCATGACGGAGTTCCGGAATGGATGGCTTCGGCATACTGGGCATGGGTTAGAGATGCACTGATCGTGATCCGTAGCTATCGCGATGGAAGCGGACGCTTTCCGATGCTTGACACCGCTTTGGCGGAAGACATGTGCCAGATCCTCAAGATTCCTCTGCCTGACGTCCGCGCCGCTGGCACCGGGCAGGACATCGGCGCGGCACAGCTCAAAACTGCCATGTCTGTTCTAAGGCAACATGATGCGCCTCTCCAGGTCGCGGATTACCTGCTCGCCCATGACGGCCACGCGAAGGCCACAGACCTCGACGGCATTTTGGGTCGCAGTAAATCGGCATACACGGTCGGCAGCAGGGGTGATCGCCCAGGGCTGGTTCGCCGTGTCCCCGTTGGCGTGCAGATCGCTGCTGAATCCGTGATGGCACGTGCAGGACGGGCGGGAGCGCGACTAGCGAAGGCGTGGGAGGAGGTATACGGACTAACTCCCAGCGCTAGTGAGGCATACCGGTTAGCCATTTTGGCTGTTGAAGACGCCGCTGTGCCTGTGGTGTCCCCAACAAACTTGCGTGCGACGCTTGGGACGGTACTTAGGCAGCTTGAGGATCAGAATGATTGGCGACTGCCGATGGACCGCGAGCATAGCAATGCCGCCTCATCATCCGTTGTCATCGGCATGCTGCGGATGCTGTGGCATGGACAGCATGATCGTCACGGTGGACAGCCTTCGGCACCAGGGAACGTATCGATGGATGAAGCTCGGGTAGCTGTAGCCGTGGCTGTCACGCTTGTGCAATGGTTCAACGCCGGATTGATCTCGCGCTTGCCCTGACCCGTGGGCGACAACGTGGCGTCGCCCAGGTGTCCTCAGCCGATGGCGTCGCTCTGCCGCCAGGCGCTGTCACCGTTGTCACCGCCTGTCACCGCCCGGCGGTGACAGCGGTACAGGGCTGTGACCTGCCCTCTTGTCGCCGTTGGAATGCGATTGTCACCGTGTCACCGCTGTCACCGCTTCCGGCGCGCAGCCAAGCCAGGATAGTTCTTGATCTTCCCTGTCACCGTTGTCACCGCCTGTCATCGCGGGGCGGTGACAGCAGTTTGAGCGGTCTGACCTGCGCATACGTGGCCGCGTAGGCGGGATTGTCACCGTGTCACCGCTGTCACCGCCTGGCGCGGGCGATCGGCTCGCGCCGGCGGGCGGGGGAGAAGAGCATAGGACGACTCGCTTCGCGAGCCTCATTACTGCGGACGCTTCGCGGTCGGCGGCGGCCAGGTGGTTGGGTGATGGCTGAACCAAAAGGAGGCGGAGGTATCGAGATCAACTTTGATCCCGCCCCCATTTGGTTCAGCCATCCAAGGCGTGTCCGAATCCGGTTGACTACTTTGAAACAGCTTCATCAACTTGGTTAGTGATGGATATGCCGTAGGCGTCCACGGGTCGGCCCGCAGGGGTGCTCCGGAGAATGCACGGAGAGGTTCCGCAGATGATCGACGTTGCCGCAGCTCACGGCCAGTTCCACACGTGGTCTTGAAAACCACCGGGGCCTTAGTCGGAGGGGATATAGCTAGCCTGCCTCCGCCAGTGGGCGAGGTTGTGGCGGGTGGTCAAGGTGTGGGGGTGGGGGTGGTCGGGTCCGAGGACCCGCAGCCTGTCGGCCAGCACCTGTTCGCAGGCGGCGGCTGCCCGGCCGGGTCACCGGCCTGCCCCAGAGAGCGGGCGAGGTTGGCGCGGGTGGTCAGGGTGTCGGGGTGGTCGGGTCCAAGGACCCGCAGCCGGTCGTCCAGCACCTGCTCGAGCGCGGCGGCTGCCCCAGCCGGGTCACCGGCCCGCCCCCGCCAGTAGGCGAGCTCGCTGCGGGTGGTCAGGGTGTCACGGTGGTCGGGTCCGAGGACCCACAGCAAGTCGTCCAGCAGCTGCTCGAACACGGCGACCGCCCCGGCCGGGTCACCCGCCTGCCCCCGCCAGCTGGCGAGGCTGCCGCGGTCTGTGGCCGCCGCGCAATCCGGCCGGGTCGGTGGTGGACACGACCCGCAGCCGCGACACCGCCCTGACCGGTAACGGCCGCCGCCTGGTCGACGTCGGCCTGTTCACCCCGCGGACGTCGTCGGGGTCGGCCAGGTCGTCGAGGACGACCAGCCACCGCCGACCGGTTGCGGCCAGCCAGCCCAACAGCCGGACAGCGGCCTGCTCACCGACCTGACCGAAGTCCACGCCGAGTTGGCGGGCGGCGTCGGTGTAGCTGTCGACCACCGAGACCCGCGACCCGGCAGGCACCCACACCAGCACGTCCAGCAGCCGCTGTTCCCACAACATCTCAGCGTGGCCTGCGGCCAGCTGCGTCTTTCCGACTCCGCCCATCCCCGACAGCACCCGCGTCTGCACCAGCACCGTCGTCTTGCCCGACCCTTCGGACAGCGCCTCCTGCTCGGCCTGCCGGTCTTGCAGACAGTCCGCCAGCGGCGGCACCACGCCCACCCGCAACGGCCACGTCACATGCGGGGACGTGCCGTAGTAGTGGTTGTGCTGGGTGTTGCTCTCGCCGATCTGCTGGCCTTGCGCGCTGCTGGCATCGACGGAGAAGTCGGGTCGGTCGGCTCCCACCTACGCCCCCTTGATCGACATTGTTGTATCGGCCTGGTTCTAGTGTGGAGGCACGAGACGGATGGACGAACGCTGGGGGTAGGCATGGATCCGGTAACGCTGGTGGTCATGGCCCTGGAAGAGGGCGCGAAAGCCGGGTTGGCCGGCACGGCGACGAAGCTGATCGCCGACGCGTACGACACGCTCAAGGGCCTGGTGGCGAGGCGACTGCGCCGCAATGGTGCCGACGACGAACAGAGCATTGCCCTGGTCGAGCAGGCCAATGGCACCGCCGAAGACCGCCAGACCGCGCTCACTGAGCAGCTGGCCGCAGCCGGTGTCGACGATCCGACACAGCAAGCCGCCCAGAAGCTGCTGGACCTGCTGCGCGCGGCCGGGACGAAGTACTCCATCAACGCGCCCGACGCCAAGGGCCTGATGATCGGCGACCACAACACCCAGACCAACACCTACAACTGACTGCGGCTCCGACCCCATGACCGACGACACCCCAGCGCGGTACGACATCACCGCACCTCGTGCCAGAGGTCTGCACATCGGCGAAGGCACGCAGGTGAACCTCTTTGGCGACCGGCCCGAACCGACCTGGCCGGTCGCGGTGGGGCGGGTGCCGCCGCTGGCTGACTGCTGGCAGCCCCGGCCCGACCAGCAAGCTCTGCTACCCGCGGGCGAGAGCGGAACGGTGGTGCTTACACAGGTGCTGTCGGGAATGGGCGGGGTCGGCAAGACCCAGCTGGCCGCAGACTGGGCCAACGGCCTATGGCAGCGGAGAAGCGTCGACCTGCTGCTTTGGGTCGACGCAGGCTCACGGCAGTCCATCGTGGCGGCCTACGCACAAGCCGCCGTGGCTGTCGGCATCGACTCGCGCATGGACGGCGAGCAGGCCGCGCAGTGGCTGCTGCGTTGGCTGGCTGACAGTGGCAGGCGCTGGGCCGTGGTCTTGGATGACCTGACCCGGCTGGCGGACCTGACCGGATGGTGGCCCCCGGCGGCCGAGACCGGGTCGGTGGTGGTCACCACCCGCCGCAGCGACTCCGCCCTACGCCGTGACAACCGAGTCCTGGTCCAGGTGGGCCTGTTCACCCCCGCCCAGGCTCACGAATACCTCACCTCAAAACTCACAGCACATCCCGGCCTGAACAACGACATCGACGGCGTAGCCGCCGACCTGGGATACCTGCCCCTGGCTCTGGCCCAAGCCGCCGCATACATCATCGACCGGGAGATCACATGCGGCACCTACCGCAGTCGGCTCGCCGACCGACGCCGCAGCCTCGAACACTTCCTGCCCGAGCCCGAGTCACTGCCTGACGAGCACCGTGCGACCGTTGCCGCGACCTGGTCCCTGTCGATCGAGCATGCCGATACCCTGCGTCCGGCCGGTCTGGCGCGGCCTGTGTTGCGGTTGGCGAGTCTGCTCGACCCGAACGGGATCCCCGCCCCCGTGCTGACCGCCGCGCCGGTACTGGACTGGCTGTCCACCGTAGCCGGCGCACAGGTCACGGCCGACGATGTGTACGACGCGGTGCGTAACCTGCACCTGCTGAACCTGGCCACCCACGACCCCGGCAACCCCGCCCGCAGCCTGCGCGTGCACGCGCTCATCCAACGCGCCACCCGCGACCAGACCCCGGCCGGCGCCCGCGACAGCGCCACCCTCGCCGCCGCCGACGCCCTCCAGGCCGTGTGGCCGCCCATCGAGACCGACCCGGACCTCGGCCAGGCCCTGCGCGCCAACACCGAACACCTGCACCACACCAACCCCGACCCGCTCTGGACACCTGAGCATGGCGGGCATGTAGTGCTGTTCACTGCGGGTACCCGCCTCGGCGACACCGGGCAGGTCAACGCAGCCGCCGACTACTACCAGCGCCTGCACCACACCGCACACCAGCGCCTCGGACCCGACCACCCCGACACCCTGGCCACCCGCGGCAACCTCGCCAGCTGGCGGGGGCAGGCGGGTGACCCGGCCGGGGCGGGCGCCGCGTACGAGCAGCTGCTGGCCGACTTCCTGCGGGTCCTCGGACCCGACCACCGTGACACCCTGGCCACCCGCAGCGAGCTCGCCAGCTGGCGGGGGCAGGCCGGTGACCCGGCCGGGGCGGGCGCCGCGTACGAGCAGCTGCTGGCCGACTTCCTGCGGGTCCTCGGACCCGACCACCGTGACACCCTGACCACCCGCAGCGAGCTCGCCAGCTGGCGGGGGCAGGCCGGTGACCCGGCCGGGGCGGGCGCCGCGTTCGAGCAGCTGCTGGCTGACCAACTGCGGGTCCTCGGACCCGACCACCGTGACACCCTGACCACCCGCAGCGAGCTCGCCAGCTGGCGGGGGCAGGCCGGTGACCCGGCCGGGGCGGTCGCCGCGTACGAGCAGCTGCTGGCCGACCAACTGCGGGTCCTCGGACCCGACCACCCCAACACCCTGACTGCCCGCAACAACCTCGCCAACTGGCGAGGGCAGGCCGGTGACCCGGCCGGGGCGGTCGCCGCGTTCGAGCAGCTGCTGGACGACCGGCTGCGGGTCCTCGGACCCGACCACCCCAACACCCTGACCACCCGCAACAACCTCGCCTACTGGCGCGGGCGGGCCGGTGACCCGGCCGGGGCGGTCGCCGCGTTCGAGCAGCTGCTGGACGACCGGCTGCGGGTCCTCGGACCCGTCCACCCCAACACCCTGAACACCCGCAACAACCTCGCCTACTGGCGCGGGCGGGCCCTAGGCGGCACCTGAGGACGAACTGCTTCACAAGGACTCAACGTCCCTGAACGTTGCACGTACGGTGGCGGGTACGCAAAAGTTGACGGTTGAAACATCCAGGCGAGGTTCCGAGATTAAATCTGCCTTACTGTTTCAGTCGGTCGAGGCTTGCTACTGCGCAATCTGGGGTTGCAGGGATTGGTTAACTCGGGTAGGGCCGCGCACGCCGGTCGCTCCCAAGCCAATCACCGTAGTCTCAGTCCTGGTCTCATTCAACATCGTTCGTAGCCGTTCATAGAGGTTCAAAACGCCATGCCTACCTGGTGAAGTACGCCGCGCGGCGCATCCCGGACACCCGCTCACAGCATTGGAAAGCGTGTTGGGATAAAACCCTCACGAGTTCGAATCTCGTATCCTCCGCTCTCACGAGCGGCAACGTCCAGGAGCCCGGATCATCGCGATCCGGGCTCCTGTCGTTTCACGGTCAGCTGTATGGGTAGACGACGACCTTCTCCCCCGTGGCCGGGATCGACACCGTCTTGGCGCTGGCGAAGTCCGTCCCGCCGTACCAGCCCTGACCCGGCTCACCGCCCGCGAAGTGCAGCTTCACCTGCTGGCCGCCCATGACCCGGTAGACGGCCTGGCCGCCGGACTGCTGGACCCAGACGAAGCCGGCCACGTCACCGTTGCTGTGGTTCAGCGCCACCGCGTAGCCGCCCGCCGGAGACCCGGTCGCGGTCACCTTGACCACGGTGCCCAGGGCGAGCTGCTGGTTGAACGTGGTGGTCTGCCCTGCGGTCACCTGAACCGGGGTGGCGCTCTGCCGCCGGTGCGCGGCCCCGCTCCACTGGAACGCGTGCGTCGACGTCTGGAAGCTCAGCGGCCACGCGTACGGCCCCAGGAAGTCGATCGTGTATCGCCCCTGGGTGTCGATGGGCACCCGGCCCTGTCCGGCGTCGCCGATCACCGGCGTGACGACGGCGACGGTGCCGCTGGTCACCGGTGCCCCGTCGGCCCCGGTCACGGTGCCGGTGACGGTGCCCTTGCGGTCCAGGTAGATCTTGTGGATGTACTTCTGCTGCCCGGCGGCCACGACCACGTTGCGAGCCAGGTCCTGGCTGCCGGTGCCGCCGGTGAGGCCGACCCACTGCGCGCCGTACGCCGAGCCGCGGCCGGGCAGGGCGAACACTTGGTAGGTGCCCGCCTCGACCGGCATCACGATCTCGCCGTCGGGGCCGCTCTCGCCCGCGCAGCCCTCGAAGAGCCGGAACTTCACCCGGGTCTGGGTGAACAGGCAGACGCCCGCGACCGGCGCGCCGGTGACCGCATCGACGATCTTGGCCCGCAGCGAGCCGACGGGCACGAGGGTGACCTCGATCTCGGCCTGCTGGCCGACCACCACGGTCACCGGGCCCGCCTGCTCCACCACCTGGTAGCCCTCGGCGTAGATGTTCAGACCCCAGGCCCCGGCGGGCATCTCGGGCAGGACGGCGACGCCCCCGGCCGCGTCGGCGGAGTAGTTGTCGGCCTGGACGTAGAAGTCGCCGACCGCCGCTCCGGTGACGGAGTTCTTCGCGGTGACCCTGATGCTGCCGGTGGCCAGGCGCGAGTCGTCGACCACGACGTTCTGCCCGGCCGCCACGGTGATGCGGTCGGCCGCGGCCTCGGTGGCCTTGCCGTAGGCGAACTGCCGGAAGGTGGTCTGCCAGCCGAAGAACATCACCGTGTAGTCGCCGGCCACCAGCCCGTCGATGTGCCAGACGCCGTCGGTGCCGGTGTTCGCGCCGTAGGTGCCGCCGTACCCGTCGATGAAGGACACGGAGGCCCCGCCCATGCCGTTACCCTCGGCATCGGTGAACCGGCCGCTCGCGGTGCCCGTGGGCAGCAGCGTCTCGTTCACGCCGGTGACGTTCCCGGCCGTCACGGCGAACGGCTGCGCCTGTGCCAGGAGCCGCTTGCCCGGCACATACTGCATGATCGACTCGTCCCGGTCGAACGCGATCGCCACCCGGTAGGCGCCGGGCAGGACGTCGATCCGGTACTCGCCGTCGGCGTCCGTGGCGGTGTATCCGGCGTAGTCGTCCGCGGCGTTACGGAGCGAGACCGGCATGTCCGCCGCGGGGGTGCCGTCGGCCCGGACGATCCGGCCTGCGATCGCGCCGCGCAGCAGCTCCGTCTCGTCGACGGTGAGGGTCTGACCTGCCCCGAGCTGGAATGTCGCGGCCTGGGCGGGGTCGACCTGGCCGGGTGCGTACTGCTGCTGCTGGCCCAGCGCGAAGGCGACCCGGTAGGCGCCTGCGGGTAGCAGGGCGCTGTAGGCGCCGGTCTCGTCGGTCTCCGCATACTCCCAGCGCCCTGCGGGCTGGGTGCTGAAAGTCACCTTCCGGTGCGCCAGGCCGTTGCCGGTGGCGTCGGTGAACCTGCCGCTGATCGTGCCGACCGGCATGAGCGTGTCGTCGACCGTGGTGGTGGCACCGGCCGTGACTGCGAAAACGGTGGCGCCGTCGTAGTCGGCGGTGTGGTACGCGTACTGGTTGGGCCGCCCCGGCGGGGCGAAGGTGATCCGGTAGTTGCCGCCGGGCGGCAGGTCGGTGATGGTGTAGTCGCCGTTGGCGTCGGTCTCGGTCGAACCCCAGCCGATGCCGCTGGCTTCGACGTAGGCGTTGGCGACGGGCTGGCCGCCGTCGGTGAGCCGGCCGGCGATGGTGCCGGTGGTGGGATCGGCGTGCGCGGCGGCGGCTGGTCCCGTGGTGGCGACGACCGCTGCGAGCAGCAGGATCCCGATCCGGCGCAGCGTGCTTGTGCGCATGCGTCCTCTGCGGGATGAGTGGTGGACGAAGTACGCCCAGGAGTGACGTCGAACCCCCGTGAGCGCCGACACCATAGCGGCCCGCAGCGCCCGCCCGTTGTCCCTCCGGCGGCTGTATGCGCACCGCCGATCTGAAAATTTTTACCGAATGCGATACGCCCGATTGATGCTCTTCTGATGGCTTTTTCGGTGCATAAAATAGGGCAGGAGCGGATGAATATGCTGGCCATCGGACCCGAGAAAGTCTCAGCGTGAAGTGGCAGTCACGGAATGTAGTCGTATAGTCGAGGGCACGACTTCACCCCCGGTGGGAGTCGCCTCACAGGCCGGTGTCTTTAGGGGGACAGCCATGCGCGGAGCGTTCGCCCTCGCGACCGTCATGATGCTGGGCGCAGCGTGCGCCCAGGCGACACAGGCCCCGGCCATCCCCGAGCAGGGGGCGGCCGTGAGCGCCACGCCGGTCGCCCAGGGTCCGGACATCGTCCACCTGCAGGGCGTACGCGACGTGCGGTTCGGCACCAAGCGCGCAGATCTCGAACCCCGCCTAGACAGGGCCCGCTCAGGCTGCAGCACGCAGGTCACCGGCATGCCGCAGGGCAACCTCGTCTTCGCCGCCGACGACCGGCTCGTGATGATGTGGTTCGACGCGCCGCTGCGCACCCCCGAGGGCGTGCACACCGGCAGTCCGCTGGCCGACGTGCGGGCCGCGTACCCGGACGCCGAGGTGCTGACCGCGCCCGCGGGCACCCACCGCTTCGACGGGCTGCTGGTCACCCGGGGCGATCGGGGCTACCTGTTCCTGCACGACGGCACCACCGTGCAGAAGGCCGTGGCGGGCTACGGGGAGTACCTGGGCCGGCTGTTCAATACCGGTTTCGGTAGCTGCTGAACCCTCGTGTAGAGTCTCCGGCGGTGGCGTGTCCGAGCGGCCTAAGGAGCACGCCTCGAAAGCGTGTGAGGGGGTAACTCCTCCGAGGGTTCAAATCCCTCCGCCACCGCCAACGGCGAAACGCCCGGCAGTCCTCACGGACTGCCGGGCGTTTCCCTTTGCCTACAAGGCTTCCCAGGTCTCCGGGTGCGGCTGGCGAACCTATGATGCGGCGCACCCGCTGACGAAGGAGCGCCGTGCTCGCGCAGGCCACCCCGACACAAAACCCCCTTCCCATCGCCCCGGCTCGCCGCCTGCACGGATACCAACTCGCCCTGCTCACGCTCACCGTGGTGGCGCAGCTACTGGTGGCAGGTACGACCGCCGTCCTGTACCGCCACGTTCAGGACCTGGTCGGCGAACTGCCGAAGACCGTGGTCGCGCCTGCCACGCTCGGCGGCCGGCCCCGGACGGACGGGACCACGACCGACGCGCTGATCGCCCAGGTGATGCGCGGGCAGCCCACGTGGCACGGCACAGCCGAGGTCAAGGCCTTCTACGGGAACCCGGAGGCCGGGTTGCTGCTGCATGCGGTGGCGGGCTCGTTCAACTGGAGCGCTGGTGAACTCGACTACCTGTTCTACGACCTGCGGGTCGGCGGGATCGCCGTGTACGACGTCGCCCCCGTGCCCGCCGGGCCGCTGGGCGGGCAGGCCTCATGCGGTCAGGTGAGCGACGGCACCACGATCGTCTGTGCCTGGGCCGACCCGGAAAGCCTCGGGACGATCGTCTGGTACGGCTCCTCCCTCGATGCGGCTCGGGCCGAGTTCATCGACCTGCGCGGCGAAGTCCAGGTGGTCAAGCCGATGTCCGAATGGTGAGCCGTCCTCCGGTTCCCGCTGCGGGGAGCTGATCTGCCGTCGGGGCCTCGCCACAGCGTGGGAAGATCGCCTTATGAGTACGCATATCGGCGCCAAGCCTGGTGAGATCGCGGACCGGGTCCTCATGCCGGGCGACCCGCTTCGGGCCAAATGGATCGCGGAGAACTACCTCGAGGACGCCAAGTGCTACTCGACGGTGCGCAACATGTTCGGTTTCACCGGCACCTACCAGGGCACCAGGGTCTCCGTGCAGGGCTCTGGGATGGGCATGCCCTCGGCCTCCATCTACGCCCACGAACTGATCAACGAGTACGGCGTGAAGACGCTGATCCGGGTCGGGTCCTGCGGGGCCCTGGCCGAGTCGCTGAACCTGCGCGACGTGGTCGCCGCGATCGGGTCGAGCACCGACTCGAACATGAACAGGATGCGTTTCGACGGTCTCATCGACTACGCGCCGGTGGCGGACTTCGGGCTGCTGCGCAAGGCCGTCGAGGTCGCCGAGCAGCGCGGGGTCACCATGCGCGTCGGTCCGATCCTGGCCGCGGACGCGTTCTACACCGACCGCCCCGACCTCTACGACACCCTCGCCGACTACGGCGTGCTCGCGGTGGAGATGGAGTCGGCGGCGCTTTACACGATCGCGGCCCGCTACCAGGCCCGCGCGCTGACCATCCTCACCGTCAGCGACCACATCAAGCGCGGCGAGGCCACCACGGCGCAGGAGCGGGAGCAGACGTTCTCGCAGATGGTCGAGATCGCTCTGGACACCGTCGTCGCCGCCTGATCCCACCCCGTACACGACGAGGCCCCCGGCCGCGGAGCGCTCCGCGGCCGGGGGCCTCGGCCCTGTTCAGATCCTGTGCTCGACGATCCTCATGTCGGGCGCCCGCAGCTCGGGCGAGTCGACGTACACCAGGTCGATCATCGGGTCGGTGAAGAAGACCAGCGGCGGCGTCAGCAGCGGCGGCTCGTCGGGCGTGTAGTCCACGTCCAGCACGCCGAGGGCCTTGCCCCGGAACCGGCTGGTGTAGAAGTACACCCGGTCGCCCGCCACCGTGAGCTTGGGCGTGGTGATGTCGGTGACCGCGCCGTCCTTGCCGTACACCCGCAGCCGGAAGTCGTTGGTGTCCGACTTGTCCATGGAGAAGCGGAGGGTCCGTACGGTCCCCCCGTCCTTCGTGGGCAGCTCGACGATCCCGTCGAACGCGAGCCCGTACATCGTCACCCGGCTGCCGGTCATCAGCCCCGGCCGCTCGGCGACCGCCTGCTGGCCCCGCGCCGCCTTGATGACCGGCGCGGGGGACGGGGTCGGGCTGCCGGACGGCTCCGGCGAGGACGGGCCGCCCGGCGACGCGCTGCCGGACGGTTCCGGCTTCGCCGACGCCGACGGCTTCGGCCCCCCGGTCGCCGACGGTTCCGGCTCCTCCGGGGTGGGGCACGGCTCCGGTGAGGCCGACGGCGACGGGCTCGGCGACGCCTGGTCGGCGCCGAGCAGGCCGCCGACCGCGTCGAGGATCCCGCCGACGACCTCGCGTACCGGCCCGGTCCGGGCCGCCGCGGTCTGCGTGCCGCAGTCCGCGGCGCGCGCGGGCTGCTGGGCCACGACCAGGCTGAGCGCGCTGGTCGCCAGCGTGGCCGCGACGATCACCATGGCGGCGTGACGCGGGCCGCCGCGGCGCTCGTCGGCGACCGTCTGGTCGTCGGCGGGCTGCCGCGGGCCGGGCACGCCGTCGCGCAGCGGGTTCACCGCGGGCGGCAGCGTGTCCGTCATCGGCCCGTCGAGCAGTCCGTCCATGTCCGCGTGGTGGTCGCCGTCGTCTCCGGACTCCGGCTCGCCGCCGTCCGCCGGGTCACCGGCGGCCGGGTTCCACGCGAAGATCAGGCCACCGCCGGCGATGCCGAGCAGCGTCCCGAGGAACCAGCCGCCGAGGTTGACGGCGAGCAGCGAGTAGATCGCGACGAACACGGCGATCAGCCCGTAGAACATCCGCTGTGCGGGCGTGAACCAGGCCAGCAGCCCGGCCAGCACCAGCATCAGCGGGATCAGCAGCGCCTGGAAGCCGTTGAGCCCGACGCTGAGGGTGGCCCCGTCGAGGGTCATCTTCGTGGTGGCGATGATCTCCACTCCGGCCAGTGCGGCCAGCAGACCACCCCAGAACGGCCGGCTGCGCCGCCAGGCGCTGAACCGTTGCCACAGGGTCACGGGTGCCTCCAAGAATCAGGATGACCGGGAACGTGCCTAGCCAACACGTCCCCGGTCAGCAGCTCAGCCAGCGAAGCAGCCCGTGCTGTCCATGGAGACCGTCAGCGACAGCCCGTTCAGCGCGAACGTGCCGGCCTGGGTCAGCCGGGCGATCTGCTTGACGCCCGCGATGTCGGCCTTGTCGGCTTCCTGGCCGAACAGACCGGCCTGGCCGTGGTACGCGCCGCCGGCGGTCAGCTCGGAGGCGTCCGCACCAATGTTGATGTTGGTGAAGACGGCGTCGCCCTCCAGGCTGTCCATGCCGATGAGCAGGTCCTTCGCCTTCACCGGCGCGCCGTCCTCACGGCCGGCCCGGATGAACAGCGTGACGTTGCCCAGGCCCGGGATCGGCGTGGTCACCGACTGGCACAGGTTGGTCAGCGTCGCGTCCTTGATCGCCGACATCGCCACCGGGTGCGGCGTGCCGTTCTTCTCCTGGACCACGCTGCCGTACTGGCTGAAGCCGTCGGCCACCAGCCGGTCCGCCGAGATCTTGGCGGTCTGCCCGGATACGTGGAAGGTGACCGGGACGGCGCCGTTGGCCACGCCGGCCATCAGGCCGGAGACCGCGATCGTCGCCGGGATGACGACGGCGGCGAAGCGCCGCCATCTGGTACGCCCCAGTACCAGATTGCCTTGCGAGTCCTTCACAGGTCCTCCTCGCGATGGGGTTCTACCCGCGGCACACCGCCTGCGGGGTCTGTCTTCGCCGTGCGCAGGGTGAGACCGCGCTCGGGGTGCCGACGATGTTTCCGCCTTATGACGCGGACCACAAGAGCCAAGCTACTGACCAGTAACAGCCGGTGGCCTGCAGGTGGGGCCACCGTCACGGAATGTCGTGAGGGCTCTCGCTTTTCTCCGGCGATGACCGCTTTACGGGGCCACCCTCATCACGCATCGTGGAGATTCAGCGATCAGTAACGGTTTTATAACGCCGATCTGGGCCACCGTTTCCCCTCGGCCGAATGGCCAGGTCCGGCAACCGTCCGGATCTCGTATAGACACCCGACCATACGGCCGAGTCAGCCGACCCGGCGACGTGGTGGAGGGCGCGGCGGCTCACACCAACCCGGATGCGTCCGCCGCGCCCGGCGTACCGCCTACGCGTCCCTCGCAGCAGTCGGCACACCATCGGTCTCTCCTTCCCGTGGGGTGCGAGCCATGGGTGGAGAGACCGCCATCACCATAAACGAGCTAGTTGACTATGTCTAGATATCCAGCTGAAGAGTTGATTCGGGGCGAGTGACGGTGATCTACTACTGAAGCGAGCCATGGGAGATGGTATGACCGCGAAGTACGAGCGGCTGGCTAACGCCATCCGCGAGAAGATCCGCTCGGGGGAGCTGAAGCCGGGCGACAAGCTGCCGTCCATCAGCCAGATCCGAGAGGAGTACCAGATCAGCTACGGTTCCGTCCGTGGCGCGATGCTGGTGCTCAAGGCTGAGGGCCTGATCGAGGGACGCCAAGGGGACGGGGTCTTCGTCAAGGACCCCAACCGCAAGGACTGACCCCTCCGCCACCTGCACGCCCGCGCCACCACCGGTGGTGCGGGCGCGGTGGCGTGTGCGCCGGATCGGCACGGCGTACGCCTGACCCGGGAAAACAAAACGCCCCCCTGAACATTGCTGCTCAGGGGGGCTTCTGTGCGCCCGAAGGGACTCGAACCCCTAACCTTCTGATCCGTAGTCAGATGCTCTATCCGTTGAGCTACGGGCGCTTGGTTGCGGGATCAGCATACACGGCCGGTTTCCCGGCCGATCACGTGGTCCTGCGCGGAGGCTCCGGGATTCGAACCCGGGAGGGGCTTTAAGACCCCAACCGCATTAGCAGTGCGGCGCCATAGACCGAACTAGGCGAAGCCTCCATGGCGGACCGCAGGTTTCCCTGTTGACCACCGACGCAGAAGAATACCGTGCCCCCACGGCCTTGAGCAAAACGGATACCGTGTCGCGCACGGGGACTTCCCCGCGCTGTGTTCATCCCCTCCTTCTCACCAGTCGAGGACCACATGCGCAGGACACCACTGCGCCGGCTCGGACTTGTGCTGCTTGCTGCGACGATCGCCATCACGGGGTTCTCCACGCCTGCCCACGCCGACCCGGACACCGGCACCATCGCCGGACATATCACCTCCAACGGCCAGCCCGTCGCCAACGCTCAGGTCACCGCGTACGGCGACGGAAGCTACGGCTACGGCTACACCGACGAGACCGGCGGGTACCAGATCGCCGACCTCGCGCCCGGCTCCTACGTCGTGCAGTTCCAGGCCACCGGTCACCCCGACCAGTACGCCCACGGCGCAAGCACCTGGGACACTGCGACCCCCATCCCGGTCACCGCCGGGACCGTCAGCACCGTCGACGAGGCGCTGCTGCCGATCGGCACCATCAGCGGCCGCCTGGTCGACGCCTCCGGCAACGGCGTCACCGCCCAGGTCAGCGCGTTGAACGAAGACGGCACCGCCGCCTGGACCTACACCGTGGACGGCAACTACGCCCTGGGTGTGCTCGCAGGTC
Source organism: Catellatospora methionotrophica (assembly GCF_011297335.1). Taxonomy (GTDB): domain Bacteria; phylum Actinomycetota; class Actinomycetes; order Mycobacteriales; family Micromonosporaceae; genus Catellatospora; species Catellatospora methionotrophica. The sequence goes on along the minus strand of NZ_JAAOTJ010000005.1, from coordinate 72,591 downwards.
GTTACCAGATCGAGTTCATCCTCGAGGGCGGCGACTCGCAGTGGGCCCACGGCGCGCGCGACGGCAGCACCGCCGCGTACTTCGACGTCGCCGTCGGCCAGACGGTGACCGTGAACGACACCCTGCTGCCGATCGGCACCGTCACCGGCCACATCACCAACGCCGACGGCGGTCCCGCCGCCGGTGTCAGCGTCGACCTGATGAGCCTCGACGGCCTGTCCGGCGCGTCCGGCTACACCGACGCCGACGGCGCGTACCGCATCGAGGGCGTGTTCGTGGACCAGTGGCGTCTGCGGCTGCGCCGCGAGTCCGGCCTCGAGCAGTGGTACCCGAACGTCTGGCAGGAGAGCGCCGCGGGCACCGTCGCGGTGACGGCCGGCGGCGTGCGCACCGTCGACCAGCAGCTGCTGCCGACCGGCGCCATGAGCGGGCACTTCACCGCGACCGGGGGCGCCGGACTGGCCGACGTGCAGGTCAGCCTGCAGTACGCCGACGGCGAGAACATCAACATGTGGACCTACACCGCGGCGGACGGCGGCTACAGCTTCCCCGAGCTGCCGGTCGCCCAGTACGTGGTGCGGTTCGACGACTACCAGAGCGTCGACCAGTGGGCCCGTGGCAAGACCACCTTCGCCGCGGCGGACCGGGTCACCGTCACCGCCGGGCAGACCGCGGTGGTCGACGACACCAAGCTGGCCACCGGCGAGCTGCGGGTGATCGCGAAGAACGCCTTCACCGGCGCGACGATCAACGAGTTCAGCGTGCAGGTGGGCATGCGCTACGAGTACACCGAGAACGGCGTGCTCACCGTCGCCGACCTGCGGGCCGGTGACTACACGATGGAGGCGTACACGCAGGGCTACAGCTCGGCGACGGTCCCGGTGACCGTGACCGGGGGCGACACCACCACGATCACGGTCTCACTGACCCCGCAGGCGAAGCTCGTCACCAAGGTCGTGGACAAGGCGACCGGCGCGCCGCTCGCGGGCGTCTGCGTGATCGGCATGCTGCCGTCGAACCCGGTCATGCCGGACGGCTGCGGCCAGCCCACCGGCCCCGACGGCAAGGTCACCCTGTTCACCGACCCGGGCAAGGTGCAACTGTTCGCGTTCCCGTCCCAGGCACCGGGCTACGGCGCGCAGTGGCTCGGCGCCAACGGCGGCACCGGCCTGCAGGGCCAGGCGCGTGACTTCACCATGACCGCCGGGCAGACCGTCACGGCGCCGACGATCCGGATGGACAAGGCGGGCACCATCACCGGCAAGGTGACCACCAAGACCGGTGGCATCGAGTTCGGCTCGGTGCGGGTCCTCGACGAGTCGTTCAACGTGGGCGGCGGGCTCGGCGCGGCCGAGATCGCCGCGGACGGCCGGTACACGATCGACTTCCTGGGGCCGTACCAGTGGCCGCTGCTGTTCAAGGCCAAGGACCACGCTCCGCAGTGGAGCGGCGGCACCGGCAACCGGTACATCTCCGAGCGCGTCACGGTGACGGCCGGTCAGACGACCACGTACGACTACAAGATGACCCGGGGCAACCTGATCACCGTGAAGATCCCGGGTGACCTCGGCAACGGGTTCGTCGTGGTGGAGAACGCCACGACCGGCGACATCTCCGGCGCGGGCTGGACCGAGCAGGACTTCGCGCACGGTGCGACGTTCCGGGTGCTCGGACCGCAGACGGTGAAGATCCGCTGGATCGGCGAGGGCGACTGGCAGTGGTACGGCGGAGCCGACCGGGCGCACGCGACGATCGTGTCGGTTCCCGCGGGCGGCAACACGGTGTTCGTGCTCAGCTGAGCGAAGCACCTGCACGAGGGCGGGGCCGGGACGTCTGACGTCCCGGCCCCGCTGCCGTCGTCATCGGGTGAGCAGCCGCCCGGCCAGCGCCGCGAGCAGCGCCGCGCCCGCCATCAGCACGGTGAAGCAGACCCAGGCCACGGGCCACGGGTTGGCGTCCGGAGCACGGTGCGTCAGGTAGGACACCAGCAGCAGCGCCGACGGCAGACCCGCCGCCAGCGGCATCGCCTGCCACGGCGGCACCCCGCACCGGCCCAGCCACAGCCCGAGCGCGAGCAGCACCAGCCCGAACACGATCACGGCCCAGGTGCGCACCGGCGTGGTCTCGATCAGCTCGCCGGGATGTTCCGGCCGGTTGCGCAGGTCCCACGGGATCAGCAGCAGGTAGGCCGCGCCGGACAGCACCGGGGCGAGCACGGTCGCGAGAGTCCGCATACCTTCATGCTTACCCGGCGGCGGTCGTGTTCGCTCAGATCCAGTCGAGCTGATCGGCGAGCAGCGCGTATCCGACGAAGGCGACGATGTCGAGCAGCGAGTGCGCGACGATCAGCGGCCCGGTGCGCCGATAGCGCAGGAAGAACAGGGCGAACACCACGCCCATCACCGCGTTGCCGACGAAGCCGCCGAAGCCCTGGTAGAGGTGGTACGCGCCGCGCAGCAGCGCGCTGGCCGCGATGACCGCGGGCACTCCCCAGGACAGCTGGCGCAGCCGGGTCATCAGGTAGCCGACGACGACCACCTCCTCCAGGATCGCGTTCTGCACCGCCGACAGCAGCAGCACCGGCAGCGCCCACCACACGTGGCCCAGGCCCTCGGCGACGACCGTGGTGTTCAGGCCCAGCTCGCGGGCGGCCACGTAGAGGGCCAGCCCGGGGATGCCGATCGCGGCGGCCAGCAGTGCCCCGGTCCCGGCGTCGAACCCCCGGCGGGTGCCGTCGAGCCCGAGCAGCCCGCGGGCGCCGAACCGGCCACCCCAGCCCGGACCGCGGTTGAGCAGGTGGACCGCGAACAGGGCCGGGACCAGCGCGAAGAAGATCCCGGCGAGCTGGAAGGCAAGGTCCAGCCAGGGCCGGTCCGGGGTGCGGGCGACGTTGAGCTCGGACGCCTGCTGGTTCAGCGGGGCCGGGCGGGTCAGCTTGTCGACCAGCGACAGCGCCGACCACACCGCGGAGTGCCCGAGCGACACGCCGAGCAGCAACCAGACCTCGTTGCGCAGGACCGGGCGGGTGGGGGTGGAGATCCCCCGGACGAGCTCTTCAGCAGCCATGACACAAGAGGGTCGCACAGTCTGTGCGACGGCCGAACGCGCAGCGTTGACATCGTTATGAACGTGAGCGACCTTCAGCGGCTGTTGAAAGAGAGCTGGACACTTGTCGAGGAGCAGCAGGACAAAGTGGCCGGCTATTTCTACGCGCGGATCTTCCTCAATAATCCGGGCGTGCGGGACATGTTCCCGGTGACCATGGACGTGCAGCGGGCCCGCCTGCTGGGGGCGATCGTCAGCGCCGTGCAGTCCGTCGACGATCCGGACCGCTTCGACGAGTACCTGCGCTCGCTCGGCCGGGACCACCGCAAGTTCCAGGTGGTGCCGGAGCACTACGAGGTGGTCGGCGCGGCGCTGCTGGAGGCCATGCGCACCTTCGCCGGACCGGAGTGGTCGTACGAGTACGACCAGGCCTGGCGGGACGCGTACGACGTCATCGCCCGCAAGATGCTCGCCGGCGCCTCCGCCGACAGCAACCCGGCGTGGTGGCACGCGGAGGTGATCTCGCACGAGCGCCGTTCGAGCGACATCGCGATGCTGACCGTGCGCCCGTTCCAGCAGCTGGAGTACCGCTCCGGGCAGTACCTGTCGGTCGAGGTGCCCAAGTTCCACCCGCGGGTGTGGCGCACCTACTCGGTCGCCAACGCGCCGCGCACCGACAACACGATGGACTTCCACGTCCGGGCGCTGGGCGCGGGCTGGGTCTCCGGTGCGCTGGTGCGCCGGGTGCAGGCGGGCGACCTGCTGCGGCTGGCCGCCCCGATGGGCACCATGGTGCTGGACCGCCGCTCCACTCGCGACATCGTCTTCGTCGCCGGCGGCACCGGACTGTCCCCCATCAAGGCGCTGCTGGAGGACCTGACCACGTTCAACCGGACCCGCTGGGTGCACGTCTTCTTCGGCGCGCGCAACCGGGACGACCTGTACGACCTGGCGTCCCTGCAGGAGCTGGCGGCGGCGTACCCGTGGCTGTCGATCGTGCCGGTGTGCAGCGACGACCCGGGCTGGGGCGGCGAGGAGGGCTCGGTCACCGACACGCTGTCGCGGTTCGGGCCGTGGATGGAGCACGACTTCTTCGTGTCCGGGTCGCCGATGATGGTCCGCACCACGCTGCGCACCCTGTCGCAGCTGAAGGTGCCGCAGACCCGCATCCGGTACGACGCCTTCAGCGAGCACTGAGCCGCCCGTCCCCGAACACGGGTGAGGCCCGCCGGTCCGGCGGGCCTCTTCGTGTCTCTCAGCGGGCTGCGACGGCCGGTGGAGCTGAGGTCAGGGCGCGGAAGCGCCACTGCAGTTGGAACCGCGCGTTCAGGGACGGGTCCTCGGTGCGCCAGGTGAACACGGCGCGGTCGCCCTCCAGCTCGCGCACTATCGGCGTACGCAGCGGGGCCTCCTCGGCCGCCATCGACGTCTCGACGCCCCACACCTGCGGGTCGAGCATCGCCGGGAACCGCATCTGCACCACCAGCCGCCGGGTGGGCAGCCGGACGGCCCGCTCGAACCAGGTGCCCCACTTGAGCTCGTCGACGCGGTAGCGGTACTCCACCGTGGTCCGCTCGCCAGGATAGAGCGGGAAACGGCCGTCGGCGTTCTCGAACAGCAGCCAGATCTCCTTGAACGCGTCACGGTCCTGCTTGGCCCGCCACACCATGGGCTCGGCCGCGCCGGGCTCGCCGCAGAACGCGACCAGGTTCAGCTCGTCGAGCCCCAGCGGATAGGCCCGGTGGTGGGCGTTGGAGCGCTGCGGCTGGCCGGGGTAGCGGTCCACGGCGACCCGGATCAGGTAGCGCGTCACCGGCTCGTTGCCCGCGTTGTAGAGGGCCCGGCGCACGATGACCTGGTAGTCGCCGTCCAGGTAGGTCAGCTGGGCTTCCTCCAGCTCGACGACCAGGCCCGTGCCGGGTGGCAGCCACTGGGTGGGCACGGCCGGTTCCCTGGTGAGCAGGGTGGCCGGGCCGCGGGCCTGCCGCGCCTCCTCGTACTCCTGAAAGCGCCGCCAGATCGCGCCGCCGGCGTTGAGCACTGCTTCGGCCCGGCGGGCGAAGTCCTCGGTCGGCCGATGTCTTCGGCCCTCGATGTGGCTGATGTACGAGGGGTCGAACCCCATCCTGCTGGCGAGCTGCTTCTTGGTCATGCCGCGATCGATCCGCCACCGGCCGAGCTCGGCGGCGAACGCCTCGACGGCACGTTCCACCGGCGAAACGCTCATGACCCTGCCCCGCTCCGCTCGGTCATGCCACACCTCGCCCCCTCCTCCGCTCGTCGTGAATCCTCATTCTTCGCGGCCTGGCGACCAGACAATGGGAACTGCTGATTACCTGACAAAAACCTTGACAGGCGATCAAGGGGCCAGGCGGTGCTGGAGTCCACATAACAGCCGCAGAAGTGACACACGGTGAGTAAAGTGACTCTGGTCTGGTTAGGCTAGCCTTATCGGGGTACAGTGAGCTCAACCCCGTCTTGGCTGGTGCTTGTGCAGGAGAGGAACGGTGAGGGACGAGTGCGTACGCTGACGCCTCTGATCCTTACCGACGCGCTGCGCCCCCTCACGGTGACGCTCAGTACAGTTCGCCGTCGCCGAGGGTTCTCGGCGGTGCACGGACTGGCCGATCCGTTGCTGGTCACCGACGACGAGGGCTGGACTCCGGCCACCCGGTTGCTCGACGGCTCGGCGCTGCCCGCCTTGTTCGACACCGCCGTCCAGCGCTGGGGTGCCGCCCCGCACGCCGCGGCGACCCTTGCCTGGAAGTCGTACACCTACTGGGTCGCCATGCCGGCGGTGCTCAGCTGGGCAGCCGCCCGCCGGGTGCCCATCATCGACACGGACAGCACGCTGCTGCGCTTCGGCGGCGACGAGCCCGGCGCCGCCCTGGTGCAGGTCGGCCTGCGCGCGCCCCACGTCGCGGTGCTGCCCGACGACCCGCTGGCGCACGCCGGGGTCCCCGGCATCACCGTCGTCGCCGACGAGACGCTGCTGCTCAAGACGCTGCGCACCAGCCTGCTCGACCAGCACCTCGACCCGCTGTCCGAGCGCATCCGCGCCGAGGTCAAGGTCGGCCGGCGCACCCTGCTCGGCTCCGTCGCCTCCGGCATCGCGTACGCGGTGCTGCGCAGCGCGCCCGCCCTGCCGGGTTCGACCGCCGCGAGCACCGCACACCAGCTTCTCGACGCGCTGGACCTCGCGGATCTGGTCGACATCGACACGAGCACCGGCGGCGAGCCCCAGGTCCACCGGCGCACCTGCTGCCTGGCCTTCACGCTGCCGCAGCCGAAGGTCTGCTCCGGCTGCTGCCTGCGCTGACCTCCGTCGCCGCGCCGCTCCCCGGTGAGGAACACCGTTTCACGATCGGGATTTCATCGTGGGCATCGATCACTGGGCCGCTCTTCATATCCTATGTAGATGAACGGCGTGAGCTGCGTGTGCATGTCCCACACCGGGAATTCACTCCTCGACCGAAGGAGTGACGGACGCTATCGCCGATTCTCAGGACTCGATATGTTGACATCTCCCTATCACTCCCAGTTATGGAGGTGTCACGATGCGCAAGATTGGCATCGGCAAGCGGCTCGCGGTCATCGGCGCGGCCACCATCGCGTTCGCCGGAGCCTCGGCCGTCACGGCCAGCCCCGCCCAGGCCGCACCGTCGGACTGCGCAAACTACCTGGCCGCGCGGGGCTACGGCGGCGTCGAGTACGGGCTCGCCTGCACCCTGGGCAGCCTGCTGCCCACGCTCTGCACCACGAAGCTCACCCTGCTGGCGGTCCCGTCGGCGACGGCGGACGCGGCCTGCCGGCTCGCGGACGACTGATCCGCCGCGAAACGGGTGCGGCCCTCGAACATCCTGGGTCCGAGGGCCGCACCTCCTCAATGTAAGGGGCGTGGCCACCCGGTGGAGACCTGCGTTTCACGGAGCTTCACCCGGGCGGGCAGGTACACGTCAAGGGGCCGGTAGGAAGCTTCCTACCGGCCCCCTGACCGCTGTGCTAGCGATCAATCCGCGGAGGGTAAGGGATTCGAACCCTTGAAGACATCGCTGCCTTAGTGGTTTTCAAGACCACGTGCAGACTAGCCGTGAGCTGTGACGACGTCGATCACCTACGGAATCTCTCCGTGCATTCTCCGGAGCACTCCTCCGGGCAGGCCGCCGAACCGCACTTCGGTCTAGCCATCACTAACCAAGTTGATTAAGCTATACAAGGTTTGTCGCCTTCAGGGCGGTACCAAGATGGCTGAAACAATAGGGGGTCGGGGCCAAAAGTTGATCTCGAACTGCTCGCCTCTCTTATGTTTCAGCCATCACCTCTCCCACCTACCTGCCGCCGTCCGCAGCGTCCGCAGTGATGAGGCTCGCGAAGCGAGTCGTTCTAGCTCTTCATTCCCGCCGCTCGGCGCTGACGATCAGCCCGCTGAGCGGTGACAGCGGTGACATGGTGACAATCGCCCCGCTGCCACCCCGCCGCCGCAGGTCAGTACCGCTAAATCGCTGTCACCGCGCTGCGGTGACAAGCGGTGACAATGGTGACAGCAAAGATCGTCTTTGCCGATGCCTGCCGCTTTCAACGTGTCGCAGCGGGACCGGCGTCATGAAGTCACCGGCGCGACTTAGCCTGGGCATACACCCCCAGAACTGCCAGAACAGTGATTAACGACTCCAGCTGCTCTGCAGCATCAGGGTATTGCGCCCTGAACGGCAACCAGTACATAGCAATGATCAATGCCGCTGCCGGAAGGGCGATCAGCTTCTGACGCGGCTCAAGCATGAAGGTACCCAAGTCTCGAAGATGGCCTTTCCACACCTCCAAGAGCTCCATGTGGCCGCCTTGCGCGGCCAGATCTCCAGGCAATGCCCGGATTAGGTCCTCCAGTGCTGGCACGTGCACGGCAGTGAGGGATGCAGCGCCCGACGCCTGGGACGACAGCTCTCCGCTCGATGTGTATTCGATTGAGATAGACCACGGGTTCGTCGCCACCCGCGAAAGCTGCGCCTGGCCCGCAGCCTGGGCCAACGATGCTGACGCGAACCGCTCCAGCTGCGCGAACGCCGAGCCCGTCGCCACCCGCGAAAGCTGCGCCTGGCCCGCAGCCTGGGCCAACGATGCTGACGCGAACCGCTCCAGCTGCTTGTGCTTCGCCGCGACCTTGGCCAGCGAGGAGGTTGTCACCTGGCTTGTGGGAGTGACCCGCTTGCGAATTGATGTCGACGATCTGACGGACGGGGCAGCTTTCAGGTCGCCTGGCTGCGCGTCAGAAGCGTTAGTGCTGGTCACGTACACCCTCGATCCATCCCATAAGTGGACGGCGGCCTAGCGCGGAGTCTGGCATAGACGGCCTTTCCAACCATTATCGCTGACGCCTACTAGCCGATCGAGGCGGAACGGTCGATGTCTACTCAGTGTCAAGGCCAATGCCCCCTCATCAGGGATCCAAGAGGGCTGGGAACTCACGACAGCCAGCAGGTCTTGCCAATGTCCACGGTGCCCTTTACCCATTGCGACTCATTCGGCCCAAGTCGGCCTCGCCGCTTGCTCGATGCGGAGCTACCCAACGGTAACGTCTCTTCGAGATGGTAGTTCTGGACCTTGCTAGCGTGGTTTCAGGCCTGGGGAGCCGCACCGACTAGGGGGAATTATGCTGCGTCGCTTTCAGTACCGCGACGATGCAACCATCGACGATTACCTGGGGGCGCTCGAACTCGGCATTTTGGAAGACGAGACGCGCACGGAGGAGCGCCAGCGTGGACTGTCCGGGGAGGGTGGCGTATTCGGCACCAAGCTGGGTGGTGAGCGCAGTACCACGAGGGGTGTCGAAAGCAACGTCCGACAGAACGCCGCATCCAAGGTCGAAAAACTGTTCAGACTCCTTCGCTCCAGCGATCCGCGAGAGATCTGGGACCTCGACGGCCTGACCGATGACGATTGGGCCTGTCTCGACAAGGGCTCGCTCATCAACCTTTCGGTCGACATCACTGTTCCTACCGTCTCCCGCGCACTTGCGGCGGCAAAGGATCTGGGTCCACTGGTCACGCTGATGCAGGCCTTCACGGACTCGGTCGAGGACGAGACGGCTCAGCAGATGCAGAGACTGTCGCAGTACGGAGCCGACGGGGGGAGCGACCGGTATTCAGTTGTGGCGGCCGCCGAAGGTAACCCCAAGTACAAGTTTCTATGCAGACTCGGCAAGACGGGACTCCTCGTTCCCCTGGAGCACCTAGAAGGCACATTCCAACTGTTCGGCCAGATCGAAGACTTCCTGGCGGCAGGGCAGCGGGAATTGGCTGTCGACATTTCCGGCATGGGCTTCATGAACCGCGAACAGCGCCGCAAGGCCAGCAAGAAGGCGGACGACTCCACGCATGACCACTTCATCGTGGGACCGGGAGCCATCGTTCACGTGATCGCGCTCTACAAGTAGACACTCCTGCAATTCCGTCCGCCGTCGGCCCACGCGTAGTGGACGCGGTTCTGGCTCTGGTCAAGATGGTTCCCAACTGGAGCAACAACCTTGACCAGGTAGCCGGTTCCGCGAAGGCATTGCCTGGCCGGCGGCGGGCGGGACGGCACCACCGCGATGAAACGGTGATCTCACTGGCCGTAAGAACCGCGATGGGCGATACGTCCACGTCGAGACGGCCTGTAAGCGCGTGCGCAGCGGCAGCAGGGTTGGCAGCCGCGATCCAGTACCTGCCAGGAATGTTGCGAGCCGCCTCTTCGGCGCGCTTCATCGGGATCAGGGCCTCCGCCTTCTCCGGAGTGCCCATGAGGTGCCGGTCAACCTCTTCGCGCTCGTGCCGAGCGGTCTGCTCAGTGCTGACGTACGGTCGTTGGCAAACCGTATTCTTCTCGCACTAAGACAGCGAGGACCAGCGGATACGAATCGATGATTAAAAAAATGAGCTGCCATCGCCTTGGACCGGATCGACGGTTCAACTTGTCGGCAGCTTCCCGGAGCCTCTAGCGGAGGCTTCCTCGGGATTCTCGAGCAAGCGACTTAGGGTTGCGTCAATGATACTGCCTAGGGCTTGGCTTCGCTCTTCGGCATCGAGTTGGTGAGCAATACGCTCGGCTGTCAGGATGTAGCTCTGCACCTGCGGTTCACGGAAGTAATAAGTCATTTGCTCCATTGCGCGGTACTGCACCGCAATATACGTTCGGGAAATGTAGCCGCCGACCAGGGTGCCCACCCCGGCGAGGGTCGCTGTTGCAATCTTTGCTGCAGGATCCGTAATGAAGTATGCACATGCTCCACCAATGACCAGCAGGACGAGGCCCGCCCCCATGGCGACCTGGCTAGCGCGATACGAAGTGGCGGCCTGGCTGCGTGCGATAGATGCATACGCTTCCATTTGACGCTGATTTGCGTTCAGCAACCCGACGGTATCGCTCCCGCCTGTCACATCGCGGATAGCTTGACCGGCGGCGGATATGGCGTCCGACTCGATCTTCTCATAGAACGCCACGCGCGCCATGGCATCCGACCAGGTGGCGGTCATTGCCAAAGCCAGTCCGACAAACCCGGCTCCGACACAGATAGCGATCCAAGAAGTTGATGACACGTCGAGGGCTATTGTTTGCCGAAGAGAGTAAGCCATTCCCGCAAGACACAAGATGCCAGTACCAAGGCGAACCCCGAATCTAGCCTTTTCCTTGGCAGCCAAATATCGGGGGTCTTTCATAAGATCAGTGCGATCATAGGCGGCATGGCTGCGGCGGTTTGCTTCGTTTCTAGCCTCGGCTTCTTTGACCTCGTCATGGTAATTTGAAACCGAATCGGGTAGCCTTTGGGCCGTCGTCATGTAGAGGAGCCTCGGCCCACGGCCCGGCGAGTACAAGTAACCAGGCGGCCATTCGTCTGTCGGATCGCTGACGGCAACTAAGTCACGAGATCGTGCTCCGGTCCTCGACCTTGATCAGGTCGCATTTTGATGGTTACAGCTACGGCGTGACACCAGGCCTCGCTGAATAACCTCAGCAGAACGAGCCCACAGTCGGCACGCCTACGCCACACGCCGCAGCCGTGAACACAACGAGGCCGCCAATGGCGGCCCCGATGCGTGGCTTTGAAGTTGTAGTGATCTCCATACCCAGGATCCAAGATCAGTGGATCAAGCCCATTGCATCGACGAGCAGTGCCATCCCATCTGGGCCTGCGACGATTACCGCAGCACCAGCGCTCCGCAGCACTTCACTCTTGCCCTGCTTGTTGGCGAATCCGATACCTAAGACGCCGGTTGCGACCGACACCTCCATGTCGGTACGTGAGTCACCCACGAGCACAGCAGCGCTGGCAGGTTCGCCGAGCTTGTCCAGGGCACTCATCACGGACCATGGGTGCGGTTTCATGAGATCTGGACGAGCGCGCGCTCGGCCGACTATCGGCCCGACTGCGACCCTGATGCCGCGCTTCATCAGGTATGCCTCTATCGCCTCTTCCGATGCTGACAATTGCGATCGATGTCGACCTGAGCGGGGGAGAGCTACGAGTCCGACGCAGCCGCCTGCGGCCGACCTACGCCCACGGTTGCGGCGACACCTGTGGACGTAAGCCCGGCTACTGCCCGCAGAAGCAGCAGACCAACGCAGCCACGGACAAGACCAAGTCCCGCGCTGGCCGCCGCCGTGTCGGCCTGCCCGCAGAGCTGGTCGAGCTACTGGGGGCGCACCGCGACGAGCAGGAAAAGGAGCGAGTTACGGCCGCTCAGCTTTGGGCTGAGGGCGGCTGGGTGTTCGCGAGCCCGACCGGTGGGCCGCTAAGCCCGAATACGGACTACCGGGAGTGGAAACGGCTGCTGGCCGCTGCAGGCCTGCGCGATGGCCGGTTGCATGACGCACGTCACACGGCCGCCACTGTGCTGCTGGTGTTGGGAGTCCAGCAGCGGGCCGTGATGGGGCTCATGGGTTGGTCGAGTGCGGGCATGGCTGCCCGTTACCAGCACCTCACGGACTCCATCCGGAAGGACGTGGCGAAGCAGGTCGGGGGAGTGATCTGGAAGCGGACGAAGAAGGAAAAGAAGCGCAAGAAGCGCGACAAGGACGACGGAGCCAGTGGTGTCCCGGCCCTGGTCTAGAGCCTGACTGAGACCAGAACTGAGACCAGAGACGACAAGAGGGCCAGCCCGGTTCGGGCTGGCCCTCTTGTCGTTGCAGCTCGTGAGAGCGGAGGATACGAGATTCGAACTCGTGAGGGTTTTATCCCAACACGCTTTCCAAGCGTGCGCCCTAGGCCTCTAGGCGAATCCTCCGTCGAGAAGGATACATACCGGGGCCGGGGTCGGCACGTGCACCCCCACCGGGTACAGTTTGCATCGCCCCCGTGCGGCGGCACCCTGTGAACCTCCCCAGGGCCGGAAGGCAGCAAGGATAAGCAGGCAATACCGGGTGCACGGGGGCCCTTTCATGCCCACGCCCCGCCGTGCGGCGCTCCGCACTCCATGATCGATTTTCGTGACGGTGGCGGGGACTAGGCTGAGGGCGACATCCGTGAGTGGTAGGGGAGTGCGGCGATGCGGCCCGGTGGACAGCCGAACATGCAGCAGCTGATGAAGCAGGCGCAGAAGATGCAGGCGCAGCTGGCCTCGGCGCAGGCGGCGCTGGCGGACGCCGAGATCACCGGCACGGCCGGGGGTGGCCTGGTCACCGTGAAGATGACCGGTTCCGGGGAGTTCCGCAGCATCTCCATCGACCCGAAGGCGGTCGACCCCGAGGACGTGGAGACGCTGGAGGACCTGGTGTCCGCCGCGTTCACCAACGCCGCCGACGAGGTGCGCAAGCTCACCGAGCAGAAGATGGGTCCGCTGTCCGCCGGTCTCGGCGGCATGGGCCTGCCCTTCTAGGCCCGGCCGACCGTGTACGAAGGCGCGATCCAGGACCTCATCGACGAGCTCGGCCGGCTTCCCGGAGTGGGGCCCAAGAGCGCCCAGCGCATCGCGTTCCATGTGCTGTCGGCCGATCCGACCGACATCAAGCGGCTGGCCGCCGCGCTCTCCCGGGTGAAGGAGCAGGTGCGCTTCTGCGTGCTCTGCTTCAACGTCGCCGAGGAGGAGCAGTGCCGCATCTGCCGCGATCCGCGGCGGCGTGACGACGCGCTGTGCGTGGTCGAGGAGCCCAAGGACGTCGTAGCGATCGAGCGGACCAACGAGTTCCGCGGCCGCTACCACGTGCTCGGCGGGGCGATCAATCCACTGGAGGGCATCGGGCCCGACCACCTGCGCATTCGTGAGCTGATGGCCCGGCTCGCGTCGGGACAGGTGACCGAGCTGATCCTCGCCACGGACCCGAACACCGAGGGCGAGGCGACCGCGACGTATCTCGCCCTGCTGGTCAAGCCGATGGGCATCACGGTGTCCCGGCTGGCGAGCGGCCTGCCCGTCGGCGGCGACCTCGAGTACGCCGATGAGATCACTCTCGGTCGCGCTTTTGAGGGCCGACGGACCCTCTGAGCGGCCTGGCGATACCGCAAAGATTCGCATAGCTTGATATCTTCTTGGCTTTTACCTGCGATTTTCTTCGTACCAGGCGTCCTATTTTTATAACGCCCTCATCACGGACCGGCCTGAACTTGGTTACGGGCACCCTGTGAGCTTGACGCCGGGCGAACTTGCGAAGAATGCTCTGATCATGCGGTGGCGTGCACCACACTCCACCGCTGTCGCCCTGTCATCCGACCGCCCCCACGGTGGACAGAGGGTCGGGCGGCGCGAATCACGCAGGTAACAACCGAGCGGATGTCGCGCGCGGCGCACCGCCACCCGCCCGTCCGGGCGTGACGGTGCGACGTCGTCGCCTCCGCAGGGAGGCAGCCGGTATATGGCCACGCGAACCGACACCTCGGCCCCCGAGGCGACCAAGGTGCCTGCGAAGGCGATCGAGGGGCGCTCCCTCGGCCGGATCGCCTGGACGCGCCTCAAGCGCGACAAGGCGGCGATGGCCGGCGGCATAACGGTGATCCTGCTGATCTTCATGGCGGTCTTCGCCCCGTTGATCGTCGGCTGGTTCGGCCACCCCCCGAACGAGTTCCACCAGGACAACGCGCTGCTCGCGGCCGAACTGGGCGGCCTGCCCCGCGGCGACTTCCTGTTCTTCGAGAACAGCGGCATCAGCGGCGACTTCCTGTTCGGCCTGGAGCCGCAGAACGGCCGCGACCTGTTCAGCGAGGTCGTCTACGGGGCGCGCGTCTCGCTGCTGATCGCCTTCCTGGCCACCCTGGTGTCGGTGCTGATCGGCTCGACCATGGGCGTCATCGCCGGCTTCTTCGGCGGCATCGTGGACACCGTCATCAGCTTCCTGATGAACGTCTTCCTGGCGTTCCCCCTGCTGCTGTTCGCGATCGCGCTGGTCGGCGTACTGCCCGACAAGGCCTTCGGGCTGTCCGGCAACTCCCTGCGCATCGCCCTGCTGATCTTCATCATCGGCTTCTTCAACTGGCCGTACATCGCGCGCATCGTGCGGGGCCAGACGCTGTCGCTGCGTGAGCGCGAGTTCGTCGACGCCGCCCGCAGCCTGGGCGCGCGCGGGCCGTACATCATCGTCAAGGAGATGCTGCCGAACCTGGTGGCGCCCATCCTGGTCTACGCCACCCTGCTGATCCCGACGAACATCCTGTTCGAGGCGGCGCTGTCGTTCCTCGGCGTCGGCGTGCAGCGGCAGGTCGTCGGCGAGCCCGGGGTCACCTGGGGCGGTCTGCTCTCGGACGCGGCGCGCAACTCGGTGGTCCACTTCATGTTCTTCCCCGGCATGGCGATCTTCATCACCGTGCTGGCCTTCAACCTCTTCGGCGACGGACTCCGCGACGCGCTCGATCCCAAGAGCAAGCGCTGACCCGAGCCAACGCAACACCACCCACAGCGCGGTTCGAGACACGGACCGCTCCCCCCAGGGAGGAAGTTAGTGAGAAACAAGGGAAGGGTGCTGGCGGCGGCCTCGGCCGTCTTCGCACTCGCGGTGACCGCAGCCTGCGGCTCCGGCGATGACACTCCGAAGACCCAGGAGGTGAAGCCGGAGTTCAACGCCGCGCTCACCTCGGTGTTCAACCCGTCTGACAAGCCGGGTGGCACGCTCAAGATGGCCATCTCGTCGGACTGGGACTCTGTCGACCCCGGCGACACCTACTACGGCCTCTCCTGGAACCTGGTCCGCCTCTACGGCCGGTCGCTGGTCATGTTCAAGCCGGTTCCCGGGTCGGGCAGCTCCGAGCTGGTCCCGGACCTCGCCGACAGCCTGGGCGTGCCCAGCGACGGCGGCAAGACCTGGACGTACAAGCTGCGCGCCGGCGTCAAGTTCGAGGACGGCACGCCGATCACGTCGAAGGACGTGAAGTACGGCGTCATGCGGTCGATGGACAAGGAGGTGCTGGTCAACGGCTACACCTACTTCAACGACACGCTGGCGCTCGAGGCCGACTACAAGGGCCCGTTCAAGGACAAGGCCGCCGACACCAAGGCGATCGAGACCCCGGACGACCAGACCATCGTCTTCCACCTGAAGCAGGCCTTCGGCGGCTTCGACTACTTCGCGATGCTGCCGGCCACGGTGCCGGTGCCGGCCGCGAAGGACACCGGTGTGAAGTACAAGGAGCACGTCGTGGCCTCCGGCCCGTACATGTTCGACACGTACGAGGCGGGCAAGGGCTTCACGCTCAAGCGCAACCCGAACTGGGACAAGGCGACCGACCCGAACCGCAAGGCGCTGCCGGACGCGTACGACGTCAAGATCGGCCTGAACGCCGACGACATCGACAACCAGCTGATCTCGGGTGACCTGCACGTCGACATCGCGGGCACCGGCGTGCAGCCGGCCGCGCTGCCGAAGGTGCTGCAGAACAACGACATCAAGGCGTACGCCGACAACCCGGCCGTCGCTCGCCTGTGGTACACGTCGATCAACCCCAAGGTCGCTCCCTTCGACAAGAAGGAGTGCCGCGAGGCCGTCATGTACGCGATGGACCGCACGTCGTACCAGGCCGCTTTCGGTGGCGAGTTCGCCGGTGGCCAGATCGCGACGAGCATCATGCCGCCCCAGATCCCGGGCTACGCGCCGACGGACATCTACCCGGCGGGTGCGGACAAGAAGGGCGACCTGGACAAGGCGAAGGCCGCACTGCAGGCCTGTGGCAAGCCGGACGGCTTCGACGTGACGATGGGCTTCCGGGCCGAGCGTCCCAAGGAGAAGGCGACCGCCGAGGCGTTCCAGCAGGCGCTGGCCCGCGTGGGCATCAAGGTCACCCTGAAGGGCTTCCCGACCGGCGACTACTTCTCGCTGTACGCGGGCAAGCCGTCCTACCGCAACAGCCCGTCCACCGGCCTCGGTCTGATGACCAACGGCTGGGGCGCGGACTGGAACGACGGCTTCGGCTTCCTGTCGCAGATCGTGGACAGCCGGGTCATCCGTGACTCGGGCGGTTCGTCCAACCTCTCCGTCATGCTCCCCGAGGTCGACGCCCTGATCGACCAGGCGGTTGCCGAGACCGACGTCAAGAAGCGCGAAGCGCTCTGGGCCCAGGTCGACAAGCGCGTCATGGAAGAGGCGGTCATCCTGCCGGGTGTCTGGGCCAAGGCTCTGACGCTGCGCGGCAAGGGCGCGACCAACGTCTTCGTCAACGAGGCGTTCGGCCAGTACGACTACCTCTCCATGGGTGTGGCGCAGTAAGCAGCACACCTGCTCCAACCCACCTGGCAATCATCAAAGGTAGGTGAAGGCGCAGGGTGGCCGGTCCGGCCGGGCTCGAATGCCCGGCCGGACCGGCTGCCCAAGCCGAAATCGTGGTCACTTTCTTCATCCGCCGGACCATCGGCGCAGTGCTGATGCTGTTCGTGGTCAGCATCGCGACGTTTCTGATCTTCTTCGGTCTGCCCCGCCTCGCCGGTGCGACGCCCGAGACCTTCGCCGCGCGATACCTCAGCCGCACCGCCGACGCGCATGCACAGCAGGTGTTCGCCGAGAAGCTGGGTTTCTACGACCCGCTCTGGATGCAGTACGGGCGCTGGATCAAGGCGATCTTCGTCGGCACCGACTACGACTACGGCACCGGCATCGAACACTGCGCCGCCCCCTGCTTCGGCTACTCCTTCCGCACCAACCACGCGGTGTGGACCGACCTGCTCGACCGGATGCCGGTCACCGTCTCACTGACCGTCGGCGCGTCGATCCTGTGGCTGGTCACGGGTGTCGGGGTCGGCGTGCTGAGCGCGCTGCGCAAGGGCAGCTTCTTCGACCGGGCCGCGATGACGGGCGCGCTGGCGGGCGTCTCCCTGCCGCCGTACTTCACCGGCCTGATGTTCCTCTACTTCTTCAGCTACCAGTTCGACCTGACGGCGCCGGGCGGCACCTACGTCGACTTCACCGACAATCCAGGCGAGTGGGCGTACAGCCTGATCCTGCCGTGGATCACGCTGGCGATGCTGAACGCGGCCGCGTACGCGCGGTTCACCCGAGCAGGCATGCTCGACACGATGGGCGAGGACTTCATCCGTACCGCGCGGGCCAAGGGCCTGCATGAACGGGTGGTGGTCACCAAGCACGGCCTGCGCGCCGCGCTGACCCCCATCATCACGATCTTCGGCCTCGACGTCGGCCTGCTGCTCGGCGGCGCGATCCTCACCGAGAGCACCTTCGGGCTCAAGGGCCTGGGCTACTTCGCCATCGACGCCATCGGCAAGCAGGACTTCCCACAGATCATGGGCGTGACGATGTTCGCGGCGTTCTTCGTCGTCGTCGCCAACCTGATCGTCGATATGCTCTACGCGGTGGTCGACCCGCGGGTGAGGCTGTCATGAACACTGTGATCTCTCCTCGGCAGGATCCCACCAGCGGGCCGTTCCTCGAACTGCGCGACCTGAAGGTCCACTTCCCGACCGACGACGGCCTGGTCAAGTCCGTGGACGGGCTGTCCTTCTCGCTGGAACGCGGCAAGACCCTCGGCATCGTGGGCGAGTCCGGCTCCGGCAAGTCCGTCTCCAGCCTGGGCATCCTCGGCATCTACCACCGCCGCAACGCGAACGTGTCCGGCGAGATCTGGCTGGACGGCCAGGAACTGGTCAGCGCGTCGCCGGAGACCGTACGCGGGCTGCGCGGCAAGCGGATGGCGATGATCTTCCAGGACCCGCTGTCGGCGATGCACCCCTACTACACCATCGGTGACCAGATCATCGAGGCGTACCGGGTGCACCACAAGGTGTCCAAGAAGGTCGCCCGCAAGCACGCGATCGACCTGCTGGCCAGGGTCGGCATCCCGCAGCCGGACAAGCGGGTCGACGACTACCCGCACCAGTTCTCCGGCGGTATGCGGCAGCGCGCGATGATCGCGATGGCGCTGTCCTGCGACCCCGAGCTGCTGATCGCCGACGAGCCGACCACGGCGCTCGACGTGACGGTGCAGGCGCAGATCCTCGACCTGATGCGTGACCTCCAGCAGGAGTTCAACTCCGCGCTGATCATCATCACGCACGACCTGGGTGTCACCGCCGAACTGGCCGACGACGTGCTCGTCATGTACGGCGGCAAGTGCATCGAGTACGGCACCGCCACCGAGATCTTCGAGAACCCGCAGCACCCGTACACCTGGGGTCTGCTCGGTTCGATGCCGCGGCTCGACCAGCCGGTCACCGAGCGGCTGCTACCCATCAAGGGCACCCCGCCGTCGCTGATCAACGTCCCGTCCGGCTGCTCGTTCCACCCGCGCTGCGCCTTCGCCGAGAAGACCGGCGGGCTGGACAGCACCGTGGTGCCGGAGCTGGAGCTCACCGGCAGCAGCGGGCACCGGGTGCGCTGCCACCTGCCCGCGCAGGTGCGTCAGCAGATCTGGCGGGACGAGATCAAGCCGACCCTGGAGGGCGAGCGCAGCGTGGCGAGCATGTCCGAGCTGCCGTCCGCCTCCCACGAAAGCGAGGAGTTGGCATGAGCGAGGCTTTGCTGTCGGTCCGCGGGCTGCAGAAGCACTTCCCGATCACCAAGGGCGTGCTGCGCCGCAAGGTGGGCGCGGTGCAGGCCGTCGACGGCCTCGACTTCGACGTGCGGCCGGGCGAGACGCTCGGCCTGGTCGGCGAGTCCGGGTGTGGCAAGACCACGACCGGCCGGCTGCTGACCCGGCTCATCGAGCCGACCGCCGGCAACATCACCTTCGAGGGCCGGGACATCTCGCACCTGTCGCAGGGGCGGCTCCGGCCGTTCCGGCGCGACCTGCAGATGATCTTCCAGGACCCGTACTCGTCGCTGAACCCCCGGCACACGGTCGGCGCCATCGTCGGCGCGCCGTTCCGGATCCAGTCGGTGAAGACCGAGCACGGCGTCAAGCGCGAGGTGCAGAAGCTGCTGGAGCTGGTCGGCCTCAACCCGGAGCACTACAACCGCTACCCGCACGAGTTCTCCGGCGGCCAGCGCCAGCGCATCGGCATCGCCCGTACGCTGGCCCTGAAGCCGAAGATGATCATCGCGGACGAGCCGGTGTCGGCGCTGGACGTGTCCATCCAGGCCCAGGTGGTCAACCTGCTGGAAGACCTGCAGACCGAGCTCGGCCTGACCTACGTCGTGATCGCGCACGACCTGTCGGTGGTGCGCCACATCTCCGACCGGGTCGCGGTGATGTACCTGGGCAAGATCGTGGAGATCGCCGACCGGGAGTCGCTGTACCGCGCACCGCGTCACCCGTACACGGCGGCGCTGCTGTCGGCCGTGCCGGTGCCCGACCCGCGCCGCCGCGAACTCGGCCAGCGTGAGCGGATCCTGCTCACCGGCGACGTGCCCAGCCCGATCAACCCGCCGTCGGGTTGCCGGTTCCGCACCCGCTGCTGGAAGGCGCAGGACGTCTGCGCCACGACGCCGCCGCCGCTGGTCCGCCACGGCGACGACATCGAAGGCCACCTGGCCGCCTGCCACTTCCCCATGGCCCTCGGCGAAAAGCGCTGACCCACCACGACGACAAGGGCCCCGAGGCACACCAGCCCCGGGGCCCTTCCCCATCTCTTCACCCACCCCGACCACCCACCCTGACCACCCACCCCGACCACCCGTCCCGCCGCCGGGCGCCCCGCCCCACCTGTCGCAACTCTTAAAAAGTCGCGCCTTCCGAGGCGTCCTGTGGCCGCGACTCTTTAAGAGTTGCGGCACGAGGGCGGCGCGCGGCGGCGCGAGGGCGGCGGTGGGGTGGGGTGGGTTAGTCGAGTTTTTCGAGGTTGAAGCTGCGGCGGAGGGATTCGACGGCGGCCTGCTCGGTGGTCTGGCGGGCGGTGGCGGCGTCGACGATCTCGTCGGTGGGCTCGTCACCGGGGTCGAAGCCTTCGATGGTGCGCGGCGGGGGGCCGTCGTACTCGGGGTCGTACGGCGGTTCCTCCAGCGGGGGGCCGTCGTCGGCAACCGGTGCGCGGCGTCCCGTGGACTGCGCGGGTGCGGGTGCTGCCGGGGCGACCCCGCCGACGCGGGCCGGAGTGGGCCAGTCGTCCCCGGCGGGTGCCGGGGTGCGGGAGGGGGCGGCCGCCTTCGGGGCGGTGCTGCGCGGCGGCGCGGAGGCCGGAGCCGTGGCCCCGGCGCGCGGCGCGGCGGCGCGGGGATCCCCGCCGACCTCGCAGCGCAGCTGCCACTTGCCGCCGAGCACCTGGTGCACGGCGTCCATCAGCGGCGTGGGGTCGTTCTCCACCCCGTTCGCGTGGATCTTGTGCTTGAACAGCAGCACCAGGGTGTTGCCGTCGATGTCGCGCACCACTGCCTCGCGGGCGAACGCCGCAGCCTTCTTGCTGCTGCGGCCGACCATGCGCACGATCTCGTCCCAGGACCGGCGGACGGCCGTCGCGTCGTCCGCCCCGGCCAGGGGCGCGTTCGGCGCGGCGGGCTCGGGCGTGCGGGCGGGTGCGGCACGGGCCGGTTCGGGCGCGCGGGACTGCTCCACGGGCCGCACCGGTTCGGGCGTACGGGCCGGGTCGGCCGCCGCCCAGGGATCGGCGACCTCGTAGGACGAGTCGTCACCCGGCGGGGTGGTGCCGGGATGCTGGGCCGAGCCGGAGTCCTCTGGCGCGGCAGGCCGGGCGGTCGCGCGGGCGGGCTGGCTGTGCGCCGCTGCGCTGGCCGCCGCCGCCCGTGCGGCTTCGCGGCCCGTGGCAGGAGCGGCGGCGTGGGCGTTCGGGGCGTCCTGGGCGGTCCGCTGGGCAGGACTGGGGTCGCGCTGGGGGTGGCTGGTCTCGGCGCGGGCGTCGGCGGCCGGGCGGGTGGCCGCGCCGGGCACGAAACCGGTCTCCAGCCGTTCCAGCCGCTGGAGCAGGGCACCGCCCGACTCGTCGGCGGCGGGCAGCAGCATGCGGGCGGCGATCAGCTCCAGCAGCAGCCGGGGCGAGGTCGCGCCGCGCATCTCCACCAGGCCGTTGGCCACGATGTCGGCGCAGCGGGACAGTGTCGCCGGGCCGAGCTGGGCGGCCTGTGTCTGCATCCGGGCCAGCTGCTCCTCGGGCACGTCGAGCAGGCCCTTTTCGGCCGCGTCGGGCACCTGGCGCAGGATGATCAGGTCGCGCAGCCGCTCCAGCAGGTCGTTGGCGTATCGGCGGGAGTCGTGCCCCGCCTCGGCGACCCGGTCGATGGCTCCGAACGCGGCCGCGCCGTCACCGGCGGCCAGCGCGTCGATCATCTCGTCGATCAGTGCGTTGTCGGTGACCCCGAGCAGCGACACCGCGCGGGCGTACGTCACGCCGTCCGGGCCCGAGCCCGCGATGAGCTGGTCGAGCACGGACAGGCTGTCGCGGGCCGAACCGCCGCCCGCCCGGACCACCAGTGGCAGCACCAGCGGCTCCACCGCGACCTCTTCGAGCCTGCAGAGGTGCTCCAGGTAGGGCCGGAGTGCGTTGGGCGGCATGAGGCGGAACGGGTAGTGGTGGGTGCGCGAGCGGATGGTGCCGAGCACCTTCTCCGGCTCGGTGGTGGCGAAGATGAACTTGACGTAGTCCGGCGGCTCCTCGACGAGCTTGAGCAGCGCGTTGAAGCCCGCCGACGAGACCATGTGCGCCTCGTCGATGATGTAGATCTTGTAGCGGCTGATCGCGGGCGCGAAGAACGCGCGTTCACGCAGCTCGCGGGCGTCGTCGACGCCGCCATGGCTGGCCGCGTCGATCTCGATCACGTCGATCGAGCCGGCGCCGTCGGAGGCCAGCGCCTTGCACGACTCGCACTCGCCGCACGGCTCGGGCGTCGGGCCCTGGACGCAGTTCAGCGAGCGGGCCAGGATGCGCGCGCTGGTCGTCTTGCCGCAGCCGCGGGGCCCGGAGAACAGGTAGGCGTGGTTGATCCGGCCGCTCTTGAGCGCCTGGATCAGCGGCTCGGTGACATGATCCTGACCGATCACCTCAGCGAAGGTGCGGGGCCGGTACTTGCGGTACAGCGCCAGGGCCACGGGGCGTACACCTCCTACGAACGTCGCCCGCTACCGTACCGCGCAGGTATGACCACCGGCCTGCTGGACCGGCGCGCGCGGCGGTCCCGTTGGGCGATATGTCGCACGCTGTCCGTCCCTGTTCCGAACAACGGTTCGGTATCAACTCCCCGCCCGCCCGTGCCACGACGTATCGACCGCCGTTAGGGTCGGCCTCGGGTGACCCTGTGTCGTCGAGTTATCACGCATATAGGACAGAGGTGGCCGCGATGCGCGCACGACGGTGGCGGATCTGGTCGGCGGCGGTCGCGGCGGGAGCGCTGCTGCTCGCCGCCGGCTGCACGGGCGACAAGGCCCGCCCGCCGGTCACCGCGTCCAGCCCACCGCCGGCCGTGAGCACCGAGGACACCCTGGTCTTCGCCATGGGGCAGATCCGCATCCTGGACCCGGCCCTCTCGCCCGACGCCGAGTCGCTGCGCATCACCCGGCAGGTGCTGGAGACCCTGGTCCAGGCGGAACCGGGCGGTGCGGTGGCGGCTCCGGGCCTGGCCGAGACGTTCTCGGTCGACGGCAGCGGCACCGTCTGGACGTTCCGCCTCCGGCCGGGCGTGACGTTCCACGACGGCACCGCCCTGGACGCCGCCGCGGTCTGCGCCAACTTCGACCGGTGGTATCGCCTGCCCGCCGCGTTGCAGGCCGGTGACATCACCGCCGCCTGGCAGATGGTCTTCGGCGGCTTCGCCAAGAACTCCTCCAGCCGCCTGGCGGCGAGCCTGTTCAAGTCGTGCACGGCCCGTGACGCGGCCACCGCGGAGATCGCGCTGACCCGGGCCAGCAGCCGCTTCCCGGCGGCCTTCACGCTGCCGTCGTTCGCCATCTCCAGCCCGAAGGCCCTGCGCGAGCAGGCAGCCGACAAGCCGGTCAAGGGCAGCCGCTATCCGGCGTACGGGAACAAGCCCGTGGGCACCGGTCCCTACCGTTTCGTGTCCTGGGACAAGGCGGCCCGCAAGGTGGAGCTGGAGGCGTTCGACGGCTACCACGGCACGGCCGCCAAGGTGCGGCACCTGATCTTCCAGACCGTGGAGGCGGGGCTGCGCAAGCAGGCGCTGCTCGACGGCAAGATCGACGGCTACGACCTGGTCGCCCCAGGGGACCGCAAGGCGCTGGCCGAGCAGGGCTTCCACGTGCTGACCCGGCCCGCCTTCAACACCCTCTACCTGGGCATCAACCAGCGTGGCAACCCCGCGCTGGCCAAACCCGAGGTGCGCCAGGCCATCGCGTACGCGATCGACCGGCAGCGCCTGGTCAGCGAGGCCTTCCCGGAGGGGGCGCGGCTGGCGCTGAACTTCCACCCCGAGCTGCTCCCCGGCTGGAACCCGGGCGTCGCGGCGTACCAGTACGACCCGGCGAAGGCCAAGGAGCTGCTCGCCGCAGCGGGTTACGGCAGCGGGCTCAAGCTGCGCTTCCACTACCCCCGCAACGTGACCCGGCCCTACCTGCCCGACCCGAAGAAGATCTTCGAGCTGCTGGCCGCCGACCTGCGCGCGGCCGGGATCGAGGTGGACGGGATCGAGCAGCGCTGGACGCCGGACTACCTCAACACGGTGTCCAAGGGCACCGCCCACGACCTGCACCTGTACGGCGTGACCGGCAACTACGGCGAGGCGTACGACTTCATGGGCCAGCTGTTCGCCAAGCCGACCGCCGAGTTCGGGTTCACCGACGCGGACCTGTTCGCGAAGCTCAAGCAGGTCGACGGGATCGGCGACCCGGTCCAGCGCCGCCCGCTGTACGAGCAGCTCAACGCGCGGCTGCTGGAGTCGCTGCCCGCCGTGCCGCTGGCCCACGGGCCGGACGCGCTGGTGCTGGACAAGAACCTGATCGGTCTCACGCCCAGCCCGCTCACCGACGAGGACTTCGCCACGGCGCTGTTCAGCTGAGTCCGGCGCCGACCCCCACGCGCGGGAACGTCGCGTGTCGCGTCGGGCGGAATGTCAGGTTCTGTAGTTGTACGCGGTAGCCTGCCACCTTGCCAGAGCAAATCGACCCGCGTCAGGCGGGACGGCGCTGCGCGCACGGGCGCCGTGCCGCGCTCGATGGGGGAATCGTGGTACGTGCCTGGATGACCGTCGCGTTCGGAGCCGCCCTCGGGCTCGCCGCCGGTCTGCCCGCCGCTGCCGCACCGGCCAAGGACGGGCTCAAGCTCGACCTGCCGGCCGCGGCCGGGGCCACCGCACTCGGCAGCGCCGACGACGTCGTCGGGCTGACCAACACCACCGGCCACGACCTGAGCAAGGTCGTGCTGCAGGTCCGGCTGACCGGCGGGCTCGCCCAGCGGGTCGAGCTGGCCGGAGCGGACTGGTGCGACCACACGAAGACCACCGCCACCTGCAAGGTCGACCGGATCACGCCCGGCCAGGGCTTCACGATCCGGCTGGACCTGCGGGCGCGGGCGAAGGCCCCGCTGGGCGCGGCGGGCACGGTGTCGGTCAGCGCCCGTGGCGTCGGCGTGCCCGCGGCGTACGGCACGTTCGGCGTCGCGGTGGCGTCGCCGCCGTACACCGACGTGGCGGCGGTCGCCGAGCAGGCGCAGGTCTACCTGCACACCGGGGACACCGCGACGATGGGGGTGGAGTACCGCAACACCGGCCCGGTGCCCGCGCTGCTGCGGGTCGCCGACCCGGTCACTGCCGGCTTCGACGACATGACCTGGCTCGACTGTCCCGAGGACGACGGCGACGCCTGCCTGCTCCAGCTCCCGGCCGGGCAGTCGAAGCGGCTCGGCTTCACGATGCGCCTGACCGGCCCGGCACCGGCGGAACCGCATGTGGCGATGACCGTCGAGGGCGCGTACGACCGGATCGTCACCGACAACCTGGCCGTCTACCCGGTGTGCGTGTACGACACCGGCCGCTGCACCCGGCACCTGCCCGGCACCCGCAGCGACGTGTTCGCCGCACCCGCTCCGCGAGCCGAGCCAGCCCCCGGGCCGGACGCCGAGAACCAGGCGGTCGCGCTGACGCAGCCCGAACACGTGCCGGTCGCGGTGGAGCGGGAACTCGCCGCCGAGGAGCCGTACAGCCTGCTCGACGAGGTCACCGGCATCCTGGTGTACTCCCTGCTGGCAGTGCTCATCCTCGGCACCAGCGTCGCGCTCGCCCTGCGCAAGCGCGCCGCCGACCGGGGCTAGCCCTCGGGCCGGTTGAGCAGGCCCACGGCCAGCGCGTGCAGGGCCTGGGCGGGGTCGGTGACCGGCACGGTCGCGCCGGTCACCGTGTACCACTCCTCGGCGCCCAGGTACTGCACGCGGAGCCGGACGGTGCCGTCACCGGCCGGCTCCGTGGCGAGCGTCAGCTCACCGGTGACCACGCCCACCTCGTCGGTCATGACCCCGCCAGGCCCGGCGACGATGTTCGTGATCAGCTCGCTCATGCCACGAACCCGCTACGCGCGTCCGCAGCATGGGGGCCGGTGCTTCGCTCGCCACACACACTCATGCACACAACCCCAGCATGTCGGTCAGGGCGGCCTTCTCGGCCGTGGTCACGGTGAGTTTCCAGTAGGTCTTCACCGTGATCCATTGTTGCGCATAGGTGCACCAGTAGTCCTTCGATGGCGGTTTCCAGGTCGACGGGTCCTGGTCGCCCTTGGACCGGTTGCTGGTCGCCGACACCGCGAACAGCTGCGGCCGCTCCAGGTCGTTGGCGAACTGCGAGCGCTTCTCGTTGGTCCAGTCGTCGGCGCCGGAGCGCCACGCGTTGGCCAGCGGCACCATGTGGTCGATGTCGACCTTGAGCGGGTCGGTGGTCTTGAGGCCGTCGTACACGCTGGACCACTCGCCGCCGGTGACGTTGCAGCCGCTGAGCTTGATGTTCTTGCCGTCGCGGGCGAGCACGGTGTCGCGCACGTCGCAGTTGGACCCGGCCTTGTTCCAGTGCGGGAACTTCTCCCGCGTGTAGCCGGTCATCGGCCGCGCGGTGGCGACCTTCAGGTTGGACAGCGACGCGAGCGCGTTGCTGCCCGCGTTCGGGTCGACGTTGACGCCACCGGGCCCCGCCGGGCTGCCGGGACCGCTGTCGACCGGGTCGCATGCCGTGGTCGCGGCGGCCGCGACGGCCGCCACCAGGAGTAGGAGAATTCTGGTACGTCTGGGGGGTTTGGGGGATCGCACCCGCTCACCATACGAGCAGTCCTCACCATCACCACGTATCCCTCACCTTCGCGTTCCCGCGCGCGGCGCGGCCCGCGGGACGACAATGGACGGAATGGAGACGACAGGACTACGCCTGAGCAGCGCCGCCGGGCGGGGCACGCTCGCCGCGGCGGTGCTGGCCTCCGGCATGGCGTTCCTCGACTCCACCGTGGTCAACGTCGCGTTGCCGACGCTCGGGCGGGAGCTGGGCGCGAGCCTGGCCCAGCTGCAGTGGGTGATCAACGGATACACCCTGACCCTGGCCGCTTTCGTGCTGCTCGGCGGCGCGCTGGGCGACCACCTCGGACGGCGTCGGATATTCGTCACCGGCGTCGTCTGGTTCACCCTGGCCTCGCTGGTGTGCGGGATCGCGCCGAACGTCGAGACGCTGATCGCCGCCCGGGTGGTGCAGGGCATCGGCGGGGCGCTGCTGGCACCGGGGTCGCTGGCGCTGCTGCAGTCCTCGTTCCGGGAAGGGGACCGGGCCCGCGCGATCGGCGCCTGGTCCGGGCTGGCGGGCACCACGACGGCCCTGGGCCCGTTCGTCGGCGGTGTGCTGATAGACCAGGTGTCCTGGCGCTGGATCTTCCTGATCAACCTGCCGCTGGCGGCGGCCGTCGTCTGGCTGTGCAAGGTGTACGTGCCGGAGAGCCGCAACACCGCGACGGCGCACCACTTCGACGTCGCCGGGGCGCTGCTGGGCGCGGCCGCGCTGGGCGGTGTCACGTACGCCCTGATCGCCTGGCCGGAGCGGGGCTTCGTGTCGCTGCCGGTGCTCGGCGGGTTCGTGGTCGGGCTGGCCGGGGCGGTCGCATTCCTGCTGGTCGAGCGGGCCCGCGCGATGGGCGCGATGATGCCGCTGCGGCTGTTCAGCTCGCGCGTGTTCTCCGTGCTCAACCTCTACACGGTGCTGGCGTACGGCGCGTTCGGCGGCTTCTTCTTCCTGCTCGTCATCTACCTGCAGACCGGGCTCGGCTACGACGCCCTGGAGGCGGGCCTGGCCACCCTGCCGATGACCCTGGTCATGCTGGTCGGCTCGGAGCTGTCGGGCGCGGCGGCCACGAAGTTCGGCCCGAAGGTGCAGCTGACCATCGGTCCGCTGTGCTGCGCGGCCGGGATGATGCTGATCCGTGGCATCACGCCCGGGGTGAACTACTGGACCGGGATCCTGCCCGGCGTGCTCATCTTCGGTGTCGGGCTGACGCTGCTCGTCGCACCGCTGACCGCGTCCGTGCTGTCCGCCGTCGAGGTGCGGTTCGCGGGGGTGGCCAGCGGCGTCAACAACACGGCGGCACGGGCCGGTTCGCTGCTCGCCGTGGCGGCGCTGCCGCTGGTCGTGGGCCTGTCGGGCGAGGAGTACGAGAACGGGGCCGCCCTGGGCGTGGCGTTCCACGACGCCGGGATGTGGTGCGCCGGCGCGATGGTCGTGGCGGCCGTGCTGGCCCTGTTCGTGTGCGGCAGGGTCCGCCTGGACCGTGAACCCCCCACCGCCGCCCTCCCGCAGGTCATCCAACGGGGCCGCTGCCCCTGATCCGGCCGGCGGTCCACTCCACAAGCAGCCCGCGGTCCACTTCACAAGCAGAAGGAAGGGCACCGTCCTAACGGATGTTAGGAAGGTGCCCTTCCTTCGATTGCGATCAGTGGCGGTTGACGGCGCTCGCGACGGCCTTCAGGGAGGCGGTCACGATGTTGGCGTCGACGCCGACGCCCCAGCGGGTCTCGCCGTCCACGTCGCACTCGACGTACGCGGCGGCCTGCGCGTCGCCGCCGGAGGTCAGCGCGTGCTCGGCGTAGTCCAGCACCCGCACGCTCACCCCGTGGTCGCTCAGCGCCCGGATGAACGCGT
Organism: Catellatospora methionotrophica; assembly: GCF_011297335.1. Lineage (GTDB taxonomy): Bacteria > Actinomycetota > Actinomycetes > Mycobacteriales > Micromonosporaceae > Catellatospora > Catellatospora methionotrophica. Next base: position 44,151 of record NZ_JAAOTJ010000005.1, on the reverse strand, counting down.
CGATCGGGCCGTTGCCGACCCCGGTCAGGCTATGCGAGGTGCCGTCCAGATCGGCCTCCGCGACCAGCTCCACCTTGCCGTCGACGGTCGCCACCGAGTACGAGCGCACCGCCAGGCGGCGGTCGGTCAGGTACTCGTCGGCGAACACGGCGTACATCTCGGCGGGCGTGACCTCGCCACCGGCGTCGTCGGTGCGCCGCTGGACGACGCCCGAGAACTCGATCTGCAGGCGGCGCGGCAGGTCCAGCTGGTGCTCGGACTTCATGATGTACGCGACGCCGCCCTTGCCCGACTGCGAGTTGACCCGGATGACCGCCTCGTAGGAGCGGCCCAGGTCCTTCGGGTCGATCGGCAGGTAGGGCACGCCCCACTCGAACTGCTCGACCGGCACCCCGGCCTTGTCCGCCTTGCGGGCGTGCGCGTCCAGACCCTTCTTGATCGCGTCCTGGTGCGAGCCCGAGAACGCCGTGTAGACCAGGTCCCCGGCGTACGGGTGGCGCTCGTGCACGGGCAGCTGGTTGCAGTACTCCACGGCGCGCTTGATCTCGTCGATGCCGGTGAAGTCGACCTGCGGGTCGATGCCCTGGCTGAACAGGTTCAGGCCCAGGGTGACCAGGTCCACGTTGCCGGTGCGCTCGCCGTTGCCGAACAGGCAGCCCTCGATCCGGTCCGCGCCCGCCAGCAGGCCCAGCTCGGCGGCGGCGACACCGGTGCCCCGGTCGTTGTGCGGGTGCAGGCTCAGGATGACGGAGTCGCGGCGCGGCAGCCGCCGGTGCATCCACTCGATCGAGTCGGCGTACACGTTAGGCGAGGCCATCTCGACGGTGGCGGGCAGGTTGATGATCAGGGGGCGGTCCGGCGTCGGGTCGATCACGTCGATGACCGCCGAGCACACCTCCAGCGCGTACTCCAGCTCGGTGCCGGTGTACGACTCGGGGGAGTACTCGTACCGGATCTCGGTGTCCGGGGTGATGATCTCGGCGTACTTCTGGCACAGCCGCGCGCCGTCCGTCGCGATCGCGGTGATGCCGTCCTTGTCCAGGCCGAACACCACCTCGCGCTGCAGCGTGGAGGTCGAGTTGTAGAAGTGCACGATCGCCCGCTTCGCGCCGCGCAGGCTTTCGAAGGTGCGCTCGATCAGGTGCTCGCGGCACTGGACCAGCACCTGGATGGTCACGTCGTCCGGGATCAGCTGCTCTTCGATGAGCTGCCGTACGAACGAGAAGTCGGTCTCGCTGGCGGCCGGGAAACCGACCTCGATCTCCTTGTATCCCATCCGCACCAGCAGCTCGAACATGCGGCGCTTGCGGTCGGGGGACATCGGGTCGATCAGGGCCTGGTTGCCGTCGCGCAGGTCCACCGCGCACCACTGCGGGGCGGCGTCGACGCGGCGGGTCGGCCAGGCGCGGTCGGGCACCTCTACCTGGAACTGTTCGTGATAGCCGCGGTAACGCTGGTACGGCATCTTGCTGGGGCGCTGAGCAGCAGCAGACATGGGTTCCATGCTCCTTGACATCATGTGTTTCGCGCGTGGTCCGGCGGCGGAATGTGCCCAAGAGAACATCGGCCGTCATCAGATTCGTTGAACCGGCAACTTCTCGGTCAACCAGGAACGTGAGGGACCAGCGGGCGAGCGCACGTCGCTACTCCGCGACGAGGTGCCGGTCGGTCAGACCTCGTCGCGGCGGCGAAGCAGGAGGCTCACGCAGCACATGATGTCGACGACTCTACGCCCACGGATCGCCGTCGTGCCCGGAAGTCCGCCCAGTGGGACGCGGGTCCCGCTGGTCAGGCCTTGGGGGACGGGGAGGCCGAGGTGCTGGGGGACGGTTTCGGGGACGGCGGCGCGGTCAGCGGGAGCGGGTTGCCGGGCACGACCGGCCCCGGGAGCTGCACCGAAGGCGGGGCGAGGCCGGGCGTGCCCTCCAGCAGCAGCGTGCCGAAGGCGACCTTGGCGGCGGTGAGCGTGCCGTCGATCTCGTAGCAGTAGATGCCCGCGTCCAGCGGCAGCGTCATGCTGGCCGCCGAGGACTCCACCGAGTAGCACGTGCCGCGGGCCCCGGGCAGCGGGGCGACCTCGGCCACCGCGAGCGCGAGCCGCCGGTCGGTGAGCATGTTCTGCCAGTCCGTGATCAGGTGCTGGATCTTCAGATCGGCCTTGGCGGGCAGCGCCCCCGCGATCCTCACGCACCCCGAGTACGGGTGGTTGCCCGCGGCCAGCGCGCACTGGTGCAGCGCGTTGCCCGCGAAGACCAGCGCGATGTCGACCGCGCCGCTGTGCGCGCCGCCGGGCACGTCGATGCGCCAGGTGCCGTCCTGGGCGCGGGTGACGACCACCCGGCGGTCCGGCCGTTTCGGGCTCTTGAAGGTGTACGCGGCCACCTGCCGCAGGTCCTTGGCGGCGGCCGCGCGGGCGGCGAGCTGTGCCCGCGGCTCGGTCGGCATGGCCGCGACGGTGGACCGCGGGGCGGCCGACGACGCCGCCGTCTCCGGCGTGTCGCCACCACAGGCGGACACCGACCAGCAGGCGGCGATGAGACAGAGGGAGAGGACAGCCCGGCGCACGCGCCCATTCTTTACCCTGCGCGGCACGAACTCCGCCCATGACGCGCCCCGATCCGCGCATGATCGGCCGCGGCCCAGGAAACCCCCGGTCTGTGGTGCGCGTCACAGCCGTTAAATCCTGCGGCGGCGATGCGGAGGAGGCGGGCGACTGCACGGTGCGAGCCGCCGTACGAAAGAGGATCTCGGACTTCCCGGGGCGCGCTGCCCGACAGCTGGGATCGACCCGACCGGGGCGGCCGGAGCCGCCGCTAAGCTGAAGCGTCCTTAGTCCCTGAGGTGGAGAGGAGCCGTGCAACCGTGGCCCTCGTGGTGCAGAAGTACGGCGGCTCGTCAGTCGCCAATGCTGAGCGGATCAAGCGGGTCGCCGAGCGCATCGTCGCGACGCGGAAGGCCGGCAACGACGTGTGTGTGGTCGTCTCCGCGATGGGCGATACGACCGATGAGCTGATCGACCTGGCACACCAGGTCAGCCCGCTGCCGCCGGGGCGCGAGTTCGACATGCTGCTCACCGCCGGCGAGCGCATCTCGATGGCGTTGCTGGCCATGGCCATCCACAACCTGGGCTACGAGGCGCGCTCGTACACCGGGTCGCAGGCGGGCGTCATCACCACCTCGGTGCACGGCCGGGCCCGCATCATCGACGTCACCCCGGGCCGCCTGCGCGGCGCGCTCGACGAGGGCGCGATCGTGATCGTGGCCGGTTTCCAGGGCGTCGCCCAGGACACCAAGGACATCACCACGCTCGGCCGGGGCGGCTCGGACACGACCGCCGTGGCGCTGGCCTCCGCGCTGAAGGCCGACGTCTGCGAGATCTACACCGACGTCGACGGCGTCTACACCGCCGACCCGCGCATCGTGCCCAACGCCGCCAAGGTCGACCAGATCACCTACGAGGAGATGCTGGAACTCGCCGCCTCCGGCGCGAAGATCCTGCATCTGCGCAGCGTGGAGTATGCCCGCCGGTTCGGGCTGCCGATCCACGTCCGCTCGTCGTACTCGAACAACACCGGCACCCTCGTGACGGGATCAATGGAGGACCTTTCCGTGGAGCAAGCACTCATCACCGGCGTCGCGCACGACCGCAACGAAGCGAAGATCACCATCGTCTCCGTGCCGGACGAGCCGGGCGAGGCCGCGTCGATCTTCCGGGCGCTCGCGGACTCCGAGATCAACATCGACATGATCGTGCAGAACGTCTCCACCGAGGCCTCCGGCCGCACCGACATCTCCTTCACGCTGCCCAAGGACGACGGTCCCACCGCGATGGCCGCCCTGCAGAAGATCCAGGAGCGGGTCGGCTTCAAGGGCCTGCTCTACGACGACCACATCGGCAAGATCTCCCTGGTCGGCGCGGGCATGCGCTCCAACCCCGGCGTCACCGCCACCTTCTGCGAGGCGCTGGCCCGCGCGGGCGTCAACATCGAGATCATCTCGACCTCCGAGATCCGCATCTCGGTCGTCTGCCGCGACACCGACCTCGACAACGCCGTGCGTGCCGTGCACGACGCGTTCGAGCTCGGCGGCGACGAAGAGGCCGTGGTGTACGCCGGGACCGGCAGGTGACCATGACCCATAAGCTGCCCACTCTCGCCGTCGTGGGCGCCACCGGCGCGGTCGGCACGGTGATGCTCGACATCCTCAGCAACCGCCGCAACGTGTGGGGCGAGATCCGGCTCATCGCCTCCGCCCGCTCGGCAGGCCGCCGCCTGCCCGTACGCGGCGAGGAGATCGAGGTCGTCGCGCTCACCGAGGACGCGTTCGACGGCGTCGACGTCGCCATGTTCGACGTGCCCGACGAGGTCTCCGCCTACTGGGCGCCGATCGCGGCGGCCCGCGGCGTGATCGCGGTCGACAACTCCGGCGCGTTCCGGATGGACCCCGACGTGCCCCTGGTCGTCCCCGAGATCAACCCCGCCCAGGTGCGCAACCGGCCCAAGGGCATCATCGCCAACGCCAACTGCACCACCCTGGCGATGATCGTGGCGATCGCCCCGCTGCACAACGCGTACGGCCTCAAGGAGCTGGTGCTGGCCTCGTACCAGGCCGTCTCCGGGGCCGGGCAGGTCGGCGTGGACACGCTGCACGACCAGATCGCGAAGATCGCCGGGGACCGGGTCCTCGGCACGCGGCCCGGCAACGTGCGGCACGCCGTCGGCGACGACCTGGGCCCGTTCGCCGCACCCGTCGCGCTGAACGTGGTGCCGTTCGCCGGTTCCCTCAAGGACGGCGGCTGGTCCAGCGAGGAACTGAAGATGCGCAACGAGACCCGCAAGATCCTGGGCCTGCCCGATCTGAAGGTCAGCGCGACGTGCGTACGCGTCCCGGTGGTCACCGGCCACTCGGTCGCCGTACACGCCGTCTTCGGCTCCGAGGTCGACGCCATGGGCGCCCGCGAGGTGCTGCAGGGCGCACCCGGCGTGATCGTCGTCGACGACCCCGCGGCGGGCGAGTTCCCCATGCCCATCGACGCCGTCGGCACCGACCCGTCCTGGGTCGGCCGCATCCGCCGCGCCGTCGACGACCCCCGCGCCCTGGACTTCTTCGTGACCGGCGACAACCTCCGCAAGGGCGCCGCCCTCAACACCGCCCAGATCGCCGAACTACTGGCCACCGAGCTGCGCCACTGACCCGTACGCAGGAAGGGCACCTTCTTGACGCTCCGCGTTGGAAGGTGCCCTTCCTCACGTCCTGGCAGCGCCGCTACGGGGCGAGGCGCACGCCGTTGCGGCCGTTGCGCTTCACGGCGTACAGCGCCTGGTCGGCGCGGTACATCGCGGCCTCCGGCGGCTCCAGCTCGCCCTGCACGGCCACGCCGACGCTGATCGTTCGCCCGGTCGCCCGTGCCGCCGCGACCAGGCGCTCGGCGACCAGCAGTGCCTCCGCGGCACTGGGCACGTCGATCACCGCCACGAACTCGTCGCCGCCCACCCGGAACAACTCGTCGCCGAGCCGCAGCGCCTGCTGCAGCGCGACGGCCATCTGCACCAGCACCCGGTCGCCCGCCGCATGGCCGAGCGTGTCGTTGACCGCCTTGAACTCGTCGATGTCGATCGCGAGCAGCGCGGTCCGGCCCGGCGTCGCGTTGGCGAGGCGGTCCCCGAACGGCCCGCCGTGCCGCAGGCCGGTCAGCGGATCGGAGTTGGCCTGCACGTGCAGGCGGCGCAGCGTGGTCAGCTTCTCCAGGCACGTGCTCGCCTGCGCCGCCAGCAACTCCAGCAGGTTCACCAGCGCGCTGTCCGGCACGATCGCGGTCTCGTCCAGCACCACCAGCGCACCGACCGACGAGGACACCACAGGCGTGCCCGCGCCGAGCGGCACCGCGATCATGGTGCGCACCCCGGCGGCCGTCAGCGCCTCGAAGCCCCGGGCGTCCAGCACCGCCGGATCACCCAGGGTGTACGACGCGCCGTACCGGCAGGCCTCGTCGAGCAGCGCGGCGAGCCGGTCCGGTTCGATCTGCCCCAGCCGGGCGACCAGTGGCCGGTCGCGGGGCTCCGGTGAGCTGGCCGCGACGACCACCCGCAGCTCCTGCTCCTCGGGCAGCAGGTCCGGGGCGGGCCGCAGCAGCACGGCGGCGGCAAGGCCGGTCACCTCACGTGCCGCGCGGCAGGCGCGGAGCAGCACCTCGGCGTCGGTCTCGGCGTTGGTGAGCGCGAGCGCGTGGCGTAGCAGCTGCTCGCTGCGGGTCTCGGCGGGCGGCCCGCCGAGCTCACTCAGGCGTGCCCCGAGCAGCCGCCCGGCCTCGGTGAGGGTCTCCTCCCACCCGTCCAGCGGCTGTGCCTCGGCCCACTCGGCGTTGATCACACCGACCGGGTGCCCGGTGCGGTCGATGATCGGCGCGCAGATCTCCGAGGTGATCGGCGGCCCGAGCCGGATGTAGTCCGGGTCGTTGGCGACGTCGAGGATGGTGACGGGCTTGCCGCTGGCGTACACCCGGCCGACCACGCCGTGCCCCAGCGGGACGGCGGAGAACACCTGCCATGCGCCGCTCGCCGAGACGCACCGGAGCTGGTCCTTCACGTGCAGCAGCGCCTCGATCAGGGCGGGGGTGTGCCGGCTGAGCACGGAGACCGTGACGTTGCAGGCTTCAACCGCGCTGCGGGAGGTTCGCAGTGCTGCGGAGACATCATCAATGATGCGAGGAAGGGGCACGGGGCAGGATTTCGCTCTTTGGTCGAGGGTAAGGGGCTTACGGCGGCCAAGCTTACTCACCGTAGGCAGGTACAACGGCCATTATGAAAATCGTTCGCCCAGCGTGACCATCGGTTGAGTGGGCATCCGTGCCCTGCTCACCGGTCCAGGTCGAGGTGATCCCCGCCTCCTCGTCCCGCTGAATGGGACACCGGCGACGATAAGCACTGATCATCGACGGATGACGGTGTCCAACGGCGCGTCACTCGGCGTGACTGAACGGTCCCGGCCAGCGACACGTCACCCGTTCGGGTGAATTCTGCTGCTGCGGTGCGCCTACGGAGGTGGGTGCCGGTTGGAGATCGGCGTTTGAGGTCAAAACATGAGGTCACGCCGCATGTTTTGACCTCGAACAGCGATCTTCATCGGAAGGCGTGCGTGAAAGGGCCTGGCGGGGGTGGGATCAGCTGTCAGGGGCAGTGGCGCGGGCTCGCCATTCACGGGCCAGGACGGCGAAGGTGAGCTGGTCGGCCCATTCGCCGCCGAACAGGTAACTCTCGACGTGGTGGGCCTCGCGACGCATACCGAGCCGGGCCATCATCCGGGCCGACGCCTCGTTGCCGCCGTGGCATCGGGCATAGACCCGGTGCAGGCCGAATTCGCCGAAGCCCCAGTCCAGCAGCGCCGAGGCGGCCTCCGTGGCCAGCCCGCGCCCGCCGTGGTCGGGGTGGAAGACGTAGCCGAGTTCGGCCGTACGGTCGGTTTCGCTGCGCCAGACCAGTTCGACGGTGCCGATCACCCCGGCGTCGGTCGTCACGGCCAGGGTCAGGCAGTCGCCCACCGCGTTCAGGGCGTCCTCACGCGCCATCGCGGCCACCGACGACAGCGACTGCTCCCGGGTGCGCGGGCCGACGCCGAGCATCCAGCGCACGACGTCGGGGCGGGACTGCCACGCGTACACGTCGTCGAGGTCGTCCAGCGTGATCGGGCGCAGGACGAGCCGCGTGGTGTGGATCGGGTACGTCGGCTGGAACATCAGGCGATCCTAGGGCAGGCGCTCTACCAGGGAGATCGGCTGAGACCGAAGGACGCAGGGAGCCGACCCTGAATACACCGAAGGCCCAGGTCAGATTTCTCTGGCCTGGGCCTTCTCTCGGTCGGGGTAGCCGGATTTGAACCGACGGCCTCTTCGTCCCGAACGAAGCGCGCTACCAAGCTGCGCTATACCCCGAAGTGGTGCTCCGAAATACTAGCTGACCCGGTCCCCGGCTCCAAAACGGGTATCCCCCTCAGCGTGGGATGAGTGTGAGCAGGGTCGCCTCGGGGCGGCAGGCGAAGCGCACCGGAGCCGTCGGATGTGTGCCCAGCCCGGCCGACACGTGCAGCCAGGACCGGTCCCAGCGGTGCAGCCCGCGGGCCAGCTTGCGGTCCAGCCCGCAGTTGGTGACCAGCGCCCCGACGCCCGGCACGCGGACCTGGCCGCCGTGGGTGTGCCCGGCGAGCAGCAGGTCGAAGCCGTCGGCGGCGAACGCGTCGAGGATCCGGGGCTCGGGCGCGTGGCTGAGGGCGATGCGCACCGCGGCGGTCGGGTCGGCCGGTCCGGCGGGGTAGGCGTCCAAGTCGATGTGGGGGTCGTCGACGCCCGCCAGGTCGACGACGCGGCCGCCGGCCTTCAGCGTGGCGCGGCTGTTGTTGAGGTCGACCCAGCCGGCTTCGAGGAAGGCCGCGCGCAGGTCCTCGAAGGGCAGTGCGACGCCGTGCTCGTAGTCACGGTCGTCGCGGAAGTAGCCGAAGGGGTTCTTCAGCACCGGGCCGCTGTAGTCGTTCGAGCCGAAGACGAACGCGCCGGGCAGTTCGAGCAGCGGCTCGTACGCGGCGAGCACGCCGGGCACCGCGTCCGGGTGGGCCATGTTGTCACCGGTCACCACGACCAGGTCGGGGTCGAGCCCGGCCAGCTCGCGTACCCAGCGCTGCTTGCGCAGTTGCCGGGGTGTCAGGTGCAGGTCGGACACGTGCAGCACCCGCAGCGGCTCGGCCTCCGGGGCGAGCAGCGGCACGTCGTAGCGGCGCAGCGTGAACCAGTTGCGTTCGATCAGCGTGCCGTATGCCAGCGCGCCCGCGCCGACGACGGCGGCGCCCAACACGATTTTCCCGAGCGGACCCATGACGCTAAGAGTAGTTTCATCGCCCGGGGGCACCACAGTGCCGTCGGATGTGCGGAGCACGGAGAGGTGGGTATGGGCACGCTCAAGGAGCGCCTGACCGAGGACATGCGCTCGGCCATGAAGGCGCGGGACGAGATGGTGACCGGCACGCTGCGGATGGCGCTGGCCGCTGTCGGCGTCGCGGAGGTCGCCGGGAAGGCCAAGCGGGAGCTGAGCGACGAGGAGGTGCTCGCGGTGCTCGCCAAGGAGGCGAAGAAGCGCCGCGAGGCCGAGGTCGCGTTCGCCGACGCGGGCCGCGCCGAGCAGGCCGCGAAGGAGCGGGCCGAGGAGGCAGTGCTGGCGCGGTACCTGCCCCAGCAGCTCACCGATGTCGAGATCGCCCGGCTGGTGTCCGAGACGCTGGCCGCGGGCGGCTTCAGCGGCATGGGCGCGATGGGCCCGGCCATGAAGGCCGTGCAGGCCGCGGTGGCCGGTCGCGCCGAGGGTGGCAAGGTCTCCGCTGAGGTACGCCGCCAGCTGGCTGCCTGAGCGTCTCAGCCGACAAATGGGCGAGGCCCCGTTCGCGTGGTGCGAACGGGGCCTCGTCTGTCAGTTACGCGGTGGTGGGCCGCCTGGTCCGCTGCCGGGCCCTGTGGAGGGCTTGGCGCCCTTGCCGTTGCTGATCTCGATGACGACGACGCCCTTGCGGATGGTCCGGCCGGTCGGCGTGGTGCCCGCCGCCATCCCCTTCGCGCACTTCGAGTCGGTCTGCTCCGGGGCGGTCTCGACCTCGAAGCCCTTGGCCCTGAGGATCGACCTGGCCTGTTCGACCGTCTTGCACTCCACCGAGGGGATGGAGATCTGGTCGCCGTTCGCGATCTTCGTGCTCGGTTTCGTGAAGGCCAGCGTGGGCTTGCCCTTCATGAAGTCGCCCAGGGTCCGCTGCACGGCCGGGTTGATGACCGCGTGCTTCATGCCCCGGGCGAAGGCCCAGTCGGGGTTGGTGAGGAAGCCGGAGATGGTGAGCTGCCGGGTGGACAGCGTCAGCGTCGCCGAGTTGTCGTCGTCGGTGGTGCCGGACTTACCCGTGATCGGCTTCTTGACGATGCCGCGGGAGTCCCGGTTGGTCGCGTGACCGTCGCACTTGCCGAAGGCGGAGTCGTCGCCGCCGGGGCAGCGTCCGGCGTCCACTGCCGCGCGGGCGATGTCCGGCGCGATGACCTGCTTGCAGCGCTTGTCGGCGACGGACAGGTTGTTGCCCTTGATGTCGGTGATCGACTGCACCGGCGTGGGCTCGCAGTAGAGGCCGTCAGCGACGATCGTCGCGTACGCGTTGGCCAGTTCCAGCGGTGTGGTGGTGGACACACCCAGCGTGAACGCGCCCCACTGGCTGGCGTTGTTGGAGTAGCCGAGGTCGTCCTGGTTGGTGTTCGGCTCGTCGTGGAAGGTGATGCCCATCTTCTTGGCCACGTTCACCACGTTCTGGATCCCGGCCATGATCGCCAACGGGACGAAGTACGTGTTGACCGAGCTGCCGAAGGCTGTCCACATGTTGTGCACGCCGCCGCCCCCGCCGCTGGCGCAGTAGAAGCCGCCGCAGTTGGCGTTCGGGCCGCTGATCGGGAACTTGGTCACGTACTGCTTCTTGGTGGCGATGGTGGTCGCCAGCGGGTAGCCCTTCTCCAGCGCCGCGATGATCGTGAAGATCTTGAACGCCGAGCCGGCCTGGTAGCCGGTGAACCCGTCGCCGCCGGTCATCAGCGGGTTGGTGGTGTTCGGGTACGTACCGCGGATGCCCTTCTTCCTCTTCTCCGGGTTCGTGGAGATCTTGTTCGCGGGCTTGTTCTTGTCGTCGAGCTTGAAGTTGCGGTTGACGGCCAGGGCGCGCACCCGGCCGGTACCGGGCTCGACCGCGGCCAGCATCAGCGCCCGGGAGTCGTTCACCGACACCTGCCTGAGCACGTTCTTGTTGGCCGCGTTCTGGGCCACCGGGTCCAGCGTGGTGACGATGCGGAAACCGCCGGACTTGAGCTGGCGCTCGCGGTCGTACGCGGTGGAGCCGAACACCTCCTGGTCGTTCCACCAGCGCTGGAAGTAGTCGCAGAAGAAGCCCCAGGCGTTCTTGGTGGACTGCACGCAGCCGTTCGGGGTGATCTTGCCGACGATCTTCAGCGGCTCGGCCTTGGCCAGTGTGGCCTGCTGCCCGGTGAGCGCGCCGGTCTCGGCCATCTCGCTCAGCACGTAGTTGCGGCGGTCGACGGCGGTCTTCTCGCCGTCGCCGGTCTCGACGCTGTACGTGCCGGGGAACTTCACCAGCGCGGCCAGGAACGCGGCCTCGGCGGCGGTCAGCGTCTTCGGCTCCTTGCCGAAGTACACCTGCGCCGCGGCGTAGATGCCGTATGCCCGGTTACCGAAGTATGCGGTGTTGAGGTAGCCCTCGAGGATCTGCTCCTTGCTCATCCGCTGCTCGATGGCCATCGCGTAGCGCATCTCGCGGACCTTGCGCTTGGTGGTGTCCTCGGTGGCGTCGACGACCTCCTGCGCGGTGTCGGCCGAGTACGAGATCGACAGCCGGACGAACTGCATGGTCAGCGTCGAGGCGCCCTGCTCCACGTCGCCGGCCTGCTTGTTGGCCACGAACGCGCGGGCGATGCCCACCACGTCGACGCCGTTGTGCTCGTAGAACTTCTGGTCCTCGGCGGCCAGGATGGCCTGCTGGACGATCTGGGGGATATCGGCGATCGGCAGGTCGCGGCGGTTCTCGTCGTACATCGTCGCGATCAGCGTCTTGCCGTCGTTGGCGTAGACGTAGCTGATCTGGGGGGAGCGCTTGACGACCAGCTCGTCGGGGAGCTGGCCGAAGGCTTCACCGCCCGCCTTCGCGGCCAGTCCGGACAGTGCCACCGCGGGGAATGCGGCCGCAGCCACCACCACTCCGGCAAGCAGGCCGCAAATCAGGAGAGATGCGGCGTTGGCCAGTATGTTGTGGTCGCGCTTTCGCATCAGGGTCACCGCCTCAGGTTACGTGAGCGATTTTCGGTGTCGCGTGCCGCACCATACCGGTTCAGGCTGCATGGGCAGGGTGCGCCGCAGTGTCGCCCCCGTCGCCCGCAACCGTTTCGGGCATGTGCTCGTTGTCCAAGACGCACGACCCCTGGCGTGTGGTTGCGTCGCCTCGGTCACGAGATGTCCCCCCGGGCACTTGTGGCCGCCCCGTTACTCGCATTTCGACGCTCCGCCGCGGGCCGCCGGACCCCCGTCCTGGCCCGCGGGCGGGGGTCGCCTCCGGCGCGCGTACTCGCTGCTCAGGTGCTGACTGGGCGCAGTTAAAGACCTTTTTCCGCCATTTTGGCTGGCAACGTTGCGTAATCGTCTGACTACGGAGCATGATGGGCGAGCGAGTAACGCACACCGTTCGCTTCGGTTCGGGGGAACCATCCGGGGGGATGTGCCCTGCTCAGCGGGCCTTTGGTCTGCCGAAAAGGGCAAGTCGCGAGCGGTGAGGGAACGTCAGGGGGGACGTGGACACATGGGCATGGTCAACGATTGGCCCAGTCTCGCGGCGTGCCGGAACGGGGATCCGGACGCGCTGTTCGTTCAGGGCGCGGAGCAGAACGTCGCCAAGAGAGTCTGTCGCGGCTGTCCGGTGAGGTACGAGTGCCTGGCGGACGCACTCGACAACCGCATCGAGTTCGGCGTCTGGGGCGGCATGACCGAGCGGGAGCGCCGCGCACTGCTGCGCCGCCACCCGCACGTGGCGAGCTGGAAGCGCGCCTTCGAGGTCGCCATGCAGGAACAGGACCGCCGGGAGCTGGTCCGGGCCTGACTGATCCACCCATCTCATCATCGGAGGGCCGTTTCCGCCGCGATGGCGGGAACGGCCCTTCGGGTCACTCCTCGCGGGCGGCCAGCGCCGCGCCGATCGCCCGCAGGCCGGTCAGGTCGTGCACGTCGGTCGGCTGCGCGGGCACGTAAGCGATCGGGACCTGCGGGAACTCGTCGGTGAAGCCGGTCGACACCTCGCTCTCGCGGGCCACCTGCCGCATCAGCAGGGCATGCACCTGCAGCGCCTGTGCGGTCAGCGTGTGCTCGTCGGCCAGCTTCTCGGCCGCCTCCGCGCTGTCGGCGGCCGACAGGTCCGGCAGCTCGGACCGGTGCACCCGGTTGAGTACCAGCCCGGCGAGCGGCATGTGCTCCGCGCCGAGCCGTTCGGCGAAGTAGGCGGCCTCCCGTACGGCGTCCGGCTCCGGGGCGGCCACCACGAGGAACGCGGTCTGCGGGTCCTGCAGCACCCGGTAGGTGCGGTCGGCCCGCTCGCGGAAACCGCCGAAGGTCGAGTCCAGCGCCGACACGAAACCGGACAGGTCCGTCAGCAGCTGCGCGCCGAGGATCTTCTGCACCGCTTTCGAGAACACCCCGAAAGAGGCCGTGACCAGGTTGAACATGCTCCGTCCACCGGCCCGCGCGGGCACCATCAGCAGCCGCAGCATCCGGCCGTCCAGGAAGCGCCCCAGCCGCGCGGGCGCGTCCAGGAAGTCCAGCGCCGAGCGGGACGGCGGGGTGTCCACCACGATCAGGTCCCACCGGTCGGTGGCCCGCAACTGGCTCAGCTTCTCCATCGCCATGTACTCCTGCGTTCCGGAGAACGTCGAGCTCATGGCCTGGTAGAAGGGGTTCGCGAAGATCTCCTTGGCCCGCTCGGGCGCGGTATGGCTGAGCACCACCTCGTCGAAGGTGCGCTTCATGTCCAGCATCATCGCGTGCAGGTCGCCGTCCCCGGTCAGGCCTTCCACCGGGCGCGGGGTGTTGTCCAGCTCGGTCAGGCCGAGCGACTGGGCCAGCCGCCGGGCCGGGTCGATGGTCAGCACGACGGTGCGACGGCCGTGCTCCTCGGCGGCTCGCACTGCCAGGGCCGCGGCGGTGGTCGTCTTGCCGACCCCGCCCGAACCGCAGCAGACCACGATGCGTACGCCGGGATCTGCCAGCAGGGCGTCCACGTCGAGCATGTGCTCAGCCTAAGGGGCGGGGCGCAACAGTCCGGCAAGGTGCTGGACACCGGCCAGGTCCACCCCGTCCGGCAGCAGCGGCAGCTCGACCACCGGGCGGCCCAGCGTGTCCAGTTCGCCGCGCAGTTCCTCCTCCAGCGCGCGCCGCGCCTGGTGGTCGCGCGACTCGTCGAGCAGGGCCGTCACCGTACGCCGGTCGGCGGGCAGCCCGGCCGCGGTCAGCCCGCGCTTGAGCTCGGCCTGGGTGACCCGGCCGTCGTCGAGCAGCGGCGGGCGGGCGCAGTTCACGATGATCTTGCCGACGCTGATGTTGAGCGCGGTCAGCTCGTGCAGCGCGTCGGCGGTCTCCTGCACCGGCATCTCCTCCAGCAGGGTGACCAGGTGCACCGAGGTCATCGGCGAACGCAGCAGCGCGGCCACGCTCTCGCTCTGCGACTTGATCGGGCCGATCTTGGCCAGCTTCGCGGCCTCGGCGGTGACGTTGAGGAAGCGCCCGATCCGGCCGGTGGGCGGCGCGTCGAGCACCACCGAGCCGTACACCCGGCGGCCGCTGTCGTCGGTGCGGGTCGTCGCCTCCTTCACCTTGCCGGTGAGCAGGATGTCGCGCAGGCCGGGGGCGACGGTGGTGGCGAAGTCGATGGCGCCCAGCTTGCGCAGCGCCCGCCCGGCCGCGCCCATCCGGTAGAACATCTCCAGGTACTCCAGCAGCGCCTCCTCGGGGTCGACGGCGAGCAGCCGCACGTCCACCCCGGCCTCGCCGAGGCGGCGCTCGGCGTACGGCAGCGGCTCCAGCTCGAACAGCTGGGCCAGGCCCTGCCGCCCCTCGACCTCCACCAGCAGGGTGCGCTGTCCACCCGCGGCCAGCGCGAACGCCAGCGCGGCGGCGACGGTGGTCTTGCCGACCCCGCCCTTACCGGTCACCACATGCAGGCGGGCCGGCCAGGCAGTGTCACGTGCACTGCGCCGGGCCGGCCCGTCATTACCGTCGTTCAGCACCCCTCGATGGTGCCAGGTGCTACTTGACCTCGCAGACGAACCATCCCTCGTGCTTGACCAGGGTCAGGGTGAGCTTCTGCTCGGACATCTTCTCGTCGCTGGTGACCAGCTTCACAGTGACGTCGGCCGTGGCCTGGGTCGCCGTCTCGCCGGAGATCTTCGGCGTCTCCCAGGTGAAGTTGGGGCCCTTGAGCTGCGCCGTCTGGGACTTGATCTCGGCGATCTTCGCCTCGATCGCCTTGCGGTCGCGGGCGTCGCCGCAGACCAGCTTCTCGGCCGCGTCGGCGTTGCCGCCGCTCTTGTAGATCGCGGTGAGGAAGCTCTGCGTCGCGTCCTTGGCGGTCGTCGCGCCGGTGCCCTCGGTGTTACGGGTCAGCAGCACGTACGCGCCGATGCCGCCGCCGCACAGCAGCAGGAGCACGCCGAGCACGATGCCGATGATCAGCGGAGCCTTGCTCTTCTTGGGCGGCGCCGCCGGCGCACCGGGCGCGCCCGGGTACGTCATGCCGGGGTAGGCGGGCTGTCCCGAGGTCGGGTAGGCGGGCTGTCCGGAGACCGGGTACGCGGGCTGACCCGAGGTCGGGTAAGCGGGCTGTCCGGAAACGGGGTACGCGGGCTGTCCCGCGGCCGGGTACGCAGGCTGCCCCGAGGTCGGGTAGGTGGGCTGGCCCGACGTGGGGTAACCGGGCTGGGCCGGGTACGCGGGCTGGCCGGACGTCGGGTACGCGGGCTGGCCGGAGACCGGGTAGCCGGACTGCGGCGGGGTCGGGTACGCGGCGGTCGGCGGCGTCGGGAAGGCCGGGGCGGGGGTGCCGGAGACCGGGGCGGGCGCGCCGGACACCGGCGAGGCCGGCTTGTTCTCCGCGATCGGCAGCGTGGCCGGGGTCGGCTGGGCCGGGGTCGGCTCGGCCTCGGGCGGCAGCGGCACCGCGGGCTGCGGCGTCGTCGGCGGCGTCACCGTCGCCGAGGCGAACGGGTCCGACGGCGGCGGGTACGCGGGCTGCGTCGGCTGCGGCGTGGTCGGCTGCTGTTCGTCGTGCGGCTGGGTCATGCGGATCTCCCCTGGTCATTCTTTTCGAGGCCGCGACACTCAGCTGCCCCCGCGGCGGCTCAGCTTAACCGCACCTCGCACCCCCACGCAGCAGGGATCGACCGGCGAGATCTTGATGGCACGTTAGGTTATGCCCATGACGAAGTGGGAGTACGTCACCGTGCCTCTGCTGGTCCACGCGACCAAGCAGATCCTTGACAACTGGGGCGCCGACGGCTGGGAGCTGGTCCAGGTCGTGCCCGGCCCCAACCCGGAGCAACTGGTGGCCTACCTGAAGCGGCCCAAGTCCGCCTGAGCACAACCCCGCGGATCCCGCGGTGAAGGAGACAAAGATGTCTGAACCGTACGAGAAGCTTGCTGAACTGGGCCTGAAGCTGCCCGAGGTCGTCCCGCCGGTGGCGGCGTACGTGCCCGCGCTGCGTTCGGGCAACCACGTGTACGTCTCCGGCCAGCTGCCCATGGCCGACGGCAAGCTGCTGGCCACCGGCAAGGTGGGCGCCGAGATCAGCGCCGAGCAGGCGAAAGAGCTGGCCGCCCGATGCGCTCTCAACGGCCTGGCCGCACTTGAGTGGCTGGTCGGCCTGGACAAGGTCGTCCGAATCGTCAAGGTGGTGGGCTTCGTGGCCTCCGCCCCCGGCTTCACCGGCCAGCCCGGCGTCATCAACGGCGCGTCCGAGCTGTTCGGCGCGGTCTTCGGCGAGGCCGGCAAGCACGCCCGCAGCGCCGTCGGCGTCGGCGAGCTGCCGCTGGGCTCCCCGGTCGAGGTCGAGCTGATCGCCGAGGTCCGCGACTGACACCCGTCGCGCGGGTGTGACCGCCCGATTTCGATACACGTTGGCCTATCTGGATGAAGACGATCGCGTTTCTTTCATCCAGATAGGCCAACGTGTATGTAAGGCGGGGGCGTGGCCCGGCGGTGGAGTGCCGCGTGCTGAAATCCGATCACCTCGTCGGCGGGCGACGCGCTCGGGGCTCAGTAGAGTTCTCGGCATGACGGCGCGGCTGACCTCGGAACTCCTCCCGGCGTGGGTGACCTGGCTGCGGGCCCCCAATCCCGGCCCGATGACCCTCGACGGCACGAACACCTGGCTGCTCGACGACGGCACCGTGATCGACCCCGGCCCTGACGACCCCGCCCACCTCGATGCCATCGTGGCCGCCGGCCCGGTGCGCCGCATCCTGGTCACCCACGGCCACCACGACCACGTCGAGGGAGTCGCCACCCTGGCCGCGATGACCGGTGCGAGCGTCGGAGAGGCCCCGGACTGGCTGACCGTACTGGACACGCCAGGGCATACCGCGGATTCGGTGTGTTTCGTCGCGGAACGCGACGGCAGGAAGGTCGTCTTCACCGGCGACACCATCCTGGGCCGCGGCAGCAGCGTCGTCGCCTGGCCCGACGGCGACGTCGGGGCCTACCTGGCCAGCCTGGACACGCTGACCGGCTACCCGGTGCCGGGGCTGCCCGGCCACGGCCCGGCACTGCCGAACTGCGCGGTGGCCGCGGCCTGGCTGCGGGCGCACCGGCTGGAACGGCTCGACCAGGTGCGGGACGCGGTCAAGCAGGGTGCGAGCACGCCAGAGGACGTGGTCGACCTCGTCTACGCCGACGTCGACCCGGGAATCCGGTTCGCCGCCGAGTGGACCGTGCGGGCACAACTGGCGTACCTGGCGACGTTGAGCGAGCTGTGAAGCTGCCATGACCTGTCCTGTCTGCGGGACCGTGCCGGTCCCGGCCGCCCGCTTCTGCCACCACTGCGGCGCGGCCCTGCCCGCGGCGGCGACGCTGCCCGCCACCGAGCGGCGCGTCGTCACCGTGCTGTTCGGCGACCTGTCCGACTTCACCTCGTGGTCGGAGGAGCTGGACCCGGAGCGGGTCGGCGCGGTCACCGACCGGGTGCTGTCGGCACTGGCCGGTGCGGTGAAGACGTTCGGTGGGCACGTGGACAAGCTGACCGGCGACGGCATCATGGCCGTGTTCGGGGCCCCGGTGGCGCACGAGGACGACGCCGAGCGGGCGGTGCGGGCCGCGCTGTCGATGCAGCGCGCGGTGCGCCGGGTGCTCGACGACGAGCGCGGCGGCGGCGCGCCGACCGGGCTGCGGCTGGGCCTGAACACCGGGCCGGTGGTCGCGGGCGTGCAGGCGGGGCTGGAGTACACGGTCATCGGCGACACCGTGAACACCGCCGCGCGGCTGGCCGACGCGGCCGCCGTCGGCGCGATCTACGCGGGGGCGCGCACGGTCGCGGCGACCGGGTCGGTGGCGGGCTGGCGCAACCTGCGGCCGCTGCGGCTCAAGGGCAAACGCGAACCCGTCGAGACGTACGAGCTGCTGGGCCTGCACGACGCCCGGGGCAGCCGGGCGGGGCTGGGCGAGGAGGGCCCGTTCGTGGGCCGCGAGCCCGAACTCGGGCGGGTCGCCGGACGCCTGGCCGAGGTCGTCGACCGGGACGAACCGCGGGTGCTGGTCTTCACCGCCGAGGCGGGCATCGGCAAGACCCGGTTCGCCTCCGAGGTCGAGCGCTTCGCCAACGGGTACGAGGTCAGCGCGGGCCGCTTCGCGGCGCGTACGCAGGCGCGGGTGCTGTCGGTGCGCTGCGCCGCGTACGGCGAGCGCCGCCGCCTCGCGCCACTGTCCGACCTGGTCAGGCTGGCTATCGGCCTGCCCGCCGACAGCGCCACCGCGGTCACCCGGCAGGTCGCCGAGGAGCGGCTGCGCCGGCTGACGACCCGGCTGACCCAGCGCAGCGAGCCCGGCAAGCCGGTCAGCGTGGACGTCGACGCCCTGCTGTCGCTGCTCGGCTACGCCGACCCGAACGAGCTGGCGCAGTGGCACGGACTGTCCGGCGACGACCCCGAGCAGCCCGGCCGGGACACCGCCGTGCTCGCGGTCGCCGTGGCCCGGCTGCTCGACGCGCTGGCCACCGAGTCGCCGCTGGTGGTGATCGTCGACGACCTGCACGACGGCACCCCGGAGACCCTGGACGCGCTCGGCTTCACGCTGGAGGAGCTGACCGGGCCGGTGCTGGTGCTGCTGCTGGGCCGCCCCGAGCTGGTGCGCCGGGCCGGGCAGCTGACCCGGGTCGCCGACGCCGAGGCGAACACGCTGCCCGCGCTGCGCGGCGCGGACGCGGCGCGGCTGCTCACCGCGTACCTCAAGGGCGGCCGGCTGCCGCAGGCCGACGAGGACCGGCTGCTCAGCACCGCCCAGGGCAACCCGTTCTACCTGGCCGAACTGACCACGCTGCTGATGGAGCGCGGCGCGCTGACCAAGGCCGGTGCGCAGTGGCGGCTCACGCCGGGCTCGCTGGGCAACCAGTTGCTGTCGCGGGACCTGGCCGCCGTGCTCGCCGCCCGCATCGACGCGCTGCCCACCGAGGCCCGCGCGGTGCTGCGCGACGCCGCCGTGGTCGGCGACACGGTGCCCGCAGGCGCACTGGAGGCGCTGCGCGAGCGCCGCTCCGGCCGGGACGGCCGCCCCGCCGCCGTGGTCGCCGTCGAGCTGGACCGGGCCGTCGACGAGCTGCTGCAGCGCCGCATGCTGCGCCGGGTGCGGGGCGGCTTCGCCTTCGCCACCCCGCTGCTGCGCGAAGCAGCGTACGGCGGCGTCGGCAAGGCCGACCTCGCGGACCGGCACGCCTTCCTCGCCCGCTGGGCCGCGCCCGGCGAGCCGCCGGTGCAGGTCTCCTCGGGACGTACCGTGCCCGGCCTGACCGGGGTCGACGAGGCGATGCGCGACGCGTTCGTGGCCGAGCACGCCGAACGCGCCACCCGGCTGGCCGACGCGGTACGGCTGCGCCCCGACGTGCCCGCCCGCCAGGTCGCGCCGCTGGGCGTGGCCGCGCTGGGCCGGGCGGCCCGCCGGGCGGGGCAGTCCGGTGAACCCGCCGAGGCCGTCGGCTACGGCGAGCGCGCCGCGCGGCTGGCCCCCGGTGCGCTGCCGCTGCCCGACCGGCTGGTGCACGCCCGCTCACTGCTGCAGTACGGCCGCCTCGCCGAGGCGCTGCACGACGCCGAGAAGCTGGTCGCCGACGCCACCGACTCCCCGCGCACCCGGGCCGGTGCGCTGCTGCTGGCGGGCCGGGCACAGGTGGCACAGGGCGACCCGCAGCACGCGTACCGGCTCTGGTCGGAGGCACTGTCCACGGCGACCGACGCCGAGCTGCCCGGCGAGCGCGCCGAGGCGATGCGGCGGCTGGGCATGGCCGACTTCCTGGGCGGGCGGCTGGGCGACGCGTCCAGCCGGTTCGCCGGGGCGTACCAGATCGCGGTCACGGCGGGCGACCGCAAGTCGCAGGCCTGGTCGCTGCAGAACCTGGCCTGGGTGACCACCACCCGCGGCGACTTCGCCGGGGCCGACGCGGCGCTGGCCCGCGCTGCGCGCCTGTTCGCCGAGGCCAAGGACCCGGTGGGCCGGGCCTGGCTGCGCGGCACGACGGCGTTCGCCCGGCTGCTGTCCGGGCGGCTCAACGAGGCCCTGCGCCTGGCCCATGTGTTCCTGCCGTTCGGCGAGCGGGTCGGCGAGTCGTGGGCCGTCGGCACGCTGCGCGCGGTCGCCGCGTTCGCCGCCGCCGAGCTGGGCGAGCTGGGGGAGGCCGACCGGGAGGCGCGACGGGCCTATCGCGACTTCGCCGCCGCCAAAGACGTCTGGGGACGTGGCTTCGCACTGGTCGCGCGGGGTGTCGTGGCGCGCGGGCTGGGCGAGTACGGGCACGCCGAGGATCTGCTCGGCGAGGCGCTGGAGGAGGGCGCGAAGGTCGGCCATCCGCTGCTGGTGGGCATGGCCGGCACGGTCCGCGGCTTCGTGGCGCTGGACCGCGGCGACTTCGAGGCCGCCGAACTCGACGCCCGGTCCGTGCTGACGATGGTCTCGCCGTACGGCGTGCTCGACCCGGCCCGGGTCGGCCCGCGGGCGCTGCTCGGCGCGGCCCGGCTGGCCGCGGGCGACACCGCGATGGCGATCCGGCTGCTGACGCCGGTGGCGGCCGCGCCGCACGCGCCGTCGATGCTGTACTCCCGCCGCCAGGGCGTCGCGCTGTACGCCGAGGCGCTGCTCGCCGCCGGGCAGATCGAGGAGGCGCTGGCCGCCGCGGAACTGGCCGAGTCGCTGCCCGCGGTCGACGTGCGCAGCCTGGTGCGCTCCGCCACGGTGTACGCCCGGGTCCTGGCCTCGGCCGGGCAGGATGAGCAGGCGCAGGTCACGGCCGAGCGCGCGCGGGCGCTCGCGGACGGGACCCAGCAGACGAGCGAACGTGCCGTTGCATTGGCGACATGGGGTGCCATCACATCGGGGCGAGGCGCTACCGTCTAGCCCGTGAAGTACACGCCCGCCTTCCCGGAGATCCCCGGTCTCTCGGATCTGTCGCTGCTCGCCGTCGGCGGATACGCGACCATCTTCCGGGCCGTGCAGGGGTCGGTCGGGCGTGAGGTCGCGGTCAAGGTCGAGAACCGCACCATCGACAGCGACCGGGACCGGTCGCGTTTCCTGCGCGAGGCGCGGGCCGCGGGCAAGATGTCCGGGCACCCGCACGTCGCCGACCTGTTCGACGCCGGGGTGACCGCCGACAACCACCCCTACCTGATCATGGAGCTGTACGCGGGCTCTTACCAGGACCGCATGCCGCTGCGCCCGCACGAGGTCCGCGACCTCGGCGTGAAGATCGCCGACGCGCTCGCCGACGCGCACGAGCGCGGCGTGGTGCACCGCGACGTGAAACCGGCGAACATCCTGATCAGCAGCTTCGGCGAGCCCGCCCTGGCCGACTTCGGGCTGGCCATCCTCGCCGAGATACGCGACCCCGACATCACCCTCGACGTGATGACCCCGGCGTACGCCCCGCCCGAGGCGTTCCGCCGCGCCGACCCCGCCGCCGCCGGTGACGTGTACGCGCTCTGCGCCACCCTGTACGCCCTGCTGCGCGGCGCGCCGCCGCGCTGGGAACGCGATCACCCGCCGGGGCTGCTCACGCTGATCGAGATGTTCGCCCTGCCGGTGCCGGACCTGCCCGAGGTGCCCCTCGCGCTGTGCGCGATCCTGCGCCAGGGCATGGACAACGACCCGGCCGCCCGGCCCACCGCGCGGGCCCTCGAAGAGCTGCTGGCCGCCGTCGACCTGGACGGTCCGGCGCAGGAGGACACGTCCACGGTCGACGTCTCGAACGTGGACCCGCCGACCGTCCCCGTCCAGCGGCAGGGTTTCTTCGGCAACCTCATCGACAAACTCTTCCAGTGATCGGATAGACGCCCGCACCTGCGCGTTTGCTTCACCCGCCCGCGCCGGTACGGCACGACGCGCCGCAGGGCGCGTGTCGCCCTCCTTGAACCACTCGTTGCTCTGGTGTCAACAAGCGGTGGAGCACCGAGGAGCAGGTTCACCATGGCGACTCTCGACACCGCGCTGGACCCCCGCGCGCCCTCCTTCCTGGACAACCGAAGCACCGCACAGGCGGGCCTGCGCGCGCTGGACCACGCGCACGCGCAGGCCCGCGACGGCGGTGGCGAAAAGGAGGTCACCCGGCACCACGCCCGCGGCAAGCTGCTGCCCCGCGAGCGCATCGAACTGCTCGTGGACTCCGACACCGCGCTGCTGGAACTGGCCGCCACGGCGGGCCGGGAGGCCGGCGAGCCGGTCGGCGCCGGGCTGGTGACCGCGCTGGGCGTGGTCGACGGCATCGAGTGCATGCTGATCGCCAACGACCCGACCGTGTACGTCGGCGGCCCCGCCCAGGCGGGCCGGGCGAAGTTCGCCCGCGCCGTCGAGCTGGCCGGGCGGCACCTGCTGCCGCTGGTGCTGCTGCTGGAGTCGACGCCCGAGGAGCAGGGCCGCCACGGCCTGCCCGACCCGTGTTTCGCGCGGCTCGGGCGGATGGCCGCCCCGGTGCTCTGCGCCGTCTTCGGCCCGCTCGACGCCTGGCTGGCCCCGCTGCCGGACCTGGCCGACCACACCATCACGGTGCGCGGACGCGCCGACGCCGGACGCATGGACATGGTCGCCGAGGACGAGCGCGACGCGCTGCGCATGGTGCGCCAGACGGTACGGCGGCTGGTCACCTACCAGCGCGGGCCGCAGTCGGACACGGTCGAGCCGCCCCGGTACGACGCTGAGGAGCTGCTCGCCGTCGCCAGCGCGAACCCGGCCGCGGTCACCGAACCGCGCGAGGTGCTGGCCCGCGTGCTCGACGGCTCCGACCTGGACGAGTTCCGCCCGCAGCGGGGCGCCGCGCTGCTGGCCGGGTTCGGCGCGGTGCACGGCCACCCGGTGGCGGTGCTGGCCGCGACCGGCCCGGTGATCGACCCCGACAGCGCCGACAAGGGCGTGGAACTGGTCCGGCTGGCGGGCAAGGCGAACGTGCCCGTGCTCGTACTGGCCAACCCGGCCGGGCACACCCAGGCGGACAGCTCCGCGCTGCTGCTGCGGGCACTGGCCCAGGCCGACCGCATCACCCTGGTGCTGGGCGGCTCGCCCGGCTCCTGGGCGCTGGCCGGGCCGGGCTTCCGGTTCAGCTGGCCGGTGGGCGACCTGTCCACCGAGCCGTACGACGGTGTGATCGACCCGCGCGACAGCCGGACCGTGCTGGGCATCTGCCTATCGGTGAGCGCGTCGCCCGCCCGCAGGGCACCGGGCGGCGCGCCAGAACGTGAGGTGGCGTCATGATCCGCAGACTGCTGGTGGCCAACCGGGGCGAGATCGCCCGCCGCATCTTCGCGACCTGCCGGGCGGTCGGCGTGGAGACCGTCGCGGTCTACTCCATCGCCGACACCGACTCCCCGTACGTCGCCGAGGCCGACTACGCCGTGCAGCTGCCCGGCTCCGCGCCGAGCGCGACGTACCTGCGCGGCGACCTGATCCTGGCGGCGGCCCGCAAGACCGGCGCGGACGCGATCCACCCCGGCTACGGCTTCCTGGCCGAGAACGCCGACTTCGCCGCGATGGTCACCGACGCCGGTCTGACCTGGGTCGGCCCGCCCGCCAAAATCATCTCGGTGATGGCCTCCAAGATCGACGCGAAGGCGCTGCTGGCCGAGGCCGAGGTGCCGGTACTGCCGAGCTGGACCGACCCGTCCGCGGTGGACGAATACCCGGTGCTGGTCAAGGCCGCCATCGGCGGCGGCGGCCGGGGCATGCGCATCGTGCGCGACGCCGACTCGCTCGGCGAGGCGGTCTCCTCCGCCCGGCGCGAGGCCTTCGGCGCGTTCGGCGACTCGACGGTCTTCTGCGAGCGCTACGTCGAGCAGGCCCGCCACATCGAGGTGCAGATCGCGGCCGACCAGCACGGCAACACCGTGACGCTGGGCGAGCGCGAGTGCTCCATCCAGCGCCGCCACCAGAAGATCATCGAGGAGGCCCCGTCCCCGGCCGTCTCCCCGGAACTGCGCGAGAACCTGTGCGCCGCCGCCGTCCTGGTCGCCGAGGCCGTCGGCTACGTCGGCATCGGCACGGTCGAGTTCCTGCTCAGCCCCGACGGGGAGTTCTTCTTCCTGGAGATGAACACCCGGCTGCAGGTCGAGCACCCGGTCACCGAGTGCGTCACCGGCTTCGACCTGGTCCGCCTCCAGATGTACCTGGCCGAGGGCGGGCAGCTGCCGTTCGTGTCCGCGCCGCCGATGCGCGGGCACTCGATCGAGGTCCGGCTGTGCGCCGAGGACCCGGCCAGCAACTGGCTGCCCGCCACCGGGCAGGTGCACCGGTTCGAGGTGCCCGAGGTCTCGGCCCAGTTCCGGCCCATGCTCCAGCCCGGCATCCGGGTCGACTCGGGCGTCGAGCCCGGCACCGTCGTCGGGGTGCACTACGACTCGCTGCTGGCCAAGCTCGTCGCCTGGGCACCGACCCGGTACGAGGCCGCGCGCATGCTCGCCGGAACCCTGACCCGGACCCGCATCCACGGCCTGGTCACCAACCGTGACCTGCTGGTCCGCGTGCTGCGGCACCCGGCGTTCCTCACCGGCCAGATCGACACCGGCCTGCTCGACCGGCAGCCCGAGGTGTTCGCGCCGCTGCTGTCCTCGGTGGAGGCGGTCCGGCTGAGCTGCCTGGCCGCGGCCCTGGCTGCCGCCGCCCGGCGGCGGGCCGCGGCCCCGGTGCAGCGCGGCATCCCGTCCGGCTGGCGCAACGTGCCCACCGGAGCACAGACCGTGGTGTACGACGGACCCGCCGGCCCGGTCGAGGTCGGCTACCGCCTCGACGGCACCGGAGCGCTGGCCCAGTGGTGGGTCCGCGCCGTCGACCCCGAGGAACTCGACCTCGCGGGGCTGGGCCAGGTCGGCCAGATCGACGACCACCCGCCCGTCGCGGTCGTCACCGCCGCCCCGGACGAGGTCGTGCTCGACGTGGCGGGCATCCGCCTGGCCCTGCACGTGCACGAGGTCGGCGCGACCGCGTACGTCGACAGCGCCGAGGGCTCGCTCAGCCTGCGCCGCCTGCCCCGCTTCCCGGAGCCCGTCCAGGAGCTGGAGGAGGGCTCGCTGACCGCCCCGCTGCCCGGCGCGGTGGGCCGCGTCCTGGTCGCCCCCGGCCAGCGCGTCGGTGCTGGAGACCTCCTGCTCACCCTGGAGGCGATGAAACTGGAGCACCCGGTGCACGCCCCCGCCGACGGCGTGGTCGCCGAGGTCCGCGTCCGCCCCGGCGTACTCGTCGACACCGGCGCCCTCCTAGCCGTCCTCACCCCCGCCTGACCCACCCCCTGCCGCAACTCTTGAAGACTCGCGCCCTCAGGCTGGTCCTGAGGGCGCGAGTCTTTAAGAGTTGCTGACGGTCGGCGGAGGCCGGACGGGGGTGGGGGTGGGGGGCAAGAAGGACGTCCCCCGGGGGACTGGATGGTGTCCGGTCCGGGGGACGTCCTGTGGTGGTGCGTTGGCGCCAGCGCGGGTCTTCGGTCAGCGAAAGGGAGTCGCGCTGGTTGCCGGCCTGCCGGCGAGGTGAGGCGGGTGCAGTGTTTCGCCGGTTCCGGTCCGCGGGTGACTTCTCACGTCATCGTGGGCCGTGCCCGCCGGCAGGCCGGACGGCTACTGGTTGGCGGACGCGCCGCCGACGCTCCAGGCGGCCGCGTCGCCGAGCACGCCGACGGCCACGCCGCTGACGTTGATCGGGATCTGGATCGGCGCGTACACCTGGGTGCCGTTCAGGATGCCGTGGTTACCGGCACTGATCATCTTCACGTCACCACCGTGGCGGTGCTTGGCCTGGTGGTTGTGGTGGTCGTGGTCGTGACCGTGGTCCGGGCACGGCTGCGGACGCGGCTTCGGCTTGGGCTTCGGGTGGTGGTTGTGGCCGCCACCGTTGCCGCCGCAGCCGCTGTTGCACGTCGTGCCGGTGCCGCCGCCGTTGCCACCGGTGCTGTTGTTGCCCTCGGCGGCGTCGCTCTCGGTGTCGAACCGGCCCGTGGTGCCGACCGCGTCCAGCGCGTCGAGGTCGATCGCGTCGGCGCCGCGCGCCACGCCCTGGTTGCCCAGCATGCCGCCGACGACCGGCAGGCCGCCCTTGGTCAGGCCGCCGACCAGCGGCAGGCCGCCGTCACCGAGGTTGCCCACCAGCGGCAGGCCGCCGTTGCCGAGGCTGCCGACCAGCGGCAGGCCGCCCTTGGTCAAGTTGCCCACCAGCGGGAGACCGCCGTTGCCGAGGCCGCCGACCAGCGGCAGGCCGCCCAGCAGGTCACCGGACTCGGTCGACTCACGGTCGTAGTCGCCGCCGCAGTGGCTGTCGCACTGGTGCTTCTTCTTCTTGTGGTGGTCGCCGTGCATGTCGGCGCTCGCGCCGCCCTTGCACTTGGCCGCGGCGTTGCCCAGCACGCCCGCGGCGACGCCGCACACGTTGATCGGCGCCTGGATGGGCGCGAAGACCTGGGTGCCGTTCAGGACGCCGTGGTTGTTGGTGCTGATCAGACGGGCGTCGAAGACACCGTCGAGCTCGGCGGCGCTGCCACCGGTGCAGCTCGCGATCGCGTCGCCGCCCACACCCGCGGCGATGCCGCAGAGGTTGATCGGAGCCTGGATCGGAGCGAAGACCTGGGTGCCGTTGGCGACCCCGGTGTTGCCCGCACTGATGACGGTGGCCTCGGCGTACGCGGCGGTGCCGGTGGCCATGACTGCGCCGGCAGTGAGCGCGCCGGCCTTCAGTGAGCGTCGAACCCACGTGTTCATAGTGGTAGGGACCTCTTTCGATCGTCGGAGACATCCGACCGACCGATCGAGGCGGCGAGAGAGGTGTCCAGTTCGCCCAGACACAGGCGAAAGGTCACCGCACGATCGGTCACTGTGGACACGTCTAGCCGCGCTCAATGTGCGAGGTTCGCGACCAGTGGGACCAACGAAGTCCCACCGGGGCTGACATGTCGGCGACAAGTTCCCGACACTTTGACCAGCCAATATGTACAGGTATGTCCGGATTTGAACCCAGTCCACCAGGTTCCGCGGATCGCCCGTCGCAACACCTAACGACGCGGACTCTCATCCGTCGCTCGGCCCACCGGCACCAACCGAACGTATGACTGATCCGTTCCCCGAGCGGTGTCACGCACCGGGGCCGGACATGGGTGCGCCCACCGTCTCCCGCCGGCGGGCGGGGAGGTGGGCGCGTGGTGCGGAAGGTCAGACGCGCGCGCGGCGGGCCAGGCGCTCCGGGTCCAGGATGATGACGCTCTTACCGTCCAGGCGCAGCCAGCCGCGCGAGGCGAAGTCGGCCAGGGCCTTGTTCACCGTCTCGCGGGAGGCGCCGACGAGCTGCGCCAGCTCCTCCTGGGTGAGGTCGTGGGTCACCCGGAGCACGCCGCCGTCGCGGGTGCCGAAGCGGCCCGCCATCTGCAGCAGGTTCTTGGCGACCCGGCCGGGCACGTCGGTGAAGATGAGGTCGGCCAGCGCGTCGTTGGTGCGGCGCAGGCGGCGGGCCAGCACGCGCAGCAACTGCTCGGCGATCTCGGGCCGGTTGTTCAGCCACGGGCGCAGGGCCTGCTTGCGCAGCCGCGCCAGGCGCACGTCGGTCACCGCGGTGGCGGTGGCGGTGCGCGGTCCGGGGTCGAACAGGGACAGCTCGCCGAGCATGTCGGAGGGCCCCATCACGGAGACGAGGTTCTGCCGGCCGTCAGCGGCGCGTCGACCCAACTTGATCTTGCCGGAGAGTACGATATAGAGGCTGTCGCCCGGCTCGCCCTCGTTGAACACGATCTCGCCCTTGCGGATCTCGATCGTTTCCATCTCACGAGCAAGCGCCTCGGCGGCCTCCGGGTCGACACCCTGGAAGATCCCGCTACGAGCCAGCACCTCGTCCATCGCCTACCTCCATCGACGCGGATCGTGGGCATACCGTGGATTAACTCGTCGCTACACGTACGCCGCGCGAGGTCAGTCTAGGCGCACGCAGGTGGCAACCGGACGCCAACCCCCGTAATCCTGCGACCTGCTCCGGTGCCGGTCATGGCACTGGGCGGGTAGAGTGCCCGGCGATGTCCACACACCCCCTGAGCCGCCCCGATACCCCCGCAACGTCCGCGCAAACGCCGCCCCGCTCCACCCTGGACCGGGTGTTCGGATCGCTTCGCGCGCGTCCGGGGGTCTCCGCCGCGGGCGCGATCGTGCTGCTTGTCACAGTCGCCGGCCTCGGCTTCTCCGCGCTGACCTCGCCCGCTGACGCGGTCGAGGCGCAATGGCACGCGCCCGAGGGTGCCGCCGTCGCGCCGACGACCGCGCCCGCCGAGCCGTCCGCGGCACCGACGGCCAACGCCATCAGTATGTCCGCGACCGGCGACATCATCATGGGCGACGCGCCGCAGGATCTTCCGCCGAACGGCGGTAAGGGCTACTTCGACAAGATCAAGCCCCTGCTGCCCGCGGATCTGGTGATGGGCAACCTGGAGCAGCCGATCACGGACGAGACGGGCACCGGCAAGTGCCCGCAGCCCAAACCTGGCGAGCCGGTCAACTGCCACCAGTTCCGGGTGCCGCCGTCCTATGCCGGTCACCTGGTGGACGCCGGGTTCGACCTGCTCAACACGGCCAACAACCACAGCCGCGACTACGGTCAGGCCGGGTTCACCAACACCCAGCGGGCGCTGGACGCGGCCGGGCTCAAGCACACCGGGGCCACCAACCAGATCACGGTGGTCGAGGTCAAGGGCGTGAAGGTGGCGGTGCTGGGCTTCTCGTCGTACGCCGGGAACAACAGCCTGATCAACCTGACCTCGGCCAAGAAGGTCGTGGCCAAGGCCGCGGAGCAGGCCGACCTGGTCGTGGTGCAGGTGCACATGGGCGCCGAGGGCGCCGAGAAGAGCCACGTGCGGCCGGGCACCGAGACCTATCTCGGTGAGAACCGGGGCAACCCGCACGCCTTCGCGCGCGCCGTGATCGACGCCGGGGCCGACCTGATCATCGGGCACGGCCCGCACGTGGTGCGCGGCATGGAGTTCTACAAGGGCCGCCTCATCGCGTACAGCCTGGGTAACTTCGCCGGTGGCGGCCAGCTGCGCAGCGAAGGCCGCCTGGGCTGGGGCGGGGTGCTGAAGGTGACCCTGAACCCCGATGGCAGCTTCGTCTCCGGCCAGTTCCAGTCCACGATCTTCAGTGGGACACACGGCGTGCCGCAGCCGGACACCAAGGAACGCGCGCTCGGGCTGATCAGCCAGATGACGAAGGAGGACTTCGGCAAGACCGGCGCGGTCCTGAGCGCGGACGGGGCGATCGGCGCACCCGCGACGTAGGCTCTCTGCCGTGGTAACGGTGACGGGCGAGACCGAGCTGGCGCGCAAGCGCCGGGTCAGGCGGATGGCGCGGGAGCTCGCCGTCATCCATCCTGACGCGCACTGCGAGCTGGACTTCACCGACCCGCTGGAGCTGGCGGTCGCCACCATCCTGTCGGCGCAGTGCACCGACGTGCGGGTCAACCTGACGACGCCGGCCCTGTTCGCGAAGTACCGCACGGCGGCCGACTACGCCGGGGCGGACCGCGTCGCGCTGGAGGAGATGATCCGCCCGACCGGCTTCTTCCGGAACAAGGCGGCCTCCCTGATGGGCCTAGGCCAGCAGCTCGTCGACCGGTTCGGCGGCGAACTGCCGCGTACGCTGGCGCAGCTGGTGACGTTGCCCGGCATCGGCCGCAAGACCGCCAACGTGATCCTGGGCAACGCCTTCGGGGTCCCCGGCAT
This sequence comes from Catellatospora methionotrophica, assembly GCF_011297335.1. Taxonomy (GTDB): domain Bacteria; phylum Actinomycetota; class Actinomycetes; order Mycobacteriales; family Micromonosporaceae; genus Catellatospora; species Catellatospora methionotrophica. The sequence goes on along the minus strand of NZ_JAAOTJ010000005.1, from coordinate 14,129 downwards.
CACCGTGGACACTCACTTCCAGCGACTGGTCAACCGCTGGGCCTGGACCGGCGAGACCGACCCGGTCAAGATCGAACACGCGGTCGGGGCGCTGGTCGAGAAGCGCGACTGGACGATGCTGTCGCACCGGGTGATCTTCCACGGCCGCCGGGTCTGCCACGCCCGCAAACCCGCCTGCGGGGCCTGCCCGCTGGCGAGCATGTGCCCGTCGTACGGCATCGGCCCGGTCGACCCCGCCGAGGCGGTCAAACTGCTCAAGGGCCCGCGCACCGCCGAGATCGCGGCTCTCGCCGGGATCGGCGCATGAGCGCCCCCGGCCGTCCCGGCGCAACGCGCCGAACCCCGTCGCGACGGACCTCACCTGCCCGCAGGCCGCACTTTCCCGGAAAGCGCGTGCTCATGGCCGCCGCACTGGCGGCACTACTGGCCGGATGCACCGGACCGGGCGCGACCGAGCCGAACGAGCCGGTGCCGCAGCCCTTCAAGGCCTGCACCTCACTGACCGGCGGCGGCTCCCCGGCCCCTGCGGCGTCGCCCCCCGCGCCGACGTCCAGCCCTGCGCTGTCGAGCCCCGGACCGTCGCGCCCCGCGGGCACCCCGACGACCGGCGTGCAGGACGCGATCGGGCCGACTCCCGGCGGCCCGGAGACCCCGATCGGGAGTCTGCCCTCGCTGCGCGCGACCCCCGTCGCCCCGTCCGGAGCCGCCGCGTCCAGCGGCCCGAAGACCAAGACGATCCGGCTGCCGGAACTGGCCCTGGAGTGCATGGCCGGGGGCGACCCCGTGCGGCTGGCCGACCTGCGCGGGCCGCTCGTCATCAACCTGTGGGCGTCCTGGTGCGCGCCGTGCCGCAAGGAGCTGCCCGCGTTCCAGCGCTTGGCCGACGGCGGCCGGGTGCCGGTGCTCGGCGTGGTCACCGAGGACAGCCGCGACGCCGCCGCCTGGCTCGCCGACGAGCTGAAGGTCAGCCTGCCGAGCGTGTACGACCGGTCCGGCGCGCTCAAGGCCGCCGTGGGCGAGAACGTCCTGCCGATCACGCTGTTCGTCGGCCCGGACGGCACCGCGAAGGTCTACCGCGACGTCGCGCTGACCGACCAGACCCTCGGCGAACTCGTCCAGCAGCACTTCGGTGGGGGGAAGGCATGAGCGACGTGGTGACCCGGCAGCCGCCGGCGTGGTTCGAGCCGCTGCTGACCAGGGTGCGCGCCGCGCGCGCCGTCGACTTCACCCGCATCCCGACGCCCGACGAGGGCGGTCGCCCGGCCGCGGTGCTCATCCTGCTGGCCGAGGGCGAGCAGGGGCCCGACGTGCTGATCATGCAGCGCTCCGCGACCATGCGTAACCACGCGGGCCAGCCCGCCTTCCCCGGCGGCGCGGTCGAGCCGGAGGACGCCGACCTGACCGCGACCGCGCTGCGTGAGGCGAGCGAGGAGGTCGGGCTCGACCCGGCCAGCGTCACCGTGCTCGCCCAGCTGCCCACGCTGTGGATCCCGGTCACCGACTTCCTGGTCACGCCGGTGCTGGCGTGGTGGCACACGCCGCATCCGGTCGGCGCGCACGACCCGCGCGAGGTGGCCCACGTGGCCCGGCTGCCACTGGCCGAGCTCGCGGACCCGGACCACCGGCTGCGGGTGCGCCACTCCAGCGGGTGGATCGGCCCGGCCTTCCAGTCGCGCGGCATGCTCGTCTGGGGCTTCACCGCCGGTGTGCTGTCCACCCTGCTGGACCTCGGCGGCTGGGCGCGGCCCTGGCCGACCGATCGGATCGAAGCCCTGCCCACTCCGCCCGCCACGCTTAGTGGCACCGCCGATGTCCCTTCCGTAGGCTGAGCCGATGTCGATCGTCGACGGTGTCCTGATCCTGCTGCTGCTGCTGTTCGGGGTGAGCGGCTACCGGCAGGGTTTCGTGGTGGGCATGCTCTCGTTCATCGGGTTCTTCGGCGGCGCCCTGATCGGCCTGCAGCTCGGGCCGCTGCTGGCCGGGTTCGCCGACGACTCGGTGGTCAAACTCGTGGTGTCGCTCATCGCGGTGTTCGGCCTGGCCGTGCTCGGTCAGTCGCTGGCCGGCTGGTGGGGCGGCAAGCTGCGGCGGGCGATCACCAACCGGGCCGGGCAGACCGTCGACGACCTGGGCGGCGCGGTGGTCTCGGTCATCGCCGTGTCACTGGTGGCCTGGCTGGTCGCGGTGCCGCTGAGCGACGCCTCCCAGCCGTGGCTGGCCAAGGCGGTGCGCAGCAGCAGCCTGCTGTCGGCCATCGACTCGGTGATGCCGGGCGAGGCGAAGACCCTGACCGAGGCGCTGCGCGACACCGTCGACACGAACGGCTTCCCCGAGGTGTTCGGCGACCTGGTGCCCACCCAGGTCAAGGAGGTGCCCGCGCCGGATCCGAAGCTGGCCGGGTCGCAGGTCGTGCTGAACGCCAAGAAGTCCGTGGTCAAGGTGCTCGGCAGCGCGCCGAGCTGCAGCCGCCGCATCGAGGGCTCCGGGTTCGTCTTCGCCGACGAGCACGTGATGACCAACGCGCACGTGGTGGCGGGCACGAAGACGATCCGCATCGAGCTCAACGGAGCCCGGCTGACGGGCAAGGTCGTGGTGTACGACCCGGAGCGCGACCTCGCCGTGATCCATGTGCCGTCGCTGAACGCCCCCGTGATGCGCTTCGCGAACTCGCCCGCCAAGACCGGGGCCGACGCGATCGTGCTGGGCTTCCCGCTGGACGGGCCGTACAACGCGCAGTCGGCGCGGGTGCGCGACGTCGGCGACATCACCGGCCCCGACATCTACGAGGACGGCACCGTCACCCGCGAGGTCTACACCATCCGTGGCCTGGTACGCAGCGGAAACTCGGGCGGCCCGCTGGTCGGCTCGGACGGCAGCGTGCTCGGCGTGATCTTCGCCGCGGCCGCCGACGACCCGAACGTCGGGTACGCCGTCACCGCCGACGAGGCCTCCACGGTCGCCCTGATGGGCCGCACCCGGACCAGCGCCGTCGGCACCGGCAAGTGCGCCTGAGCCTCCGGCAGCCGAGCCGCTGACCAGCGCACAGCGCCCTCGGCGGCCACCATGCGCTGGCGGCGTCAACGGCTGTAGGGCAGCCTGTTCGAACGCAGGCCCGCGCGGCGTAGCGCGGTGACCGCTCCACCGGTCAGCGCGACGACCCCGACCAGGGCCAGGTTCAGCCCGCCGCGCTCGCGACGGGGCAGTGCCCCGGGAGGGGCGGTGGCGGACGGCGACGCGGCCGGTGTGGGTGTGCCCGACGGGTGCGGCGGTGCGGTGCCGAAGCCCGCCTTGCCCGGCCGCGGGGCGGTGTCCAGCGTGTTCACCCGGACCGGGGCGACCTCGGCGGTGAGCGCGGCGACCGGGTCGACCAGCCCGTAGCCGAAACTGTCGTCGCGCCCGGCCGGGCCGAGGTCCTGCGCGGTCTTGATCAGGCGCTGCACCACGTCGGCGGCGGGCATGTCCGGCCAGCGGGACCGCACCAGCGCCGCGGTCGCTGAGACCAGCGGGGCGGCGAAGCTCGTGCCCTGCACCTTCCAGTAGCCGCCGGGCCGCGCGCCGACCAGGTCCGTGCCGGGTGCGGCCAGCACCGCCTGCGCGCCGGTCAGCGAGCCCTGCCAGAGCTGGTGCTGGGTGCCGGGGGCGATCGCGGTGACGGCGAGCACGCCCGGTTCGCGGGCCGGATACCAGATCTCGGTCGGGCCGCCGGTGCTGACGTTGCCGACGCAGGCCACCACGACGACGTCCTTGTCGAACGCGTAGTCGATGGCCTCGGCCAGCGCCTCGCTGGCGGAGCCGCCGCCCAGCGACAGGTTGATCACCTTCGCGTCGTGGTCGACCGCCCAGCGGACTCCCTCGGCGACCACCCGTGAGTCGTCGTACTTGTTGTCCTTGTCGAGCACCCGCACCGGCAGGATCTTCGCCTTCGGCGCGAGGCCGACCACCCCGCGGCCGTCGTCGGACCGGCCCGCGATCAGCGCGGCGACGGTCGTGCCGTGGCCGACCGGGTCGTCGCGGCCGTTGCCGGAGTTGTCCACCAGGTCGAGCCCGCTCAGCACCTGGCCGTTCAGGTCGGGGTGCTCGCCGACGCCGGAGTCGACCACGGCGACGGTGACGCCCGCGCCGTCGGCCAGCTGCCAGGCGCGGTCGGCCTTCAGCGTGGCCAGTTGCCACTGGTCGTCGGCGGTTCCGCCGCGCGACGCCCGCTGCTCGGCGGCGGCCCGCTGCTGCACCACGTCCAGCGCGGGCACGTCCTGCGGTGTGGTCGCGGCGAGGCTGCCGGCGGCGGCCAGGGTCAGTGCGCCCACGACACGTAGCAGCGCCGTCGCATCTTTCCGCGGCACGGCGCTGACCAGTCGGGTCGTCCGGAGTCTGGGCACAGTTCCGCCATTCTCACACGGCTTTCCGCCGGGAGAAAGAATTGCCGCTCGTCAAGCTGACGCGAGCGGCCGGAGGCTACGCCGCCCAGCCCTGGATCAGTCCGTAGACGTCGAGCACCCAGGCCGCGACCGGCACCACCGACACGACCACGAGCAGGTCGAACAGGTCCGCCGCGCGGCCGATGTACGGGGAGGGGGGCTTGCGGGACCAGGTCTGCCCGGCGAGCACGACGACCATGGCCAGCACCACGGTGCCGACCGCGAAGAACGCGCGGCTGCTGCCCTCGGACAGCCACACCGCCGCGCCCAGCAGCAGCAGGTGCCCGAACAGGCCCGCGACGACCAGCGGCACCCGCTGGCGCACCGTGACGAACAGGCGCGAGCGCAGCAGCAGCGCCGTCGCGCACACCGCGACGAGCACCCGGCCCGCCGTGCCGCCCGAGACGACCAGGATCAGCCCGGCCGCCGCCATCAGTACGGCGTATCCGATGAGCATGCCCGTGAGCAGCTCCTCCGAGCGCGCCACGGCCGCGAACACGCGGGAACGGTCGGGCAGGTCCGTGGCCGCCCCACGGCTCGCCGGAACCGTCGCGAACGCGTTCTCGCCGTCGGCCGGGCGCGGCGGGACCACCGAGGGCACCGGCACCTTGCCGAACCGGATGGCCAGCACCGGCACCAGGCCGATACCGCAGACCAGGGCGCTGACCAGGACCGCGGCCGCACCGGCCGCACCGAGCCCGGACAGCAGCGCGGTCAGCGCGCCGAGCAGGCCCGCCGTGCCGCCGGCGGTGAACACGCGCAGGCCGTGGCCCACGCCCGCGGCCCCGAGCATCGCGAACAGCAGCACCGCCACGCAGCCGACGAGCAGCTGGGCCGCGCCGAGCCAGGACGGCAGCCCCGGCACGCCCGCGCCGTCGGCCCCACCGAGCACCAGCGCGCCGCCCGCGAACGCGTACGGCAGCGCGAAGCCCGCCAGCGCGCTGCCGGTGATGCCGTCGCCGTACGCCCGCGACGCCAGCACGCCGCCGACCAGCAGCAGCACCGCGACGGTCAGGCCGAGGTAGCCGCCCGGCGTCCACTGCGGACCGCCGTGCACCAAGGCCAGCACGCCCGCCACGAGCAGCACGCCCGCACCGACCAGGGTGGCCATGCGGGTCGCCGCCGGAGTCCACACGGTGCCGCGGCGGCGCGCGCCCTCGGCGATCGCCTCGACGACGTCGTCGTACTCCAGCTCCGGCCACTGCTCCTGAGCGGGCACCAGGTGCAGGATCTCACCGTCGCGGACCGACTGCTGCTGCAGCGACTGCGTCTCGGTCAGCGGGCTGCCGTCGGGGCGGCGCAGCACCCAGCCGCCGTGCTGCTCGCCGTCGTCGGCGAGCCCGACCCCGGCGTGACGCAGCAGATCCGGGAGCAGATCCACCACCGTCACCTGCTCGGGCAGCGCCACGTCGACGCGGCGCTGCGGCGTGTGCAGCGTGATGCGGGCAAGGCCGGTGGGGGACGCGGTCGTGGCGACGGGGTAGCTCACCCGGTACGTCTACCACGTCGCGCCACGGTGCGTCATCCCGCGCCGTTCCCGCGCACGGGCGCGGAAACCTGGCATGGCCTAGCATGGCGGGCGGCCGACCGTCTTGGGGAGGGCGTCGCAATGGGTACGGTGATCGTCAAGCGGGCGCCCCGGCGGCCCGCGCCGGAGATCCCGGCCGGAGAGCTCGTCATCGACGCTCCACCGGAGATTCCGCAGGCCGCGGGTGGCCGCTGGCAGCAGGCCATGATGATCCTGCCGATGCTGGGCAGCGGCCTGGGCATGGCGATGATGGTCGGCCGCGGCAACGGCGACAAGATGTCCTATGTGGCCGGCGGCATGATGGGCGTCTCCAGCCTCGGCATGATCGCGGCGAGCCTGATGAACGGGGCCGGTCAGCCCAAGAAGGCCGAGATGATGGCCGCCCGCCGCGAATACCTGCGCCACCTGGCCGGGCTGCGCCGCCGCGCCCGCCAGACCGTCCAGCAGCAGCGTACCGGCCTGTACTACCGCCACCCCGACCCGCAGCGCCTGTGGTCCACGGTGGACAGCTTCCGGCTCTGGGAGCGCCGCCCGCACGACCCCGACTTCGGCATCGTGCGCGTGGGCATCGGCCCGCAGTCGCTGGCCACCCCCCTGCTGCCGCCCGAGACGCGCCCGCTGGAGGAGCTGGAGCCGATGACGGCGGGGGCGCTGCGGCGCTTCCTCGACGCGTACTCCGTGGTCCCCGATCTGCCGGTGGCGCTGTCCGTGCGCGGCTTCGGCCGGGTGTTCCTGCGCGGGGACACCGCCGCGCCGCGCAACGACGGCATGTACAGCAGCAACACGGCCACGGCGGGCTCCGCCGCCGACCACCGCGACGGCGGCGACGTGCACGGCCTGGCCCGCGCGATGCTCGCGCAGCTCGCCGTGTTCCACGCGCCCGACGACCTGATCATCGCGATCTGCGGCTCGTCCTACCGCCGCGAGGCGTGGGACTGGGCCAAGTGGCTGCCGCACCACCAGCACCCGAGCAAGGTCGACGCGCTCGGCCCGGCCCGGCTGTTCGCCACCTCCGCCCAGGAGATGGAGGGCCTGCTCGCCGAGGTGCTCGCGGGCCGCCCGCGCTTCGGCGGCGGTGAGGGCGCGCCGCACGTCGTCGTCGTGCTCGACGGCGCGGACATGGCCGGGTCGGGGCAGCTCGCCCTGCCCGAGGGCCTGTCCGGCATGACCATCCTCGACCTGGACTCCCCGCCGCCCCGCCTGCTGGAACGCGGCATGCTGACCCTGGAGGTGCGCGGCCGCGAGCGGGCCCTGCACACCGTCACCTCGGCGTCGGTCGCCGAGGTGGGTGTCGCCGACCGGCTCAGCGTGATCGAGGCCGAGGCGCTGGCCCGCCGCCTGGCCCCGCTGCGGCTGTCCGCCACGACCATCACCAGCAGCAACGCGATGACGTCGGAGAAGGGCCTGGCCGACCTGCTCGGCATCCCCGACCCGGAGCGCTTCGACGTGGCGTACGGCTGGTCGCCGCGCGCGAGCCGCAACATGCTGCGGGTCCCGCTCGGCGTCGGTCCGGACGGCTCGCCGGTCGAACTCGACATCAAGGAGTCGGCGCAGGACGGTATGGGACCGCACGGCCTACTCGTCGGCGCGACCGGCTCCGGCAAGTCGGAGCTGCTGCGCACGCTGGTGCTCGGCCTGGCCGCGACGCACTCGTCCGAGCAGCTCAACTTCGTGCTGGTCGACTTCAAGGGCGGCGCGACGTTCGCCTCGCTGGACCGGCTGCCGCACACCTCCGCGGTCATCACCAACCTGGAGGGCGAGAGCCACCTGGTCAACCGCATGGGCGACGCGATCACCGGTGAGGTGCTGCGCCGCCAGGAGCTGCTACGGGCCGCGGGCAACTTCGCCAACCTCAAGGACTACGAGAAGGCGCGTACGGGCGGCGCGGCGCTGGCCCCGCTGGCCTCGCTGTTCATCGTCTGCGACGAGTTCTCCGAGCTGCTGACCGCCAACCCCGACTTCATCGACATCTTCGTCCAGATCGGCCGGGTCGGCCGGTCCATCGGCATCCACCTGCTGCTGGCCAGCCAGCGCCTGGAGGAGGGCCGCCTGCGCGGTCTGGACACCCACCTGTCGTACCGCATCGGCCTGCGCACCTTCTCCGCGATGGAGTCGCGGGCCGTGCTGGGCGTCGGCGACGCCTACGACCTGCCCAAGGCCCCCGGCCACGGCTACCTGAAGTTCGGCTCGGAGCCCCTGCAGCGCTTCAAGGGCGCGTACGTGTCCGGCTCGTTCAAGAAGGCCGGGGAGACCGCCGCGCGCCGCGTCGACGGCCGCGACCTGGTCTACGACTTCAGCAACCACTTCGTGCCGGTGCCGCAGCGCCCGGCGAACGCCGAACCCGAGGTCAACTGGGATGTCCGCCCGGGCGAGAGCCTGATGGACGTCATGATCGAGCGCATGGTCGGCCAGGGCCCGCCCGCGCACCAGGTGTGGCTGCCGCCGCTGGACGTCTCCGACCCGCTCGACCTCGCCTTCGGGCAGCTCGGCCTCGTCGAGGGCCGGGGCCTGACGGTCGCCAACCCGGATCTGCGCGGCGCGCTGCGGGTGCCGGTCGCCATCGTCGACAAGCCCGCCCAGCAGCTGCGCGACCTGCAATGGCTGCGGCTGGGCGACGGCGCGGCCGGGCACGTGGCGATCGCGGGCGGCGGCCAGAGCGGCAAGTCGACGCTGCTGCGCACGCTGATCACCGGCCTGGCGCTGACCCATACGCCGCAGGAGGCCCAGGTCTACTGCCTGGACTTCGGTGGCGGCTCGCTCGGCGCGCTGCGCGAACTGCCGCACGTCGGCGGCGTCGCCGGACGCCAGGACGCGCTGATGGTCCGGCGCACCGTCAGCGAGGTCGCGCAGCTGCTCAACATGCGCGAGACCCGCTTCGCCGAGCAGGGCATCGAGTCGATGGCCGCCTACCGGCGGCTGCGCGCGGCGGGACGGTTCACCGACGACCCGTACGGCGACGTGTTCCTGGTCGTGGACGGCTGGAGCACGCTGAAGGAGAGCTACGAGGACCTGGACCCGGTCATCACGGACTTCGCGACCCGCGGTCTGGCGTACGGCGTGCACGTCGTGGCGACCTCGCTGCGCTGGCGCGACTTCCGGGCCAACATCCAGGACCAGTTCGGCAGCAAGATCGAGCTGCGGCTGGGCGACCCGAGCGACACCATCTGCCGGGTACGCAAGATCGCGCCCCAGGTGCCGTCGCGCCCCGGCTTCGGCCTCACCCCCGACGGCCTGTTCTCGCTCGCGCTGCGGCCCGACGTCGACGCCGTCGGCAACCGCGACGAACTGATCCAGCACATCGCCAAGCACTGGGACGGCATGCCCGCGCCCCGGGTGCGCATGCTGCCCAGCGTGTACGCGTACGAGCGGATGCCGCTGGAGACCGGCGGCGAGTGGACGCTGCCGATCGGCCTCGCCGACGATCTCACCCCGGCGACCGTCGACTTCTACGCCGACGTGCACCTCACGGCGTTCGGCGAGAGCGAGAGCGGCAAGTCGACGCTGCTGCGCCAGATCGCCCGGACGATCACCCAGCGGTACACGCCCGACCAGGCCAAGATGATCATCATCGACCCGCGGCGCAGCCTGCTCGGCGCGGTGACCACCGAACACCAGCTCGCCTACATCAGCAACCTGTCCCAGATCCGCGACTACGTCGAGGCGATCCGGGTCCGGATGGAGGAGCGGCGGCCGCCCGACGGCACCCGCCCGCAGGACATGCCGCTGCGGCCGTGGCTGGCCGGGCGCGGCGAGTTCTTCCTCATCGTCGACGACTACGACGTGGTCGTCTCCGGCGGCAGCCACCCGATCGAGCCGCTGGCCGACTTCCTGTTCCAGGCCCGCGACGTCGGCCTGCACCTGATCGCGGCCGCGGGCGCCAACTGGGGCGGCAACCGGTCCAGCTACGACACGGCGCTGTCACGCCTGGCCGCCGCCAACGCGCCGTACCTCATGCTCTCCGCCGAGAACATCGTCACCGCACCGTTCGGCAGCCGCATGAAGTACGACCGCATGCCCCCCGGCCGTGGCCGCCTCATCACCCGCCGCGGCTCCCGCCTGGTCCAACTCGCCGAACTCCCCGCCTTCTAACCGCCTGAACCAGCCCACCCGCCAGACCGCCCACCCGCGGGGTCTCGGCGGCCTCCAGGCCTCGCCGCCCGGCGGCCTCCGGCCCCCGCCGCCCCCGCCCGGCGGCCTCCGGCCGCCCCCTGCCGCAACTCTTAAAGACTCGCGGCCTCAGGACAGTCCTGAGGCCGCGAGTCTTTAAGAGTTGCGAACGTGTGGTCGGCCTCAGTGGCCGCCGTCCTCCTTGGCACGCGCGTAGGAGCGCACGATCTCGGCTTCGGCCTCGGTGCGGCCGACCCAGGTCGCGCCCTCGACGCTCTTGCCGGGCTCCAGGTCCTTGTAGACCTCGAAGAAGTGCTGAATCTCCAGGCGGTCGAACTCGGCCACGTGATGGATGTCACGCAGGTGCTCCAGGCGCGGGTCGTCGGCCGGCACGCAGAGGACCTTGTCGTCGCCGCCCTTCTCGTCACGCATGCGGAACATGCCGATCGCGCGGCACTTGATCAGACAGCCCGGGAACGTCGGCTCCTGGACCAGCACCAATGCGTCGAGCGGGTCGCCGTCCTCGCCGAGGGTGTTCTCGATGAACCCATAGTCGGCGGGGTACTGGGTGGAGGTGAAAAGGGTGCGATCCAGCCGGATCCGCCCGGTCTTGTGGTCGACCTCGTACTTGTTGCGCTGCCCCTTAGGGATCTCAACCGTGACGTCGAAATCCATTTCACACTCCCATTGGCCTGTTAGTTCGCCGACGTTGGCGAATTTTAGCTAGTCTCGCCTGGCTGGTTTCGGGCATCGGAGGAGGGCCGCTTTGGGGAGGCAAGGTTCACACTACGGGGCCGAACCCGGAGATGCCGCGGGTTCGCCGTCCGGCCCGCCGGGCGAGTGGGTGTGGAACGGGCAGGAGTGGGCTTGGCAGGCCCGCAGCGGTTATCCACAGGCTTCGGACCAGCAAAGCAGCGGGTATCCACCGGCTTATCCACAGAGCGCAAGCCCCCGACCGGGTGGTTATCCACAGGATGTGCACAGCACTCCCCAGGATCGACAGACTTACGACAGTCGTCCACAGGCCGCCCCGTACGGCAATCAACAGGCGTACGGCAACCCGCAGGGTGCTGCCGCTCACGGCCAGCCCCAGCCCGGCCAGCCCGATTCCTACGGCTCCACCCCGGCCGCACCCGGCCGCGGCTCCGCCCAGGTCCCGCAGGCCCAGGTGTCCCCAGGCCGCGGCTCCGCCCAGGTTCCCCAAAGCCCGGTCTCGCCGGGTCACGGATCAGGCCGCGTCCCGCAAGGCCCGGTCTCACCGGGTTACGGTGCTGCCCAGGTCCCACAGGGACAGCCCGGTTACGGCTCGGCCCAGGCTTCGCAGGGCCAGCCGGGCTACGGCTCGGCCCAGGTTCCCCAAGGACAGCCCGGCTACGGATCGGCCCACGCACCGCAGGGCCAGTACGGCTCCCCGCAGGCACCACGCGGCCAGGGTCCCGCAGGTCATGGCTTCGCCCAAGGGCCGCAGGGCGCGGCGATGCCGTCGGGCGGTCCGAACCCGGCGACCCGGCCCGGTGAGTACGGCCGCCCCGCCGAGCCCGAGTCCGTCGCCCCTAAGGCAGGCAAGCCGAAGAAGCGCCGCAAGGGCGTGCTCGTCACCGCGCTCACGCTGGTAGTCGCGCTCGGTGCGGGACTCGCCGGGGTCGCCGTGTTCAAGCCCGACCTGATGTCGAACCTGCTGGATACCCCCGACTGGCAGTCGCCCAGCGCGGCACCGCCCGCCGAACCGGCCGCCGCGCCGGTGCTGGCGGCCCTGACCGACGCCCCGATCCCCGACGCCGCCCAGCTGAAGAAGATCCTCGACCCGCTGGTGATCGGTTCGCCGCTGGGCAGCAGCGTCAGCGCCTCGGTGGTCGACGTCACCACGGGCGAGGTCCTCTACGAACGCGCGCCCACCGAAATGATCACCCCGGCGTCGAACACCAAGCTGGTGACGGCGGCGGCCGTCCTCGTCACGCGGGGTCCCGACTACCGGATCGCCACGCGGGTGGTGGCCGGGCCGAACCCGGGCGAGGTGGTACTGATCGGCGCGGGTGACGCCACCCTCGGTGTGACCTCGAAGAAGTTCTACGAGGGTGCGGCCCAGCTCGACGATCTCGCGGCACAGGTCAAGAAGGCGATGGGCAGCACCCCGATCACCAAGGTGATCACCGACGGGAGCCTGTACGCCGGGCCTGTCACGTCGCCCGACTGGCCGTCGGACACCCTGAGCGAGGGCACCGTCTCCCGGATCACCGCATTGATGATCAACGGTACGCGGTCCAACCTCAAGCAGCAGGTGATGCCGTTCACGTGGTACGGCGATCCCGAACGTGCCGCCGGTGACGCGTTCGCGAAGCTGCTCGGGCAGACCACCAGCGCCAAGGGCAAGGCCCCCGTGGCGGCAGCCACCGGCTCGGCGGGTCCGTCGCCACAGGGCAGCGCTGCCGCGGCCGGACCTCCGGCACCGGGTACGGAACTCGGTGTGGTGCATTCGGCGCCGCTGCTGCGCCAGGTCGAGCAGATGCTGACCGAGAGCGACAACACGCTGGCCGAGGCGCTGGCGCGCCAGGTCGCGCTGGCCAAGGGCCAGCCCGCCTCGTTCGCCGGGGCCATCGCCGCGCTGGAGCAGGTGGTGACCGAACTCGGGCTGGACGCGACGCAGAGCGACCTGCTGGACGGCTCCGGCATGTCGCCCAAGAACAAGATCTCGCCGAAGGTGCTGACCGGACTGCTGGTCAAGGCGGCAGGCGGCACCGACTCGCACCTTTCCGACTTCTTCAACGGCCTGCCGGTGGCCGGCTGGTCGGGCACGATGCAGGCGCGGTTCGCCAAGTCTAAGGCGGCATTCGGCGTGGTACGGGCGAAGAGCGGCACCCTCAACGGCGTCAATGCGCTCGGCGGTGTCGTGCAGACCGCCGACGGGCGCCTGCTGGCCTTCGCGGTGCTCGCCGACGGTGTACCGGTCGACCGGGACACCGCCCAGAACGCGCTCGACAGGATAGCGGCGGCGGTCGCCGTCTGCGGCTGCCGCTGAACTCCTCAGCCGCCGGTCAGCTCACCTGACCGGCGGCTGACTGCCTTCCCGCCCGGCAGCAGCGTCGGGCCCTGCCCGTGCCAGGTCGTGACCAGGGCGTCCAGGGCCGCGACGTGGCGGTGGGTCAGCGCCGCGCGGGGCGCGCCCAGCTCCGCGGCCCACGCGTGCAGCACGCGGGTACGCAGCGCCGTCGGCAGCCCGCCCAGCTCCGCGACGGACAACCCGGCGGGCGTACGGCAGCGGCGCAGCGCATCCCCGGCCAGCTCGTCGAGCAGGTCGGCGTCCGCGCCGAGCAGGGCCGCGGACCGGGCCAGATTGGCCACCACCCCCTCGCCGAGCGCGGCGACCAGCGCGGGGAGCGCGTCGGCCCGCACCCGCGACCGGGCGTACGAAGGATCGGTGTTGTGCGGGTCCTCCCACGGCACCAGGTTCTGCGCCGCGCAGGCGGCCCGGCAGGCCGAACGCGGCACGTCCAGCAGTGGCCTGCTGAACCTGGCTCCGCCGTGTTCCCGATGCGCGGGCATCCCGGCCAGCCCGCGCGGTCCGGCCCCGCGTGCCAGCGCCAGCAGCACCGTCTCGGCCTGATCGTCGCGGGTGTGTCCGAGCAGGACCGTCGCCGCACCGAGCCGCCGGGCCGCTTCGGCCAGCGCCGCGTACCGCGCCTCCCGCGCCGCCGCCTCCGGCCCGCCCCGCCCGCCGACCTCGACCGTCGCGACCTCGACCGGCTCGAACCCCTGCTCCCGAGCCCACCGCGCGACCTGCTCAGCCCGTCCCGCCGACCCCTCCTGCAACTGATGGTCGACGGTCACCAACCCGGCCCGCCACCCCTCCCGCCGCGCCACGAAAGCAGCCCCCGCCGCCAGCGCCAGCGAATCCACCCCACCCGAACAAGCCACCAAAACCAACCGCCGCCCCCACTCGCCCCCCGCCCGGCCGACTTCCGGCCGCCCTCCCTCCTGCCGCAACTCTTTAAGACTTGCGGCCTCCGCACCCCCCTGAGAGCGCGACTCTTTAAGAGTTGCGGCAGGGGTGGGGGCAGGGGCGGGCGGGGGCGAGGGCGGGG
>NZ_JAAOTJ010000049.1 GCF_011297335.1 Catellatospora methionotrophica | reverse complement strand
CCCGCCCCTGGCGGGCCGGGCCGCCCCACCCCTGGCGCAACTCTTAAAAACTCGCGGCCTCAGGACTGTCCTGAGGCCGCGAGTTTTTAAGAGTTGCCGCGCGAACCGCACGAAGAGGTCAGGGGCGGAGTTCGGCGATGCAGCACTTGACGCTGCCGCCGCCCCTTTTGAGCTCGGCGAGGTCGACCAGGACGGGGTGGTAGCCGGCGGCGGTGAGCTTGGCGGCGAAGGCGGTCGACTCGGTGTTGATGACGACGTTGCGGCCGTCGCTGACCAGGTTGAGGGCGAACGCGAGGGCGTCGGCCTCGTCGGCGACCACGGCGTTCGGGAAGAGCTGCGCGATGACCCGCTGCGACGCGTCGGAGAACGCGCCAGGGTAGTAGGCGATGTTCTCGTCGTCGAGCACGGTCAGCGCGACGTCGAGGTGGTAGAAGCGCGGGTCGACCAGCTTCAGCGAGATCACCGGGCGGCCCAGGGCCTCGGCGGCCTCGGCGTGCGCGGCGGGCTCGGTGCGGAAGCCGTACCCGGCGAGCGCGATGCCGCCGTGGGCGTCGGGCAGGTAGGCGAAGTCGCCCTCGCCCTCGTTGGTCTGGGTCGGCGCCACGAAGGCGTACTCGTCGCGGGACTCGTAGAAGGCCCGGTGCGCGGCGGCCTCGTCGGCGCGCTGCGGGTAGCGGAACTTCGCGCCGTACGCGACCCCGTCGACGACGAAGCCGCCGTTGGCCGCGAAGACCATGTCCGGGAGCCCGGCCTGCGGGGTGAGCAGGTGCACCGTGTGGCCGAGGTCGACCATCGTCTGGCGCAGCGCGTCCCACTGCTTGACCGCGAGCGCGGTGTCCACCGGCGCGGTGGTGTCCATCCACGGGTTGATGGCGTACTCCACGACGAAGTGCTCCGGGGCGCACATCAGGTAGGTGCGCGGACGGGACTGCCGGGCGGTGGGGATCAAGTCACGCTCTGTCACGATCAGCAAGGTTACGCACCCGGGCCGCCGCCCAGTAGCGCGAAGGATTGCGTCCTTACGCTGGTCTGTTGCGTCTTCGCGCCTTCGGGCGGCGGTCCGTTGCGTGACATGGCAGGTTCATTTACGGAAGCGTGGCGACGGACCGTGACGGGTCACCGGAAACGGAACAAGCGCAGCGAATTCGTCACCACGAAGATGCTGCTCAGCGCCATCGCGGCGGCGGCCAGCACCGGCGTGACCAGGCCTGCCGCGGCCAGCGGCAGCGCGGCCACGTTGTAGGCGAACGCCCAGAACAGGTTGCCCTTGATCGTGCGCAGGGTGGCCCGGGACAGCCGGATCGCGTCGGCCGCGACCGTCAGCTCCCCGCGGACCAGCGTCAGGTCCGCGGCCTCGATCGCCGCGTCGGTGCCGGTGCCCATGGCCAGCCCGAGGTCGGCGGCGGCCAGCGCGGCCGCGTCGTTGACCCCGTCGCCGACCATCGCCACCGTGTGCCCCTGCTCCTGCAGGCGGCGTACGGCGTCGACCTTGCCGGCCGGGAGCACCCCGGCGATGACCTCGTCGATGCCGACCTCGGCCGCGACCGCTCGGGCGGGACCCTCGGCGTCGCCGGTCAGCAGCACCGGCCGCAGCCCGAGCCGTGTGAACTCGGCCACCGCGGCAGCCGAGCCGGGCTTGACGGTGTCCGCCACCAGCAGCCACCCGGCGAACTCGCCGTCCAGTGCCACCGCGACCGCGGTCCGCGCGCCGTCGGCCGGAGCCTGACCGAGCACGACGCCCCGTTCGGCGAGCAGCGATCCGCGTCCGACCAGCACCTTGCGGCCCTCGACGACGCCCTGCGCGCCCAGGCCGGGCAGGGACTGGAAGTCGCGCACCGCACCGGGGGCGATGCCGTGGACGGCCGCTCCGTTCACCACGGCGCGGGCGATCGGGTGCTCGGAGGCGTGCTCGACCGCTGCGGCGTACCGCAGCAGGTCCTGCTCCTGGACCCCGGCGGCCGGGAGCGTGCCGGCCAGCGTCATGACGCCGGTGGTGACCGTGCCCGTCTTGTCGAGCACGATCGTGTCGACCCGGCGAGTGGATTCGAGCACCTCGGGGCCCTTGATCAGGATGCCGAGCTGGGCGCCCCGGCCGGTGCCGACCAGCAGCGCGGTCGGCGTGGCCAGGCCGAGCGCGCACGGGCACGCCACGATCAGCACCGCCACCGCCGCGGTGACCGCCGCCGAGGTGACCCCGCCGTCGTACGCCGTCCAGAACGCGAACGTGCCCACCGCCAGCCCGATCACCACCGGCACGAACACGCTGGAGATCCGGTCTGCGAGCCGCTGCACGGGCGCCTTGCCCGACTGCGCCTCGGTGACCAGTTTCGCCATCTGCGCGAGCTGGGTGTCCGCGCCGACCCGGGTCGCCCGCACGACGAGCCGCCCGCCCGCGTTGACCGTCGCGCCGGTGACCGCGTCGCCGACCCCGACCTCGACCGGCATGCTCTCGCCGGTGAGCAGGGCGGTGTCCAGCGCGCTGCTGCCCTCGACGATCACGCCGTCGGTCGCGATCTTCTCGCCGGGGCGCACCACGAACAGGTCGCCGACCGCGAGCCGGTCCACCGGGACCCGCTGCTCGACGCCGTTGCGCAGCAGCACCGCGTCCTTCGCGCCCAGGTCCAGCAGCGCCCGCAGGGCCGAGCCCGCCCGCCGCTTGGCCCGGTGCTCGAACCACCGCCCGGCCAGCAGGAACGTGGTCAGCGTGGTGGCCACCTCCAGGTAGAGGTGCATGCCCGGATCGTCGCCACGGGCGGCCAGCCAGGTCAGCGACATGGTCATGCCCGGCATGCCCGCACCGCCGAGGAACAGGGCCCAGGCACTCCAGCCGTACGACACCAGCACGCCGAGGCTGATCAGTGTGTCCATGGTGGCCGCGCCGTGGCGCGCGTTGAGCGCCGCCGCCCGGTGGAACGGCCACGCGCCCCACACCGCGACCGGGGTGGCCAGCGTGAACGCCAGCCACTGCCAGTGGTTGAACTGCAGCGCCGGGATCATGCTGAGCAGCACCACGGGCAGCGTCAGCAGACCGCTGATCAGCAGCCGCTGCCCGAGCGGGTCCGGTTCGGGCCGCGCGGCCTCGTCGGCGGCGGGAGCGGGCTGCGGCACGGCGGCCGTGTACCCGGTGGCCTCGACGACCTTGATCAGGTCGTCGACGGAGACGGTCTCCGGGTACGTCACGTGCGCGGTCTCGGTGGCGTAGTTGACGGTGGCGGTCACGCCGTCCACCCGGTTCAGCTTCTTCTCCACCCGTCCGGCACAGGTGGCGCAGGTCATCCCGCCGATGTCCAGCTCGATGACGTTCGCCTGCCGCAGGTCCATGACCCGTCGCCCCCTACTTGACTTCCAGCGTGTACTGCGCCGTGCGGACCTTGCCGCCCACCGAGTAGTCGAAGAACATCCGGTAACGCCCCGGGCTCGGCGCGGCGAGCCAGAACTTCACGCCGCCGTTGACCAGCGCGGGCTCCGGGTGCACGTGCACGTAGGCCAGGTCCAGCTCACGCAGCACGACCAGGTGCCCGAACGAGCCGAGGTAGGGCTCCAGCGTGGCGGTCGCCCCGCCCTGCTTGACCGTGAACAGCATCGGCTGGCTGGCCCCGATGACCGGGGTCCCCTCGTAGCCGACGGTCAGGCCGTCGGCGGAGGCCTCCCGAGCCGCCGCGGGCAGCGGCTGCGGGCGGTAGTCACCGGCGACGGTCAGGTCGGTGCCGAGCGCGATGGCGGTCTGCGTGCCGCCTGCGGCGACCGCGGTGAAGTCGGCGTACGCCCGCCAGGGGCCCGCCGTGGCCAGGTCGGCCCGCACCGTCCAGACGCCGTCGGCCGCCATCGTCGGGTGCAGGTGCTGGTAGCCGGTCATGTCCCGGCGCACCACGACCAGGTGCAGCGGCTTGTCGTGCACCACCGCGAAGTCGGTGACCGGTTTGCCGTCCGCCCCGTTGACCACGAACGTGAGTTGCTGCGGGCCGGGCGCGTCGAACACCGTCGCCGCCGGGGCCAGCGTGTAGCCGCCGCTGCTCACCGCCAAGCCGCCGACCTCGGAACCGGCACTCGCGCCCGGGGCGTGCACGTGTGCGCCGCCCATGCCCATCGCGTCGGTCGACGCGGCCGGGGCACCGGTGGTGGCCCCCTGGGTCGGGCTCTCGGCCGGGCCGAGCACCTTGCCGAGGGTGAACCCGACGACCAGCGCCACGATCAGCCCGCCGACGAACATGCCGAGCTTGGTGCCCGCCGTGTCGCCGGGGCGGGCCGCCTGGGCGCGTACGACCGGGGCCTGCGCGGGCGCCTCTGCCGTCCGCTGCTCAGGCATCGACGCCGGCCAGCTGGTAACCCGCCTCGTCGACCGCGTTGCGCACCTCGTCGAGCGGCAGCACGGCGTCGCTGACCACGGCCGCGTTGCCGGCGGCGAGGTCGATCTCGACCTCGCGCACGCCGGGCAGCGCGGTCAGCTCCCGGGTCACCGCACCGGCGCAGTGCCCGCAGGTCATTCCGGTGATCTGGTATGTCGTGCGAACGGACATCGCGGTCTCCCTACGACCTATGACCGGACCAGGCGAGCGATCGCCTCGGTGGCTTCCTTGACTTTGGCGGCCGGGTCGCCCTGCCGGGCGGCGTCCACCACGCAGTGGTTGAGGTGGCCCTCCAGCAGGCCGAGCGCGACGGCCTGGAGGGCCCGGGTGGCGGCGGAGATCTGCGTGAGGACGTCGACGCAGTAGGTGTCCTGCTCGACCATCCGCTGCAGCCCGCGAACCTGCCCCTCGACGCGCTTCAGCCGCGCGAGCAGCGCCTGCTTGTCGTCGTCATGGGCGTAACTGACCGGGGTCTTCTCCGTGCTCTCCACGATTTCACCATACCCCCTGGGGGTACCCTCGCCAAGACGCGCCGAGTGTCGCTCGACACCTCTCCCCGACCACGTTGCACCGATCATGCACTTTTGTCGTTATAGACCACGTGTCGTACTCCGCCACGCGCCGCCTCGTGTTATGGGCAGGCGCGACGATGATCGCGTCGACCGTGCTCCTGGCGGGCGGCGCACACGCGCAACCGTCGAACGCCGACCTCGACCGCCAGATCCGCACCAAGTCCGACCAGCTGGAGCAGGTCGTGGAGAAATACCACGACATCCACGAGGACCTCAAGACGACGGCCGCGCAGACCGGGGTCCTGCAACGGCAGATCCAGCCGCTGAAGGAGCAGATCAACTCCCGTCGCGGCGCCGTAGGGCGGCTCGCGGCCGCCGGATACCGGTCCAGCCGGTCCATGTCGCTGTCACTGCTGCTCGACGCGGGCACCACCCGCGACGTCGTGGACCGGCTGCTGCTGATGAAGTCGTACACCCAGCACCAGCAGCGCGAGATCGACGAGCTGGCGCTCACCTCGGAGCGCTACGCCACCGCCCGGCGCACCCTGGACGCCCTGCTCGAACAGCAGAAGAACCAGCAGACGCAGCTCGGCCGCCAGCGCGCCACGATCGAGTCCGCGATCGCGGACCTCAAGAAACTGCGCGTCAAGGCGTACGGCCCCACCGGGCAGCTGGCCCGCACCGAGGACCGGGCGAAACCACCGGTGCCCAGGCTGGCCGGAGCCAGCGAGAAGGTGCTCAAGTTCGCGCTCGCCCAGATCGGCAAGGACTACCAGTGGGCGGGCGAGGGCCCCGGCGGGTTCGACTGCTCAGGGCTGGTCGCCGCCACGTTCCGCACCATCGGCATCCAGCTGCCGCACAGCTCCGGCCGCCAGCAGCAGCGCGCCCGCACCATCACCCGAGGCCAGCTCGTCCCCGGCGACCTCATCTTCTTCTACCGCGACGTCCACCACGTAGGCATCTACCTGGGTGGCAACAAAATGGTCCACGCCCCCCAATTCGGCGAACAGGTCCGCGTAGACCCCATCGACTCCCTCCCCATCAACAGCTACGGCCGCGTAGTCCTCTCCACCCCCTGACCCCCACCCACCCCGCCC
>NZ_JAAOTJ010000048.1 GCF_011297335.1 Catellatospora methionotrophica | reverse complement strand
AAAAAACAAACCCGACATAAATGTCCAGAATGTTTAATACCAAAGTAACCATCCCAAAGGATGGCCAATAAATTGGCACTTGGCTTAAATAGCACCCTGTTGAGTTCTCAAAGAACAAGCACACACCTTGCTGGTGTCCCACATTGTGGGATCCCGCTCGGGGCAACTCATCCAACTTACCCGGTCCGTCGCTCCGTGTCAAGCTAATCTTTCCTGAATTTTCAGGATCGATTTGCATCCATGTCGCGGCTTCCCAGCCCGAACACACCACAACTACTTGATAGTTGGATCAGTTCGGAAGAACCTGCAACCCGGCCGGCGGTCACTTCCGAGACTGTGTCTCGGCGGACTCATCCGCCCGGCTCGTTGCCGGCTCGAAGAACATTACCCGGTCGGTTTCGCGAGCGCAAGTCCCGCACCACCCAGATGTCCGGCGTTTTCCGGACTTCGACTTGAGCTCTTCGCTCGCCTCTTTTGTCCGTTCCGCGCTGGCAGAGAGAACATTACGCAAACCCCGGGTGACCATGCAAATCGGGGTGGTGCGGCCCCGGTCACATTAGACGTGAGCTGGGAAAACTGTCCCTGCAACGGCACCGAGTTCGATGTCTGCCACCCGGGCGCGCAACACGACGGTGTCGCCGTCGGCCAGAAACGCGCGTTCCTCGCCCTTGACCATGACCGGCTCCTTGCCGCCCCACGTCAGTTCCAGGAACGACCCGACCTGGCCACGCTCCGGACCCGACACCGTGCCCGAGGCGTACAGGTCTCCGGTGCGCAGGCTCGCGCCGTTCACGGTCAGGTGCGCAAGCTGCTGCGCCGGGGTCCAGTACATGGTGCGGAACGGCGGGGTGGACACCGTGGTGTCGTTCCACTCGACGGCGATGTCGAGGTCGAGCGCCCGGCGGTCGTCGTCGAGGTACGGCAGCACCGGTGGGTCCTGCACGGGCGCGGCGGTCCAGGCCTGCTCGCCGAACGCGGCCAGCGGGGTGATCCACGCGGACACCGAGGTCGCGAAGGACTTGCCCAGGAACGGGCCGAGCGGCTGGTACTCCCAGGCCTGGATGTCGCGGGCCGACCAGTCGTTGAGCAGCACCACGCCGAACACGTGGTCGGCGAAGCGCTGCCACGGCACGGGCTCACCCATGGTGGAACCGGCCCCGACCACGAAACCGACCTCGGCCTCGATGTCCAGGCGACGGCACGGGCCGAAGTCGTCGGCGGCGCGCTGACCGCTGGGGCGTACCACCGGCGTGCCGCTGACCACGACGGTGCCCGCGCGACCGTGGTAGCCGATGGGCAGGTGTTTCCAGTTCGGCAGCAGGGCGGCCCCGCCGGGCCGGAAGATCTGGCCGACGTTCGAGGCGTGGTGCTCGGAGGAGTAGAAGTCGACGTAGTCGGCGACGGTCCAGGCCAGCACGTTGGTCACGGTCGCGAGCGGGAGCAGCAGCGGCTCGACCTCGGCGCGATGTGCCGGGTCACCGAGCAGCTCCGTGATCCGGGCGCGCACCGCCGACCAGTGCGCCGGCCCGAGCGCGAGGAACGCGTCCAGGTTCGGCGCCCGGAGGCTGTCGCCCGCGAGAATCAACCCGGCCGCCTCCGCGGCAGCCACATCAAAAGCAACATCCCCGATGCGTACGGCACACCGGGCCCGCCCGTCGGACGGCACGACGACGCCGTACGGAAGGTGGTTCAGGTCGTAGCCGCTGCCGGCGGCTCCGGGCACCCAGGTCATGCCATCTCCTCTGCGCTCACCGGCAACCGGTGAGGTGGTTCGCGCGCTCATGCGCGTCCGTCCAGTAGTCCGAGTTTTTGCAGATCATCGAGTGGTTCGGGGATGCTGCAGGTGCCGAAGCCGACCCAGAGCGGCCGCTCACGGGTGCGGCGTGAGCGCACCGCCTCGATCAGGGTCAGCGGCTGGGTGGTGGCCAGCAGCCCGGCGACCTCTGTCACCTCCACTCCCTCCGCGGCGGCGCACGCGGCGGCCAGCACGTTGAGGAAGCCGTGGTGGGTGAAGCCGGTCTCCGGGTCGGTGTGCCGGATCGCGTGGTGCAGGCCCGCGGTGAGCTTGAACGGCAGCCCGCGCTCGTGACACGCGATGATCACCGCGGCGAGCTCCATCGGCGTGGGGAACAGCTCGGCGGCCAGGCCCCCGGTGCGGAACTTCGCCGACACCTCCAGCCCGCTGGCGCGGGCCTGCGCGAGCGCGTCGAGCGCGGTCAGCAGCCCCCAGGCGAGCGGGATCTCCGCGTACCCGCGCACGCCGCTGTCGCGTACGCGATGAATAAATTCGTGCAGGGCCGGTGACGGGTCCTCGCCGCGGCGGGCCATGGCGGCCTCGACCTGGACGACCCGGACCCCGGCGGGCGGCGGCGCGAAGCAGGCGGCCACGGGACCGTCGGCGATGACACCGATTGCCAGTTCCTCGCCCTTGGCCAGCAGCGGCCCGAGTTCGGGCAGCTGGGAGGCGGGCACGAGCAGCGGGCCGACGAGCGGGGCGTACCAGGCGCGGCGGTGTTCGCGGTGGGCCGCTACGGCGTCGGGCAGCGTGGCGCTACCGGGCGGGAAGACCGCGGCATCGTCGAGCAGCTGCGCCAGCAGCGGTGGCGTTGACATGATCAGTCAATCTAGTGGACGCTACATAGAGCGGACAAGAGTGTCCGATTATCGGACGTCTCTCTTCGTAAAGTGGACACCGCTCCTTAAATGCGACACAGGAGGTTGGCCATGCCGTACTACCGCAGCGTCGGCGAGGTCCCGCGGAAACGGCACACCCAGTTCCGCAAGCCGGACGGCGGCCTGTACGCCGAGGAGCTGATGGGCCAGGAAGGCTTCTCCTCCGACTCCTCGCTGCTCTACCACCGGCACGCGCCGACCGCGATCGTGGCGGCCGAGGAGTTCGACCCGCCCGCCTGGACCAGACTGCCGAACCGCCCCCTCAAGCCCCGCCACCTGCAGACCCACAAGCTGGACCAGTCCGGCGCGGACGCGGTGCTCGGCCGGCAGCACCTGCTGGCCAACGACGACTGCCGCATCTCGTACGTGCTCGCCGACACCCCCTCGCCGCTGTACCGCAATGCGATCGGGGACGAGTGCCTCTACGTCGAGGCGGGCCGGCTGCGCGTGGAGTCGGTGTTCGGGGTGCTGGACGCGACCGAGGGCGACTACGTCGTCATCCCCACCTCGGTGGTGCACCGGCTGGTCCCGCTGGAGCCGACCCGGCTGCTGGTCATCGAGGCCACGGGGCACATCGGCCCGCCCAAGCGCTACCTGTCCGTACGCGGGCAGTTCCTGGAGCACTCCCCCTACTGCGAGCGTGACCTGCGCGGGCCGAGCGAGCCGCTGGTCGTCGAGGGCAGCGACGTCGAGGTGCTGGTGCAGCACCGTCGCGGTTGGACCCGGCACGTGTACGCTGAGCACCCGTTCGACGTCGTGGGATGGGACGGGTGCCTCTACCCGTGGGCGTTCTCGATCCACGACTTCGAGCCGATCACCGGCCGCCTGCACCAGCCGCCGCCGGTGCACCAGACGTTCCAGGGCCCGAATTTCGTGATTTGTTCATTCGTGCCGCGCAAGGTCGATTACCACCCGCTCGCGATTCCCGTCCCGTACAACCACCACAACGTCGACTCCGACGAGATGCTGTTCTACACCGGCGGCGACTACGAGGCCCGCCGCGGCTCCGGCATCGGGCAGGGTTCGATCTCGCTGCACCCGTCCGGGTTCACCCACGGACCGCAGCCGGGTGCGGCCGAACGTTCGATCGGAGCGGAACGTTTCGACGAACTAGCCGTCATGGTGGACACATTCCGCCCCTTGGACCTGTGCGAACCGGCGCTCTCCTGCGAAGATCCCGGGTACGCCTGGACGTGGTCGGGCCGGGCCCCGGGGTAACCCGCCGGGTCTGCCCCCACGACCGCCGAGATTGGACGGTGTGGGAATCGGGTGGCTGTACGCCTTCATTCCCGCATCGTCTTATCCGTTCTCATACTTACGGCTGATGGGACCGGGATCACACCCAGTCCACTAGCTGACAATGCTCTGGTTTTAATGTTCCAGACATAGATGTTAAGTAGAGTCAGGACGTCCTGGCGGAGAACGTGGCGTTAAGCCATCGCGGCACATGTGCCGGTCTGATCGCCAGCAGGCACTTCAGTGGGGAGCTGAGAGTGACTACCGTCCACATCGGTGCGTCAAGCAAAGCAGGTCAAGGGGTACGCGGTCATCGTACTACGGCCCTGACCAGAGGGTTGCCCGGTTCGCGGACGCGGTGGGAGTCGCGCTACGTCAAGAGCCTCGTGCTCTCCGACGGAGCGGTCGGGCTCGTCGCCGCCCTCGTCGCCCTGAAGGTGATCTTCGGCCGCACCGACCTGGTCGAGTACGTTGCTTTCAGCCTTTCCCTACCAACCATATGGATTATCGCGCTATTCGCGAACCGCGCCTACGACCGGCGTTATCTATTCGTCGGCAATGACGAGTACCAGCGCGTTCTGCACAGCGGACTGGTGCTCGGCGCGGTGATCGGTCTCGCCTCCTACTTCCTGCACCTCGGTGTCGCCCGCGGCTACGTCGTCATCGCGGTCCCGATCGTCACCGTGTACGGGATCATCAGCCGCTACACCCTGCGCCGCCGGCTGCACCGCGCCTGGGCCCAGGGCAAGTGCCTGCGCCAGGTCGTCGTAGTCGGCCACGAGAGCTCGGTGGTGGCCCTGACCCGCCAGCTCCGGCACGAGCGCTACCACGGCCTCGGCGTCGTCGCGGCCTGCGTGCCCGCGCTGCGCGTCGGCTCTCCCCTCGCCAGCATGGGCATCCTGGTGTACGACAACATCCACCAGGTCTCCGCCGTCGTCGGCGAGGTCGGCGCCGACATGGTCGTCGTGCTCTCCAGCCCCGACCTCGAGGGCGCCGAGCTGCGCCGCCTCGCCTGGAGCCTGGAGAACCAGAAGGTCGACCTGATGGTCGCCAGCGCCCTGTTCGACGTCGCCAACAGCCGCACCACCATCCGCCCGGCCGACGGCCTGCCGATGCTGCACCTGGACCACCCACGGTTCACCGGTGCCGGCCGCCTCGTCAAGAACATCACCGACCGGGTGATCGCCGCGATCGCGCTGACGCTGCTCTCCCCGCTGCTGCTCGCCTGCGCACTGATCATCCGGTTCGGCAACGGCGGCGGCCCGGCGCTGTTCCGCCAGGTGCGCGTCGGCCAGCACCGCCGCGAGTTCCTCATCTACAAGTTCCGCACGATGTACACCGACGCCGAGGACCGGCTGCAGGAACTGCGCCACCTCAACGAGGGCGACGGCGTGCTGTTCAAGATGAAGAACGACCCGCGCGTGACCCCGTTCGGCCGGTGGCTGCGCCGGTACTCGATCGACGAACTGCCCCAGCTGATCAACGTGCTCAAGGGCGAGATGTCGCTGGTCGGGCCCCGCCCGCCGCTGGACTCCGAGGTCGACCAGTACCCCGCTGACATGCACCGGCGGCTCGTGGTCAAGCCGGGCCTGACCGGCCTGTGGCAGGTCTCCGGACGCTCCGACCTCTCCTGGGAGGAGTCGATGCGCCTGGACCTCCGCTACGTCGAGAACTGGTCGCTGACCCTCGACGTGGTCATCCTGCTGCGCACCTGCAGGCTGTCCTGCGCAGTTCCGGCGCTTACTGACGGCCGCGGCCGGACGAGAAAGAGGAGACGACACCAGTGACGACGTTCCAGGTATCGCACCTTGACGCCCTAGAGGCGGAGAGTGTCTTCGTGATGCGGGAGGTGGTGGCGGAGTTCGAGCGTCCGGTGCTGCTGTTCTCGGGTGGCAAGGATTCGATCGTGATGCTGCGTTTGGCGCAGAAGGCGTTCGCTCCGGGCCGGATCCCTTTCCCGGTGATGCACATCGACACGGGCCACAACTTCCCCGAGGTCATGGACTACCGCGACATGCGCGTCCAGGAGCTGGGCCTGCAGCTGATCGTGGCGTCGGTGCCGGAGGCGATCGCGCGTGGTCTGGTGACGGAGCCCGCTGGTGGTTCGCGGAACCGGATCCAGACGCCGGTGTTGTTGGACGCGGTGGACAAGTACCGGTTCGATGCGCTGTTCGGTGGTGCGCGTCGGGATGAGGAGAAGGCTCGGGCCAAGGAGCGGGTGTTCTCGTTCCGGGACGAGTTCGGGCAGTGGGATCCGAAGAACCAGCGCCCTGAGCTGTGGTCGCTGTACAACGGTAGGCATCACCCTGGCGAGTCGATTCGGGTGTTCCCGTTGTCGAACTGGACCGAGCTGGACATCTGGCACTACATCGCGCGGGAGGAGATCCCGCTGCCGTCGATCTACTACGCGCATGAGCGTGAGGTCGTCAACCGTGACGGGATGC
>NZ_JAAOTJ010000047.1 GCF_011297335.1 Catellatospora methionotrophica | reverse complement strand
GGCGGGGGTGGGGATGGGCGGGGGTGGGGATGGGCGGTCATCGGGTGCGGGTGGGGCGGGTGACGGAGTTGCCGCTGCTGGTGGAGGTGGAGCTGGCCGCTGATCGGGTGTTCGACGCGATCGGGATGGGGCCGCTGCCGCCGCCGGGCAGTGTCGAGGAGCTGGCCGCCGCGTCGTGCGTACTCGTCGCGGGTGATCCGCCGGTGGGGTTCGCGCGGCTGGGTGTGGTCGACGGGCAGGCGCACCTGGAGCAGTTGTCGGTCCACCCTGACCACGCTGGACAGGGCGTCGGCAGCGATCTGCTCGAAGCCTCGTGCGAGTGGGCGGCGCGGGCGGGTCACCGGGCCGTCACGCTGACCACGTTCGCCGACATCGTTTGGAACGGCCCGTTCTACGCCCGGCGCGGCTTCTTGCCGGTCACCGAGCTGAGCGATGGTCTGCGCGAGATCCGCGCGCACGAGGCGGCGCTCGGACTGGACGAGCTCGGTCCCCGGATCGCCATGCGCCGGGTGCTGTGACGCGCAACCGTCTTCGCTGACGACGGCGGAGTGCTCTCCACCCGCACAGCTCGGCGGTGGTCGGTTACATGGCGCCCAGCGCGAACAGCAGGGCGACTCCGGCCACGGCGGCGACGGGCATTCCGGCGATCCAGCCGATGGCCAGGCCGACGCTGTTGGCACCGTCGCGACGCAGGGTGCGGGTGATGCCCAGCGCGACGACGGCGGTCGCGAGCACCAGCTGGGCTATCACGAAACCGACGCCGTAGACGGCGCTGGGCTCACCGGACGGAGCCGCCGGCAGCAGTGGGACCGTCAGCGCCAGACCGTGTCCGGCCAGCGCGTTCCAGATGCCGGACCGGACCCGCCGCACCCGCCGTCTGCGGCGCTCCCCGGCCGAGGGCACCGGCGTCACCGCCGCCGTCGCGGCAGCAGTCGGCGTCACGGCGGCAGTCCGCGTCGCGATAGCAGTCCGCGTCGCGGTGGGGGCCGGGTAAGGGAGGTCGTGCGCGGTGGCGGTGGGTGGCTGGGCCGCTGGCAGGGGTGCCCGGTAGGGGTTGAGGGTCACCCGTACATTGCATCAACCGGGCGGCCCGGCGGGCACGGCCAGCACGATGTCTTCACAGCATCCCCACAGGCCGGTGAGAAGCCCGGCGGGTAATTAGGAAGGGCACCTTCCGCAACGCAGAGCGTTGGGAAGGTGCCCTTCCTTCGCTTGGGGGTCAGGAGAGTTCGGCGAGGACCAGCTCGGCGATCTGGATGGCGTTGAGGGCGGCGCCCTTGCGCAGGTTGTCGCTGGAGCAGAACAGGGCCAGGCCGTTGGGGGCCGTCTCGTCGCGGCGGATGCGGCCGACGTACGTCGGGTCCTGTCCGGCGGCCTGCAGCGGGGTCGGCACGTCGGCCAGGATCACGCCGGGGGCGTGGGCCAGCAGCTCGCGGGCGCGCTCGGGGCTGATCGGGTCCGCGAAGCGGGCGTTGAGCTGCAGCGAGTGTCCGGTGAAGACGGGCACGCGGACGCAGGTGCCGGAGACCGGCAGGCCCGGGATGTCGAGGATCTTGCGGGTCTCGTTGCGGAGCTTCTGCTCCTCGTCGGTCTCGTAGGAGCCGTCGGCGACGATCGCGCCCGCGAGCGGCAGCACGTTGAACGCGATCGGATGCGCGTACACCTTCGGCTCCGGGTAGGTCACGGCGCTGCCGTCGTGGGCGAGCGCGCGGGCCTCGGCGACGACGGCGCTGGCCTGCTCGTGCAGCTCGTCGACGCCGGTGAGGCCGGTGCCGGAGACGGCCTGGTAGGTGCTGGCGATCAGGCCGGTCAGCGTGGCCTCGTCGTGCAGCGGGCGCAGCACCGGCATCGCGGCCATGGTGGTGCAGTTCGGGTTCGCGATGATGCCCTTGGGGCGCAGCTTCGCCGCCTGCGGGTTGACCTCGGCGACGACCAGCGGCACGTCCGGGTCCAGCCGCCAGCCGGACGAGTTGTCGATGACGACCGCTCCGGCCGCGGCGACCTTCGGCGCGAGCGCCAGCGAGGTCGTCTTGCCCGCCGAGAACAGCACGATGTCGAGCCCGGCGTAGTCCGCGGTCGCCGCGTCCTCGACGGTGACCTCGCCGTCGGCCCAGGGCAGGGTGCGCCCGGCGGACCGGGACGAGGCGAACAGCCGCAGCTCGCCGACGGGGAACTTGCGCTCCGCGAGCACCCGGCGCATGACGCCACCGACCTGGCCCGTCGCTCCGACAATGCCGATTCTCATACGCACAGGTTACTCAATCGTTGATCTACCAGGGCCGCCGTCCCGTCATCCGGGCGGTGTCGGACCGTGACGGGCGGCACGTCAGCGGGGGTTCGCGCCCTGCCGCGGGTGTGGTCGCGGCCGGGCGCGACGTCAGCCGCGACCGAGGGTGACGCCGACCGCGCCGACGACGACGCCGAGCGCGGCGACCAGCCGCCGCCACATGTCGCGCTCGCCGAGCAGCCGCGCGCCGAGGAACACCACCAGCAGCACGCTGACCTCGCGCAGCGGGGCGACGACGGTCACCGGGGCCATCGTCATCGCGGTCAGGGCCAGCATGTACGCCCCGGGTGAGCAGATCGCGGTGCCGAACACCTCGCGGCGGTGCTCCCGCCACACCTGCTTCGCCCTGGCCCGGTGCTTGATCAGCCACGGGGCCAGCAGCAGCGCCCGGCCGGTGTCGCCGCCCCAGTTGACCAGGATCGGCGACAGGGCGGCGACCGCGACCGCGTTGCGGTCCCAGAGGGTGTACGCGGCGATGAACACGCCTGTCGCCAGCGCGTACATGATGGGGGCCCTGCGTTTGAGGGTGTCGGGGGACGGCATGCCGATCAGGGCGACGCTGATCGACAGGGCCAGGGTGCCCGCCCAGCCGAACAGGCCGGGATTCTCGTCGAAGAACGGCACCGCGACAGCGCAGATCAAAACCGGCCCCAGGCCACGCGCGACCGGGTAGACCACCGACAGATCGCCGACTGCGTATCCGCGTTGCAGCAGCAGGTAGTAACCGGTGTGCAGCAACGCCGCGCCGCCGACCAGCACCAGGCTGCCCCAGCCGAGCGCGTCCCAGCCGGTGACCAGCGCCCAGATGCCCAGCGGAGCCCAGAGCAGCGCGGCGACCACCGACCAGACGGCCACGAAGACGGTGCCCGCGACCGCGGCCCGCTTGGACAGCAGGTTCCACGTCGCATGGCACAGCACCGACGCGGCGACCAGCGCGAACGCGGTAGCCGACACGTCAGGCCGTCACGGCGGACTCGGCAGCGAACGCGGCTGCGGTTTTCTGCCGCGCGGCAGTGTTCTGATCGGCGCTGGGCAGCCGCTCGGCGATCAGCGACGTCCCGGCGAGGTGGCTCTCGCCGATCAGCGGCTGGCCGAGCACGGTCGGAGCGACCGAGACGTGGCTGACGTCGGCGGGTGGCGTCGCGCCGATGCCAGCGCCGCAGGCGGCCAGCCACGCGGTGCGCTTCCAGCGGCTGTCGCCACCGACCGCCCAGGTCGGCCCGGACAGGGTCGGCGCGTCGGTGCTCAGCTCGAACTCGGCCGGCCAGCCGTCACGAACGACGGCGTCCAGGTGCGGGGTGTGCGCGGCGCGGGCGGTGTCCAGGCGTACGCCGTCGATGCCGACGACCAGGATGTGTGCGCTCATCGGTTCTCTCCGGCGGTGTTCACGCGACGCGCAGCCAGACGGCGCTGTGCGGGGCGACCTTCAGCTCCTCCAGCGGATCGCTGGCGAGCAGCAGGTACTCGTAGGGCGGCAGATCGGCGGGGGTGTCGCCGAGGTTGACCAGACAGGCGAAGCCGTCGCCGCGCTGGAAGTGCAGCACGCCCTCGGGGGCGGGCAGCCACTGCAGCGGGCCGTCGCCGAGGCTGGGCTCGGTGCGGCGCAGGTGCAGGGCGCGGCGGTACAGCTCCAGCATCGAGCGCCGATCACCGGTCTGCGCCGCGGCGGACAGCTCCGCCCAGCTCGCGGGCTGCGGCAGCCACGGGTCCGCGGCCGCGTGCTCGGGGCTGAAACCGTACGGCGTCGACTCGCCTGACCAGGGCAGCGGCACCCGGCAGCCGTCACGGCCCCGATCGGTGAACCCGGACCGGATCCAGCGCGGGTCCTGCAGCAGCGCCTCCGGGATGTCCTCGACCTCGGGCAGCCCCAGCTCCTCGCCCTGGTAGACGTACGCGGAGCCGGGCAGGGCCAGCGTGAGCAGCGCGGCAGCGCGGGCCCGGCGGGTGCCGAGCGTTAGGTCGCTGGCCTCGACGTGCTTGGCGTCGTCGAACGAGTGCGCGGTGTGCGCCCGGCCGTACCGGGTGACGTGCCGGACCACGTCGTGGTTGGACAGCACCCAGGTCGCTGGCGCGCCGACCATCGCGTGCGTGGCCAACGTCGTGTCGATCACGTCGCGGAACGCCGCGGCATCCCACGGGCAGCTCAGGTACGGGAAGTTGAAGCCCGTGTGCAGCTCGTCCGGGCGCAGGTAGCGGGTGAACCGCTCGGGGTCGTCGTCCCACAGCTCACCGACGAACACCCCACGCTGCGGGTACGAGTCAGCGATCTTGCGCCAGTCGCGGTAGATCTCGTGTACGCCCTCCTGGTCGCGCCACGGCCGGATCACGTTCGGGCCGAGCGTGGCCACGTCGGGCAGGGACGGGTCCTTGACCAGATGGTCGGCTACGTCGATGCGGAAACCGTCGACGCCGCGGTCGAGCCAGAAGCGCAGCGTGGCCTGGAAGTCCTCGCGTACGGCCGGATGGTCCCAGTTCCAGTCGGGCTGCTCGGGGGCGAACATGTGCAGGTACCACTCGCCGTCGGGGACGCGGGTCCAGGCCGGGCCACCGAAGTGCGAGCCCCAGTCGGTGGGGGGCAGCTCGCCGTTGTCGCCGCGGCCGGGGCGGAACCAGAACAGCTCCCGCTCCGGCGAGCCGGGGCCCGCCGCGAGGGCGGCCTGGAAGCGCGGGTGCCGGTCGGAGCAGTGGTTGGGCACGATGTCGACGATCACGCGCAGGTGGTGCTGGTGTGCCTCGGCGATGAACAGCTCGGCCTCGGCGAGGGTGCCGAAGACCGGGTCGATGTCGCGGTAGTCGGCGACGTCGTAACCGGCGTCGGCCATGGGGGAGACGTACCAGGGGCTCAGCCATACCGCGTCGACGCCGAGGTCGCGCAGGTAGGGCAGGCGCTCGCGCAGTCCGGTGAGGTCGCCGAGGCCGTCGCCGGTCCCGTCGGCGAAGCTGCGGGGGTACACCTGGTAGATGACGGCGTCACGCCACCAGGGGTGTTCGTGTCGTGCGGACATGTCCGGCTCCGTGGGCGAGGGGGTCGAGGTAGGGCCCATAGTAACGCGATGGAAAACGCTTTCCTTCGCGAGCGCCCACCCTGGCGGCCCCGGCCGAATCCTCGGTCCGCTGGCGGTCGCCACCCTGGCGGGTGTGACGGGAACCCGCTAACCTCAACTTCGGCAAGCGCTTTCCGCACCCGCGGCAGGCCTGGGTCGAGAGGTGGCGGGTCGCGTGGAGTTCCGGGTCGCGGGGCGGGTGGTTGCCGAGTACCACTCGGGCGCGGAGATCGAGCCGACGCTGGGGCCCCGGCCCTACCTGCATCCGATCCGGACGCTCGCGGGCACCGTGGTGACCGACGCCGTGCCCGAGGACCACCGGTGGCACCTCGGGCTGTCGCTGGCCGTGCAGGACGTGAACCGGAACAACCTGTGGGGCGGGCGGACGTATGTCCGGGACCAGGGGTACACCTGGCTCGACGATCACGGGTCGATCACCGGCGAGGGGTTCGACGAGGTCGGGACTGGCGGGTTCACGCAGCGGCTGGCCTGGCGGGCGGCGGACGGCAAGGTGCTGCTGTCCGAGCGGCGCACGATGACGGCGACGTACCTCGACGAGCGGTCGTGGCTGCTGGAACTGGGGTGGTGGCTGACCGCGAAGCGGACCGTGACGCTGGGCAGCCCGGCGACGAACGGGCGGCCGGGCGGGGCCGGGTACGGCGGGTGCTTCTGGCGGGTCGCGCCCGGGGCGAATCTCGGGCTGAGCGCGGGGGAGCTGGCCGGGGAGGAGCAGGTCAACGGGAGTGCGGAGCCCGAGCTGTTGTGGCGGGGCGAGTCGGGCGGCGCGGCGTACACCCTGCGGTTCTCGGGGTTGGGCGACGGCGACCGCTGGTTCGTGCGGACCAGTGAGGGGTCGACCGGGTATCCGGGGGTCTGCGCCGCGTGGGCGTACGAGCACACCCGGACCATCGCGGCGGGCGAGACCCGCACCGGCACCCTCCGGGTGCGGATCAGCGACTGATCGGCCTGCTGTTTCGGGGAACTGCGGCCTTGCGCGGCTGCTTTCGGGAACCTGCAACGCCGGACGGCGGCGCGGGGCGTGGTCAGGCGAGGTCGGTGGGGTCCACGCCCACTTCACGGGCGGCGACCATGCGCATCCATTCGAAGGCCTGTTTGCGGGAGATGGCCTTCTCGTGGACGGTGAGCTGGACTGCCAGGCCGTCGATGATGGCGTTGATGCGCCAGGCCGCTCCGGCCGGATCGTCGCAGGTGAAGGAGCCGTCGGCGACCCCGTTGGCGATGACCTCGGTGAGGCCTTCCTTCCAGCGGAGGTCCATGCGGCGCGACACCTTCTCCAGCTCCGGTGTGCGCAGCGCCTCCGACCAGCCGTCGATCCACATCATCCAGGACTTGGACCGGCCCGTCGGGGCGAGCAGCTTGACCAGCTTCTTCAGCTTCTCGACGGACGACGCGTTCGACTCGATCACCGCGTGCAGCCGGGCCATGTCCTGCTCGGCGGCGTACGCGAAAGCCTGCGAGAGCAGCGCGTCCTTGCTGGTGAAGTGGTAGAAGACCAGGGCCTGGCTGACTCCTGCCGCCTTGGCCACGTCGGCGGTCCGGGTGTTGGCGAATCCCCGCTCGACGATCACGTCCACGGCGGTGCGCAGCAACGCGTCCAGGCGCACTTCAGCAGTTCGTCGAGCCACCGCTGAACCCTAACCCACCCCCGCCCGCCCCCCACCATCCAC
>NZ_JAAOTJ010000046.1 GCF_011297335.1 Catellatospora methionotrophica | reverse complement strand
GGGGCGGGCGGGGGCGAGGGCGGGGAGGCGGGGGTGGGGAGGGCGGTGAGGGTGTGGCGGATCGCGGTGCGGATGGCGGCGACCGAGGGGTCGAGCCTCATCCCCGGGAGTCGGCGGTGACGACGCGGGACACCCAGGCGTCGGGGTCGGCGATCTCGTCGAGGGTCGGCAGGGTGTCCTTGGAGGTCCAGATCTGGTTCAGGCCGTCCATGCCGACCCGGTCCAGCACCGACTGGACGAAGACGCGGCCCTCGGCGTACTGCCGCATCTTGATGTCCACGCCCAGCAGGCGGCGGACGAACTGCTCCAGCGGGTTGCCGGGGTTGCGTTTGCGGTCGAACGCCGCGCGGATCGTCGCGACGCTCGGAATGACCTGCGGCCCGACGCCGTCCATGACCACCTCGGCGTGGCCCTCCAGCAGCGTCAGCACTGCGGTGAGCCGGTCGAGCACGGCCCGCTGCTCGGGCGTCTGCACGGCCTCCAGCAGCGACGCGCCACGGGTGCCCTCGGGGGCGCGGGCGGCCTTGATCGCCGCGCCGAACTGCTGGTAGGCCTGGCTGAGCAGGTTGTCCGTCGGCGGTTCGGTGGCCTCGATGAAGGCCCGCACCTCGCCCAGGAAGTGGTCCCGCAGCCACGGCACGGCGGTGAACTGGGTCCGGTGGGTGACCTCGTGCAGGCAGACCCAGAGGCGGAAGTCGCGCGGGTCGGCCTTGATCCGGCGCTCCATGGCGACGATGTTCGGCGCGACCAGCAGCAGCTGCCCGGCCTCGACCCGGCGGCCGGGTTCGGCGGGCGGCGCGGCGAAGATGTCGTACTGGCCGAGGACCTTGCCGGACAGGTAACCCAGCACCGCCCCGGCCTCCACGCCGGTGACCTTCGCGCCGACCAGGTTGCCCAGGAAGCCGACCTTCTCCTCCAGCTTGTCGGTCAGCGGCGTGATCACCGTACGCAGGCCCTGCACGTTGACGTCGGCCCAGGTGCGCCGGTCGACCACCCGCACCGGGGCGTCCGGCACCTGCGGGGTCATCTTCGTGTATCCCGCGACGTGCCCGATCGCCTCGTCGGCGAGCCTTCTCAGGTCGGCGACGACCGCAGTGGCCTCCGCCAGGGTCACCGACGGGCCGGTCGGGCCGAGACGCGCGGCGGTGGTCGAGGCGAGATCCCAGTCCACGAGAGCCATAGGTAAGAACCTACTCTCCCGTAGCCATATCGCCCCGCGCCACGTGTTTGGATCTAGGGATGCGACAAGCGGTTTATGCGCCCCAGGGCGTCGTGGCCACCAGTCAGCCGCTGGCCGCCCAGGCGGGCCTGGCCGTGCTGCGCGAGGGCGGTTCGGCCGTCGACGCGGCGGTGGCTACGGCGGTGACGCTGACGCAGGTGCAGCCCGGCTCCAACGACATCGGCGGCGACCTGTTCGCGCTGGTCTGGGACGGCAGGGAGCTGCACGGGCTGAACGCTTCGGGGCGCGCACCGGCGGCACTGAGCCTGGCCGCCCTCACGGCGGCCGCGAAGCCGCCCAGCGGCGCGCTCGGTGGCGGGCAGGCCCAGGCTGCGCTCGCCCCACCGGCCCGAGGCTGGCTGCCGGTGACCGTGCCCGGTGCCCCGGCGGGCTGGCAGGACCTGCACGCGCGGTTCGGGCGGCTGCCGTTCGAGCGGCTGTTCGCCGACGCCGTGCACTACGCCGAGCAGGGCTGGACGGTGTCGCCGACGGTCGCCCGGCGCTGGGCCGAGTCCGTCGAGGTCCATCGCGGGCTGGCCCAGCCGGAGTGCCGGGACTGGGCGGATGTGTACGCGCCGGGCGGCCGCGCGCCGCAGGTCGGCGAGCTGTTCCGCAACCCGGGCGCGGGCCGGGCGCTGCGGCTGATCGGCGGGAGTCACGCCGACGCGTTCTACCGGGGCGAGATCGCGCAGGCGCTGGTCGCGTACGCGGCGCAGACCGGCGGCCTGCTCACCGCCGCCGACCTCGCCGAGCACACCAGCACCTGGGTCGAGCCGGTGCGCGCGGACTATCGCGGGCACACCGTGTACGAGATCCCGCCCAACGGGCAGGGGGTGGCCGCGCTGCAGGCGCTCGCGCTGCTGGACGGGTTGCCGGGGCACGGGCTGCACGAGCAGATCGAGGCGATGAAACTCGGCTTCGCCGACGCGCACGCGTACGTCGCCGACCCGGCCGCGTACCCGATGCCTGACCTGCTCGACCCCGCCTATCTGGCGCGGCGGCGGGCGCTGATCGGGGACCGGGCCGGTGACCCGCCGCCCGGCGACCCGATGCGGGGTGGCACCGTCTACCTGGCCGCGGCCGACGCCGACGGGATGATGGTCAGCCTGATCCAGTCGACCTACCAGGGCTTCGGCTCGTTCGTAGTGCTCCCGGAGTACGGCTTCGGCCTGCAGAACCGGGGGGCCGGGTTCAGCCTCGACCCGGCGCATCCGAACGTCGCCGCACCCGGCAAGCGGCCGTTCCACACGATCATTCCCGGCTTCCTGTTCCGCGACGGCGATCCGCTGGGACCGTTCGGTGTGATGGGCGGGCACATGCAGCCGCAGGGTCACCTGCAGCTGGTGCTCGCGACCGCCGACGACGCCCTCGGCCCGCAGGAGGCGCTGACCCGGCCCCGCTGGTACTGGCACACCGCGCGCCAGGTCGAGGTCGAGCCCGAGTTCGACCCGCTGCTGATCGAGGAGTTGCGGGCTCGCGGCCACGAGGTCACCGTCGCCACCGATCGCTCCACGTTCGGCATGGGCCAGGCCATCTGGCGTATCCCCGGCGGCTACGTCGCCGGCTCCGAACCCCGCGCCGACGGCCAGGCCGCTGCCTACTGACCCGGCCCGCCCGGCCGCCGCCGGGCTATCCAGCGGTTCGGGGCGGCTGGAACGGGAGTAGGTCGGCGGCCTCGGCGGCAAGTCCCGGGGATACGGGTGGTCGTTGACGGCAGTGTGAAGATGGCTACTTTTGTCCGGATTGGCTGCGGGCTTGCCCTGGTGGCGGGCGCTGCGGTCATACCGGCGGGCAGCGGCTCGGCCGCGCCGGACGGCCCGCAGAAACTTCAACCGGCCGCGCGGGCCACGG
This sequence comes from Catellatospora methionotrophica, assembly GCF_011297335.1. Taxonomy (GTDB): domain Bacteria; phylum Actinomycetota; class Actinomycetes; order Mycobacteriales; family Micromonosporaceae; genus Catellatospora; species Catellatospora methionotrophica. Next base: position 5,442 of record NZ_JAAOTJ010000046.1, on the reverse strand, counting down.
CCGGGCGCGCGCCCACCAGCCGACTCGCGAAGACCGACCGCAGCCTGCTCGACCGCACCGACGGCGAGCGCATCCCGGTGCTGGTCAAACTCGACCACGACGCGGTCGCCAGCTACGCGGGCGGAGTGCCCGGCCTGGCCGCGACCAGCCCCGCCGCCACCGGCGTACGCCTGCGCGGCGGTGACGCCGAACGGGCCTACGAGCAGTACCTCGCCCAGCGCGAGCAGCACTTCGCCTCGGCGCTCGCCGCGAAGCTGCCCGCGGCGCGGGTCGGCCAGAGCCTGCGCACCGTGTACGGCGGCGTCGCACTGACGCTGCCCGCCAACGAGGTGAAGAAGCTGCTCGCCGTCGAAGGCGTGGTGGCCGTGCAGCGCGACGAACTGCGCGAGCCGCTGACCGACTCGTCCAGCTCCTTCATCGGCGCGGACGTGCTGCAGAGCGGCGCGGGCGCGAACGGGGCCCCGACCAGCCAGGCGGGTAGGGGCGTCATCGTCGGCGTACTCGACACCGGCCTGTGGCCCGAGCACCCGTCCTTCGCCGACCAGGGCGTGCTCGCCGCGCCCCCGGCCAAGACGGACGGCTCGGCGCGGCGCTGCGACTTCGGCGACAACCCGCTGACCCCGGTCAAGGACGTGTTCCGCTGCAACAACAAGCTGATCGGCGGCGCGCCGTTCCTGAAGGCCTACCTGGAGGCGTTCCCGGACGAGACGTACAAGTCGGCGCGCGACAGCGACGGGCACGGCACGCACACCGCCTCGACGACGGCGGGCAACGTGCTGGCCTCGGCGAAGGTGTTCGGCGTCGAGCGCGGCCCGGTGCACGGCGTCTCGCCGGGCTCCTGGGTCAGCGCCTACAAGGTCTGCGGGGCCAACGGCTGCATGTCCTCGGACTCGGCGGCCGCGGTGGCGCAGGCGGTCCGTGACGGCGTCGACGTCGTCAACTTCTCCATCTCCGGCGGCACCGACCCGTTCAGCGACCCGGTCGAGATGGCCTTCCTCGACGCGTACGCCGCAGGGGTCTTCGTGGCCGCCTCGGCGGGCAATTCCGGACCCGACGCCGGGACCGTCAACCACCTGTCGCCGTGGGTGACCACGGTGGCCGCCTCCACCCAGCGCCGCGAGTTCAGCGCGGGCCTGACCCTGCAGGCGGGCACGGTGACCAAGCAGCTCAGCGGCGCGTCGCTGACCGCGGGCGCGGGCCCGGCCCCGCTGGTGCGGGCCGCCGACGCCCCTGGCTACAAGGGCGGCGCGACCTGCGCCAAGCCCGCGAAGAAGGGCCAGTTCACCGGCAAGATCGTGGTCTGCGAGCGCGGCGGCAACACCCGCGTCGAGAAGGGCTGGAACGTACGCGAGGGTGGCGCCGTCGGCATGGTCCTCTACAACCCGAAGGTCCAGGACGTCGAGACCGACAACCACTGGCTGCCGACCGTGCACCTGGCCGACCCGTCGGTGCTGGAGTTCCTGGACGCGAACCCCGACGTCATCGCGACGATCACCGCCGGTCAGGCCAGCCCCGGCACCGGCGACGTGATGGCGGCTTTCTCCTCGCGCGGCCCGGGCGGGCTCGCGCTCAAGCCCGACGTCACCGCGCCCGGCGTGCAGATCCTGGCCGGTCACACGCCGACCCCGGACGGCAGCGCGGGCGGCCCCGCCGGTGAGCTGTTCCAGGCCATCGCGGGCACCTCCATGTCCTCGCCGCACGTGGCGGGCGCGGCGGCGCTGCTGGCCTCCCGGCATCCCGGCTGGACCCCGGGAGAGCTCAAATCGGCCCTGATGACCACCGCGGTCACCGACGTGAAGAACGAGGACGGCACGACCCCGGCCGGGCCGCAGGAGATGGGCGCGGGGCGGATCGCCGTCGACCGCGCCGACCAGGTCACGCTGACCGTGTCGGACACCGCCGGCCGGATGATGACACTGGCCGACGACGAGGTGCACGCCGTCGACCTCAACCTGCCGTCGATCAACGCGCCGATCATGCCGGGCCGGCTGTCCACCGTCCGCACCCTGCGCAACATGACCGACCGGGTGCAGACGTACACCGTGGCCAGCACCGCGCCGAAGGACAGCGCGATCAGCGTCCCGGCGGCGCTCACCGTGCCGCCAGGCGGCTCCGCGCCGCTGCCGGTGACGATCTACTCCCGGGCCGCCGGGGACGGCTACCTGTCCGGCGAGATCCGGCTGACCTCGGCCGACGGCAGCCCCGCGCTGCACCTGCCGGTCGCCTTCCGGCCGTCGCAGGGCCAGGTCACGCTGGCCAGCACCTGCTCGGCGAAGAAGGTGCCGCTGGCCGGCGCCGCCCGGTGCACGGTGACGGCAGCCAACACCGGGTACGACGACGCGTCCGTCGACCTGACCACCCGGCTGGACCCGGCGCTCGCCGTCACCGGCGTCGACGGCGGGGCCACCGTGGACGGCCCGCGCGAGGTCAGCCACGACACCACGCTGCGCGGCATCGAACCGGGCCTGCCCGGTGTGACCGCCCTCGACGACCGGGCATGGAAGCCGCTGACCGTCGCCCCCGACGCCATCGGCGACGAAGAGATGATCAGCTACGAGACCCCCGCCTTCGCGTACGCGGGCCAGACCTACACCCGCATCGGCGTCGTCTCCAACGGCTACCTCGTGGTCGGCGGCGGCACCGCCCAGGACGTGCGCTTCGCCCCGCCCGGCGAGGAGGGCGAGCAGGCCCCCGACGCCGACCGCCCCAACAACGTGCTGGCCCCGTACTGGGCCGACCTCGACGGCTCGGCGGCCGACGGGGTGCGCGTCGCGGCCGTACGCGGCGGCGGGGTCGAGTGGATCGTCGTCGAGTGGCGGGTCAACCGCTTCGGCACCGACGACACCCAGCGCTTCCAGGTCTGGCTGGCGACCGGCGAGGACGAGGACATCCGTTTCGCGTACGACGCCAAGAACCTGCCCGGCGGCGCGAAGGTCTTCGCGGTCGGCGCGGAGAACGCCCTCGGCAAGGGCACCCTGCGCACCGAGCGGCCCGGCCCGGACCTGCGGATCCAGAGCACCGGCGGGCACCCGGGCGGCGTGGCGTCGTACACCGTGAAACTGCGCGGTGTCACGCCCTCCGACGCCCGCGTCACCACGAGCATGACCAGCCCGGAAGTCCCCGGCACCACCGTCGTGCGCACCCGCATCCCGGTGATCGGCCCGTAACCGCAGCTCCCCAGCCTGCGTACGTAAAGAAGGGCACCTTCCCAACGCCATGCGTTGCAGAAGGTGCCCTTCTCATGCGGCGCGGAAGGTGTGGCGGTAGTCCGCCGGAGTGGTGCCGATCCGGCGGCGGAAGTGGTGGCGCAGCGTCGCCGAGTCGCCGAACCCGGCCCGGCTCGCCACCGACTCGACGCTCAGCTCCGTCTCCTCCAGCAGGCGGCGGGCCAGCAGCAGCCGCTGATGGGTCAGCCAGTCGTGCGGCGTCGCCCCGGTCTCCGCCCGGAACCGGCGCGCGAACGTCCGCGGTGCCATGTGCGTACGCGACGCCAGATCGTCCACCGTCAGCGGCTCGTCCAGGTGCGTGAGCAGCCACTCCAGCAGCGGCTGCAACGTGTCGCAGTCCACCTGCTCCGGCATCGGCGCCTCGATGAACTGCGACTGCCCACCCGCCCGGTGCGGCGGCACCACCATCCGCCGCGCCAGCTTCGTCGCCACCGCCGCCCCCTGCTCCTGGCGCACCAGGTGCAGGCACGCGTCGATCCCCGCCGCCGTCCCCGCGCTCGTGATCACCCGCCCGTCCTGCACGTACAGCTCATCCGGCGACACCAGCGCCGTCGGATACCGCTCCGCCAGCAGCGCCGCGTGCTTCCAGTGCGTCGTACACCGCCGCCCGTCCAGCAGCCCCGCCTGCCCCAACAGGAACGCCCCCGAACACACCGACAGGATCCAGGCCCCCCGCTCGGCGGCCGCCTTCAGCGCGTCCACCGCCACCGCGGGCACCTCCGACGCCAGCGGGTGCGCCGGCACCGCCACCAGATCGGCACTCGCCAGCGGCGTCAGATCCGCGTGCGGCACCACCCCGAACCCCGACCGCGTACGGATCGGCCCCCCATCCGGGCTGCACAGCGCGAACTCGTACGACGGAAACCCGTCCAGCGTCCGATCAGTCCCGAAGACCTCGCACAACACCCCCAGCTCGAACGGCGCGACGTCGTCCAACCCCAGCACGGCCACCCGATACAGCGACATGTGACTCACGCTACTCGATGAATGGCAGAAAATCGAGGTACTGCGGCATTCCTGCCACTGTCCCCACCGAACCGGACACGAGACACTTAATTCACTCCGGTGCGCACCGGCCCAAACCACTCCGAAATGGTGAGGCCGTCATGGAGCTCTTCCTCTTCCTACTCGTGTTCCTCCTGGCCACCGGCGTCGCGGGCCAGCTCGGGATGATCGTCACCAATTCCGACCCCGACGTGCGCCAGAGGTCCTTCATCCGGCAGTCTTGACCACATGGGCTGGTACGACGCGGACATTGACCGTGTGATCATCACTGAAGAGGAGCTCCGCGCTAAAACCGCCGAGCTCGCCAAGCAGGTCGCCGCCGACTACGCGTCGGTAGACGGCCTGCTTCTCGTATGCGTCCTGAAGGGCGCGGTCATGTTCATGGCCGACTTCTCCCGCGAACTAGGCAAAGTCGGCGGCCCCCCCGCCGAACTAGAGTTCATGGCCGTCTCCTCCTACGGCCAAGGCACCACCTCCTCCGGCGTGGTCCGCATCCTCAAGGACCTCGACCGCGACATCGCCGGCAAACACGTCATCGTCGTCGAGGACATCGTCGACTCGGGCCTTACGCTCTCGTGGCTGCTGAAGTACCTCGAGTCGCGGTCGGCGAAGTCGGTGGACGTCGTCGCGCTGTTCCGGAAGCCGGAGGCGATCAAGGTGCCTGTGCCGGTCAAGTATGTCGGGTTCGATATTCCGACGGAGTTCGTCGTGGGGTACGGGCTTGACTACTCGGAGCGGTATCGCGAGGTGCCGTACGTGGGGATTCTCAAGCCTGAGGTTTATCAGCGCTGATCGTTTGTGGTTGCGCTCCGCAGGGGGTGCCGCCGGGTTCGCTGGGGGCCGCCAAGAACGGGCGGCCCTTTACGCTCTCTCCGGCGGCACCCCCTGCTCCGCTCCGGTAGGAGTGGTTGCGGTGGGTGGGGTTGAGCGGAGTTTTTTAGGTTCTGCCAAGTCAGTTACGCCCCACACTTGGCTCCCCCCTCTCCCCACAGTCCCCACAACTGTCCCCAAACACCGTCATGTGGGGCGTTACCCGTGGTCGCAAGCAAGCCGCCCACGTCTCCACGGGAGCCGTTTAGTGGGTTACCTGACTGACTAAGTAACCTCTGTCGCTTTTCCCCGTAGTTGTGTGAGCGTTCGTACCTCTTACGCGGAGCGGGGTGGGGGTCGGGGGCGCGTAAAGGGCCGCCCGGGTTTGGCGGCCCAGCGT
>NZ_JAAOTJ010000045.1 GCF_011297335.1 Catellatospora methionotrophica | reverse complement strand
TACAAGGTCACCATCGAACCGGCAGCCGCCTGACCGCGATACAACGACAAACCCTGTCCCGGCTCCGCTGCGCTACGCCGAGACGCTGCCGCCTGCCCACTCACCCTCAAGTTTTCGGACTAGAGGGTGACGGGTGGGACGAGGGCGGCGGTGGCGGCGCGGTGGAGGAGGGCGCGGGCGGCGGCGTGGCCGTCGGGGCCGAGGTCCTCGGTGAACTCGTTGACGTAAAGCTTGATGTGCTGGTCCACGACGGCGGGTTCCATCTCCTGGGCGTGCGCGAGCACGTACGCGCGGCTGGCCTCGGGGTCGGCCCAGGCGGCCCGGACGGAGGCCCGGATCCAGTCGGTGGCGGCCGCGGCGTCGACGGCGCCCCGCTTGGCCAGGATCGCGCCGAGCGGGATGGGCAGGCCGGTGTCGGACTCCCACCACTGCCCGAGGTCGACCAGGCTCGTCAGGCCGTACCGCTGGAAGGTGAACCGGGCCTCGTGGATGACCAGGCCGGCGTCGTAGCGACCGGCCGCGACCCCCGGCATGATCTCGTGGAACGGCACCACCTCGATGCGGCCGGGGACCTGCCCGGTCTGCTCCGCCCACAGCCGGAACAGCAGGTACGCCGTGGTGCGGTCGCCGGGCACCGCGACCGTCGCGCCGGAGATGTCACCGCGACCGGCTCCGCTAGTGGCTCGTCCTGGTGGCCCGCCTGGACGGCGGTCCTCCGACGACTCCCCACCAGCGGTCAGCAGCAGCGGTCCGCAGCCGCGCCCGAGTGCCCCGCCGCAGGGCAGCAGCTCGTACTGGTCCAGCAGCCACGGCAGCGCCGCGTAGCTGACCTTGACCAGGTCGAAGCGCCCGTCGAGGGCGGCGGTGTTGGTCACGTCGACGTCGGCGAAGGTGACGTCGAGCTCCGGCGCACCCGGCACCAGGCCGTGCACCAGCGCGTGGAAGACGAACGTGTCGTTCGGGCAGGGCGAGAAGGCGATCCTCATGAGCGGCGCGCCTTCCGGTGCCGGTCGTGAACGATCATCGTGGCGAGGCCGGGCAGGCCCCACACCACGCCGGCGGCACAGATCCACAACCAGCTTTCGTGACCATTCGCCGACAGCCAGTCGCGGAAGAACAACAACACGAGCCCGACCAGCGCGAACACGGCCATGCCGCCGATGGCGAAGGGGACGGTCGGGGGGTCCAGCGGTTTGGGTGGTTCCAAGGGCACGACAACAGCGTACGCGCTGGCAGGATAGGCACCATGCCCCTGCTGCGCGCGCTCCAGACGTTCGCCGACGTCGTGGTCCGGATGTTCCGGGTGCTCATCGCCACGGTGAGCAGATCGGTCGTCGGCATCCGCTGGCTCACCCGCACCGCCCTGCGGATCCGGGTCCAGGGCTCGAACGGCGTCACCGGCGTCGCCCGGCTCTACGACCTGCACGCGGTGGTCGTCGCCGCCGACCTGTCCCTGCTCGCCGGGCTGGTCTGGGCGGTCGGCGCGCCCAGCCCGACCGAACTGTCCCTCGCCATCGGGGCGGGGGTGCTGGCGGCGGTGCCCGCCGGGCTCGCCGTCGCGGCGGCTCCCGCGTCGGGGCGGGCGCTGATCGGCCTGCTGCTGGTCGGGCGGGCCGTCGCGACGCTGCTCGCCGCGCAGTGGCTGTCCAGCTGGGTCCTGCTGCTGGTGCTGGCCGCGCTGATCCTGCCGCAGTGGATCGTGCACCTGGTCCTGCTGCGCCACCTGCTGCCCCGCGACGCGCACGTGTTCGGCGCACTGTGGCGGGCCGTGCAGTACGCCTCCATCGCCGGGCTGGTAGCCGGGATCACCGGCCTGGTCATCGGCGCGTTCCTGGGCGGCTGGCCGCTCTGGGTGGCCGTGTTCTGCCTGGCCGTCGGCGCGCTGCTGGCGCTGCGGCTGCCCGCGCCGGGCGGCCCGGTGCCGGGAGCGGCCAAGCCGCTGCCGCCGGTGCCCCCGGCCAAACGGCTGCCGCAGCAGGAGCAGCGCACCATCCCCGAGGGCTTCCACGTGTACCGTCCGTCGTCGCTGGACCCGTCCGGCGACGAGGGGAGGAAGAAGCAGTGACACTGCTTGTCGTGACGGCGGTCGCCGCCGAGGCCGAGGCGCTGTCCCGAGGGCTGCCGCCGGGCGCGGACGTGACCGTGGCCCCGGTGGGGGTCGGCCCGGCCGCTGCGGCTGCGGGCACGGCGCGGCTGCTGGCGCTGGCCGGGGACCGCTACCGGGCCGTGGTGTCGGCGGGCATCGGGGGCGGCATCGGCCTGGCCCCGGGTGCGACCGCGCTGGCGACCCGCTGCATCGCCGCCGACCTGGGCGCGGACTCGCCGCAGGGTTTCCTCAGCCTCGACGAGCTGGGCTTCGGCAGCGCCACCGCCGAGGTCGACGCCGCCCTGCTGGCCGAGCTGCGGGCGGCCCTGCCGGGCGCGGCCGCCGGGGAGATCCTGACCGTCTCGACCGTCACCGGCACCGCCGAGGGCACCGCCGAGCTGCTGCGCCGCCACCCGACCGCCGTCGCCGAGGCGATGGAGGGCTACGGCGTCGCGTGCGCCGCCCAGGGCGCGGGCCTGCCCTTCGCCGAACTCCGCACCATCTCCAACGCCGTCGGCCCCCGCGACCGCGCCGCCTGGCGCATCGGCGACGCCTTCGCCGCCCTCACCGCAGCCGGCCCCGCCCTGGCCGCGCTCCACCCCTGAACCCGCGCCACCGCGTAGCGCAGCGGCGCTGCAGTTTCGGGGAAAGTGGGGCCATGGAGACGGCGATGGCTGCAGTTTCAGGGAAACTGCAGCCATCGCGGAGCGGCACGTGGTGATCGTGCAGGTTACTCCACCTCGTCGACGATGCTGTCGTCGTAGATGGTGGGCGGGGCGGGGATGACGGTCTCGTCGATGAGGACTTCACTGTGGCCGCCGCAGCCGTGGTCCAGGGAGACGATGCGGCCGTCGTCGGGGGCGTACACGTTGGCGCAGGCGCCGAACATGCGGCCCAGCGAGCCGCCCAGCTTCACGTAGAACGCGCAGGAGACGCAGCGCGCCGTCCGGGGCGCGGCCAGCGAGATCGGGGCGTCGGGGCCGTTCTCGCCGTCGTACCAGCGCTGGGCGGCCTCCTCGCGGCCCAGCGGGGACAGCACGCGCGGGCGGCCCAGGCCGAGTTCCCAGGCGACCTCGTCGACCTCGGGGTCGCCGCCGAGCATGTAGCCGGGGGTGAGCCGGTCGTCGTCCTCGGGCGTGGGCAGCAGGTCGCCGACGCCCAGGTCACCGGGGTGCAGCCGCTCGTGCCAGGGCACCCAGCCGGGGGCGAGCAGCGCGTCGCCGCCGGGCAGCAGCACCGTCTCGCAGACGGTGACGTGCTTGCTGCGCGGGGCGCGGGTCACCGTGACGGCCCACTGCCAGCCGCGGTAGCCGGGCAGGTCGCAGGCGAAGTAGTGGGTGACCACGCGATCGCCCTCGGCGACCACGTTCAGATGCTCGCCGATGTGGCCGGCTTCCTCGGTGATCGCGCCGCGGGCGATGTCCACGGCCTCGGCACAGGCTTGATCGACTTTCGGGGCGCGGGTGGCGGTCCTGGTCACATCCGCCATTCTTCCTCATCGCTGATTCGCCGGTTGCGGTGACCCGGCAGCGCAGGCCGAGCGGCCGCACCCGGGGCCGTCGCAGCGTGATCTTCGTGGCTCGGTACACAATCGGCTTTCGATCTGGAACGATGCGGCCCATGAGCACGACTGGTCCTGGTGTGGTCGGCGGAGTCGACCGCTACTTCGAGATCTCCGCCCGCGGGTCGACGATGTCCCGCGAGGTGCGTGGTGGCCTGGCCACTTTCTTCACGATGGCGTACATCGTGGTGCTGAACCCGCTCATCCTCGGCGGTGGCAAGGACATCGACGGCGCGTCGCTGCCACTGGCGGCGGTCGCGGCGGCGACCGCGCTGATGGCAGGCCTGCTGACGATCCTGATGGGTGTCGTCGGCCGGTTCCCGCTCGCGCTGGCGGCGGGACTCGGCGTCAACGCCCTCGTGGCGTACGAGATCGCGCCGTTGATGACCTGGGCGGACGCGATGGGTCTGGTGGTCATCGAAGGTGTGATCATCGCGATCCTGGTGCTGACCAACCTGCGGGTCGCGGTCTTCCACAGCGTGCCGATGCAGCTGAAGACGGCGATCGGCGTCGGCATCGGCCTGTTCCTGACGATCATCGGCTTCGTCGACGCCGGGTTCGTCCGCTCGACCGGGCAGGGTTCGCCGCCGATCGGCCTCGGCATCGGCGGCAAGATCGTGACCTGGCCGGGCCTGGTCTTCGTGATCGGCCTGCTGGTCACGGTCGTGCTGGTCGCCCGGAAGGTGAAGGGCGCGATCCTGATCGGCATCGTCGGCTCGACCGTGCTGGCGATCATCGTCGAGGCGATCGCCAAGGTCGGCCCGGCGGGCGGCCCGGCCGGCAGCCCGGCCGGGTGGCAGCTGAACGTGCCGGTGGTGCCGGACAAGTGGGTCGGCGTGCCCGACCTGTCGCTGCTGGGCAACTTCAACGTGCTGGGCGGGTGGAAGTCCGCCGGGTTCGTGATCTGCGCGATGTTCGTCTTCACCCTGCTGCTGACCGACTTCTTCGACACGATGGGCACCATGGTCGCCGTCGCCCAGGAGGGCGGCATGCTGACCAAGGACGGCATGGTCCCGCGTACGAAGGAGATCCTGCTGGTCGACTCGATCGCGGCCGCGGCGGGCGGTGTGGCGAGCACGTCGAGCAACACGTCGTACATCGAGAGCGCGGCGGGTGTGGCCGAGGGCGCGCGGACCGGTTTCGCCAACCTCGTCACCGGTGGGCTGTTCCTGCTGGCGATGTTCCTGGCCCCGCTGGTCACCGTGGTGCCGTTCGAGGCGGCGTCGGTCGCGCTGGTGGTCGTCGGCTTCCTGATGATGACCGCGGTGCGCAACATCGACTGGACCGACTACGAGATCGGCATCCCCGCGTTCCTCACCATCGTGATCATGCCGTTCACGTACTCGATCTCGAACGGCATCGGTGCGGGCGTCATCACGTATGTCCTGATCAAGGCCAGTAAGGGCAAACTGCGCGACGTACACCCGTTGCTGTGGATCGTGGCCCTGCTGTTCGTGCTCTATTTCTGCGTGGGTGCCCTGGAGAAGCTGGTTTTCTGAGAGCGTGACCGCGCTCACCAGGGCAAAAGGATATCGTTAGCCAAGCTTATTAGCTAAGCTAATAAGCGTGACGGAGCAGGTGGTGATGGTGACGCAAGCTTCTGCCGAGGAGTTGACGCAGCGGCTCCGCGACGCCATCACCCGGCTCAACCGTCGGCTGCGCCAGGAGCGCCCCGTCGGCGATCTCACCGTTACCCAGCTGTCGGCTCTCACCAGCCTGCGGATCGGCGGCGCGCTCACCCCGCGCGAGCTGTCCGAGGCCGAACGGGTGCAGCCGCCCACGATGACGAAGATCGTGGCGAAGCTGGAGGAACGCGGTCTGATCAGCCGGACCCCGCATCCCACCGACGGGCGGCAGGTTCTGCTGTCGCCCAGCGACCAGGGGTTCGCGGTGCTGGACGACTACCAGCGGGTACGCGACGAATGGCTGGCCGGCAAGCTGGCGGACCTGTCCGCCCAGGAACGCGACACGGTGGCACGTGCCGCAGCACTGCTGGAGCGGCTCGCGCGCGACTGATTACGAGGGCATCCTCGCGATCAGGGGCAAGCGGAGGCCTGATCCGTCCGATCCGACCGGGGCACCCCGGCCGGTGAGCGGCGGCAAGGCTATCCGAGGAGGCGCACTCCGCGTGCGGGCAAGACTGAGCACCACCTTCCGTTCCCTGACGGTTCGCAACTACCGGCTCTTCGCGGGCGGTCAGCTGATCAAGCTGATCGGCGTATGGATGATGTACGTCGCCCAGGACTGGCTGGTCCTGGAGCTGAGCAACGACTCCCCGACCGCGCTGGGCCTGGTCACCGCACTGCAGTTCGTCCCCGTCATGCTGCTCACCCTGTACGCCGGAACCCTGGCCGACCGCTTCGACAAGCGCACCCTGCTCATGATCTCCAACGGGGCCTGGGCGGTGCTGGCCATCGTGCAGGCCGTGCTCATCGCCACCGGCGTCATCGAGCTGTGGCACATCATGATCTTCGCGGCGATGCTCGGCGTGGCCCAGGCCATCGAGACGCCGGTACGCCAGGCGTTCGTGTCGGAGCTGGTCGGCAAGCCGCTGCTGCCCAACGCCCTGTCGCTGTCCGCCGCCACCTTCCAGACCGCCCGCATCACCGGCCCGGCAGTCGCCGGTATCGCCATCGCCTGGCTGGGCACCGGACCGGTGTTCCTGGTCAGCACTGTCATGGCGATCGCACCGGTGCTCATGCAGGCCCGGATGAAGCCCGCCGAGCTGCACCGCCCCGAGCTGCTGGTGGGCGACGAGCGGGCCGAGGCCAAGGTCGCCGACGGGCTGCGTTACGTGCGCACCCGGCACGACCTCCTGCTGCCGATGGTGATGATGCTGGTCATCGCGATGTTCGGGTTCAACTTCCAGCTCACCCTGGCGCTGCTGGCCAAGACGGTGTTCGCCACCGGTGCGGCCACCTTCGGCCTGTTCAACACGGCACTGGCCGTCGGCTCCCTGGCCGGGGCACTGGCGGGCACCGCCCGCAAGGGCCGCCCCTCGGTGTACGTGCTGCTGACCGCCGCGGTCGCGTTCAGCGTGCTGGCCATCGCGGTCGGCTTCGCGCCCACGAAGTGGATGGTGCTGCTGCTGCTCGTGCCGACCGGGTTCAGCACCGTGTTCCTGGCCCAGGCCGCCAACCAGCGGGTGCAGCTCGGCGTCGACGGCGCGTTCCGGGGCCGGGTGATGGCGCTGTACGTGCTGATCTTCCTGGGCACCGCGCCGATCGGCTCGATGGTCATCAGCTGGATCGCGGAGACCTTCGGCGCGGCTGCGGGCATCTGGCTCGGCGGTGCGGTCTCCCTGGTCGCGGCGCTGGCGGCGCTCGCCTGGCAGCTGCGGCACGCCGGAGACCGGCTGGCCTTCCAGGCCCGCCCGATGCCACGGGTAAGGGTCGTACACCAGGAGAGTGTCGTTGCCGCGTGATGGAATGCGGTCCATGGACTTCCATGCCGCACTCGACGCCGACTACGCCCGGCTGGTCGAGGTCAGCTCCGGCAGCCTCGACCGGCCGGTGCCGACCTGCCCCGGCTGGACGGTCGCCGACCTGGACCGCCACGTCGCCGAGGTCTACCTGCACAAGGTCGCCTGCATCCGGGAGGGCGTCGAGCCCGCGGACTGGCCGCCCCCGCAGCTGGCCGCCGAGGAGCCGCTGGCGCTGCTGCGCCGGGCCTACCGGGAGCTGACCGGGGAGCTGGCCGCCCGCGCCGACGACGAACCGTCCGGCAACTGGTACGCGCCGGATCCGACGGTCGGCTTCTGGCGTCGCCGGATGGCCCAGGAGACCGTGATCCACCGGATCGACGCCGAGCTGGCCGCCGGGACGCCGTCGGTGGACGTGCCGGACGACCTGGCCCTCGACGGCATCGACGAGGTGCTGCGCATCTTCCTGGAATATGGTGCCGCCACCTGGCCCGAGTACTTCGTCGACGGCCTGGCCGAGGGCGGCGGGCGGTCCGTGGCGGTGGCCACGGGCGGGCGGCGCTGGCTGGTCGCGATCGGACCGGACGTGCTCACCGTCACCGAGGGCGACGCCCCGGCGGCAGCCGAGCTCACCGGCTCACCGGACGCGCTGCTGCGCTGGCTGTGGCGTCGCGCCGACGACACCACTGTCACCGTCACCGGCGACCCCACCACCGTCACCACCCTCCGCTCCCTCCTCCACGCCGCCACCCAGTAGCGCCGGTTCTCCCCTCCCTTTTCAAGATCGTTGTCTCGTGTCGAATGGTCAGGCCTGGCCTCGGGTTTCGACACGAAACGGCGATCATCCTTCGCTCACCCTCGGAGCCTCGGCGTGAATTACGTTTCCTGGATCAGGCGAGTCGGGTCGGCGGTGGTCGATCTGGCGGTCGGCGTCGTGTTCGTGGTGCTCGCGTACGTGGTGGACGGGCCGGAAGTCGTCGTGCCGTCGCTCGATCCGCGGACAGGACAGGTGGTGCCGGGGGAGCCGAGCGGCGGCGGGGTGGTGTTCTGGAGCGTGCTGCTGACGGGGCTCGCCGTCACCGGGTATCACCGGTGGATGCTGGCCGGGGAGACCGGGCAGAGCTGGGGACGGCGGGTGCTGGGCACACGGCTGGTCGGTGCGGCGGCGGGCAGGCCGATCGGGGCGGGGCGGGCGTTCCTGCGGGATGTGGCGCACCTCGTCGACGCCGTCATCTGCTACCTGGGGTTCCTGTTCCCGCTGTGGGACGGCAAGCGGCAGACGCTCGCCGACAAGCTGGTCAAGACGGTCGTCGTCGACGCCGTACCGCTGGGCGAGCCGGAGCGGAAATATTCCGGCCGTGTGGCCGGTCCTCGGTGACCTCAATCAACTGGCGAGGAAAGGCCAGGTGGGCATAGTGTCGTTCAATGTGGCGACCGACAGCGCTCTTCCGCTCACTCTCGGAGTGATGGCGCTGGTCAGTATGCCCGCCGCGATCGCCGCCGCGATCTGCGCCGATGACGTCGTCACGCACATGCGCAGCAAGGCTGAGCAGGTCCGCGGGTCCTGGCACGAGCAGCGCACCCTGGACCGCCTGGAGCGCGCGTTCGCCCCGGCCCCGCCCGCAGGCCCGCCCTGGGTCGCCGCGGCCCGGGTCGCCACGGTCGCCATCGGCTCCGCTCGCGAGACCATGGTCCAGTTCGCCGCCGAGCGGCTGAGCGCGGTCGGCCTCGCCCCCGCCTGGCTGCCGCAGCCCGCACCCGCCGGGTCGCCGCTGGTGCCGTTCGAGGAGATCATCGACCGGCTGCGCGAGCTGCCCCGCGACGACGAAGGCTACGACCAGGCGCTCCGCGACGCGTGCCAGTGCCTCGACATCGACGAGCACCTGACCGAGGTCGACGGCCTCGACCTGCAGATCGAACGGGTACGCGTCGAAGGCGCCCTGATCGCAGCCGGCGTGGTCCTCGGCGAAAGCTGAACCCCGCCGAGCGGGCCCGAACCCCGCCGATCGGGGCCGAGCGGGCCGAAGGCCGCCGAGCAGGCGGAAGATCGCTGTTTCGGGTCAGAAAGTGCGGCGTGACCTCACTTTCTGACCCGAAACAGCGATCTTGCCCGCGCCGCGACCCCGCCCCGCGCCGCGACCCCGCCCCGCGCCGCGACCCCGCCCCGCGCCGCGACCCCGCCCCGCGCCGCGACCCCG
>NZ_JAAOTJ010000044.1 GCF_011297335.1 Catellatospora methionotrophica | reverse complement strand
CCGCCCCCGCCCGCCAGGCCGCCCCCGCGCGGCGGGCCGCCCCCGCGCGGCGCAACTCTTAAAGAGTTGCGCCTTCACCACAGCGAGGAAGCCGCAACTCTTTAAGAGTTGCGGCGAGGGGGGAGGGCGGGGCGCGTGCGGCTCGGTGGGGTGGGTCAGTTGTTGAGGGCGTCGTCGATGGTGGTTTCGTGGCGGCCTAGGAAGACCGGGTCGCGGGCGGTGAGGACGTCGAGTAGGGCTTTGACGCAGGCGCCCTGTTCGCGGATCACCGCCTTGGTCCAGAAGGAGCCGTAGCGGCGGGCGGTGTCGTCGCCGACGCCGGTGGCGTCGATGCCCGCGTCGCGGCACAGCGCCACGGCCCGGTCGATGTGGTAGCTCTGGGTGATCACGATGAGCTGGCGTACCCCGAACACCCGGGCGGCGCGCTGGCACGAGTCGTACGTGTCGAATCCGGCGTGGTCGGCGACGACCTTGCGGTCGGGCAGCCCGCGGTCGATCAGCCACTGCCGCATGGCGTCGGGCTCGTCGTAGGTCCACTGGCCGTGGTCGCCGGACACCAGCACGGCCCGGACCTTGCCGGACTCGTACAGGCGGCGGGCGATGTCGAGGCGGGCCTCCAGGAAGCCCGACGGCGAGCCGTTGTCGTGCACCTGCGCGCCCAGCACCAGGGCGACCGGGGCGTCGGGCACGTCCTCGATCGCGTACACGTGACCGGAGGCCTGCCAGCGCACCCAGCCGACGCTGCCGACCAGCGCCAGCAGTCCGGCGAGCACCGTCAGCAGCACGGTCCGGCGGGCGACGCGCCACCAGCGGCGGCGGCCGCGCGCGGGGGTGGCGGACCCGGCCGGATCGGGCTGCGCCGCTCCATCCGGTGCGGACTCGGGTTGCTCCTGGTCGGACGTCATGGGCGGCATCATCGCGCACCCGCGCCACGCCCGGCCACCCGTGCCGCGGCGCACTAGGGCGATTTGCGGCTCTGGTAGTGATAAGGCCGCTATGGTGAGTCGGACGGAATCTAGCCACGGGGGGCTGGTATGACCGCGGCCGCGGTGCTCACCACGGCGCTCGCGCAGCGGCGCGAGCGGCCCGGAGTGGAGCTGGCCGCGTCTGCTCCGGACCTGGTGGCGGCGGCCGTGGCGATGGCCCGGCGGTTCCGGGCGGGCGGCGTGCTGCACGCCTTCGGCTCCGCCGACGCCGACGCCCACCACATCGCGGTCGAGTTCGTGCACCCGGCGATCGTCGGCAAGCGCGCCCTGCCCGCCGTGGCCCACGGCACGGCCCGCGCCGCGTTCCGGCTGCGCCACGCCGCGCCGTGCGACATCGCGCTGGCCGTATGCGACGCGCCGGTTCCCTCGTGCAGGGACGGCGAGCGGCAACGCGGCCCTCGCGCCGCCGTCGCGGCCCGGTCGGGTGGCACGCGTGGCCGCACGCTGGGCGAAGGCCGGGTCGCCGCGCCACTCGTGCCTGGCGAGAGCGAGACGTCCCGGCCGGGCGAGGCCGGACCGGTGGCCGTGGCGCTGGCGGCGGCGGGCGGGCGCGGGCTGCTCACGATCGCACTGGCCGGGCAGTTCTGGACCGGGCCGGATGTGGACCACGCGCTCGTACTGCCCGCCGCTGACCCGCTCGTGCTGCGCGAGCTGCAGGTGTCGGCGTACCACCTGCTCTGGGAACTGACCCACGCGGTGCTCGAACACGGCCCGGACGGGGCCACGCCATGAGGCACGCGATCCCGGCGGAGCTGCGGGCCGTGGGCGACCCGTCCGGTGTGTCCTGGGTGACCTGTTCGGACACCGCGGTCCCGGCGACCGTGGTGATGCTGCTGGCAGGCGGGCTGGCTCTGGCCGACGCGGGCGCGGGGCCCGAGGAGATCGGCGTCGGGCTGGTGCAGGCACGGGTCGGCGACACCGTGCTGGTGCACGCGGGCGAGGCCATCCGGGTGCTGCCGGAGGTGGCCGGATGAGTGCCGCCGGCCGGGCTGCCCCGGCGCACCTGGGCGCCCTGTACCCGTTCCTCTACGCGCAGCCCGCACCCGTCGTGGACGCGTTCACCGCGGAGCTGGTCACCTCCACCGCGGGCCGGCTGCGTGAGGCCGCGATGCTGCGGGCCGGCGTGCTCACCGAGCAGGGTGAGGCGCTGGCGGCCTGCGCGCGCGACCTGGCGGTGGCGCTGGACACCGGCGGGCGGCTGTTCACGTTCGGCAACGGCGGCAGCGCGACCGACGCGCAGGCCTGCGCGGACCTGTTCGCGGACCCGCCACCGGGCTACGGCGCGCCGCCGCTGGCCGCGTACGCGCTGAGTGCCGATGTGGCCGTGCTCAGCGCGCTGGCCAACGACGTCGGCGTGGAGGCTGTGTTCGCGCGGCAGGTGGCCGCGCACGCGCGGCCCGGTGACGTCGCCGTGGCCTTCTCGACCAGCGGGAACTCGCCGAATCTGGTCGCCGGGCTGGACCGCGCGCGGCGCTGCGGGATGGTCACCGTCGGGTTCAGCGGCGGCGGTGGGGGACGGCTGGCCGAACCGGGGGTGGTCGATCACCTCTTCGTCGTGCGGTCGCTGTCGGCGCACCGCATCCAGGAAGCGCAGACCACCGCCTGCCACGTCCTGTGGGAGCTGACCGTGGCGGAGTTGACGGCATGAGCGACCAGCACATGGACCGGATCATGGCTCTTGATCCGCACACGGTGGGCGTACGCGTGGAGACGCTGCTCGTGGAGGTGGAGAACGCCGGCGGCCAGGCCGCGCGCACGGCCGCCGACGGGGTGGTCCGCGAGCTGCTGCACCTCAACGAGGCCGGGCTGGCCCGGCTGCTCGACGGCCTGGTCACCGTGCCCGGCGTCGCTGAGGAACTGCGCGTGCTCGCCGAGGACGAGCTGGTCGGCGGCCTGCTGGCGCTGTACGGCCTGCACCCGGTGCCGATCGAGGAACGTGTGCTGGTCGCCCTGGACCGCGCCCGGCGGCAGCTCGGCCGCGAGTTCACGCTGGTCGACATCGACGCCGCGGGCACCGCGCGCATCGCGTCCGCGGGCTGCGCCAGCGGCTGTGGCAGCACCGGCGAGTCGATGGACGCGGCCGTGTCGCGGCTCGTGCAGCAGGCCGCCCCGGAGATCGTCGAGGTCGTGCTCGAGGAGGCCGCACCCGAGCCGAAGCTCCTCCAGATCAGGCACCGACCCACAGCGCCGACCGGCGCACCCGCATGACCGCGGACCCTGCTCCGTTCCGAAGAGGCGGTCCTGTGGTTTCGGGGAAAGTGCGCGCATTGCGCACCGAACAGCCGCACTTTCCCCGAAACCGCGACGGCGTGCGGCACGCCCCGGCCACGGCACTGGTGACCAGCGAGGAGCAGGCATGAGCGTACGGCGCAGGGTGCTGGTCGCCGGGTTGGGCAACGTCTTCCTGGGCGACGACGGGTTCGGCGTGGCGGTGGCGTCGCGCCTGCTGGCCGGGCCCTACCCGACGTGGCTGCGGGTCGCCGACTACGGCATCCGCGGCGTGCATCTGGCGTACGACCTGATGGCGGGCTACGACGCGACCGTCCTGATCGACGTCGACCGGCGGGGTGACGCGCCGGGCACGGTGCGGCTGCTGGAGATCAGCGCGGCCGACCGGGCCGCCGACGCGGTAACAGTCGACCCGCACGGCACGCAGCCGCAGCGGGTGCTGGACCTGCTCGACAGCTGCGGCAGCGCCCCCGGACGGGTGCTGCTGGTCGGCTGCGAGCCCGCCGACCTGAGTGAGCGGATGGGGCTGAGCCCGCCCGTGCAGGACGCCGTGGAGCCTGCCGTGGCGCTGGTGCGGCAGCTGTGGGAGCTGGGCCCGGCCGCGCTGACCGGCGCGTTGCCGATGCCGGCGGGGCTGGTCGCCGCCGTGCCGCAGCCGCAGCAGGTGAGGGGGAGCCGTGTCGCGGCATGATCGATGGGGCCGGATCGGCGTGTGGAGCGGCGCGTGGACCGAGGCGCAGCGCTCGACCGGCGGGGCGCTGACCGGCGAGTACGCCGACGCGGCGGCCGAACTGGACGACCTGGGCTACGGCACGCTGTGGCTCGGCGGGAGCCCGTCGGTCACGTACGCGCGCCCGCTGCTGGAGCTGACCTCCCGGATGACGGTCGCCACCGGCATCCTCAGCATCTGGCAGCACGAGGCCGCCGACGTGGCGGCACAGCGAGCGGAGCTGGAACGTGACTTCCCCGGCCGCTTCGTGCTGGGCCTCGGCGTGAGCCACAGCAAGCTCACCGAGCACTACGCGCACCCGTACGCGGCGATGAAGGAGTACCTGGCCGCGCTGGACGCCGCCGCCGAACCGGTGCCGGTGCGCGACCGCGTCCTGGCGGCGCTCGGCCCGCGCATGCTGGCACTGGCCCGCGACCGGGCCGCGGGTGCGCACCCGTACCTGGTGACGCCCGAGCACACCGCCCTGGCCAGGGACATCCTCGGCGCGGACGCGGTGCTCGCGCCCGAGTTCAAGGCGGTGCTCGACACCGATCCCGACCGGGCCCGCGCGGCTGCCCGCGACCATCTCGACCTCTACCTGCAGCTGCCCAACTACACGAGCAACCTGCTGCGGCTGGGCTTCACCGAGGACGACCTGCGCGCGGGCGGCAGCGACCGGCTGCTGGCCGCGGTGTTCGCGATGGGCGACGAGACGGCCATCGCCCGCCGCGCCGCCGCCTACTTCGACGCGGGCGCCGACCACCTCGCCGTGCAGGTGGTGACCGCCGAGCCGGGCCTGCCCCGCGAGCAGTGGCGGCGGCTGGCGGGCGCCCTGCCCCTGGAGGCCTGACAGTCGGCGGGGTCCACCGACACACGCGTGCACCCCGCCGCCTGGACGGGGTGCACGGTCGTGATCGGCTGACGCGCCTGGAAGCGAAGATCGCCGTTTCTGGTCAGAACCCTGGGCCCGATCCCAGGTGCCGACCAGAAACGGCGATCTCCATCCGGACCGGTCGCCGCGGCGGGGAGGAAAGCCGCGCCGACCGGGAGGTTCAGGACAGCATGATCTGCCACTGGCTCCAGAAGGCCTGGGCGATCAGCACCACCGTGACCAGCAGCCACAGCGCCGGGCCGACCGCGTGCACGTCGACCAGCAGGTCCACGCCGCCCCGCCACCGCGCCGGAACCCGCAGGTGCCCGTGGCGCAGGTTGTACAGCGTCGTGTACCAGAACAGCACCACCACCGCGACCCACACCACCATGCAGTACGGGCACAGCGCGCCGATCCGGTACAGCGACTGGAACATCAGCCAGAACACGAAGCCCAGCGCGAACGTCGCCCCCGCCTGGAGCCCGAGCCAGACGAAGCGCGGCAGCCGCACCCCGGCCAGCACCAGCACGCCCAGCGTCACCACGACCGGGAACGTGCCCAGCCCGAGCAGCGGGTTCGGGAAGCCGAACGCCGACGCCTGCCCGGTGATCATCACCGAGCCGCACGACAGCACCGGGTTGATGCTGCACGAGGGCGTGTACGACGGGTCGGTCAGCAGGTGGATCTTCTCCACGGCCAGGGTGAACGCCGCCACCGCCCCGAGCGCGCCGGTCACGGTCAGGATCCAGCCGATGGCCCGGTCGACGGTGGTCCGCCGGGGCGCGGCGTCCTCGTCGACGGCCTCGTCGTGCCGCATGGTCGTCGTCATGCTCACCCCGCCAGCGCCGAGTCGACCGCGGCCTTGAGGTTGGCGTACGTGGCCTGCTTGTCGAACAGCTCGCCGTTGACGAAGAACGTCGGCGTGCCCCGCGCCCCGGCGGCCGCGCCGTCGGCCCGGTCGGCCTCGATCCTGTCGAGCACCGGCTGCGACGCCACGTCCGCGCGGTACCGCGCCATGTCCAGCCCCAGCTCCTGGGCGTAACCGTCGAACGTCTTGGCGTGGTCGGCCTGCTGCCCGCCCCAGGTCTGCTGGGTGCTGAACAGCTTGTTGTACATCGCCTCGAACTTGCCCTGTCTCGCGGCGGCCTCGGCGGCGGCCGCCGCGTTCATCGCGTTCGGGTGCATGTCGAGCGGGAACTCGCGCACCACGTACGTGATCTTCCCTGCGTAGTCCTTGCGCAGCTGCTCGACGGCCGGGTAGGCCGCGCCGCAGGACGGGCACTCGAAGTCGAGGAACTCGACGATGGTCACCTTGCCGTCGGCGGCCGTCGAGATCCGGTGCGAGTCGGCCCGTACCAGGTTCGCGGCGGCGTCCGGCTCCGCCGAGCCCTTCATCGCGAAGAACACGGCCCCGCCGACGATCAGGACGACGGCCGCCAGCACGCCGAGGGTGAACTTCAGGTTGGTGCTCATACCGGCGGGGGCCGGGGCTTTCATGTTCTTTCGGCCCTTGCCACCGGTCTTGTCCGGCCGCCGCGAGGCGGGGCGGGTCGTCGCGGGCATCGCGTCACCTTTCCACAGCGAAAAATGTGGGGGATGGGAGATCACCGCTGGTGGGGGCGGCCCAGCTGCCTGAGGACTCTATCCACGACGGCTGGGCGATTCCTGGGAGAACGCCGCGAATCGCCTGTGCCGTGCGCGAACGCCCACGATCAAGGGTTGGCGGGCCGGGGGTCGGGTATCGTCTGCGGCCATGCCTAGGACGGTCGGCGTACGCGCCACGGTGCGCGACATCGCGGCGGAGACGGGCCTGTCCATCGCGACGGTGTCCCGGGTGCTCAACGGCGCGGCCAATGTCGCGCCACACACGCGTGACCTGGTGCTGCAAGCGGTGCACCGGCGCGGTGACAAGGCCCCGCTGCGCCGCGGCGAGCTGCCCCCGGCCGCCGGCTCGGTCTACGTGCGCTGCCCGTACGTGCTGACCGACTACTTCGGGCTGATCGTCAGCTCGATCGCGGAGACCATCGAGCTGCACGGGCGGCAGATGGTGCTCAACGCGGGCGAGGCGGCGCAGACGGCGGCGGTGCTGCCGACGCTGGGGGAGCGGCCGGACGTGGCGGGGGCGATCCTGATACTGCCCCCGGAGTCGCCGGACGACCTGGTGCGCCTGCGCGACCAGCAGTTCCCGTTCGTGGTGATCGACCCGCGCACCCCCGCCCCGAAGGACATCGTGACGGTGTCCGCGGCGCACTTCGCCGGGGCGCGCCGCCTGATGTCGCACCTGGTGGAGCTCGGCCACCGCCGGGTCGGCATCATCGGCGGCCCGCCGGAGTGGCTGGCCAACGACGCCCGCATGGCCGGGTACGTCGCACCGCTGGCCGACGCCGGGGTGCTGCCCACTCCCGAACTGGTGCGCCACGTCAACGAGCCGAACACCGACAACGGTTACCGGGCGGCGGGCGAGCTGCTGGATCTGCCGGTCCGGCCGACGGCGCTGGTGGCGTTCAACGACAAGATGGCCGTCGGGGCGCTGGCCGCGGCGCACGAGCGCGGGCTGCGGGTGCCGCAGGACCTGTCGATCGCCGGTTTCGACGACATCGACGTGAGCCGGGCGACGACGCCGATGCTGACCACGGTGCGCCAGCCGCTGCAGGAGATGGGCCGGATGGCGGTGACGATGCTGATGCGCCTGCTGGACCGGCACACCCTGGAGGCGGTGCACGTCTCGCTCGGCACCGAACTGGTCATCCGGGACTCGACCGCGCCCGCGCCCTGACCCATCGTCGAACGTTATTGGAAGGTGTCCTTCCTTTTCTCCGCAGGCAGCGGCAGTTCCATTTTGTTTCATAAGTTTGGGGCTGAATCCTGCTGTCTTTCTCGGACATACCTAACCCTTGACAGGCCTGAACGCCTTATGTTTCAGTGCTGTCAACAGGACGTCAATCATTCTGTTACATCGGTTACATCGATCGTCCTGTGTACCAGGAACAGCCCGGACCGGGCGTCGGCAGCCCCACCGCCGCCCGGTCCTCCACAGCCCCCACGCGAGGCGTCACGACGCGCCACCTCTCACGCGGCGCGCCGGGCGAACCCCGCGTCCTGTCCTGTCATGGCCCCGGCCATGGCTTGTCGAAAGGAGGGTCCCGCGTGTTCCGTCCCCGGTCAGGCTGGACCACCACCATCGCGGTCACCGCCACTGCGGCGACCGCGTTCCTGGTGACCGGCTCGGTGATCGCCCCCTCGGCCTACGCGGCCGGGGAGAGCGTCAGCGTCTGGCTCACCACCACGTCCGACTCCGGTGGCCGCACCGTCACCCGCGGCCTGCAGCAGCAGGGCAACATCGCCTTCGGCCCCGCCGGCGGCAGCGCCAACCACACGATCACCGTCAACGAGGGCACCACCTACCAGCAGTTCGAGGGCGGCGGCGCGTCCATCACGGACACCACCGCGTACCTGCTGCGCGGCGGCCCGATCAGCGCGGCCACCCGCGACCAGGTGATGAGCAAGCTGTTCTCGCCGACCGCGGGCATCGGCCTGTCGTTCGTACGCAACCCGATCGGCGCGTCCGACCTGTCCCGGCCGGGCCACGTCTCGCTCGACGACACCTGCTGCAACCTCAACGACTTCGGCAGCAACGGCTACGACACCAACGTGCGTCTGCTCACCCAGCAGGCCAGGAACCTCAATCCGGCCCTGCGGGTCAAGGGCGTGCCGTGGAGCGCGCCGGGCTGGATGAAGGACAACGGCCGCATGGACCAGATGGGCTGGCTCAAGGCCGAGTACTACCCGATGTACGCCCAGTACCTGGTCAAGTACATCCAGAGCTACCAGGCCATCGGCGTGCCGGTGAACTACATCTCGGTGCAGAACGAGCCCAACTGCTGCCAGTCGGGCAACCCGACCGCGATGAACTACCCCGGCATGAGCTGGAACACCTCCGGCCTGACCGAGTTCACCAAGAACCACGTCTACCCGGCGTTCCGGGCCGCGGGCATCACCACCAAGGTGCTCATCCACGACTGGAACTACGGCGACTACGCCAGCATGAGCGCGGGCACCCTGGCCGACACCGGCATCCGCAACGACCCGCTGTTCGGCGGCATCGCCTGGCACGGCTACTTCGGCGACCCCTCGGTCGGCACCCAGGTGCACAACCAGTACCCGGCGGTGAAGCAGTTCAGCACCGAGCACTCCGGCGGCACCTGGATCGGCAACCAGCACAACGAGGACATGGCCGACATCGTCAACTACACCCGCAACTGGAGCGGCAGCCTGGTCAAGTGGAGCCTGGCGCTCAACCAGAACATGGGCCCGCACAACGGCGGCTGCGACGTCTGCACCGGCCTGATCACCGTGCAGGAAGGCGGCTCGCGGGCCGGCCAGGTCGACTACACCATCGAGTACTACACCACCGGCCACCTGACCAAGTTCGTCAAGCCGGGGGCGTACCGCATCGACTCGACGGCCAACGGCACGGTCCAGAACGTGGCGTGGAAGAACCCGGACGGGTCCAAGGCCCTGATCGCGCACAACGGCGGCACCTTGGCGCAGTCGGTGCGGGTCAACTGGGGCAACCAGTCCTTCGTGTACACGCTCCCGGCGCGTACCACCGCGACCTTCACCTGGTCGGGCACGCCCGGCAGCGGCGGGGGCGGCGGCAACGGCACCAGCCCGATCACCGGCCTGGGCGGCAAGTGCATCGACGTGGCCGGGTCGGCGACCGCCAACGGCACCGCGATCCAGCTCTACACCTGCAACGGCACCGGCGCGCAGTCGTGGACCCGCGACTCCAGCGGCCGGCTCAGCTCGCTCGGCAAGTGCCTGGACATCGCCGGGCCGAACGCGGCCAACGGCACGCTGACCCACCTGTGGGACTGCCACACCGGCACCTCCCAGAAGTGGACCTACAACAGCGGCACCCAGCAGTTCGTCAACCAGTTCTCCGGCACCTGCCTGGACGTGAAGGACAACAGCTCCGCCGACGGCGCGCGGCTGCAGATCTGGTCCTGCACCACCGGCGCGAACCAGAAGTGGACGTACTCATGAAGCGGCGGCTCCTCGTCACGACGCTGACCGCGTCCCTGCTCGCCACCGTCGGCGCGGCGGCCGTGGTCGTGCTCGGCAGCACCACCGCGCAGGCCGCGGTCGTCTCCGGGACCACGTACACGGTGGTCAACAAGGCCAACGGCAAGTGCGTCGACGCGCGGGCCGCGGCCAGCGCGAACGGCACCGCCGTGCAGCAGTACGCCTGCAACGGCACCGCCGCGCAGCAGTGGCGCTTCGACGCCACCAGCGGCGGCTACTTCAAGGTCGGCACCGCCCCGGCCGTCAACCAGGTCTGGGACGTGTCCAACACCTCGTCCGCCGACAACGCCGCGATCCACCTGTGGCTCTACGGCGGCGGCAACAACCAGCAGTGGCAGGCGGTGCAGGAGGCCGACGGGGCATACCACTTCGTCAGCCGCCTCAGCGGCAAGTGCCTGGACGTGCCCGCGGCCTCGACCGCCGACAGCGTGCAGCTCGTGCAGTACGCCTGCAACGGAACGGGAGCGCAGTCGTTCTTCCTCAACCCGGTCGGCGGCCCGCAGCCCTCGCCCAGCACCGTGCCGCCTAACCCGAACAACCCCGACCTCGGCCCGAACGTACGCATCTTCGACCCGTCGATGTCGGCCTCGACCATCCAGTCCCAGCTCAACAGCGTGTTCTCGGGGCAGGAGACGAACCAGTTCGGCACCCAGCGGTACGCGCTGATGTTCAAGCCGGGCAGCTACAACGTCAACGTCAACGTCGGCTTCTACACCCAGGTCCTCGGTCTGGGCTTCTCGCCGGACAACGTGAACATCAACGGGTCGGTGCACGTGGAGGCCGACTGGTTCCCGCCGAACAACGCGACCCAGAACTTCTGGCGCGGGGCGGAGAACCTGTCGGTGACCCCGAACGGCGGCACCGACCGCTGGGCCGTGTCGCAGGCCGCGCCGTACCGCCGCATGCACGTGCGCGGCAACCTGCTGCTCGACGACGGCGGCTGGGCCTCCGGCGGCTGGTTCTCCGACGTGAAGATCGACGGCCAGGTCAACTCGGGCAGCCAGCAGCAGTGGATCTCGCGCAACTCGCAGTTCGGCAGCTGGGCCGGGTCCAACTGGAACATGGTCTTCGCCGGCACCCAGGGCGCCCCGGGCAACACCTTCCCGAGCCCGCCCTACACCAATGTCGGCGCGACCCCGATCGTGCGGGAGAAGCCGTTCCTGTACGTCGACAGCGCGGGCGCGTACCAGGTGTTCGTGCCCGGCCTGCGCACCAACAGCACCGGCACGAGCTGGGCGTCCGGCACCCCGGCGGGCACGTCCCTGCCGATCAGCCAGTTCCACATCGTGAAGGCGGGCGCGACCGCGGCCTCCATCAACGCGGCCCTGGCCGCCGGGCAGAACCTGCTGTTCACGCCCGGTGTCTACCACGTCAGCGACACCATCCGGGTCACCCGGCCCGACACCGTCGTGCTGGGCCTGGGCCTGGCCACCATCATCCCGGACAACGGGGTCATGGCGATGTCGGTCGCCGACGTGGACGGCGTGAAGCTCGCGGGCATCCTCATCGACGCGGGAAGCACCAACTCGGCGACGCTCATGCAGGTCGGCCCGGCCGGCTCCAGCGCGAGCCACGCCGCCAACCCGACCTCGCTGCACGACGTGTTCTTCCGCATCGGCGGCGCGGGCGTCGGCCGGGCCACCACCAGCCTGGTCATCAACAGCCACAACGTGATCGGCGACCACACCTGGATCTGGCGTGCCGACCACGGCTCCGGCGTCGGCTGGAACACCAACACCGCCGACACCGGCCTGGTCGTCAACGGCAACAACATCACGTTCTACGGCCTGTTCGTCGAGCACTACCAGAAGTACCAGGTCATCTGGAACGGCAACGGCGGCCGGACCTACTTCTTCCAGAACGAACTGCCCTACGACCCGCCGAACCAGGCCGCCTGGATGAACGGTTCCACCCGCGGCTACGCGGCGTACAAGGTGGCCAACACGGTCACCAGCCACGAAGCCTGGGGCCTGGGCAGCTACGCCTTCTTCAACGTCAACCCGGCCGTGGTCGCCGAGCGGGCGTTCGAGGTGCCCACCTCGGGCACCCGCTTCCACAACATGGTGACCGTCTCGCTCGGCGGCACCGGAACCATCAACCGCGTCATCAACAACACCGGCGGGACGGCCAACTCCGGCAACAACGTCGTCAACCTCGTCAGCGGCCCGTAAGGCCGACGGCGTAACCCCGAGAACCCCCGGCCGTCCGGCGCTCGCACCGGACGGCCGGGATGACAGGCAAATCAGCACCGCCCACATATCCCCGGCTCTGGAGGAAAGTCCATGAGTGCAGCAACATCCGGCGCCCGCCGCCGCCTGCTCACGATCGCGGGCCCGCTGCTCGCGACCGCGCTCGTGCTCGGCACGGCCGCGTGTGGTGGCAGTGACGATCCGGCGAAGCCCGGCGGCAAGGTGAAACTGACGATCGCGACGTTCGGTGAGTTCGGGTACAAGGACCTGTACAAGGAGTACATGGCCGCGAACCCGAATGTGGAGATCGTGGAGCGGATCACCAAGGCCGAGGATCACCACAAGAACCTGGCCGCGCATCTGGCGACCAACACCGGTGCCGCCGACATCGAGGCGATCGAGGAGGGTTGGGCGGGTCAGTTCACGGCCAATCCGGGCAAGTTCTACAACTGGAACGACTACGGTGCTGCTGAGATCAAGGCGCAGTGGCCGGCGTGGAAGTGGCAGCAGGGCTCCTCGGCCAAGGGTGAGGTCGTCGGTCTCGGCACCGACGTCGGTGGTATGGCGATGTGCTACCGGCGTGACATCTTCGAGAAGGCGGGCCTGCCGACCGATCGCGAGGCCGTGAGCAAGTTGTGGCCGACGTGGGAGGAGTACATCGCCACGGGTGTGAAGTTCAAGAACGCCAACATCAAGGGCTCGGCGTGGATGGACGGCCCCACGATCATGTACCGGTCCGTTCTGGGTCAGCAGCCGGTGGGTATCTACGACGCGGACAAGGTCGTCGTGGAGACGAATCCGGGTGTGAAGAAGGCCTGGGATCTGACGATCGATGCGATCAACAAGGGTCTGTCGGCGAAGATCGCTCCGTGGTCGGCTGACTGGAACGCCGGTATGGCGAAGGGTTCGTTCGTGACCCTGGCGTGCCCGTCGTGGATGATGGCCTACA
>NZ_JAAOTJ010000043.1 GCF_011297335.1 Catellatospora methionotrophica | reverse complement strand
GGGTGGGGGCGGGTGGGGAGGGTGGGTCAGAAGGATTGGATGGTGGCGATGCGTTCTTCGAGTTGTTCGATGGTGGCCTGGGCGCTGGGGGGGCCGCCGCATTTCGAGCGAAGTTCGGCGTGGATCTTGCCGTGGGGCAGGTTGGTGCGGTGGTGGTGGGCGGCTACCAGGGCGTTGAGCTGGCGGCGCAGGTGGATGCGGCGCTCGGTGGCGGACATGTCGCGAGCGACGGGTTCGCGCTGGGCGGGGGTCTGCTCGGCCCGGTTGCGACGTACGGCGGCCGCCTGCTCGGCCTGGCGCTTGGTCAGCAGGGCGGACACCTGGTCGGCGCTGAGCAGGCCGGGTAGGCCGAGGAAGTCCTCCTCCTCGGGCGTGCCGGCCTGGGCGGGCAGGCCGAAGGTCGCGCCGTCGAAGATCACCTGGTCGAGTTCGGCGGTGGCCGACAGCGCCTCGAAGGACTTGGTCAGCTCGCCGCTGGCCTTCTCCGACTGCTGAGCCCGCTCCAGCAGCTCGTCGTCGAGCCCGTCCTTGGTCTTGGGGCCGCCGAGCACGTGGTCGCGCTCCAGCTCCATCTCGCTGGCCAGCCCGAGCAGCGTGGGCACGCTGGGCACGAAAACGCTGGCCGTCTCCCCCGGGCGGCGGGCGCGCACGAACCGGCCGATGGCCTGGGCGAAGTACAGCGGGGTCGAGGCGCTGGTGGCGTACACGCCGACGGCCAGCCGGGGGATGTCGACGCCCTCGGACACCATGCGCACCGCGACCATCCAGCGCTGCTGGGAGCCCGCGAACTCGGCGATCTTCGCTGACGCCCCGGTGTCGTCGGAGAGGACCACGGTGGCCTTCTCACCGGAGATGGTCTCGATCAGCTTGGCGTACGCGCGGGCGGTCTGCTGGTCCGAGGCGATGATCAGGCCACCGGCGTCGGGGATGCCCCCGGCGCGCAGCACCTGCAGGCGCGCGTCGGCGGCCCGCAGCACCTGCGGCATCCAGTCGCCCTTGGGGTCCAGCGCGGTACGCCACGCGTGGGCGATCAGGTCCTGGGTCAGCGGTTCGCCCAGCCGTACGGCCAGCTCGTCGCCCGCACTGGTGCGCCAGCGGGTCTCGCCCGAGTAAGCGAGGAAGATCACAGGCCGGACGACGCCGTCGGCGAGCGCGTCGGCATAGCCGTACACCGAGTCGGCGCGGGAGCGCTGCACCTCGCCCACCCGCTCGTAGCTCACGAACGGGATCGGGTTCTCGTCGGAGCGGAACGGCGTCCCGGTGAGCATCAGCCGCCGTACGGCGGGCTCGAAGGCCGCCTTCACGCCGTCGCCCCAGCTGCGCGAGTCGCCAGCGTGGTGGATCTCGTCGAGGATCACCAGCGTCTTGCGGGTCAGCGTGCGCCGCAGGTGCACCTGTGGCGCCATGCCCACCTGCGCGTACGTCACCACCGCGCCGTGGAAGTCGGCGCTGGTGTGCACGTCGGCGTTGCGGAACATGGCGTCGAGCTCGATGCCGACCCGGGACGCGGCCTGCGCCCACTGCAGCTTCAGGTGCTCGGTCGGGGCGACCACGGTGACCGCGTCCACGCTGCCGTCGGCCAGCAGCTCGGCGGCGATACGCAGGGCGAAGGTCGTCTTGCCCGCGCCGGGCGTGGCGACCGCCAGGAAGTCCGGCGAGCGGCGGCGGAGGTACTCGACCATGGCCTTGCGCTGCCAGGCGCGCAGCGCCGGGAACGACTCGGGGACGGGGCGGGCCAGCGCCACGCGGCAGCCTCCTGCTCAGCTGGGGGAATCGCACGAAAGAGCCCTCGGGTCGGCCACGGCTCGGCGGCACCTCGAAGGCGGGGCCCTGAGTCTATCGGCTCGTCAGGACAGGTCCGCGCGACCGCCGGGTGGAAAGTGACGCGTCGCCTTGCACACCACCCGTTCCGCGCCGATGATCGCTGTTTGCGGTCATGATCTGCGGTCAGACCTGAGTTTTTGACCGGAAACAGCGATCATCGCCGGTCGAGGCGGCCGACGGGGTCAGCCGGATTCGGCGGACGCACCGCCGCCGAGGCGGGGACGCGGGGCGGACCAGTGGCGATAGAGGGCCGTGATGCGTACCACGAAGACCAGCAGCGCCGCGCCGGTGAAGGTCAGTACGCTGCCCCAGCCGAGCCCCACCAGCACCGCCACCACGATCGCGCCGAGCAGTGACGCCACCGCGTAGATCTCCCGGCGCAGCACCACCGGGATCTCGTTGAGCAGCAGGTCCCGGACCAGTCCCCCGCCGATGCCGGTGAGCATGCCCAGCAGGCACGCGCCGACGGCGGGCACCCCGGCGTCGAAGGCCTTGAGCGTGCTGGTGACCGTGAACAGGCCCAGTCCGGCCGCGTCCAGGCCGAGCACGGTGCGGCGCAGCCGGTCCAGGTGCGGGTGCAGCCAGAACACGGCCAGCGAGGCGAGTACGGCGGTCAGCGGGTAGCGCCAGTCGGCGAACGCCAGCGGCGGGACCTGGTTGATCACCAGGTCGCGCAGGATGCCGCCGCCGAGCGCGGCGACGAAGCCGACGAAGACCACGCCGAACAGGTCGAGTCGCTTGCCGACCGCGGCTGACCCGCCCGAGGCGGCGAAGACGGCGACCCCGGTGAGGTCCCCGACGAGCAGGGCCGACGAACTGTCCACGGCCGCAGGCTACGACGTCGGGTGCCGTAGCCTCGCGCCGCCTCGCCGCCCGAGCGGCCGCCGGTCACGGCTGGGGCTGGTAGGCCCGCTCGTACAGCGCGTCGATGTCGGGCCGCAGCGGCAGCGAGGTCGAGGCGCCCCAGTGCTGGGCGCAGGCCGCCCCGGCGGCGCAGGCCCAGCGCAGCGCCTCCTCGACGGGACGGCCCTGGGCCCAGGCCACCGCGAACGCGCCGGTGAACGCGTCCCCGGCGGCCGTGGTGTCCACGGCGGCGACGGGCGGCGCGCCGACCTCCAGCCGCGTGCCGTCCCGGTCGGCGTACGCGACCCCGGCAGCGCCCAGCGTCAGCACCACCCGTGGCACGGCGGCCAGCAGGCCGGCCAGCAGTTCGGGCACGTTGTCGGCCCGGCTGGCGTCACGGCCGCCGTCGAGCCCGGCCAGCACCGCGGCCTCGGTCTGGTTCACCACCAGCACGTCCACCAGGGCCAGCAGTCCGGCGGACAGTGGCCGGGCGGGGGCGGCGTTGAGGATGAAGGCCGTCTGCCCGGCGCGGGCCGCGGCGGCGGCCTGGGCGACCGTGTCCAGCGGGATCTCCAGCTGGCAGAGCAGCACGTCACAGCTCTCGATCAGCTCGCGGTCGACCGCGTCCAGCACGGTGAACTGGGCGTTGGCACCGGGAGCGACGACGATCAGGTTCTCGGCGGCCGCGTCGACCGCGATCAGCGCGACTCCCGACGGGCCGACGACCCGGCGCAACCCGTCCAGCTCGACACCGGCCGTGGCCAGGCAGCCTTTGAGCTCGTCGCCGAATGCGTCCAAGCCGACCGCGCCCAGGAAGTGACACCGGGCACCGGCTCGCGCGGCGGCGACGGCCTGGTTGGCCCCCTTGCCGCCGGGAACGGTCGTGAAACTCTCGCCGAGCACGGTCTCGCCGGGGCGGGGCAGGGTGGGCGTCGCCACCACCAGGTCCATGTTCGCGCTGCCCACGACGACCACGCTCGCGGTCATGCCTACTCCTGGGGGAGAGACCGGTGCGCACCGAGACCCCCGTGCCGCACGGCGGTGGCAGCCGTACGTCGGCGCGCGGGCCGGATCATTCGGAGAGGTTCTCGTAGATCTCTTTGCACTCGGGGCACACCGGGAAGCGGTTGGGGTCTCTGGTGGGCACCCAGACCTTGCCGCACAGGGCGCGCACCGGCGTACCCTCGATCATCGCTTCGAGCAGTTTGTCCTTCGGCGCGTAGTGCGACAAGCGCTCGTGGTCGCCCTCGTCGAGGCGATAGTCCGTGGCCGTGCGCTCTTCAACGATGGTGCTGGGGTTCGTCACTGGTGTGGTCACCCCAACATTGTCTCAGGTCACCGGCTAGCAGCCCAGTCTGATATCCCGCCACGCTGGCAGGAGCCCTCGGCAGGCTAGTCTCATGATCGTGACTGATGTGAGCATCCGGCTGGGGGCCGAGGTCAAGGCGGCGCTCGCGGCCGGGCAGCCGGTGGTGGCGCTGGAGAGCACGATCGTCTCGCACGGGCTGCCCCGCCCGGACAATTTGCGCGTGGCGCGCGAGATCGAGCAGGTCGTACGCGACAACGGCGCGGTCCCGGCGACCATCGGCATGGTCGGCGGCGAGCTGGTCGCCGGACTCGACGACGAGGCGCTGACCCGCCTGGCCACCGGCGAGAACGTGGCCAAGCTCTCGGTCCGCGACCTGGCCATCGCCGCCGCGCTCGGCGTCGACGGCGCGACCACGGTCGCCAGCACGTCGGCCATCGCCGCGGCGGCCGGGATCGGCGTGTTCGCGACCGGCGGCCTGGGCGGCGTACACCGGGAGGCGTCGCAGACCTCCGACGAGTCGGCCGACCTGACGACCCTGTCACAGACGCCGATCGTGGTGGTCTGCGCCGGGGTCAAGTCGATCCTCGACGTGGGCGCGACGCTGGAGCGGCTGGAGACGCTGGGCGTCGGCGTGGCCGGATACCAGACGGACCGCTTCCCGGGCTTCTTCATCCGCGACAGCGGGTTCGGCGTGGACTGGCGGGTGGACACCCCCGCGCAGATCGCGGCGGCCATGCGCGCGCAGCGCGACCAGGGCGTACACCGGGGTGCGCTGGTGGTGGCCAACCCGCTGCCCCAGGACGAGCAGCTCGACCAGGGCCTGCACGACCGCACGCTGGCCGAGGGCCTGGCGATCGTGGCGCGCGACGGGGTGACCGGCAAGCGGGTGACGCCGGTGCTGCTGTCGCACTTCCATGCGGCGACGCAGGGGCAGAGCCTGGCGGTCAACGTACGCATCATCCTGCGCAACGCCGCACTGGCCGCGCAGATCGCCGCAGCGGCCGGCAACCAGTGATCCTCTCCGTCGGAGACCTGGTCACCGACGTGCTGGCGGTGCTGCGGGCACCGCTGGCGCAGGGCTCGGACACCCCGGCGACGGTGCACGTCGCCGGGGGCGGCCAGGCCGCGAACACCGCCGCGTGGCTGGCCGCGCTGGGTGTGCCGGTGACCTTCGTGGGCGCGGTCGGCGACGACCAGGCCGGTCGCGACCGGCTGGCCGAACTGCACCAGGCGGGCGTACGCACCCAGGTCAGCGTCCGCCCCGGAGCGATGACCGGCAGCATCGTGGTGCTGACGCACGGCGGCGAGCGCACCATGATCAGCGACCGGGGCGCGAACCTGCTGCTGGCCTCCACCGACGTGGACGCCGCCATCGCCCAGGGCGCGTCCCTGCTGCACCTGTCCGGCTACACCCTGCTCGACCAGCCGTCCCGGCCCACCGGCCGGTACGCGCTCGCCTCCGCCCGCGCCGCGGGCCTGCGCACCTGCGTCGACGCCGCCTCGGCCGCCCCGCTGTACGCCGTCACCACCGAACTGATCACCGACGGCACCGCCGGGCACCCGTTCCTGGACTGGGTGCGCGGGGTCGACCTGCTGCTCGCCAACGCCGACGAGGCGACCGCCCTGGCCGGTCCCGGCGAGCCCGCCGACCAGGCCCTGCGCATGGCGTACGCCATCGGTGGCGACGTCGTGGTCAAGCTCGGCGCGCACGGTGCCCTGTGGGCGGGCCCGACCGGCGTGGTGCACGTCACCGGCGAGCCGGTGCCGATCGTCGACGCGACCGGCGCGGGCGACGCCTTCGCCGCGGGCCTGCTGGCCGCCTGGGCCGCCGGCGCCGGGCAGCACGACGCCCTGCTCGCGGGCTGTCGCCTGGGCGCCCGCGCCGTCGGCCTCGTCGGCGCCCGCCCGCCCCTGCCTTCGGCCTG
This sequence comes from Catellatospora methionotrophica, assembly GCF_011297335.1. Classification (GTDB taxonomy): domain Bacteria; phylum Actinomycetota; class Actinomycetes; order Mycobacteriales; family Micromonosporaceae; genus Catellatospora; species Catellatospora methionotrophica. The sequence continues at coordinate 10,717 of NZ_JAAOTJ010000043.1, read as the reverse complement.
ACCCGGCACCGACCGACGCAGAATCCGGCCCGCTGTCGGCAGGACACGCCGATGAGGGCAGGATGGAGTGGTTCCCGGCGACCAGGAGGCCTCGTGAAACGGCAGGCGGACCGGCCGGCGCTGATCACCGACGCGGCGGAGAGCCCGGAGGTCGAACTGCGGCGGCGCGAACGGCGCTACATCGCGATGATGCTGCTGCGCGCGGGCTGCCTGATCCTCGGCTCGGTGCTGGCGATGCTCCAGGTGCCCCTACTGTGGCTGTGGCTGCCCCTGTGCGGCGTGGGCATGGTGCTCATCCCCTGGCTCGCGGTCCTCCTGGCGAACGACCGCCCACCCAAGGACGAACACCGCTTCAGGCGCCACCGCCGCCAGACCCTCCCCCCCAACGCCCTGCCCGCCCAACCCCACGGCCCCGTCTACGAGGGCACCATCGACGACACCCCCCGCCCCGACCCCGGCCACCCCGACCCCGACCCCGGTCGCAACTCTTAAAGAGTCGCGCCGTCCGGGGCATCCGGAAGCCGCGACTCTTTAAGAGTTGCGGAAAAAGGGGTGGTCAGGCCAGGCGGACGCGGACGCGGCGGTTGGCCTTGCCCTTGGACTCGACCTTGACGATCTGGAGTTTGCCGATCTGGGAGGTGGTGGCCACGTGGGTGCCGCCGTCGGCCTGGACGTCCAGGCCGACGATGTCGACGATGCGGATCTCCTGCTCGTCGGCGGGGATCAGGTTCGACTGGGTGCGGATGATGTCGGGCAGGGCCAGGGCCTCGTCGCGGCCGAGTACGCGGGTGACGACCTGGCGGTCCGCGCCCACCTCGAAGTTGACCAGCTCTTCCAGGCGCGCTTTGAAGTCGGCGGGCACCTCGGGCAGGTTGAAGTCCATCCGGGCCTCGCCCGGCTCCATGTTGCCGCCGGTGACCAGCGCGCCGAAGTCGCGGAACACCACCCCGCACAGCACGTGCAGCCCGGAGTGGGTGCGCATGAGCAGGGTGCGGCGGGTGTCCTCGACCGCCCCGGCGACCTGCGTGCCGACCGGCGGCAGCGGGTCGCCCTCAGCCGGGATCAGCCACAGGTCGTCGCCCTTGCGGGTGCCGGTGATCCGGGTCTGCACGCCCTGCCAGAGCAGCACGCCGTGGTCCGGCGGCTGGCCGCCGCCGCCCGGGTAGAAGGCCGAGCGGTCCAGCACGATGCCCTGCTCGGCATCGGCGGCCAGCACCGTGCAGGTCCAGTCGCGCAGGGTCGGATCGGCCAGGTCGAGGCGCTCGGTGCGGCCGTGGTGTGTGACGCCCATGACCGTGGAGTCTAGGCCTGCTCGGCTGGTGCCGGATTCGGCGACGCGACCCTGCGGGCGGTGACCCGGCCACCGGCCAGGATCTGCATCATCACGTCCTGGCTCGCGGCGGGGCGGGTGACCGGGCGCGGGGTGCGGCCCACCGACTTGGTGACCGCGGGGCGCACTCCCCGCGCGGCGGGCCTGCGCCCGCGCCGTCCCGTGGGCCGCCGCCGCACCGCGACGGTCACCCAGTGCTGGTCGGTGTCGGCTCCCCACTGCTCCTGGTGGAACCAGTAGCGCTGGCGTCCGTTCGGCGTGGTGCCGACCACCTGCAGTGGCTCCAGCAGCGTGTCGAGCTGTTCGAAGCTGACCTCGCCGTCGTCGCCGACGCAGCGGGTGAAGGCCTCCTTCAGCGTCCACATCCGCAGCAGCTGCTCGCCCTGGTCGTCGGCTTCCACCAGGCGGGCGTGCTCGGCGGCGGACAGCACCGTCCAGGGCAGCGACGCGCCCTCCCGGCCCGCCGGTTCAAGATCCACCCCGATGTCGTACGCGTCCGACACCGCCACCGCGATCGCCGAGTCGGTGTGCGAGACGCTCACGTCGATGCCGTGCAGCGGCCCGGAGACGGTGAGCTTGCCGAAGCCGCCGTACTGCAGGCTCCAGTTGCGGGGTGCGACCTCGCCGTGCCACTCGATCGACAGGATCATGCGGACCAGCGCCCGGGTGACGATGAACGAGCTGCGGCGCTCGCCGGAGCGCATGGCTTCGGCCTCGGCGCGCTCGGCGGCGTTGAGGAACTGCGCCAGGTCCTTCTCCCGCCGACGGCACGCGGCCAGCGAGAACAGGGACACCGCCACGCCCGCTGGGCGTCGCCGCCGCGGGGCCGGGGTGGCCCGCAGCTCGGTGAGCAGGGCGCGGGCCGCGGCCCGTGAACCGGCCCGCGGGCCGGACGCGCACGGGGTGGGCCTGGTCCGGCGCGCGGCGGGCAGCGGCTCGCACACCTGCCGGGCCGGGTTGCCGGTCCAGTCCCCGCCGTCGGGGATCTGCTCGCCCTTCATCAGGAAGGAGTGCGCCCCGAGCACCGCGTCCTGCCCGACGGTGACGCCGTAGTGCACGAACGCCTTGATGCCCAGCGTCGCACCGGAGCCGATGACGGTCGGCTCGGAGCGGAACATGCCGTCCTCCTGGGAGTGGCACTGGATCACCACGCCGGCGTTGAGGCAGGCGTCGTCGCCGATGGTCATCATGGTGCGCTCGGACATGTACGCGCCGTCGTCGTACACCCGCTTGCCCATCCTCACGCCGAGCAGCCGCCAGATGATCGGCCGGAACGGGGTGCCCGCGAACGGCACCGGTGCCTCCAGCTTCCACAGCCGCTCGTGCCACCAGTAGTACGGGTCGTAGATGGAGCAGCGCCGCGGCCGCAGCCGCCGGAACCCGCCGACCAGCCGCTCCACCAGCACGCTGTAGCAGAGCTGGAAGATCAGCATGACCACCATCGCGGCCGGGATGACCAGCACGCTCCACTCGGAGTAGTTGTCCAGCGCGGCGGCGAGCACCACCAGGCCGACGGCCGCCGACAACCAGCTGACGAACAGGAACCAGGCCATCGAGCGCAGGTTGTACCGGTTCTTCAGGCTCAGCGCGCGGCGCAGCGCGTCGCCGGTCGGCGCCTCGCAGCCCGCCTCGCGGGTGACGACCCGGGCGATCGGGAACGACGGGGAGCCGAGCAGGCCGGTGTCGTAGCGGATCGGACCGTCGGTGGGCACCGTGGCCTTGGTCGCGTACAGCACGTTCTGGCCGACGGCGTGCCCGGCCGGGAACGTGACGTCGTTGCCGACGAACGAGCGGGCGCCGATGGTGACCCGCGACATCATGAACGAGCTGGGCGAGTAGTCGGCGTTGACCATGGACAGGCCGTCGGACACCATCGTGCCGGTGCCGATCGTGCACAGGAACGGCGAGTCGAACCGGAACTCGATGCCGAAGTTGGACCCGGTCTGCACGACCTGTTGCAGGTCGACGCCGATCCAGCGCAGGTAGTTCACGACGTACGAGCTGTCGCCGAACAGGCGCATGAACAGCGCCGAGTTGGTCATCCCGGAGATCGTCGAGGCCAGCCAGTAGCGGAAGCTGTAGAGCGGGTAGACCGTGTCGGGCTTCCAGAGCAGGTTGAGCACGCGCGGGATGACGACGATGCTGGCCAGGCCGATCAGCAGCCCGACGATGAACAGCACCGCCGAGGCCAGCACCAGGTCCAGGTAGATCATGCTGCTGATGGTGAACGGCTTGCGGTCGACCAGGCCGCGCAGCATCGGCACCTGGGTGACCAGCGCGACCAGCGCGCCGAACACCAGCGGGCCGCGGGTGAGCACCTGGTTGCCGATCTTGATGCCGGAGTACACCGTCTTGCGCAGCCAGCCGCAGCTGCGCGCCGGGATCACCGGCAGGCCCGCGTGGCCCGGCTGGGCGGGCATGCCCTGCCAGCTCTCCCCCGCCGGCACCACGTAGCCGGGCGGCAGCGTCGAGGAGTGGCCGAGCCGCGCGCCGTCGCCGATGGTGGAGTCGATGTCCAGCGCGGTGTGCTCGCCGACGACCACGTCGCTGCCGATGGTGATCCGGCCGGTCTGGATGTAGCCGGACTGGGCGCGGTAGCCCATGAAGTAGCAGTCCTTGCGGATGACCGTGTTGTCGCCGATCGTCAGCAGGTCGGTGCAGATCGGCATGACCGGCGACAGGATCACCACGTTGCGGCCGATCTTCGCGCCGAGCATCCGCAGGTACCACGGGTAGAGCGGGGTGCCGTAGAACATCAGCAGGCGGCTGGCGCCCATGCACATGCGCACGTACCAGAAGCGCAGGTAGCGCAGCCCCCACAGGGGGATCTCCTGTTCCTTCCACCGCCCGATGAGCAGCCACTTCATGGCGACCGGGTAGAGGGCCAGGATCAGGAAGCCGACGGTGCTGAAGGCGGCCGAGCGCAGGTACAGGTCGAGGTAGCCGTTGGCGGCGGCCATGTAGCGGAACGCGAAGATGAGCAGGTAGCCGCCCATCACCGCGGAGCCGAGCCCCATCAGCAGCTGGAGGAACCCGCAGGCGGCGTACTGCAGCGAGCTGGCGCGGCGGGTCTGGCGTCCCGGCACCGGCGCGGTGCGCGGTTGCGTGGCCTCGGCGACCGGGGCGACGGCCGCGGCCAGCGCCCGCACGGTCGGGTACACGTACACGTCGCGCATGGACACCGAGGGCAGGTCGGCGCGCTGGCGCACCCGGGCGCAGAACCGCGCCATGAGCAGCGAGTCGGCGCCGACCTCCTCGAAGAAGTGGCTCTCCACGCCGACCCGGTCCACCCGGACGACCTCGGCCAGCACCTCGGCGTACCCCTGCTCGACCGCGGTGGCGGGAGCGGAGTCCGTGGGCGGCGCGGCCAGCCGGCGGTTGGTCGGCGGCGGCAGGCTCTTGCGGTCGGCCTTGTCGCTGGGCAGCATCGGGATCGCGGCGAGCTGCTCCAGGTACGACGGGATCATGTAGCCGGGCAGCCGCTCGCGCAGCCAGGCGTAGATCTGCTGGCGGTCCAGCGCGACGGTGTCCTTGCGCAGGCTGTAGTAGCCGACCAGCTCGGTGACGCCCGGCTCGGGGCGGTGCGTGTCGACGACGGCCTGGGCGATGCCGGGCACCTGCAGCAGCACCGACTCGATCTCGGTCAGCTCGATGCGGTAACCCCGGATCTTGACCTGGGTGTCGATGCGTCCCAGGTATTCGATCTCACCGCTCTCGTTGACCCGGCCCAGGTCACCGGTGCGGTAGATGCGCTTGGACGGGTTGTTCGCGATGTTCAGGAAGTCGGGGATGAACGCGCGCTCGGTCAGGTCGTCGCGGTTGACGTAGCCGACGGCCAGGCCGACGCCCGCGATGCCGATCTCGCCCAGCTCGCCCGGGGGCAGGGCGCGGGGGGAGTCGGGGTCGAGGATGACCGTGCTGTACGTCGGCAGCGGCAGGCCCAGCGTGATCGGCTTGTCCGGGTGCACCGGCGTCCAGGTGGCGGTGACGGCCGCCTCGGTGGGGCCGTACACGTTGAGGAAGCGGCGGTTCGGCCGGTGCCAGCGGGTGACCAGGTCCTGCGGGCAGGCCTCGCCGGAGACCAGCAGGAAGCGCAGCTCGGGCAGGTCCTCGTCGAGGGTGGCCAGCAGCGTGGGCACGCAGCACATCGCGGTGACCCCGCGCGCGGTCAGGAACTCCCACAGGTCCCGGCCGAGCAGGCTGGCTCCGCCGGGTTTGGGCACCAGGGTCGCGCCGACCATCCAGGACACCCAGATCTCCTCGACCGAGAAGTCGAAGGCGATGGTCATGCCCTGGTACATGCGGTCCTCGGGGCGTACGCCGTAGAGCTCGGCGGCGACCCGGACGAAGTTGACGATCGCGGCGTGCTCGACGGCGACGCCCTTGGGCCGCCCGGTCGAACCCGACGTGTAGATGATGTAGGCCAGTTCGTCGACGGGCTCGCCGCACTCGGCGGTGGTCAGCCGGTGCTCGGCCACGGCGGCCAGCTCGGCGGTGAGCTCGTCGACGCAGAGCACCTCGGCACCGTCGACCTCGGCCAGGTGCTCGCGCAGGTGGGACACCGACAGCACCAGCCGCGCGCCGGAGTCGCCGACGATGTAGGCCAGCCGGTCGGCGGGGAAACCCGCGTCCAGCGGCACGTACGCGGCGTGGATCTTCCCGATCGCGAGCATGCCGACGTAGGACTGCACCGGCTGGTCGAACAGCAGCGCGATCCGGTCGCCCGGCCGCGCGCCGCGGCTGATCAGGTGCCGGGCGAGCTGGTTGGCGCGCGCGTCGACCTCGTCGTAGCTCAGCGCCTCCTCGCCGGTGTCCACGGCGAGCTGGTCCCCCCGGCCGTACCGGCGCAGCCGGTCGCACTGCTGCTCGAACAGCTGTGACAGGCGCTCGCCCGGCCGCCAGCGCGGCTCGTGTTCGTAGCCCGGGCAGGTCAGCACGAGACCGCCGTTGCGACCGGGTTCGACGTCAGGGAACTCGGGAAGATCATTGACATCGAGGACGCGTGTGCTCATGGGCTTCTCCCTCCGCGGACGGCATGGACGGCTGAGTGGAACGGGCGGCCCGCGCAGCGGCGATCGGGTCCGTGTTCGGCGGAATGCGGTCGGCGTTCCGGCGCGCCGCAGCGGGGCGGCACGCCGGTCGGCCGCATTCGGACGGGGCGCCTGCCGGCGCGCCGGTCACTCAGCCCATGCCGTCCGCCCCGGCGTGCGTGGACGCCGGCTCAGCCGCCTCGGCGGCGGCGCGGTACGACTCTTCGATGGCGTCGATGACGATGCCGCAGGCGGTGTCGACCACCTCGGCGGTCACGTTCAGCGGCGGCAGGATGCGGATGACGCAGTCCTCGCGCCCGCCGAGTTCGATGATCAGGCCGCGGCGCAGGGCGCGGGACTGCACCTGCCGGGCGAGCTGCCCGGCCGAGCGGCCGTCGCCGGGGTCGGCCAGCTCCACGCCCCACATCAGGCCCTGGCCGCGCACCTCGCGCACCACGGGGTGGCCGGTCAGCTCGCCGAGCCGCCCGGCGACCTGCGCGCCGCGTTCGCGCACGTTGGCCAGGATCTGGTCGCGGTGCAGGATCCGGACCGCCTCCGCCCCCGCGGCGAAGGCGAGCTGGTTGCCCCGGAACGTGCCGGTGTGCGCGCCGGGCTGCCAGACGTCGAGCCGCTCGTCGTACATGATCAGCGCGACGGGCGTGCCGATGCCGGACAGCGCCTTGGACGCGACGATCACGTCGGGCTCGATGTCGTACTGCTCGAACGCGAACCAGGTGCCCGTGCGGCCGCAGCCGGTCTGCACCTCGTCGACGATCAGCGGGATGTCCAGCGACCGGGTCAGCGCCCGCACCCGGCGGACGAAGTCACGGGTGGCCGGGATGACCCCGCCCTCGCCCTGCACCAGCTCCAGGATCACCGCGGCCGGGCGGGCGACGCCGCCGTTGGGGTCGAGCAGCGACTTCTCCAGCAGCCCGGCGCAGTTGGTCTCGCAGCTGTCCGGGCGCAGGCCGAGCGGGCAGCGGGCGCAGTACGAGTAGGGGAAGAAGTGCACGCCGGGCATGCCGTTGGCGATCGGACGCTTCTGCGACACGACTCCGGACATCGCCATCGCGGCGTGGCTGCCGCCGTGGTAGCCGCCCTGGAACGAGATGATGTCGCCGCGGCCGGTGGCGGTCTTGCACAGCTTGATCGCGGCCTCGATGGCGTTCGCGCCGGTCGGTCCGCAGAAGTGCACACGCATGCGTTCGCGCAGGCCAGGGGCCAGCATGGACAGCTGGGCCTCGATGAACGCGTCCTTGGCGGGGGTCGGGAAGTCCAGCGCGTGGGTCAGCTGACCCAACTGGGCCGTGACGGCCCGGACCAGCTCGGGGTGGTTGTGGCCGAGCGACAGCACGCCCGCGCCGGTGAGGAAGTCGATGAACACATTGCCGTCGACATCGCGTACGAAGCTGCCGGAGCCCTCGGCGATGGCGATCGGAAGGTTGCGGGGATAGGTACGCGCGTTGGACTCGCGGCGGCGCTGGCGCTCCAGCAGCTCGGCCGAACGGGGTCCGGGCAGGTCGCAGTGGACGGACGGCCCGGTCAATGCGTCAGGCTCGCTGAGCATCGTCATTGGTTCTCCTCAGGCGGGACACGGTGGCGCCGGGAGGCATCCACCTGGACGAGCGGCCCGCACATTCCGCCTGGATGGAGGAGGCGCGGTGCCATAACGATTACCAAATGAAATCGTTAGCTCACCCTCCGTGATGCTACCGATCGGCCGATCGCTTGCTCCGGATTTCAGAAGGTTCGTCCGGTCTGCTATGGACCGCAGGACGGAATCCGGTCCGGACGCCTGCGGCGGTCTTCGCGAAACTGGTATACGTAAGCGCAGGTCAACAGAGGTGCACGCGGCGTGTCGGGCCCGGCGTGGCGACCCGCACTAACATGCGCGTATGTCCCGCACCTCGTACGCGCTAGCCGCGCTCGCCGCACTGGCCCTCACCCTCACCGGGTGCACCTCCAAGGCGGACGAACCCAGCACCCCGCCCGCCGACCTGCCCGCCGCGCAGACGCTGCTGCTCGACGGCGCGAAGGCGATGGCCGAGGTCAAGTCGGCGCACTTCGTCATCGACGTCAACGGCAAGATCAGCGGACTGACCCTCAAGCGCGCCGAGGGCGACCTCACCCAGCAGGGCAGCGCGCAGGGCAGCGCCACGATCGAGCAGTTCGGCACCGCCATCGAGGCGAAGTTCGTGATCGTCGGCTCCGACCTGTACCTGCAGGGCGCCACCGGCGGCTACCAGAAGCTGCCGCTGGCCGCCGCCGCCACCGTGTACGACCCCTCGGCCATCCTCGACCCCAACCGGGGCGTCGCGAAGCTGCTCAGCAGCGTGAAGACGGCGACCACGCAGGCCAAGGAGACGGTCGACGGCAAAGAGACCTACAAGATCCAGGTCGAGCCGGACCCGGTCGCGCTGGCCGCGCTGATCCCGGGCGTCGGCACCGGCGTCACCGGGCACGTCTGGCTCGACGCGACCAGCAAGCAGCTGGTCAAGGGCGAGTTCCTCATCCCGGCCAAGGGCAGCGACCCGGCCGGCACCGTCACCGTGACCTTCACCAAGTACAACGACCCGGTGACGATCAGTGCGCCCTGATCACGACCTCGCGGGCGGCGGGGCGGTCCGGCACCGCCTCGCCGTCGGCATGGGCGGCCTCGCCGTGCTGCTCGGCGCGCTCGACGCGTACGTACTGGTGTCGGTGCTGATCGACATCGTCAACGACCTCGGCATCCCGATCAACCACCTGGAACGGGCCACCCCGCTGGTCACCGGCTACCTGCTCGGCTACGTCGCGGCGATGCCCTTGCTGGGCAGCCTGTCCGACCGGTACGGCCGCCGGGTCCTGATCCTCGCCTGCCTCGCCGCGTTCGCGGCCGGTTCCGTGGTCACCGCGACCGCGACCGACCTGGTCCCGCTGGTCGCGGGCCGCGCGCTGCAGGGCATGGCCGGCGGCGCGCTGCTGCCGGTGACCATGGCACTGATCGCCGACCTGTTCCCGCCCGCCACCCGCCCCACCGCGCTGGGCTGGGTCGGCGCGGCACAGGAACTCGGCGCGGTGCTCGGCCCGCTGTTCGGCGCGGGCGTCGCGCTCTGGATCGGCTGGCGCGGCATCTTCTGGATCAACATCCCCCTCGCCGTACTCATCGGCGTCGCCGTCTGGCTGCTGGTGCCCCCGCACCGCGCCGACCCCGACGTCCCCCCGCGCCGCGTCGACCTCGTCGGCGGGCTGCTGCTCGCACTCGCCCTCGGCCTGTGCGTGGTCGGCCTGTACAACCCCGACCCGGCGCACGCCGTGCTGCCCAGCTGGGGACCCGCCGTGCTCGGCGCGGCCGGGCTCGCCCTGGTCGCGTTCGTCGTCTGGGAGCGGCGCGCCCGCACCCGGCTGCTCGACCCCGCCGGAGTCGCCATGGGACCGCTGCTGGCCACGCTGGCCGCCAGCGCCTGCGCGGGAGCCGCGCTCATGGTCACCCTGGTCAACGTCGAACTGGTCGGGCACACCCTGCTGCGGCTGGACACCCTGGACAGCACGCTGCTGCTCACCCGCTTCCTGATCGCGCTGCCGGTCGGCGCGGTGCTCGGCGGCCTGCTGCTGCGCCGGGTCAGCGAACGCCTGCTCACCGTCGTCGGCCTGGCCGCGTCCGCCGGGGCGTACCTGCTGATCGCGGGCTGGCCCGCCGACCTGCTCGCCGCCCGGCACGACCTCGGCCTGCTCAGCCTGCCCCGGCTCGACACCGACCTGGTGCTCGCCGGGCTCGGCCTGGGCCTGGTCATCGCCCCGCTGTCGGCTCTCGTGCTGCGGATCGTGCCCGCCGTCCAGCACGGCGTGGCCTCGGCCGCGGTGGTGGTCGCCCGGATGATGGGCATGCTGCTCGGCGTCGCCGCGCTGACCGCCTGGGGCCTGCACCGCTTCCAGGAGTTCACCAAGGACCTGCCCACGCCACTGCCGTTCGGCATGACCGAGGACGAGTTCCGCCGCGCCCTGACCGCCTACCAGACCGCCCTCGACGAAGCCCTGCGCGCCGAATACCGCGAGATCTTCCTCGGCGCGGCCGCCATCTGCCTCCTGGGCGCCCTGGCCGCCCTGGCCATGCGTCCGCACCCCACCCCCACCGACTCCCCCCGACCGGCAGACTCCCCCGCCGAACCAGCCCTCGACCCGGCCTAACCCTCCACGCCGCGCTGCGCCGCGCTTTGCTCGAAGGAAGGGCACCTTCTTAACGCTTTAGCGTTAAGAGGGTGTCTGGTTCGGGTTGGTGTTGGTTTGTGATCGGCGGGGTGAGTGTCGGGCGTGAAGGTCCCACACATTTGTGGTGGGGGCTGGTAGGACCGCGTGTCGTGACGTCTTCGCGGCGGGC
>NZ_JAAOTJ010000042.1 GCF_011297335.1 Catellatospora methionotrophica | reverse complement strand
CTGACCCGGGGCCAGAAGATCCTCGCCGCCGTCGCGGTGCTGGGTCGGGGCGAATTGGGTGTGCGGGGGGGTGCTGGCAGCGCATACCATTCGCGATCGTGACGGATCTGATCGACTCGCAGCTCACCGGCCGCCCCGAGAAGGGACCGACGGCGCTCGACTGCGTAATCTGCGGCCACGTGCCGGCCGCCGAGGTGAGCTTCTACCGCCACGTCGGCCTGGTGCTGTACGTCCGCTTCAACCGGATCCAGGGTCCGTTCTGCCGCGACTGCGGGCTGGCGAGAATGCGCGACGCCACCGCCGAAACCATGATCAGCGGATTGTGGAGCCCGGTCTCGGTCGTGCTCGCGCCGCTGGCGATCGTCCGCAACGTGCTGGGCCGCCGCACCGTGCTCGCCCTGGACAAGCCGGTCCCCCGCCCCGGGCAGCCCGAGTCCAACCTCGCGCCGCTGCCACCGGCCCGGCCGGTGCTCCGCCGGTTCAAGGCCTGGTTCGCGCCCGCCGTCCTGGCCACCGTGATCGCGGTCCTGACGTTCGCGGACCTGCCGTCGGCGGAGAAACTGGACGTGGTGAACGGCTGCGTCACGTTCGACAACATCCTGTACGCCGACACCGCCGACTTCGTCCGCTGCGACGAGAAGCACGACGCCGTGATCACCAGCATCGAGGCGAGCTGGCAGGACTGCGACGGCCCCTACCTCGAAAAGCTCTACCGCTACTACTGCCTCGCCCCCGCCCCGGGCGCACCGGCACTCGTCAACGTTCCCTGACCTGCCCGTACCCACCCGCTGTGGCGCGGCGGCTGGGGCAAGGCGCACGAACGCACGCGCTGGAGCGTGCGTTCGTGGCGGGTCGATCTCAGCGGGAGCGGTAGTTCCAGTGGGCGGGCCGGGTGGCGGGGCCGCCCCGGCCGGTGCGGCGGGCGCGGGCGCGGCGGGACTCGAAGGCGAGCTCCCGCTGGAGCTTGCACCAGCTCTCCCAGCGCCGCGCGGTGAGGCCGCCGTCGGCCAGTTCGGCGCGCACGGCGCAGCCGGGCTCGCTGTCATGCGCGCAGTCCTGGAAGCGGCACCGCTCGATCAGCGCGACGATGTCGGCGAAGGTCCGGTCGAGGCCCTGTTCGCCGTCGAGCAGGCCGACCGCGCGGATGCCCGGGGTGTCCAGCACCGCCCCGCCGCCGGGCACCGGCACCAGCGCCCGGTACGTCGTGGTGTGGCGGCCCTTGCCGTCGACCCGGCGGATGGTCTGGGTCTGCATCACGGTCGCCCCGATCAGGGCGTTGACCAGCGTCGACTTGCCCGCACCGGAAGCGCCGACCAGGCCCAGGGTGCGGCCGTGGGCGACCAGCGGCCGCAGCGCGTCCATGCCCGCGCCGGTCTCGGCGCTGACCGCGACGGCCTCGACGCCGGGGGCCAGCTCGGCGAGCTGGTCGGCCAGCGCCTGCGGGTCGGCGACCAGGTCGGCTTTCGTGATGATGAGCAGCGGCCGGGCGCCCGAGTCCCAGACGAGGGCGAGCAGGCGCTCGATGGTGGAGGGTTCGGGCAGCGGGTCCGGTGAGGCGATCACCGCCGCGGTGTCGATGTTGGCGGCCAGCACCTGGCCGGTGGCGTCCTTGTCGGCGGTACGGCGCACGATCGCGCTGCGCCTGGGCAGCACGGCCTCGATGGTGGCGCGGTTGTCCGGCCAGTGCCGCAGCGCCACCCAGTCACCGGCGCACGGCAGCGCGACCGGGTCGGCGGCGGCCGCGATCATGGCGGGCCCGCCGAGACTCGCCCGTGCCGTGCCGGTGCCGGTCAGCACCGTGCAGATGCCCTTGTCGGCGCGCACCACCCGGCCCGGCACGTGGTCCGGCCGGTCGAACAGCGGGTACGCGGAAGCGAAGTGGTCGTCCCAGCCGAGGGACGACAGGGAGACTGTCATCGGATTCCTTGTCATGGATGCGCGAGTGAAACGGGGGTCACGCCACCCGGGAGGATGGCGTGCTGGATACCTCGACAGACATGGCGCCACCTCCCTCGAAGTCATCGTGGCGAGCAGTCCTCGCCTTCGCCACCACGGTACGCGGGCCGCCCGGGGGCGGGCCACGTGATTTCGGCCGTCACCCGGCCGGGGGTCATTCACCCGCAGGGGCGTCCACCGCCGTCGACCGGCCCGCCACCAGCAGCGACCGGTAGGCATAGTGGTAGTCGGGGCAGCCGGGCCGGTGACACAGCCGACAGGCGGCGCCGGGCGCCGACGGGTCGGGCAGGTGGTCGCGCAGCATCCGCCGGTATCCCGCGGCCTGCGCGTCCGTGATGCGTCCAGTGTGCATGTCGCCTCCCGGCACAACCGTCACCAGGGCTCCCCGCCTCTCTACAGTGCACGCGCGAGATGCAACTTGCAACTCGGCACGCGAGCAAAGTTCCCGACGCGCCGGGGTCCCCTTGCCGAGCCGGTGGAGCCGCAGCAGACTGTGATCGCACTGTCGGCAAAGGAGGGTCGGGCGAAGGAGGGCGATGGCCACCTCGGGCACCTCACTGCGCCGCCGCCGCCTCGGCGTGGCGCTGCGCGAGCTGCGGGAACGCGCTGGCATGACGCACCAGCAGGTCGGCCCCGCGCTGGACTGCTCGCCGTCGAAGCTGAGCCGGATCGAGAACGGCGAGGTCGGCGTACGCCGCAGCGACCTGCTGGTGCTGCTGGAGCTGTACGGCCTCGACGACGCCGCCCAGCGCGACGAACTGATCGAACTCGCCCGCGAGTCCAAGCGCCGCGGCGGCTGGTGGCTGCAGTATGGCGAGCTGTCCCATCCGTATCTGAAGCTGATCCAGCTTGAAGCCGAAGCAGCCTCGATCCGAGGCAACGAACTCACGCTTATCCCCGGCCTGCTGCAGACGGAGGAGTACGCGCGGGCGCTGATCCGCACCGCCAGCCCGGATGACGAAGAGGAGGTGGAGCGACGGGTCGGCATCCGGCTGACAAGGCAGGAAATTCTGCGTCGACCGAATCCGCCAGAGTTCTGGGTGGTGATCGACGAAGCGGCGTTACACCGCCACGTCGGCGGCGCGGCGATCATGAAGGACCAGCTGGGCGTTCTTGCCGCGGCCTGCGAGCGCCCGCACATCACCGTGCAGGTGATTCCGTTCGAACACGGCGTGTACGAAGCCATGACCGGAACCTTCCGGGTGATGCGCTTTCCTGATCACAGAGACCCCGACACCGTCTATCTCGAAGGCTTCGGTGGAACCATCTACCTCGACGACGCGCGCGATATCGCACGATATAGCCTGGTTTTCGACCATCTCTGTGCGGCGGCGCTAAGTCCACAACTGTCACGTCAACGGATCCTCGCCGTTGCGCAGAGCTTCTCTGAGCATGTTTGAGGAGACGATCTATGCGCGATGTCGACCTGTCAGGCGCTGGGTGGCGTAAGAGCACCCGTAGTGGAGCCGCCCAGGGTGACTGTGTTGAAGTCGCCCACGTTCGGACGTCAGTCGCGGTCCGCGACTCGAAACACCCGGTCGGACCCGTCCTGCTCTTCTCCGTGAGCGACTGGCGATCATTCCTGGCGGGCACGAAGGCTGGCGAGTTCGACCGCTGACCGATTCCACAAACCACTAGACGTCTGTCGATACGCTCACGGGCAAGCGTTCCTGTGAGCCGGAGGAGTCGATGTGCGTCTGGGCCTACGTGGCATGGTCGGTTCAACCTATGGCCGGGTTGCCGTCGCCGTTCTCCTGTCGATGGCAACCACGGCCGTACTATTCGCGACGCCGTTCGCCCTCGGCTACATCGGTGACCTGCAAGGTGCCGACTGGGCCAGGCTGAGCGACGTCGCCGAGACCTTCGGAGCCGTCGCAACCCTCATCGGCACCCTCACGCTGGGAGGTGTCGCGGTCTCGTTGCTCATGCAGGCTCGCGACAACAAACTCAATCGCGAGCAGGCCCGCCGTAGTTTCCACCTCAACCTGTACGCCATGGCCTTCGACGACCCTGCCCTGCTGGAATGCTGGGGCGAGGTCGTGCCGCCGAACTACAGCGAAGAGGAGCACCGCCAGCATGCCTATGTGAATCAGATCGTGTCGTATTGGTCGATGCTGCACAAGGTGGATGAGCTGCCCGAGGACGAGTTGAGGCAACTGGCCACGGCCTTGTTCAAGCGCGCACCTGGTCTGCGCTATTGGCACGTCGCCAGCCCCTATCGCAGGGCGCTTCGAGGCACGAGACGAACCCGTGAGTTCGTGAGGATCGTCGACGACGAGTACCAGAAGGCGACTGCGAGCCGGCACGACACACCGCACCAGGGTCGACAACTGCAAGCGGCCGAAGGCATCGAGAACTGACCCGGATTCACCAGCCCTCGGGCCGGTAGGAGCCGAACGTCCACTGGTTGCCCTCGGGGTCGGCGGCGGTGTAGCTGCTGCCGCCGTACTCCTCCTTCTTCGGCTCGGAGACGATCTCCGCGCCCCCGGCGACGGCCCTGTCGTAGTGTGCCTGGACGTCGTCGACGATCACGTACAGCCAGGCCGGACCGGCCTCGAACGGCGTACGGCCGTCGCCGCCGTCGGTGATCGAGCTGACCATGACCATGCCGCTGCCGTGGGTCAGCTCGGCGTGCGCGACCGTCTCGTCCGCGCCCGGCACGACCAGCAGCTCCCGGAACCCGAACGCGTCCCGCAGGAAGCGGATCGCGGCCACCGCGTCGCGGTAGCGCAGTGTGGCAATCACCGATGCACCCGACATCATGACCTCCCACCAGCGACGCTACCGCCCGGCGAGCGGTCGGCGGGCGGTCATTCGATGAGCAGGCTCAGGCGGCCGTCGGTCTGCTCGACGACCAGCAGGGTGCCCGGGGGCACGTTCTCCAGGACCTCGGGGGGCAGCTGGACGGTGCCGTCGGAGGCGACGACGGCGAACTCGCGGCCCTCGCGGCCCTCCGCGCCGACGCGGCCGTCGCGGATGGTCACCGCCCGGCCTAGGCGCGCGCCGACGTCCGGGTCGTGGGTGACGGCCACGATGGTGGTGCCGCGTTCGCGGTTGATGGTGTCGAGGGCGTCGAGGACCTCGTCGCGGGCCTCGCGGTCCAGGCGGCTGGTCGGCTCGTCGATGAGCAGCAGGCCCGGCGAGGCGGCGACGCCGACCGCGATGGCGACCCGCTGGGCGGCTCCGGGCGGCAGGTCGCGTACCCGGCGGTGGCCCATGCCGACGAGCCCGAGCAGGGACAGGATGCGCTCGGGGCGCTCCACGTCGGCGGGGCGCACCTGCGCGGCGCGGCGCTGGGCCAGCCAGATGTTGGACAGCACGGAGGCGTACGGCAGCAGGTTGCGCCGGGCGCCCTGCAGCACCACGCCGAGGTCGGTGCCCCGCATGCGGGCCAGTTCGGCGTCGCTGACCCGGCCGATGTCGACCGGCCCGATCCGCACCTGCCCCGCGCTGGGGCGCATCAGGCCCGACAGCAGCGCGATCAGCGTCGACTTGCCCGAGCCCGACGGGCCGACCAGGGCCAGCTTCTCCCCCGCCGCGATGTCGAGGTCCACGCCGGACAGCGCGACCACGTCACCGCCGTCGGCCCGGTAGATGTGCAGCACCCGGCGGCACCGTACGGCCAGTCCCGTCATCGCTCCTCCTCCCTGCGGCGGCGCACCACGTGCGCCGCCGTCCAGCAGCCGGCCAGCAGCACCGCCACGGCGGCGGCCACCGGTCCCGCGACCGCGCCGGGCTCCGGGAGCACGGGCGGGGTGAACGTGGTGTCGCCGTCGGAGAAGACCGGCAGCACGGTCCGGGCCAGTGCCCAGGCCAGCGCCGCCGAGCCGAGTCCGGCGGCGACCGCGGCCAGCGCCAGCGCGCACCGGCTGCCGGCCGAGACCAGCAGCAGCGTACGGGTGCGCACGCCCTGCTCGCCGAGCACCGACAGCCCGCTGTCACCGCCGGGCCGCTCGAACATCGCCAGGGCGGGCAGCGCGACCGCGGCCAGCAGCACGGTCAGCGCGGCGACCGCGAGCGCGAACCACAGCCCGAGCCGGGGCGCGGCGCTGACCTGGGCCCGCCGCTGCGCCACGGTGTACTCGCCGGACACGGTCAGCCCGGCCCGGCGCAGCCGGTCGACGGCGTCGGCGGGCGCACCGGCCGACAGCCACACCTCGGGCTGCGACAGCATCGTCCCGCGGCCGAGCACGTACTCGGCGACGTCGAAGTCGACCAGGGCGCCCTGGGGGCCGAAGCGGGGCACCGCGCCGAGCGTGGCGACCGCCCGCACGGGCAGTTCCATGCCCCCGGTGGCGGTGAGCAGCGGCGAGCGCAGCGGGCCGGTGACCGCGATCGGCAGCGGGCCGGGCAGCGCGGCCGCGGACAGCCGCATGTCGGCCACTACCGCGGAGTCGACCGAGATCTGCAGGCCCCTGGCCGTACTGGTCAGCGTGGGGACCGGTCGCGCGGCGCTCGCGGGCGGCTGCGCCCAGCGGCTCACGTCGCCCAGGGCGGCGGCGTCGAGCACCGTCGCGCCCGCGCCGTCGCGGATCGCGTGGATGGTGACGTCGTAGCGGCGCTGGTCGGGTCGCATGTTCTGGAGCTGGATCTCGTCGAGCCGGCACGGCTCGGGATCGCAGAGCGACGCGTCCAGCTCGACCTGCTGGAAGCCGGGGCGTACGCCGGTCATGCGCAGGTCGTGGCGCAGCCCCCGGTCGGAGATCACCAGCAGCCGCAGTTGCAGCGAGAGCTGGGGGTCGGGGCTGTCCACGGTCACGTCGACGACCAGCTTCTTCGCCTTCACGACGATCGCCGTCGGTCCGGCGGGCCGCAGCAGGCGGGCCACCGCGGCGGGGTCCTGCCCGGCGGTGTCGGGCCAGTTCGCCACCCGCGCCAGCCGGGAGGTGTCGGCGGCCACGATGTTCTGCTGCTGGTTGCCCTTGTAGCGGGACACCGCCATCGCGAACTGCCCGTCGGGGTCGACGGCCGCGACGGCGGAGCGCAGCTGCACGGCCGACGCGCTCTCCACCACGGCCACCCGGGCCGCGCCGGTCTGCACCCGGGCCCGTTCGTCCCAGGCCCGCCCGGCCGTGTCGTACGCGGTGACGGCGAAGCCGAGCAGCCCGAACACGATCGTCACGAGCACCACCAGCCGCCCGGTGCCCGGCACGCGGGCCAGCGCGAACCCGGCCAGCCCGGTGCGCCAGCGGCCCCGCCGCAGCGCGGACCGCGCGATCCGGGCCGCCGCCAGGGGCAGCAGCCGGGCCGCGAGCAGCCCGCAGGCCAGCCCGAGGCAGGCCGGTGCGAGCAGGCCGATGCCGCCCGCGTCGCCAGCGGCGGCGGCCTGGTAACCGGCGACGGCGGCGAGGCTGGCCGCCGCGACCTCCAGTGCCGTCGCGAACCGGCCCCGGCGGGGCGCGCCGCTGCGCCGCAACAACCCGAGCACCGGCGTACGCAGCGCGCCGACCTGGGCGAACACGCCCGCGAGCAGGGCGCCGAGCACGGCGAACGCGGCGTAGCGCAGCGCTGCCCCGTCCCACTGCACGGTGCTGCCCGGCAGCGCCAGTTTGATCAGGCCCGCCGTCATCGCGTACCCGGCGAGCAGGCCCGGCACCGCCGCGGCCAGCACCGGCACGGCGACCTCGGCGAACGGCAGCGCCCAGCGCAGCCGGCCGGGCGTGCCGCGCAGCGCGGCCAGGCCCAGCTCCTCGCGCCGCTGGTCGACCCCGGCGGCGACGGCCAGGAACAGCACGAACCAGCAGATCAGGATCAGCGGCACGGCGGCCACGGTGACGGTGTCGGCGAGCATCCGGTCGCCCTGGTCGATACGCGCGCTGAGGTCGGTCATCATCGTGCTGCCGACGTATCCGCCCGCCGTGAGCTGCTGCTGCGCCTGCTGGATCTTCCCGGCCAGCGCGGCCGTGTCCGCGAACGCCGCGGGCTCGGCCACCAGGTCGACGGTCCTGGTCGCCTGCCCCCCGAACGCCTCCAGCGAGCGGTCCGTGGCGAACAGCACGGGCTGCTCGACGCCCAGCAGCGTCACCCGGTCGGCCCAGTACGCGTCACCGGCGTCCGGCCGCCGGTAGGTCCCGACGACGGTGAACCGCACCGGGTCGGGCGAGGCGATCGTGCTGAACGTGAGCACCCCGCCGAGCCGCACGCCGAGCAGTTCGAGGGTGTCGTCGGGCAGCACGGCCTCCCGGTCGGCGACCGCGCACCGCCCGGCGGTGACGACCAGCACCCGGCACACCCCGGTCCGTGAGGCCAGCACCGCGTCGGCGCCCTTGCCCGCGACGCCCTGCGCCTGCAGGCCGTACACGGTGCTCATGTGCTCGATGTAGGGCAGCGAGGCGGGGCGGGTCTCGGCGGTCTCGTCGGAGCTGGTCAGCTGCGAGGCGGTGAGCACGCGCTCGGTCACCGGGGCCTGCGCGATCTGGTCGAGCCGCAGCGACTGCGCGGCCGCCACGTGGTAGATCGGGCCGCCCGCGGCGGCGGCGGCGCAGGCGAGGGTGAGCAGGAACGTGATCAGGGCGGCGGCCCGCCGCTCGCGGATCATCTCCCACAGCAGCGGGGTCATCGGCCCTCCTCCAGATCCAGCCCGGTGACCTTCGACAGCCGCGTGCCCACCACGAAGGCGGCCGCCGACAGCAGCAGCGCGGCCACGGCCAGCACCGTCACCGGCAGGCCCGGCGAGGCGGCCGACTCCTCCGCCGCGTACGCCCCGAGCAGCCCGCCCAGGGCGGCGGCCGCCGCGACGATCAGCACGTAGCCGCTGCGGGTGGCCCGGCCCACGGCTCGCTGCGGCAGTCCCTGCGTACGCAGCGCGGCCAGTTCCGCCCCGCGCCGGGGCGCGTCCACGGCCACCACCAGCGCGACCGCGACCATGACCAGCAGCACCGCGAGCAGCGCCGCCCCGAGCCGGAACCGGGAACCGGGTCCCTGGCCGACGGCGAGGCCGTGCTCGGCACGCTGCGCTGCGGTCTGCGTGGACACCGGCACCAGACCGGTGTCGCGCAACCGGTCCACGGCGTCGGCGGGCGCGTCCGGCGAGAGCCACACCTGCAGGTCGGCGATGTTGTCGGTGCTGTCGCCGACCCGGTCGGCATACTCCAGATCGACCAGCAGCCCCTGCGTTCCGGCTCCTGGCAGCGCGGGCACCGCGGCGACCACGTCGACCGGGCGGCGCAGCGGGGTGAGCAGCTCGCCGCGGAGCACGGTGCGGTCGTGGGCCAGCCGGGCCTGCCCGGCCAGCACGGCGGGCATCGGCAGTGGCACATCGGCGACCTGCACGCGCACCTCCGGATCGGGGAAGCGCGGGTCGGCCGGTTCGTAGTCGACGGCGAGTCCTTCAGGCCCCGGCGTCAGCGAGACGCGTCCCTCCGCGCCGACCGTGGTCCGCCAGCGGGCCGGGTCGGTCATCGCGGGCTGGTCGGCGATCACCGCCGCCGGGCCGTCCTGGGCGATGCCGTGCAGCACCAGGCCACCGGGGTCGAACCGGAAGCTCAGCCAGGCCAGGCGGCAGCCGTCGCCGGACGCGCAGGCGGGCACGGACAGCCGCAGCGTGTGCCGGGCCCGGCCCGGGACCACGGCCCCGGTCGCGGTCACCGGCTCGCCGTGCGGCCCGTCGAGCACCGCGGTCAGCGGCAGGTCGATCTGCAGGGCCGCCGGCACGGTCAGGTCGAGCAGCAGCGTCGTGCCGGTGACCCGGACAGCGGGGTTGGCGGGCGGGCGCAGGGCCCGCGCGAGTTCGCCGGCGGTGACCTCGGCGGTGGCGGGCCAGTAAGCGACGCGGGCCAGCCGCGAGGTGTCGACGGCGACGGTGGTGCCGGACGAGGACTCCTGGCGGGCCACCGCCATCGCCCAGGTACCGGCGGGGTCGGCCTGGCGCACCAGCTGCATCAGCGCTGCCCGCGACGGTGCGCGGACCCGGACCACCTCGGCCGCGCCCAGCCCCAGCCGGGCCCGTTCCGCCTCGTCGGCCTGCAGCCCCTGCCAGCCGTACGCGGCGTGCCCGAGCAGCGCCATCACGATGACCACGAGGGCGACCAGCCGGTCCATGCCGGGGCGGCGCGCGGCGTACAGGGCAGCCAGCGTCGTGCCCGCCCGTCCCGCGCGCAGCCCGGCCCGCCCGAGCAGCCCCGCCAGCGGGCGCACCGCCCGCGCGGCGACCAGTCCCGCCGCGACCATCATCAGCACCGGCGCGGCGGCGGGCAGCACGTACCCGGCCAGGCCCAGCACCTCGTCGCCGTTGCGCAGCTGCACCGCTGCGGCGACCGCGACGACCACGACGGCCACCACGGCGATGCCACCGGCCGCGCCCCGGCGCGCGGGCACCTGCCGCAGCGCGTCCAGCACACCGCCGCGCTGCGCCCGTACGTAGGCGAGCACGACGCTGGCCAGCACCCCGAGGGTCAGCCCGACGCCGATCGCCAGCGCGGTCACGGACAGCTCGACCGGCCCGGCGGCGTCCATCGCGGCCCACGCCAGCAGCTGCGCGAGCAGGCGGCCCAGCACGAGCCCGACGGGCAGCGCTACCAGCACCGTGAGCACGCCCGGCCCGGCCGTCAGCGCGGCCCGGTGCCGGGCGGGCGCGCCGCGCAACGCACCGAGCACCGTCTGGGTACGCCGGGCCGCCGCGGCGTGGCCGACCCCCAGCAGCAGCACCCACCACGCGACGCCGAGCAGCAGCACCGCCCCGATGACCACGGGCACCGCCACGGTGTCGCGGTCCGCGACGATCTGTGGCAGCAGCCGGGACAGGCCCCCGGTGACGGCGATGCCGCGACCGGGCACGTCGCCCTCGCGCAGGGTGCGGGCCAAGGTGTCGACGTCGGCGGGGCTCATCGCGGTGAGGTCGGCGACGTAGTCGAGGGTGGCCTGGAAGGTGTCCGCGCCGAGCGCCTGCAGGCTCTCCGGCACCGTGAAGATCGGATTCTCGGCACGCAGCGGCACCGGGGTCAGCTCGGCACGGCCCGCCCAGTACGGGTCGGTCAGCGCGGCCGACTCACCGTCCACGGCGTACACCCCGGTGACGCGCAGCGGCGTGGCGGGCGTGCTGGGCTGGACCTGGAAGCCGAACGAGTCGCCCACACCGAGCCCGAGCCGGGACGCGGTGGTCGCGGCGAGCGCCGCCTCGCCCGGACCGGCCGGGCAGGCGCCGGTCAGCACCAGGTGCGCGCAGGCGTCGTCACGGGCGGCGAGCAGCAGTTCCAGCGGGGCGCCCGGCTCGCGGGGGGTGACCGCCCCGCGCCGGTAGCCGCCCCGGATCTCGCGCACCCCGGGCCCGGCGGGCACCGTGGCGATCGAGCCGCGCAGCTCGGCCAGGGCCGCGGCGTAGCCGTTGCGGGAGGTCATCTCGACGGTGACGGTGAGGCTCACCTCGGACGGCGTGGCGGTGTCGGCCGTGGCGGCCACGACGTTGCGGGCGGCGGCGTCGGCGTACAGCGGACCGGCCACCCCCACCGCCACCACGAGCGCGGCCAGCAGGCCCAACAGCGCCGTCTCGCCCAGCCGTTCCCGGATCGCGCTCAATACCAGCCGAACCATTGCCAACCTCTTGCCCGAACCCGTGGAGACCGCCATGCCATAAGCGATCAAGGCCCGGCCGCCGGTTGACCCCGGCCGCCGTTTCTGGCCGATCGGGCAGCGGCTGATCACCCGGAAGGGTGACCGGTCAGCGGGCGGCGTCCAGCCGGTAGAGGTCGTAGCGGCGCATCAGCTCGATGATCCGGTCGGCGTAGCGGGCGCCGCCCGCGTAGTTCGCGACCTGCAGTTCCCGCAGGAAGCGCTCCGGGTCACCCGCGTGCGCCAGCGCCTTGGCGTGCTGCGGCGCCCCGGCCAGCAGCGCCGCGTGGTCGGCGAACGAGTCGGCCTGATCCCGGTAGGCCCGCAGCGAGGCTCCGCCATAGGCGCGGCAGCCCAGCGCGATCCCGGCCGCCTGCCGTCGGACCTGCGGGCTTGCCGTCTGCGAGGTCATGGGAGCCGGTGAGATCGCGGTGGCCGGTGACGCGGTCGGAGCCGGTGCGGTCGGCGGAGCGGCAGTCGGCGGTTGCGGGGTCACCGCCGCAAGGGCGACCGGCGGCGCGCAGACGGTGTCGAAGTAGTTGTGGTCGCGGCGGGCGGCGCTCGCCCGGCCCCAGTCCGAGGCGTGTACGGCCTGGGCCACCAGCACCGAGGCGGGCACGCCCGAGGCGCGCGCCGCGTCCCGTGCCGGGCCGGTCGCCTGCTCCACGAAGTCGTGCGACGACGCGGGCGGCACCCGCACCGGTTCCTGCCCGCACCAGGGCAGCCAGGGGCGCTGCGGGGACCAGCGCACGAACGCCTCGGCGACGTACCGGTTGCCGGGCAGCCGCAGCCAGCCGGCCGACCCGGCGGCCTGCTGCCCGGTGGCCTGGCACTGCACGGCCAGCACCTGCCCGTCGTCGACGGTGCCGAGCCGGGCGGCCCGGGTGCCCGCCTCGCGGCGCACGTTGAGCACCGAGCCTCCGGCGGCGACCCGGGCGGTCACCGCACCGGTGCCGCCGGTGCCGCACCACGGCACCTCGGGGTGGGTCGGCGGCCAGGCCAGGTACGCGTCGGGCAGGTAGCGGTCCGCGCCGATCCGGACCCAGTGCGCGGAGCGGCGCTCGGTGCCCGTGACCTGCTCACCCCATACCTTGCAGTGCACGGTGACCCGGGTGTCGTCGCCGAGCGAGGCCATCGCGCGCTTGTCGGTGGCGGGCCCGGAACGCACGCTGACCACGCCGCCGTCGGTGTTGACGCGGGCGCTCAGGGCCGTCGGGCCGGCGAACCCGGCCGGGAGCCCGCCGGATGCCGTCGCGGCAGGCGCGGCCCAGGGCGGCGCGGCCGCGGCCAGCGCGGCTGGAAACGCGGTGAGCAGCAGGAATGGCGCTAGCAGAGCGGTGCGCAGCACGGTACGCGGCGTGGCCGACATACCACCAATAACGGAAGTTACGCGCGAAAGACACCCATACGTCCGGGTGATACCCGCCACGCGAACGACCCCGACCGCTATTTTGGATCACGGCTACCGGAGAATGGAACCATGCTTACCCGCCCCGATCTCCGTAACGTCGCTATCGTCGCGCACGTCGACCACGGCAAGACCACGCTCGTCGATGCCATGCTCACGCAGGCCGGCGCCTTCCACGCGCGCGCCGCGGCCGCCGATCGGGTCATGGACTCCGGCGACCTGGAGCGGGAGAAGGGCATCACGATCCTCGCCAAGAACACCGCCGTCAAGTACGTCGGCGAGAGTGGCGAGCAGGTGACGATCAACATCATCGACACCCCGGGCCACGCCGACTTCGGTGGTGAGGTCGAGCGCGGCCTGACCATGGTCGACGGTGTCATCCTGCTGGTGGACGCCTCCGAGGGCCCGCTGCCGCAGACCCGCTTCGTGCTGCGCAAGGCGCTCAAGGCCCGCATGCCGATCATCCTGGTCATCAACAAGGTCGACCGGCCCGACGCGCGGATCAAGGAGGTCGTGGACGACACCTACGAGCTGTTCCTCGACCTCGACGCCGACGAGGCCCAGATCGACTTCCCGATCGTGTACGCCTGCGCCCGTGACGGCATCGCCTCGCTGACCCAGCCGGAGGACGGCAAGGTCCCCAGCGACAGCGACTCGCTGCAGCCGCTGTTCCAGACCCTGCTCGACACCATCCCCGCGCCGACCTACACCGAGGGCGCGCCGCTGCAGGCGCACGTCACCAACCTCGACGCGTCGCCGTTCCTGGGCCGCCTCGCGCTGTGCCGGGTCCGCGAGGGCCGCATCCGCAAGGGCCAGACCGTCGTGTGGTGCAAGACCGACGGCACCCAGCAGAACGTACGCATCTCCGAGCTGCTGATGACCGAGGCGCTGGAGCGCAAGCCGGCCGAGGAGGCGGGCCCCGGCGACATCATCGCCGTCGCCGGCATCGCCGACATCATGATCGGCGAGACGCTCGCGGACGCGGAGAACCCGGTCCCGCTGCCGCTGATCACCGTCGACGAGCCCGCCATCTCGATGACCATCGGCACCAACACCTCGCCGCTGGTCGGCCGGGTCAAGGGCGCCAAGGTCACCGCGCGCATGGTCAAGGACCGGCTCGACAAGGAGCTCATCGGCAACGTGTCGCTGCGCATCCTGCCGACCGAGCGCCCCGACGCGTGGGAGGTGCAGGGCCGTGGTGAGCTGGCGCTGGCCATCCTCGTCGAGCAGATGCGCCGCGAGTCCTACGAGCTGACCGTCGGCAAGCCGCAGGTGGTCACCAAGACCGTCGACGGCAAGCTGCACGAGCCGGTCGAGCGCCTGACCATCGACTCGCCCGAGGAGCACCTCGGCGTGATCACCCAGCTGCTGGCCACCCGTAAGGGCCGCATGGAGCAGATGGTCAACCACGGCACCGGCTGGATCCGGATGGAGTGGCTGGTCCCGGCCCGTGGCCTGATCGGCTTCCGGACCGAGTTCCTGACCGACACCCGCGGCACCGGCATCCTGCACCACGTCTTCGAGAAGTACGAGCCGTGGTTCGGCGAGCTGCGCACCCGCAACAACGGCTCGCTGGTCGCCGACCGCTCCGGCGTGGTGACCGCGTTCGCGATGACGAACCTGCAGGAGCGCGGCACGCTGTTCGTCGAGCCGACCACCGAGGTGTACGAGGGCATGATCGTCGGCGAGAACTCGCGCTCCGACGACATGGACGTCAACATCACCAAGGAGAAGAAGCTCACCAACATGCGGGCGTCGACCTCCGACGAGACCGAGAAGCTGATCCCGCCGCGCAAGCTGTCGCTGGAGCAGGCCCTCGAATTCTGCCGCGAGGACGAGTGCGTCGAGGTCACCCCGGCCGCCGTACGCATCCGCAAGGTCATCCTCGACCAGACGCAGCGCGGCCGCCTCGCCGCCCGCCGCAAGCACGCCTGACCGGTAACACCGGCCGAAAGGCCCCCGTCCGCACCTGCGGGCGGGGGCCTTTTCTCGTCTGGCTACTCGTGGGTATGCTGCGCGGACCCGTCACCCCCTGGGAGATCAACTATGCGCGCAGACCGGCTTGTGCTGGGACTATTCGGCATCGCCTCGGTGCTGAACATCATCGCGTCCGGCATCCAGAGCCGGCCGCTGGACTGGGCGACCAAGCCGCTGCTGCTGCCGCTGCTCGCGCTGTGGTTCTACCTGAACCAGCGCGCCAGGGGGGTGCGGCCGACCCCCGGCATCCTGGCCGCGCTGCTGTTCTCCTGGGCCGGTGACGTGGCGCTGCAGTTCGAGGGCAGCACCCCGTTCATCATCGGCATGGCGCTGTTCGGCACCGCGCACGTCTGCTACGTGACGACGTTCGTGCGCAACGGCGCGCTGGCGCGGATGCGGCGGCTGCCGATGCTGCTGGTCCCGATCGGGTACGCGGTCTTCCTGGTCGCCGCGCTGACCTGGCTGTGGCCCGCGCTGACCGAAGCGGGGCTGGCGGTGCCGATGGCCGTCTACGGCACGCTGCTGTCGTCGACGGCGGCGCTGGCGGCGGCGTTCGGCTGGCGCACCGCGCTCGGCGGCGGCCTGTTCCTGATCTCCGACCTGCTGATCGCGGTACGCGTCGCCGACGCGTTCACCATCCCCGGCCCGCCGGTCTGGGTGATGGTCACCTACATCGCGGCCCAGTTCCTGCTGGCCACCGGCTGGGCCGAGCGCCGCGAACCCTGACCCCCCGGCGACACCACCGCGCCACACGGCACCCCCTCTCATAGACGCTGGCCTATGACATCGACTATCCGTCATCCGGAGTCGACGTCATAGGCCAGCGTCTATCAGAAGCCGTATCCGTCAGGCCGGACCGGGAGCCAGGCAGTAGATGTCGACGCTGGTGGTGCGGCCGCGCCGGGTGTGGGTCTCCTCCACGACGCCGATCGTGTCCGACGGGCACAGGTCCTCGTCGTCGACGACCTTCGTCACCATGCCCTCGTTCGGCTGGCTGCAGTCGACGAACTCGACCTCGGACCCGCCGGCCGACGCGACGACGCACCGCCCGATCTGGTTCTCCGGGTCGCTCGCGACGACGGCGAACACGATCGCGCCCACCAGGGCCAGCGGGATAAGCAAGCCGACGATGGTGGCCCGCTGGTAGATCGGCTTGCCCGGATTCCACGGCATGCCCGACGAGCCGTCGGGGGCCGGGACCGGGTCGGTGAGCCTGTTCAGCTTGCGGCGGCCGAACAGGTTCATCAGCAGGATGAACGGCGTGATGAGGAACGACGCCCAGCCCCACCAGCCCTGCACCAGGGTCCGGCTGGTCATGGTGCGGAAGATCGCCAGCCCGCAGCTGCGGCAGTAGGTGCCGCGCTCCTTGAGGAACTGCATCACGACGATCATGCCGCGGTGGCCGCGGAAGGTCATCTCCGCGGCCGGGCTGCAGCCGCAGTTCTGGCAGCGGAAGGTGCGGTCCGGCGGCGGCAACGGCGTGGAGAGATTCGAGGGGAACAGATCTGTCACGGCGCGGGACTCTAGTGCAGCCCGGAGCATGCCGCCGCCCCGCGCGTCGGTTACGCTGCCAAACCGTGATCACGCTGCAGAGCCTCGCGCCCGAACTCGACGCGTTCCCCGGCACCGCCTCCGTGTGGTGCGGCCCGCTCGGCGGGAGCGCGGTGTTCACCCGCGCCGAGAACGAGCTGCACTACGCGGCCAGCACCATGAAGGTCGGCGTGATGGCCGCCGCCTGGCGCGCCGCCGAGGCGGGTCGGCTCGACCTGGACGCCGAGATCGCCGTGCACAACGAGCACGTCTCGTCGGCCCCCGGCGGCCCGGCCTACGCCAACGACCCGGCGTACGACAGCGATCCGCAGGTCTGGGACCGGCTGGGCGGCACCGCGCCGCTGCGCTGGCTGATCCACCGGATGATCGTGCGCTCGTCGAACCTCGCCACGAACCTGGTGCTGGGCGCGCTCGGCCCGCGCGAGCAGGCGTTCGAGCAGGTCAACGAGGTGTGGAAGCTGTCCGGAGCGACCCGGGCGCACACCGACCGCGGCATCGAGGACTATCCGGCGCGCGACGGCGGCATCAGCAACGAGGTCACCGCCGCCGACCTGGCCGCGCTGTTCGGCGCGCTGGCCGCGCACCGGCTCGCCTCCCCCGCCGGGTCGGCCGCGATGATCGACGTGCTGACCGCGCAGGAGTGCCGCGACGACCTGCACCTGGGCTTGCCCGCCGGGACCCGGGTGGCGCTGAAGAACGGCTGGGTCACCGGCGAGCGGCACAGCAGCGCGCTGATCTTCCCGCCGGACGCCCCGCCGTACCTGCTGGCGGCCTGCACCACGGGTGAGGTGTCCGACGCGGACGCCTGCGCGCTGCTGGGCCGGGTCGCGGCGGCGAGCTGGGCGCAGCTCGGCGTGAACTGACCGTCACGCTGGTCAGTCGTTACCGATCGGTGCTTCTGCAGCATCTGTTTCAGACGTAGGGTCGAAAGCGTGTCGATCACCGCAGTTCGTACGCGCCGCATCTCCGCGCCGCTGCACACCCCGTTCGTGACCGCCCTGCGCCGGGCCACCGCCGTGGAGACGCTGCTGGTGGAGGTGGTCGACGCCGACGGGCGGTCCGGCTTCGGCGAGGCGCCGCAGGTCTGGGCGGTGACCGGCGCGAGCCTGGCGGGTTCGCAGGCGTGCGTCGAGGAGATGATGACGCCGCTGCTGCTGGGCCGCGATCCCGACGATCTGGCCGCCCGCTGCCGCGACGTCGCACGCGCCGTGGTCGGCAACGAGGCCGCCAAGATGGCCGTCGAGATCGCACTGCACGACCTGGCCGCGCGCCGTCTGGACATTCCGCTGGTACGCTTGCTCGGCGGCACGAACCTGACGGTGCCCACCGACGTGACCCTGTCCGCGGGCGAGGCGGGCGCACTGGCCGTCACCGCCAAGCAGCGGCTGGCCGAGGGCTTCACCGTGCTGAAGCTGAAGGTCGGCACCGACGCCGCGGGTGACCTGGCCCGCGTCCGCGCCGTCTGCGACGCCCTCGAACCCGGCCTCAAGCTGCGCCTGGACGCCAACCAGGGGTGGACCCCCCGGGACGCGCTCACCATCGTCAACCGCATCGCCGCCCTGGAACTGCCCGTCGAGCTGGTCGAGCAGCCCGTGGCCCGGCACGACCTGGACGGCCTGGCCTGGGTCACCGCCCGCGCCGACCTGCCGATCATGGCCGACGAGTCCGTCTTCGGCGTACGCGACCTGGTCGAGGTCATCCGCCGTCGCGCCGCCGACCTGGTCAACGTGAAACTGGCCAAGAGCGGCGGGCTCACCACCGCCCGTACGCTGCTGGAACTGGCCACCGCGCACGGCCTGGGCACCTGCGTCGGCTCCATGATGGAGGGCCCGGTCGGCATCGGCGCCGCCGCGAGCCTGGTCGCCGCCCACCCGACCACGGTCGTCAGCGACCTCGACGCGGCCTGGTGGCTGGCGGAGTCCCCGGTCACCGGCGGCATCCGCTACGAGGGCGCCACGGTGGTCCTGCCCGACGCCCCCGGACTGGGTGTGTCGCTTCCTGGCACAGCCGACTGAATCGAGGCGCGACATGAAGATCGCCACGGTGACCGCCCCGGTCGCCACCCTCTGGTCCCGCCCCGACGCGCCCCGCCCCGGCGTGGACGCCGCGGCCCTGGGTCCGTGCAGCGACGCCCGCTCCTGGGTGGCCGGCCTGGACGACACCGGCCGCATGTACACCGGGGTGCTCACCCAGCTCCTGCACGGTGAGCAGGTCCTGATCGAGGAGGTCCGCGACGGCTGGGCCCGCGTGGTCGCCACCGAGCAGCCCGCCGCCAAGCTCGACCCGCGCGGCTACCCCGGCTGGCTCCCCCTGGACCAGCTCAGCGTCCGCGAGACCGCCGACGGCGGCCCGCCCGTGATCGACCCGGTGGCCGCTCTGGCCGCCGCCCGCGCCTGGCGCGGCACCCCTTACGTCTGGGGCGGCCTCACCCCGTACGGCATCGACTGCTCCGGCCTGGTCCACCTGGCCTACCGCCAGCTCGGCGTCACGATGCCGCGCGACGCCGACGACCAGCGCGCCGCCACCGCGGACGTGCCCCTGGGCGGCGAACGCCCCGGCGACCTCTACTTCTTCGGCCCCGGCGACGGGACCGTCGCGCACGTCGGCTTCGTCACCGCGCCGCCCCACCCCGACGGCACCCGCCACATGCTCCACGCCTGCGGCGACGCCCACCTGGTGATCGAGGAGCCGCTGCGCCCCCACCGCGTGGCCACCCTCATCGGCGCGGGGCGCGTCACCCGCTAGGCCCGAACACGAAGAAGCCCCGGCCGGCCGGCCGGGGCTTCTGTCATGCCAGGGTCAGCCCACCGGAGTGGGGGACTTCTCCTCGTGGTTGTTCTTGGCCTCGCGGGAGGACTTGACGAGGCTGGCGACCGTGGCGATGGCCAGGATGCCGATGATCACGCCGAGCGAGACGCCGATGCTGATGTGCGGGACCGCGCTGAGGGGCTGGCCGCCGTTGATGAACGGGACGTTGTTGCCCGCCAGGGCCTCCATGATGAGCTTCACGCCGATGAAGCCGAGCACCGCGGCTAGGCCCAGCGAGAGGTAGACCAGCCGGTTCAGCAGGCCGCCGAGCAGGAAGTACAGCTGGCGCAGGCCCATCAGGGCGAACACGTTGGCGGTGAAGACCAGGAAGGGCTCCTTGGTCAGGCCGAAGATCGCCGGGATGGAGTCGAGCGCGAAGATCAGATCGGTGGTGCCGATCGCGATCATGACGATGAGCATCGGGGTGAACAGCCGCTTGCCGTTCTGCACCACGGTCATCTTCGCCTCGTCGTACTCCTTGCTGATCGGCAGCACCCGGCGGCTCCACCGGATCAGCGCGTTCTCCTTGAAGTCCGACTCGTCGCTCTCCCCGTGCTTGGTGAGCGTGTAGGCCGTGTAGATCAGGAAGACGCCGAAGATGTAGAACACCCAGACGAACCGCGACACCAGCGCGGCACCCGCCGCGATGAACGCGCCGCGCATGATCAGCGCCAGCACGATGCCGATGAGCAGCACCTTCTGCTGGTAGATCCGCGGCACCGCGAACCGGCTCATGATGATCACGAAGACGAACAGGTTGTCAACGGAGAGGCTGTACTCGGTCACCCAGCCGGCGAAGAACTCCTGGCCGTACTGCGACCCGTGGTTGTAGAAGATCCATGCGCCGAACGCGCAGGCCAGTGCTACATAGAAGACGACCCAGCCGGTCGCCTCCTTCATCGAAGGCTCATGCGGCCGCCTGCCGATGATCATCAAGTCCAGCGACAGCAGTGCCAGCAACCCGATGAGGGTGGCGGCCCATTCCCAAGTGGACACGTTCACGTGAACAGACCTCCGGTCGGCATACTTTTTGCCCCGGAGGTCTCTCCTGTCACCGGCGCACTGCCGATGACCGACGATGCCGGGATCTCACCAGGCCTATAGGGGCCGGGGGGAGCCGTGCTGACGACACCGTCGCGAGGGATACTCCCCTCCCGCGTCTCTCTATTGTTTACCACGGGAACCCCTGCACCCAGACGGGGTCGCCCGCACGGACGGACGTTTAGGTCATCCGGGACGTCCGGTCGGATCAGCCGAGTGGTGGCGCCAGCCCCCAGCCCGCGCTCAGCACCTGCTCGCACGCTGTCACCGCCGCCTTCAGCCGCACCTCGTGTGATCCGGACAACTCCACGACCGGGGCCGCCGACCCCGCCAGGACCTCGCGGAACCTTCCGGTCATCCAGCCGCGCAGATGCTCCCCGTCCCGCAGCCCGTCGTCGTCGAAGCCGACCCCGACATGCGAGGTCAACAGGTACAGATCGGGACGCCGGGCCAGTGCGCGCACCTCCGGTGACGAACTGCCCAGGTACCGTTCCTCCCAAACCTGGGTGGCGAGCGCGTCGGTGTCGCAGACCAGCAGCGGCGAGCCCTGCCCGGCGGCGGAGTCCTCGGCCGCGGACTGGGCCCGCGCCACCGCGACGAAGTCGGCCCGGTCCCAGGTCACGTCGAAGACCGTCGCCGCCGGGTCGGCCTGCCGGAGCGCGGCGAGCTTGCGCGCGGTCAGCTCCCGGCCGTACTCGGGCACCCAGCGCGTCGCCGCCCACACCCCGCCCCGCGCCGCGAAGTGCGCCGACAGCGCCGCGGCCATCGTGGTCGTGCCGGTCGACTCCGCCCCCAGCACCACCACCCGGCGGGTGAACCAGGCCCGCACCGGCGCGGACAGCATGGCCCAGTGCGCCACCGGATCGGCGCGCACCGCCGTGCCCGACACCGGGAACGCCAGGCGCGGCGTGTCGACCTCCACGTGCACCGCCCCGAACCGCCGAGCCAGCTCGTCGCCGTACTTCTCCGAACTGAACACGGCGTCCACGGCCCGGCTGCCGACCGCCTCGGCGAACACGGCGCAGTGCGCGTCCCATACCGCCGGATCGTCGTAGTCGACCCGCAGGTCGTCGTAGCGGCCCGCGAACCGCACCCACGGGGTGTCGGCGTGCTCGGCGCGCAGCCAGTCCAGCCGCGTCTCCAACGGGATCGACTCCTGCCGCGACGGCGCGACCACCACGGTGACCTCGGCGCAGGCCGCGGCCGCCGCCCGGATCAGGTGATGGTGCCCGGCGTGCGGCGGATAGAACTTGCCCACCACCATGCCGTGGGCGTACGCGCGGCTCACACCGTCACCGGCTCGGCGACCCGTGCCCGCAGCGCGTTCTGCCAGGCAAGCAGGCCCGCCACGCACAGGCCCAGGAACACGACGTAGAGCGCGCCGGTGAGCCACAGACCCTTGTACAGGTAGAGCGGGATGTAGATCAGGTCGGCGACGATCCAGATCCACCAGCTCTCCAGCTTCTTGCGGGTCTGCAGGTAGGTCGCGACCAGCGACAGCACCGTGGTCAGCGCGTCGGGCAGCGGCACCGTCGAGTCGGTCACCCGGGCCAGCAGCAGCCACAGCCCCGCGGTCGCCACCAGGCCGACCCCGGCCAGCACCGCCCACTCGGCACCCGTCGTCCGGGACACCTCCAGGCGCCCGCCCCGCTCGCCGCCGCGCAGCCACTGCCACCAGCCGAGCAGGCCCAGCACCACGTAGACCACCTGCAGGCCGGCGTCGGCGTACAGGCCGTACGTGACGAACACCACCAGCAGCAGGAGCACGTTGAGGATGCCGACCGCCCAGTTGGCGACGTTCTGGCGCACCAGCAGCCACACGTTGAGCACGCCGGTGCCGAAGCCGAGCACCTCGGCCCAGGTCATCGGGGTGCCGTTGACGGTGAACGCGGTGCTGAGCAGCCAGTCGAGCATGGGCGACACCCTAGGGCACGCGCACCAGAGCCCGACAGCCGTGCAAGGATCACCGTCATGGTGCTCGAGATCGCTCAGATCGACGTCCAGCCCGGCCAGGAGGACGCCTTCGCGGCCGCGTACGCGCAGGCCCGGCCCTGGCTGGCGAACACGGACGGCTGCCTCACCACCCGGATGACCCGCGGTGTCGAATCGCCGTCGCGGTTCGTCCTGCTGGTCGAGTGGGAGTCGGTGCAGGCCCACGAGGAGAACTTCCGGGCCACCGACCGTTTCACGCAGTGGCGCACGATCCTGAGCCCGTTCTTCGCCAAGCCGCCGTTCGTCGAGCACTACACCGACCTGCCCGGCCAGGGCTGAGCCCGCCTGCCGCACGGCGCCTGCGACCTGCCATGACCGACCGCACCCTCACCACATCCGACGGCGTGCCCGTCGACGCGCACCACGATCCGGGCGACCCCGGGCTGGCGTTCGTCGTCGGCCACGGCTTCACCGGCTCCTGGCGGCGCGACGCCGTACGCCGGGCCGCCGGGATCTTCGGCCGCTCCGGTGGCGTGATCAGCTTCGACTTCCGCGGCCACGGCCGCTCCGGCGGCCGGTCCACGGTCGGCGACCTGGAGATCCACGACGTCGAGGCGGCCGTCTCCTGGGCCCGCGAGCTGGGCTACCGCCGCATCGTGACGGTCGGCTTCTCGATGGGCGCGTCCGTGATGGTGCGCCACGCCGCGCTGGTCCGCGGCATCGACGCCGTGGTGGCCGTCAGCGGCCCCGCGCGCTGGTACTACCGGGGCACCCCGCCGATGCGCCGCGTGCACTGGGTGCTGGAGCGGCGGCTGGGCCGGTTCGTCGGCCGGGTCGCGCTGCGCACCCGGATCGCGGCGGGCGGCTGGGACCCGGTGCCCGATCCGCCGTACGCCGTGGCCGGGCTCATCGCCCCGATCCCGCTGCTGGTGGTGCACGGCGACGCCGACGCGTACTTCCCCGTCGAGCACGCCGAGCAGCTGTTCGCCAACGCCGCCGAGCCCAAGGAGCTGTGGCTGGAGCCGGGCTTCGGCCACGCCGAGAACGCCGCGCCCGACGAGCTGCTGGAGCGCATCGGCGCCTGGGCGGCCGCGGGCCAGTCGGGGGTGCGCCGCGAGCGTCCGTCCAACTAGGTTGGTGGGCATGAACGGGGACGAACGACTGACACGGGCGTACGAGCTGTACGAGGCTGCCGTCTTCGGTGGGGACACCACCGCGACCGAGACCGGCCACCACGGCCTGGACAGCCTCGAAGCCGACCTGGCGCTGGCCCGCGGGCGGCTGCTGCACGCCGACTTCCTGCACCGCCGCGAGGAGGACCCGGGCGAGCTGCCCGCCTTCGAGCGCGCCCTCGACCTCTACACCAGGCTCGGCGACACGCGGGGGCAGGGCGAGACGCTGTTCTGGCTCGGCTGCTTCCACCAGGTCGTACGCGACGACGCCGCCACCGCCCGGCCGCTGCTGCAGCGCTCCTTCGACCTGGCCTCGCACGACGGCGACCAGCTGACGATGTCGTACGCGATCCGGCACCTCGGCTTCGCCGACCTGGAGGCGGGCGACCGGGCCGGAGGCCGCGAGAAGCTGGAGGAGTCCGCCCGGATCCGCCGCGAGCTGGGCTTCCTGCCCGGCCTGGCGGCGGCGCAGCTGGCCCTGGCACAGCTCGCCTACGAGGAGGACCGCGACGAGGAGGCGGCCGCGCTGCTGGAGCAGGCCCGCGCGTCGGCCGCCCGCAGCCGCGCGCACGGCGTGCTCGCCTGGATCGACGCGGCCCGCGTTCGCATCTGACCTCTCCGCAACGTCGGCGCAGGAGCCGACGGATCAGCTCCTGCGCCGAGTGTGGCTGCGTGCGGGCCGATCAGCCCGCCGCGAACCGGTCATCTGGTCGCCGCCATGACGGCGAGCAGATGGTTGCGGACGGCCCGCAGAGCCGGCTGGGACGGGTCCCACGCCGGGTCGGCGTTACTGCGCCGCTGCGCGGCCGTCAGCGATAACGCGGCAGCCGCCTCTTCCGGCGACTGTGTGCGCCTGTGCCTGTCTTCGACCATCGAGACCTCCTCGGTGTCGCCGAGGGCGTTCGACACACCGGCAGCAAAGCAGCCCGGAGTACGCGGTTCACGAACCGCCCCACTGCATGGGGACGTCGTGCCTGTTCCGTCGGGAAGATCGGCGCTCCACATCGAACGCCGGTCACGGAACGGGCCCGCCCTTACGTGTCCTATGACCGCACCGCCGGTGCCGAAACCTATCTCGCCCACCCGATTCGCCGAAGATGTGCGAATAGGGCATCTCGACATCGCGCCCAGCGGTCCGGCCACGCGGGTCGGTCCGCTACGGCCGGGTCAGGCCGCGCGGGTGAACCGAGCGCGGCGGCCCAGCGTGGTGAAGCCGAGCCGGCGGTACAGCGCGGCCGCACCCGGGTTGTTGACGTTGACGTCGAGCAGCATCTCGCCCGCGCCGTCGGCGGCGGCCGCACGCAGCGAGGCGACCGTCAGCGCCGCACCGACGCCCTGCCCGCGCGCCGCGGGCAGGGTGCCGACCTGCACCAGCCAGCCGTCGCCGCAGACCACGAAGCCGAGGTCGGTGCCGTCCGGGCCGACCGCGAGCAGCGACCACGGCGGGCGGAAGTCGTCGTCGACCAGCCAGCCGGTCCACTGCTGCTCGTCCCAGTCCGGGAACCCCGGACGCTCGGCGAACGCCGCCCGGTACGCCGCGTGGAAGCGGGCCACCGTGTCCGGGGCCCAGCCGACCAGGCTGACCCCGTCGGGCAGCGCGACGTCGGGGATCTCCTTGAGGTCGTGGCGCATCACGTCCTCGGCGAACGACCGCGTCAGCCCACGGCTGGCGAACAGGGCCGCGGCGGCGTCGGTCAGCGACTCGGTCTCCACGACCTCCGCCCCGGCCAGCAGCCAGTCCAGCGCGGCCGCACCCAGACCACGGCCGCGGGCAGCCGGGTCGACCAGCGCGGTGCCGGTGACCGTGCTGCCGGTGGGCCGGATCGCGGCGGCGGCCACGAGCGTGCCGTCAGGGTCGTACGCGCCGATGGCGAGCCCGCCCTCGGCGGCGTAACGCCGCGCGGTGAAGCCCTCGCCCGCGGCCAGCGGCAGGCCGCCGTCGACGGCGAGACACCGGGCCGCGAGGCGGGACACGGCCGGCACGGCGTCGGCGGCCAGCGGGGCGAAGAGGGCGTCAGCGTGGGTCACGGGACGCGAGCCTAGACGAGTTCGGGGCGTACGGCACTGGATTTGCACTGCCACCATGTGCGGCTGTGGACTCCCCCTCGCCAGCACCCGATCGGGTCACCGGCACCGCCCTGACCGAGCAGGTCCAGGCCCTCGCCGACCGACCCCGCCCCGGCCGCACACCGGCCGGCCGCCTGCCCCGTGGTCACCTGATCGCGCTGGCGGTCTTCGCCGCGATCGTCGCCGTGTCGTGGTGGCATCCCCGCTGGCCCGCCGAGCAGGCGCTGCACCACAGCCTGACCGTGCTGGCACTGGCCGGGCTGCTGTGGGCGCGGTGGCGGCTGCGGCTGTCGCTGAGCTCGTTCGTGCTGGTACTGCTGTTCCTGACGCTGCACACCGTGGCGGCCCGCTGGATCTACTCGTACGTCCCCTACGAGCAGTGGTGGCAGGCGCTGACCGGCACCGTCCCGTCCGGCGGGCGCAACCACTTCGACCGGCTGGTCCACTTCGGATACGGGCTGCTGCTGGCCCCGGTGCTGGTCCAGGTCTGGCGCGGGCGCGGCAGTGGACGCGGCCGGGCCTGGCTGCAGGCGGTCCAGGTGATCGTGTCCACCGGCGCCCTGTACGAGCTGTTCGAGTGGGCCATCGCCCTGTCCCTGGCCCCCGACGCGGCCGAGGCCTACAACGGCCAACAGGGCGACCCATGGGACGCCCAGAAGGACATGGCCCTGGCCCTACTCGGCGCTGCGCTGGGCGCGACCGCCGCCAACCTGCCGCAACTCTTAAAGAGTCGCGGCCTCAGAAGGTGACCGAGGCCGCGACTCTTTAAGAGTTGCGCGAGGGGTGGGGCCGGGCCGGGCCGCGCCCGCCGGGGTGGCGGGCGCGGG
>NZ_JAAOTJ010000041.1 GCF_011297335.1 Catellatospora methionotrophica | reverse complement strand
GCTGATCCACTGGGCGATGATCGGCACCATGAGCAGGCGGTTGACCGGTGAAGCTGTCCCGTCTTGGCGCGATCCCGCACCCAAAACGGATACAACCTCACCGATCTGAACCAGTCACCCTCTAAGAAGGTGCCCTTCCTTCTGGGCCGGACGGCGGAGATCACTGTTTCGGGTCAGAAAGTGAGGTCTGACCAGAGCTTTGGACACGAAACAGCGATCTTGGACTGGCTACCCGCGGGGCTGGGACGCCGTGCGAGGCAGAAGGCCGGGAAGGTCAGGGTTTGGCGGCTTTGGCGTCGGCTTTCATCTGCTTCTTGAACTCGCGGACCTTGGCCAGGGAGGCGGCGTCACGGATGTCGGCGACCGAGCGCAGCGAGCCCTCCTCGCCGTACGCCCCGGCGACTTCGCGCCACCCCTCCGGCTGTACGCCGAACTGCTTGCCCAGCAGCGCGATGAAGATCTGCGCCTTCATCTTGCCGAAGCCGGGCAGCGCGGACAGCCGCTTGAACAGGTCCTTGCCGTCCTTGGCCCCGGTCCAGATCGTGGCGGCGTCCCCGTCGTACTCGTCGACGATGGCGCGGGCGAGCTTCTGCGTGCGCTCGGCCATCGAGCCGGGGAACCGGTGGATGGCGATCGGGCGCGAGAACAGCTCGGCGAAAGCGGTCGGTTCGTAGTCGGCGACCTGCGCCGCGTCGAGCCGCTGCACCCCCATGCGCTCGGCCAGCCGGTACGGCCCCACGAACGCCTTCTCCAGCGGGATCTGCTGGTCGAGCAGCATGGCGGCGATCAGGGCGAGCGGGTCGTGCTGCAGCATCTCGTCGGCGGCAGTCTCCTGCGCGAGCCAGAGCTTCGTCATGGCGTACAGCCTGCCAGAAACCCGTCCCCCGCAAGCCCGCACCGCGCCTGTCCGCCAAGATCGCTCGATTTGCCAGGCAACCGGGCGAAAACACGCCCAAGATACGCACAGGTGCCCGGCAAGTCGGCCGATCTTGGCGCGCTCGGCGGGCGAGGCACGCGTGGCAGGGTGTGGTCAGGCCGGGACGGGGACGCGGGCGCGGGACCACCAGGGACGGGTGACCAGGCCGCCGAGCAGGCAGCCCACCGCGTTGACCAGTACGTCGTCGATGCTGCACACCCGGTCGGTGACGAACAGCAGCTGGGTCACCTCGATCACCACCGACCCTGCCGCCCCGAGCAGCAGCAGTCGCAGGGGCGAGGCGAGCGCCGGGAAGCGAACCGGCGCGCCCGCGCCGAGCGCGAAGAAGACCAGCAGGTTGCCGCCGATCTGGGCGATCAGCCAGGGCAGCGGCATCGTGAACTGCTGGCCCAGGTCACTCAGCGGCACCAGGTAGAGCAGCGTGGTGTCCGGCGGCACCTGCTGAGGGGTCATCGTCATCCACACCCAGGGCAGCGTGCCGAGCACCATCGCGCCCTCGGCCAGCGACCACCGCCACGCGAGCCCAAGCGGCACGCCCGCCTGTGTCCGATACCGGACCAGGGCGGCGACGATGAGCAGGGTCAGGGGCACCAGCGCCGCCGTAGTGAGCAATACGGTGTGCCAGTGCGCCCATACCTGTGCCATGCGGAGGAGGTTAGTGCACCGCGCACCACGCGTTGGTGCACGATGTCAGGGTGCAGACGCTGCTGGAGACCGCTGACATCGATCATCTGCGAACCGCGCTGACCCGCGCCGGGTTCACCGCCTCGGGCATCGCCGACCGGCTCGGGCCGCAGGCGGCGGCCGACGCGGGCCGCAGCGACTTCCGGGCCGCGCTGCGGATCACCGGTTCGGGTGACCCGCTGGACACGCTGATCCGGCTGTTCATCTGCGGGCAGACCGAACCGGAGTCGGCCGTCGCGGCGGCGCTGGCCCCACTGTCACCGGCTGCGGCGCGTACGGCCGGATTGCTGGTGCTCGGCGACGGCGGCCTCGCGGCTGGCGTCGACCTGGAGCCGTACGGCGACTGGTGGGTCCTGTCGGACCTGCCCGCCCAGCCGGGCCGCCAGCTGGCCGCCGACCATGTGCTCGGGGTCGGCGGCGCGTCCACGACGCTGGCCGGGGCGACCGTGCGCACCCCGGTCGGCACGGCGCTCGACCTCGGCACCGGCTGCGGCGTGCAGGCGCTGCACCTGAGCACGCACGCGCGTGCCGTCACGGGCACCGACCTGTCCCCGCGCGCGCTGCGCTTCGCCGCGACGACCGCCGCGCTCAACGGCATGAGCTGGGAGCTGCTGCAGGGCGACATGCTGGCCCCGGTCGCGGACCGCCGGTTCGACCTGGTGGTCAGCAACCCGCCGTTCGTGGTCGGCCCCGGCCTGGCCACGCACGTCTACCGCGACTCGGGCCGGGCCGGCGACGGCGTGTGCGCCGAACTCGCCGGTGCCGCGCCGACCCTGCTCAACGAGGGCGGCACGCTGCAGTTCCTGGCCAACTGGGTACACGTGAAGGGCGAGGACTGGGAGGACCGGGTCGCGGGCTGGTTCGCGGGCACCGGTATGGACCTGTGGGCGATCCAGCGCGAGGTCAGCGACCCGCTGGACTACGTACGCCTGTGGCTGGCCGACGCGAGCGAGAAGCACGACGCGCAGCGGGCCGCGCAGTGGCTGGACTGGTTCGCCGCGCACGGCGTCGAGGCGATCGGCTTCGGCCTGGTCACCGCCCGCAACGGCGGCAAGGCCGACCCGTCGGTGGTCTGCGAGGACCTGCGCCAGCAGGTGCAGGCCCCGCTCGGCGACCGCGTCGCGGAATGGTTCGCCCGCCGCGACTGGCTCGACGCCCGCGACCGCGACCAGCTCCTGTCGGCCCGCTACCGCCGCGTCGACGGCCTCCAGCTGCGCCAGGAGGCCACCATGAGCGACGACGGCTGGATCGTCGACCGCCAGCTCCTCGCCATGCCCGAGGGCCTGCGCTGGGTAGAGGAGATCGACCCCCTCATCCTCGCCCTGGTCAGCGGCACCGACGGCACCCTCCCCCTGCACGACCAGATCTCCCTGCTCGCCACCGCCCACGAGGCCCCTGTCGAAGACCTCGCCACCGCCCTCCTCCCTGTCCTGGACCACCTCGTCGAACGCGGGCTCCTCCTCCCCACGTGACCTCGCCCGCCTACGGCCGCCCCAGGGTCGGCGTGCGGGCCTGACCACGGACCAAGTTGATCATCAACTTGTCGACGTGTTCGGCGCCCTGTCGCCACCCTGTCGCCGTGATCGACTTCGGCAGGGCAGGCTAGGGGGATGCGTGCGGTGGTGCAGACGGTCAGTCGGGCGAGCGTGACGGTCGCCGGGGAGATCGTCGGGGAGATCAAGGACGGGCTGCTGGTGCTGCTGGGGGTGACGCACGGCGACACCCGGGCCACCGTCGAGACGATGGCCCGCAAGGTGTACGAGGTGCGCCTGCTCGACGGCGAGCGCAGCGCCTCCGACGTCGGTGCGCCACTGCTGGTGGTCAGCCAGTTCACGCTCTACGGCGACGCCCGCAAGGGCCGCCGCCCCACCTGGCAGGCCGCCGCCCCCGCCGAGGTCGCCGAACCGTTGTTCACCGCGTTCGTGGCGGCGCTGCGCGCCCGCGGCGCGACCGTCGAGACGGGACGATTCCGCACCCAGATGCTGGTCGAGTCCGTCAACGTCGGCCCCAACACCCTCATCATCGACCTCTGACCCACCACCCCCGCCGCCGCAGATCGATCACGGCGGCAGGGTGGCGGCAGGGCGCCGAAAATTCAGGGCGGCCCCTAGAACAGGGGGCCCTTGCGGGTGGTGGACTCGGTGAGCCAGTCCTTGAGCAGGCCGCGCCAGTCGGTGTCGGCGATGGTGGCGGGGTCGACGGTGAAGCGGCCGAAGATCTCGCGGTCGGCCAGCGGGCCGACCTTGCGGTCCAGCTCCATCACCACGTGCAGCTTGCGGTCCGTGGCGACGAAGGTGACCTCCAGGTTGCGCACCTGGGCCGCGTACGCGGTGCCGGGCAGGAACTCGATCTCCTGGTAGAAGGGCAGCGACTGGGGCAGGCCGCGCAGGCGACCCTTCTCCATGTGCGCCTTCACGAACTGGAAGCCGAGCTTGCTCAGCGTGTCGAGGATGTGCTGCTGGGCGGGCATCGGGTCGATCTCGACCGGGTCGAGGTCGGTCCGGTCGACGGCGCGGGCCACCTCCAGCTCGGTACGCAGGCCGACGTTCATCCCGGCTATCTGCTGCCCGAAGGCACGGGTCAGCGGGGTCTCCAGCGGCACGTCGCAGGTGATGTCGAATACCCGACGCTCCCGCGCGCCCAGCGTGAAACCCTCCACGACCTTCTGCCGGCTGATCTCGCCGACGGACTGGTCGCCGAGCAGGCCGCCCTGCACACCGACGTCGGTGACCAGCGTCAACGCGATGTATCCAATGGACACCTGGTGATCCCCGCCGGTGACCTCGACGGTGCCGCTGAGCTTGCCGCCGGGCTTGGCCCGCGACACCTTCAGCTCCGTACGCACCGACGGTCCGCCGACTCCGAACATGCGCATCAGGCGCTTCATGACCACACGTCCCTCCCCTGTCCGCCCCATGGTGGCAGATTCACGAAATCGTCTCACCGCCGTCTCACGCGCCATACACCAAGCTGTCCAGTACACAAGGCGACACGGGGAGGACAGCGATGAGCGACGAGAGCATGGAAGCAGTGGCCGTTCTGGACAGCACGACTGCCGATCTGGACGAGACCGACGAGCGGGGCGTCTCGACCGACCTCGTCCGCGCGTACCTCAACCTCATCGGCCGCACCAAGCTGCTGACCGCCGAGCAGGAGGTCGTGCTGGCGCGCCGGATCGAGGCCGGCCTGATGGCCGAGTACGTCATGGAGCGCGACGGCATCACCGGCGACCGTGACTTCGCCACCGTGATCCGCGAGGGCCAGGCCGCCAAGAACCACCTGCTGGAGGCCAACCTGCGGCTGGTGGTGAGCATCGCCAAGCGCTACACCGGTCGCGGCATGGCGTTCCTGGACCTGATCCAGGAGGGCAACCTCGGCCTCATCCGCGCCGTCGAGAAGTTCGACTACACCAAGGGCTACAAGTTCTCCACGTACGCCACCTGGTGGATCCGCCAGGCCATCACCCGCGCCATGGCCGACCAGGCCCGCACCATCCGCATCCCGGTGCACATGGTGGAGCAGGTCAACCGCATGGTCCGGGTGCGCCGCGACCTGGCCACCGCGCTCGGCCGCGAGCCGTCGATCGCGCAGATCGCCGTCGCCCTGGAGATCCCGGAATACCAGGTCATCGAGCTGATCTCGTACGACCGCGAGCCGGTCAGCCTCGACCAGGCCGTCGGCGAGGACGGCGAGAGCGCGCTGGGCGACTTCGTCGCCGCGGTCGACCCGCGTGGTGACGCCGCCGACGCGCTGGCCCAGGGTCAGCTGCGCGACGAGGTCGAGATCGTGCTGTCGACGCTGTCGCAGCGCGAGCAGGCCGTGATCCGGCTGCGCTTCGGCCTGGACGACGGCCGCCAGCGCACCCTGGACGAGGTCGGCAAGGAGTTCGGCCTGTCCCGCGAGCGCATCCGCCAGATCGAGAAGACCACGCTGCTGAAGCTGCGCAGCGGCGAGCGCGCCGAGCGCCTGTCGGTGTACGCCGCCTGACGTCCCGCACCAGATCAGCGCACAGCCCCGGCCCGGTGGCCGGGGCTGTGCCGTGTCCGGGCTCCACCGTGACTCAACCTTTGTGGACGGTCGCGTGTTCGTGCGGGTGGACACACGAGGGGAGACCGGCCCGATGCCCGACGACGACTTCGAGGCGTTCGTCCAGCAGCGCTACACGGCACTGTTACGCACGGCGTACCTGCTCTGCGGCTCCCGCGACCGGGCGGAGGACCTGTTGCAGAACGCTCTGGCGGCCGCACTGCCGAAATGGCGGCGGATGGACCACCCGGAGGCGTACCTGCGCCGAATCATGATCAACCAGCTGGCCAACGTCTGGCGACGGCCGATCCGGGAGATCGTCACTGCCGTGCTGCCGGACCGCCCGGGGCACGATCCCGCGATCGAGGACCGCGACGAGCTGTGGTCCGCGCTGCGCCGGCTGCCGGTGCGCATGCGGGCGGTGCTGGTGCTGCGCTACTGGGAGGACCGCTCGGAGCAGGAGACCGCGCAGATCCTCGGCGTGAGCGTGGGCACGGTGAAGAGTCACGCCTCACGTGGCCTGGACCGGTTGCGCGAGCTGGTGCCGGAACCGTCGATGGCCACCCGGAACGGGGAGAACTGACATGATCGACGAACTCCGGGCCACCCTGGACCGGCACTCCGACGACGTCATCGCGCGGCCCGACCCGTACGCCCGGGTGGTGAGGCTGCGCCGCCGTCGGCAGCAGCGCCGGGTGACCGCGTTCGCGGTCGTCTTCGTGCTGC
The DNA here is from genome assembly GCF_011297335.1 of Catellatospora methionotrophica. GTDB lineage: Bacteria > Actinomycetota > Actinomycetes > Mycobacteriales > Micromonosporaceae > Catellatospora > Catellatospora methionotrophica. The sequence goes on along the minus strand of NZ_JAAOTJ010000041.1, from coordinate 25,353 downwards.
TGGTGACCACGCCGACGATCTGGCTGCTGGCCCCGATGGACGGCCCGCACTACGCCGCACCGCCCGTGCCCGCCGCGCTGCTTCCGCTGCTGAACTCCCCCACCCGGGGCAGCCTCGCCGGGGACGGCGCGTTCCTGGCCGTGATGCGGCGGCGTGCGGCGAACGAGGTCGGTCCGTCGCGCGACAATCCGGCCGGCGGTCCGTACATGCCCACCGACCCCGACCGGATCAAGGTGCTGTTCGCCGGCGACATCGGCATGCGGCGCTACGTGATGGCGGCGGGCATGGACGGGTGGCCGCTGCTGGCGACGTTCCTCGGCAACGCCGCCGAGCGTCCCGAAGACCTGTCCCTGAGCGGATCCGGCGCACTGGAGGCCGTCGCGCAGACACACATCAGGGGCGAGGAGGGGCCGCAAGCCGAGAACACGTTCCTGCTGCTGGGACCGACCGGTGCGATCTACGAGCGGGCGCAGTCGCAGTGGACCTCGACCGGGGTCACCCGCACCTGGACCGAGGTGCCCGCCCTGGACGGCTACCTCGCCATCGTCAACGTCACCGCGCAACAGCGGCTGCGGGTCCGGCTCGGCGACAAGGTGCTGCGCGAGGTCACCGCGTACCCCTCGACGTACGCCACGACAGACGTCGACCCGGTGCCCTACGGTGGGCGCGGCACGCCCTTTCCCGACGCCGCGCGGGAGGTGGCTAGCAGCCTTGCCAACCTGACGCAGCTCGCGGACACCGACGTCACGATGCGGGTGCTGTGGAGCGAGCAGGTTCCCGCACCGGGTGCGGCCGACGGGCTGGTACAGGCCGTCACCGTGCAGGTGGTGAGCGCGGATGGCGGCGGCCCCTACACGACCGGCTTCGTCGACGGGGCAGGTGACTGGCGCGACCAGCAGACCGCCTCCGGTTTCGCCGCCGACCCGGCGCACGCCCTGATCGTGCTGCGGCTGCCGAGTTACGTGGCCGAGGACAACGAACGCCTGCAGATCATCGCTCCGCCGTCGGCGGTGCGGGCAGACCTGGTCCAGGACGGCCGGGCCACGCAGATCGCCTTGACCAAGGGGGTCGGCTGGCGGCTCGTGCCGCCGAAGGCGACGGTGACCGTCCGGGCGTACGACGCCGCAGGCACCCTGCTGGCCACGACGGAGTTCACCGACCTCCTGCCCCCGCAGTGCGACCGCCTCGACCCGACGACCTGCCAGGATCCGGTCCCCGCAGCGCCTGTTCCAGTCACGGCCGGGCCGACGCCATGAACCAGGTGGGCCGGCGCGCACGGGGGCGCCGGCCCACCGAGCACGTGCCCGAGACAGTGGGCAGGAGCCCTGGAGAGCGCCTGACGGCGCCCTCCCTCAGCGCAGCTGGCGGGGACCGGTGTCGGGGCGGGGGGTGGAGGCGGCGAGTTCGCCCAGCACATGCAGGACGGAGACGCCGGTCGGGTGCACCAGGATCGGGTTGAAGACGAGGTGGCGCAGGCGGGCCGTGTCGGCGGCCAGTTGCCCGATGCGGACCAGCAGCGCGGCCAGCGCGTCCGCGTCGGCGGCGGCCAGCAGCGGGGCGGCCTTCGGTGCCCGCACCAGGTCCGTGGCGTCGGTGTCGGTGAGCGGGGCGGCCCGCCAGGCACGGTCGCCGACGAGTTCGGTCACGGGACCAGCCAGGCCGAAGCCGACGACCGGGCCGAACGCGGGGTCGTCGACGACCTCGACCACGCAGGCCACGCCGGGCGCGACCATGGGCTGTACCAATACTTCGACATCGGCTCCGAACAGCTGCTCCAGGTCGGCGTAGGCGCGCAGGGCCTCGTCCGGGCCGCCGAGGTTGAGGCGTACCGCGCCGAGGTCGATGCGGTTGGGCCGGTCGGCGACCTTGAGGGCCACCGGGGCCGCGTACCCGGAAGCGGCGGCGGCGACCTGGTCGGCTCCGGCCGCGCGGGTGCTCGGCACGACGGGGATGCCGTACGAGGTGAGCAGCGTGTCCAGGTCGGGCGCGTTCGGGTCGGCACCGGGCGGGGCGGGCGGCAGCGTGCCCGCGGGTTCGCGCAGCCAGGCGGCGCGCCGGGTCACCTGCGCGAGTGCCCGGACCGCCTCCTCGATCGACCGGTACGACGGCACCGTCACGGGGCCGCGCCCCGCGAGGAAGCTGGCCAGCACCGGCTTGTCCGCCTCGTCCACGGCCTTGGCCAGCGCGTCGGCGTACGGGCCCAGCAGCGCCGTCTCCGCGCTCTGGTCGGCGGCGAGCGGCCCGGTGGGCAGCGGCGGCGCGACGACCACCACGACCGCGTCGGTGTCGTCGCTGTGCAGCGCGGCGTACACCGCGGCGGCCAGCTCGTCCGGACCGGCCGCCGGACCGACCGCGCCGGAGCGGCCGACGCGCAGCCCGGCGGCCCTGATCTCGGCCGAGGCCAGCGCGGACAGCGCGAACGCGTTGCTGACCACGCCGATCCGGTCACCGGCCGGCAGCGGCTGGGCGGCCAGCAGCGTCGCCACGTCGAACAGCTCGCCGACGGTGCCGACCTCGATGACGCCGGAGTGGGCCCGCAGCGCCTGCATCGCGGCCTCGTCCAGGACGGAGCCGCCGTGGCCGGTGTGCCCGGCGAGCATCACGATCGGCTTGTGCCGCCCGGTGGCGCGGGCGATGCGGGCGAACTTGCGCGGGTTGCCGAAGGACTCCAGGTACATCGCGACGACGTCGGTGTCCGGGTCCTCGGCCCAGAACTGCATCAGGTCGTTGCCGGACACGTCGGCGCGGCGGCCCGCGCTGACGAACCCGCTCATGCCCAGCCCGCGCCGTTCGGCCTCGGCGAGCAGCAGCAGGCCCAGCGTGCCGGAGTGGCAGAACAGGCTCACCCGGCCGGGGCCGGGCAGGCGCGGCACGAGCGTGGCGTTGAGGCGTACGGCATGGTCGGCGATGCCGAGACTGCCCGGCCCGATCACCCGCATGCCCGCGATCCGCGCGGCCCGCACCAGGTCCCGGCGCTGTGCCGGGTCCATCTCGGTGAGCACGAGCAGCCCGTGCACCCCGGCCGCGGCGGCGTCGGCCAGCACGCCCGGCAGCGCGAGCGGAGGTGTCGCCACGACCGCGAGGTCGATCCCCGGCTCGTCCGCCAGGTCGCGGAGCGACCACAGCGGACCGTCCGGGTGTACGTGGTGCACCGGGCCGGTGAAGCCGCTCGCGCGCAGGTGGGCCAGCACGGCCGCGCCGACGCCCCGGCCGGACGCGCTCGCGCCGTAGACGGCGATCGCGCGCGGGCGCAGCAGGCGGGCCACCGAGCGGGCCTCGGTGCGCTGCTCGCGGTCGGCCTGCACGGCGCGGGAGCGTTCGGTGGGCGCGACCGGGAACGTCATCGTCACCACACCGTCGGCGTAGCGGCGGGTCACCTCGTACCCGGCGTCGGTGAACACGCGCAGCATGGCGCCGTTCTCCGGCAGCACCTCGGCGACGAACCGGGTGATACCCGCCCCGGCTGCCGCTGCGGCCAGGTGCTCCAGCAGCACCGAGCCGACGCCGCGGCCCTGGTAGGCGTCCTCGACCACGAACGCGACCTCGGCGTCGACCGCGCCCTCGCCCAGCCGCTCGTAGCGGCCCACCGCGACCAGCCGCTCGCCCGCGGCGACCACGAACGCCTCCCGGTCGAGGTGGTCGACGTTGACGAACCGGTGCAGGTCGCGCGCGGGAATCCGGGGGTACGGCGAGAAGTAGCGCAGGTAGCGGGTGCGCTCGGAGAAGCGCGAGTGCATCGCCACCACCGCGTCGGCGTCCTGCGGCGTGATCTGCCGCAGGTGGACCGTGGTGCCGTCGGACAGCAGCACATCCGCGCCGGTCACGGGCTCAGTCCCGCGGATCGTGCGGGTCGAGCCCGTGCAGCGGGAAGACCGCCCGGCGGGCCGCCATGATCGCCTGGTCGAGCCGGTCGCCGTCCGATCCGGGCTGCCACGGGGTGTACGCGACGTCGCCGCCGTCGGTGAGCGTGCTCGGCACGTCCCGTCCCGGCACCCGCGCGGCGGCCAGCGCCCGCCACGACTCCGGCAGCGGGGTCGCCGGGTCCAGCGGCTCGCCGGTCACCATCGCCAGCAGGTGGGCCCAGGTCCGCGGCACGACCTCGACCAGGGCGTATCCGCCCCCGCCGGTGGCCACCAGCCGCCCGGAGCACACCTCGTCGGCCAGCGCCCGCACCGCGAGCTGCGCCGCCCGCTGCCCGTCCACGGTCAGCCGCAGGTTGGCCAGCGGGTCCAGCCGGTGCGAGTCCGCCCCGGCCTGCAGCACGACGAGCTGCGGCCGGAACGCGCGCACCACCGACGGCACCACCGCGTGGAAGGCGCGCAGCCAGCCGGTGTCACCGGTGCCCGGCGGCAGCGGCACGTTCACCGCGCTGCCCTCCGCCTTCGGGCCGCCCGTCTCCTCGACGTAGCCGGTGCCGGGGAACAGGGTCAGCGGGCCCTCGTGCAGGCTCACCGTGAGCACGCGCGGGTCGTCGTAGAAGATCTCCTGCACGCCGTCGCCGTGGTGCACGTCGATGTCGACGTACGCGATCCGCTCCGCGCCCTGGGCGAGCAGGTCGGCGATGGCGACGGCCGGGTCGTCGTACACGCAGAACCCGGCCGCGCGGGCGGGCATCGCGTGGTGCAGGCCGCCCGCCACGTTCACCGCGCGCAGCGACCGGCCCGACCACACGGCCCGGGCCGCGGCCAGCGTCGCCCCGCAGATCAGCGCCGACGCCTCGTGCATGTGGTCGAAGACGGGGTTGTCCGGGGTGTTGAGGCCGTACCCGCGAAAGAACGGGTCGTCGGGCGCGGCCCGGACCGCGTCCAGATAGTCCCGGCGGTGCACCCGCAGCAGCTCGGCCTCGGTGGCCGGGGCAGGGGTGACCAGCTCCACCCCGGGCCGGTCGAGCACGCCCAGGTCGCGGGCCAGCGCCATGGTCAGCTCGACCCGCACCGGGTTGAGCGGATGGTCGCCCATGTCGTAGCCGAGCAGCGCGTCGCTCCACACCACGGTCGACGTCATACGGCTCACCCGCGGCCGATCGGCCGGGACGGGTCGGTGATCCAGTGGCTCCACGAGCCGACGTAGAGCGCGGCGTCGGTGCGGCCCGCCGCGTGCAGGGCGAGCAGGGTGTGCGCGGCGGTCACGCCGGAGCCGCAGTATGCCCCGACCGGCCCGTCGCCGAGGTCGGCGAACACGTCGCCGAGGTCGGCGCGCAGCGTGCCGTCGGCGTTGACGAGCTCGCCGTAGGGCAGGTTGCGGGCACCGGGAATGTGCCCGGCCACCGCGTCGATCGGCTCGGTCTCGCCCCGGAACCGGGGTGCGACGCGCGCGTCGAGCAGGACCCCGCCTGCGGCCAGCGCGGCGGCCCCGGCCGCGTCCAGCACCGGCATCCCGCCCGGCACCACCGTCACGTCACCCCGGACGATGTCAGGCCTCTTGTCGGTGATCTCGCCACCGGCGGCGGACCAGGCCGCGAAGCCGCCGTCGAGCACGCGTACGTCGGCGTGCCCGGCCCAGCGCAGCGTCCACCAGGCACGGGCGGCGGCCATGCCGTCACCGGTGTCGTAGACGACGACCGGCCTGCCCTCGCGTACGCCCGCGGCGCGCAGCGCGCCCTCCAGCGCCTCCGGGTGCGGCAGCGGGTGGCGGCCACCCGCGCCGGGCGGCCCGCACAGGTCGCGGTCCAGGTCGACGAAGACCGCGCCCGGCACGTGACCGGCCTCGTAGTCGTCGCGGCCGGGCGGGCCGGACAGCCGCCACCGCACGTCGAGCACGGTCGTGGGCTGCTCGGAACGGAGCCGGTCGGCCAGCTCCGCCACGTTGATCAGTGGAGTACGCACATTCGCCAGTCAACACCATCGCCCGGCGTGTGTCGTGGCGCACTGTCCCACTCCGCTGCGAGACTGCCGGCCATGACTCTGCCCGGCCGCCTCAGCATGGTGACCCTCGGCGTCACCGACCGGGTTCCGCAACGTCACACTCGCCGTGAACCCGGCCACGCAGGCGGAGGTGGACGAGGCGCTCGCGACGGCCGTGGCGGCCGGTGCGACACTGCTGAAACCCGCCCAGAAGGTGGAGTGGGGCGGTTATTCGGGCTACTTCGCCGATCCGGACGGACATGCCCGGGAGGTGGCATACCACCCGTTCTGGCCGCTCAACGAGGCAGGCCTGCCCGAACTGTCAGGAGCGGTGCGGGGGCAGGTTGATCAACCCACATACGCCGACGGGTGCCGCTGCGGTGACACGCAATAGAATCGCAGCCAGCGACTTGGAGAGGACCCGTTCATGTCCGACCTCATTGACACCACCGAGATGTATCTGCGCACCATCCTCGAGCTCGAGGAGGAGGGCGTGCCGCCGCTGCGCGCCCGCATCGCCGAGCGCCTGCACCAGAGCGGCCCGACGGTCAGCCAGACCGTGGCCCGCATGGAGCGCGACGGCCTGCTGACCGTCGTGGAGACCGACCGCCACCTGCAGCTGTCCGAGGCCGGCCGGGCGCACGCCGTCGCCGTCATGCGCAAGCACCGCCTCGCCGAGCTGCTCCTGGTCAACGTCATCGGCATGCCCTACGAGGAGGCCCACGAGGAGGCCTGCCGCTGGGAGCACGTGATGAGCGACGCCGTGGAGAAGCGGGTCTACGACCTGCTGAACCGGCCCACCCGGTCGCCGTACGGCAACCCCATCCCCGGCCTGGACGCCCTCGACATCAAGCCCCGCGACACCGAGGGCGGCGACGCCCCCGAGCGCAACCTGGCCTTCCCCGGGCTGACCGGCCAGGTCGTGGTCCGCCGCATCTGCGAGAGCGTGCAGACCGACTCCGAGGTGCTGCGCCAGCTGCACGCCGCCGGGGTCGACCCGGGCGCGACCGTCACCGTCGCCCAGGAGCGCGACGGTGTCTCGATCGACCACGGCGGCGAGCCTGTCCGCCTGCCCCGCGAGGTCGCCTCACGGGTCTTCGTGACGGCCGCGGCTCTGGCACCGGCTCTGTAGCTGTCGCGGCGTGGTGGTCTTCGGCCATCCTGGTCGTGCTGAAAGGGCTCCGCTGCTTCGGCAGGGGAGCCCTCTCCGTTCCGGGGGTCAGACTCCGGCGCGGTCGATGTCCCTGGCCAGGGCTATGACGTCGGGCAGCAGGGCTGCGGCGTCACCGCCCTCGGGGACGGTGACCTTCAGGATGAGCAGGCGGGCGTTGCCGGCCAGCCAGCCGACCTCGGCGTACGGGCCCCGGCTCGCGACGGCCGGTTTGACCTGCGAGTAGGCGACCTTGCCGAGCGCGGACACGGCCTTCGCGCCGGTCGGCTGCATCGCGGCCTTGAACACGGCGGCGTCGGCCTTGGTCGGGGTCACCGACACGCTCAGCTCCGGCAGCGCCGCATCCGTCGGCCGGGCCACGCAGGTGCTGGTCTTGTCGTGGATGGCCGGGCTCGCGATGGCCAGCCGCACGTGCAGTCGCTGCTCGATGCGAGCGGCGTCCAGCAGCAGGCAGGCACCGGTCGGCGCGGGCGGGCTGGGCGACACCACCCGTGGTGCCGCCGCGGGCGGCTCGTGCGCCGAGGCCCCCGCACCGGAGCAGCCGGCCAGCAGCGTCCCGCTCGCCATCAAGGCCATCACCGTCGTCCGCACCGGACCAAACTAGCCGCTGTCCGGGTACGCCGAAAGTCCGCTCACGTTCGGGTCAGCTGCCTAGCCTGATGCCATGACGGGAAAAGTAGTGCATTTCGAGCCACCGCTGGCCAAGATCGTCTCGTGCGGCGGCCGGGTGCTCCAGGAGCGGCAGGCCGTCGGCACGATGGACTTCACGGCGAGGGCAACACGGTCGGGCTCTGGCAGAACGGGTGACGGGGGCGCGATCCGCCCCCGTCACCCGCCGCGGAGTCAGCCCTGCCGCTCGATCTGGCTGCGGATCTGGAGGAACTCGGCCTTGACCTCGTTCACGGTCTTGTAGTACCAGACCACCATGCCCAGGCTGCCCCGGTCGGCCCAGGCGCAGACCACCATCGGCACCGCCTCGGTCTTGGCGCTGCCGCACTTGGCCTCGCCACCGAGCGGGCCCGCGTCCACCGGGACGATCCCGGTCGCGGTGACGCCCGAGGTGCCCATGCCGCTGAAGGCCGCGTCGATCTCACGCCCCGGATCGGTGATGGGCGCGGCGGCCGCGAACATCATCACCAGGTCCTGCTTGGCCTGGTCGCCGTAGAAGCCCGCCACGGCCGCCGTCGACGACGGCAGCATCGTCTCGAAACTGCCCTTCATCGTCTCGGTCAGCGCTTCGAGCTGCGGGTCGGTGGACTTGGCGCGGCCCGCGAGCGACGCGGGTGCGACGACCGTGATGTCCTTGGCCGCGGCCTGCGCGCTCGCCGAGGCGATCACGTCCTCGACGTTGCGCTGGATGTCATCGGCGGTGTCCTTGAGCAGGTACCAGGCGCCGATGCTGCCACCGCAGCACAGCAGCAGGATGCCGATCCCGATGCCGATCCACAGCCCCGCCTTGGACTTCTTCGGGGCCGGCGGCACCGGCTGCCCGTAGGAGGACTGCCCCGGATAGCCGGACTGCGGCGGGTAGCCGGGCTGCGCGGGATAACCGGGCTGGGCAGGGTAACCGGGCTGAGCGGGGTAGCCAGGCTGCTGCGGGTAGCCGGGCTGCTGGTCCGGAGACGGGGGCGGATACGACATGCGGGGCTCCTGGCACTCGGGGGTCAGCGCATCGTATCGGCGCACCCTGTCATCCGGCCCCGCCGCTGTCCGGACCCGGACCTCGGCCGTACGCACCCTCGCGGCGGGTCCGGTCCCGCACCGCGCCAGCGCCCGGCCGCTTCCGGGGAGAAGATGGAGGCATGACCGCTACGCGACGCATCGGCAGCAACGGACCCGAGGTGAGCGCCATCGGCCTCGGCTGCATGGGCATGAGCTTCGCCTACGGGCAGCGCGACGACGAGGGGTCCGCCGCGACGCTGCGGCGTGCCCTCGACATCGGGGTGACCCACCTCGACACCGCCGACATGTACGGCTTCGGCCACAACGAGGAGCTGATCGGCCGCGTCCTCGGCGACCGGCGTGACGAGTACGTGCTGGCCACCAAGTTCGCCAACCGGGGCGAGACCGACGCGCAGGGCAACCTGGTCCGGCGCTGGGTCGACTCGTCGCCGCAGTGGGCCCGCCAGGCCCTGGAGGACTCGCTGCGCCGCCTGCGCACCGACCGCGTCGACCTCTACTACATGCACCGCCGCAGCCCCGACGTGCCGATCGAGGACACCGTCGCGGCGATGGCCGACTTCGTCAAGCAGGGCAAGGTGCGCTACCTCGGGCTGTCCGAGGTCAGCCCCGCGACGCTGCGGGCCGCCCACGCCGTGCACCCCATCACCGCGGTGCAGATGGAGTACTCCCTGTTCACCCGGTTCGTCGAGGACGAGATGCTGGCGACCTGCCGCGAACTCGGGGTGGGGCTGGTGGCGTACTCCCCCGTCGGCCGGGGCTGGCTCACCGGCACCATCACGTCCCCGGCCGACCTGGCCGCCGACGACTTCCGGCGCAGCGTGCCCCGGTTCGCCGAGGAGAACTTCGCCCACAACACGGCCCTGGTGCAGGCCGTACGCGAGGTCGCCGACGAGCTCGGCGCGACGCCCGCCCAGGCTGCCCTGGCCTGGCTGCTGGCCCAGGGCGACGACGTCCTGCCGATCCCCGGCACCAAACGCGTCTCCTACCTCGAGGAGAACACCGCCGCCGCCGACCTGGCCCTCTCCCCCGACCAGCTCGCCCGCCTCTCCGCCGCCGTCCCACCCGGCGCCGTAGCCGGCGAACGCTACGCCGCATCCGGCATGTCCACCGTCAACCAGTAACGCCAGCCCACTCCGCCCTGTCCCGGCGCTCCGCGCCACCCGCCGAAGGAAGGGCACCTTCCCATCGCCCGCGTAGAGGAAGGTGCCCTCCTTAACCACTCCCGACCGGGGTCGGCACCGGTGACGTGCATGATCGCTGTTTGGTGCCCAAGATCTGCGGTCTGACCCCACTTTTTGGCACGAAACAGCGATCATCACCCGGCAGTCACCGGCTCCACCCAGCCTCCCGGCGACAAACCAGCCGCGCGACGGGATGGTCAGCCGCTGCGGGCCAGCCCTGCGACCGAGGCCAGCATCAGCACCGCCCCGGCCGCCGCGGCCAGCGTGATCCGCTCACCCAGCACCCCGACCGCGATCAGCACCCCCGCCACCGGTTCCACCAGCGTCACCACCGCGGTCACCGTCGCCGGGACCACCGCCACGCCCGCGAAGAACAGCCGGTACGCCAGCGCCGTCGGCACCGCCCCCAGGTACACCAGCCAGCCGACCGTGCCCGCGAGCCCGCCCGCCGACAGCGCGACCGGCCCGTCCACCGCCGGTAGCAGCCCCTCCACCGCCGCGATCGGCAGCAGACAGCAGGCCGCCACCGCGAACGAGCTGACCGTCGCCCCGGACAGGTCACCGCCGACCCGCCGCGAGTAGACCGTCACCACGGCGTACCCGGCGGCCGACAGCAGCCCGAACACCACTCCCAGCACCGGCGCGGACCCGGCGGACCCGCCGCCTCCCACCAGCAGCACCAGCCCCGCCAGCCCCACCGCTACGGCGGTGACCCGGCCGACGGTCAGCGCCTCGCCGAGCACCCAACGCGCGGCGAGCGCGATCACCACCGGGCACGCCCCGAGCGTGACCACGGTGCCGACGGCCAGCCCCGCGTACGCGATCGAGCCGTAGTAGGCCGTCTGGTACACGGCCAGCCCCGCCCCGAGCACCAGCGCGTCACGCCGCCGCGCGCCGAAGCGCTCGCCGACGGCCAGGTGCAGACCGGCGAGCATGGCGATGCCGAGCACCAGCCGCCAGAAGGACACCGCCACCGGGCCCAGGCCACTGGTGCGGTAGAGGACAGCGGCGACCGCGCCGCCGGTGCCCCAGGCGGTCGCCGCGACCGCCACGTAGAACATGCCGCGCCCGTACGACGCGCTTTGGCCCGCGCACGACGGCGCGAGCCCTGAAACTGACTCCATCTTCCCTTGTCTCCACTGCTCGATGGCCGACGATTCCGCGTACGCGGACGGGCCACGAGACGCTCGGCCGAGCCGTCACGTCAGTGGTGCGACGCCGTCCGCCTCAGGCGACCGGCGGGGAGATGATCGAGTGAGCCATGGCGGCGATGCTATCCGGGGAATGCGCGGGCCATCCAGGCAGTTGTCCGAGGCGTGGGAATCCTGGAGGAGTACGAGCGCGGAAGGCTGTTCTTCGACTACGGCGACTACATCACCGCTGCCCAGATCCTGGGACCGGTGGTGGACGAGGCGCCCGACGACGTGGCGCCCCGGCTGCTGCTGGCGCGCGCCTACTACCACTCTGCCCAGCTGCACAAGGCCGAGGAGCAACTGCGCCTGGTGCTCGACCACGACCCCGCCGAGCACTACGCCCACCTCATGCTGGGCCGCTGCCTGCAGCGGCAGAGCCGCCACGACGAGGCCCGCCCCCACCTGCGCATCGCCGACGCGATGGGCATCGGCGGCACGACGGCGTCCTGACACCAGGGGCGCACCGGACCCGGACTCCGTTCGCCCGGTGCGTCCCGCGCCCGGTCATTCGTGGTTGTAGAACTCCACCGTGATGCCACTGCGCCGCACGGTCACCGTGGCGTGATCACCGAACGCCTCCAGCAGCACGTCATCGAACCCGCCGCCGTCGATCGCGTCGGCCAGCGCCCGCACCCGCCGGTAGCGCTCCTCGTCGGCGCCCTCGTACGGCAGTTCGGGGCGGGGGTACTCGCCGCTTTCCGCCAGGCGGTGGCCGCCCAGGGTCCGGTGGATGTTGCAGTACCTGCCCACCTCCAGTTCCCGCCGGTCGGCTCGGGCGTCGTCGGCGGCGGACGTACGCGCCCAGAAGGAATGCGCGTCGAACACGCACGTGTCGCCGTCGTTGAAGTACGGCGTGTACTGCTGCCAGCCGAACTCCACGACCTCGTCGTCGTCCAGCACGGCCGTCAGCAGCGGCCGCAGCTCCGACAGCGGGCGCTGCGGCACCCTGGCGCTCCTGGTGATCTCGCCCTCGACCGGGATGCCCAGGAAACTGGTGTGGCTCATCGGTGGTCCTCTCCCAACAGCGTCGACAACGGCACCTCTTTGCGCTGCGCACCCGACATCCAGGGCTTGATCACCATGCCGGCGATGTAGTCGGCGGGCGAGGGCAGCCAGCCCAGGTCCTCCAGGATGTGCCGCTCGGCGATCAGCCGCACCGGGATGCGCTTGCGCCCGACCTGCAACGTGTCGCCGAAGATGCGCTGGCAGAGGTAGACACCCGCGGTGTGGTGGTACATCGAGCGGTGCCGGACGTCGCCGATGATCTGTTTCGAGGAGTCGATGAACTCCTCGACGGCCAGATAGTCCTCCGGCTCACCGCCCCACTTGCGGGCGGCCGACAGCGCGTGGTGCCACGAATTCATGGCGCGAAGGTTAGGCAGCTCCCCCGACAATTCATGATCGGTGCGAGGATGGCCCGATGCGCGACAACGCCGTACGCAGACTTGATCTCGGGTATTTCATCCGGCCCGCCGAGGAGGCGGGTGGTCCACATCCGAGGGCCGAAGCGGTCCTGGCGTACCTCGTGGACGGTGCCGACGGGCTGATCCTGTTCGACACCGGACTGGGCCGGGGCGACGACGAGACCGAAGCCCACTACCGGCCGTTTCGCCGCCCACTGCCGCAGGCCCTGGCCGACCATGGCGTACGCCTCGACGACATCGCCCTGGTCGTCAACTGCCACCTGCACTTCGACCACTGCGGCGGCAACCCGCTGCTGCCCGGCCGCCCCGTGTTCACCCAGCGCACCGAGCTGGCCACCGCCCGCGCCGGGAACTACACGTTCGACCACCTGGTCGACTTCCCCGGCGTCGACTACCGCGAACTCGACGGCGAGGCCGAGATCAGCCCCGGCGTGCACGTCGTCCCCACACCCGGCCACACCCCAGGACACCAGAGCCTGGTCGTACGCGGCCCCGACGGCGTGACCACGATCCTCGCCGGTCAGGCATACGATCTCGCCACCGACTTCAGTTGCGCCGTACTCGCCCGTCAGGCGACGGCTGACGGGGCTGCCGCGCCGCTCCCGCCATACCATCCGTGGCTTGACCGCCTCGCCGCCCTAGACCCCCAGCGGGTCCTCTTCGCCCATGACCGCGCGAGCTGGCTCGCCTGATCCCAGTGTCTACCGGCGATACACGTTCAGCCCCGCGGTCCGCGGTCGATGCGGTGATCGCCGTGTCGACAGACAGAACCGACGAGATCACGTCCTCAACAGTCCGATGTAGAAATGTTGCGCCTCAATATTCACACGTGACCTCGTCCGGCGACCATGAGACCGGCTTGGACGGGGCAAGGCCAACCACCTGCTGGCGACACCCCAGACGTTGGGGAGCAACAAGTGCATCGACGTCTGGCTCGACTTCGACCGGGACGCCGCGATCGGCGAATCGGACCACTACGACGCACGGGTGGCCCGATCCTGCCAAAGTATGGTCTCCCGAGACACGCTCGACACCTATGAGACGACCGACGTCACCGGGGTCCTCAAGCTCGGGGCTTGTTATGGAAACAACAATGCGACCACCTCGCCGTTGAGCAACTGCACCCAGGTAACAGGCACTCTCACCGGTGTCGTCCCTGCCGTCCCCAACAACTGCACACGAGCTTGGGTGATGACCGCCGGTGGCAAGTCAGAGTACTTCGACGGCGGAGTTTCGACGTCCTGTTCCAGCTGAGGAGGGTTAGTTGAACATGTACTTCCGTGCGAAGCTGACGGCTGCGATGTGCACGCTGGCAGGAATAGGGGCTCTTGTAGGCGGCTGTGCCGGCGCGGGGCCGGCGGGTGCACCGCGGTTTGAGGACACAGCGCAGGCGCGAGCAACCTACGAGAAGATCGTCCAGCAGATCTACGGCACGGCCGAGCAGCGGATCGCGGGTGAGGAGCGCGGATGGCTACTCACGCAGTCAGCCATCTCGGAGTGTATGACGGCAGCCGGCACCGTCTACCCGGTCACCGCCTTCATACCGGTGAACAGCGAAGAATCGGTCATCTCGCCCGGAGACAGCTTGGCCTTCTCGCCGACCCGGACGACCTTCGGCGTGGGCGTGGGCATGCAACGTAGAGCCGCCGCGGTCGGCCAGCAGACGAACCCGGTCTACGCCAAACTCGACTCCGAGGCCAAGCGGGCGGCGTACTCAGGAAAGCTTCAATCCTGCCAGGGTGCCGCGACGACGTACGAGGCCTCCTTCGCGCCGAAGAGCCGCGATGCGCTCGACGGGCTGCTACTGAAGACCCTGGCCACCATCTCGAGGCGCGCGGTGCCGGACCTTCCTGCCCACTACGCCACCTGCATGAAGGGGGCGGGCTTCGAGGCCGCAAACCTCAGCGATCTGTACGCCCTCGTGGTCAACGCCTACCCTCCGGTCACCTATGACAAGCCGTCGGATGTGACCAAGGAGCCGGGCTGGGCATCCGCCGTCGTACACGAGTCCAAGGCTGCCGACACCGACACGGCATGCCGGGCAGATTTCACCACCCGCGCGTTTGCGGATGCGACGGCAGACTTGACGGAATTCGCTTCCACCAACGCGGCAGCGCTCAGCGCGAACGAGGCGGCATGGGCGCAGATGACCGGCGAAGTGGCGGTGCTGCGTCAAAAGGCAGCCACTCGCTGACCGAGGTCAGGTGTCCCCGTCGGCCGGCGCTACGGCCGACGGGGCGCATGTCACGTGAGCGCCAGGAGCAGCAAGTCGCTGAGGTCAGCAGCAGTGGTCCTCTCGCAGTTGCCGAGGATGACGATGCGATGGCCGGAGGACGGCACGCAGGCGTCGTAGGTGCGGAAACCCGCGTTGCCGCCCGAATGGTGGAACCACGGTCGGCCGTCGACGGTCCCGAGGACCCAGCCGTAGCCGTAGCCGCTGGCGTGCGGGTCGCCGCCCGTCGGGGCCTGCTCGGACAGCATCAGCCCGAGGTGGTGCTCGTCGAGCAGCCGCCCGGCGCGCAGCCCGTCGATCCAGCGGAGCACGTCGCCGGTCGTGGACCAGATGTCGCCCGCGCCCATGCCCACCACGTCCAGCTCGTACGACGGTGTCGGCAGCCCGTCCTCACCCAGGCCGACGGCGAGGTCCGCCCGATCGCCCGGCTCGCCCGCGAAGGTGTCAGCGAGCCCGAGCGGCCCGAAGATGTCGCGTTCCAGCAGCTCCCGGTAGGGGGTGTCGGCGACCAGTTCCGCCACGTGGGCCAGCAGCACGTAGCCAGGGCTGCTGTAGTGCCAGCCGCCACCGGGTGAGAACAGCGGCGGCACCTCTTGGAACGTCCGCAGCAGCTCGTCGAGCGGGACCCACCGGAACAGGTCGATCATCGGGTAGTCATCCCAGTGCCCCAGCCCCGACGAGTGCGCCAGCAGGTGGTGCAGGGTGATGTCCTGCCACGACGGCGGGCAGCCGCCGATCCACCGCCCGACGGGGTCGTCCAGCCGCAGCCGTCCGCGCTGGGCCTGGAGCAGCACGGCGGCGGCCGTGAACTGCTTGCTCACCGAGGCGAGCTGGAACCGGGTGTACGCGGTGATGCCGGGGCTGGTGACGTCCGCGATCACGGCGTCGCCCTTCATGATCAGCACCGCGCCGGGGATCTCGGGGAGGTTCGGCATCCACCGACCCTACGACCGGACGGCGGGGTCCGGGAACGGCGAACGGGACCGGGCACACGGCCCGATCCCGTTCTCACGTCACGTCACCTGCGGCGTACGCCGGAGGCGATCAGCTGCAGCCGCTGGTGGAGCCGCAGCCCTCGCAGACGTAGCAGCTGCCCGCAGGCCGCATCTTGGTGCCGCAGGTGTAGCACAGCGGCGCGTCCGACGCCTTGCCCGTGATGGACTCCAGCACCTCCGTCGACGAGCCGACCCGCACCGGGGCGGCCGGGACCACGTCCGACGGGGCGGCGGTGGCGGCCTGCGGCACGTACTCGGTGCCCTCCTCCTCGGCCCGCAGCCGCGCGGCGCGCTCGGAGGCGGTGAAGACACCCAGCTCGGCCCGCTGCTCGTAGGGCAGGAAGTCGAGGGCGAGGCGGCGGAAGATGTAGTCCATCACCGAGTTCGACAGGCGGATGTCCGGGTCGTCGGTCATGCCGGCGGGCTCGAACTTCATGTTCATGAACTTCTCGACGTACGTCTGCAGCGGCACGCCGTACTGCAGCGCGACGGAGACGGCGATCGAGAACGCGTCCATGACACCGGCCAGGGTCGAGCCCTGCTTGCCCAGCTTGAGGAAGACCTCACCGAGGCCGTCGTCGGGGTACGACGACGCGGTCAGGTAGCCCTCGGCCTCACCGACGGTGAAGGACACCGTCTGCCCGGGGCGCTTCTTCGGCAGGCGCTTGCGCACCGGGCGGTACTCGATGACCTTCTCCACCACGGGGGCGGCGACCGGGGCGACCGCCGCAGCGGGCTCCTTGTCCTTCTTGGAGACCGACAGCGGCTGGCCGACCTTGCAGTTGTCCCGGTAGATGGCCAGGGCCTTGAGGCCCAGGCGCCATCCGTCGAAGTACATCTGCTCGACCTCTTCGACCGTCGCCGACTCCGGCATGTTGACGGTCTTGCTGATCGCGCCGGAGATGAACGGCTGCACCGCGGCCATCATCAGCACGTGGCCCATGGGCGCGATCGAGCGCTCGCCCATCGCGCAGTCGAACACCGCGTAGTGCTCCGGCTTGAGGCCGGGGGCGTCGACGACGTGGCCGTGCTCGCCGATGAACTCGGTGATCGCCTCGACCTGTTCCTCCTGGTAGCCCAGGTTGCGCAAGGCGCGCGGCACGGTCTGGTTGACGATCTGCATCGAGCCGCCGCCGACCAGCTTCTTGAACTTGACCAGCGCCAGGTCCGGCTCCACGCCGGTGGTGTCGCAGTCCATCATGAAGCCGATGGTGCCGGTCGGCGCGAGCACGCTGGCCTGGGAGTTGCGCCAGCCCTGCTTCTCACCGAGGGCGTTGCCGGCCTTCCACTGCTTCTGCGCCTCCTTGGCCACCAGGGTCGCGACGGGACCCTGCGGCTGGAGGGCTTCGGCTGCGGCGGCGTGCTTGCGCATGACCCGCTGGTGCGGGGTGGCGTTGCGGGCGTATCCGTCGTACGCGCCGACGACCCCGGCCAGCTCGGCCGAGCGGCGGTAGGCCACACCGGTCATCAGCGCGGTGATCGCGGCGGACAGCTGGCGGCCGCCCTCGGAGTCGTACGGCAGGCCCGACGCCATCAGCAGCGCGCCGAGGTTGGCGTAGCCGATGCCGAGCTGCCGGTACGCCCGGGTGTTCTCGGTGATCTTCTGGGTCGGGAAGTCCGCGAAGGAGATGGAGATGTCCATCGCCGTGATCACGAACTCGACCGACTTCGAGAACCGCGCCACGTCGAACGAGCCATCCGTGCCGAGGAACTTGAGCAGGTTCAGCGAGGCCAGGTTGCAGGACGTGTCGTCCAGGTGCAGGTATTCCGAGCACGGGTTGCTGGCCGTGATGCGGCCGGTCTCCGAGCAGGTGTGCCAGTCGTTGATCGTGTCGTCGTACTGGATGCCGGGGTCGGCGCACGCCCAGGCGGCCTCGGCGAGCTTGCGGAACAGGCCCTTGGCGTCGACGGTGTCGATGACCCGGCCGTCGAGGCGGCCGAGCAGGTCGAAGCTCTTGCCCTCCTCGACCGAGGTCATGAACTCGTCCGACACGCGCACCGAGTTGTTGGCGTTCTGGTACTGCACGCTGACGATGTCGCGGCCGCCCAGGTCCATGTCGAAACCGGCGTCGCGCAGCGCGCGGATCTTGTCCTCCTCGCGCGCCTTGGTCGCGATGAACTCCTCGATGTCGGGGTGGTCGACGTCGAGGATGACCATCTTGGCCGCGCGGCGGGTGGCGCCGCCGGACTTGATGGTGCCGGCCGAGGCGTCGGCGCCGCGCATGAAGCTGACCGGGCCGGACGCGGTGCCGCCCGAGGAGAGCAGCTCCCTGCTGGCGCGGATGCGGGACAGGTTGACGCCGGAACCGGAGCCGCCCTTGAAGATCAGGCCCTCTTCCTTGTACCAATCCATGATCGAGTCGACGGAGTCGTCCACGGACAGGATGAAGCAGGCGCTGACCTGCTGCGGGCTGGCGGTGCCCACGTTGAACCAGACCGGCGAGTTGAAGCTGAACACCTGGTGCACCAGCATCCAGACCAGCTCGTGCTCGAACAGCTCGGCGTCGGCGGGGGTGGCGAAATAGCCGTACTTCTCACCGGCGGCCCGGTAGGTCTTGGCGACCCGGTCCACCAGCTGCTTCAGGCTCCACTCCCGCTCGGGGGTGTCCACCGCGCCCCGGAAGTACTTCGTCGTCACGATGTTGGTCGCGTTGACGCTCCAGAAGTCGGGGAACTCCACCCCGCGCTGCTCGAAATTGATCGAGCCGTCACGCCAGTTCGTCATGACGACGTCCCGGCGCTCCCAGGTGATCTCGTCGTACGGGTGCACGCCCTCGGTCGTCCACACCCGCTCGATCTTCAGACCTCCGGCGTTCGCCCGCGTGCGCTTAGCGCTCACCGTGGCGTTCTCCCCCATCTGCAGCCCCCTCAGGTTCCATAATCAACAACAATCAACTGCAACGTTCTGATGCCGAGCCTCAGCTCGCGAGGTGACCCGCGGGCATACCGCCGTCGGCCGCCTCAGCGGGGAGTTCGGCTGGCTCTTGCCCATCCGCCCGGGTTTTAACCGCGGCACGCAGTGCCTCGATCTCCCGGATGAAGTCGTCGGCGGACTGGAAGTCCTGGTACACGCTGGCGAAGCGCAGGTAGGCCACCTCGTCCAGGTCGCGCAGCGGCCCGAGGATCGCCAGCCCGACCTCGCCGCTGGGCACCTCCGCCGCCCCCCGCGCGCGGACCGCCTCCTCCACCCGCTGCGCGAGCAGCGCGATGGCGTCCTCGTCGACCGGCCGGCCCTGGCAGGCCTTGCGCACACCGCCCATGATCTTCAGGCGGCTGAACGGCTCGGTCACCCCGCTGCGCTTGACCACGGCCAGCACCGACTCCTCGACGGTGGTGAACCGCTTGCCGCATTCGGGGCAGTGTCGCCGCCGGCGGATGAGCTGGCCGTCATCGGCCTCCCGGGAGTCCACCACGCGGGAGTCCGGGTGCCTGCAGTACGGGCATCGCATCGCTGTCACCTCCCACGTCGTCGTCCTCTTGGGCGGTTTTCCGACCCGCGTCCGGGCACGGCACCGCAGGCGTCCGCGTCGTCGCGGGCGCCCGGGGGTGGGTGCGGATGCGGGGGTACGGCCATACCCCCAGATCGGGCTCTTACCCCAATCTATGGGTGGTCGGCTCGGTGCCACCACAAGATGTTGGGGTTGAACCTATGCCCCAACCGACGCGTAGGCAAGTTGAAACGCACCTGCAAGTGGCGTGTCGCTGACAACAACACGTACCGTCACCCACTCGTGAAACATGCGTGACACCGTCGACAGAGTCGTACAGATGTTTGAAACTGACATCATGTCGCATTAGTGTGTCCGGTGAGAGTCGCCGTTCACTGCCATCATCCACCGGAGGTCCGACATGTCCCCCACTGAGCGAGCGTCCCGGCCCGGCCGGCCGCCCGCGGCGCCCGCCGGCGCGGGGCCTGTGCGCGCGGTCTCCGCGACCAGCGCCTCCCCCGCGGACCTGCAGGCGGCCGACCTGAGCAGCCGCCAGAAGCGCATCCTCGCCGTCATCCGCGAGTGGGTCGAGCAGCACGGCTACCCGCCGACCGTGCGCGAGATCGGCGAGGCCGTCGGCCTGGTCTCCCCGTCCTCGGTCGCCTACCAGCTCAAGGAGCTGGAGCGGAAGGGCTTCCTGCGCCGCGACCCGTCGCGCCCCCGCGCGGTGGACGTGCGCACCCCCGTCGACCCCGAAGAGGAGGCCGCCGCCCGGCTGGCCCGGCCCACCCCGGTGTACGTGCCGCTGCTGGGCCGCATCGCCGCCGGTGGCCCGATCCTGGCCGAGGAGTCGATCGAGGAGGTGCTGCCCCTGCCGCGCGAACTCGTCGGCCAGGGCACGCTGTTCTCGCTCCAGGTCAAGGGCGACTCGATGATCGAGGCCGCGATCTGCGACGGCGACTGGGTCGTGGTGCGCCAGCAGCCCAATGCCGAGAACGGCGACATCGTCGCCGCGATGATCGACGGCGAGGCCACGGTCAAGGTCTACCGGCTGCGCGAGGGCCACGTGCTGCTCATGCCGCGCAACCCGGCCTACGACCCGATCCCCGGCGACGCCGCGGTGATCCTGGGCAAGGTCGTCTTCGTGATGCGCCGCGTCTGAGCCGGACAACGCAGCGGCCCGCCCCCGACCGGGGACGGGCCGCTTTCGTCGTACGCCCTAGCGGTACTGCTCGTTCGGGTAACCGCCCTCGGGGTGGTAGTACACCGGTTCGGCCTGGTAGGCGCCGTCACCGGCGTACGGCTGGGGCTGGTGCTGCTGCTGGCCGCCGTACTGCTGGCCGTAGCCCTGCTGCTGGCCGTAGCCGGGGTGCTGCGGCGGCTGGTTGCCGTAGCCCTGGTTGCCGTAGCCGGGGTCGTAGCCCTGCTGCCCGCCCTCGTAGCCGTTGCCCGCGTACACCTGCTGGCCGCCGCCGTAGTTCGGGTCGTAGCCGCCCTGCTGCCCGTAGCCCTGGCCGCCGTACTGCTGCTGGCCGCCGTAGTTGGGGTCGTAGCCGCCACCCTGGTCGGCGTAGTAGCCGGACTGGTAGCCGCCGACCGGGGCCAGCATCGTGGTCGGCGAGTTGTCGCCGGGCTCGAAGTCGTCGTCGACCTCGCCCTTGCGGACCTTGCGCTTGCGACCCTTGATCACGCCGACCACGCCGAGCACCACCAGCAGCACGCCGAACACGCCGACCCCGGCCAGCGCCAGGTACAGCTGGCTGATGTCGCTGAAGAGGCTGAGATACCAGGCCTTGCCCGCCTTCTCGGGACCCTTCTCCGGAGCCGCCTCGACGAACTCCTTCGTCGCCGGCGTGTAGCTCAGCAGCGACGGCTTCTGCGGGGCGGCGGTCGCCGTGCGGGTCTGCTCGGTCTCCGAGACGGTGATGAACTGGCCGTCGGGCCCGTACGTGATGGCCTCGCCGAACGGCTCCTCGGGCAGGTGCGTGACCCGGGGCTTGTCCTTGGTCAGCGCAGCGACGATGTCGTTGTCCTTGATGTCCCACTCGAACGCGTCGGCGTAGGTGCGCAGCACGACCTTGGCCCCGTCGGTGCTCTTGGCCGCCCCGGTCACCTGGCGGCGGCCCAGGCCGCCCATCGGGTTCGCGGTCGTCGTACGCGGCAGCGTGAGCGAGCCCAGCTCCTTCATCGGCGTCGGCTCACCGGCCTCGACCAGCGGGCCGGTCGGCGCGAAGAGGTAGGTCTTGCCCTCGGCCGCGGTGAAGTCCCAGTCCTTGGTGACCACGATCGGGTTGCCCGCGGAGTCGATGATCAGCGCTTCGGAGTCGAACTTCTTCGCCGGGTAGGACATCCGGAACGGGCCGCTGGCCTTGCCGTTGACGAACTTCCACAGGGCGATGCGCGGGCGGTCGTGGGTGACGGTGAAGTTCTCTTGGTTGATCTTCGAGTCACCGGTGTCGGCGACCCAGATCGCCCCGTCCGGGCCGACCGCCACGTCCTCGGGGTCGAGCGCGCCGTCGCCCTTGTACTTGTACGAGTTCGTCACCTTGCAGGCGGCATTCAGCTTGAACAGCTTCATGTTCGCCTTGACGTCGTTGCTGTCGTTGATCGCGTAGTAGCCGGTGCCCACCGCGACCAGGCCCGACAGCTCGGTCAAGCCAGATGTGCCGGTCGTCGGTCCCGTGACGGTGCAGACCTTCTTGCCCGGTACGGCCGTTTCTGCCGCACCGCCCGGAGCCGGGCTTGGCGCCGCCCCCGCAGGGGCGCCGAGCAGCCCGACCCCGAGCACGGCCGAGAAAGTGGCCGCACCTGCCTTCACCAGGAATCCCGTTAACCGCATCCGGACAGTTTGCCACGACTGGGCACGGTCCCGTGTAACACGATTAATACGTCACGATGCGTCCGTCACCCAGTCACTATCCGTGATCGCATAAACGCCCAGCTCAGCGGCAAGCTCTCGATCCACGCGGACCTTGAGCTGAGTGCCGGCGGCGGTGTGTCCCGAAGCCAACACCTCACCCCTGCGGTGGACCTTGGCCACCAGGTCGCCCCGGTCGTACGGAACGCAGGCGAGCACCTCCACCGCCGGCACCGGCAGCCGCGACTCGATGATCTCGCGCAGCGCGTCGATGCCGTCGCCGGTGCGGGCCGACACGAACACCGCGTCGGGCCACTCCCGCTTGAGCCGCAGCAGCATCTCCTCGGGAGCGGCGTCGGCCTTGTTGACCACCAGCAGCTCGGGCAGCCGGTCCGCGCCGACCTCGGCCAGCACCTCGCGCACCGCCCGCACCTGCTCCTCCGGGTCCGGGTGGGCCCCGTCGACCACGTGCACCACCAGGTCGGCGTGGCCGACCTCCTCCAGCGTGGAGCGGAACGCCTCGACCAGCTGGTGCGGAAGGTGCCGCACGAAGCCGACCGTGTCCGACAGGGTGTACACCCGGCCGTCGCGCGCCTCGGTGCGCCGGGTCGCCGTGTCCAGGGTCGCGAACAGCGCGTCCTCGACCAGCACCCCGGCTCCGGTGAGCCGGTTGAGCAGGCTGGACTTGCCCGCGTTGGTGTAACCGGCGATGGCCACCGACGGCACCGTGTTGCGCAGGCGGCCGGCCCGCTTGGTGTCGCGGATGACCCCCATCGCGGTGATCTCCCGCTTCAGCTTGGCGATCCGGGTACGGATACGCCTGCGGTCGGTCTCCAGCTTCGTCTCACCGGGACCGCGCAGACCCACGCCGCCGCCCGCGCCGCCGCCGCGACCGGAACCACCGGTCTGCCGCGACAGGGCCTCGCCCCAGCCTCGCAGGCGCGGCACCAGGTACTGCAGCTGCGCCAGCTCGACCTGGGCCTTGCCCTCCTTGCTCTTGGCGTGCTGGGCGAAGATGTCCAGGATCAGCGCGGTCCGGTCGACCACCTTGACCTTGATCTTCTGCTCCAGGTTGCGCAGCTGGCTCGGGGACAGCTCGCCGTCGCAGATCACGGTGTCCGCGCCGGTCGACTCCACCGCCGCCTTGAGCTCGTCCACCTTGCCGCGGCCGATGAATGTCGCGGCGTCAGGCTGGCTGCGCCGCTGGATCAGGCCTTCGAGCACCTGCGAGCCGGCGGTCTCCGCGAGCGCGGCGAGCTCCGCGAGGGAGTTCTCCGCGTCCACGACGGTGCCGGAGGTCCAGACGCCCACCAGCACCACCCGTTCCAGCCGCAGCTGCCGGTATTCGACCTCGGTGACATCGGCGAGCTCGGTGGAGAGCCCGGCCACCCGGCGCAGCGAATGCCGCTCCGAGAGTTCAAGGTCACCGGTGGTCTCTTCGGCCACCAGGATGTCGGGGAAAGTAGGCAAATCTGCTCCTTCGTCTCTCGATCTGTCGGCTTCAAGGTTGGCACGGATGTACCCGGAACGCACCTCTATTGAACCGCCGTTCGCACGCGCGTTCGGCCGCCGGCGTCACGCGGCACCAAGGAGGTAAGCGAAGCGAAGCCGACGACTGCCGCGTGACGCCGGCTGAGAGGCCGAACGCCGCAGCCGCCGCAGGCGGCTGCCAGGAGCAGGGTTACCCGAGGGTTCAGCAGGCGGTGCGGGGGCCTCGCCCACGGAGTGGGAAAATGAGACCGACTGACCTCATGAAAGGCGACAACGTGCCCACTACGCGTCTGCCCAGCGCCGGATACTCCATCACCGTACGCGTGGCGGTGATCGCCGACGCGTCGGCGATCGGCCGGCTCACCATGGCCGTGGGCGAGGCGGGCGCCATCGTCACCGCGGTCGACGTCGTCGACTCGGACCACCTGCGTGTGGTCGCCGACGTCACCTGCGACACCGCCGACAGCGCCCACGCCGACCAGGTCGTCAAGGCCCTGGAGGCGATGGAGGGCGTGGAGGTCCGCAAGGTCTCCGACCGCACCTTCCTGCTGCACCTCGGCGGCAAGATCGAGGTCACCTCCAAGGTCAACCTGAAGACGCGTGACGAGCTCTCCCGGGCGTACACCCCGGGGGTGGCCCGGGTCTGCCAGGCCATCGCCGACAACCCGGAGGACGCCCGCCGCCTGACCATCAAGCGCAACACCGTCGCGGTCGTCACCGACGGGTCGGCCGTGCTCGGCCTGGGCAACATCGGCCCGGCCGCCGCGCTGCCGGTGATGGAGGGCAAGGCGGCCCTGTTCAAGCGCTTCGGCGGGGTCGACGCCTGGCCGGTGTGCCTGGACACCCAGGACACCGAGGAGATCATCAAGATCGTCAAGGCGATCGCCCCCGTGTACGGCGGCATCAACCTGGAGGACATCGCCGCCCCGCGCTGCTTCGAGATCGAGGCCCGGCTGCGCGAGATGCTCGACATCCCGGTCTTCCACGACGACCAGCACGGCACCGCGATCTGCGTACTGGCCGCGCTGACCAACGCGCTGCGCGTGGTCGGCAAGAAGCTCGCCGACGTCAAGGTCGTCGTCTCCGGCGCGGGCGCGGCGGGCACCGCGATCATGAAGCTGCTGCTGCGGCAGGGCGTCGGCGACGTCATCGCGTACGACCGCCGTGGCGCGCTGCACCGCGAGATGGCCAACCTCGGGCCCGACTGGCAGTGGCTGGTCGAGAACACGAACAAGGGCGACTACTCCGGCGATCTGCCCGGCGCGATCGTCGGCGCGGACGTGTTCATCGGCGTCAGCGCCCCGAACCTGCTCACCGGCGACGACATCGCCCGGATGGCCCCGAACGCGATCGTGTTCGCGCTGGCCAACCCCGACCCCGAGGTCGACCCCCGGGAGGCCCGCAAGCACGCCGCAGTGGTCGCCACCGGCCGCTCCGACCAGCCCAACCAGATCAACAACGTGCTGGCCTTCCCCGGCGTCTTCCGCGGCATGCTCGACGCCCAGGCCCGCGAGTTCACCGAGGAGATGGCCCTGGCGGCCGCGATGGCCATCGCCGACGTCGTCGGCGAGGAGAAGCTCAACCCGAGCGTCATCGTCCCCAGCGTCTTCGACTCCCGCGTCGCCCCGGCCGTGGCCGCCGCCATCCGCGCCATAGCCCAGCAGTCGACCACCTCCTCCGTCCTCGACTCCGACCCCACCCCCATCCCCGAGCCCTAACCCACCCGGCTCCCCACCCCGGCGCGAGCCCACCCTGCCCACCCCGACCCGCAGCAGCCCCACCCCGCTCGCCTCGCCTCGCCTCGCCGCCGGGCCTCGCTCCGCCCCGCAACTCTTAAAAAGTCGCGGCCTCCGG
>NZ_JAAOTJ010000040.1 GCF_011297335.1 Catellatospora methionotrophica | reverse complement strand
GGGGTGGGTGGGGTGGGGTGGGGTGGGAGGGGTCAGCCCTTGTGGAGGTATTCGGCGCGGTCGTCGTCGACGAGGCGGGTGATCTGGGCGGCGAGGAGGGGATGGGCGGCGAGGTCGGGGTCGGCGGAGAGCAGGGATTCGGCCTCGGCGCGGGCTTCGCCGATGAGGTCCCGGTCGCGTAGCAGGGACAGCAGGCGCAGGTGGGAGCGGCGGCCGGACTGGGCCGCGCCCAGCACGTCACCCTCGCGGCGCTGCTCCAGGTCCAGCTCGGCCAGGCGGAAGCCGTCCAGGGTGGAGGCGACCGCGTCCAGCCGCTCGCGGGCGGGGGTGCCCGCCACGGCCTCGGTGACCAGCAGGCACAGGCCGGGTGCGCTGCCCCGGCCGACCCGGCCGCGCAGCTGGTGCAGCTGCGATACGCCGAAGCGGTCGGCGTCGAGGATGACCATCGCGGTGGCGTTGGGCACGTCCACCCCGACCTCGATCACGGTCGTGGCGACCAGGACGTCGAGCTGCCCGGCCGTGAAGGAGCGCATGATCGCGTCCTTCTCGTCGGCGGGCAGCCTGCCGTGCAGCACCCCGATCCGCAGCCCGCGCAGCGGGCCCTCGGCCAGCAGCGGCGCGACGTCCAGCACGGCGACCGGCGGGCGGCGCTCGTCCTCGACGGCGTCGTCGGGTGGCGGGGTCTCGTCGTCGGTGGCGTTGTCACCGATGCGCGGGCAGACGACGTACGCCTGATGGCCCTGCTGGACCTCCTCGACCACGCGCCGCCACGCGCGCTCCAGGAACGCGGGCTTCTCCGCGACCGGCACCACGTGCGAGGCGATCGGCGAGCGCCCGCCGGGCAGCTGGGACAGGGTGGAGATCTCCAGGTCGCCGTACACCGTCATGGCGACCGTACGCGGGATCGGGGTCGCGGTCATCACCAGCACGTGCGGCGGCTGCTCGGCCTTGGCCCGCAGCGCGTCGCGCTGTTCGACGCCGAAGCGGTGCTGCTCGTCGACGACGACCAGGCCCAGGTCGGCGAAGTCGACGCCCTCGTACAGCAGCGCGTGCGTGCCGATGACCAGCCCGGCGCTGCCGTCGGCGACCTTGGCGAGCACCTTGCGCCGCGCCGCCGCCCCCTGCGAGCCGGTGACCAGGGCGACCTGGGTGCCGTTCGGGTCGCCGTCGAGCTCGTCGGGGCGGCCGGCCGGGCCGAGCATCCGGCTGATGCCCCGGTGGTGCTGGGTCGCCAGCACCTCGGTCGGCGCGAGCAGTGCGGCCTGCCCGCCCGCGTCGACGACCTGCAGCATGGCCCGCAGTGCGACCAGGGTCTTGCCCGCGCCGACCTCGCCCTGCAGCAGCCGGTGCATGGGGTGCGCGACGGACAGGTCGGCGGCGATCTCCTCGCCGACCGCGAGCTGGCCGTCGGTCAGCGTGAACGGCAGCGTCTGGTCGAACCCGGCGAGCAGTCCGCCGTCGCGGCGGGGCCGGGGCTTGGCGGGCGAGGCCGCCGCGTCGCGTTTGCGCCGCACCAGGGTCAGCTGCACCGCGAACGCCTCGTCCCAGGCCAGACGCCGTTTGGCGATGTACAGCAGCTCCTTGGACGACGGGCGGTGGATCTCGTGCAGCGCCGTGGCCAGGTCGAGCAGCTTGCGTTCGGCGCGGATGCGGGACGGCGTCGCATCCGGCGGCATGGTGACCGTGTCCAGCACCACCCGTACGCAGCGGGCGATCACCCAGGTCGGCACGGCGGCGGCGGCCGGGTAGACCGGGATCAGCGCCCCGGCGAACTCCTCCACCTCGGCGGCCACCTCCCCGTCGGCCGCGCCCTGGTCGAGCAGCACGTACTCGGGGCTGTTGAGCTGGCGGCGGCCGCGGAAGTCGCTGACCTTGCCCGCGAACAGGCCCCAGCGTCCGGGGCGCAGGTCGCGCTCGCGCCAGGCCTGTTGGAAGTACGTCAGCACGAGCTGGCCGCCCGCCCCGTCGCCGACGACGACCTCCAGCATGCTGCCGCGCCGCTGCCGCATCGGCCGGGTCGTCGTGCGCAGCACCTGGGCCAGCACGGTGACCTCCTCACCGATCTCCAGGGTGCGCATGTCGGTGTGCTCGCCACGCTGGTCGTACCGCCGTGGCACGTGATACAGCAGGTCACCGGCGGTATAGAGATCGAGGTGCGTCTTCAGCGCCTTGGCGGTCTTCTCCCCCACCAGTTTCGACAGGTCGGTGTCCACGTCCGCGGAGGTCATACCCGATCCTCCCGCGGCCCCCCGACAGCCGTCCCGCTCATTCGACGCCCACCAGCAGCGGATAGTGCGGCTGGCCGCCCGGGTAGGCATGCACCTCGACGAACGACCAGCGGGTCGCCACGTGCTCGGTCAGCGCCTCGACCAGGCCGTCCGGGGCCTGCGCGCCGGTCAGCAGGGTCACCAGCTCGCCGCCGCTGGCCAGCATCCGGTCCAGCAGCTGGCAGCACACCGTCACCAGATCGTCGCCGATCAGGTTGACCTCGCCCTCGACCAGGGCGATGACGTCGCCGGGGCGGCAGCGTCCGGCCACCGTCAGCGCCTCCCGGCTGGCCGTGGTCACCTCCGCCGAGCGGCAGGCGACGGCCGCCTCGGCCATCGCGATCACGTCGTCCTCGAACCGCCGAGCATGATCGCGTACGGCGAGCGCGGCCAGCGCCTGCACCGGTGAGCGGGTCGGCACCACGCGCACCTTCACGCCCTCGCCGAACGCCTCGTCCGCGGCGGCCTGGCACACCGCGCGCAGGTTCGAGTCGGTCGGCAGCACCGCCACCCGGCCCGCCCCGGTGGCCAGGATCGCGTCCAGCACCTCGGCGGTCGACGGATTGCCCCCGATCGCCACCGCGCCCTCGCCGATCAGCAGTTCCTCGATGCCGTCCCCGGCCGCGGTGACGACCACCGCGCGCGCCGTCGGATCGGGCCGCCGTGGCGCGCCCTCGGCGGTCGCGCTGGTCAAGT
This sequence comes from Catellatospora methionotrophica, assembly GCF_011297335.1. Classification (GTDB taxonomy): domain Bacteria; phylum Actinomycetota; class Actinomycetes; order Mycobacteriales; family Micromonosporaceae; genus Catellatospora; species Catellatospora methionotrophica. Next base: position 29,138 of record NZ_JAAOTJ010000040.1, on the reverse strand, counting down.
GCGTGATCTGGATCTGGTACGGCCGCCCGGCCGCCAGCCCCGCCTCCAGCGCCGCGCCCGCGTCGTCCACATGCACGTGCACCCGCCAGGTCGGCGCCCCGCCGACGATGACCAGCGAGTCACCGAGCCGGTCCAGCGCGCCCCGCAGCCGCGCGATCTCCGCCGCCCCCGTGTCGACCAGGAACTGCACCTCGTACGCGGGCCCGCGATAGGTCGGCGCCCGCCCCGCGCCGTGGCCGTGCCCGGCGTGATCGTGGTCATGGCCGTGCTCGCTGTCACGCGCCGCCGCGCCGTCGACCTCGCTCTCGTCGTGCTCGCCGGTCAGCGCCTCCAGCAGCGCCTCCAGCAGCAGCACCAGGCCCTGCCCACCCGCGTCCACCACCCCGGCCGCGGCCAGCACCGGCAGCTGCTCCGGGGTGCGGGCCAGCGCCTCCCGCGCGCCCAGCACCGCGGCGCGTACGGCAGCGACGTCGTCGCCGTCCCGGCACGCGGCGTCGGCGGCGGCCCGCGCCACGGTGAGGATCGTCCCCTCGACCGGCCGCGCCACCGCGGCGTACGCCGCCTTCGCCGCCGCGTCGAGCGCAGCCGCCAGCCCGTCGCCGTCCACGGCGTCGGCCAGCCCCGACAGCCACTGCGCGCTGATGACACCCGAGTTGCCGCGCGCGCCCAGCAGCGCGCCCCGCGCCATGGTGCGCAGCACCGCCCCCGGCGAGCGCGCGTCGGTGAGCGCACCGGCCAGCGCCTGGCGCGCCGCGGTCAGCGTCAGCAGCAGGTTGGTGCCGGTGTCGCCGTCGGGCACCGGATACACGTTCAGCTGGTTGAGTGCCTGCTCGTGTCTGCTCAAGCCGGCCACGGCCAGCGAACTCCAGCGTCGGACCGCCGCGATGTCCCAGACCTCCAGCACGCGCGCCAGCCTATCGGTGCCGCACCCGGTTCTCGCGCTCGGCGTGGCGGACGGTAGAGTCTTCTCTGCCGTTACATGGGTCTTCGACGACCGGGCGGCTCCGCCCCGATTGGGCACGTGCTGTGGAAGTCAGGTACCCTGGCAAAGTTCCCGGCACAGTGACGCTTGGTCGGGTTGTTTGATCAAGACGAACTCAGGAGATTTCCGTGGCTGCCGTGTGCGACGTCTGTGGCAAGGGACCGGGCTTCGGTCACAACGTGCCCTGGTCGAAGAAGAAGACCAACCGCCGCTGGAACCCGAACATCCAGACGGTGCGTACCCCCGCTGGTGGCGGCAACTCCCGCAAGGTCCAGGCCTGCACCTCGTGCCTGAAGGCGGGCAAGGTCGTCCGCGCCTGACGCGAGACTTTCAAAGGCCGCCGAGCTCCGCTCGGCGGCCTTTTGCCGTCCCCACCGCCCCTGCCCCGCCTCCCCACCGGCGCCCCGCCCCGCCCAGCCCCGCCCACCACCTGCCGCAACTCTTAAAGAGTCGCGCCTTCACGAGCGAGGTGAAGGCGCGACTCTTTAAGAGTTGCGGAGCAAGTGGCCTGGCCTTCGCGGCGCGGGCTGGCGCGCGGCGGCGCGGTGGACGGCGCTCGGTGGGGTGGGAGGGGCGGCGGGGTGGGGTCAGAGGTCGCGGGCGAAGGAGCGGCAGCCGGGTTCGTCGCGGTAGTGGCCGAAGTTGTCGATCAGGTGGTAGCCGACGGCCTGGTACATGGCGATGGCCTCGGGCTGGGCGGTGCCTGTCTCGAGGATCACCCGGACGCGCCCGTGCGATCGGGCGTCGGACTCCAGCGCCGTCATGATCGCCCTGCCGACGCCCTTGCCGCGCACCGTGGCCGAGGTGTAGACGCGCTTGATCTCGGCGATCTGCTCCGAGCCCGCCCAGCTGCGCCAGCCGCCGCAGCCGACCGGCGTGCCGTCGAGGTACGCCACGAAGAAGCCGCCGTCCGGCGGGTCGAACTCGACGGCCTCGATCGGGGTCGCGTCGGCGTCGCCGTACCGTTCGGCCAGGTCAGCCATGAGTTCGGCGATCAGTTTTCGGGCGACCGACCCGCCGTAGCGGGTCGGCTTGATCTCAATCTCGGTCACGGCGCAGAGGATACTGCGCATGCCCGCTATGCCCGGAAGTGGTCCCACCCCTTCGGGCCGTACCACGGGCGGTTGTCCAGGGTCACCGTGCTGCCCTCGATGACCTCGCCGATCACCTGCCAGCCCTCGGGCAGCGGCACGTCGGCGGGGAACGTCGCGGCCAGCGCGTGATCGTCGCCACCGGCCAGCAGCCACTGGTACGGGTCCACGCCGAGCGCGAGCGCCGCGTCGCGCATCTGCTCGGGCACCTTGAACGCGCTGCGGTGCAGGTTGACGCCGACCTTGCTGGCGTGCGCGATGTGCCCCAGGTCGGCGATCAGACCGTCCGAGACGTCGATCATCGAGGTCGCCCCGGCCCGCCCTGCGGCCGGTCCCAGCGCGTACGGGACCACCGGCCGCCGATACGCCTCGACCAGGATCTTCGGGGTGCGAAAGCCCCGCGACAGCACCGTGTATCCGGCCGCCGCGAACCCGACCCGGCCCGCCAGCGCCACCACGTCCCCGACCTGCGCGCCCGAGCGCAGCACCGGCGGCAGCCCGTGCAGGTCGCCGAGCGCGGTCACCGCGATGGTCAGCGTGGGGCTGGCGGTCATGTCCCCGCCGACGACGCTCGCGCCGACCAGCGCGGCCTCGGTGGCCAGCCCGTCGGACAGCTGCTCGGCCCAGGCCACGTCCAGGTCCGGCGGGGCGCACAGGCCCACCAGCAGCGCCGTGGCGGTGGCCCCCATCGCGGCGATGTCGGCGAGGTTCGCCGCGGCCGCGCGCCGTCCGATGTCCTCGGCCTCGGCCCAGTCGCGCCGGAAGTGCCGTCCCTCGACGAGCACGTCCGTGGAGGCGACGACCCGCCCGTCGGAGGCGATGACCACGGCCGCGTCGTCGCCGGGCCCGATGATGGTGGCCGGTCCGGTGCCGAGCCGCGCCACCACCCGCTCGATCAGCCCGAACTCCCCCGTCCGCGCAATACTCATGCTGTTTCCTCGTCGCGCCTGCTCATGTGGCTTCCTTCCTCACCCTTGCGCCTCCTGCCGCAGCCTGTGCACCCTCAGTGAGGTACTTTCACAGGCGGCACGTGTGAAGGAGTCGTCCGTGGTACACGCTTACATCCTGATTCAGACGTCGGTCGGCAGGTCCGTCGACGTCTCCGCGGCCATCGGTGAGATCCAGGGTGTCACCCGGGTGGACGCGGTGACCGGCCCGTACGACGTGATCGCCATGGTCGAGGCGCACACGGTCGACGAGCTGGGCAAGCTGGTGCTGTCACAGATCCAGTTGATACCCAACATCACCCGTACCCTGACGTGCCCCATCATCCACCTATGAACAACGACCAGACGGCACGGCCGGGCCGACGCTCTCCGAAGACGGTCGCGACCGTGGTGGCCCTGCCGATCGCGCTGCTCGCCGGGTTCGGCTTCTTCCAGGCCATGCGGCCCGCGACGGAGCCCGCCCCCGCGCCGAGCGCGGCCCCCCAGGCCATGCCCACCACGCCGGTGGCGATGGACGCGCCCGCTCTGAACGAGCGGCAGACCCTCGTCTGCCGCGCGCTGCTGTCGCAGCTGCCCGACCAGGTGCGGGACCTGCCGCGCCGCGAGGTCACCGCGGGCCACGAGCAGAACGCGGCGTACGGCGACCCGGCGCTGACGCTGGCCTGCGGCGTCCCGGCCGCGAGCTACCCGCCCACCGACGACGTCATCACGCTGGACGGCGTCTGCTGGCACAAGGGCGGCGGCGCGTGGACGACGGTCGACCGCGAGGTGCCGGTGCGGGTCACGGTGCCGTCGGCGCACAACGAGCAGCTGCTGATCAACTTCTCGAAGACGCTGATCGCCACCGTGCCGCACGCCGAGCGCATCCCCGTCGGCTGCGGCACCCGCGCCTGAGCCCCGGCTAGTGCAGGCCGGTGCCGCGCCGCTGGGCGGTGCGGATCAACCGGGAGACGAGCTTCGGGTAGTCGAGGCCGCTGGCCGCCCACATCCGGGGGAACATGCTGGTCGACGTGAAGCCCGGCATGGTGTTGATCTCGTTGAGGTAGACCTTCAGGTCGTCGGTGACGAAGAAGTCGACCCGGGCCAGGCCCGCGCAGTCCAGCGCGGTGAACGTACGCACGGCAAGTTCCTGGACCTCCGCCGCGATCTCGGCGGGCAGGTTCGCGGGCAGGTCGTACTCGCAGTCCTCGCCGAGGTACTTGGCCTCGAAGTCGTAGAACTCGTGACCGCCGGCCACCACCCGCACCTCGGCCAGCACGGAGGCCTCGGCACTGCCCCCGGCCTCGGTCTCCAGCACGCCGCACTCGACCTCACGGCCGACGATGGCCGCCTCGACGAGCACCTTCGGGTCGATCGCGCGCGCCTTGGCCAGCGCCGCGTCGAACTGGTCCCAGCTGTTCACCTTCGTGATGCCGAACGACGATCCGGCCCGCGACGGCTTGACGAACACCGGCAGGCCCAGCCGCTCCTTGTCGGCCTCGGACAGCTCCTGCCCGTTGCGCAGCACCGCGTACGGCCCGATGGGGATGCCCTCGGCGGCGGCGAGCTTCTTGGTGAACTCCTTGTCCATGGCGGCCGCGGAGGCGAACACGTTGGCCCCGACGTACGGGATGCCCGCCATCTCCAGCAGCCCCTGGATGGTGCCGTCCTCGCCGTAGGCCCCGTGCAGCGCGGGGAAGACCACGTCGACGCCCGCCAGCGCCGCGGCGCCCTCGGCGGGCTCCAGCACGACCAGCTCGTGGCTGGTCGGGTCGGCGGGCAGCACGATGGCCTGGCCGGACGCGGCGGTGATCTCGGGCAGGCTGTGGCCCTCGATGGCCAGCTGCGCCGGGTCGCCCGAGGTGAGCACCCAGCGGCCCTCCTTGGTGATGCCGACCGGCACGGCCTCGAACTCCGCGGGGTCGAGCGCGGCGAGGATGCTGCCCGCGCTGACACAGGAGATGGCGTGCTCGGTGCTCCGGCCGCCGAAGACGATGGCGACACGGGTCTTACGCTGGCTGCTTTCACTCACGCGGCTGACCCTACCGTGCGTTGTGGCGATCCGGTGAAGAGCACGTCGCACGGCACCCGTGGGTGGCACTAGCATCCCGGAGCGTGACCCCTCAAGCACGACTGCGGCGCATCCGGTACTGGCTCGTCTTCTTCGTCATCGGCCTCGTGCTCAGCGGCGTGACGGCCTTCCCCCTGGTCACCGAGCTGCGATGGGTGGACGGGCTGCTCCGCGAGGACTGGGTGCCCGCGCCCGCCGCGCTGGTCGACTTCATCGGCACGGTCCGCACCGGTGCGGAGACCGCCGACCGGGACTTCCCGTTCCTGGCGTACGGCACCGACTGGCTGGCCTTCGCCCACCTGGTCATCGCGATGGCGTTCTACGGCCCGCTGCGCGACCCGGTCCGCAACCTCTGGGTGATCCACTGGGGCATGCTGTGCTGCGTCGCGGTGGTCCCGCTGGCGCTGATCGCCGCCCCGCTGCGCGGCCTGCCCTGGTGGTGGATCCCGATCGACATCTCGTTCGGCCTGTTCGGCATCGTCCCGCTGCTCATCGTCCGCCGCCACATCCTGGCCCTGGCGGCCGCCGAGGCCACGCCCGCCGTGCCCGCGCCGACCCCCGCTCCGGCCTAGATCCACGGACGTGCCTGGCAGCCGGCCGTATCCCGGCTCAAGATACGCACGCCTGCCAGGCAAGTCCGACGATCAACGCGGACCGCGTACCGCGGCCGTCAGAGCTTCGCGGCCACGTCCAGGGCCTGGGTCAGGTCGGCGAGCAGGTCCTCGGTGTCCTCGACGCCGCAGGAGAAGCGGACGAAACCGGGCGGCACGCTGTCGCCCCACTGGTGGCGGCGGTCGGCGCTGGAGTGCAGGCCGCCGAAGCTGGTCGCCGCGGCGACCAGGGCGGACGCGCGCAGGAACGCGGCCACGTGCTCGGCCGACGGCAGCTCGAACGACACCAGGCCGGGAATGATGCGCATCTGGAGGGCGGCCAGGTCGCTGTCGCCGGGCCAGCGGACGTTGTCGACCAGCGGGTGCTCGCGCAGCAGCGCCGCGACCGCGGCCCCGCTGGCGGACTGCTGCCGCAGCCGCAGCGCGAGGGTGCCCATCGACCGCCGGGCCAGCCAGCAGTCGAACGGGCTGGGCACCGCGCCCGCCAGGGTCCGCCACTGCCGCATCCCGTCCAGCAGTGCGGCGGCGTTCGTCGCGGCGTACCCCATGAGCATGTCGGAGTGGCCTGCCAGCGCCTTGGTGCCGGAGGCGACGACGACGTCGGCGCCGAGCTCCAGCGGCCGCTGGCTGAGCGGGGTGGCCGTGGTGTTGTCGACCGCGACCAGCGCCCCGGCCGCGTGGGCCGCCCGCGCGACCCCGGCGATGTCGACCAGGTCCAGGCCCGGGTTGGCCGGGGTCTCCAGCAGCACCAGCCGGACACCGTCGAACGACGGGTACGGCCCCGCGGTGGGCACCTCGACCGTGGTGATGCCGAGCTGGGCCAGCGTGGACGCGGCGAACATCCGGACGTTGTAGTAACCGTCCGACGGGATCATCAGGGTGTCGCCCGTACGCAGCACCGACATGAGCAGCGCGGTGATCGCCGCCTGGCCGCTGGCGAAGGCGAGGCAGTCGCCGCCCTCCAGCTCCCCGATCGCGCCCTCCAGCAGCCGCCGGGTGGGGTTGTCGCCCCGCCCGTACCCGTCGACACCGGGCGCGTAGCCCTCAGGGTCGAGGTGGTACGGCGCGGCGAACACGGGACCGGGCAGCATCGGTGCTCCCGGGACGGGTTCGGGCATGGCTGCGTGCAGGGAACGGGTGCTGTCCCCGTACCGAGTTGTCATGCAGAGAACGTAGCCCCTGCTCACTCCGCCTTGGTCGAGCGGGACATCAGGGCCGCGACGGCGATCCTGGGGTCGACGCCCTCGTGGCAGACCCGCTCCACCTGCTCGGTGATCGGCATCTCGACCCCGTGCGCGCGGGCCAGGTCCCGGATCGCCAGGCAGCTCTTGACACCCTCGGCGGTGTACCGCGTCGCGGCCTGGGCCTGCTCAAGGGTCTTGCCCCGGCCGAGGTGCTCGCCGAAGGTGCGGTTGCGTGACAGCGGCGACATGCAGGTGCCGACGAGGTCGCCGAGCCCGGCCAGGCCGGAGAAGGTCAGCGGGTCCGCACCGAGCGCGACGCCCAGCCGCGCGGTCTCGGCCAGCCCCCGTGTGATGAGCATCGCCTTGGTGTTGTCGCCCAGCCCCATCGCGTGCGCGATGCCGAACGCCAGCGCGATCACGTTCTTGACCGCCCCGCCCAGCTCGCACCCCACCACGTCGTCATTGGTGTACGGCCGGAAGTACGGCGTGGTGATCGCGCGCTGAACGCGGGTGGCCCGGTCGATGTCGCTGCAGGCGACCACGGTCGCGGCGGGCTGCTCCAGCGCGATCTCACCGGCCAGGTTCGGCCCGCTGACCACGGCGACGCGTTCCGGCGCGACCCGCGCGGCCTCGACGATGACCTGGCTCATCCGCTGGGTGGTGCCCAGCTCGATGCCCTTCATCAGCGATACCAGCGTCGAGTCGTCGGTCAGGTCGGCGGCCCAGTCGCCCAGGTTGACGCGCAGCGTCTGCGACGGCACGGCCAGCACGACCAGCTCCGCGCCCTTGATCGCCTCGGTCGCCGACGCGGTCGCGGTGACCCGCTCGCCCAGCGGCGTGTCCTCCAGGTACTCCGGGTTGCGGCCGGTGTCGCGGATCGCGGCGGCGATCTCCGGCCGGCGTGCCCACAGCACCACGTCGTTGCCCGCGTCAGCGAGGATCTTCGCGAACGCGGTGCCCCAGGAGCCTGCCCCCAGCACGGCCGTCCTCATCGTGCCCCGTCCTTGGCGTCGGTCCCGGCGTCGCGGTCGGCCGGGCTCCAGATCGGCGGAGCCTGTCCGCCGCGGATCTCGGCGAGCAGGTCGCGCAGGCGGATCATCACCGCGTCGGTCATCTCGTTGAGCACCGTCGCGCTCGGTTCGGCGCCCGCCCACCGCGACAGGTCGACCGGCGGCCCGGCCCACAGCGACACGGGGATCTTCGGCAGCAACCGGATCTTCTTGGTACGCGGGTCGAAGATCTTCTCCGGGCCCCAGGTCGCGATCGGGATCACCGGGGCGCCGGTGGCCAGCGCCAGCCGGGCCACCCCGGTCTTGCCCCGCATCGGCCACAGGTCGGGTTCCTTGGTGGTGGTGCCCTCGGGGTAGATGACGACCGCGCCGCCCGCCCGCACCGCCTCCACCGCGGCGTCGAGCGCCTTGACCGCGTCGGCCGTGCCGCGGTGCACCGGGATCTGCCGGCACCAGTGCAGGAGCTTCCCGGCGACGGGAATCCGGAAGACGCTCTCCTTGCCCAGGAACTGCGGCCAGCGGCCGGAGTCGTAGACGTAGTGCGCGGTGGTGAACGGGTCCGCGTGCGACACATGGTTGACCGCGAGGATCACGCCGCCCTCAGCCGGGATGTGCTCCCAGCCGCGCCAGTCCCTCCTGGTCAGCAGGGTCATCGGCGGCTTGACCAAGCACACCACGAATCTCGACCAGAAGCCCAGCCTGCGCCGCGCCAACGAAGCCTCCCTGTCCTCCACCCGTTCGCATGCCCGCGTCGGGGTGTTCGTAACACCGCCCGCGAGAAATTCCTCACGGATCATGGTCCGTCCCCGGGCGTTCCGCCACCCACCGGGGCCCTCGGCCGACTGGCCCGCCGCTGCCGCGACCCGCCGCCGTCCGGTCCATGTTCAGCGCATCATGCCATGTCCGGCCACGTGACGACCTCAGCCGCCGGAGGCCGCCGCCCCGCTGACCGACCGGGCGAGCTGCCAGAATGGCCGAGTGTACGCACCCGGAGTCACCGTGCTGGTGCCGCTGAAGCCGCTGGCAGAGGCGAAGAGCCGCCTGCGCGGGGCCGCCGACCGCCACGAGGATCTGGTGCTGGAACTGGCCCGCGCCACCGTGTCCGCCGCGCTCGCCGCCGACGGCGTCGCCCGGGTGCTGGTGGTGACCCGTGACCGCCGCGCCGCGCAGGCCCTGCGCGCCTGCGGCGCGGGTGTGCTCCCCGACCAGGGGCTCGACCTCAACGACGCCCTGCGGCGGGCGGCGTCCGCGGTTGAGGACGATGTCCTACGGCGGGCGGCGTCCGCGGTTGAGGACGATGTCCTACGGCGGGCGGCGTCCGCGGTTGAGGACGATGTCCTACGGCGGGCGATGCTCCCGGGCAGGGGCGGCGTGGCCCGGCGGCACGGTGGGCCGGGTATCGCGACGGGACCGGTCGCGGCGCTGCCCGCCGACCTGCCCGCGATGCGCCCGGAGGAACTGTCCCAGGCGCTCGCGGCGGCGGGCGGGCGGCGCGCGTTCGTACCCGACGCCTCGGGGACGGGCACCGTGCTGCTGGTCGCCTCCCCCGGCGGCCCGCTCGACCCCCGCTTCGGCCCGGACTCGGCTGCCGCCCACGAGAACTCAGGCGCCCTCCGCCTCACCGGCGACTGGCCGACCCTGCGCCGCGACGTCGACACCCCCGCCGACCTGGCCCTGATCCGATCCTGGGGCCTCCTCCGCGCCACGTGACCCCACCCCGCCGCAACTCTTAAAGAGTCGCGCCTTCACGGGCGAGGTGAAGCCGCGACTCTTTAAGAGTTGCGGCAGAGGGGGGCGGGGCGGGGCAGGACGCGGGGGTCGGGAGGGGAGGGGGCGGGGTAGCGTGGGTGGTATGCAGGGCACCGTGGCTACGTTCGATTCCGAGACCCGGACCGGGTCGCTGCTGCTCGACGACGGCACGCCGGTCGCCTTCGACCGGGCCGCGTTCGACGCCTCCGGGTTGCGGCTGCTGCGGCTGGGCCAGCGGGTGCGCCTCGAACATGATGCCGAGGGCCGGTTGCTCCGGGTCGCCATCCCCACCATGCCCTGATCTGTGCCGGGTGTGACCCCGCGTCCGGTTGCTGGCCGCCCGACATCGCCGCGCTGAGCCGAGTTCATCTCTTGTTCACGCCGATAGGGCAAAAATGAGGTGGTGAGCGCAGCCCCGCGACGTCCCCGCAAGAAGGCCGGAAATGCCCCGACTCCGGCCCCGTCCACGCCTGTGGAGGCCCCCGTGGCCGCCGCGGACATTCCCGTGCCACCGTCCGCCGACCTCGTGACGGACACCCTGGCACCGCCCGCCGACACCGCCGTCGTGACAGGCCCTCCGCCACCGCCCGCCGAGGGCTCGGCCGAACAGTCCACCGGCACGGCCCTGCTGGTCACCGCCCCTGGGCAGGCCGCCCGGCCGCACCCGGCCAGCCCGCCGGTGACCGTGGTCGTCCCCGAGTTCGCCAGCACCGCGCTGACCGAGCTGCCCGAGGACCGCTACTTCAACCGTGAGGTCTCCTGGCTCGACTTCAACGCCCGCGTGCTGGCCCTGGCCGAGGACCCGCGGCTGCCGCTGCTGGAGCGGATGAAGTTCATGGCGATCTTCGCCAGCAATCTCGACGAGTTCTTCATGGTCCGTATCGCGGGCCTGCGGCGCAGGCTGGAGACCGGCCTGCCGACCCGCGGCGCCGACCGGCTGCCGCCCCGGGCGCAACTGGAGATGGTGTCCGAGCGCACCGCCGAACTGGTCGCCGACCACGCCGCCGAGTTCACCAAGGTGATCCGCCCCGCGCTCAGCAAGGCCGGGATCCACATTCTGAGCTGGGCGGATCTGGAGCACGCCGAGCGCGAGCAGATGCGGGTCTACTTCCGCGAGCACGTCTTCCCCGTGCTGACACCGCTGGCGTTCGACCCGTCGCACCCGTTCCCGTACATCTCGGGGCTGTCGCTCAACCTCGCGGCGGTGGTGCGCGAGCCGGATACCGGCCAGGAGCTGTTCGCCCGGGTAAAGGTGCCGAACAACGTGCCACGGTTCGTCCGGATCGAACAGGGGGGCCGGACCACGGCGGAGGGCCGCAACACCTACCGTTACCTGCCGATCGAGGAGCTGATCGCCAACGAGCTCGGCCAGCTGTTCTCCGGTATGGAGGTGGTGGAGCGGCACGCGTTCCGGGTGACCCGCAACGCCGAGGTCGAGATCGACGAGGACCGCGACGAGGACCTGTTGCAGGCCATGGAGCGTGAGCTGATGCGCCGCCGCTTCGGCCCGCCGGTGCGCCTGGAGGTGGCCGCCGACATCTCCGACCACGTGCTGGCGACGCTGGTCACCGAGCTGGAGGTCGACTCACGCGACGTGATGCGGATTCCGGGCCTGCTGGACCAGTCCGGCCTGCTGCAGCTGTACGACTGCGACCGCCCGGATCTGAAGGACCCCCCTTTCGTCCCGGCCACTCACGCCCGGCTGCGTGAGGGCGAGTCGACGCGCAGCATGTTCAACATCCTGCGCGACGGCGACATCCTGGTGCACCACCCGTACCACTCCTTCTCGACCAGCGTGCAGCGCTTCATCGAGCACGCCGCGGCCGACCCGCACGTGCTGGCCATCAAGCAGACGCTGTACCGCACCTCGGGCGACTCCCCGATCGTCGACGCCCTGATCGCCGCTGCCGAGGCGGGCAAGCAGGTGGTGGTGCTCGTCGAGGTGAAGGCGCGCTTCGACGAGAAGGCCAACATCGGCTGGGCGCGGATGCTGGAGCGGGCGGGCTGCCACGTCGTCTACGGCCTGATCGGGCTGAAGACGCACTGCAAGACGGCGCTGGTGGTGCGCGAGGAGGCCGGGCAGATCCGGCGCTACTGCCACGTCGGCACGGGCAACTACCACCCCAAGACCGCCCGGTTGTACGAGGACTTCGGCCTGCTCACCGCCGATCCCGAGGTCGGCGCGGACCTGACCGACCTGTTCAACACGCTGACCGGCTACAGCCGCCAGACGGCGTACCGGCGGCTGATGGTGGCCCCGCACGGGATCCGGGCGGGCATCATCGAGCGCATCGAGCGGGAGGCGGGTTACGCCCGCGAGGGCCGCCCGGCGCTGGTCCAGATCAAGGCGAACTCGCTCGTCGACGAGCAGGTCATCGACGCCCTCTACCGTGCCTCGCAGGCGGGGGTGCACATCGATCTGCTGATCCGGGGCATGTGCGCGCTGAAGCCGGGGGTGCCGGGGCTGTCGGACAACATCCGGGTGCGCTCGATCCTGGGGCGGTTCCTGGAGCACTCGCGGCTGTTCCGGTTCGGCAACGGCGACGTGGCCGCGGGCCGGGGGCGGGCCGAGTTCTGGATCGGCTCGGCGGACATGATGCACCGCAACCTGGACCGCCGGGTCGAGGCGCTGATCCAGGTCACCGACCACCCGTCCCGGACCGAGCTGGCCGACCTGCTGAACGTGTCGATGTCGGACCGCATCGAGGCGTTCGACCTGAATTCGGACGGCAGCTGGACCCGGCACATCTCCACTTCGGAGCAGCCCCGGGTGGATTTGCAGGCATCGCTGCTGGAGCGGATGCTTAAGCGGTGACCTTGGAAGAGGAACGCAAGTACGACGTCGCGGCCTCGTTCATCCTGCCCGAGCTCGCCGTGGCGGACACCCGCCCGGCGGCTCGGGCGGCGGTGACCCTGACCGCGACGTACTTCGACACGGCGGGGCTGCGGCTGGCCCGCGCCGGGGCGTCGCTGCGCCACCGTGTCGGCGACGCGCTGCCCTGGACCGTCAAGCTGCCCACCGCAGTGCCCGGCGTACGGCAGGAGGTCTCGCTGGCCGGTGCCGACCCGTCGACGCCGCCGGAGGCGCTGACCTGGCTGGTCGCGGCGCTGACCCGGGGCTCGCCGCTGATGGCGGTGGCGGTGCTGCGTACCCGGCGGCAGCGGGTCGACCTGTGTGACGCCGACGGTGCGCGGCTGGCCGAGGTCGCCGACGACACGGTCGAGGTGCTGTCGGGCACGGCGGTGCCGCGTACGTTCCGGGAGATCGAGGTCGAGCGCACGGGCGGGTCGCCCGCACTGCTGTCCGCTGTGGAGGAGCTACTGGTCGCGGCGGGGGCGCGGGCGGGCGGGTTCACGCCCAAGCTGGTGCGGGCGCTGGGGGCCGCGGCGGCGTACCCGCCGGATCTGCTGCCCCCGGCCGCGAGCCTGCCCGCGACCGCGCGGGCGGCCGATGTCGTCCTCGCGGCGGTGCGCGGCGCGGTGGCCCGCATCGTGACCCACGATCCCCTGGTGCGGCTGGACGAGCCGCTGCCGGGCGGGGACACCGCCGTGCACCAGATGCGGGTCGGGGTCCGGCGGCTGCGCTCGGATCTGCGCACCTTCAAGCCGCTGCTGGACCAGCGGTGGGCCGGGCCGCTGCGGACGGAACTGCGCTGGCTGGGAGACCTGCTGGGCGCGGCACGCGACGCGGAGGTGCTGCACGACCGGTTGCGTGCCACGGCCGCCGCAGACCCGGAACATCCCGCCGGCGACCTGGCCGCCCTGGACGCGATCCTCGCGGCACGGCGCGAGCGGGCGTACGCCGACCTGCTGGCCGCCATGCGCACCCGCCGCTACCTGGCCCTGCTGGAACGGCTCACCGCCGCCACCCGCCGTGTCCCGCTGTCCCCGGCGGCCTCCGCCCCCGCCGCCGAGGCGCTGCCCGGACTGCTCGCCCGCCCCTGGCACCGCCTCGTGCACGGCGGCAAGGGCGTTCCCGGGGCCGCCCGGCTGAAGCGCTCCGCACCCGATGTGGACTGGCACGAGGTGCGCATCCACGTCAAACGTGCCCGTTACGCCGCCGAGGCGGCCGCCTCGACCGGTGACCGCGCCACCCGCCGGCTGGCCAAGTCCCTGGCCCGGCTGCAGGACACCCTCGGCGAGCACACCGACGCCGCCCTTGCCGCCGCCACCTGGCGGGCACTGGCCAAGACCCACCCCGGCCACGCCGCCACCCTCAAGCGCCTCGCCCGCCGCGAACGCGCCCTCGCCGCCTCGACCCGCGCGGCCTACCCCGGCCGCTGGCGCAAGACGGCGAAGAGGGGCGCCTTCCTGTCGCCGTAGGCGGTGGAAGGCACCCCTCGTGCCGCTGATCGGGGTGAAACGGGCGGTCAGAAGCGGCCCACGGCCACGAACAGCGCCAGCGCGCCGAGCACGACGTTGAAGACGATGCCCGAGTACTCCTTGCGCCGCGCGTGCACCACCGCCGCCAGCACCATGATGACCACCAGGCCGGACGCGGCCAGCGGGGTGAGGATGGGGGCGATGCCGGTGGCCCACGGCGCGATCAGGCCGATGCCCGCCAGCAGCTCGGTGACGCCGATGAGGCGCAGCGTGCCGAGCGAGAAGTCGTTCACCCACGGCAGCTTCGGGGCCAGGTCCTCCCTGCTCTTGGTGGACTTCATCACGCCGGCGCCGATGAAGGCCGCGCCGAGCAGGATCTGCACGACCCAGAGGGCGATGTTCACGGGATTCTCCTTGTCCTACGGAGCTAAGTGGTGGATCTCCTCCGTTTGTGCGGCGACGGTAGCACTAACCGGAGGCACTCCTCCAGTCCTGCTACCCTGGTGATCATGGTGGATCCCCCGCTGCGCGCCGACGCCGCCCGCAACCGCGAGCGCATCGTCGACGCGGCCTGCGACGCCTTCACCGAACGCGGCTTCGACGTGCCGCTGGAGGAGATCGCCGCGCGGGCCGGGGTCGGCATCGCCACGCTCTACCGGCGCTTCCCCGCCCGCGACGACCTGATGGTCGCGGCGGCGTCCCGCAAATTCGACCAGTACGAACGCGCCCTGCACGAGGCCCGCCAGGCTCCCGACGGCTGGACCGGATTCGCCGGTTACGTGCATGAGGTGTGCCGGATGCAGTCCACCGACGGCGGGCTCGCCGACGTGCTCACCATGTCGTTTCCGGGCGCGCGGGAGTTCGAGGCCCGCCGCACCGCGCTCTACCAAGGTTTCGTGGACCTGGTCGAACGCGCCAAGGCCGAGGGTTCGCTGCGCGCGGACTACGTGCCCGAGGACCTTCCGCTGATGCTGATGGCCAATGCGGGCGTGCTGCGCGGCACGGCGCAGGCCGCTCCCAAGGCGTGGCAGCGGCTGGTCGGCTACCTGCTGCAGGCGTTCCGCACCGGTGCCGAACCCGAACCGCTGCCCCCGGCCCCGACACCGCGCCAGACCGTACGCGCCATGCTGCGCATCTCCGGCTGCCAGGGCCGATCCCAGCCGCCCCAGCGCTGAGCCGCCGCGATTCCGGCCGCCGAAAAGCCGCACCCGCGCCGGTCTCGACTCGGCGCGGGTGCGGCTTTGTTCAGGAAGGGATAACGGATCCGGTCAGCGTTTGGCAGCCTTCTTGGCGGGGGCCTTCTTGGCCGTGGTCGCCTTCGCGGTCGTCTTCTTCGCCGCGGTGGTGGCCTTCGCGGTCACGGTCTTCTTGGCCGGAGCCGTCTTCGCCGCCGTGGTCTTCTTGGCGGTGGCCTTGGTGGCGGTCGCCTTCGCGGCGGTGGCCTTGGCGGTGGTCGCCTTCGCCGTGGTCGCCTTGGCGGTGCTCTTGGTCGCGGTCTTCTTGGCCGGGGCCGTCTTCGACGCGGCGGTGGCCTTGCTGGCCGCCGGGCGGGTGCCCGCGGCACCGGCCGTCTTCTTGGCGGCGGACTTGGTCGCCTTCTTCGCCGGAGCGGCGACCTTGCCGACGGACACCGTCTCCTTGAAGCCCGCACCGGGCCGGAAGGCCGGCACCGACGTCTTCTTCACCTTGACGGCCTCGCCGGTGCGCGGGTTGCGCGCCATGCGAGCGGCACGGGCCCGCTTCTCGAAGACACCGAAGCCGGTCAGCGAAACCTTGTCGCCCTTGGTGACCGCGTTCTGGATCTCGGTGAGCGTGGCCTCCAGCACAGCCGCGGCGGTCTTCTTGTCAACCACGGTCGAGTGAGCGGCGATCGCGTCGATCAGCTCAGTCTTGTTCACGGATTCCTCCCGTATGGTGCTACTGGACTCATAACAGTCATTCTGTGCGCACATTAGGCCTAACGTCAGCAATATGCCAACAGGAGGGTTAAAAACCACCTATGTGTCGCAAAGAAAATTGCCCCCATCCTGATAACAGGACGGGGGCAATAACGTTGCTGTCGCGGTTCAGCACCTATCCGACAAGTACCCCGAAAGCCGGGCGGTGGCCCTCGAACGCGGTGATCGCCTCTTCGTGGCGCAGCGTCAAACCGATGTCGTCCAAGCCTTCCATCAGCCGCCAGCGCAGGAAGTCGTCGAGCTCGAAAGCCCAGCTCTGCCCGCCCGCGCGAACCTCCCGGGCGGCCAGGTCGACCTCGATCGCGGTGGCCGGGTCGGCCTCCACCAGGTCCCACAACGTCTCCACGGCCGCCTGCGGCAGCTCCACCGTCAGCAGACCCTGCTTGAGCGAGTTGCCCCGGAAGATGTCGCCGTACCGGGGCGAGATGACCACCCGGAAGCCGTAGTCGTTGAGGGCCCAGACCGCGTGCTCACGCGAGGATCCGGTGCCGAACTCCGGTCCGGCGACCAGCACGCTGGCGCCGGCGTAGGCCGGGTTGTTCAGCACGAACGACGGATCCTCCCGCCACGCGCTGAACAGCCCGTCCTCGAAACCGGTCCGGGTGACCCGCTTGAGGTACACCGCCGGGATGATCTGGTCGGTGTCCACGTTGGAACGCCGCAGCGGGACCGCGGTGCCCGTGTGAACGGTGAACTTCTCCATTTCGATCTACCTCGGTTCAGCGGGCGCCGACGGCGTCCAGGTCGGCGGGAGCGGACAGGTGGCCGGTCACGGCGGTCGCCGCGGCCACCGCCGGGGACACCAGGTGGGTACGGCCGCCCTTACCCTGCCGCCCCTCGAAGTTGCGGTTGGACGTCGACGCCGAGCGCTGGCCGGGCTGCAGGGTGTCCGGGTTCATACCCAGGCACATCGAGCAGCCCGCGAACCGCCACTCGGCCCCCGCGTCGGTGAAGACCTCGTGCAGGCCCTCCTGCTCGGCCTGCTCGCGCACCGCCGCCGAACCCGGCACCACCAGCATCCGCACTCCGTCGGCGACCTTGCGCCCGCGCAGCACGTCCGCCGCGGTGCGCAGGTCCTCCAGCCGCCCGTTGGTGCAGGAGCCCACGAACACCACGTCCACCGACAGGTCGCGCAGCGGCGTGCCCGGCGTGAGGTCCATGTACTCCACGGCCCGGCGGGCTGCGGCGCGCTCCGACTCGGACGCGAACGACTCCGGGTCGGGGATCACGGCGTCCAGCGAAGCGCCCTGGCCCGGGTTGGTGCCCCAGGTGACGAACGGCGTCAGCGCGCTCGCGTCGAGGAACACCTCCTTGTCGAAGGTCGCGCCATCGTCGGTGGGCAGGCTGCGCCAGTAGGCGACGGCGTCGTCCCAGTCCTGGCCCTCGGGCGCGAAGTTGCGGCCCTTCAGCCAGGCGAAAGTAGTCTCGTCCGGCGCGATCAGGCCTGCCTTGGCGCCCCATTCGATGGACATGTTGGAGACGGTCATCCGCCCCTCCATGCTCAGCTTCTCGATGGCGGGGCCGCGGTACTCCACCACGTAGCCCCGGCCGCCGCCGGTGCCCTCCTGGGTGATCAGGGCCAGGATCAGGTCCTTGGCCGAGACGCCCGGGGGCAGCTCGCCGGTGACGGTGACCGCCATCTGCTTCGGGAGCGCCTGCGGCAGCGTCTGCGTGGCCAGCACGTGCTCCACCTCGGAGGTGCCGATGCCGAAGGCCAGCGCGCCGAACGCGCCGTGCGTCGAGGTGTGCGAGTCGCCGCAGACGATCGTCATGCCCGGCTGGGTCAGGCCCTGCTGCGGGCCCATGACGTGGACGACGCCCTGCTGCGGGTCGCCGAGCGGGTGCAGTTTCACGCCGAATTCGGCGCAGTTGCGGCGCAGCGTCTCGATCTGCGTACGCGACACCGGGTCGGCGATCGTCAGCAGGTTGTCGGTGGGCGTGTTGTGGTCCTCGGTCGCGATCGTCAGATCGGTCCGGCGGACCTTGCGCCCGGCCAGCCGGAGGCCGTCGAAGGCCTGGGGGCTGGTCACCTCGTGCAGCAGATGAAGATCGATATAGAGGAGGTCCGGTTCACCGTCAGCGCGGCGTACCACGTGTGCGTCCCAGACCTTCTGGGCAAGGGTCCTGCTCACTGGGTTGCTCCCACCATCTGGACATCCCGCATCTTGGGAGGTATGTTTCGGTCTGTGGGACACAGTATGTCTGGCGTGGGCGTCCTTGACAAGGCGGTAGTGATCCTTGCCGCGTGTGTCGACGGCGCCAGCCTCGCCGAACTCGTCGATCGCACCAAGCTGCCGAGAGCAACGGCGCACCGGCTGGCGCAGGCGCTGGAGATTCATCGGATGCTGGTACGGGACACGCAGGGACGCTGGCGTCCCGGTCCCCGACTGGGAGAACTCGCGAACGCCGCCCCCGACGTCCTGTTGACAGCCGCAGAGCCGCTGCTGTCCGCACTGCGGGACGCCACCGGCGAGAGCGCACAACTTTACCTGCGCAGGGCCGACGAACGGCTCTGCGTCGCCGCTGCCGAACGGGCCAGCGGCCTGCGCGACACCGTCCCGGTCGGGGCGATCCTGCCGATGACCGCCGGCTCGGCGGCACAGATCCTGCTCGCCTGGGAACCCCCCGAGGCGGTCATGCCCCTGCTCCCCCGCTGCAAGTTCACCGGCCGCACGCTGGCCGAGGTGCGCCGCCGCGGCTGGGCCCAGTCGGTGGCCGAGCGCGAGGCGGGCGTGGCCTCGGTCAGTGCCCCCGTGCGCGACCGCACCGGCCGCGTCATCGCCGCCATCAGCGTCTCCGGCCCCATCGAGCGCCTGGGCCGCCGCCCCGGCGACCGCCACGCGATGGCCGTCGTACGCGCCGGCCAGCGCCTCTCCGGCCTCTGACCGACCTACCCGCCCCGCCCCCCTTTTTTAATAGACGTTGGCCTATCTGGATGACAATTCGGCGATCGAACTCATCCAGATAGGCCAACGTCTATAGAAGTCCGCCGCCCCGTCCACGACTCACGGACTCATGCTGCTGATGCCGTCCGCACCACCGGCCTGACGCGCGGAATGGATCATCGCGCTGCCGCCGTAGTAGTTCTCCGCCGGGTTGACACCGCCATGCCGCCTACCGCGACGACCGGCGACGACCGCCAGCACGACGATGACGGCGATGACCCCGAAGATCAGGAACTTCACACCCCCGGACGCTACGGCACCTGCGCAACCGCCGTACGCCCCTGAAGTCGGCTCAACGAAAGAAGCTCACGAGCATCGCTCGTGAGCTTCTTGAAAACCTGGTAGCCCCGATGGGATTCGAACCCACGCTACCGCCTTGAGAGGGCGGCGTCCTAGGCCGCTAGACGACGGGGCCAGGTCGATGTTCCGGAGAACACCTTCTTCAGTTTTCGACCGCCTCGCTGATGTCTCAGCTTGGCGGCCCGCTGAACTTTAGCAGGTCCAGCATCCTCGCGCGAACCAGGCTCTCGCCCGATCTTGCTTGGTTGCTGGGGTACCAGGACTCGAACCTAGACTAACTGAACCAGAATCAGTTGGGCTGCCAATTACCCCATACCCCATTGGCACCGTTTCCGCTGCCGGGGATGAACTTTACCTGACCTCCCCGGCAGCGCCAAATCGGTATCCCTATCGCGCGGCGACCGGGTTGCGCAGCTCCCCCAGACCCTGGATCCGCACGGCCACCACGTCCTTCGCCACCAGCGGAGACACCCCTGCGGGCGTGCCGGTGAGGATGACGTCGCCGGGCAGCAGCGTCATGACGTGGGACACGTACGACACCAGCGTCGGCACGTCGAAGACCATCTGCGAGGTGCGGCCGAGCTGGCGCACCTCCTCGTTGACCTCGCAGCGCACCTCGGCGTCGGAGACGTCGACGGCGGTGTCGATCCACGGGCCGAGCGGGCAGAACGAGTCGAATCCCTTGGCCCGCGTCCACTGGCCGTCACTCTTCTGCAGGTCGCGAGCGGTGACATCGTTGGCGATGGTGTACCCGAAGATCGCCTTCTCGGCCCCGGCCCGGTCCACCCGGCGCGCCCCGGCGGCGCCGATCACCACGGCCAACTCGGCCTCGTGCTCGACCTGGTGCGACTGCTCGGGCAGCCGGATGATGTCGTGCGGCCCGATCACCGAAGTGGACGGCTTGAGGAACAGCAGCGGCTCCTTGGGCACCGGCGCCCCGTGCTCGGCGGCGTGGTCGGCGTAGTTGCGCCCGACCCCGACCACCTTGCTGGGCAGGATCGGCGAGAGCAGGCGTACGTCGGCCAGCGCGTAGCGCTGCTCGGTGAGGTCGAGGTCGCCGAACGGGTGGCCGTTGATGGCGCGGACCGTCAGCGCCTGCGCGCCCGCGTCCGGATCCCCCTCCACCACGCCGAACGACATGCCACCCGGATGAACAAAGCGAGCGATGCGCAACACAGCCCCCAGCTGAAGATCATTTACCCTGATTCCAGCTCCAACTTACGCCGTGGGCATGGTGTGACCTCGCTCGCTCCACCCGCGACGGACTTTCAGCGCCGGGGGACGAAACGCAGGTGTGACCGCTGTCGCAGCCGGTAGCCGGACGCGAGCGCCACCACCGCCAGCAGCGCCGCCAGGCACACCGCCGCGTGGAGCAGCCCTCTCGTCAGGTAACCGCCGTCGGTGTGGTCCACCGCGTAGGTGCCGATCTCACGGCTGAACCAGAACGGCAGCAGCCGCGAGGCCGAGCCCGCCGGGTCCATCATCATCTGCAGTCCCACGATGATGAGCAGCACCAGCATGCCCTCCAGCTCCCGTGGCAGGGCCGCGGACAGCGCCAGCCCGAACGGGGCGGCGACCGCCACGGTCAGCACCATGATGAGCCCGATCGCCCCGTACCGGACGTTGTCGGAGTCGACGCGGATCAGCACGAAGTAGGGCGCGGCCAGCAGCAGGCCGACGGTCCACAGCGCGATCAGCCGCCCCAGCCAGAGGTGGTGCCCGCGGTATCCGGACAGCCGCAACCGGAGTTCGATGGCCCGCGCCGCACTGCCCGCGAACAGCGCCGCGGTGCTCAGCGCCCAGCCCAGCCCCAGGCATACGAACCGGATCGACTGCCCCAGGTGCGCATCCCGGCGCGACAGGTAGAACGCCAGCGGGAACAGCACCAGGATGGCCAGCACCCCACGCCGCCGTGCGATCTCCCGCAGTGCCGTCTCGGCCACGGTCAGCGTC
Source organism: Catellatospora methionotrophica (assembly GCF_011297335.1). Taxonomy (GTDB): domain Bacteria; phylum Actinomycetota; class Actinomycetes; order Mycobacteriales; family Micromonosporaceae; genus Catellatospora; species Catellatospora methionotrophica. Next base: position 8,035 of record NZ_JAAOTJ010000040.1, on the reverse strand, counting down.
TTGCTCATGCCCGCTCCTCGGTGTGCCTGCCCAGGTCCAGCACGATGTCGACGCCGTCGCGGGTGTTCAGCAGGTGGGTCACCACCACGATGGCCTTGCCCGCGTCGCGCCAGCGCCGCACCTGCTGCCAGAAGTCCAGATAAGAGCCCTGGTCGAAGCCCTGGTACGGCTCGTCCAGCAGCAGCACGTCCGGGTCGCCGAGACCCGCCATGACCAGGTTGAGCTTCTGCCGGGTGCCGCCGGACAGGTGCCTGGCCTGCGTTCCCCCGCGCGGGTCCCAGTCCAGCGCCGCCGCGCCCGCCCGGCCGTCGTCGCGCGCCCGCGCCCGGGACAGCCCGCGGCCCGCGCCGACCAGCGTGAAGTGCTCGTCGGGCACGAGAAAGTCGCTGGTGCCGCCGCCCTGCGGGCAGTAGCCGAGGCTGCCGTGCACCCGCACCTCGCCCCGGTCCGGGCTGACCAGCCCCGCGCAGATGCCGAGGAACGTGGACTTGCCGGAGCCGTTCGCGCCGACGACGGCAGCGACCTCGCCCGCGCGTACCGTCAGGTTCACCGCGCGCAGCACGGTCCGGCGGCCGTACCGCTTGCTGATCCCGGCGACCTCCAGCCGCACCGGACCGGCGGGCCCGCGCCGTGGCGCGTCGACCCGCACGCTGTCGGCCACCGTGGCGGCGTACGCCTCGGGCGGGCCGAACGCCCGCAGCGGATCGTCCCCGCTCTCCCACAGGTGGGCCGCGGTCTCGGCGAGCACGTTGCCCGCCGTCTGCTCGGCCACCCCGTGCCGGCGCAGCTCGCCGGCGAGGGCATCGAGCCAGGTGTCTTGTCTCACCGTGCCGCCACCTCTCGCAGAATCGCGCTCACCCCGCCGGCGAAGGCCTCCCAGTCGGCGGCCGACCGCCGCAGCGTGTCGACGCCCTCGGGGGTGATCCGGTAGTACTTGCGGGCCGGGCCGGACCCGCCCTCGCGCCAGTGCGCGGCGACCTGACCGGCCCGCTGCAACCGCAGCAGCACCGGGTAGAGGGTGCCGCCCTGGATGCCGTCCAGCCCCGCGGCGTGCAGCGACTGGATCAGCTCGTAGCCGTAGGACTCCCGGTGCGCGAGCACGCCGAGCACGCACAGGTCGAGCACTCCCCGCAGCCATTGACTACGCCGCTCCAGCTCCATGGCGCGAGACCGTAGCACAGCAAGCTAGTTGGTGTCGCTACCTAGTGCCCGCCGGTCGGTACCCTGGCCTGGTGCAAACCGCCGCTGCCGCCGTCGAGGTCCTGGATCCCGCCGTCTGGCGTGCCCGCCGACAGGCCCACGAGGAACTGGTGGACGGCTGGCTGGCGCTGCACCTCGCGCGCCGCCGCGACGGCGTCAAACACCCGGTGCACGACTTCCTGTTCACGTACTACTCGCTGCGCCCCGCGCAGCTGCGCCGCTGGCACCCCGGCCACGGCGTGCTGCTGCGCGACGGCGAACCGGACCGCGACTACGTCGCCGTCGACGACGGTGTGCTGCTCGACCCCGCTGTGCTCGCCAAGCGGGCCGAGTCGGTGCGCTGGATCCACGACCTGCTGGCCGCGACCGCGTCCCGCCCGGCCCAGCTCGGCTGCTTCGGCATGCACGAGTGGGCCATGGTCTACCGCCAGACCCAGGCCGAGGTCCGGCACAACTCCTGGCCGCTGCGCCTGTCGCCCGCCGCGACCGCCGAGGTCGTCAACGACCGTGGCGTACGCTGCACGCACTTCGACGCGTTCCGGTTCTTCACCGCCCCGGCCCGCCCCCTGAACGCGCACCAGCCGACCCGGGAGCTGCAACCGGTCCTGGAACAGCCCGGCTGCCTGCACGCGAACATGGACCTCTACAAGTGGGCCTACAAACTCTCCCCGCTGGTGGAGAGCGAACTCGTCACCGCCTGCTTCGCCCTGTCCCGCGAGATCCGCGAACTCGACATGCGCGCCAGCCCCTACGACCTCGCCGACCTGGGCTTCCCCCCGGTCCGCATCGAGACCCCCGAGGGCCGCGCCGAGTACGCCGCCGCCCAGCGCTCCTTCGCCGACCGCGCCGCTCCCCTCCGTGACACCCTCCGCACCCGCTGCGCCGCCCTACTCGCCGTCCCGCTCCCCTGAGCACCGCCGCGCCGGGCATGATCGCTGTTTCAGGTCAAAAAGTGCGGTTGGACCCGAGGTTCTGACCTGAAACAGCGATCTTCAGCCGACGGTGGCGCGGAGCGGGGTCAGGCGATGCAGGCGCAGACGATCAGGGCGGCGCCGAAGTGGGTGGCGGCGGTGACCTTGGCGGCGGGGTGCGGCTCGACCTCGGCGATCATGTCGCCGAGGCGGCCGGGGGTCAGCCAGTCCAGGGCCAGGAAGGCCAGGGCCATCAGGCCGATGCCGAGCACTCCGAAGATCACCGTGGAGGCCAGGCCCTTGCCGAAGTCCTCGTAGCTGGTGAAGATCGCGGTGAACACGATCAGCGCGATACCCAGCTGGTTGGCCGCCAGCAGCAGCGCCGCGTTGCTGCTGCGCTGGTGCCAGATGAGCTCCCGCAGGCGGCCCGGCGTCAGCAGGTCCACCACCACGAAGCCGATCGCCATCAGGCAGATGCCGGCGATCCCGAACACCACGCTCTGCCACGCACCCGTGACCAGGTCCTGCACCATCTACGCCTCCACTGCATCCGAATGTCGCTCGGGAGGCTAGCGGACGCCCGCAACACGGGCGTCCGCACGGGGCTGACCAGGTTACCTACAGCGCACCGAGGTAGCGCTTGCGCTCGAACGGCGTCACCTCGCGCCGGTACTCCTCCCACTCCGCGCGCTTGTTGCGCAGGAAGAAGTCGAACACGTGCTCGCCGAGCACGTCGGCGACCAGCTCCGAACCCGCCATGACGTCGATCGCCTCGGACAGGTTCTCCGGCAGCGCCGAGTAGCCCATCGCGCGGCGCTCGGAGCTCGACAGCGCCCACACGTCGTCCTCGGCGCCGGGCGGCAGCTCGTAGCCCTCCTCGATGCCCTTCATGCCGGCCCCGAGCAGCACCGCGAAGGCCAGGTAGGGGTTGGTGGCCGAGTCCAGCGAGCGGACCTCGACCCGGGCCGAGTTCGGCTTGCCGTACGCGGGCACGCGCACCAGGGCCGAGCGGTTCAGGTGGCCCCAGCAGACGTACGCCGGGGCCTCGCTGATGCGGTCCGGGATCATCTGCGGGAACAGCCGCTTGTACGAGTTCACCCACTGGTTGGTGACCGCGGTGAACTCCCGCGCGTGGGTGAGCACGCCCGCGATGAACGCCTTGGCGGTCTTGCTCAGCTTGTGCGGGTCGGCCGGGTCGTGGAAGGCGTTGCGCTCGCCCTCGAACAGCGACAGGTGCGTGTGCATGCCACTGCCGGGCTGGTCGGTGAACGGCTTGGGCATGAAGGTGGCCCGCACCCCGTGCGACAGCGCCACCTCCCGCATCACGTGCCGGAACGTCATGATGTTGTCCGCGGTGGTCAGCGCGTCCGCGTACCGCAGGTCGATCTCCTGCTGGCCGGGGGCGACCTCGTGGTGGCTGAACTCCACGGAGATGCCGATGCGCTCCAGCGCCAGCACCGCCTGGCGACGGAAGTCGCGCGCGATGGCGTGCGTGGTGTGGTCGAAGTAGCCGCCCGCGTCGACCGGGGTCGGCACGCCGCCGTCCGCAGGCGCGTCGGCGAGCAGGAAGAACTCGACCTCGGGGTGGGTGTAGAAGGTGAAGCCCTTGTCGGCCGCCTTCGACAGCGCCCGGCGCAGCACGTGGCGCGGGTCGGCCCAGCTCGGGGTGCCGTCGGGCATGAGGATGTCGCAGAACATGCGGGCGCTCTCGCCGGAGCCGCCGCCCTCGAACGGGAAGACCTGGAACGTCGTCGGGTCCGGCATGGCGATCATGTCGGACTCGTACACGCGGGCGAAGCCCTCGATGGCCGATCCGTCGAAGCCGATGCCCTCCTCGAAGGCCGACTCCAGCTCCGCCGGGGCCACACTGACCGACTTCAGGGTGCCGAGCACGTCGGTGAACCAGAGGCGCACGAAGCGGATGTCGCGCTCCTCAAGCGTGCGCAGCACGAACTCCTGCTGACGATCCACGGCATGCCTTCCTAGACGAGATCTCCGGGCCAGTCTGGCGCGGCCTCATTACGCGCACGTTACGCCATCCTCCAGCTGTACGCCGGAGCACGGTGATGCCGCAACTTCGACGCCCTTCACCGCGTTGGACCGGTCAGTGAAACGGAGCTCCCCTCGATGCGCAAGGAGCGCCCATGAACCGCCTGGACACCCTTTTCCCGGTGCGCCACCGCACCATCGCGGGCGGCGTCGCCCTCGGCGGGCTGCTGATCGGCGCGCTCACCCTGGCCGGGGTGCTGGGCGCGACGCACCGCGAGCAGCAGGCCCAGGCGACCGAGGCCCGCAACACCCTGCCGATCACCGCGACCCAGCCCGAGTTGCAGGCGGCGCTGCTGGCCGAGATCGACCTGCCGGCCAGCTACGCCCCGCAGCTGCCCAGCCCGTCGCCCCGCCCGCGTACGCCCCGGCCGGAGCGCTGCGCGGCCCTGCTCGGCGCGCCTGACGAGCTGATCCGCACCGCCGCCGCGACGGTGGCCACCCACCCGAAGTCCCGGGTGCAGCCCAGTGCCCAGGCCGTCTCCGGGCACCGCGGGCCGACGCTGATCACGCAGGTGCTGAGCACCTTCAGCGGGGACGGCGCGCTGGGCACCCTGAACGAGCTGCGCCGGATGGGCCAGCGCTGCCGGGACTTCGACGCGGTGCTCGACGACGGCACCGCGGTGCGGGTGCGGGTCCAGGACGTGCCGCGCGACCGGCTGCCCGCCGACCTGCTCAAGCTGGAGGGCGACGCGTACGCGCTGCAGTTCACGCTGACCGGCAAGGATCGGACCATGACCGGCTACCTGGCGCTGGGCCGGGTCGGCGGGGTGCTGTCGATGCTGCGCGAGATGGAGTCCGGCGAGCGCCAGGGCACCGTGGCCGATCTCGGCCGGTTCACCGGGCTGCTGGAGCAGGCCGCGAAGAAGCTGCTGCCGATCACCCTCGGCGGCCCGCGCCCGAGCCCGCGCGGCTGAGCGGACCAGGCAGGTCGGATGACCTTGGGGCGGCGGCCCGCGACCGGACTGTGGCAGGGCACACGCCCGGTGGGAAACGCGCGGCGGGTGGGGTGTGCGCGAAGATGTGGGTATGACCGCCACGCTGCGTCTCGCTCTCGCCCAGGTCAACCCGACGGTCGGCGACCTCGCCGGGAACGCCGCCATCGTCCGCGAATGGTCCGGCCGGGCCGCCGAGGCGGGCGCGCACATCGTCGCCTTCCCGGAGATGATGCTGACCGGGTATCCGGTCGAGGACCTGGTGTTCCGGCAGTCCTTCGTCGAGGCCTCCCAGCAGGCGCTGCTGAAGCTGGCCGGCGACCTGGCCGCCGACGGGCTGGGCGAGCTCGCCGTCATCGTGGGCTACCTCGACGCCGACGGCCCGGCCAGGCTGGGCGCGGACTCCACGTCGCCGGTCGGGCCCCGCGACTCGCTGGCGCTGCTGCACCGCGGCGTGGTCGCCGCCCACTACCACAAGCACCACCTGCCCAACTACGGCGTCTTCGACGAGGACCGCTACTTCGTGCCCGGCGACACGCTGACCGTGGTGCGGGCGCAGTGGGCCGACGGCAGCCAGGCCGACGTCGCGCTGACCATCTGCGAGGACATCTGGCAGGCGGGCGGCCCGTTCGCGGTGGCCGCGTCGGCCCGGGTCGGGCTCGTGATCAACATCAACGGCTCGCCGTACGAGCGGAACAAGGACGACGTCCGGCTGCCGCTGGTGCAGCGCCGGGCCGCCGAGGCCGGGGCCACCGTGGCGTACGTCAACATGATCGGCGGCCAGGACGAGCTCACCTTCGACGGCGACTCGATGATCGTGGCCGCCGACGGCGCGCTGCTGGCCCGCGGCCCGCAGTTCCACCAGGCGCTGCTCGTGCACGACCTGCGGCTGCCCGAGGCCGACCCGGACGCCCCCACCGGGCACCTGGGCGCGATGCGCGTCGCCCGCGTCCCGCTGACCACCTCCTGGGCCGTGCCCGAGGGCCCGCTCGCCGACGCCGGGGTCACCGACCGTCTCGGGGACGAGGCCGAGGTGTGGAACGCCCTGGTGATGGGCCTGCGCGACTACGTACGCAAGAACGGCGCGAAGTCGGTCCTGCTCGGGCTGTCCGGCGGCATCGACTCCTCGGTCGTCGCGGCGATCGCGGTCGACGCGCTCGGGGCCGAGCACGTCGTGGGCGTCTCCATGCCCAGCGGCCACTCCTCGCAGCACTCCCGCGACGACGCCGCCGACATGGCCCGCCTCACCGGGCTGGACTACCGGGTCGAGCCGATCCAGCACATGGTCGACGCGTTCCTGTCCAACCTGAACCTGTCCGGCCTGGCCGTGGAGAACCTCCAGGCGCGGGTCCGCGCGGTGATCCTGATGGCGCTGTCCAACCAGGAGGGCCACCTGGTCCTGACCACCGGCAACAAGAGCGAGCTGGCCGTGGGCTACTCGACCCTGTACGGCGACTCGGTCGGGGCGTTCAACCCGCTCAAGGACGTGCCGAAGACCCTGGTGTGGAAGCTCGCGCACTGGCGCAACACGGTCGGCGAGGTCATCCCGGAGAACTCGATCACCAAGCCGCCGAGCGCCGAGCTGCGCCCGGGGCAGCTGGACACCGACTCGCTCCCGCCGTACGACCAGCTGGACGCGATCCTGGCCGGTTACGTTGACGGCGACCAGGGCCGCGACGAGCTGGTCGCCGACGGGCACGACCCGGCGCTGGTCGACCGGATCCTGCGGCTGGTCGACGGCGCGGAGTACAAGCGCCGCCAGTCCGCGCCCGGCACCAAGATCTCGTTCAAGGCGTTCGGCCGCGACCGCCGCCTGCCCATCACGAACCGCTGGCGCGAAAGCTGATCGTCGCCCGCGGTGGCCGGCGAGCATGTTTCAGTGAATTAGTGCACTGAACCCTGACATCGGGTGTTCAACAGGTGGAAACATTCTCCTCAAGACCCGGGGACCGCGCGCGCGGCCTCGAGGCGAGAGGAGACAGCGATGTCCGACAGTGTGCCCTCCCTCTACGGCGGGCCGGCCGGCTCGCGGGTGCGCACCCGCCACCTGCAGCTGGCCAAGGAGCGCGGCGAGAAGTGGGCCATGCTCACCTCGTACGACCAGTACACCGCGCAGATCTTCGACGAGGCGGGCATCGCGGTGCTGCTCGTCGGGGACTCGGCCGCCAACAACGTGTTCGGCTACGAGTCGACCCTGCCGGTGACCGTCGAGGAGATGCTCCCCCTGGTCCGCGCGGTGGTCGGCGCCACCAAGCGGGCACTGGTCGTCGGCGACCTGCCGTTCGGCACGTACGAGGAGTCCCCCGAGGTCGCCTTGCGTACCGCGGTCCGCTTCATGAAGGAAGCCCGCTGCCACGCCGTGAAGCTGGAGGGTTTCCGCCCCGCACAGATCGAGATGATCACCGGCGCGGGCATCCCGGTCATGGCGCACCTGGGTTTCACTCCGCAGTCGGAGCACCAGCTCGGTGGCTACCGGGTGCAGGGTCGCGGCGACGATGCGGCCGCCACGCTGCTGCGCCAGGCCCGCGAGGTCGTCGCGGCGGGCGCGTTCGCGGTCGTCCTGGAGATGGTCCCCGGTGACGTGGCCAAGCAGGTCACCGCCGAGATCGGCGTACCCACCGTCGGTATCGGCGCGGGCCCCGACACCGACGCCCAGGTCCTCGTCTGGCAGGACATGGCCGGTCTGCGCCCCGCCTCCGCGGGCCCCACCCCCCGCTTCGTCAAGAAGTACGCCGACCTCCACGCCGTCCTGTCGCGTGCCGCCGCCGAATTCGCCGCCGACGTCCACGACGGCGCCTTCCCCACCGCCGACCACACCTTCTAGTCCGAAAACTTGAGGGTGAGTGGGCAGGCGGCAGCGTCTCGGCGTAGCGCAGCGGAGCCGGGACAGGGTTTGTCGTTGTATCGCGGTCAGGCGGCTGCCGGTTCGATGGTGACCTTGTA
>NZ_JAAOTJ010000004.1 GCF_011297335.1 Catellatospora methionotrophica | reverse complement strand
AAGAAGAGACGACGTCAGCACGGGCGACCACCACCACGGCACCACCACCCCGACCACGGCCGCAACCGCCACGCACGGTTTTCACCCGTGAACGGGCCGCCATTCAGGCGAAGGGACTAACCCACCCCGCCGCCCACCCCACCCCGCCCCACCCCCTGCCGCAACTCTTAAAGACTTGCGGCCTCACGAGCTCGTGAGGCCGCAAGTCTTTAAGAGTTGTCGAGGAGGCCGGCGGCCGTCGGGTGGGGCGGGCCGCCGGAGGCGGGCGGGTGGAGGCGGGGGGCGGGCTGGGGTCAGACCTCCAGGTCGCGGGCGATGGTGTGGAGGGCCTGGGCGAGGGCCTGGGCGGTCTTCTTCTCGGGGAAGCGGCCGCGCTTGAGGTCGGGGAGGATCTTCGACTCCAGGACCTTGATCATGTCTTCGATCAGGGTGTTCAGTTCGTCGGCGGGGCGTCGGCGCAGCTCCTGCAACGACGGCGGCGCGTCGATCAGCTTGACCTGCAGCGCCTGGTCACCCTTACGGCCCGCCGCGACCCCGAACTCGACCTTCTGGCCGGGCTTGAGCTCGCCGGCGCCCTCAGGCAGCGCGGCCTTGTGCACGAAGACATCGCCGCCCTCGTCACGGGTCAGGAAACCGAATCCCTTCTCCGTGTCGTACCACTTCACGCGACCCGTTGGCACTGCTGCACACCTGCTTCTTTCCCCGCGGGCGCCAGGCGCCCGGCACGACTGAGAGACCACGCCGGTGGTGGTCCGCTGACAAGGCTAGCGATCGTGGTGCGGCGGCCCAACTGGAATCCCCGCTTCCGGGCAACCGTCTGCGTCCTTACGACTGCCGCGCGCGGACCGTCGACCGGATAGCGTGGAGGCACGATGAGCACCGAGCTGGCCGACCACCTACGCGCGCTGTCCGACGACGCCCTCGGCGCGCTGCTGCGCCTACGCCCCGACCTGATCACCCCCGTCCCCACCGACCTGGCGGTGCTGGCCGTGCGGGCCCAGACCCGGGTGTCGGTGGCGCGCACGCTCGACACGCTCGACCGGTTCACGCTGGAGGTGCTCGACGCGGCCCGGTTCACCCGGTCCCCATCGGACGGCACCACCTCGGCCGCCGCGATCGTGGCCATGGCCTGCGCGCCGACCGGCGGGCCCGAGCCGGTCCGGGTCACCGAGGCGATCGAGAAGCTGAGAGCAAGACTCCTGCTGTATCCGGCGAGCCCCGCCGACCCGGACACGCTGCGCCTGGTGCCCACCGTCGACGAGGTCTGCTCGCCGTACCTGGCCGGGCTGGGCCGTCCCGCCGCCGAGCTGGACACCGCCGCCGAGCTGGCGGGCGCGGTCGTCGCGCTGGTCACCGATCCGGCACGGTTGCGCCGTACGCTGCTGGCCGCGCCGCCCGCCGCCCGTGCCGTGCTGGACCGGCTGGCCGAGGGCCCGCCGGTGGGCACCACCACCAACCGCACCGAGCCGGTGGCCTGGCTACTCGAACACCACCTGCTGGTGGAGACGACGGAGGGCTCCGTCGAGCTGCCCCGCGAGCTGGGCCTGCTGCTGCGCCGTGACGCCGGTCCGCTGGGGCCGCTGCATCCGCTGCCGCCTGCCGTCAGCGCCGCGCCGCGCGCGGTGACCACTGTGGACCGGGCTGGCGCGGGTCAGGCCATGACCGTGCTCCGGCACGTCGAGGACCTGCTGGAGGCGCTGAGCGAGGAGCCCGCCGCGGTGCTGCGCGCCGGGGGCATCGGGGTGCTGCCGCTGCGCCGTCTCGCCAAGGCTGCCGGGATCGCCGAGCCGCTGGCCGGGCTGCTGCTGGAGACCGCCGCCGCGGCCGGGTTGATCGGTGAACTCGAACTCGGCTCGGAGCTGGCGTTCCTGCCCGCCGCCGGGTACGACCAGTGGCGGGTCGCGCCGCTGCCCCAGCGCTGGACGCTGCTGGCCGGTGCGTGGCTGGCCATGCCGCGTCAGCCGGGCCTGGCCGGGCAGCGCGACCTGAAGGACCGGCCGCTGACGGTGCTGTCGCCGCAACTGGAACGCGCGGGCACGCCCGCGGTGCGCCGCAGCGTGCTGACGGCGCTGGGCGAGTTGCTGCCGGGCACCGGCCCGGACGCCGACGAGCTGCTCGAATGGCTGCGCTGGCAGGCGCCGCGACGGCTGCGGGGCCGGGAGGATCTGCACCGCGAGGCGCTGGCCGAAGCCGCCGACCTGGGCATCACCGCCCTGGGCGCGCTCACCGGATACGGCCGGGCGCTGGTGGAGCAGGCGGTCGCGGCGGCCAGGGACGAGGATCCGCTGGGACGGCGACCGGAGGGCGAGCTGGCCCCGGAGGAGACTCCGGTGGCCGTCGCGCTGGCGAAACTGCTGCCACCGCCGGTGGATCACGTACTGGTTCAGGCCGACCTGACGGTGGTCGTGCCGGGGCCGCCGGAGCCCGCGCTCGCCACCGAACTGGACCTGCTCGCCGAGCACGAGTCCGGGGGCGGGGCCAGCGTCTACCGGGTCACCGCGGCGAGCCTGCGCCGGGCGCTGGACGCCGGGTACGCCGGGCCGGACCTGCACGCGCTGTTCGCCCGCCGGTCCCGGACCGCGGTGCCGCAGGCGCTGACGTACCTGATCGACGACGTGTCGCGTACGCACGGCGGGCTGCGCACCGGGACCGCGACCAGCTACCTGCGCAGCGACGACGAGGGGCTGATCTCGGCGGCACTGGCCGACCGGCGGCTGAGCGGGCTGCAGCTGCGGCGGCTCGCGCCGACGGTGCTGGTGACCCCGTTCAGCTCGGCGCGGCTGCTGACGTCGCTGCGCGACGCCGGATACGCCCCGGTGCCCGAGGACGCGACCGGGGCGGCGGTGCTGACCCCGCCGAAGGTGCGCCGTGCCGCGGCGCGGCCCGCGCTGGAGCCGTCGCCGGACGCCCTGGACGCTCCCGGGCTCACCGCGCCGCGCCTGCTCGGCATCGTGGAGGAGATCCGCCGTGGGGACGCCCGGGCCAGGGCCGCGCGCCGGGCGCCCGCCGAGGTGCGGGCCGCCGCCGGGCAGCCCATGTCCAGCCTGACCGCGGTGCAGGCGCACACGCACGCGCTGGCGGTGCTGCAGCAGGCGGTCCGCGACAAGGCCAAGGTCTGGGTGGGGTACGTGGACGCGCACGGCGCGAACGCCTCGCGGCTGGTCCGGCCGGTGTCCATCGGGGCGGGCTACCTGCGTGCCGAGGACGACCGTACGCAGACCCTGCACACGTTCGCCCTACACCGGATCACCGCGGCGGCCGCTGCCGACTGACCTGATTCCCCCTAATGCCTGGCATTTCAGCCGTAATCCGGCATCGGATGGCACGCTGGAACCGGGCGGGAATGAGGGAGACGATGACGACCGACCAGGAGACGGCGACCGGGCAGATCGAACCGGTGCGCCCCGTGGCGCGCGGGCTCTCGCGCAACTTGGTCATGATCGTCGGCGGCGGGACCGTCGGCGGGCTGGTGGCCTGGTTCTTCTACGCCTGGCTGGGCCTGCGCCGCAACGCGGTCGACGCGGCCGGGGAGTCGATCGGCAGCGGCATCTTCCTGCTGCTGGTGCTCTCGGTGGCCGGGACGACCTACCGCAGTCGCCGCTGAACAGGGAAAGGGTGATGGGCCGTGGCTGCCCCTAACCGCCACGGCCCATCTGACGTTGCGCTCGCCCCCGTTTGGCGCCCCGAACGCGCACGGCAATCGGATTACGCATCCCGCACGGTAAGCGGTTGCGGTCCTTCATCGTTTTAGGCCGAAAGACTGACCGTCCTCGACCGTTCGGTGGAGGAAGGATCAGGTGCCCGGACGGCGCCCGAAAATCTTTACCGCGGTACCGGTTTTGAGCGTGCTCCAGTACTTCTGCGAGTCACCGGGCAGCAGGTTGACGCATCCGTGCGAACCGATGCTGGTGTTGTGGATGTACGTCGTGGTGGTGTGGAAACCCTTTCCCTCCACGATCCGCTGCCACAGGGGCAGCCACACGTCCCAGTCGGTCGACCAGTTCTTCGTCTGCCGGTCGTGAATCGTGTACGAACCGGTCGGCGTGGTGTACCCGGCCATGCCTGTGCGGGTCACCGTCGGCCCGTAGACGACCTTGCCGCCGCTCATGATCCAGGTGGTCTGGTTGGTCAGGTCGATGCAGGCGGTGAGCGCGTTGCCTGCGTTACAGCTGCTCGGCTTCGACTTGAGCAGGCGCTGCGACACACCCCGGGTCAGCGGGCCGGCCTTGCCGTTGACGGGCCGGATGTCGAAGCGCTTCTGGAACTTCTTGATCGCCGCGCAGTCGGCGGCCGACTGCTTGCCGTCCACCGTCACGGTGCCGTATCCGCCGAGCGTGGCCAGGGCCTGCTCGACGACCTTCTGGTACTCCCCCTGCGGGCAGCCGGCCGGTGACGGGCTGCTCGTCGGCTTCTTGGTCGGTGAGGGCACCACGCTGGGCGACGGCGCCACGCTCGGCTCCGGGGCGCTGGACGCGGACGCGGGCGTGCTCTGACCGGCCGGTGCGGGCACGAAGTCGGGCTGCCCCCCGGCGGTCGGGTCCTTCGGGTCACAGGCGGCCGCCAGGGCCAGAGTCGTGACCGCCAGCAGCCCCACGATGAAACGGCGCACCAGGCCTCCCCAGGTTCGATATCGCCGGTGTCGGGACTATAGACGCCTGGGCTGGACGCACGGTTGCAGGCCGTTCGGCCACAGCGTGGGAGACTGGACTGTTGACCCTCAGTTCCCCAGCGCGAGGTGAGCATGACGAACGGCCCGCTGATCGTCCAGTCCGACAAGACCCTGCTGCTCGAAGTCGACCACCCTGACGCGACCGCGTGCCGGATGGCGATCGCGCCCTTCGCCGAGCTGGAGCGCTCACCCGAGCACATGCACACGTACCGGCTGACGCCGCTGGGGCTGTGGAACGCCCGCGCGGCCGGGCACGACGCCGAGAGCGTGGTCGACGCGCTGCTGCGCTTCTCCCGCTACCCGGTGCCGCATTCGCTGCTGGTCGACGTCGCCGAGACGATGGACCGGTACGGCAGGCTGCAGCTGCTCAACGATCCCGCGCACGGGCTGGTGCTGCGCGGCCTGGACCGGGCCGTGCTGGTCGAGGTCGCCAAGTCGAAGAAGGTCGCCGGGATGCTCGGCGCGCAGCTCGACCCCGACACCATCGCCGTACACGGCTCCGAGCGCGGCCACCTCAAGCAGGTCCTGCTCAAGCTCGGCTGGCCCGCCGAGGACCTGGCCGGGTACGTCGACGGCGAGGCGCACCCGATCGCGCTGCGCCAGGACGGCTGGCAGCTGCGCTCCTACCAGCGCGAGGCGATGGAGCACTTCCAGGCGGGCGGCTCGGGCGTGGTCGTGCTGCCCTGCGGCGCGGGCAAGACCCTGGTCGGCGCGGCCGCGATGGCCGACGTGAGCGCGACCACGCTGATCCTGGTCACCAACACGGTCGCCGGGCGGCAGTGGCGGCGTGAGCTGCTGGCCCGCACCACCCTGACCGAGGACGAGATCGGCGAGTACTCCGGCGAGCGCAAGGAGATCCGCCCGGTCACCATCGCGACGTACCAGGTGCTCACGACCCGGCGCAACGGCACGTTCCCGCACCTGAACGTCTTCGACGCGCGCGACTGGGGCCTGATCGTCTACGACGAGGTGCACCTGCTGCCCGCGCCGATGTTCCGGTTCACCGCCGACCTGCAGGCCCGGCGGCGGCTCGGCCTGACCGCCACCCTGGTCCGCGAGGACGGCAAGGAGGGCGACGTGTTCAGCCTGATCGGCCCCAAGCGGTACGACGCGCCGTGGAAGGACATCGAGTCCCAGGGCTGGATCGCCCCCGCCGACTGCACCGAGGTCCGGGTCACCCTGTCCGACGCGGAGCGGCTGTCGTACGCCGCGATCGAGCGGGAGGAGAAGTACAAGTACGCGGCCACCGTGAAGGCGAAGCTCCCGGTGATCGAGGCGCTGATCGAGCGGCACTCCGACGAGCAGGTGCTGGTCATCGGGGCCTACCTGGAGCAACTGCACGAGATCGGCCGCTACCTGGAGGAGAAGGGCGTGGCCGCGCCGATCGTGCACGGCGGCACCACCAACAAGGAGCGCGAGCGGCTGTTCGACGCGTTCCGCGACGGCTCGGTGCGCACCCTGATCCTGTCCAAGGTCGGCAACTTCTCCATCGACCTGCCCGAGGCCGCGGTGGCGGTGCAGGTGTCGGGCACGTTCGGCTCGCGCCAGGAGGAGGCCCAGCGCCTGGGCCGGGTGCTGCGGCCCAAGGGCGACGGCCGCCAGGCGCACTTCTACACCGTCGTCTCCCGCGACACCATCGACACCGAGTACGCCGCCCACCGCCAGCGCTTCCTGGCCGAGCAGGGTTACGCGTACACCATCGTCGACGCCGACGACGTGCTCAGCGGCCCCGCAGGCGCCTGAGCACCCGCGCCACCTCCGGAAAGTCGGCCTCGACCGCTGGTAGGCCGCGCACCGCCACCCGGTGCTCCTCGCCCTCCGCCAGTCCCGGGATGGTGAGGAGCACCGGTGCCGGAAGCTCAGTGCCGGTCGAGTCGCGCCTGGTCGTCAGTCATGCCCCATGGTCGCGCGCCCTCCGATGTCACGACAGCCCCTGTGGACAACCGGCTGGAGCCTGTGGATATCCCGACCGCAGGCACACATGCCGCCAGCCGCTGCTCGTTTCGGGACGCTTCAGCGTCCCGAAGCGAGCACTCGCCAACGCGATATACCTGCCGGACGCCCGCTCGGGTCACGATCAAACTTCCGCCACTGATTCGCCCCGGCCGCGAGCGGCCGATCCGGTCCAGCCACACTGCGGGCGAGAGGTGCGGTTCAGGGCGCGGTCAGCAGACCGGCGTGGAGGTCGCCGTGGTGGGCGACGCGGTCGAGGACCTCGGCGGGGCCGAAGGAGGCCGCGGTGAAGTCGCCGTGGGTGACCTCGTCCCAGGTCAGCGGCGTGGAGACGGTCGGCGTGGGGCCGGCGCGCAGGGAGTACACGCATACCGTCGTCTTGGCCTGGTTGTTCTGGCTCCAGTCGATGAAGACCTTGCCGGGGCGCAGCTCCTTGGCCATCTGGTCGGTGACCATGTCCTTGGCGGCCGCGGCGAACTCGGCCGCGATGTCGCGGGCGTAGGTCATGACCTCGTCGAAGGTGCCCTCGAAGACGCTGCTGACCTGCATGCCCTTGCGGCCGGAGGTCTTCGGGAAGGCGTCGCGGCCGTCGGCGGCCAGGCGGTCGCGCAGGGCCAGCGCGACGGCACGGCACTCGTCGAGGCCCGCGGGCGGGCCGGGGTCCAGGTCGAACACGACGCGGTCGGGACCGGGTGCGCCGACCTTCCACTGGTGGGTGTGCAGCTCCAGGGCCGCGAGGTTGGCCAGCCAGACCAGGGTGGCCGCCTCCTGGCAGATGATCAGGCCGTCGGGGGAGACGGGCACCCAGGCGGGCTTCCTGGGCGGGGCGTTCTTCTCGAAGAAGCCGGGGCGGTCCGCGCCGTCGGGGAAGCGGATGCGGGTCAGCGCACGGTCGGCCAGGTGCGGCAGGATCACCGGCGCGATCCGGTGGTAGTAGTCGATCACCTCGGCCTTGGTGGTGCCGTCGGGATAGAGCGGCTTGTCCAGGTTGGACAGGGCCAGCTCGCGGGAGTCGACGCTGACCTTCATCCGCAGTCCTCGCCCAGGCAGTCGCCGGGCAGCTTGTCGGGGCGCAGCCGCAGGAAGATCGGGAAGCGCAGGCGGCCGTCGGGGGTGATCTCGCTGTAGCGGACCTCGGCGACCAGCAGCGGCTCGACCCAGTTCGCCGGTTCGGTGTGGCCGGTGAACGGCGAGGCCGGCCGGACCAGTTCCCGGAGCACGGGCAGCAGCGCCCGTTCGGTGCGTACGGTCAGGCCGCCGCCGACCCGGCCCCGGTAGCGCAGCGTGCCGTCCGGCAGCGGCGTGCCGACGAGCAGCGCACCCAGCGGGCGGGCTCCGGCGCGCCACCCGCCGATCACGAAGTCGCCGGTGTGGACGAACTTCCACTTGATCCAGTCGGGTGAGCGCACTCCGGGCTGGTAGCGCGAGGCTCGGCGTTTGGCCATGACCCCTTCCAGGCCCAGTTCGCGGGCGGCCGCCACGGTGGCCGGTCCGTCGTCGAAGCTGGGTGACACGGTCACGGCGGCGGGCAGGATCAGCCTGTCCAGGATCTCGCGGCGCTGGTCGTAGGTCAGTTCCGGGCGGATCACGTCGAAGGCGACGTACACGGGCGGGGTGCCCTGTTGCATGGCGTGGAAGCTGGGCAGGCCGGTGGCGTCCAGGGCGACCAGTTCGCCGTCGAGCACCTCGGGCAGCCGTGGGAGCGGCGGGCCGGACAGCTGTCGCCCGGACCGGCCGCGGAAGCGCCCGTCGGCGTAGACGGCCCGGAAGCCGTCCCACTTCACCTCGTACGCCCACTGTGGGCCGGTCGGCAGCGGGCCGGCCGTCGCCAGCATCGGCGCGAGGGCGGACCGGCCGGGCGCGACGCGGATCAAGCTGCCTTGGCCTTCTTCGCCGGAGCCTTCTTCGCGGCCGCCTTCTTCGCGGTGGACTTCTTCGCCCCGTCCTCGGTCCCGGCCTTCGCGGATCCGGCGCGGGCTGCGGCGGTCTTCGCGGGCTCGGCCTTGCGGGCCGTCGCCTTCTTCGGCGCGGCCTGCTCCGGCTCTGCCCTGGCGGCCTTCTTGATCGGGTGGACGGTGGCGTGACCGGTGCCCTCGGGCTCGGCCGCGCCGCCACGGGCCGCACGGGCTCTTTCCACCGACTGGCGCAGCGCCGCCATCAGGTCGATCGTCGGCGCGATGGGCTCCTCGGTGGTCGGCTGCACCACCGTGTCCTTCTTGCCGATCTTGACGTCGATGACCTGCTGCAGCGCCTCCCGGTAGGAGTCGGTGAACTCCTCGGGGCGGAAGTCGCCCGACATCGAGTCGACCAGCGAGGCGGCCATCTTGACCTCCTGCGGGCGCAGCTTCACGTCGTCGTCGAGGAAGTCGAACGCCGCCTCGCGCACCTCGTCCGGCCACAGCATCGTGTTGAGCACGAGCACGCCCTCGTGCACCCGTACCGTCGCCAGGGTCTCCCGCTGGCGCAGCGCCACCTTCACCACCGCGACCCGGTCCACGTTCTCCAGCGCCTCGCGCAGCAGCAGGTACGGCTTCACGCCGGCCGCGCCGTCGGGCTCCAGGAAGTAGGCCTTGTCGTACAGGATCGGGTCGATCTGCTCGTTGGGCACGAACTCCAGCACCTCGATGGCGCGGGAGCTGGTCAGCGGCAGGTTCTTGAAATCGTCGTCGGTGAGCACCACGATCTCACCGCCGCCCACGTCGTACCCCTTGGCGATCTGGTCATAGCTGACCTGCTCGCCGTCGATCGCGCAGACGCGCTGGTACTTGATCCGTCCCCCGTCGGCGCGGTGCACCTGGTGGAATCGGATGTCCTTCTCCTCCGTTGCGGAGTAGAGCTTCACCGAGATGGAGACCAGGCCGAACGAGACGGCGCCCTTCCAGATCGCCCTCATATGGGCAGTATGCCCGTATGAGGGCGTGTACCGCGGGAAGTCCGTGGGATCTAGGCTGGCGGCCATGGGTGCTGAGGACGGCTGGGTGAACTCGTACCACGGCAGGATGCGCGCGGCCATGGGCGACGCGACGCTCTTCTTCCTGGGTGCGCGCGGCGTCATCCGGGACGAGCAGGGCCGGGTCCTGCTGATCAAGCGCACCGACAACGGGTACTGGGCGTTCCCGGCGGGGGCCATGGAGCTCGGCGAGTCGATGCGCGACTGCGCGATCCGGGAGACGTTCGAAGAGACGGGACTGAAGGCCGGGAGCGCGACGCTGTTCGCCTTCCTGTCCGGGCCGCAGTACACCTTCACGAACATCTTCGGCGACACGTACCAGCACATCTCCGGGTCGTACCTGCTGACCGAGGTGTCCGGCGAGCTGACCCCCGACCCGGACGAGGCCGCCGACGCGGGCTGGTTCGCCCTCGACGACCTGCCCGAGCCCACCTCGGGCGCGGTGCGCTGGACGCTGGACCATCTGGCCCGCTTCGAGGAGACCGGCCAGATCTACTCCGACTGAGCCCGATAACGGCTTGCCGCGACCGCGTTCCACCAGGCAGTATCGGCGCACGTGACGAGCAAGAGGCGCTTCGCGCTGGACATCTCACCGCTGCGACGGCGCGACTTCCGGCTGGTGTACACCGCGGCCGGGGTCAGCAGTTTCGGGTCGATGATCACGTACGTGACCATCCCGTTCCAGCTCAAGCAGATGACCGGCGACCCGCTCATCGTCGGCCTGCTGGGCGTGGTGGAACTGGTCCCGCTGCTGTTCATGGCGTTCGTGGGCGGCGCGCTGGCCGACTACATGGACCGGCGCAAGCTCGTCTTCTGGGCCGAGGCCACCCTGGCCGTGCTGACCGGCCTGCTCCTGCTCAACGCGCTCGTCGGCAGCCCTCAGGTCTGGGTGCTGTTCGTGATCGCGGGGCTGTCCGCCGCGGTCGACGGCATCCACCGCCCGGCCATGGACGCGATGATGCCCCGGCTGGCCCCGCCGGAGGAGATGGCCGCGGTCGGCTCCCTGAACTCGCTGCGCTGGCAGGTGGCGCAGATCGCCGGGCCGACCCTGGCCGGTCTCATGATCGCCAACATCGACGTGGCGTGGGTGTTCGGGTTCGACCTGGCCACGTACGCCGTCGCGCTGGTCTGCTTCGGGCTGGTGCGCGCGGTCGCCCCACCGGAGGCCGCCGAGCGGCCGTCGCTGCGCTCGGTCGTCGAGGGCATCCGGTACGCCCGCAGCCGCCCCGAGCTGATCGGCACGTATCTGGTCGACATCAACGCGATGTTCTTCGCCTTCCCGGTGGCCCTCTACCCGTGGGTGGCCGACAAGTACGGCGGCGCGTCGGTGCTCGGCCTCTTCTACGCGGCGCTGGCCACCGGCTCACTGCTGGTCACGGTCACCTCCGGCTGGACGGCCAGGGTGCACCGGCACGGTCTGGCGGTGCTGGTCGCCGCAGGTGCCTGGGGCCTGGGCATCGTGCTGTTCGGGATGGCCGGATCACTGTGGCTGGCGCTGGTCGGCCTGGCCGTCGCGGGCGCGTCAGACATGATCTCCGGCCTGTTCCGGGGCATCATCTGGAACCAGACGATCCCGGACCACCTCCGGGGGCGGCTGGCCGGGATCGAGATGCTGTCCTACCTGACCGGACCGATGCTGGGCCAGACCCGCGCCGGGCTGAGCGCCCGCTGGTGGGGCTACAGCGGCGCGGTCGTCTGGGGCGGGGTGCTCTGCGTCGCAGGCACCGGAGCGCTGGCCGCCGCGCTGCCCGCGTTCCTTCGCTACGACGGCCGCGACGGCCTGGCCCGTAAACAGGCGGAGGAGGCGGCCCGCGCCGCGGAGATCGCCGCGCTCCGTCCCGCCGGGGACAAGACCCTCGCGTGAACGATTCGTACGCCAGAAGGTTTCTGCCCGTTCGGTCATTTTGTCCGTGATAGTGGATTAGCCTCCTTAATGGGGCAATTCGCTAGGCGGAACGGAGCGGTCGCCATGCAGACCACGGCTATCGACGTCATCGACTACGACGCAAACGGCTACGACTACCGCGATTACTGGTCGGGCCGGGACTACGAACTCTGGGCCGAGCAGCGGGTGCTGCGGCGACTGGTCCCGAAGCTGGGCCGGGCCCACTGGTTCGCCGACTTCGGCGGCGCGTTCGGCCGCAACGCGGGCCACTACCTGCCCCGCGCCGAACACTCCGTCATCGTGGACTTCTCCGCGACCAACCTGCGCAACGCGGGCGAGCGCCATTCCGCCGAGGTGTCCACCGGGCGGCTGCACCTGGTCCGCGCCGACCTGTACCGCATCCCGTTCCGGGACTTCGCCTTCGACGCGGGCATGGTGGTCCGGGTGCTGCACCACCTGTCCGAGGTCGACCGCGGCCTGACCGAGATGAGCCGCTGCGTCGGCGACCGCTGGCTGGTCGACGTGCCGATCAAGCACCACGTGCTGAGCCTGGCCCGGGGCCTGCGCTGCGGGCAGCTCCGCGCGGTCCGCAGTCCCGCCCCCGTGGCCAAGGGCGTCGAGGAGCAGTTCTGGAACTTCCAGCTCGGCGCGGTCCGCGAACGGCTCGGCGACCTCGGCTGGCGCACCTCGCTCGGCGCGAGCGTGAACAACTTCCGGCAGTGGGAGAAGGTCGCCCCACGCGCGAACCGGCTGGCCCGGCCCCTCGTACACGGCATGGAGGTGGTCGCGCAGACCTGCGGCAGGGGCTGGTGGGGTCCGAGCCAGTTCGTCGTCGCCCGGCGCCACGATCCGGCCCGGCCCGCGTACGACCGACCCGGAGGGCACACCATCGACCTGCCGCCGGAGCTGGCGGGCCTGGCCCGGCGCATGGTCTGCCCGGTCTGCGTGACCCGGCTGAGCTGGACGCCCGAGACCGCGACCTGCACCCGCTGCGAGCACACCTACCACCGCCGCGGGGCGTACTGGGACTTCCTCCCGCCGCAGTGAGCCGACGGGCCCGCGTGGTTCCAGCCCATCGGCAACCCCATTGCCCAATGAGGACCACGTGCCATACCGTGACCCCCTTTGGTGATCACGGGGAGGCAACAGAAGATGCGTTGGAAGATTCTGGCCGGCGCGGCCATCGCCCTGGCATGGCTGGCACCGGCGGCACCGGCGGCAGCCGCCGAGCCCGCGCAGATCGGGCTGAGCCAGGCCTGCGGGCTCGGCCAGCCGGTGACCTACCCGGATCTGGGACCGCTGCTCGACCGGGATGTCGACGCCATGACCGACATCGAGGCGCGCATCGCGGTCAACCAGGTCCTGGCGGCGAGCAAGGGCGTCTACAACCGCACGGCCGAGGTGGCGCAGGAGGCGCTGGACGGCAAGACGGACCTGCGCACCTTCCTGAAGTCCGGGGCGCGGTCGGTCTGGTACACCGACGTGCGGCTCCGGACGTCTCAGACCATGGCCGCAGGCGGCGTCCACGTGAAGGAGGCCGCGAGCACGGCGCTCGACGACGGCTCCGTCGGCGCGCTGCTCGGCTTCCTCAACGAGGGCCAGCACACCGCACGTACGCAGGACTACCGTGACCTGGCCACCACTGCCAAGGAGACCGGCGGTCCCGCAGTGGTCGAGGCCGCGACGGCGGCGCTGAACGGCACCTTCGAGGACCTGCGGGTCTTCCTGTGCAGCGGCTGGCAGGCGGCCCACGACAAGGACCAGGCGGCGGGCACCCCGTCGGCGACGCCCACGGCGGCTCCCACGCTGTCGGCGACGCCGTCCCCGGGCACGCTGCCGATCACCGGCCCGAACACCATGTCGCTGCTGATCGTGGGCGCGTCACTGATCACCGTCGGCGCGGCCGGAATCATGATCGCCCGCCGCGTCCGGGCGTAGCCCACGGGACGATACCCCTGGTACGACAAACCGCCCCCCACAGACGTGGGGGGCGGTTTCGTTGCAGAGCCGCCTAACGGAATCGAACCGTTGACCTTGTTATTACGAGTAACACGCTCTACCGACTGAGCTAAGGCGGCAACGTCGCATCACTATACGCGATCAGTGGCGTCGGAGGCCAACGGGTAGGCGGCGGGTCACATTTTCACGCGGAGACGGGCGTGAACTGCCCGAACTTGAGCCCGTCCTTCTCCCCGAACCGCTCGGCGTGACTCACGATCACGCGCTCGACGGTCGCGGCCCGCTCGGCGTCCTCGGCCTCGATCCGGACCACGAGGGCGTCGGCGGTCGCGGTCAGCTCGGCCCGGCCGGCCTCGAAGCGGGCGCTGCCGTGCTCCTCGCCCAACTCCACCTCGATCTTGTGGCTGAAGTGGGTCAGCGTCTGCTTGAGGTAACGGGCGGCACGGGTGGTGGGGGCGTTCCCCTCAACGATCATCATAGACTTAGGTTAACCTAACTTTTGCTGGTCGCCCACACGACCGAACCCACAGGTGTCCGGTTGGCGGCAGCCGGTGCGGATTGCCCGATCGGGCCGGTGCGACCTGTTCCACTGCGGACTAGGCTGCGCTGCTGTGACCGTGATCCCTCCGCGCAGTCCCTCAGACCCGACGCCGGTGTCTGGCCGGGCGCCTCGTCCGAGCAAACTCGAACCCGCGCAGCTCGGGTTCACCCCCCAACCTCCGGTGGCCTGGCTGAGCCCCTTGCAGCTCGCCGCCACGGGCGTACGCGTCGCGTTCGCCGCACAGTTCGGCGCCTATCTGGACAAGCGCGAACTGCAGAACGCCTTCCCCACCAAGGTCCACGACGAGCACGTCAA
Organism: Catellatospora methionotrophica; assembly: GCF_011297335.1. Lineage (GTDB taxonomy): Bacteria > Actinomycetota > Actinomycetes > Mycobacteriales > Micromonosporaceae > Catellatospora > Catellatospora methionotrophica. The sequence continues at coordinate 392,845 of NZ_JAAOTJ010000004.1, read as the reverse complement.
CGACGAGGAGCTGTGGCTCGACTACGTCGCCGACCTCGGCGACGGGTTCAACGCCACCTACTCGGTCGCCTACCTGCTGGCACAGGACGAGGTCGAGGCGAGCGGCGAGCACCTGCCCCGCGGCCGGGTGCTGGTGCTCGGCGGCGACTCGGTGTACCCGACGGCCAGCGGCAAGGCGTACGAGGACCGGTTCGAAGGCCCGTTCCGCGCGGCGATGCCGCAGGTCCCGGCCGAGAACGGCCCCACGCTGTACGCGCTGCCCGGCAACCACGACTGGTACGACGGCCTGACCGCGTTCCTGCGCCTGTTCGCCCGGCGCGACGGCTCGCGCATCGGCGGCTGGCGCACCAAGCAGACGCGCTCGTACTTCGCGCTGCAACTGCCCCACCGCTGGTGGCTGCTGGCGCTGGACGCCCAGGGCGCGGCCTACATGGACGACCCGCAGCTGGAGTACTTCAAGGGCGTCGCCGCCAACATCGAGGAGGGCGACCGGATCATCCTGGTCACCCCGCAGCCCGCCTGGGTCCAGTCCGAGGAGCACCCGCTCTACTACGACACCATCGACTACTTCCTGCGTACGGTCATCGACCCGACCGGTGCCAGCGTCGCGCTGATGGTCAGCGGCGACCTGCACCACTACGCGCGCTACGCGCAGACCGACAGCGGCCAGCAGCTCATCACCTGCGGTGGCGGCGGGGCCTACATGGCGGCCACCAACCACCTGCCCGAGGCCATCACCGTGCCGCCCAAGCACTCGCAGATGCGGCGGCAGAGCACGGGCATGCCGTACAAGCTGCAGAAGACGTACCCGACGAAGCTGCGCTCGCGCTGGCTGGGCGGCGGCGTCTTCGCCCGCCTGCCGTGGCGCAACCCCGGCTTCGCCACGATGCTCGGCATCATGCACACGCTGCTGATGCTGTCGCTGAACAACGCGGCGGGCCGCATCCTCACCGTGCCGATCTTCATGATGACCGCGCTGGTGATGTTCGCGTGCGTGTTCTTCTCCGTCGGCCTCACCGAGGCGGCCGCCAAGATAACCCCGGTGGTGCTGGGCGCCCTGCATGGTTGCGCCCACATCGCGCTGGGCGTGGTCGGGCTGACCCTGTGGCGGCTGCTGCCCTTCGACGAATACCGGCCCGCGGTGCAGGCCGGGCTGGCAGTGGTGATCTACCTGACCCCGGCGGGCGTCGCGGCGGCGCTGCTGGTCTCGCTGTACCTGCTGATCGCGGCCACGTTCAAGGTCAACGTCAACGAGTTGTACGCCGGGCAGGGCATCGAGGACTTCAAGAGCTTCCTGCGTATGCGCTTCGCCCCCGACGGCACGCTGAGCATCTACGTCGTCGGCGTCGACAAGATCTCGAAGAAGTGGATCCCGCAGCCCGCAGGCTCCTGGTTCCGCCCCTCCACGGCACTCAAGCCGCGCCTGGTCGACGAAGTCATCACGCTCGGCCCGGCCAAGCAGCACGCGGCCCCGCCCGCCGTGCTGCCCTCCGACGCGCCAGACCCGAGCCACACGGCATAGCGGTCCCCACCCGAACCACGGCTCCCGTCCCCTGACGCCCCTGGCGCGGGGCTCGGGAGCCGTTCGCGTTCGTGCCGTGTCAGAGCCGTGTCAGGGCGGTGGCAGGACGCGACGCGATTCTCGACGGCATGGAGAACACGCTGACCCGCCCGGCCACGTCGACCGTACGCCCGAACCGCCTCGTCGAACTGCTGCTAGCGGACCGTCACCCGCTCACGCTGTCGATCGCGCTGCACCTCGTGCCCGGCGCACTCGTCGTCGCGGCCTACCTGTTCCTCGCCGAGCCGTTCGTCAAGGCGATCGACTACCCGGTCTTCCTCGCCTGGGCCATCGCCCTGGTGATCGTGCTGGTGCCGCTCATGTTCGGACTGCTGTGGCTGGGGCGTGTGCGCACCGGCCGCTACACGCTGCGCACCGTGGCGCACTACCGGGATCGGCCCATCAGCCGCGGGAAGATCATCGCGCTGATCGCGGTCCTCATCGTATGGATGACGGTGGTCTCGCTCGCGCTCGTCCCCCTGGACGACTTCATGTTCGGCAACTTCTTCACCTGGGTCCCGTTCGAGGGCGCGGGCGGCAGCGCCACCACCTACATCGACGGGTACGCCCACTCGCAGCTCGTCGTGACGATGCTCATCTGCCTGCCGCTGACCGGTTTCACGCTGCCCCTGATCGAGGAGTACTACTTCCGCGGGTTCCTGCTGCCCCGCATCGCCCACCTGCGCTGGGGCGCGCCCGTACTCAACACGGTCCTGTTCTCGGTCTACCACTTCTGGGCGCCGTGGACCGTCCTGTCGAAGATCGTCTTCCTGTTCCCTGCGGTCTGGCTGGTCTGGCGCAAGCACGACATCCGGATCTCGATCGGCATGCACCCCGGCACGTGCCTGCTGATGGCCACGATCGGCACCATCGCGATCATCCTGGGCGTCACGCCGTAGCGCCCGACCGGCTCAGACGGCATGGCAGCACCTGCGGCTCCCGCATACCGCCCCCGGGCGGACCGTGCGGGAGCCGCCATGCGAACCGGTCAGGCCAGGGTGGCGACGATGTGGTCGAAGATGTCGGCGTCGGTCTCCTGCTGCCAGCCCGGCAACTGCTCCCAGTCGGCGACGTACGCGGGCTTGGGGTCGGGGATGTGCCGGTAGATCTGGGCGATCCAGCACAGTGCCACGAAGCGGCCCCGCTGCTCGCGCGAGAGCTTGTCGGTGCCGCCCTGCCGGATCAGGAGCGCCACCTGCTCGTAGACGGCACCGGCGCTGGCCCGTTCCCAGGCGGGAGTGTCAGCCCAGGGCACGATGTACGACGGCTTGGGCTCACCGGGGAAGTGCCTGCGCACCCCAGCGATCCACGCCTCGCGGAAGATCTCCCCACCGGTCACTGCGCCCCCAGCATCTCGGCCTGAACGTTCAACAACTTTCGCGACAGTAGCCCCGAGCCGCGCCAGATCACCAGCTCTCCTCGCCGAACACGCACAGGGCCACCGTGGCGTCGTCGTGGCTCTTGAACCGGGGCCGCGCGCGGCCGTCGGCGTCGGCGGTCTCGGCGATCCGGACCTGCCGGATCAGTTCGTGTGGCCCGTTTTCGGTGATGAGGTCCAGCATCGCCGTCCAGTCGTAGAGGCCGAACGTGTCCACCGCGCAGGAGGCGCCATCGGTGAGCAGCGCGGCGCGCCGAACAGCGCCCTCCCCCAGCAGCGGGAACCTGCCGGCGAGAGCGTGGGCGGCCGCTTCGGGATCGGCGGCCGCGATCCAGTAGCCCTCGGGCGTGTTGGTGAGTTCTCGTTTGCGGGTATTGGCGGCGATCCGGCGCGCCTGGTGGACCTCGGAGCCGATGGGCACGTCTCCGAGCAGATAGTCGTCGCGTATTCGCTGCATGGAGCGGGCGAACCGGTCGTCGACGAGCAGGACCGGCTCCGCCCCCGTGTCGACGACCAGCGAGCTGTCGCACAGGATCAGGTATTCCAGTTCGGAGCCCGCATCCCTGATGAGGCAGACCGTCGCTGCGGCGGTGCTGGGGTTGGCGAGATCGCACCCGGGATGATCGCGCGTCACCCGTTCGATGGCGCTGCCCAGGATCCCCGCCAGCGACGCGTCCGGAGCGTCGTCGAGCGCGCCCGCCAGGTGCGTCACGAGCCTTCGGGAGTACCAGGCGGCACCGTGCGCGCATCCGGTGTCGAAGCCCTCGGGGACGGTCACGCCGTCGAGGACTCCCACCACGGATCGGTGATGGAAGACCTGGTCTTCGTTGACACGACCCGGCGCGGCCTCGCTCGCGGTGACGACACGCATCATCGTCGAACCTTCCCACCCCGCACCCGATGAGCCAACAGTCGCAGTTCTCGGAGCCCTCGCTCGGGGTCCCGAGCGTTTGCGGGTCAGACGGCGTAGCGGTCCTCGTACGACTTGCGGCTGCCGCACACCGACGCCTTCGGGCAGACGGTGCGGGAGCCGTCCGCCGCCAGGCGGATGACCACGGCGTCGCGGGGCACCGAGTGCCCGACCACGCGGCCGTCGCCCTCGGGCGTGCTGACCTGCTCGCCGATGGCCGGGGCGTTGCCGTGGAAGTCCTGGTACATGGGGTGTTCGTACTTGAGGCAGCACATGAGCCTGCCGCACGCCCCCGAGATCCGCATCGGGTTGAGCGGCAGGTCCTGCTCCTTGGCCATGCGGATGCTGACCGGCTCGAACTCGGTCAGGAACGTGGAGCAGCACAGGTCGCGCCCGCACGAGCCGATGCCGCCCTGCACCTTCGCCGAGTCGCGGGCCGACAGCTGGCGCAGTTCGACCCGGCAGCGCAGGGTCGCGCCGAGGTCGCGGACCAGCGAGCGGAAGTCGACGCGGTGCGGGGCGGTGAAGTAGACGGTGGTGCGGGGGCTCGGGCCGGGGTCGTCGCCGTCGGCGGGGCCGCCGGGCACGTGGTCGACCGCGATGACCTTCATCGGGAGCTGGTGTTCGCGGATCAGCCGGTTCGAGGCGACCCGCGCTTCGGCTTTGCGCTGGCGGATCAGCTCGTCGCGGCTGACATCGTCGGCACCGGCGATGCCGATGACCTTCGGGAAGCCGGAGGTGTCGTCCTCGCTCCACTCGGCGGCCCATACGCAGTCGGCGACTTCGGGGCCGTCGTCGGTGGCGACCAGCACCTTGTCTCCGACACGCGGCCGGAACTCGCCGGGATCGAGGTAGTACAGCTTCCCGTACCGGTTGAAGGTGACCGCGCAGAGCATGCCCATCGGCACACGATAGCCCTGATTCGTGCAAGTGCGGAGATCCGCGACGACCCGGATCGCCAAGGACCTGCTGGAGGAACAGTTCTAGTTGCGTACCTTTTCGGCTGATTGGTCGTTAGCTCATGTGGATAGGTCTTCGGATTCGGCCGTAACCCTGCCCATGAGCCTTCGTTGGGCCACGACGTAGGTGCACGCCCCCGTGCACCCGTCGCCCCGGAGGAAGCATGCGCCGCCATTTCGCCGCAGCCAGCACGGTCGCTCTTGTCGCGCTCAGCTCACTGACGATCCTGTCCACACCCGCCACGGCCGGGGTGTGTGACCGGCCCGCCGGGTACGCCGCGCGTGCCGGTGCGGACCTGTTGAAGGTGGGTGTGCTGAACCTCGGCCCGCTCGGATTGAAGCTGCCCACGGTGGCCGACCTGACGATCGCCTCGGCCAACGCCGGCATGTCCGCCACGAGCCGGGTCACCAGCTCCGCCGCGGCCCGCTACGCCGACGCGAAGCTACTCGGCCTCCAGCTGCCGACCGGGCCGCTGGACGGAAAGGTCTACCAGCAGGCCCCGCCGACGAACGCCAACAGCGTCAAGAACCGGGCGGCCTCGCTCGACCTGGGCCTGGTCAAGGCCGGGACCGGTGATCTCACCGCGCACGCCCGCTGGGCCGAGGGCATGGCCTGCGGCAAGACCGAGGGCCCCGCCGGCGAGTCCGACGCGGCGCTGGTCGACGCGGAAGTCCTGCCCGGTGCGCGGGGCGCGCTGGTCAAGGCGACGCACAACGCCTCCGGCGAAGCCCGGACCGGGACCGTGCGGATGGACGCGCGCACCATCGCGTCCGGCGCGCAGGCCGAGATCGGCCTGGCCGACCTGGAGCTGCTGGGCGGCGCGATCGACGTCGAGGTGCTGGAGCCGCCGAAGCTGACGGTGCTGGCCACCGGCCGCGCCGCCACGACCGTCGTGGACTACGACGCCCCGGTCCTGAAGGTGTCCGGGCCCGGCATCGGCACCAAGACCCTTTCCGGCGTACACCGTGAGATCGAGTTCGCCGTCCCGGCTCCGCCCGCCGGTGGGCTGCTCGGCTCGCTCGACCTGGGTGCCGCGCAGCGGCGTGCCAAGGCCGAGGGCCTGCCCCTGCTCGGCGCGAACCCGCTCGGCGGGCTGCTCGACGGCCTGCCGCTGGGCAGCCTGACGCAGACCGTCAAGGGCCTGGGCGGCTCGGGGGGCGGCGGGACCGGACTGCCCGCGCTGCCGGAGCTCGGCGGCCTGCCCGACCTGGGCGGCCTGCTCGGCGGCAGCGGCGGCAACCTCGCCGGGCTGTGCGAGATCGCCGTCGTGAAGATCTCGATCGGCACGCTGGAGAAGCGGGTCACCGACCGGGGCGCGACCGCGCAGGCGGCCAGCATCCGGATCCAGGTGCTGGCGCTCAGCCGCCCCAACAGCAAGCCCGCCACCGTACTCGACCTGGGCGTGGGCCTGCTCAACGCGTCCGCGACCGCACCGGCCCGCACCACGCCGACCGCGAGCCCGACGGCGCGGCCGTCCAGCTCGCCGAGCCCGAACGGGCCCGGCAACGGCGGCGGCGGCCCGACCCCCTCGCCGGCTTCCGGCACCGATGACGACGACGACGGCTGCGACGGTCCCGGTTGCAGCCTGCCGCGTACGGGCACGAGCATCGCCCTGATCGCGGGCACCGGCACCCTGCTGTTCGTGGCGGGCCGGTTCCTGCTCCTGCTGACCCGCCGCCGCACCTCGGGCGGGCCGGAGGACCTGCTGGGCTGACGCCGTATCTACAGCTCGACGCGCAACGTGGTGGCGGTGGACGTGACGTCCGCCGCCACCACTCTCTCGTCCGGGGGCAGCACCGGGCCACGGGCCAGCAACGCTTCGATCGCGGTCAGCGCGGTGTCGACCTCCGCCAGCAGCACCTGCCCGATCGCCGCCGCCGCCCTGGCCTGGGCGACCGGGTCCAGACCTGGCACGCCCGCGGCCACGCCGCCCGGAGCCGTGTCGCCGGGCACCGGGCCCTCCCCGATGACGAGCACGACGGCTTCGGCGCTGCCCGCGACCTGGGCCAGCCTCCGGGCGACGCGAGCCCGGCCGTCGCCGAGGGCGGCGACCAGCTCCTCGTGGAACGTGACGTCGGCCCGCAGGCGTTCGGCCCACTGCTCGAACTCCCGGCTCACCCTGTCCCGCGACGCGGCGAAGGCGTCGCCGGCCCGCCCGTCCCAGGCCCGCACCCTGCCGAGCTGTTCGCCGATCTCTTCCACCTCGGACAGCTGCAGGCACAGCCGGGCCTTCTGCTCCAGCCACGGCGCGACCGCCCAGCCGATCAGCCCGGCCACGGCGTCGCCGGGCAGCGCGCCCGTGCGCCGCAGCAGCGCCCACACCGGATGGCCCTCGGGCGCACCCCAGCGCACCAGGCAACCGTCGACCCGGGCGAGCAGCCCGCTCGTGCTGTGATGCAGGTGCGTCAGGGCGTCCACGTGGCCATCCCTTTGCCGTCGTCCACGATGTGATAGCCGCCCTCGGCGGCGCGCACGCCCCGGGCCAGCTCCTCGAGCTCCTGGCCGCAGCGGCGTGCCGTGTCCAGGTGCCCGGACCGGCTCGTGCGCTGCCACTCTGCGATCGCGCCGGCCAGGCGGGCCATCCGCCCCGGCGCTTCCGGCCACGACACGGTGGGTTCCGCGCGGTCGATCGTCACCCGCAGCGAGGCCGTGTCGGCGGCCAGGGCCTCGATCCGCCTCACTGACTCATGCATCACCGGGCACCTCCGAGCGCCGTGAAGTCGCCGAACGTCTCCTCGTACACCTTGCGCCGGGCCCACGCGGCAGCGTCGTGCGCCGCGGTGATGGCCTGCTGGATGGCGCGCGACAACTGCGGCCCGGTCAGCCCGTCGAGCGAGCCGGTGACCACCACCCGGCGCACCGCGCCGTCGCCGCCCACCACCACCTCGACCAGGTCGTCGGGGTCGCGCACGGTCACCTCCAGCTCGGCCAGGGCGCGGGCGAGGCTCGCCTGCCGCTCCTCGATCCGCCGGTATGACGCGATCGCCTCCTCGATCCAGGCGTCGTCGATCTCCCGGGGCATAAAGGGGCTCCTCAATGGACGGCAGCATGTCGCCAGAACGCTACCGGTAAATCCCCCACCCCCAACACCCCTGTGGAAAACCCCTGTGGACAACCGCCTCCCCTCAGCCCGCCCCCCACCCACCCTCAATCCGCAACTCTTAAAGAGTCGGGCCTACCAAGGCAGCCTGAAGGCGCGACTCTTTAAGAGTTGCGGCAGGTGGGGCATGCGCGCGGCGGCGGGGGGCCGCCGGGGCGGTGGCGGGGCGCCGGGTGGCAGCAGGTGAGGGGGTGCGCGGTCGGGTGGGGTGGTGGGGCCGGGTCAGCCGCGCCAGAGTTCGAGCATCATGGCTTCGACGGCGATGCGGGGTTTGACGTTGGCGTCGATGGCGGTGCGGCACGCGAGGATCGCTTCGAGGCGGCGCAGGGTGCTTTCGGCGGTCCAGCGCTGGGCGGCGGCCTCGGCGAGCGTCGACGTGTCGGCGTGCACCGGGGAGACGGGGCCGCCCCAGCGGGCGTTGAGCACGTCGCGGTAGAAGCCCGCCAGGTCCAGCAGGGCCCGGTCGAGGGCGTCGCGCTGGGCGCGGGTCGCCCGCGACTTCTGCCGCTTCTCCAGGTCCTTGAGCTGCCCGGCCATGCCGCGGGAAGCGCCTGCCGCACCCTTGCCGGTGCCGCCCGCGCCCAGCGCCGTCTCCAGCGCCGACCGCTCGGCGGCGTCGGTCTCGGCGACCGCGGCGGCGGCCTCGGCCTCGGCGGCCTCGATCAGGGCGCTCGCGGCGTCGAAGCAGGCGCCGACCCCGGTCAGCTGGCGCGGCACGGCCAGCACGGCGGCGCGGCGGTCACGGGCCTTGGCGTCGCCGGCGAGCCGCCGTGCGCGCCCGACGTGGCCCTGCGCGGCCGCGGCGACCCAGGCCGCGGTGCGGGCGTCGACGCCGTCGCGCTCGGTGAGCAGTGCGCTCACCGCTTCGGCGGACGGCTGGCGCAGCGGCACGACCCGGCATCGCGAGCGGATGGTGACCGAGACGTCGTCCGGGTGGTCCGACGGGGCGCAGAGCAGGAAGATCGTCCGCTCCGGCGGCTCCTCGACGGCCTTGAGCAGGGCGTTGCCGGCCGCTTCAGTGAGCCGGTCGGCGTCTTCGATGAGCAGCACCTGCCAGCGGCCGTTGGCCGGGGTGGTGGCCGAGCGCATCACCAGCTCGCGCATCAGCGCGACCGGGATGCTCAGCCCGTCGGGCACCACGAGCCGTACGTCGGGGTGGGTGCCCGCGAGCGTGGTGTGGCAGCCTGTGCAGTGGCCGCAGCCGGGCCCGGCGTGGGGGTCGGTGCACTGCAGCGCGGCGGCGAAGGAGCGGGCGGCGACCGAGCGGCCGGACCCGGCCGGGCCGGTGAACAGCCAGGCGTGGGTCATCGCGCCCGCGCCGACGGTCTCGCCGCGCAGCACGGCCGCGCCCGCGACGGCGGCGGCACGCAGGGTCGCGGTGGCGTCGGGCTGGCCGACGAGCTGGTCGAAGACGTCCGTCACGCTGCCTGCCGCCCCTTCACGCCTGTTCCCGCTTCACTCACTCTCCGACCCTACGGCGACCCGCTGACACGGTCCACGCGCCCGGTCGTCAGCTGCGGGTGGCCCGTAACTCGGCGGAGTGCTCACCGGCGGTGCGGGGCTCGCCCGGGGCCGGAACCCGGCCGGCGGTGCCACCGTCCCCGTCGGCTACCGGCGGCAGCGGCGGCACGGGCGGGAGCAGCTTGGCGACCCGTAGCGCGATCTCCCCGGCCAGGTCCTGCTCGTCGCGGGTGGCGTCGAGCACCAGGTAACGCGAGGGCTCGGCGGTGGCCAGGTCGAGGAAGCCGTGCCGGACCCGCTCGTGGAAATCGATCGACTCCTGCTCCAGCCGGTCGGCCTCGCCGCGCCGGCCCACCCGGGCCAGCCCGATCTGCGGGTCGATGTCGAGCAGCACCACCAGGTCGGGCTTGAGGCCGCCGGTGGCCCAGGCGGACAGCCAGGAGATCTCGTCGACGGGCAGGGTGCGCCCGGCTCCCTGGTATGCCAGGGAGCTGTCGACGTAGCGGTCGGAGATGACGATCTCGCCGCGGCGCAGGGCGGGACGTACCACGGTCGACACGTGGTGGGCCCGGTCGGCGGCGTAGAGCAGCGCCTCGGCGCGCGGGGCCAGCGGGGTCGCGCTGCTCGCGGCGGACTGGGCGTCGAGCACCATCGTGCGGATGCGGGCGCCGATGTCGGTCGCACCGGGCTCGCGGGTCACCACCACGTCGCGGTCCTCGGCCCGCAGCCGCCGGTCCAGCAGGGCGATCTGGGTCGACTTGCCCGCGCCCTCGCCGCCCTCGAACACGATGAACACGCCGGTCTTCGCCGACGGCTCGGCGATGCCGAGCGGGCGGCCCCGCATGGAGCTGAACAGGTCGGCCATCAGCGGCACGCCGGGCTTGTCGTCCATCTGACGCAGCGCCCAGAACCCGGCCAGCACCCCGAGCACCCCGGCGACGGCCAGCAGCACCCGCGTCGACGAGATCGGCACGCCGGTGCTGCCCACGTCGTGCGAGCCGCCCAGGCCGACCAGCACGCCGGACAGCGAAATGGCCAGCATCAGCACGACCCGGGTGCCGGTCTGGACCACGGCGAAGACGCGGCCGCGCACCTCGTCGTCGACCTCGCCGCCGAGCAGCGTGGTGCCGGACAGGAAGGCCATGCCCGCGCCTGAGCCGACCAGCAGCGCGCCGACCACGGCCAGCGACAGGTGCGGGGCCAGCGACAGCAGCGCGACGGACACTCCGGCGAGCATGATGCTCAGGCAGAACCAGCGCCGCCGGGACAGGCCGCCGATCAGGCGCGGGCCCAGCGCGATGCCCAGCCCCAGCCCGATGAAGATCGCCGCGAACAGGATGGCGAAGGTGGCGTCGCCGCCGCCGAGCGACAGCGCGAAGAACTGGCCGGTGCCGATGACGACGCCGCCGGCCGCGAACGCGCCGAGGATGCCGAGCACGAGCCCGCGCACCATCGGGGTCTTGCCGATGAAACGCCAGCCGTCGGTGAACTGGCGCAGCATGCTGGTCTCCTGCTTGCCGCCGCCGTTGTGGCCGGAGATCTCGCGGATGCCGTAGAAGACGACCAGGGCGCTGGCCAGGCGGGAGAAGGCGAGGAAGTACAGGGCGAGGCTCGACGGGGCCGCCCACGCCGCGACGGTGACCCCGGAGCGCTCCAGCCACTGGTAGAGCTGGTTGAGCCCGGCCAGCACCGCGGCGGCGAGCACCGGGGTGATGCCGTACGTCGTGATCAGGGTGAGCTGGTTCGCGGCCTCCAGCCTGGCGCGCGGGATCAGGTTCGGGACCGAGGCGTCCTTGGCCGGGATCCAGATCAGTGTGATCGCCTCGATGAGGAACGTCGCGGCGGCCGCCCAGCCGACAGTGATCTTGGCGTCGGAGGAGTACAGCGCGACGGTCGGGATCGTGGCGAACAACACGAATCGCAGCAGGTCACAGATGACCATCGTGTAGCGCCGGTCCCACCGGTCGGCCATCACGCCGGCCAGCGGGCCGAGCACCAGCGCGGGCAGCAGGCGCACCGCGATGACCGAGCCGAAGGCCAGGCCCTTCGCGGCGTCGCCGGACACCTGCGCGGAGGCGAACGTCGCCGTGGCCAGCAGGCCCAGCCAGTCGCCGAGCGAGGCCACGCTGAGCACGAGCCAGAGGCGGCGGAACGGGCGGATGCGCAGGATCGCGCGCAGCTCCGCGCCGCCGCTCAGATCCGCCTGGGCGGCCAGGAACGGCGCGGCGTCCGCTCCCTGCGATGGCGTGCTGATGGCCGTACCCTCCCCGCGTCACTGCCCGTCCTGGCCCCAGCGTGCTCGCTGTGCCTCGGCCATGGCAATAGCGCCCGGGCGTCCTGCGGCTTCACTCTAGTCCTGCCCCGGCGAGGGCCGACCCTGGTTCGACCCTGAAGACTTGCCACAAAAACGAGGGAGTGGTACGGCCCTACCGTGCCTGCTCAGGCCAGAGCAAAGGTCTGCAGGTAGCCGCGTACCAGCCGCTTCGATTCTGCCAGGACGGCGGCGTCGCCGTCCGGGTGACGGCGGAACGCGAGCTTGATCAGCGCGTCGGCGGCCTCGACCGAGACGGTCAGCGCGAACCGCAGTTCCCGCCCGTCCGGGGCGTTGTGGAAGCGGACGAGCAGGTCGGCCAGGTGATCGGCGATGACCGCGTTGTTGTCGCGCTCCGGGTCGATCAGGTGGACGTCGACCACGTCGCCGAAGTGCAGCGTACGGAAGCCCGGCACGCTGCGGTGCAGCTCGATGTACTCCTCGATGGCCCCGTCGACGCCGTCCCACCAGTGTGCGAGCTCGCCGGCGGGGATCCGCTCGGCCAGCCGCTCCAGGTACGCCTCGACGTTGCGCAGGGTCAGCGCCTGCACGATGGCCCGCTTGTCAGGGAAGAACTGGTAGACCGACCCGATCGCGACGCCGGCCCGCTCGGCGAGCAGCGTGGTGCTGAGCCCGTCGTAGCCGACCTCGTCGATCAATTCAGCGCACGCGTCGAGCATGCGCTGCACCCGCGCGACACTGCGCCCCTGTACCGGCACCCGGCGCAACGGCCCGGCACTGACAGCTGGTGTGGACACTGATCCGCTCCTCACCGCGGCGTACGTTCCGGGAACCGAACCGGTCGCCACGCTCGCATCGACACCCTACCCAGGGTCAACGACCCTGGGCAGGGTCGGTAAGCGGTCAGTCCGCTGTCTTCTTCGCGGCAGCCTTCTTTGGCACGCTCTTGGCGGCCCCCGTGGCGGCCTTCTTGGCGGTCGCCGCCTTGGCCGTGGTGGCCTTCTTCGCAGCTCCTGCCTTTGTGGCCTTGGTCGCCGCCGCCTTCTTCGCGGGCGCCTTCTTGGCCGGAGTTTTTTTCGGAGCCGGGCCCTTCGCGCGCTTCTCGGAGAGCATCTCGCTGGCCTGCTCCATGGTCAGGCTCTCCGGGGTCTGCCCGCGCCGCAGCGAGGCGTTGGACTCCCCGTCGGTCACGTACGGGCCGAACCGGCCGTCCTTGATGACGAGCGGCTTGTCGGTGAGCGGGTCGACGCCCATCTCCCGCAGCGGGGGCTGCGCCGCGCGGCGGCCCCGCTGCTTGGGGGCGGCCAGCAGCGTCAGCGCCTGGTCCAGGGTGACCGTGAACAGCTGCTCCTCGTTCTCCAGCGACCGGGAGTCACCTTCGCGCTCGATGTACGGGCCGTACCGCCCGTTCTTGGCGAAGATCTCCTGGCCCTCGGCGTCCTTGCCGACCAGCCGGGGCAGCGACAGCAGCCGCAGCGCGTCGGCCAGCGTCAGCTGGTCGGGCACGTGCGTCTTCAGCAGGGACGAGTTCGTCTCGCCGCTGGACACATACGGGCCGTACCGGCCGGACTTGAGCACCACCGGCTCGCCGGTCTCCGGATGCTCGCCGAGTTTGCGCTCGCCGCCGCCGCCCAGGAACAGCTCGTCGACCTTCTCCGGGGTCAGCTCGTCGGGAGCCAGGCCCTCGGGGATCGAGGCACGGTCGCCGTCGGCCGCGGTCTCCGCGTCCTGTCCGGCCTTGTCGGCAGGCAGATCCTCTTCGGCTACGGGCGCCTTGGCGGCACCGCCCTGCGGACCGCGCTGCAGGTACGGGCCGAACTTGCCGACCCGGACCACGACGTCGCGGCCCTGGTCGTCGGTGAACAACTTGATCGAGTTGATGCTGCGCGCGTCGATCTCGCCGAGGTGCTCGGTGACCAGCTTCTTCAGGCCGCCCGCCTGCGCGACGCTGCCCTCGGCCGCGCCCGGCGAGCCGAAGTAGAAGGAGGTCAGGAACTCCAGCGCGGTGGCGTCGCCGCCGGCGATCTGGTCGAGCTGGTCCTCCATCGCGGCGGTGAAGCCGTAGTCGACCAGGCGCGGGTAGTGCTGCTCCAGCAGCCCGATCACCGCGAACGCGACGAACGTCGGGATCAGCGCCTGGCCCCGCTTGATGACGTAGCCGCGGTCCTGGATCGTCTGCATGATCGACGAGTACGTCGACGGGCGGCCGATGCCCAGCTCCTCCAGTGCCTTGACCAGCGAGGCCTCGGTGTAGCGGGACGGGGGCTGGGTGGTGTGACCCACCGCCTCCAGGCCCTCCTCGGTCAGCTTCTGGTCCTTGACCAGCACCGGCAGCTTGCGCTCGGCGTCGTCGGCCTCGGCGGACTCGTCGTCGGAGGACTCCACGTACGCCCGCAGGAAGCCGGGGTCGGTGATGGTCCGGCCGCTGGCCGCGAAGTCGGCCTCCTCGTTCTGCGCCGTGGTCGCGCGGATGCGCACGCTCATCGTCATGCCGACCGCGTCGGACATCTGCGAGGCGATGGTGCGCTGCCAGATCAGCTCGTAGAGCCGGTACTCCTCGGTGGACAGCTCGCTGCGGACCGCGCCCGGCGTCCGGAAGGTGTCCCCGGCGGGGCGGATCGCCTCGTGCGCCTCCTGCGCGTTCTTCACCTTGCCGGAGTAGCGGCGGGGCTGCGGCGGGACCGCGCCGGAGCCGTACAGCTCGGCTATCTGGGTGCGGGCCGCGGCGATGGCCGACTCGGACAGGTTCACCGAGTCGGTACGCATGTAGGTGATGTAGCCGTTCTCGTACAGCCGCTGCGCGGTGCGCATCGTGGCCGCCGAGGAGAAGCGCAGCTTGCGGGCCGCCTCCTGCTGCAGCGTCGAGGTGATGAACGGCGCGTACGGCTTGCGCCGGTACGGCTTCTCCTCGACCTTGGTGACGGTGAACGGCCGGTCGTCGAGCCGGGCGGCCAGGCCGCGCGCGCCGTCGCCGTCCAGCTGCACGACACCCGAGCCCGGCCGCAGCCGTCCGGTGGTCGGCTCGAAGTCCTTGCCGGTGGCGATGCGGTCGCCGTCCAGCGCGATCAGCGTCGCGGTGAACGTGCGCGGGCCGGTCTCGCTCGCCTTCTCGACGGCGAGGGTGGCGGTGATGTCCCAGTAGTCGGCGGCGCGGAACGCCATGCGCTGCTTCTCGCGCTCGACCACGATGCGGGTCGCGACCGACTGCACCCGGCCCGCGGACAGGCCGCGCTGGACCTTCTTCCACAGCACGGCGGACACGTCGTAGCCGTAGAGCCGGTCCAGGATGCGCCGGGTCTCCTGGGCGTCGACCAGGTCGCGGTCGATCTCGCGCGGGTTGGCCACGGCGGCCTGGATGGCCGGCTTGGTGATCTCGTGGAAGACCATCCGCTTGACCGGCACCTTGGGCTTCAGCGTCTCGACCAGGTGCCAGGCGATGGCCTCGCCCTCGCGGTCCTCATCGGTGGCGAGGAAGACCTCGTCGGCGTCCTTCATGAGGGCCTTGAGCCGGGTGACGTGCTTCGCGCGGTCCGGGTTGACGATATATACCGGGGCGAAGCCGTTGTCGACGTCGACGCCGAGGTAGGCCCACGGTTCCTTCTTGTACTTCTCCGGCATCTGCTTCGCGCCGGCTGGCAGGTCGCGGATGTGCCCGAGGCTCGCCTCGACGACGTAACCCGGGCCGAGGTACCCCGAGATCGTCTTCGCCTTCGCCGGTGATTCGACGATGACGAGACGGTTCCTGGAAGCTGTCGGCACGTTCTCTCTCCGCAGTGGTCCGGGTGGCTGGCGCCGCCTCCCGAAGGGGGCGGCCGGTCAGGGATGGCTCGGTCTGAGATGGCTCGTCTGAGGTTACGCAGCGGGCGGTCCGCGGTGGGCATCGCGGGCGCGACACGGTCCGCGGATGTCCAAGGTAACGCTCAGTGTGCGCCAGGGGTTGCGCACCCCATCGACGTACGGGCACATTCCTGTGACCGCAGACACCATACTCCCCGCCACAATACGGACAAGGGTGATTCCCGGGTGGCAATCATCTGACCCCCGCCCGGCGGGCTCAGCCCGCGGCGGCGCGCGCCTCCGCCTCGGCCCGCATGTCAGGGAACTCGGGCCACTCCCCAGCCAGGTCGACGCCCAGATCGGGAAAGAGTTTCTCCAGGTCAGAGGTGTACGAGGCGCCGTCCTGCGGCACGAACAGCTCGGGCCGGTCGCCCAGAGTGATCTTCACGGGGACCATGGACAGGCTCAGCATGCCGTCCGGTCCGGGAGCGCCGCAGACGGTCTTCGCCCAGATCGTGGTGAGCTGGCCGACATTGTTCGCTCCTTCGGGAGCCGCCCCGAACGCGCGGACACTGCACGCGACCCGTCCGGGCTCGGTCGAGGTACGGTCCTTGAAGTCGATCTCCATCAGCTGCCGGACCAGCCGGTCCGCGTCGATGGTCAGCGCCTCGCCGCGCCGCAGCGGCATCGCGCCGTCGTCGTCGCCGCACCCCGCCAGCGTCGTCAGCAGCAGTGCCGCACAGAGCAGCGGGGGGAGTGCTCGCAACATGTCAGGCCCATTCGTGTCGGGCGGCGTGCCAGCCCAGCTGCATCCGGGTCTCCACGCCGGCCAGGTCCATCAGGTGGCGCAACCGGCGCTGCAGGGTGCGCAGCGACAGGTCGAGCTGCGTCGCGACGGCCTGGTCGGTGAGGCCGGACAGCAGCAGCGACAGGATCCGGCGGTCCAGTTCGGTGGGTCCGTCGGTGTCCAGCTCGACGTACGGTAGCCCGTCCGCGCCGAAGCTCGACAGCTCCAACGGGTAGGCGCGCTGCCATACCGTCTCGAACAGGGCCTCCAGCGCGGCCAGCAGTCCGCTGCGGTGCAGCAGCACCGCCCCCGGCTCGCTGCCCGGCTGCGCCGCCTGCGGAGCGGTGACCGGCACCAGGGCGAGGTCGCCGTCGGCGAGGATGAGCTTCATCGGCAGCCGGTCGGCCACCCGCAGCTCGACGCCGCGCTCCAGCGAGTCGACGACCTCGTCGATGATCCCCGGCTGGGCGAGCACCGAGCGCTCCAGCACCACCCGGAAGCGCACCCCGCGCGCGGCGGCGGCGTCCTCCTGCGCGTTCGAGCCCGGTGGCACGGCGAGGTAGGGCGCGGTGACGAAGTTGCGGATCTCCGTACGGGCCGCCTGCTGCACCTGCTGGAAGCGGTGCCGGATGGCGTCGACGCCGGAGACGACCTCGATCAGCTCGCTGATGCTGCGCCCGGCGACCGCGGTCCGGTGCTCCTCGGCGAGGCTGACCAGGGCCTGCTCGGCGATGCGCAGCCCGTCCCTGCGCTCGGTGATAAGCGCGCCGAGCGCCATCGCGGGCGGCGCGGCGAGGTACGCCTCGCCGCCGGAGCGCAGCGCCAGACCGGTCTCCACCAGGCGGGCCAGGGCCTTGTCGACTACGGCCTCGGGGCGGTCCAGCAGGTCGGCGAGCAGCATCGCGGTGGCACTGGGCCGGCCGAGCAGGGCGCGGTAGACGAACTCCTCCTCGGGTTCGAGCCCGAGCGCTCCCAGCATCGGCGACCTGCCCCTCTCCGTCAGCAGCGGCGGGGAGAGTATGCGCCATACCGGCAGATCTTGAATAGCCCCTGTTGGGGACCCCGGTGACGGGAAGGGCCCCGAGGAGTCGCCTCCCCGGGGCCCGACACTCTTGCTCATCGCAGGCCGTACGCCCGGATGATCTCGTGCTTGACGCCGAACCCGGCGTCGGTCGCCGCGCTGCCGCGGATCGACAGGAAGCCGCCTGACTTGCCGCTCGCCTTGAACGAGCCGGTCCAGTAGCCGTCGGCGCCCCTGCTCAGGTTGACCTTCTGCCAGGACTTGCCGTCGTCGAAGGACACGTCCAGGGTCACCTTGGTGACCTTGCCGGGCACCTTGCCCAGGTCCATCGACACCGGGTGCAGGCGGATCTGCTGCTGGGCCCCGGCCTTCACGTCACCGTGCAGGTCGCTGTCCAGCAGGTAGTCCATGTTCAGCACCGAGAACGGCTGGAAGAAGTCGCCCTTGACGGTGTCGGACATGAAGGTCCACTCACTGTGCGTACGGGTCGACAGGCGGAACTGCTCGGCGGAGCGCTCGGCGTCGAGCACGGCGCGGTAGGGCAGGTTGCCCGCCGGCACCTCCTGCCACTGCATGTCGGCGCTGTACGCGTTGTCGTGCAGCAGCGTGTCGCCCTGGAACACCTGCAGGTGGGTCGGCGTCGCGCCCCACGGCAGGTAGCCGCCCAGGCGCAGCGTGTCGCTGGCCGAACTCCACGGCTGCACGTTCCAGGTCAGGTAGTTCTGCCAGCGCGAGTTGAACACGCCGAACGAGTCGCTGAAGCCGGGGCGGACCGCCGGGGCGAACCAGTCCAGCCGGTTGGCGCTGCCCTTGGCGTACGTGTTGACGCCGGACACCATCTCCCACGGGAACTCGCCGTAGACGTTCTGCGCGTGCGACTCGACCCAGACCTGGCCGGGGGTGACCCACTCGGTGCGGGTGCCCGGGTGCCACTCCCGCTCGTGGAAGCCCGCGGCCGGGGACAGGGTCAGGTCGTAGCGGTAGCCGGAGCCGTCGGCGGGGGTGGCCGCGTTGGTGTACCGCGCGTCGATCCGGGCGAGGTCGGCCTGCTTCGGCTTGTAGACCAGGGGCTTGTTCGGCACCTGTTGCGGGTAGTCGCGGGTCAGGTCGTAGACCCAGTTCGTGTACTTGACCCGCTTGTTGACCAGCGGGAAGATCCCGCACTTGGCGAGCGCGACGAGCAGCTTGCCCTCCTCGCGGTGCACCGAGGCGACCGGGATGGCCGACTCGCCGACGTACTCCAGCAGGCCGCCGGGGCCGTCGTTGACCACGACCAGCGCCTTGGCGCCCGCCGCGACGGCCGCCGCGGTGCGCTCCTCGGGGCTGACCGCGTCGCTGCGCTCGATCACGACCAGCTTGCCCCTGGCCTTGATCCGCTTGTAGTCGGCCGCCGCGCCCTTGCCCGCGTACACCGTGGTCAGCAGCTCGGTCTTGGTGTCGAGCGCCGAGCCGGCCTGCGCGATGGTCGAGAAGTTCACCAGCCCGGCGAGGCCGGACAGGCCGAACACCGGCTCACCCTTGCGCCAGCGCGTGGTGAGGACGAAGTCGCCCTTGGTCATCTTCTCGGTCGGCGAGACGTACAGGTCGTCGTACATCGTCGGCAGCTGGAACGCGCTGCGGAAGTCGTAGTAGGAGTCGAGGCCGTCGTAGTGGACGTTGAGGTCGACCTTGCGCTGCCGGTCCTCGGACCGCTGCGGCGCGGCGGTGTCGAGCAGGCGTGCCTTGCTCGCATCGAGCACCACCTCGGCCGGACCGCCGCCGAGCACCGTCTCCGGGTCGATCAGCGTGGCCACACCGATGCGGTCGGCCTTCTCACCCGGCACGTCCAGGTACGCCAGCACGGAGTAGGTGCCGGCCGGCATGCGCAGCGTGGCTGTGCCCTGCACCTGAACCTGCCAGGTGAACTCGCCCCCGGCCTGGTTTACCGCGACCAGCGCGGACGCGGGCTTGCCGTCCCGGCCGACCAGCTTGATGTTCAGGTCGTAGCGCTCGTCCTCCTTGACCAGCGCGACCGAGGTACGGGTCACCGGCTTGCCGGTGGCCGCGTCGGTGCCGATCACGTAGCCGACGTGCCGGGCTCCGGCCGCCGCCGCCTGCGGGTCGCCGGTGACCGGGACGGTCGCCTTCGCGCCCGCCGCGATGGTCACCGAGGTCGCACCCAGGGTGAACGGGCCGCCCGCGTTGGTCAGCGCCAGGTTCAGCGTGACGTCGGCGGCGCCGGTGTTGGTGAGGACCAGGTCCTTGGTGACCGGGACGTCGTTCGCGTCGTGCGGCCAGGTGTAGTTGCCGTAGAACAGCGAGCCGGTGGCGCGCACGCCGGTCTTCACGGCGGCGGCCACGTCGAGGCGGCCGGTGCCGACCTCGTACGGCGAGTAGTGGTCGGCCAGGCCCTTCGCGCTGCTCATCAGGTGTTCCTTGAGCATCGCGCCGGTCCAGTCGGGGTGCTGCTGGGCCAGGATCGCCGCCGCGCCCGCCACGTGCGGGGTGGCCATCGAGGTGCCGCTGATGGTGCGGTACAGGCCCTCGCCGCCGTCGGTCATCTGCTGCGAGCGGGCCGCGGTGATGTCCACACCGGGGGCCGCGATGTCCGGCTTCATGCCGCCCGAGTACGCCAGCGGGCCGGTGCTGGAGAAGTACGCCAGCTCGTCGGCCTTGTCGGTGGCGGCCACGGTCAGCGCCGAGGCGGCCGCGCCCGGGGTGGAGATGCTCTCCGGGCCCGCGTTGCCCGCCGCGATGACGAACAGCGCGCCGTACTGCGCGGACAGCGCGTCGACCGCCTGCGACATCGGGTCGCTGCCGTCGGTCGGGTAGGTGTCGCCCAGGCTCATGCTGACGACGTCGGCGCCCTGCTGGACGGCCCACTCCATACCCGCGATGATCCACGAGTCCTGGCCGTAGCCCTCCAGCCCGCCGAGCACCTTGCCGACGATCATGTCAGCGTCGGGGGCGACGCCCTTGTAGTCGCCGTTGGAAGCCGCGCCCGTGCCGACGATCGTCGAGACGACGTGGGTGCCGTGGCCGTTGACGTCGTCGGTCGCCGACTCGCCCGGCACGAAGCTGGCCGTGCCGTCGACGACACCGGCCAGGTCAGGGTGGGTCACGTCGACGCCGGTGTCGAGCACGGCGACCTTGGCGCCCTTGCCGGTGTACCCGGCGGCCCAGGCCTCGGGCGCGCCGATCAGCGGCACGCTCTCCTTCAGGTTGACCGAGACACGGCCGTCCAGCCACAGCTTGGCCACGCCCTCACCGAGGGTCGCCTTGACCGGAACGGCCGTCGCGCCGCCCTGACCCGCCGTCGTGCTGCCCTGTGGCGCGACGGTGGTCCAGAACGAGCGGGCCTGCTTCTTGTCGGCGGTCAGCGCCGCGCCCCGGATGCCCTTGAGCTTGCGGGTCAGCTTGCTGCCGCGGGGAGCCTTCGGCTCGGTCACGGCGCGCGACTGCGCCGCGGTGTACGTCGCGATCAGCGGCACACCGGCCGACTTCGCGTCGTCGTAGCCCATCTCGATCAGGTCGGTGACGTTGAACAGCCGCCGGTCGAGCTTGTTCGCACCGAGCAGCGCCACCGCCTCGTCCGGGATCACGAACAGGTCGCCCTTGATCTCCTGCAGCTTCACACCGCCGACCGCGTCGGCCGGGCGGTCGACATCGGCGATCTGCTTGCCGTCGGCCATCGTGACGACCGTGACGACATCGCCGGTGACCAGCGTGACCTGGTGGGTCGCCGACGGCTTGGCGGGGGTGGAGGGTTTGCTCGGCGCGGCGGCGACCGCGGGCGTCTGCAGGACGGCGAGACCCGCCGCCAGCAGCGGTGCCACGGTGGCCGCCGAGATCAGCTGCCAGCGCCTGCGCCGGGAGCGGGAAGGCTGTGAGGGGGAGAACATGACAACGGTCTACCGGCCCGCCGTCACCGAGTGAATAGGCGGCGATGGCGGGGTTACGCCATGGCGAAACTCCGCCATCGCCGCAGGTGGAACCGGTGTCTGCGCAGCTACGCCGGGTGAAGCGGGACAATGTGGTCAACCGCGCCATGCGCTAGCCTCTGACCTGCGATGTCTTGTCGGACGGTGGTCCTCTGCCCCGGTCCGGCCGTACGCTGAATCGATCTAGTAACGCGGCGGAGGAGTGCGAGGTGGAGTTCCGGTTGCTCGGACCCGTCTCGGCATACGCCGGTGACGAGGCCGTGCCGCTCGGCGGCGCGAAACCGAAAGCGCTGCTCGCCGCCCTGCTGCTGGAGCACGGCCGGGTCGTCTCGGCCCACCGGCTGGTGGACGTGCTGTGGGGCGAGGACCCGCCGGACACCGCCCGCGCCCTGGTCCAGACCTACGTGTCCACGCTGCGCCGCACGTTCGCCCGGTACGGCGCCGGTGACCTCATCACCACCGCGGCTCCCGGCTACGTGATCCGGATCGAGCCGGAGGCGCTGGACGTGGAGCAGTTCACCTGGCTGCTGACCCAGGGGCGGGCCGCGGCGGCCGCCGGTGACTCCCCCGCCGCAGCGGACCTGCTGCGCGCGGCGGACGCCCTCTGGCAGGGCCCGGCGCTGTCCGGCCTGGACGCCACCGAGCTCACCGCGCAGGCCTCGCGCCTGGACGAGCTACGGGCCACGGCCGTCGAGGAGCGCATCGCCGCGGAGATCGCCGCGGGCCAGTGGGGCGACCTGGTCGCCGAGCTGACCGTGCTGGTCGGGCAGCGGCCCACCAACGAGCGGCTGCGCGGCCAGCTGATGACCGTGCTGTACCGGCTGGGCCGCCAGGCCGAGGCGCTGGCCTGCTACCGCGAAGGCCGCGACGTGCTCATCGGCGAGCTGGGCGTCGAGCCCGGCCCCGAACTCACCGCGCTGCACCACGCGATCCTGCGCGGCGGCACCGAGCAGCTGGCCGCCGCCTCACCGGAGCTGACCGGCCCCGGCGCGGTGCACCCGGTGCCCGCGCAACTGCCGCCGGTGCCCGCCGACTTCACCGGCCGCGCCGCCGAGATCGAGGCCCTGGCGCAGGGCCTGCTGCCCACCGACGGCGCTCCCGCCGTACAGGTCATCGCCGGGCCGGGCGGCACCGGCAAGTCCACCCTGGCCACCGCGGTCGCGCACCGGCTCGCCGAACACTTCCCCGACGGCCAGCTCTACGCGGAGCTGCGCGGCATGAGCGACGCGCCCGCCGAGCCGGGCGAGGTACTGTCACGCTTCCTGCGGGCGCTCGGCGTCGAGCAGGCCCAGCTGCCGGAGAGCATCGAGGAGCGGGCCGACCTCTACCGCTCGCTGCTCGCCCAGCGCCGCATGCTGCTCGTGCTCGACGACGCCGCCTCCGAGCAGCAGGTGCGCCCGCTGCTGCCGGGCCGGGCGGGCAACGCGGTCGTCATCACCAGCCGGGACCGCCTGTCCGGGCTGTCCGGCACCACGCTGACCGACCTGCGCGTGCTGGAGCCCGACGAGGCGCTGCTGCTGCTGCGGCGGCTCGCCGGGGACGGGCGGGTCGACGAGGACGTCGACGCGGCCCGGCGGATCGTCGAGTACTGCGGCAACCTGCCGCTGGCGCTGCGCATCGTCAGCGCGCGGCTGGCCGGACGGCGGGCGCTGCCGCTCAAGCCGCTGGCCGACCGGCTCGCCGACGAGAGCCGCCGCCTCAACCACCTGTCCGCCGGTGACGTCGGCGTACGCAGCAGCATCGAGCTGAGCTACCGGGCCCTGGACGACGGCTGCCGGACCACGCTGCGGCGGCTGGGCTGGTTCGGCGTGCCCGACTTCTCCCCGTGGGTGGTGTCCTGGCTCGCCGAGACCTCCCCGACCGAGGCCGAGGAGCTGGTCGAGCAGCTCGTCGACGCGCAGCTGGTCGAGTTCGTCGGGGTGGACCGGATGGGCGGGCTGCGCTACCGCCTGCACGACCTGATCCGGCTGTACGCCCGCGAGTGCGCCGCACTGGAGGAGCCCGCCGAGGACCTGGCCGACGCGGTGGCCCGCGCGCTGCGCGGCTGGCTGGCCCTGATCCACCGCGCCGCCGTCGACTCGCCGCCCGCCGAGATCCGGTGGCGGCGGCCGTTCAGCCCGCACGACGTCGCCGAGGAGCTGACCGCGCTGGTCATCGCCGACCCCTGGGACTGGTTCGAGGCGGAGCAGTCCGCGCTGGCCTCCGGGGTGGAGCGGGCGCTCGTGCTCGGCCTGTACGACCTGGTCTTCGAATTCGCCTCGGCCCGCAACGCGTCGGCTTTCATGGGCGCGAACCGGTTCGCCGCGCGCACCCGCGTCATCGAGGCGGCGCTGACCGCGGCCCGGCGCGCGGCCAAGCCGCACGACGAGGCGGTGATCCTCACCGAACTGGGCCAGCTGCGCTACGACCAGGACCACTACACCGAGGCGCGGCGGCAGTTCCGGGCCGCGCTGAGCCTGTTCCGCGAGCTGAACGACCTGCCCGGACAGGCCACCGCGCTGGCCGGGCTGGGCATCGCCTGCCGCGAGCCGGGCCGCTTCGCCGAGGGTGTGCACTTCCTCGACCAGGCCACGGCGCTGCTGCACGACGCCCGCGACGACATCGGCATCGGCTACTGCCGCCGCATCGCCGGGTCGGTGCGGCTGGAACTCGGCGACTACGACGGGGCGCTGGCCGACCTGACCGAGTCGCTGGCCGCGTACCGGCGCGCGGGCAGCCGGCTCGGCGAGGGCCACACCCTGCGCACGCTCGGCCTCTACCACCGGGCCAGGGACGAGTGGGACGACGCCGAGCGGCGCTGCGCCGAGTCCGCCGAGATCTTCCACGAACTCGGCGACGAGCTGATGGAGGCGTACGCGGTCCGCGCGCTCGCCAAGGCGCGCATGCGGCAGGGCCACCACGGCGAGGCGCTGCCCCGGCTCGAATGGGCGCTGTCGGTCAGCCACACCATGGGCGACCGCTGGGGCCAGGGCGCGACGCTGCGCGTACTCGGCCAGCTCCACCTCGCCGAACACCGGCTCGACCTCGCCCAGGCCTGCTTCGACGCCGCGCACGACATCTGGCAGTCGATGGACGTGCCGGTGTGGCAGGCCCGGCTGGACCTGGACCGGTCCCGGCTGCTGGCCGCACGCGGCGACACCGCCGGGGCGCGGACCGCCCAGGCCCGCGCCCGGCAGGTCTTCCACGACCACGGGGCCCGCGAGCTCGCCGAACTCGACGCCCGCGGCTAGCGCCCGAGGTCGCGACACCCGTCTATTACAGAAAAGTTCCAGCGCCGCCTGGAAGTGTCCGTCCTGTCGGAGGTACGGGTGGCTCGGCACGGGGCGAGCCACCCGTCCCGACGTTCACATCACGACCGGGCAGGTGGGGGACCCCTCGGGCGTACACACCGGGGGCGGGCCCGGCTGGGAGGGATTGCCAATGGCGGAGATGGTGCTGCTGTCGGACACTGCGGTCGTGGAGACGCCGGTGGCCGAGTGCGACGAGTGCCTGATCGACCTGCGTACCGTCGGCGCGCTGCGGCTCGACCGGCGGCTGGCCGACGGCGACGGGGCCTTCGCCCACGTGCGGCTGAGCGTGGTCGACCGGCTGGTCACCGCGCAGACGCTGCTGCCTGCCGGGCTGCGGCTGCTGATCGTCGAGTGCTACCGCCCGCTCGCCCTGCAACAGGAGTACTTCGACTCGCACAAGCAACGGCTGCGCGTGATCCAGCCCGGCAACGACGAGGCCTGGTACCACCGCCGGGCCAGCCGGTACATCTCCCCGCCCGAGGTCGCCCCGCACGTCGCGGGAGCAGCGGTGGACCTGACGCTGTGCACCGCCGACGGCACCGAACTGTGGATGGGAACGCAGGTCAACGACACCGACAGCGAAGCCTGCCACACCGACTCCGCCAACGTCTCCGCCGAGGCCGCCCGCAACCGGCGCTACCTGGGCGACGCACTGACCTCGGTCGGCATGGTGAACTACCCGACCGAGTGGTGGCACTGGTCCTACGGCGACCGCTACTGGGCCCACGTCACCGGCGCACCGGTGGCCCGCTACGGCCCGGTCAGATCGCTGCCGGTCCGGACCGGTCCGGTGGTCCCGGCCTGATCCGGCAGGTCCGGCAGCCCCTGGCCCGCTTCCGGCTCGCCTGGTGGGGTCCGGCCCGCGTCCGGTTTATCCAGTGTGATCCGGCCAGCGTCGGGCTCGACCGGTGGGGTCTGGCCTGCGACCTCCCCCGGCGGCACCTCGCCGTGGGCTGGATCGGGCCGCACGGCCGGCAGGACCTGGCCGGTGTCCAGCTGGCCAGGTGCGACCGGGCGCAGCCGTGACGTCCGGACCGTCCGCACGGGACGCGATCCGGCCTGCTCCGCGCTGTCAGCCTCGGGACCGGTCTCCGAAACCAGCGGCTGGTCGCCGGGCCACGCGCCGAGCGGGGCCATGGCCGGGCGCTCGCCGACCAGCTCGCGCAGGCGGGTCACCCGCCGCCGACCGGCGATCCGCAGCACCGG
Source organism: Catellatospora methionotrophica (assembly GCF_011297335.1). Lineage (GTDB taxonomy): Bacteria > Actinomycetota > Actinomycetes > Mycobacteriales > Micromonosporaceae > Catellatospora > Catellatospora methionotrophica. The sequence goes on along the minus strand of NZ_JAAOTJ010000004.1, from coordinate 367,202 downwards.
CCCGCGGCCCAGTTCGGCCATGCAGGCCAGCGCGGTGAAAGCGCGCAGGCCGGTGGCCGCGCAGTGCTCGTCGTTCGCACCGAGCCGCAGCACCGCGCCGTCGCCCTCCGGGTCGACCGCGCCCGCCGCCGCGAACCACAGCCGCAGCCGCGCGCCGTCCAGCGCGAACCCGGCGGGCGGGCGCTTGCCCGACCCGCGCGTCCAGGCCTCGGCCAGCGGCGCGAGCATCCCGGTGTACGCGGTGCGCACCCCGAAGTGCCCGTCGACCGCCGCGGGCTCCCAGCTCGTCTCCAGCCCCCGCGCGGTGAACTCGGCCGCCAGCGCGTGCACCCGCCACGCCGCGTCGACCACCACCGACACCCGGGCCGTGCCGCCCATCCGGGTCACCTGGCCGGGCCCGATGAGCAGCCCGGCCAGGTCGTACGCCGAGGGGCGGGCCGACTCGGCGGAGAACATGGCGAGCTGCCGGTTCACAGACACTCGGGCACCTCACCGAAGGCCTGCTGCAGTTCCGTGGAGCGCAGTTGGCTGGTGTCCAGCGCGCTGGCGTCGTACTCCTGCTGCAGGGTCGTCATCGCCGTACTGACGCCCTGGTAGAAGGCGGGCGGGTCGTCGGTGGACAGGGTGCGCACCGTCTCGCCCGCGCGGCCGTACGCGTCGCGCACCTTGGCCAGCGACCCGGTGACCCCGTCGGCGATGGCGTCGCCGTCGTCCACCTCCGGCACTCCGGCGTCGGCGATGCGCCCGCGCGCCTTCTCGCTGGCGTCGCGGGCCCCCTCCAGCATGCGGACCAGGTTCTCCTTGGCCTGCTGGGGTGTCGTCGAGGTGGGCGTCTGCTGCTGCGCGCGGGTGGTCAGCGTGGCGATCTCGTCGCGCCACGGGCTCAGCGCCGAGCACACCGACGCCGCCCAGACCCGCGGTGGAGGGCCGTCCGCCACACATCCACCCGAGACCGCCGCCACCACGAGCAGCAGCGGCAGGAAACCAGCGCGGGGCCTACGCATGATGTGCAGCCTAGCGCCGCCCCCGGCCGCCGCGGCGATCTTGCACGGATGTACCCCGCGACACGGGCAAACGGGGCGGCGGCGCCGGTGCCGCACCTAGAAAAGCGGCGCCCTCCCGGATGGGGAGGGCGCCGCCGAGGTGCGATGCGTCAGGCGCTGACCTTCTCGCGCTGCGTAGGCGCAGCGTCAGCTTTTCCCGAGTCGCCGCCGACCGTGATCGGCTTGCGCTTGCTGATGAACACCGCCACCACGATCACCAGCGTCGCGCCGAGCGCGATCAGGTTACGCACGGTGGCGTTCTCGGTGCTGCCGTACCAGAGCGACACCACGCCGGGGGCGATCAGCAGCGACACCAGGTTCATCACCTTGAGCAGCGGGTTGATGGCAGGACCGGCGGTGTCCTTGAACGGGTCGCCGACCGTGTCGCCGATGATGGTCGCCTCGTGCGACGCCGAGCCCTTGCCGCCGTGCGCACCATCCTCGACCATCTTCTTCGCGTTGTCCCAGGCCCCACCGGAGTTGGACAGGAACACCGCCATCAGGGTGCCCGCACCGATCGCGCCGGCCAGGTATGCCGCCAGCGCGCCCGCGCCGAGGCCGAAGCCGACGGCGATCGGGGCGAGGACCGCGAGCAGGCCCGGGGTCAGCAGCTCGCGCTGCGCGTCCCGGGTGCAGATGTCGACGACCTTGCCGTACTCGGGCCGCTGCGTGCCGTCCATGATGCCCGGCAGCTCGCGGAACTGGCGGCGCACCTCGTGCACCACCGCGCCGGCCGAACGCGACACCGCGTTGATGGCCAGACCCGAGAACAGGAAGACGACCGCCGCACCGATCAGCAGACCGACCAGGTTGGCCGGGTTCGCCACGTTCAGCATCTCGTCGATGAAGCCCGCGGTGGTCTCGCCGGCCTCGGCCAGCGATACGCCCAGGGTGTCGGTGTACGACCCGAACAGCGCGGTCGCGGCCAGCACGGCCGTCGCGATCGCGATGCCCTTGGTGATCGCCTTGGTGGTGTTGCCGACCGCGTCGAGCTCGGTGAGCGTGCGCGCACCCTGCTCGTCGATGTCGCCGGACATCTCCGCGATGCCCTGCGCGTTGTCGGAGATCGGGCCGAAGGTGTCCATGGCCACGACGACGCCGATGGTGGTCAGCAGGCCGCAGCCGGCCAGCGCGATGGCGAACAGCGACACGATCAGCGTGCCGCCGCCCAGCAGGAACGCGCCGTAGACGGCGGCACCGATGAGCAGCGCCGAGTAGACGGCCGACTCCAGGCCGACGCTGATGCCCGCGAGCACCACGGTGGCCGGGCCGGTCTCCGACGACTTGCCGATGTCCTGCACCGGACGGCGCCCGGTCTCGGTGAAGTAGCCGGTCAGCGCCTGGATGGCGGCGGCCAGCACGATGCCGATGATGACCGCGCCGATGGCGACGATCTGCGGGTTGCCGCTGATCTCGGGCTTGCCGAGCTCGGCGAAGGTCTTCGGCAGGTAGTACAGCGAGGCGCCCGCGACCGCGACCGCGGACAGCGCGGCCGAGATGTAGAAGGCACGGTTGATCGCCTGCAGGCCGTTCTTGTCGGACTTGCGCAGGCGGGTCAGGAACACGCCGACGATCGCGATCAGCACGCCGATGGTCGACACGATCAGCGGGAAGACGAGGCCCTCCACGCCGAACGCGGCCCGGCCCAGGATCAGGGCCGCGACCAGGGTCACCGCGTACGACTCGAACAGGTCGGCGGCCATGCCGGCGCAGTCGCCGACGTTGTCGCCCACGTTGTCGGCGATGGTCGCCGCGTTGCGCGGGTCGTCCTCGGGGATGCCCTGCTCGACCTTGCCGACCAGGTCCGCGCCGACGTCGGCGGCCTTGGTGAAGATGCCGCCGCCGACCCGCATGAACATCGCGAGCAGCGCCGCGCCGAAGCCGAAGCCCTCCAGCACGGTCGCGGCGTCGGCACGGTAGATGAAGACCACCACTGCCGCGCCGAACAGGCCGAGGCCGACGGTCATGAAGCCGACCACACCACCGGTGCGGAAGGCGATCGCCATGGCGGCCTCGCGGCCACCCTCGGCCGCGCGGGCCGCCGCGGCCACCCGCAGGTTGGCGCGGGTCGCCATGGCCATGCCGGCACCGCCGATGAAGGCGCTGAACACCGCGCCGACCACGAAGAATGCCGAACGGCCGATCTTCAGCGCGGTGTCGTTGTCACCGTCGCCGTGGACCGGCAGCAGGAAGAGCAGGATGACCGCGAGCACCACGAAGATGCCGAGCGTCTTGAACTGGCGGAACAGGTATGCAGAGGCGCCCTCCTGGACGGCCCCGGCAATCTCCTGCATCTTTTCGGTGCCCTTACCGGTTGCAAGCACGGACTTGACCAGCACGGCGGCAAAAGCCAGAGCCACCAGTGCGATCACAGCCGCGACGATCACGTACGAAACGTTTGCGCCGGTAAGGGCCAGCTCGCCGCCGGGGGCGGCGAGAGTGGACCCGGACATCTTTGTCCTCCCAAAGATCACGATCTACTTGTGAGGCAGCCGCGCCGGCGGTCATGGGTGACGTCGGTTACGGCCTGGAAACAACCCGTGAACTGTAAACCGGACACGTGGTCCGGGTCACACCCGCCACCTGCTGTGTCGCGGTGATCTTCGTTGCTGCGGGGCTACGGGGTTGTGCGGTACGCTCAGCGACTCTATGCCCGCGGGTGAGTGAATCAGCGCCCAAGCCGCGAGGCGCGCCGGACCGGCCAGGCCATCTGCACCTCGGTGCCGGGGCCGCCTTCGAGCGGGCGCACCTGCAGATCCTTCACGATCGCCTGCAGCAGGCTCGCGCTCACGTCGACGGTGATCTGCTCCTCGTCGTCGGCGTGGTCCCACACCTGCACGACATACCGGTCGCCGTCACTGAACGCGACCGAGACCACGTCGCGCAGGCCGACCCGCTGGTGGCGCGCGACCGCACGGGCGCACGCCTCGCCGATCGCCAGGCGCACCTCGTCGAGCTGGTCGTCGGGCACACCGGCGCGCCGGGCCACGGCCACGCCGACGAGCCGCGCAGTGCGTACATGCGCGGGTTCAGGGGTGAATTCGAGCCGGACGGTCGCCATGTCCGCGCTGGTCAACTCGCGGTGGCCGCGTCGACGGACGGGTACAGCGGCAGCACCTGGTCGAGCGCGGTGATGCGGAAGATCTTCAACAGCGACTCCCGCGAACACACCACACCGAAGGTGGCTCCCGCGGTCCGCGCCCGGCGCTGCGCGCCGACCAGCACACCGAGCCCGGTCGAATCCATGAAGTCGACCCGGGCGAGGTCGACCACCACCGCGGTCACCCCGCTCTCCAGCAGCTCACCGATGCGCTCGCGCAGCTTCGGAGCGGTGTAGACGTCCACCTCGCCGCCGACTTCGAGCACGGTGTGCGCGGCGACGACACGCGTTGCCAGCGACAGCTCCATCGGCACCTCCTCTACGACGTCCGGTCACTGCCCGGAATCTCTCCGTGCCAGATCCCCATGCATCTAACCACTGGTCGGGTTTCCGGGCTACGCGCCCTTTGCCCTTAACGCGCACCTGGGCGGGCCGCTCCCGGCCGCCGGAACGGCCTGCGGTTTCCGGCAAGGTACCGCCCCGACCGGCACCCCGGTGGGCCGTTCGGAGAAACCGCAGGTCGCGCCCTCGTGCCGGGAGTCACGCCACGACCGGTTCCGGCGGCTGGCCGGGGCCCGGTCCGCGGTGGCAGAGTGCGGGGGTGGACCTGCTGCCGTACTGGCTCGAACGTGACCAGGTCACGCATGTCGAGCGGCTGCCCGCACGGGCCGGGCGCGCCGGTGCGTGGCCCGACTGGGTTCCCGCGGCACTCGTCGGGACGCTGCGCGACAGCGGCATCGCCGCACCCTGGGAGCACCAGGTCGAAGCCGCCGAGCTGGCCTGGGGCGGGACCGACGTCGTCATCTCCACCGGCACCGGCTCCGGCAAGTCCCTGGCCTACCAGCTGCCCGCCCTGTCGGCCGTGCTCACCCAGCCGCGCGCCCGCGTCCTCTACCTCGCGCCGACCAAGGCGCTCGCCGCCGACCAGCACCGCGCCCTGACCGGGCTGAACCTGCCCGGCCTGCGGGCCGCAGTCTGCGACGGCGACACCCCGCGCGAGGAGCGCGACTGGATCCGCCAGCACGCCAACGTCGTGCTCACCAACCCCGACCTGCTCCACCACAGCCTGCTCCCCGGCCACCAGCGCTGGTCCGGCGTCCTGCGCAACCTCCACTACGTCATCGTCGACGAGGCCCACAGCTACCGGGGCGTCTTCGGCGCCCACGTGGCCCACATCCTCCGCCGCCTGCGCCGCCTCACCGAGAAGAAAGGCACCCTCGACCCGCGTCTGCGCGACGAGCAGCAGCTCCGTACCTCGCCGTCGGCTGAGGAAGGGCGCCTTCTCGACGCCGGGTCACGCGCGCCGCGGGTCGGACGGCCGGCGAGGTCGGCCGGGGGCGGGCCGGTGTTCCTGCTGGCCTCGGCGACCTCGGGCGACCCGGTGGGCAGCGCGAGCAAGCTCATCGGCCGGCCCGTGCGGGCCGTCACCGAGGACGCCGCGCCGCGCGGCTCGATGACCTTCGCGCTGTGGGAGCCGCCCGAGCTGCCCGGCGCGGACGGCAACGGCGACGCCGCACCCGTCCGCCGCTCCGCGCTGCGCGAGACCGGCGACCTGCTCGCCGACGCTGTCGTGCAGGGCGTACGCACCCTGGCCTTCGTGCCCTCCCGTCGCGGCGCCGAGGTAGTGGCCGCGCACGCGCGCGCCGCCCTGGAAGAGGCCCAGCCGGGGCTCGGCCGACAGGTCGCCGCCTACCGGGCCGGCTACCTGCGCGAGGAACGGCGCACCCTGGAGCAGCAGCTCACCGACGGCACCCTGACGGGCGTAGCCACCACCAGCGCCCTCGAACTCGGCATCGACGTCACCGGCCTGGACGCGGTGCTGCTGGCCGGCTACCCCGGCACGCGCGCCGCGGTCTGGCAGCGCGCGGGCCGTGCGGGCCGGGCCGGGCGCGACGGGCTGTGCGTGCTCGTCGCCCGCGACGACCCACTCGACACCTACCTCGTACACCACCCGCAGGCGCTGTTCGGCAAGGCCGTCGAGGCGACCGTGTTCGACCCCGCCAACCCGTACGTGCTCGCCCCGCACCTGTGCACGGCCGCCGCCGAGCAGCCGCTCACCGAAGCCGACCTGCCGCTGTTCGGCGCGGACCCGGCCCTGCTCGACGAACTCGTCGCCACGGGCGCGCTGCGCCGCCGCCCCACCGGCTGGTACTGGACCCACCCGCAGCGCCCCGAGATCGACCTGCGCGGCACCGGCGGCCCGCCCATCGCCGTCATCGAAGCCTCCACCGGACGCCTCATCGGCACCGCCGACGCCACCGCCGCCCACCACCACCTGCACGCCGGAGCCGTCTACACCCACCAGGGCCGCACCTACGTCGTGCAGGCGCTCGACCTCGCCGACGCGGTCGCCCTGGTCGAGGCCGAGAGCCCGCCGTACTCCACGCACGCCCGCGACACCATCGACCTGCGCGTGCTGGAGGTGCGCTCCCAGGTCGACGCCGGGGGAGTCCGGCTGTTCCTCGGCGAGGTCGAGGTCACCAGCCAGGTCGTGTCGTTCCAGCGCCGCCGGATGGACAGCGGCGAGATCCTCGGCACCTGGCCCCTCGAACTGCCGACCCGTACGCTGCGCACCGTCGCCGTATGGGCGACCCTCGCGGAGTTCCTGGTCGGTGAACTGGAGGACCTGCCCGGTTCGCTGCACGCCGCCGAGCACGCCGCGATCGGGCTGCTGCCGCTGGTCGCCAGCTGCGACCGCTGGGACATCGGCGGCCTGTCCACGGCCCGGCACGCCGACACCGACCTGCCGACCATCTTCGTGTACGACGGCCACCCCGGCGGAGCCGGTTTCGCCGAACGCGCCTACGGCATGGCCGCCGAATGGCTCGGCGCGACCCGCACCGCCGTCGCCGAATGCCCCTGCGACCACGGCTGCCCGAGCTGCGTCCAGTCCCCCAAATGCGGCAACGGCAACAACCCCCTGGACAAACCCGGCGCCGTAACCATCCTCGACACCCTCCTCACCCACCTCCCGTCCCCGTCCCCGGCTCCGGCTCCGGCTCCGGCTCCGGCTCCGGCTCCGGCGGCATGATCGCTGTTTCAGGTCAGAACCTCTGGTTAAACCGCAGGTTCTGACCCGAAACAGCGATCATGGACCCGCGAGCGCTACGGAACTCGACTCGCGAGCGTTGCGGAACTTCACCGACAGCGTCACGGTGCGGTCAGGCGGCGGCGGACGGCGGCGATCTGGCGGAGGACGCCGTCGAGGTCTTCGGTCAGGTCGCTCCAGGTGAAGCGGAGGACCGTCCAGCCTGCCCGGACCAGCCGGTTCTGCCGGGTCCGGTCGCGCTGGAAACGGTCGTCCGCACTGTGCCAAGCACGACCGTCGACCTCCACTGCCAGCAGAATCTCCGCGAACCCGAAATCCACTTCGCCGATCAACCCTCCCTCGTCGTACACCGTCAGGTTCGCCTGCCAGCCGCTGATCCGCCGCCGCCGCAGCCCCTGCGCCAGCAGCCGCTCCGCGACCGACCGCGCCCCGTGCGCATGCCGGGCGACGGCCTGCACCAGTGCTCGCACGCCATGCTGCCCAACCATGGCCTGAACCCGCGCGACGAAATCCTCGTAGGTGATCAGCCTGCGCTGCAGCGCCCTGTCCAGCAGCACATCGGCGTGGCCCGGAGCCATCTCACGCACGCAGTCGACGACGGTGCGCACCGGTCCGGTCAGCAGCACCCCGTCCACCAGACACAGGTCCGCCGGGTCCAGTGGCTCCCGGCGCACCGAGACACCGGCGAGCCGCACCCGCTGACTCGGCCTCACCGTGAGACTGGTCCACGGTTCCGGCACGTCCAGTCCGTACCGCCGCGCTGCGGACGGGCCGCTCAACACCGCATCCGGCACCGCCAGCACTGCCGCACGGTCCCGCACCAGCGGGGTGACCGACCGCCCGGCACGGGCCAGCACCGGACCCAGCACCACCTGCCAGTCACCCCGCCTCAGCCGCCGCCGGATCTGATCGTCGGAGAACCCGTTCTCCCGCGCCTCCGCCCTGGTGAAGAGTCCGCCCCGGCTCTCCGCCAGAGCGTCGAGCCGCCGGTGATCGTCGTCTCTGGTCATGATCTGCGGTCACACCTCACTTTCTGACACGAACCAGCGATCTCCACGGGTCATGGGGACTCGCGGAGGGGGCCGGCGACGGCGGTGGCTTCGGCGGCACCGGCGCCGGTCACCACCTGGACCGTGAGGGTGAGGTCGAGGCCGTCGAGGTGGCAGGCGGTGACGGTCGCGGCGTTCGCGGCGGCGATCACCGCCGCCCGGGCACAGGCTCCGCCGGCCCCGCCGACCGCGTACGCCGCGCCCGCGAGCGCACCCAGGTCGGCAGCGGTCTGCGCCTGTTCACGGGCGATCAGCTGTGCGCCGTCGGCGGCCACCACGGTGCCCGCGGCGACGAACACCAGACCCACGCCGAGGGCGTACAGCGAGCTCATGGCGCACCTGGTTCCCGGGCGGCGGTAGCCGTGCAGGTCAGCTCGGTCACCCGGAGCGAGCGCCGCACCGTCGCAGTGACGGTGTCCCCGCTGACGTCCACGTTCGCGCCGCCGGTCGCACCGCCACCACGGGCCGCGGTGAGGGCCGCGTCGCGGGCGGCGGCGACGCAGCCGAGTTTCACGGTCACGGCGGCGACCGCGCCGATGCCGGTCACCAGCAGCAGCACCACGGCGGGTAGCGCGACCGCCAGCTCGGCGGTCCCGCTACCCCGATCCGTTCGGCTCACCCGAGAGCCCGTTGGATCACACCGGCCAGTGCCGCCTGCACGCTGTCACTGGTCAGCACCTTGAGCAGCAGTCCCGCGAACGCGACCGCGGCCAGCGTGCCGACGGCGTACTCCGCGGTGTTCATCCCCGCGTCCGGCGCGACGGACAACCGGGCCCGGCCAGCGGGCACCGCGCCCACCTTGACCGTATGGCGTGACGGCTGATCCGGGACCTCGCTCGGCACGGCGTACGCCGGGTCGCCGGGCACCCGGCCGACGGCCTCGGTGAGGATCGCGGCGGCGTCCAGGTCGACGTCGCGCAGCAGGGCGGGCACCGGCACGGGCGGGCGGCTCGGCATCCGGACCCCGGTGTCCAGTGACGGCGTGGCCGCGGCTCGCAGGTACCTCTGTCGGGGCATGACGATCTCCTTTCGGGGTGGGTCAGAGCACCTCGCCGAGTACGGCGAGGACCACCGGCACCAGGCCGGCGAGCACGAAGGCGGGCAGGAAGCACAGCCCGAGCGGCAGGACGATCAGGACACCGGCGCGCTGCGCACCGGCCTGGCGGCGTACGGCGGTGTCGGCGCGCAGGTCGTCGGCGCAGCGGTGCAGCGCTCCGGCCAGCGCGGACCCGTTCGCGGCGCTGCGTTCCACGGCCGTCACCAGGCGGCGGGCGGGCGGCAGGTCGGCCAGATGCGACCAGGCTTCGGCGGCGGTCGCGCCCAGCCGCAGGGATCGCCCGATCCGCTGCAGCCGGGTGCCGAGCGGCCCGTCGAGCGCCGTGGCCACACTGAGCACGGCATGGTCGAGCGGGGCACCGGCCCGCAGTGCGGTCCCGATCAGGTCGACGGCCCACGGCAGGTCGGCGAGCGCCCGCTCCCGTTCGGCGCGGGTCGCCGCGGGTTCCATCCGCCGCAGCACCAGCACCGTTCCGGCCGCCACACCCGTGCCCAGCACGGCACCGGTCGCCGACGGCAGCAGCGCGAACACCGCACCGCCCGCCACGACCCCGAACAGCCACGGCGTACGGCGGCTCGGCGGTGCGACGGCCCGCCGCAGTGGCAACCCGCGCAGTCGCCGCCGCGCCGTGAACCGGCCCGTGGATCGGCCGACGGCGGACCGGCCGCCCGTACGCTGCAGGCGCCTGGTCCAGGCGAGCCCGGCCGCCTGCAGCACTGCCGCCCCGCAGGCGCAGGCGACTCCGGTCGGCGTGTGCAGCAGGATCCGCAGCGCGTCGACGCCGATCAGGTAGCCGAGCCCGATACCGCCGACCGGCAGCGCGGCGAGCAGCACCGCCGTCAGCTGCGCACCGGCCGCCTGCGCGTGGGCGGCGGCGTCGGCCCGGTCGGCCGCACGGCTCTGCGCCTCCAGCCGTTCCAGCAGGTCGGCCAAGGGAGCGCCGGTGCTCGCCGCGAGCCGCTGCGCGGCGTGCACCGACCGGTCCAGGTCGTCGTCAGGTAGCAGCAGGACCGCACCCACACCACCGGCCCGCAGCTCGGCCACCGAGGCGGCGAGCAGGTCGAGAGCCGCCTCCCGGTGGACGGCCTCGCGCCGCCCGGCCCGCTGATCACGCCACATCCGCAGCGCCAGCACGGTGTATCCGGCCACGATCAGCCCGCCGACGGGCGAGCCGAGCGCCAGCCACCCGCCGACCCCGACGCCCGCCGCGAGGAGCCGGGTGCGGCCCGGCGACCACGAGTCCACCGTCACACCAGGCCGCGCAGCCCCTTCCGGTTCCATGCCGTCGTCCCCGTACGACGTGCGGCCTGCCGGCCCTCCCCCGGTCGCCCGCGCCAGGCGTCGCCGGGCGGCGGGCGCGAACACCGGTCCGACGAGCCCACGCAGTCGATCCGCCCTCATCGGCACTCCAGCCAGGCTGGTGGGGTCACGTCGCGGGACCGCAGCAGCGCGGCGAGTTCGGCGGACGCGGGCAGCAGGCCGCCGGTACGCCGCCACACCGGCCGGGCTGCCACCAGGCGCTCCGGCCCGTCGGCGGCCAGCAGGCAGACCTCGTCGAGCACCCGGCCCGACGGGGTGCGCCGCAGGTGCAACAGCACCCGGATCGCGGCGGCGACCTGCGCGTGCAGCGCCGGGCGGGGCAGCCCGCCGAGCAGGCCCAGCGCCTCCAGCCGGGCGGGCACGTCCTCGGGCGCGTTGGCGTGCACCGTTCCCGCGCTGCCCTCGTGCCCTGTGTTGAGTGCCGCCAGCAGGTCCACCACTTCCGCGCCCCGGCATTCGCCCACCACCAGCCGGTCCGGGCGCATCCGCAGCGCCTGGCGGACCAGCTCGGACAGCCCGATCACACCGATGCCCTCCAGATTGGAGGTACGCGCCTGTAGCGCGACCACGTGCGGGTGCGCGGGACGCAGCTCGGCCGAGTCCTCGACCAGCACGATGCGCTCCCGGCCGGGCACCGCGGCGAGCATCGCGCCGAGCAGCGTGGTCTTGCCGGACCCGGTGCCGCCGGAGACGAGGAAGGTCAGCCGGGCCGCGACGATCGCCGACAGCAGCGCGGCGATCTCGGGCGGGGCCAGGTCGGCGAGCGCCATCGGCCGCTGCCGGAACGTACGCAGGGACAGGTACGGCCCCGCTGTCGCGACCGGGGGCAGCACCGCGTGCAGGCGGGTGCCGTCGGCGAGCCGCGCGTCGACGTACGGCTGCCCGTCGTCGAGCCGCCGCCCGCACGCCGCCGCGAGGCGCTGCGCGAGCCGTCGCACCGCCTCCGCCGAGGGCATCGTGAACGGCTCGCGGACCAGGCCCGATCCCCGATCGGTCCACACCTGCACGCCGTTGACGAGCACATCGGTGACCTCGGGCACGGCCAGCAGGGAACCCAGCGGCCCGGCCCCGACCAGTTCCGCCGGAACGCTCATGCCTGCTCTCCGCTGCGCTCGCCGGGGCCGTGCACGCGCGTGCTTCGTACGCTCATGCCATGACCTCGCCGATGAGGCGCCCGCACAGGGTCGCCAGCGGGCCACGGGGCGCGCTGCCGGGCGCCTGACCGCGTTCGAGGGCGGCCGCCAGGCGCGGCTCCGGGGCGAGCATCCCGGCCAGCGGCAGGCCCAGTGCCTGAGCCAGGTCGCCGGGGCCCAGCCGACCGGGGGCGGGACCGCGAACGACCACGGACAGCTCTCGCCGGTACGCCGAGACGACGTCGACGACCCGGGCGGCCGCGGCGGCAGCGCGCAGTTCGGCGGGCACCACCAGCAGCACCCGGTCGGCCGACTGCAGCACCACGGCCGCCGCGTCGTCGAGGCGGCGGGGCAGGTCGACGACGACGAGGTCACGGCCGCGCCGTCCGGCGTCGAGGGCGGCGGCCATCGCGTCGGGCGGCAGCTCCGGCGAGACGGGGCAGTCCTCGTCGGGGATGTCCCGGGCACAGGACAGCACCACCAGGTCGCCGCGGCTGGGCAGCGCGTCGACGAACGCCGCCGGGTCGACGGGGCCGCTGGCCCTGGCGAGTTGCGGCCAGCGCAGCCCGCGCAGTTCCTCCCAGCCGAGCAGCAGGTCCGCGCCGCCACCGAGCGGGTCGGCGTCGACGAGCAGGGTGCGCAGCCGGGTCCGGCACGCCGTCACGGCCAGACCCGCGGCGAGCACGCTGGCTCCGGCCCCGCCCCGGCCGCCGAGCACCGCCAGCACCCGCCCGCTGCCCCGGGCCGGGCCGCGCCCGATCCCGGCAAGGCGCTCCACCAGCCAGGATTCGGCGTCCGGCAGCAGTGCGACGTGTTCTGCCCCGAGCGGCTGGGCGTAATCCCAGGGGCGCGTGTCCTCGCTGTCGCGGCAGACCACGATGACCCCTGACCGGCGCGGCAGCCTGGCCCGCAGGCAGCCGGGCACCATGTCGCCGCCGATCAGCACGAGCGGGGCGGGCCCGTAGCGCAGGCGGGCCGCGGACAGGTCGTGGGCGACCTCGACCTCGGCGCCCGCGGCGGATCCCAACCGCAGCAGATCGTCGAGCAGGTCGGCGTCGGCGGTGACCAGCAGGATGCGGGCTGACGCGGGCGGGGCGGCGATCTGGCGGCTCATGCCGGGGACTGTGCGCCGTGGCCGGGCCTCTGCAACAGGGCCGACGGTCCGCGCCTGTGGACGGACCGGCGCTTGTGGACAGTACGCCGATCATCACGTGGATCTGTTATGAGCCCACTGCTCGTGCCGTGCACCTCCGCGACGAGCGGGGCGACCTTCTCGGGGAGCGGGGCGAAGATGGCGACGACCCCCGTCCGGGGAGACGGGGGTCGTCTTGGGGTCCGGCTCTCAGGGGGGATGGTGAGCCGGAGCCCGCTCAGCGGCTGCGGGGGGGATGGCACCCGCTGAGGGCTGTTGGCGAAAGCATGCCTGACTTGACGGCGCGCCGTCGAGGGGGATCGTGACCGACACACCACGACACGCCGTAGACCAACCCAAGATCCTACGCTGCGCAATCACTGAGTCGTCGCTCAGTTACCAAGTTGCGGAACCCTTCCGCCCGCCGCCGCCGCGAGTGCCCTGCCGGTATCCGACCCACGGCCGGACGCCGCGGCGACAGAGCTACGGCTACACTTTGCGACCGTGGGCCGCAGCGCCGCGTTTTTCGACTTGGACAAGACCGTCATCGCGACTTCGAGCGCGCTGGCATTCGGCAGACCGTTCTATCGTGACGGCCTGATAACCAAACGCGACGTCGTTAAGACGGCTTTCGCCCAGTTCATGTTCAAACGCGGCGGTGCCGACGACCAGGCCATGGTCCGCACCCGCGACTACATGGCCGAGCTGGTCAAGGGCTGGCGCGTGGACCAGGTCCGGCAGATCGTCAACGAGACCCTGCACGAGCTGATCGACCCGTACATCTACGCCGAGGCCGCGACCCTCATCGAGGAGCACCAGGCGGCCGGGCGCGACATCGTGCTGGTGTCCGCGTCCGGCGAGGAGATGGTGCAGCCCATCGGCGCGCAGCTCGGCGTCTCCGACGTCATCGCCACCCGGATGAAGGTCGCCGAGGGGCAGTACACCGGCGAGATCGAGTTCTACGCCGCGGGCACGGGCAAGGTCGACGCCGTGCGCAAGCTCGCCGCCGAGCGGGGATACGACCTCGCCGAGTGTTACGCGTACTCGGACTCGATCTCCGACGTCCCCCTGCTGGCCGCCGTCGGGCATCCCAGCGCGGTCAATCCCGACAAGGCGCTGCGCCGCGAGGCCAACGAGCGCCACTGGCCGGTGCTGGAGTTCCGGCACCCGGTGCCGCTGGGCCGCCGCCTGCGCAACCGCCCGGCCGTTCCGGTCGCGGCCGCGCTCGGCATCGGAGTCGGGGTCGCCATCGGCATCGCCTGGTACGGCCGCCGTAAGCGGGCGCGTGCCGCGGCTTCTGCCCTCTGACGGGTGATTTCGCCGCCACAACAGCCCCACCGGTCACACATTCAGCCGCAAGCCTGGCCATCACCGGCGAACGGGCGTAGAAAAGTGGTTACGAAAGCATTCTGCGGCTGAAGTAGCTGGCAGAAACCAGCTTTCGGGCACGGCCTCCGGGCACCCACGCGCGATCTAGCCGTCGTGAAGGCAAAGTCCCGGTGTGACCCTCGGGTCCACCGAGGGCGGTTGTCAAAGGATGCACGCCTGGTAACCCGGTGGGACGTGCGCGATGGCGCCGCAGAAGTGCGGCGCCATCCATCGTGTTGGCGCACGCCTTCACGGGCCGGCCCGGCCTCGGAAGCCTCCCTTACCCGCCGGGCGCTGGTCCGCTGCGCGGACTTCGCTCCTGGGGGCGCGCCCGGCCACTGCCTCCGGGTGGTCGCGGTCAGGCCACGGAGGCGAGCACCGCGTCGCCGACGACCGCGATCTCGGCGCAGCCCTGCTCGACCGCGGTGGCGTAGTGGCGCAGCCAGGACCGCAGGCCGTCGGGGGTGCCGGTGGCGAACGCCCCGGCCGCGCCGATGTACTCGGGTTCGCGGGCCAGCTGCGCCAGTTCGACCGCAACCAGGCCGCGCGGATCGAAACCGCTGCCGACCAGGGTGAGCCGGGCGGCCGCGCGGGCCACGATCCCGTTGACGCCGGGGAACGGCTGTGCCGCAAGCAGTTCGCCGTGTACGACGGCGGCGCGGATCAGCGGGTTGCCCGCCTGCCCGGTCACGATCTCCAGCAGGGTGTCCAGCCGGGCGGCACTCTCCTCGGCGGGCCTGCCGAGCGTGGCCGCGGGCAGCACTCCGGTGCCTGCCAGCAGGTGCAGCTTCGCCAGCACCTGCCGCGGCGCGCTGTGCCAGTGCTGGTGCAGGCCGGGCAGCGCCTCGGCGACCCGCAGCGCCCCCTGCAGCACCGCGTCGAGCACGGTGCCGCCGCGTACGTCGCTCAGGTCGTAGCGGTGTCCCTCCAGCGCGGCGCTGGCCACCGCGCAGCGCAGGCTGATCTCCGCGGCCACCATGCCGCCCTGACGGCGCAGCGCGCGATGCTTGTAGGCACCGTCCACCGCAGCGCGTGCGCCATTCACCGCAGATTCGACGTCGGCCAGTGTCAGCAGCGGTGCCAGCGGATCCATAGTCACAGCCAGAGAGTAACCAAGTCGGTTGCGGGGCAGCCGAGGCAAAATAGTTAGGGACCCTTACTGTAAAGCCGGGTCACCGGGCCGTAACATCTCCCGGAGACCCAGGTCACATGGCATGACCATCACCCCTAGGGAGGCGCCGTAGTGAGCGAGACCCTCGAAAACCTGCTGCACGAGTCGCGCCGGTTCCCACCGTCGGCGGAGTTCGCCGCCCAGGCGAACGTCACCGCGCAGGCGTACGCGGAGGCTGACGCCGACCGGTTGGCGTTCTGGGAGACCCAGGCCGGGCGGCTCGACTGGGCCCGGCCGTGGGACGAGGTACTGGACTGGACCAACCCGCCGTTCGCGAAGTGGTTCGTCGGCGGTCAGCTCAACGTCGCGTACAACTGCCTGGACCGGCACCTGGCCAACGGCCTGGGCGACCGGGTCGCCATCCACTGGGAGGGCGAGCCGGGCGACACCCGCACCATCACGTACGCCGACCTGCACGCCGAGGTGTGCCGCGCGGCCAACGCGCTGACCGGCCTCGGCGTGAACGCCGGTGACCGGGTCGCAATCTACATGCCGATGATCCCCGAGGCCGCGGTCGCGATGCTGGCCTGCGCCCGCATCGGCGCGACCCACTCGGTGGTGTTCGGCGGCTTCAGCAAGGACGCGCTCGGCGGCCGGATCCAGGACGCCAGCGCCAAGGTCGTCATCACCGCCGACGGCGGCTACCGCCGTGGCGCGCCGAGCGCGCTCAAGCCGACCGTCGACGAGTCCGTGGCCGAGTGCCCGACCGTCGAGAAGGTCCTGGTCGTACGCCGCACCGGCCAGGAGGTCGCCTGGGATGACAGCCGCGACCTGTGGTGGCACGACGTGGTCGGCAACGCCAGCCCCGAGCACGAGGCGCAGCCGTTCGACGCCGAGCACCCGCTGTTCATCCTGTACACCTCGGGCACCACGGCGAAGCCGAAGGGCATCCTGCACACGACCGGCGGTTACCTGACGCAGACCTCGTACACCCATCACGCGGTGTTCGACCTGAAGCCGGAGACCGACGTCTACTGGTGCACCGCCGACATCGGCTGGGTGACCGGGCACAGCTACATCGTGTACGGCCCGCTGTCCAACGGCGCGACCCAGGTCATGTACGAGGGCACCCCCGACACCCCGCACCGCGGCCGGTTCTGGGAGCTGATCGAGAAGTACCGCGTCACGATCCTCTACACCGCGCCGACCGCGATCCGCACGTTCGCCAAGTGGGGCGACGACATCCCGGCCCAGTTCGACCTCAGCTCGCTGCGGCTGCTCGGCTCGGTCGGCGAGCCGATCAACCCCGAGGCCTGGATGTGGTACCGCAAGCACATCGGCGGTGACCGGTGCCCCGTGGTGGACACCTGGTGGCAGACCGAGACCGGGGCGATCATGATCTCCCCGCTGCCGGGCGTGACCGACTGCAAGCCGGGCTCGGCGATGGGCCCGCTGCCCGGTGTCAAGGCCGAGGTCGTCGCGGACGACGGCTCGATCGTCGGCAACGGCGGCGGCGGTTACCTGGCGCTGACCGGCCCGTGGCCGTCGATGCTGCGCACCATCTGGGGCGACGACAAGCGCTTCCTGGAGACGTACTGGTCGCGCTTCGCCGAGCAGGGCTTCTACTTCGCCGGCGACGGTGCCAAGCGCGACGAGGACGGCGCGATCTGGCTGCTCGGCCGGGTCGACGACGTGATGCTGGTGTCCGGCCACAACATCTCCACCACCGAGGTCGAGTCGGCGCTGGTCGCCCACCCGGCGGTGGCGGAGGCGGCGGTCGTCGGCGCCACCGACCCGACGACCGGCCAGGCCATCGTCGCGTTCGTGATCCTGAAGGGCGGCGCCGAGGTCGGCGTGCCCGAGCTGCGCGAGCACGTGTCCAAGACGCTGGGCCCGATCTGCAAGCCGCGCCAGATCATGCTGGTCACGGAGCTGCCGAAGACCCGGTCCGGCAAGATCATGCGGCGGCTGCTGCGCGACGTGGCGGAGAACCGCTCGCTCGGCGACGTCACGACGCTGCAGGACTCCGCGGTGATGAACCTGATCTCCGAGGGTATGCAGTCGAGCAAGTCCGACGAGGACTGATTCGGGCCGATCACAGGGGGCGGCCACCTGCCGGTGGCCGCCCCCTCGTCGTCGGCACGCGGTCCCCCGTATCCGCGGGCTGACACCCACAGGCACGCACGTACCCCGCAGCGCCGGACCGGCCGCCCGATCGGTGTCCGCACCGCCGGACGCCCGGGGCCGGTGCCCCGACCTCCACCTGGAGGGACGTCGCGTTCTGAACATAGGCCCCGTGACGGAAACGACCAAGATCACTTCGCGACCGTTGCACGATCCTGCAATCTGCGGGACTGGCCTGGCCTGGGCCGACAACGCTGTCTAGGTTGCTCTAGTCCGGCCGGGCGGTCCTCGCACCGGCATGTTTCGACGGGGAGGCCTCTATCACTCATGCAGCTCACCCCACGTGAGAGCACCATCGTCGCGCTCATGGCCGCGGGCCACACCGATGCCGCCATCGCCGCGCAGCTCGACCTCAGCGTGCGCACCATCGCCTACACCCTGTCCGCGCTCATGGAGCGGTTCGAGGTGTCCAACCGATTCCAGCTGGGACTGCGACTCGGCGCCGAGGCGCCGCAGCAGACCCCCATCGAGGATCCGGCCGAAGAGGAACCTGACGAGACGTGACCGGTGCGGGCGGCGCTGATCCGCCGCCCCCGGGCACGGCATGGACGACCCTCTCCTGTGCGAAGGGGCGGCTACCGGCGTGACACCGGCAGCCGCCCCTTTCGTCGCCGCCGGCACGTGGTCCCCCGTACTCCGCCGGGCAGGGCCCGCCGTGCACGCACGTACTGCGCGGCACCGAGGTTCCGGCCGCCGCGGTTCGCACCCGCTCACGCCCGGACCCGTGGCCCGCGACCTGCCCCGTACGGGGAAGGTCATGTCCACGAACATAGGGCGGGGCGAGCACACCTCCAAGATCACTAGACGTGATTGCACAAACATGCAATCCGACGGACGGTCCCTGGTCGGCCTTGATCCGCCTGTCTAGATTGCTGTTGTCCGGCGCGACGCGAGCCAGCGCCGGAGAGGTTTCACGGGGAGGCCTTGATGCTCGAATCACCGGTCGTGCCCTCATTGCTGAAATGGGGCGTGTCGCCGCACGCCGACCTGGTCTATCGCACCCTCATCACCTTCGGGCCCTGGTCCGTGGAGCACATCAGCCGGTCCCTGGAGATGAAGCCGCGGCTGGTCCGCAGCGCCCTGGACGAACTCATCGCGCTGGGCGCGGCCGCCCCGGTGCACCGCAGCTCCCACGAGAGGGCCGAAGACGACCGCGTCTGGTCCAGCCGCGAACCCGCCCAGGTGGTTTCGCTGCTCCAGGACCGGCACCACCACACCGCGCTGGCCAGGCACCGGCTGCGCCAGCGGCTGACCCGGATGACGTACCCGGACATCATCACCGACCTCGCCCGGCTGCCCGCCGGCGCCGCACGGCCGCTCGACGGTCTCACCAGGACGGTCGACCGGCTCATGGAGCTGGCGGCGGCCGAACGCCACGAGCACATGGGGATGAATCCGGAGCCGGCCTTCAGCTCCAGCGCCCTGAAGACGGCCGCACCTGCGGAGCGCAAGATGCTCGCGCGCGGGATCTCGATCCTCAGCCTGGGCGTGCCCGCGTCGACGGAGGACGAGTCGGAGGTGCACGACACCGAACTCCGTTTCCACGGTATGCAGTACCGGGAGCTGCCGCAGGTGCCGGGGAAGATGATCATTTTCGATCGGACCACGGCGCTGGTGCCCCAGAATCCCTCCGACCGCACCCGCGGCATGTGGGAGGTCGTCGCACCGGGCATCGTCGCCGAGCTCACCGCCCTGTTCCTGCAGCAGTGGGCGCGGGCCAGGGACCCGGGTCGCGACTGGTCACCGCCCGCACACCTGACGCCTCGCGAGAGCACCATCCTGGCGCTGCTGGCCAGGGGCTACACCGACACCGCACTCGCCGCGAGGCTCGACATCAGCATGCGGACCATCGCCTACACCCTGTCCGCCCTCATGGACAGATACCACGTGAGCAACCGATTCCAGCTCGGACTTCGGCTGGGCGCAGAAGCAGCGCGGCAGGCGCCCGCCGAGGAGACACCGCACAAACCCAAAGGGGAGTGACCCGTGCGCCGTACCATCCGCGCCTTGGTCCTGACTGCCACCATGATGATCCTGACCACCGCGACGGTCAGCCCCGCGACGGCGGTTCCCGCGTCGCAGGCCTACTACACCTGGCTCGACTGCCCCGCGGGCACGAGCAACGCCGTACGCATCGACGACGCCTCGACTTTCGTCGACTACCAGGGCCGCGCCTTCGCCTCCTTCGGCGGCCAGGTGTTCCCCTGCAAGTCACCGCAACTGGACCAGGACGCCTGGGGCATGGCGGCGTACCGCGTCGACTCGGCCTACGGCACCCCCATTCCCTACAAGTTCGACAACCTGTTCAGCGGCCACTACACCGGCGCGGTCCGGATCAGGCCGGGTGTACGGGCGGTGTGTGTCATCGCCGACGAGACCACGCGTCTCGGCTGCGTGTCGATCAGCTGGGTCGACACCGACGGAGTACTGCTGCCCGTCGTCGGCGGCCCGGTGCCCGTCGACTCACCGCTGGTGGCCGCACCCGCGGTCACGAACATGCTGATGAATCCCGGTCCCATCGGGCCGGGTTGCGTGCTCTGCCCCTGACACCACCTCCGACGTCCGGCCCGCGCCGGTGCGGATCACCGCACCGGCGCGGGCCCTGATCGTCATGCCCGCCGAGTACGAGAGCGAACAGGAGCCACCCCCATGAACAGGATCGTCCGCGCGGTATTCGCGGCAGCGACGACGGCGCTGCTGGCCGTCGCCGTCAGCGCGGCGCCCGCCGCGGCGGCGGACCCGCCGAAGGAGACCAGATACCGGTGGCTGTCCTGCCCGCCGGGCACCAGCACCACCGCGACCATCGACAACACCTCTGTCGAGCAGTACTTCGAGTACGTCGACGTCTACTTCGTCCACATCGTCGGCACCGTCGTCGCCTGCCGAACACCGACCAGCGGATACGAGGTGTTCGGGCTGGCGGCGTACGGCGGCACCGGCGCCTACGGCTCGCCGCGCCCGTTTCCCCGCAACCCTCCCCCGGAACATCCGCTCCTGACGGCCATCCGCGTCTACCCCGGGGCGCAGGCCGTGTGCGTCATCGCCGACGAGACCACCCGTCTGGCCTGCGTGTCGCTGAGCTGGGCCGTCGTCGGCGGCACGGCACGACCCACCGTCACCGGGCCGCTGGCCGTCGACTCGCCGCTGGTCGCCGCACCGGCCGTCACCGACATGACCGTGCCGACCGGCGGACCGGGCGGGCCGGGCTGCGTGCTGTGCCCGGACCCGTTCTGAGCATCCGGCATGACCCACCGCCATGCTGGCCGACTGTCCTGATAGGCGCGCAACCTCGCGCAACTCATCTTTTCGGTCACGACTATCCGGCCATATGGATCCTGGGACATCGACTGTTCGCGGTGCCCTGATCCGTTAACCGGGCCATGCCTCGTCGTGTGTTCATTTGCGATTGTGAAGTGCTTGCTTCACGTGAGCCGCACAACTCCATCCGCCACGTGAAGCCGCGTATGGCATGGGAGGGCAGGCTTGCACGCCTCCGTCTCCACCTGTCACCGCCACGGCATCCCCTGCCCGTGACGGACACCCCGAGGAATGGAGTGACCATGAAGCACGCCATCCATGCGCAGCGGAGACGGCGGCTACTAGCCGCTGTCCCTGCGCTGGCACTGGCCGCTGTCGGGCTGGCCGCACCCACGACGGCCGCCGCCGCCACCGGTCCGACAGCCGTGATCAGCCCCAGCGAGTTCTACATCAACTACGCCGAGCCCGCCGTCCAGCCGGACACCACGGGCAAGGAGACCAAGGGCGCGGGCGGCGTCTTCGGCGCGAAGGCCGACAAGACCCGTGCCATCGACAAGAAGCACGCGGCGGGCAACCCGCTCACCGCGCGTGAGATCGCCAAGCTCGAAGCGAAGTCCATCAAGGAGCGCAAGAGCCCCCGCAAGATCAAGCAGGCGCCGACCACCCAGGTCGCCAAGCTGCTGACGATGCTGGTCGAGTACAGCCCGACCGCGAACGACGACTTCACCGGCGTGATGGTGCCGCGGACGGTCAACGAGTCGCGCGAGTGCGTGCCGGGCAACATCCAGAACGGCCCGCTGCACAACGGCATCCCGAACCCGGCGACGTTGTCCAAGCTGGACAACAACTCGATGTGGGTCTCGGACTTCAACCAGGACCACTACAACAAGATGCTCTACACCTCCAAGGGCATCACCAAGCGCGTGCGCACCGACCTCAAGGGCCCGGACGGCAAGCCCGGCATCGACCTGACCGGTCTGACCATGCGCAACATGTACCTGGAGATGTCGAAGGGCGCCTACACCGTCGAGGGCCAGGCGACCCCGTGGATCACCCTGCCGCACTCGGAGGGCTGGTACGCCGCGACGACCTGCTCGCCGGACGGCGCGGGCGGCTGGGTCGCCCCGGAGATCCAGGGCATGCAGGGCCACCCGGACAACCCGCAGGGTCCGCAGCGGATGGCCACGGACGCTGTTGTCGCGCTCGCCGCGGCCCAGCCGAACTTCCCGTGGGCCGACTACGACATCGAGGACCAGGGCGACCGCGACGGCGACGGCAACTTCTTCGAGCCGGACGGCGTGATCGACCACCTCGTGCTGGTGCACGCGGGTGAGGACAAGTCCGGTGGCGGCGGGGCCCAGGGCCCGTACGCCATCTGGGCGCACTCCTCGGCCGTCCCGAACGGTTTCACCATTCCGGGCACCAACCTGAAGATCTCGAACTACATCGTGCAGCCCGAGGACTCGGGCGTGGGCGTGTTCGCCCACGAGTACGGCCACGACCTCGGTCTGCCGGACCTGTACGACACCTCCGGCAACGGCGAGTCCGGCATCGACTTCTGGGACCTCATGTCCTCGGGTTCGCACTCGGGCCCGATCTTCCAGTCGATGCCGACGCACATGGGCATCTGGGACAAGTGGGTGCTCGGCTGGGCCGACCCGCAGGTCATCACGCCGGGTTCGGGCACGCAGAACATCAAGCTGGGCCAGACCTCGCGTACGCCGGTCGGCACCCAGGACGGCATCAAGATCGACCTGCCGCCGAAGACGGTCACGCTGGCCGCCCCGCACAGCGGCGCCAACATGTGGTACACCGGCGCCGACCAGGACTGGGCCGACATCAAGATCGCGCGTGACATCGCGGTTCCGAACGCGGCCGACGCCAAGTTCTGGATGTGGAACAACTACGTCATCGAAGAGGACTGGGACTACGGCCTGGTCGAGGTCTCGACGGACGGCGGCGCCACCTGGGCCGACCTGAAGGTCTACAACGAGGCCGGCACCCTGGTGTCGACCGATGACGACTACGCCGACCCGAACGGCAACCTGCACGGCAACTTCGGGCGGCACTACGGCCTGACCGGCACCAGCGGCGGCTGGCGTCACGACTACGTCGACCTGTCGGCGTACGCGGGCACCAACGTCAAGGTCCGGCTGCGCCAGGCCACCGACGCCGCCTTCCAGGAGCGCGGCTGGTTCGCCGACGACTTCTCGGTCACCGGCGGCGGCGCGACCACGTGGAGCGACGACGTCGAGAGCGGCGCCAACGGCTGGACCGCCAGCGGCGGCACCTGGACCGACACCACCGGCCCCGGCTGGCGGATCGACACCGGCACCTCGTCCAAGGCGCACTACTACCTGGCCGAGTGGCGTAACTTCGACGGGTTCGACAAGGGCCTGCAGTACGCCTACGACACGACCTACGCGCACGAGGCGTGGAAGGTCGAGAAGATCAAGTACAACGCGCCCGGCATGCTGCTGTGGTACCGGGACACCACGTACGGCAACACCAACCACGTGACGGCCAACTCGACCGCGCTGCCGAGCTACGGCGCCAAGGGTGGTCTGCTGCTGGTGGACTCGCACTTCGACCCGCTGCGCCGGACCGGCACCGCGGCCACGAAGGACACGTCCGTGCTGAAGAACCTGCCGGGCCGTCCGCAGTCGTCGAACGCGGCGTTCACGCTGCACCCGACGTACGCGTTCAAGGAGTGCCTGGAGGTGCCGACGGAGCTGTACGTCGAGTACTGCACCAAGTTCAAGGCGCAGAAGGGTGTCGGCGAGTTCACCGACGCGAAGGGCTGGGCTCCCGGCCTGGAGCTGGTGGGCGAGGACCTGTACGCCCGCGACGCCGACGCCTCCGTCGTCATCCCGTCGCTGGGCAACGCTCCGTACACCACGCGGATCGTCAACCCGGACGGCACCCCCGCCACCGACCTGTACGGTGCCAGCCTCGGCTTCACCGTGCTGGGCAGCGGCAACCCGGGTGACGCGAACGTCGCCAACGGCGTCAAGCTGAAGCTGCTGTGGGCGACGCACGACAACGCCTACGTCTACGTGGCGGTCACGTCGGCGAACGGCTGACAGCACCACGCACCTGAGCAGTAACGAAGAGGGCGGTCCGCGACAGGCGGGCCGCCCTCTTCGCCGTCCACGGCGCAGAGCCCGGGGACCGCTCCGCCGACACCCGCACAGGGCCGCCTGGCGGGACGGACGGTCCGCGGGTGGGGACCTGGTGCCCCAGCACCGCCAGGTCCGACACCGACCCGATGAGACCCCCTGCGGCGCGATCGTGGGCGACCCCCGGCGCCGCGGCCACCGACAGGCCACCGGGCACCTGGCGGCCGGAGTGGCCGGACACGAAGAAGGGCCTGCCCTCGCGGGCAGGCCCTTCTGTGCTGCTAGGCGGTGCGGGTCAGTTCTTGACCTGGAGCAGAACCACCGGCAGGGTGCCGGGGATCTCCAGCCAGACCGAGATCTTGACGCCGTTGCCGGCCACCTTGACCGAGTTCAGCGGGTTGGCGGCGTTCCAGTACGCGTCCGGGTTCGTGTCGTCGAACGTCGGGATCGCGGCCTGCGGCGCCACCGTCACCGGAACGCTGTTGCGGTGGAACGTCACGGCGTCGGTCTTCTGCAGACCGAACGTGGCGTCCCACGGCTGGCGGCGGTTGCCGAGCTTGCCGCCGTCCGGCCACAGGGCGACCTGCGGACGGGCGTCGACCGGCAGAACCTCGCCGTGACCGGGGTGTTCGATGGTGTTGTTGTCCGCGTAGGCGTAGTTGATGTACCACACCAGCAGACCATCCTGGTACGGGAACCGCTCGACCTTGTCCGGCAGCACGTTCGCGAAGCCGAACTGGTAGGGACCGGTCTTGAGGTTCTTGTCGTAACCGGTGTAGGACCGGTACTCCGCCAGGTAGAAGTGCGGGTAGACGCCCGTGGTCGAGCCGATCATGCGGGTGAAGCCGACCGCGGCCCAGCCGTTGGTGCCGCCCTCGACGTCGTCGCTGAGGACGGTGGTGCCGTCCTTCACGATCTTGATGTCGTCGAAGAAGGCGCCCTTGGGCGCGAAACCACCGTCGGTGGCGTAACGGAACCGCACGCTCACGGACTTGCCCGCGTACGCGCTCAGGTCCCACGACACCGGCACCCAGCCGGGGCTCTTGTCCTGGAGGACGTCGCCGACCCCGTTCCAGCCGCTGCCGTCGTTGACCTCGAGGTACAGGTAGTCGTAACCCGCCTCGATGTCGTACCACGCCTGGGCCGACAGCGAGGCCGACGTGGCGCCGGTCAGGTCGACGGTCCGGGTCAGCGTGTTCTGGAGGTCGTCACCGGAGCCGCTCCACCACTCGTACGAGCCGGAGTACGGCGTGTTGTACTCGGTGGTGATGACCTGCTCGGGCAGTTCGACCAGAACGGCCTGCGGCAGGCCCTGCGGCGTCGCCGCGGAGCCCAGCGAGACCAGCTTGGTCTTGCCGTCCTTGACCGTCGCGTAGTCGAGCCAGCCGAGGAACAGCTTCTCCCACGGACCCATGTAGCCCGGCGAGGTGCCGATGCTGTTCGGGTCGTGGTTCAGCCACGAACCGCCGGACATGACCGTCCAGAAGCCCGTGCCGTTGTCGCCGCCCGCGGTGTCGTACAGGTCCGGCAGACCGAGGTCGTGGCCGAACTCGTGGACGAACACGCCCAGGCCGCCGTTCTCGGGCTGGATCGTGTAGTCGCCGATCCAGATGCCCGAGTTGCCGATCTGCGTGCCGCCGAGGAGGGCTCCGGCGGGGCCGGTCTTCTCCCGGTCGGTCGAGTACGCGTACCAGCGGTGCGACCAGATGGCGTCCGCACCCTGCGCGCCGCCGCCGGCCTCTTCGCCCTCACCGGCGTGCACCGCCTGGAAGTGGTCGATGTAGCCGTCGGGCTCGTTGAAGTTGCCGTCGCCGTCCGCGTCGTAGCGGTCGTAGACGTCGAACTTCTTGAGGTACGTCGCGATCTCGGCGGCCGACTTGCCCGCCGCCACCTGCGAGGCGTACCACGCGTTGGCGCTGTCCCGCACGAACTGCCAGTACGTGTACCGGTCGTCCAGCGGGTTGCCGTCGGGGTCCGTGGCGTTGTCCGGGAAGTTGTGCCCGTACCGCGCCTCGTTGTACGACAGCTTGACCCAGTCGGTGACCTCGGCCTTGGTCGAGTACTTGCCACCGGACTGGTCGTAGTAGAAGTCGGCGACCGACTCACTCTTCCCGTTGTACATCCGGTCGAAGTGGGCCTTGTTGAAGTCGGCCTCCCAGTACGTGGAGTTGTCCACGCTGCGGTCCGGTGCCGCGATCCCGTTGTGCACGGGGCCGCTGCCGCCACCGGTGAGCGGGTCGACCTGGTCGCCGAACTCGGAGAGCACGACGAAGATCGGGTCGACCTTGTCGGCCTTCCGCTTCAGCTCCGCCCACCGGTTCTTGCCGACCTGCACGACCGTCGAACCGTTGCGCTCGACGGCCTTGGCCTTGCCCGAGACGACGTCGGCGATGGCCTGCTTGCGCAGCCCGGACCGCGAGTCGTCGAGGGGGTTGGGCAGGTTGTCCGGCCGGCTGACGCCCGCCGTCGGCTCCAGCGGGTTCGCCACCTGCTGGGGCGCCCCGCTTGCGGGGGCACCCGAGAGACTGGCAGCGACCAGTGCAGCGGTGATCCCGACTGCGCTGCCGATTCTGCGGATTCGCAAAGGGTCCTCCCTCCCTTTGACGGAAACGATCCCGGGCAGCACGCGGCAGGGGTGAGCCAGCGGCCCGGGTCGTCAATTATGAAAGCAGCCTTGCATAACTATCTGTCTCTGTCATCACCCTGCGCCGCAGGAGATTGCGGGGGTCCACATCAGAGGGTATAAGTCGTTCCTTCTCCGCCCACACAAGGCGGCCCAGGCACGAGACGGACAAACCGTTCATCTAAATCCATGAAAACGGTCCAAATCGTCTCCGAGCGATCCTCGACCGCGTCGCGCTCGTCGGCATGGCGACAGATGGACACCGGATGGCTGTGGTGATCCTGCAGAACCGTCCGCAGGTCGGCGGGCGTCAACGGCGTGCGCACCCCGTCCAGCAGCCGTCGCGCCCGCGCCGACCGGAACAGCGAGGAACCACCCCAGTCCTTGATCGTGTCGTACACCGGCAGCGCTGTCTCGAAGTGGTTCGCGTGCACCAGCACTCCGTCCACCGGATGCAGCCAGCCCGCGTCGCCCGGCACCAGTTCCAGGTCGATCAATTCACCGCCGCCCGCGTACGCCTGGCCGACGAGCAGGTTGATCGATGCCGAACGCGGCACCCGCATCGCGTTGCGGATCGCCCACGACAGCGAGTCCGCCTCCAGCACCGACCGCAGCAGCACGTGATATGGCACCCCGCCGGGCCGGCCGTCACGGTCGCAGCCGAGCAGGTTGACGCAGACCCCGACGCCCGCGGAGTTGAGCCCGGCCTTGGCGAGCATGCCCGCCTCGGTCAGCGCCAGCACCTCGTGCCCCCGCTCGTCCCGGGTGATCAGCAGGACGTTGTAGTCCCGGTGGTCGGGATGCCAGTCCCAGTTCTGCGCGAGCAGGGTGCGCCCGCCCTCGCTGCGCGGGCCGAGCACGCCCAGGCTGGTGCACTCGCCGCGGTCGCCGCCCGCCGGGCCGGGGTCGCCCGGCGAGCCGCAGGACGGCATGCCGTACAGCAGCTCGGACCGGGCGTTGATCGCGTAGATCAGCTCGGGTGCCAGCGACGCGCCCTCGGCGACGCCGTCGAGCATCGCCGCGAGCCGGGGCAGGTGGGCCGATGTCGTCTCCCGGAACGCCGCGCCCTGCTCGACCACCGCGGCCCGGTCCAGCCCGGCGGCGTTCGCGAACCGGCCCAGGTAGGCCGCCACGTTCAGGTTGATCAGATCGGCGGCGGCGGTGCCGTACGCCAGGCCCATCGCGGCGGGGGTGCCGGTCACGTCGACCACGGTCAAGGGGGTGTTCATGCCCGGCCACTCTGCCGCACCGGCCGCTGCGCGCGCCACCGGGAACCTCCGGTGGACGGCCCCGCTTCGCGGCGAACCTCCTGTTACGCCCCGGCGGTGACCGTAGTATCCGGATCATGGGAGACAGCCGGACCCGGCCGAAGGCCAGCCCGCGCGTGAAGCGGATGAAGCGCCGCCGCGCCCAGGCTGCCCGCAGCGCCGCCGCCGACGTGGTGCGCTTTCTGCGTACGGAGCAGATCGGCGGCCTCGTGCTGCTCGGTGCCACGGCGCTGGCCCTGATCATCGCCAACTCACCGCTGTCCGACGCCTACCAGCGGCTCAGCGCGTACACCTTCGGGCCGCAGTCGCTGCACCTCGACCTGTCCGTGGCGCAGTGGGCCCAGGACGGGCTGCTCACCGTGTTCTTCGTGGTCGCGGGCCTGGAACTGAAACGCGAACTCGTCATCGGCGAGCTGCGCAGTCCGCGCCAGGCCGCGCTGCCCATCGCCGGTGCGATCGGCGGCATGGTCGTGCCCGCCCTGCTGTGCTTCCTCATCGCGTTCGGCGCACCGGGGGGCTCCGACGCGTGGGCGGTGCCGGTCGCCACCGACATCGCCTTCGCCCTGGCGGTGCTCGCCATCTGCGCCCGCGACCTGCCCCCGAGCCTGCGTGTCTTCCTGCTGTCGCTGGCCATCGTCGACGATCTCGGGGCCATCCTGCTGATCGCGCTGGTCTTCACCGCGCACGTGGCCTTCCTGCCGCTGCTCGGCGCGGCCGCGGTGCTGGTGGTGTACGCCCTGCTCCAGCAGTTCCGCTTCCGCGGCTGGTGGCTCTACCTGCTGCTGGGCCTGGCCGCCTGGGCGCTGGTGCACGCCTCGGGGGTGCACGCCACCATCGCGGGCGTCGCCATCGGGCTGCTCACCCGGGTCAAACACGATCCCGGCGAGCACGAGTCACCCGCGGAGGCGCTGGAGCACCGCATCCAGCCGATCTCCGCCGGGATCTGCGTCCCGCTGTTCGCGTTCTTCTCCGCGGGCATCGCGATCAGCGCGGGTGCGCTCGGTGCGATCTTCACCGACCGGGCCTCGCTCGGCGTGCTGATCGGCCTGGTCGTCGGCAAGACGGTCGGGGTGCTGCTCGGCGCGGCGGTGGCGGTGCGCGCGAAGCTGGCCGAGCTGCCCGAGGCGCTGGACTGGCGCGACCTGTTCGCCGTCGCCGTGGTCACCGGCTGCGGCTTCACGGTCAGCCTGCTCATCGCGGAGCTGGCCTTCGACTACGGCGAGCAGCAGGCCCGGGTCAAGGGCGCGGTGCTGCTCGGCTCCTTGATCGCATCGCTGCTGGCCGCGGGCCTGCTGCGCAGACAGGTCCGGGTGCGCACACGCTAGCCTGCACTCATGAATGAGCACGCCGCCAGCTCCGTGGACGAGTCGTGCGTCCTGGACGAGGGTCCGTGGACGCACCGGTTCGTCAACGCCAACGGCAGCCGCTTCCACGTCGTGGAGCAGGGCACCGGACCGCTGGTGGTGCTCCTGCACGGCTTCCCCGAGTTCTGGTGGGCCTGGCACCGGCAGCTTCCCCTGCTCGCGGACGCTGGCCTGCGGGCGGTCGCGGTGGACCTGCGCGGCTACGGCGCGACCGACAAGCCACCGCGGGGGTACGACGGCTTCACGCTCGCCGCCGACGTGGTCGGCCTGATCCGCGCGCTCGGCGAGCGCAACGCCACGGTCGTCGGGGCCGGTGCGGGCGGCCTGATCGGCTGGTCCGCGGCGGCGCTGCACCCGCGGCTGGTGAACCGGCTGGTGGTGCTCGGGGCGGCCCATCCGCTGCGGCTGCGCTCGGCGCTGGTCGCCAACGCGGCGCAGCGCCGGGCCGGGCGCGACCTGCTGCGTTTCCAGCTCCCCCGGTACGAGCACGTGCTGACCCGTGACGACGCCGCGCTGGCGGGCGGGCTGATGCGGGCGTGGTCGTCACCGGCGTTCCGGCAGACCGCCGACTATGCCGAGTACGAGCACCGCTACCGCGAGGCCATGCGCATCCCGCAGGCCGCGTTCTGCGCGATGGAGGCGTACCGCTGGGCGTTCCGGTCCACGCTGCGCCTGCACGGATACCGCTTCCTGCGCGCGATCCGGCAGCCGATCATCTCGCCGACGCTGCAGTTGCAGGGCGCCCTCGACCCGATCACGCTGCCCGCCACCGCCCAGGGCTCCGGGCGCTACGTGCTGGCCGACTACGAGTGGCGGCTGCTGGAGGACACCGGGCACTTCCCCCATCTGGAACGCCCCGACCTGGTGGCCGGCGAGATCATCCGCTGGACCAAGTGACCCGGGCCGGGCCGGTCAGAGGCGGGATTCGCGCAGGTCGGTGACGTCCTGCTTGGGTGCCCAGCCCTGGTAGACGCCGTAGTCGAACTCCTCCAGGCCGAGTTCGGCGGCGACGGGGGCCTTGCCGCCGGTGTACTCGACGCGCAGCCAGGCCTCGTGTTCGGCGAGCACGATGAAGGGCTCGCCGCGCCAGTTGCAGACGCTGCGCACGTACGCCAGATCGTCGACGTCGGCCGCGGGAACCACGCGCACGAACCGGCCGGGCCGGACCTCCTCGAACCCCTCCGCGGCATCGGGGCGGTACAGGCGCACGGTGTCGCCGTCGGGGCTGGCCTCGTACTCCCGGCCCAGGAAGCGGGCGATGTAGCCGTCGCGCATCACTCCTCGCCCCCGTCGGTGCGCAGCCAGCGCGGCCCGTCGGCGTCGAGCACCGCGACCATCTCCTCTTTGCCCTCGGCGTCCACGCGCAGCAGGCGCGCGCCGTGCGGCAGCCGGGCGCTGTCCACCTTGAACTCGGCGATGATCTCCGTGCTCTCCCCGGGGGCGAAGCCGTTGCCGCGGAACGGGCCGCGTTCGATGACCCAGCCCTCCATGGCCTTCATCGCCGCCTCGTGCTGCCCGCCGTACGGAATCCGGTACAGGCTGGGCCGGTAGGCCGGCCAGCGCAGCACGTAGATCTCCTTGTCGTCGGCGGCGAACGGGGAGCCCGTCCAGGTCAGGCCGAGCGCGCTGCGCAGGGCCTGGGGGCCGCGCAGGTGACCGACCTCGCGGGCGCGGTGCACGAATCCGGACACCCGGTCGTAGCCCCGGTCCAGGTAGTAGCCGATCTGGCTGGGCGCGATCACCTTCTGCATCTCGGTGATCTCCGGGTCGCGGCGGGCGGGCGGCGGGGCGGATCCGGCCGTCGGCGCGGTCACCACCGGCTCGCTCTCCTCGCCGCCGAGGCCCATCTCGGCCGCCCAGCGGGCCAGTTCCAGCAGCTGGTCACCGGGCAGACTAGCGCCGACCGCGGTGCCCGGGTTGACCGCGAACGACCATGACGGGTCGGGCCAGGCCGCGATGAGCTTGACGAAGCGCACCGGCACCGCGTCGACCGGCTCCGGCATGGTCTGCACCGACGTGTAGCAGACGATGTGCTGCTCGCCGCCGATGTCGCGCGGCTGCCAGGAGAACCCCGCCTCGCCGGGCCGGGGCGCGCTCGGGCCGCCGGACACGGGCAGCAGCACGGTCGCCAGCAGCAGCGTCGACAGGAAGGCGTCGGTGTTGCCCGCGTCGGCGGCTTCGAGCAGCTGCTCCTCGACGGAGTTCGACGGCGTGAAGTCGTCCTCGGGCGCCTTCGGCCGTTCGTGCCGGGGCCCGGTTTCCCGGACCGGCGGCACCACGGCGGGGGCTGCCGTGACCGGAGCCACGGGCCCGGGCGGCGGCCCTGCGCCCGGTTGTACGGCAGGCGGCACCACGGCGGGCGGCGGCTCGGCCGCGAGCGGCACCGTGGCCGTCGGCGGCTCGGTGGCGGGCGGCATCGTGGCCGGTGGCCGTGCCGACACCGGCTCGAACAGCGAGCCTTCGGCCGACCGGCCCGTGGTCGTGGGCTCGGCTGCGGCCTGGCGCGACGACGCGGGCTCGAACAGTGACCCTTCACCCGGCCGCACGGCGGGCGGCGGCGCGGTGGCCGGGCGGGCGGACACCGGCTGGAACAGCGAGCCCGGGGCCGGACGCTCAGCGGGTGCGGGCTCGGCCGGCGGCGGGGCGGTGGGCGGCACCGCGGGAGGCGGTGCGGCGGCCGCGGGCACCAGCGCGGGCGGTGCGGGCGGCGGCGGGAACGTGTGCGCCGGTGCGGGCGGCGCGACCTGTTCGGCGGAGAAGGCCGGGTCTGCCGGGAAGAACCGGCCACCGGGCTGCGCGACGGGCACGCCTGACTGCGGCTGGGCGGCCGGGGACTCGATCGCCATCGGCCTGTGCACCTGAGGCGCGGCGACCGGGCGCACCTCCTCGACGTCGATCACCTCAGCGTCGAGGATCAGGTCCTCGTCGGGGTGCGGGCCGTACGCGGGCTGCTGTGGCGCGCGGGCCGGTGCCATCGGCGGCGGCGCGGTCCGGGCGGCCTTGGCGCGTTCGAGCGCCTCCAGCCGTTCGAGCCGCCCGCGGGCGACCGCCGGTGCGCCGGGAATGCGCACGTCGCCACGGACCAGCTGGGTCACGAACCAGGCCGGCAGGTATCCCTCGATCGGCAGGCCCGGGTCGACCGCCAGCCACCACTCGTGGTTGGGCCACGAGGACGCCAGTTCCTGGAACGGCACGCGCCGCGCGGGACCGGCATGCTCGGCCAGGCAGGCGCGCAGCGCCGCGGACGAGGTGAAGGCGAGCACGTGGGTGCGGTTCTCCGCGGTCCAGGTGCCCCAGCCCGCCGGACCGCGTCCCGCAGCGCCGTCACCGGCGACCGGCAGCAGCAGTTCCGAACGGCCGAGGATGCGGAAGTAGAGTTCCTGATCCCCGGCGCGCAGGGCGTCACGCAGCGCGATCTCGGTATCGGTGGCCGGCTCCCAACCCATCACGCGCTCACCTCCTGGCTGCCGCGAGAGTACTGAGACACAACTTACCTTGCGCCCCGTAGGCGTGTCGCAACCAGCAGTCTAGGTCCGCTCCTTCCAGTAGCATCTGCGCCGGGGATCAGCCACGCGGATTTTCCGCCCTCGCGAGCGCTTCGCGCGCGCCGCGTGGCCGACCCGGACAAGGCCTGGGGAGGCGACATGCACCGCAGCCGGCCGATGGTCGCCTTCGCGGCCCGCACGGTGGTGTTCAGCGTGGTGGTCGGTTGCGGCGTGGTCGGGATCGCGACAGCGCCCGCGTTCGCCGGGCCGTGCCCCGACGGCGTGCCCGCGCCGGGTCAGGTGATCACCGCCAAGCCGTGGCCGCAGCAGCGCTGGGACCTGTCCGCGCTGCCCAGGGGCATCGACGGGTCCGGTGTCATCGTGGCGGTGCTCGACTCGGGTGTCGACGGGAACCACCCCCAGCTGCGCGGTCGGGTCATCGCGGGCCAGGACCTGCTGCCCGGTGGCGGCACCGACGGCCGGCAGGACTGCCTGGGCCACGGCACCGGCGTCGCCAGTGTCATCGCCGCCAGACCTGCCGTCGGCGTCGAGTTCCGGGGCATCGCCCCCGGCGCGCAGATCCTGCCGCTGCGGGTCAGCGAGCAGCTCGGCGGCAAGGAGAAGACCGGTCGCGGCCGCCAGGCCGACGTGCCGGGCATGGCCGCCGCCGTCCGCTTCGCGGTGAGCAAGAAGGCCCGCGTGATCAACCTGTCGCTGAGCTACGGCAACAGCACCACGGCCAAGCTCGCCGAGCTGCGCGAAGCGGTCCGGGAGGCGATCGCCCAGGACGTGGTCGTGATCGCCGCGGCGGGCAACCAGAAGAACGAGGGCAACCCCACGCCGTATCCCGCCTCCTGGGACGACGTGCTCGGGGTCGGCGCGATCGACGAGTCCGGGCAGCGGCTGGCCGCCTCGCAGACGGGGCCGTACGTGGACCTCGTCGCCCCCGGTGACCAGGTGATCGTGGCACGGCCCGGCCGCGGGCACACCACGGAGAGCGGCACCAGTTTCGCCGCCCCGATGGTGGCCGCCACGGCGGCGCTGATCCGCCAGGCGTACCCGAAGCTCACCGAGTCGCAGGTCCGGCGGCGGCTGCTGGCCACGGCCGACCCTGCGCCGGGTGGCCGCCTCAGCGGCGACTACGGCGTGGGCATCCTCAACCCGGTGCGGGCCGTGACCGACGTGATGGACGGCGCGGCCCGGGTCACCCCGGCCGCGCTGGTGCCGCGCGCGGCCGACCCGGCTGCCGAGGCCGCCGCCGTGCGGGCCACCGAGCAGCGCTCGCGGGCACTGTGGCTGGCCGGCATCGGGATCGTCCTGGCCGGGCTGGTGCTCGGGCTGGCCATGGCACTGCCCAGCGGCATCCGCCGCCGCTGGCGCGCCGCCGGGCAGCACGGCGGCACCGACTGACGGAACCCTGACAGCGGGCACCGTTTGCCCACGTCGGAGCCGAGTGTCGGCGACAGCCGACTCGACGGAGGATCCGCCGCAAAGCCGCGGCGGCCATCATGTCCATCTGTGACGGGCGCCCTGCCCTGTGGAGAAGGAGAGCCGATGAGCGCGACCCAGCCGGGACTGCTGGTCACCGGGCTGCCCCGGAGCGGGACGAGCTGGGTGGGCAAGATGGTGGAGGCCGGGCGGCAGGTCGTGTACGTCAACGAGCCGCTCAACGTGCGCCACCCTCCGGGCCGCTCGCCGGGAGTGCTCGACGCCGACGTCACGCACCGCTTCCAGTACATCTGCGCCGACAACGAGGACGTCTGGCTGCGCGCGTTCCGCCGCACCCTGGCCCTGCGCTACGGCGTCGGCCGGGAGCTGCGGCGCAACCACGCGCCCTACGACATCGCCCGGATGGTGAAGTACGCGACGGCGTTCACGTCCGGCCGGCTGCGCGGGCGGCGGGCGATGCTCGACGACCCGTACGCGCTGATGGCGGTGCCGTGGCTGGCGCGCAACTTCGGGGTGCGCTCGGTGGTGCTGGTCCGCGACCCGGTGTCGCTGGTCGGCAGTTACCGCAAGCTCGGCTGGCACATCAGCCTCGACGAACTGCTGGGCCAGCCGCTGCTGACCCGCGACCTGCTGGCCGATCACGTCGACGAGCTGCGCGAGGCCGCCGCCACCAAGGACGAGATCCACACCACGGCACTGCTGTGGCGGGTCG
The DNA here is from genome assembly GCF_011297335.1 of Catellatospora methionotrophica. Taxonomy (GTDB): domain Bacteria; phylum Actinomycetota; class Actinomycetes; order Mycobacteriales; family Micromonosporaceae; genus Catellatospora; species Catellatospora methionotrophica. The sequence continues at coordinate 332,378 of NZ_JAAOTJ010000004.1, read as the reverse complement.
TCTACGACGTGGTGGACCGGGTGCACCGGCACGAGCCGGGCGTGCTGGTACGCCGTTACGAGGACTTCGCGATGCGGCCGGTGGAGGAGTTCGGGGCGCTGTACGCCCACTTCGGCCTCGACTTCGACGAGCAGGCCCGCGCACAGGTCGTCGCGGCGACCACGGCCGGGGAGCAGGACTCGCAGCGCGGGTTCGTGCGCTCGGGCACGTCCAAGACCGCGTTCCGGCCGATGGACTCCAAGCAGGCGCTGGCGGCGGCGCAGAACCGGCTGTCGGCCGAGGACGCCGCCCGGGTCACCGCGATCACCGGCGAGGTGCTGGACCGCTTCCGGCCGGCGGGCACCTCAGCCTGACCGCGCTACGCGCGCAGCCCGGGGCAGCGGTTGTCGCCCTGCCCCGGGCCACGGCGACGTTGGGTCAGTGGAACAGCCGGGTGTTGCGGTCCTCGGCGTCCTTGAACTGGACGGCGGCCTCGTCGACCGCGCCCTTGATGTCCTTCAGCATCACGGACAGTTCGTCCGCGGCCTTACGCCACTTGGCCTGACGCTCGTGGTACGCCGTCTGCGCGGCGCCGCTCCACGTGGACACCATCGGCCCGGCGTCGCTCTCGAGCTGGCTCAGCGTGGTCTCCAGCTTGCCCAGCGCCGACTGAATGTGCCCGCTCGCCTCGTGCAGCGAAGCGAAGTTGACGACGAGCCTGTCGCCGTTGCTCATATCGGTCCTCCCCCTTTCGGTCCGTGGTCTGCCGCGCTCACAGGTTCAGCGAGACGCCGCCGGTGTTCTTGGAGGCCACCCGGCCTGCCTGCTCCTCGTCGGCGCGGCTGTACTCCCGGCCGGCCGTACGGATCGCTTTCGACGTCTCAGCGAGCGCCTGGTGAAGTGCCTTCTGGTCCTGCGACCATGCGATCTTGACCTGCTCGAAGGAGCTGCCCGCGCGACCCACCCAACTGGTCTGCAGCATCTCCAGCTCGCTCAGCAAGCGGCTGAGCATGGTCTGCAGATCGTCGTTGGCCGAGTCGAACTTGCCTGCGGTCGAGGCCATGATCGCGGCTTCGGAGGCGGTTTCCGCCATTGTCGTACGTCACCCCATTCCCTTTGTGCAGTAACGCATCCACCGTCCTTTGCGGAGCATTGGTGGTGGTGCGCCTGTCTCGGTGACGGTAGCGTCCCGCGTCGAGGAGTGCCAGCCCGGAGCCGCTGCCTGTGGATAACTCCGTGCCTTCGCGCGATCAGCCGAGGGCCAGCTGCGCGGACGCCGCCTGCGGGTCGAGGCCGGGGCCCGGGGGCAGCAGGTCGACCAGCGACGAGGGCAGCCGCAGTGGCACCGGGTCCTTGTAGCCGAGCATCGGCAGCACGTCCGGGCGGGCCGCGTCGTAACGCACGCCCTGGTCGGTGACCAGGCTCAGCGTGGTGCCCGCGGCGACGATCGCGCCCCGGCCCGAGGGCACCAGCACGTAGTCGGCGTACGAACCGCCCTCGGCGCTGCGGGCCACGGTGGCGATCCGGCCGTTCAGGTCGAGCGGCACCTCGGCGCGCACCTCGGTGGTCCCGGCGTCGTCGCGGGTCACCGCGCACAGCGCGCCCTGGCCGTACGACGCGATGGTCGGCATGTTCGCCGGAGGCTGCCGCGGGTCGTTCGCGTCCGGGACGAGGCTGGCGGGCGCGCTGTCGTACTCGGTCAGCTCGGTCTGGTCGATCTCGATCTCACGCCCGATGGCGTACCGCTGGCGGAACCGGCCGAGCAGCAGCGCGGCCTGCACCGGCGTGATCATCGCCAGGCCGTCCGCGCGGACCACCGCGTACTGGTGGGACTTGCCGTCCAAGCCTTTGATCTTGATGACCTGGCCGTTCTTGAGCGCCTTGACGCTGGAGAGGTCGCCCGGCCTGCTCACCCGCGGCTCGTCCAGCGGCTGCCCCTGCGGCATCCCGTTGACGAACGCGGCGGGCACGGTCACCGGTTGCGCGCCACCGGCCAGGTCCGCGTACTCGTCGGGGTCGGCGTTGTAGAGGCGGCCGTGCCAGAGCAGGTAGATCTGCTCCCCGGCGCGTACGAACAGCGCCTCCTCGCCGCCCATCACGCGGCCCCGGCCCGCGAGCGCGGTGTCGCCGACCACCAGCGCCGCGGCGGGCTTGCCCGCGGCGCTCGCCGAGCAGATCATCCAGGGCAGCCCCAGTAGCGAGCGCGGATCGGGCAGCGAGTCCGGCAGGTCCACCACGCCGACGGTGAGCCCGCGTGGCACGTCCAGAAGCGACTTGCGGGACACCGTGGCCACCTTCGGCTGGCCGACGCCCGCGGCCAGCATCGCCGAGGTGAGGTTCAGCGCCGGGTGCAGTTTTCCGTTGCGGTACACGAAATGCGCGCCCGAGTCCTGCTCGATGATGACCGTGCCCTCGGCCTTCCAGGCGTTGTCACCACGGTTGGTGAACACGCCGTACACCCCGAATCCGGCGGCGATGACCACCGCGAGCAGGATGCTGGCCAGCGTGGCGCCAGCGGCGCGGCGAAACGGCGCCTGCGCCGGATCGGTGTCGCGCATCACCAGCGCCGAGACCACGCGCTGCACCGTGAACTGGTACGAGTGCAGTTGGTCCTGTCTCGACGGCATGGGCCCTCCCCACGGGTCAGCCTGCGGCTCTACCATGAGCCGGGCGAAGTGCGGCGGTTCAGCTGTTGGGTTGTCCTCGGCGATCCGCCGCCGGGCGGGCCGCGGGGCCGCCACAAGCTGGAGCCTAGGGGAGGCTATCGCGATGACGGTCGACACGGTTACCGGGCCGACGGCGCGCACCGGCGGCGAACAGGCTCCACCGGCGGCGTATCCGCGTCCGGCCAGGCGCTTCCTCGGCCTGGGCAGCGGCCAGATCGTCGCCGTGCAGCTGGCGCTGGTGCTGCTGGTGGGCGCCATGGCGGCAGGGGTCGGCTACCTGCTGCCCGCCGTGCCGCTCGCCGCCGCCCTCGTCGTGCTGGCCTGGGGCCGCTGGCGGGGCCGCTGGCTGTCCGAGTGGACCGCGGTCTACCTGCGCTACCGGGGCCGCCGCCGCCGGATCGAGCCGTCCGGCGACGCCGCCGAGCTGCTGGCCGCCGCCGCGCCGGGCAGCCGGCTGTCCACGCTGGACATCGAGGGCGTGTCCTGCGCCACGCTCACCGACGCCGAGGGCATGTGCGTGCTGCTGGAACTGGGCGACCAGGCGGTGATGCCGGCCCGCGGCTGGCACCCGCTGCCGTCACCGGCCACGCTGCTGCCCGCGCCCGGCGCCGACACCCCGCCGGTGCGGTTGCAACTGCTGCTGCACGCCAACGCGGCCAACGGCTCGTCGCCCGCGGCGTCGTCCTACCGCCAGCTGTCCGGCGGGCGGCTGCTGGCCAACGAGCGCGCCGTTCTCGCGGTGCGGGTGCAGCGGGCCGAGGGCTGGCAGGAGGCCGACCTGCAGCGTGCGCTGACCGGCGCGGTGCGCAAGGTCCGCGCGAAGCTCGGCGAGGTCCCGCACCGGCTGCTCGGCGACGTCGCGGCACTGCGCGCGCTGGCCGAGGCGGCTGGGCACGACGGCACCAGCCCGGCCCAGGAGGGCTGGTCAGCGCTGCACATCGGCGGGCTCTACGCCAGCTCGTACGCCGTGGAGCGCTGGCCGACGCCGCACCCCGACCCGGCCCACGCGCTGCTGCCCCGGCTGCTCCGGCTGCCCGCCACCACAGTCTCGGTGTCACTGACCGCCGGCCCCTGGGCCGACGGCGGCGCGACCCTGCAGGCCGAGCTGACCGTGCGGCTGACCGCCCCCGACCACACCTCGCTCGGCAACGCCGGCACCGCGCTGCGTCAGTTGCTGGCCAACGAGCACGCGCACGCCCGCCGCCTGGACGGGCAGCAGTTCGACGGCCTGACCGCCACCCTGCCGCTGGCCGGGCCAGGCCCCGCCGAACTGGGCGCGGGCGGGCGCGGCGGCGTCAACCGGCGACCGGCCGCGGTCGCCGCGCTGGCCACCCCGTACGGCGGCAGCGGGCTCATGATCGGGGTCAACCGGCACAGCGAGCCGGTCTCGTTCCGGCTGTTCCGCCCGGAGGCCACCCGTCTCGTCATGATCGGCGGCGTGGCAGTCGCCCAGATCCTGGCCGTGCGCGCCATGGCCCTCGGGGCGTACGTGCTGGTCCAGACGACCCGCCCGTGGGCGTGGGAGCCGTTCAGCCGCGGGCTGGGCTCCGGCGCTCCGCTGGCCGTGATGGCGCCCGGCCCGGTCAACGTGCCGCCCGGCACGCCGCTGCGCCCGCTGCTCAGCATCGTCGACGCGGGTCCCGTGGCCGCCGACCGCACACCGGGCACGCCCTGGCACAGCACCCTGGTCGTCCGCGACGATCTGTCGCCCGTGGACGTCGACGTGCTCGGCCGCGCCGACCTGGCGCTGCTGCAGCCGTTGCAGCCCGCCGAGGCCGGCGTCGCGGTGTCCGTGCTCGGCCTGAGCCGCGACCAGGAGGCGTGGCTGTCCCGCGCCCAGCCCGGCATGATCGGCGTGGTGCACCGGCGTTCGGTGCGCTGGGCGGCGCTGAGCACGACCGGCTACGAGCAGCAGCTGATCAACGCGACCCAGCAGAACGGACGCTGACCGGCGCGAGTGGGGGGTGCGCACCGGGGCGAATCGTGGCACGATGCCGCACCATGGGCATCCTCCTCCGTCTGGCCGCCAGCGCCGCCGCCGTATGGGTGGCGACCATGCTCGTGCCGGGCATCCGCGTGACGGCCGACACCGTCCTCGGCACGATCGGCACGTTCGTCGCCATCGCCGTGATCTTCGGACTCTGCAACGCGTTCATCCGCCCCATCGTCAAGATGGTCGGCTGCGGGTTGTACGTCTTCACCCTCGGCCTGATCGCGCTGGTCGTGAACGGCGCGCTGTTCATGCTGACCAGCTTCATCGCCGGCCTGCTGGACGTGCCGTTCCACGTCGACAACTTCTGGCCCGCCGCGATCCTGGGCGCGCTCGTCGTCGGTCTCACCAGCTGGGCGCTGAACTGGTTCATCGAAGACTGATCTTTCCCAGACTCTGAGCGACCTGGCTCACATGTCAGGAGCCGGGGCGGGGCTGGCCCTTACCATCAGGGGGTGAGTCAGCTTCGCCTCGGCTACCTGTACGGGTTCGGCGCCTACGCCCTGTGGGGCTTCTTCCCGGCGTACTTCAAGCTGCTCAAACCTGCCGGGCCGATCGAGGTCCTGGCGCACCGGATCGCCTGGTCCGCGCTGTTCATGGTGCTCGTGCTGACCGCGGTGCGCCGCTGGCGGCAGATCGCGGCACTGCTGCGCAAGCCCGCCACGGTCGCCGGCATCGCCATGGCCGCCGTCTTCATCGGCGTCAACTGGGGCACCTACATCTACGGCGTGAACGTCGACCGGGTCGTGGAGACCTCGCTCGGCTACTTCATCAACCCGCTCGTCGTCATCGTGCTCGGTGTGCTCGTCCTCGGCGAGCGGCTGCGCCCCGCACAGTGGGCCGCCGTCGGCGTCGGCACGTTCGCCGTGCTGGTTCTCGCCGTCGACTACGGCCACCCGCCGTGGATCGCCATCACCCTCGCGGTCACCTTCGCCCTGTACGGCCTCACCAAGAAGCGCCTGGCCCTGCCGCCCGCCGACGGCCTGTTCGTCGAGTCGGCGGTGCTGACCCTGCCCGCGCTGGCCGTGCTCGGCTGGCTCGCCTTCTCCGGCGACCTGAGTTTCGGCCAGGTCAGCACCGGCCACACCCTGCTGCTGGCCGCCGCAGGCGTGATCACCGCGATCCCGCTGCTGATGTTCGCCGGAGCCGCCAACCGCATCCCCCTGACCGGCCTCGGCATGCTCCAGTACGTAGCCCCCACCCTGCAACTGGCCCTCGGCGTCTTCGCCTTCCACGAGCCCATGCCCGCCGCCCGCCTCTTCGGCTTCGGCCTCGTCTGGCTGGCGCTCGCCGTCTTCACCTGGGACGCCCTCCACAACGCCCGCCGCCACCGCCTGGCCCTAACCACCGGCGACGCCACCCCCCTAGCCCCCGCCACCCGCCCCGCCTGACCCCCTCCCCTGCCCGACACCCCCTCCCTGTCGCAAGTCTTAAAGACTCGCGCCCAAACACCCTCCCGGTAGGCGCGACTCTTTAAGACTTGCGGGACTCGTCAAAGACTTGCGGGGCTCGTCAAGGCTTGCGGGGCGAGACGCGGGTGAGGATTTGTCCGGGGTATGGGTGGAGGAGGGTTCCGCCTGGCAACCGGGCGAAAGCGTGCTCAAGATACGCACACGTGCCAGGAAAATCGAACGATCCTGGCGCGGGCGGACTGCGGCCTGGTGGTGTTCATACGGGGTTCATCGGTGGGATGAGCGCGGCTCACCTCGCCTCCCTACGTTCCGGTCGACGGCACTTACCTGTCGACCCGACGTATGGAGGCAACTCCCATGAACGAATCCCGCCGCCGGCTCCCCCTGCTCGGCGGGGACGGCCACAGCGGAGGCAGCCGGTCGTCCATGACCTGCCTGTACCGCTGCGGCAACGCCTGTGACCACCCGGTCCCGAACACGTCGTCGAACGAGCACTTCAACGATGTCGTGCAGGGCGAGGTGTCCCGGCGCGGCATGCTCAAGGCCGGTTCGGCCGGTGCCATCGCGCTCGGCTTCGCCGGTGCGGCGGCCGGTGCCACCGTCGCGGCCGCCCCGGCGTTCGCCGAGACCGGCGAGGCAGGCGCGGCCGAGGAGTTCTCCGTGGACGCGCTGACCCGTACGGGCAGGCCGACCGCGCTGACGTTCTCGCCGATCCCCCCGAACACCCTGGACAACCTGGTGGTGCCCAACGGGTACGACCACAATGTGATCATCCGCTGGGGTGACGAGGTCGTGCCGGGCGCGGCGGACTTCAACCCGGCCACGCAGACCGCGGCCACCCAGTCCAAGCAGTTCGGCTACAACAACGACTTCGTCGCGGTGCTGCCGCTGGGCCGGGGCAACGACCGCGCCCTGCTGGTCTGCAACCACGAGTACACCAACGAGGAGCTGATGTTCCCCGGTTTCGCGGGGCTCGACGCGCTCACCGCCGACCAGATCCAGGCCACCATCGCCGCGCACGGCATGTCGGTGGTCGAGCTGGAGCGGGTCGGGCGCACCGGGCAGTGGGTCGTGGTCGGCAAGGGTCGGCGGCCGTACAACCGGCGGATCACCGGACTGTCCACGGTCTTCGCGATGACCGGCCCGGCCGCGGGTTCGGCGATGCTGAAGACGGCCGCCGACCCGACCGGCAAGAAGGTCATCGGCACGTTCAACAACTGCGCGGGCGGCGTCACGCCGTGGGGCACGGTGCTGTCCGGCGAGGAGAACTGGAACCAGTACTTCGTCGGCGGCGAGGGCGCGCCGGAGGAGAACAAGGCGTCGCTGAACCGCTACGGCGTCTCGACCACGGCCCGCTACCCCAGCGGTTCGCGCAAGTGGGACCGGGTCGACGCCCGGTTCGACCTGACCGCGACCCCGAACGAGATCCACCGGCACGGCTGGATCGTCGAGGTGGACCCGTTCGACCCGGGCTCGACCCCGCGCAAGCACACCGCGCTGGGCCGGTTCAAGCACGAGGGCGCGAACGTCATCGTGGCCGACAGCGGGCACGTCGTGGCGTACATGGGCGACGACGAGCGGCACGACTACATGTACAAGTTCGTCTCGCACAGGAAGTTCACCCGGGGCAGCTCGTACTGGGCCCGCAAGCAGAACATGTCCCTGCTGGAGTCCGGCGACCTGTACGTGGCGCAGCTCGGCTACACCAGCGCCGCCGAGATCGACGGCACCGGCAAGCTGCCCAGCGACGGCGCGTTCAACGGCACCGGCGTCTGGATCCCGCTGGTCAAGGACAACAAGCCGATGGTGCCGGGCTGGACCGTCGAGCAGATCCTGGTGCACACCCGCCTCGCTGCCGACCTGGTCAAACCGACCAAGATGGACCGTCCCGAGGACGTCGAGCCGAACCCGGTCACCGGCAAGATCTACGCCGCGCTGACCAACAACACGGCCCGCGGCACCACCGGCGGCCGCAACGCGCCCGCCGACGAGGCGAACCCGCGCAACGCCAACAAGCACGGGCACATCTTCGAGATCACCGAGGACGGCGGCAAGCACACGGGGACGACGTTCACCTGGGCGGTGCCGATCGTCTGCGGCGACCCGGCGGACCCGTCGACCTACTTCATGGGATACGACAAGACCAAGGTCTCGCCGATCTCCTGCCCCGACAACCTGGCGTTCGACGGCGCGGGCAACCTGTGGATCTCCACGGACGGCAACGCGCTGCTGAGCAACGACGGCCTGTTCGCGACCGCGCTGAGCGGCCCCGAGGCCGGTCACCTCAAGCAGTTCCTCACCGTGCCCCGCGGGGCCGAGGCCTGCGGCCCGTTCATCAGCGTGGACAACAAGACGGTGTTCGTCGCCCCGCAGCACCCGGGCGAGATCAGCGGAGCGTCGATGGACTCCCCCGCCAGCACCTGGCCGGACGGCGACTACGCCAAGCCGGGCATCGTCGGCGTGTGGCGGCTCGACGGCCGCCCCGTCGGCAGCTGACCCACCGGTGACGGCGTCCGCGGCCTTCGGGCCGTGGGCGCCGTCACTGTCTACGCTGGCCGGTATGACCGCGAACCCGCCCCGGCTGGAGTTGTCCGGCATCGTGCTGGACTCACCCGACGCGCAGGCCCTGGCCGCCTTCTACGAGCGGCTGCTCGGCTGGTCCCGCGAGCAGGACGAACCCGACTGGGTCAAGCTGCGCGGGCCCGGCGGCGGGCCCGGCCTGAGCTTCCAGACCGAGGTGGCGTACGCCCGCCCGGTGTGGCCCGCCGCACCCGGTGACCCGCAGATGATGGTCCACCTCGACATCGCCGTCGACGACCTGGCGGCGTCCGGGGCGCACGCGGTGGCCGCTGGAGCCACGCTGGCGGACTTCCAGCCGCAGGAGGACGTCCGGGTCTACCTCGACCCTGCCGGGCACCCGTTCTGCCTCTTCCTGGCCGGCTGAGCGCGCCCCGGACCGTGCGGGGGGTCTTCAGGCCGCCGCCGCGCCCGGAGTGGCGACCAGCGGGGCGTTGAGGGCCGCCTGGAGCGCGCGGGCCGTGGCGTGCAGCCGTTCCCGGACCACCGGGGCCTGCTTCACGAGGTCGACCGCGGGCAGCGCGCAGGCGACCACGAACCGCTGCGACAGGTCGCCCGACGTCTGCACGGAGACCGACGCGCAGGCCACGCCCTGCCGGAACTGCCCGATCTCGACCTGCATGCCGCGCCGCATACCCGCCGCGATGTCGGCGTCCAGTGCGGTGTGCGAGCGCAGCGTGGCCTGGGTGAAGGCCCGCATGCCGTGCTCCTTGAGGTAACGCTCGCGCTGCACCTGGTCGAGGGTGGCCAGCAGGTTCTTGCCCAGCGCGGTGGCGTGCGCGCCCTCGTCGAACCCGGGGACCAGGTCCTCGACGTGCGGCGAGCGGAAGCCCTCGGCCACCGCGGTGATCGCGATCCGGCCGTCGACGAAGCTGCCCAGGTAGTGGCTGTAGCCGATCTCGGCGCTGGCCCGGCGCAGCACCGAGCCGACCTCGGCCGGGCCGCGCATCGCGCTGACCAGCTCACGGAAGCGGTCGGCGACCGCGAGGCCCAGCGTGTACGCCCCGTCGGCGCGGCGCATCACGTAACCCTGGTGGGCCAGCGTGCGCAGCATCCGGTATGCCGCCGCGATGGTGATGTCACACCGGCGGGCGATCTGTTTGGGCGACAGCCCGGCGGGCGACTCGCCCACGACCTCCAGCACGCGCAGCGCTCGCGCCACGCTGCTGACCATGTCCGATGGCGGAACCGCTGAATCTCGCACCGTCACCTCCATGCAGTCGCACCTACGATATGCAAATGCACGCCCGGCGTGAAGGCCCCCGACGTAACGAAATCCCTCGATCCATTCGCGACGGTCCCCACCCCCGCCCGCCAGCCCACCGACACATCACGATGGCAATGCGCCGCACGCGCGTGATCGCTCCCAACATAGACGTTGGCCTATCTGGATGATTATTCGGCGATCGAACTCATCCGGATAGGCCAACGTCTATGCAAAACGGGGTAGGGGCGCGCGACACCCCGAGGTCAGCGGGCGGTCAGGCGATGCGGTCGGCGATGACGTCGCAGAGCGACTCCAGCGCGTCGCGGGCCGCGTTGCGGGGCAGCCCCTGCAGCTGGGCGCGGGCCTGCTCGGCGTAGCCGCGTACGGTCTCCCGCGCGCGCTTGAGGGCCACGCTGTCGCGCAGCAGCTCCAGCGCCTCGGCGTGCAGCGCGTCGTCGGTGACCGGGCCGTCGGCCAGGATCCGCCGCAGCCGCACCGCGGCCGGGTCGCTGTCCTCGGAGGCCAGCGCGTACAGCACCGGCAGCGTCGGCACGCCCTCGCGCAGGTCGGTGCCGGGCGTCTTGCCCGAGTCCGTCGAGTCGCTGGAGATGTCGAGCAGGTCGTCGGAGAGCTGGAACGCCAGCCCCAGCGTCTCGCAGTAGGTGGTCAGCGCGGCGGTGGTCGCCGGGGACGCCCCGGAGAACATGCCGCCGAAGGTGCCGCAGGTGGCCATCAGCGACGCGGTCTTGCCGTCGAGCACCTTCAGGTGGTGCTCGACCGGGTCGGCGTCGCGCGGGCCCACGGTCTCGGCGATCTGGCCGTGGACGAGCTGGGCGAAGGTCTGCGCCTGGATGCGCACCGCGTCGGGGCCCAGGCCCGCGGCCAGTTCGGCGGCGCGGGAGAAGAGGAAGTCGCCGACGAGGATGGCCAGCGAGTTGCCCCAGCGCGCGTTGGCGCTGGGCGTGCCGCGGCGCACGAGCGCCTCGTCCATGACATCGTCGTGGTAGAGCGTGGCGACGTGGGTCAGTTCCAGCACCGCCGAGGCGTCGACGAGTTCGGGCGCGTCGGGGTCGCCGAAGTGCGCGCAGACCGCGACCAGCATCGGCCGGAACCGCTTGCCGCCCGCCTCCATCAGGTGCTTGGCGGCCTCACTGACGAAGGGGTCCGCGGACTCGACGCACTCGCGCAGGCGGTCCTCCACCAGCGCCAGGTGCGCCATCACCGAGGCCTCCAGGGCCGGGTCCTCGAACTGGACTCCGGTGCTCCGGGCAGTACGACCGTTCACGCTGCTCACCACGTCCCCACGATGCCACATGGCTGTCACATGATCGAAGCTCCCCCCATGCCCAGTGAACCGGCCGCGGGGGGAGCTTCGGACTTACGACTATCTACCGGATGAAGTTGGACACGTTGGTCGTCAGATCGATGAGCGGCGTCGGCCAGACCCCCAGGACCAGCGTGACCAGCACGCCGATCATGAGGGCGGTCGAGGTCAGCGCACCCGGGATGGAGACGCTCGGCGTGGTCTCACCAGGCTCGCTCAGCCACATCATCACCACCACCCGCAGGTACGGGAAGGCGAGGATGATGCTGCTCAGCACACCGAACAGCACGAGCCAGGTCTGGTTGCCGGCGATACCGGCGCCGAAGACCGCGAACTTCGCCACGAAGCCACTGGTCAGCGGGATACCGGCGAAGGCCAGCAGCAGGAACGTGAAGACCCCCGCGAACAGCGGCGACCGCTTGCCCAGACCCGCCCAGCGGGCCAGGTGGGTGGCCTCCCCGTCGGCGTCGCGGACCAGCGTGAGCATCGCGAAGGCCGCGATCACGAGGAAGCCGTACGCCACGAGGTAGAACAGCATGCTGCTCAGGCCCTCCTTGCCGCCGCCCAGCACACCGACCAGCAGGTAGCCGGCGTTGGCGATGGACGAGTAGGCGAGCAGGCGCTTGAGGTCGGTCTGGGTGACCGCGAGGATCGCGCCGATCAGCATGGTCAGCACCGCGATCACGCCGAGCACCGGCGTGAACTCCCAGCCGAGCCCGTCGAAGCCGACGTAGAGCACCCGGGCCAGCGCGCCGAACGCGGCGACCTTGGTGCAGGCCGCCATGAACGCGGTGATCGGGGTCGGCGCGCCCTGGTACACGTCCGGCGTCCAGACGTGGAACGGGGCCGCGGCGGCCTTGAACAGCAGGCCGATCGACAGCATCGCCAGGCCCGCGATGAGCAGGATGATGTCGTTCGGCGAGTTGTTGATCGAGGCGTGGATCGAGCGGAAGTCGACCGCGCCCGCGTAGCCGTACACCAGCGCCAGGCCGAACAGGAAGAACGCCGAGGCGTACGCGCCGAGCAGGAAGTACTTGAGCGCGGCCTCCTGCGACAGCAGCCGCTTGCGCCGGGCCAGCGCGCAGAGCAGGTACAGCGGGAGCGAGAAGACCTCCAGCGCCACGAACATGACCAGCAGGTCGTTCGCGGTCACGAACAGCATCATGCCGCCGACGGCGAACAGCGCCAGCGGGTAGACCTCGGTCGCCCCCGGCTGCTTGGCAGCCTGGTTGCGGTCGAGTTCCGAACCGACGGTGATCGCGGCCTGGGCGACGAACGGGCCGCCGTTCTCCAGCGTGCGCTCGCCGAACAGCAGCAGCGAGACGATGGCCAGCACCAGGATCGAGCCCTGCAGGAACAGGCCCGCCTGGTCGATCGACAGCGCCCGTGCGGCGGTCTGCGCGTTGGCGTCGGTCACGTGCGGAGCCCGCAGCACGACAGCCACCAGCGCGCCGATCAGCGCCAGCAGGCCCAGCACCAGCTGCACGGCGTTGCGGGCCGCACGCGGCACGAACGCCTCGATGAGCACCCCGAGGCACGCCGCGCCGAACAGGATCAGCATCGGCGCCAGTGCGGCGTAGTCCAGCTTCGGCAGCTCTAGGACAAAATCTTCGCCCATGGTCACTTTCCTGCTTCCACAGTGGGGGTGGCGGGCGCCGGGTCGGCCCGCTCCGGGGTGACCACGTCCGACAGCGTGTACTCCACCGCCGGGTTGATCACGTCGAGCACCGGCTTGGGGTAGAAGCCCAGCACGATCAGCAGCACGATCAGGGGGGCCACCACGATGCCCTCACGCAGCGACAGGTCACGCTTCATCGGCGCGAGGTCGTGCAGCACGGGGTTGGTGTTGCCCTGGGTGGTGCGCTGGATCATCCACAGCACGTACGCCGCCGCGAGGATGATGCCGACCGTCGCGATGACCGCCACCGGCTTGTTGACCGTGAACGTCCCGATGAGCACCAGGAACTCGCTGACGAACGGGGCCAGGCCCGGCAGCGCCAGCGAGGCCATGCCCGCGATGAAGAAGACGCCCGCCAGCACCGGCAGCAGCTTGCCCGCGCCGCCGAAGTCGGTCACCAGGGTGCTGCCGCGGCGCGCCACGAACATGCCCACGACCAGGAACAGCAGGCCGGTGGCGAGACCGTGGTTGACCATGTACAGCACCGCGCCGGAACCGGCCTGGTAGGTGAAGGCGAAGATGCCGACGCCGATGAAGCCGAAGTGCGCGATCGAGGTGTAGCTGACCAGCCGCTTGAGGTCCTTCTGGCCGATCGCCACGAGCGCGGCGTAGATGATGCCGACCAGTGACAGGCCGATCGCCCACGGCGCGAACCAGCGCGACGCCTCCGGGAACAGCGGGAGGCAGTAACGCAGGATGCCGAACGTGCCGACCTTGTCCATCACGCCGACCAGCAGCGCGGCGGCGCCGGCCGGAGCCGCCCCGCCCGCGTCGGGCAGCCAGGTGTGGAACGGGAAGAACGGGGCCTTGATGGCGAACGCGACGAAGAAGCCGAGGAACAGCCACCGCTGCACGGTGGTGGTGAACTCGACGTTGGTCAGCGTCTGCCAGTCGAAGGTGTGGCCGCCGTACACCCACATGCCGATGACCGCGGCCAGCATGAGCAGGCCGCCGACCAGCGAGTAGAGGAAGAACTTCACCGCGGCGTACTGGCGCTGCTTGGCCGGCACGTCGGTGCCGAACGAGCCGATGATGAAGTACATCGGCACCAGCATGACCTCGAAGAAGAGGTAGAACAGCAGCACGTCGGCGGAGGTGAAGGTGCCGATCATGGTGCCTTCGAGCGCGAGCAGCAGCGCGAAGTACGCCGGGACGCTGCGCTTGCTCTTCTCCGCGTCGTGCCAGCTGGCCAGGATGACCAGCGGGACCAGCAGCACGATCAGCGCGATCATCACCAGTGCGATGCCGTCGACGGCGAAGCTGAACTTCGCGCCCCACTGCGGGATCCAGGTGTAGGACTCCAGCAACTGCAGGCGCGGGCCGTTGGGCTTGTACGCGACCCAGGCCCCGACGCCCACCGCGAGCACCACGATCGACCAGATCAGGGCCAGCCGCTTGGCCAGCTCCGGCTTCGACCGTGGGACGAACGCGACCGTCAGCGCGCCGACGAGCGGCACGAGGGTCAGGAGTGACAGGTATTTCATCGTTATCCCATCCAGCCGAGCTGCACCGCGACGAAGGCGCCGAGCACCAGCACACCGCCGAGAAGCATCGAGAGCGCGTACGACCGCACGAAGCCGGTCTGGAGCCTGCGCAGCCTGCCCGAGCCCCCGCCGACCAGCGCGGCGAGCCCGTTGACCACTCCGTCGACGCCCTTGTTGTCGACGAAGACCAGCGCGCGGGTGAGCCACTTGCCCGGCTTCTCGAACACGGCCTCGTTGAAGGCGTCGGTGTAGAGGTTGTTGCGGGCCGCGGTGACGACCGGACCGGCCGGCTGCGGCGCGAGCGCCGTGCCCTTGTTGAACAGCCAGTACGCCACACCCGCACCGGCCACCGTCAGCACCAGGCTGAGCACGGTGATGGTGAGGTGACCCATCTTCGGGTGCTCCTCGGTCGGCGGGCCCACCACGGGGGTGAGCCACTGCGCCACCGGGGAGGCCATGAGCCAGCCCGCGAAGATCGAGCCGAGCGCCAGGAAGATCAGCGGGATGGTCATCACCAGCGGGGACTCGTGCGGGTGCTGGTCGACCGAACCCTCCTTGGCGGTGGTCCACCGCTTCGGGCCGTGGAAGGTCAGAATGAACAGGCGCGTCATGTAGAACGCGGTCAGGCCCGCGCCGATCAGCGCCGCCAACCCGTAGAGCCAGCCGGTCCAGCCGGGACGCGCGAACGCGGCCACGATGATCGGCTCCTTGGTGAAGAAGCCGCTCAGCGGCGGGATGCCGATGATCGCCAGCCAGCCCATCATGAAGGTGAGCCAGGTGATGCGCATGTACTTCCACAGCCCGCCGAAGCGGCGGATGTCCACCTGGTCGTTCATGCCGTGCATGACCGAGCCCGCGCCGAGGAACATGTTGGCCTTGAAGAAGCCGTGCGCCAGCAGGTGGATGATGGCCAGCGCGTACGCGCCGCCGCCCAGCCCGACGCCGAGGAACATGTAGCCGATCTGCGACACGGTCGACCAGGCGAGCACCCGCTTGATGTCGTCCTTGGCCGAGCCGATGATGCAGCCCAGCAGCAGGGTGAGCGCGCCGACGCTGACCACGACCGTCTGCAGCGTCAGGTTCGCCGAGAAGATCGGGTTGGAGCGGGCGATCAGGTAGACACCGGCGGTCACCATCGTCGCGGCGTGGATCAGGGCCGAGACCGGGGTCGGGCCCTCCATCGCGTCGGGCAACCACGCCTGCAGCGGGAACTGGCCGGACTTGCCGGTCGCGCCGAGCAGCAGCAGCAGGCCGAGCACGAGCACCGTGGTGCTCGGCAGCAGACCGGCGTTGCTGAACACCACGTCGTAGTTGACCGAGCCGAGCTGCGCGAACATCAGGAAGATGCCGAGCACCAGGCCCGCGTCACCGATGCGGTTCATGATGAACGCCTTCTTGCCGGCGGTGGCCGCGGACGGCCTGCCGTACCAGAAGGAGATCAGCAGGTAGGACGCGAGACCCACGCCTTCCCAGCCGAAGTAGAGCATCACGTAGTTGTTGCCGAGCACCAGCAGCAGCATCGCCGCGATGAACAGGTTGAAGTAGCCGAAGAAGCGGCGGCGGCCCGGGTCGTGGGCCATGTAGCCGGTCGCGTACAGGTGGATCAGGAAACCCACGCCCGTGATCAGCAGCACGAAGCACGCGGTCAGCGGGTCGAACAGGAAACCGAAGTCGACCTTCAGCGAGCCGACCGGGATGAAGCTGTACAGGTTCTGCTGCACGGCCCGATTGGGCAGGTCGCGCAGTTCGAAGAACATGCCCGCGCCCAGCACGAAGGAGACCAGCACCGACGCACAGCCGAGCCAGTGGCCCCACTTGTCGGCCCAGCGGCCGGTCGTGAGCAGGATCAGCGCGCTGACCGCGGGGATGGCGATCAGGAGCCACATGTAGGAAAGGAGGCCCGTGGCCGAGGCGTAGACGACGGGCGCCGGTGCCCCTTCGGCGAGCATCAGAGTTGGTTGCATCTCCGCCTCAGTACTTCAGCAGGTTCGCGTCGTCGACGCTCGCCGAGCGTCGCGTGCGGAAGATCGACATGATGATGGCCAGGCCGACGACGACCTCGGCTGCCGCGACCACCATCGAGAAGAACGCCATGACCTGGCCGTCCAGCGTCCCGTTCATCCGGGCGAAGGTGATCAGTGCCAGGTTCGCGGCGTTGAGCATCAGCTCGACGCACATGAACAGCACGATCGCGTTGCGCCGGATCAGCACGCCGACGGCCCCGATGCTGAACAGCGCAGCCGACAGCACGATGTAGTACATGGGGGTCATCGGTTCACTTCCCCTCGGTGGGCTTGTTCGCGATCTCCGCCGAGGTGAGCTCACGGGTGGGGAGGATCGGTGAGATGCTGCGCTCGGCGGGGGTGCCGTCCGGCAGCTTCGCCGGGGTGGCCACCGAGGTGGAGTTCGCGAAGACACCGGGGCCGGGCTTGGGACCGGCGTAGTTGCCGGGCTCGAAGCGCGCCCGCATCTGCGCGGCCTGGCCGACCCGCTCGCCCTTGGCGCGCTCGCGGTGGGCCAGCAGCATCGCGCCGACCGCCGCCGTGATCAGCAGCGCGGAGGTGACCTCGAAGACGTACACGTAGCGGCCGAACAGCAGCTGGGCGATGCCCTGCACGTTGCCGTTGGCGTTGGCCAACTCCAGGCCGGCCGAGGGCATGCCCCGGGTGGCCTGGTAGACGCCGGTGCCGAGCAGGCCGGCCAGGCCCAGGCCCAGCAGGACCGCGACGACCTTCTGCCCGCGCAGCGTCTCGATCACCGAGTCGGACGCGTCGCGGCCGACCAGCATCAGCACGAACAGGAACAGCATCATGATCGCGCCGGTGTAGACGATGATCTGCACCATGCCGATGAACGGCCCGGCCTGCACGATGTAGAAGACGCCCAGGCTGAGCATGGTCAGCACGAGCCACAGTGCGGAGTGCACCGCGTTGCGCGCGATGATCATGCCCAGCGCGCCGGCGAGCGCGAGCGGCGCCAGCAGGAAGAAGACCCACTTCTCCCCGGTCGGCACCTCCGCCGCGGCGGCGAGCACCTGAGTCGAAAGCATCATCGGGTCTCAGCTCCCGCCGACGTACCGGGGTTCGCCGGGGCGCCCAGGTAGTAGTCCTTCTCGGTGTCGCCCAGGCGCATCGGGTGCGGCGGCTGCTCCATGCCGGGCAGCAGCGGCGCGAGCAGCTGCTCCTTCGTGAAGATCAGGTCCTGCCGGTTGTCGCGGGCGAGCTCGTACTCGTTGCTCATGGTGAGCGAACGGGTCGGGCAGGCCTCGATGCACAGTCCGCAGAAGATGCACCGAGCGTAGTTGATCTGGTAGTTGGACGCGTACCGCTCACCGGGCGAGAAGCGCTCGTCGTCGGTGTTGTCGCCGCCCTCGACGAAGATCGCGTCCGCCGGGCAGGCCCACGCGCACAGCTCGCAGCCGATGCACTTCTCCAGGCCGTCCGGGTAGCGGTTGAGGATGTGCCGGCCGTGGTAACGCGGGGCCGTCGGGTCCGGCTTCTCCGGGTAGTGCGTGGTGACGGTCTTCTTGAACATGTGCGAGAACGTCACGCCGAAGCCCTTGACGGCATCAGTCATCGAACCCATGTCACACCTCCTCTTCGCTGGTCGCGGGCACGGTCTCGCGCTCGGCGGTGAGCCGGTTGGCGCGCGGGCTGACCGGCACCTGCAGATCCATCGGCGGCAGCGGGAAGCTGCCCTCGGGACGCCGGGCCACCTGCTCCTCGATGGGCAGGACCGGCTCCTCCTTCTTCTGCGGCCAGAGCAGCGCGAGCAGCAGGATCACACCGACCGCCAGGCCCGCGTAGATCAGCTTCTCCTGCGCGGGGATGTTCTGCTTCTGCAGCGTCTTGATACCGGCCAGGGTCAGGATCCACACCAGGTTGACCGGGATGAGGACCTTCCAGCCGAAGCGCATGAACTGGTCGTAGCGCAGCCGGGGCAGCGTGCCCCGCAGCCAGATGAAGACGAACAGCAGCAGCAGCACCTTGATGGTGAACCACAGCAGCGGCCACCAGCCGGAGTTGATGCCCGGCCAGAAGCTCTCGAACGACGTCGGTGCGCGCCAGCCGCCCAGGAACAGCGTGGCGCACAGGCCGGACACCGTCACCATGTTGATGTACTCGGCCAGGAAGAACAGCGCGAACTTCAGCGACGAGTACTCGGTGTGGAAGCCGCCGACCAGCTCCGACTCGGCCTCGGGAAGGTCGAACGGGGCGCGGTTGGTCTCGCCGACCGCCGAGATCGAGTAGATGATGAAGCTCGGCAGCAGCAGCAGGAAGAACCAGCTCGGCGCGGTGAACTCGAAGCCGAACAGGTTGACCGGCGAACCCTGCGCCTGCGCGTTGACGATCTCCGAGGTGCTCATCGTGCCCGCGGTCATGAACACGGCCACGAACGACAGGCCCATCGCGACCTCGTACGAGACCAGCTGGGCCGCCGAGCGCAGGCCGCCGAGCAGCGGGTAGGTCGAGCCGGAGGCCCAGCCGCCCAGCACGATGCCGTAGATGCCCATGCCGGAGCAGGCCAGCACCAGCAGCACCGCCACCGGGATGTCGGTCAGCTGCAGCGGCGTGCGCGTGCCGAACATCGACACGAACGGGCCGAACGGCATGATCGAGAACGCCGTGAAGGCGCACACGGTCGAGATCACCGGCGCGATGAAGAAGACCACCTTGTCCGCCTTGAGCGGCATGATGTCTTCCTTGAACGCCAGCTTCAGACCGTCGGCCAGCGACTGGAGCAGACCGAAGGGCCCGTGCCGGTTGGGGCCGGGACGCACCTGCATCCGGGCCACCACGCGGCGCTCGTACCAGATGGTGAACAGCGTCATCACCACGAGGAAGACGAAGACGCCGACCACCTTGACGAGGACGAGCCACCACGGGTCATGCCCGAAGTCGGCCAGCGTCGGATCGCCGGTTACCGGGTCCTCCGCCAGGAAACCGATGGGGGCGAGGATCATTTGCTTCCTCCGCTCACGGTCACGACCGCACCCGCGTCCGCGCCCAGCGTGCGGCGCAGCGTGGAACCCGGGGAGTTGGTCGGCACCCAGACGACGTCATCGGCGATCTCGGTGATCGCGGCCGGCAGGGTGATCGCACCCCGCGCGGTCCCGACGGTCACCGGGTCGCCGTCGGCGACACCCAGCGCGGTCGCGCGGGCCTTCGACAGGCGCACCACCGGCGGGCGGGCGGTGCCGGCCAGCACCTCGTCGCCGTCGGTGAGGCTGCCCAGGTCGATCAGCTGCGCCCAGCTGGCCAGGATCGCCTCGTTCTGCTTCAGCGTGGGCGCGGCCGCGCCCGTCTCCGCCGGTGCGGCCGGGCGCTGCGCGCCGGTCGCGGGCAGGCTGCCCAGTTCGCGGCGCACCGCGAGCACGTCACCGGTGCCCAGCGTGACACCCAGGCGGGCGGCCAGCGCGTCGAGCACCCGGGCGTCGGTCAGCTTCGCACCCGTGTTCGGGGTCTCCAGCGCCTGCTCGTAGGTGCGCAGGCGGCCCTCCCAGTTCACGTACGAGCCCGCCTTCTCGGCGGGCGCGGCGACCGGGAACACCACGTTCGCGCGCCGGGACACGGCGCTCATCCGCAGTTCCAGCGAGACCAGGAAGCCGACCTTGTCCAGCGCTTCCTCGGCGGCCTTCGGGTCGCTCAGGTCGGCCGGGTCGACGCCCGCCACGACCAGCGCGCCGAGCTTGCCCGCGGCAGCCGCGGCCAGGATCTCGTCGGTGTCGCGGCCGGTCTTGCTCGGGATGACGCCCGCCGCGACGCCCCAGGCCGCCGACAGCTCGGCCCGTGCCGCCGCGTCGGCGACCGAACGGCCACCGGGCAGCAGCGTGGGCAGGCAGCCCGCGTCGACCGCGCCGCGGTCACCCGCGCGCCGCGGCACCCAGGCCAGCTTCGCGCCGGTGCGCGCGGCCAGGGCCGCCGCCGCGGAGAAGCCGCCGCGGACCGTCGCCAGGCGCTCGCCGACCAGCACGATCGTGCCCGGCTCGACGCCCTCCAGGTTGGACAGCGCCGCCGGCTCCTGGCCGGGCACGCAGGCGACCAGCGTCGCGCCGGCCTTCTCCGTGCCGCGGGTCAGGAACGGGGCCACCGAGGTGACCTTGAGCTTGCCCTTGGCCGCCGCCTTGCGCAGGCGGAGCAGGATGATCGGGCTCTCCTCCTCCGGCTCGAAGCCGACCAGCACCACGTGCTTGGCCTGCTCCAAATCGGTGTAGGTGACCGCCTGCTCGCCGACGACCGACGACGCCAGGAACCCGGCCTCCTCCGCCGACAGCGGGCGGGCCCGGAAGTCGATGTCGTTGCTGGCCAGCACGATCCGGGTGAACTTCGCGTACGCATACGCGTCCTCGACGGTCAGCCGGCCGCCGGTCAGCACGCCGACGCCGTACGCGCCGTCCCGCGCCGCCCGCAGGCCCTCGGCCGCGACGGTGATCGCCTCGGTCCAGGAGGCCTCGCGCAGCTCGCCGGTCTCCTTGTCGCGCACCAGCGGGGTGGTGAGCCGGTCGAAGGCGGTGGCGTAGCGGAAGCCCCACCGGCCCTTGTCGCAGTTCCACTCCTCGTTGACCTGCGGGTCGTTACCGGCCAGCCGGCGCAGCACCTTGCCGCGGCGGTGGTCGGTGCGCATGTCGCAGCCCGACGCGCAGTGCTCGCACTTGCTCGGCGAGGACACCAGGTCGAACGGCCGGGCACGGAAGCGGTACTGCTCGCTGGTGAGTGCGCCGACCGGGCAGATCTGGATCGTGTTGCCCGAGAAGTAGGAGTTGAACGGGACGTCGCCGGACTCCGGGTCGTCCTGGTCGTAGGCCAGCTCGTCGATCGTGCCGTGCTCGTGGGAGTGCCCGAACGAGGCGTCGCGGTAGATGCCGATCTGCTCGGCCGACGACCGGTCCATCAGGTCGATGAACTTGTCGCCCGCGATCTCCTCGGAGAACCGGGTGCAGCGCTGGCAGAGCACGCAGCGCTCGCGGTCGAGCAGCACCTGCGCCGAGATGTTGATCGGCTTCTGGTACTCGCGCTTCTCCTCGCGGAAGCGCGACTCCGGGCGGCCGACCTGCATCGCCTGGTTCTGCAGCGGGCACTCGCCGCCCTTGTCGCACATGGGGCAGTCCAGCGGGTGGTTGATGAGCAGCAGCTCCATCACACCCTCCTGGGCCTTGCGGGCGACCTCGGAGGTGAGCTGCGTACGCACCACCATGCCGTCGGCGACCGTCTGGGTGCACGAGGCGACCGGCTTGCGCTGGCCCTCCACGTCCACCAGGCACTGGCGGCAGGCGCCGGCCGGGGCCAGCAGCGGGTGGTCGCAGAACCGCGGGATGTCGATGCCCAGCCGCTCGGCGGTGCGGATGACCAGCTCGCCCTTGGGCGCGGTCACCTCGATGCCGTCGATGGACAGGGTGACGGTGTCGGTGTGCTTCTGTACTTCCTGGCTCATAGTCAGTGCGCTCCTGCCAGGGCGTGGGCGCTGAGCTTCGGCGCCTTGCGACCCTCGATGTAGTCCAGGTAGTCCTGCTTGAAGTACTGCAGGGAGGAGGTCACCGGGCTGGTCGCGCCGTCCCCGAGACCGCAGAAGGAGCGGCCCAGGATGTTGGCCGCGGTGTCCAGCAGCGTGTCCAGGTCCTCGAGCGTGCCCTCGCCGGACAGGATGCGGCGGTAGACCCGCACCATCCAGTAGTTGCCCTCGCGGCACGGGGTGCACTTGCCACACGACTCGTGGTGGTAGAACTCCAGCCACCGGTACGTCGCGTAGACCGGGCAGTCCTGGTCGCTGAACAGCTGCACGGCGGTGGTGCCCAGGATCGAGCCCGCCGCCGCGACCGACTCGAAGTCCATCGCGGTGTCGATGTGGTCACCGGTCAGCAGCGGCGTCGACGAGCCGCCCGGGGTCCAGAAGCGCAGCTGGTGGCCGTCCTGCATGCCGCCCGCCAGCTCGATCAGCTCGCGCAGCGTGATGCCCATCGAGCACTCGTACTGGCCCGGGTTCTTCACCCGGCCGGACAACGAGTAGATCATCGGGCCGGACGACTTCTCGGTGCCCATCGTCTTCCACCAGGCGGCCCCGCCCAGCACGATGTACGGCACGCTGGCGATGGTGCCCACGTTGTTGACGACGGTGGGGCTGGCGTAGAGGCCGTGCGTCGCCGGGAACGGCGGGCGCAGCCGAGGCTGGCCGCGGAAGCCCTCCAGCGAGTCCAGCAGCGCCGTCTCCTCGCCGCAGATGTACGCACCCGCGCCCGAGTGCACCACCAGGTCGAGGTCGTACCCGGTGCCCAGGATGTTCTTGCCGAGGTAGCCGGCCTTGTAGGCCTCGGCCACCGCGTGCCGCAGCCGCCGCGCGGCCTGCACGGCCTCACCACGGATGTAGATGTAGGCGCGGTTGGCGCGGATCGCGTACGAGGCGATGATGACGCCCTCGACCAGCGAGTGCGGGTCGTGCGACATCAGCGGCAGGTCCTTGCAGGTGCCCGGCTCGCCCTCGTCCGCGTTGACGACCAGGTAGTGCGGCTTGCCGTCGTTCTGCGGGATGAAGCCCCACTTGAGCCCGGTCGGGAAGCCCGCGCCGCCGCGGCCGCGCAGACCGGAGTCCTTGATCAGGGCGATCAGGTCGTCGGGGTGCACGGCCAGCGCCTTGCGCAGGGCGGCGTAACCGTCCAGGCGCTCGTACACGTCGAGGCGCCAGGCGTCGGGGGACAGCCAGCGCTTGGTGAGGACAGGGGTGAGCTTGGCCAGGGTGCCGGCACTCGGAGTGCTCACTTCGCCGCCTCCTTCGAGGGAGTCGGGATGGGCGTGTTGATGTCGAAACCGGCCGGGCTGATCCCGTGCTGCTGCGCCAGGCGTACGCCGCGCAGGGTGGAATCTCCCGCCGGGCCGTCGGCGACCGCGCCCTCGCGCTCGTCGGCGAAGCCCGCCAGCTGCAACGCCGTCTCCTTCAACGAGCACAGCCGCGCGCCGCGGGTCGGCATCGGCCGCTGCCCGGACTTGAGCTTGCCGACCACGTCGAGCGCGCTCTCCGGGGTCACGTTGTCGAAGAAGTCGTAGTTGACGGTGAGCACCGGGGCGTAGTCACACGCGGCGAGGCACTCGGCGTGCTCCAGCGTGATCTTGCCGTCCTCGGTGGTCTCGTCGTGGCCGACGCCCAGGGTCTCCGACAGCGTGTCGTAGACCTCCTGCCCGCCGAGCACGTTGCACAGGGTGTTGGTGCAGACGCTGACCAGGTACTCGCCGGTCGGGCGGCGCTTGTACATGGTGTAGAAGGTGGCGACCGCGCCGACCTGGGCCTTGGTCAGGTTGAGCTGCTCGGCGCAGAACGAGACGCCGGCCGGGGAGACGTACCCCTCGACCGACTGGACCAGGTGCAGCATCGGCAGCAGTGCCGAGCGCTCCTTGCCCTCCGGGAAGCGCGCGACGATCTCGCGCGCCAGCTCCCGGGTCTTGTCGTCGAACACGTCCACCGACTTCTGCGGCGCTGTCATCGGTCACACCCACCCATCACCGGGTCGAGGCTGGCCCCACCCGCGATCACGTCCGCCAGCAGGCCGCCCTCGGCCATGGCCGGAATTGCCTGCAGGTTCACGAAGCTCGGCTCCCGCATGTGCACCCGGAACGGCCGGGTGCCCCCATCCGAGATCACGTGCGCGCCCAGCTCGCCGCGCGGGCCCTCGATCGGCACGTACACCTGGCCCGGCGGGACCCGGAAGCCCTCGGTGACCAGCTTGAAGTGGTGGATCAGGGACTCCATGGACTGGCCCATGATGTGCGCGACGTGCTCCAGCGAGTTGCCCAGGCCGTCGTTGCCGAGCGCGAGCTGCGCGGGCCAGGCGATCTTCCGGTCCTCGACCATGATCCGGCCGGGCTTGAGCCGGTCCAGCGCCTGCTCGATGATCTTCAGCGACTCGCGCATCTCCGCCAGGCGCACCAGGTAACGCGCGTACACGTCACCCTCGGGCTGGGTCGGCACCTCGAAGTCGTAGGTCTCGTAACCGCAGTACGGCATGGTCTTGCGCAGGTCCCAGGCCAGGCCCGAGCTGCGCAGCACCGGGCCGGTGACGCCGAGCGCCACGCAGCCGGTCACGTCCAGCACCGCGACGCCCTTGGTGCGGGCGGTCCAGATCGGCTGGCCGGAGAGCAGATCCTCGTACTCCTTGATGCGCTTGGGCATGAAGTCGAGGAACTCGCGGATCTTCGCGATCGCGGTGTCCGGCACGTCCTGCGCGACGCCGCCCGGGCGCACGTAGGCCATGTTCATGCGCAGACCGGTGATCATCTCGAAGATGTCGAGGATGAACTCGCGCTCACGGAAGCCGTAGATCATCATCGACAGCGCGCCGAGCTCCATGCCGGTCGTCGCCAGCCACACCAGGTGCGACGAGATCCGGTTGAGCTCCATCATCAGCACACGGATCGTGTTGGCCCGGTCCGTGATCTGGTCCTCGATGCCCAGCAGCTTCTCCACCGCGAGGCTGTACGCCGTCTCGTTGAAGATCGGGGCGAGGTAGTCCATGCGGGTCACGAACGTGGAGCCCTGCGTCCAGGTGCGGTACTCCATGTTCTTCTCGATGCCCGTGTGCAGGTAGCCGACGACGAGGCGGGCCTCGGTGACGGTCTCGCCCTCCATCTCCAGCACCAGGCGCAGCACGCCGTGCGTGGACGGGTGCTGGGGACCCATGTTGACGACGATCCGCTCGTCGTGCATCGGGTCGACACCCGAGACGATCGAGTCCCAGTCGCCGCCGGTGACCGTGAAGACCTTGCCCTCGGTCGTCTCGCGCTCCTGCGCGTAACCAGCGTTGCTCATCGGTGCCTCCTGATGGTGGCGCTTGCGGTACTCCGCTTCGCTTCGTTCCTCGCGCTCACCGGTAAGCCCTCCGGCTGTCGGGCGGCGGGATCTCGGCGCCCTTGTACTCGACCGGCACGCCGCCCAGCGGGTAGTCCTTGCGCTGCGGGTGGCCGTCCCAGTCGTCCGGCATGAGGATGCGGGTCAGGTTCGGGTGACCGTCGAAGATGACGCCGAACATGTCGTAGGTCTCCCGCTCCTGCCAGTCCGCGGTCGGGTAGACCGTGGTCACGCTGGGCAGGTGCGGCTCGGCCGCGGTGACCGCGCACTCCAGGCGGATGCGGCGGCGGTACGTCATCGAGGTGAGGTGGTACACCACGTGCAGGCGGCGCTCCTCGGCGATGTAGTCGACCCCGGACACCGACGAGCACAGCTCGTAGCGCAGCGACATGTCGTCGCGCAGGATCTGGCACACCTCGGCGATCTTCGCCGGGACGATGTGCAGGGTCAGCTCGCCACGGTCGATGACGACCCGCTCGATCGCGTCGGAGAAGCCCGGGTAGGCCTCCTCCAGCGCGTCGACGACCTCGTCGTACCAGCCGCCGTACGGCCGGGCCGCGTCGAGCTGCACCGGCCGATTGCGGACCAGGCCGCCCATGCCGGAGGTGTCACCGGTGCCGGTGACGCCAAAGAGTCCTTCAGGCTGAGTCACCGGTGGTTCCCCCGCTCCATCCACTTGGTGATCCGCAGCTGCTCCTCGCGGCCCTCGGCGGCGGCCTGCTCCCACTCGGCGCGCAGCGCCTTGTTGTAGCGGTAGCTCGACGGCATCGCGCCCGGCGCGACCACGGGCCTACCCTCGCGGGCTTCTTTCGCGGCCAGCATCTTGCGGCCACCGGCGCCCAGCGGCTCGGCGAGGATCTTGTCGTGCAGCTTGAGGATCGCGTCGAGCAGCATCTCCGGCCGCGGCGGACAGCCCGGCAGGTACATGTCGACGGGGACGATGTGGTCCACGCCCTGCACGATCGCGTAGTTGTTGAACATGCCGCCCGACGAGGCGCAGACGCCCATCGACAGCACCCAGCGGGGCTCGGGCATCTGGTCGTAGATCTGGCGCAGCACCGGGGCCATCTTCTGGCTCACCCGGCCGGCCACGATCATCAGGTCGGCCTGGCGGGGCGACGCCCGGAAGACCTCCATGCCGAAGCGGCCCGAGTCGAATCGGGCCGCGCCGGTGGCCATCATCTCGATGGCGCAGCATGCCAGGCCGAAGGTGGCGGGCCAGAAGCTGGCCTTACGGGTCCAGTTGACGAGCCCCTGAACGGTGGTGAGCAGCACCCCGGAGGGGAGCTTCTCTTCGAGTCCCATGTCAGTCCCAATCCAGGCCGCCGCGACGCCATACGTAGGCGTACGCGACGAACACCGTGCCGATGAACAGAAGCATCTCGACGAAGACGAATGCCCCCTGGAACGCGTCGAAGGTGACGGCCCAGGGGTACAGAAAGATGATCTCGATGTCGAAGACGATGAAGAGCATCGCGGTCAAGTAGAACTTGATCGGGAAGCGCCCGCCGCCGATCGGCTGCGGGGTCGGCTCGATACCGCACTCGTAGGCGTCGAGCTTCGCCTTGTTGAAGCGGCGGGGTCCGATGAAGGGCGCGGCCGTGACCGAGAAAAGCCCGAAGGCCGCGGCCAGCGCGAAGAGCCCAACGATGGGCACGTACGCGGAGAGCGACACCTGCCTACGTCCTTTCTTCCCGGTTGATAGTGTTTCGCCTGCTTGCAGCTCGGATTATGATCCTCGCCCCGCGGCCCGCTACACCGCGGGTGCCACGCGGGACATGGCATTGATGATCCGGTCCATGGAGTCGCCGCCCCGCGGATCGGTGAGGTTGGCCAGCAGCTTGAGCACGAACCGCATCAGCGTGGGATGCGGCATGCCGTGCTTCGTCGCCACCTTCATGATCTGCGGATTGCCGATCAGCTTCACGAAGATCCCGCCGACGCGGTAGTAACCGCCGAACCGGCGCTTGAGCTCCGTCGCGTACGCCTGCAGGGCCAGCTCCCGGGCCGGGCCCGCCGGGCGTGCGAGTGCCTGGATCAGCACCTCCGCCGCCAGCTGGCCGGACTCCATCGCGTACGCGATGCCCTCGCCGTTGAAGGGGTTGACCATGCCGCCCGAGTCACCCACCAGCATCATCCCCCGCGTGTAGTGGGGCGTGCGGTTGAAACCCATCGGCAGGGCCGCGCCGAGGATCTTGCCGTCGGCGTTGGCCTCGGTCAGACCCCACTCCTCGGGGGTGCTGCCGATCCAGTCGGTGAGCATCGTGCGGTAGTTCGTCGCCTGGTAGGCCTTGGAGGAGTTGAGCACGCCCAGGCCCACGTTCACGCGGCCGTCGCCCAGGCCGAAGATCCAGCCGTAGCCGGGCAGCTGCGCCGCCCCCGCCTCACGGCTGCGCAGTTCGAGCCAGGACTCCAGGTAGTCGTCGTTGGCCTTGACCGGGCTGTGGTAGTAACGGCGCACCGCGACGCCCATCGGGCGGTCCTCGCGCTTGGCCATGCCCAGCGCGAGCGCGAACCGGCCGGACACGCCGTCGGCGGCCACCACCAGGTGCGAGCGCAGCGTCCGGTCGCCATCGGGCGTACGCACCTCGACGCCGACCACGCGGCCGTCGGTGTCCAGCACCGGGCCGGTCACGTTGTGGCCGGTGCGCAGGTCCGCACCCGCCGCGACGGCCCGCTGGGCGAGCATGTCGTCGAAGTCCATGCGCGTGCGCACGAGGCCGAAGTCGGGGAAGCTGGCCAGGTCGGGCCAGTCCAGCTCCAGCCGTACGCCGCCGCCGATGACCCGCAGGCCCTTGTTGTGCAGCCAACCGGCTTCGGGGCTGACGTCCACGCCCATGTCGATCAGCTGCTTGACCGCGCGCGGGGTCAGCCCGTCGCCGCAGACCTTCTCCCGCGGGAACTCGGTCTTCTCCAGCAGCAGCACCTTCGCACCATGCTTGGCAAGGTGATAGGCAGCGGCGGAGCCACCGGGACCGGCTCCAACGACGATCACATCCGCATCGACATCGGTCGGTGTCATGCTCACCTCCACCTCGGCCTTAACGCTCGTTCGGGGCTCGTGAAAGTCTTCACAAGCTAGTCCGGCGTGCAGTCTAGAACTGCGTCAAGGACCCGTAGTGGTTAGGTGAACCTAACTGCACATTCGGCCCGGCCGCGCTCCCAGCGCGCGACCAGGTCCGCAGGCAGGGCGGACGACACGGCACCGTCACGGCGGTCCGGGCTGGGGATCCGGGGTCGGCTCGGGAACCCGGTCCGGATCGGGATCGGGCGGCACGCCGGGATCCGGGGCGGGCGGCGGGGCGGGATGCGTCGCGCCCCGGGCAGCCGACCTGCGCCGGGCCGCCTCCTCCAGGTCGGCGACGCGCACCGGCGGTTCGCCGAACCCGCCGCCGAGTACGCCGATGACCGCGCTCTCGTCCTGCCGCATGGTTCGATCCTGCGGCGGCGGGGCGCGCCGTGTCCGGCGAACGCGGGGATCAGGCGGGCTTGACGGCCTTGTGCAGCGCCACGATGCCGCCGGTCAGGTTCCGGTACTTCACCTGCGACCACGAGTTCTCGCCGATGATCTTCGCGAACTCGTTCTGGTTCGGCCACGCCCGGATCGACTCGGCGAGGTACACGTACGCCTCGGGGTTGCTGGACACCTTGCGGGCCACCGCGGGCAGCGAGCGCATCAGGTACTGCAGGTAGACGGTGCGGAACGCGCCGTTGACGGGGTGCGAGAACTCACAGATCACCAGGCGGCCGCCGGGCTTGGTGACCCGGGCCAGCTCCCGCAGCGCGGCCGGGGTGTTCGCCACGTTGCGGATAACGAACGACGTGGTCACCGCGTCGAAGGTGGCATCGGGGAACGGCAGCGCGAGCGCGTCCCCGGCGACCAGCGGCACGTGCGGCCGGTCCCGGCGGCCCACCGCCAGCATGCCCAGCGACAGGTCGACGCCGACCACGTACGCCCCCGAGCGGGCCAGTTCCTCGGTGGATACACCGGTGCCCGCGCCCAGGTCGAGCACCTTCTCGCCACGCTTGAGGCCCAGCGCGGACCGGGTGGCGCGCCGCCAGCCCTTGTCCTGGCCGAACGACAGCACGGAGTTGGTCTTGTCGTACTTCTCCGCGACGCCGTCGAACATGGCGGCGATCTCGTACGGCTCTTTATCCAGGTCTGCGCGGCTCACATCGCCACTCTGCCAAACGCCGTCCAGGCGCGCTGCGGCGGCCGCCACACTGCGCTACCGGATCACCTGGGTCGCGTCCATGTCGGGGCCGCCGTCGTCATCGTCGTCATCGTCGCGACCGGCGCGTACCCGCCACAGGTACACCGCGCCACCCAGGCCGACCAGGCCTAGCAGGACGACCCCGAAGCCGACCAGCATCATCCCGCTCACCAGCGAGTCGCCGGAGGAACCCGGCTCCGACGGCGCGGCCACGACCGGGTCCGTCGACTCCTCGGCCCCCGGCTCCTCCGTGGTCTCGGGGGTCTCGCTCGGGGTCGCCGACGGGCTCGCCGACGGCGACGCGGAGGGCGACGGCTTCACCGACGGCTTGGGCGACGCGCTCGGCGGCACCGGCTTGGTGACCCCGTTGACCACGACGTTCGTGGCGTTGTTGCCCTTCTTCGGGTCGCAGCCGCAGGCCACGGTGAACGCGCCGGGCGCGGTGATCTTGCCGTCGATCCGCAGGTCGAGGTTGCGGCTGGCGAACTCGCCGGGCTTCTTGAGGGCGATCTCGCCACGCCATCCAGCCGCCAGTTGACAGCGGGCCGTCGTGCGGGAAGCGTTGAACTGGCAGTTCGTCCCGCCGTTCGCCCGGACGATCACTGCGCCGGCCGGAGCGCGGTAGGTCAGCGTCACGGCGTCCATCCCGATCGGATCGGGGCCGTTGTCGGCGATGCCCACCGACACGCTCACGGTCTGCCCGAGGCCACCGTTCGCGTCGTCGCTCGACCGCACCTTGAGATCGGCGTCGGCCGCCCACGCGGGGGATGCGACGAGGCCCAGCCCGGCGACCAGTGCCGTCAGCACCGTCGCGAGCCTGATCACGTGCCGTTTCATCGCCGTCCTCCCACGAATCGCCAACCCTGGACGGTATCCGGGCGTCGGGGTGGCGGCCCATAGGCCGATCAGTCACGCACCGCGTGGGGATGATCACGATTTCGGGTCAGAAAGTGAGGTCCGACTCCACTTTCTGACCCGAAACGGCGATCTTGGCCAGGGCGCGGCGACCGCTCAGCGGGCCTCGACCAGGGGGAGCTGGCGGCCGACGCCGCCGCCCTCGATGGCGATCGAGGAGAAGTGCGAGGTCACGCGATCGTCCGTCGGGTCGTCCTCGGGGGTCCAGTGGACCCGGAGGTGACGGTAGAGGGTGTCGCGCTGGGCCGGGATGCGGCCGGCGGTGCGGATGAGCTGGATCAGGTCGTGCAGGTTCGAGCGGTGCTTGGCACCGGCCGAGGAGATGACGTTCTCCTCCAGCATGATCGAGCCCAGGTCGTCCACGCCCATGTGCAGCGCGACCTGGCCCACGTCCTTGCCGGTGGTCAGCCAGGAGGCCTGCAGGTGCGCCACGTTGTCGAAGAACAGCCGGGCCACCGCGATCAGGCGCAGGTACTCCAGCGAGGTCGCCTGCGTACGCCCCTTGAGGTGGTTGTTCTCGGGCTGGTAGGTCCACGGGATGAAGGCGCGGAAGCCTCCGGTGCGGTCCTGCACGTCGCGGATCATCGTCAGGTGCTCGATGCGCTCGGCGTTGGTCTCGCCGGTGCCCATCATCATGGTCGCGGTGGACTCGACGCCGTGCCGGTGCGCCACCTCCATGGCCTCCAGCCAGCGCGCGCCCGACTCCTTGAGCGGGGCGATCGCCTTGCGCGGGCGGTCGGGCAGCATCTCCGCGCCCGCGCCCGCGATCGAGTCCAGCCCGGCTGCCTTGATGCGGACCACGGCCTCCTCGATGGAGACGCCGGAGACCTTGGCCATGTGCAGGATCTCGCTGGGCCCGATCGAGTGGATCATGAGCTGCGGATACGCCTGCTTCACCGAGGCGAACAGCGTCTCGTAGTAGTCCACGCCGTACTCGGGGTGGTGGCCGCCCTGGAGCATCACCTGGGTCGCGCCGAGCTCGACCGCCTCGCCGCAGCGGCGCAGGATCTCGGCCGTGTCGTGGGTCCAGCCCTCGCTGTGCTTGGGGGCCCGGTAGAAGGCGCAGAACTTGCACGCCGTCACGCACACGTTGGTGTAGTTGATGTTGCGATCGATCAGGTACGTGACGACGCCGTCCGGGTAGCGGCGGCGGCGCACCGCGTCCGCGGCCTCACCGAGCGCGTGGAACGGCGCGTCGGTGTACAGCAGCAGCGCCTCCTCGGAGCTGATCCGGCCGCCGTCCGCGGCCCGCTGCACGATGCTGTCGATCTCCCGGTTCGCAGTCACGCCCCGAGACTATCGGGTCGCCGCCGTGCCGGAACTGGCTGGTCCGTCACACACCCCGCCGCCACCGGCCGTGACCGGGGAAGACGTCCCCGATGATCGGGAACGACGGATCTGTCCGTCAGGCGTCGAAGTCGAGCACCAGCGCCTCGCTCGTCGGGCTCGACTGACAGGTCAGCACGTATCCTGCGGCCAGCTCGTCGGGCTCCAGCGCCCAGTTGGCGGCCATCTGCACCCCGCCGGAGACGACCTTCGCGCGGCAGGTCGAGCAGACCCCGCCCTTGCACGCGTACGGCAGCTCGCCGCGGTGCCGCAGCGCCGCGTCCAGCACCCGCTCGGAGCGGTCCATGGTGAAGTCGGTCGACCGTCCGTCCAGGAGGATGGACACCTCGACGTCGCCGCCCGTCACGTCGACGACCGCGGGCGCGACCTCCTCGGCGTGGAACAGCTCGACGTGCACCTTGCCCTTCGCGTCGGCCGCCGCCAGCGCCTCGCGCGCCGCGCGCACCACGCCCAGCGGCCCGCACAGGAACCACTCCTGCACCCCGGCCAGGTCGAACTCGCGCAGCAGCGTGGTCACCCGGTCGGCGTCCAGCCGCCCGGACAGCAGCTCACTGGGCTGCATCTCGCGGGAGAGCACGTGCACCAGCTGCAGCCGCCCCGGGAAGCGGTCCTTCAGGTCGGCCAGCGCGTCGGCGAACATCACCTCGGCCGCGCTGCGGTTGCCACAGAGCACCGCGAACGTGCTGCCCGGCTCGGTCTCCAGCGCGGTCGACACCAGCGACAGCACCGGCGTGATCCCGGACCCCGCCACGATCGCGCCGTAGCGGCGCGCGCGGGCCGGGTCCAGTTCGGTGGTGAACCGGCCCAGCGGCGGCAGCACGGGCAGCGTCTCGCCCGCCGCGAGCCCCTGCGCCCGGGTGGAGAAGACCCCGCCCGGCACCCGCTTCACCCCGATCGTCAGCGTGCCCCGGTCGCGCAGCTGCGCGGGGGTCGAGCAGATCGAGTACGAGCGGCGCAGCTCGTCGTCCAGCCGTACGGTGACGTGCTGTCCCGGCCGGAACGCGAAGGCCTGGCGCAGCTCGGCGGGGACCGCGAAGGTCAGCGCCACCGCGGACGGGGTCAGCGGCTCGACGGCGGTGACGGTCAGCTCGTGGAAGGTCGTGCTCACAGCGGCGTGCTCACAGTTTCTTGATCGCGTTGAAGGGTTCCAGGCAGGAGCGGCAGCTCCACAGGCTCTGACACGGCGTCGAGGCGTACCGGCTGATCTGCAGCACCGGCGTCGGCTGTCCCTGGTGCGCGCAGCGCGGGCAGGTCGGTGTGCCGGACGCCCCCGGCGCGGCGATGCCGGTGCGCTCCAGCGCCGCCCAGCCCGACTCGGTGATCATGTCGGTGGACCAGGCCGGGCTGAGCACGGTCCTGACCTCCACGTCGGCGAACCCGGCACCGGCCAGCGCCGAGCGGATGTCGTCCCGGATCGCGTCCATCGCCGGGCAACCCGAGTAGGTCGGCGTGATCGTCACGACCACCCGGCCGTCCTCGGCCGTCTCGGCCCCGCGCACGATGCCCAGCTCGCCGATGGTCACCACGCGCAGCTCCGGGTCGGGCACCGCCCCGGCGATGTCGGCGAGGTCCGTCCGCACCGTCGTCATCACGCTCTCCTCCCCGGGCCGCCGGTGGTCACCACTGCGCTCCGGGATGGGCCCGGTGCAGGGACTGCATCTCGGCCAGCAGGTAGCTCAGGTGCTCGGTGTGCCGTCCGACCCGGCCGCCGTCGGGCCGCCAGCGGTCGGCGGGCCTGGTCAGCCCGGCCTCGGCGAGCACCGGTTCGACGATCGCGAGCCAGCGGTCGCGTACGCCCTCGGTCAGCTCGTGGCCGTAGGGCCACAGCGCGTCCACGGCCTCCTGCACCCGGCGGTGCGACTGCTCGGTGCCGCCGCCGAGCCGGTGCATCCACATCGTGGCGTGGTCGAGGTGGTACGTCGACTCCTTGACCGCCTTCGCCCCGATGCCCGCCGCGTGCTCGTCGGCGACGGCCGCGAGGTCGGTGTAGCGCAGCAGCTGCGCCGCCGACAGCATCAGCAGCCAGCTCATCGTCCAGCCGAAGTCCAGGTCGCCCCGGCTCGGCCCGAGCGGCAGCTCGGCCAGCAGGCAGTTGCGGAACTGGTGGTCGTCGCGCCGGTAGGCCAGCTCGTCCTCGTCGCCCACGGTGGCCAGCAGCATCCGGGCCGCGCCGAGCTGGTCGAGGGCGATGTTGGCCAGCGCCACGTCCTCCTCCAGGGTGGGCGCGCGCGACACCCACTCGGCCAGCCGCTGCGCCGCGATCAGCGCGTCGTCGCCGAGGGCCAGCAGCTCCATCCGCTCGCTCACAGGTGGGCCACACCTTCGGGCAGCTCGTAGAACGTCGGGTGCCGGTAGATCTTGTCGGCGGCCGGGTCGAAGAAGGAGTCCTTCTCGTCCGGGCTCGACGCCGTGATCTCGGCGGCGGGCACCACCCAGATGGAGACGCCCTCCTGACGGCGGGTGTACAGGTCACGGGCGTGGCGCAGGGCCATGTCCGCGTCCGGCGCGTGCAGGCTGCCGGCATGGGTGTGGGCCAGCCCGCGCCGGGGCCGGACGAACACCTCCCACAGGGGAACGTCACTGGTCACGCCATTACCTTCCTGTTCTTCTTCGCCGCGTACGCCGCGGCGGCCTCGCGCACCCAGGCGCCGTCCTCGTGTGCCCGGTTGCGGTGTGCCAGCCGCTGGCGGCTGCAGGGGCCGTCGCCCTTGACCACGCGCATCAGCTCGTCGAAGTCGGGAGACGTGTAGTCGTAGTGGCCGCGCAGCTCGTTCCAGGTCAGGTTCGGGTCGGGCAGTGTCACGCCCAGGATCTCCGCCTGCGGCACGCACATGTCGACGAAGCGCTGGCGCAGCTCGTCGTTGGAGAAGCGCTTGACCTTCCACGCCATGGACTGCGCCGAGTGGGTCGAGTCCGCGTCCGGCGGGCCGAACATCGCCAGCGACGGATACCACCAGCGGTCGACCGCGTCCTGCGCCATCGCCCGCTGCTCCGGGGTGCCCTGGGCGAGCACGTACAGCGACTGGTAGCCCTGGCGCTGGTGGAAGGACTCCTCCTTGCACACCCGGATC
This sequence comes from Catellatospora methionotrophica, assembly GCF_011297335.1. Classification (GTDB taxonomy): domain Bacteria; phylum Actinomycetota; class Actinomycetes; order Mycobacteriales; family Micromonosporaceae; genus Catellatospora; species Catellatospora methionotrophica. Next base: position 297,684 of record NZ_JAAOTJ010000004.1, on the reverse strand, counting down.
ATGGCCCGCGCGTAGGGCCCGTACGAGCAGCGGCACAGCGGGACCTGGTTCACGATCGCCGCGCCGTCCACCAGCCAGCCGATCGCACCCATGTCGGCCCAGCTCAGCGTGGGGTAGTTGAAGATCGAGCTGTACTTCTGCTTGCCGGTGAGCAGCGCGGTGTCCAGCTCGGCCCGGCTGACGCCCAGCGTCTCCGCGGCCGCGTACAGGTAGAGCCCGTGCCCGGCCTCGTCCTGCACCTTGGCCAGCAGGATGGCCTTGCGCCGCAGCGAGGGGGCCCGGCTGATCCAGTTGCCCTCGGGCTGCATGCCGATGATCTCGGAGTGCGCGTGCTGGGCGATCTGGCGGATCAACCCGGCCCGGTACGCGTCGGGCATGGCGTCGCGCGGTTCGATCTTCTGGTCGGCGGCGATCACCGCATCGAAGGACGCCTCGCCGTCCAGCGCCCGCTCGGCGGCCTCACGCAGCGCCGCCTCGGCCTCCTCGACCTCGCCGAGCAGCCGCTCCGCGCCCGCCACCGCAGGCATACCCGTCTCCATGCGGCCAGTGTTACAGCTTCTCGCGTATCGGCGCAACAACTGTCACAACGCACTTGACTGCCGTGACCTGCGTCACTGGTGGCCGCTGGGCTGAGCGCGAGCAAGACTCGGAAATGGCAGCTCACGACGGTACGACCTACCGTTGCGGCCAATCCGGGACCACCCCATACCCGGGCGACCCACGACAATGCCGTCAACGGGAGCACTCCTCGATATGCGCCGCCGCACACCGTTCACCGCCGCGACGACCGCGCTGGGCGTACTGGTCCTCGCGCTGGTCGCCCCTACCGCCACCTCGGCACTCACCGGCTCGCACAATGTCCAGGTGAGCATCGAAGCCGGCCTTCCGCAGTCCCCGGCCGCCGCCGCAGTCCCCGAGGCGGCACCCGCCGCGGCGGCCCCGCCGACGGCGTCCTCCGACCAGACCCCCGCCGCCGCGAAGCAGCGCGCCACGCACGCCGCGCAGCGGCCCAGCCGCTCGCTGACGGCGGGCCGGGTCAACCTGACCTTCACCGGCGACTTCATCGGATACGCCATGCTCGACCGGCATACCGGCGAGATCATCGCGTCCCGCAACGCCACGCGGACCAGCAGCACCGAGTCGATGATCAAGGTGTGGCTCGTCGCCGACGACCTGCGCCGCGCGGCCGAGTCGGGGCGCACCGTCACCCCCGATGAGCTGGCCCGCGCCAGTGCCGCGATCAGGCACTCCGACGACGGCGCCGCACAGGCTCTCTACCTGGCCGGCGGCGGCAACGAGGTCGTCCAGCGGATGATCGACGTTTGCGGGCTCACCGACACCACGCTGTTCGACCAGTGGTGGAGCCGTACCCAGATGTCGCCGCGCGACGCGGTCCGGCTCGCGCAGTGCGTCGCCGACGGCACCGCGGCGGGCCCGCAGTGGACCGGCTGGGTGCTCTCCGAGATGCGCTCGGTGTCCGGTTCCACGGCCGCCGAGGAACAGTTCGCCACCACGGGCGGCGGCCGGTGGGGCATCATCGACGGCATACCCGACACCCTCGCCCGCACCCTCGCCATCAAGAACGGCTGGACGGCCATCGGCGCGGACGGCAACTGGCACCTGAACTGCCTCGCGATCAGCGATGACTGGATCATGAATGTGATGACCCGCTACCCCGTCGACAACGGCCTGCAGTACGGGGCCGACGTCTGCGCCGACGTGGCGCGACAGCTGGTGACGCCACCGGCGCCCTGACCTCGGCGGACCACCCCTCCGCACCGCTCTCCCCCCTCGGAGCTCCCCCTCATGACAGAACTGTTCACCCGTCGACGCGCGCTGCTGTCCGGCGCCGCCGGACTGGCCGCGCTGACCGGCGGCGGTTTCTGGCTGGCCTCCCGTGGCGGCGAACCGGCCGCCGCCGCCCACTGGCAGGACCCTGTCGCCTCGCCCAGCGCCTCGGCGACTCCCGAGTCCGCGGTCGCGCGCAGCGTGCCGGTCCAGCCCGGCCCGCCCGGCGTGGAGCAGGGCGCGGTGGACGTGCTGGCCGCTCCCAACCCGGGCGCGCTGGTCACCGTCAAGACCAGTGCCTGGTGGAGCTGGGCGCTGATGGACCGGAAGACCGGCAAGATCGTCGGTTCGCCGAACTTCAACCAGACCAACATGACCGCTTCGATGATCAAGGCATGGCTGGCGGCCGACTACCTGCGCCGCGCCGCCGAGGCCGGGCAGACGCCGAGCACGGCCCGGATGAACGAGATCCGCACGATGATCCGCGACAGCGCCAACGGACCCGCCTCGACGCTCTACGCGGAGCTGGGCAGGTCGGCGACGATCGCGCGCCTGATCGACGTCTGCGGGCTGACCGACTCCAAGGCCGGGGACGGCTGGAGCACCACCCGGCTGTCGGCCCGCGACACCTGCCGCATCGCGCACGCCATCGGCAGCGGCAAGGCGGCCGGGCCGACCTGGACCAGCTACCTCGTCGGCGAGATGCGGGCGGTGCGCGGCACCGGCAACTTCGGCATCCGCAAGGCCTTCCCGGCCGCCGAGCAGTCCCGCATCGCCATCAAGAACGGCTGGGTCGACCGGCAGGCCACCAGCGAGTGGAACGTCAACTGCCTGGCCCTGGGCGACAACTGGACCATGGCCGTGCTGACCCGCTTCCCGATGAGCACCGCCTGGTCCCACGGCGGCGACATCGCCAAATCCGTCGCCACCCAACTCCGCACCAAGACCGCCCTGGTCTGAACCGTCCCCATGGCCAGGGCTTGATCGGTGCCATCCGGCCCGCCCGGACATGATCGGCGTTTCGTGTCAGAACCTCTGGCTAAACCGCGGGTTTCGACCAGAGACAGCGATCAAGGTAGGCGGTGCCGCGTTCCGGGGGGCGTGGGCCGCGGGGGTCGGCGGATCAGAGTTCCATGAACTCGGGGCCGCCTTCGGGCAGGGCGGGGGCGGCGCCCGCGAGCGCGGCCCGGCGGGCGAACTCGCGCAGGCCGTTGATCTGGCGGCTGCCCAGCGAGAAGTCCAGCACGCGGAAGTACGAGGCGAGCGTGGCGGCGTCGAAGGGCTCCCAGCGGGCCGCCGACGCGGCGACCTCGTCGAGGTTGTCGACGCACAGGTCACGCGAGCGCAGGAACGCCTGGTGCACGTCCTTGACCAGGCCCGGGTGCGCGGCGGCGAAGTCGCGCCGGACCGCCCACACCGCGAACACCATCGGCAGGCCGGTCCACTCGCGCCAGGCCTGGCCCAGGTCGGTGACGGCCAGCCCGCGCTTGGGCGCCTCGAACAGCGCGCGCAGCGCCGTGTCGCCGATCAGCACCGCCGCGTCGGCCTCCAGCAGCATCTGGGTCAGGTCCGGCGGGCAGGTGAAGTACTCGGGGCTGGCGTTGTAGCGCTCCAGCAGCAGCATCTGCGCCAGCAGCACGCTCGTGCGCGAGGTGCTGCCCAGCGCGACCTTGGCCCCGTCGAGGTCCGACAGCGGCTTGGTCGACACCACGTTGACCGACAGCACCGGGCCGTCGGAGCCGACCGCGAGATCGGGCAGCAGCAGCAGTTCGTCCGCGTGGCGCAGGTACTCCACCAGCGAGATCGGGCCGATGTCCAGGTCGCCTTCGACCAGCGACCGGCTCAGCCGGTCCGGGGTGTCCTTGCGCAACTCGACGTCGATCAGGGCGCCCGAGCGCATCAGTCCCCAGTAGATCGGGAGACAGTTCAGGAACTGGATGTGCCCTACCCGAGGACGCTGCACCGCGTTCATGATCAGGGAGCCTACCCGCCGGGGGCGACCGTTCGGGGGCTGCCCACGGAAGGTGTGACCTGTGCGGCCCGCCCGGTCAGTCGACCGGAACCGCGCGTATCTGGCAGGTGACCCGCCGTGCGTCGGCGGGCACCTCCTGGCGCTGGCTCACCTTGTACGGCTCCAGCAGCTCGGCCATCTTGTCGGTGAGCGCGGTCAGCTCGTCGGCCGTGATGACGATGCCGAACTCGCTCATCAGCGCCGCGTCGAACCACTGCGTCGTCTCCTGGCTGGAGCGCGACAGCCACCGGCGCACCCGCTCGTCGCCCTGGGCGAGGAACACCCCGGCCACGGCGCTCTCCGCCGCACGGGCCTCCGAGCCGCCGTCCGGACCCACCTCCAGGGACCAGCCGCGCGTACGGGCCCGCCACACCCGCTCCCGGCCGTCGCCGCGGCTCGGCGCGTCCTCGATCAGACCCGCCTTGGCCAGCGCCCTCAGGTGGTAGCTGGTCGCACTGGGGGACAGGCCGACCATCTCAGCGCACTCGGTGGCCGTCGCGTCCTCACCGGTGGCGGAGAGATGGTCCATGATCGCAATACGGGCTGGGTGCGCCAGCGCCCGCATCACCGACGGGTCGGTGATCTTCAGCAGTCCCTCGGAGCTCACCGGTAAAGAAAATCACGTGACTGCCCGTCGATGACAGCTAGCATGGTCGGTCGATTGCGAAGGGCACTGCCGACAGCGCTTTCTACCAGCGCAGAGCCGGGCGGCCGATCTTTCTCCCGTAGAGAGGACGGCGATGACCGCCCACGCCCCGACCACCCACGAGACCCCCGCCCCCACCGGAGAGCTGGCCGCCGAGCGGGCCCACCTGGTCACCTCCCGCGCCGCGCTGAAGGCCATGCGGGAACGCGCCGAGCAGCTGTTCACCGTCGGCGACCAGGTCGCCGGGGACGCGTACACCGCCGAGCAGCTCGGCCGCCAGATGGCCCAGCGCATCAAGGAGCTGTCCGACGACCCCGCGGTGCCGCTGTTCTTCGGCAAGCTGACCATGGCCGCCGAGGAGCGCTGGCACATCGGCCGCCGCCACGTCTCCGACGCGGTCGGCGAACCGCTGGTGCTCGACTGGCGCGCGCCCATGTCGCGCCGGTTCTACCAGGCCAGCGCCCGGGACCCGCAGGAGGTCGCGGTGCGCCGCCGGTTCGGCTGGTCGCCCGCCCCGGCCGGTGGCAGCACGGCGCTGACCAGCTTCGAGGACGAGCACCTCGACCACGGCCAGGAACTCGGCACCGGCAGCGCCATCCTCACCGCCGAGATCGAGCGCCCCCGCGTCGGCCCGATGCGCGACATCGTCGCGACCATCCAGCCGGAGCAGGACGAGCTGGTCCGCGCCGACCTGGAGGACACCATCTGCGTACAGGGCGCGCCCGGCACCGGAAAGACCGCGGTCGGCCTGCACCGTGCCGCGTACCTGGTCTACCTGCACCGCGAGCGGCTGCGCCGGTCCGGTGTCATGATCATCGGGCCGAACCGCTCGTTCCTGCACTACATCTCAGCCGTGCTGCCCGCCCTGGGCGAGCTGGAGGTCACCCAGGCGACCGTCGGCGAACTGCTCGACCACCTGCCGGTACGCGCCGAGGAGGACGTCGCGGCCGCCACGCTCAAGCACGACGCCCGGATGGCACAGGTGCTGCACCGCGCCCTGTGGGCCCGGATCTCCCGTCCCACCGGCCCGATCACCGTCTCCGACGGCTCCTACCGCTGGCGCGTCGACGAGGGCGTGCTGCGCCGCGTCGTCGACGAGGTACGCCGCGAGCAGCCCCCGTACGCCCTGGGCCGGGAACGGGTGCGCGCCCGGGTGGTGGGGCTGCTGCAGCGGCAGTCCGAGGCCCGCCGCGGCGACTCCCCGCCGGACGCCTGGCTGCGCAAGATGGGCAAGGTCAAGCCGGTCGCCGAGCTGCTGGACCACTGCTGGCCCGCGATCACCCCGCAGCAGCTGCTGGCCGACCTCTACACCGATGCCGAGGCGCTGAGCCGGGCCGCCGACGGGCTGTTCAGCCCCGAGGAGCAGGAGCTGCTGCACTGGGCCAAGCCGCCGCGCAGCCTGCGCAGCGCGCCGTGGACCGCGGCCGACGCGGTGCTCGCCGACGAGGTCGCGGGCCTGCTGGACCGCCCGGCCGGGTTCGGGCACATCGTCATCGACGAAGCGCAGGACCTGTCCCCCATGCAGGCGCGGGCACTGGCCCGGCGCAGCGGCCACGGCTCGCTGACCGTGCTCGGCGACCTCGCCCAGGGCACCACCCCGTGGGCCGCCCGCGACTGGCGCGACATGCTCGGCCACCTGGGCCGCCCGGACGGCCGCATCGTGCCGCTGAGCACCGGCTTCCGGGTCCCCGCCGCGGTGCTCACGCTGGCCAACCGCCTGCTGCCCGCCCTCGACGTCGCGGTGCCCCCGGCCCGCTCGCTGCGCCGCGACGGCTCGCTGGAGGTCACCGAGTCCGCCGACGTCGCCGCCGCGGCCCGCAACGCGCTGACCCGTGAGGGCTCGGTCGGCGTCATCGCCGCCGACGCCGCCGTGCCCGCGATCGTCGACGCCCTGCGCGCCGCCGGTCTCGAACCGTCCGCCCTGGACGGTGACGGCCGCCTGACCGTGGTGCCCGCCACCCTGGTCAAGGGCCTGGAGTACGACCACGTGATCGTGTGCGAGCCCGCCGCCATCGTCGCCGCCGAACCCCGTGGCCTGCACCGCCTGTACGTCGCCCTGACCCGCGCCGTCACCAGCCTCATCGTCCTGCACACCGAACCCCTCCCCGAACCTCTGCGCTAGGAGCCGCCGCTGTATCCGATGGCGGACGGCGCTCGGGCGTGGTCCGATAGGGCGATGGGTGAGCTTTCTGTCAGCCGTCGGGGGCTGCTGGGCGGATTGACCGCCACCGCCGCACTGGGGGCACTGTCCGCATGCGACGCCGACCCGGTCATCGAGAACCCGCCGCCGGTGTACGCCCCGCTGGACCCCAGCGACTGGGCCAGCGTGCGGCACCAGTTCCTGCTGGACACGGGCCGGTCGCAGTTCGCCGCGTTCGTGTTCGCCAGCCCGCCCGCTGAGGTACGGGCCGCGATCGCGCGCCACCGTGACGGCCTGGACCGCGACACCGTCGGCTACCTGCACGCCCAGGAGGAGAACGCCCGGCAGCGCCTGCACCTGGCGGCGGGCAAGTATCTCGGCGGGTCCGGTGACCAGGTGTACTTCACCGATTCGACCACGATGGGCCTCGGCCTGCTCTACGGCGGCATCGCGCTGCGCCCCGGCGACGAGGTGCTGACGACCGAGCACGACTTCTACTCGACGCACGAGTCGCTGCGCCTGCGCGCGGCGCGGGACGGGGTGACGGTGCGCCGGGTGCGGCTGTTCGCCGAACCCGCCACGGCGAGCGCCGACCAGATCGTGCAGGCCCTCACGAAGGCGCTCACCCCGGCGACCCGGATCGTCGCGGTGACCTGGGTGCATTCCAGCACCGGGTTACGGATGCCGATCCGGGCCGTCGCCGACGCGCTCGCCGCGCACAACCGCGACCTGCCCCCGCAGCGGCGCGCGCTGCTGTGCGTCGACGGGGTGCACGGGTTCGGCGCGGTCGACGCCGGGCCCGCCGAGCTGGGCTGCGACTTTCTCGTGTCGGGATGCCACAAGTGGCTGTTCGGGCCGCGCGGCACGGGGCTGGTCTGGGGCAGGCCCGAGGCCTGGGCCCGGTTCCGGCCCACGATCCCCACCTTCGAGACGGCCGGCTTCGCCCACTGGCTGGGTGTGGACCCGGCCCTGCCCGCACCGTCGGCGTCACCGGGCGGTTACCACAGCTTCGAGCACCTGTGGGCGCTGGAGCAGGCGTTCGACTTCCACGCCGCGCTGACCCGCCGGCGCGTCGCCGAGCGCACCGCCACGCTGGCCACCCGGCTGAAGGAGGGCCTGGCCGGGATCAGCGGCGTCAGGGTGGTCACGCCGAGGTCGGCCGAGCTGTCGGCCGGGCTCGTCTGCTGCGCACTGGAAGCCATGAACCCGGGGGCGGCGGTCTCCGCGCTGCTGGGCAAGGACGTCGTCGCCAGCACGACGCCGTACGACCCGTCCTATCTGCGGTTCGGGACGAGCATCGTGACCAACGAGGCGGACGTGGACCGGGCGGTCGCGGCGGTACGCGAGATCAGCTGAGCCGCACCGGGACCACGATCGGGCCGAACTCGCCCGCGATCACCCGCACCCGGGCCCGGTAGTGCAGCGCGAGCAGTTCCTCGGTAAGCACCTGCTCCGGCGGGCCGTCGGCGGCGACCCGGCCCTCGGCCAGCAGCACCAGCCGGTCGGCGTACTCGCCCGCGACGGACAGGTCGTGCATGGTGGCCAGCACGGTCAGCGCACGTTCCTGGCGCAGCCGGTCGACCAGCTCCAGCACCTCCTGCTGGTGGCCGATGTCCAGGGCCGAGGTCGGCTCGTCGAGCAGCAGCAGCGGCGCGCCCTGGGCCAGCGCGCGGGCCAGGAACACCCGCTGGCGCTCGCCGCCGGAAAGCGTCTCCAGCTCCCGGCCGGTGAACCGGCGCAGCTCCAGGGAGTCCAGCACCTGCTCCACGATGGACAGATCCTGCGCCGACTCCCGGCCCAGCGGGGCGATGTACGGCGTGCGCCCGAGCAGCACGTAGTCCAGCACCCGCATGCCGGGCGGCACCACGGGCTGCTGGGCGACGGTGGCCACGAGCTGCGCCCGGCGTCGGCGCGGCAGCGCGCTCGTGGGCGTACCGTCGATGATGATCCTTCCTTGGCACGGCACCGCGCCGCCGACCGCTCGCAGCAGGGTCGACTTGCCCGCGCCGTTGGGCCCGATCACGGTGACCCACTCGCCCGAGGCCACGGTCAGGTCCACGCCGTGCAGCACCTCGGCGTCGCCCAGGGTCACCCGGACGCCCTCGACGGCCAGCATCAGACGCTCACCCGCCTGGTCGTACGCAGCACCAGGACGAAGAAGGGCGCCCCGAAGAACGCCGTCACCACGCCGATCGGCAGCTCGCCCGGGGCGATCAGGGTGCGCGCCGCGAGATCGGCCAGCGCCAGGAACGCCGCGCCGAACAGCAGCGACAGCGGCAGGATCGACCGGTACGAGCCACCGGCCAGCATCCGCACCAGGTGCGGCACGATGATGCCGACGAAGCCGATCAGGCCGGACACCGCTACCGCCGCGGCGGCCCCCAGCGAGGCCGCGGCCAGCAGGATCATCCGCGAGCGCTGCGGGTGCAGGCCCAGGCTCGCCGCCTCGGTGTCGCCGACGCTGAGCACGTCGAGCTCACGCCGCAGGGCCAGCACGACGACCGTGGTGACCAGCGCGTACGGCAGCAGCAGCGTCACCTCGTGCCAGCCGTTGGTGGCCAGCCGCCCGAGCAGCCAGGAGTACACCTCGCGGATGGTGTCGACGTTGCGCTGCAGCAGGTAGGTCTGGATCGCGGCGAGGAAGCTCGACACGGCCACCCCGGCCAGGATCAGCGTCGCCGACGTGCGGTCCCGCCCCCCGGCCACGCCGAGCAGGTAGGTGGCCACGACCGCGGTCGCCGCCCCGGCGAACGCCGCCAGCGGCAGCACCGCTCCGGCCCGGAACGCGATCGCCATCGTCGCGCCGAGCCCCGCCCCCGCCGCGACGCCGAGCAGGTACGGGTCGGCCAGCGGATTGCGGAAGACGCCCTGGTAGCAGCCGCCCGACAGGGACAGCATCGCGCCCACCAGCAGCCCCAGCACCACGCGCGGCAGCCGCAGCTCGGTGATGATGGCGATCTCGCGCTCGTTCAGCCCCGACGGCAGGTCCACGCCGGGGATCAGGTTGAGCAGTTCCGCCGCGACCGAGCCGGGCGGCAGCGTCACCGGGCCCAGGGCGACCCCGGCGACGAGCGCGACCAGCACGGCCCCGATCCCGGCGGCGAGCCACCCGGGGCGCAGCCGGGCCGGTCGCAACGTCGCCATCGTCAGGCCGGAACCTTGTTGACCGCGTCGACGATCGCGCGGACCAGGTCCACGATGCGCGGGCCCCAGCGCGAGGCGATGTCGTCGTCCAGCGCCACGACCTGGCCCTTGCTGACGGCGGTCATCCCGGCCCAGCCGGCGCGCGCCTTCACGCTGTCCAGGTTCTGCTGGCAGCACTTGGTGTCGGCCAGGAAGATCAGGTCAGGGTTGGCCTTGACCAGTGACTCCGCCGTGAGCTGCGGGTATCCGGTGCCCTTGGTGTCGGCCGCGTCGGCCACGTTGGTCAGCCCGGCCATCTCGAACAGCGAACCGATGAAGGTCTTCGAGGTCACCGAGTACAGGGTCGGGTCCAGCTCGTAGTAGTACGACAGCGGCGTGGCCCGCTTCGGCAGGTCCTTGACCAGCTTGGCGATGTCGTCCTTCATCCGCTGGGCGAGTGCGGTCGCCTCGCCGGTGTGGCCGGTCAGCATGCCCAGCTCGGCGATCTGCAGGTACGCGTCGTCCAGGGTGTCCGCGGCCGGAGCCTTGTACACCGGGATCTTCAGGGCGGCCAGCTGGGCCACCACGTTGTTGGCGTCGGTGTCGAGCACGACAAGGTCGGGGCTCTTGGCCGCGACGGCCTCGGCGTTGGGCTGGAAGCCCGACAGCTCGGTCTTCGGGGCGTTCGCCGGGAAGTTCGAGTTGTCGTCGACGGCGCTCACCTGGCCGCCGGCCCCGATGGCGAAGAGCATCTCGGTCAGCGTCGGCGACAGCGAGACGATCTTCACGGGCTGCGCGGGCAGGGTCAGCGAGCCGACGGTCACCGGGTACGCGGCGGCACCGCTCGACGGCGCCGGGGTCACCGCGTCGTTCTTGGCGCAGGCACCGAGCGCGGCGACGAGGCCGGCTGCGGCCAGCGCGGCGAAAGCGCGGCGGGACAATGAAGGGGTACGCACTGATCCTCCTATCGGTCGAGGCAGGTCCTTCGCCGACAGGGCCCGATCAGGTGGGGCAGCCCGGTCCGCGAGACGCCCTTCCTCGAGAGCGTGATTCGCGACTGCCGCAGGCGACCTGGCTTGCCCACCGAGGTGGGATCACAGTTGCGGGACAGCGCCGGGTTCGCACCGGCTTCGCTGCGGGACAGTCAGACGACACGCTAATACACACCCGGGCCGATGCTCACGACACGGAGTGGAGGATGTGCGCAGGCTCATCACGCCTGGGTCTTGTGGACCTCTCCGGCGTCGGCGGGAACCTCGTCCTCACCGGCCAGGGCGGCGCGCAGCCGGTCCTTCTCCGCCTTGCGGCGGTCGACCGCACTCTCGACCTGCGCGGTCACGTCGTCGCGCAGGTTGCGCAGCAGGAACCAGCTCGCCGCGGCCGAGACCAGGATCGCGATCATCAGCTTGAGCAGCAGGCTCAGATTCGGGACGAACCAGAGCGCGGCGAAGACGGCCAGGAACAGAACAAGCCTGGCGAGCGTGTACTTGACAGCAGGACTCACCGGTCCAGGGTAGCCGCCGCACCTGCCCGTCCCCGGTCAGCCCCGCTCGGGGACGCGGTCAGCCCCGTTCGGCGACGGTCAGTCCGAGATGCCACAGCACCGCGTACGCAACCGTGGTGACCAGCGCGCCCAGCCCACCGGACACCAGCGGCGGGAAGCCGGACGCCGCGCCGACGGCGAGCACGCCCAGCACCACCGCCACCAGACCGGCGGCCGGGGCGACGGCGATCCGCCCGCGGTGGCCCGCCGCCGCCTTGAACTGCTCCACGAAGATGATCGCCGGGAAGATCACCGCGAGCCAGCCGGTCAGGTCACCGAACTCGCCCATGCCCAGCAGCGCGAACATGCCGTCGAAGGCGACCATGCCGAGCACGCTGATGACGAAACCCGCCAGCGCGTACGCCACCAGGTCGGTCAGCGAGACGATGCGCCCGGACGCGTCCCGCCGCGGGCCCCTGCGCTGCTCGTCGGCCGGGCTGGAGTCGGCCACGGGTCAGGCCCAGACCTGCTGCGGCTCGCTGCGCCGCTCGGCCATGCTGACCGGCGCGCCGTACTCCTTGACGACCTGGTAGCGGGTGTCCCGCTCGACGGGGGTGAAGCCCGCGTCCCAGATCAGGTGGAGCAGGTCGTCGCGGTGCATGGTGTTCGGCGTGCCGTACGAGTCGGCGTCGTGCGTGATCTTGTACTCGACGACCGAGCCGTCGAGGTCGTCCACGCCGAAGTTCAGCGACAGCTGCGCCAGCGACAGGCCGTGCATGACCCAGAAGCACTTGACGTGGTCGAAGTTGTCCAGCATCAGCCGGGACACCGCGAACGTCTTCAGCGACTCGGCAGGCGAGGCCATCGTGGTCTGCGCCTGGATCCGGTTACGGATCTTGCCGTCCGCGCTGTCGTGGAAGTCGTGCTGGTAGCGCAGCGGGATGAAGACGGTGAAGCCACCGGTCTCGTCCTGCAGCTCACGCAGGCGCAGCACGTGGTCGACGCGGTGCCGCGGCTCCTCGATGTGGCCGTACAGCATCGTCGAGGGGGTGCGCAGGCCCTTGCTGTGCGCCAGCCGGTGGATGCGCGACCAGTCCTCCCAGTGGCAGGCGTGGTCGACGATGTGCTGGCGGACCTCCCAGTCGAAGATCTCGGCGCCACCGCCGGTCAGCGACTCCAGGCCGGCCTCCATCAGCTCGTCGAGGATCGCGTCGGCGGTCAGGCCGGAGATCTTCTCGAACCACTGCACCTCGGTCGCGGTGAACGCCTTCAGCTTGACGTTCGGCAGCGCCTGCTTGAGCTCCTTGAGCACGCGCGGGTAGTAGCGCCACGGCAGCGTCGGGTGCAGGCCGTTGACGATGTGCAGCTCGGTGAGCTGCTCGTCCTTCATCTCCAGCGCCTTGGCCACGGCCTGCTCGACGCGCATCGTGTACGCGTCCTTCTCACCGGGCTTGCGCTGGAACGAGCAGTAGGCGCAGCTCGCCGAGCAGACGTTCGTCAGGTTCAGGTGCCGGTTGACGTTGAACATCACCCGGTCGCCGTTCTTCTCCGTCCGGACGTGGTGCGCGAGCCGCCCCAGCCAGGCCAGATCGTCACTCGCGTAAAGCGCCTCGCCGTCTTCGCGGCTGAGCCGCTCCCCGGCGTAGACCTTCTGCTCCAGCTCCCGCTTCAAACCCACGTCCATGGCAGTGAGCCTACGACGTGCCGCCCAGCGGCCCTGTTGCGGCCCTTGACAGCGATTGCTCAGCTTGACGCCACCGGGACAGAAGGGTCGACATGGAACCTGATTTCCGGTAGGAACTCTGTGGGACCAAAGGGGAGGACGGGGCCGCTGATGTCCAAGCGCCGGAGCGGGCAGGCTCGACGGCAGAGTCAGATAGCGGTGGGTTCGGCTGTTCTCAGCGCACTCATCGCCGGTGGCATCGCTGTGCCCGCCGCCGCTGACCCGCCCGTCGGCTCGAAGATCACCGCGATTCCCGATGCCGGGCTGCGGCCGCAGGCTGACGGCCTGCCCACCCTTCCGTTCGGCTCGCTCAGCCAGCCCCGCACCCTGCCGCAGACCGCGCAGGCCGCGCTGCAGGCGCAGTACACCGCCGCCGAGCTGGAGCTGTCCGTGCTCGGCGCCCGGCGCAGCGAGCTCTACCAGGCCTACACCAACGCGGTCGTGGCCAAGGCCATGGCCGACTACGCCTGGCGCGCCACCGCCGACACGCTGCGCGCGGCCAAGGAGGCCGCCGAGGCGGCCGCCGTCGCCGAATACCAGGCCGCCGTGAAGGCCCCGCCGCGCCTGGGCGACTCGCTCGGCGAGCTGGGGCAGCTGATCCCGCGGACCGAGTCGACTCCCGAGACCGAGGCCGTGCTCGCCGACCTCGGCACCGCTCAGCACGAGGAGCGGCAGGCCTACACGGTGCTCACCTCGGCGATCTCCGCCGAGCAGCAGTCGTCCACGGCCTACTCGGCGGTGGAGAAGGAGTTCAAGCGCAAGGAGATCGCGTTCCTGGAGCTGAAGCGGCGGCTCGCCGAGCTTCAGTCCGAAGCGGACCGGGTGCGCGAACGCCAGGAGCAGAACCTCGGCAACTACTCGCCGGGCAAGAGCAACGCGGGCCTGGTCGCCGCCGCGAAGGCGCAGAAGGCCGTCCTGTTCGCGCTCAGCCAGCGCGGCAAGCCCTACCGCTGGGGCGACGAGGGCCCGAACACCTACGACTGCTCCGGCCTGATGCTGGCGTCGTACAAGGCTGCCGGGATCACCCTCAACCGGGTCGCCAAGGACCAGTACTACGGCACCCGCAACAAGTCCGTGAGCAAGTACGCCCTGCTCCCCGGTGACCTGGTGTTCTTCGCCACAGACCCGAGCGACTGGCGCACCATCCACCACGTCGGCATGTATCTCGGCGATGGCAAGATGGTCCACGCGCCCCGCACCGGTGACGTGGTGCGGCCCGCATCGGTCAGCCTGAGCAGCATCGACTTCGCCACCCGCGTGGTGGACGCGGTGGCCGCCCCGAACCAGCCGAGCCCGACGAAGAGCCCCACGCCGAGCCCGACGAAGACCACCTCGCCGAGCCCGACGGCCACCACGTCGCCGTCGAGCAGCAGCTCGCCGAGTGCCGCGCCGGCCAGTTCGTCGCCGCCGCCGCCGAAGCCGGCCGAGTCGCCGTCCCCAGAGCCGCCGGCCGCCGAAAGCCCCAAGCCGACGCCGACACCGACGCCCACCCCCGCTCCGGCACCCGCGGCGTGACCCAGATCACCCCGCGAAACGGGCTTCCGGGGTGACCCCCACTACACCACCGTGTTAATCGCGGGGCGTTGGCGGCGAACACCGGTACACTCAACGGGTTGTTCTGGGCGCGCTCGGCGCGCCTTCGAGCGTTCCTGCGGGTGACTTGCAGCGGCACGAGGCCGCGCGGCGCGGGGATGCGCCACCCGAGAGGTTTCGCTTTGACTATGCACGACCCTGCCCTGTTCCCGTCCGTCTTCGAGATCAACATTGATGTCGAGGGCAAGGCCGCGGCCGAGAAGGCCGCCGCCACGGAAGCCGCAGCGGCAACCACCACCACCACTGACGTCATCGACGCCGGGGACGCTCCGGAGGCCGCGGACACCGCCGCCGCCGAGCAGCTTCCCAGCTTCGCCGACCTGGGCCTGCCGCGCGCCATGGTGCGCGAGCTGACCCGGGGCGGCATCACCCAGCCCTTCGAGATCCAGGCCGCCACCCTGCCGGACGCGCTCGCCGGACGCGACGTGCTCGGCCGCGGCCAGACCGGCTCCGGTAAGACCCTCGCTTTCGGACTGCCGCTGCTGGCGCGCATCGCCGAGGGCAAGCCGGCCCGCCCGCACCACCCCAAGGCCCTGATCCTGGTGCCCACGCGCGAGCTGGCCATGCAGGTCGCGGACGCGCTGCGCCCGCTGGCCAAGGCGATGGACCTCTACACCGGCACCGCGGTCGGCGGCGTGCCGTACGACCGGCAGATCCTGGGCCTGCAGCGCGGTCTCGACCTGATGATCGCCACCCCGGGCCGCCTCGGCGACCTGATCCAGCGCGGTGCCTGCGCGCTGGACGACATCGAGGTCACCGTCCTGGACGAGGCCGACCAGATGGCCGACATGGGCTTCCTGCCCGACGTCACCGAACTGATGGCCAAGACCCCGGCTGGCGGCCAGCGCCTGCTGTTCTCGGCCACCCTCGACGGTGACGTGGACACGCTGGTCAAGCGGTTCCTGAACAACCCGGTGACGCACTCCACGGCCCCGGCCGAGGCGTCGGTGTCCACCATGGACCACATGATGCTGCTGATCCCGCCGCAGGAGAAGTTCAAGGTCACCGCGATGATCGCGAACCGTCCGGGTCGGACGATCATGTTCGCGCGCACCCAGATGGGCGTGGACCGCCTGGTGGACCAGCTGCGCGAGGTCGGCGTACGCGCCGGTGGCCTGCACGGCGGCAAGACCCAGAGCGTCCGTACGCGGACCCTGGCGCAGTTCAAGGAGGGCCGGATGAGCGTCCTCGTCGCCACGGACGTCGCCGCGCGCGGCATCCACGTCGACGGCGTGTCGCTCGTCGTGCACATCGACCCGCCGAAGGACCCCAAGGACTACCTGCACCGGGCCGGTCGCACCGCCCGCGCCGGCGAGTCCGGCGCGGTGGCCACCCTGGTCCTGCCCAAGCAGCGCCGCTCCACCATCTCGATGATGGAGAAGGCCGGCGTGGCCAAGCCCGCCGAGCACCGGCTGCGCGTCGACGACCCGAAGCTGGTCGAGCTGACCGGTGCCGTGGAGCCGTCGGGCCAGCCCGTGGTCGAGGAGCCGGAGCCGCGTTTCCAGCGCGGCGGCCGTGGCCGAGACGGCGGCCGTGGCGGCTACGGCGACCGTGGTGGCTACGGCGACCGCGGCCCGCGCCAGTACGGCGACCGGGGCGGCTACGGCGACCGCGCCCCGCGCTCGTACGGCGACCGCCCGCAGGGCGACCGGCCTTACCGTGGCGACCGCCCGACCGGCGGCGACCGCCCGTTCCGCAGCGACCGCCCGGCCGGCGACCGGCCGTTCAACGGCGACCGCCCGCAGGGTGACCGGCCGTTCCGCAGTGAGCGTCCGCAGGGCGACCGCCCGTTCCGGGGCGACCGCCCGCAGGGTGACCGCCCGTTCCGGGGCGACCGCCCGCAGGGTGACCGCCCGTTCCGGGGCGACCGCCCGGCCGGTGGCGACCGCCCGGCCGGTGGCGACCGCCCGGCCGGTGGCGACCGCCCGGCCGGTGGCGAGCGCTCGTTCAACGGCGATCGGCCGCCGTTCCGCGGCGAGCGCTCGTTCGGCGACCGCCCGGCCCGCAGCGACCGCGGTGACCGTCCCTACGGCGACCGTCGCGCCAGCTGATCAACGCTTTACCAAGGTCCCGCATCGGCCGCTGTCGCGGCTGGTGCGGGACCTTTCGTATGCGGGACGGAGTGACACACCCCGCAAGGATGCTGCTCTGCTCGCGTCGCCAGGCCTGCACCCAGACATGTCTGCGCCAGCCGATGCTCGTTTCGGGACGCTTAGGCGTCCCGAAACGAGCACTTCGCCGCGGAGCACAGCCCCGGGACGCGACACGCCGCAGCCGACACGCGGTCCGCCACTGCGCTGCCTGCCCGCCGTCGCCGGCCGGTGCGGGCGATCAGCCCTGCCAGGTGCCGGTGGCCAGGAAGTGCCGGACCGTGGTCAGCGGGTCGGCCAGGTCCAGGCCCTGCCCGGTCAGCCAGCCGTCGTCGTAGTAGGTGTGCGCGTATCGCTCGCCGCCGTCGCACAGCAGGGTGACCACCGAGCCCGTCTCACCGCGCGACAGCATGTCGGCGATCAGGCCGAACGCGCCCCACAGGTTCGTGCCGGTGGAGCCGCCCACCCGGCGGCCCAGCACCTCGGAGGCGACCCGCATCGCGGCCAGCGAGCCCGCGTCGGGCACCCGCACCATCCGGTCCACGACGTGCGGCTGGAACGACGCCTCGACGCGCTGGCGGCCGATGCCCTCGATCCGGGAGCCCTTGCCGGTCGTCAGGGTCGGGTCGCCGGACTCGTAGGAGGGGTAGAAAGCGGAGTTCTCCGGGTCGACGACCAGGATCTTGGTGCAGTGCCGCTGGTAGCGGACGTACCGGCCGATGGTGGCCGAGGTGCCGCCGGTGCCCGCGCCCATCACGACCCAGGCCGGGACGGGGTGCCGCTCCAGCGCCATCTGCTGGAAGATCGACTCGGCGATGTTGTTGTTGCCCCGCCAGTCGGTCGCCCGCTCGGCGTAGGTGAACTGGTCCATGAAGTGACCGTTGCGGTCCTCGGCCAGCCAGCGCGCTTCGACGACGACCTGCGCCGGATCGTTGACCAGGTGGCACTCGCCGCCCTGGAACTCGATCAGCTCGATCTTCTCCTTGCTGGTGGACGCGGGCATGACCGCCACGAACGGCAGCCCCAGCATGCGCGCGAAGTACGCCTCGGACACCGCCGTCGAGCCCGACGACGCCTCGACGACCGTCGTGTCCGCCCGGATCCAGCCGTTGCACAGCGCGTAGAGGAACAGCGAGCGGGCCAGCCGGTGCTTGAGCGAGCCGGTGGGGTGCACCGACTCGTCCTTGAGGTAGAGGTCGACGCCCCAGGACAGCGGCAGCGGGAACGGCAGCAGGTGGGTGTCGGCGCTGCGGTTGGCGTCCGCCGCGACCTTGCCGATCGCCTCCGTCACCCACGCCCGGTCGTCGTCACAACACCTGTCCAGCTGTTCCATGCCCCGGACGGTAACACCGCACGAAGGAGTTTCAGCTGAGCAGAGGCCTGGGACGGCCCTCGAACGTGGTCGACAGGGCGATGGCGGTGCGGGTGCGGGCCACCCCCCGGGTGCGGGAGAGCTGCACGATCAGCTGCTCCAGCTCCCCGATGGTGCCGACCCTGGCCTTGACCAGGTATGACTCCTCACCCGCCATGAAGTAGCAGGACTCGATCTGGTCGAGCCCCTGCAGCGCCGCGGAGACGTCTTCCATGTCGACGGCCGGGTCGGCGACGATGCCGATCAGCGCGGTCACGCCCAGGTCGATGGAGCTGGGCTCCACGTCGGCGCGGTAGCCGCGGATGACGCCGGAGGCCTCCAGCTTCCCGACGCGGTCGTGCACCGCCGGCGCGGAGAGGCCGACCTGTCGCGCGAGCTCCGCGTACGAGAGGCGGGCGTTGTTGCGCAGCAGGTCAAGCAGGTTGCGGTCGATCGCGTCCACACAGAGCACCTTAGAGGCAGTTTCTTCCAGAGTGGGCACGGAGGGGCGCATCTTCGGGCAATATACGAATGAGGTTCGCAACATATGGATGCGAACCCCCCAAAAGGTGCATACGACCATTTTAGGGACACAAGCTAGTGATGGTGCTCTAATTGGGCGTACGTCCCAGCGGACGCGGCTACCGGGTGCGCCCGGACCAAATCCGTCGACGCGAGGAGGTGGGCGTGGACACAGGAGATCGCCTGTTGACACCTGGCGAGGTGGCCGCGCTGTTCCGGGTCGACCCAAAGACGGTGACCAGGTGGGCAGCGGCCGGACGCATCGGCAGCATTCGCACGCCGGGCGGCCACCGCCGGTTCCGCGAGTCGGAGGTGCGGGCGCTGCTGGAGGGCGAGGGCGAGTTCGACGAGGACAATCCTCCGGGCGGCCCGGCACCGCAACCCGGCACCGGCACCGCGCCGCGGGCGGCGGGCAGCCGGCCGGGCGGATACTGACGCGGCGGTCCAACCAGGATCTCCATCCAGGGGTACGACACGGCGGTCCATATGGTCGTACCCTCATCAGCGGCGCTGACCCGGCGCCAGGAACAGGGCACGTCCCGGCGCTCGCCTCCCGTCCGCGGGAAGGGACACCACGTTCCTTGAACGGGCCACCGAACCGTGTGGCCCGTGCCGGACCCGAGGATCGAGCCGACCGCATGCCAACCAATCGGCGAGCCGCCCAGCTGCTGGCAGCGACGTGCTCGGCGCTGACCGAGACCATCCGGCGGCACATGCCCGCCGGCCCCTACCGGGACTTCACCGCATGGGCGTACTCGGCCGACAATCCCCGGCGGCACGAATATCTGCAGAGCACCGGGGTCATCCAGCTCGTCACCATGAACACCAGGATGCTCAGCGGCCTGGTCGAGGAGGACGACTGGCCCGTCATGCTGGAACACGCCGGGCGCATGAACGCCTACCAGGTGTTCGAGGTCGTCTCCGACGACCTGGCCATCGGCCTGGGCCAGCCCGCGCTCGACGACGCCCAGACCCGGCGGCTCGAACTGATCGGCGCGCTCAACCGGGCCATGCTGCAGGCGCTGACCCCCGGCCGGAACACCCCCGCCATGCTGCTGCTGTCCGGCCCGGCCCGCGACGCCGCCCGGCACGCCTCCAGCTTCGACCAGAGCCTGGTCAGGGGCAAACGCGCCGGTATGGCCGAGGACTACGCCCGCCACGTCGGAGCCGACGCGCCACTGCTGCAGGACGTCGAGTACGGCCTCTGGGCCGCGCTCGTCGCCAACGTCGAGAGCTGCCGCGACCTGGTCGACGGCATCGACGGCGCACCGACCGCCTCGCTGGTCCGCCAGGGCCTGGCTGACCGCTACCGGGCGGTGGAGCGCACGCTGCGCGCCGAGCACCTGTCCCGGCTCGACCTGGCCGCACTCGGCGGGCAGAGCATCCTCGTCCTGCCGACCCTGGGTTACTTCGTCTGCGTCCTCAACGACGTGCTGGCCCCGGTGCCCCAACATCGGGCCGTACTCGCCGACGGCACCCTGTCCGACCTGCTGTCCGACGCGTCCCTGCTGGTGCGGCTGCAGAACGACCTGGGCACCCGGCTGCTGCGCATGCCCGCGGTGCAGCAGCACGCGCTGATCAACCGCATCGTGCGGACCTGCGACGCCGAGGGGCGCGACACCGCCGAAGGGGCACTGGATCTGCTCGCCGCCGACTCCGACGCCGCGTTCAACCGGCTGCAGAAGGACATCGTCGCCGGTGAGGCCAACGTCGCGCTCTGGCATGCCCGGCGCGCCCCCGACGCCGTCACCGCCCTCACCGCCCTGGCCGACAGCCTCACCTACCACTCCGGCCTGTACGCCCTGCACAGTGCCCGGTTGGCCGCCGGACTGTCCGCCCTGGACGCCCGGCTGCCCGACCGCCGCGCCACCACGCTGATCGACCGCTTCGTCCGCTTCCACGAGCGCATGTACTCCCACTCCCACACCGACCCGCTGGGCGAGTACGCCATCTGACCCGGGGCTCGGCCGTGCCGGGGTGGGACTAGGGTCGAAGTGTGCCTGCCGACGAAACGCCGCGTACGCCCTGGATCCTCGGGGTGTCGGGGGCGTCCGGGACCCCGTACGCCGCGGCGGTGCTGCGCGGGCTGTGCGCGGCCGGTGAGGCGGTGGACCTCGTCGTGTCCCGGGCGGCCCGGCTGACCATCCTCGACGAGACCGGGCACGCGTTCCGCGACGCGCACTGGCGCGAAGACCTCGCCGCCTGGCTCGACGCCCCACTCGACGGCGCCGACCTGCGCTACTGGCCTGCCGGGGACCTCGCGGCGGGACCCAGCAGCGGCTCGTACCGGGCCAAGGGCATGATCGTCGTCCCGGCCTCGACCGCCGCGTGCGCCGGCATCGCGCTGGGGCTGTCCAAGGACCTGCTGCAGCGGGCGGCCGAGGTGAACCTCAAGGAGCGCCGCCCGGTCGTGATCGTGCCCCGGGAGACGCCGGTGACCCGCAGCCACCTGCTGCACCTGGTCGAGCTGATCGACTCCGGCGCGGTCGTCCTGCCCGCCAGCCCCGGCTTCTACGGCAGCGGCGCGAACGCCCAGGCCCAGCAGCTCATCGACTTCGTCGCGGGCAAGGTCCTCGACGCCGCCGCCGTCCCCCACACCCTGCTCACCCGCTGGACCGGCCACCTCGGCACCCGCTGACCGCACCCGCCCGCGCGGCGCGCCGTAGGCCCACCGCATGATCGTCGTTTCGTGCCAGAAAGTCAGACCCGACTTTTGGACACGAAACAGCGATCAAGGCCCGCCGGCCAGACCCGGACCGACGTCTAGACGACCAGCGCCACGACGGCGAAGACGAACAGGGCGATGCCGACGAAACCGTTGGCGGTGAAGAAGGCCCGGTTGACCTTGGACAGGTCGGTCGGGGTAACGATGACGTGCTGGTAGCCGAACGCGGCCGCGGTCAGCGCCAGCCCGATCCACCACGGCCAGCCCAGGCCGACCCACACCCCGAACGCCACGAACAGCGCGAACGTCACCACGTGGGTGAGCGTGGAGATCAGCAGCGCGTTGCGCACCCCGTAGCGGGCGGGCACGCTGCGCACGCCGATCTGCCGGTCGACGTCGGCGTCCTGGCAGGCGTAGATCAGGTCGAAGCCGCCGATCCACAGCCCCACCGCGAGGCCGAGCAGCCAGGCCGGGCCGGACCCGGCGAAGGTGCCGGTGACCGCCAGCCACGCCCCGATCGGCCCGACCGCCTGCGCGAGCGCGAGGATCGCGTGCGGCCAGTCGGTGAAACGCTTGCCGTACGGGTACAGCACCAGCGGCACCACGGCCAGCGGGGCGAGCAGCGCGCACAGCGGGTTGAGCGCGAGCGCCGCCCCCATGAACACGACCAGTGCCACGGCCGCGCCGAGCCAGGCCGTACGCACGCTCACCGCGCCGGTGACCAGTTCACGCTGGGCGGTACGCGGGTTGCGCGCGTCGATGTGCCGGTCGATGATCCGGTTCGCGGCCATGGCGAAGGTGCGCGCCCCGACCATCGCGACCGTGATCAGCAGCAGCGTGAGCCAGTCCACGCGGTGCAGCGTCCGGTCCATCGCGACCAGCGCCGACAGGTACGCGAAGGGCAGCGCGAACACCGAGTGCTCGATCGCGACCAGCTTCAGGAACGCCTTGACCCGGCCCGGCTCCTTGAGCGCGGGGCCGGACGCGGCGACGTCACGCGACGCGGTGCTCACTTGCGCCATCCCTTCCGCGACGGGTTCTCCGGGAACCCGTACTCCTTCCAGCGCTTGTCGACCTTCGCGACGACCTCGGGGGCCATCCGCATCTCCTCCGGCCAGCCGCGCGTGTAGCCCTCGGTGGGCAGCTTGCGGGTGGCGTCGACGCCGGCCTTGCCGCCCCAGAACTGCTGGTACGACGCGTGGTCGAGGTGGTCGACGGGTCCCTGCGTGAGCACCAGGTCGTGCGCGTAGTCGACGTTGCCGAAGGCCCGGAACGCGACCTCGGTCAGATCGCGCGGGTCGCAGTCGTCGTCCACCACCACGATCAGCTTGGTGAGGCTGAGCAGGTGCGCGCCCCAGACAGCGCTCATCACCTTCTGCGCGTGCTTCGGGTAGCGCTTGTTGATCGCCACGACCAGGCAGTTGTGGAACACGCCCGCCTCGGGCATGTGGTAGTCCACGATGTCCGGCACCAGGATCTTGATCAGCGGCAGGAAGATGCGCTCGGTGGCCAGGCCGATCGGCCCGTCCTCCTGCGGCGGCTTGCTCGTGATGATCGAGTGGTAGATCGGGTCGCGGCGCATCGTCATGCACTCGACGTGCAGCACCGGGAACGGCTCGACCGGCGTGTAGAAGCCGGTGTGGTCGCCGAACGGGCCCTCGGGCAGCCGCTCGCCGGGCTCGACCCAGCCCTCCAGGATCACGTTCGCGCTCGCGGGCACCTGCAGCGGCACGGTCAGGCAGTCGACCAGCTCCACCCGCTCGCCGCGCAGGAACCCGGCGAACAGGTACTCGTCGATGTCACCGGGCAGCGGCGCGCTCGCCGCGTACGACACCACCGGGTCCGCACCGAACGCGATCGCGACCGGCAGCCGCTCGCCGCGGCGCTCCGCGACGGCGTGGTGCGCGGTCGAGTCCTTGTGAATCTGCCAGTGCATGCCGACCGAGTTGTGCGAGTGCTGCTGCAGCCGGTACAGGCCAAGGTTGCGCTTACCGGTTTCCGGGTGCTTGGTATGGGTCAACCCGTAGTTGTGGTAGATGCCGCCGTCACCCGGCCACATGACGAGGCCGGGCAGCATGTTGAGGTCGACCTCGTCGCCCTTGAGCACGACCTCCTGGCAGGGCGCGCTCTTCACCTTCTTCGGCGGCAGCGACTTCAGCTGCATGATCTTGCCGAGGCCGTCCATCATGCCGCTGAACCCCTGCGGCAGCTCCGGCTTGGCCAGCTCGCCGATGCGGGCCCCGATCTCGTCGAAGTCCTGCACGCCCAGCGCCATCGCCATGCGTCGCTCGCTGCCGAAGATGTTGATCGCGAGCGGCATCACGCCACGGGTCGGCTTCTCGAACAGCAGCGCAGGGCCCTTGGCCCGCACGGTACGGGTGACGATCTCGCTGATCTCCAGCGTCGGATCGACGGGGGTGGTGACCCGGTGCAACTCCCCGGCCCGCTCCAGCGCGCCGAGGAAGCCCTGCAGGTCGTCGAACGGGAAACGCGGTGCCGCCATGCTGGCATCCTCGCATCTGCCCCGTCACTCCCCCGGGGAGGGGCGACGCGCTGCGGCGTACGCCATCGTCACCAGCGCCCCGCCGGACCGGTTGACCGGGATGTGAACCCCCGCCTCACCCGCCTGCTGGCGGTGGCGCTGCTGGCGCTCGCCGCCGGATGCGCCCCCGGCGCGACCAGCGGCACCATGCCCGAGTGCCCCGCCGGCCGCCCCGCCTCCACCTCCGCGCCCACCGGGCCGCCGAGCCTGACCTCGCCGGGCGCATGCCGCTCGTACGCCACCGTGGTCCAGCCGGTCGCGCACGCCGTGCCCAGCCCCGGCTACCACCACCTCGGCGCGACTACCCGTGGCCGCTGGTCCGGGGTGCTCGGGCGGATCGAGGTCGGCGACGCCGACGTGCGCCAGAACACGTACGACTTCGTGGCGGCGCGGTTCATGGCCAAGGCGGGCCACGGCAGCGAGCAGGCCTGGCTGGAGGTCGGCTGGACCGAGACCGGCTGGACCGGCAACTCCCGCCAGCGCGTCTACACCTACGACACGGCCACCCGCGCCTGGGCCTTCTACGACCAGTACGCGGTGAACCCGGGCGACCGGCTGTGGCTGCACCTGCAGACGGAGACCACCGGTGACCGGCCGGTCTGGCAGGCGTGGTTGTGGTGGGGCGAGCGCTGGAACCTGCTCACCCAGCAACCGCTGCCGCTGACCGGCCTCGCCGAGATCGAGCAGTACGTCGAGGTCCACGGCGACCCCGCCGACCCCGGCACCGTCGTCATCCCCCGGCTGGCCATCGACAACGTCCAGCTCAAGTCCGCGCCCACCGGCCCGTTGCGCCCCTGGAACGGCGACGTCCCCACCGTGCCCGGCGCCGACTTCGCCACCTACTGCCTCGACTGGCAGCGCCCGTACACCTCCTGGACCACCACCACCTGCTGACCCGCGAAGGCTGGGCTAGCCTTCGGCCTCGTGCGGATCGTCACCTTCCCCGAGCGGCAGACCCCGGCGGCCCTGCGAGCCCAGGCCCTGGCGCTGCAAGCCCAGGCCTGGCCACCGACCACCACCGCCGCAGACATCGACCCCGACAGCGACGACTGGCACGATCCGGCGCTCGATCCCGAGACGATGCTGCTGGTCGACGACGGCGGCACGGTGCTCTCAAGTCTCGACGTGCTGTCGAAGGACGTCGAGCACGGTGGCCGAAGCTACCGCGCCCGAGGTCTGAGCCGGGTGGTCACCGGGGCGGCTCACAGGGGCCGGGGGTACGGCCGCCTTCTGGTCGCCCACGCACGCGAGGCGATCCGGCTCAGCGGCGCGGACCTGGGCATCTTCACCTGTGACCGGGAGTTGCAGGGCTTCTACGAGAGCGCGGGCTGGCACCTGCTACCCGGCGCGGTGCTCATCGGCGGCACGGCCGACGACCCGTTCCCCAGCGACCGGTTCGACAAGGTGACGATGGCCGACTTCTGCACGCCCCTCGCCCGATCACACGCGACGACGTTCACCCACTCCCGCATCGCCCTCCACCCCGGCCTCATCGACCGCCTCTGGTGACCGCCGCCGGTCAGGATCGGAAGCGGTTTCCTCAGGGCTGAGGAGGCCGGGGCGGCTACACGCCGCCGTAGGAGTGCAGGCCGGTGAAGAAGATGTTCACGCCGAACAGGTTCATCATCATCGTCAGGAAGCCGATGACGGCGATCCAGGCCGCCGTGGAGCGCTTGATGCTGGGCGTGGCCCGCGCGTGCAGGTAACCCGCGTAGACGACCCAGGAGATGAACGCCCAGACCTCCTTCGGGTCCCAGCCCCAGTAGCGCCCCCACGCGACCTCGGCCCAGATCGCGCCCGCGGTCACCCCGAAGGTCCAGATCGGGAACGCGAACGCGTGCAGCCGGAACGACAGCCGCTCGACGGCCTCGGCATTGGCCAGGCGCCCGCCGAACGCGTACAGGAAGCCGCGCTTGCCGTCGTCCCAGCCGGTCCGGACCAGGTACATGATCGAGGCCGCGCCCGCGACCATGAACAGGCTCGACGAGGTGATCACCGCACCGATGTGGATGCCGAACCAGTACGAGTCCAGCGCCGGGACCAGCGGCCCGACCGGCGTGTAGAGGATCATCCCGGCCACGCCGACGAGCAGCACCTCGAACAGCATCACGAACAGGCCCAGGTGGCGCACCTGCCGCTGGAAGTACAGGGTGCCCAGCCAGATGACCCCGCCCAGCGCGGTGATCGACAGCACGAACTCGTACATGTTGCCGAACGGCAGCCGCTCGGCGGCGATGCCCCGGCTCACCACGGTGATCACGTGCGCGGCCACGCCGAGGATCGTCGCGCCGACGGCGGCGGGCCCGAGCCACGCGGCCCGCGACCGGGAGGCGCCGGGTGCGGCGTCGTCCGGTGCGGTGACCGTCGGGGCCGCGTAGCCGTGCGGGGCCGGGGTGACGACCGGCGCACCCGCGCCGACCAGCTCCTTCGCGGGGACGGCCGCCGCGGTGGCCGCGTTCGCGATCCGGCCGCGGTCGCCGAACGCGTACTCGCCCGCGTGCAGCAGCATCGCGGCCAGGTACGAAAGCAGGGTGACGACCAGAAGGCCGTCGGACAGTTCTGCCACTACCGTTGCCACCTCTCGACCAGGGAACGGAACTCGTCTTCGAAACCGGGGTACTCGGTGCGGGGCAGGCCGCCCGCCTCGGCGGTGCCGTCGGGGCGCAGCCGCAGCCAGACGCGGCGGCGCTTGCCGTACAGCGACAGCGGCAGGCCGACCAGCAGCAGGATCGCGCCGGTGAGCACGATCGGCTCGCCGGGGTCGTGCCGGATCGACACGGTGATCCACTGCCGGGTGCCGGTGAACTGGAGCTTGCTGCCGTCTTCCAGGGTCCAGGTCTCGCCGATGCGCATCAGCTTGGCCTCGCCGTACTTCTTCAGCCGTCCGGCGTCGAGCTGGCGCTGGTCGAGGTCGTAGACCGAACTCGGGATGCCCGCGTCCAGCCCCAGGTCGCCGCGGTAGGCGACGAGCATGAGCGCCGGGTTGCGCTCCTCGGGATGGTCCGAGCGCAGGTAGGGCGGCCCGTCCTTGGTCGGCAGGTACGTCCCGGAGAACGCCATCTGCTTCGTCTTGTCGCTGCCGTTGGCGTCGGGGAACGCGGCCACACCCTCGCTGGTCAGCGTCGGGTCGGTGAACGGGAACGGCGCGACCGTCTCCTGGGTCACCCCGGCGGCGTCGGTGTAGCGCAGCACGGGGGCGTACCCGTGGCCGAGCAGGTACACGTTCGCGCCGTCCAGGCGCAGCGGGTGGTTCACGGCGAACGTGTGGCGGCCCAGGTCGCCGTGCGCGGAGTCGCTGGCGGTGACGTCGGCGGCGAACGAGATCGGCATGCCGTCCGCGCGGTACTCGGCGCGGAAGTCGGTCAGTTCCAGGCAGAAGTCGGGCAGGTCCCCCGCGGTGACGCGCGGCCCGAGCCCGAAGTCGTCGTACTGCTGCACCGTGTTGCAGAAGACCTGCTCCGGCCCGGCGACGATGAGCCGCCCGGCATGCCAGCCCCACAGCGAGCCGAGCCCGACACCGACCAGGATGACCAGCAGCGAGCTGTGGAACAGCAGGTTGCCGGCCTCCTTCAGGTAGCCCTTCTCGGCGGCCAGGGTGATCGTGCCGTCGGCGTGCTCGCGGCGCACGGTGCGCCAGCCGCGCAGCACGGCCTTCGCCGCCGCCTCGTCCACGGGCGTGGCCAACAGCGCCGACTTCGGCAGCCGTTCGAGGACCTTGGGCGCGTCCGGCGGCGCGGTGCGCAGTGCCCGGGCGTGGTCACGCAGGCGCGGCGTGATGCAGCCGACCAGCGACGTGAACAGGAGCAGGTAGATCGCGGCGAACCACGGCGAGGCGTACACCTCGAAGCCCCACAGCCGGTCGAGCACCGGCGCGAGGTTCGGGTTGGCGGCGTAGAAGCGCTGCACGTCCTCGACCTTGACCGAGCGCTGCGGCAGGACCGAGCCCGGAATCGCCGCGACGGCCAGCAGGAACAGCAGCATCAGCGCGGTGCGCATGCTGGTGAGCTGCCGCCACCCGTTGCGCGCCGCGGCCCATCCGGCCGCGACCACCCAGGGGGTACGCCGACGCGGCGGCTCGCCCGCGGGCGGCAGCTCGACGGCTGCTTCGGTGACGCTCATGCGCCGCTCCTGCGGCATGACATGCGCTGCCTCATATGGAGATCTCCCCGGCTCCGAAGGTGACCCGCAGCCAGATGATGAAGTCGCCCCAGGCCCCGGTCATGAGGGCGAGGCCGACGAGGATCAGCAGCGCGCCGCCGAACCGGGTGACCCAGCGCGAGTTGCGCCGGATGAAGCCGACCACCCCGGTCAGTTTGCGCATGCCGAGCCCGAGCACGATGAACGGGATGCCGATGCCGAGGCAGTAGGCCAGGCCCAGCACCACGGCCCGGCCGGTGTCCCCGTACGCGCTGGCGAGCAGCCCGACCGCCCCGAGCGTCGGCGACAGGCACGGCACCCAGCTCAGCGCGAACACCGCGCCGAACACCGGGGCCCCCCACAGCCCGGCCTGCGGCAGCCGCTGGATGCGCTTCTCGTTCTCCAGGCCGGGGATGACCCCGACGAACGCCAGGCCGAACAGCACGATCAGCGCGCCGATGCCGACCTGCAGCGCCCGCTCGTAGGTGAGCAGCACGCGGCCGATCTGCGCGGCGACGATCGTGGTGGTGAGGAAGACGACGGCGAACCCGGCGATGAACAGCAGCACCCCGGCCAGCACCCGGCCGCGCCGGGCCTTGCCCAGCCCGGTGCGGTCGTCGCCGAGCGTGGCGTCGAGGTCGGCCCCGACCAGGCCGGTCACGTACGACAGGTAGCCCGGCACCAGCGGCAGCACGCACGGCGACAGGAAGCTGGCCAGCCCGGCGAGCGCCGCGACGGCGACCGCCAGCAGCAGCGGGCCGCCGTTGACGACGGCCGCGAAGTCCTCACCCATCAGCGTTCCTCAGCCACGGTTCATCAGCCGGCCTGCTCGGCGGCGAGTTCGCGCACGATAGGGCCCAGCTCGGCGGCGTTGGTCGCCTTGCGCAGCACGGCCGCGACCCGGCCCTGCCGGTCGATGATCAGCGTCGAGGGGGTGGACACCGGGGGCACGTCGACGAAGCGCAGCGACAGCCGGCCGCCCGGATCGAAGATGCTCGGGTAGGAGTTGCGGGCGGCCACGAACGCCTTGGCCTTGTCCCGGTCGTCCCGGTTGTTGATGCCGAGGAAGACCACGCCCGAGGCGGCGGTGTCCTTGGCGATCTGCTCCAGGTCGGCGGCCTCCAGGCGGCAGGGCGCGCACCAGCTCGCCCAGAAGTTCACGACGACCACGCTGCCGCGCTTGTCGGCCATGTCGTACGCGCCGCCGTCGAGCAGCTCGCCGGTGACCGCGGGGGCCGCCTTGCGCTCGGCCGGCGGGAAGCGCAGCACGTCGCCGACGGCGGGCGGCCGCTCGTCGTCACCGCAGGCGGCGAGCGCGACCGTGGCCAGCCCGGCCACGGCGGTCGCCAGCACGGCACGGCGGGTGCGGGGGCGTGATGTCACGCGCCCCATCATGCCCCGCGCCCGGCTCCGGTCCCCAGGTGGGCTGCCGGCTCGGAGTATGTGATCTGCGCCAACTGATCACCTTCGAAGACGAACGAGGTCAGGCTGGCCAGCCCGCACTGGCGGCGGCGCGGGTCGTGCCAGAGCCGCTTGCCCTCCATGGCCATGCGCAGGGTCCAGATCGGAAGCTGGTGCGACACGCAGACCGCCTCGTGCCCGCGGGCGTGCTCGCGGGCGGCGTCCATGGCCAGGATCATCCGGGCCGCGATCAGCCGGTACGGCTCGCCCCAGCTCGGGGTCAGCGGGTTGCGCAGCACCCACCAGTGGCGCGGATCACGCAGCGCGCCGTCTCCAGCGCCGACCCGCATGCCCTCGAAGTAGTTGCCGCTCTCGACCAGGTTCGGGTCGAGGTGCACGTCGAGGCCGAGTTGCTCGGCGAACGGCTGGGCGGTCTGCTGGGCCCGTTCCAGCGGGCTGGACACCAGGTAGGTGACGTCCCGGTCGGCCAGCGCCGTGGCGGCCGCCTTCGCCATCTGCTGGCCGAGGCCGCTGAGCTGGAAGCCCGGCAGCCGCCCGTACAGGATCTTGGCGGGGTTCTGCACCTCACCGTGCCGCAGCAGGTGAACGATCGTCCGCATCACCGATCACGCTCCGGGCGATCGACGATGCGGCACCGACGGCGACATGGTGCTCTCGCGACGCTCGATCATGACGCTGCTGCCGCCGCCCTGGCCGCGCCCGGCAGGGCGGCGGCGATGTGGTCTAGGGCGTCGTCGTCGATGGCGCCCGAGACGAACCACGACTCGAACGCGCTGGGCGGCAGGTAGACGCCCTGCGACAGCATGCTGTGGAAGAACGCCTTGAACGCGGCGGCGTTCTGCCGCCGGGCGTCGTCGTAGTCGCGCACCTCGGCGTCGGTGAAGAAGATCGAGAACATGCTGCCCGCGGTGGCCAGCCGGTGCGGCACGCCCGCCCCGGCCAGCGCCTTCGAGGCGAGCTGGCCGATGGTCGCGGCGGTGGCGTCGAGTCTGGCGTACAGCGCGTCGTCGGCCAGCCGCAGCGTGGCCAGCCCGGCGGCGCAGGCCAGCGGGTTGCCCGACAGCGTGCCCGCCTGGTAGACCGGCCCGGCCGGGGCCAGCTTCGACATCACGTCGGCGCGGCCGCCGAACGCCGCGGCGGGCAGCCCGCCGCCCATGACCTTGCCGAACGTCCACAGGTCGGCGTCGACCGGCTCCAGGCCCTGCCAGCCGGAGCGCGACACCCGGAACCCGGTCATCACCTCGTCCATGATGAGCAGCGCCCCGTGCCGGTGTGCGATCTCGGCCAGCCCCGCGTTGTAGCCGGGCAGTGGCGCGACCACGCCCATGTTGCCCGCGGCGGCCTCGGTGATGACGGCGGCGATGTCCGCGCCGTGCGTCTCGAAGGCCTGCGCCACCGCGTCGAGGTCGTTGTACTTGAGCACGATCGTCTCGGACGCGCCCGCGCCGGTCACGCCGGGCGAGTCGGGCAGCCCCAGCGTCGCGACGCCGGAACCGGCCGCGGCCAGCAGCGCGTCGACGTGGCCGTGGTAGCAGCCCGCGAACTTGACGATCTTGGTGCGGCCGGTGAACCCACGAGCCAGCCGGATCGCCGACATGGTCGCCTCGGTGCCCGAGTTGACCAGCCTGATCTGCTGGGCGGAGGTACGCGAGACCAGCTCCTCGGCCAGCTCGACCTCGCCCGGGGTGGGCGTGCCGAAACTGGTGCCCCGGGCGGCGGCGGCCTGGATGGCGGCGACGACCTCGGGGTGGGCGTGGCCGAGCAGCAGCGGGCCCCACGAGCAGACGAGGTCCACGTAGCGGCGGCCGTCCGCGTCGAAGAGCCAGGGGCCCTCGCCGCGAACCATGAAGCGCGGAGTGCCCCCGACGGCGCGGAACGCCCGTACGGGCGAGTTCACACCGCCTGGCACGATCGCCGCCGCCCGGTCGAAAAGCTCCTGGGAGGCGGGTGCGTCTGCCGGATAACCCACCGGCTCGTTGAAGTCGATCACAGCGTACGAATTATGGCACGCGGTATGGCGCCAGCAGCTCACGCAGGTGCGGTGGGGCGGCCTGCACCACAGCGGAGCCGCTGCGCGCCAGCAGCACCTCCCGCAACGTCTCCAGCACCGACACCAGCCGCCCCGCGGGCAGCTCGCCGGGCACCGCGGCCCAGGCCTGCCCGACGCCGATGCTGCCGCGCACCGGCACCGGCGACCCGATCGCGTCGACCAGCGTGTAGCAGACCGAGTGCAGGTCGCCCTCGGGCGCGTACAGCCGCACCGCGACCTCGTCGGGGCGGAACGGGTACTTGCCCCACCACAGCGGGGCCTGCGCGGTCAGGTAGGCGTGCCCGCCGAGGCGGCGCACCAGCATCCGGCCCCGGTCGGCCAGGCCCACGGCCGAGCCCTCCAGCAGCACCGCCATCACGCCGGTGGCGTCGCGCCGCCCGCCCGCCTGCGGGGTGCGGCGGATGCCGGGCATGTCCAGCTCGATCGCGGCCGGGGCGAGGTTGGCGGCCAGCACGTCGTCGCGCAGCGTCGCGACCTGCAGCGGTTGCAGAACAGGACAGACCACCCAGGCCGCGGCCGGGGCGAGCGGGAAGGTCTGCAGCGTCACCGCGACGATCAGGCTCGCCGGGTGCGACCCGCCGGGGTGCGTCCAGCGCAGGTCGAAGACGCTGGACCCGAGCAGCTTGGCGCGGTCGGCCACGGTGGTCACGGTGCCGTCGGGCAGCACCACGGTCGCGTCGACGACCTGCACCGCGGGCGGCCCGTAGAGGTGGGTGAGCGGCCCGAACTCGGCCGCCGCCAGCACCCCGCCGAACGTCGCGCGAGCCGACGGCGGGTCGAGCGCCAGTCGGCGGCCCGACCGGGCGAGCACGTCCTGCG
This sequence comes from Catellatospora methionotrophica, assembly GCF_011297335.1. Lineage (GTDB taxonomy): Bacteria > Actinomycetota > Actinomycetes > Mycobacteriales > Micromonosporaceae > Catellatospora > Catellatospora methionotrophica. Next base: position 265,579 of record NZ_JAAOTJ010000004.1, on the reverse strand, counting down.
CGGCCGCCACGCCCACCCCCGCGCCGACCGTGAGCTGCTCGGTAGTGGCGTCGTAGCGCAGGTCGGCGAGGTCGGACACGTCCACCAGCAGGTCGACGACCGGCGGCGGGTCGAGCCAGCAGGCTTTGGACCCGTTGCCCCGGGGCAGCACCGTCAGCCCCAGCTCGTGGGCGCGGCTCATCAGCGCGGCGGCCTCGGTGAGGTCTCGCGGGGCGGCGACCCAGCGCACCAGCGCTCCGTCGACGGCGTCCAGCGCGCCCGCCGAGCGCACGGGGCAGCCCAGCCGTAACTCGTCCAGCTCGGATTCCTCACGCACCGGTGCCGTCATCCCCTGCTCCAACCGAAATTGAAGGGCTCGCTCCTGACAGTTCACCCCGCCGGAGGCGGGCTGGCGACACGTGAGACGGAAATCTTCACGCAGCGCACAAAGCTCATTCGTACGTATGTTCGATACTAGTCGTCGAACGCCGGTTCCGGCAATCACCGCTGCCTTCGTACCCAGGCTGCCGGTAGCGTTACCGCCATGACTTCCGATCTCCCCAACGGGCCCGAGACGGCCCCCGTCGCACCGCGGATCGCGAGCACGCGCAGCCATCACGGCGACGACGTCATCGACGAATATGCCTGGCTGGAGACGAAGGACGACCCGGCGGTCACCGCATACCTGGAAGCCGAGAACGCCTGGACCGAGCGTGCCACCGCGCACCTGAGCGGGCTGCGCGAGACGCTGTTCGGCGAGATCAAGGGCCGTACCCAGGAGACCGACCTGTCGGTGCCCGTCCGCAAGGGCGCGTACTGGTACTACGCCCGCACCGTGGCCGGAAAGCAGTACGGCATCCAGTGCCGCCGCCCGGTCGCCCCGGGCGAGACCGCCCCGCCGAGCATCGCCGCCGACGGCACCGCCCCGGCCGACGAGGAGATCCTGCTCGACGGCAACGAGCTGGCCGCCGGGCACGACTTCTTCGCCCTGGGCACGCTCGACGTGACCCCCGACGGGCGGCTGCTGGCCTTCTCCACCGACTACACCGGCGAGGAACGGTTCACGCTCCAGATCAAGGACCTGAGCACGGGCGAGATCCTGCCCGACAGGATCGAGGGCGCGTTCTACGGCAGCGCCTGGTCGGTGGACGGCTCGCAGCTGTTCTACCTGACCGTGGACGACGCCTGGCGTCCGCACCGGGTGTGGCGGCACGCGGTCGGCACGACCGGCGACGACACGCTGGTGCTGGAGGAGGCCGACGAGCGCTTCTGGATCGGCGTCGAGCTGACCCGCTCGCAGCGCTTCATCCAGCTCGACATCCACAGCAAGGTCACCAGCGAGGTCTGGCTGATCCCGGCCGACGACCCCACCGCCGCGCCGACCGTGGTCGCCCCGCGCGTGCAGGGTCTGGAGTACAGCGTCGAGCCGCAGGGCGACCGGCTGCTGATCCTGCACAACCGCGACGCCGCCGACTTCACCCTGGCCCAGGCACCGGTCTCGGACCCGGCCGACTGGCAGGAGCTGATCGGGCACACCCAGGGCGTACGCCTGGAGGGCGTGGACGCCTTCGCCGACCTGTACGTGGTGTCGCTGCGCCGCGAGGGCCTCACCGGCCTGCGCCTGGTCCCCACCGTCACCGAGCCGCGCGACATCACCTTCCCGGAGCCGCTCTACACCGTCGGCCTGTCCGGCAACCCCGACTACCCGACCGACCAGCTGCGCCTGAGCTACACCTCGATGGTCACCCCGGACTCGGTCTTCGACTACGTGGTCGCCACCGGCGAGCTGCTGCTGCGCAAGCGCAAGCCGGTGCTGCCCGGCCCGGACGGCGAGCCGTTCGACCCTGCCCACTACGAGCAGCACCGGGTCTGGGCGACCGCCGACGACAACACCGGCGTGCCGATCTCGCTGGTCTGCAAGGCGGGCACCCCGGTCGACGGCTCCGCGCCGCTGGTCCTGTACGGCTACGGCTCGTACGAGTCGAGCATGGATCCGTGGTTCTCCATCCCGCGCCTGTCGCTGCTCGACCGGGGCGTGGTGTTCGCGGTCGCGCACGTGCGCGGCGGCGGCGAGCTGGGCCGCCACTGGTACGACGACGGCAAGCTGCTGGCCAAGCGCAACACGTTCACCGACTTCGTCGCGTGCGCCCGGCACCTGGCCAAGAGCGGCTGGACCAGCCCCGACCGCATCATCGCGCGCGGCGGCTCGGCCGGTGGCCTGCTGATGGGCGCGGTCGCCAACATCGCGCCGGAGGCGTTCGCGGGCATCGTCGCGCAGGTGCCGTTCGTCGACCCGCTGTCGTCGATCCTCGACCCGTCGCTGCCGCTGACGGTCACCGAGTGGGAGGAGTGGGGCAACCCCCTGGAATCCCCCGAGGTGTACGCGTACATGAAGGCGTACTCGCCGTACGAGAACGTCGCGGACCTGGAGTACCCGCCGATCCTCGCGGTGACCAGCCTGAACGACACCCGCGTGCGCTACAGCGAGCCGGCCAAGTGGGTCGCGGAGCTGCGGCACACCGCCCCGCGCGGCGAGTACCTGCTCAAGACCGAGATGGGCGCCGGGCACGGCGGCCCGTCAGGACGCTACGACGCCTGGAAGGAAGAGGCGTTCGTCGCGGCCTGGATCCTGGACCGGGTCGGCCTCGCCGGCTGACCCGCCCCACTCGCCAACAGCGGCGGCGTCGCGCACCAGCGCGACGCCGCCGCTCTTTTGTAGATTGTTTGACTATTATGTCTGATTTAAAGCACTCCAAACCGGAGGGTCACTATGGTGCGATCATGTCGACATGGGAGCAGGCGTCGAGATAGTCGACGTCACCCGCATCGCCCACGAGGCCGCACTCGTGACCTTCTCCGAGATGGACGTTCGATGAAGACAGCATGATACGGCATTTGTCCGATAGCTACACATAGATAGCTCGGGAGTACTGACTGCCCATTGTGTCCGATTCACTTCTGGCAGCGATACATGGCAAAACTTGCCATCACGCATGTGTCGAAAATCGATCACCCCATCGAACACCATCAACTCCAGCAACGCCGAGAGGCATCCCCCGCGAATTCCGCGCGGAGGATGCCTCTCATGATCACCGGGTCAGAAGATCACCGGATCGATCTGCCGCCAGTCAGGACAGCGGCGGGTAGGCGTTCGCCATCAGCTCGGCGAACTGGGCCGAGAACCACGCGCCCGAGATCGGGGCGTTCGGCAGAGCGCCGGTGAGGTTGTTGCCATTGAGGCCGTTGCCGGTGTACGTCGGGTCGCACATCCGGTCGAAGCCCTTGCCCTCGTTGTTCGGGATCAGCGACGACGAGCCGTCGGACTCGCCCGGAGGCTTGACCCACACGTAGGCGTCGATGCCGGTCGCCGGGTTGGCCCGGGGACGCTCGCCCAGACCCGCGCCGGACTGGTTGCACCAGTTACCGGCGTGGATACGACGGTCGATCCGCGACTGGTTGATGAACGTGTCCACGTTCGTCGACGTCGACGCGGCGGTGGGCCGGTTCGCGCCGCCCCAGCCGTTGCGGGAGGTGTCGATCAGCATGCCGATGTTCGACGGGAAACCCTCGGCGACCAGCCGCGTACGGAACGCCTGCGCGAACGACTGCTCGTCGACGTACTGGTTCCAGTCGATCCACTTGGACTGCCGGACCGAGGTGCCGTTGACCGACGAACCGATCGTGAAGTACGGCTCGACCAGCGCCGAGTAGTTCGCCGTGTTCGCGATGAACCCGTGCACCTTGTCCACGGTGCTGCCCTCGGCGGTGGCGGCGGCCTTGAACTTCAGCGCCGACGGGCCGAAGTTGGTGTCCCAGCCGATCCAGCCGTGGTGGGCGGCGTCGATGTAGTTGTAGACATTCGAGATCGCGCCGAGCTTGTTCAGCGCGTAGCCGACGCCGTTGACGTAGCCGTTGTTGTTGTTCATCGTCTGGCACTTGGGAATGTTGAGGTTCGTGACCAGGTTCGGCAGCGAGTCGATCTCGATGATCGCCACGATGCGCAGCGACGAGTACTTCGCCTGACCCATGATCGCCGCGATCGGGTCGATGTACTCCGACTTGTAACGCGGCAGCTCGTCCACGCCCAGCTCGCCGTTGGAGGCCAGCGCGGCGCAGTCACGACCGGGCAGGTTGTAGATCACGAACTGCACGGTCAGCGGACCGGAACCCGCGTTGGCCTGCCGCAGCGCCTCGTCGAGGTGGTCGGCCAGGCCCATCGACCCGTTCGAGCTGCTGCCCGACGTGCCCGCGATCGCCGCGATCCGGTCCAGCCACACCGCGGTCGAGATGTTGGAGACCCGGCTGCCGCCCGACACGGACGCGGCCTTGGCCGACCACTCCGGGTTGACGTAGCCGCGCGCACCCGAGTACGGGTTGTCGACCTTCACGCCGGGCACCGTCGGGCTCGGCGAGGTGCTGGGGCTCGCGCTCGGGCTGGCCGACGCGCTGGGGCTGGCACTCGGGCTCGCGCTGGCACTCGGCGACGCGCTCGGGCTGGCCGGGGTGCTCGGGCTCGCCGTCGGGGTGACCCCACCGGTCGTACACGCGACGTTGTTCAGTGTGAACGCGGTCGGCTTCGGGTTGCTGCCGGTCCACCGGCCGTTGAAGCCGATGGTCGTCGACGCGCCCGTGGCCAGGCTGCCGTTGTAGGGCAGGCTGGCGCCGGTCACGTTCGCACCGGACGCGCTCCAGGTCGCCGACCAGCCCTGGGTGAACGTCTGCCCGGCCGGGAACGCGAACTTCAGCGTCCAGTTGGTGATCGCGTCACCGGTGTTCTTGACGACCACGGTGCCGGTGAAGCCGCCGCTGCCGGCACCCTCGGTCCAGTCGTTCGTGGTGTACGTGATGTCGCAACCGGGCGCGGCATGCGCCATGGTCGCCGGGATCGTGACAAGGCCGGCGAACACCAGGGTGCTCGCACCGGTCAGCGCGACGAGCTTGCGCCTTCCGGACAGCCGGATCGGGAATTTCATGCCATCTCCTTGGGCGGTGACCGCGCACCCGGCTCGGGACGCGGCTGCGGCACGGACGCGGCCGCGAACGGCCACGGCACAGTGCCGATGAGTGGTACAGACACCCGGCCCGGCGGGCGATGCGCATGCAGAAACGGCTCGTAATCACCGCCGACCCTGCTGGGTTGCCCTCGGCGGTTGATCGCATGGGCGCGCTCCCATACACGATCGAGTGTCATGCTTGCACAGCTGTAGCTGCCAACACAACACCGGATCTCCATCCTTGTATACGCACGGATAGCCGACGCATGGAATCGCTCCCACCGGGCGCTGCCACAGCGATGGCCCGCCCCAGGTCGGGACGGGCCATCGGGAAGGGCACCGTCAGCCGTAGCTGACGGTGAAGTTGTGCGTGGTGTACGCGGTCCACGTGCCGTCGGCCAACCGGCCGCGTACCCAGAGCGAGCGGTAGCCCGCCGACGTGGGCGTGAAGGTGAACGTCGCCGCACCGGCGACGGCCGGAGTCGTCGTCGGCACGCCGTACCACTCCCACTGGTATTCGTACTCGACCACACCGGCCACACCCTCGGTGAAGGTGAACTCGCCGGTCACCCCCACCCCGCCGGAGTAGCCTTCCGCCGGATAGGTGGACGAGGTGACCAGGGGGGCCGTGCCCACCAGGAACGGGTAGTCGGTCTGGGGTGTGTACTCGCCACTGGCCGTCCGGCCCCGAACGGAGAGGACGTTCTCTCCGTTACGGTTCATCGTCAACTGCGTCCGGGTGTAGAAGCCGGTGCTGGGCACCGTGACGACCGGATCGCCGTTGAGCCGGACCTCGTACGTGGCGATGTCGGTCCGCTCGGACCGCAGCGTGAACTCGGCAACCCATCCGAGGCCGCCCGCCGCGCTGTACATGCTGTACGTGCTCGTCACCTCGATGAACGGGTCGATCACCCGGAAGCTGTACTCCCGTGACGCGCTCGTGGCACCGTCGGCGTAGACGGCGGTCACGACCATCAGGTTGTACCCGGTGTGGGTCGGCGCGATGTCAGGTGTCGCCACGCCGTCCGGACCCGCCGGAACGGTGATGTACGTGTCGCTTGGGTAGAAGCTGTATCGGTACTCCACCACGCCGGTCTTGGCCGGGCGGAACGTGAAGCGCCCGGGCTGGCCTGGCTGACCGTGGGCGACGCCACCGTCCTGCGGGTAGTCCTCCGAGGAGACCGACGGACGGTCGCTGACCCGGAACGTGTAGGTCGCGGTCGGCGAGAACGTCCCATCGGCCAGTAGCGCCCGAGCCGTCAGCGCGTTGACGCCCGGGAACGACGGCGCCCACTCGACGGCGGCGCCGTAGACGCTGGCCGGGATGGTCACCTCGGGCTCGTCGTTGAACTGGTAGATGACGCTCACCGCGCCCGGCACGCTGGATCCGAGATAGAAGGTTCCCGGCATGCCGATGGCACCGGCCTCCTCGTTCTGCGGGTAGCTGCCCGACTGGATGAACGGCTTGGCGTCGACGACCTGGAACAGCTGTGTGGTGGTCGTAGAGATCGTGCCGTTCCCGCTGACACTGCGGAAACTCAGCGTCTGCTGTCCGACCTCGGTCGGGGTCCACGCCAGCGTCGCCGACCCGTCGGCTGCCGCCTGCAGCGAGGTGAAGGGGCCGCTGCCGATCGAGTACTCGTACTGGACCACGTCGGAGCGACCTGGCCGCAACGCGAACGTCGACTGGCGGTCCAGCACGCCGAACGGGTCGGAAGCCGTGACGACGGGCTTGTCGGAGACGTCTACGTCCAGCGTGATCGCGCCGACGAGCTGGCTGCCCGCGAAACTGCGAACCCGCACCGTGGTCAGGCCGAGTTGCTGGAACGCGAAATCGACCTGGGCGGTGTGATCGGCGTTCGCCGGCACCCGGACCTCGGCCGCATCCCCGACCTTATAGCCGAACTTGGTGACCGTGTCGATATTTGTGCCGACCGTCAGCCGGCTGGGCAGTCCGACTCCGCCCATGACCACGTTGGCCGTAGGCGCGGTGCTGTTCACCTTGAAGGTGTACACCGTCTGCGGCGACTGGTTACCGGCCGCGTCGACGCTGGTCACGTAGAAGGACTCGCCGTACTGCGGGGTCCACTTGAGGGTGGCGTCGCTGCCCGGTGCCGGCGCGGCCAGATACCGCACCGGTCCGAGGAACTGCCTCCAGTGGAACCCGACCACATCCGCCGAGCCGTTGGCGCTGAACACGAACGTTCCCGGGACGCCCTGGCCGCCGTGCGGCTGGCCGTCGTCGGGATACATCTGCGAGGTCACCGTGGGAGCCACCGGGGCCGTTTTGTCGAGCTTCATATAGCAGCGCTTGGACCAGGCCGAGTAGTCGTAGCCGTCGAAGGCCCGCGCCTGCCAGGCGACGACCGCGCCGTCCTGATACCCCGCCGTGTTCCAGGTGATCTTCGAGGTGCGGGGGAAGAACACGGCTCCGCTCCGCTCCACCCGCTGCTCCTCGTGACCCACCGGCCAGGCCGCGAACTGCGCCGGCCGCGCGTAGTCGATGCTGTCCACGTCGGCGGTGTCGGCCATCATGCGCACCGTGCCGCCGGTCACCGGGACCGGCTTGTCCTCCCGCCCGCAGGCCCAGTCAGGCTTCTCCAGCCCGACCTTCACCACCGTCGGGACGTGGTTGCTGTCGGCGACCAGGTAGGCGTTGACCTTCAGGGAACGCCCGTGCTGCAGGTCGGCCTCCTGGCCCTGAGGAACCCTCATCTCGACGGTGATGCTCTGCTCGTCGCGCTGCGCCAGCTTCTGGACGGCAGCCATGGCATCCCATCCCAGCCAGCCCGCGCAGCCGGACTCCCCGCCTACCTGCGCGACGCCGAGCAGTTCCCGACGGCGAGGGGCGTTGTCCCAGGTGGTCGCAGCTGAGATGGCGTCGACCCGCCACAGTTCGACATAGTGCGGTGTCTCGCAGTTCTGGCGCGTCGCCTCCTCGATCGACACCAACGCCCGGCTGACCACGGTCCCGCGCAGGTGCGAGATGTCGAAGGTGAAATACGACCGGGATCTGTGCTTGAGGCCGTCCGGACCGGTCCAGGCGCCGACGGGCGCGGGTCCTGCCTGGTTGAAGAACGCCTGGCCCGGTGCCCGTGAATCGGTGTACGCCCAGGCTGTGTGCGTGAGGCTGCGAGTCTCCTGTGCGCTCGCCGGAGCGGCGGTGACGCTGACGAGACCAGTGGCGAGCATCGTTGCCAGTGAAGCAGCGAGCAATCTGTCTGCGCGCAAGCTGAAGTCACTCTCCCCGTTGGTTACGGCGTGACTGCCGTGTCGCGGGCAGCATATTCATCAGATACGACGTTGCACACAGCCGCAGATCCACAACAGACCTGTCGAACGGGCTGTCGCGCAAGCGCTTCGGTGCGCAGGTCGCCTACCGCCTGACGACGCCCGATCGGCAAGGAGGAACGCGGGAGGAGACACACGCTTCGCCTGCGGCGCCGGTCTGGATTCAAGAAGCTGACGAAATTTCGGAAACGGACAAGAGGTGCAAGATCTGGCACCCCTCCTACTCGGTGGGGGCGAAAGGGGTCATCGGGTACCCTGACGGGCACGGGCTGCTAGCTCAATGGCAGAGCTGCGGACTTTTAATCCGTAGGTTCAGGGTTCGAGTCCCTGGCGGCCCACCAACGCACCACGTCGAAGGCCCTCCCGGGTGACCGGAGAGGGCCTTTTGATCTTCGGCACAGCAGCCGAGTACGGCGGCAGAGCATGCCAGGACGCCCGCTATGCGGCTTTCCCGTCCTTCAGCAACCGACGGGTCAGCTCCTGCTCCTTCAGCTCCCTGACGACCGCCTCTCCCACGGCGAGAACAACCGCCCAGGTGAGGACGAACAGACTGACCATCAACAGCGCCAGTTCCTGACCCCGGTCGCCGACGTCGGCCGACAGCAGCTCGCCGCAGCTGATCATCAAGAGCACCAGCCCGGCCACACCGAACCAGATCGCGACCCTACCCAGGATTGACTTCTCCGGCTTCATGAGTTCGGCACGCTAACAGGTATGCGCCACCGCCCAGCCGGTCAGAAGGCGTACGCCGTGACGTCCGCGACGACCACCGTCACGTTGTCCGGGGCCCCGGCGGCGAGCGCGAGTTTGATCAGCCGGTCGGCGATGGCCTCCGCGTCGGTGTACCCGCCCAGGACCTCGGCCAGCGCCTCGTCGGTGACGATGTCGGACAGGCCGTCGCTGCACAGCAGCAACCGGTCGCCGATCTCCAGGTTCAGCGTGGTGACCGTCGGCGTGAACTCCCGCCCCTGCACCGCCTGGGTGATGATCGAGCGGTGCGGGTGGTGCCGCACCTCCTCGGGGGCGAGCAGCCCGCGCTCGACCATCGCCTGGACCAGCGTGTCGTCGACGGTGAGCTGGCGGAGCCTGCCGCCGCGTACCAGGTAGCCCCGGGAGTCGCCGACGTGCAGCAGGGTCGCGTCGTCGGGGCCGAGCAGCACGGCGGTGAGCGTGGTGCCCATACCGTCGATGGCGGGTTCGGCCTCGATGGCCTCGCGGATGCGGCGGTTGGCCACGGCGAGTTCGGCCAGTAGCACGTCGGCGCCGTGGCGGGTGCCGTCCTGCTCCAGCGGGGCCAGGGTCTCGATGACGATCCGGCTGGCCACCTCGCCTGACGGGGAGCCGCCGACACCGTCGGCCACCGCCAGGAAACGCCTGCCCGCGAACGCCGAGTCCTCGTTGTTCTCACGGACGAGTCCGGCATCGGTGCGGGCGACGGCGTGCAGGCTCAGGGTCATGGTGCATAGCCTGCCTACTGAGACGCGGTTTGTCTTTAAGCAGTAGTACTTATCCCTGCGGGATCTCGGCCGTCGAGTGCTCGCCGCGCCCCGGCCGGGGCCGCAGTGATCCACTCTGAGCTGCATCTTTGCAGGGCTGCGGCCACAGGCAGCGGACGTGGGCCGGTTCGGTACTGTCCGGGTCCGGGGTCGCGGCGTGTCAAAGGACACCGCTCCCTGGGTCATGCATCGGGCGCGTCGCGGCGGGGCCGGGTCGCGAGGCCCCGCCAGTCGGTCGGTGATGGGCGGCCGTCCCGTTGGGCGCGAGCGCTCGCAGGTCAGCAGTAGTGGCCGTGACGTTGGTACGTATGGTGAACCGATGACGCCGGTGCCGATGGTGGGACGCGCGGCCGAGCTGGCAGAGCTCGTCCGGCGGTGGTCCCGTGTCCGGGACGGCGGTCCCACGCCCGCCACAGTGGTGTCGATCACCGGCGCGGCCGGGATCGGCAAGTCCCGGCTGGTCACCAGCGCGCTCGCGGCGTTCTCGCCGGGTCCGGCCACGGTGCTGTACGGCGTGGCGCGGCTGCATACGCCCGCGCCCTATGACTGGCTGGCGGCGGTGCTGTGCGGGCGGGACACCCGCGAGCTGCCGGTGCCCGCGGACGGACTGGCCTGGCTGGCGCAGGACCCGCACGCGCCGAGCGAGCGGTACGCCCCCGGCGCGCTGCTGCGGCTCGCGGTGCGTACGGTGCGGGCGCTGGTCGGGACCGGGCCGGCGGTGCTGGTCGTCGAGGATCTGCACGCGCTGGACCCGGCCAGCCTGAACCTGGTCGGCGAGCTGGCGGCCGCGCCGGACCTGCCCGCACTGATCCTGGCGACCAGCCGCCCGCCGGATGCCGCTGACTCGCCGGAGCTGGTCGCTCGGACGCTGGCGCGGCTGTCGGGCGCACCGGGGGCGGTCCGTCAGCACCTCGGCCCGCTGGTGCCGGACGATGTCGCGCGGATCGTCACCCAGGTGCACGGCCCGGTTCCGGAGCACCTGGCCGGGGCGGTCTGCGAGCGGACCGGCGGCAACCCGTACTGGCTGGTGGAGTTGCTGGCGGCGACGGCCGGGCGGGGTCCGCAGGCACTGCTTGACGAGCCGATGCCGGCTCATCTGCGGCCGGGCGCGGTATCGGCCGGGTGGGACGTGCGCGAGTCGGCCGAGCTGACAGTGCGGGAGCGGGAGGTGCTGGACTGCCTTGCGGCGGGCATGTCCAACAAGCAGATGGCCCGCACCTTGGACATCTCGATCCGGACGGTCGCCGTGCACGTGTCGAACCTGCTGCGCAAGACGGGTTCGGCCTCACGGACCGAGGCGGCGCTGTGGGCAGTCCGGCGCGGTTGACGGCTGTGGCGGCGGTTGGCGTCGAGGGAGCAGGCGCAGGCGCGCCACCGGGGAGACACTTGCCGCCCGACTTACCCGGTTTGCGCACTTTGCTTCGCTAAGCTAACGATACGCCCGTGCCGTCTAGCCAGGGGGATCAGTGCAGCTCACGTTCATCCGCAAGACCGTGCTGTCCGGAGACACCAACTGCCCGTCGCTGTACCGGACCGACCGGGACACGTTCGTGGTCCAGGGGTGGCGGGTCACCGACCCGGAGGCGCTGGGTCAGCTCGACATCCCGGCACACGAGACCGTCGTGGAGGTCCCCTCCGACGTGCTCGCGGAGATCGCCCGCAACCTCTAGACGCGAAGAAGGGCACCTTCCCCGACGCGGAACGCCAGGGAAGGTGCCCTGCTGCTGTCTCAGTCTTCGAGCTCTTCGACGAGGTCCTCGTCGGAGCGGCGCGACCGGCTGCGGCGGCGGCGGATGGACGGCATGGCCATCACGAAGCCGACCTCGCGGCGGCGGCGGTAGTGGTGGCGGCGGCGCGGGCCGGCGATGGCGTACACGATCGACGTGATGACGCCGAAGACGACGTAGACGCCGAGGATGACGATGCCACCGGCGTCCTTGATGCCGAAGACGGCACCGTCGCCGAACAGCGGCAGGATCAGCATTGCCAGCACCAGCCAGGTGATCATGCCCCAGACCAGGCCGACACCGACCGCGGGGACGATCTGGCCGCGGATGAACTTGCCGACGAACGCGCCGAACAGGCCGCCGGCCGCGCCGGCCACCATCAGCACCATGACCCATGCCGTCGAGGCCTCGACCTCGCCGACGAGCTGGGCGTACGGCTTGATGTGGCTGGTGATCTGCAGCGCGAGCGCCAGGAACAGGCCGCCGGCGACACCGCCGACCACGCCGGCGCCGGTGCGGCTGACCAGGTTCACCTGAGGGGTGTATTCACTCATGAGCGAGCTCCGGAGGGGTTGAGGGATCGCGGGCAGACCTTACAACGCCCGAGCAAGCCGCACCTAGCCATTGTCTCCTATGTGATCTAAGGGGCCGGGTCTGCCGCGAGCCCACCGAAGGGGCACATCGGACACGAGTTCGTTGGCACATCAAACTATTGACATGCCTGTGACGGGCGTGTGAACCTCTCCACGGGACCGGTGCGCGCAACCGAGGGCAGTCCCGCGCCACGCATTCGCACGTTCTGTCGCCGTTGCCGGCACAGGCGGTGCGGCGGTGAACACTGCCCGGGACCCGCCCCGTCACCTGTGCGCCAGCGGCACCGTCCCCCACTGGAGTGCCACAGATGCAACCCCGTGCCCGAAGAACCCGCACCCTCGCCGGGACCCTCGCCGCCACCCTGACGGCGGGCGCGCTGGCGGTCGTCACCCAGCTGGCCGGGGGCACCCCGGCCGCGGCCGCCTCGTCCGAGCCGTACACCTGGAAGAACGTTCGTATCGACGGTGGCGGGTTCGTGCCCGGCATCATCTTCAACCCGACCGAGCAGAACCTGATCTACGCGCGCACCGACATCGGCGGCGCGTACCGCTGGAACCAGTCCACGAGCAGCTGGATCCCGCTGCTGGACTTCGCGGGCTGGGACCACTGGAACTACAACGGCGTGCTCAGCCTGGCCACCGACCCGGTGCAGACCAGCAAGGTGTACGCCGCGGTCGGCATGTACCTCAACAGCTGGGACCCGAACAACGGCGCCATCCTGCGCTCCTCGGACAAGGGCGCCACCTGGGCCGCCACCACGCTGCCGTTCAAGGTCGGCGGGAACATGCCCGGCCGCGGCATGGGTGAGCGCCTGGTCGTCGACCCGAACCGCAACAGCACGCTGTACTTCGGCGCGGAGGCCGGCAACGGCCTGTGGCGCAGCACCGACTCGGGCGTGACCTGGTCGAAGGTCACGAACTTCCCGAACGCGGGCAACTACGTGCAGGACCCGGCCGACACCAACGACTACCTGAACTACAGCCAGGGCATCGGCTGGGTGGCTTTCGACAAGTCCACCGGCAGCGCGGGCAGCACCACGCAGACGATCTACGTGGACGTCGCGGACCTGCAGAACACCGTGTACCGCAGCCTCAACGGCGGCACCAGCTGGGAGCGCGTGGCCAACCAGCCGACCGGCTACCTGGCCCACCAGGGCGAGATCGCGGGCGGCTACCTCTACATCACCACCAGCGACAAGGGCGGCCCGTACGACGGCGGCCACGGCGACGTGTGGAAGATGCAGCTGTCGACCGGCGCGTGGACCCAGATCAGCCCGGTCCCGTCGAGCGACACGGGCAACAACTACTTCGGCTACTCGGGCCTGTCGGTCGACCGGCAGAACCCGAACACGCTGATGGTCACCGCCTACAGCTCCTGGTATCCGGACACGTTCATCTGGCGCAGCACCGACGGCGGCGCGACCTGGCGGCAGTTCTACGACTACGCCTGGCCGAACCGGACCAACCGCTACACGCTGAACATCTCCGGCGTGCCGTGGCTGGACTTCAACGAGCAGAAGTCGGCCCCCGAGCAGTCGCCGAAGCTGGGCTGGATGACCGAGGCGCTGGAGATCGACCCGTTCAACGCCAACCGGATGCTGTTCGGAACCGGCGCGACGATCTACGGGACCACGAACCTCACCGCGCTGGACACCGGCGGCACGGTCGCCCTGAGCCCGTTCATCAAGGGCCTGGAGGAGACCGCGGTGCTGGACCTGATCAGCCCGCCGACCGGCGGCGCTCCGCTGATCTCCGGCGTCGGCGACATCGGCGGCTTCCGGCACACCAGCCTGGACGTCGTCCCCGACATGTTCGACATGCCGTACTTCGGCAGCACGAACAGCCTCGACTACGCCGAGCTGAACCCGAGTTACGTGGTCCGGGTCGGCAAGGGCGCGCGCACCGCCAACGGGCAGACCAACATCGGCGTGTCCTCCGACGGCGGCGCGAACTGGTGGTCGGGCGGCTCGCCGAGCGGAGCGCAGGGCGGCACCGTAGCGCTCAACGCCAACGGCACCCGCGTGGTGTGGAGCACCGAGGCCAACGGCGTCTTCTACGCCACCAGCTTCGGCGGCGGCTTCAGCCAGGCCACCGGCGCGCCCGCCACGGCGAAGGTCGAGTCGGACCGGGTCAACCCGAACAAGTTCTACGCCCTGTACAACGGCACCTTCTACGTGAGCACCAACGGCGGGCAGAGCTTCACGAGCACCGCCACCGGGCTGGGCGCGACCGGCAACTTCAAGGCGATGCCGGGCGTCGAGGGCGAGATCTGGCTGGCCGGGGAGACCGGCGTGTACCGGTCGACGAACTCGGGCACGTCGTTCACCAAGTTCGCCGCGTCGGCCAGCGGCGTGGGCATCGGCTTCGGCAAGGCCGCCCCGGGCCGCACCAACATGGCGGTCTACACCATGGCCACCATCGACGGCGTACGCGGCGTGTACCGCTCCAACGACGTCGGCGCGACCTGGGTCCGCATCAACGACGCGCAGCACCAGTACGGCAACGCCGGCGACGCGATCACCGGCGACCCGCGCACGTACGGCCGCGTCTACCTGGGCACCAACGGACGGGGCATCATCTACGGCGATTCCACGGTGACCCCGTCGAGCCCGCCCGCGAGCCCGTCGGCGTCGGCCTCGGCATCCCCGTCGCCGTCCGCCTCGCCCAGCGCGTCACCGCGCCCGTCGGCGTCGCCGTCGGCCTCACCCAGCCCGTCCGGGCCGGGCGGCAAGGCGTGTACGGCGACGTACCAGGTGCTCAACTCCTGGCCCGGCGGGTTCACCGGTGAGCTGAAGGTGACCAGCACCGGCACGGTCGCCACGACCGGCTGGCGGGTCAACTTCACCTTCACCGCCGGACAGGTCATCTCGCAGATGTGGGGCGGCGTCAAGACCCAGACCGGGTCCGCGGTGCAGGCCGTCAACGAGGGCTACAACGGCGCGCTCGCGCCCGCGGCCAGTACGACGGCGGGCTTCAACGCCTCCTGGAACAGCAGCTCCAACCCGATCCCGTCGCCGGTGACCTGCACGGCGCTGTGATCGCCCCCTGAGAACCGAGGCGTCCCCCAGCCGGGGGACGCCTCGCTCGTGCGTGGAGAGGAAGCAGAATGAACGAGGCACGGATCTCCCGGCGCGGCCTGCTGGGCGCGGCCGGAGCGGTCGGCGTCGCCGCCGGAGCGGGTCTGCTCGGCGCGCCCGCGCTGGCCGGGGGCAGGGGCTACCGCTGGGACAACGTCGAGGTCGTCGGTGGCGGCTTCGTCCCCGGCATCGTGTTCAACCAGTCCGAACCCGGCCTGGTGTACGCCCGCACCGACATCGGCGGGGCGTACCGCTGGCAGCCGTCCACGAGCCGGTGGGTGCCGCTGCTGGACTGGGTGGGCTGGGAGAAGTGGGGCTGGTCGGGGGTGGCGAGCCTGGCCACCGACGCCCGCGACCCGGACCGGGTATACGCGGCCGTCGGGACGTACACCAACGACTGGGACCCGAACAACGGGGCGATCCTGCGCTCGCGTGACCGGGGCCGCACCTGGAAGGTCACCGAGCTGCCGTTCAAGCTGGGCGGCAACATGCCTGGCCGGGGCATGGGCGAGCGCCTGGCCATCGACCCGCACCGCAACGAGGTGCTCTACCTGGGCGCGCCGAGCGGGCAAGGGCTGTGGCGCAGCACCGACCACGGCGAGCGCTGGGCGCGGGTCACCGCGTTCCCGAATCCGGGCACGTACCGGGCGGACCCGAACGACACCAGCGGCTACTCCAGCGACCTGCAGGGCGTGGTCTGGGTGGTGTTCGACCCGCGTACCGGGGGCCGCCGGCGGCGCACGCAGACGATCTACGCGGGCGTGGCCGACAAGGACAACCCGCTCTACCGCTCCACCGACGGCGGGGTCAGCTGGGCCGCGGTGCCGGGCGCGCCGACCGGGCACGTGCCGCACAAGGGCGTGCTCGACCACGTGGGCGGGTACCTCTACCTGGCCACCAGTGATACCGGCGGGCCGTACGACGGCGGTTCGGGCAAGGTCTGGAAGCTCGACACGGCCACCGACGCCTGGACCGACGTGACCCCGGAGAACGGCGGCTGGGGCTACTCCGGTCTGACGATCGACCGGCAGCGCCCCGGCACTCTGCTCGTCGCCACGCAGATCGCCTGGTGGCCGGATGTGGTGTTCTTCCGCACCACCGACGGCGGCGCGAGCTGGACCCGGTCGTGGGACTGGGGCGACTGGCCGAACCGGATCAAGCGCTACGACCTCGACATCACCGACGCGCCCTGGCTGACCTGGAACGCGACCCCGCCGCTGCCGGAGGAGGCACCGAAGCTGGGCTGGATGACGGAGTCCCTGGAGATCGACCCGTTCGACTCGGACCGGCTGCTCTACGGCACCGGTGCGACGGTCTACGCGACGGACAACCTCACCGACTGGGACACCGGCGGGACCGTACACATCGAGGTGCGGGCCCGTGGCCTGGAGGAGACGGCGGTGCTCGACCTGGTCAGCCCGCCGGTGGGCGCGCACCTGATCTCGGCGCTCGGCGACGTGGGCGGCTTCGTGCACCACGACTTCGCGCAGCCGGGCCTGATGTTCGCCAATCCCACCCACGGCAGCACCACCGGCCTGGACTTCGCCGCGCTGGTGCCGGGCACGGTGGTGCGGGTGGGCAACCCGACGGGCGGCGAGCGCTTCGGCATCTCGTACGACGGCGGCGCGACCTGGACCCCGGCGGCGTCGCAGCCGGACGGCATCACCGGCGGCGGCAAGGTCGCGGTGAACGCCGAAGGCACCCGCGTGCTCTGGTCGCCCGACGGCGTGGCCGTGCACTGCTCCACCGACGGCGGCGCGACCTGGGCGCCCAGCTCAGGCGTGCCCGCCGGGGTACGGGTCGAGGCGGACCGGGTCGACCCCGCCCGGATGTACGCCTTCGCCGCCGGGACGTTCCACGTCAGCGCGGACGGCGGGGCCACCTTCACCGCCGGGGCGACCGGCCTGCCCGCCGAGGGCGATGTGCGCTTCCAGGCGGTGCCGGGGTTCGCCGGGCACATCTGGCTGGCGGGCGGCAAGACCGGCGGGGTGTACGGCATGTGGCGCTCCACCGACGGCGGCAGCACGTTCACACAGGTCGCGGGCGTGGACGAGGCCGACAACGTGGGCTTCGGCAAGGCCGCCCCGCACCGGCCGTATCCGGCGATCTTCACCAGCGCCAAGGTCCGCGGGGTCCGTGGGATCTTCCGCTCCGACGACGCCGGACGGCACTGGATCCGGCTGAACGACGACCGCCACCAGTGGGCGTGGACCGGGGCGGTCGTCATCGGCGACCCGCGGGTGCACGGCCGGGTCTACGTGGGCACCAACGGCCGCGGCATCATCGTCGGCGAACCTCACTGACCTGCATGAACAACCCTCCGTCGCGCCCGGATCGCCGGTCGGTCCGACCGGTATCGCACCGATCCGGGTGCGGCGGAGGGCTTTTCGCGACATGTCAGATATCGGGCAAACGGCACACATCGCCGCCTGTTTGGCGTGTCAGTCCGGCCGAACGTGCCACCATGATTTCGTGCGAAGCGTAATGGGGCCGACAAATCATGTGATTGTCGTCGGCGCAGGATTGGGTGGGTTGTCCTGCGCGCTGCACCTCGCCGGGGCAGGCCGCGAGGTGACCGTGATCGAGCGTTCCGGCAACCCCGGCGGCCAGGTCGGCGTGCTGGAACTCGACGGGCACCGGTTCGACACCGGCCCCACGATGATCACCGCACCGGACCTGCTGGCCGAACCGCTGGCCGCGGTCGGCGAGCACCTGCACGACTGGATCGAGCTGATCCGCCTCGACCCGGCCTACCGGGCCCACTTCCCCGACGGCACCACGCTGGACGTGCACGCCGACACGGACAGGATGGTCGCGGCCATCGCGAAGCTCTGCGGCGGCAAGGAGGCCGCAGGCTACCTGCGCTTCCTGCGCTGGGCGCGGCGGCTCCAGCAGTTCGAGCGGCGCGACCCGGCCGGCCACTGGCGCACCCTGGCCACCGAGGGGGCCCGGCGGCGGCTCACCGAGTTCTTCGACGACCCGCGTACGCAGCGGCTGTTCTCCTTCCGCAACCTGTTCACCGGCCGCGACCACCAGTCCGCGTCCTACTTGGACACCGTCACCGAGGTCTGGTACCCGCGCGGCGGCATGAACGCGGTCCCCAAGGCGCTGGCCGCCGCGGCCGAGAAGCACGGCGTGAACTTCCGCTACCACACCGACGTGACCTCGGTGGAGACCCGCGCGGGGCGGGCCGTCGCGGTGCACACCGCCGACGGCGAGCGCCTGACCGCCGACACCATCGTGCTCAACCCCGACCTGCCCGCCGCGTACGGGCTGCTGCCCGGCCTGCCGCCCGCCCGGCTGCGGCGGCTGACCCCGTCGCCGTCGTGCGTCGTGCTGCACCTGGGCACCCGCGACGACCGTGGCGGCTACCAGCGCATCGCCCACCACAACCTGCACTTCGGCCGCTCCTGGCGGCAGACCTTCGACGAGGTCGTCAACCGTGGCGAGCTGATGAGCGACCCGTCGATCCTGGTCACCAACCCGAGCCGGACCGACCCCACGGCCGCCCCGCCCGGCCGCCAGACCTACCAGGTGGTCGCGCCCGTGCCGAACCTGCGCACCGCACCCGTGCGCTGGGACGGGCCGGTCGGCCGCCGCTACGCCGGGGAGCTGCTGGCCACCCTCGAAGCCCGGGGCTATCTCGACATCGGCGCCGACCTGGCGCTGTCCTATGTGGTGACCCCCGACGACTGGGCCCGCCAGGGCATGGCCCACGGCACGCCGTTCGCCAGCGCCCACACGCTGCGTCAGAGCGGGCCCCTGCGACCGGGTAACCTTCATCCAACCCTGAGTAACGTCGTCTTCACCGGGTCCGGCACCCGCCCCGGCGTCGGCGTTCCCATGGTGCTGATCTCGGGCCGTTCCGCGGCCCGCCGAGTGGTCGGAGCACGCGCATGAGGTCACGGGAAGAAGATCTGGTCGAGCTGGTCGACGACAACGGCGCGCCCTGCGGCAAGGCCACCGTCTCCCACGCGCACACCGCCCCCGGCATCCGGCACCGCGCCTTCTCGGTGCACCTGCTCGACGCGCAGGGCCGCCTGCTGCTCCAGCAGCGCGCCGCCGTGAAGACCCGGTTCGCGCTGCGCTGGGCCAACGCGGCCTGCGGCCACCCCGGCCCCGGCGAGGACCTGGTCACCGCCGCCGCCCGCCGCCTGGCGGAGGAGATCGGCGTGCGCGGCGTCACCCTCACCGAGATCGGCGTGTACGCCTACCGCGCCGTCGACCCGTCCACCGACCGCGTCGAGGACGAGTACGACCACGTGCTGCTCGGCATCCTCGGCCCCGGCACGGAGCCCCCGCGCCCCGATCCGGCCGAGGTCGCGGCGCTGCGCTGGGTGCACCCCACCGATCTGCTCGCCTCGCTGGACGAACGTCCCGACGACTACGCCCCCTGGCTCGCCGGGGTCACCGCGGTGGCGGTCCCCGCGCTCGGCGAGGTGCCCTGAACCGCAATCCTCGCCCCATTTCGCCACGAGCGTGACTGTGGCACCCTGAGGTCTCCACGGGGGTGGACCGACCTGGGGAGCGGCGATGGAGCTGCGGCGCGCCCACGGCCTCGTCGTCGTGGTGACCGGTTTCACACTCTTGGCGGCAACGGGCTGCGGCGGCGGATCACCCACCGCCGCACCGTCACCGTCCAACTCACCCTCGGCCTCGCCGTCACCCTCGCCGAGCCCGTCGCCCAGTCCCAGCCCGTCGGCGAGCCCCACTCCCAGCAAGACGCCGACCACCCGGCCCACCACCGAGAAGTCATACGTCCTCCAGCGCACCAGCGGCTCGTCCGGCGTAGCGCTGACGTTCGACGACGGCCCGCACCCGACCTGGACCCCCCGCGTTCTCGACGCGCTGCGCGCCAGGGGCGTCAAGGCCACCTTCTGCCTGGTCGGCACCCAGGTCAAGGGACACCCGGACCTGGTCCGGCGGATCGTCGCCGACGGGCACACCCTGTGCAACCACAGCTGGAACCACGAGTTCAAGCTCGGCACCTACTCCGATGCCAAGATCAGCTCGAACATGCGGGCCACCAACAACGCCATCCACGAAGCCGTGCCCGGCGTCCCGATCCGCTACTTCCGGCACCCGGGCGGCAACTGGACAGCGGCCGCCGTACGCGTCGCCCGCAGCCTCGGCATGAGCCCCCTGCACTGGACCGTCGACCCGCAGGACTGGCGCCGCCCCGCCGCCTCCACCATCTCCAGCCGGGTCGTCAAGGGCACCCGCGCCGGGGGTGTCGTGCTGCTCCACGACGCCGGCGGAGACCGCGCCCAGACCCTGGCCGCACTGCCCAGCATCATCTCCGGCCTGCGCGCGAAGTACCGCCTGATCCGGCTCCCCGACACGCTGTGACCCCGATTTGGCGGAACGGTGGCTGGTCACATATGCTTTCCGAGCCTCCGGCGGGGCCGGATGGGAGCAACAGCCAGCATCACGGGCAGCTGCAAGCTTTGAGCAGCTGTGTGCGATGATGGTTCGGCCGCCCTCATCGTCTAGCGGCCTAGGACGCCGCCCTTTCAAGGCGGTAGCACGGGTTCGAATCCCGTTGGGGGCACGGACGGAGACCTGATAAGGTCTCCGGAGCAAGGAAGAGCAAGTAGCAAGGTCCTGTGGAGCAGTTGGAGTGCTCGCCGCCCTGTCAAGGCGGAGGTCGCGGGTTCAAGTCCCGTCAGGACCGCCAATGTTCGACCATCCCCCGGATGGTTTCGGCCAGGTAGCTCAGTTGGTACGAGCGTCCGACTGAAAATCGGAAGGTCGGCGGTTCGACCCCGCCCCTGGCCACCAAAGCTCTTCGCCGGGCTTTGTCGCCCCGAACTGCGGAAACGCAGGTTCGGGGCTTTTTCGCATCATGGTTCGGCCACCACGATCGAGTGACCGTGACGTACCGCACTCCCCCCTCGATCGCCGGGGCTAATCGCACGCAGATCGCACGCAAGATCACAGCCGAGGACCACCCGAACCCTGCTGCGCCGGAGCGCCACATCACGGTTCTCGGACCGGCCTTCAACACCGCTCCGTATGACTCCCTGACCGCCATGCCAAGCTTGCCCACATGCAGCCGATCGACGACCTGGGCAAGACACTCGATGCGGAATACGCCGTCGAGGCAGACGGCGATCATCTTGCAGTCATTCTCGAAAGTAGGAGCGGGAGAGCCGCCGGCCGGGGCGAGCGCAACACGGACTACCGCGCCGCGCTCGACCTTCTGCTAAGGCGGCTCAAGGAACTCGGCGCCGTAGTCGAAGCTGCGGTCGTCGACTCGCTGATCACCCAGCGCAGGCAGCTCTCAGAGGCCGATCGCGCGCTGCTGGCCGCCCCGGTCCGGCTATCGGACGTGCCCGACGTCGCCGCGCTGCGCCTGCGGCTCACGAATCGACAGAAGACCGTTGGTCAGGCACCGGATGCACGCCACGCCGGAAACAGCACCAAGCGGACGCGGCTGCGACTCACAGTTCCCGGGTACGGCATCGACGATGCTGACCGCCTCGCCGCCGATTTGGCGACCGGCCTGATCCCTCAGCCGGACGTGGCCGCACAGGACGAGTCGGCAGCAGTCGACCTGCTCGCTGCCCTGGGCGTTCTTACCGAGATCGTCGAGGCCGAGAAGAGCCACGTAACCTCAGCGACCTACGAGCGCGCGGCGGCCACCGTGGTCGTTCTCCGTGCCGAGGCTGCCCTGGTCAGCCGCTACCGCCACAGCATCTCGGGCTCCGGTGACCACCGCCTACGGTCGGCGGTCGGCCACACCGATCTCTACCTGAGCAGAGAGGGCGAGATCATCGAAGCTAAGAGCGGGGCCAGCCATCGATACGTTCGCGATGCGCTCGGCCAGCTCCTGGACTACGCCGTCAACGTGACGGTTCCCGTACACCGGCTCACCGCCCTCTTCCCGGCGGCGCCTGCCGCCTGCGACATCAGGCTTCTACACGCCTACGGTGTCGACTGCCTCCACTGGGATGGGGACGAGAGCTTCATCAGACACCCGGCGCCGGACGCGGTACGCGACGCGATGCAGCACTTGTGGCGTGCCACCGTCATGAAGGGCTAGGCCGAGCCGGAGAGATCGATCTACGCTCTCAAACACCAGGCGGTGGGCACTCTCTTGAGAGCACCCACCGCCTCATGCAGCCGGGAAGGAATGGCGCCACAGTCGGTACCCGGAGAGGACTGCCTCGTGCGGTCGTACCTGCCTTGGTGCCGGCCCGCCTCTGTCGCTGGTGAGGAACACCACCGGCACCGCCGTTCCTGGCCTGACCTGAACCATCAAGGCCGGTAAGCGAGGACACGTCCCCTCGCCGCGCGATCTTCCCGCTTCGGGCTAGACGAAGACTACCACCAAGTGATGGACAACAGCCGCGCTTACAAGCCCCGCCAGGGTACGGTTGCGCGGGGGTAACCTACACCTACACACGTAGTCACCCCTACGTTAGTGCAGGGGTATCACCCCCCCTACCTCCGGGCACTATAGGATGACTATTTAATGACGCTAGATGACACACAAGAGCAGGCCGCCCCTACGCAAGCGACGTCAGATGACGCGAAACCGCTCAGGGAGGCCCGTACACCTTCCGCACGGGCCATGGCGGTCGCCGGTCAGGTCGCTCAGCGCAACAACGGCCGGAACATGCCCCTGCGACGGTCTTTCTCCGAACGACCCGACAACTCAGGCGAGCTGACGCCCTTAGCGCGGATGCTTCGCGGGGGCCGCGGTGGCTCGGTACGGCTAAGGCTGTATATGTCCTACCTGTGGCTCGGGGCAGCGCCGCCACACTCGTTGGCGTATCCCGCACGCGCGTGGGCCGAGTTGCTCGATCTAGAAGACCCCAGCAACTCTGGCGCGCGGCGGGTCGCCGACGCGGTGCGATGGCTGGAGAAGAACGGCTTCATCGAAGTCGAGAACCGTGCCGGCACTCCGAATGTGGTTCATCTACTAAGTGACGATGGACGCGGCAAGCCCTACGAGCTTCCAGGCGCGGCGTATAACAGGCTCAGCCAGAAGGGCTCACCTGCGGCACGACGACACCGCTACATCCAACTGCCGCCGGAACTCTGGACGTCGGGCTGGATGGCCGTACTCAGTGCCTCCGCCCTGGCCATGCTGATCATCCTTTACACGCACACTGGCACCAAGGACCCGGAGGGCGAGGAACTTTGGATCGCACCTGACTACGCCACACAGACCTACGTTCTGGCGGAGGAGACTCGCACGAGAGGCCTGCGGGAGCTTCAGCTGGCCGGGATCATCACCGTTCGCCGCCGCGAACTCGTCGCCAACGACAGTTTCGACTTCAGAAGATTCCGCAACGTCTACCGCTTGCAGCCCTCAGCTCTCCGCCTGCCAGCCTTCATTCCCGCAACGAGTCGACGTATCCAAGCACTGACAACCCAGGACCTCGACGACTAGGCCGCCACAGGCTGTTCTGTCCTAGATCTGTCTAATCGAATACTCATCGCGTTTCTGATATGCCACTGCATCCACGATGTTCACTCAATCGTCTTACGCTGGCAAAACACAGAGAATCTAGTTAATTCCCTCGATGTATATCGCCGGAAGGCGCAACGGAACGCGGCCGAACCACACCCATGGAGGCAGCTCGGGACGCGCCACCCTGTGGATAAGTGTCCCCTGTGGACAATCACCTCTTGGCGCGATCATTGCTGTGACCTGGCAAAATACCAACGGGCTGCGCTGCGAAACGTGAAACGTCACACGGACTTGAGCACAAGTGGCTCAACATGCTGCTGTCCATGTCGCGTCGGGACGATAAAGTGGATGGCAAGTGCTGCAGGTGTGGCACCGCGCATGGTGGACCTCAGACGCAGACGCCCCCGCCTTCGGTCCATGCGCATAGACGAAGGTGCAGGCGACGTTGAACGCGCGAAAGCTGTTGTTGGGCTACGTGGACGAAACCGGAGACCGAGGTATCAAGGCGCAGTCGTCGCCCTACTTCGGACTGGCTGGCGTGATCGTTCCGGAGGAGGACGACCCGCTTGTCCACCAGGCCATGAACAACTGCCGCACCAAGATCAATGTGCCGCGCGTTAAAGCGTTCCACTGGTCGGAGCACGCTCGCTCGTACTCGCGACGCCAGATGATCACAAGTGAGCTGCTCCAACTGACGACGCTTCGCGTCAACTATGTGCTGTTCCAGAAGGCAGCAATCCCTGCGACATCCACCTTGTACGGGAACCACGCCAAGTTCTACAACTTCGCGGCCGGCGTGATGATGGAGCGGATGCTGCACGCTGCACGAAACTGGCCCGACGGTCCGCGTGACATCGCGGTCAAGTTCGCGCACGTGAGAGGCTTCGACCACACCGACACCTTGACCTACTTTGCGATCAAGCAGGCGAGATCACGCGGTACGCGACGTGCGCCCTGGCACCTTCACCGTGGCAACGTGAAGTTCAAAGCCATCGGCGACTATGACGGTCTTCAGGCTGCGGACCAGTATGCCGGGATGCTGAAGGCGGCGATCTCTCCCGACGAGTTTGGCCAGTTCGAGGAGCACCACTTCATGCGGATCCGAGAGCAGATCCGCCGGCGCCCCGACGGGCGGTGCTGGGGGGCTGGGTTTAAAGCATTCGCACTACCTGGCGGCCTTGAGGCTTTGCCATGGTGGCCAGCTGAGGGCCTGTAAGAGTCAGGCCTCCTGGAGGCCCGGGGAGCCTCATCTAGCCAAACGCTAAAAGGGCCTGGTGACAGACCTGACTTGATCCCCGAGACCTCCAGGAGGCCTTCTCTGTTCGTAAGAGTAGCGCCTAACGCAAGGGGTTCGCCGTCGTACTTGCCCGTTTAGTCAACATATCGTGTCAGACGCGAGCAACGCCGAAACCCTGTGACCTATGTCACAGGGTAGATGTGAAGTTTCTTTTGCGCAAGACACCCACTGGCGTACTGCGATTTTACCCCAATGGACACTCTGGCAACGTCCAAGTGTTCCGGATCACCTCAGGTCGCCGGGTTAGCCCGTAAGAGGACACGACGCAGTCTGGACGTTGCCAGCACAGCATTCAGATCCTGAACTTACGGATTTATGCGGCTGGTCGGTGACGGTCGGGCGCGAGCCGCGGGTGCTGATGTCGTCAGCAACGGTCAGGGAAGGCGCCATCGTTGCCGTATTACGCTGCTGTACAGCAGTTGCACCGCGTTCCCGCCTTCAACGCTTCTGTCGGCCGCGTGTCGCTGCCGACTACCGCAAGTGCAACTACACATAGTAGTGGCACAAGATCTTTGTGCGATCGTCGCCTGTCACCCATCTGCGCTCGCCGAACACATGGCCAACTTCCTCAAATCTCACCGCAGGTGTGGTAATTTTTCGGGAAGTTGATGTGCCCAAGGAAGGCGATGACCGGTGACGGTAAGTCCCGCACAGTCTGGAAATTGGTTCGAGGAGTGCCGCGTCTCTCAGGGGGAGGCGGCGCAGAGGCGCTTGGCCGATCTCGGGCTCCGCGAGTCTTACTTCGACGCGGCTATCAGCTCGGGGCTTGACGCCGCGGCCAGGGCCACGCCGGCTCACCCCAAGATCTTCGGGGGATGGCTTCTGTGGGCGGAGACGACTGCCGGGCTCCGCACTGTGCTGCTCTCCCTCGACCGCGAATGGCAGATCGGCCAGACTCGGGGTTACGAGACCTCGTACCACCTCGGGCACAACATCGCGATCGTGGTAGTCGGTGGGGATGCCAACACCGGCGTAGTCGGATTTAAGCCTCCGAAGACGCGCCGCAAGCGGGGTCCCGTGACGGCGAAGCGCGTTAGCCGGAACATCATCGAGGGCCAGATGGCGCTCAGTCCGGATCTTGAACCGCCCGTCGACGACGAGGGCTGTGTCACCTGGTTCTTGCTTCTGAAAGAAAGGAATGGCTCGCTATACCGAGAGCTCTCGCTCCCGATGTCGATGGGCGCTGACGGAAAGATCGCTCTGTGGAGGGAGCGGATCATTCTGGAGCCGATGCAGCTCAACGGCATTTCGCTCGATGACCACCACGACGATGACAATGGCGATGAACCGCAAATCCATGTTGGACGTAAGTAGCTACAAGCCGGAGTTTAATCCCGATAAGCTCCGGCTTGCCAGAGAGCGCCGAGGGCTGACAAAGGAAGGTCTAGCCGAACTGTGCGGTGTGAGTAGGCGCGCCGTGTCGGATTGGGAGTCTGGGCGTGTAGAGGCACCTCCCGTTGAAAAAATCGGGCAAGTACTGGATTTTCCGGCGGCCTTCTTCTTTGGCGACAGCATCGATGAGGTGGCGGAGTCAGCGGTTAGTTTTCGGGCTCTGTCTAGCATGTCTGTTCGTCAAGCGAACAGGGTACTCGCCCATGCCTCCCTCATGCGTACATTCTCATCGTGGATTGACGTTCGTTACGCAACGCCTGCGGTAGACCTGCCGTCGATTGAAGAACTTACTGCATCGATCACGAACCTTGAACCATCTCCCGTCGAAGCTGCGGAATCGATGAGGGCAATGTGGGGACTCGGCGCAAGACCAATCAAGGATCTACTCGCGCTACTGGAGAGCAAAGGCGTTCGGGTATTTGGTCTACCCGGTCATGACCGAGAGGTCGACGCATTTTCCTTCTGGCATGAAGACCTGCCGCTTATATTCTTGAACACAACTAAGAGCGCCGAGCGTCTCCGCTTTGATTTGGCCCACGAGTTGGGCCATCTTTGCATGCATCGTGACATCAACACTAATCGCAATCGACAGTTTGAACTTGACGCTAACAGCTTCGCAAGCGCGTTCTTGATGCCTACGGCGGGGTTGCTGCCGCAGCTTGTTGGCCGGCCCACGCTTGAGAACGTAATGCGCCTGAAGAAGTATTGGTTGGTGTCGGCAACCGCCATGGTACGTAGGCTTAACCAGCTTGGACGGCTCAGCGATTGGCAATACCGTTCATGGATGGTGAGTCTGAGCGAGAAGGGCTTTCGTTCTAACGAGCCGGACGGAATACAACCGGAGCAATCAAGCCTCTTGAAGCAGATTTTGGGGCTTGCGCGAGAGGACGGCTGGAGTGTCGACCGGATCGCCAAAGATCTGGGATTTTCGCGTCAAGATCTGACTGAGGCACTAATGGGTCTAACTGTGCTACCTGTTACAAGCTCTACACGTGGATCCTCTGCGGGAACAATCGAGCCGCCGCCTGGCAAGCCCACGTTGTACAGAGTGAAGTGAGTGGACTTGCCGGCCGCTGATCCCCTCGGACTGGCGGGCTATGCCTAAGCACGGGGCGGGGTCCGGAGTGCCTGCCGAGGCTTCAAGATTTTTTCTGCGGAGCGTTTAGAAAAAATCTTGGAGTGGCTGGCACGGAGTGGCCCCGCCCCGTGCTTACCTATGGCGACAGGCTGAGGGGATCTTGCTGATCCCCGAGCGTCGGCCGGGGTTTGGGGCGGAGCCCCAAGGTCTACCGTTCTAGCCGCGATGATCGCGGATGCGACGGCGGCGGGAGCTGCGGTCAGTTAGTCCGGCTGACGTGCGAAGAAATGATCATAAATCAAACAATAAATGATCTTCGTCGCTATCATCATCCTGTCGACAAAAGATCATCTCTCTTCGCTGAGCGGTCATCCTTAGCTTGATCACTTCGGCACGCTCTGACGCGCGTCGTCGCTGGCCATGGCCGCAACGTCGGCCGGTCGATCACCGACCGCGTTGATCGAAGTGCTGACCTGCGGTAACTCTTGGCCTTCGGCAATGTCGATCTACTCAGTCGAGGTATGGCGTTGCTACTGGCTGCCGGGTCGGGCGCGGGCCTGGCGCGGCCGGAGGCAGAGCGCCGAGGCCCAGTGCCCGGACCCGGCGCGGCGCTTCAGCGCCGCCTTGACCTCGTAGGGAAAGTTTCGACACATGCCAATGGCATGAGTGGCCGGCTGGTCGGCGGCGTGATCGAGATGCGGTGGGAGATCGCATGGCAGAGAGTCGTTGCGGCTACTGGTCTTGGCGTCGGTGTTGCGTCGTGGTGGTGTCGGTGTGGGCTCGTAGGCTGGTGTCGTCTCGCACCGCTCAGCGTTCCCCCTTCCGCCTGTTGTGGCTCTGGGGACCCCTGGTTTGGAGAACGGTTGACGGAGCGGCCTAGCAACCAACACAAACGGGACCCCGAAGGGTCCCGTTTCTGCATGGTCCTCACACCTCGGCGTCGCTCCGCTGAACCTCCAAGGTCCGTCGCACCTGCGGCCACTCTTCGGCGATCACGCTGTAGTAGATCGAGTCACGGACGTAGCCATCACGCAGGATGCGGTGGTTGCGGAACATCCCTTCCCGCGTTGCGCCCAGGGCTTCAATGGCGCGCTGTGAGCGTTCGTTCCGGCTGTCGGTCTTGAATGCGACGCGGATCGCACCGGCTACGTCGAAGGCGTAACGCATCAGCAGGTAGGAGGCCTCGCGCGCAGCGCCGGTGCGCCACTTGCTGGGGGTTACCCATGCCCAGCCGATCTCGACGCCGCGGTGCCGCCGCTGGATGTCGATGAAGCTGATGCTGCCGATCACCGCACCTGTTTGACGTTCGACAATGGCGTAGGGCACGCGCACGCCCTGGTCCTGCTCCTCAAGCGCCTCCGCGATGAGCGATGCGACCGCGTTGACGTCTGGCGTGGCCTCGTCGAGGTAGGTCCAGACCTCTGCCGACCCTGCGGCTGCCGCCAAGGACTCCAGGTGCGCGACGGCGAGGGGTTCGAGCCGAATCCGCTGACCTTCGAGCGTCGATGCGGTGATCTCCATCAGGCTCATTCAGCCGACACCTCGTACACGAGCACGTGCTTGTCTCCCGCGAGAAGCTGATCGAACGCTTCCAACGGCTTTTCGTCACGGTCGTAGGCGATGCGAACGACGCGAACCACGCTCACTCCCGGATCAAGTCGCAGGATGGATGCCTCGTCTGGCGTCGGCATGCGGAAGCTCAGCTCGTCGATGAAGTATGAGATCGGTTGGCCGTGGACACGCTCCAGGACGGCCAGCACGCCTTCCTCGACGGGCGCGGCAACCGCGATGGGGGTGTCCGACACCAGGTCATGCGGGTAGTAGCTGTCACCCAGCTGGTACGGCTCCTCGTCGACCAGCATGAGACGCCGCCGGGCAAGGACGGCGCTTCCTTCCGGCACACCGAGCCATTTCGCGACCTCTGCCGTCGCCGGCTCGGGCTGCACCGCTCGGATGACCTGTCGGCCTATCCGGCCCTGCATCGCGATCTCTGCGTTGAACGTGGCCGCATGGTTGGCCGCCCGGCGCGCGCGGCGGTCCTGGTCCATCGCCATGACTCGGATCGGCCTCGACTTGCGGACATAGGTGCCCTGTCCCTGGCCTGAGCCAACTAGACCCTGAGACTTCAGCGCGGACAGCGCCAACCGCACGGTCGTGCGGGAGGCGTTGAACTTGTCGGCCAGGTCGCGCTCTGCGGGTAGCCGTTCTCCAGGCGAGAACTCCCCACGCTGGATCGCGTCGCGAAGCGTGTTGGCGAGAGTCACATGAAGCGGCACTGGCGTTTCCGCTGGCTGGCTCGGTGTGGTGCTCATGGCGGTTCTCCAAGTGTTGCCGTTCCGAGGTTCCTCGAAGCTTACCGGGTTTTGGTACGGACCAAGCCTTGTGGTACCTACCAATGTGATATAGCCTTGGTAGGTACCAAGTGGGCGGCCCAATTGGGAGGCCCAAGCCAATCGAACGGAGTGGGCAGATGCTGAAGGGTCCGATCGCAGTCCGGTTCGAGCAGGTGTTCCCGTTCGGGGCGTACCTGAACTCGGATGTCGAGCCGGTGTTCGAGTTCGAGAACGGCAAGCGCGGTTCGCAGAAGAAGCACCCGGTGACGGGGGAGCTGCTGTGGGAGGTGACCGTGATCGACGGTGACCGGTCGCTCAAGGGCGCGCAGACGGTCGCGAAGGTCAAGCTCGCGGCGGCGTACCAGCCGGTTCCGCCGAACGCTGTCACGGGTTCGCCGTTCACGCCGGTGGAGTTCACCGAGATGACCGCGACGCCGTACATCTCCGACAACGGTGGCCGGGCGCGTCTGGCCTGGTCGTACATGGCCCGTGACATGGTCGCCGCCGATGCGGCCAACTCCTGATCTTCACACGCCACGCGGGACCGGTCTCCTCCGCCAAGATTCGCCCGGTCCCGCGTGCTGACTCCTCACCTCGAAAGGGGAGGTTCGTCATGTCCACGCTACCCAACCCCGCGCCCGATCACGCTGCAGACTCGTCGGCGCTCGTGTCGTCCCTCGCGGCACCCGCGATCCTGGCGTCGCGGTCGCTGTTCACGGCCGGGTTCACCGATGAGCTGCGGGTCGCGACGCTGATCGAGGTCGCCGGCGCTGCCGCCGCGATGGCCCGTCAGATCGCCCTGGCCGGTCACGTCGACCTGCGGTCGGTGATGCTCCAGGTGACTACCCCGGTCGACGCCCGCGCGGTGCTCGGCCGTGGCTCGTGGCTGCCGACGATGGTCCGCCCGGTCCCGGTCCCCGCCCGCCCCACCGAGATCCGGCCCGCCCCCACGTGGCCTGCCGACAACGACACTCAGCTCGACCTGCTGACCGCGATCGGCGGTGATCGGTGATGTTCGGCGGTGCCCGCATCGAAATGATCAAGTGCCTGTGCGGTGCGTGGGTCCACCCGCGCGACTACCACCGCTCGTGGTGCCTGTGCCGTCCGTGCGCGCAGTTCGCGAAGTTCCGCCTGGATGAGATCGAGCCGCTGTGGCCGCAGCTCATGACCGCGTGCAAGCTCACGATCCGGCACTACGGCACGCTCTACACCCCGCGCATCGTCGGGATCTACTCCCGTGATGGCCTGGACGTGCTCACCATCGCGGTCGTGCCCGGTCAGACCCGCGCGGACTACGCCCGCCACATCTCCCGCATGGCCGAGACATTCGGGGTACGCCGGGTCACGGTCCGCGCCGGGCTCAAGCCGGGTCTGGTGGTGCTGCACCTGCACCAGGGCGACCCCCTGTCCGCGGTCGTCAAGCCGCTGCCGGTGCCGATGGTCCCCGACTTCACCGCTCTGCCGATGGGCCGCCGCGAGTCCGGCCAGACGTGGACCCTGCGGCTGCACGGCGGGCACTGCCTGGTCGTCGGCGCGTCCGATGCCGGGAAGGGCTCGTTCGTCCAGTCGTTCATGCGCTCGGTCGCCGGCGGCATCGCCGCGGGCACGGTCCGGGTGGTCGGGTTCGACCCCAAGGGCGGCATGGAGATGGCCGGCGTCGCGCCGCTGCTGGCCCGGTTCCTGTGCGATGGTGCCGCAGAGATGGCCGACGCCCTGGAGGAAGAGGTCACGGTGCTCAACGAGCGCACCGTCGCGCTGCGCGGCCGGACCCGTCAGCACGTCGCCACGGTCGAGGAGCCCAAGCGCATCATCCTCATCGACGAGCTGGCGACGCTGACCGCCTACGGCGACAAGAAGACCACCGACCGGGTCAAGGCCGCACTGGCGCTGATCCTGACCAAGGGCCGCGCCGCCGGTATCCACGTCGTGGCCCTGGTCCAGGACGGCCGCAAGGAGGTCGTACCGCTGCGCAACCTGTTCGCGATCCGGGTCGGGCTGCGCATGGTCGAGCCCGCCGAGGTGGACCTGGTGCTGGGCGAGAACGCCCGAGACCGCGGCGCGCTGTGCGACCTCATCCCGAGGTCCATGCCGGGGGTCGGCTACGTGGTCGACGGCGACGCCGACCCCGAACGCATCCGCATCGGCTACCCGACCGACGCCGACATAGACGCCCTCGTCGCCGAGTACACGCCCGCCTACGCCGGACAGGAGCACTGACCATGAACACCGACACCCGTGGTCGTGGCTGGTCGCGCTTCGGCGCGCTGCTGGGCGGCGTCATCTCCGTGGCCGCCAACGTCGCCCACTCCTACATCCCTCCGGCCGGTGCCCCCGCCGACTGGCAGCCGATGCCCGGTGCGGTCGTCGGCTCGATCGTCTGGCCCGTGATCCTGTTCGTGGCGATCGAAATCCTTGTCCGCGTCGCCTGGCCGGTCGGCCGACAGTGGGCCGTGCTGCGCTTCGGCGGCATGATCCCCGTCGCCCTCGTCGCCGGCGTCGTGTCCTACCGGCACCTGTCGTCCCTGCTGACCTACTACGGCGAGGACCGCCTGGTCTCCGCACTCGGCCCCCTCGCCATCGACGGCCTCATGATCATGGCCACCGGGGCGCTACTGGTCATCGGCCACCGCACCTCCACCACGACCGCCACGGACACCAACCCCACGACCCAGGACGCCCCGGACGTCCGTCCCCGTCCCCGTCCCCAGGACGTCCCCGCGCCGTCCCCGGCGTCCCTGCCCGTCCCGGACGAACGCCCCCAGCCCGTCCCGGCCGTCCCGGAAACGCCCCCGGCCGTCCCGGTCGTCCAGGACCGTCCTGAGCCAGTCCCCGCCGTCCCCGCAGCCGTGGTGCGGGCTATCGCGCCGGTCATGACGAACGTGCCCGCCTTGGGTGGCCGAGTCTCCGACTGGCCAGCGCCGCCGCTGCCGGCAGATCTGCTCGACCGCGCCCGCGCCGCGGCTGCCGAGCACGAGCAGGCCAACGGTCGGCCGATCACACGCGATGAGCTGCGGGCGGTGCTGCGGGTCAGCAACGACACCACCGGCCAGATCATGCGCGCCCTGGGCCTAACCGCCCCGCGCACCTCGATCGCGTCGGTCAACGGCACGCCGCTACCGGAGGCGGCCCGATGAACGCGCCTCGCTCCACTGCGGTGGACCTGTTCGCCGGGATCGGCGGGTTCAGCCTCGGCCTGACGCGCGCCGGATTCCAGATCACGCACCAGGTCGAGATCAACCAGTTCTGCCAGTCCGTCCTGTCCCGCCACTTCCCGGAGGTGATCCGCCATGACGACGTCAACACGTTCCCGCAGGCGTGGACCGGCACCGGACATGCTTCCCCTGTCCTGGTCTGTGCCGGTGCCCCCTGCCAGCCCTTCTCCGTCGAGGGCAAGCGACGCGGCGTCAGGGATGAGCGGTGGCTGTGGCCGGCTGTCGTCGACACCCTTCGCGTTCTTCGACCGCGCTACTTCCTGCTGGAGAACGTCGCAGCTCTGCTTGCCGACCGAGACGCCTTCGGGATCATCCTCGGTGACCTGGCCGCGCTCGGGTTCGATGCGGAGTGGTCGGTGCTATCAGCGGCAGAGTTCGGCGCGCCGCACCCGCGTGAACGGCTCTTCCTCGTGGCCCACCCCGAGAGCGTCGATGGGAGCCCACGGAATCTGCTGGAAACGGGCCGAGACAGGCGCGCACCGCTCGCAGCTGGAGGACTTCCTGGCCTGGCAGCACATCACCGCAGGCGGGCAGCGGATGACTGGCTGGAACGTCAACCCTCAGTGGCTCGACTGGCTCATGGGATTCCCCACCAACTGGACCGGCTCCACGCCCTCGGCAACGCCGTCGTCCCACAGCTCATCGAGCACATCGGCCGACTGATCCTCGCCGATCACGCGGCCGTTCTCACCTCCTGACGGCGCTTCACCCCAACCTCCGCTTCACCTGCTGCGACACCTCGGAAGGAGGTGCCCTGTGATCACTGCACCCGAAAACAGCCCGCAGACCATCACCGGGCACCTCCTGGCCGACCTCGTCGGCCTGGACGAACTCCCCGCCGACGACCGCTTCGGGCTCCTCGACCGCGCCGCCAAGCCCGGCTTCGGCCGCTGGCTCGACGCCGCCGCCCGCGCCCGCGGCTGCACCCGCCCCGTCCGCCTACGCGGTGAAGTCCTCACCGTGTCCGCGGCCACTGGCGCCGTACTCGAACGGTTCTCCACCGACACGCTCCCCGACAACGTGCTCTACAAGCCGTGCGGCACGCGCATCGCCTCGCTGTGCCCGGCCTGCGCCACCACCTACCGCTACGACACCTATCAGCTCATCAAGGCAGGTCTGGCCGGCGGCAAAGGCGTGCCCGAGACGGTCGCCTTGCACCCGGCTGTGTTCGTCACTCTCACCGCGCCGTCGTTCGGGGTCGTGCACACCCGCGTGGTGCGCAACGACAAGCCCCAGCCCTGCCGCGTCCGCCGTGAACGCCCCGCCTGCGCCCACGGCAAGCCGATGTCCTGCAACGCCGTACACGGCGAGGGTGACGCCCGGCTCGGGCAACCGCTCTGCCTGGACTGCTACGACCACGACCACCAGGTCGTTTGGAACCACCTGGTTGCGAAACTGTGGGACCGGACCATGCTCGCTGTCCGCCGGAACATCGGCGCGACCCCCAAAGGCTGGGTCAAGCTCCGGTACGCGAAGGTCGCCGAATACCAGCGGCGCGGCGTCGTCCACCTCCACGCCCTGCTCCGCCTCGACGCGAACCTGCCCGGCGACCCGCACACCATCGCCCCACCGCCGTTCGGCATCGACCCGCAGGGCAACCAGGTCGCGCTCTACACCGCCACAATGCTCAAGACCGCTGTCGAGGTCGCCGCCGCGTCCACCGCGCTCAACACCGCCCCGCACCCCGACCAACCCGCCGGATGGGTGCTGCGCTGGGGCAAGCAGGTCGACGTCAAGGTCGTGCGCTCGGGCCTGCCCGGTGAAGTCATGACCGAGCAACACGTCGCCGGCTACCTCGCCAAGTACGCCACCAAGGCCACCGAGATCACCGGCGTCAACGCCGGACGGGTCACCGCGGACTCCATGGACGCCTACGCCGACCCGGCCCGGCACACCAACCGACTGATCACAGCCTGCTGGAACCTCGGCGCGGCAGACGGCTGGATCGGGCTGCGCCGCTGGGCACACATGCTCGGCTTCGGCGGCCACTTCGCCACCAAGAGCCGCCGCTACTCCACCACCATGGGCGCACTCCGTCTAGCACGCCGACCGCAGCACCGAGACGGCGCGACCGTCCACGCCATCGGCCCTGGGGACCCGGTCGACGTCGCCGACACCGCCGACGACTACACGGTCCTCGTGATCAACCACTGGCAGCACGTCGGCAACGGCTGGCGCACCTCCGGTGACGCTGCCCTCGCCGCCATGGCCGCAGACGCGGCACGGCAGCGCCGACCGCTAAGCACCCAACCATCAGCCGACTGACCAGGGGAGATGAGGAGAACATGAGCACAATCGATCGCCTGCTGACCGTCGATGAGGCTGCGGCAGTCCTCGGCACCAAACCCAGGTTCCCGCGACGACTCATCGCTGAGCGACGTATCCGCTTCGTGAAGCTCGGTGGCCGGCACGTCCGCATCCCCGAGAGTGCGCTTCGGGAGTTCATCGCGAGCGGCACCGTCGACCCCATCCGGGTCAACTGGGCTGGCGGACGGGTGGTGGCCTGATGGCTGCGAAACGTCGGCAGTTCGGCTACATCCGAAAGCTGCCCTCGGGCCGCTTTCAGGCGTCCTTCATCGACCCTTCCGGCCAACGGCAGACAGCTCCAGAGACGTTTCGGACGAAGCCCGATGCGAGCCGCTGGCTCTCCATCGTCGAAGCCGACCTGTCGCGCGGAACATGGCTGGACGGGAAGGGGGGCGCGGTCAAGTTGGGCGACTACGCACGGGCCGTGCTGCGCGACAGCGAGACTGTCGGCGTGCGTTGGCGGGAGACCTGCGAGCGAAACATGCGGCTACACCTGGCTCCGCTGCTGGAACTCCCGCTCCGCACGGTCACGCCTCTGCGAGTACGCGAGTGGTACGCGGCGGCTCTCCGTGGCGACGGTGGCCGGACATCGATCTCGCAGACCTACCGCTTCCTGCGGATGGTGATGAACGTGGCCGTCCGTGAAGGGCTGATCGCTCGCAACCCGTGCCAGGTGAAAGGGGCCGGTGTCACCAAGTCGGCTGAGCGCCCGGTCGCCACTCCCGCCCAGGTGACCGCTCTTGTCGAGGCCATAAACCCGCGCTACCGCACAGCCGTACTGATCGCCGCGTGGTGCGGCCTGCGCCGTGGCGAGATCGCCGGTCTTCGGACAGCAGATGTCGACCTGACCGCCCACACGATCACCGTGCGGAAGAACCGGATCGAGCCGCTTGCCGCTCCTGGGCAGGCGTTCGATGGGGACCCGAAGTCCGAGGCAGGAAAGCGGACCGTCACCATTCCGCCCCACGTGATGCCGATCGTCGTGCTGCATCTGGACCAGTTCGCGGGCAAGGATCGTCTCTTCATCAGCCGTGACGGTTCACCGCTGCGCGGCAACACGCTCTACCAGGCATTTGTCCGCGCCCGGAAGATAGCCGGGCTGGAAGAGTTCACGGTCCACGACATGCGTCACACGGGACAGACGCTCGCGGCCCAGGCCGGCGCGACTATGGCTGACCTCATGCGACGGCTCGGCCACTCGACCATGGTCGCGGCGAAGCGGTACCTACACGCCGTCGAGGGCCGCGACGCGGAGATCGCCAAGGCGCTGTCAGACCTCGCTGCACATGGGGATATCGCACGGCTGCCGAAGCGGGTCACCATGAGCCCGTAATCGCACGCACCATCGCACGCGTCCGATGATCATGTTTCCGAGCTGCTGAAATGCTCGCGACTGAAAATCGGAAGGTCGGCGGTTCGACCCCGCCCCTGGCCACCAAAGCTCTTCGCCGGGCTTTGTCGCCCCGAACTGCGCCGGAGAAATCTGGCCGCGGCTCGGGGCTTTTTCGCGCTCCGGCGGGGCTGCGCGACCCGGTGGCGGCATGATCGCTGTTTGCGGGCAAAACATGTGGCCGGACCGCAGATCTTGACCGCAAACGGCGATCATCAGCGGCCGCACGGCGCGGGCGGCGCGAGGTGCGGTCGGCCGCCGGATCGGCGGGCGGTGCCGGAAATCCGTGGCGGGCGGGAGTGGGCGGTACTAGGTTCGGCGCATGGCTGAGCTGGTCGCACCCGCCGTTTCGTTGCACCGTGCCTGGCTGGACGCGCGTGACGAGTGGGGACGCGACGTTGTGCAGCCGGGCAGCGGGCTGCACGAGGCGGCGGGCGTGGACAGCGCCGAGTCGTTCGCCGCCTGGGTGAAGCGGCTGGAGGTCAGCGCGGACGAGTCGGTGCCCGTGGCGGACGACAGGGTGCACGCCACGTACTGGTGGATCGTGGAGGACGGCGCGGTGCTGGGCTCGATCTCGCTCCGGCACCGGCTGAACGACTTCCTGCTCGCCGCGGGCGGTCACATCGGATACTCGGTGCGCCCCTCGGCCCGGAAACGCGGTCTGGCCACCTGGGCCGTGGGGCTGGTGCTGGCGTACGCCCGGCGGATGGGCCTGGACCGGGTCCTCATCACCTGCGACGACGCCAACACCGCCTCGGCCCGGGTCATCGAGGGCAACGGTGGCGTGCTGGAGGACGTGCGCGAAACGACGCTCGGCCCGACCAGGCGCTACTGGATCACCCTGGACTGACGGGTCAGGACTCGCGACGGCGTTTGGTGGCGACGGTGGAGCCGGCCAGGGTCAGCAGGCACTGGGGGAGCAGTCCGTCGGCGAGCGCAGCCCCGATCAGGGCCTCGCCGGTGGGCTCGTCGCGGTTGACGTACGCGCTGACGAAGCGGGCCACCCAGCGGGTGTCGTAGGGAGCTTCGTCTATGCCTGGGTACTCCAGCGCCCAGGCGCCCGCCCGGACACCGTCCCCGGCCAGCTCACCGGCCAGGCACCAGGCGACGTTGTAGGCGCCCGAGCTGCCGTCGCGGCTCACCACCTTGTCGAGGGTGCCTGCCACCGCTCTGCCGTCACCGGCGAGTGCCTGGTCAAGCACGAGTGCGGCGTCCTCGAAGGAATGGTCTGGATCGACGGTCACGGTGGGAGCCTAACGGGCGGCGGCAACCGTACCGGAGCGTTCGCCGCCCATCGGGCGTATTGGCCCCTCCCCCAATCGAGTGAACAACGCTAAGGTGCCCGTTGGACCATCGCCATGGAGGCACCCTCATGCGTTTCTCGCGAGCTGTCATCGCCGCTGCCTGCGTATCGCTGTTCAGCCTGTCTGCCTGCAGCTCAGGGCCAGACGACTCCCAGAATTCCGCGTATCAGGGGGCCTACCTCTACGGCACCGACGGCAACATGGCGAACGAGTTCGGCGCGATCTTCAAGGAGCAGCCGGGCCTGCTCAGCGGCATGAAGGGCACGATGCCGCTGACCGAGCTCGACGAGTCGTTCCTGCAGCGGCTGCGGTCGGTCAAGCCGGGCCTGAAGGACCTGCTGTTCGCCGGTGAGGCGTACGACGCGGTCGTGATCAGCGCGCTGGCCGCACAGCAGGCCGGCAGCACCGAGCCCGCCAAGATCGCCAAGTACATCAACGCGGTCACCGTGGGGGGCACCATCTGCCGCACCGTCAAGCAGTGCCTCACCCTCGCCGAGGCCGGCAGGCCGATCTCCTACCGTGGCGTCACCGTGCGGTACGGCTTCGCGGAGGCCGGCGAGCCCGCGACCACCAGCTACGGCACCGTGCACTTCGACTCCGCCAACCAGCTCGACGGCGGCAAGACGGAGTACCTGGGCACCGGCAACGAGCGCGACGTGACCGGCCAGAAGCCGCCGACCCCGGTCAAGGGCGGCACGACCACCAAGCCGCTGACGTTCGGCGGCCTGCTGCCCAAGACCGGCGCGCTGGCGTACACCACGCCGCCGATGGAGGCGGGCGCCCTGCTCGCGGTCGCGGAGGTCAACGCTGCGGGCGGCGTCCTCGGCAAGCCGGTGAAGTGGATCGACGGCGACGACGGCACCTCGCCGGTGAAGGCCAAGGCAACCATCGAGAGCCACCACGCGGCCGGGGTCCAGGTGCTGATCGGCCCGGGCGCGTCCGGTGTCGCGCTGGCCTCGCTGCCTGACTCGATCAGGTACGGCATGGTCATGTTCTCGCCCTGCAACACCTCGCCCGACCTGACCGGCTTCGAGGACAAGGGCCTGTACTTCCGCACCGCCCCGTCGGACGTGCTGCAGGCGCGGGCGCTGGCCGACGTGATGCTGCGCGACGGCCTGCAGAAGATCGCAATCGTCACGCACAGTGACAACTACGGCAAGAAACTCGCCGAGGGTGTCACCAAGGAGCTGGTCAAGGCGGGTATCAGCGAGGTCAGCGTGCAGACCTACGTCTATCAGATCACCGACGGCGGCGAGGTCAAGGACGAGGCCGAGCTGACCCGGATCGCGAGTCAGGTCGTCCCGACGCGGCCGGACGGCGTGCTGGTCATCGGCTACTCCGAGTCCGCCGGGGCGATCAAGGCGCTCGCTGCGGCGGGCGCGAACATCCGGCACTAACGTGTTGCGGTACGACCCCCGATAAGGAGAAGTCATGAGCGAGACCGTGGAGACCCGCGGCGACGACCGCCGCGACCTGATCAAGGGCGACACCGACAACGACGGCCGTACCGATGTGTGGGTGTCCGACACCGACGGTGACGGCAAGGCCGACCTGTTCCAGTTCGACACCGACCACGACGGCAAGGTCGACATCACCCTGGTCGACCTCGACCAGGACGGCACCCCCGAGATCACGGTCGACGGCGACGGCGGCCACGCCCCCAGCTGACCCCCTGCACAACTCTTGAAGAGTCGCGCCCTCCGGAGCTCCCGGAGGGCGCGACTTTTTAAGAGTTGCGGGAAAGGGGGGTGGGTGGGTCAGGCGGCGTTCATGTGGCGGAGGGCTTGCCAGATGAGGAGGAAGAGGGCTACGGCGAAGAGGGCGCCGAGGACCACTACGCGGGGGATGGCGGGGCGCATGGGGGAGACGAGTGCTTCGGGGTGGCCGAGGGCGACCAGGCGCTGGCGCTGGGCGAGCACCTCGTCGCGGCAGTGCACCAGGAGCATGTCGCCGGGGGTGATGTGGTCGACCCGGCTCAGCTCCACCGCGAACCTGGCCTGGGCGGTCTGCAGTCCGCGTACCGCGCGCTCGCCGGCCCGGCCACAGCGGGCTTTGCCGTAGCGGCGGGCGTCGGCCCGCAGGTGGCCGTGGCCCATGATCTGCAGCTCGCCGGGGGTGGCGATCTGCGGATCGTGCAGCCGGGCCAGTTGCGCGACGTAGTAGTGCGCCTCGCGGTGCCGGGCCACCCACAGCAGGGCCAGCACCATCGCCAGCGCGGGCAGGCCCTTGCCGAGCATGCCGAGCAGCACCCCGGCCGCCCCGGAGCCGAGGCCGTCGGCGAACAGGGGCGAGTTCCACACGAAGTGGGTGAGCCAGGCCAGCCCGAGCCCGAGGCCCAGACCGCCGAGCCGCCACCACATCGGCTTGTCGGTGCGCACCACGAACCAGGCGATGCCCGCCCCGGCGAGCGCGGTGAACAGGGTGTGGCTCCACAGCCCGGCGAGGAAGCCGCGCAGGAAGAACGTGGCCACGACCGGGCCGATGCCGTCGCCCTGGCCGCGCAGCGCGACCGCGTTGACGGCGAAGATGATGTCCTCGACCACCTGGTAGCCGAGCCCGATGAGCGCGCCGTAGACCATGCCGTCGAGCACGCTGTTGAGCTGCTTGCGGGCGACCAGCACGATCATCACGACGCCGAGCGCCTTGAGCAGCTCCTCGATGGTCGGTCCGGCGATGGCCGAGCCCCAGGTCGCGGCGAAGGCCGGGGAGATGAGTTTGGCGATCAGGTCGTGCGCGGCCTGGGTGCCGGGGATGGCGGCGGTGGTGGCCACCGCGCCGCCCCAGGCGAACGCGGTCGCCATGAGCAGCGGCGGCTCGCGTTCGAGGAAGTCCATGGAGGCGATGAACAGCCAGAACGGCACGGCGTACAGGGCGAACAGGAGCACTGCCGATGTCGTGGCGACGGGGAACCGGGCCAGGTCGGTGCGCAGGATCTCCAGCAGGCGCACGATCCCGGCCAGCATGATCAGGCCGAGCAGCCAGAACGCGGGCAGCTGCAGCGACTTGAGCGCACGCGCCGCGCGGGGCGTCGGGCGTACGGAGAACCGCCAGCGCCGCCCACCGGAGCGGCCCGCGACCGTCATCGCACACCGCCGTACCGGATGGAGCTGATCGAGTCGTCGATGCCGGCGAGTTCGCGCTGCAGTTCGAGCTGCGCGCCGCTGACGGTGACCTCGATCGACCGGCCGTCGGCCAGGAACACGGCGTAGCGGCCGCACCGCCCCGGCGCGGTGTACCCGCCGGACAGCCCGGCCAGCCCGCTGGCCGTGTCGACGGCTCCCTCGTCGCCGGTGACCTGGTAGCCCTGGGTCGCCTTGATCTTCGTACGGAGCCGGTCGGCGGCCTCGGCGATCGGCCCGGCGAACGGCTGCACCACGATCGCGTAGCGCACGTCGCCGACCAGGAACAGCACGGCGGCCCGATCCTGGCCCGGGCGGGTCTTGCTGGCGTCGACCCGGGCTCCGGGCGGCGGCTGGACGCTGACCCCCGCGCCCACGTCGTAGTGCTGCCCGGCCAGGGAGCGGTCGGTCGGCACGGCCCGGTTGACGGCAGGCAGCCCGAACACGACGAGCAGCAGGGCAGCGAGCACCGCTGCCCCTCCCAGCAGGTTCCGCACCAGCCGATGGGCGACCATGGTCCGACCGTAGCCGGGCATAGAACTTGAATGCTGCTATATCGACCAACCCCGCGATGGCGGCTGGGGCGCTTTGACGGTGCGCGGCGACGCCCTCAGGATGGGTGGATGACCGGACGAGTGATCAACCGGCGGGAACAGCACAAACGGCATACGCGGGTGGCCCTGGAGGACGCGGCGCTGGCACTCTTCGTACGGCAGGGCTACGAGCAGACGACCGCTGAGGACATCGCCGCCGAGGCCGGGGTCTCGGTGCGCACCTTCTTCCGGTACTACTCGTCCAAGCAGCACGTGCTGTTCGGCGACGTCGCCCACGAGCGGGTCGACCGGCTGCGCAGCGCGCTGGCCGCCCGCCCGGCCGAGGAGCCGCCGCTGGAGTCCGTCCGCGTCGTGCTGGACGAGACCGACGTCACCGACGAGGGCGAACTCGCGCAGATCCGCTCCCGGCTGAGCCTGCTCAGCGCGCAGCCGTCGCTGCTCAGCACCTATCTCGTGATCAGTGAGGAACTGCACGCGCTGGTGAGCGGGTTCGTCGCGGCGCGTTGCGGGCTGCCCGCGGCGCACCCCTACCCGCTGCTGGTGGCCGGGGCGGCCCGCGCGGCCTGGGACAGCGCGCTCTGGTCGTGGGCGGGCGGACACAGCCCCGATCTGGCCGGCGTACGCCGCTCGGCATTCGCGCAGCTCACTGTGGGTATTCGCCCACCGGGGTGAAAGGGGCAAACTGCCCCGTTGGTCATCACATTCGGGTAACAGCCGCCACAGTCTGCGAACCAGCACCTGGTCGTCTCAACTCATACAGAAGTTGAAGTGCAAACGATCAGGGAGGCGTCATGCTGGCACGTCGGCGGGCCTATAGCGCCAAAGGCCTGTTGACTGCCGCCGCAGCGGCAGCACTGATCTCGACGACGCTACTGGTGGGGCTGGCAAGCTACAGCGGGGCGGTGATCGAGGCGGGCGCCCGCGCGGCCGTCGCCGCGGCCCCTCCGGACGAGCGCGCCGTGCAGGTACGCCTGCCTTCCCGTACCGGTGGCAGTGGCTGGTCCTCCAGCGGCGCCGAGGTCGACAAGTCATTCTCGGCGGCGTCCTGGGGGGAGACGGACACGAAGCTGCGGCAGGCGTTCGCCACCCGCTTCGGCGACACCGACCTCACGGTGTCCTCCGCCGGGTACGCCAGTGGACTCCGGTTCACCGGTGACACCGGCAGCGCGACGCCCGACAGCTACGGCGTGGTGTACGCCCGCGTCATGTTCCTGGACGAGCTCGCCGAGCACTCCCGGCTGGTCTCCGGTGACTGGCCGGTGGCCGGGTCGCGGCAGGTCGTCGTCGGCGAGGCCGCCGCGCAGGCGCTGGGCCTGACGACGGGCTCCGAGATCCCGCTCGCCAACGGCATCACCAAGAAGAACGAGCGGGTCACCGTCAGCGGCGTCTTCGCCATGAAGGACGAGGACGACCCGTACTGGCTGCTGGTGCCCGAGATGGCCAACGGCGTCGAAACCGGGCGCAGCACGTACGGCCCCCTGGTGCTGCCGCGCGAGGACTTCTTTGCCGGCTGGTCCTACCTCGGCAACAGCGGCTGGGTGGTGACACCCGACCTGTCCCGGGCCGAGGTCTCCCAGCTCACGGCCGCTCGCGCGGCAGTGAGCTCGCTCAACGAGGTGCCCAAGGAACTGGGCTTCGGCGAGGGCGGCCAGGCAGGGACGCACCTGGAGCGGCTGGTCGACCGGATCCAGCAGGCCAGCCTCGTCGGCCGGTCCGACCTGCTCACCCCGCTGCTGCTCATCTCCATCCTCGGCGGGTACGCGCTGCTGCTGCTCGCCGCGCTGCTGACCGAGGGCCGCCGGGCGGAGACCGCGCTGCTGCGCGCCCGTGGCGCGTCCCGCGGCCAGCTCACCGGGCTGGCCGCCCGCGAGGCGCTGCTGATCGCCGCGCCCGGCGCCGTGCTCGCCCCGCTGCTGATCGTCCCGCTGCTCGGCCTGGTCAAGCGGTTGCCCGCGCTGAGCTCGGTCAGCCTGAACCTGGAAGCCGGGATCACCCCGACGACCATCATCGTCGCGGCGGCCGCCGGGCTCGGCTGCGTACTGGCGATGCTGCTGCCCGCCATGCGCGGCGGCGGCACCTACGTGGCGGACCTCGCGGCCCGGTCCCGGCCGAGCCGCGTCGCCGCGGCCCAGCGCACGGGCCTGGACCTGGCCCTGATCGGCTTCGCGGTGCTGGCCTGGTTCCAGCTCCAGCAGTACGACTCGCCGCTGTCCGGCGTCGCCGGGCAGCTCGGCATCGACCCGATGCTGGCGGCGGCCGGGCCGCTCGGCGTGCTCGCCGGCGCGGTGCTCGCGCTGCGCCTGCTGCCGCCGCTGACCCGGCTGCTGGAGCGGCTGGTGGACCGCCGCCCGTGGTTCGCCGCGCAACTCGGCGTCTGGCAGGCCGGACGCCGCCCGCACGCCGGGCCGGTGCTGCTGCTGGCCCTGGCCGTCGCGGTCAGCACGCTGGCGTGGACGCTCGCCGCGACCGCCCGGCAGTCGCAGATCGACCAGGCCGACCACACCGCCGGCGCGGATCTGCGCCTGGTCGAGTCGGCCTGGTCGGTGCCCCCGCTGCGGATGGACCAGGTCGGGGAACTGCCCGGTGTCACCTCGGCCGTGCCGGCGTGGCGCGTCCGGATGGAGACCGGCGAGAAGGCCACGCCCACCACGGCACTGGCCATCGACATGGCAGCCGCCGGCGACGTGCTGCGGCTGCGCTCCGACCTGGGTGACGTGCGGGCCCTGCTGGCCGCCGGGGCCCCGGAGAGCAGCCGCCAGCCGGGCATGGACCTGCCGGCCGGGGCGACGGCACTGCGCGGCTCCGTACGCATCACCAGCCCGTTCGGCGAGTTCATGGAGAGGCCGCGCGAGGCGACGTTCGCCCTGCTCACCGACGTGCACGGTGCGGTGCACCGGCTGTCGCTGGCCGGAGGCACCGGCACCGACCCCTACGCGTTCGAGATCCCGCTGCCCCGCACCGCGGGGATGCGGCTGACCGGTTTCGCCGTGGACGGGCCCGAAATGCCGACCGGCCTACCGATCGTGTGGCAGCTCAAGGGCCTCGCCACGGTCGGCGCGGGCGGCTCGGCCGCGCCGCTGAACCTCGACGCCGGGGGCACCGCCTGGGCGCTGCCCGCGCTGGCGGCCGACGGGACCATGTCCGTCAAGGGCAACACGGCCCGGGTGCAGATGCTGGTCGTCGACAGCTACCGGCACCTGCGCTACTCGTTCACCGCGCGCCCCGACAGCGACCGGGTCGTCGTACCGGTGCTGGCCACCGCGGAGGCCTTGGCCGCGCTGCACACCACGGTCGGCGCGAAGCTGACCAT
Organism: Catellatospora methionotrophica; assembly: GCF_011297335.1. Lineage (GTDB taxonomy): Bacteria > Actinomycetota > Actinomycetes > Mycobacteriales > Micromonosporaceae > Catellatospora > Catellatospora methionotrophica. The sequence goes on along the minus strand of NZ_JAAOTJ010000004.1, from coordinate 220,704 downwards.
CCCGCTGTGGAGCTCCGCCACCGACGTGCACGTCATCGGGCAGATCGGCGCGCTGCCCGGCGACATGGAGCAGGCGGCGCTGCTGGTGGACATGCCCGCCCTGAGTAAGCACCTCCAGCAGACCGGCTGGCGGCCACCCAACGTCGCCGAATGGTGGGTGCAGACCGACCCGGCCATGCACGCGCAGGCCGCCGCCGGGGCGGCCCCGCTGGAGGGGCTGCAGGTGATCGACCGCAAGGCGCTGGCCGTGCACGCGGCCGACGACCCGTTCGGCGCCGGCGCCCGGATCGCCCTGTTCATCGCCGCGCTCGGCGCGATCCTCCTGGCGCTGGTCGGCGTCGCCGTCGACGTGCGGGCGACCGCCCGCCGGCGGGTCGCGGAACTCGCTGTGCTCAACACGCTCGGCGCGACGCCGAACCTGCTGGCCCGCGCCCTCATGTTCGAACAGGCATTCCTGGCCGGGCTCGGTGTGACGGTCGGCCTGGCGGTCGGCATGCTGGTTGCCCGGACGACCGGCCCGCTGGTGATTCTGACCCCGAGCGCGAGCCGTCCGGTGCCGCCCGCGCTCACCACGACGGACTGGTGGCCCGTACTGGGCACCGCTGCCGCCCTGCTCGCCCTCACCTTGGTGATGGCCGGGCTGGTGGCCACCACCATGCGGCAGCGGCTGGCCGCGGCCCAGCTGCGGATCGGAGCTGACCGGTGAAGGGTTGGATCGCCCGGGTACGGACCACGGCCGGGCCGCTGGCGCTGCTCGGCACGCTGGCACTGCTGGCCGGAATCCTGGTGGTCGGCGCACCCCGGGTCGCCAACCGGCTGACCGACGAGGGCCTGCGCAACGACATCTCCCAGCTGGCCTACACCGCGCGGGACCTGACCTACCGCGGGCCCCGGGACAAGGGCGCCAACTGGCGCCCGGCCGACCGGCTGAAGGCGCAGCAGAAGGTGTTCTACCCGACGCTGAACGAGCGGGTCGAGGCGTCCTGGTGGGCGGCGACCAGCTCGCAGGACGAGTCCTGGGTGACCGGCACCGGGCTGCCCGCCAAGACGACGGACGTGAAGTTCCGCGTCCGGACCGGCAGTGGGCTGCGGGAGCAGGCCGACCTGATCGAGGGCCGCTGGCCGGAGACCCAGCAGCTGGGCAAGGGACCGCTGGAGGTCGTGCTCACCGAGTGGAACGCCGACAAGCTGAGCCAGCACGTCGGCAGCACCTTCAAGTTCCAGGACGAGCTGCCGATGGAGGTCGTCGGCATCATCCGGCCGCACGACGAGAACAGCACCTTCTGGGAGCCGATGCCGCTGGCGCTGCGGGCGTACCTGCCCAACGACGACGGCGACCCGTGGCGCGCGATCGTCTTCACCGACGATCCGGGGCTGGAGCGGCTGCCCGAAATGGCGGGCATCATCTACGAGTTCCGGTACCGGGTCGACATGGACCGGCTAGACATGGGCGTGCTGCCCGGCATGGTCGAGGCGGTCTCCGTCGCCCGGCGGCAGGGGCTGGAAAGCAGCCTGCTGACCAGCCTGGACTCGCAACTGGCGGAGTTCGAGAAGCGCGCCCGCGCCGGTGCGGCGCTGCTGGCCGTCGTCCAGGTCGGCACGCTGCTCACGCTCGCCGGACTGGTGCTGCTCGCGGCCCGGGTCGCGGTGTCGCGGCGGCGTGCGGAGTTCGCCCTGCTGCGGGCGCGCGGCGGAGCCATCGCCACCATCGGCGGATACACCCTGCTGGAATCGCTGCTGGTGGTGCCGGGCGCGGTGATCGGCGCGCTGCTGGGCGCGGCGCTGCCCGGCCGCCCCTCGGTCACCTGGCCGGTGCAGGTGGCGTTCACCCTGCTGGCGGTTCTCGCCGTGCCGGTGATGACGATGCGCGCCGCGCGTGACCCGTCCTTCTCCGGCGAGCGTTCCGACGTGGCCGTCGCCCGGGTGGGCCTCAAGCGGCGCACCGCGGAGCTGAGCCTGCTGGTGCTGGCCGGGCTGGGCGTGTGGCTGCTGCGCCAGCGGGGGCTGAGCGCCGGCGAGGGCGTGGACGTTTACCTGGCCGCGGTGCCGGCGCTGCTGGCGGCCGGTGCGGCGGTGGTCATGGTGCGGCTGGTGCCGCCGGTGGTGGGCCGGTTCAGCAGGCTGGCCGCCCGCGGGCGCGGCGCGGTGGGCTTCCTGGGCCTGTCCCGGTCGGGACGCACCGCCGGCGCGGTCATCGGGCCGGTCGCGGTGCTGGTCGTGGCGGTCAGTACGGCCGTGTTCAGCGTGGCCGTCGCGAGCACCATCGCCGAGGGCCGTGACCGGGCCACCGACCTGCGGATGGCCGCGGACATGAAGGTGGACGGCTACTACTTCGACAAGACCACCGAGGCCGAGCTGGCCGCGGTACCAGGCGTGCGGGCCGTCACCCAGTACATGGTCGACGGGGCGAGCGACCTGGTCGTCGACCAGAAGCGGCTCGGCACGGTGTACTCGCTGGTGCTCGACGGTCAGGCGTACGCGCGGGTGGTGGCCGCCTCGGGCGTCGACTTCACCCCGCCCGCGGTGTTCACCGACGCGGCACCCGGTTTCCCGGTGCCCGCGCTGGTCTCGCCCGGCGTGGCCAAGCAGCTCGGCACCGACCACGGCACCGTCTCGCTGCGCGGCCGCAACTACGATTTCCGGGTCGCGGCGGTGGTCGACGGGTTCCCGCCGATCGCCAACGGCGCGTCGAACTTCATCATCGTGCCGTGGCAGGCCGTGCCCGTGGAGGCGCAGCAGGCGCTCAACCCGAGCGGTTTCCTGATCGCCGGTGACCCCGACCCGGAGAAGGTGCGCGAGGTCGGTGCCGCCGGGCAGGAACGCTGGGCCAACGAGGGCTTCCGGCCGCGGGCGTACGAGGAGGTCACCCAGGTCACGACCTGGGAGCAGGCGCGGGCGAAGCTGGACGACTCGTCCATCAACGCGGTGGTGACCTTCGCGTACGGCATCGGGGCGGGTGCCGGGGTGGTGCTGGCCCTGCTGGCGATCGGGTTCGCGGTGGTCTCCGGCGCGCGGGGCCGGGGCACGGTGCTGTCGCGCCTGCGCACCATGGGCCTGTCCCGGGGTCAGGGCCGCCGCCTGCTGCTGGTGGAGCTGATGCCGGTGGTGACGGTGGCGGTGCTGACCGGCGCGGTCATCGGTATGGCCGTGCCGCACCTGATCGCGCCCGCACTGGGCCTGTCGACGTTCACCGACGGCCTGTCGGTGGGTGTCACGTTCGACCCGCTGGTCGTCGGCGCCTCGCTGGCGCTGGTGCTGGTCGGGATGTTGACCGCGCTTGCGGTGGAGACGCTGTTCAACCGCCGGTTGCGCCTCGGTGAGGTGCTGCGGCTTGGTTCCGATGCGGGAGAGAGCTGATGTCGACTAGTGAGATGACGAGCGCGCCGGATCTGGCCACGCTGCAGGCACGGGCCGCGCAGCGGGCCGCCGACCGGGCGGGCGGCGCGGACCGGCTGCGTGGACACCTGGTGTGTGACGGGCTGGTGCGGATCTACAAGACCGAGGGTGTCGAGGTGGTCGCGCTCCAGGGCCTGGACCTGGTGGTGGACCGCGGTGAGCTGCTGGCGATCGTGGGTGCGTCGGGGTCGGGCAAGTCGACGCTGCTCAACATCCTGTCCGGGCTCGACGTGCCGACGGCGGGTATCGCCCGCGTGGGCGAGTACGACCTGCTCACCATGAAGGCAGGGCGGCGGCTGTCGTACCGGCGGCACATGGTCGGTTTCGTCTGGCAGCAGACCGGCCGCAACCTGCTGCCGTACCTGACCGCGCTGGAGAACGTGATCACGCCGATGCGGCTGGCCGGCACCCGGTCCGGCCGGGCGGCCCGGCAGCGGGCGTACGAGCTGCTGGAGATGGTCGGCGTCGGCTACTGCGCGGACCGGCGGCCGGATCAGATGTCCGGCGGCGAGCAGCAGCGCGTCGCGGTGGCGCTGGCCGTGGCCAACGACCCCGAGGTGCTGTTCGCCGACGAGCCGACCGGTGAGCTGGACGAGTCGACGGCGGCGGACGTGTTCAAGGCGCTGCAGACCATCAACGCCGAGCTGGGTGTGACGGTGGTGGTGGTGACCCACGACCCGAACGTCTCCACGCAGGTGCGGCGTACCGTGGCGATCCGCGACGGGCGGCTGGCCTCGGAGGTGCGCCGCAGTGCGCGGGTCACCGCCGACGGTGGCACGGAGCTGGTCAGCGAGGAGTACGCGGTGCTGGACCGGGCGGGCCGGATGCAGCTGCCGCAGTCGTTCGTGCAGGAACTGGAACTCAAGGACCGGGTGAAGCTGAACCTGGAGTCCGACCATGTGGAGGTGCGCCGTGGCTGACGAGCTGGTCAGGGTGGAGAACATTTGCCGCGACTTCGGCCGAGGCGGCAAGGTCGTGCACGCGGTGCGCGACGTGTCGTTCACCGCCGGGCGCGGCGAGCTGGTCGCGGTGCGCGGGCGTTCCGGGGCGGGCAAGACGACCCTGCTCAACATCATCGGCGGGCTGGACCGGCCGACGTCGGGCAAGGTCTTCATCGCCGGTCAGGAGGTCACCTCCGCGGCCGAGCCGCAGCTTGTGACGCTGCGCCGGGACGTGATCGGGTTCGTGTTCCAGTCGTTCGGCCTCGTGCCGATCCTGTCCGCGGCCGAGAACGTGGGCGTGCCGCTGCGGCTGGCCAAGGTGCCGCCCGCCGAGCGGGAGCAGCGCGTGTCGGTACTGCTGGAGCTGGTCGGGGTCGGCGCGCACGCCAACCAGCGGCCGTACGAGCTGTCCGGTGGCCAGCAGCAGCGCGTCGCGGTGGCCCGCGCACTGGCCAACGATCCGCAGCTGCTCATCGCCGACGAACCCACCGGCCAGCTCGACTCCGAGACCGGCCGCCAGATCATGGACCTGCTCCGCGCCCTGGTCCACGCCCGGGGCATGACCGCCCTGGTCGCCACCCACGACGCCGCGCTGATGGAGATGGCCGACCGGGTCGTCACCCTCCGCGACGGCGCACTGGTCCCCTGATCCGGCAATAGTCAAGGCTCCGTCCCGCTGCGGGGGCAGCGAAGGCGGAGCCTTGACTATTGGGGGGTATGCAGGAAGGCGTCAGCCCTCCGTTGTTGCAGCTCAGTCGCCCTGACGCTGGTGCGGGATCTGACCCTGGAGCAGAGCGCGCACCTCCGACTCACGGTAGCGACGGTGGCCGCCCAGCGTGCGAATCGCACTGAGCTTGCCCGCCTTGGCCCACCGGGTCACCGTCTTCGGGTCGACGCGGAACATCGATGCGACCTCTGCCGGGGTGAGCAGGGGTTCTGGTTCGTGCGTACGCGACGCCATGCGGTCTCCTCCACAAGTACCTATAGACGTAGGCCGGGGTCCCGCCGGCCAACGCGCTACCCATAGTCCGGCTAGTCCCCGATGTCCGACATGGGCCGAACGGGTGAAGGTCCGTGGATGGACGGATGATGAATGAACGACATGTCTGCTTTTAGCGGATGAAGACAGTAATTTCATAGCTTTCGATCACTACACGTGACCTGAAAACTACTCAGTGTCAGTTGCTGCGTTCCATCAGCTGGATCGCCCGCCACCGCTGCACCAGCTGCTCGTACGCCGCCGTGGCCGCGTCGCCGTCCTCGCGCTCCAGCCCGGCCAGACCCGTCGCGACCAGCTCGACGGAGTCGTCGTCACGCAGCGCGTCCTCGGACAGCAGCCCGGTCAGGCCGCCGTAGTCCAGCTCGACGACCGAGCCCGGGTGGAACGACTCCAGCCAGCGGGCGGTCTCCCGCAGCGAGTCGGTGATGGGCACGTCGCCCAGGGTCCGGCGCAGCACGCGCAGCCCCTTGTGGGCCCGCTGGCGGGCCTTGCCGATCTCGGTGCGGTAGCGCAGCACCCGGCGGGTCGGCTCCAGCACCAGGTCGCGCTCCGCCGGCGAGACCAGCACGAACCAGCGCAACGGCACGCCCCAGGTGGCGACCTGCTCGTGCATGCGGTCCTCGGCCCGGGTCTGCTCGACCACGGTCTGTGCCAGGTCCACCAGCACCGGCGGCACGAACGCGTCGGCCAGCACCTGCGGCACCCCGTCACGCGCCTGCAGCGCCGCCTCGGCCACCCGCACCCGCAGGTTCCACGGGCAGACCAGGGTCACGTCGGTCTGGCCGGTCAGCCCCTGCATGACATACGCCTCATCGGGCAGGTCCGGCAGCCGCGACCAGCCCGCGCCGAGCGCCTCGAGCACCGTCGCGCGCTGGCGGCCGGGCCCGTCGGACACCCCGACGGCCCGCCCCTCGTCGACGTATCGACGCCAGAATCGTTCACGTTCCGGCGCGAACGCGGTGAGCGGCTCGTAGACCCTCAGGTACGCGGCGAACTGTGACGGCACCTCGCGATCCTCCCACGATTAGGCTGTCAGCGGGAGCGTCGCTACCGCGGCGTGGCCCGACCCCTCGGCGGATGGCGGGGAGTCGGCCGGCGAGCTGTCACTCGCCGGCGGCGCGCCGTGGTCCGCGAGACCGAGCAGGATGACCTCACAAGGGCCATCGACGTCACCTTGGAGCCAGCAGTGGGCGTATTCACCGACGGCAGTCACGAACAGGTCGTGTTCTGCCAGGACCGGGCCAGCGGCCTGAAAGCGATCATCGGCATCTACTCGACCGCGCTGGGGCCCGCCCTGGGCGGCACGCGCTTCTACCCGTACGCGTCGGAGGAGGAGGCCCTGCACGACGTGCTGGACCTGTCCCGCGGCATGGCGTACAAGAACGCCCTCGCCGGGCTCGACCTGGGCGGCGGCAAGGCCGTCATCTGGGGCGACCCGGACCAGATCAAGTCCGAGCAGCTGCTGCGCGCGTACGGCCGCTTCGTGCAGTCCCTCGGCGGGCGCTACTACACCGCCTGCGACGTCGGCACGTACGTGCAGGACATGGACGTGGTGGCCCGGGAGACGCAGTTCGTCACCGGCCGCAGCGTGGAGTACGGCGGCGCCGGCGACTCCTCCATCCTGACCGCCTGGGGCGTCTTCCAGGGCATGCGCGCCGCGGCCGAGCACCGCTGGGGCACCCCGTCGCTCAAGGGCAGGCGGGTCGGCGTGGCGGGCCTGGGCAAGGTCGGCAAGTACCTGGTCGCGCACCTGGTCGAGGACGGCGCGGAGGTCGTGGCCACCGATGTCAGCCCGAAGGCCCTGGAGTGGGCGCAGGCGACGTACCCGCAGGTGAGCCTGGTGGCCGACGCCACCGCGCTGATCACCAGCGACATCGACGTCTACGCGCCCTGCGCGCTGGGCGGCGCGCTCAACGACGACACCGTGCCCGCGCTGCGGGCCCAGATCGTCGCGGGCGCGGCCAACAACCAGCTCGCCCACACCGGCATCGAGAAGCTGCTGCTCGACCGCGGCATCCTGTACGCACCCGACTACCTGGTCAACTCGGGCGGTGTGATCCAGGTCGCGGACGAGATCGACGGCTTCAACTTCGACCGGGCCAAGCTGCGCGCCACCAAGATCTACGACACGACCAAGCGGATTCTGCAGCTCGCGGACACCGAGGGCATCTCGCCGGCCACCGCCGCCGACCGCCTCGCCGAGCAGCGCATGGCCGAGGTCGGCCGCCTGCGCACCATCCGGATCTAGCGCCACGCCCGGATCTAGATCATTCAAGTTGCCTGGCAATCGTGCGTATCTTGAGCAGTCATTCGCCCGATTGCCAGGCAACTTCCGCGATCAAGGACGCGTTCCGGCGCTGGTCGCGCGGCTGGGGCGTTATTACTGGGGCGCGAATTAGTCCTTACCAGTAATAAAACGGACAGGTTCCGATGTGCTGCCAGACACCCGGTAACCCGAGATGCCGAAGTGGCCTCCTCCCATGTACCGTATGACCCACGAGAGATGTCTGACGTCATCGGGGCCCGCCTTCGGGTAGCCCCGTCATTCATGTGCGAGGGGGTCGGCCATGGGGCGCGGCCGAGCTAAGGCCAAGCAGACTAAGGTGGCCCGGGAGTTGAAGTACCACTCCCCGAACACCGACCTCGCCGCCTTGCAGCGCGAGCTTGCCGGTAGCGAGCTCAGCAGCGGCAGCGGCAGTGCTGTTGTCGAGGAACAGCCGGACGACGACGAGCCGGACCCGTACGACCCGTACGGGAACTATGCCGTCGACGACGACGATGACGACGACGGTAAGGACTGGACTCCCCGCCGCTGACTTCCTGAACGACGGCCGCCTCAGCGTGGCCGGTTGTTCCAGTTGAAGAACGTCGGGATGTTCTCGAAGTGGTTCCAGGCGCAGACAGCACTGCTGTCTGCGCCTGGCACTTCGCTTCGGGCCAGTCGGGCGAGCCGGGCCTCCTCCAGCAGGGGAGCCAGTTCGCCACGCGCGTCGCGGATCCGGTCAGCCACTCGTTCCAGCGAGTCGGACATGGTCGAGCACTCCCTCCAGTAGGTTGATCTTGCTGTTGCGGCAGTGCTCGGTCTCCGTGCCGTCGAACCTTCCGTGCTCGAAGTACCTGTTGGCGGCGTGCCCGCCACCGCAGAAGCCGAAGTACGGGCAGGTGTCGCGGCAGGCCTCGACCCCGCTGAGGAACTCCGGCACCCAGCTGGTGCGCCCCGGCTCGGCCAGCAGCCGCGACAGCGGCGTGCGCAACACGTTGCCGCTGCTGAAGTCGCCGTGCACCGGATCGTGGAACCCGGCCAGCTCCGGCGAGAGCAGCACCACCGCGCCGTCGTGCCCGACGGTCGGAATCGGGTCCAGCTCCCGCGGCAGCAGGTCGCCGGACGTGCCGTCGAGCACCGCGCCGACATAGCGCAGACTCCACTCCAGCTCGCGGACGTGGATCCGCGGATCGGCCCGCCACGCCGCGACCAGCTCGGCCCAGAAGGCCCGCACCGCATCCGGGTCATGGGAGTTGGGACGTTCGTTGACGCCCTCCCGCTCCTCGATGTTGATGCCGAGCGTGTCACAGCCCAGCTCGAGGAAGTACTCGTACAGCCGGGACGCCACGCCCGGCCGCGGATCCCCCACCACACACAGCGCGGCGAAAGGCTGCCCGTGCCGGCGCAGCGCCGCGATCCCCCGCACGATCCGGTCGTACGCGGGCCGCCCCGCCCGCGAGATCCGCTGCCCGTTGAGGTCCCCGGGCCCGTCCACGCTCACGCTCACCCGCACCCGCCGGGCGGCGAAGAACTCGCACCAGGCGTCGTCCAGCAGCGTCGCGTTGGTCTGCACGTGCTGCTCCACGCCAGGGTCGAACGGGGCCATCAGCGCCGCCAGGTGCTCCCTGCCGGCCGCCAGCGGCTCACCTCCGTGCCAGACCACGGAGAAGCGCTCGCGGGCCGCCCAGAGGTTCGCGTCGGCGGCCACCGCCCGCGCCACCTCCACCGGCATCCGGCGGTCCTGGGCGCGCAGGGGCAGGTAGCAGTAGACGCAGTCCAGGTTGCACAGGGTCGTGGGCTGCATCACCACATAAGCCGGCACGCGCGATACCCCGCGCATGCCGTTGACGGTGGTCACCCCACCATTCCAGCAAACCTCCCCGCCCCCTGTCTCCCCTCCCGCGCCCGGTGCGCACCGACACGCCGGGGGAGGTGTCCCGCACACGCAGACGCCCCCCGGGATTCCCGGGGGGCGTCTGTTCGTCACGAGGGCCGTGGCTCAGTCGTCGAGCCAGTCGAGACGGCGGTTGTCGCGGTTGCTGCGGCGGTCGTCGTTGTAACCGCTGCCCTGCTGGCCGTAACCGCCCTGCTGCTGGCCGTACGGGTCCTGCTGGCCGTAGCCGCTCGCCGGAGGCGTGCCGTACGGGTCCTGCTGCTGGCCGTAGCCCGGCTGCTGGCCGTACGGGTCCTGCTGGCCGTAGCCCGGCTGCTGCTGGCCGCCGCTGTATCCGCCACCGGACTGGGGCGCGCCGTACGGGTCCTGCTGGCCGTATGCCGGCTGCTGGCCGTACTGCTCCTGCCCGTATCCCGGCTGCTGCTGCTGCCCGTACCCGCCGGGCTGCTGCTGGCCGTAGGCGCTACCGCCGGACGTCGGGCCCGCGTAGTGCGTGGGCTCGTCGTACTGGCCCTGGTAGCCCTGCTGCTGCTGGCCGTAGCCCGGCTGCTGGCCGTACTGCTCCTGGCCGTACGCCGGCTGCTCCTGGCCGTACGCCGGCTGCTGCTGACCGTAGCCCGCCTGCTGGCCGTAGCCCTGGTCGTAGCTGGGCTGACCGCCGCTGTAGCCAGAGGTCGGGGTCGTCGAGCCGTAGGCGTCGGACGGGGAGCCGTAGCCGCTGGTCGGCGCGGGGTTGCCGTAGCCGGACGTCGGGGCGGGGCTGCCGTAGCCCGACGTCGGGGCCGGGCTGCCGTAGCCGCTGGTGGGCGCCGGGCTGCCGTAGCCGCTGGTCGGTGCGACCGGGGAGCCGCCGTAGCCGCCGCCCGCCTGGGCGTCGTAGCCGCCGTACTGCTGGGTCGGCTGGGCGGGGGAGCCGTAGCCGCCGTACTGCTGCGTCGGCTGGGCCGGGGCACCGTAGGGCTGCTGCGGGCCGCGCTGCGCGGGCACGCCGCCGTACTCGCCGGGACGGTGCATCACCGTCGCGTCCGAGGCACCCGGGCGGGCCACCATCGTCGGGTCGGCGGGGCGGCCGTAGGCGGCGCCACCGCCGTAGGCACCGGCTCCGGCACCCGCGCGAACGGGCTGCTGGGCGGGACGCACCGGACGGCCGCGCACCGGCTCGTCGTCATCGTCGTCGTCATCATCGTCATCGTCGTCGTCATCGCCGCCACGCTTCATCACGAGCAGCACGATCGCGCCGATGCCCAGCGCGACCAGCAGGCCACCCAGGATGATCATGACCCAGGTCATCGTGCCGAGACCCTCGTCCTCCGAGTTGGAGGCCGCATCCGTGGTCACGGTTTCACCGCTGGTGTCGCTGGACTCCTCGGCGAGCGGGCTCTCCTCCGGCGGAGGCGATCCCAGGCTCGGCGAGGCGCTGGCCGCAGTCGGGTCGACCATCGAGACGTTGACGTCAGCTTTGGACTGCCCGTTGTTCAGGGTCACCGACACGGACTTCAGCGTGTACGGGTCCTTGCTGACGGTCACGACGATCAAGCCTGGCCCAATCGGGCCGAGCTTGGCAGGGTCGAACAGGAAGGTGCCGGCTGAGCCCGTCGTCTTGGTCGGGAACTCCTTGCCGTCGCCATCAGACAGTTGCACGATGGCACCGCTGATCGGGTCGCCGGTCTTCTGGTCGCGTACCACGCCGGAGATCTTCCCGGTCGTCTCGGCCTGCTGCACGCGCTCGGCCACGGTGATCTGCATGTTCGCGGTCAGCGAGCCGACCTTGACCGTCGCCGATGACGAACCGATCGCGGCGTTCGAGGCAGCCTTCAACTTGATCGCCCGGGTCACCGAATTGCCCTTGGTGACGCTGAACTGCGCGCTGCAGCCAGAGGAGCAGACAACACCGCTGGGCAGGTTCTCCAGCTTGATGTCGACGTTGTTGAGGTCGACGTCTTCCGCCGCCGTGCCGACCGCGATCGTGACGTTCGCCGCCTTCTCCGCGCCGCCCGCCTCGACGGATACGCCAGCCGCGGAGACCGTGGTCGCCGCCAAAGCAGGAGCGGAGACGCCGACGAGAGTGCCGAGTGACACCATCGCTACCACTCCGACGCGTGCCAACCAGGACCGTCGCTGGGTAGTCACGGCCACCGCCTTCCAAGCTCCTCGATATCCCACAGCGATCGGGGTGTGGGGGGCGCTGCGGGAATACACCGACCGCAACTATGCCTTGCGAAGCAAGGGTTGCGCGACCCAGGGCCGAGACAAAGTGAGTGGAAGTCATCTTGTATCGTCCGCTTATGTCCCCCTCGCCGGAAATCTCCCCCGCCGTGACGGCGGCTCTGGACTGCCTGGCCACCGGCCAGACTCCGGAACGTTTGACGCTCCGCGATGCGGTTAGGGCACTGTTGGCACATCTTGCGGCCACGGCTCCTGGCCGTTCGGTGGAGGTGCGCATTCCCCCTTATGGCGCGATTCAGTGCGTCGCGGGGCCCACGCACACCAGAGGCACGCCCCCGAACCTCGTCGAAACGGACCCGGTGACGTTCCTGCTACTCGCCGCAGGCCGAGTGGAATGGGTCACCGCCGTCGCGGATGGGCGGATTCGGGCCAGCGGTATCAGGTCCGATATCAGTTCACTTTTCCCTATTGTCTAGTGACCATCGACGGGCAGTCGGCATTCCGTCACGTAGCACACACTCCGGCCACCGAGGTGGCCGCCCTGCCGGGTCACGTACACTGAGCTGCGGCGGCGATCGCCGCCGGACGCCGACACACACCACCGATGCCGGCTCACTGAGCAGGGCATCTAGGCAGCTACTGAAGCGACAAGCGCAAGGAGCAACAGGGTGCCCCGAGGCGACGGCCGGTTGAGCCACGAACTCGACCCCCACCGGCCAGGCCCGCAAGACGCATGCGGCGTCTTCGGTGTCTGGGCTCCTGGTGAAGAGGTTGCCAAGCTCACCTACTTCGGCCTGTACGCGCTGCAGCACCGCGGCCAGGAGGCCGCCGGGATCGCGGTGAGCGACGGATCCGGCGTGGTGGTCTACAAGGACGTCGGTCTGGTCGCCCAGGTCTTCGACGAGCCGACGCTGGCCAGCCTGCGCGGGCACCTCGCCATCGGGCATGCGCGCTACTCGACCACCGGCGACTCGACCTGGGAGAACTCTCAGCCCACGCTGCAGTCGACCACCTCGGGCACCACGATCGCACTGGCCCACAACGGCAACCTGGTCAACACCGCCGACCTGGCCCGCCGCGCCGCCGAGCTCGGCATGGACAGCCGCGGCTCCACCAACGACACGACCCTGGTGACGATGCTGCTGGCCGGTCACCCGGACCTGTCCGTCGAGGCCGCCGCGATGAAGGTGCTGCCGACCGTCGAGGGCGCTTTCAGCTTCGTCTTCATGGACGAGAACACCCTCTACGCCGCCCGCGACCACCACGGCGTACGCCCCCTGGTGCTGGGCCGCCTGGAGCGCGGCTGGGTCGTCGCCAGCGAGCAGGCCGCCCTCGACATCGTCGGCGCGTCCGTGGTCCGCGAGGTCGAACCCGGCGAACTGATCGCCATCGACGAGTACGGTCTGCGCTCCTCGCGCTTCGCCGCCCCGGACCCCAAGGGCTGCCTGTTCGAGTACGTCTACCTGGCCCGCCCCGACGCGACCATCAACGGCCGCAACATGTACTCGACCCGGGTGGAGATCGGCCGCCGGCTGGCCGCCGAGCACCCGGTCGACGCCGATCTGGTCATCCCCGTGCCCGAGTCGGGCACGCCGGGCGCGATCGGCTACGCCGAGGCCTCCGGCATCCCGTACGGCCAGGGCTTCATGAAGAACGCCTACGTGGGCCGCACCTTCATCCAGCCGTCGCAGACCATCCGCGCGCTGGGCGTACGCCTCAAATTGAACCCACTGCGCGACAACGTGCGGGGCAAGCGCCTCGTCGTGGTCGACGACTCCATCGTGCGCGGCACCACGCAGCGCGCCATCGTGCGCATGCTGCGCGAGGCGGGCGCGCTGGAGGTGCACGTGCGCATCTCCTCTCCGCCGGTGAAGTGGCCGTGTTTCTACGGCATCGACTTCGCGACCGGCGCCGAACTGCTGGCCAACGGCATGGACATGGAGGGCATCCGCCGCTCCATCGGTGCCGACTCGCTCGGCTACGTGTCGCTCGAAGGCCTCATCTCGGCCACCGAGCAGCCGAAGAACCGCCTGTGCCGGGCCTGTTTCGACGGCGAATACCCGATCAAGCTGCCGGCCAGCAACCTGATCGGAAAACACGTGCTCGAAGGGGTCGGCCGCCGGGTCGGGTCCGAGGAGCTCAGCGGCGACCAGGCCTCAGCTCCGACGACGGAACTGAGCCGGTCCTAGTACCACTCGTCACGGCACCGCGACCCTTCCCAGAGCGGTGCCGCGCACCAAGAGGAGAAATACCGTGACGCACGTGACCGAGCGCCCCGTATCCGGGCAACCGGAGAACGGAGACCGTCAGCTGTGGACGGCGGAGGGCAGCACCAACCGCCGCCGCACCGTCACCTACGCCGACGCGGGCGTGTCCATCCACGCCGGCGACAAGGCCGTGGAGATGCTGAAGGACAAGGTCGCGCGTACGCACCGGCCGGAGGTGCTGGGCGGGCTCGGCGGATTCTCCGGCCTGTTCAAGCTCGACACCTCCAAGTACCGCAGCCCGGTGCTGGCCTCCTCCACCGACGGCGTGGGCACCAAGCTGGCCATCGCGCAGCAGATGAACATCCACGACACGGTCGGCATCGACCTGGTCGCGATGGTCGTCGACGACCTGGTCGCGTGCGGCGCGGAGCCGCTGTTCCTGCTCGACTACATCGCCTGCGGCGAGGTCGTCCCGGACCGGATCGCCGAGATCGGCGCGGGCATCGCCGACGGCTGCCGCTACGCCGGATGCGCGCTGCTGGGCGGCGAGACCGCCGAGCACCCCGGCCTGATGCGCCCGGACGAGTACGACCTGTCGGCCAACGGCGTCGGCGTCGTCGAGGAGGACATGATCCTCGGTGCCGAGCGGGTGCAGCCCGGTGACGTCGTCATCGCCATGCGCTCGTCCGGCCTGCACTCCAACGGCTACTCGCTGGTCCGCCACGTGCTGCTCGGCCAGGCTCGCCTGAAGCTCGACTCGGTCATCGAGGATCTGGGCGACCAGCGCACCCTCGGCGAGGAACTGCTGACGCCCACCAAGATCTACGCCAAGGACTGCCTGAGCCTGATCGCCGAGTGCGAGGTCCACGCCCTGGTCCACGTCACCGGCGGCGGCATCCCCGGCAACCTGGTCCGCGTACTCCCGAAGCACCTCGACGCGACGGTGAACCGGTCGACCTGGGCCCCGCAGCCCATCTTCGACCTGATCCAGCGCAAGGGCCGCATCGACCAGCACGACCTGGAGTCGACCTTCAACATGGGCGTCGGCATGTTCGCCGTCGTCTCGGCCGCCGACGCCGACCGCGCGATGGCCCTGCTCACCGGCCGTGGTGTCGAGTGCTGGCACGTCGGCGACATCATCGAGGGCACCGGCCAGGTCCACATGCTCGGCTCCCACACCCGCGGCTGACAGACCGCAGCACCACTCTCCACCAAGATCGCGACGATCCAGCGCCAGCTGGGGGACGGCCACCGGCCCCGCCAGCCTCCCGCACTGGACGTCGCGATCTTGTTGGGCGGGGATGATCGCCGTTTGCGGTCAGAACCTGCGCTCAGACCTCACTTTTCGTCCGCAAACAGCGATCTCCACCGCTGGCGCCTACCCACCCGGTGGGTCAGGGGAGCCAGGTGGTCAGGGAGGTGCGGAGGGTGGTGGGGTCGAGGCCGTGTTGGCGGGCGTGGTCGGCGGGGGTGCCGTAGGAGTGCAGGTCGCGGCGGGTCACGCCGAGGCTGAGCAGGCGGTGGGGGCGGTCGGCCAGGGCTGCGGAGACCACGTGGGCGGAAGTGCCCGCGAGGTAGGGCTCGATCAGGGCGATGTTCCCCGAGACGGCCAGTTCGCGCAGGCCGGTGGTGTCGAAGGGGCGCGGGGTGTGGGTGTACGCCACCGTGACGTCGAGGCCACGGGTTGCTTCGAGGACCGGGGCGAGCATCGGGCCGACTGCCACGACCAGGGCCTTCGTGCCGTGGCGTACGGGGCGGAGCAGGCCCGCGTCGGCGTACGCGATGTCGTTGGCCTGGGTCGACAGGCGCAGGTAGACGGGGTCGTCGTGGGCGGTGGCCGTGGTGAGGAGCGAGGCGACCTCGCCGGGGTGGCCGGGCACGTGCACGGTCCAGCCGGGCAGGGTGTCGATGAGCTGCACGTCCATCGGTGACATGTGGGTGTAGCCGGCGGACGAGCCGTCGTAGGAGGCGCCCACGCTGACCAGGATCGCGCCGACGCCCTGGTGGGCAAGGTCGAGCTTGATCTGCTCGTACGCCCGGTCGATCAGGAAGGTGGCATAGCTGTGGGCGATGGGGCGCAAGCCGGTCAGCGCCAGCCCGCCCGCGACGCCGATCATCAGCTGCTCGCGGATGCCGACGTTGAGCACCCGGTCGGGGTGCTTGAGCGCCGTCTGCTCGAATGCCGCCGCCGAGATGTCGGCCAGCACCAGCGCGGTGCGCGGGTCCTGTTCGATCAGCGCACTCGCCGTGTCGATGAACGCCTGCCTCATGATCAGCTCCCCTTCGTCTCGACGACCGCCACGACCACGTGCGGCGCGCCTTCTGCTGCCTGCTTCAGCCCGGCCTCGACGGCGTCGTGGTCGCGCCCGTCGACGGTGACCGCGGTCCACCCGTGCACCGCGAACCGGGACGCGATCCCGCCCGGCCAGCCGTGGGACGCGCTCCGGTTGTCGATCACCACGGCCGTGATCGTGTCCAGCCCGGTGGCACCCGCGTAGGCGATGGCTTCGTGGTTGCTGCCCTCGTCGAGTTCGGCGTCACCGAGCAGGACGTACACCCGCGGCTCCAGGCGGCCCTGGGCGCGCAGCCCGAGCGCGGTGCCCACGCCCAGGCCCAGCCCGTGCCCGAGGGAACCCGAGCTGATCTCCACGCCGGGCACCCGCAGCCGGTCGGGGTGGTGCCCGAGCGGGCTGTCCGCCCCGGCCAGGTCGTCGAGCCAGTCGTGCGGCAGGAAGCCCTTGGCCGCCAGCACCGCGTAGTAGGCGGCCGGGCCGTGTCCCTTGGAGAGCAGGAAGCGGTCCCGGTCGGGGTCGTCGGGGCGGTGCGGGTCGACCCGCAGTACCCGGTCGTAGAGGACCCAGAGCACGTCGAGGGTGGAGAACGCGCTGGGCGCGTGCTTCTCGTCCCCCGTCAACCGCGTGAGCAGCGGCATAACCTCAAGCACCGTCATGGGAGTAGCCTGCAAGTTCAAGTGCGCTTGAACTCAAGTCCGGGGGATCGGTGAAAACAGCGACACTCACCATCGGCGAGCTGTCCGCCCGCAGCGGCGTCGCGCCGTCGGCGCTGCGCTTCTACGAGGAGCGCGGGCTGATCCACTCCACCCGTACCAGCGGCAACCAGCGCCGATACGAGCGCGGCGAGCTGCGGCGCGTGTCGTTCATCCGGATCGCCCAGCAGGTCGGCGTGTCCCTGGAACGCATCCGGGACGCGCTGAAGGAACTGCCCGAGGGGCGTACGCCCACCAAGGCCGACTGGACCCGGCTGTCCGCCCGCTGGCGCTCCGATCTCGACGAACGGATCGCGCTGATGCAGCGCCTGCGCGACACCCTCGACGGGTGCATCGGCTGCGGCTGCCTGTCCCTGCAGTCGTGCCGCCTCTACAACCCGGGCGACGACCTCGCCGCCCAGGGCCCCGGCCCGCGCAAACTGCTGGGCTGAGCGCCGTCGGGAGTCGTTTCCGGACGGCGGACAGTCATCGATGCGTTTAACGTATCGGAATGACCCTTGTCGAACTCCCGAAGTCCGCGGCAGCCGCCATGCCACCCTCGTCGCAGCGTGGGCTGCATCGGCTGGTGGCGGCCGTGGTCGCGGTCGTGCTCGTGTCGGGCGTCGGCTTCGGGTTCTCCGAGTACTACTACGCGAGCGTGCCCATCCCCCGGGAGACCGCGGGTGCCACACAGGTCCGGGCAGACAACCTGCGACCCGGCGTCGCCAATGCGATCGTGGCCGCCGTCGACCCGGCCTTCTACGGGTCGTCTGACGAGATCATCTGGCCGTCGTCGCAGCTCACCAAGCGTTACACCGTGGTCGCGACGGGGGCCTCCTGGGAGAACCTGGACGGCTGGCGGGTACGCGTCGGCGCGCACAAGCTCGAAGGCTGGTACACGAAGGCCCAGCTGCTCGACTTCTATCTCAACACCGCGTATTTCGGGGAATCCGCCGTCGGCATCGCCGATGCCGCGATGCTGTACTTCGGCAAGCATCCGCGCGACCTCACGATCCCCGAAGCGGCTGTGCTGGCAGCGCACCTGGACGCGGTCTCCGGAGACGTGCAGGCGGTCGCGAACCGTGTGCTCGACACCATGGTCGAACGCGGCTGGCTGAGTGCCAACGAACGGACCGGGCTGGTGTTGCCGAACACGATCTCGCGGTGAACGTGTGCCGAGACGAAACGGGTGCCGCTTCCGCTGTGGACAGCGGACGCGGCACCCGGATCGGGATGAGCGGTGATCAGCCTTCGGTACGCCGTTCCTCGGCGTCCTCGGCCGACGGCTCCAGCGTCTCCACGACCACGGTCTCGGTGACCTCGACGACCTGCTCGCCTGTCAAGGTCTCGGCGACCGCCACGGTCTCGATCAGGGTCACCGACTCGACGGCCGGTGCGGTGGCCGCGCCCGGCTCGTTCGCGCCGAAGATTCGCGGCAGGGTGCCGGAGAAGGCGTCGCGCAGCTCGCGCTGCGTCACCGTGAAGCGGCCCGCCTCGCCGTGGCCGATGACCGTCAGGTCCGCGCCCTCGTCGTCGACCTGGCCCAGGATGGTGGCCGGCAGCTCGTGCTCGGCGAGCAGCGACTCGAACGCCTGGCGGTGACCGACCGGTACGGCGATCAGCACCCGGCCCGCCGACTCGCTGAACAGCGAGACGAACGGCTCGATGTCGACCGGCAGGGTCACCGTCGCGCCCATGCCCTTGCGCAGGACCGACTCGACCAGCGTCTGCCCCAGGCCGCCGTCGGACAGGTCGTGCGCCGAGCGGACCAGGCCGGTCTCGGCGGCCCGCTGCATGAAGCTGGCGATGGCCTGCTCACGGGCGAAGTCGACCTTCGGCGGGCGGCCGCCGAGGTGCTGGTGCGCGACCCAGGCCCACTCGGAGCCGGACAGCTCCAGGCTGGTCTCGCCGAGCAGGACGAGCACGTCACCGGTGTGGCTGAAGCCCATCGGGATGCGCTGCGCCGTGTTCTCCAGCACGCCGAGCACGCCCACGACCGGGGTCGGGTGGATCGCCACCGCGCCGGTCTGGTTGTAGAAGCTGACGTTGCCGCCGGTCACCGGGATGCCCAGCTCCTGGCAGCCGTCGGCGATGCCGCGTACGGCCTCGGCGAACTGCCACATGACCGACGGGTCCTCCGGCGAGCCGAAGTTGAGGCAGTCGGTCACCGCGACCGGCTCGGCGCCGGTGACGGCGACGTTGCGGTACGCCTCGGCCAGGGCCAGCTTCGCGCCCTCGTACGGGTCGAGGCGGGCGAAGCGGGAGTTGCAGTCCAGCGACAGCGCGACGCCGAGGCCGGTCTCCTCGTCGAGGCGGACGATGCCGGAGTCCTCGGGCTGGGCCAGCACGGTGTTGCCCAGCACGTAGCGGTCGTACTGCTCGGTGACCCAGCTCCGGTCGCACAGGTTCGGCGACGCGGCGAGCTTGAGTAGCGTGTCCTTGAGCTGGAAGTCGTGGTGCGGGCGGGGCAGCGTCTCGGCGCGGTCGGCTTGCAGCAGGATCAGGTCGGCGGGCTCGCGCAGCGGCCGGGCGTACACCGGGCCGTCGTCGGCGAGGCTGCCCGGCGGCACGTCGACCACGGTCTCGCCGTGGAAGGTGATCCGGACCCGGCCGGTGTCGGTGACGACGCCGATCGGGGTCGCGATGACGCCCCACAGCTGGGCGATGCCGAGCACCGCGTCGAGCTTGCCCGGCTCCACGATGAAGAGCATGCGCTCCTGCGACTCGCTGGCCAGGATCTCGTGCGGCTCCATCGAGGCCTCACGCAGGTGGACCTTCTCCAGCTGGATGTCCATGCCGGTGCCCGCCGAGGCGGCGGTCTCGGTCAGCGCGCAGGTCAGGCCCGCGCCGCCGAGGTCCTGCACACCGACGATCAGCTTCGCGGCGTACAGCTCCAGGCAGGATTCGATGAGCAGCTTCTCCATGAACGGGTCGCCGACCTGCACGCTCGGGCGGCGCTGCTGCGACTCGTCGTCGAAGGTAGCGCTGGCCAGCACCGACACGCCGCCGATGCCGTCGCGGCCGGTCTTAGCGCCCATCAGCACGACGATGTTGCCGGGGCCGTCGGCCTCCTTGCGCTGCAGGCCGTCGACCGGGAGCACGCCCAGGCTGAGCGCGTTGACCAGCGGGTTGCCCTGGTAGCACTCGTCGAAGAAGACCTCGCCGCCGACGTTGGGCAGGCCCAGGCAGTTGCCGTAGCCGCCGACGCCCGCGACGACGCCCGGCAGCACCCGCTGGGTGTCCGGGTGGTCGGCCGCGCCGAAGCGCAGCGAGTCCATCACCAGGATCGGGCGGGCGCCCATGGCGAGGATGTCGCGCACGATGCCGCCGACACCGGTCGCCGCGCCCTGGTAGGGCTCGACGAACGACGGGTGGTTGTGCGACTCGACCTTGAAGGTGACCGCGATCTTCTCGTTGATCTGGATGACACCGGCGTTCTCGCCGATGCCTGCCAGCATCCGGTCTGACGGCGGGGCCTTCTCGCCGAACTGGCGCAGGTGCACCTTGCTCGACTTGTACGAGCAGTGCTCGCTCCACATGATCGAGTACATCGCCAGCTCGGACTGGGTCGGCCGGCGGCCCAGGATCTGCCTGATGCGCTGGTACTCGTCGTCCTTGAGGCCCAGCTCCAGGTAGGGCTGCAGCTCGTCCGGCGTCGCCTCGGCGTTCTTCACCGAGTCGATGGTGATGTCGTTCATGCTGCCGCCTTAGCGTCGGCCAGGTGCTTCAGCACCGACGAGAAGAATCCGAGGCCGTCCAGCGACGGGCCGGTCAGCGCCTCGACCGCGTGCTCCGGGTGGGGCATGATGCCCAGCACGTTGCCGGCCTCGTTGCGGATCGCCGCGATGTCGCGGCTCGAACCGTTCGGGTTGCCGCGGATGTAGCGCGCGACGATCTGGCCGCCCGCCTCCAGCTCGTCCAGCGTGCGCCGGTCGGCGACGTAGCAGCCCTCGCCGTTCTTCACCGGGATCAGGATCTCCTGCCCCTCGGTGAAGTGGTTCGTCCACGCCGTCGAGGAGTTCTCCACCCGCAGCCACTGGTCGCGGTTGCGGAAGTGCAGGTGCTGGTTGCGGGTCAGCGCGCCGGGCAGCAGGTGGGCCTCGCAGAGGATCTGGAAGCCGTTGCAGATGCCCAGGACCGGCATGCCCCCGCGGGCCGCGTCGGCGATCGTCTCCATCACCGGCGCGAACCGGGCGATCGCGCCGCAGCGCAGATAGTCACCGTAGGAGAAGCCGCCCGGGAGCACCACGGCGTCGACGCCGTGCAGGTCCGGGTCGGCGTGCCAGAGCCGTACGACCTCGGCTCCGGAGATGCGTGCGGCACGGGCCGCGTCCCCGTCGTCCAGCGAACCGGGGAAGGTCACCACACCGATCTTGCTCATGCTGCTTCGACTACCCGGATCTCGTAGTCCTCGATGACCGGGTTGGCGAGGAGCTTGTCCGCGATCTCGCGAGCCCTCTCCAGGTCGGCATCTCCAGCGAAATCGATCTCCACACGACGACCGATGCGCACTGAGGCGACGTCATTGACGCCAAGGCGGGGCAGCGCGTTCGCGACGGCCTGCCCCTGCGGGTCGAGGATCTCGGGCTTAAGCATGACGTCAACCACGACGCGAGCCACGGGGAAACTCCTGACTTTTTTCTATGTCTGCCTGTCCGCCACGGGCATGCACAGATTACCGGTCGGCTGATTCGCCCCTTGTTCAGGGGAGCGTCAAAAGCATCAGGAGTCGGCTGCTTTCACAGAGCTGAGAGCAAGGTCACGACCGCTAGGACGCTGCAGACCCCCGCGCCGACGTAACGGATGACTGCCAGCTTCACCCGTTTCAACAGCCATCGACCCAGGAGCACCGCGAGTCCGGAAACCGTCGCCAGACCGAGCCAGCCGCCCAGAAAAGTCGGCAGCATCGGCCGCCCGCTGGCCACCAGGCCCGCCAACAGCAGTTGTGACAGATCGCCCCATTCGGCGGTGAACAGCACCGCGAAGCTGGCCGCCGCGGCCCGCCAGCCCCGCTTCGGCTCGACGGCCTTGGCCTCGAACGCGGCCTCCTGCTCCTGCTCCTCGGCGTCGGCCTTCTTCGCGCCCCGGGCCAGGACGAACGCCCCGACCGCGAACAGCAGCGCGGCCACCAGCTGCACCGGACGGGTCGGCAGTCTGGTCAGCAGGGTGCCGAAGGCCACCGCGATCGCGCACTGCACCCCGAACGCCGCGACCACCCCGAGCCACGTCGGCAGCGGCCGGTAGCGGGTGCTCAGCACGAGCGTCGCCACGAACGTCTTGTCCGGCAGCTCGACCGGCACGATCGCGACGTACGCCACCAGCAACGCCGTAAGGAACTCCACCCGCCGATCCTCCCAGCTCACCGGGTGCCGGGGTGGCCTGCCGGGGATGATCGCCGTTTGAGGTCAGAACCCTGCGCCCGACCTCACCTTTCGACCTCAAACAGCGATCTTCGCGGGCACCTCAGGTCAGAGGATGGCGGCGGGGGTGTAGGCGGCGGCGGAGGGGTGCTGGGCGGCGATCTTCTCGACCTGGGTGACGATTGCGGCCACCTGGGCTGATGCGGCGCCGACGAAGGCGGAGCGGTCGGCGACCAGGGCGTCGATCTCGGCGCGGGACAGGTTCAGGCGGGTGTCGGCGGCGAGGCGGTCGAACAGGTCGTTGTCGGCCTGGCCGCGCTCGCGCATCGCCAGCGCGACGCCGACCGCGTGCTCCTTGATCGCCTCGTGTGCGGTCTCCCGGCCGACGCCCTTCTTGACCGCGCCGACCAGGACCTTGGTGGTGGCCAGGAAGGGCAGGTAGCGGTCCAGTTCCCGGTTGATGACGGCCGGGTACGCGCCGAACTCGTCGAGCACCGTCAGGAACGTCTGGAACAGGCCGTCCAGCGCGAAGAAGGCGTCCGGCAGGGCCACCCGGCGCACCACCGAGCAGGACACGTCGCCCTCGTTCCACTGGTCACCGGCCAGCTCACCGGCCATGCTCGCGTACCCGCGCACGATCACGGCCAGGCCGTTGACCCGCTCGCTGGAGCGCGTGTTCATCTTGTGCGGCATCGCCGACGAGCCGACCTGGCCGGGCTTGAAGCCCTCGGTGGCCAGCTCCTGGCCGACCATCAGCCGGATCGTGGTGGCCAGGCTCGACGGCGCGGACGCCGCCTGGGCCAGCGCGGTGAGCACGTCGAAGTCCAGCGAGCGCGGGTACACCTGGCCCACGCTGTCCAGCACCCGCTGGAAGCCGAGGTGACCCGCGACGCGGCGCTCCAGCTCGGCGACCTTCGCGGCGTCGCCGTCGAACAGGTCGAGCTGGTCGGCCGAGGTGCCGACCGGGCCCTTGATGCCGCGCAGGGGGTAGCGGGCGATCAGCTCGTCGAGGCGCTCGTACGCGATGAGCATCTCCTGCGCCGCGCTCGCGAACCGCTTGCCCATGGTGGTGGCCTGCGCCGGGACGTTGTGCGAGCGCCCCGCCATGATCAGATTGTCGTACTCGGCGGCGCGGGCGGCCATCCGGGTCAGCGCGGCGACGATCCGGTCCCGGATCAGCAGCAGCGAGTCGCGGATCTGCAACTGCTCGACGTTCTCGGTGAGGTCGCGCGACGTCATGCCCTTGTGGATCTGCTCGTGCCCGGCCAGCGCGCTGAACTCCTCGATGCGGGCCTTCACGTCGTGCCGGGTCACCCGCTCGCGCTGGGCGATCGAGTCCAGGTCGACGGTGTCGAGCACCCGCTCGTACGCCTCGATGACGCCGTCCGGCAGCGCGATGCCCAGATCACGCTGTGCGCGCAGCACCGCGAGCCAGAGCCGCCGCTCGGCGCGGACCTTCTCCTCGGGTGACCACAGCGTCACCAACTCGGCGGAGGCGTACCGGGTGGCCAGGACATTCGGAACGTGCGGGCGCTTTGTCACGTGCCTCATTCTCGCACGCACCGATCGACGACCCTGGCGAGGCCGTACGGCGACGTGATCAAGCGGGCCACCGGGCAGCCCGCCCGGTGGCCCGCTCCGCCCGGCACCATCCGCTAGGCGAGCACCTTCGCCGCGACCGCGTCCGCGATCGCCTGGAGTTGAGCGACGCTCAGCGGCGTCTCCTCCTGGAACGCGGGTGCCAGCTTGCGGGTGTACGACCGGTTGTGCACCGCCACCACCAGCACCCGGCCGTCGGCCAGCATCACGCTGACCGTGTGGGACAGGTACACCCCACCAGGCGCCGACTCGTCACGCCGCGTCGTCACCGGCACGGGCGGCCCGCCGACCGCATGCGGCGCGACGTACAGCGACAGCGAGCCCTTGCGGCCACCGGACGCGATGCCGCTGCGGCCCGCGAACAGCTGCAACTCCTCCCCGTTCGCGACCGGCTTGTCCACGAACCTCACCACCGGCGGCTTCCCGTCCGGCTGCTGCGGGTCGCCCGGCGCGGAAGGGAAGAACAGCCACTGCCGGTCCGGAGCCGCCGCGAGCACCGCCCGGTCAAGCTCCGCACTGATCCGGCGGGCGCTCTGGGCCGCCTCCTCCGGTGTGGCGTACACCAGCCGGAACCCGTCGGTGACCGCCGGAGTGGCGTCGCTGGTGGCCGGCACCGTGGTCGGGGTCGGCGCACCCGCCAGGCCCTGGCCCAGCACCAGCGCACCGACGGCGAGCAGGGCCAGGCCGCCCGTGGAGGCGAGGCCGAACCGGCGGGCCGCCGCGCCGCGCCGCTCCCGGCGGATGATCCGGTCGACGTCCACGGCCGGTGCCGGAACCTCGCCGATGACCTCGTCGAACAACTGCCGCGTCATGACATGCCCCCCATCGGTACGGCCTGGCGACGCAGCGTCTCCAGGCCTCGTGCGGACTGGCTCTTCACGGTGCCGACCGAGATGCCCAGGATCTCGGCGGTCTCCTCGACCGAGTGGTCGAGGTAGTAGCGCAGCACGACCACCGCGCGCTGCCGGGGCCCGAGCGTGCCCAGCAGGGTGTTCAGGCCGTCGCGGTCGAGGAAGCCGTGCGGCTCGTGTACCGCGCGTTCCGGCAGCTCGGCCGTGGCCCGCTCGCGCCGCCACGGGCGGACGGTCTCGTCGAGCCAGGCCCGGGTCAGGACCCGCTGGGCGTACGCGTCGGGATTGTCGGCGGCCCGGACCCGGCGCCAGTGCCGGTACATCCTGCCGACGGCGACCGAGACCAGGTCGTCGGCCAGGTGCCAGTCCCTGCTGAGCAGGTACGCGGTGCGCCGCCAGCGGTCCATCCGCTCCGCGACGAACACCCGGAACCGCTCCTCTTCAGCCTTCGTCATCCCCTCACCTCCACCCGCCCGACCGCCCCCGCGCGTCGCGAGGTTGCACGTCCGGCAGTTTCGGGGAAACTGCGCCCTCGCACGACGAGAAACCCGCAGTTTCCCCGAAGCTGCGGGAAAACTGCGGGCTGGTGGTGGGTGGGGTCAGCGTTCGAGGACGGCTACGACGCCCTGGCCGCCGGCGGCGCAGATGGAGATGAGGGCGCGGCCGTGGCCCTTCTTGGCCAGGAGTTTGGCGGCGGTGGCGACGATGCGGCCACCGGTGGCGGCGAAGGGGTGGCCCGCGGCGAGGGAGGAGCCGTTGACGTTGAGCTTGGTGCGGTCGATGGCGCCCAGGCCGTTGGCCTCCCAGGCGGCCAGGGTCGCGAGCACCTGCGAGGCGAACGCCTCGTGGATCTCGTAGAAGTCGAAGTCCTGGAGCTTGAGGTCGAGGCGGGACAGCAGCTGGGGGACGGCGTACACGGGGGCCATCAGCAGGCCTTCGGGCTCCGGGTCGCCGTGTACGAAGTCGACGGCGGCGGTCTGCGCGGTGACGAAGTGGGCCAGCACCGGCAGTTTGCGCTCGGCGGCCCACTCGTCGGTGCCGAGCAGCACGACGGCGGCCCCGTCGGTGAGCGGGGTGGAGTTGCCCGCGGTCATGGTGGGGTTCTTGCCACGCAGGCCGTAGACGGGCTTGAGCGCGCCGAGCTTCTCCAGGGAGCTGTCGGGGCGCAGGTTCTGGTCGCGGGTCAGCCCCAGGTAGGGGGTGACCAGGTCGTCGAAGAAGCCCGCCTCGTACGCGGCGGCGAGTTTGCGGTGCGAGTCCAGCGCGAGTTCGTCCTGGTCGGCGCGGGTGACGCCCCAGCGCTCGGCGGTGATCGCGGCGTGCTCGCCCATGGACAGGCCGGTGCGCGGTTCGGCGTTGCGGGGCAGCTCGGGCTTGAACGGCTGGAGCGGGCGAAGCGCCATCGCGGCCTTGATCCGCTCGCCGGTGGTCTTGGCGTTGTTGAGGCGCAGCAGGATGCGGCGGAACTGCTCGTTGAGGGCGAGCGGGGCGTCGGACGTGGTGTCGACGCCGCCGCCGATGCCGGACTCCAGCTGGCCGAGCGCGATCTTGTTGGCGATGTAGGTGATCGCCTGGAGGCCGGTGCCGCAGGCCTGCTGCAGGTCGACGGCGGCGGTGGCCGGGTCGAGGCCGGTGCCGAGCACGGCTTCGCGGGTCAGGTTGAAGTCGCGGGAGTGCTTGAGCACCGCGCCCGCGGCGACCTCGCCGAGGCGCTGCCCGGCCAGGCCGTGCCGGGCGATGAGCCCGTCCAGCGCGGCGGTGAGCATGTCCTGGTTGGAGGCGCGCGCGTAGCGGCTGTTGGAGCGGGCGAACGGGATGCGGTTGCCGCCGATGACAGCGACCTTGCGCACTTCGGCAGTCACAACAGCCTCCTGGTGTCAGACCTTACTCGCGAGTAAGGTCTACCGCATGAGCGACCGTTACACAAGTTTCGCAAGGTCCGGGCCGGGGCGGGCGATAGTCAAGCGGCTCGGGCTGCCCGATCCGCCGCGGCTGCCGCGATACCGGTCGGGCGACGCGCTCATCCCGGGGCCGGTGCTCGTCGGGCCGTCCGACAGCCCGCGCTACGAGGAACTGGCCACGCTGCTCGGCTCGAACGAGGGCGGCGAAAAGCACCACGCGCTGGTCTTCGACGCCACCGGCATCACCACGCCCGGCGGGCTGCGGGCGCTGTACGACTTCTTCCACCCGGTGGCGCGCTCGCTGACCCCGGCGGGGCGGGTGATCGTGCTCGGGCTCCCGCTGAGCAGCGCCACCGACCCCGGCCAGGCCGCGGCGCAACAGGCCCTCGACGGTTTCGTGCGCAGCGTCGGCAAGGAGTTCGGCCGGGGCACCACCGCCCAACTGGTACGCGTACACCCCGAGGCCGACGTCGCCGCGCTGCGTTCGACGCTGGAGTTCCTGATCTCGACGAAGTCGGCGTACGTCAGCGGGCAGACGATCTCCGTGGACGCGACTCCCGCGCCGGAGACCAAGGACCTGAGCGGCAAGGTAGCGCTGGTGACGGGTGCGGCACGGGGCATCGGCGCGGCCATGGCCCGGGTGCTGGCCCGCGACGGGGCGCAGGTGATCTGCCTGGACGTGCCCGCGGCAGGGGACGACCTGGCCAGGATCGCCAACGAGGTGCGCGGTGAGGCGTACCAGCTGGATCTGACCGGGGCCGACGCCGCGCAGCGGCTGGCCGGGCACGTCCGGGAGCGGCACGGGCGGCTCGACGTGCTGGTGCACAACGCGGGCATCACCCGCGACAAGACCCTGGCGAACATGGACACCACCCGCTGGGACAGCGTGCTCGACGTCAACCTGATCGCCCCGGCGCACGTCACCGGGGCGCTGCTCGACGCGGGGCTGATCCCGGCGGGCGGGCGGATCGTCGGCGTCGCCTCGATCGCGGGCATCGCGGGCAACCGGGGGCAGACCAACTACGCCACCAGCAAGGCCGGCGTGATCGGCTGGGTGCACGCGCTCGCGCCCGTGCTCGCCGCGCAGGGCGTCACCGTCAACGCGGTCGCGCCCGGCTTCATCGAGACCGCGATGACCGCGAAGATGCCGATGATGATCCGCGAGGTCGGACGGCGTATGAACAGCCTGTCCCAGGGCGGGCTGCCGGTCGACGTCGCCGAGACGGTCGCCTGGTTCGCCGCGCCCGGTTCGGCCGCGGTGACCGGCAACGTGGTGCGCGTCTGCGGCCAGTCGCTGCTGGGGGCCTGATGCCGAGCATGCTGCGCGCGGCGCTGTCGGTGCTGCCGTTTCCCCGGCCCAGCACGCTGCCCGAGGACACGCTGACCGCCACGGTCACCGCCGACCCCGAGCACCTGGCCCGCTACCAGCGCGTATGCGGGTTCGGCCTGAGCGACCGGCTGCCGATCACGTACCCGCACGTGCTCGGCTTCGGGCTGCAGCTGGACCTGATGACCCGGCGCGACTTCCCGTTCCCGGTCGTCGGCGGGGTGCACGTGGCCAACCGGATCGAGCAGCACCGGCAGCTCACCGCCGCCGACGTGCTCGACCTGACGGTGCACGCCCAGGACCTGCGCGACCACCCGCGCGGCCGCCAGTACGACGTGATCACCACCGCTTCCGTGGGTGGTGAGCCGGTGTGGCGGGATGTGTCGACCTACCTGCGCAAAGGGCCGTCGGGCGAGCCGAAGGGCGAGCGCCCGGTCCGCGAACCGGCCCCGGCGTCCCCGCCGCACGCCACCTGGCGGGTGCCGACCTCGACCGGCACCGCGTACGCCGAGGCCTCCGGCGACCACAACCCGATCCACACCTCGTGGGCGGGCGCGCGCCTGTTCGGCTTCCCGAAACCCATCGCGCACGGCATGTGGAGCAAGGCCCGCTGCCTGGCCGCCCTGGAGGGCCGCCTGCCCTCCGCCTACACCGTCGACGTGGCCTTCAAGCTACCCATCCTGCTCCCCGCCACGGTCGGCTTCACCTTCACCGGCCGCGACTTCACCCTCCGCGACACCCGCACCACCAAACCCCACCTCACCGGCACCATCACCACGTAACCCCGGCTGGTGGGGTCAGGGGCGGGTGAAGAAGGTGCGCAGCAGGGTGGCGGACTCCTCGGCGAGGACGCCGGGGTAGACCTCGGGGCGGTGGTTGAGGCGGCGGTCGCGCAGGACGTCCCAGAGGGAGCCGGCCGCGCCGGTCTTGGGTTCCCAGGCGCCGAAGACCACGGTGCCGATGCGGGCGAGCACGATCGCGCCCGCGCACATCGTGCACGGTTCGAGGGTCACGACCAGGGTGCAGCCCTCCAGCCGCCACTGGCCTAGGCGGGCGGCGGCGGCGCGCAGGGCGAGGATCTCGGCGTGCGCGGTCGGGTCGTGGGCGGCCTCCCGCTCGTTGCGGCCGACCGCCAGCTCGGTGCCGTCGGGGGCGTACACGACCGCGCCGACCGGCACGTCCGCGCTGTCGTCGCAGCCCGCCGCGACGTCGAGGGCGCGGCGCATCCACTGCTCGTGCCGCGTCCGGGGTCTCAAGACTCCCGCAGCTCCTCGACCTCGTCGCCGCAGCCGATCGCCTGGCACACCTCGGCCGTGACGTCGGCGGGCAGCAGGCCGTCGGTGGCGCACAGGGCCAGCAGCTTGTGCGCGGACACGCCCAGGTCGGCCAGCAGGTCGGCGTCGCCGACCGGGTCGGCCGACGGGTCGGCGGCGGGCCGGTCCTCGTCGTCGTCGGCCGCCTCCACCTCGTCGATCTCCACGACCGGGGCCTCGACGTCGACGAGCAGCAGCTTGCCGAGCCGGGACTCGTCGGCGAAGGCCGAGTCGGAGCCGAAGATCCGCAGGTCCTCGCCCTCGTCGAGGCGCAGCACGACCAGGTAGGCGTCGTCGGACTCGACGAACATCAAGGAGACGTCGGCGCCCGGATCGGCGTCGCGCAGCAGGTCGGCTACCTCGTCCACGTCTGCCGCGTCATGCAGGTGCAGTTCGCTGGCGGCCCAGCCGGACCGGCCGCGGACCACCGCGGCGGCGAAGTACGACACGGTCCCCCCAAATGGTGTCGATATGGGCTACGGGCGAGCTCCGCCCGTGAGATCGGCCGTCAGCCGGCGGTCGCCGTACTGAAGACCCTGATCTGACAACGACCCGTCAGCCTGCCAGTCGCCGACGCATCGCGATCAGCTCGCGGAGTTTGTCGGACGCGACGATCTTGCCGGCCCCCCGGACGGCACGCGCGGTCCTCGCGACGGGCAGCAGCCGTTCGCGGCCGGAGCCTCCGGACAGCTCGGCGAGCAGCTCCAGGCGCCGGCGACAACGGTCCGGGTCTGGCTGCTGCGGCGTCCACATACAGCCGAGAGTGCCGCGCCGGTGTGACCCACGTCAAGTCCGGTAATGCGGTTGAATGGTGACGCTTCGTGACCACTGCTTCTCAGCACGGTGCGGCCCGCACGCATGTCGCGGGGGTTTAACACAAGGTCACTCACAGTGGCCAGGCTCCTCGGCGGATCCACTCGGCGATTACGGAGAGTGCCGCCGCGGTCCAGGCGACGCCGGTCGCCGCGGCCACTCCGGCCGCGACCCCGCGGTCGCCGTACCGGATGAGGGCCAGCGCGGCGAGCCAGGCGAGCAGGCCCGCCAGCACGGTCCAGCCGACGTAGCCGCCCAGCGTCACCCCGAACATGCCGAACGACAGCAGCCACACCCCTGCGCCCAGCGCCCCGGCGACCACCGCCCAGGGGCGCACCGGATGGGGTTCACGCAGCGTGGGACGGGTCCGAGACGGGATCACGCCTGCTCCTCGTATCGCTCGTGGACGGCGTGCCCAGAGACTGCGCCAGCCGGTTCGCGCGCTACGCCCGCTCACGCACCTTCAACCGGCAGGAACGCCGTGACGGTACGCCGGTCCGCGGCGACCTCGGTGATCCAGCCACCGGCGCGGCCCAGCCGCAGCAGCGTGTCCACGCGCACCGGCACCTGCTCGGGGCGGCCCGGCGCGGGCGGCCAGGCCTGCCGGGCGGTGTGCCCGTCCTTGGCCCAGTCGCGCACCGCGCGCAGCGGGTCGCGCCCCTCCAGGGCCTTGGCCGCCTCGTCGAGGCGGTCCTGCACGTCGCCGAGCGCGGTCAGCACCGCCGCCGCGTTGCCCCCGCACATCGCGGCGACCAGCTCGGGGCGGCTGCCCGCGACCCGCGTTCCGTCCCGGAACGAGCCCGCGGCCAGGGTCAGCGCCAGCGGGTCGCCCGCGGCCGTGGCCGCCAGCGCCAGGGCCAGCAGGTGCGGCACGTGGCTGATGACCGCCACCGCGCGGTCGTGCTCGGCGCTGGTCGACGGGACCACCCGCGCGCCCAGCGCGGTGACCAGGCCCGCCACCGTCAGCCAGTCGTCCAGGCCGGTCGGGGAGTCCAGGCACAGCACCCAGGCGCAGCCGGTGAACAGGGCCGGATCGGCGGAGGCGAAGCCGGACACGGACTTGCCCGCCATCGGGTGCCCGCCGACGAACCCGGCCAGCGGGTTGGCCGCCCGGCGCAGCCGGGCCGCGACCGCCTCGCGCACCGGGGCCTTCACCGAGGTGACGTCGGTGATCAGCCCGGCGTAGCCGCAGGCCGTCAGCGCGTCGAGCACATCGTCCAGGGCGGGCAGCGGCACCGCCAGCACCACCAGTTCGGCGTCGGCGGCGGCGTCGCGGATCGTCGCGGTGATCTGCCAGCGCTGCGCTGCGGGAACCCGGGCCGCAGCGTTGCGGGCCGTGGCCCGGGTCTCCGGGTCCGCGTCGAACCCGAGCACCCGGTGCCCGGCGGCGGACAGGGCCCGCATGAGTGATCCGCCGATGAGTCCGAGTCCGATCACCGCGATGTTCACACGGGCAGCCTGCCACACCGTGAGCGTGGGAGCGTCGGCCCGGTGGGTGCCTCGTTGGGCATGACGTGCTGAAATGTTCAACATTGCGCAATATGACGGTGACCGCGGCTCTGGCCGTGCTGATCTCACCGCTCGCCTTCACCTCCGTCCTCGCCGCCCCGGTGAACCCGGCCCCGGCACCCTCGGTCACCTTCAACGGGGAGGTGCTCGCCACCACGTACTGGGGCGGCACCATCTACGTCGGCGGTGACTTCACCTCGGCCACCAGCAACGGCAAGTCGATCGGCCGGGCCCGGCTGGCGGCCGTCGACGCCCGGTCCGGCGCCCTGCTGCCCTGGAACCCCGGCGCGGACGCCCGGGTCACCGCGCTGACGGCCGACGGCGGGGGCATCTACGCCGCCGGGTCGTTCCACAAGGTGAACGGCGTCAGCCGCGACAACATCGCCAAGATCAGCTCGTCGGGCGCGGTGCAGAGCACCTTCAAGCACTCCATCTCGGGTACGCCGTACGCGATCGCCGTCGGGCACGGCCGGGTCTACCTGGGCGGCTCCATCACCAGCGTGAACGGGCAGGAGCGGACCCGCGCCGCCGCGTTCGACGCCACCACCGGCGCGCTGGACCCGAACTGGCGCCCGCACGTCAACGACATCGTGCGGGCCGTGCTGGTCGCCCCCGACCGGGTCTACCTCGGCGGGCGCTTCAACGCGGTGAACTGGCTCAGGGGCACCGGCAAGATCGCCGCGGTCGACCCGGCGCGGGGCGAGGTCGACCTCGGGTTCTGGTCGCACGTCACGGCGATGGTGCACGACCTGGCCCTGGACGGCGGCATGCTGTACGCCGGGATCGACGGCGGCGGCGGCCGGGCCACCGCGATGGACCTGGCCGGCAACGCCAAGTGGACGATCACCACCGACGGCGACGTACAGGCCATCGCGGTGCTCGACGGCACCGTCTACCTCGGCGGGCACTTCGACAACGTCTGCAAGAGCGCCAACGTCGGCTACAAGGGCGTCTGCCTCGACGGCTCGAACCGCCGGGTCAAGCTCGCCGCGGTGACCCTATCCGGCGAACTGCTGCCGTGGACCGCGAACGGCAACGGCTCGGTCGGCGTGAACACGCTGAGCGCCAACCGGGACCTGGGCCAGCTCGTGGCCGGAGGCGCGTACACCGCCATCAACGGCAACGCGCAGCGCCGCTTCGCCCTGTTCAACCTGGTCAACCGCCCGGGTTTCCTGGACACCGGCTGGTGATCCGGTCCCGGACGTAGAAAGAGGCCCCAGCCATCCTCCCGGCTGGGGCCTCTTCGCGTTCCGGGCTACTTGATGTTCTGGAGCATGACGGCGATCAGGCCGGCCACCACCGGGGACAGCACCACCAGACCGGCCTTCAGCTCGCCGAACGTGGTCTGGTCCAGCCCGAGCAGCTTCTCCAGCTTCGCCTTGTTCTCGGCCGCCTCGATCAGCTCGCCGGTCGGCACCTGGTCCAGCGAGAAGTGCCGCTCCAGGT
This sequence comes from Catellatospora methionotrophica, assembly GCF_011297335.1. GTDB lineage: Bacteria > Actinomycetota > Actinomycetes > Mycobacteriales > Micromonosporaceae > Catellatospora > Catellatospora methionotrophica. Next base: position 187,732 of record NZ_JAAOTJ010000004.1, on the reverse strand, counting down.
AGAGCTGGCCGCGCCGGCGCAGGGTCGCCGCGGTAGGCGCGAACATGGTGCCGACCACGAACGACGCGACCACCCCGGAGTAGAGCACCACGCCCTTGTCGAGCTCGTTGCCCCAGTCGAGGGCCGCCGCGTTGACCGCCATCACGAGCAGCACGAGGATGCCGAGCTGGCTCAGCATCCGTGAGCACATCCGGCGCAGCCGCAGCAGGGCGTCCAGCTGCTGGCCGGGAGTGCCCGGCAGCGGATCGGCGACAACCTGCTTCACCGCGCCGAGCGTCGCCGCACTGGTCAGCCCGCCGACGATGGCCAGTGCCGAAAGCGCGACCCCGCGCCCGGTCAGGCTGTCCACACCGTCGTCACTGCGCACCACGTACGGCGTCGCGTAGACCAGTGCCCCGGCCACCGCGAGCACGGTGCCCACGGAGAACCACACCCGCCGCCGCACGATGGGGTGCAGCCGCCGTACCTCCGCCCACCGCGACAGGCCGAACCCGAAGGCCTCCCCGGCCGCGGCCCCGAGCAGCGCGGCCACGACCACGAACGTCATCGGGTGCTTCGGGCTGCTCCAGGCGATGCCCGCCCCGATGACCGCACCAGCGAGCATGGTCAGCAGGCGGAAGTCGCCGATGGACCAACCGCGCGCCTCATGGGCCTGCGCCTCGTGCGCCGCGGCGACCACACTGCCGTGGGCGGCGGACCGGGCGGGCTCGCCGTAGTCGAACTTGCCGACCAGGCCGCCCGACGGCGGCGGCGAGGGGGCAGGGTGGTGCGGGTCGGGCTGGCGTTGCTCAATCACGCGAAACTCTCCCGTCGGCATCGGCTCCACCGGCATCAGGTCACCGCCCGGCGAACGGCGTCGACCTCGGGCAAGATGCGCAGGCAGGCATCGGCAGCACCTCCAGTGGCTCGGCGAAGCGGCGTGCGGGACCATATCGCGGCCCTCCGGCGGCGACAATCCCCTTCCCCGCCTGGGGTTTACGGGCCTGCGGCTAGCCTGGCGGGATGAGTGGACCAGGTGGGTTGCGGGAACTGCTGCGCGGAGACTGCCACGTGCACACCGACTGGTCCGACGGCGGCGACACCCTGGAGGCGATGGTCGCGGCGGCCGCCGCGCAGGGCCACGACTACGTGGTGCTGACCGACCACTCGCCCCGGCTGACGATCGCGCACGGGCTGTCCCCGCACCGGCTGCGCCGCCAGCTCGACGCCGTCGCGGCGGTCAACGAAGCGCTGGCGGGCACCGGTTTCCGGGTGCTGACCGGCATCGAGGTCGACATCGCGCCCGACGGCAGCCTCGACCAGGAGCCGGACCTGCTGGCACAGCTCGACGTCGTGGTCGGCTCGGTGCACAGCGAGCTGCGGATGGACCGGGCGAAGATGACGCGGCGGCTGCTCACCGCGCTGGCCGATCCGCACCTGGACATCCTGGGCCACTGCACCGGCCGCAAGCTGCCCGTCGTGACCGACGCCCGGCACGCCTCGCGGGGCGGGGCACCGCGACGGCGAGCGCCCAGCAGCTTCGACGTGGACGCGGTCTTCGCCGCGGCGGCCCGCCACGGCAAAGCCATCGAGATCAACTCGCGGCCGGACCGGCTGGACCCGCCGTCGAACCTGCTGCGCAAGGCGGCGAAGGTGGACGGCCTGCGCTTCGCGATCAACTCCGACGCCCACGCGGTCGCCCAGCTCGGCTGGCTCCCCCACGGCTGCGCCCGCGCCGAAGCGGCGGGCATCACCCCCGACCGAATCGTCAACACCCTGCCCGCCGACGACCTGCTCGCCTGGACCCGCACCCGCTGACCGCCGCGCTCGCCCCGCCGCGCCGCCACAGGTAGGCCGTGCCCGCCACGCCGCCTCGGGAAAGCCGTGCCCGCCACGCCGCGCCGCCACGGAAAGGCCGTGCCCGCCACGCCGCGCCGCCACGGGAAGGCCGTGCCCGCCACGGGAAGATCGCCGTTTCGGGTCAAAACCTGGGGTCATGCCCCACTTATTGACCCGAAACGGCGATCTTGGCTGGTCAGCGGCGGGCGGAGGCGGAGGCGGGAGTGGGGGCAGCGGCGGGGCGGGGGTGGCGGCGGGAGAGGGCGCCCTGGGCGACGGCGACGCCGAGCAGGACGATCAGTGCGCCGACCGGCTGGTTCCAGTGCAGGGACTCGCCGAGGACCAGGATGCCGAGCAGAGTCGCGACCACCGGGACCAGGTAGGTGACGTACGCGGCCGTCGACGCGCCCGCGGCGGCGATCACGCGCATGTTCAGCGCGAAGGCGATGCCGCTACCGAACACGCCGAGCGCCAGCACCGAGCCGATGACCGGCCAGGACAGCGAGGTCACCGCGGGCGGCATACCGGAGACCAGCAGGGCGGCGAGCACCGACGCCACGGTCGCGACCGTGGTCTGCGCGAACGCCAGCGACACCCCCGACGGGCGTACGCCGCCGAAGTCCCGGCCGGTCACGAAGCGCTTGAGGTAGGGGATCGACACGCCGTAGCAGGCCGCCGCCGCCCCGCACATGAGCTGCCCGCTGAGCGAGGAGGCCCCGGCGTCGTGCCAGAAGCCGAGCACGATGAGCACCCCGGTGAACCCGATCAGCAGGCCGCCCGCCGAGCGCGCGGTGAACCTCTCGGTGCGGAACACCAGCACCGCGAACGGCAGCACCCACAGTGCCGTTGTCGCGTTCCAGATACCGGCGACGAGGCTGTCGACGCGCTCCTCGCCGTACGCGAAGAGGGTGAACGGCAGCGCCACGCCGACCACGCCCGGCAGCAGCATGTGTGCCCACAGCCGGCGGTCGCCCGGCACCCGCTGCCTGCCGATGAGCAGCAGCGCCAGCAGCGTCAGCGCGCCGATGGCGATCCGCCCGGCGGCCACCCAGGTCGGGTGCAGCTCCCGTACGCCGATCTTGATGAAGATGAAGCTCGATCCCCAGATGACGGCGTTCGCCGCGAACGCGGGCAACCAGGCGGACCTGGTGACGGACGCGGTGGTGTCAGGAGCAATCGTGGTGGTCACCCCTGACACATTGCCAGAGCGGCCAGGTCGGGAGCCAGCGAGTTCCCGACATCGAACAGTCGATTTCCGCCACAACTAAGTCGCCTGCGCCAGGTCGGCGGCGTCGGCTAGGTTTCCTCGCATGGGACGAGTTGATGACCTGGCCGATCGCTATGTCGACGAGTGGGCCGCGCTGAGCCCCACCGGCGCCACCTATGTCGGTATCAGCGGCTACGACGACAAGCTGGACGATCTCTCCACCGACGGCTTCGCCGCCGGTGCCGACCTGGAACGCCGCACGCTGGCACAACTGCGCACGATCGAACCCGAGAACGAGCGGGAGTTCGTCGCCAAGGAGGCGATGGTCGAGCGGATGGAGCTCGGCGTCGCCCGGTTCGACGCGGGCGAGGTGACCAGCGAGCTCAACGTGATCTCCAGCGCGCTGCACGGCCTGCGGGGCACCTTCGACCTGATGCCCACCGAGGGCGACGAGGCGGTCGGCAACATCGCCGCCCGGCTCAACGCCTTCCCGGCTGCGCTCGCGCAATACCAGCAGACCCTGCTCGACGCCGCGCGCTCGGGCAAGGTCAGCGCGCGCCGCCAGATCGAGGAGGTCGCCAAGCAGTGCGACATCTGGACCAGCGCCGAAGGCGACGACTTCTACCTGGGCCTGGCCCGCCGCGTCGAGGCCGGTGGCGCGCTGCGTGCCGAGCTGGACCGCGGTGCGAACGCCGCCAACGAGGCGACCCGCGAGTTCGGGCAGTTCCTGCGCACCGAGCTGGCTCCGCTGGGCCGGGAGAAGGAGGCCGCCGGGCGCGAGCGCTACGAGCTGGCCTCGCAGTACTTCCTCGGCGCGCGGGTCGACCTGGACGAGACGTACGCGTGGGGCTTCGAGGAACTGCACCGGCTGGAGACCGAGATGCGGGCGGTGTCCGCGGTCATCGCCGGTCCCGGCGCGTCCATCGACGAGGCGGTCGCCAAGCTCGACGCCGACCCGAAGTACAAGGTCCGGGGCAAGGAGCAGTTCCGCGACTGGATGCAGCAGCTGGCCGAGAAGGCCATCAGCGACCTGAACGGCACCCACTTCGACATCCCCGAGGCGATCCGGCGCATCGAGTGCTGCCTCGCGCCGACCAGCGACGGCGGCATCTACTACACCGGCCCGAGCGAGGACTTCACCCGCCCCGGCCGCATGTGGTGGGCCGTGCCGCAGGGCGTCGAGGAGTTCTCCACCTGGCGTGAGGTCACCACGGTCTACCACGAGGGCGCTCCGGGCCACCACCTGCAGGTGGCGCAGGCGGCGTACCAGTCGGACAAGCTCAACCGCTGGCAGCGCCTGCTGAGCTGGTCCTCCGGCCACGGCGAGGGCTGGGCGCTGTACAGCGAGCGGCTCATGGACGACCTCGGTTACCTGGCCGACCCCGCCGACAAGCTGGGCATGCTGGACGGGCAGGCGTTCCGGGCCGCCCGGGTCATCGTCGACATCGGCATGCACCTGGAGCTGGAGATCCCGCGCGACAACCCGTTCGGCTTCCACCCCGGCGAGCGGTGGACCCCCGAGCTGGGCTGGGAGTTCCTGCGCGCGCACTGCCGCGTCGGCGACGAGATGCTGCGCTTCGAGCTCAACCGCTACCTCGGCTGGCCGGGACAGGCCCCGTCGTACAAGGTCGGCGAGCGCATCTGGCTGCAGGCCCGCGACGACGCCCAGGCCCGCAAGGGTGCCGCGTTCGACCTGCGCCAGTTCCACTCCGACGCCCTCGACCTCGGCTCCCTCGGCCTGGACCCCCTCCGCAAGGCCCTCGCCCGCATCTGACAACCCGAAGGAAGGGCACCTTCTTATCGCAAGGCGATAAGAAGGTGCCCTTCCTGACATCGACCGCCCACCACACCCGCGGCCCGACCCCACCTGCGCAACTCTTGAAGAGTCGCGGCGTCATGGTGGCTTCGAAGGCGCAACTCCTTAAGAGTTGCGAACCGGGGCGGGCGGGGCGGCCGGGCGGGGGCGGGGCGGCCGGGCGGGCGGGGTGGGGTGGTCAGTTGGTGGTGGTGATGGTGGTGGCGGTGACGGTGGTGTCGGCGGTGGTGCCGACGACGGTGATCTCGGTGCCTGCGGTGAGGTCCTTGAGGGTGATCTTGTCGGTGGTCTGGACCGTGGTGGTGTCGGCGGTCTTGATGGTGAGCAGGCGGCCGTCGGCGGTTTCCAGGTAGACGGTGGTGCCGTCGACCAGCTTGATCTTTCCGGTGATCGGGGCGGCGGCGGGCTGCTGGCCACCGGGCAGGCCGCCCTGCTGGCCCGGGAATGCGCCGTTACCGCCACGGACACCGCTGCCGGGCCGGTTGGCGGCGTTAGCGCCGGTCGGCGCTGTGCCGGACGTGCCGAAGTTCTGCTGGACCTGGACTCCGGCGAGGAAACCTCCACAGGTCAGCACCAGGGCGAGCAGGATGCCGGTGCTGCGGGTCAGCCACGGGCCGCGGCTGGCCTTCGCCAGTCCCGCGACCAGGTCGTCCATCGGCACGGCTGAGGGGGCGTCGGCCGAGATGACGTCGGTGGTCGCCGACTCCCGGGTACGGATCGCGTGCTTCATAGAGGTCCAGACTCCTTACTCGTACCGCAGGGCGTCGATGGGGCGCAGGCCGGCCGCCCGGCTGGCGGGGTAGCTGCCGAAGAACAGGCCGATGGCCACGCAGACGCCCAGCGCCAGCACCACCGAATCGGGCATGATCACCGGTTTGATGCCGACGATCTCGAAGTTCGCGCCGATCAGCGCGGCGGCGACGCCCAATCCGCCGCCGAGCAGGCTGAGCAGCGTCGCCTCGATCAGGAACTGGCTGAGGATGACCCGGCGCGGGGCGCCCAGCGCCTTGCGGATGCCGATCTCGCGGGTCCGCTCGGTCACCGAGACCATCATGATGTTGGTGATGCCGATGCCGCCCACGACCAGCGAGATCCCGGCCACCGCACCGAGCAGCACGGTGAAGGTCTCGGCGGTCGCGGTGCGCGTCTCCAGCAACTGGGAAGCGTCCCGGATCTGGTACGGCGTGCTGCTAGCACCGTCCGCGACGTGCATCTTCGCGTTGAGGATCGCGGTGATCTCGGCCTTCGCCGCGGCCACGGCGTCCGCGTTCACGGCCTCGACGGTGATCGACGAGACCGGGCCGTAGCCGGTCAGCGAGCGCTGCACCGCGGGCAGCGGCGCGATCGCCACGTCGTCGGGGTCGTTGAACCCGGTCGAGCCCTTCCTGGCCAGCACCCCGATCACCGAGTAGATCTGCCCGGCGATGCCGATGCGCTGCCCGACCGGGTCCACGGTGGTGCCGAACAGCTCCTCGGCGGTCGTCGGCCCGAGCACCACCACCCGTGCGGCCTGGTCCACGTCCTCCTCGGTGAACCCCGACCCGCTGGCGATCACGCTGTTGGACGCCGCGAAGTAGCTCGGATACGTGCCGATCACCGCGTTGACGTCGTACGACGCGTCGCCGAAGGTCAGCGTCTGGGCGCTGTTCACCACCGGCGACACGCTCTTGACGTCCGGCGCGGACTCCCGGTCCTGCAGCGCCTTGACGATGTCGAGGGTCAGGTCGGTGCGGTAGCCGGTGTCACCGCCCCGGCCGCCCTGCACGGTGAGGGTGTTGGTGCCGAGCGCGGCGAGGCTGTCCTCGACCTGCTTGGCCGACCCGTTGCCGACCGCGACCAGCAGGATCACCGCCGCGACGCCGATCAGGATGCCGAGCACGGTCAACCCGGAGCGCAGCTTGTTCGCCGACACACCCCGCAACGCGAACCCGAAGATCTCGAAGATGCTCACGCCGACCCCTCCCCGCGGCACGTCCCGCAGTTTCGGGGAAAGTGCGGCAACTGCCGCCTCGGTTGCCGCACTTTCCTCGAAACTGCGGCCGCATGCGGATGCTCGCTCATGCCATGGCTCCCACGGGGGTGATGTCGCGGCGGCGTATGTCGGAGACGATCACGCCGTCGACCAGGCGGATCGTGCGGTGGGCGTGGGCGGCGACCTCGTCCTCGTGCGTGATCAGCACGATGGTGCGGCCCTGCGCGTTCAGCCCGTCGAGGATGCTCAGCACGTCGGAGGTCGAGCGGCTGTCCAGGTTGCCGGTCGGCTCGTCGGCCAGCAGCAGGGCGGGCTGGCTGACCAGCGCGCGGGCGACCGCGACGCGCTGCTGCTGGCCGCCGGAGAGCTGGTTCGGGTCGTGGTCGGCCCGATTGGCCAGACCCACCATGTCCAGCGCGGCCAGCGCCCGCTCGCGGCGCACCGCGGGTTTGATCCCGGCGTACGCCAGCGGCAGCTCGACGTTGGCCAGCGCGCTGGTCCGGGCGATCAGGTTGAACGACTGGAACACGAACCCGATCCTGCGGTTGCGCACCAGTGCGAGCTGCGACTCGTTCAGCTCGCTGACGTCGACCCCGTCCAGCCGGTACGTGCCCGACGTGGGCACGTCGAGGCAGCCGACGATGTTCATCAGCGTGGACTTGCCCGAACCCGAGGAGCCCATGATGGCCACGTAGTCGCCGGGCGCGACGGTCATCGAGACCCCGGCCAGCGCGTGCACCGCCGTCTCGCCCTCGCCGTACGTCTTGACCAGGTCGACGACCTCCAGGACGGGCCGCTGCTCGCGGCCGTACGGGGCGGTCACCGGTTGCCCGGCCGGTTGCCGGTGTTGCCGCCGAACCCGCCGCCGCCGGTGAAGCCGCCACCCGGCCCGCCGCCCGGGAACTGCTGCTGGTTGCCGGTGCCGCTGGTCACGGTGGCCAGCACGACCTGCTCACCGACGCTCACCCCGGAGACGATCACGGTGTACGCGTCGCCCTTGAGCCCGATCTCGACGGACCTGGTCTCCTGCACGCCGTCCTTGACCACGATCACGGTGGTCCGGCCACCTGCCGTACGCACCGCCGCGGCGGGCACGTAGACCGCGTCGGTCACCTCGTCGACCGTCACCGACAGGCTCACCGTCTGCCCGAGCCGGGCACCCTCCGGGATGCTGTCGAGCAGCACCTCGATCGGATACGTGACCGTGTTGCCGCTGGACGCGGTCGGCGAGATCGCCGACACCTTGCCGGTCGCCTTGGCCCCGGTCAGCGCGTTCCAGGTGACCGCCGCGGACTGCCCGACCTTCAGGCGGGTCGCGTCGGCCTCGGCCACACCGGCTGTCACCTGCAGCTTCGTCAGGTCGGCCAGCTGCACGAACCCGGAGCCGCTCGACGACGAGGTCGACGAGGAGTTGTTGCCCCCGCCACCGGACGAGCCGCCCGACGAGCCGCCGACCGCGCCGCTGATCGCCACGACGGTGCCCGCCATCGGGGCCTTGAGCACCGTGCCGTCGACCGAGCGCTGGGCCGCCTCGACGGTGGACTCCGCCTGGTCGACCTGGTTCTCGGCGTTGGCGATGCTGCTGTCGTCGCCGCCGTCCTCCGCGCGGTCCAGCGCGTCGCGGGCCGCGTCGAGGTTGCGTTTCGCGGTGGCCAGGCTCTCCTTGACCTCGGTCGCGTCCACGGTGGCCAGCACCGCGCCCTTGGCGACCTTGGCACCGACCTTCACCTTGATCGCGGTGACGGTGCCGCCGGTGGCGAAGTCGGCCGACATGGTGTTCGCCGACGCGATCGACCCGTCGGCGGTGACCGTCGCGGTCACCGTGCCCTGGGCCGCCGCCACGGTGCGCGTCGTGTTCGCCTGAGCCGGTGCCGCGTCTCCGCTGATCATGAAGTACGCCCAGGTGCCGCCGCCGACCAGCAGCAGCCCGAGAGCGCTGTTGATCAGTGTGGTCCGCCCGAGCGGGATGCCTCGCCGCAATCGCATGGCACGCATCGTCCCGACCCGCCCTCGACGCGACCTCCCACCAACCTCGGAATGAGCTTGGAGCCTGCGAGCTGGGCCGAACCGCACACTCCGCCCGAGGTCGCGGCTGCCGAGGCTTCGCGTCCCCGCCGCAGTACCACGGCCGGGCCAGGGGAGCCGATGCTTCGCGACCCGCCGCAGGATCACGGCCGGGCCAGGGGACGGGGCTGTTCAGTCGTACAGCGGCAGCAGGACACGGAACGTCGAGCCGACGCCGGGTGAGGTGGCCAGTTCGATGCGACCGCCGTGGGCCTTCACGATCGCCGAGGCGATGGCCAGGCCGAGGCCCGCTCCGCCGTGGCTGCGGGCGCGGTGCGGGTCGGCGCGGTAGAGGCGTTCGAAGATGCGGGCCGCGTGCTCGGGCGGCACGCCCGGCCCGGTGTCCTCGACCTCGATCACGGCGACCGGCAGATCCGGGTCCAGCTCCGCGCCGACGGCGGCGACCACCGGGCCGACGACCCGGGCCAGCGGCAGCTCGAACATCTCCTCAGCGGGATCGCCCCCGCGGTGGCTCACCCGCAGCGTGACCCGGGTGTCCGGCAGGGTGTGCTGGAGCGCGTTGGCCACCAGGTTCGTCACCACCTGGCGCAGCCGGTGCTCGTCGCCCTGCACCGTGACCGGCTCGAACCCGGCCAGTTCCACGGTCCGGCCCGGGGTGCGCACGTGCGCGTCGCGGACCGTGTCGGCGGCGACGGACAGCAGGTCCACCCGGGACGGCTGCAGCGGGCGCTCCTCGTCCAGCGCGGCCAGCAGCAGCAGGTCCTCGACCAGCAGGCCCATCCGGGCCGCCTCCTGCTCGATGCGGGACATGGTCTCGTCGAGCTCCGGGCCGGGCGGCGCGCCGCCGCGACGGTACAGCTCGGCGAAGCCACGGATGGAGGTCAGCGGGGTGCGCAGCTCGTGCGACGCGTCTGCGAGGAACTGCCGCAGCCGCTGCTCGGACGCGGCCCGCGCGGTCACCGCCGCCTCGATGCGCGACAGCATGGTGTTCAGCGCCAGGCCGAGGCGGCCCGGTTCGGTGTGCGGGTCGGGGCTGGGCACCCGGGCGGTGAGATCACCACCGGCGATCTGCGCTGCGGCGTGCTCCATGTTGGTCAGCGGCCGCAGCCCGATCCGGACGACGCTGTACGCCGCGAAGCCGAGCCCCAGCAGCACCAGCGCCCCGACGCCCAGCCCCAGCAGCAGCACCAGGTTCGCGGTGTTCTCGACCCGGTCCATCGAGATGGCCGAGACGCGATAGCGGCCGTCCTGCGACCGGCTCACGGTGACCCGGAAGTCCTGACCGGAGGCGGCAGTCGCGGTGAACAGTCTCGTCGGCGGCTCCCGACCCGTCGCCTGCGCGTTCGCCTCGATCTGCGCCAGCGTGAGCTGTGGCCCTTCCGTCGGCGTGATGCCGCTGCTCAGGTAGCAGATCTCCCGGCCCTGCGCGGTGTAATAGATCACGATCGTGTCGCCCTGCCCCGGCGGCAGGCCGCCGAAGCCTGCCGTGTTCTGCCGGCCTTCGCAGGGCGGCTGGTTCGCCGCGGCCGACGGGCCGGTCGGCGCGGTGGCAGTCGGGCTCGGCTGGGCCGTGGCCGTGCGATCCGGTAGCGCGGTGGCCGACGGGCTCGGCTGCGTGCCGGTGCCGGGTTGCGCCGGCGCGGTGGCCGACGGACCGGACCGGCCGGAGCCCGACCCGGGGCGGCTCGCGTCCGGCTGTGGCCGGTTGCCGAAGCCGCCGGGCCACGGGCCGCCGCCGCCGAAGCGGTTGAGCTGGCGCACGTCCTCGTCGAGCTGCTGCGCGAGGAAGTGGCGCAGCGTCGTGGCGGCGACGAAGTCGGTGATCAGCAGGGCCACTCCGGCCAGGGCCACCACCGCGACCACCATCCGGGTACGCAGGGTCCACCGCCGCCACGGTGGGCGGATCATTCCTGGCCACCTCGGGGCAGGCGCAGCGCGTACCCGACGCCGCGGACCGTGTGGATCAGCGGCGGGTCCCACTTGTCGACCTTCTTGCGCAGGTAGTAGACGTACGACTCGACGATGCGGCCGTCGCCGCCGAAGTCGTAGCTCCACACCCGGTCCAGGATCTGCGCCTTGGAGACCACCCGGCCCGCGTTGACGAGCAGGTAGCGCAGCAGGTTGAACTCGGTCGGGGACAGGTCGACGAGCTTGCCGCCCCGGCGCACCTCGTGCGCGTCCTCGTGCAGCTCCAGGTCGGCGTAGCGGAGCACCCCGCTGTCGGCGTGCTCGCCGCCGGGGCGGCTGCGCCGCAGGATCGCCCGGATGCGCAGCACGACCTCCTCCAGGCTGAACGGCTTGGTGACGTAGTCGTCCGCGCCGACGGTCAGCCCGGAGATGCGGTCCTCGACGGAGTGCCGGGCGGTCAGGAACAGCACCGGGACCAGGGCGTTGTCCGGGCCCCGGCCGTCGGCCCGCAGCTGCCGGGCGACCTCGAAGCCGTCCAGGTCGGGCAGCATCACGTCGAGCACGACCAGGTCGGGCTGGAACTCCTCGGCCGCGATGAGCGCGTCCCGGCCGCTGTTCGCGACCCGTACGTCGAACTCCACCAGCCGCAGCGTCGCCGACAGCAGCGCGCAGATGTTGGCCTCGTCATCGACGACGAGCACCTTGGTCCGTGTCCGCTCCTGCTGCGTCACTGCCGGCTCCCTGCCACCTCGGTCCTGCCTGTGAACTGGTTGTATCCGCCCCACCTCGGAGAACCCTGGGAGCCCACTCGGAACCCCGTGAACGCCACCCTCACATGGTCGCGCGGATCGGGGGCTCAGGAGCGGGCGTTGAGGCGCACCTGCTCGTTCTCGGTGAGGCCGGACAGGATCTCCACGTCGCCGTCGCCGCGCAGGCCGATGCCGATCGTGCGGGCGGAGCCGTCCGGCAGTTTCACCTCGCCGGTGCCGTCGCCCGTGACCCGGACGGCGGACTGCGGCAGCAGCAGGCCCTCGGCGCGGGCGAGCACGACCCCGGCGGTGGCGCTCTGGCCGATGAGCAGGCCCTCGGGTGCGCCGTCGAAGGCGAGCAGCACGTGGTAGCGGACCAGGGTGCCGGACGCGGTGCCGGTGGCGGCGACCTGGGCGATGGTGGCGGGCAGCGTCTCGTCGGGACGGTTGGCCAGGGTGACCGTGGCGGGCTGGCCGACGGCCAGGCTCACCGCGTCGGCCTCGGCGAACTCGGCCTCGACCATCATCGTGGCGACGACGCCGAGCGTGATGAAGGTCCCGGTGCCCGCCGCGTCCCCGGCCCGGCCGCCGACGCTGAGCACCTTGGCGGCCACGGGGGCCGTGATCGTCGTACCGGTGAGGTTGCGTTCGGCCTTGGCCAGGTCGGCATCGGCCTTGTTCACGGCGACCTGCGCGGTGTAGATCGCGTCCCCGCCGCGCCCGCCGGCGGCACCGCCGCCGTTGGCCGAGCCTCCGTTCGAGGATCCGCCGGAGGTGCAGCCGCCGGGGCGGGTGCTCGGCGAGGGGGTCCGCGACGGTGCCGCTGAGGGCTTGGGCGACGCGGACGGTTTGCCCGGGGCCGACGGGGACGGCGTCGCCGATGGGCTGCTGGCGGGCGACGGCGTGGTGGCGGCCGTGGCGGTGGCGCTGACCGAGCTGGTGGCGGTCGCGCTGCGAGCTGCGGCCGAGCTGGTGGCGGTGGCGGTGACCGAGTTCGCTGCGGTCGCGGGGCGAGCCGCGGTCGAGCTGGTGGCGGTGGCGGTGACAGCCGGCGTGGTGGCCAGGTCCGGGTTGGCGGGGTGGGTGAGCAGGGCGACCGTGACGGCAGTGACGGTGCCGTCGCCGGTCGTGCCCGATGCCGCGCCGAGGGCGGTGGTGCAGCTCGGGGAGGTGTCGGCCGTGTCGGCGGCGTCCTGGGCGTCGGCCAGGGCCTGCCGGGCCTCGGACAGCGCGTTGGCCGCGTCGTCGCGGGCCTCCCGCGCGTCGGCGTCGTCGATCGTGGCCAGGTCCTGCCCGACGGCCACCTCGTCACCGGGCTTGACCAGCACCGCGGTGAGCGTGCCAGCGACGGAGAAGGCCAGCTCGCGGGTGGCGACCGGGGACACCTTGCCGGACGCGGCCACCGACGAGGTGACCTCGCCCCGCTGCACCGCGACCGTCGCCGGGGCGGCCGGGGCCGGGTCGGCGCCCTGCCATGCGACCACCGTCACCACCGCGACGGCGATGAGCACCGCCGCGCCCGCGGCCACCCATCGGCGTCGTCTTCCGCGCACCACGAACGTCATGGCCGGGAGTCTCGCGGCCGCCGCTCGGTGATCGCTCCAGCCAACCTCGGAGCCACCTCAAAGCCGCCACTCCCAGCCCATTCTGAGGTCCGGTCGAGCGGGCCCCGAGCCGCGGCGCGCAGGCTCGCGCAGGTGAAGACGCCGATGAGTCACCCCCGCGCCGCCCTCACCGCCGCCGTCGCGATCGCCGTGCTCGGCCTCGCCGCGGCCTGCGGTTCCGGCGACGACGCCGCCGACCAGCCCACCCCCGGGCAGACCAACGGGTTCACCGCGTACGCCGCGTGCCTGAAGGAGCAGGGGATCACCCTGCCGGACAACTTCGGGCAGGGTGGAGGCAACCGGCCGTCGGGTGCGCCGACGGCCCGGCCGTCGAACTTCCCGACCGCCCGGCCGACCGTGAGACCCAGTGGGCAGCCCGGTGGTTTCGGCGGCCCCGGTGGGGGTATCCGGGCACCGGACGGCGTGAGCGCCGAGCAGTGGCAGCAGGCACAGCAGGCTTGCGCGGCGGTGCGCCCCAGCGGTGGACCCGGTGGAGGCTTCGGTGGCAACCGGGGCGACAACGGGGCCAACGCGGCGTACCGCAACTGCCTCGCCGAACGCGGTGTGGAGTTCACACCCGGTCGGCAGCTCGCGACCGCCGATCCGAAGGTGGCGGCGGCGATGACGGCCTGTGCCGTGCTTCGCCCCACCACCGCGCCGAGCCCGGCGGCGAGCTGACCGCATCTCCCAGCTCGCCGGGCTGGTAGACCGGAGTCGGTCTCGGCGGTGCTGTCCCCCCGTGCAGCACCGCCGGACCGGCTCCCCATAGACGGAAGGCCCGGACCCCTAGGTGTCCGGGCCTTCCCCATGTGCCGGTTCAGCTGGGCGGACGCCAGGTCACGCCGTGCATGAGCTGGTCCGCGCCGAGCCACACGGCGTTCATGAGCCGGGTCGCCGTACGCCCGGGGTCTTCGTCGGGGTGGTCGGCGAGCCAGTCCGCCAGCGACTCGCTCGCGCCGACCAGCGTCAGCGCCATCGCGGTCAGGTCGTCGGGTTTGACCTGGCGGCCTTCGAGGCGCAGCGCGGCATCGAGGCGATCGGTGATCACCTCGACGACCGTCTCCCGCATCGCGGCGACCACCACGGAGAACGGCTGCTGGGTGCGGGCCTGCCGGTAGAGCACCGACCAGCCGTCGCGGTGCGCGCCGACGAACTCGAAGAAACCTTTGAACCCCTGCCACAGTTGCCGGTCCGGGGGCAGGGTGGGGTCGGCCGCCGAGGTCAGGCCGCTGACCAGGCGCGCGGACTCGCGGCGCAGGCAGGCGATGAAGAGTTCTTCTTTCGTGCCGAGATACGCGTACACCATCGGCTTGGACACGCCGGACAGCTCGGCGATCTCGTCCATGTTGGCGTGATGGAATCCCCGGCGGGAGAACACCAGCACCGCGGCGTCGAGCATCTGCTGCTCGCGCTCCGCTCGCGGCACCCGGCCGCGCGGGGTGTCCCCGGCGCGCGGGGTGACCGGCGCGTCGTCACCTGGAGGGAGTGGGTTGCTCTGCACCTTGCCAGCCTACCTACTCCCTCGTAAGGTTACGCACAAGTAAGTTCCAATGGTTATGGAGGACATCGTGGCCGACCTGTCTGACTTCAGCAACCTCGACCCGGCTGGGTTCGCGGCGCTGGTCAAGAACGCTTCCGACGCGCAGCTGAACGAGCTCCTGGGCGGCGAGCAACGGACCAGGATCCTGGACGAGATCTTCGGCCGCATGCCCGGCCTGTTCCGCCCGGACCGCGCGGGCAACACCGAAGCGGTGATCCACTGGATCATCACCGGTGCGCCCGACGGCGGCTCGGACACGTACGAGCTGGTCATCGCCAACGGCACCTGTGTCCTGTCGGAGAAGCCGGCCAACGAGCCCAAGCTCGCGGTGACCGTGGGCCCGGCCGACTTCCTCAAGGTCGTCTCCGGCAACGGCAACCCCGTCATGATGTTCATGACCGGCAAGCTCAAGGCCAAGGGCGACCTGGCGCTCGCGGCCAACATCGCCAACCTCTTCAACATCCCCAAGGCCTGACCTTTCATGGAGTTCTCGCTCGATCTGAACGAGGAGCAGCGGGATCTGCGGGACTGGGTGCACGGCTTCGCCGAGCAGGTCGTGCGCCCGGCCGCCGCGGAGTGGGACGAGCGGGAGGAGACTCCCTGGCCCGTCATCGCCGAGGCCGCCAAGATCGGCCTCTACGACTTCGAGTTCCTGGCCAACCTCTGGGCCGACCCGAGCGGCCTGTCCATGTGCATCGCCAGCGAGGAGCTGTTCTGGGGTGACGCGGGCATCGGCCTCGCCATCATGGGCACCTCGCTCGCCGTCGCCGGGATCTTCGGCTCCGGCACCCCCGAGCAGATGGCCGAGTGGGTCCCGCAGTGCTTCGGCACCAAGGAGGACCCGAAGGTCGCCGCGTTCTGCTCGACCGAGCCCGAGGCCGGCTCCGACGTGGGCGCGATGCGCACCCGCGCGGTGTACGACCAGGCCACCGACGAGTGGGTGCTGAGCGGGCAGAAGGCGTACGCCACCAACGGCGGCATCGCCGGCGTGCACGTGGTGACCGCCGTCGTCGACCCGGAACTGGGCTCGCGCGGGCAGGCGGCCTTCATCGTGCCGCCCGGCAGCAAGGGCCTGCACACTGCCCGCAAGCTGCGCAAGCTCGGCATCCGCGCCTCGCACACGGCCGACGTGTTCCTGGACGAGGTCCGGGTTCCCGGCAACTGCGTGCTCGGCGGCAAGGACAAGCTCGACGAGCGGCTGGCGCGGGCCCGGTCCGGGCAGCGCTCGTCCGGGCAGGCCTCGATGCGCACGTTCGAGCTGTCCCGGCCCGCGGTCGGCGCGCAGGCGCTCGGCATCGCGCGGGCGGCGTACGAGTACGCGCTGGAGTACGCCAAGACGCGGGTGCAGTTCGGCAAGCCGATCGTGGAGAACCAGGCGATCGCGTTCGCGCTGGCAGACATGCGCCTGGAGATCGACGCCGCGCGCCTGCTGGTGTACCGGGCGGCCTGGATGGGCCGCAACAACCGGCCCTTCACCGCGGGCGAGGGCTCGATGTCCAAACTCAAGGCCGGCGAGGTAGCAGTCTCCGTAACCGAAAAAGCCGTCCAAATCCTCGGCGGTGCCGGCTACCTCCGCGAACACCCCGTAGAGCGCTGGTACCGCGACGCCAAGATCTACACCATCTTCGAAGGCACCAGCGAAATCCAGCGCCTGGTGATAGCCCGCGCCATAACCGGCGCCTCCCTCCGGTAACGGCGGACGGCCCCGGCCTCCGGGGGGCCGAACAGAAGCCGGAAGACATAGACGGCGGTCCGTATCACACGGGCCGCCGTCTTCTTTTTCTAGTTACCGGTCAGTAATATGCGGGTAACCCTGGCGATCGAACGAGAGGCTTCACCGTCGTGGACCTGCTCTTCATTGTCCGTACCCTGGCCCGCCGCGGGCTGCTCAGTCCCGGCAACCCGACCCGCGTCGCCGACCAGCTCAACACCCTGCGCCGGTGGGGTTTCACGCTCGCCGGAGAGCTGCGCGCCGCCGAGGCGCGCGACCCGCACCGCACCGCCGTCGTCGACGAGCAGCGTGGGGCGATCACCTACCGCCAGCTCCTGCACCGCGCCCAACGGCTGGCCGTCGCGCTCGGCGGCACCCGGGGTGTCGCGCCCGGCGTACGGGTCGGGCTGATGTGCCGCAACCACGTCGGCCTGATCGAGGCCATGGTCGCCTGCTCGCTGCTCGGCGCGGACGCCGTGCTGGTCAACACCGCGCTGTCCGCACCGCAGCTCACCGCCGTCGCCGAGCAGCAGCAACTGCGCCTGCTCCTGCACGACCGCGAGTTCGCGCCGATCGCCGCCGCCGCGCCGTGCGAGCGGCTCGACGAGTCCCGGATCGACGCGCTGATCACCGAGACCCCGCCGCAGGGCCGCTGGTCCGACGTCAGCCGCGCGGGCCGCACCATCGTGCTCACCTCCGGCACCACCGGCGCGCCCAAGGGCGCGCGGCGGCCCACCCCACCGGGCTTCGGCCCGCTGGTCTCCATCATCGACCGCATCCCGCTGAAGGTCGGCGAGCGCATCCTGATCTCCGCACCCCTGTTCCACACCTGGGGGTACGCCGCGCTGCAACTGTCCCTGGCCATGCGCGCCACCGTGGTGCTCCAGCGCCGCTTCGACCCCGTCGCCACCGCGCACGCCGTCGACGTGCACGGCTGCACCGCCCTGTTCGCCGTGCCGGTGATGCTGCAACGGCTGGTCGAGGCCGGTGCGGTGCCCGCGACGCCGCCGCGGATCGTGGCCGTCAGCGGCTCGGCCCTGCCCGGCGGCCTGGCCGCCCGGTTCATGGACACCTGGGGCGACAGCCTCTACAACCTGTACGGCTCCACCGAGGCGTCCTGGGCGTCCATCGCCACCCCCGCCGACCTGCGCCTGGACCCCGGCACCGCGGGCCGCCCGCCGCACGGCACCCGGATCGCGATCCTCGACCCGACCGGCCTGCCCGTGCCGCGCGGCCGGATCGGCGAGATCCACGTCGGCAACGAGATGCTGTTCGAGGGATACACCCGGGGTCCCGGGGTTCCGCCGCCGCCCGGTGACCGCCCCGACGGCATGCTGGCCACCGGCGACCTGGGCCACCTGGACGCCGAGGGCCTGCTGTACGTCGACGGTCGGGCCGACGACATGGTCGTCTCCGGCGGCGAGAACGTCTTCCCGCGACCCGTCGAGGAACTGCTCACCCAGCTACCGCAGGTGCGCGAGGCGGCCGTGATCGGTGTCCCCGACCCCGAGTACGGCCAGCGCCTGGCCGCCTACCTGGTCCTGCACCCCGGCCAGCACCTCGACTCGACCGAGGTCCGCGAGTACGTCCGCCACTACCTGGCCCGCTTCAGCGTCCCGCGCGACGTGCACTTCGTCCCCGAGCTGCCGCGCACCGCCACCGGCAAGGTCATCCCCCGCCTGCTGCGCATGATGTGAAGGAAGGGCACCTGCCCAACGCTCCGCGTCGCAGCAGGTGCCCTTCCCCACGTCTTCGCAGTGTCAGCGCCAGGGGGAGACGACGCGGCCCTCCTCGGCCGCCAGCGCGATGTCGGTGCGGTACTGGCCGCCCGGCAGGTCCACGTGCGACAGCAGCTCGTACGCCGCCGCGCGGGCCGCGTGCAGGTCGTGCCCCGTCGCCGTCGCGCACAGCACCCGGCCGCCCGCCGAGCGCAGCACCCCGTCGGCGTCGCGCCTGGTGCCCGCGTGGATCAGCCCGTCCGCGCCCGTGATCTCGTCACCGGTGCGCGCGCTCGCCGGATACCCGGCGCTGGCCAGCACCACGGTCACCGAGAAGGCGTCCTTCCACTGCAGCTCGGGGTGGCCCGCCAGCTCGCCGGTGGCCGCCGCGTACAGCAGGCCGCCCAGCGGGGTGTCGAGCAGGGCCAGCACGGACTGCGTCTCCGGGTCGCCGAAGCGCGCGTTGAACTCGATCACCTTCGGGCCGCCCACGGTGATCGCCAGACCGATGTAGAGCAGGCCGGAGAACGGCGTGCCCGCTTCGCGCATCTGCTGCAGCGTCGGGTGCGCCACGGTCGCCATCACGTGCTCGACCAGGTTCGGCGGGGTCCACGGCAGCGGCGCGTACGCGCCCATGCCGCCGGTGTTCGGGCCCTCGTCGCCGTCGAAGATGCGCTTGAAGTCCTGCGCGGGCAGCAGCGGCACCGCGGACACCCCGTCGGTCACCACGAACAGCGACACCTCGGGCCCGTCGAGGTACTCCTCGATCACGACCCGCCCGCACTCGGCGGCGTGCGCCAGCGCGGCAGCCCGGTCGTCGGTGACGACGACACCCTTACCCGCCGCCAGCCCGTCGTTCTTCACCACGTACGGCGCACCGAACGTGTCCAACGCCCGCGCCGCCTCCGCAGGGGTGGAGCAGGTGAAGGCACGCGCCGTCGGCACCTTCGCGGCGGTCATGACCTGCTTGGCGAAGTCCTTCGACCCCTCCAGGCGAGCGGCGCTGCCGGACGGGCCGAAACACGGGATGCCCTTGGCCCGCACCGCGTCGGCCACCCCGGCGACCAGCGGCGCCTCCGGCCCGACGACGACCAGGTCTGCTTCGACCTCCACCGCGAGCCCCGCCACCGCGTCGGGCGACAGGATGTCCACATCCCGCTGCTCCGTCGCCGCTTCCGCGATCCCCGGGCTGCCCGGGGCAGCGATGACAGCCGTCACCGCCGGGTCCCGCATGAGGCCGAGCACCAGGGCGTGTTCCCGCCCGCCACCACCGATCACCAGTACCCGCACACCCTCAGCCTACCGTCCGGGTTGATCATGAAAATGTGGCACGGCCCCGTGCTCGGGCCGTGCCACATTTCAGGATCGATCCGGTCAGCCGGCGACGGCGGCCAGCATGTCGTGGCGGACGACGTTCTCTTCCCGCCCCGGCCCCACGCCGATCATGGAGATGCGGGTGCCGCAGAGCTCTTCGAGGCGTTCGATGTAGCGCTGGGCGTTGTGCGGGAGTTCGGCGAAGTCGCGGGCCTTGGAGATGTCCTCGAACCAGCCGGGAAGGTACTCGTAGACGGGCTTCGCGTGGTGGAAGGCGGTCTGCGTCATCGGCATCTCGTCGAAGTGCTCACCGTCGACCTCGTAGCCTACGCAGACAGGGACCTGGTCCAGGCCGGACAGGATGTCGAGCTTGGTGACGACGAGGTCGGTGATGCCGTTGACGCGGACGGCGTAGCGGGCGATCACGGCGTCGAACCAGCCGCAGCGGCGCGGGCGGCCGGTGGTCGTGCCGTACTCACCGCCGGTCTTGCGCAGGTGCTCGCCCATGTCGTCGTGCAACTCGGTCGGGAACGGGCCCGCGCCGACGCGTGTGGTGTACGCCTTGATGACGCCGATCACGGAACTGATCCGGGTCGGGGCGATGCCCGCGCCGACGCACGCGCCGCCCGCGGTCGGGTTCGACGAGGTGACGAACGGGTACGTGCCGTGGTCGAGGTCGAGCAGGGTGGCCTGCGCGCCCTCCATGAACACGGTCTTGCCCTCTTCGAGCGCCTTGTTCAGGATCAGGCGGGTGTCGGCGATGAACGGCTTGAGCCGCTCCGCGTAGGTGAGGTACTCCTCGACCACCGCGTCGACGTCGAAGCCCTTGCGGTTGTAGACCTTGAACAGGATCTGGTTCTTCTCCCGCAGCACCAGCTCCAGCTTCTGCCGGAGGATGCCCGGGTCGAGCAGGTCCTGCACCCGGATGCCCATGCGGGCGACCTTGTCGCCGTAGGCGGGGCCGATGCCGCGGCCCGTGGTGCCGATGCGGGCGGTGCCCAGGTAACGCTCGACGACCCGGTCCAGTGCCCGGTGGTGGGGCATGACCAGGTGCGCGTCGGCGGAGATCAGCAGGCGGGACACGTCCACGCCGCGCTCGGCGAGACCGTCGATCTCGGCCAGCAGCACCTTCGGATCGATCACGACACCGTTGCCGAGGACGATCTCCGCGTTGGGGTGCAGCGCGCCGCTCGGCATCAGGTGGAGGGCGAACTTCTGGCCGTCCGGAGTGACCACGGTATGGCCGGCGTTGTTGCCCCCGGAGAAGCGGACGACGTAGTCCACTCGTGATCCGAGCAGGTCGGTAACCTTGCCTTTGCCCTCGTCGCCCCACTGGGCACCGAGAAGCACGATCGCTGGCATCTTTCCTTCGCCTCCTAGGCGAGCCGCGGGCCGCCCACGGCTGTGGTGACCCCGGGGTGCCAGGCTAACAGCTTGATCGGGCGCGCATGCCCGGGCAAGGCCGGAACCCCGAGAGGACGACCACCGTGTATGACGTGGTGCTGCTGAGCATGGCTGAGCCGGATGGCGGCTGCTGTGGCTCCGACAGCTGCGGCGACGGTCACAGCGACGCGCCGCGGCCCCGTGTGCCGGTGCTGCACTGCGCGGACGCGCTGCGGGCCGCCGGGGCCCGGGTCGAGACCGTGGTGGCCTGCGCCGACAGCGAGATCGACCAGGTGCTCGCGCGGCTCGACGGCCCGCCCCGCGAGGACGGCCTGACCTGGCCGGATGCGGACGGCAAGACCCGCCTGGTGATCGCGGTCACCGACGACGGCCAGCTGCGCCACGTGCTGCGCCGGCTGGTACGCCGGTATGCCCCGGCTCCGTCGAAGCGCCCCGCCGAGCTGCCTGCGGGGCGTACCGTGCCGGATCTGCCCGCCCTGGCGGTGCTGCCGATCGACGCGGCCGCGACGGACCTCGCCGCGCAGCTGGGGCTGCCCCGGGAACCGGCCGCGGTGGCCGCGGCGGTGCTCGGCGACCGGGCCCGGCGGCTGGACCTGCTGCGCCACGACGGCGGCTCGGTGACCCTCGACGGGGTGCTGCTGGCCGGGTCGACCGAGGGCGGCCAGCCCGTGCAGTGGGCGGGCCGGGTGGAGGTCGACGACGCGGTGCTGACCGACGGCGCGGAGCCGCTGCTCGCGGTCGCGGTCGCCAACGGCTCCGGGGCCACCCTGCTGGACGGGCTGCCCCTGCTCACGAACGCCGACCCGGCCGACGGCGTGATCGATGTCGCGGTGGCGGTGCCGGTGCGGCACAAGCCCCTGTTCGGTACGCCCCGGCTGCGGATCGAGGTGCGCCGGGCACGCGGCCGGGCCGTGTCGGTGACCCCCCGCGATGCCGAGGTTCCGTTCGCCGACGACGGGGTATCGGGCGAGCTGACCCGCAAGCGCTCCTGGTGGGTGGAGCCCTCAGCGTGGGCCGTCTATACCGGCTGACGGGACCTCCTGCGGGGTGTGCGCACTGACTAGGCTGCAGGGGCAGACGGCACTGGGGAGTGATGCGCGATGACGGAGTGGGAGTGGCCGCCGGACGAGATCAGCGGCCCCGCTGAGGACAGCAAGCCGATCGTGCGTGGCCAGGGTGCCCGCGCGTCGGCCGCGGTGCCGCGCCCGGCCGACCCGACGTCGGGCCCGCCCATGGCGGGGGTGCCGATGGCCGTGCCCGCCCCGCAGGCGGGCATCCCGATCCCTGCACCGCAGCCGGTGGCCGGGCCCGCCGACCCGACCCGGACCATGCAGGTGCCACTGCCGCCCCTGCCGCAGCGCGAGCGCCCCGCGGTGCCGCTGCCGCCGACCGCGGTGCCGGTGCAGCCGCACAGCGCCCCGATCCCGCTGCCCCCGCAGCAGGCGGCCCCGCCGCTGCCCCCACCGCCGGTCCCGGCCCCGCCGACGGCGCAGGCATCGCCGCAGTCCGGCCCGCCCGTGCCCGCGCCGCCGACCGACACCCGCGTGCCGACGCCGACCCCGGCCGCCGAGGCCCGCGCCGCAGCCCCCGTCGAGGCCCGCGCGACCGTGCCGGTCCCGCCCGCCACCACGCCGTTCCCGCCCGCCGAGGCGCGGGCGGCGGTGCCGTTCCCGCCCGTTGAGGCCCGCGCGGCGGTGCCACTGCCGCCCCGTGAGCCGGGTGCGGACACGCCGGGTGTGGACTCCGGGGCCCGGCCCGCGTCCGCTGCGGTGCCGCCGCGTCCGCCCGTCACGGCGGTGCCTCCGCCGCAGACCGCGCCGGGCGTATGGCCCGTGTCGGCGCAGCCCGGTCCGCACATCCCGCCGCTGCCCACCACGCCCGCTCCCACGCCGCCGCAGTTCGGCGGCCCGCAGCAGCCCGGCCCCGGTGGTGGTGAGGTCTACCTGCCGACGGCCGAGGAGTTCGCGCGGCGGCGGGCGACCCGGCCCGCCGATCCGGTGGCGCACATGGGCATCCAGGCGGCGCTGCGCAAGTCCACGTTCGGCCTGCTCAACCTGAGCCCGGGACAGCGCGAGCAGGAGATCCGCCGCGCGACCGACCTGGTCCGGCGCAACTTCGGCGGGCTGCGGCAGATCACCGTGGTCAACCCGAAGGGCGGCGCGGGCAAGACCGTGGCCGTGCTGCTGCTGGCGATGACCTTCGGCCGCAAGCGCGGCGGGTACGTGCTGGCCTGGGACAACAACGAGACCCAGGGCACCCTGGGCATGCGTTCCCAGCAGGACTTCCACTCGCGTACGGTGCGCGACCTGATGCGTGACCTGCACCAGTTCCAGGGTTCGCAGAGCCGGGTCGGCGACCTGTCGCAGTACGTGCGCTCGCAGGGCGACGGCATGTTCGAAGTGCTCGCCTCAGACGAGTCCGCGACGGCGGGCGAGATGCTCACCGCGCACGCCTTCGCCGAGATCCGCGAGGTGGTCAGCCGCTTCTACAAGCTGATCATGGTGGACACCGGCAACAACGTACGGGCCGAGAACTGGCAGGCCGCCATCGACGCGACCGACCAGCTCGTGGTCACCATGTCGGCCCGCAACGACTCGGCGGAGACCGCCGCCCGGATGCTCGACCACCTGGAACAGACCGGCCGCAGCCGCCTGGTCCGGCAGGCCGTCACCATCGTCTCGCTCCCGCCGAGCCGCCGCGAGCTCGACATCCCCGCCATCGAACGGCACTTCGCCGCGCGCACCCGCGCCGTGCTCATCGCGCCGTACGAACGCATGCTCGACTCCGGTGAGCCGATCGACTACGGACGGCTCACCGAGGAGTCCCAGGACGCCTGGCTGCGGATCGCCGCGTCCGTCGCGGAAGGGCTGTAGCCAGCCGGGGGCGGGCCGACCGGCCCGCCCCCGGTCACGTACTACGAGTTCAGGGCGTCGAACGCGGCCGGGTCGCAGTCGCGCAGGAACTGGGCGCAGCGCGCCGCCTCGTCGGCCTCGCCGATCTCCGCGGCGGCCACCGACAGCGCGTGCAGGCAGCGCAGGAAGCCCTGGTTCGGCTCGTGCTTCCACGGGACGGGGCCGTGGCCCTTCCACCCCGCGCGGCGCAGCTGGTCCAGGCCACGGTGGTATCCGGTGCGGGCGAACGCGTACGCCGGAACGGGCTGCCCCGCGGTGAGCGCGAGCTGCGCCAGCGCCGCCCACGCGGCGCTGTACGTCGGGTAGGCCGCGGCGACGGAGGTCGGGTCCTCGGCGGCGGCCAGCGCGGCGGCGGCCGCCTCGTCGTCGGTCAGCAGCGTGGCAGGAGGTTCGGGCATCAGGTTCTGCATACGGACATTCAACCCGGTGGGGCTGCCGATGTCCCCGCGCTGCGCTGAGGGTTTCGTCACGGGCATACTCGCCTGATGTCTGCTGCTACCCCGCTGGAGATCGAGTCCCTGGAAGAGCTGGCCGAACGGCTGGCCGAGAAGAGCCTGGCCGGGCTCACCGTGCAGGGGCTGACGATCGCCGCCGACCTCTCCCGGGTCAAGGTGAAGGACGCGGTCTTCATCGGCTGCACGTTCCCGAGCCTGGCCGCCGAGGCGGCGCTGGTGCGCCGGGGCGCGCACGTGGTGCCGGTGGCCGACTGGGTTCCGTACCCGACGCACCCGTCGCGCCTGTACACCGCCGCCGACCTGACCGCCGGCTTCGCCGAGGGCGGCTTCGCGGGCATGTACGACAGCGTGGTGTACCGGCACTTCGTCGCCGAGGGCGGCCCGAACGCCGGGGTCCGGGAGGCGCTGGCGCAGCGGCTGCACGACCACGGCATCGACAACGCCCTGCACGACGCCCTGGCCGCGATCTCGCCCCGGCGGCGCATCGGCATCATGGGCGGCCACGCGGAAGCCCGCGGCAGCAGCGCGTACCGGATGGCGGCGGCGATCGGGCGCGGGCTGGCCGACCGGGGGCGGCTGGTGATCACCGGTGGCGGACCCGGTGTGATGGAGGCCGCGAATCTGGGCTCCTACCTGGCGTCCTACCCCGTGGCAGTGCTGGACGAGGCGATCGGGCGGCTGGCCGCGGAGCCGGACTTCCACGCGCACGACCCGTACACCACGGTCGCCCTGCACCTGCTGGCCGAGTTCCCGACCGCGAACCTGTGGGCGGGCGGCCTGTCCGTGCCGACCTGGCTCTACGGCCACGAACCGGCGAACGTGTTCGCGGGGCAGATCGCGAAGTACTTCTCGAACGCGATCCGCGAGGACGTGATCCTGAAGGCGGCGCGGGGCGGCATCGTGTTCGCGCCGGGGCGGGCGGGCACCGTGCAGGAGGTCTTCCAGGCCGCGACCAAGACCTACTACGCGACCGACGGCGAGAGCGGCCCGTTCGTCTTCCTGGGCCGTGACTTCTGGACCGAGACCCTGCCGGTGACCGAGCTGCTGCGCACCCTGCTCGGCGGCGCGGCCCTGTCCGGCCTGGTCCACGTCACCGACGACGTCGACGAGGCCCTGGCCATCCTCTGCCCCTGACCAGCCCCGCCGCTACGCGACCGGACCGAGCCTATGCATCCCAGCCGCTACGCGACCGGACAGAGCTAATGCATCCGGCCGCTACGCGACCGGGATGCGGCGCCAGAAGCCGACGGGGAGGTTGACCTCGGGTTCGCCGGTGAGGCCGTTCTCGTCCATGGCGTTGAACAGGGCGATGCGCAGGTCGCCGAAGAAGAACTCCAGCGCGTGCAGCACGTGCGGGCGCCAGGCGGTGGGGCTGATCCGTTCGATGATGTTGACGCGGGTCAGCGGGCGGCCGCGCGCGGCGAGGATGGCGGGGTGGGTGTCGGCCCACCAGTCCAGGCGCAGGCCGGGCCAGTCGAGCTGGGCCTGCAGGTCGATGGTGTCCCAGCTGACCGCGCACTCGTCGAACTTGCGGTGCGTGATCTCCAGATTGGCGTCGGGGAAGCCGAACACCACGGGGCCACCGGTGAACCAGGCCTCGGAGTCGAGGTCCCACACCAGCCACGAGCCGACCAGCGGCTGTCCGATGATCCGGGCGAAGCGGTTGCGGGTCGCCGCAGCCAGCGCACCGGCGTCGTGGTGCCAGACCGGGTCGTACCCGTCGATGCCCAGCACGTGCGGACCTCCTGCCCTGAGACGCGGATTCGGACGATCGTACCGATTCCCGTCGGCTTAGGCGGGGACGCGGGACGACACGCGCGCAACAAACACGCCGTGATCGCGAAATGCGGTCACGATCTGAGGTCTAACCGCAGATCATGACCGCATTCAGCGATCTTGCCAACAATCCGCGGACCGAGCGGCCCGCGTGGCGGATTTACTTGAGGCGCGTGCCGGTGGAGCGGAGGTCCTGGCAGGCCTGGGCGACACGGGCGGCCATACCGGCCTCGGCGGCCTTGCCCCACGCGCGCGGGTCGTACTGCTTCTTGTTGCCGACCTCGCCGTCGACCTTCAGCACGCCCTCGTAGTTGCGCAGCATGTGGTCGGCCACCGGGCGGGTGAACGCGTACTGGGTGTCGGTGTCGACGTTCATCTTGACCACGCCGAAGTCGAGCGAGTCGCGGATCTCCGACAGCAGCGAGCCCGAACCACCGTGGAAGACCAGGTCGAACGGCTTGTCCTTGCCGTACTTCGCGCCGACCTGCTCCTGGATCTCCTTGAGGATCTCCGGGCGGAGCTTGACGTTGCCCGGCTTGTAGACGCCGTGCACGTTGCCGAAGGTCAGGGCGGTCATGTAGCGGCCCTTCTCGCCCAGGCCCAGCGCGGCGGCCGTGGCCAGCGCGTCGCCGACGGTCGAGTACAGCTTCTCGTCGATCGCGCCGACGACACCGTCCTCCTCGCCGCCCACGACGCCGACCTCGATCTCGAGGACGATCTTCGCGGCGTGGGTGAGGGCCAGCAGCTCCTCGGCGATCTGCAGGTTCTCGTCCAGCGGCACGGCCGAGCCGTCCCACATGTGCGACTGGAACAGCGGCTCCTCGCCCCGCGCGACGCGCTCGGCGGAGATCGCCAGCAGCGGGCGGACGAAACCGTCCAGCTTGTTCTTCGGGCAGTGGTCGGTGTGCAGCGCGACGTTCACCGAGTACTTCTTGGCGACCTCGTGCGCGAACGCCGCGAAGGCGACCGAACCGCTGACCATGTCCTTGATGGTCGGACCGGACAGGTACTCGGCGCCGCCGGTCGAGACCTGGATGATCCCGTCGCTCTCGGCCTCCGCGAAGCCCTGCAGCGCGGCATGCAGCGTCTGCGAGGAGGAGACGTTGATCGCGGGGTAGGCGAACGCGCCGGCCTTGGCGCGGTCGAGCATCTCGGCGTAGACCTCAGGGGATGCGATAGGCATCTGTGAACGCTCCTAGCGTGCGTGCAGTGACGCGGATGGCCGCGGCGGTGCGCGTCGCCGCGCCCGATGGCTGCGGGAAGACCGCGATGTCCTCGTTACAGGAGTATTGCCTACGTCACTTGACCTGGAAAATCGGCCCCTCCCGCACGCTCAGCCCTCGTCGCCGTCCGGCACCAGCAGGCTGAGTGCCCAGCTCACGATGCCCATGACGATGGCGCCCCAGAACGCGGGCCAGAACCCGTCGATCTCGAACGGCAGCTTGAACACGGTCGCCAGCCAGTCCACGAGCAGGAACAGGCCCGCGTTGACGAACAGCGCGAACAGCCCCAGCGTCAGCACGTAGAAGACGCAGCCGAGCAGATGTATGACGGGCTTCAGGATCGCGTTGACCAGGCCGAAGATCAGCGCGACCACGATGAGGGTCAGGATGCTGCGGGTGGTGGTGGCCGCGGTGATCTCGATGCCCGAGACGACCAGTGTGGTGACCCAGAGCGCTACCGCGTTGATCACCCAGCGGATCAGAAAGCCCATACGGCCATCTTCTACGCCGAAACCCACATCTGCTGGCGAATATCGCAGGCGAGTCATACGGTGAAACGATGACCGAGAACGTGGCAGGGAACACGTACGACGTGCCCGAAGCCGACGCGCTCGAGCAGTCGACCCCGGCGGATCCCCTGGCGGACGCCGAGACCAACGCCCTGCCCGAGGAGCCGCTCGGAGGGCCGGACGAGCCGGTGCCGCCGGCCTCCGAGTGGGACAGGATCGAGCAGAACGTGGTGGTCGTGCCCGCCGACGAGGACTACTCCTGAAGCACCCAGGCCGGGTGGGCCTGCGCGAACGCGCTCATGGTGTCGTCGCGCAGCGCCCGGAACAGCCCAGGCGCGACGGCCGGATCGAGTTGTTCGTAGAAGACCCCGTCGATCTTCGTGACATAGAAGGTCGGCTGGCTGATGCCGACGATGTCGGCAGCCTCCACCCGGTCCAGCCGCATCGCCAGGCCGAGCAGGCTCAGGTCGCCGGTGTGCAAGGTGATCCCCGGAGTGCGGGCCAGCTGGCTCACCACCCAGAAGTCGCTCAGCAGCGACCGGTCTCCGGCCTTCTTGGCCAGACCGAGCAGCACCCGCTGGCCGACCCGGTCCCGGTCGTAGCCCCCGTGGAGCAGAATCTTGCGCTGCCGCATCAGGTCCTGCACCTGGTCTCCGGTGTAGTCCCGGCAGCCCGCCGGAAAGAGCGCGCCGGTGTGCTGCGACCGCATCGGCTCCGGCAGGCACACCGGCAGGCCGCCCAGGGTGTCGGTGACGGAGCGCAGCGCGGAGAACTCCACCTCCGCCACGGCGTCGGCACGTATCCCGGTGAGCCGCTGCACGGCATCGCGGGCGGCCTCGACGCCGCCGCGGCTGTACACACCATTGATCTTCGTGGTGCCCACCCCGGGCATGTCCGTGGCCAGGTCCCGCTCGATGGAAACCAGGTAGGCCTGGCTGCCGTCGGCGGGCAGGTGGACCAGCATGATCGTGTCGGTCCGGGCGTTACGCACCGAGCCGCTCCCGTCGAGGCCGAGCAGCAGCAGATTCAGCGGCCCCGACGGCGCGGCCGTCGTGCTCGCCCCGACGCCGAGCGGCAGCGGCACCTCGAGCCCGCCCCGCCACAGCTGGACCGGCAGGGCCAGCGCGAGCGCCACGGCCACCGCGGCGGCCCCGGTCCGGGTCACCGTGCGGCGGCGGCGTCGCCGGGCGGCCAGGCCGTCGATGGCCCGGCGCAGCGGGTCCAGCGGGGGCGCCTGCGCCTCGTGGCGGGCGAACGCCTCGCGCAGCTCGTCTTCGATCATCGAACTCCTCCCAGGCTCAACCGCTCCGCCGACTCCCGCAACCGGGTCAGCGCCTTCGAGATGTAACCGCGGGCCGTGCCGACCGTGCAGCCGAGCATCTCGGCGATCTCCACGTCGGGCAGGTCCTCGTAGTAGCGCAGCACCAGCGCCGCCCGCTGCTGGCGCGGCAGCGTGGCCAGCACGGACCAGATCTGGTCCCGGTCCGCGGTGCGCTGCGCGTGATCGACGGGTACGGCGACCGCCTGGTCGGCGTCGGGCCGCAGGAACACCCGGCGCAGCCATGATCCGCGCCGCCAGTCCGTGTACTGGTTGATCATCATGCGCTTGACGTAGCGCTCCGGCACGTCCGCGCGGGCCACCCTGCGCCAGTTGAGCTGGACGCGGACCATCGTCTCCTGGACGAGATCCTGGGCCGTGTGCTGGTCACCGGTGAGCATCACCGCATAGCGCGCGAGCGCGCCCAGTCGCGAGTTGACGAATTCCTCGTACGTCACAGCCACCTCCTCGACTCACAGGACGTGTCCGGGTGTCGGGAACATTGCCCGGTACTGTTGTGCGGCGTGACCGTAGTCGACACTCTCCAGGCCCTGGCCGCGCCCCCGCTGGCCGCCGCCGACTTCAATCCCCTGAATCCGACGGACTGGTTGAACCTGTTCGGCCCGGCCGCGTTGTTCGGCGTCTGCTTCATCCTGTTCGCCGAGACCGGCCTGATGGTCGGCTTCTTCCTGCCCGGCGACTCGCTGCTGTTCATCGCGGGTGTGTTCGCCTCCGGATTCCTGGAGTCGAAGGGCGTTCAGCTGCCGATCGGCTGGCTGCTGCTGCTCGGCCCGATCTGTGCCATCGTCGGTGCGCAGCTCGGGCACTGGCTGGGCGCGAAGTACGGCCCCAAGATGTTCAGCAAGCCTGACTCCCGTCTGTTCAAGCAGGAGTACGTGCGCAAGGCCGAGCACTACTTCGCGAAGTTCGGTCCGCGCCGCGCCATCGTGCTGGCCCGGTTCATCCCGATCGTGCGTACGTTCATGAACCCGGTCGCGGGCGTGCTCGGCATGCCGGCCAAGCAGTTCTTCATCTGGAACGTGATCGGCGCGATCCTGTGGGTCGACGGCTTCCTGCTGGCCGGCTACCTGCTCGCCGAGCAGATCATCAAGGCCATCGGCGGCCCCGAGCACATCGACAAGTACATCCTGCCGATGGTGTTCCTCATCGTGTTCCTGTCGCTCATCCCGGTGTTCATCGAGATGATCCGCGAGCGCCAGGCCAAGAAGCGCGCCCTCCACGGCGACGAGACCGTCGTCATGAGCAAGGTCGACATCGGCTGAGCCCGCACTCGCGAGCATGATCGCTGTTTGCGGTCAGAACCTGGGGTCCGGCCACAGGTTCTGACCGCAAACAGTGATCTTTGCGCCAGGACGGTCCGAGGCTCAGGCGAGCAGCGCCTTGAGGAAGATGGCTTCCATCTGGCTCGGGTCGGTGACCTGGAACGCGGCGCCGCCGGTGGTGTCGGCGATGGCCTGCAGGTCGGCCAGCCTGACGTCCGGGCCGAGGCCCAGCAGCACCACCCGGACGGGCTTGGTCACGTCGGCCAGTTTCTCCAGCTCACGCTGCATCGCCCGGAGCTGCATGCCCGAGCTGTCCCGGCCGTCGGTGAAGACCACCAGCGTGTTGCTCCGGCTCGGGTCGTATCCCTTGAGCAGTTCCCGGAAGCCGTCGATGATCGAGGCGTAGAGCGGGCAGACGTCGGTCGGCGAGGGCGCGGCGCGCTGCACGGCCGTGTTCAGCTTGCTGCGCTGCGACCTGGTCAGCTCACCGAGCGGCACCAGCGGCTGGTGGCCCTTGCCCGCGAAGCCCCACAGGCCGACCTCGCTGTCGTCGGTGAACAGCTTCAGGCCCTTCTCGGCGGCGCTGCGCAGCACCTGCATCCGCACGGCCGTGTTGCCGCCGCCGGTCATCGTGCGGCCCATCGACGAGGTCGCGTCGACCAGCGCGATCACCCGGGACGGGGTCTTGGCGGCGACCCAGACCGTCATCGCGCCACGGACCTTGTTCATGTCGCTGAGCGGCTGCACGAAGACGTTGTTGGAGGTGACACCGTGGCCGGTGGGGAAGCCCGTGGAGGCCTCGCCCTCCGGCGAGCGCAGCCCCTTCTCGGCGAAGACCGACTTGTAGTCGCCGCTGCGCAGCGCCTGCGAGAACAGGGCGGCCGCGGCGGCCAGCGGGCGCGGCTGGCGGGCGCGCACGGCGTACGGGAAGTCGAGCGTCGGCACCTCCGCCAGGTTGATCGCGGCCATCGGGGCCTTGGGAGTTGCCGCGTTGTAGGCGATCACGGCCTGCTCGCTGACGGGCGCGCCGGTCATGCCCGCGGCGTACGCCTTCCACAGCGCCCCGGTGTCGGCGACCGGGCCGCCGATGCCGCGGTACACGGCGACGAGCGTGGGCAGGTCGGCCTCGGAGGCGACGACGGCGTCGGACAGCATCATCGCGCCGACCATGCCCGCCGTGTCGCGCCGCGGCTCGACCACGCCGAGCTTGAGCGCGGGCGTCTTGCTGAACAGCAGGCTCTTGAGCATCGCCGCGTCGATGCCCGCGCCGAACTTCTCCGGCAGGTTGCGGGCCACGGTCTCCGGCACGGCGAGCACCACCGGGCTGGCCGCCACGGACGGGGCGGCGGCGTCGAACATGTCCCGGTCGAGCGCGCGCACCCGGCCCAGCCAGTACGACGAGTCGGGCACCCAGACCACGGGCAGGTCGGAGTCGGCCGGGGTGGGCGCGGCCTTGCCGGCCACGTCGACCACGCCGCCCGCCCAGGTCGCCAGGGAGTTGGCCAGCTCGTACGACGGCTTCTCGATGACCGCCACGCGGACGCAGTCCTCGCCGACCATCGGGCTGGTGGCGCTCCAGCGCGCGCCGATCTCGGTGAGCGCGGGCGCGACCGCCGGGTCGGCGGCCACGGTGAGGGTGATCCCGGCGCTGCCGCAGCCGTCGGCGTCCGCGCTGACCGAGCGGAGCACGACGGTGGCCAGGCCGCACACGGACAGGGCACTGATGATGATGACGGGAATCCGCACGGCGCGGCGACCGAACAGGCCGGTCCGGCGGGCGGGTGCCTCGGGGGCGTCCCAGCCTTGCCGAATGTGGCGTCCAGACATGGGTGACTCCCAGTGAAGGGGGCGGCGGCGCCTGGCCCTGCGGCGGGGGTTACCGAGGGCGGCTGCACGCCTGACTGGGCGACAGCTTAGATGCCTGTCAGCGTCCTGCCACCAGGTATGGAGAAAATTCACTCACGGTCGCCGGGTCATCCGATTGTGTGATCGTCATGGCCGTCCATGGTTACGAAAAGCGCCGTGGGGCGCACACTCGGCGACGAGTGTGCGCCCCACGGCGCTTCAGGGCCTTGCCAGGGTCAGCGAGTCTTCTTGGTCGCGCGCTTGCGCGGCGGCGTCAGCAGCTCGGCGACGGTGGCGATAGCGGACGGCACCAGGCTGTAGTAGGCCCACACGCCGCGCTTGTCGCGGTTGAGCAGACCCGCCTCGGTGAGGATGCGCAGGTGGTGGCTGACGGTCGGCTGGGAAAGACCCAGCGGAGCGGTCAGGTCACAAACGCACGCCTCGCCCTCGGGGGCAGACTGGATAAGGCTGAGCAGCCGGAGACGGGCCGGGTCGGCGAGCGCCTTCAGCACGCCCGCGAGGCGCTGCGCGTCGGCAGGCTCGATCGGCTCACCAGCGAGGGGCGAGATTTGAGGCAGCGGGGTTTCCACCAGAGCTGTTCCCACGTGATTTCTTCCTTCCAACAACAGCATCGATCCACCTACATATTAGCAGGTACGGATCGGAGTTCCGTTAGGCCGACAGGCCAAGGTCCGCCAACGTATAGGCGGCTCGGTACGACAGTCCGGCAGCACGCACCGTATCGCCCGCGCCTCGATCGACAATAACCGCAACACCGATGACCTCGGCACCCGCCTCCCGCAGTGCATCAATAGCGGCAAGAACACTACCGCCAGTAGTCGAGGTGTCCTCGACAGCGAGCACGCGGCGGCCGGCCACGTCGGGTCCTTCGATGCGACGCTGGAGGCCGTGCGCCTTGCCCTCCTTGCGCACCACGAACGCGTCCAGCGGGCGCGGCGAGGTGTGCAGCATGGCGGCGGCGACCGGATCGGCGCCGAGCGTGAGACCGCCGACGGCGTCGAAGTCCCAGTCTGCGGTCAGCTCGTTCAGCACACGCCCGACCAGGGGCGCAGCAGCGTGGTGCAGGGTGATCCGGCGGAGATCAACATAGTATTCCGCCTCCTGTCCGGAGGACAGGATCACCTTTCCCCGAACCACCGCGAGGTCAGTGATGAATTTACGCAGGTCGTCGCGGTCGGACATGGCAGGGACACTACCCGCCGATCCTGAGAGCTCGATCTAGGGGGGTGCGTTGACCTCCCCACACTTCTCAGCTGTCGGATTCGGTGTCGCGTCCGGTGCGCACCCGGGCCCCGCGCGCCAAGCGCCGCAACAGGCGTGTCGGGGTGTGCCGCATGAATCCGACGAGCACTTTGTATTTCCAGCTCGGCACACTCACCGTGCGGCCCCGCCGCAGGTCACGCAGGCTGTCGGAGACCACCTGGGGGGCCTGCAGCCACAGCCATCCGGGGGTCTTGGTCATGTTGATTCCGGCCCGGTCGTGGAACTCCGTACGGGTGAATCCGGGGCACAGCGCCATCACCCGCACCCCGCGGTGCGCCACCGAAAGAGCCACCGACTCGCTGAAGTTGGTGACCCACGCTTTACTCGCCGGGTACGTGCTACCAGGCATCGCCGCGCCGAATCCGGCCACCGATGAGACATTGATGACATCTCCCCGGCCACGCGCCGCCATCACCGGCAGCGCCGCGTGCGTCAGCCGCATGACCGCCTGAACGTTCACGGCCAGCAGATGCAACTCCTGATCCACAGTGGATTTCAGGAACGGCGTGTTGAGTGACAGCCCCGCGTTGTTCACCAGCAGATCCACCGGGTGGGCGGTGTCGCGCAGCCGCGCCTCCACCAGCTCGCAACCCGCCGTGGTGGCCAGATCCGCCGAGATGACACTCGCCTGCACGCCGTAGGTGCTGCTCAGTGCCTCGGAGAAGTCGGCCAGCCGACCCGCGTCCCGGGCCACCAGCACCACGTCCCAGCCGTCGGTGGCCAGGCGCACCGCGAACGCGCGCCCGATGCCCGCGGTCGCTCCGGTCACCAGGGCCGTACGCCGCTCACCCGCCGGTTGCGGGCTGGTCCCAGGGGCTGCGGCGGCGTCGGGCACGGCGGTGCCGGTGGGGGAGACAGTGGACATCGGTGCACCTCAGACGGTCGTCGGCGGGGGCACCGCGGGGGTGTCGGGGCCCGGCGGCAGCGGCCGCGTCCGGTTGAAGAAGAGGTTCGCAGCCGGGAGCGCGAGCAGCACCGCAGTGGCAATGTAGCCGAGAACCTGGCCGACCGAGGAGAGCCCGGTGAGCCCGGCCCACCATCCCGGGAAGGAGTCCACGAGGGCCTGCGCGCCACGGGTCACCGCCGGATCGCCGCCACCCTGCACGGTCACGTTGCCCGAGCCCAGGCTGGCCGCGCCGGAGATCCCACAGCACGCCAGCAGCACACCGAGACCGCACACGATCCAGGCCAGCACGCGGGCCACCCGGTTGCCCTGCCAGACACCCCAGGCCACGGCCAGCAGGATGATCGCGGCGAGCACCAGGATCAGGGCGCTGACCACGAGCGCGACCTTGAGGCTGTTCTCCAGGGTGGTCATGTCCGCTGGATTCACGCCCTCCAGCACGGCCCGCACCCGGAAGCGGTTGAGCACGCTGCTGATCGCGGCAAGGTGCAGGATCGCGTTGACCAGGTTCAGCAGGGCGAGCAGGGCGAGGATCGCGGCCGCCGCGGCGACCACCGCCGGTCGGCCGGACAGCGCTCGGGGCCCGGCCGGGGAGACCGGCTCCACCGGTGACGAGGTGGAAAACGACATTGCGTACCCCCGATGCGGCCGAAGACTGCTCCAGATCGGAAGTTACCCGCACGACCAGGGCTTATGTGCCTGATTGTGGATATCACCGACAGCACGCGGGGCCGGCGCGCGTCGCGCCGGCCCCGCGAGAACAGCAGGTCAGACCGTCGGGTACGCGGGTGGCGTCCACTCCGGCGCGGGCTTGCGGAAGAACGCGTTCGACGCCGGCAGCGCCAGCAGGATGATCGCGGCCAGCATCGACAGCAGCATGACCACGCTCAGCAGCAGGCCCACCGGGGTGGACCAGGACGGCATCGCCTCGGTCAGGCGCTCGGCCGCCCGTTCCTGGTCGATGCCCGCGCCGGAGCCCGAGGTGCCGAAGCTGCCCCCGGCCGACTGGGACAGCAGGCCGAAGCCGACGCAGCACAGGCCGAGGCCGGCGAACACCCAGGTGGTGATCCGGGCCCACTGCTTGCCGCGGCCCACGAACATGCCGAGCACGACGAAGAACGCGGCGAGCAGCACGTAGACGCCCGCCACGACATAGGTGGTGATCACCACGATGCTGGCGGTGGTGCTCGCGAGGTCGGCGGCCATGCCCGCCTCGCGGTAGATGTCCTCGACGAGGCCCTCGGGCAGGGACGAGAACGCGTAGACCGAGATCGCCGCACTGAGCACCAGCGCGACGGAGACGACGTAGAGCAGCAGGGCGGACACGGTGACCGCGCCCGGACGCGGGACGGAGCCCGGCGCGGCGGGCACGAGGTAACCGCTGGGAGGTGGCGTGTACGACATGCAGCACACCGTAATCGCCGACCGCCAGGCGCGCCTGCGACCTTTGATCGAGCGGCGCTCAGCCCTCAGGAGGAGACGCGGGGCGGTGCCGCGACCGGCCGCACCGCCCCGCACCGCCGGTCAGGCGAGTGTGAGCGCGTCCCCGTCCCGGTCGATGAGCACCGTGTCGCCGTCCCGGATCTCCCCGGCGAGCAGCGCCTTGGCCAGCTTGTCACCGATCGCCGACTGCACGAGCCGCCGCAGCGGCCGCGCGCCGTACACCGGGTCGTAGCCGTGGCTGGCCAGCCACTTACGGGCCACGTCGGAGACCTCCAGGGTGAGCCTGCGGTCGGCCAGCCGCCGCCGCAGCCGCCCCAGCTGGATGTCGACGATGTGGGTCAGCTCGTCCTGGGTGAGGGCGTGGAAGACCACGATGTCGTCGAGCCGGTTCAGGAACTCCGGCTTGAAGTGCGAGCGCACCATGGCCATCACCGCGTCGGAGCGCTGCTGCTCGTTCAGCGTCGGGTCGGTCAGTGCGTGCGAGCCGAGGTTCGAGGTGAGGATCAGGATCGCGTTGCGGAAGTCGACCGTGCGGCCCTGGCCGTCGGTCAGCCGGCCGTCGTCGAGCACCTGCAGCAGCACGTCGAACACGTCCGGGTGGGCCTTCTCCACCTCGTCGAGCAGCACCACCGAGTACGGGCGGCGGCGCACCGCCTCGGTGAGCTGGCCGCCCTCCTCGTACCCGACGTAGCCGGGCGGGGCGCCGACCAGCCGGGCCACCGAGTGCTTCTCGGCGTACTCGCTCATGTCGATGCGGACCATGGCCCGCTCGTCGTCGAACAGGAACTCGGCCAGCGCCTTGCCCAGCTCGGTCTTGCCGACGCCGGTCGGGCCGAGGAACAGGAACGAGCCGGTGGGCCGGTCCGGGTCGGCGACCCCGGTCCGCGCCCGGCGCACCGCGTCGGAGACCGCTCCGACGGCTTCGACCTGGCCGATGACGCGCGAGCCGAGCGACTGCTCCATGCGCAGCAGCTTCTCGGTCTCGCCCTCCATGAGGCGTCCGGCGGGGATGCCGGTCCACGCGGCGACGACCTCGGCGATGTCGTTCGCGCCGACCTCCTCCTTGAGCATCGCGCCGTTGGTCTGCAGGGCGGCCAGTTCGGCCTCGGCACGGGCCTGCTCGCGCTCCAGTGCCGGGATGCGGCCGTAGCGCAGCTCCGAGGCGCGGCCCAGGTCGAGGTCGCGCTCGGCCCGGTCGGCCTGGTCGCGCACCTCCTCCAGCTGCTCCTTGGCCGCCGAGATGGCCTGGATGTGCTGCTTCTCGTTGCGCCACCGGTCGGACAGCGCCGCCATGTGCTCGCGTTTGTCGGCCAGCTCGGCGCGCAGCTTGGTCAGCCGCTCCGCCGAGGCCGGGTCGGGCTCCTTGGCCAGCGCCATCTCCTCGATCTCCAGGCGGCGCACCTGGCGCTCGATCTCGTCGACCTCGACGGGCCGGGAGTCGATCTCCATGCGCAGCCGGGAGGCGGCCTCGTCCACCAGGTCGATGGCCTTGTCCGGCAGGAAGCGGTCGGCGATGTAGCGGTCGGACAGCCCCGCCGCGGCGACCAGCGCGCCGTCGGTGATACGCACCCCGTGGTGCACCTCGTAGCGCTCCTTGAGCCCGCGCAGGATGCCGATGGTGTCCTCGACGGTGGGCTCGCCGACGACCACCGGCTGGAAGCGCCGCTCCAGCGCCGGGTCCTTCTCGATGTTGTCGCGGTACTCGTCCAGCGTGGTCGCGCCGACCATGCGCAGCTCACCACGGGCCAGCATGGGCTTGAGCATGTTGCCCGCGTCCATCGAGCCCTCGCCCTTGCCCGCGCCGACGACCGTGTGCAGCTCGTCCAGGAACGTGATGACCTGGCCGTCGCTGCCCTTGATCTCCTCCAGCACGCTCTTGAGGCGCTCCTCGAACTGGCCGCGATACTGCGCCCCGGCGACCATCGCGCCCAGGTCGAGGCTGACCAGCTTCTTGTCCCGCAGCGACTCCGGCACGTCACCGGCCACGATGCGCTGGGCCAGGCCCTCGACGATCGCGGTCTTGCCGACGCCGGGCTCTCCGATCAGGACGGGATTGTTCTTGGTACGCCGGGAGAGCACCTGGATCACGCGGCGGATCTCGGCGTCGCGGCCGATGACCGGGTCGACCTTGCCGTCACGTGCCCGCGCGGTCAGGTCCACGCCGTACTTCTCCAGCGCCTGGTACTGCTGCTCGGGGTCGGGGCTGGTCACCCGGCGGTCACCGCCGCGGATCTGCGGGAACGCCGCGACCAGCGCCTCCTCGGTGGCACCGGCCTGCTTGAGCGCCTTGCCGACCGCGCCGCCGACCCGGGCCAGCCCGGCCAGCAGGTGCTCGGTCGACACGTACTCGTCGCCGATCGGTCGGGCGATCTGCTCGGCGGCGTTGATCGCGTTGACCAGTTCCCGGGACAGGCTCGGCTCGGCCACGCTCGATCCCCGGGCGGTGGGCAGCTGCTCGACGGCGCGCGCGGCGGCCCGGCGTACGTCCGCGGGGTTCGCGCCGACAGCGCGCAGCAGCCCGGCGGCGGTGGACCCGCCTGTGTCGAGCAGCGTCAGCAGCAGGTGCCACGTCTCGACCGTGGCGTGGCCCCGCTGCTGCGCTGTCGCCGCCGCTTCCGTGATGACCTCGCGGCTCTTGGTGGTCAGACGCTGCGTGTCCATACGCTCCCTCGGCTGGTGGTCTCCGAACCAGAGTTGAGCCTACTGCACTCAACTTGTCGGAGCCAGTCCGGAGGGACCCCGCTGCGGGCTAGCGCAGTGTGACCTTCACCCATGCGCGCTGCCAGCCGCGGCCGCTGCCCAGATAGAACTCGCCGTACTGATCCTGGCGGGCGAACAGCGTGCCGTCGGGCAGCTCGGTCACCCAGTCCAGACGCGGCGTGCCGGGGATCTCGACGTAGCGGTCGGCCAGATAGCCGACGGCGTCCGGACCGGCGACGGCCAGCAGCCCGGCCCCGGCCGGGGCGACCGTGTACTGCTGGTTGGGCTTCTCGCGCAGGCCCTCGATCGGCCGGGGCCGCCAGGCGCCGTCCACGAGCTGCCAGATCAGCGGCAGGCCGGTGGCCTTGAGCACCGAACCGCGCAGCAGCGACGTGCCGCCGCCGGCGGACATCATGTCCTGCTCGCCGACCAGCCAGGCGTCGCCGGTGGGGGAGACCCGCACGGACAGCATCCACAGCTTGCGGCCGGGCTGGTCCGGCACGGGCAGCCGCTGCCAGGTGCGCCCGCCGTCGACGCTGCGGGCGGTCTCCTTCCTCGGCTCCAGCGTGGTCAGCCAGATCGCGCCGTCCGGCGTGGCGACCGCGCCCGCACCCTGGTAGCCGTCGGGCAGCGGCACCGGCTCGCCGGTCTGCCAGTCGCGCAGCACCGGCTCGGTCGCGGTGTAGTCCACGCCGTACCGCACGCCGGTGGCGGCGTGGTAGTCGGCCGGGATGGTGCGGCTGAAGGCGAAGGTCAGGCCGCCGTCGCGGGACAGGTGGTAGCCGTCGGCCTGCTCGCCCCAGATCATCATCTGCTTCGGACCCACCACGTACAGCTGGATGCTCTTGTCCTCGGCCAGTGGCATCGGCCGGGCCTGCCAGGTCTTTCCCGCGTCCTCGGTGGCGAACAGGCGGCCCCGGCACGGCCCGCTGCCGCCGCAGTCGGTGAAGACGGCGTAGCCGTGGCGGGCGTCGGCGAACTCGACGAACGGGTGGTAGTCCGGGGGCACACCGACGTCGGCGGTGCGCTCGGTGACGGTGGCCCGAGCGGGCGGCGACGCGGTCGCGGAGGGGGCCGCCGCGCCGGACGGCCCGGCAGGCGTCTCGCCACGCGGTGTGCAGGCCGCGGCCAGCGCGAGCCCGAGCGTCAGGACGAGCAGCGGGCGCGCCCGGCCCGCGAACCTATTCACGCTGGTGGAAGTCATACCCGGTCGAGCCGCGAGCGGCCGGGTAGGTTCCCCGCGCCGCCGTGTCGTGATGGTCGATCCGCGCGCGCAAGGCCTCCCGCCGACGCTCAGCGGCCGTGCAGGGTTGGTCGCAATGCGTAACAGGTTGATGAAAGTACTTGCCGCGACCTTCCGCTGACCTGCGCGGGCGCGCTAGCGTGTCGCGGCAGCAGCGCCGCTGAATTTGGCCGCGTCTTCCACAATCCCGCGTCTTCACAGCGGAGGAGATAACGATGAGCGCTCCCCCGGCGGTGTTCCGAGGATTCGCCAACCCGGTCGACCCCACCCCCCACGAGTTGCGCACCTGGGCGTACGCGCCGGACTCCGTGCCGCTCACCGCCATGCCGCCGGACTGGGACCTGCTCGTCTCCGGTGACCGGCTCATCGCGACCCTGTTCGACCTGGCGATGGACACCAGTTGCCCCGCCCGCCGCTTCGCCATGCACTGCCTCTACATCTACGCCGCCGACGCGATCCGCACCGGCTTCAAGGCCCACCCTCGGCGCAAGCTGCGCAAGCTGGTCGAGGAGGCCGAGGAGGAGGGCGACGAGCAGATGGCGATCTGGGCCCACAACACCCGCGTGCTGCTGGCCCGGCCCGGCCTGTTCGACTACCACGAGTGGTGCGAGGGCGGCCTGGTCCGGCACTCGCGGAGACTGCAATAACTCGCAACACGGCTCCCCGCGGCACCTGACCGCGGGGAGCCGTGGCGCGATACGACTTATTTCTTGTTCATCTTGTCGATCGCGTCTTTGGACATGTCCTGGGCCTTGTCGACGTGACCCGCGTACTTGCCGCCGGTCTTGTCGTCGGCCATGTCGCCGCCTTTGTCGACCATGTCCTTGGCCTTGTCGGTCATGCCCGAGGTCTTGCCTTTGGCCTGGTCCGACATCTGCTTGGCCTTGTCCGAGGCCTGGTCCGCCTTGTCGTCGATGCCCAGGGCGTCCTTGGCCTTGTCCAACATGCCCATTTCATCCCCCTCTGAGACAGTCCGACAATTCGGACTTGTCCCTTATCGAGGATACCGGCCGGAGCTGAGCCCTACTCAGCCTTCGGCCGAACGGGGACGCCACACCACCAGCGCCGTCGACGTGCGCGTGCTCGGCAGCAGATCGGTGCGCGGGAACGCCGAGATGGTCTCCAGCTGCGCAAGCCGCCGCTCGGCGTACACGAGCTGCTGGTGCGCGTGCTCCAGCCGCTCGCGCAACTCCAGCACCATCCGCTCCAGGTCGATGATCCGCTTGACCCCGGCCAGGCTGACGCCCTCCTCCTGGCTCAGCCGCTGGATCTCGCGCAGCAGCTCGACATCGCGCAGGCTGTAGCGGCGTCCACCGCCCGCGGAGCGGCCCGGCTCGACCAGACCCATCCGGTCGTACTGCCGCAGCGTCTGCGGGTGCATGCCGGCCAGCTGCGCGGCCACCGAGATGAGCAGCACCTTCGCGTGTTCATCCACTGTGGATCACCTCCGTTCCAGGTGGTCCCGCCGCACCGGCGGGGCCAGCTCGGTGAAGCGCAGCAGCGCCTCCCGGGCCTCCTCGGAGAGCTGCTGCGGCACCACGATCTCCACGGTAACCAGCAGATCCCCGCTGTGGCCATCACGTTTGGGCACACCCTTGCCCCGCACCCGCAGCAGCCGCCCGCTGGGCGTGCCGGCGGGCACCTTGACCTTCATCATGCCGTCCAAAGTGGGCACCCGGACCTCCGCGCCCAGCACCGACTCGGCGTACGTGACCGGGACCGTCACGGTCAGGTCGTCGCCGTTGCGGCCGAACATCGCGTCCGGGCGCACGATCGCGCGGATGTAGAGGTCACCGGGGGCGCCCCCGCGCTCGCCCGGCTCGCCGCGCCCGGCCAGCCGGAT
Source organism: Catellatospora methionotrophica (assembly GCF_011297335.1). Classification (GTDB taxonomy): domain Bacteria; phylum Actinomycetota; class Actinomycetes; order Mycobacteriales; family Micromonosporaceae; genus Catellatospora; species Catellatospora methionotrophica. Next base: position 146,208 of record NZ_JAAOTJ010000004.1, on the reverse strand, counting down.
GCGCTGGCCGTCGGAGACACCGGACGGGATGCGTACGGTCAGCGTGCGGGTCTTGGTCACCCCGCCGGAGCCGTGGCACTCCGGGCACTTGGAGTCCACCACCGTGCCCACGCCCTGGCAGTCGCGGCAGGCCTCGGAGAAGCCGAACGCGCCCTGGTTGCGGTTGACCACACCGGTGCCCTGGCAGTGCGGGCAGGCCCGCGGGCGGGTGCCCGGCTTGGCCCCGTCGCCGTGGCAGGTGTCGCAGACGCCCAGCGTGCGCAGCGTCAGCGGCTGGGTGGTGCCCTGCACCGCGTCGGCGAAGTCCAGGAAGATCTCGGCCTCGACGTCACGCCCACGGGCCGGGCCGCGCGGGGGAGCCCCGGTGCCCGCGCCGCCGGAGAAGATCGAGCCGAACAGGTCGGAGAAGCTCGCGCCGCCGAACCGCTGGTCCGGGCCTTGGCGTCCGCCGCCCTGGGCGAACAGGTCGTTCACGTCGAACTGCTGGCCGCCGCGGGCGCCGCGCCGGAACGCGCCGGCCTCGAACAGCGAGCGCATCTCGTCGTACTCACGCCGCCTGCCCTCGTCCGACAGCACGTCGTACGCCTCGGACACCGCCTTGAACCGTTCCTCGGCGGCGGCGTTGCCGGGATTGTGGTCAGGATGCAGCTCGCGAGCGAGCCTGCGGTACGCCTTCTTGATCTCGCTGGAAGTGGCGTCCTTGGCCACTCCGAGCACGGCGTAGAAGTCCTTCTCCAGCCAGTCTTTCGAGCTCATCCGTCCCCCTCCCCCTGTCAGGATCGAAGCTCCCTCCCCGCACCCGGAATCGGGGCGGGGAGAGAGCCCCGGTCATGGTGTCACTCTGGCGCGGCTACGGCCACCATCGCCGGGCGCAGCAGGCGCTCGCCCAGCAGGTAGCCCCGGCGCATCACGTCGATGCACGTCGGCTCGGTCACGTCGGCGGACGGCAGGTGCGCAACCGCCTCGTGCCGGTTCGGGTCGAAGGCGTCGCCCTTCTCGCCGAACGCGGTCAGGCCGAACTTCGCCGCGACCGCCGCGATCTGGTCGGCCACCGCGCCGAACGGCCCGGTCAGGTCGCCGTGCTCGCGCGCCCGGTCAAGGTCGTCCAGCACCGGCAGCAGTGCCGACAGCACCTGGCCGGTGGCGAGTTCGGCGGAGACCGTACGGTCGCGCTCCACCCGCTTGCGGTAGTTGGCGTACTCGGCGGTCACCCGCTGGAGGTCCGCGGTGCGCTCCCCCAGGGCTGAACGGAGCTGCGCTAGCTCCGCGCCCAGCTTCGCCGGGGCGGGCTGCTCCGCCGCGGGTGCGGCGGTGACGACGGGCTCGGCCTCGACGACCTCGCCCTCGACCGGCTCGGCTTCGGCCTGCTCGGCTTCGGCCGCCGCCTCAGGCTGCGGGGAGACCGGCACCTCGACGGTGTCCTGCTCCCCGATGACCTGGTCGGTGACGTCCGGGGTCGGGTTCTGCTCGGTGCTGCTTTCCGGGGCAGGGGTCTCCTGCGCCGGAGCGGGCTGCTCGGTGTCGGCCGCCGGGGCGGCCGGCGTCGCCGGCTGCTCGGACATGGTCGCTCCGCTCGGGCTGATCTTGCGCTTGTTCTTGATCACGATGCGCTCGCCGGCGGGAGGCTGCTCCTCCGCCGGCGAGGCACCCTGTGCTGCTCCGGTCACTTCTTGCCCTCGTCGTCGATGATCTCCGCATCCACGACGTCGTCATCGGCACGGCCGCCGGCCGCGTCCTGCTGCTGGCCCGCACCGGCCGCGGCCGGGTTGTCGCCCTGGTTGTACAGGGCCGAGCCGGCCGCCTGGGAGACCTGCGCGAGCTTCTCGTGCGCCGACTTGATCTTCTCCAGGTCGGTGCCCGCCAGCGCGCTGCGCAGCTCGCTCAGCGCCTCGTTGATGCTCTCCTTGGCGTCGGCGGGCAGCTTGTCGCCGCTCTCGGCCAGGAACTTCTCGGTCTGCCACTGCAGCGCCTCGGCCACGTTGCGGGTCTCGGCCTCCTCGCGGCGGCGGCGGTCCTCGTCGGCGTGCTCCTCGGCGTCGCGGCGCATGCGCTCGATGTCGTCCTTCGGCAGCGACGAGCCGCCGGTGATCGTCATCGACTGCTCCTTGCCGGTGCCGAGGTCCTTGGCCGACACGTGCACGATGCCGTTGGCGTCGATGTCGAAGGTGACCTCGATCTTCGGCACACCCCGCGGCGCGGGCGCGATGCCGGTCAGCTCGAAGGTGCCGAGCTTCTTGTTGTACGCCGCCATCTCGCGCTCGCCCTGGAAGACCTGGATGAGAACGGAGGGCTGGTTGTCGTCCGCGGTGGTGTAGACCTCGGAGCGCTTGGTCGGGATGGTGGTGTTGCGCTCCACCAGGCGGTGCATGATGCCGCCCTTGGTCTCGATGCCCAGGCTGAGCGGGGTCACGTCCAGCAGGAGGACGTCCTTGACCTCACCCTTGAGCACACCGGCCTGCAGCGCCGCGCCGACGGCGACGACCTCGTCCGGGTTGACGCCCTTGTTGGGCTCCTTGCCGGTGAGCTGCTTGACCAGGTCGGTCACCGCGGGCATGCGGGTGGAGCCGCCGACCAGGATGACGTGCTCGACGTCGGACAGCTTCACGCCCGCGTCCTTGATCGCCTGCTCGAACGGCGCCCTGCAGCGGTCCAGCAGGTCCTGGGTCATGCGCTGGAACTCGGCCCGGGTGAGCGTGACGTCCAGGTGCAGCGGGCCCTCGGCCCCGGCCGTGATGTACGGCAGGTTGATGCCGGTGGTGTTGGCCGCCGACAGCTCGATCTTGGCCTTCTCCGCGGCCTCCTTGAGGCGCTGCATGGCCATCTTGTCCGCGCCCAGGTCCACGCCGTACTGGCCACGGAAGGTCTTCACCAGGTGCTCGATGATGCGCTCGTCCCAGTCGTCGCCACCGAGGTGGTTGTCGCCGGAGGTCGACTTGACCTCGACGACGCCCTCGGCCAGCTCCAGCAGCGAGACGTCGAACGTGCCGCCGCCGAGGTCGAAGACCAGGACGGTCTGCTCCTTGGAGCCCTTGTCGAGCCCGTACGCCAGCGCGGCGGCGGTGGGCTCGTTGACGATGCGCAGCACGTTGAAGCCGGCGATCTCACCGGCCTCCTTCGTCGCGGTGCGCTGCGCGTCGTTGAAGTACGCCGGGACGGTGATCACGACGTCGGTGACGGTCTCGCCGAGGTAGGCCTCGGCGTCGCGCTTGAGCTTCTGCAGCACACGCGCGGAGATCTCCTGCGGCGTGTACTTCTTGCCGTCGATGTCGACGGTCCAGTTGGTGCCGACCTCACGCTTCACGGAACGGATGGTCCGGTCCGGGTTGGTGACGGCCTGGCGCTTGGCCACCTCGCCGACGAGCACCTCACCGTTCTTGGCGAACGCCACGATGGAGGGCGTCGTGCGGGAGCCCTCGGCGTTCGCGATGACGGTGGGTTCGCCACCCTCCAGCACGGCCATACAGGAGTTGGTCGTACCAAGGTCGATGCCGACCGCACGTGCCATTGTCGTGTTCCTCCAAGATCAAGGTTGCCGCAGATTCAAGTTGAGTCCGGACGGCTCAATACTGACATGAGACAGGGAAGTGTCAAGCGGAAGGTTGAGTCGATCACACTCAAGTTTGACGGTGTCCTAGTGAGTTGTCCCATTTCCGCTTACGCTTCCCCTGTGTATGACCAACGAGTAACCGACGAGGGCGCGGTGCGGACCGGCCCTCTGCTCGCGGTGGTCGGCGGGCCGACCGGAGCGGGCAAGTCCACGCTGGTGAACAGCCTGGTCCGGTCACCCGTCAGCGCCACCGGCATCCTGCGCCCCACCACCCGCAAGCCCGTGCTGACCTGCCACCCGCGCAGCGTCGCGGCGACCCACGTGGCCGGGCTGCACCCGATCGCCGCCCCCGCCCTGCCCTCGCACGTCGCCATCGTCGACGCGCCGGACCTCAACGCCATCGACCAGAAGAACCGGTCGGTCACCGACGCCGTGTTCGAACAGGCAGACCTCTGGATCTTCGTGACCACCGCGAGCCGTTACGCTGACGCCGAGGCGTGGCGGCACCTGAGGGCCGCGCAGCAACGCCGGGTCGACCTCGCGGTGATCCTCAACCGGCTGCCCACCGAGGCCGCGGACGAGATCCTGCCGCACCTGACCCAGCTGCTCGGCGAACCGGTGCCGCTGTTCGTGGTGGCCGAATCGGCGCTCGACCGGCAGGGCATGCTCTCGGACCGAGTGGTCACCCCGATCTGGGAGTTCCTCGACAAGACCGCGAGTGCGAAACTTGCCGAGTCAAGATGACACCGGACGGCCGCTCCCGCGGGCGACGAGGGTTCAGGTCGGCACCGCGTCGGCTGAGGAGAGCGTGAGGAGGGACCAGTGACCCACTCCACCCCCGGCAGTGAGTCCGTCACCACCAAGCTCGACATGGTCCAGCAGTTCGTCGACCTGGCGGGCGAGCACCTCGCCGGCGAGCCGGCGATGGAGAACGCGCGCACGGTGGCGGAGCGCTCCGCCGACCGGCTGCGGCTGGCCAGGGGGTTCACCACCATCGCGCTGGCCGGGACGACCGGCAGCGGCAAGTCGAGCATGTTCAACGCGTTCACCACGATCGACCGGTCGCCAGCGGGCATCCTGCGCCCGACCACCTCCGAGCCGTACGCCTGCGTCTGGGGCAGCCTCACCTACGCCGACGAGCTGCTGGACTGGCTCGGCGTGTCCTCCCGCCGCCGGTTCACCCGGGAGTCGGCGCTGGACGCCAACGACGAGGTCGGCCTGCGCGGCATGATCCTGCTCGACCTGCCCGACGTCGACTCCGTCGAGCCGCGCCACCGCGCCGAGGTCGACCGGCTGCTGCACCTCGTCGACGTGGTCATCTGGATCTGCGACCCGCAGAAGTACGGCGACCAGCTCGTGCACGAGGGCTACCTGCGCCAGCTCGCCAGCTCGCGGGAAGGCCTGATCGTCGCGCTCAACCAGACCGACCGGCTGCAGCCCGCGCAGCTGCCCAAGGTCGGCGCCGACCTGCGCCAGCTGCTCGACGACGGCGGCCTGTCGAAGGTCCCGCTCGTGCCGACGTCGGCCACCGGCGAGGTCCCGGCCCTGCCCGCGGCCAAGCGCGGCCCGATCAAGCCGAAGCCCGGCCCGTTCATCGCCGAGCGCTCCCCGCGCGGCCACTCCGGCGTCTCCGCGCTGCGCTCCCTGCTCGAACCGATGATCCTGCGCGGCACACTCGCCGAGGAGTCCGTCGACCGCGACCTCACCGCGAGCATCGCCGACCTGTCCAAGCTGGTCGGCGGCCCGGTCAGCCCGCCGTCGATCAACCCGCTGGTACGCGGGCTGTCCTCGGCCGGCACCGACGCGGCCCGCATCCAGCAGACCATCCAGGCGTACGCCGCCAGCGCCTCCGTCGGCCTGCCCGGCCCCTGGGCCAGCGCCGTCGAGCAGGCCGCCCGGTCCCGCCTGAACGAACTGCCCGCCGCCCTGGGCCAGGCGGTCGCGTTCGCCGACGCCCAGCGCCCGCGCCGGATGTGGCTGCCCGGCGGCAAGAAGCGCGCCGACCAGAAGACCGAGGTCGTGCTCCGCGCCGAGATCGACAAGGTCGCCCTGCGCTACATCGTCGAGCCGGTCCGCCGCGCCCTCGCCGCCTACGAACGCTCCCGCACGACCCTGTCCTGAGTCTCTCCATCGGGGAGGTCTGTGGTCGCTGAGCGACTACAGACCTCCCCGATCTTTGCCGCCGCGAACGCTAAGCCGCACTTTCCCGCAAATCGCGGTGATCTCGCGGCGAGCCGTCAGCAAGATCTGTTTTTGTGGACGCCGGCGGTGGCTGTGGCAACGTCCACAAGAACGGATCAGCCTCGTCGATGCCCTCGGCCAGCCTTGATCTTGGCTGCCCGCTTTTTAGCGGCGGCCTTTTTGCTGTGACCATCTACCTTGCCGTGAGCTGCGGCGTTGCTGTGACCGTCGGATTTGCTGTGGCTGGCGCCCTTGTTCCGGATCCCGATCTTGCTGCGGCCGGTCAGCTTGCCGTGACCTGCGGTCTTAAGACGTCCAGACTTGCCGTGAACTGCGGCCTTGCCGTCCGCGGCGGGCTGGTGTGCGGCGGGTTGCCGCGAGGTCGGGTCCGCGGTGGCACGGGTTTTCAGTGAGCCTCGGGCGGCGGCCAGCGGAAGGCGGCTGGTGGCGGGTCGGCGCACCGCCGGACCGGCGGGTCGCACGGGCGCGGTCTGCACCGAGCCAGGACGCCAGCGCGGACCAGGCCGCTCACACGGTTCGCCGCCCGACCCGCCCGGCCAGCCGGAACCTCCCGAACCGCCCCCTGGCCAGCCCGGCCGGCCCGGGGTGGTCGGCCCGTCGGGAGTGCCCGGCCAGCCGTGGCCGCCCGGTCGTCCCGGCCCGTGCGAACCCGGCGGGCGGCCGGGATGGTCGTGTCCGCCAGGGGAACCCGGACCACCGGGGTGCGACGGCCCCGGCCACCACGGTCCGCCAGGAACAGGAGGAATGCCTGGTGGCCGGGGGTTGCCGGGCGTGGACGGGGCGGATGGGCCGCCCGCGGGCGGCTGCGGGCGGGCCGGGACCGGCCTGGCCGGGCGCCAGATCGGCCGGATCGGCAGCGTGACGGCCGGGCGGCGGCGTTCGAGGACGGGGACCGCGACGTCGTCGGGGCGGTCGTCGTCGTCCTCGGTGTGCGCACCGGGCGCTCCGGCGGGCTGGGCCAGGCCGGGGTCGGTCTGCGGGGCGGGCCGCAGCGGGCGCTCGGGCAGCCGGAACGGGGCCTGGGCGCGGTGGTCGCCGGGGATGACGAACGGCTCGACCGGTCCGGCCAGGCGCGCGCCGAAGTCGGGGTCGACGCCCTCGACACCGGCCCGCAGCACGATCCAGCTGGGGATGGCGGTGATTCCGACCAGCAGCGTGACCAGCAGGCCGTAACGGCGGGGCGGGACGCGGCGCGGCGAGGCCGGAGGCGGCGTCCAGAACGCCGCCGGGACCGCGGGGGGCGGGGGCGGCGAGGGCGGGGAACCGAACAGGGTTTCCAGGAAGTTGTCGTCGGGCATAGGAGTACTCCTAGGGCGCGGGGGAATTCGCCCAGAATGCCCCAACCAGATCCATGATCCGGGTATTTGGGCGATTCTTGGGTGCCCTTTTTTCGGCCCTCGGTTGCCAATATCACCTGCCCGGCCTGTGACTAGGGCCACCGATACGGCAGTATGGGGGCCAGGCGGCAGCGTGGCCGTGGTCACCGCGTACCCCGGTCTCACCTTCTGCCGCAGCCAGGCGTCTTTCGCCCCACGAGGGACACGACGTGGCGCCACCGATGCGCGGCAGACACACCCCGTCGCCGACGCACCACTGACAGGGAGAACACGGATGACCAAAGTCGAGCGCGCGGCCTCCCGCCGCGGCGGCAAGCGCTCGGGACCCCCCGAGCCGGAGTTCGTACAGCTTCTTACCCCTGAGGGCGAGCGAGTCTCACACCCCGACTACTCCGTCGACTTCACCGATGACGAGCTGCGCGGGCTGTACCGCGACCTGGTCACGGTGCGCAAGCTCGACGCCGAGGCGACCGCCCTGCAGCGACAGGGCGAGCTGGGCATCTGGGCCAGCCTGCTGGGTCAGGAGGCGGCGCAGGTCGGTTCCGGCCGGGCGCTGCGCAAGCAGGACATGGCCTTCCCGACATACCGGGAGCACGGCGTCCTGTACTGCCGCAACATCGACCCGATCATGCCGCTGGGCCTGTTCCGCGGCGTGGACCAGGGCGGCTGGGACCCGGTGGCGCACCGGTTCAACATGTACACGATCGTCATCGGCGCGCAGACGCTGCACGCGACCGGCTACGCCATGGGCATCGTCAAGGACGGCAAGGTCGGCGACGACGACGAGACCAGCGAGGCCGTCATCGCCTACTTCGGCGACGGCGCGACCAGCCAGGGCGACGTCAACGAGGCGTTCATCTTCGGCAGCGTGTACAACGCGCCGATCGTGTTCTTCTGCCAGAACAACCAGTACGCGATCTCCGAGCCGCTGGAGCGCCAGACCCGCATCCCGCTGTACCAGCGCGCGGCCGGTTTCGGCTTCCCCGGCATCCGGGTCGACGGCAACGACGTGCTGGCGACGTACGCGGTGACCCGCGCGGCGCTGGACAACGCCCGCCACGGGCAGGGCCCGACGCTGGTCGAGGCGTACACCTACCGGATGGGCGCGCACACCACCTCCGACGACCCGACCCGCTACCGGGTGGCCAGCGAGGTCGAGGCGTGGCAGGCCAAGGACCCGATCGTGCGGATGCGCAAGCTGCTGGAGAAGCAGGGCATTGCCGACGAGGCGTTCTTCGCCGCGGTCGACGAGCAGGCCAAGGTCGAGGCGGTGGCGCTGCGCGAGCGGGTGCTGTCGATGCCCGACCCGGACCCGGCGACCATGTTCGACCACGTCTACCCCACCGGCTCGCCGCTGATCGACAAGCAGCGCGCCGAGTTCGCGACCTACCACGCCTCGTTCGAGGGGAGCCACTGATCATGGAGACGCTTACCCTCGGCAAGTCGCTCAACCTGGGCCTGCGCCGCGCGATGGAGGACGACCCCAAGGTCCTCATCATGGGCGAGGACGTCGGCAAGCTCGGCGGCGTGTTCCGCATCACCGACGGCCTGCAGAAGGACTTCGGCGACGAGCGCGTCATCGACACCCCGCTGGCCGAGGCCGGCATCGTCGGCACCGCGATCGGCCTGGCGCTGCGCGGTTACCGCCCGGTCGTCGAGATCCAGTTCGACGGCTTCGTGTACCCGGCGTACGACCAGATCGTGTGCCAGGTGGCGAAGTTCCACTACCGGTCGCGGGGCAAGGTCAGCCTGCCCATGGTCATCCGGATCCCGTTCGGCGGCGGCATCGGCGCGGTGGAGCACCACTCCGAGTCGCCCGAGGCGTACTTCTCGCACACGGCCGGTCTCAAGGTCGTGGCGTGCAGCAACCCGTCCGACGCGTACTGGATGATCCAGCAGGCCATCGCCAGCGACGACCCGATCATCTTCTTCGAGCCCAAGCGGCGCTACTGGGAGAAGGGCGAGGTCGACACGGCCGCGCCGCTGTCCTCCGCGTACCCGCTGCACAGCTCGCGCGTGCTGCGCTCCGGCGGCGACGCGACGCTGCTGGCGTACGGCCCGATGGTGCGCACCTGCCTGGACGCCGCGACCGCGGCGGCCGAGGACGGGCGCAACCTGGAGGTCATCGACCTGCGCTCGCTGTCCCCGCTGGACATGGCCCCGGTGTTCGAGTCGGTCCGCAAGACCGGCCGCGCCGTCGTCGTGCACGAGGCACCGGGCAACATCGGCCTGGGCGCCGAGGTCGCCGCGCGGATCTCCGAGGAGTGCTTCTACTCCCTGGAGGCCCCGGTGCTGCGGGTGACCGGCTACGACATCCCCTACCCGGCCTCCCGGGTGGAGGAGGAGTTCCTGCCCGACCTGGACCGCGTGCTCGAGGCCGTCGACCGCTCCTTCGGGTTCTGAGGGGGCTGACCTATGGCGATCAACCAGTTTCCCCTGCCCGACCTCGGTGAAGGACTGACCGAGGGCGAGATCCTCAAGTGGCTCGTCGCCGAGGGCGACGTCATCGAGCTGAACCAGCCCATCGTCGAGGTGGAGACCGCCAAGGCGGCGGTCGAGATCCCGGCGAAGTGGGCCGGCACCGTCGTCAAGATCTACGTGCCCGAGGGCACCGTGGTCGAGGTCGGCTCCCCGATCATCGCGATCGACACCGGCGGCCCGTCCGCGCCGGTCGCCGACGACATGTCCCAGGGTGCCGCCGCGCAGGCCGAGAAGGCCGCGGCGGAGCCCACCGGAGGCCTGATCGGCGAGACCACGGCGTCCGGCCGCACCGCGGTGCTGGTCGGCTACGGCCCTCGGGTCACCGCCGCGAAGCGCCGCGCCCGCAAGAGCGACGCACCTGCCCCCGTGGCCTCGGCTCCGGCCGCGCACGCCCCGGCGGCGCAGGTCGTGGCTCCGGCCGCCCCGGCTCGCCCGGCCGTCACCCCTCCGGTCGCCCCGGCCGCCGTCGCTCCGCCGACGGGTGCCAACGGGCACGGCGTGCTGGCCAAGCCGCCGGTCCGGATGCTCGCCCGCACGCTGGGCGTCGACCTGTCCGGGCTGACCGGGACCGGGCCGCAGGGCTCGATCACCCGGGACGACGTGCAGGCCGCGCTGACTGCCCCGGCCGCCGCCGCGCCGCGTGCGCAGGTGGTCATGGTCCCCGGCGAGCGCGAGACCCGGGTGCCCATCAAGGGTGTACGCAAGCTGACCGCCGCCAACATGGTCGCCTCGGCCTTCACGGCTCCGCACGTCACCGAGTTCCTGACGGTCGACATGACGCGGTCGATGAAGGCGCTGGAGCGGCTGAAGGCCAACCGCGAGTGGCGTGACGTACGCGTCTCGCCGCTGCTGCTGGTCGCCAAGGCCGTGCTGCTCGCGGCCCAGCGCCACCCGATGGTCAACTCGTCGTGGGACGAGGCGGCGCAGGAGATCGTGGTCAAGAACTACGTGAACCTGGGCATCGCCGCGGCCACCGAGCGCGGCCTCATCGTGCCGAACATCGCCGACGCGGGACGCCTGTCCCTGCGGGAGCTGGCCGACGCGATGACCGACCTGGTGGCGACGGCGAAGTCGGGCAAGACGCCGCCGTCGGCGATGTCCGGCGGCACGTTCACGATCACCAACGTGGGCGTGTTCGGCGTGGACACCGGCACCCCGATCCTGCCGCCGGGCGAGGCCGCGATCCTGGCCTTCGGCGCGGTGCGGGAGACCCCGTGGGCGCACAAGGGCAAGGTCAAGCTCCGCCAGGTGACCACCCTCGGCCTGTCCTTCGACCACCGCATCATCGACGGCGAGCTGGGCTCGAAGTTCCTGCGGGACATCGGCGCCTTCCTGGCCGACCCCGAGGCGATGTTCCTCGCCTGGACCTGATCGGTACGGGCGGTCCCGTCTGAGCTGCGCCATTAGTAGCACCAGCAGGACCGCCCGTTCGGAAGGGCACCTTCCACAACGCGGAGCGATGTGAAGGTGCCCTTCCTTATGGGAGGAGCAGCGGCGTGATTCATGACACTGATCCGTTCGCGACTCCGGAGTCGGCGCGCAGCGATGTGCGGCGGCTACGGGGGCGGTTCGGCATGACGGTGTGCCTGTGGACCGCGCCCGGCCCGGCGGGGCTGACGGTGTCGTCGACGCTGGTGGTCGACGGGGAGCCGGGACGGCTGCTGGGCGTCGTCGACGACGAGTCGGAGCTGTGGCCGGCCATCGAGCGGGCGGGCGTGTTCGCGGTGACGCCGCTGGGGGAGCCGCACCGGCAGCTGGCCGACCGGTTCGCCGGGCTGATGCCCGCGCCGGGCGGCCTGTTCAAGCAGGAACCGTGGACGCAGACGCCGTACGGGCCGATTCCGGCGGGCACGACGACGTGGGCGGGCTGCCGGCTCGACGGCCACCGGCCGTTCGGCTGGGGGCTGCTGGTCGAGGCGAGCCTGATGGAGATCACGCTCGGTGACGCGGCATCTCCGCTGCTGCACCACCGTGGCAGGTACACGACACTGTCGTGATCAAGGCCGTTCCTGAGGCAACCGGCGTGTGACCTGCCGCGCCACGATCATCGCGTACCCGGAGGTTGTCGCGGCCGCCTCGTAGGCTGGTTCTCATGTCCCAGCAGACGCCTGACGAACCCGAGGCCACCCCCCAGGCTGGGGACGCCGGAGCCGGGGATGCGTCCTCGACTCCGCAGGCCACGCCCGCACAGCGCCCGACCGGCCGGGCGTCGGTCGGCCGCGCGTCGGTGACGCCGCCCCCGGGCAACTTCACCGACCTGCCCACCGGCCCGTACCCGTCGGTGCGCGGCTCGTCGGGCGGCGACAAGAGTGCGGGCACCTACCGCAGCACCGCATCCGGCAGCGCGGCATCGGGCGCGGCGGCGTCCGGCGGCTCGTCGTCGGAGGACAAGGCGTCAGGCCGCGGATCGGCGCCGAAGGCCACGACCGGGCGCGCCTCCGTGCCGTCCGGACCGTCGTCGGGTGCGGCCCGGACGTCGTCGTCCTCGTCGCGCGGGCGGGGCGCGAGCTCGGCGCGGGTGCCGGTGGCCGGTTCCGGCAACACGTACGGCGCCTCGAAGAAGAAGGCCCAGCCCAAGTGGGGCCGGATCGCGCTGGTCGCCCTGATCGCGCTGGCCCTGTGCGGTGGCCTGGGCCTGGGCGGTGCGTGGCTCTACGCCAAGAGCGTCGAGGGCGACCTGTCGCGCACCGACCCGTTCTCGGCGCTGACCGGCGGGCGGCCGCCCAAGACGGTCAACGGCAGCCAGAACATCCTGCTGGTGGGCAGCGACTCGCGAGACCCGGACGCGGCCACCGACAAGGGCGGCGAGTGGCGCACCGACACCATGATCGTCATGCACATCCCGTCCTCCCAGGACCGGGCGTACCTGATCTCGCTGCCTCGTGACCTGCACGTCTACATTCCGAAGGACGCCGCCGCGGCCGACTGCGGCACTCGCAAGGCGAAGCTGAACGCGGCGTACGCGTTCGGTGGCATGCCGTTGCTGGTGAAGACGGTCGAGTGCTACACCTCGGTGCGGATGGACCACGTGATGCTGATCGACTTCGGCGGCTTCACCGAGGTGGTCGACGCGCTGGGCGGCGTGGACATGAAGATCGAGAAGACCATCACCTCGATCCACAAGCCGAAGCGCACCTTCACCAAGGGCACCATGCACCTCAACGGCGCGGAGGCCCTGGACTACGCCCGGCAGCGCAAGCAGTTCCCGGACGGCGACTTCGCCCGCATGCGCCACCAGCAGCAGCTGCTCAAGGCACTGCTGGACAAGGCCGTCAGCGGCGGCATCGTGACCAGCCCCGGCAAGCTGAACGACTTCCTCGGCGCGGTCACCAGCGCGGTCACCGTCGACCAGGACTTCAAGCTGATCGACATGGCGATCCAGTTCCGCGGCATCCGCAGCGACGACCTGATCTTCCTGACGAACCCGCACAAGGGCAGCCAGATGGTCGGCGGGGAGAGTGTGGTCGTCTCGGACAAGGAGAAGGCGGTCGCGCTCTACGACGCGGTCGGCAAGGACACCATGAAGCAGTGGTACGAGACCAACGTCAGCCCGCCTCCGTCGCCCTCTGTCAATAATTAGCAATGAAAATTTATCACAAATAGGCCTAAATCCATCTGATTTGGTCTATGCAGCCTCGCGGTTCCGTAGACCGAGCCATTACAGTGGCTCGGTCTACGGCTAACCAGACCCCCGGGGGGACGCGTGGCGAACAAGCAGCGGCGAGGCGGTTCGAAGAACGCCGTGCCCAGCCAGCGAAGCCGCCGACAGCCCGCAGACCCCTACGCGGACGCCTACGACGAGCCCGCCGGCAAGAAGGCCGGACACTCGCTGAGCAAGGGCAAGTCCAAGGGCAAGAAGAAGACCAAGCGCGCCGCCCCCCTCTGGGCGAAGCTGACGCTGACCTTCGGCGCCCTGCTGATGATGGTGGCCGGTGGCGCGATCGTCGGCATCAGGTCCTTCGAGGGCAACCTGACGGAGAACGTCTCGGTCGTCGACGTCCTCGGTGACGCGGGCAAGACCGACGCGGGCCCGGAGGGCAACGACCTCACGGGCGCGATCGACATGCTGCTGCTCGGCATCGACGTGCGCGCCACCCAGGAGAAGAACAACGCCCGCGCGGACACCGTGCTGCTGCTGCACATCCCGGCCACGCACGACCAGGCGTACCTGATGTCGATCCCGCGTGACACGCAGGTCAGCATCCCGGCCAACCCCAAGACCAAGTACAGCGGCGGCAGCGACAAGATCAATGCGGCCTTCTACTTCGGCGCGCAGAACGGCGGTGGCTGGGCCGGTGGACTGGGCCTGACCGCGAAGACGGTCACCAAGCTGACCGGCATCACCTTCGACGGCGCGGCAGTCATCGACTTCGGCGGCTTCAAGAAGATCATCGACGCCCTCGGCTCGGTGAACGTCTGCGTCGAGGAAGACTCCGAGTCGCTGCACTACTACCACGTCAACGGCAAGATCACTTACGTCAACGAGCACACCGCCGCAGGCCGTGGCTACAAGCCGTACGTGCACAAGAAGGGCTGCCGGGAGAAGCCGGGCTGGGAGGCCCTGGACTACTCGCGCATTCGCAAATCGCTCGACGACGGCGACTACGGCCGCCAGCGCCACCAGCAGCAGCTGATCAAGGCGATGGCGAAGAAGGCCGGTTCGAGTGGTGTGCTCACCGACCTCAACAAGATCAACGCTCTGATGAAGGCCGTGGGCGAGTCCATGATCCTGGACACGCACGGCGTGCCGCTGATCGACTTCATGTTCTCCCTGAAGGATCTGGCCGGTGCGGATCTCGTGCTGCTGAAGACGAACGCGGGCTGGTACAACAGCTCCGGCAGCGGCGGCGAGGCACTCAGCTCCAGCACGATGCAGATGTTCCAGGCCGCCAAGAACGACAAGCTCGGACAGTTCACGCTGCTCAACCCCGAGTTCGTCAACAGAGAGAAGTGACCGCGCCACGTAACGGCGACCAACACCACGCACCGGACCTGGGGAGTCACGTGGCGACACCGACGCTGAACAAGAACGAGCAACGGGGCTCGGTGCCGCGACAACGCGCTCGCAAGGGCAACGACGCGGACCAGCCCTCCGCCGGGACGGGCAGAGGAAAGAAGAAGCGCGGCACCCCGCTGTCGGCCAAGCTGGCGATCACCTTCGGCGCGCTGCTGATGATGATCTCCGGTGGGGCGATCATCGGGGTCAAGACGATCGTCGGCAACATCGAGGGCAACATCCAGGTCTCGGAGAGCGGCGACCTGGTCGACCCGGAGACCTCCGCAGCACCCGCCGCACCGGCCGGTAAGGCGTTCGAGGGCGCGTTCAACATCCTGCTGCTGGGCATCGACACCCGCGCCGGCCAGGACGCGACGAACGCCCGCTCCGACACCATCCTCATCCTGCACGTGTCGCAGAACCACGATCAGGCCTACCTGATGTCGGTGCCGCGCGACGTGAACATCCCCGGCTCCCAGCAGAAGATCAACGGCGCTTTCACGAACGGCCTGGGCAGCAACGGCGACTGGAAGGGCGGCCTCAAGTCGGCGGCCAAGTCGATCAGCAAACTGGCCGGTGGGATGACGTTCCAGGCGGCGGCGGTCATCGACTTCGGCGGCTTCAAGACTTTCATCGACGCGCTCGGCACGGTGCCGATGTGCGTGGAGGCACCGACCAAGTCGATCCACAACTACATGGTCAAGGGAAAGCCGAAGTACATCGGCGGCATCGCCGACGAGCACGAGGCGGACAGCTACGCGCGCCGCAGCGGTAACCCGCGCTTCCTGCACAAGCCCGGCTGCCGGGAGATGGCGGGCTGGGAGGCCCTGGACTACGCACGGCAGCGATACCTGCCGGACGGGTCCGGTGACTACGGCCGCCAGCGCCACCAGCAGCAGCTGATCAAGGCGATGGCGAAGAAGGCCGGGTCCGCCGGGGTGCTCACCGACTTCGGCAAGGTCAATGAGCTGATCAGCGCTGTGGGCAAGTCCATGCTGCTCAGCCTGCCGAAAGGGATGGGCGTCACCGACTTCCTCTTCACCATGAAGGACATGGCCGGCGCGGACCTGGTGCTGCTCAAGACCAACGCGGGCACGTACAAGAGCATCATCGTCAATGGGAAGTACCAGGGCGAGGGCCTTGGCGAGGACACCAAGGACATGTTCCGGGCCGCAAAGAACGACAAACTGGGCAACTTCGTACTTCTGCATCCAGAGGTCGTCAACAACGAGAAGTAATTTCGGATTCAACGCCTCCGGGAGTGAGCGGTCCATACGCTGAGAGTGAGGATTTCTCGCTCCCGGGGAGGCGGGCATGGCCAGCTCCGCGTGGCGTTCCGGTGACGGCGGTGGGAAACCCGACCGGGACACCGGCGTCGGCTGGCCCTCCGCCTCGGTGGCACCGCCCGGACACGCGTCGCCACGATCCGGACTCGGCTGGCCCGACAGCGGGCGGGCACACAGCCACCGTGCCGCCCGTACGCCCCGGCCCGAACCGCACCGCCGCCGGCGCTGGCCGCACGCGCTGATCGCCGTCCTGGTGGGCCTCGTGCTGCTGGCCGGCGGAGGCCTGGTCGCCGGGCAGGCGCTGGTACACCGCTACGAGTCCAGCGTCAGCCGTGACGTGCTGCTCGACCCCAGCGCCCGCGACGACGGCGACGCGTACGTCGGCTGGCGCAAGCTCAGCGGCCCGCTGAACTACCTGCTCATCGGCTCCGACCTGCGCACCTCGAACCCCGGCGGGGGCCAGCGCTCGGACACCATCCTCGTCGTGCAGGTCGACCGCGAGCTCAACCACGCCTACGTCATCTCGATCCCGCGTGACCTGCGCGTGGAGATACCCGCCGCAAACGGCAGCCCGTTCGGCGGCGGGCGTCAGCGCATCAACGCGGCGTTCGAGGCCGGTGGGGGCGGCAGCGGCGGGGTGCAACTGCTCTCGGCGACCCTCACCCAGCTCACCGGGATGCGGTTCGACGGTGCCGCGGTGGTCGACTTCGGCGGGTTCACCCAGGTCATCAACAGCCTCGGCGGGGTGAACATGTGCGTCGACACCGAGGTGCGCTCGATCCACACCAAGCGCCTGTTCACCGTCGGCTGCCGCCAGATGAACGGCGAGGAGGCGCTGGACTACTCGCGCCAGCGCTACGGCCTGCCCGGTGGCGACTTCGACCGGCAACGCCACCAGCAGCAGCTGGTGAAGGCGATCCTGAGCAAGGCGCTGGACAGCGGGGTCACCCGCAACCCGGTCAAGCTGGACCAGTTCATCCGGGGCATCGGGCAGTCGCTCACCCTCGACACGGGCCAGGCCACGCTGACCGACCTGATCGTGGCGCTGCACAACATCCGGCCCGACTCGCTCACCGGCATCCGGGTGCCGTCGTACGCGCAGAGCATCGGCGGGGTCTCGTACGTGCTGCTGCAGGACGGCGCCGAGGACCTGTTCCGCGCCATGCGCGATGCCGACCTGGCCACCTGGGTGCAGCAGCATCCCGAATGGGTCAACCCCATCTGAGCCCGCTCCGCGGCGTTGATCGGTCGTCCAGCCTCCGCTGCGCTCCGGCCGGACACCGAGCGGCCGGATCGACGGCTCCTGGTGACCTTTACACTTGCAGGCGTGTTCGCTGCGCAGATCCCCACCGCCACCGTCGCCGAGGTGCCCGCCGACGCGTTCCTGCTCGACGTCCGCGAGGACGACGAATGGGCCGCGGGCCACGCCCCCGACGCCGTCCACCTGCCGATGATGCAGATCCCGGCCCGCATGGCCGAGGTGCCGACCGATCGCGAGGTCTTCGTGCTCTGCCGGGTCGGCGGCCGCTCCGGACAGGTCGTGTCGTACCTGCGCCAGCAGGGCTGGGACAACGTCACCAACGTCGACGGCGGCATGATGGGCTGGGCCGCCGCCGGCCGCCCGGTCGTCGCCGTCGCCGAGGGCCTGCCGCCGCAGATCATCTAGTCGTGAGCGAGCGCAACGAGGAGAAGGCGTGAGTCGCACCCCCGACCGGTCCCCACTGGTGTTCGCCCATCGGGGTGCGTCGGCCGCGCTGCCCGAGCACACGCTCGCCGCGTACGCCCGCGCGCTGCGCGAGGGGGCGGACGGCGTCGAGTGCGACGTGCGGCTCACCCGTGACGGGCACCTGGTGTGCGTACACGACCGGCGGCTCGACCGGGTCAGCGACGGGCGCGGGCCGGTGGCCGCGTACACGCTGGCCCAGCTGCGCTCGTTCGACTTCGGGTCGTGGCACGCCAGCGGGGAGCCCGCCGGGGTGCTGACCCTGGAAGAGCTGCTAGACACCGCGCGCCAGGCCGGTCGGCCGGTGCGCATGCTCATCGAGACCAAGCATCCCAACCGGTACGGCAAGGCGGTGGAGTACCGGCTGCGCGCCGTGCTGAACCGGCACGGCCTGACCAGCGCGGTCAAAGACGCGCCGGTGCGGGTGACGGTGATGTCGTTCTCGCCGCTGGCGGTGCGCCGTTCCCGCGAGCTGCTCCCGTCATTGCCTACGGTGCAGCTGATGGACCTGCTGCCGCCGGGCCTGCGGATCCGGCGGCTGCCGTTCGGCACCCGCATCGCCGGGCCGGGCCTGGAACTGGTGCGCCGACGGCCGGACCTGGTGCGCCGGTTGAAGGCCGGCGGCCACCAGGTCTACGTGTGGACCGTCAACGCCACCGACGATGTGGACCTGCTGCTCAAGCTGGGTGTCGACGGCATCATCACGGACCGTCCGGGCGAGGTGCTGGCACACCTCGGTCGTTGAATCATCACTGATCGGCCACAACTCTGGCGCGCCGCTGCTCGGGCAGGCAGGATCCTGCGTGTGGAGGTGGCCTACCGCGAGCTGACGCTGGGTATCGCCGCGCTCTTCAACGACCCGGTCACCGGTCGCGGCGGCCTGCCCGCCCTGGACCGCCTGATGCACCTCGGCCAGTACGCGCTGGGCGTGCCGGGCATGGCCGTCGCCGAGCTGCACAGCACCGGCGCGGGCCGGGTCATCGCCGCGACCGGCACCGCCGACTGGGCGTTGGGCCGCCCGGTTCAGCCGGAGGTCGTGGCCGCGGTTCTGCGGCCGGGCCCGGCGACCTACCGGGTGGAGCTGGGCGCCGTCGACGACGAGGCCTCCGACCAGATCACGTCGCTGGGCAGCCGGTGGATCCTGCTGCACCGGATCGATCTCGACGGCCGCACGCCCGCGCTGCTCGGCGCGTTCATGCCCGACGAGCGGCCCGCCGATCCCGACCAGCTCGCGGTGATGGCGCTGCTCGGCGCGACCGTGGGCCGCCTCTACAGCGAGCGCGCCGGGCTGCCGGTGCAGCACGCCGGTGACGACCTGGCCGACCGCGAGCTGTTCATCGCCGTGACGAGCCACGAGCTGCGCACGCCGGTCACGGTCATCAAGGGGTACGCCGACACGCTGCGCGACCACTGGGGCCAGCTCGACGACAAGGCCCGGCGCGAGGCGGCCCGGGTGATCGGCCAGCGCAGTGACGAGCTGGCCCGTTTGGTCGACCGGTTGCTGGCGGCGAGCACCGACACGGCGGTCGGCACGCTGTCGCCGGGCCCCTTCGACCTCGTCGAAGCGCTTCGCCACGCGGCCGCGAACCTGCCCGCCGACCTGCGCCGCCGGTTCCGGCTGGAGCTGCCGGAGCGGCTGCCGCTGGCGTACGGGGACCGGGCCACCATCCCGAACGTGCTGACCGAGCTGGCGACCAACGCCGACAAGTACTCGGCCCGCGAGCAGGCCGTGGTGCTGACCGCCGGCCACGACCGGCGCACGGTGTACTTCCAGGTACTCGATCGGGGGATAGGGATCGCCCCTGAACAGGTTCACCAGGTGTTCGAGCGGTTCTGGCAGGCGGACAGCGGGGACGGACGGCGGTACGGTGGTGCCGGTCTGGGTCTTTATCTCGTCCGAAAGACTATTGAACGACAAAACGGATGGGTGTCCTTACGTCCCCGGGATGGGGGAGGTACGGTCGCAGAGGTACGGCTGCCGCGAGGTGACGTGAAGAGGGATGCGCGCGCATCCGGGGAGGCATGATCGTGTCGATGGCTGTCGCTGAGCGAGCCTGGTGCGTGGTGGTCCCCCACCACGCCCGCGGCGCACAGCAGGCGCGACACCGCCTCGCCGCCGCCCTCGCCGGAGCCGTCACGCCGAACCTGCTCGCCGATGTCGTCTCGGTCGCCGCGGAGCTGGTCGGCAACGCCGTGCGGCACGCCGAGCCGCTGCCGGGCGGGGTGGTCCGGCTCGCCTGGCGGCTGCGTACCGTCGAAGCCAAGCAGGTCATCGAGGTCCGTGTCACCGACGGCGGGGCGCAGCAACTGCCCCGGCCGCGCACGGCGGGCGCCGAGGACCCGGACGGCCGTGGCCTGACCATCGTCGATGCGCTCGCCGTCCGGTGGGGTGTCGAGCGGGACGGTCTGGGTCAGAGCGTCTGGGCGGAACTAAGCTGACCGGTGATCCGACGCCGAGCTTAGGAACGGTCGATGAGTAAGAAGAACCGCCTCGAAAAGAAGCAGCAGCCCAAGCAGCCGAAGGTGCGTGACGTCTTCGTGGCCCGCCCGTTCGACGGGCTGGCCGCCGAGACCGAGCTGGTGGCGCTGCGCGAGCTGGTGCCCGCGGCGACCGCCCCGCTCACCCTGGCCCCGGAGTACGTCGAGAAGTACGGCGACCGGCAGGTCGTCCTGGCCACCATCCTGCCGATGGCGTGGCCCGCGCTGACCAAGACCGACGGCCGGATCCTGCTCGGCCTGCAGCGGCACGAGCGCTCCGGTGACGTGAACCGCGACCTGGCCGTGGCGCTGCTGTGCGCGCTGGAGGGCGAGCCCGGCGCGCCGGTGAACGTGCCCCCGCTGCCCGGCGAGGGCCCGCGCCTGGCGGATCTGCTGGTCAACGCGCCGCTGGACGTCACGGTGTACGACGGCTTCGACTTCTGGCTCGACGCCGACCAGGAGCGCGACGCCGAGGTCTCGGCGTCGCTGGACGCCGCCAACGCCTCGGTGTACCCGACCGTGCGGATGGCCGCCGCACCGTCGGCGTACTGGTGCCGGGTTCCGGAGAAGTCGCACGTGCGCTGGGTCCTGCCCGACAGCGAGGACGTGGCGCTCAACGCGCTGGCCCGGCTGAGCGCGGCGGGGGAGCTGAAGCTCACCGAGCAGACCAAGTTCGCCGGGATGTTCCGGGCGCACGGGCTGCTCGTGCCGGTGTGGGACCTGCCGTCGGCCCCGGAGGCCGGGGACTGGGAGGAGCCGCTGGCCGCGGTCGCGACGCGGTACGCCGCGGCGAAGGCCGTCGACGCCCCGCTCACGCAGGACGAGCGCCGGGCGCGGCAGGGCCTGCTCGGCCGCCAGCTCACCCTGCGCTGACCTGCTCTTTCACGTACGTTTCGGTCCGCCCGTGCTGCTCCGGTGGCACGGGCGGCGCCGTGTCCCACGATGTGCCCACCGAGCCTCCGTCCGGCACGTGAAGATCTCGTGGGTGCTGAGATGGCAGACCTGCCGGATGAGCCCCAGGGAATGAAGCTGAATCGGACATTCATCTATTCATTCGTGCTGAGTGCCAGATTTGCCCCCTGACACATCGATAAAACAACACGTACGGTAAGGGACACCTAACTCAATGCGTGTCTGTTCCACCCGGAGGCACACCATGACCGTCTACCCCGATCGTGCGCCCTTCCCGCGCCCGACCTTCGGACGCTCCCCGAGCCTGCCGGTGCCGTCAGGACCAGACACCGCCCCGCCGCCCGGGTCCCCCATCGACTGGGCCCGCCGCCGCCGCGCCGTGCGGCGCATGTCCGCCGCCGAGAACCGCGCGGTGCACCGCCTCGGCCGGGACTGGCACGTCATTGAGTGGCCGCACGACCTGCTCACCAGTCAGACGCCGACCGCCGAGAAGTCGGCCAAGACCCCGCCGTCCAGCGCGGGCTTCCTGGCCATCGGCCCCGGTGGCATCTTCAGCGTCAGCCTCGCGCAGCACGGACGCAGCCGCGTGCTCATCGCCGGGGACGTGGTGCAGATCAGCGGCCGCCGGCCGCCGTACATCTCGCAGGCCCGGCGCGACGCCAAGCGGGCCGCGAAGGCGATCTCCGCCGCGGTCGGCCAGGACATCAAGGTGTTCGCGGTGCTCGCCTTCGTCGGCAGTGGACCGATCAGCGTCAACGGCCTGCCCAAGGAATGCATCGTCACCTCGTACCGCGAGCTCGACAGGGTGCTCGACTCCACCGGCCGCCGGATCACCGGCACGACCGCCGAGAAGCTGTCGCAGGTGGCCCGCAACCCCGCGATCTGGGTCAATCAGCCGCACGCCGCGGGCAGCGGTTACACCTGGCATCCGGAGGGCGCCGCCCCCGGTGACAAGGGCACTGCGCGCGGGTAACGTGAGCAGCGATGACCCACATCGAGCTCTCCCTCTCCCCGTTGGAGCCGATCGCCGTCGACCCGCTGCACAGCTGGTCGGTCCCGGTCTCCTCGGCCGAGGAGTCGTGTTTGGTCATCGACGCGAGCGGTGTCATCGTCGCCGCCTCGACCGCCTGGATCCGGCTGCTCTCGGTGGAGCGCCCCAGTGAGCTGGCCGGTCACCACGTACGCGACGTGCTGTGCCTGATCGACTTCACCGCCGCCGGCAACGAGCTGGGTGAAGCAGAGCGCGAGCAGATCCCCCCACTGCTCGCGCTCACCTCCAAGCGCCCGGCGCGCGGGCTGCTGCGGGTGCGCGGCGCGCAGGGTGCGCCCAGCCGCACCCTCGACGCCGTCTCCACGCCGCTGTGGCAGAGCGGCCAGGTCGTCGGTTCGCTCAGTTTCTTTGCAGCGGTATGACCGCCGGTATGGCCGACGCGCGCTAGTCTCGTTGCCCATGCCCCTGCGTCGAACCCGTCCGTCCTACCCGGCCTCACTGCTCACCATCGCGTGCCTGGCCGGAGTGGCTCTGCTCAGCGGCTGTGGGGTGCCGCCCGAGCTGCAGCCGAAGCCCGGCGGCACCGTGCCGCAGCCGTCCGTGTCACCCAGCGCGGTGACCCTGCCGCCCAGCTTCAGCCTGCCGCCGTCAGCCCCGCCGAGCAGCCCCGGCCCGTTCCCCGAACTGACCGTCACCGACTGCCAGGGCCGCCCCAGCGGCGATCAGATCATCGCGGCGGTGCGCCGCAAGTCCTCGGTGCTGCCCAACTCCGGCACGGTCACCGTGACCAGGCCCCCCGTCTGCGCGGGCACCTGGCAGTACAGCGTGCTCACCGTGTCCGGCCGGGAGCCGCTGCAGGTCGTGACCAAGGGTGCGCCCGCCTCGCTCGACCTGGTCACCGCGGGCACCGACATCTGCACCGTGGAGGTCCGCAACCTCGCCCCGCCCGGCCTGCGCATCGCCGCCGGCTGCTGACCGCGGCCACGCGTGCGGCGCTCACCGCACTAGGCTGATCTCATGCCTGGAGTTCCGCCTACGCGTTTCGTCTATCTCGGCCCGGAGAGCACCTTCGCCGAGCAGGCGCTGCTTACCGTCCCGGCGGCGGTGCGGGGGATCCGCACCCCGGCGCGCAGCGTGCCCGAGGCGCTGGAAGCCGTACGTGCAGGGGACGCCGACGCGGCGCTCGTGCCGTGGGAGAACTCGATCGGCGGCGCGGTCGGGGTGACCCTGGACGAACTGGTCGACGGCGACCCACTGGTGATCACGCGGGAGGTGGTGATCCCGGTGGAGTTCGTGCTCGCCGCGCGGGCCACCACCACGCTGGCCGACGTGCGCTCGATCGCGGCGCACCCGCAGGCGTCGACCCAGTGCCGCGGCTGGCTGCGGGCGTACGCGCAGGACGCGACGGTGATCGACGTGCTGTCCAACGGAGCGGCCGCGGCCGCCGCTGCCGCAGGTGAGGTCGACGCCGCGATCTGCGCGCCGATCGCCATCCAGCGGTTCGGCCTGACCCGGCTCGCCGACAAGATCGCCGACCATCCGGACGCCGCGACGCGGTTCGTGCTGCTGGCGCGGCCGGGCACGCCGCCGGAGCCGACCGGCAACGACCTCACCTCGCTGGCCGTGTGGATCTCCCACGACCGAGTCGGCGCGCTGCTCGCGGTCCTCACCGAACTGGCCGTACGCGGGGTGAACCTGACCCGGATCGAGTCCCGCCCGACCGGCGAGCGGCTCGGCCGGTACGTCTTCTTCCTCGACTGCACCGGGCACGTCGCCGAGGCGCGGGTCGGCGAGGCGCTGCAGGGCCTGCGCCGCATCTGCGCCGGGGTGCGCTTCCTCGGCTCGTACCCCCGGGCGGGCCTGCCCGGCGGAACGCCCGAGCGGCCGGTGCCGCCACCGGCGGGACTGTCCGACCCCGACTACACCGACGCGGCGGCCTGGCTGGGCCGGCTACGCCGGGGCGAGCTGTCCTGACGATGCCGGTCGAGATGAGCCGGGAACGCTTCGAGGAGCTGGTCGCCGACGCTCTCGACGAGGTCCCGCAGGAGCTGCTCAACCTGATGCGCAACGTCGTCATCCTGGTGGAGGACGAGTCGCCGCCCGGCGAGCCCGAACTGCTCGGCCTGTACGAGGGGCACGCGCTCACCGACCGGGGCTGGGACTACGCGGGAGTGCTGCCCGACCGGATCACCATCTACCGCAACCCGATCCTGCGCATCTGCGACACCGACGACGACGTCGTCGAGGAGGTCGCGGTCACCGTGGTACACGAGATCGCCCACCACTTCGGCATCGACGACCACCGCCTGCACGACCTCGGCTGGGGCTGAGCCGCAGGCCGAAGCCTGTCGTGAAGCCGACGTGCATTCTTGTGCAGGTCAACTACGCTCGGTGCGTTTCTCCACCCCCGTTTTTCATGGAGGCTGACGACATGCAGAGCGCACTCTTCGCTGCCGAGAACCTCGAGAAGGAGTCCACGACTCCTGGTCTGACGCTGCAGAACTCGAAGATGCTGAAGATCGAGCTGAACGGCGAGGTCATGGCGCGCACCGGCGCGATGGTTGCCTACCAGGGCCAGGTGCAGTTCCAGGCGCTAGGTTCCGGTGGCGCGGCCAAGTGGCTCAAGAGCAAGATCACCGGTGAGGGCGTACCGCTGATGAAGCTGTCCGGCCGTGGTGACGTGTTCCTGGCCGACCGTGCTGCGGATGTGCACCTGATCGACCTGGGCCCCGGCGACGCCCTCAGCGTCAACGGCACCAACGTGCTGGCCTTCGAGTCGACGCTGAACTACGACATCAAGATGGTCCAGGGTATGGGCATGTTCTCCTCGGCAGGCCTGTTCAACTGCGTCTTCTCGGGCCAGGGCCGGATCGCCATCACCACCAAGGGCACCCCGGTCGTGCTGACCGTCGACGCCCCCACCTACGCCGACCCCCAGGCGGCGATCTGCTGGTCGGCCAACCTGCAGACCGGCTACCACCGCGCCGAGCAGCTCGGCATCGGCACCCTGCTGGGCCGCAGCACGGGTGAGGCGTTCACGATGAGCTTCCAGGGCCAGGGCTTCGTCGTGGTGCAGCCGTCCGAGGAGCCCCCGGCGGGCATCGCGGGCGGCCAGCAGCAGCAACAGGGCGGAGTGCTGGGCGGTCTGCTCGGCAACTGACCGGCCGCACCGTTCTGACAGCGGGTCCCTCCCTCGTGGAGGGGCCCGTTTTCTCAACTTCGCGTGGCATGATGCGCCCATGTCCGAGGAACTCGATGTGGTGGAGTTCGGCCCGGCCCCGGCTGCGGTGACCCGCGACCGGCCCGGCTGGCGCGCGATGGCGACAGGCTCCCGGCTGACCACGGGTCTCGTCGTGCTCGGCGGCGCGGCGGCCATCGCATCGCTGGTCGGCGAGTGGCAGATCATCGACACCACCCGCTCCGGCGACGAATATTTCGCCAGCATCCCTCAGGTGACCAGCTCGGTCTGGTCGACCACCGGCGGCACGCCTTACCTGGCCGGGCTCATGCTGCTCGGCGCGTCGATCGCGGTGGCGCTGGGCGGTCCGGCCGTGGCCCGTGCGGTCGCACGGATGGCCGCACTCGGCACCTCGGCCGTGCTCGCGGTGGTGCTGGCGGCCGCGGCGAGCGTGCTGAGTTCGACCAGTGAGCTGCCGCGGGTCTTCGGCGGGTTCATGAACCAGGAGCTGCTGTCGCGCTTCACCTCCAGCCCCGGGCGCGGCATGTGGGCGGGGCTCGTGGCGGTCGCGCTGCTGGGCCTGGCCATGCTGTCGGCGCTGCGCAGCGAACCGGAGCCGCCCGGCGGGCGGCACGCGGCCGCACACGCCGACTCCGAAGACGACGACGACCACGAGCCGGGCGACATCGAATTGACCGTCACCACCGCCGCGCCGTTCTTACGGCAATACTGACGCGAAGCTCCGAACGCGGGCCGGTACGCTTTTCGACGTGATTGATCTGCGTCTGCTCCGCGAGGACCCCGAGACCGTACGAGCCAGCCAGCGCCTGCGCGGCGACTCCGTCGACAGCGTCGACGACCTGCTGCGCGCCGACGAGGCGAGGCGGTCCGCGGTGGCGTCCTTCGAGGCGCTGCGCGGCGAGCAGAAACAGCTCGGCAAGCTGATGCCGAAGGCGGCCGGCGACGAGAAGGCCGCGCTGCTGGCCCGCACCAAGGACCTCGCCGCCGAGGTGAAGGCTGCCGAGGCCGCGGTCAACGAGGCCGACCAGGCGCTGCGGGCCGCGCAGTTCGCGATCGCGAACGTGGTGCAGGACGGCGCGCCCGGCGGCGGCGAGGACGACTACGTCGTGCTGCGCGAGGTCGGCGAGCGCCCGGTCTTCGACGCCCCGCGTGACCACCTGGCCATCGGCGAGCTGCTCGGGGCGATCGACACCGAGCGCGGCGCGAAGGTGTCGGGCGCCCGCTTCTACTACATGACCGGGGTGGGCGCGCTGCTGCAGCTCGGCCTGCTGCAGATGGGACTGTGGCAGTCGGTCGAGGCCGGGTTCACGCCGATGATCCCGCCGGTGCTGGTCAAGCCGGAGTCGATGGAGGGCACCGGTTTCCTGGGCTCGCACGCCGCCGAGGTCTACCACCTGCCTGCCGACGACCTGTACCTGGTCGGCACGAGCGAGGTGCCGCTCGCGGCGTACCACAAGGACGAGATCCTGAACCTGGCCACCGGGCCGCAGCGCTACGCCGGGTGGTCGAGCTGCTTCCGCCGGGAGGCGGGCTCGTACGGCAAGGACACCCGCGGCATCATCCGGGTGCACCAGTTCGACAAGGTCGAGATGTTCTCGTACTGCGACCCGGCCGATGCCGCCGAGGAGCACCTGCGCCTGCTGGCGTGGGAGGAGGAGATGCTCGGCAAGCTGGAGCTGGCCTACCGGGTGATCGACGTGGCCGCGGGCGACCTCGGCTCGTCGGCGGCGCGCAAGTACGACTGCGAGGCCTGGCTGCCGACCCAGAACCGGTACATGGAGGTCACCTCGACCTCCAACTGCACCACGTTCCAGGCCCGCCGCCTGAACACCCGCTTCCGCGACGCCGACGGCCGGACCCAGACCGCGGCGACGCTCAACGGCACGCTGGCCACGACCCGCATGCTCGTGGCGCTCCTGGAGCAGCACCAGCAGCCGGACGGCTCGGTGCGGGTGCCCAAGGCGCTGCAGCCCTTCGTGGGCGGCCGCGACGTGCTGGAGCCCGTCAAGGCAGGGGCCTGAACGGCGTGCCCGACCACGGGGGTTCGGGGCACGTCGAAGTGCCGGAACAGGACGCGGCCGACCGCACGCAGTCGCCCGGTGACGAGCTGCGACCGCAGAGGCTGCCGAAGCTGGTCGCCACCGACCTGGACGGCACCGTCGTCCGGTCGGACGAGACCGTCAGCGGTTTCACCCATGCCGTCTTCGACCGGGTACGCGCGGCCGGGGTGCCCATCGTGGGCGCCACCGGCCGCGGTCCCCGGCTGGAGGAGCTGAGTCGGATCGACCTGCCGCACGCGGACCTGCTGGTGCTCGGCGGTGGCGGGCGGGTGCTGGACCTGCGCGACCCGTCCGCACCGCGGGTGCTGCGCGACGCGCGGCTGCCCGGTCCGGTGGTGGCGGGGCTGGTCGAGGCGCTGGAGAACCGGCTCGGCCGGGTGAAGCTGCTGGTCGAGGTGCTGGACGCGCAGCGCGCGCCGCTGTGGGGCGACGAGGTCGACGACTGGCCGTACCCGGACGACCTGAAGTTCCGGCCGCGCGAGGAGTCGCTCTGCTACGACGTCATCAAGGCGTTCGTGAAGACCGACGACACGGACTCGGACACGCTGCTGCGTACCGCACGGGGTCTGGTCTCGCCGGAGGTCGCCGCGTTCACGCACTCGGGGCTGGGCTGGGTGGAGATCACCCCGCCCGGGGTCGACAAGGCCACCGGCCTGGCCGTGGTCGCCGCCGAACTGGGCATCGACGCGGCCGACGTGCTGGTCTTCGGGGACATGCCCAACGACATCCCGATGTTCGAGTGGGCCGGCCACCGCGTCGCCGTGGCCAACGCCCACCCCGAGATCCTGGCCCTCGCCGACGAGGTGACCCTCTCCAACGACCGCGACGGCGTAGCCGTCTACCTCGACGACCTCCTCAAACGCACCACCTGACCCACCCCGGCCAGCCCCATCCCGCCCGGCCTCCGCCCCCCGGCCCCACCCCTTGCCGCAACTCTTAAAGAGTCGCGCCTCTCCATCTCACGGAAGGCGCGAGTCTTTAAGAGTTGCGACCGGAGGGCTGGCGGCCCGGGGTGGGTCGGGTGGGGCTGGTGGGGTTAGAGGTATTGGCCGGTGCTGGTGGATTTGGTGGGGTCGGGGTGGGTGCCGGGGGGTAGGGCCGGCATGTTGCGCATGTGCTCCAGCTGCATGCGGGCGGCCATCTGCTGGGCCACCAGGGCGGCCTGGATGCCGTGGAAGAGGCCTTCCAGCCAGCCGACGAGCTGGGCGTGCGCGATGCGCAGCTCCGACTCCGACGGCGTGGCGCCCTCGGTGAAGTCGACGGAGATCCGCTCCAGCTCGTCGCGGAGCTCGGGGGACAGTCCGTCCTCCAGCTCGACGATCGAGCGGCGGTGGATCTCCACCAGGCGCTGGCGGCCCGCCTCGTCCAGGGGTGCCGCGCGCACCTCTTCGAGCAGCTGTTTGATCATGCTACCGATCCGCATGACCTTGGCGGGTTGCTCGATGAGACGGCCCGGGTCCTCCTCACCCCCGATGGCACCGTCATGATTGACCTCGACCGTGCCGATGGGCTGCCCGTCCGGACCGACGACCACGACACTCTTCTCCTCGGGATGCTGCTGACTCACCACGACCTCCTCAGCGTCGAACCCACCCATCCTAGATCCCGAGACGCGGGCCTATGTTGATCATTGACGGGAGTGCCGGGACACGGTAGAACGCCACAGTGGGTCATAAGACCGCGCGCCCACATCTTTGGCGTCACCCCCACGGCCGTGCCACCGGTACGCGCGTCCGGCCGAAGTCACCCTGGAGGACACATTGGACGGCCTTGACCGTCGCAAGCTGCTCGGTCTGCTGACCGGCGCTGGCGTTGCGGGCGTGACCGGCGGCCTCGCGGGCTGCTCCAGCCCCGGCACGAGCAGCGAGCGCAGCGGCGTCAGCATCGGTCTGCTCGTCCCGGCCACCGGAGCGAACAAGGAGGTCGGCGCCGACCTCGAACTGGGTTTCAAGCTCTACCTGGACCTGCACGACGGCAAGCTCGGCGGCCGCGCGGTGCGCATCGAGATGGCCGACGAGGGCGAGACCACCAAGAGCGGCGCGGCGGCACTGGAAGACCTGTACAAGGCCCAGGTGCTCGCCGTGGTCGGCGTGGCCAACCCGGACCTGCTGCCCGCGATCCGCGACCGGGTCGAAGAGGCCAAGGTGCCGCTGCTGGCCGCGCACGCCTCGCCCGCCGAGATGCCCAGCGCCCCGTACATCTGGCGCACGTCATACCTCACCGACGAGCCGGCCCTGGCCATCGCGCACTACCTGCGGCGGCGGCTCGGCAACGGCAGCGGCAAGGTCAGCCTCATCACGGTGCCCGGCACCGCGGGCGCGGAGCTGATGCTCGGCTTCACCAGCGTGTACGGCAACGGCGCGCAGGAGCCCATCACGGTGAAGTCCGGCATCAAGCCGGCCACCGCCGACTACGCGTCGTACGCGGGGCAGATCGCGGACAAGAACCCGCGGGCGATCTTCTGCAACCTGCCCAGCTCGCACATCACCAAGTTCATGGCCGCGCTCAAGCAGGCCGGGCTGACCCCCGGCAGCGACGTCGAGCTGTACGCCCCCGGCTCGATCGCCGAGGGCAAGGCACTCGACGAGCTCGGCGAGGGCGCGCGCGGGCTGTTCACCGCGATGCACTACTCCGCCGACCTGAACAACCTGGCCAACCACACGTTCTCGTCGTTGTTCCAGGCCAAGTTCCAGCGCTCTCCCACGGCGTTCGCGGTCGCCGCGTACGACGCCGCCGCGGTGCTCGACCAGGCGCTGACGCTCGCCGGCGACGGCACGCTCAGCGCCCCGAAGGTCAACACCCTGCTGTCGAGCGTCGGCCAGGTGATCAGCCCCCGCGGCAACTGGCAGTTCAACCAGCAGCGCTCCCCGCAGCAGAAGTGGTATCTGCGCAAGGTGGAGAAGGACGGCCCCATCCTGTCGAACGTGCTGATCAGCGACCTCGCTACCCTCGGGTAGTGCAGTTGGACGACGTTGACCAGCGAATAATCGCCGCGCTCTTGAGCGACGCGCGCACCACGTACGCCGAGATCGGCATGGTGGTGTCGCTGTCAGCACCAGCTGTCAAGCGACGCGTTGACCGGCTGCGCTCCGGTGGGGTGATCAAGGGCTTCACCGCCGTCGTGGATCCGGCGGCGGTGGGTGGCGGCACGGAGGCCTTCGTCGAGCTGTTCTGCACCGGGCGCACCACGCCCGCGCAGATCACGATGGCCACCCGCCGCCACCCCGAGGTGGTCGGGGCGTACACCGTCTCCGGCGAGGCCGACGCGCTGGTGCACCTGCGCGCGGCCGACATCTCGCACCTGGAGCAGGCCCTGGAGCGGCTGCGGGCCGAGCCGTTCATCACCAGCACCCGCAGCATGATCGTCCTGTCCCGCCTGGTCGACTGACGGCGCCGGGGAGCCGGGAACATGATCCGCGCGTCGAACACGGTCATGAGACGAAGCGTGCTCTGCCTGCTCACCACGTTGTCCCTGGCCGGCTGCACGGCCGCCGGCGGGGGCGCGATCGCGGACCGCCCCGCCCCAGGACCCGCGCCGCTGCTGCGCCTGGTGTCGTACGACTCCTGCGACGGCCTGCTGGAGTCGGTCCGCGAAGCCGCCAAGCGCGCAGTGACCCCGTGGGGCCTGCCCGGCGGCGCGCAGGCTTTCCTCGCGCGCGCCCAGTCGGCCACCGCGGACGCCGGACGGGCGGCGGACGGCGGCTCCACCACGGCGTACTCCGGCACCAACACGCACGAGGCGGGAGTCGACGAGCCGGACATCGTCAAGACCGACGGCCGTCGCATCGTGACCGTGGTCAACGAGACGCTGCGGGTCATCGACCCGATCACCCGGCGCGCGACCGGCTCGCTGCACCTGGGCTACGGCCAGCACCAGCTGTTCCTGCAGGGCGACCGCGCCCTGGTACTCACCTCCGTGCACGCGATGACCGCCTACGACGGGCTCGCCGACGCGCGGGTGCCGATGCGCGGCCCATCCGCGACCCGGGTCCGGCTGGTCGACCTGACCGGCGCGCCCCGGATCACCGGCGAGTACGAGATCGGCGCCGAGCTGACCGACGCCCGGCTGGCCGACGGCACCGCCCGCGTGGTGGTGACCTCGCACCCGATGATCGATTTCACCTGGCTGGAGAAGGCCACCGACGCCGAGCGCCTCGCCGCCAACCGGAAGGTCATCGACAGCACGCCGCTGGAGCGCTGGCTGCCCGCGTACACCGCGGACGGGACCGGTGGGCGGGTCGACTGCGGGCAGGTCAGCAGGCCTGCCGAGTTCAGCGGCACCGCTCTGGTGACGGTGCTCAGCTTCGACCTGAACCGGGCGGCGCTCGGCGACGGCCTGCCCACGGCGGTGCTCGCCGACGCGCGGACCGTGTACGGCACCGGCGGCCACCTCTACCTCGCCCATGACGAGACCTGGCGGGGTGATCAGGCCAAGGACCGCACCGAGCTGTACCTGTTCGACGTCACCGGTCCGCGCCCGGTCTTCGCCGCCTCCGGCAGCGTGCCCGGCCACCTGCTCAGCCAGTACTCGCTGAGCGAGCACGAGGACGTCCTGCGCGTCGCCACCACCAGCGGCCAGCGGGGCGGCCGGAACCAGCGGACCGAGTCCGCGGTGTACACCCTGCGTCGCGACGGCGGGCAGCTCCAGCCGCTCGGCAAGCTCGGGGGCCTGGGCAAGGGGGAGCAGATCTACGCCGTGCGCTTCCTCGGCCCGGCCGGGTACGTGGTCACCTTCCGGCAGACCGACCCGCTCTACACGATCGACCTGCGCGACCCGGCCCGCCCGGTGCTCACCGGGGAACTGAAGATCCCCGGCTACAGCAGTTACCTGCACCCGGTCGCCGACGGCCGGCTGATCGGGGTCGGCCAGGACGCGTCCGACCAGGGTCGGGTGTCCGGGTTGCAGGTGTCGCTGTTCGACGTCGGCGGCGCGGACGCGAAGCGGCTCGACCAGGAGAAGATCCCGGGCGGCTGGAGCGAGGCCGAGTACGACCCGCACGCGTTCCTGTACTGGCCCGCGACCGGCCTGCTGGTCGTCCCGTACACCGCCTACGACGCACAGCAGCGCGCCGGTGCGCTGCTGTACCGGGTGAACTCCGGCTCGCTGGACAGGGTCGGCGAGGTCAAGCCCGGTGGCTACCCGCGCCGCAGCCTGATCGTCGGCGACACGCTCTGGGTCGTGTCGGACACCGCGGCCATGGCCACGACCCTGTCGGGCGGCGCCGTGCTCGCTCAGGTCGCGCTCTGAGCCGTACGCGCGAAAAAGCTGGGCGGGCCGCGGCCCGCCCAGCTTTGTCAGCAGGTCAGAGGTACTGGCCGATGCGAGCTTCGGGGGTGCTGGCCGCGGACTTGTCGCCCTCGCCGAAGAAGCGCTTGCCGCCGAACTCGCCGTGCAGGCGGTCGTCCAGCTCGTCGGCGAGCCCGGTCATCACCTGGATCGCCAGGGCCAGATGGCTGGCCTGGAAGTCGCGGCCGAACACCGGGATCGAGGCCCAGACCGTGCCGGCGGTGCAGTAGAGGCGGCCGATCGGCATGCGGTTGGTCAGGTCGGACAGCTTCACGAACAGCTTCTCGGTCGGCTCGATCTCGGTCAGCACCGGCGAGAACACGTCGATCAGCGGCGGATTCTCGCGTACGCGGACGAACACCATCGCCGAACCGGCCCGGATGCCGATGTCGCCGTCGCCGTCCACCTGCAGCTCGTCCGGGTCGGACTTGAGCATCGCGGAGACCACGATCCGCACCCGGTCGGCCAGGTCCAGCCCGCTCGCGTCGAGGGAGTCGATCGAGGGCAGGAACGCGTCCACCGTCGACTCGTGCCGCGCGGTGCCCAGCGGCTCGATGGCGACCGGCTCCTCCTCGCGGTCGTGCGCCTCGTAGACGAGGAACGCGGGGTGCGGTGCGCCGTACACGTCGCGCAGCGTTCGCGTGATCATTCCGGCCAGCGCGTCCGCGGCCCCGGTGGTGCCGAAGTTCTCCCGCGACCCGGCCAGCACGCCCGGCGGCGACCAGCCCAGCGCGACCATCGCCGCGATCGCGGTCCGCTCCAGCCGGAAGCCCTCGGGCAGGTTCGCGTTGCTGACCGCCCGCGCCTGCAGCGACCCGTCCTCCACGCACTCCACGCTCACGCCGTACACGGCGGAGCCGGTGCCCGACGCGGTCGGGTCGAGCGCGAGTTCCAGTTCGGTGCCGACGGGCAGCGTGGGCAGGGCCGCGGCCAGGGCTCGGGCGAACTCCCGCCAGGCCTCGGTGACCTTCGCATGCAGGTCGGCGGTGGTGGGTTCGTCGAGCAGCCCGGCCTCGGCCAGGTGGGGGTTCGACAGTTCCGACATTGGTGAGCCTCCTCGTCGAACCTGGTCTATCCGGGCACGCCGACGGACATACCTGGGTTCTCTGTCACCGAGACACTACCGACCGGAAACTGATTCGCGAAGTCGGCCTTTGGACCGTTCCCGGTCTTGCGCCGCCCGTCGATGTCCGCCACACGCCCGCGACGTCAGTCTGGATCGGGCACGGCGAGCCGGTGCGCCAGGGCGGTCAGCCGGGCCGCCAGCTCCTGCGGGTCACCGCCCCGCCCGACCGCCAGCCCCAGCAGGTACGCCCCGACCGGCGCACCGGGCCGCACCGCGTGGTGCGCCACCTCCCGGGCCAGGTCCAGCACCATCGTCACGTCCACGTCCGCGCGGGGCACGCCCAGCTCGGCACACGCCGCCTCGGTGAAGTCGTGCAGGTCCACGCTCAATGGCCTCTCCTCGCCCGTGGTGCTCACGAGCCCGCGTCCGCGCGGTGCGGACCGCTCGTCGGATCCGCACGCAACTGCGCCGCCTCGGCCTGGCGCAGTTCGTCCGGGGTGTCGCAGTCATACCACGGCTCCGGACCGGCACCGGCCCACGGCAGCTCGGCGACCTCGGCGTGCCCCAGCAGGACCCGCATCGGAGCGCCGTGCGGCTGCGCGGGCAGCGCAGCCCGCAGCGCGCCGAGCCGCCACGCCGCGCACAGGTGCTGCCGCCGCCCGTCCGCGTCGGTGAACATCACCACGTCCGCGTCCACGGCGAGCAGTGCCGTCACCGCCTCACGCGTCAGGAACGGCAGGTCGGCGGCGACGACGAGCACCCGGTCGGCCGCTCCGGCCGCGGCCAGCCCCGCCGCGCCCGCGGCGACCGCCGCGACCGGCCCGCCACCGGGCGGATCCTCGCGGGTCAGCACCGCCCCGGCGGGCAATGCGGGGGCGAGCTCCGGCGGCCCGACGACGACCAGCGGGCTCGCGTCGACGACGGCTGCCAGCACCCGGCGCAGCATCGGCACCCCGCCGACGGGCAGCAGCGGTTTGGCGACCCCGCCCATCCGGCGCGCAGCGCCTCCTGCCAGCACCATCGCCGCGTACGAGATCATCGGCCTGCTCCCCGCCCCTGTGGATGGACCGGCGTGTCATCCACAGGTTAGCGATCATCGCTGGCCCCGTCGCGTTCCCCTGGGAAGGCTGCCGCACATGGCGACCGACTCCCCGACCTACACCCTCACCGAGCGCACGGACCTGCTCGGCTACGTGCCCTACCTGCTCGGCTTCCACCCGGCGGACAGCATCGTCGTGCTGGGCCTGGCCGACCGGCGGATCTGCGTCGCCGCGCGCACCGACCTCGGCCGGCCCCGCGGCGTGACGGTGCGCCAGCTGAGCCGGCTGCTCGCGGCCGCCGGCCGAAGACGAGCCGCGATCACGTCGGTGATGCTGGTCGGGTACGGCCCCGACCCCTCGGCAGCCCAGACGACCCGCGACGTCGCCGACGCTCTCGACGCCCGCGGCTACCACGTGCGGGAGGTGCTGCTGCACTTCGGCGATCGATACCGCTGCCTGCAGTGCGACGACTGCACGCCGCCCGGCGGCGCGCCGTTCGACCTGAGTACGACGGCGGCGGCCGCCATCGCCACCTACGAGGGCCTGGTCGCCCAGCCCGACCGCGCCTCGGTGGAGCAGCTGGTCCGGCCGGTCGGCGGGCTGGCCGCGATCGCGATGACCCAGGCCGTCGACCGCGCCGAACTGCGACTGACGGCACTGCTCGGCGACAGCGCGGCCGCGTTGGACCAGACGGATCCGGACCGGCCAGGTACGGCCCGCCAGGGCGAAGGCACGGCCGACGAGCGGCTGGTGCGGGCCGGGACGGCTGCGGTCGACGACGCGCTGCGGATCGCCGCGGCAGGCGGGCGGCTCGACGACGACGAGGCCGCCTGGCTCACCGTGCTCCTGCTGGACCTGCGCTGCCGCGACCACGCCTGGCAGCACAGCGACGCCGAGCCCTGGCAGCTGGACCTCTGGCTGGACCTCACCCGGCGCGGCGAGCCCGCACTGCTGGCACCCATGGCGAGCCTGCTGGCCTGGTGCGCGTGGCGCTCGGGCCAGGGCGTGCTGGCCGGTGCGGCGCTGCGGCGGGCGCTGGCGGCCGACCCGGCGTACTCGCTGGCGCATCTGCTCACCGAGGCGCTCGAACAGGGTGTCTCCCCGGGCAGCCTCGGGCCGTGGCCCGCACTGTAGGCCGTTCCGGGCCTCGCTTTCCGGGAAATGGCTGGCTCCATGCCGAACGGCGCTGGTCGCGGACGGTCGGGGTGCGGGATCGGGCCTGTCCGCGCGGGATCCGGGAAATGGCTGGCTGAGGCGCGCCGAGGCACGCCCGCGAGGCGGATGCGGGGCGACGGCCCAGAATGGGACCCGTGGACCTGGCCTACCTGCGCGCGCATCCGCACCTGCTGCCGACCTTCCTGCACCATCAGCGGATCCGGGAGACACCCGTCGACGGCGGCTCGATCTGCCACACCAGCCGCCTGACCTTCGACGACGGCGAGTCGATCTTCACCAAATCCTGGCCCGAGGCGGCGGGGCGGGCCCCGGACGGCTTCTTCGCCGCCGAGGCGAACGGGCTGCGCTGGCTCGCCGAGACCGGCACCGTCGCGGTGCCCGAGGTGCTGGTGGACTCCCCGGACCTGCTCGGCATGGCGTGGATCGAGCACGGGCAGCCCTCGGCAGCGGCGGCCGAGGAGTTCGGGCGGGCACTGGCCGGGCTGCACCGCGCCGGGGCGACCGCGTTCGGCGCGCCCTGGCCGGGGTTCCACGGGTCCGCGCCGATGGACAACACACCGCACCCCGGCCCGTGGCACGCGTGGTACGGCGAGCGCAGGCTGGCCGCGTACCTGCGGCTGTCGGTGGACCGGGGTGCGCTGGAGCCCGGCGACGCGGCCCGCGTGGAACGGGTCCTGGCCGGGCTCGACCGCGTCGGCGGCGACGAGCCGCCCGCCCGCATCCACGGCGACCTGTGGACCGGCAACCTGCTCTGGGGCGCCGACGGCCGGTGCCGGGTCGTCGACCCCGCGGCGCACGGCGGCCACCGCGAGACCGACCTGGCCTACCTGCGGCTGTGGGGCGGCGCGCCGTTCCTCGACCGCATCCTCGCCTCGTACGCCGAGACCTGGCCACCCGCCGACGGCTGGACCGACCGCGTCCCCCTCCACCAGCTCTCCATGTACCTCCTCCACACCGCCCTCTTCGGCGCGGCCTTCGCCCCGGGCGTCCGCGACACCACCACCACCTGCCTCCCCCTCACCACCTGACCCAACGTCACCGCCCTTTCCACGAAACCGCCGCCTCCCCCGCCAAGATCGCGGCGCAACTCTTAACGAGTTGCGCCCTCGGGGACCGGTTGAGGCCGCGACTCTTTAAGAGTTGCGGCAGGTGGGGCGTGAGATGGGGGGTGGGCCGAGGCGTGCTCGCGCAGGATGAGCGCGCGCCTGCGGCTGAGCTTGCGTTGCCAGGTGACGGTGGGCCACCGCATTTCGATTGTGACGCGATAGGTTCGTGGGGTGACCTCTGTCGAGCCTGGCCTGATCGACCGGTACGGACGCCGTGCCGTGGATCTGCGGGTTTCGCTGACGGATCGGTGCAATCTGCGCTGTTCGTACTGTATGCCCCCGGAAGGGCTGCCCTGGCTGCCCAAGCAGGAGATCCTGACCGACGACGAGGTGCTGCGGCTGATCACCGTCGCGGTGACCCGGCTCGGCGTCGAGGAGGTGCGCTTCACCGGCGGCGAGCCGCTGCTGCGCCCCGGCATCGTCGGCATCGTGGCTGGCAGCGCCGCGCTCACCCCCCGGCCGAAGCTGTCCGTGACCACCAACGGCATCGGGCTGGCCCGGCTCGCCGCGCCGCTGCGCGACGCCGGGCTGGACCGGGTCAACGTCTCGCTGGACACCATCGACCCGGACCGGTTCGCCACGATCGCGCTGCGCCGCCGCTTCGACGACGTGATCGACGGCCTGTCCGCCGCCGCCGCGGCCGGGCTGACCCCGGTCAAGCTCAACGCGGTGCTGCTACGCGGGATCAACGACGACGAGGGCCCGGCGCTGCTGCGTTTCGCGCTCGCGCACGGGTACGAGCTGCGCTTCATCGAGCAGATGCCGCTCGACGCCCAGCACGGCTGGAGCCGTGACCAGATGATCACCGCGGACGAGATCCTGGCGTCGCTGGAGGCCGCGTTCGACCTCAGCCCCGACCCGGCCGAGCGGGCGGGCGCCCCGGCCGAGACCTGGCTGGTGAACGGCGGCCCGGCGAAGGTGGGCGTGATCGGCTCGGTGACCAGGCCGTTCTGCGGCGACTGCGACCGGACCCGGCTCACCGCCGACGGCCAGGTGCGCAACTGCCTGTTCGCGACCGGGGAGACCGATCTGCGCGAGCTGCTGCGCGGTGGGGCCGATGATGAGGAGATCGCCGTGCGCTGGCGGGCGGCGATGTGGGGCAAGCTGCCCGGCCACGGCATCGACGACCCGCAGTTCCTCCAGCCTGTACGCCCCATGTCCGCCATCGGGGGATGACTGTGATCACGATTCGCTACTTCGCCGGAGCCCGCGCGGCCGCGGGCGTCACCGAGGAGGAGCTGCCCGCGGGGCAGGACCTCACCCAGCTGATCAAGGAACTCAGCGCCGCGCACGGGGACGGTCTGGGCCGGGTGCTGCTTTCAGCCAGCTTTCTGGTTGACGGGCTAGCCTGGCACGACCGCCGCGCGCCGCTTCCCTCCGGCGTGACCGTGGACGTGCTCCCGCCCTTCGCCGGCGGGTGAAAGGAAAACCCCCGTGGTGCTGCAAGCGCTGATGTTCTTCGGCCTGGTGCTGATCGTCGTCGGCCCGATCCACTGGTACCTGTACAAGCGCCTGGTCAAGGACACCACCACGACGAAGCGCGGCCGCCGGATCGGCGGGATCGCGATCATCGCGCTGGCGGTCGCCCTGCTGGCGGCGTTCATCGTGCCGCGGGCGGTCGGCGCGAAGGCGTCCTGGGTCATCCCGCTGGTCGGCTACATGTGGCTGGCCGTCCTGTTCTACCTGCTGGTCACGCTGCTGGTGCTGGAGATCCCCCGGGTGATCGCCAACCGCACCTGGGCCCGCCGCCCGGCCGCCGACCGTACCCCGGCCACCAGCCACGACGCCGCGACCGCCCCCGCCGGCACCGGGTCCGCCGCATCGCAGACCATGCTCGCCGAGCCCGGCCTGCCCCCGGCCGCTGAGAGCCCGGCCGAGGTCGCCGGACCGGCCGACCCGAGCCGACGGCTGCTCATCGCGCGCAGCGCGGCGATCTTCGCCGGGCTGACCGCCACCGGCATCACCGCGTACGGCGTGAAGACGGCGCTCGGCGACCCGGTGCTCAAGCGTGTCCAGATCCCCCTCGCCAAGCTCCCCCGCAGCATGGACGGCTACAAGATCGCCCTGGTCAGCGACATCCACCTGGGCCCGCTGACCGGTGTCGAGCACAGCCGCCGCATCGTGCGCTCCATCAACGGCCTGAGCCCCGACCTGATCGCCGTCGCGGGCGACCTGGTCGACGGCACCGTCGAAGAGCTGGGCGACGAGGCCGCGCCGCTGGCCGACCTGCGCTCGCGCGACGGCGCTTACTTCGTCACCGGCAACCACGAGTACTTCTCCGGGGCCGAGGAGTGGCTGGTCGAGGTCGACCGCCTGGGCATGCGGCCGCTGCAGAACGAGCGGCTCGACATCCGGGGGCTGACCCTGGCCGGGGTCAACGACGTCAGCGGCGGCGACCTCGGCGAGGGCGGTCCGGACTTCGCCAAGACGCTCGACGGCCGCGACCCGGGCAAGCCCGTGGTGCTGCTGGCGCACCAGCCGATCCAGGCGTTCGAGGCCGCGAAGCACGGTGTGGACCTGCAGCTGTCCGGGCACACCCACGGCGGTCAGATGGTGCCGTTCAACCTGATCGCGGCCCTGCAGCAGCCGGTCATCTCGGGGCTCGGCGAGGTCGACGGCACGAAGGTGTACGTGACCAACGGCGCCGGGTTCTGGGGCCCGCCGGTGCGGGTCGGCGCACCGCCGGATATCACATTGGTCGAACTGCGCGCGATGTAGGTAACAACTCTCACTGACGCGCGTGGCGGGTGCCGCCGGACCCGTCGAACATGTCAGGATGCTGCGTGCCCCCGGTCTGGACTGCTGATCTGCATATCCACTCGCGGTACTCGCGCGCGTGCAGCAAGGACCTCGATCTGCCCACGCTGGCCTGGTGGGCACGGCGCAAGGGCGTGGCCCTGCTCGGCACCGGCGACGTCACCCACCCCGCCTGGTACGAGCACCTGCGCGACTCGCTGCGCGAGGCCGAGCCCGGCCTGTTCCGGCTGTCGCCCGAGGCCGAGCGCGGCGTCTCGCAGCGGCTGCCCGCGCGGCTGGCGGCGGGGGAGCCCGCCCGGTTCATGCTCAGCTCCGAGATCTCCACGATCTACAAGCGGGGCGACCGCACCCGCAAGGTGCACCACCTCATCTACCTGCCGGACCTCGAAGCCGCGCAGCGCTTCCGCGACCGGCTGGGCCGGATCGGCAACCTGGCCAGCGACGGCCGCCCGATCCTGGGCCTGGACTCCCGCGACCTGCTGGAGATCACCCTGGAGGCGAGCCCGGACGCGTACCTGGTGCCCGCGCACATCTGGACGCCGTGGTTCTCCGCGCTGGGCAGCAAGTCGGGCTTCGACGCGATCGCCGACTGCTACGCCGACCTCGCCGAGCACATCACCGCAGTGGAGACCGGCCTGTCCAGCGACCCGGCGATGAACCACCGGGTGTCCAGCCTCGACCGGTACACCCTGGTCTCGAACTCGGACGCGCACTCGCCGCAGGCCCTGGCCCGGGAGGCGACCCGGTTCGACTGCGCGCTGGACTACCACGCGCTCAAGGCCGCGCTCGCGGGCGCGCCCGGCCTGGCCGGGACGATCGAGTTCTTCCCCGAGGAGGGCAAGTACCACGGGGACGGGCATCGTGACTGCGGCGTCAACTGGACCCCGGCCGAGTCCCGCGCCACCGGTGGCATCTGCCCGGTGTGCGAGCGGCCGCTGACCATCGGCGTGCTGGCCCGGGTCGAGGCGCTGGCCGACCGGCCCGCCGGCACGCCCGCGCCGAACGCCCGCCCGGTCACCCACCTGGTGCAGCTGCCGGAGATCGTCGGCGAGCTGGAGGGTGTCGG
Organism: Catellatospora methionotrophica; assembly: GCF_011297335.1. Taxonomy (GTDB): domain Bacteria; phylum Actinomycetota; class Actinomycetes; order Mycobacteriales; family Micromonosporaceae; genus Catellatospora; species Catellatospora methionotrophica. The sequence continues at coordinate 105,498 of NZ_JAAOTJ010000004.1, read as the reverse complement.
CCCGAAGACCCGCACCGTCGAGGGCCGGGTGAACGCGCTGGTCGCGGCGCTGGGCTCGGAGCTGTCCATCCTCATGGAAGCGCCGATCGCCGAGGTCGCCGCCGCCGGTGGCGAGCTGCTCGGCGAGGCGCTGCGGCGGCTGCGGGCCGGGCAGGTGAGCCGGGTGCCGGGCTACGACGGCGAGTACGGCGTGATCCGGCTGTTCGAGCCGGGCGAGCTGCGCCCGCAGGACACGGCGGACACCCTGTTCGACCTGCCCGCCGCACCGGTGACACCGGCACCGCGCAAGGCCCGCGCGCCGAAGCAGGCCGCGAGCAAGCCTGCGGTACGCCGTACCAAACCGGTCTCCGCGCCGCCGCTGCCGCCGGAGCCCTCCCCGCACGAACCGTTCGAGCCGATGCTCGCCGGGATGGAGGAGGTCGGCACCGGGCTCCTGGACCGGCTCGACGCGATGCAGCGTGTCGCCGCGTCGGCGCCGGGCGGGCCGCTGCTGATCGTCGCCGGTCCGGGCACGGGCAAGACCCGCACGCTGACCCACCGGCTGGCGTACCTGTGCGCTGAGATGAACGTCTACCCCGAGGACTGCCTGGCCATCACGTTCACCCGGCGGGCCGCCGAGGAGCTGCGGCACCGGCTGCGCGGGCTGCTCGGCCCGGTCGCCGAGGACGTCACCGTGTCGACGTTCCACGCGCTGGCCCTGTCGCTGCTGCGCGAGCAGGAGCCGGACCTGATCGTCGCGGACGAGCCGGGCGACGAGGGCGTCACCCTCGACGAGCTGATCCCGCGCCTGGTCACGCTGCTCAAGGCGCAGCCGTCGCTGCAGGACAAGCTGCGCTCGCGCTGGCCGTGGGTGTTCGTCGACGAGTACCAGGACGTCGACCCGGACCAGTACGCGCTGCTGCGGCTGCTGGTGCCCAGCGACGGCAACCTGTGCGCGATCGGCGACCCCGACCAGGCCATCTACTCGTTCCGCGGCGCGGACGTGTCGTTCTTCCTGCAGTTCTCCCGCGACTTCGTGGACGCCCGGGTGGTGCGGCTGACCCGCAACTACCGCTCGTCGGCGCCGATCCTGGCCGCCGCGGTGCAGGCCATCGCGCCCAGCTCGCTGGTGCCCGGCCGCCGCCTGGACCCGGCCAAGGTCGACCCGGAGGCGGCACTGATCGGCCAGTACGCCGCGAGCAGCCCCGCCGACGAGGCCGCGTTCATCGCCCGCAAGGTCGACGAGCTGGTCGGCGGCGTGTCCCACCGGACGAAGGCCGACGTGCGCGGCGTGACGGGCACGACGGTGTCGTTCAGCGACATCGCGGTGCTGTACCGCACCGACGCGCAGGCCGCCGCGATCGTCGACGCGCTGTCGCGGGCGGGCGTGCCGGTGCAGAAGCGCTCGCACGACCGGCTGCGCAGCCGCGCCGGGGTCAACACCCTGCTGGCCGAGCTGCGCCTGGCCACCGGCCTGACCGGCTCGGTCGCGGCACGGCTGAAGCTGACCGCGAAGGTGCTCATCGAACGGCCCGCGCTGGGCGGCGGCTCACCCGAACCGGACGAGGTGTGGGCCGCCGTGGACCTGCTCACCCCGCTGGCCCTGCGCTGCGGGCAGGACCTGCAGCGTTTCCTGGGCGAGGTGGCCACCGGCGCGGAGGTCGACGCGCTGGACCCGCGCGCCGAGGCGGTCACCCTGCTCACCCTGCACGCGGCCAAGGGCCTGGAGTTCCCGGTGGTGTTCCTGGCCGGGTGCGAGGACGGCCTGCTGCCGCTGCGCTTCCCCGGCTCCGCGCCGACCGAGGCCGAGGTCGCCGAGGAGCGGCGGCTGTTCTTCGTCGGCCTGACCAGGGCGCAGCGGCGGCTCTACCTGAGCCACGCGGCGCGGCGGGTCCGCTACGGCAGCGAGCGGGACTGCCGCCCGACGCCGTTCCTGCAGGCCGTCGACGCGGGACTGCTGGAGCAGCTCGGCGATCTGACCCCGCGACGACCCCGGGACCAGCAGCTCCGCCTCATGTGACCAGCGGGGACGACCGAACGGCCGAGCGCGGTGACAGGGCAGTGACACCGGCGCGTCCGGCGACGCTCAGTAGGACGGAAGTGTCCGCGGCGTCACGAGGAGTCCCCTTTGCCGGTGAAGCTGATCGCGGTTGACCCTGTCACGCTGGTGCGGCTGGGATACGGCGCCGCCTGCGCGGCCTCTCCGGACATCGACCTGATCGGTCAGGCCGCGACCGGGGAGGAGACCCGCGACCTGCTCGGCACGCTCGATCCGGACGTGGTCAGCATCGACGTCGCCGTGCCCGGCCAGGGCGGGTTGCAGCTGGCCGCCGAGCTGCGCACCGTCCGTCCGCAGCTCGGGCTGGTGCTCACCGGGCCCACCGAGGACGGGCTGCTGTTGCAGGCGCTGCAGGCCGGGCTGTCGGCATACCTGCCCCGTACCGCGCCGGTCGAGCTGCTGATGTCGGCGGTGCGGCACGCGGCGGCGGCCCCGGCCTCGTTCACCGCGCCCAACCTCGCCGAGGCGATGGCCCGCCGCCGGACCCGGTCCACCGCGCTCAGCCCGCGCGAGGAGCAGATCCTGCATCAGCTGAGCACCGGTGGCAGCCTGGCCGCGATCGCGGTGCGCATGCGACTGACCGAGTCGACGGTGCGCACCTACGTGGCGCGGCTCTACGACAAGCTCGGCGTGCACAACCGCACCCAGGCCCTGCAGGCCGCAGCCCGGCTGTTCCTGATCTGAGCCGGTCGACACCTGCCTCCGCAGGCTGCGCCCCGGCTCAGCACCCTTGCAGCCTTGAGAAGGGGCCCTTCCACCACGTATGGCGATGGGAAGGTGCCCTTCCTTCTAGTCGAGGGGGAGGGTTGTGGCGAGCAGGGCCAGGAGGAAACCGGTGAGGAGGGCGGGGCCCATGGGGAGGGAACCGCGCCAGGTCACGCGGCGCAGGGCGAGCAGGACGATCGCGGTGAGGCCGTTCAGGAACAGCCCGAACATGCCGCCGGCCAGGACCGCGGGCCAGCCGATCCAGCCGAGCAGCAGGCCGGCCACGCCCGCCACCTTCGCGTCGCCGAGGCCGAACTGGCCGCCGGTCAGCAGGGCGAGCAGGCCGTAGGCGGCCAGCAGGGCCGCCCCTCCGCCCAGGGCGCGGGCGTACGCGGACCAGCCGCCGCCGGTCGCCGCCGCGATCGCCAGCAGTGCCGCGACGGCCACGGCCAGGCGCCACACGACGGGGTCGGGCAGGCGCTGCACCGCCAGGTCGATCGCCGCCAGCAGCACGCCGGTGGCGCAGAGCAGCAGCCCGGCGGCCAGCGCCCAGCCCTTCCCGGCGAGGCTCAGCGCGGTCGCCCCGGCCGCGAGCGCGCCCACCGGCACCGTCCACCATGGACTCGGCCCCTGGCGTACACCGCACGAGGCGCACCGGGCCGCGAACGCCCACCACCCGGCCCGCCCCGCCGCGAACGGTCCACCGCACTGCGCACAGCCGGTCAGCGTGGGCTCGCCCCAGGCCACCGACAGCCGATACGCCACCCGGGGGGTCAGCGCGCCCAGGATTGCACCCGCGGTCACCGACAACATCGGGATGGAGGAATCGAGGGGCATGTCGCGCACGGTACCTTGGCACGCACCCCGATCTCGTCCCCGCGGAGCCCCGCTTTGCACACCCCTGACCGATACCCGTCCGAGCCCCTGGCGCAGCCGACCGAGCTGCTGCCGATCGTGCAGCCGCCACCCCGGCCGCGCATGGGCGGCCGAGGCCCCGCGATCATCGGCATCGCGCTGCTGCTGGCATCTCTGCTGATCTTCATCGGCGTACTCGTCGTGCTCAAGATCGTGCCGAACCCCTTCGGCGCCGACGCCCCGCCGATCCCGGTCGCCACGGCCACCCCCTCCGGGCCGCCGCGCACCGCGCGGTTCGCCCAGCCGGGTGACTGCGTGGCCAACCAGGGCACCGAGAAGGACCCCGAGCTGGTGCTCACCGAATGCTCGCCCGGCGCCCTGGAGGTGCTGGCGCGATTCGACGCCACCAGCGACACGGGCGAGTGCGCCGACGTGAAGAACTACCGGTACCACTACTTCTTCGACAGTGAGCTGGAGGGTTTGGATTTCGTCCTTTGCATGGGCGAACGTCCCTGATAATGGCGGTATGAGACCAGTACGAGGGGTAGCCCGCGCCCTGCTCGGCGGCCTGTTCATCGCCGCCGGGGCGCAGGCGCTGCTGAAACCCGACCGGTACGCCGTCAAGGCGGAGCCTCTCGCGGAGCAGGTCGTGCCCCTGCTGGAAGCCGTGGACTCGCGACTGCCCACCGAGACCAAGACCCTGGTCCGGGTCAACGCCGGGGTGCAGGTCGTCGCCGGGGCGATGCTGGCCACCGGCACCGCGCCCCGGCCCGCCGCCGCCCTGCTGGCGGGCACCCTCATCCCGGCCACGCTGGTCGGGCACCCGTTCTGGCGCATCGAGAACCCTGAGCGGCGCAACGACGAGCTGGTGCACTTCGCCAAGAACCTCGGGCTGCTGGCCGGCCTGCTACTGGCCGCCGTCGACACGGCCGGTTCGCCCAGCCTCGGCTGGCGCGGGCGCAAGGCCGTTCACCACGCGCAGAAGTCGGCCCAGAAGTCGCTGCGCAAGGCACAGCAGAAGGCGACGGAACAGTTACATCTCGGTTGATGCGGGTACGCAGCACGGGGAGGGGCCGGACATCGGCGTTTCTTCGTTCCCCGCTGTGCCGTTGCGACATACAGAGAGTGCGTTTTCCCAGCCAGAGGTGATGGTGTGACGCCAATCACCTTAACTTCGCAGGCTGCGTTAACCAGCTAGAAATGTCGCAAAGTCGTGTGGGATCGGACACGGTCGGGTAACACGGGAGGTACTGGAGTGGTGCGCCGTTCTAGGCTGCTCAGCAGACACGAACGGCCCGGCCGAGGATCGTCGCCGCGCGACGATGCCGAGACCCGACCCCTTGAAGGAGGTGGCGACGCCATGCCGGCACCCGGCGTTGGCAGTCAGCCCCGCCTCACCAGGATCCCCCGCTTCATCCGTGACTGGAGATCCCCGCAGTGGGATCGTCGCACGCTCGTCCGAGTCGGCATCGTCGCCGCCATCTGCTACGCCGCCTGGGTGACGGAGCAGAACTTCGGACGGTGGTACGACTTCTTCGACATGAAGATCTATCACGGCGCGGTGGTGTGGTGGAGCGGCGGCGGCGAGCTGTACGAGTTCATCGCTCCCGACACGACCCTCGGGTTCACGTACCCGCCGTTCGCGGCGCTGCTGATGCTGCCGATGGCCGCCCTCACACCGTCCGCCGCGGGACTGTTCAACATGGTCTTCGGCCTGGTCGCGCTGGGCATGGTGCTGGCCGCGCTGCTGATCCCGGTCGCCGACCGGTGCGGCTGGCCGCGCTGGATGACCGTCGCCGTCGCGCTGCCGCTGTTCGCCGCCATCGAGCCGGTGCGCGAGACGCTCGGCTTCGGACAGGTGAACCTGCTGCTGTTCGCGCTCATCATGACCGACCTGGTGGCCCTGCGCCGCGGCTGGCGCTGGGCGGGCGTCGGCGTCGGCATCGCCATGGCGATCAAGCTGACGCCCGCGTTGTTCATCGTGTACTTCCTGGTCAGCAAGCAGTGGCGAGCAGCGCTCACGGCCACCGCTTCCGGCCTGGTCGCCACCGCCGCCGCCTGGGTGATCGTCCCGCACGAGTCGGCCCTGTACTGGGGCAGCGTGATCTTCCAGACGGAGCGGGTCGGCGTGGCGGACATGACGCCGAACCAGTCCCTGGCCGGGCTGCTGTCGCGGCTGTACGACACCGCGACCGCGCCCAGCCCGCTCTGGATCGCGTTCGCGCTGGTGCTGCTCGCGGTCGGGCTGACCCGCGCCGCGGCGGCACACTCCGAGGGCGACGAGCTGATCGCGTTCACCCTGGTCGGCCTGACCGCGAACGTGGTCAGCCCGATCTCCTGGACGCACCACCTGGTCTGGGTCGTGCCCGCCGTCATCGCGCTCGCCGACCAGGCGCTGCGCCGCCGGGCGGCCGGTCGCGGGCTGGCGGCGCGCGGGCGGTCCACGCCGGGGCTGCGGGAGCCGATCTGGTTCCCGGCGCTGGTCGGCGCACGGCACGCGGGCGCCGCGATCGGGCTCTACTTGCTGTTCCTGATCTCGCCGATCTGGCCGTACGAGCACCAGGCCCCGGCGGTGTCGCACTACGCCGACGGGCTGTTCGGCATGCTGGCCGAGAACTCGCTGGCCATCGCGCTGATCGTGCTGGTCGCGGCGCTGCCGTCGCGACCCGGCGCCGAGCCCGCGTTCGGCGGCACCACGCCCCAGCGCGTGCCCGTCGCCCGCCCGCTCCCGGTCACCCGCCGCACCGACACCCCGGCCCCCGCTCCCGCCACCGCGGGCGCACCGGCCGAGCACTGACACCGAAACAGGGAAACTGCTGCCTCCGGCGTACGGGAGGCAGCAGTTTCCCTGTTTTCGCAGCAGGACGCGGCGGCGTCAGGGGCAGTTGACCCACTCGTCGGTGCCGTCGGTGAAGGTCTGGTGCTTCCAGATGGGCAGGCGCTGCTTGACCAGGTCGACGAGCCGCGCGCACGCGTTGAAGGCCGCAGCGCGGTGCGCGGTGGAGACCGCGGCGGCCAGCGCGACGTCCCCGATCTTCAGCGGGCCGAACCGGTGGGACACCGCGACCGCGTACACGTCGGGATCGTCGGCCAGCTCCTGGGCGACCTCGCGCAGCACGTCGACCGCGCTCGGATGCGCCTCGTAGGTGAGTGTGGCCACGGACCGGCCATGGTCGTGGTCGCGGACCACCCCCGCGAAGCTCACCACCGCGCCCGCGCGGGGGTCGGCCACGGCAGCCTCGTGCTGCGCCACATCCAGGGCGTCCGTGGTCAGTTCAAGCCAGACGACGCGGTTCACGGGACCTCCACCAGTTCGACCTCGTCACCGGCGCGGCCACTGGCCCCCGGCGGGATGACCGCGAACCCCCTCGCGCCGGCCAGGCCGCGCAGCATCGCCGAGCCCACGTGGGACACCGGCCGGGCCAGGCCGTCGACCGGGTCGATCCGTACCAGCGCCAGGTGGGTGTAGTCGCCGCGGCCCGGCACCGGCTCGCCCAGGGTGACCCGCGGCAGGGTCGGCTCGGGCCGCCCTGCCAGCCCGGCCAGCAGGGGGACGACCAGCGACACCAGCGCCACCACGGCCGACTGCGGGTTGCCGGGCAGCCCGGCGATGAACCGGGGCCGCCCACCGTGCGGGATCGCGGCGATCAGCATCGGGAAACCGGGGCGCACCGCCACGGTGTTCACCACGTACGCCGCGCCGAGCTCGGTCAGCGCCGGGTGCAGGTGGTCGACGGGGCCGTGCATCGTGCCGCCGGTCGTGCAGACCAGGTCGACACCGCTGTCCAGGGCCGTCCGCAGGGCCTCGACGTGCGCGTCGAGCGTGTCCTTGATCGGCGGGGTCGCGGGCCGGCAGGCCACCCCCAGCCGCCGCAGGTACGCCGGGACCGACGGGCCCAGCGCGTCGCGGATCCGCCCGTCGGCGGGCGGTCCCGAGGTCAGCAGCTCGTCGCCGAAGACCAGCATCGCGGCGCGGGGCGCGGGGCGCACCGGCAGCGTGTCGTGCCCGCAGGACGCGGCCAAGCCGATCACCGCCGGGGTGACCGGCGTGCCGGCGGGCAGCAGCGGCTCTCCGGCGCGGGCCTCCTCGCCGGGCATCCGCCATTCCTGCTCGGTCTTCGGGGTGCCGTCGACCAGGTCCCCGCTGCGGGTGGAGTGCTCGACCCGCAGGATCGCCTCGGTCCCCTCGGGCACCATCGCCCCGGTCGCGATCTCGACCGCGACGCCGTCACCGGTCAGCGGCGCGGGCACACTGCCTGCCAGCACCCGGCCGGTGATCCGCCACGGGCCCCGGCCGCGCAGCGCCCAGCCGTCGACGCTCGACGTCGGGAACGCGGGCAGATCGCTGCGCGGCGCCAGCGCGGTGGCCAGGGTCAGCCCGTCGGCCTCGGCCAGCGGGACGGTCACCGGGGCGAGCTGCGCCCGCCAGCCCGCCGCGTGCACGGCGCGCCGCGCCGAAACCCAGTCCTCAGGAGCGGTCGACATGATTCGACCCTAGACCTCGGTGCCTCGGGTGGCCGAGGCCGGATGGTCCGCGCCGCGCAGCTGTTCCACGGCGTGCGGCAGCACCTGGGCCAGCACGGTCAGCCCGTCGCGCACCCCGCCGGTCGAGCCGGGCAGGTTGACCACGAGGGTCCGCCCGGCCACCCCGGTGACGCCGCGCGAGAGCGCCGCGAGCGGGGTCGCGCCGCTGCCGCGTACCGCGTCGGCGATGCCGGGGACCTCGTAGTCGAGCAGTTCACGGGTCATGTCCGGGGTGCGGTCGGTCGGGCTGATCCCGGTGCCGCCGGTGGTGACGATCGCGTCGGGGCGGGTGTCCAGTGCCGCGCGCAGCGCCTCGCGTACGGGTGCGCCGTCGGGCACCACGACGACGTCGCCCACCTCGCAGCCGAAGGCCCGCAGCCCGTCGGCGAGCAGCGGGCCGCCCCGGTCCTCGTACACCCCGGTGGCCGCGCGGGTCGACGCGACGATCACCACGACCCGGGGCGGCCCGGTGTCAGGCCCCGTGAGGTTTGGCGCGGGGCTCTGCCGGGAAAGCGCGGGCATGGCTTCGCGTTCCCAGAGGCCGGTCTTGCCGCCCTCCTTGCGCAGCACCCGCACGCCGTCGATCGACGCCGCAGGATCCACCGCTTTGATCATGTCGATGAGCGCGAGTCCGGCCGCGGCGACGCTGGTCAGAGCCTCCATCTCGACACCGGTACGGTCTGCGGTGCGGACGGTCGCCCGGATGTCGACACCGTCGTCGGTGACGGTGAGGTCCACCGTGACGCCGTGAATGGCGATGGGATGGCACAGCGGGATGAGATCGGGAGTGCGCTTGGCGGCCATGATGCCGGCGAGCCGGGCCACGCCGAGCGCGTCGCCCTTCGGCACGCCCCGCCCGCGCAGCAGGTCGAGCACGTCACGCGTGGTGACCACACGTCCCGCCGCGACGGCGGCACGCAGCGTGATCTCCTTGCCCGCGACGTCGACCATCCGCGCCTCGCCGCGAGAATCCACATGAGTCAGATGAGGTGAGGGGGCTGGCGTTCCTTCTGTCACGACATGAGCCTAGTTGCTTGCTGGGCGAAGACTGGAAGTGAACACAGCGCGTAGGCGACTCACCACTAATCGTGATAAATCGCCACAGTTATTTGAAATGTGAACCCTCTACTAGAAATCGACCGTGCAGAAACTACGCTCTGCATCAGAACTTGGCAAGCGCGGGGATGCTTCTAAGGGAGGCGCAGATGCGTACCACCGACTGGAACTGAAAATCGCATAGGCTGTCGGCACTCACGACGATCTGTCTCTAGACGGAAGAAGTCCGATGTGACCGGCCAGAGATCATCCTCGCAGCAGACCGACCGGCAGCTACGCCTGCTCGTCGGTCTCGTTGCGTGTTCGGCCGCCCTCGTGCTGCTCGCGGCCGTCACCGTCGCCGTGCTCCATCCGGCCGCCTTCGACCAGCTCATGCAGGTCGTCGCACTGACCGGGCTGGTGACGCTCACCTCCCTGGCCCAGGTGCACGTCCGCATCCGGTCCAACCTGCAGTCGGTGCACTGGGCCGACGCCGCCCTGCTCGTCGCCGCCGTGCTGCTGCCCGTGCACTGGGCGATCATCTGCGCCACCGCGGGCACCTTCATCGTCAAGGTGATCCAGCGCCCGCAGCCCGGTCCGCTGAAGTTCGCCTTCGCGGTGGCCAAGCAGACCATCACGTGCGCGATCGCCGCACTGATCGTCAACATCAACGGCAGCGTGGCCACCGAACCCCTCGCCCACCTCCAGCTGCTGGCCATCGCGTTCGCCGCGGCCTTCCTCGCCGACGAACTCCTGGTCACGCCGGTCATCGCACTCGCCAGCCGGACCCGCGCCCGAGACCGCTTCCTGGCCCACCTCGACCTGCGCGTCATCGCCGCGGTCGTCCGGTTCGCCGTCGCGGTGCTCGCCCTTGCCGTGCTGTCCCAGGAGCCGCAGCTGCTCATCGCCATCCCGGCGATCGTGCTCAGCCTCCAGCTGACCTACCGCGGCAAGCTGCGCGCCCGCGCCGAACGCCTGGCCTGGCAGCAGCTGGCCGAGGCGACCGACGCCATGAACGTCGTGCAGATGGAGACCGTGCTGCACACGGCGGTCCACAACGGAGCACGGCTGTTCTCCGCGGACCGGGTCGAGATCGAGGTATCCCTGGACGGCGCGCAGCAGCTCGTCCGCGGCAGCCAGGGCGAGATCACCTACCACGCGGCGCCCGACCAGGGCACCGTCGACCCCGACACCACGGCCGTCGTCGCGCTGGTCGGGGACAACGACGGCGAGCGCGTCGGCGAGCTGCGCCTGTGCTTCCAGGCCCCGGTCGCGCTGTCCGAGCGGGAGCAGTTCACGCTGCGGGCGTTCGCCGGCGCGCTCTGCACCGCCATCCGCAACGCCACCTCGTACGCCCAGCTGGAGCACCTGGCCGGACAGCATCAGCACGACGCCACCCACGATCTGCTCACCGGCCTGCCCAACCGGCGGCGACTGCAGCTGGACACCGAGGACGCCCTCGACCGCCGCCGCGGCGGGCGGGGCGTGACCGCGCTGCTGGTGCTCGACCTCAACCACTTCAAGGACGTCAACGACGCCCTCGGACACGCCGCGGGCGACCAGGTGCTGATCGCCGTGGCGCAGCGGCTGTCCGCGGCCGCGGGTCCCGAGGCGCTGGTCACCCGGCTTGGCGGCGACGAGTTCGCGGTGCTGCTGCGCCAGCTGCCCGCGCCCGCGCTCGCGCTGTACCAGGCCGAGCACCTGCTCTCCACGCTGCACGAACCCGTCGACGTCGACGGCATGCCGCTGGTCGTGTCCGCCAGCGCCGGGGTGGCCACCGCCCCGAGCGAGGGCGGCTTCGTGGAGCTGCTGCGCCGTGCCGACATCGCGATGTACCAGGCCAAGCGGACCGGATGCTCGGTCGCCTCGTACGCCCCCGACAACGACACCGCCGACCGGGCCCGGCTCGTCGTCGGCGGCATGATCGCGCTGGACGACTTCGGCACCGGATACTCCTCGCTGTCGGTGCTGTCCCGGGTGCCCGCCAAGGAACTGAAGATCGACCGCTCGTTCGTCATGCAGATGGAGAACACGCCCAGCGCCGCGGCCGTGGTCCGCTCCCACCTGGAGCTGGGCCGCCATCTCGACCTGCTGGTCGTCGCCGAGGGCGTGGAGCGCGAGAGCCAGCGGCGCATGCTGTGGGACCTGGGCTGCACCGCCGGGCAGGGACACCTGTTCGCCAAGCCGATGCCCCTCGACGAGGTGCTCGCCCTGGTCAGCGCCGACGACGGCCCGGTCCGGCTGGCCGATCCACTGCACGACCCGACCGCGGTCGTCCGGATGCCCGCCAAGCGCAACCCCGGCCGGATCTCCCGGACCACCGGCACGGGCGGCGGCGAGCGGGTGTCAGACTCCACGGCATGAGCGAGCAGATCACCGGCACGGCGGCGCACGACGCCGCCGCGTTCCCCGGGGCCGACGGCGTGCCCAGCGCGCCCGGCCGGATCTGGCGGTCGGTCGACCGCGCCGCGCACGGGCTAGCCGCCGACCTCGGCCTGTACGCGCTGTCCGCGCTGTTCGCCTGGTTCACCGCGACCTCGTCAACGCTGACCTCCCACCGCGCCTGGGGCGCGGTCGCCGTCTGGGGCTACGCCGCCGCTGCCCTCGCCGTCCTGCTCCAGCTCGCGCTGCGCCGCCGCGCCGATCCGGTCACCCGCGCGTGGGTCGTCGCGGGAACGTGGGTGGCGGTCACGCTCGTGCCACTCGTCGCGCAGGCCGTGGCGCGCGCGGGCGGGGCGAGCGGGCGGGCGCAGGAGGAGGTGCTCGTCGTCGAGGCGTCAGCTCACCGGCTGCTTGACAGCGGCACGCCCTACCTCGGGCGCGACGGCATCGCCGCGCTGCCGGACCCGCTGCTCGGCTACACGCCGTACCAGCCGGGCATGTCGGTGTTCGGGCTGCCCCGCGCGGTCTTCGGCGACGCCTGGTGGACCGACGCCCGGATCTGGTTCGCGCTGGTCACCGCGCTCGCCGTGGCGCTGGCCGCGCGGCTGCTGCGCGACGGCACCGCCTCGCGCGACGCACTGCTGGTACGTGCCGTGCAGGCCGCGACCGTGCTCCCGCTGTGCGCGCTGACCCTGGCCACCGGCGGCGACGACCTGCCGGTGCTGGCCCTGTGCCTGCTGGCGTTCGCGCTCGCCGCCCGCGACCGGTTCGGCTGGGCCGGTGTCGCGGTGGGCGCCGCCGCGGCGATGAAACTGCTGGCGTGGCCGATCGCCCTGGTGCTCGGCGCGTACGCCCTCGTGCGCGGGCGCGGTGGCCGGTATGCCGCCGGGGCCGCCGGGCTGCCTGTGCTGACCCTGCTCCCGGCGCTGCTGGTCGAGCCGAGGGCGTTCCTGGAGAACGTGGTCCTCTTCCCGACCGGCCACGGCCTGGTCACCAGCCCGGCCGCCTCACCGCTGCTCGGCTACCTCATCGCCCAGCACGTGCCCGGCGGGCGGTTGGTGGCCCTGGCGCTGCTGCTGCTCGGCGGCCTGGCCGTCGGTCTGTGGCTGCTGCGCCGCCCACCCCGCGACGCCGGTGCGGCGGCCCTGATCACCGCGACCGGCCTGCTCATCGCGATCATGCTGATGCCCGCCACCCGCTTCGGCTACCTGCTCTACCCGGCAGCCTTCGCCCTCTGGTCGCTCCCGCTGCGCCCGGCACCACCCGGTCAGACGGTCAGGGCGTAACCGGCCGCGGCGGCGGCCACGCCGGTCGTCACGCTGACGGCGACGTTGGCGAAAGCCTGCCCGAAGGCGCCCGCCTCGACGAGCTTGACCGTCTCGTAGCCGAAGGTCGAGTACGTCGTCAGCGCGCCGCAGAACCCGGTGCCGACCAGCGCCGACACCTCACCTGACACGACCCCGGCCAGCGCCCCGCCGGTCAGCAGGCCGAGCAGGAACGAACCCACCACGTTCACGGTGAACGTGCCCCACGGGAAGACCGCGTCGTGCCGGGCCTGCACCGCCCGGTCCACCAGGTAGCGCAGCGGCGCGCCGACGGCGGCGCCCAGCGCCACCAGCAGGACGGTCATCGCCGCTGCTCGCTGCGCCCGCTCACCGCACGACCTCGACCGGGTCCAGCATGACCAGCCCCTCCAGGCTCAGTTCGGCGAGCTGCGGCAGGAAGCCGCGAACCCGCTCCTCGGCGTCCACGATGACGACCATCATCGGCAGCTCCTCGGCCAGCGACAGCAACCGGTCGGTATGGATGCGCGAGTGCGTGCCGAACCCCTCTACGCCGCGCAGCACCGACGCCCCGGCCAGCCCCGCCGCGTGGGCCCGGTGCACGATCTCGGTGTACATCGGGCGGTGCCGCCACCGGTCGCCCTCCCCGACCAGCACCGTCAGCCGCAGGCCGTTCACCGTCGTACCAGCCATCTGGTCACCACCATCCCGCCGTACACCGCCGGCAACGCGACCAGCAGCGTGCCCACCAGGTACGCCGCCGCGACGGTGGCCGCTCCGGCGTCGGCCAACCGCACGATGTCGACGGTATAGGCGGAGAACGTGGTGTACCCGCCCAGCACGCCGGTGCCGAGGAACGGCCGCAGCAGCCGCCGCCCCGGCCACACGTGCGCGACCAGCGCCATCAGCACCCCGATCAGCATGCAGCCGGTGACGTTGACCAGGAAGATCCCCCACGGGAACCCGGTGGGGGAGGGCGGCAGCGCCCGGCTGACCGCGTAGCGGGCCAGCGCGCCGAGCACGCCGCCCGCGGAGATCACCGCGAGCACGTCCCACTGCCTGCGCACCATGCCGGGCCTGCGGTCAGATCGCCATGTCCACGAAGCGCGAGAAGTGCAGCTGCGCGGCGACGGTGATGGTGTCGGTGGGGCCGTTACGGTGCTTGGCCACGATGAAGTCCGCCTCGCCCGCGCGCGGCGACTCCTTGTCGTAGTAGTCGTCGCGGTGCAGCAGGATCACGACGTCGGCGTCCTGCTCGATCGAGCCCGACTCACGAAGGTCGGACAGCTGCGGGCGCTTGTCGGTGCGCTGCTCGGGGCCACGGTTCAGCTGGCTGACCGCGATCACCGGGCACTCGACCTCCTTGGCCAGCAGTTTCAGGCCACGCGACAGCTCGGAGACCTCCTGCTGGCGGCTCTCGGTCTTCTTCGGCGAGCTCATCAGCTGGAGGTAGTCGACGACGATCAGCTTCAGGTTGTGCCGCTGCTTGAGGCGGCGCGCCTTGGCCCGGATCTCCATCAGGTTCATGTTGGGCGTGTCGTCGACGAAGATCGGCGCCTCGGAGATCTCGCCCATGCAGCGGGCGAGCTTGGTCCAGTCGTCGTCGGACAGCTGCCCGGAGCGCAGCACATGCAGCGGCACCCGCGCCTCGGCCGACAGCAGACGCATCACGATCTCGGTCTTCGACATTTCCAGCGAGAAGATCGCACTCGCCATGTCGGCTCGAACCGCAGCGTGCCGGGCGAAATCCATTGACGCCGTTGACTTTCCCAAGCCAGGTCGCCCGGCCACGATGATCAGCTGGCCGGGCTGGAGGCCGCTGAGGAGGCGGTCCAGGTCGCTGAAGCCGGTCGGCACGCCGCGCATGCTGCCGTCGGCCGCGCCCACCGCCTCGATCTCGTCGAGAGTCGGCTGGATCATGTCGGCCAGGATCGCGAAGTCCTCGCTGACCCGGCGCTCGGTCACGTCGTAGATGGCCTGCTGGGCGAGGTCGACCACGTCGTCGACGTCGCGGCCGGAGCCCGCCGCCGAGCCGTAGCCCAGTTGCACGATCTTCGTGCCGGCCTCGACCAGGCGGCGCAGCACGGCGCGCTCGCTGACGATGCGGGCGTAGTAGGAGGCGTTGGCCGCGGTCGGCACCGTCGAGATGAGCGTGTGCAGGTACGGCGCACCGCCGATGCGGGCCAGGTCGCCCGCGCTCTCCAGCACCGCCGCGACGGTGATCGCGTCGGCGGGCTCGCCGCGGCCGTAGAGGCCGAGCACGGCGTCGAAGACGGTGGAGTGGGCGGGGCGGTAGAAGTCGTTGGCCCGCAGGATCTCGACGACGTCGGCGATGGCGTCCTTGGACAGCAGCATGCCGCCGAGCACGCACTGCTCCGCCGCCACGTCCTGCGGGGGAGTCTTCTCGAAGGGCACCTGTTCGGCCGCCGGGGCTGCCTGGACCGCGGTGAACTGCCCGCGTACGCCGTCCCCGACCGATGTCACGGCGCCTCCCTCAGAACCCGATTCGATTGACCCTAGGCGCGTGAATCACCCCGCACAAACACCTCGGTGGATGAGGCTGGGGGCAACCTGTGGACAACCCGCCCAGGCCTGTGGGGGACCCTGTGCACAGACTGTGGACAACTTTCCCCCACAGCCTGTGGATAACCGCTTGAGCTGCTGTTTCTCTCCACACAGCCTGTGCAAACAAGATTCTTTCCAAGATTTTCACCTCGGCGTGGCGTACGCCATAAGATCGCCATCTGCCGATTCTCGCCGGTTCGGGGGATTGCCTGGGATATCGGTCTCCGCCAGGCTCCCACCGTGGGATATCCGGAGTGGCCGGCGCAGGGCGACGGCTGGGGAGCGCCGCAGCACGGTGCACCCAACGTCAGAGCTGGCGGCTGGCCGGGTCCGGCGGACCCCACCATCCCCCGGCAGCGCAACGCCGTCGACCGGTACGGCACCGCCGACGACTCGGGCTCGGCCGCGGACTACGGCCACGCGAACGACTACGGCCAGGCCGCCGACGCCGGCTTCCACACCTACGTCACCGGTGAGAGCTACGACGGTTACGACGACCGCTGGCCCGACAACCTCACCGACACCCCCGAGGTGCGCACCGGCTACGGCGACCGCCGTGAGGAGCCGCACCGCACCGAGCGCGACTACTGGACCGCGCTGCTGTGGGCGTCGGGCTTCTACGCCGTGCCGCTGCTCGTGCTGATCGTGCGGGCCCTGCTGCTGTCCGGCGAACCCGACGCGGCCTGCGTGGCGGCCGGGCTCGGCGGCTGTGAGTCGGCCCGCTCGGCCGCGCTCGGTGATCTCATCGCCGGTTCCCCGCGCTGGGGCCTGGCGCTGCTCGGCGCGCTGGCCATGGCGGCGGTGCTGCGCTGGGCGAGCGACAGCTGGCGACCGGCCACCATCGGATTCTGCTCGGCCGTGGTGGCGGGCGGCGCGACCACGGTCCTGCTCAGCATCATCTGAGGCATTCTGCCTACATCACGGCGAGCGCACGGTTTGGTCACGACCGGTTCCGCTTTCATCTCAGGTGCGCCACAGATGCGGTAAATGATCATCAATGCGCTTGCTATGAAGTCCGGTATCCGACCCGGCCGGAATCATCCGGCCCGGACCGGCTTCACGGGAGGCCCCGATGAGACTGAAGAGCTCCGCCGTCGTGCTCTGTACGCTGCTGGCCCTGACCGCGTGCGGCTCGGACCGCGCGCCGGACAGCGCCCCACACCCGCGCGGCGACGGCGCGCAGAACGAGACGGGCCCACAGCACCCCTCCAGAGACGACCTGTCCACGTTCGCCCTCGACATCGACACCGCCTCGTACGACTACACCGCCGGGCGCCTGCGCGACGGCCGCCGCCCGGACCCGGACACGGTGCGCCCCGAGGAGTTCGTCAACGCGTTCGACCAGCACTACCCGCAGCCGAAGGGCGACGGCTTCGCGGTGCACGTGGACGGCTCGCGGCTGCCCGCCTCGCACGAGGCCTCCCGCGAGACCCGGCTGCTGCGCGTCGGCCTGCAGACCCGCGGCGAGGACAGCGAGCAGCGCAAGAACGCCGCGCTCACGTTCGTCATCGACGTGTCCGGCTCCATGGACGACCCCGACCGCCTCGGCCTGGTGCAGGACGCCCTGCATACGCTCGTCGACCAGTTGCGGCCCGCCGACGCGGTGGCCATCGTGACCTTCAACGACAAGGCCAAGCTGGTCCGCGAGATGACCCGGGTGTCGGAGAAGGAGCGTTTGCACGCCGCCATCGACTCGCTGAAGGCCGGTGGCAGTACCAATCTCGGCGACGGGCTGGTCACCGGCTACCGGACGGCGCGCGACGGGTTCCGGGAGGGGTACAGCAACCGGGTCATCCTGCTGTCCGACGGCCTGGCCAACACCGGCACCACCGACGCCGACCGGATGCTGCGCCAGGTCCGCGAGGAGGCCGACAAGCAGATCGCGCTGCTGGGTGTGGGCGTCGGCAGCGACTACGGCGACGAGCTGATGGAGAAGCTGGCCGACCGCGGTGACGGCTTCGTGGTGTACGTGTCCGAGCGCCGCCAGGCCCGCGACATCTTCGTCCGCAGGCTGCCCGCCACGCTGGACCTGCGGGCGATGGACGCCAAGGCGCAGGTCCAGTTCGACACCAAGACCGTCGCGTCGTACGAGCTCATCGGGTACGAGAACCGCCAGGTCGCCGACGACGACTTCCGCAACGACAAGGTCGACGGCGGCGAGGTCGGACCGGGTCACGCGGTGACCGCCCTCTACCTGGTGCGGCTGAAGCCCGAGGCGAGCGGCCGGGTGGCGGAGGTGCGGGTGCGGTGGCTGGACCCGGCCACGAAGCAGCCGTCCGAGGCGTACGAGTCGGTCGCGGTCGGCGACCTGTCCGCGGACTTCGCGGCTGCCGACGTGCGGCTGCGGGTGTGCTACGCGGCGGCGTTCCTCGCCGTGGCGCTGCGCGGCGGTGACGGCTCCCGGGACGTGAACCTGGCCGACCTCGCGAAGATCGCCGACGAGGCGGCCGGCCGCCTGGACGAACGCGCCGTCGACGACCTCGCCGACCTCGTCAACCGCGCCCAGCGCCTGTCCTGATCAGGACGAGTCGGGGCCATCGGTTTCGGGGAAAGTGCTGGAATCGAACGCGATGTGACCGCGGTTTCCCCGAAACCGCAGAAGACCCCCGGACCTGGTGGTCCGGGGGTCTTCTGCGGTGTGACGGGTTACTTGGAGGCGACCACGTTCAGGTTGAACTTGGCGGTCACGTCCGAGTGCAGCTTGATCTGCACCGTGTAGCCGCCGGTCGACTTGATGACCGTCGGCAGCTCGATCTTGCGCTTGTCCAGCGCCGGGCCACCAGCGGACTTGACCGCCTCGGCGACCTCGTTCGCGGTGACCGAGCCGAACAGGCGGCCGCCCTGGCCGGCGCGCGCCGACAGGGTGACCTTCAGGCCCTCGAGCTGCGCCTTGATCTCGTTGGCGTGACCCAGGTCGCGAACGTCACGGGCCCCGCGGGCCCGCTTGATCGACTCGACCTGCTTCTCCGCGCCCTTGGTCCACAGGATCGCGAAACCCTGGGGGAGCAGGTAGTTACGGCCGAAGCCGTCCTTGACCTCAACGATGTCACCGGGCGTGCCGAGACCGGACACCTCGTGCGTAAGAATGATCTTCATCAGGTGCCCTCCTCTCAGCGACCGGTGGTGGTGTACGGCAGGAGCGCCATCTCGCGGGCGTTCTTGACCGCCCGAGCGATCTGCCGCTGCTGCTGCGTGGTAACGCCGGTCACCCGTCGCGCGCGGATCTTGCCGCGGTCGGAGATGAACTTGCGCAGCAGCGCGGTGTCCTTGTAGTCGATGTAGGTGATCCCCTCCTTGTCGAGCGGGTTCACCTTCTTCTTCGGTTTGCGCAGGGCCGCAGCCTTCGCCATGATCTCTACCTCAGTCTGTTTCCACTGACCGGGGACCGTGCACGGTCACCTGTCAGAACGGTGGCTCGTCGTCGAAATTGCCACCCGAACCGCCTGCGGGAGCAGCCGTCGCCCACGGGTCGTCGGAGAAGCCTCCGCCGCCGCCGGAGTTGTTGCCGCCGCCGCTGGAGCCGGAGCCGTAGCCCCCACCGCCGCCGCCGCCGGAACGCGACATCTTCTGCACCTTCGCCGTGGCATACCGCAGCGACGGGCCGATCTCGTCGACTTCCAGCTCGTAGACCGTGCGCTTCTCGCCTTCCTTCGTCTCGTACGACCGCTGACGCAGCCGTCCGGAGACGATGACGCGAGAGCCCTTCTGCAGCGACTCGGCTACGTTCTCCGCCATCTGCCGCCACATGTTGCAGGACAGGAACAGCGGCTCGCCGTCCTTCCACTCGCCGGACGCGCGGTCCAGCGTGCGGGGGGTCGAAGCGAGACGGAACTTCGCCACAGCCGCACCCGACGGGGTGAAGCGCAGCTCAGGGTCGTCGACAAGATTGCCGATGACCGTGATGGTGGTTTCTCCAGCCATGACCTTCTCCTCGGTTCACATTTGTTCTGCCGCAAAGGTTCCCACAGGGATGCGACAGCACACGTGAAGTGGTCCGGGCAACGCGGGTGTCGGGAAGGTCAGCGAACTTCCGGACGGATGACCTTGGTGCGCAGCACGGACTCGTTGAGTCGCAGCTGGCGGTCCAGCTCGGCAACGGCCGCAGGCGTGGCCTGCAGGTCGATGACGGCGTAGATGCCCTCGGCCTTCTTGTTGATCTCGAACGAGAGCCGGCGACGGCCCCACACGTCGAGCTTCTCGACCGAACCACCCGACGTGCGGATCACGTTGAGGTACGTGTCCAGGGACGGGGCGACGGTGCGCTCCTCGAGACTGGGGTCGAGGATCACCATTACTTCGTAGTGACGCAAGACGTACTCACCTCCTATGGGCTTGGCGGGGCCGGTGACCGGCCCCTTCGGCTACGGACTGTCCGTAGCAGGAGGTCTGCGTCGTTCCATGCGAATGCCGCGGGATAGGCCCGCGGCACACGGAACCCGACCATGTTACCTGGTCGGCCGCCCGCCCTCGCCGCCGCCGTCCCCGGCGGGCCACGCGGGTCGGGATCTGGACACACGAAAGAAGACGCGGCCGCCGGGGATCCGGTGGCCGCGTCTCGTGAGGAGGACCGCGGGGCGCTCTATCCGAACTGCTGGGTGGGACCTGGGGAGGAACGACCACACCGACGATGTTGGAGAGAGACGCCCCGCGGAGTATTTAATATTCTACGCGAACTCTGCCCGAGTTGCTCGCTGAGCGATAATAGCGCGGATTGCCCCGGCTGCGACACCAACGACACACACTGTCGCGATAATTGCTAGAAGTCCGATTGGACCCTTGTCGGATGAAACCAGTTTCGCGTCGCGCGTTTCGATCTTGTTCGAACTGCCGACCACCGAGCCGTTCGGCGACTCCTCGGGCGCGGGTTCACCGTCGGCACCCGCCACGGGCGGCTCCTCGAACAGCGGGGCGCCTGAAGGGTCCGGCACGTCCACCGTCTCGTCGGTGTTGTCCGGCGACCCGGCGGGGCTGGTCTGGCGGTTGCCGCCGGACGACTGGCTCGCACCCTTGGTGGGGCTGGGCTTGGCCGACGGCTTCTTGCTCGGCGTCGACCCGCTGCCCTGACCGCCGCCACTGTTGCCACTGCTCGGCGGGGTGGACGTCGAGCGGTTCACCACGTCCACGGTCAGCGGCTCGAAGGTCGGGTTCAGGTTCAGCAGGCACTCGGGCACCATGGCGACCTTGACCGGCCCCCGGTGGAACTGGACCTCCACCGTCTCGCCGTCGGCGACCGCCGCGCTGTCCTTGCCGTCGATCTGCAGCGTCGCGCCCTGGCCCAGCCCGTTGGTGAGCCGCACCTTGGACTCGGCAGGGACGGTGATCTTGGCGGTGGCGGGCTTCGAGCCGCACAGCAGCAGGCCCAGACCGCCGCCGTCGAAGCTGACGCCGGGCGCGGCCTCGGGCTCGGCGGCCATCGCCTGGCCCGCACCCAGCAACGGCAGGCCAGCGAGAAGGCCGGCCGCCGCGAAGGCCGCGGCTCGCCGACGGATGGCGTACGACATTGCGCATCTCCCCTTGGGGCGTGCGCCCCGGATCTGGTCGCCTCGCGGGGGGCGAGGAGGCACGCCCCGCAAGGTCCCCGGCTGGGGGAGCACGGTGCGGCATAGAAATCAACGCAACAAACCGGCTCCGGTTGCGCTCGCGACCCGAGCGCGTGCGGAGCGGAGCGGTAATACTGGTCGAATGCTTATCGGGGCTCACGTCGATTATGAAGATCCACTAGCTGAGGCGACCGCGCGAAACGCCGACGTCGTGCAGTTCTTCCTCGCCGATCCACAGGGCTGGAAGGCGCCGGAGGCGCGGCCGGACGCCGACGCGCTGCGGGCCAGTTCGGTCGAGATCTTCGTGCACGCCCCCTATGTGCTCAATCTCGCATCGACCAACAACCGGATCCGCATCCCCAGCCGCAAACTGCTCGGCCAGCACGCCGCCGCGGCGGCCACGGTGGGCGCCAGCGGCCTCATCGTGCACGGCGGGCACGTCAACAAGGGCGAGGACGTCGCGGTCGGCATCGACAACTGGCGCAAGGCGCTGCAGAAGGCCCACGACGACGGCGGGCTGCCCGTCCGGGTCCTGATCGAGAACACCGCCGGCGGCGACAACGCCTGCGCGCGGCGCTTCGACGAGCTGGCCCGGCTGTGGGACGCGGTCGGCGACTTCAACGTCGGCTTCTGCCTGGACACCTGCCACGCCCACGCGGGCGGCGAGGAACTGCTCGACATCGTCGACCGGGTGAAGTCCATCACCGGGCGCATCGACCTGGTGCATGCGAACGGATCGCGAGACGGATTCGACTCCGGCCGCGATCGGCACGACAATCTGACAGTCAAGAGCATTGAACCCGGGATGATCGACCCCGAGCTGGTGGCCGCCGTCGTGCGCGCCGCCGGCGCGCCCGCCGTGGTGGAGACGCCCGGCGGGGTGGAGGGCCAGTCCGCCGACATCGCGTACCTGCGCGCACAGCAGTAGAGGGGAACCTGTGAACGGGACCGACGCCGCGCCCGCCAAGGAGCCGACCGCCGTCAAGGAACCGGTTGCCCCCCGCCACGCCGCACCCGAGCCGGTCGAGGAGGACGCCTTCGCCCGGTTCAGCCCGGCGGCGGAGGAGGAGAGCCCGACCCGGCCGCGCCGCGTGCTACGGGGTGTCCGGTATGCGCTGCTGCACGAGTGGGCGCTGGCCATGTACGCCTCGCTCGCGCTGGCCGTCGCCATGACCTGGCCCACCCTGCGCTACGCGGCGTACACGATCCCGCAGGACACCGGCGATCCCACGCTGCAGGCGTGGCAGATGGCCTGGTCCGGGCATGTGCTCAAGAGCGACTGGTCCCAGCTGTGGAACTCCAACAGCTTCTACCCGGAGAAGTACAGCTTCGCCTTCTCCGACACCCTGCTCGGCTACGCCCCGGCCGGCCTGTTCGGCACCGGGCTCGAAGCCGCCCTGGTCCGCTACAACGTGATGTACGTGCTGCTGCACGCGCTCGCCTTCTTCGGCGCGTACGTGCTGGTGCGGCAGCTCGGCTCGGGCAAGACCGGGGCGGCCGTGGCGGGCGCGGCGTTCGCGTACGCACCGTGGCGGCTCGCCCAGGCCGGGCACATGCACGTGATGTCGGTCGGCGGCATCGCCCTCGCGCTGGCCATGCTGGCCCGCGGCCACGGTTACTCGCTGCGCCACGGCTACCGCCCCGAGCTGCGCAAGCCCGGCTGGGCACTGGCGGGCTGGCTGGTCGCCGCCTGGCAGATCAGCCTCGGCTTCGGCATCGGCCTGCCCTTTGCGTACGCGCTGGCGGGCATCGTGCTGGTCAGCGTGATCACGTACTTCGTGCGCCGGAAGTGGTTCTGGAGCGAGCCGAAGCCGTTCGGCTGGAAGCTGCTGTCCTTCGACGCGGCCGGCGGCCTGATCTTCGCCGCGACCGGCGGCCTGATGGCACTGGCCTACTTCAAGGTCCTGGAACTGCACCCGTACGCCGAGCGCTCCGACGTCGAGGTCAGCTGGTACTCCCCGCCGCTCCTCGGCTTCTTCACCAGCCCCGCCCAGTCGATGCCGTGGGGCGAGGCGCACTCCGGCGCCCGCGAGGCGCTGGGCTGGGCGGCGGGGGAGACCAGCCTGCTGCCCGGGTTCGTGCTCTACGGCCTGGCCTTCGCCGGGCTGATCATGTCGATCTGGACCCTGCGCCAGCGGCTGCTGCTGTTCGGCGGCGTCGTGCTGACGGTGATCCTGGCGATGGGCACGAAGTTCGTCGGCGGCCGCCCCGGCTACATGACGCTGTACGACATCCTTCCCGGCTGGAGCGGCATCCGCACCCCCGGGCGCCTGATCATCTGGACCACGCTGCTGCTGGCCATCCTGGCCGCCGGGGCGGTGACCGCCTTCGTCGAGCAGGCCAAGACGGTCGCCGAGGACCGGGTGCCGTCCCGCCCGCACCCGCTGCTGCGCCTGGCCACCTTCCTGCCGCTGCTGCTGGTGATCGTCGAGGGCCTGAACGTGACCGAGCACCCGGTGGTGCCGCTGCAACCGCAGTCCATGGCCACCGCGCAGGCGCCGATGCTGGTCCTGCCGAGCGACCCGCTGACGGACATGAAGGTGATGGTCTGGTCGACGGACCGGATGGCGCCGATCGTCAACGGCAACAGCGGCTTCACCCCCGCCACGCTCGGCGAGATCCGGGAGCTGACCAAGACGTTCCCGGACCAGGCCAGCGTGAACCGGCTGCGCGAGCTCGGCGTCAAGACCGTGCTGGTGCTCCGCGAGGAAGCCAAGGGCACGCCGTACGAGCCGGCCCTGACCGCCCCCGCCGACGGCCTCGGCATCGAACGCGTCGACGCCCCCGACGCGGTCGTCTTCACCCTGTCGTAGGGCAGGCAGCAACGACGGAGCCCCCGTCACCCGTTTCCGGGTGGCGGGGGCTCGTTCATCTCGTCTGCGGCTGCTAGGCGACGGCGGGGACCAGCCCGTCCTTCGCCCGCTCGTCCTCGGGCGGGTCGTTTGCCGGGCCGCCGTCCGGGTCGGGAGTGGGCGAGTCGGCGTACGTGCGCCGCACCACGTCCAGTTCGGGGCGCACCATGTCGCGGATGACCAGCACCACGAGCAGCATCACGGTGGACAGCCGCAGCACCGAGGCGAAGATGAACACACCCTCGGGGAAGACCTGCTTGCCGGAGGCGCCCATCAGCTCGCCGTAGAAGGCGAGGAAGTAGCAGACCTCGGCGAGCTGCCAGGCCAGGAACGCGGGCCACTTCGGGCGGGCCAGCACCAGCAGCGGCAGCAGCCACAGCGTGAACTGCTGCGACCACACCTTGTTGGTGATCAGGAAGATCGCCACGACCAGGAACGCCAGCTGCGCCAGCCGAGGCGGCGTCTCGACCCGCAGCCCGAACACCAGCAGGCCCACGCAGCACAGCAGGAACACCCCCAGCGACAGGTTCGTCACCGCGGGCACGTCGTTCCACAGTTCCAGCCCGAACGGGTCGAAGTGGCGGGCGACGTACCAGGAGGTGCCCCAGTCGATGATGCGTTCGGAGTTGAGGTCGAGGAAGCGCCGCCAGTTGTCGAAGTTGATCAACATGACCGGCACGTTCACCGCCAGCCAGGCGATGACACCGGCCGCCACCGAGTTGACCAGCGCCGCGTACTGCTTCGACCGTATCGCCACGATCAGGATCGGCAGGAACAGGAAGGCCGGCCAGAGTTTCGCCGCCATACCGAGACCCAGCATCACCCCCGCCGCGGCCGGATACTTCTTCGCCCACAGCCAGATGCCGGCCACCGCCAGCACGATGGCCAGCATGTCCCAGTTGACCGTCGCGGTGACCAGCAGCACGGGGGACAGCGCGAACAATGCCGCGTCCCAGGGTCTGCGCCGCCGCAGTGACAGGATCATGGCGACCGAGGCGATGGCGAACAGGCTGAGCACGAACGCATTGGCGTCGTAGAACAGCGTCGCCTGCGGGATCGCGCTGTTCTTCTCACCGAGCGCGTGGATCGGCAGCCCCAGCACGCCCATGAACGCGCCGGTCAGCACCGGGTACTCGACCGGGTAGTCGACGTAGGGCACCGCGCCCTCGTTGAGGTGCTCGGCGTAGTACAGCGCCAGCACGTCGGTGTAGCAGAAATTGGTGTACTGGCTGTGGTCGGCCCAGGCGCCGTCGCGGCAGGGCGACTTCTGGACCCAGTGCAGTGCCAGGGTCAGGCAGGTGAGCGCGAGCACGATCCGCGCGGCCGTCCAGAACCGGCCGCCGCGCGAGGGCGTCTCCGGCACGGCATGCTCGCCGCGCGGTCCGCCGATCGCCTCGCTGAGCCCCCGGACGAAGCCGTCCTCCCCGGCGGGCGACACCACGTGCTCACGAACATCACTCATAGCCCGTCATCCTGCCTCAATGCCCGTCGAAGAACCAGGTCAAGGCTCAGCTTGGCGAGCCGAACTTCGTTTACGCCGAGCTTATCGGCGGAGTGGCACCGTTTGCGGCCTGCCCGTGTCCCCGAGTGGTCGCGATAGTGCCGACGCGTAGCGGTCGGTCGGCCACGCATTCACCGGATGCCCCCGGCTGCCGTGGCACCGATCAACAGACGAGCCGTCGAGATGCGTAAGGAAGCACCTGAGAGGACAGCAGCGGTGAGAACCTTTCCCGCGATGGCAAACAGCACACTTCTTCCAAGCGATCTATTCTGCGGCGTATTTCCTGGTTAAGTCCATGATCATCATAAATATGAACCAACGCTAGGAGGGTGGTACGCGAGTCCCTCGACAATTAAGATTGGCCAATCCATTTAGGATCTACGCCTATTCGAAAGGTCATCGCCGTGCCCCGAAAAACCAAGTTGATCCCCGGGTTGTTCGCATTGTCGGTGACGGCGACCATCCTTGGTGTCGCTTCGCCTGCTCAAGCTGCCGATCCGGTTTGCAACGTCAGCGGAACCGTCAACAATCGCAACGGCTTTCCTCAGTACATTCCCAAGAACAGCACTACCGGGGTCAACTGCACCCTGCGCAGCGGGGACCACAGCAACGGAGTCGGCGTGCTGAAGACGGCTCTGCGAGTTTGCTACGGCAAGAACATCGCACAGAGCAACTCCTTCGATGCAGCAACCCGCACGGCCCTCATCCAGGTGCAGACTCAGGTAGGCATCAGCGCGGACGGCGTCTACGGCCGTGAGACGCGAGACAACATCGTCTGGAAGGTCAGAGACGGCGGCCACTGCGAGTACTACGCCTAACAGAACTTCGCTCACTCATTCCGCACGAGGTGCATCGACGGCATGGTTTCGTGCATGACATCACGACGTCCACATCGCTGGAGCTCGACAGCCGGCTGGTATGGCCGATCGTAAAGAATCCGGGACGTGCGCCAAGGAATCGCCCGCGTCGTCAATGCCCGGACAGACGAAGAGGGACCCCCGCGGGGGTCCCTCTTCGTTCAACCGATCGTCATGGACACGGTTTGCCGGGTTTCGGGATGCAGATCCCGTTGCCGCGGGTGCCCGACGGCGTCGGGGTCGGGTTCGGGTTGTTGCCCGGGTTACCCGGGTCACCCGGGTTGGGCTGGTTCTCGCAGCCCGGTGCCTGCGGGTTGGCGGCGCAGGCGTTCGGGTCCGGCGTGGGAGTGGTCTCCTTGCCGTCGCCGACGTCGGGGTCGCCGATGCAGCCGCCGCAGCCGACCTCGATCGGCTTGGGCTTGAAGCCCATGACGTCGTCGGCCTTGTTCATGAACTGGGTCCAGATGGTCTTCGGCAGGTTGCCACTGCCGATCTTGTTGCCACCCGGATCCCTGATCGGCTCCGACTCGTGCAGGTAGTTGCCGACCCAAACCGCGGTAGCGATCTGCGGCGTGTAGCCGACGTACCAGGCGCTGGAGTTCTCCCCCGCGAAGTTGTCGCTGGCCTGCCAGGTACCCGACTTGGAGACCGAGTCGCGACCGCTGAGCTTGGTGCCGCTGTAGTTCTTGAGCACGGCGTTGACCTCGCCGACGATGCGCGGCTCGATGCGCTCCACGCCCTTGGTGTTCGGCCCGGTGCCGGGCACCGGCTTCCACACGGTCTTACCGTCCTCGGTCACCTTGCGCTCGACCTTCGCGATGAAGTGCGGTGCGCGATAGATGCCGTTGGCCGCGAACGTCGAGATGCCGGACGCGTGGTCGAGCACCGTGATCGGGTACTGGCCGAAGCCCACGTGGTTGAAGAACGGGTTCGGACCCAGCTTGCTCGGGTCGCCCTTGGTGAGGTCGTGGCCCTTGTCGTTGTTGTCCCACATCATCGTGACGCCGGCCTTGGCCGCCATATCGACAACCTTGCCCGGGGTGATCTTCTCGGTGACCTTGTAGAACGGCACGTTGAAGGACTTCTGCGCCATGACCGCGAGGCTGCAGTTCTTGTCGCAACCGGCGTCGTTGCCGTCCCGGCCCGCGTTGCGGATCTCCGAACCGCCCTTGTAGGGCTTGAACGGCGTCGGATCCCAGTGGGAGTCCACCGAGATGCCAGCCTTGACGGCCGCGGCGAGCGTGTAGATCTTGAAGGACGAGGCGGGGGAGTGGCCGCCGCTGACGTACGGGCCGCCCTCGCCGTTCTTGCCCGCCTTGTCATACGTGGTGCCGTCCATGCCGCCGTAGTAGGCGAGCACCCCGCCCGTCTGCGGGTCGATGGAGACGGCAGCCGCCGTGACGTTCTTGGGGTACTTGTTCAGCAGCGAGGTCGTCTTGTCGGTCACCTTGGTGACCTCGGACCGGCAGGCGACCTTCTTCGGGTCGGTGGACAGCGGCTTGCCGTCCTTGCCGATCCTCGTCTTGCCGTCCTCGGCGAGGGTGAACAGGATCTGCTTCTTGGTCTTGGTGTCCTTGCAGATCTCCTGGACCGTGTACTCCCGGTACATCCGCTTCTCCAGCTCCGCCTGTGCCTTGGCGTTGATGGTCAGCGTGATCTTGAGGCCGCCGTTCTTCCAGTCCTTGACGCCGATGGCCTCCAGCGCCTTCTGGACCGCCGGAGTCTCCATCTCCTTACGGATGTAGTTGACGACCGGACCGGTGCTGGAACCCTTGATGCCCCAGGTGGCGTTGTTCTTGCCGCCGGGGGTGAAGGTGAGCACCTTCGGGTAGCCCTTGGCCTTGACCGCGTCCACCTCGGCCTGGGTCACGCCGGTGTTCATCTTCACCACGCTGTTGAGCACGTAGTTCCAGCGGTCCTTGGCAGCGGCCTCGTCGTTCTGCGGGTCGTAGCCCTTGGCCGAGCCCATCGGCTCCGGCTGCTTGAGCACCGCGCCGAGCACCGCCGCCTGCTCCATGGTCAGCTTCTCCGCCTCGACGCCGAAGTAGGCCTTGGCGGCGGCGCCGACCCCGGTCGCGCCACGGCCGAAGTAGGCCGTGTTGACGTAGAAGCCGAGGATCTCGTCCTTGCTGTGATCCTGCTCCAGCTCGCGGGCCCAGACCGCCTCGCGCAGCTTGCGGGCGTAGGTGACCTCGAGGTCGTCCGCCGCGGCACGCGCGTACTGCTGCGTGATCGTCGAGGCACCCTGGGTCGCGCCGCCGGTGAGGTTGTTCCACGCGGCGCGGGCGATGCCCCACAGGTCGATGCCGTCGTGGTTGTAGAAGTCCTGGTCCTCACCCGCGATGAGGGTGTCCTTGATCTTCTTGTCCATCACCGTCATGTCGACGATGCGGCGGTTCTCCGTGCCGAGCTGTGCCACCTGCGTCTTGCCGTCGGAGGCGAAGATGAGGGTGTTCTCCTGCAGCTTGAACTCACCCGGCTTGGGCACGCCGCTCAGGAAGTTGGTGAACGCGATCAACCCGCCACCGGCGAGCATGATCAGCACAGCCACCGACGCGAGCGCGATGGTGAGCTTGTTGCGCTTCTTCTTCTTGGGCTTGCCGCCCGCCTTGGCCTTGCCACCGGCCGGCTGGTCGTCCATGTCGAGGCCCGCGGGGCGCACGCTGGCGCGGCCCGCGACGCCGCCGACACTGGCGCGCCCGGCTGGCGGAGCACCGACGCTGGCCCGCCCGGCGACGCCGCCGACGGTCGCCCGCCCTGCCGACGCGCCGACGGAGGCACGCCCGGCAGCCGGGCTGACCGGCGGGTTCACCGGGGCCTGGCCGTAGCCCTGATCGCCGTATCCCTGCTGGTCAGCGCTGCCGTAGCCGCCACCCTGGGGCGGGTATCCACCGCTGTTGGCGGGGTATTGCCCGTAGTCCGCCTGGTCGCTCGACGAGTAGTCGTAGCCGTAGTCGTCGGATGGCACCGAGGCGCGGCCCGAACTCTGCGCCGGAGCGGGGTATGACTGACGGTGTTGCTCGTCGTCGTACCCGTGTCCGGCGTTGGGATCGCCGTACGAAGTCATCTGTCACACCGTTCCGGTCGGGGATGGGGCGGTGGCGGCAGCCGCTGACAGCTGGGGGGCTGTCCTGTGGGCGCGTCCCAGGAGGTACTGCTCTACGAGGTGGTTCCAGTCACAGCCGCGGCACACCTCGACCACGTAGACCTGGAACTCACCGTGCGTGTCGGCCAGCACCGCGAGTTCGGCGCGCGTACGCGCCTGGCCCGCGGAATTCTTGAGCTGATCGCCATAAATGTAGTGCACGTTGATCACGAACTCGCGACGGCAGATGGGGCACCGGTTCTCGGTGGCCTCACCGTGGAAGCGAGCCGCGCTCTTCAGGTAGGGCGAGGCATCGCACACCTCTGACGTGCCCACCCTCCCCGCGTACACCTCACGCAGCAGAGCACGCCGCTGGAGGGAATAGTCAACGAATCCGTCGCCCTGCCGCTGGGCGGCACGAGGCGACGCAGAGACTCGTTGCTGCGCGCGCATGAAAAGCAGGGTAACCGTTCGTTCGGCGAGCCGCGACCGCCGTCACACAGCGTGACCAGGGCGAAGCCCAGCGCTCAAAGATCATCCTCCTTGGTGATCGTTCACACCGCGTATTGCCTAGACACGTCGTACCGTTCTAACGTAGCGATGTATCGGCGCGATACATCGCGTACGACGACCCAGACCGCGAGACCGATCAGAGGGGGTGGCCGACATGCTCGACCTGGCCATCCTCGGCCTGCTGCATGAGTCCCCGATGCATGGGTATGAGCTGCGCAAGCAACTCAGCACCAAGCTGGGCGCGATCCGCGCGGCGATCAGTTACGGCTCTCTCTACCCCACACTGCGACGCCTGCAAACCGCCGGCTGGATCACCGAGGCCGGGGAGACCCCGGCCGGTGACGCCGACGTGCCGCCGCTGACCAGCCGACGGGGCAGGGTGGTCTACAAGATCACGGCCGAGGGCAAGGAGCGGTTCCAGGACCTGCTGGCGCAGGTGGGGCCGGAGGCATACGAGGACGCCGCGTTCGGCGTGCACTTCGCCTTCTTCTCCCGCACCGACGTCGACATCCGCCTGCGCATCCTGGAGGGCCGCCGCCGCAAGGTGGAGGAGCGCCGGGAGGGCTTCCGGGAGGTGCTCGCCCGAGCCGCGGAAAGGCTCGACGCGTACACCCTGGAATTGCAGCGCCATGGCCTGGATGCCGCGGACCGCGAGGTCCGCTGGCTGGAGGAGCTCATCGCCAACGAGCGCTCCGGCCGCACCCCGCAGCCGCGCGGGGCCGAGGGCGAGCTCCGACCGAGCCCGCGCACCACAGATTCCGTACGACCGCTCACGGCCCGACCGGGCCCTGACGACTCCGCCTAGTGAGTTGGGCGGCGCAGCCGATCGGCTGTCCGCCCGCATATGAAGAAGGAGGCAGGAGCTATGGGCTCCGTCCGCGTTGCCATCGTCGGTGTCGGTAACTGCGCCTCGTCCCTGGTCCAGGGCGTGGAGTACTACCGCGACGCCAACCCGTCCGAGCGAGTACCCGGCCTGATGCACGTCGACTTCGGGGGGTACCACGTCGGCGACGTCGAGTTCGTCGCCGCGTTCGACGTCGACGCCAAGAAGGTCGGCCGGGACCTCGCCGAGGCCATCGTGGCCAGCGAGAACAACACCATCAAGCTGTGCGACGTGGCGCCCACGGGCATCACCGTGCAGCGCGGCCCGACCATGGACGGCCTGGGCGTGTACTACCGCGAGATGGTCGAGGAGTCCGACGACGCCCCGGCCGACGTGGTCAAGGCGCTCAAGGACGCCGAGGTCGACGTGGTGGTCTGCTACCTGCCGGTCGGTTCGGAGCAGGCGGCCAAGTTCTACGCCCAGGCCGCGATCGACGCGGGCTGCGCCTTCGTGAACGCGCTGCCGGTCTTCATCGCCTCTGACCCGGTGTGGGCCAAGAAGTTCGAGGACGCGGGCCTGCCGATCGTCGGCGACGACATCAAGAGCCAGGTCGGCGCCACCATCGTGCACCGCGCCCTGGCGAAGCTGTTCGAGGACCGCGGCGTGGAGCTGCTGCGTACTTACCAGCTCAACTTCGGCGGCAACATGGACTTCATGAACATGCTGGAGCGCAACCGCCTGATCTCGAAGAAGATCTCGAAGACGCAGTCGGTGACGTCCCAGATCCCGCACGAGATGTCCAAGAGCGACGTGCACATCGGCCCGTCGGACCACGTGCCGTGGCTCGACGACCGCAAGTGGGCCTACATCCGCCTGGAGGGCCGCTCGTTCGGTGACACCCCGCTCAACGCCGAGCTCAAGCTCGAGGTGTGGGATTCGCCGAACTCGGCCGGTGTCATCATCGACGCCGTGCGAGCCGCGAAGATCGCGCTCGACCGCAAGATCGGTGGTCCGGTGCTGTCCGCTTCGAGCTACTTCATGAAGTCGCCGCCGGTGCAGTACAACGACCACGACGCGCACGAGTCGGTCGAGAACTTCATCAAGGGCTCCGTAAATAGTTGATTTCGGGCCCGCTCTTGAAAAGTGTGAGCGGGCACACTCATTCATCTCACGATGGCCTGTCTACTGGGGAAATTGACGTACGTCACCCGGTAGATAGGCCATCGTCTGTACCAATAGGCCGCTGACGCGCACCTTTACGGCACGCTCGATGTATGGACCCTCGGCCCGCTGATATGCATAGTGGGGACATGGGGAAGTCAGATCTGATGGATCGGGTGACCACGGACCTGTCACGTGGCCATACCTATCCGGCGATCCAGCGCATGCACAGCCTGGTCGCCGCGCATCCCACCGACCTCGATCTGCGGCGCAGGCTAGCCGCGATCTACCGGGCCACCGGCAACGCCGTCGAAGCCGGCCGCTGGTCCTACCTGGACGACGACGCCGAACCGGGCGAACTCGAAGCCTTCGAGGGCCGCTACCCGGCGCACCGCCGCCTCGATGCCCTGCGCTGGCCGACCGGCACCCCCGCCCCCACCGACGTCTCCCGCGTACGGCTGGCCCCGCTGCTGGCGGCTTCGGCGCCGGCACCGAAGCCGAATACCCGCCGTGGATCCCGGCTGCAGACCGCCGCCGCCGTCGCGACGCTGGCCGCGCTGTCCGCATTGGTGATCGTCGGTGCCCGGACCGCGCTGGACTGGATCTTCTAACGCGCAAGCGTCGGCGTGATCTGTGACCCGGCCGTTATAAATGCCCCTGGCGTGACATGCCACCGGTCCATAAGGATCAGTGAGTGGCAAAGGCGGACGTACTCGCCCGGGTGCGCGCCGATCTCGCGGCCGGGCATACCCATCTGGCTGTGCAGCGTCTGCGGACCCTGCTGGCGGTCCTTCCCGACGACATCGACATCCGTGCGCTGCTCTCCTCCATCTACCGGCAGACCGGTAATCCCGTGGAGGCGGGCCGGTGGGGTTTCCTGACCGACGACGTGCGCGACGCGGAGTTGACGGCGTTCGCCAAGGCCAACCCCGATCCGTGGCAGCGGCTGCGGCTGCTGCACTTCCAAGGCGACACCGTGCACCTGTCCGCGACCGCGGCGCAACGGCTGGTGCAGCTGGCCGAAGAGGCAGAACGTTCGGGCAAACCGACCCAGTGGGCCGGGTCCTATCGGGCTCCCACGAAGAAGCGCGGCGTCGTGGTGCCGTGCCTGTTCACCTTCGTGGTCATCGGCGTCGCGCTGGTGCTGGCCGGGATCGGCGCCATCAAGGTCATCGGCTGGGTCGCGGACTGAGCACCCGCCGGGCCCGGTAGCGGCCGCATGGGGGTTGACCAAGGTCGCTACGGTTCCCGGCGTGGGTACGGCGACAGTGGTCTTTCTGATCATCGGGGCAATAGGCATCGTCATCGCGGCGGTCGCCGTGCTCGGCGGTGACCTCCTCGACCTGGGCGACGGCTTCGTGTCCACGGAACTGCTGGCCGCGCTCGTCGGCGGCTTCGGTTTCAGCGCGGCCGTGGTCAACGAACTCACCGGCGACGCCCTGGGCGTCACCGCGGTGGTGTTCATCGCGATATTCGCCGCGCTACCCCTCGCCTTTCTCGCCAGCTACCTGGTGAAACGCATGTCGAACATGCGCACCGACGCCACCCCCACCCGCGCCGATCTCGTCGGCACCCGGGGCGTGGTGGTCACCCCCGTTCCCGCCGGCGGCTTCGGCGAGGTCCGCGTACGCATCGGCGGGCAGCCGGTCAAGCTGTCCGCCCGCGCCGAGCGCCCCGTGCCGCTGGGCACCAAGGTCGTCGTGACGGCTGCCGTCAGCGACACCAGCGTGATCGTGCAAGAAGTCCCGGAGCAGTAGCTCCCTGATAGAAGGAAGGCAATGACAGCCCTCACCATTGCTATCGCGGGCGGCGTACTGCTCGTGCTCCTGCTCGTCCTGTTCGTGCTGTCCCGGATCAAGGTGGCCGGGCCGAACGAGGCGTTCATCGTGACCGGCCGCAAGGGCCGGACCACCGAGACCGCCGACGGCGCGCGCTCCACCGACCTGTCCGGCCAGAAGGTCGTCATGGGCGCCTCGGTGTTCGTGCTGCCGGTGGTCCAGAAGCTGCAGGTGCTCGACCTGTCCAGCCGCCGTATCCATGTCGAGATCACGGGCGCGGTGAGCAAGCAGGGCATTCGCGCCAACCTGCAGGGCGTCGCGATCGTGAAGGTCGGCGGCACCGAGGACGCCATCCGCGCCTCCGCCCAGCGCTTCCTGCACCAGCAGAACGAGATCGAGGAGTTCACCCGCGAGGTGCTGGCCGGTGCGCTGCGCTCCATCGTCGGCCGGCTCACCATCGAGGAGATCATCCGGGACCGGGCCGCGTTCGCCTCCGCCGTCGCGGAGGAGGCGGAGCACTCGATGACCAACCAGGGTCTGGTGCTCGACACGTTCCAACTGCAGGACATCCTGGCCGAAGGCTCGTACCTGCAGGACCTGGGCCGGCCCGAGGCCGCCCGGGTGCTCAAGGACGCCGCCATCGCCGAGGCGCTGGCCCGCCAGCAGGCCGAGCAGGCCCGCCTGCTCGCCGAGGAGTCGATCGCCGAGGCGCAGCGCAACCTGGCCCTCAAGCAGGCGGGCATCCAGGCCGAGATCGACGCCGCGAAGGCCGTCTCCGCCGCGGCCGGCCCGCTGGCCGAGGCCGAGCGCCAGCAGGTGATCATCGCCGAGCAGCGCAAGGTCGCCGAGCAGAACGCCGAGCTCAAGCAGCGCCAGCTCGACACCGAGGTGCGCAAGCCCGCCGACGCGGCGCGGTACAAGGTCGAGCAGGAGGCCGAGGCCGACCGCAACGCCCGGGTGCTGGCCGCCGACGCGGCTCGCCAGGCGACCATCGCCGCCGCGCAGGCCCAGGCCGAGCAGTCCCGCCTGACCGGTGAGGGCGAGCGGGCCCGCCGTGCCGCGCTGGCCGAGGCCAACGCGATCGAGGGCGCCAAGGAGGGTGAGGCCGAGCAGCGGCGGCGTACCGCCATCGCCGACGCGGTCGAGCGCGAAGGCACCGCCGACGCGGCCGCGATCCTGGCCAAGGGCCAGTCCGAGGCCGAGGCGATGCGTCTCAAGGCCGAGGCGTTCGCGCAGTACGGCGAAGCGGCCGTGCTCGACCTGCTGGTCCGGGTGCTGCCGCAGGTCGTCGCCGCGGCGTCCGCGCCGATGAGCGCGATCGACAAGATGACCGTCATCTCCACCGACGGCGCGAGCTCGCTGACCAAGTCCGTGGCCACGAACGTGGCCCAGGGCCTGCAGCTCGGCAACGACCTGACCGGTATCGACCTGCCCGCGCTGCTGGCCAAGGTCACCGGGTCCGGCAGCAGCAAGGAGTGACCCGTCCGCTGCGGGCGTTCCGGTGGTTGACGACCGGAACGCCCGCAGCGTTCATGTACGGGCCTGCCGCGCCACGTAGGGTGGTGACGTGCCGCACCCCGTGATGCCGAACACCGTGCCGACGCCGAAGGTCGCCGCGACCTCGCGCGCGATCCTGGCCGGAGCGCCGTTCCGGCGCCTGCTCGGCGTGAGGCTGACCAGCCAGATCGCCGACGGCTGGTTCCAGGCCGGGCTCGCCGGGTCGCTGCTGTTCAACCCCGACCGGCAGTCCAGCCCGGTCGCCATCGCGGCCGGGTTCGCCATCCTGCTGCTGCCGTACTCGCTGCTCGGGCCGTACGTCGGCGTGCTCCTGGACCGCTGGGACCGCCGGGCGTCGCTGTCGAACGCGAACCTGGCCCGCGCCGCGATGGTGCTGCCCGCGGCGGCGCTGCTGTGGTCCGGCGCGCAGGGCCTGGGCTTCGCGGTCTGCGCCCTCATCGTCATCGCGATCAACCGGTTCTTCCTGGCCGGCCTGTCCGCAGCGCTGCCGCACGTGGTGGAGGAGCGCAAGCTGGTCCCGGCGAACGCGCTCGCCTCCACGCTGGGCACGATTTGCTACTCGATCGGCCTGTTCACCGCCGCGTCGGTGGTCGCGCTGGGGGTGGTCGGCACCGACCGGCACGGGTACGGGTTCATCGCGGCCACGGCGGCCCTCGGTTACCTGGTCTCCGGGCTGCTGGCCCGGCGCTTCTTCCGCCGCGACGAGCTCGGCCCGCTGGCACACGAGCGCACCACCACGAAGCTCACCGCAGCCGTGGGCGAGGTGTTCCGCGGCATGATCGGCGGAGCGCGGCACCTGGCACAACGGCGCAAGGCGCTACGGATCATGGTGCTGCAATCGGCCTACCGCCTGCTGTACGGCGTGCTCACGCTGGCGGTGCTGCTGCTCTACAGCCGCTACTTCGGCCACTCCACCGACCGCGCCGAGCAGCTGTCGTCCGGAGCGGCGACGTCGATGGGGCAGCTGGGGCTGGTGGTGCTGTCCGGCGCGGCCGGCGCGGCCCTGGCCGCCGTGATCACGCCGCTCGCGGTCCGCTGGTGGGACGCGCGGCGCTGGCTGAGCGGGGTCGTCGCCGGGGTCGGCGTCGTGGTGCTGGTCTTCGGGCTGCCGTTCGTCGCGCCGCTGCTGCTGGTCGCCGTGTTCCTGGTCAACGTCGCCTCGCAGAGCATGAAGATCATCGTGGACGCGACAATCCAGCGCGAATGCCTCGACGAGTTCCGCGGCCGCATCTTCAGCGTCAACGACACGGCGTTCAACCTGTGCTTCGTCACCGGCCTGTTCGTGGCGGCGGTCGCCCTGCCGCCGAACGGCAGGTCCGCGCTCGGCCTGGTCATCACCGCGACGGCCTTCGTCCTCCTCGCGGCCTGGTACTGGTTCGCCACCGCGCGGGCGACGTCCGGAGCGCCCGCCCCGAGCACGAGCGCGGGCACCACTCCACTGGACCCGACCGAACCGGCCGCCACCGAGCCCCTCCACAAGCCCTGACCCGAGGCCCCGCCCGCCCCCGCCCACATTGCTGGAGCCGAGGACGGATGGGCCGGTCAGGGGATGAGGCCCTCGGCGCGGGCCCAGGACTGGAGTTCGGCCTCGGCCTCGTCCCGGTCCAGGGGGCCCCGTTCCAGGCGCAGTTCCTTGAGGTGCTTCCAGGCGCGGCCGACGATCGGGCCGGCAGGGATGCCGAGCAGTTCCATGATCGCGTTGCCGTCGAGGTCCGGGCGGACCCGCGCCAGGTCCTCCTCCTCCTGGATGCGGGCGATGCGCACTTCCAGCGCGTCGTAGTCCGCGGCCAGCAGCGCCGCCTTGCGCCTGTTGCGGGTGGTGCAGTCGGAACGGGTGAGCTTGTGCAGGCGGGCGAGCTGGTCACCCGCGTCGGTGACGTAGCGGCGTACCGCCGAGTCGGTCCACTCGCCCCGGCCGTACCCGTAGAAGCGCAGGTGCAGCCCGACCAGCGCGACCACCGGCGAGATCACGTCCTTGGGGTACTTGAGCAGCTTCAGCCGTGACTTCGACATCCGCGCGCCGACCATCTCGTGGTGGTGGAAGCTGACGCCGCCGTCGCCGCCGACCGCCTTGGTGGCCGGCTTGCCGATGTCGTGCAGCAGCGCCGCCAGGCGCAGCACCAGGTCGGGGCCGCCGTCGGCGGTGTCGAAACCGACGGCGTTGCTGACCACCTTGAGGGTGTGCTCGTACACGTCCTTGTGCTGGGCGTGCTCGTCGATCTCCAGCTTGAGGCCCGCCAGCTCGGGCAGGAACTGGTCGGCCAGGCCGGTGTCGACCAGCAGCCGCAGGCCGGTGACCGGGTCCGCGCCGAGCATCAGCTTGGAGAACTCGTCCCGGATCCGCTCGGCGGTGATCCGGCGCAGGTCCTCGGCCATGCGCTCCATGGCGGTGACGACGGCCGGGTCCACGGCGAAGCGCAGCTGGGCGGCGAACCGGGCGGCGCGCAGCATGCGCAGCGGGTCGTCGCCGAACGACTGGGCCGGGGTGCCGGGCGTACGGATCACCCGCGCGGCCAGGTCGGCCAGCCCGCCGAACGGGTCGGCGAACTCGTGGCCGGGCAGGCTGACCGCCATCGCGTTGACCGTGAAGTCGCGGCGCGCCAGGTCGTCGTGCAGGTTGTCGCCGTACTGCACCTGCGGGTTGCGGCTGACCCCGTCGTAGGACTCCGCGCGGTACGTGGTGATCTCCAGGCGGAGCCCGTCGCGCTGCAACCCGATGGTGCCGAACTCGCGTCCGGTCTCCCAGATCGCCTCGGCCCAGCCCTTGACGATCTTGAGGGTGTCCTC
Organism: Catellatospora methionotrophica; assembly: GCF_011297335.1. Classification (GTDB taxonomy): domain Bacteria; phylum Actinomycetota; class Actinomycetes; order Mycobacteriales; family Micromonosporaceae; genus Catellatospora; species Catellatospora methionotrophica. Next base: position 67,696 of record NZ_JAAOTJ010000004.1, on the reverse strand, counting down.
GGGGCGGGCGTCGGTGCAGAAGTCGAGGTCGTCACCGAGGCGGCCGAGCAGCGCGTCGCGGACCGAGCCGCCGACCAGATGCAGCTCGAATCCGGCCTTGGCGAAGCGGCGGCCCAGTTCATCGGCCACGGGTGAGACGCGCAACAGCTCGGTGACGGCGTTGCGCTGGACGGCGGTGAGTTCAGGTGAGGGCGACATCGATCATCCAGCGTACTGGGGAGGCTGGTCATGACCGTTCGCAGGTATGGTGCATCCCATGACAGCCCCCGATCGTCTTCCCCCGGTCGACGAGGACCACACCACCGTCATCCCGCGCGTGGTGGGGACGGCGCTGCCCGCCGAGGAGATCGAGGTCGCCGCCGAGCCCTCATTCGAGGACGAGTACAAGGGCGCGGCGGGCAACTCGGCCATGATGGCCGTCGGCTCGCTGGTCAGCCGGGGAACAGGATTCCTGCGTACGGCCGTGATGGTCGCCGCCGTGGGCACGTACGCCCTGGGCGACGCGTACACGACCGCGCAGATCTTCCCGGGGATGATCTACGAGCTGCTGCTGGGCGGCATCCTGTCCAGCGTGCTGGTGCCGATGCTGGTCCGCGCCCGTAAGAACGACGCCGACCGTGGCCAGGCCTTCACCCAGCGGCTGCTCACGCTGACCGTGATCGTGCTCGGCATCACCACGGTGCTGGCCGTGATCTGCGCGCCCCTGCTCGCCCTGGCGTACGCGAGCGGCACCCCCCAGGCCTACCAGGACCTGATCACGTCGCTGTCGTACCTGATGCTGCCGACGATCTTCTTCTACGGCCTGACCGGCCTGTGCAGCGCGGTGCTGAACACCCGTGGGCGGTTCGCTCCGCCCATGTGGACCCCGATCCTGAACAACCTGGTGGTGATCGGCACCGGCGTCGTCTTCCTGACGATCTACCACGGCGACCCGGTCAAGAACGCCGCCGAGGTCTCCCGCGGCCAGATCCTGCTGCTCGGCGGCGGCGTACTGCTCGGCATCGTGGTCCAGGCCATCGGGCTGATGCCCGCGCTGCGCGGGGTTGGCTTCCGCTGGCGCTGGCGGTTCGACTTCGCCAAGCTCGGGCTGCGCAGCCTCGGCCGCGTCGGCGGCTGGATGTTCTGCTACGTGATCGTCAACCAGCTCGCCCTGCTGGTCATGTTCAACCTGCTGAACCGGACCCAGGACGACGGCCCCGGCCCGATCATCTACAACAACGTCTTCCTGCTGATGATGATGGCGCACGGCATCGTGGCGGTCTCGATCATCACCGCGCTGCTGCCCCGGATGAGCGCCGCGGCGGCCGACGGCCGGGCCGGGGACATCGCCGCCGACCTGAGCCGCGGCATCCGCATGGTGACCGTGGTGCTGGCCCCGATCGCGGTCACCTACCTGGTGCTGGCCCTGCCGATCGCCATCGCGCTGTTCGAGCGCGGCCAGGTCGACCGGACGGCGTCGATCGAGACCGCGCCCGTGCTCGCCATGGCCGGGCTCGCGCTGCTGCCGTTCGCGATCAGCCAGCTGTTCAACTTCAGCTACTACTCGATGCAGGACACCCGCACCCCGGCGCTGCTCAACCTGCCGGTGATCACGCTGCGGCTGTCGATCCAGCTGGGCTGGTGGGTCGCGTTCGCGGCGGCCACCACCGCGGTCGGCATGATGGTCGGCAACGCCGCCTCGTACGTCTTCGCGGCGGTCCTGTCGGCCACCCTGCTCAAGCGCCGGATCGGCCTGATCGGCCTGCGCCGGATCTCGATCACCCTCGGCAAGGTCGCGATCGCCGCCGTGATCGCCGCAGGAGCCGGCTACGGCACGGTCAAGCTCCTGTTCATGGGGGCGACCCAGTCCTCGGTCAGCTCCTTCACCGCGTGGGTCACGCTGGTCGCGGGCGGCCTCGTGATCTGCGGCGTCTACGGCGCGGCAGCCCTCGTCCTCAAGGTCAGCGAGGTCCAGGACGTCGTGGGCATGATCCGCCGCAAGATCGGCCGCTGACCCCACTCTCCGCACGTTCCACCAGGCCGCAGTTTCCCCGAAACTGCGGCCTTCGTGTATCCCGCTAGGGTCCGGGCGTGGGGCACGACGGCCTTGATCACTGTTTCGGGTCGAATAGTGCGGTCCAACCGCAGATTTTGACCGGAAACAGCGATCATCCTCCCGAGCCGAGCCGAGCCGAGCCGAGCCGAGCCGAGTCGAACCGGACCGGACCGTCCCGCGCGAGGGTGGGATCAGCGGCGGCGGGTGCCGAAGATGGAGCGGATGATGGCGGTGCCGGCCGCGGCGGCGGCTGTGGTGAGCAGGCGCTTGGTGGTTTTGGAGCCGAGGATCTGCTCGGCGAGGTTCGGCTGGGCCTTGGCCGGTGGCGGGGGAGCGGGGACCTGCGCGGGCACCGGTGGGGCCGGTGCGGGTGGCGGGGCCAGCCGCGCGGCGAGCATCTCGTACGCCGACTCCCGGTCCACCGGTTCGTTGTACTTCGCGCCCAGCGGCGATCCGGCGACCAGTGCCGCCATCACCGCGGGCTCGACGGCGGCCATCAGCGACTGGGGCGCCCGCAGCCGGGTCCACGCGACCGGGGTGGGGGAGCCCTTCTCGTTCAGCACCGTCACGATCGCCTCGCCGGTGCCGAGCTGGGTGAGCACCTCCTCCAGGTCGTACTCCGACTTCGGGTAGGTCGACACGGTCGCCTTCAGCGCCTTCGCGTCGTCGGGGGTGTACGCCCGCAGCGCGTGCTGGACGCGGCTGCCGAGTTGGGCGAGCACATCGGCGTGCACGTCCTTGGGGGTCTGCGTGACGAAGAAGACGCCGACGCCCTTGGACCGGATCAGCCGTACCGTCTGGGTGATCGACTCCAGGAAGGCCTTGGACGCGTCCCTGAACAGCAGGTGCGCCTCGTCGAAGAAGAACACGAGTTTGGGCTTGTCCGGATCGCCGACCTCGGGCAGCTCCTGGTAGAGGTCGGCCAGCAGCCACATGAGGAACGACGAGAACAGCGCGGGCTGGGCGACCACCCCGGGCAGTTCCAGGAGGGTGACCATGCCGCGGCCGTCCGGGGCGTTGCGGAGCAGGTCGGTGGTGGCGAACTCGGGCTCGCCGAAGAACGCGTCCGCCCCGGCGTCGGTGAACGCGATCAGCTCGCGCAGCAGCACTCCCGCGGTCTGCTTGGACAGCCCGCCCAGGCTCTTGAGCTCTGCCGCGCCGTCGTCGGAGACCAGGTACTGGATCACCGCGCGCAGGTCCTTGACGTCGACCAGTGGCAGGCCCTTGGCGTCGGCGAAGTGGAAGACCAGGTTGAGCGAGGAGGTCTGCACCTCGGTCAGGTCCATGACCTTGGCCAGCAGCAGCGGCCCGAAGTCGGTGATGCTGGCCCTTACGGGTACGCCGACGCCCTTGCCGCCGAGGGTGAGGAATTCGCAGGGGTACGCCGTCGGGGTCCAGGGCTGGCCGAGTTCGGCCATCCGTTCGGTGATCCGGTCGCTGGGCAGGGCTGGGGCAGCCATACCGCTGACGTCGCCCTTGATGTCGGCGAGGAAGACCGGCACGCCCGCGGCGGACAGCTGTTCGGCCATCACCTGGAGGGTCTTGGTCTTGCCGGTGCCGGTGGCCCCGGCCACCAGTCCGTGCCGGTTGAGCATGGCCAGCGGCACCCGGACCGGGCAGCCGGGGTCGGCCTTGCCTCCGTCGCCGACGAGCGCGCCCAGGTCGAGCGCCGGGCCGTCGAAGGCGTACCCCGTCTTGATCGCCGCCGCGTCCACCATCAGATACGTCCCCTTGACATATTTTGCCCGATATGGAGGAAGCGTAGCGATTTTGGGTCACGCGCACGGAGTATCCGAACCGGCGACTGATATCCGTTCGAGTTCTGTGAACCGGCCCCTTGCCGGTGCACCGATTCGTCGGATAGCTGTAAGGTCGCACTCGGCAACCGAGCGGAGCGCCTAGGCTCTCTAGATAGCGGACAACAATGTGACGGCTTCGACACGCGCCAGCTGGCTGATCGAATCCGAACCGGGCTGATAGAGGGCGACTGCTTGATGAGGGAGGACGGGGTGACCCAGGTCGGCGAGGGTCCACGCGCGGCCGGATCCGCTGCCGGACCTCTGGGCGGGCTTGCGGCCGGCGATGTGCTGGCCGAACGCTACCGCCTTGAGGAGCACGTCAACGACGACAGCGCGGGCCGTCAGGTCTGGCGCGGCGTCGACATCGTGCTGCGCCGTCCGGTCGCTCTGGTGCTGCGTACGCCGGGCGGAGCCTCCGCCGAGGAGATGCTTTCCGCCGCGGTGACCGCCAGCCGCGTCGTGCACGGCAACCTGATCGGCGTCTACGACGCGATCGACGAGGGCGAGCGGGCGTATGTGATCCGCGAGTGGATCGACGGCACCGCCCTGCGCGACCTGGTCGCCGACGAGGGCCCGTTCGACGCCGAGCGCACCACCTCGGTGCTGCACGCCGTCGCCGACGCGGTGTCCGCGCTGCACGCCAGCGGGATGGCGCACGGCAACGTGCACCCCGGCACGGTCCTGGTCGCCGCCGACGGGCGCGTCGTGCTCGCCGACGCCCGGGTCGACTCGACCACCAGCAACGAGGCCGACGTACGCAGCCTCGGCGCGCTGGCCTACTTCATGCTCACCGGCCACTGGCCGCGCGCCGAGGCCGACCGGGTCACCGCGCTGCCCGACGGCCGCCGTGACAGCACCGGCGCCCTGGTCGCCCCGCGGCAGGTGCGCGCAGGCGTGCCCACGTACCTCGACGACCTGGTCATGGACCTGCTCGACCCGAAGCTGGCGCTGCCCACGGCGCAGGTGCTCACGGGTGAGCTGGCCCGTCTGGACACCGGTGACCGGATGCTGTTCGGCGGCAACGGCACCCTGCGCTTCGCCGACGAGACCGCCCCGGCGGAGCCCGCGCCCCGCGCGGCCACGCCCCGGCTGCTGGTCGTCGGCGGCGTCGCGCTCGCGCTGGTCGTGTCCGGTCTGGTGCTGGCCGTTCGGGCGCTCAACGCCGACGCGACCGATCCGCCGTCGGCCCGGCCGTCCACCAATCCCGCGGTCGCGGTCAGCGCCTCGGCCGCACCGCAGCCGCTGGCGCTCGCGCTGGCCGCGAGCCAGCTGCGCATCGTCGCACCGGTGGGAGACCGCGACAACGCGACCCAGGCCGCGAACATGATCGACGGCAACCCGAAGACGCTGTGGAAGACGACCGGCTACAAGCAGTCGAACATGGGCAACAAGAAGGGCATCGGCATCCTGATCACCCTGGACAAGCCGCAGCTGGTGTCCAGCGTGACGCTCCAGCTGTCCGCACCCGGGGCCTCGGCGGCGCTGCTCGGCGGCTCGGCCGGTGCGCCCGACTCGCGGACGGGCGACAAGTCCCTGGTCGAGACCTTCAAACCGGTCGCCGGGTCCCAGTCCTTCGGCAAGGACTCCGGCACCACCATGGTGTTCTCCACCGACGCCTCGACGCCGTACCAGTACCTGCTGGTCTGGATCACCGACCTGCCGCGTGACCCCAGCGAGTCGCAGTACCCCTACCGCGTCGGCGTGCAGGAGATCGTAGTAGAGGTGCAGTGACCGGGCAGGACCCCCGTACGGACGCCGAGCTGCTGGCCGCGCACGCGGACGGCGAGCCCGACGCCTTCGGGGTGCTCTTCCGGCGTCACCGCGACCGGCTCTGGGCGGTCGCGCTGCGCACCACCAACGACCGCGAGGACGCCGCCGACGCGCTGCAGGAGGCGATGCTGTCGGCGCACCGCGCCGCGGCCCGCTTCCGCGGCGAGGCGGCGGTCACCACCTGGCTGCACCGGATCGTGGTCAACGCCTGCGTGGACCGGCTGCGCCGCCGCCAGGCCCACCTCACCGTCCCACTGCCCGGCCAGGCCGGCGCGGACGACGAGGACCGGTACGCCCCCGCGCGCAACGAACCCGCCGCACCCAGCACCGACCACGACACCGCCATGGTGGTCCGGGCCGCGCTGGCCGAGCTGCCGTACGACCAGCGCGCCGCGCTCGTCCTCGTGGACCTGCAGGGGTACTCGGTCGCCGAGGTCGCGGAGCTGATGGGAGTGGCCGAGGGCACGATCAAGAGCCGCTGCTCACGGGGCCGCGCCCGGTTGGCTGTGATGTTGGGGCACCTGCGCAACCTCAGCGACTCCCCTGACGTCGGAGGGACACAACCGCAGGACGTCATACCGGGAGGGGGGCTCTGATGAGCGCAGTTGATCACGACTTGCTGGCCGACTACGTCGGCGGTGCGCTGGACGGCACCCCGGAGCACGACCGGGTCGCCCGCCTCGTCGCCGACGATCCGGCCTGGCACTCCGCCGCCGCCGAGCTGCGCTCGGCACTCCTACTCGTCGACGCCGACCTGGGGGTATTCGCGGCCGCGCCCGAGCCGATGCCCGACGACGTCGCCGCCCGCTTCGACACCCTGCTGGCGTCCCCTCAGTTCGCCGCCACCCCGGCGAGCCCGCCCCGGCCCGCGACAGGCGAGCGCACCCTGAGCCGCGAAGCCCGCGGCGCACGCCCGGCCCGGCGCGGCTGGCGGCGCTGGGCGACCCCGGTCGCGGTCGCCGTCGGCGCGCTCGCGCTGGCCGGCATCGTGCTTCCGCTCGGCCCGCTGGCCACCACCATGCAGGACGCACCCGGCACCATGAGCGCCAAGGACGCCCCCGCCGCGGCGGGGGAGGAGAGAGGCGTGCCGGTCACCTCCAGCGGCACCGACTACCGTCGCGAGATGCTGAGCAGCGCGGCCGCCCAGTCGTACAAGTCCACGCCGAGCCAGTCGGCGTCCAGCGGCGACAACACGATGTCGGCGACCACCGACCTGAACCGGCTGACCGACTCCGACGACGCGCTGACGATCTGCCTGGCGGCCATCCGGACAGCCCTTCCGGGCACCATCACGGCGGCTGACTTCGCCCGTTTCGAGGGACACCCCGCGCTCGTCGTGACGATCGACACCCCGGCCGGCGGCTGGTGGTTCGTGGCTGGTCAGCAGTGTGGTGTGAACGGCGCGGACGAGCTGTTCCGCACCCCCCGCAACTAGACACAGTGAGCTGACCCACCGCTGGGGCCGTAATGGAATGCTCGCTCCGTACGATGGCGTTTCAGCCAGCGACAAGTACGGCGCGAACAGTTCGTGTCGACCTAAGGGAGCGCGTCTCGTGGAGAACGTCCGAAACCTGATCATTGTCGGCTCGGGTCCGGCCGGGTACACCGCCGCCGTCTACGCTGCGCGGGCCAACTTGAAGCCCCTGCTCATCGAGGGTGTCGAGTCCGGTGGCGCGCTGATGACCACCACCGAGGTGGAGAACTTCCCGGGTTTCCCGGACGGCGTCATGGGTCCCGAGCTGATGGACCAGCTGCGCAAGCAGGCCGAGCGCTTCGGCACCGAGTTCATCACCGACAACGCCACCCGCGTCGAACTGGCCGGTGACGTCAAGAGCGTATGGGTCGGCGACCGGGAGTACCGCGCCCGTGCCGTCATCCTCACCACCGGTTCGGCCTGGCGCCCGCTGGGCGTGCCCGGTGAGCAGGAGCTGCTCGGCCACGGCGTGTCCTCCTGTGCCACCTGCGACGGCTTCTTCTTCAAGGGCCAGCGCATCGTGGTCGTCGGTGGCGGCGACTCGGCCATGGAGGAGGCGACCTTCCTCACCCGTTTCGCCGAGCACGTCACGATCATCCACCGCCGCGACGAGTTCCGGGCCAGCAAGATCATGGCGGAGCGCGCGCTGGCCAACGAGAAGATCTCGGTCGAGTGGAACACCGTGATCGACGAGGTGCTGGGCACCGACGGCAAGGTATCCGGCATCCGCGTACACAACGTGATCACCGGCGAGACCCGTGAGCTCCCGGCGAGCGGCGTTTTCGTCGCCATCGGCCACGACCCGCGCAGCGACCTGTTCCGTGGCCAGGTCGACCTGGACGACGAGAACTACGTGAAGGTCGACGCGCCGAGCACCCGTACCAACCTGCCCGGTGTCTTCGCCGCAGGCGACCTGGTCGACCACACCTACCGCCAGGCCATCACCGCGGCCGGCACCGGCTGCACCGCGGCGCTCGACGCCGAACGGTTCCTGGCGCACTAGTGCGCCAGGAACGGGCGGCTCAGCCTTGCGCACGGTGAGCGGCCCACCTGCCGCAACCCACCCGCCCACTCAGCCGAGCCTGACCGGCTGACCGGGCACCAGACTGAAAGACCCTGAGATAGGAGAGACCCGAATGGGATCCGCGAAGGCGGTCACCGACGCGACGTTCGTCAGTGACGTACTGCAGTCCGACAAGCCGGTGCTGGTGGACTTCTGGGCCGAATGGTGCGGCCCGTGCCGCAAGGTCGCGCCCGTGCTCGAGGAGATCGCCCGCGAGATGGGCGAGAAGGTCACCATCGTCAAGCTGGACATCGACGCCAACCCGGAGACCGCGCGGGCCTACCGCGTCATGTCCGTGCCGACCCTGACCCTGTTCAAGGGCGGGCAGCCGGTGCAGTCGGTCGCGGGCGCGAAGCCCAAGGGCGACATCGTCCGGCTGATCGAGTCGGCGTTCTGATCGTGCGCCACCCCCGTGGGGCTCCGAGCCACGGCTCGGGGCCCCACGGGTTTGTCCGGGGCTGGTCCGTGGAACATGGTCGTGGTCCGGGGGCCGCGCCGGGACGGCGCGTCGGAACGACTACAGGTTCGAGGTCCCTACCGGCCCGTGCGGCACGATAGGCTCCGGTGGCATTTGTGAGGTTTACCAGGAGGTCCGCTGTGCGAGCCATCAAGCGCGGTGAGCGCGGCCCGGCCGTCACCGAGATCCGGTCGATCCTGGTCGCGCTGGGGTTGCTGCAGATCCCGGCCGACCCGGCCGAGGCGGACGATTTCACCGTGGTCGTGGAACGGGCGGTACGCGCCTTCCAGCAGGACCGTGGGCTCTCCGTGGACGGCGAGGTGGGCGCGGAGACCTGGCGCGCGCTGGACGCGGCCCGGTGGACGCTGGGCGCCCGCACGCTCTATTTCAGCGTCTCCGACCCGCTGCGCGGCGACGACGTACGCCAGCTGCAGGAACGGCTGCTGGAGATGGGGTACGACGTAGGCCGCACCGACGGCGTCTACGGTCCGCGTACCGCGCGGGGCCTGTCGGCCTTCCAGCGCGAGATGGGCCTGCCCCCGGACGGCACCTGCGGCCCGCAGACCCTGCAGGTGCTGCGGCGGCTCGGGCGCAAGGTCGTCGGCGGCTCCCCGCTGAAGCTGCGCGAGGAGGTGACCATCCGGCAGACCGGGCCGAGCCTGGTCGGGCGGCAGATCATCGTGGACCCGGGGCACGGCGGCTCCGACCCCGGCGTGGTCGTGCCCGACGGGCCACTGCGCTGGACCGAGTCCGACCTCGCGTACGACCTGGCCACCCGGCTGGAGGGCCGCCTGGCCGCCGCCGGCATGCGGGTGCACCTGACCCGCGGTCCGCTGCCCATCGAGGCGCCCAGCGACCTCGACCGGGCCCAGCTCGCCAACGACCTGGCCGCCGACCTGCTGATCTCGCTGCACATCGACGGGCACCAGAACCCGGACGCCGACGGGGTGGCCACCTACCACTACGGCACCTCCAACGGCGTCACCTCGACGATGGGGGAGCGGCTGGCCGGTCTCGTCCAGCGCGAGATCGTGGCCCGCACCGGCCTGCGCAACTGCCACACCCACGCCAAGACCTGGGAGCTGCTGCGCTACACCCGCATGCCCGCGGTACGCGTGGACGTCGGCTACCTGACCTCGCCCAAGGACCGGGCGCAGCTGATCGACCCGATGTTCCGCGAGCGCGTGGTGGAGGCCATCGTCGCCGCCGTGCAGCGCATGTACTACCCGGTCGAGATCGACGTCAAGACCGGCACCATCGACGTGAGCGCCCTGCGCCTGGCCCTGCCGAGCTGACCATGCCGACCACCCCCACCGCCGCGCAGGCACGCGGCTACGCCGACCGCATGCTGGTCGAGATCGCCGCAGCGCTACTCGACCGCGACCAGCGGCGCTACCGCGTCGTCTGCGAGCAGGTGTACGCCAGCACCCTCGACCAGCGGGCCGTCGACGACGCCGTGTCGCACGCGCTCGAACAGGCGGTGCAGCACGCCTGGAACAGCAACTGGCGGCCCGTCGAGCTGGACCACACGCTGCGCCGCTTCGCCGCCCGCGCGGGAGCGCCGAAGTCGGCGGGCAACTGGATGGCGCAGCTGCTCACTGACGTGACAGCGGGCCGGATGCGGGTCCATGACCCGGCCGCCGTCGACCCGCGCTGGACGGCCGAGCTGAGCGTGCTCGACGCGACCGTGTGGTGGACCGGCGACGACGGGCACCTGGCCCAGTTCGGCCGCAGGCACTCGCTGGACCGGCTGAAGGTTCTCGGTGGGGCCTTCGAGCTGATGCGCTGGCTCTACCAGGAGCTGCCGCCGCTGGAGCGGGCCGGGCACGCACCCGGTTCGCCCGCCAGGCAGCGCCGCGCGACGTCTGAGGCGACAGACGGCGCAGACCGCCGCATGCTGGACCGGATCAGGGCATTGCTTGCAAAGGCGGAGTCGACGGACTTCCCGGAGGAGGCCGAGGCGTTCACCGCCAAGGCCCAGCAGCTCATGGCGCGGCACAGCATCGACCACGCGCTGGTCGACGCCGCGTCAGGGATGAGCGACGGGCCGGAGACCCGCCGCATCGTCATCGCCAACCCGTACGAGGGTCCCAAGGCGATGCTGCTCCAGGTGGTGGCCGAGGCCAACCGGTGCCGCGCGCTCAACTTCAAGGACCTCGGCCTGAGCACGATCGTCGGCTTCGGGCCCGACCTCGACGCCGTCGAGATGCTCTACACCTCGCTGCTGGTGCAGGCGATCCACGCGATGACCGCCGCGAACCCCCGCGCCGACCGGTACGGCCGCAACGACGTGCGCTCGTTCCGGCAGGCGTTCCTCAGCGCGTACGCCCACCGCATCGGCGAGCGGCTCACCGAGGTCCGCGAAGAGGTCGACGCCGAGGTGGCCGCAGCAGGCACCGACCTGGTGCCCGTGCTCGCCGCCCGGTCCGAGGCCGTCGACACCGCGTTCGAGGACCTGTTCCCGCACCGGGTGAGCCGCACCTCGCGGATCGCCAACGCCGCGGGCTGGGCCTCCGGCCGCGCCGCCGCGGACCGCGCGGAACTGGCGGTCCGCAACCCGCTGCCCGCGGGCTAGCCCGGCCTCAGTTGGTGGTGCTGCGCACCGCTGGGCGTACGCCGGGACGCAGCAGCTCGGGGCTCATCGAACCGAGCAGCTTCTCCAGCGCGTACTCCACGTCGGACTTCCACGACAGCGCCGTACGCAGCTCCATGCGCAGGCGGGGGAAGCGCGGATGCGGACGCACCGTCTTGAAGCCGACCGCGAGGAAGAAGTCCGCCGGGGCGAGGCAGCTGAACTGCTGCGAGTCCTCCTCCGCGTGGTCGCCGAACTTCGCGTCGCCGAACGCCTCGATGGCCTTGATGCCCCGCTTGGTGAGGTCACGCGCCACGGACTGGATCAGCACCCGCCCGAGCCCGCCGCCCGCGAACGCCGCGACCACGTGCCCCGTCATCAGCTGCACCGCGTCGGGCGAGACCGGCGAGGTCGGGAACGCGTTGCCGCGCGGCACGTACATCGGCGGGGCGTACAGCACGAAGCCCGCCGGCATCCCGTCGACGTAGGCGATCTTCCCGCAGGAACCCCACTCCAGCAGGGTCTGCGAGACCCACGCCTCCTTCTCCAACCCTGGGTCGCCCGCGGCACAGGCGCGCTCACCGGAGACCGGATCGAGCTCCCAGAACACGCAGTTACGACACCCCTTGGGCAGATCCTCCAGGGTGTCCAGCGTCAGATTCACCACTCTGCGTGACATGAGCAGCTCCGTGCATTACCGCGGCAGCAGCCGCGAGCGCCGAATATCCGGCCCGTCGCCGAGCCAACTAACTGACTTTACGCCCGATTACGGCCTTGCTGCACCCTATCCCGTTGGATGGATTCGACCGAATGTCGGTTCAAGAGCCAGATGACCCAGCGTACGATTCGATGGCCAACTGTTTGTCATGCCGGGGAGGGACCGTGGCGGAGACGGGCACCACGCTCGACGACTACACCGATCGGTACGCAGAGCGCATCATCGGCATGACGGCCTCGGAGATTCGAGCTCTCTTCGCCGTGGCGAACCGCCCCGAAGTGGTGTCCCTCGCCGGTGGCATGCCCTACATCGCCGCCCTGCCACTGGACGCGGTCGGCGAGGTCATCGGCGAACTGGTCGCCAAGCAGGGCACCAGCGCGCTGCAGTACGGGCTCGGCCAGGGCATGGCGGAGCTGCGCGAGCAGATCTGCGCGCTGATGGCCGACGTCGGCATCGACGCCTCCGTGGGTGCCTCGCCCGACGACGTCGTCGTCACCGTCGGCGGCCAGCAGGCACTGGACCTGATCGCCCGGCTGTTCCTCGACCCCGGTGACGTCGTGCTCGCCGAAGGCCCCACCTACGTCGGCGCGCTCGGCGTGTTCCAGGCCGCGCAGGCGCAGGTCGTGCACGTGCCGATGGACCACGACGGCCTTATCCCGGCCGCGCTGGAGCTCGCGATCGCCGAGCAGCAGCGGCTGGGCCGCCGGGTCAAGTTCCTCTACACCATCCCGACGTACCAGAACCCGGCCGGCGTGACGCTGTCCGAGGAGCGCCGCGAGCAGGTCCTCGACATCTGCGAGCGGGCAGGGCTGCTGGTCGTCGAGGACGACCCCTACGGCCGCCTCGGCTTCGAGGGCGAGGCACCGCGCCCGCTGCGCGCCCGCCGCCGCGACGGGGTCTTCTACCTCAGCACGTTCTCCAAGACCTTCGCGCCGGGCCTGCGGGTGGGCTGGATCCTCGCCCCCCATGCGGTACGCGACAAGCTGGTGATCGCCACCGAGGCGAACATCCTGTGCCCGAGCAACTTCGCCCAGTCCGTGGTGAGCACCTACCTGTCCACCATGCCCTGGCGCCAGCAGCTCAAGACGTACCAGCAGATTTACGCCGAGCGCCGCGACGCGCTGCTCACCGCGCTGTCCGACCTGATGCCCGAGGGCACCACCTGGACGCATCCCGCAGGCGGCCTGTTCGTGTGGGCGACCCTGCCCGCCGGGCTCAACTCCAAGGCCATGGTGCCCCGCGCCATCGCCGCGCGCGTCGCGTACGTTCCGGGCACGGGCTTCTACGCCGACGGCACCGGGCAGCAGCACCTGCGGCTGAACTTCTCGTTCCCGCCGCCGGAGCGCATCCGGGAGGGCGTGCGCCGCCTCGCCGGTGTCGTCGAGCAGGAGCTGGCCACACGTGCCGTCTTCGGTGACACCGGGCAGCTGGACGCGGTCACCGAGCTGCCGCGGCCCGGTGCGCACGCGCCCGGTCCCGACTTGGCATGATTCGAGGGTGACCGCACCGTCCGCCTCGCCCGCCGTCCGAACCGATCTCCGCTGCCTGGTACTGGCCGGTGGCCTGTCCTACGAGCGTGACGTCTCGCTGCGTTCGGGCCGCCGGGTGCTGGACGCCCTGCGCGCCGTCGGCGTCGAAGCCGAGCTGCTCGACGCCGACGGCGCTCTGCTGCCCGCGCTGAAGGCCGACCCGCCGGATGCGGTGTTCATCGCCCTGCACGGCTCCACCGGCGAGGACGGCTCGCTGCGCGGCGTGCTCGACCTGTGCGGCGTGCCCTACGTCGGGCCTGACGCCCGCTCCGCCCGGCTCGCCTGGGACAAGCCCTCCGCCAAAGCCGTGCTCGTCGAGTGCGGCATCGCCACTCCCGAGTGGGTGGCCCTGCCGCACGACCGGTTCTCCGAGCTCGGTGCCGTGGCGGTGCTGGAGCGCATCGTCGACCGGCTGGGCCTGCCGCTGATGGTCAAGCCCGCGCAGGGTGGCTCCGGGCTGGGCGCGGCGGTCGTCCGGGACGCCTCCACCCTGCCTGCCGCGATGGTCGGGTGCTTCGCGTACGACCAGACCGCGCTCGTGGAGCGCTATGTCGAGGGAGTCGACGTAGCGGTCTCGATCCTCGACTTCGGCGAAGGTCCGTTCGCGCTGCCCGCAGTCGAGATCGTGCCCAGCAACGGCGTGTACGACTACGCGGCCCGCTACACCGCCGGACTCACCACCTGGCATACGCCCGCCCGGTTGTCGGCCGAGACGAGCGCCGAGGTCGTCAAGACGGCGCTGGCCGCACACCAGGCGCTCGGCCTGCGCGACATGTCGCGGGTCGACCTGATCGTGACCCCGTCGGGGGAGTGCACTGTCCTGGAGGTCAACGTCGCCCCCGGTATGACCGAGACCTCGCTGTTGCCGATGGCGGTGCAGGCCGGCGGGCTCGACCTGGGCGAAGTGATCGCCCGCCTGGTGATCCAGGCCGCAGAGCGCCCGGCAGGCTGACCGCCTACCCACATGCCGCACAGGAGAGGCCCGGTTCCACGTGGAACCGGGCCTCTCCTGTGCGGTGTGCGCTGGACCTTCACCGAACCCGATTACGCCCGACTCGACGAAGCCGGGGGCACCGGGTCGGCCACCGGGAACGCGCCTGCGGCGGTGTCAGGAGTCGGTCAGCTTGGCCGGCGCCTGCCAGTCGATGCGCGGCGGCTGCGCGAGCGGCGTGCCACCGAACTCGGCCAGCCACGCCGCGACGTGAGCCAGGCTCTCCCGCCAGTGGTCCTCGGCGATCGGCGGCAGGATGTCGTCCCACAGGGGCAGGAACGTGCCGCGCAGCTGCAGCTGCCCGACAGGGCGAGCCATGAACCACACGTGCAGGTGTGCGGCGCCGTCGCCCCACCGGTAGACGTGGACCCGTGCCACTTCGTCCAGCGAGCGAATGGCCCGCTCCAGACGCACCGTCATCACGCCGAGTTCCGCGGCGAGGAGGTTCGGCAGGTCACCCAGGTCGAGGTGGGATCTGGGCTCCAGCATGAGCACCATCGGCAGGCCCGTGGGCCGGTCCATGGTGCGTACGCGCCAGCGCTCGTTCACCCAGATGTAGGCGTCGTCGGGTGCGGTACACGCCGTGCAGTCTGCCGAGTCCTCACCCTTACGGGCGGGCTCGGTCGCGACCGGCGGGTCAAGATGCTTGATCTTGAAGTCGCCCTCGAACGGGAACGAGGGCCACGCAGTGAAGCCGGGAAGGGGCATGGGGGTATCGGCCACCTGCAGAATCTAGCCCAGCCAGGCGGTCCTGTCTCCCCCCGGCTGTGGATTACCGTGGCTCGGTTTCACGTGAAACCACAGCCCACAGGGTGCCTGTGGATAACTTTGTGGATAGGCGGGGGACGTCCTGTGGAATGCCGCACCGTGACCGGGGTTACGCCACCGGCGTGCAGAGCGCTGTCACATCAGTTCACGTGCTGATCCCGTTGGTAGCGCATGGATTCTGCGCGTTCTCGATGCTGGTTTCACGTGAAACATGGCCTGTGGATAACTAGCGCTCGGCTGTGGACATCGGACGGTCCAGGGCTGTGGACAGCGGATACGTGACCTTCCTCGCACTTGGGCAGGGCTGTGGAGATCGTTGACCTTGGGCATGCGGGTTGTGGATAACTCCATGGAGCCTGTGCATGACTGTCCGCAGGCTTTGGGCTTCGCAGAGTCCACTCGATCGGGCTGGCCGACCGTGGCATTACGGGCCTGATCCTGCCCTGCAGGCCGGTGCTTGATCCGTGTCTGGGCCCGGGCCCAGACTGTCCGCTCCCGCTGCGGTTCGATCGCGGGGGGGTCTCGGCCGGCTTGAGCCCGGCCTGCCATCGCGCTGATCGCTTAGATCACGAGTGTGGTCGGCCCGTCCAACCAAGCCGAGTTCGTGGTACCTGCTGGTTGATCGAGCCGCCTCGGACGCGGCTCAATCAACCGACAACCGGGCACGTCGCGGTCGGCGTCGCCCGGTGCCAACACCGGCAGCTGAGGGCTCCTGCCATCCACGCGTTGGTCGTCGTCGACTGCGGCAGGCCCAGGGGGAGTGGGCCTGGTCTTGGTGCCTGTTCCGCGGGCGTGATGTGGAGCCCTAACTGCACAGGCCGACTTGCGTGCAACCGAACTCGCTGAACCCAGGTGTTAGGCCCGGACCGGACCCGACCGGGCAGCTGCAAATGGCATCGGTCGTCGGCAGTGCCGGTGCGACCGGTAGCACCGGCCCGTCACTGCGCCATGATCCACGGCTGCATCGTGCCAACCGGCGTTGTTCAGAGCACCGTGCTGCGCCCGGTATTCGACAGGCCCGCCGCCTGTTCAAGAGCGGCATAGGTCCGGAAGAAACCCTGCCGTGGACCTGCCAACTGCGGCGGCCGTACGTCCCGTTGAGCACGCGCACTCTCCTGCGTGTCCTCCCAGCCTGGCTTCGTGGCTAGTCAGCCACGCCTTCCCCGGTGACTTCGGCTGCCAGGGCACTAGTGGTCCTGCCGCTCAGCGTTTCCCGCCGCCGGTAGTCGCCGCCCTGGACAACCTGCCAACCTGACCCCACCGAGTTCAACCTTCCGTGGACCAGGGCCACGTTCGCCAGTCCCATCGAGTCTGCCCCTGGCTCCACAAGAAGCGGCACGATGACCTGTCCAGCTAGTCGCGGATCGCTGCGATTCAGTCCTCCGCCAAACGGTCCTGGAGTTCCACCGTCAGGCGTCAGGCGTCAGGCGTCAGGCGTCAGGCGTCAGGCGTCAGGCGTCAGGCGTCAGGCGTCAGGCGTCAGGCGTCAGGCGTCAGGCGTCAGGCGTCAGGCGTCAGGCGTCAGGCGTCAGGCGTCAACGATCTGGGAGTGGGCGGGGAACGTGCTGACGCGCCACGAGCCTGCGGGATAGCGATCACGAGTCAGTTGGGGTGGCATGGGTTCGACTCACGAGACGATTACTGGTTGCTTCTGGTGAACCATCGGGGGTTTGGTTTCACGTGAAACCACGGTGATCGTGTAGTCAGGAAGACGCCGTTGCCCGCAGCAGAATCCACCGGGCCCCGGTCGGCGAGTCGCCAATGTTCGCCAGGGTCCCCGTTAGGCGGGCGGTTGCTCTCTTCCCATGGAGGTACAGGTCGCCGGTTCCGGTGGCTGCCCTATCCAGTAGCCGTCGCGCTGGCCGTACTCGAACGTTCCCAGCCGCCCGTGCATGGCGCAGATCTGACTTTCTAATCCGCTACGCCGCTACCCGCCTACAGAGGCTCGCGCTTGAACCCATCTCAACCGTCGACCAAGCTGATCCGACCCCAGCCAGCCGGGCATCGAGCGCAAGCTTCGATCGGCAAGCCGGCTCATCGCGCCCCAGCGGTACAGCTCGTACTTTCGTGTGCTCCCTCGGCACACGGCCGGTCGCCCAAGACATCGGGGGGCTCTTACTAGCCTGCCCGACCTTCACAACACGGCTGCGAGTCGAAGGAAGGTCGCTCGACGTGTGCGTCTTCTCTCCCAGACAGTTCCGTTCGGCTTCGCCGCCCAGCGCTTGGTGGTCGTGCAACGCCTAACGCCCAACGTCAACCGGGACGGCACTCAGCGCCCATCCATATCCGTGGCGCGTGCGTGGCGCGCCTGGGGGAGTGCGGTAGGGCCAACCTCGTTGGCCTTCTAAATAGTGCAGGTGACCGCTAGCCCAGCCGTTTGCGGCTCCTCAGCGGTCACCTCCCCTGCACCCGGATGCAGCCAGTGCCGTGACGATCCGGGCCACGACCGGGCCGC
Organism: Catellatospora methionotrophica; assembly: GCF_011297335.1. Taxonomy (GTDB): domain Bacteria; phylum Actinomycetota; class Actinomycetes; order Mycobacteriales; family Micromonosporaceae; genus Catellatospora; species Catellatospora methionotrophica. The sequence continues at coordinate 50,065 of NZ_JAAOTJ010000004.1, read as the reverse complement.
CTTCATGGGCGTCCTGAGACGCAGGTGAGGGCGATCCTCTAAAGCCTTGTGAGTAACACCCAGCACCAACACGGCCTCCCTACGCGACGAGACCTACAATCCATCCCACTCACGCAACGCCGATACAACGGCAGGGATCCTGTGCGCTCAGTCTGGGAGGACCTCCGACAGCAGGACCACTGCGACTGACGAAGACCAGTTGCCTCAAGGTCCTCAATCAAGTCGGCCGCCTGTGAAGGTCGCACCCCGCCCACGTAGTCGTTCGTTCTCGTGACACCCACCGAGTGTCGGCCTAGCTCTCGCGCCCGTGTTCCCGACGGTCGCGTGTTGAGCCCTGCTGCTTCCAGGGCCGGGCAGGGTTTCGTGGTGCGATGCCGCGGGTGGCGGCGTGGCGGACTGCACGGAGGCGTCTGACGAAATCCGGGTAGCCGTCTGAGTGGCTACCGACGCCTCAGTTATCCGGCGCGACTTCTGCCCATCCTTCCATGCTGCTCCAACACCCTCGCCTTTAAACCCGATCATCGTGTTTCACGTGAAACAGTGCGCAGCCACGTTCGGCTTACTCCGCCCGACTGCATCCGCTCGGCTGCCTCACCTGAACCGCACTATCAGGCCGCGCCGCCGTATACATCGCTGCCGAGTGACAGCATCGCCATCAGACATCGTCAGGCCACCGCAGCCTCAAGGCGAGCCCGGTTAGCGCCGCATCCCACACACGCCGGTGTCGCTCGTAGCGACCTCCATGCAGAGTGTGGCGTCTTGTGCTTGTGGATGTCCCAGATAACAGTCCCGCCGTAAGCCGCTGACAGGTGAGGCGGCACAACAGATGTCAGCACGTTCCACGGTTCGCATGTCCGGCCACGGAAGAACATCTGCGGTGGTAGCGCAAAGCCACACGCTGTTGGGCGCGTTCACTCAGGTTGGTAGTCAGGCGGCTGACGCGTCGGTCTCGTACCTGAACCGGAAGGGCCGTGGTCGGACACCAACGTCCCGCCATCGCAGGGGCAATCCCGAAATGGCCCACGACTAAACGTCAGGACTACCTCTCCGGATACACAGCAACGGAACGAGCACGATGGCGACGGCTGTGAGGCAGGAGCCCGCCTCTTCGACTTCGCCTGCAACTTCTAGCACGGCGAGTTCGGGTGCCTTCTCGGTCCGAGTGCCAGGTGTGCGACTGGCGGGTGTGCGAGTGCCGGGTGTGCGGGGCGTTGAATGTTCGTGGCCGCCGCCTGGGTCAGACTAACCCGTCACCAACATCGGTCCGCGTGCGGTCTGGTTCCCGAGCCCGCCTGGATCCCGAGCCCGTCTAGGTCCCGGCACGGCTTCTCCAGAGTCCAGTCCAGCCGGGCCGAACGCGCCTGCGCTGCGACGGCGCGATCCAGTAGCCAGCGACGTGCAACTCCGGATCCAGAGGCGGATCAGCCGGAACGATCCAGGATGTCTTGCCGCGTTGGAGCGTCGAGCGGGTCCGGCTCAATGCCAGCTCACTTGCAGCCCTATCCACGAGTCGAACCATCCGCGTACACGGCCGGGCGCCTCGCTGATTGAGCCGGGCGCCAAGGCGCGGTCGCCGTGTTCTGCTGCTCTCGACGAGCGCGCTGGCGGGGCCCTCCTAAACTTTCGAACCCCACTATGCGGACTGGCCGTCCGATGAGGCTCACAGCTAAAGCCGGCATCGCCTTACGCACCCAGCTCCGCCCGTCATCACGAACCGGCACTGAGGCGCTTCCGGAATCATCGGCTCGATATCTTTGCGGCTTGGAGCACACCCCGCACGGGCACGGGCACAACAGTCTCCGTACTCAACCAACGAACCGACGGGCGGCTCCTCTGTCGGCTGTTAGGGCGTTGGTCTGTCGGCTGTTAGGGCGTTGGCCGGATGTCCCGGCGCGCCCTCAGGTCGCGCGCCTACCACTCACTCGTCGACCAGAGCCAGCGGACGCCACGGCGTCGCCATGGGCTCTCGTCCGCACGACTTCACAAACCGCGCTCGACCTGTGCCACCCGAACGCGCCGCCCGAGCGGTTAGCGCATGGGTCACCCACGCACTGACCCATCGGGCGCGAACCCGGGCGAGGTCCCCGCGGCGTCGGTGCAGGCGGAGTCATGCCGAAAACCGTGGTCTGCTTCCCACGGGTTGGTTCACGAAACAATCAAGTAGGCCCGTTGCGCCACGGCCCCTGCGGCGTCGGGCATTCCAGCATGCTTTGGATCTGCCCGATCACCGCGACTTCTAAACAGTCCGTCCCAACATCACGGCAGCCGCCCTCGGCTCGCTGCTCTCTTGTGCCGACTGTGGCCGCGCCATCGCCGCCCAGGGGAGGGCAACGGCTTTAGCTTCACCCTTGCGAAGTGCACCCCGACTGGCATCTTGCGTGAACGCCCTCAAGGGCACCACGGAGGGCCGGCCCACGAACAACACTCCGGGATCGTTCTACCGCACCGATCCATCTGTATCGGCTGCGATGAACTCCACGGGCGGCTTGGAGGCCACCCACTGATTGGCGCTTCCAAGTCGCTGGGCTACTGGCTGGGCGCGGCAACGCCTACGCCACCCTGCCTCGGCTACCGCCGACCGCATCAGAACTCGCGCGCCTACGCGCGCACATCAAGCAGGAGCCCGCTGTCGTGGTTTCACGTGAAACCACGAGATCGTTACCGAGAACGGGTGCCGCAGCTTCCGCTATCCACCGATCCGAACTGACCGGCCCGCACCCTCCACCCGCCGCCATTCCCGTGGGCGCCTACAAGCCCGCCAGCCACACTTACCCTCCTCCCGGGCAGGCAGGACCGGCCGCCGAACCAGGCGCCATCGGTTCCGCTGATGCGAGACGAAACGACGATGCGCTGCCCACCGCGGCCGACCCAGAGCTGACACAGTCCGAGCGGCCGGTTCACCGCGTCCGTCCCGCGCATCCGCGCTTGCAGTCCACCACTGGCAACGGTGAACCGGCACCTAGACCACCCGGTAGTGGACGGGTCTACGTGGTTGGCGCGACGACCTCAGGCTGCGGGTGGCATGGCCGAACGCCGCGACGTTCTACTTCGCCTGTCAGTATGCGGCGCACTGGGCGGTCCTCGGTGCCGCCATCGCCCAAGGGGTCTAGTCCGACAACCACTGCCTCGCTACGGCAAGGGCGCTCAGCCCATACCCAAACGATCTCTCTGTTTCACGTGAAACATTGCACTGACTCATCCGTTGACGGCGTAGCCACTCCTGCCTCCGAATCAACCCGAGGCGATCCTCTCCGGGCTCTCCCGACTGACACCACGGCGGCACGCCGGTGTGCATGTTAGGCGCGCGACCGCAAAGGATCGACCCCACGTACATGGGGGATGGGTCGAGCGTATGGCCGACCTCAAGCCGCCCCGTCCGGTCCCAGCGAACGCCGCCGTCCGACCCCTGATCCGGCTCAGATCTCGATCGACTGCGGATCCGGGCTCCAGCAGTGTCCAAGCCGCGTGCGGCCCTGGCCTCAGCACTGTCGACTTCCCAGCCCCGCTCAGCCCAGTAGTGGCCGAGCCCTCAGCCCCCTCCCGCCCGAATCCTCCGCGGAGCTCTAGTCCTCGCGCAGGTGGCTCCCTCCAGAGGGCTGGCTGCCAATGTCGGCGCTGAGTGCGGTGCCGCGACTGCTGGCACGCCCTACTCTCCAAGACCGCCAGGACGCCCTGTACTACGAACTCCACGCGTCAGAGCCATCAACGAAGTTCTTCCACGTGCCCCGTCGCCAGCGTGGAGCGTGGAGCGTGCAATCTGATCGGGGGTTGAGTCAGCTTGTGGATCTGCAATCGCTCGCCATGTGGAGTGGGACCGACAGGTCTCGAGGTCACGCGCCGCCCCTACGTTGAACCCATCTGGCCCCAGCCGGCCGTACTCCGTCCAACCCGTCTACTGCAGTCACCGGAGATATCTTGAGCAACCCGAGGATGCAGAGGCGGGAACGACCGGGGGAGAGCGACTACCTCCAAGGGGCCGGTAGCTCACCGACGATCTCTTCGTCGGCCCGACAGCATGGCGGCTCGGTGGTGCTCAATGACGATGACTAACCTACTGGAGTCGAGCAGCGCCATGAACCCGTTCCCAGGCATACGCTCACAGGCTCCAGCGTCTCGGCACAACCACGGGGTTCGCAGATCGAAAGCGCCCAACCACCCAGCCTCGCCGACCACCGACGACGAGCTAAGCAGCCCCCAGGGGTAACGGCGGCAACCGGTGCTCCCTCATTCCTGTCGCCGGTTCCGACCACTGGGTTCGACCCAGCCGACTCAACCCGCGAGCCTCGTATAGCGCCTGACTCGAACGCCGCAGTTCGAACGAACCAACCCGACCGACACTGTTGGTGCACCGCCAGCCCAGCGCAGTAGGCGCGCACCGAGAATACGGGGGCTTGTGCTACCAACTGCCCCCGCACCGCAGGCACCACATCATTACGCTGCACTCCGCCGGGTGAGCCGCGGTCCCGCGTGATCTAGCCCTGACAGCGAGTCTGAGAAGAGCCAAGGCATCGCACCGGCTCGCACACGTACTGCCAAGGCGGCTACCGCTAGCGACGGCCTCGGCCTGTCATGGCCGGGTGGCCGAAGACCGTTTACAGCACAAGCCTGGCTGAGGCTCACCCCACCACATGTCCCGGCTCAGCGGTTGTCGCCGCTGCCGCCCAGCACGCCTCGGCCCTGGCGGCTGGCCAGCTTGGCGAGGTTGGCCGTCGCGATGTCGTCCAGCGACAGGTCGAGGTAGTCGGCGAGTACGGCGATGTACCAGAGCACGTCGCCGAGCTCCTTGGCGATGTCGGCCCGGTCGATCCGCGCCTCGTCGCTGTCCAGGTCGCGTACCCACTTCTTGAACTTCTCGGCGATCTCACCCGACTCGCCGACGAGCCCGAGCACCAGGTGCAGCAGTTCGTTCTGCTTGTCGCGCGCAGCAGCGGTACGGAGGGCACCGCGCTGATACTCGTCCAGCTCCATAGCGGACCAGTATGGCCGACCCGCCCCTGTGTACGCTTCTGTGCCCCGATACGGCGGCCGGAAAGTTCGCAGGCGATGCGTAGGAGAGTGGGCAGCAGAGCCGAGCGATCGGGGACGAAAAAAGGGGCCGCCCGAACTCGGGCGACCCCTTCATCAACCTAGTCTATTCCTGATTCTCCACGCCGATGATCCCGACGATGCGCTCCAGGTCGTCTACCGTCGCGAACTCTATCGTGATCTTGCCCTTGCTCCGGCCGATGTCCACCTTCACCTTGGTGTCGAACCGGTCCGACAGGCGGTCGGCCAGGTCGACCAGGGCGGGGGCGTGCGGCTTGGCGCGCCGCTTGCCCGCGGACTGCTTCGCCTCGCCCTCCGCGTTCGCCAGGGTCACGAGCTCCTCGGTCGCCCGCACCGACAGGCCTTCAGCCACGATGCGGGTGGCCAGCTTGTCCTGGGCTTCGGCCTGGTCGAGGCTCAGCAGTGCCCGCGCGTGCCCGGCGGAGAGCACACCGGCGGCGACCCGCTTCTGCACCTGCGGCGGCAGGTTCAGCAGACGGATGGTGTTGGAGATCTGCGGGCGGCTGCGGCCGATCTTCTTGGCCAGCTCGTCGTGCGTCGCGCCGAACTCCTCCAGCAGCTGCTGGTACGCCGCAGCCTCTTCGAGGGGGTTCAGCTGTGCCCGGTGGATGTTCTCCAGCAGCGCGTCGCGCAGCATGGCGTCGTCGCGGGTGTCCCGGATGATCGCCGGGATCATCTCCTTGCCGACCGCCTGGGCGGCACGCCAGCGCCGTTCACCCATGACCAGTTCGTACTTGTCCTGGCCGAGTTCGCGGACGACGATCGGCTGCAGGAAGCCGACCTCCTGAATGGAGATCTTCAGCTCGTCGAGCATCTCGTCGTCGAAGATCTGCCGGGGCTGCTTCGCGTTGGGCACGATCGAGCCGACCGGGATCTCGGCGAAGCGAGCTCCGGGCACCGGTGCCAGGTCCACGACCTGTGCGGGCGGCGGCATCTCCACGACCTGCGGCGCGGCCTCCACAACGGCCACTGGGGCCGCCGGGGGAGCGGACACCGGTGCAGCCTCGACCGGCGCGGCCTGAACCGGCACCGGGGCAGCCACGGGCTCGGCCGGGGCGATCGGGGCCGACGGGATCAGCGCACCGAGACCACGGCCGAGGCCTCCCTTACGAAGGGGGGGCGGGGTCATGCCGGCGCCTCACCTTCGGTGCTGATGCTGTTCCGCGTGGTCATGCCGCAACTCCGATCTTCGCGCCGCGCTCGGCGATCTCCTGCGCGGCCTCGAAGTAGCTGGTGGCTCCACGCGAACCGGGATCATAAGTCATGACCGACTGGCCGTAGCTCGGAGCCTCGGAGACGCGCACGTTGCGGGGGATGACCGAGGTCAGCACCTTCTCCCCGAAGTGGTTGCGCACGTCCTGCTCGACCGCGTCCGCGAGGCGGGTACGGCGGTCGTACATGGTCAGCAGGATCGTGGACACGTCCAGGTTCGGGTTGAGGTGGGCCTTCACCAGGTTGATGTTGTTCAGGAGCTGGTTCAGGCCCTCCAGCGCGTAGTACTCGCACTGGATCGGGATGAGCACCTCCTGGGCGGCGCACAGCGCGTTGACCGTAAGCAGGCCCAGCGACGGCGGGCAGTCGATGAAGACGTAGTCGAACTCCATCGGGAAGCCCTGGATCGCGCGGCCCAGCCGCGACTCGCGGGCGACCACGGAGACGAGCTCGATCTCGGCACCGGCGAGGTCGATGGTGGCCGGCACGCAGTAGAGGTTCGGGATGCCCTCGACCGCCTGCGCCACCTCCTCCATCGGCACCTGGTCGATCAGACAGTCGTAGACGTCCGGCACGCCCGCGTGGTGCGGCACGTTGAGTCCGGTCGAGGCGTTGCCCTGCGGGTCGAGGTCGACCACCAGGACGCGGTTGCCGTGCAGGGCCAGGGCCACCGCAAGGTTCACGGTCGTGGTCGTCTTACCCACGCCGCCCTTCTGGTTGGCGACGCACATGACACGCTGCCGGGTCGGGCGAGGCATCGTCACCTCGCCGCTCGGGTTAAGGATCTGTACGGCGCGCATCGCTTCCATGGCCAACGGTGGGTCCTCCGAACTACCGGACGCTGTCGTGTTCGCGTCAGAAGCACCGTACGCGGTCGCACTCTGATCCTCACCCGCGACATGCGTAGAACTGGGTTGAGGGCGGGGCGACGGCGGCCGGTTCGCCGGGGGAGCGGACACCGGCACGTAGCCGGTGGCACCGTGCGGAGCCGAGGAGAACTCCGCGGGCGGCACACTGCTCCCCGGCGGCGGCACCGAGGCCGTCGCACGGAAACCGGTCGCGTCGGGGCTCGCCGGACCACTGGGCACCGAGGTCGGACCTGCCGCGCTGGACGTGTACGTATACGTGTTCGCGACGGAAGGCCTCATACCGGAGCCCGGGTTGGCGGCGCCTCGCTGCGCCGGGGTTGATGTTTCACGTGAAACAACGCCGTAAGAGCCCTGGGGGAGGCTCATGCCGTAATCCTGCACCGTGTCATCCCTGCCCGCATCGGATCGGATGGCTGCGCCGGCCGGTCCGGCGCGCGCTGGCGTCTCTGTCGGCGGTGCAAGGACCGCACCCGCGACAGTCGGGTCCACATTATCGACGCGCGGCCAGCCTACGGCTGTCGGGCGACGGAAGCTACCACAGTCGTCCGGTTGGGCACGCCCGAGACCGCCTTCTGGCTGGACATACACCAAGAATCCCGGCACGAGTGACATGCGACATCCGAGTCGTCTCTGCGCGGCGGAGGCACCCGGCCAGCCCTCGGCGACGGGAGCCACCGGGGAGGTCCGCATGACCCTGCGGGCAGGCGGGGCGCCGGTGGCCAGCACCGCGCCGGACAGGGGCGAGCGGATGGCGGAACCCGCGCCGGGAAACGCCCCGGCATAGGCCCGCGGGCGCGCCAGGTCGGCCGAGGCCGACGTGCCGGCACCTTGCAGGACACCCATCGTCGTGCGCCCTCTCCGTGAGCGGAGGGCGCCTCGCTCAGCGCCGGTGTCCTCCGCGCCCTGCCCGCCGGTTCGGCTTGGCAGTCTTCGGCACGAGCTCACGCTCCCGGACGATCTCCACCACCGTGGTGGGCGGGTCGATCAGCCCGACGCCGCAGTGGTGGATCACGGGCGCTCCGCCGCCGAGCCGGGCCACGGCTTCGCCGTGCTCCACGATCTCGTCAGCGGCCGACATCCCCTTGAGCGCCAGCAGGCGACCTCCCCGCGAGGCCAGCGGCAGGCACCAGCCCGCCAGCCGGTCCAGCGGCGCCACCGCGCGAGCGGTGACGACGTCCGCGCTGAGCTGGCCGATCTGCTCCTCCGCGCGGCCGCGTACCACGGTGACCTGGCCGGTCAGGCCGAGGGCTGCCACCGCTTCCTCAAGGAAGGCGGTCCGACGTGCCAGTGGTTCAACCAGAATGACCGAAATATCCGGTCTCGCCACTGCCAGCACGATACCGGGCAGACCGGCTCCGGAGCCCACATCGAGCACCGTGGCGGAGGGAGAAATCAGCTCAGCGACGGCGGCACAGTTGAGCAGGTGCCGGTCCCACAGCCGGGGAGCCTCGCGCGGGCCGATCAGACCGCGCAGCACGCCGTCGGTGGCCAGCAGCTCGACGTAGCGCGTGGCGGTGTCGAGGCGGTCGCCGAACAGCGTCTCGGCCGCCGGGCGCAGGTCGGGGGAGAGCACGGAGCCGGCCACCCCGTCGGGGATGACCGGCTCCGTCATGTCGTCGGAACTCACGCGGGACGTACCACGATCCGGCGGTTGGGCTCGACGCCCTCGGACTCGCTCTGCACCCCCGCCGAGGCGTTGACCACGTCGTGCACGCACTTGCGCTCGAAGGCCGACATCGGCTCCAGCTTCACGGCCTCGCCGTGCTGCTTGACCTTCTCCACCGCGTTCTTGGCCAGCGCGCCCAGCTCCTTGCGGCGCTGGTCCCGGTAGCCGCCCACGTCCAGCAGCAGGCGGCTCGGCTCACCGGTCTGCTTGAAGATCGCCAGGCGGGTGAGCTCCTGCAGCGCCTCCAGCGTCGCTCCGCGGGGGCCGACGAGCGACTGCAGCCGACTGCCGACCACCTCGACCACCGGACGACCGGCGGAGACCAGCTCGTCGATGTCGCCATCGGCGTCCAGGATGTCCAGCAGGCCCTCGATGTAGTCCGCCGCGATCTCGCTCTGGCGGAACAGGTCGGCGTCGCTGGCGGCCTTGCGCTTGGGAGCGGCGGCCTCGTCGGCGCCCTCCTCGGACTCCGCCGCGGCCTTCTCGGTCTCCGTCTCGGCGAGGTCTTCGACTGCCACGTCGTCCAGCTCAGTCTGGTCGGTCACGTTTTTCTCCGGGTGTTCGGTCCGATCAAAACCCCGTGATCGGCCCCGCGCCTCACGGCGCGGGGATCACGAGCAGGTCTGTGTGGGGGTGGCAGTCAGCCGGGGGTCGCCCGCCGCGACGGCAGGCGACCTCAACTCAGCCGACGTTCTTCTTCACCGTCTTGCGCTTGGCGTTGGCGGTCGGCTTCGCGCCGACCTTCGGCGCGAGCGCCTTGGCGACCTCCGGGTCGATGACCTTCGGCTCCGCCTTGCCGGCCATCTTCGGCGGCGGGTACTTCTTCAGCACCCACATCTGCTGGCCGAGCGTGAAGAGGTTAGTGGTGGTCCAGTAGATGATCAGACCGAGCGGGAAGGCCACCGCGGAGATGATCAGGGTCGCCGGGATGCCGTACAGCATCAGCTTCTGCATCATCTTCTGCGTGGGGTCCTCGGACCAGCCGGTCTTCAGGATCATCTGGCGGCTGGTCATGTACGTCGTGATGATCATGACGACGCCGAGGATGCCGCACAGTACGGCGGCCATGCCGCCGTCACGGAAGGTCGCACCGATGGAGACGCCGAACAGGTCGGCGGCCTTGCCGCTCTGGAACTGGGCCGCGGTCCACCCGTAGAGGGTCTCGTCGACGGTGCCCGTGCCGAGGCGCTTGATGACGTGGAACACGCCGAAGAAGATCGGCATCTGGATCAGCAGCGGAAGGCAGCCCATCAGCGGGTTGGCCTTCTCCCGCCGGTACAGCTCCATCATCTCGCGCTGGAGCGTTTCCTTGTCACCCTTGTGCTTCTCCTGCAGCGCCTTGAGCTGGGGCTGGAGGGTCTGCATCGCGCGCTGCGACCGGATCTGCTTGATGAACAGCGGGAACAGGAGCACACGGACGGTCAGCACCAGGAAGACGATCGCCAGGACCCAGTCCCAGTTGGTGGCGAGCCAGGTGCCGTCGCCCCAGAGTTTGTCGAAGAGGCTGTGCCATAGCAGCAGGACCTTCGAGACGATCGTGTAGATCCAGTCCATCATGAGGGTGTTGCTCCAGTCACATCAGTACTGCGGCGGGTGTTGGGTGGCACTGGGTCATATCCGCCCGGGTGAAAGGGATGGCAGCGACCGAGCCGTTTGACCGTCAGCCAGAACCCCCGCGGCGCGCCGTGCTGCGCGATGGCCTCCAGCGCGTAGGCGCTGCAGGACGGGTAGAACCGGCAACGGGCTGGCAGGCCCGGACTCACCCAACGACGGTACGCGATGATGGGTAGGGCCAGCACGCGCCCGGCGAGTGTCGTGGGTCGCGACGGCTGCGTCATGGCTTCCCCCCGGTTGACCTGCGGCGCGATGCCTGTCCGGGGTCGCGCTTGAGCGCCGCGGCGAGCGCGCCGTCAAGGTCCCGGCCCAGCTGTTCGTACGAGGCGGACGCCGCCTGCGGCAGCGCGCGCACCACCACGGTCGCTCCGGCGGGCAGCGCGCCCAGCCGGTCGGCTGTCAGCTGGCGCAGCCGCCGCTTGACCGTGTTGCGGGTCACCGCGTTCCCCACCGCCTTGGAGACCACGAATCCCGCCTGGGAGACCTGCCCGAGCACGACAACGGCGTGGCCGGGATCGTCTCCCTGCCACGCCGTCTCATGTTCGGTTGCCGTCACGGGCACCGTCAGGTGCACCACCACGGCGCCACGACCGGCTCGGCGGCCGGCCCGCACAGCGGCGGCGAAGTCAGCGCTTCGCCTCAACCTGTGCGCAGCTGGCAGCATCCGAGGCCCGTCCGGGGGGTCTCAGACCGCCAGGCGGGCGCGGCCCTTGCCCCGGCGCGACGACAGCACCGCGCGGCCGGCGCGGGTGCGCATGCGCAGCCGGAAGCCGTGGGTCTTCGCGCGCCGACGGTTGTTCGGCTGGTACGTGCGCTTGCTCACGTCAGATCTCCTGGGGATCGCCCCGCCCGCGGGCAGGGAAGTTCTAGCTTCTCGCGGATGCACCGCCCGGTTGACGGCAGGATCGGGACGAAGAATCTCGATCTTGTCTGAGTCAGGGCGGACGCCGCAACCGACACCCTAGCAGAGGGTGATGGAGCAACCGCTCCAGGGTACACGTGCCGTCGATGTCCGCCAAGAACTCTTCGCAGGTCACTCATCGTGTCAACAGCGCACGCTCAACGGCAACCGACAGTGTCGTTATCAACACTCACCGAGAGTGAAGCTGTGGACAACGGGTGGACGCCTGTGGATAACCCTGTTAGCGTGCCGGAGTGCCCGACTGGCGGCGCCGCACGTTAATTGTGTCGGGTACCGCAAAACCGGGCAATAAGGTGGCTCGTTCGGCACGGTGGGCCGTGTTGCAGGCGCTCGTGCGCCGGATAGGGCGACCCACACCAGCCGGACCCCGGATACCGATCGACACACAGCCTGTGGATAACTTGTGGAGAACCTCGTTGATTCGGGGGATAACCCGGGGGAAAACCACGGTCCGTGACTACACCGTCATTGATCGGAGCCGTCGTGCGGGAGCTGACGGTCAGCCCGGTGTCCCACCGAGCCCCGCTACACGGAACCGAAGGGTCGAGCGCATGAACGAGGCTGACAGGTGAGCGACCTCAACGCCGTGTGGCTGGCCGCCACCGACGAGCTCGCCGATGAGATCGTCTCGGCGCAGCACCGGGCGTACCTGCGCCTCACCCAGGCCCTCGCGGTGGTCGACGACCTCGTGCTGCTGAGCGTGCCCGACGCGTTCATCCGCGACATCATCGAGACGAAGCTGCGCACCGCGATCACCGACACGTTGTCGCGGATCATGGGCCGGCCGGTGCAGGTCGCCGTGAAGGTACGGCCCCCGGACGAGTCCGCGGCCCGGCCGACGCCCCCGCCTCCGCCGCCCGCCGAGTACGCCCCGGTGAACTACACGCCGCCCGTCTACACCCCGCCGCCGACCGAGCAGCCCGTCGTGGCCCCGGCCGCCGACGGCGAGGACGCGCTGTTCTCCGTCCCGATGCCGCGGCACACCGAGATCGCCCCGGTGCGCGCCGCGGTGCTGCGCTCGCCCGACCGCGACGGCCCGTCCGACTCCGGCCCCGGCCGGGGGACCGGCCCGATGGACCGGGGAGCCGTGCCGCACCCGCTCGCGGCCGTACGCGAGGAGCGCGAGCGCCGTCCCGGCGCCACGCCCGGCTCGGCCGCGAACGACGCCGGCGGTAACAAGCTGAACCCGAAGTACCGGTTCGAGACGTTCGTCATCGGTTCCTCCAACCGGTTCGCCCACGCCGCGTCGGTGGCGGTGGCCGAGTCCCCGGCGAAGGCGTACAACCCGCTGTTCATCTACGGCGGCTCGGGGCTGGGCAAGACCCACCTGCTCCACGCGATCGGCCACTACGCCCAGGAGCTCGGGCACGCCCGCAGCGTCCGGTACGTGTCGACGGAGGAGTTCACCAACGACTTCATCAACTCGATCCGCGACGACAAGGCCAGCGCGTTCCAGCGGCGCTACCGCGACGTGGACATCCTCCTGATCGACGACATCCAGTTCCTGGAGAAGCGCGACCGGACCCAGGAGGAGTTCTTCCACACCTTCAACACCCTGCACAACGCGAACAAGCAGATCGTGATCACCTCCGACCGCTCGCCCAAGGCGCTGTCGACGCTGGAGGACCGGCTGCGCACCCGGTTCGAGTGGGGCCTGCTGGCCGACATCCAGCCGCCGGACCTGGAGACCCGCATCGCGATCCTGCAGAAGAAGGCCGCCCAGGAGCGCCTGCACGCCCCGGCCGACGTGCTGGAGTTCATCGCGTCGCGGGTGTCGAACTCGATCCGCGAGCTCGAGGGCGCGCTGATCCGCGTCACGGCGTACGCCAACCTCAGCCGCGAGCAGGTCAAGCTGTCGATCGCGGAGGAGGTGCTGCGCGACTTCATCCCCGACGACGCGGCCCCCGAGATCACCGCCGACCAGATCATGCTGTCGACCTCGGAGTACTTCGGCGTCAGCCTGGAGGACCTGCGCGGCCACTCGCGCTCGCGGGTGCTGGTCAACGCGCGCCAGGTGGCCATGTATCTGTGCCGGGAGCTGACCGACCTCTCCCTGCCCCGGATCGGGCAGGCCTTCGGCGGCCGCGACCACACCACGGTCATGCACGCCGACCGCAAGATCCGGCAGCAGATGGCCGAGCGCCGATCCCTCTACAACCAGATCGCCGAACTCACCAACCGCATCAAGCAGATCTAGCGCGGCAGTTCATGATCGCTGTTTCGGGTCAATAGGTGAGGCCAGACCTGACCTTGTGACCTGAAACAGCGATCACGGCAGCGCAGGTACGCGAAACCCGAAGGTCCGCCGACCGCCCGCAGCAGCGCCGGCCCGGCCCCTTGACGTACGCGTCGAACTCTTCGGCATCGCGTGACACGTCCATCGTGATCCGCCCTTGTGGGTAGGGGCGTTCCGTGCCGGGTACGCCCCCCACAAGTCGTCCGCGGAGCCGAAAGGCTGCCCGTTGTCCACAGTGATCGTGGATAACTCGGTGGATAACCCGGTGGATTGCCTGTGGATCCGCTGTGGACGGATGTGGACAGAGATCCGTCGAAAAATCTTGCTGTGGAAAGGGTGTGGACGCGGGTGTGGACGAAGCCCTTGATCCGTGGACAGCGGGCCATGATCGGTGGATATCGCTGTGGAGGAAGTGGACGGCCTCTGTCCACAGTTTGGGGAGAACCTCTGGGGATTGCCGGTGGATAACCTGTGGACGCCGGTGGACAACCGGTGGATGAAACCGCGGCTGTGGAGAACTCGGCGGGTTATCCACCGCTCGTCCACCGCTCGTCCACACCCCCGCATGCGGGTTGACCTGGGAATACGGCGTTAATCCACAGTTTCCACAGCACCGATGATGAAGACGGGAGTTATCTCTAAGAGAGAAATCAAGAAATCATCGGGGTTCGGGAAGTTGTGGATGCTCGGCCGCCGCCGATCCACAGGGGTCGCCGAGGGGAGATCGCTCGGAGGACCTAAGGTTTCAGTGGTCAGCTTGGCAGCATCGACGTGACCACAGGAGGGCTGAAGATGAAGTTTCGGGTAGAGCGTGACGCGCTCGCCGACGCCGTGGCCTGGACCGCCAAGAGCCTTCCGAGCCGGCCCTCGGTGCCGGTTCTGGCAGGCGTGATGCTGCGGGTCGCCGACGGCCGCCTGCACGTCTCCGGGTTCGACTACGAGGTCTCCAACCAGGTGGACGTCGAGGTGCAGGCCGACGCGGACGGCGCGACCCTGGTCTCCGGCCGCCTGCTCGCCGAGATCACCAAGGCGCTGCCGGCCAAGCCCGTGGAGATCGCCGCTGTCGGCGCGCACCTGGAGCTGGTCTGCGGTAGCGCCCGGTTCACCCTGCCGACGATGCCCGTCGAGGACTACCCGACGCTGCCGGAACTGCCCGCCAGCGCGGGCCGGGTCGACGCCGCCGTGTTCGCCTCGGCCGTGGCCCAGGTCGCCATCGCCGCCGGGCGCGACGAGACGCTGCCGATGATGACCGGCGTGCGGCTCGAGCTGTCCGGGGACACCCTGGCGCTGCTCGCCACCGACCGCTACCGGCTGGCCATCCGGGAGATCTCCTGGACCCCGGACGACCCGGAGATCAGCGTCAACGCGCTCGTCCCGGCGCGCACCCTGGCCGACACCGCCAAGACGCTCGGCCCGACCGGCGGCGACGTGACCGTCGCGCTCGCCGACGGCGGCAAGGGCGAGGGCATGATCGGCTTCCTGGGCGGCTCGAAGGTCGGCGGCTCCCGCCGGACCACCAGCCGCCTGCTCGACGGCCAGTCGTACCCGCCGGTGCGCTCGCTGTTCGCGCCCAGCTACTCCTCCGAGGCCCGGGTCACCGTCTCGGCGCTGGTCGAGGTCGTCAAGCGCGTCTCGCTGGTCGCCGAGAAGGCCACCCCGGTGCGGCTGAGCTTCAGCGAGGACGGTCTCGTGGTCGAGGCCGGCGGCACCGAGGAGGCGCGGGCCAGCGAGGCCATGGACGCCACCTTCACCGGTGAGTCGATGACGATCGCGTTCAACCCGCAGTACCTCATCGAGGGCCTGGGTGCGCTCGGTGCGCCGACCGCGGTGTTCTCGTTCAACGACCCGTTCAAGCCCGCGGTGATCACGCCCGCCGACGCCGACGGTGCGGCGATCCCCGGGTTCCGCTACCTGATCATGCCGATCAGGGTCGGCCGCTAAACACCGGCGGCCAGGCTCCACAACGCACCAAGGGGGAAGACATGCAGCTCGGTCTGGTCGGACTCGGCAAGATGGGCGGCAACATGCGTGACCGCCTGCGCGAGGCGGGTCACGACGTCGTCGGATACGACCGCAACCCGGAACTGTCCGACGCCGAGAACCTGGCCGACCTCGTCGCGAAGCTGGAGGCGCCGCGCGCGGTGTGGGTGATGGTGCCCGCCGGTGTCACCGAGGCCACCATCGACGAACTCGCTCCGCTGCTCAGCGAGGGTGACATCGTCATCGACGGCGGCAACTCGCGGTTCTCCTCCGACGGCCCGCGGGCCGAGCGGCTGGGCAAGCTCGGCATCGGCTACGTCGACTGCGGCGTCTCCGGCGGCGTGTGGGGCAAGGAGAACGGCTACGGCCTGATGGTCGGCGGCTCCGACGAGAACGTCGGCCGGCTCATGCCGATCTTCGAGACCCTCAAGCCCGAGGGCGAGTTCGGCTTCGTGCACGCCGGCCCGGTCGGTGCCGGTCACTACGCCAAGATGGTCCACAACGGCATCGAGTACGGCCTGATGCACGCCTACGCCGAGGGTTTCGAGCTGCTGGAGGCCTCCGAGCTGGTCACCAACGTGCCCGGGGTGTTCCGGTCCTGGCGCGAGGGCACCGTCATCCGGTCCTGGCTGCTCGACCTGATGGATCTCGCGCTCACCGACGACGCGCACCTGGAGAAGCTGAAGGGCTACGCCGACGACACCGGCGAGGGACGCTGGACGGTCGAGGAGGCCATCCGCCTCGCCGTGCCGATGCACGTCATCGCCGCGTCGCTGTTCGCCCGCTTCGAATCCCGCCAGGACGACTCCCCGGCCATGAAGGCGATCGCCGCGCTGCGCAACCAGTTCGGTGGGCACGCCGTGCAGCAGGCCGGCTGAGTTGTACGTCAGAAGGCTCGAACTCGTCGACGTCCGCTCGTACCCACGGGTGGGCGTCGACCTCGAGCCGGGGCCGAACGTGCTGATCGGCCCGAACGGGGTCGGCAAGACCAACCTGGTCGAGGCGCTGGGCTACGTCGCCACCCTGGCCAGTCACCGGGTCTCCACCGACGCGCCGCTGGTGCGGGTCGGCGCGAGCACCGGCGTGATCCGCTGCGCGATCGTGCACGAGCGGCGCGAACTGCTGGTCGAGCTGGAGATCGTGCCGGGCAAGGCCAACCGGGCCCGGCTCGGCCGCTCCCCGGCCCGCCGCCCCCGCGACATCCTCGGCGCGTTACGGCTGGTGCTGTTCGCCCCTGAGGACCTGTCCCTGGTCCGGGGCGACCCCGACCAGCGGCGGCGCTACCTCGACGACCTGCTCACCGCCCGGCAGCCCCGGTTCGCCGGGGTGCGGGCCGACTACGACCGGGTGCTCAAGCAGCGCAACGCCCTGCTGCGCACCGCGTACCTCAGCCGCAAGGTCGGCGGGGCGCGCGGCGGCGACCTGAGCACCCTCGAAGTGTGGGACACCCACCTGGCCGAACACGGGTCACAGCTGCTGCGCGCCCGGCTCAGCCTGGTCGAACAGCTCGCGCCCCACCTCGAGGACGCCTACCAGCAGGTCAGCGCCGGAGTCGGCAAAGCCGTCGCGGAGTATCGCGCCTCCGTGCCCGAACCGACCCCCGAGGCGATGCTGGCCGCCCTGGCCGAGGTGCGCGCCGACGAGATCGCCCGGGGCACCACGCTGGCCGGGCCGCACCGCGACGACCTCGTGCTGCGCCTGGGCGACCTGCCCGTCAAGGGCTACGCCAGCCACGGCGAGTCCTGGTCGTACGCGCTCGCGCTCCGGCTGGCCGGATACAGCCTGCTGCGCGCCGACGGGATCGAACCCGTGCTTGTCCTCGACGACGTCTTCGCCGAACTCGACACCGGACGGCGCGAGCGGCTCGCACAGCTCATCGGCGACGCCGCACAGGTGATCATCACGTGCGCGGTGGAGGCCGACGTGCCCGCCGCACTGCGCGGCGCCCGATACTTCGTCACACCCGGGGAGGTGAGCCGTGGCTGACGCCGTACCGCCCGGGGGCCAGAACGGTCCGGAACTGGCCCGCGCCGCGCTCGACGCGGCGCTGCGGAAGCGGGCGGCGCGCAACCAGGCCGCCGCCGACGCGCGGGCCAGGGGCGACAGCCCTGGCACCCGCTACCGGCCGCGCGGCTACTCCGGCCCCGGGCCCGACCCGCGCGACCCGGCGAAGCTCGGCGACGTGCTGTCCCGGCTGATGAAGGCCCGCGGGTGGCAGCGCCCGACGGCCGAGGCGACGGTGTTCGGCGAGTGGGAGAAGTGCGTCGGCCCCGACATCGCCGCCCACAGCCGCCCGATCAAGCTCGAGAACGGCGAACTCACCGTCGAGGCCGAATCCACCGCCTGGGCCACGCAGCTCCGCCTGCTCGCCCGCACCATCCTGACCCGCATCGCCGGAACCGTCGGCAACAACGTCGTCACCAAACTCCACATCCACGGCCCCGCCGCCCCCTCCTGGACCCACGGCCGCAAACGCGTCCGCGGCACCGGCCCCGGCGACACCTACGGCTGACCTACCCCACCCCAGCGGCCGAGGATGATCGCCGTTTCAGGTCAAAACCTGTGGCTGGCCCGCACATTTTGACCGCAGACAGCGATCTTCGGCTGGCTGTGCGGTGCTAGGGCGCGGGTGGTGGATCTTTGGAACCGGTGTGGTCGGTGGGGCATCTGAGGGGCATGCGAAGAGTGTGGGGGCATGTCGCGGCGTTGATGGTGCTGACGTCGGTGCTGGTGGTCGGGCCGTCGGGGGCGGCGTGTGCGTGCAGTTGTGCCGAGCCGAACACGGCGGAGAACACGGCGTGGGCCGATCTCGTGTTCGTCGGCGTGGTGGTCGATGTCGACCGGCCCGCGTTCAGCATGTCGAGCGGTGACCTGATGACCGCGCGGCTCACCGTCGAGCAGGTGCGCAAGGGCAGCGCGACGGGACACGTCGAGGTGAAGACCGCGATCGAGGGTCCGAGTTGCGGCTTCGACTTCGTCGAGGGCAGCCGCTACCTGATCTACAGCAGGGATGGCCAGACCAGCCTGTGCTCGGGCAACGAGCTGCTCGGCGCGGCTCCCGAGGTGGAGCTGGACGGCGACGTGCCGGTCGCGGCGCTGGCCGCGGGCGCGGCCGTGCTGATCGCCGCCGTGGCCCTGTGGTGGGTGCTGCGGCGCAGACGGTCGGCCAGCTCGGGGAACGGCGGTGACACGGGGTCGGCCGGTTCGGATCCCGGCCCCGCGCCACGCGGCGAGGCCGGGCCGGGCGGTCAGGACTCGGCGTAGACCGCGAAGCCGCGGTCGGCGCAGCGGCGGTAGAACTGGGCGAGCACGGCGAACTCCGACAGCGGGAAGCTCCACTGCGGGTCGCCGTCGGTCTCCTCGCGCAGCGCGTCCAGGCGCTGTTCGAGCCAGCGCAGCTGCTGCTCGGGAAGTCGGGAATCGGTCAGCGCGGCACGAAGCACCGCGGCGACGCTGTCGAACGTGACAGCGTCACCGTGGGCTGCGTGTCCGGCGACGAACTTCTCCAGCCCACCGGCGATCCAGGCGCAACCGTCGGGGTCGATGACCGGGTCCTCGTCCTCCTCGGCGGCCTCCGTGGCGTAGAGCACACCTTTGAGGCCGAGCAGCAGGTCGACGACTTCGGTGTACGCCGTCGCGCGGACCGTGCCGGTGCGGGCGATGTGGCCCGCCAGGGCAGCGGTCGGAGCGGCGGTGCTGGGCTGTTCGGCCAGCTCGGCGAAGTCGACGAATTCCGCGGGCGCCACCGGGTCGTAGAAGCGGCCCGTGGCCGGCCACTGCACCGCGACGTTGTCCAGACCCATGTCAGCCTCTCGAGCGCTTGAGTTCCAGGCGTGGGCAACTTACGGCATACGGGGGACATTGCGCGACCCTCTGAAACGGTGCTTCTGGGCCCGCTTCCCACCGGCCTTCGGGAGCACCGTGCCCGTGGGGGGAGTTGCGACCGGAGGCTTTCGGGCGGCTACGGGGCTGCCAGGGCCTTGAAACGGCGTTCTGTGGGTGCCGCGTGCGGCAGATGTCGGCGCGACACAGTAGGATCGAGCGTGAGAGCAGAACACTGGGTGGACCGTGTACGCGACACCGGTGGGTTGTCCCGCACACCACAGGTCCGCCCCGTGGTGCGCCGTGCGTCACCCCCGTCCCGCGTACGCCGATCCCGGCGAGGCCTGTCCTGGGCTGTCGCGGGTATACGCGGACGCGCGGGCAGGTGCTGGAGTTGTTGGTCCCCGTCGCCTCGGGCGGCGGAGGAGGGATTGAGAGTGGCAACGCCGAAGCAGCAGAACAGTGAGTACACAGGTTCCTCGATCACCGTTCTCGAGGGCCTGGACGCGGTTCGCAAGCGTCCCGGCATGTACATCGGCTCCACCGGTGAGCGGGGCCTGCACCACCTCGTGTGGGAGGTGGTCGACAACTCCGTCGACGAGGCGCTCGCAGGGGTCTGCGACCTCATCTCGATCACGCTGACGGCCGACGGCGGGGTGCGCGTCGCCGACAACGGCCGTGGCATCCCGGTCGACATCCACCCCGTGGAGAAGCGGCCGACCGTCGAGGTCGTGATGACCGTGCTGCACGCGGGCGGCAAGTTCGACGGCAAGGCGTACGCGGTCTCCGGCGGTCTGCACGGCGTCGGCATCTCCGTGGTGAACGCCCTGTCGACGCGCATCGACCTGGAGATCCACAAGGACGGGTTCGTCTGGCGCCAGCGCTACGACCACTCCAAGCCCGGTCCGCTGGAGAAGGGCGAGCCGACCAACCGCACCGGCACGACCACCACCTTCTACCCGGACCCGAACATCTTCGAGACGGTCGAGTTCAATTTCGAGACGATCTACCGCCGCGTACAGGAGATGGCGTTCCTCAACCGGGGTCTGACCATCGCGCTGCGCGACGAGCGCGCGCTGGCCGCCGACGGCGAGGACGCCGAGGTCCGCGAGGTGACCTTCTGCTACAAGGGCGGCATCGCCGACTTCGTGCGGCACCTGAACAACACCAAGAGCCCCATCCACAAGTCGGTGGTGGAGTTCGACGCCGAGGGCGAGAACATGTCGCTCGAGATCGCGATGCAGTGGAACGAGTCCTACGGGGAGTCGGTCTACACGTTCGCGAACACGATCAACACGCACGAGGGCGGCACGCACGAGGAGGGCTTCCGGGCGGCGCTGACGACCATCATCAACAAGTACGGCTCGGACAAGAAGATCCTCAAGGGCGACGAGAAGCTCTCGGGTGAGGACATCCGCGAGGGTCTCGCCGCGATCATCTCGGTGAAGCTGGCCAACCCGCAGTTCGAGGGCCAGACCAAGACTAAGCTCGGCAACACCGAGGTCAAGAGCTTCGTGCAGAAGGCCTGCAACGAGTGGCTGGCCGACTGGCTGGAGCGCAACCCCGCCGACGCCAAGATGATCATCACGAAGGCCTCGCAGGCCGCCCGTGCCCGCATCGCCGCCGCGCAGGCCCGCAAGCTGGCCCGGCGCAAGTCGCTGCTGGAGTCCGGCTCGATGCCGGGCAAGCTGGCCGACTGCCAGTCCACCGACCCGAAGATGTGCGAGCTGTTCATCGTCGAGGGTGACTCGGCCGGCGGCTCGGCCAAGCAGGGCCGCGACCCCCGGGTGCAGGCCATCCTGCCGATCCGCGGCAAGATCCTGAACGTGGAGAAGGCGCGCATCGACAAGGTGCTGCGCAACAACGAGGTCCAGGCGCTGATCACCGCGCTGGGCACCGGCATCCACGACGACTTCGACATCGAGAAGCTGCGGTACCACAAGGTCGTGCTGATGGCCGACGCCGACGTCGACGGCCAGCACATCCAGACGCTGCTGCTGACGCTGCTGTTCCGCTTCATGCGCCCGCTGGTCGAGCTGGGGCACGTGTACCTCGCGTCGCCGCCCCTGTTCAAGATCAAGTGGAACAAGAAGGGCGACGACGCGCAGTACGCGTACTCCGACCGCGAGCGCGACGGCCTGATCAAGCTCCGCCAGGAGACCAAGCCGAACGCCAAGCCGGACGACATCCAGCGGTTCAAGGGTCTGGGCGAGATGAACTACCCGGAGCTGTGGGAGACCACGATGAACCCGGGCACCCGGACACTTCGTCAGGTGACCTTGGACGACGCGGCAACCGCAGACGAACTCTTCAGCGTGCTGATGGGCGAGGACGTTGAGGCGCGCCGTTCGTTCATCCAGCGCAATGCGAAGGATGTCCGCTTCCTCGACATCTAGTCGAGGTACGGAAAGTAGTCCGGAACGTGCCGACCTGTGGATAAACGAACCGTTTATCCACAGGTCGGGTCCTGATCCACAGCGTTATCCACAGCTTCCTCAGCTTCATACGCAGGAAAGAGTTTTAAACAGTGAGCGAGACTCCTGACACTCAGCCGGAAGAGGTCGGCGTGCACGGCCGCATCGAGCCTGTCGGGCTCGAGGTGGAGATGCAGCGCTCGTACCTCGACTACGCCATGAGCGTCATCGTCGGCCGGGCGCTGCCGGACGTGCGCGACGGCCTCAAGCCGGTACACCGCAAGATCCTCTACGCGATGTACGACGGCGGCTTCCGCCCCGACCGCGGCTACTTCAAGTGCGCCCGCGTCGTCGGCGAGGTGATGGGTAACTACCACCCGCACGGCGACACCGCGATCTACGACTCGCTGGTGCGTATGGCCCAGCCGTGGTCGCTGCGCTACCCCCTGATCGACGGCAACGGCAACTTCGGCTCGCCGGGCAACGACCCCGCCGCCGCCATGCGGTACACCGAGTGCCGGCTGTTTCCGCTCGCGATGGAGCTGCTGCGCGACATCGACGAGGACACCGTCGAGTTCATCCCGAACTACGACGGCCGTAACCAGGAGCCGACGATCCTGCCGGCCCGGTTCCCGAACCTGCTGGTCAACGGCTCCGAAGGCATCGCCGTCGGTATGGCCACCAAGATCCCGCCGCACAACCTGCGCGAGATCGGCAAGGCCGTGCAGTGGTGCCTGGAGAACCCCGAGGCCACCGAGGCCGAGGTGCTCGAAGCCGCGCTGCAGATCGTCAAGGGCCCGGACTTCCCGACCCGCGGCCTGATCGTCGGCACCAGCACGATCGAGGAGGCGTACCGCACCGGTCGCGGCTCGATCCGCATGCGGGCCGTGGTCGAGGTCGAGGAGGACAAGAAGGGCCGTGCCTGCCTCGTCGTCACCGAGCTGCCGTACCAGGTCAACCCGGACAACCTCGCCGAGCGCGTGGCCGAGTTGGTCAAGGAGGGCAAGCTGGGCGGCATCGCCGACATCCGCGAGGAGTCGTCCGGCCGTACCGGCATGCGCCTGGTGCTCGTGCTCAAGCGCGACGCCGTGGCCAAGGTGGTGCTGAACAACCTCTACAAGCACACCCAGCTGCAGGAGACCTTCGGCGCGAACATGCTGGCGCTGGTCGACGGCGTGCCCCGCACGCTGAACCTGGCCCAGTTCCTCATGTACTACGTCAGCCACCAGATGGAGGTCATCCAGCGACGGACGGCCTACCGCCTGCGCAAGGCCGAGGAGCGGGCCCACATCCTGCGCGGTCTGGTCAAGGCGCTGGACATGCTGGACGAGGTCATCGCCCTCATCCGCCGCGCGCCGAGCGCGGAGGAGTCCAAGACCGGCCTGATGGCGCTGCTCGACGTCGACGAGATCCAGGCGACCGCGATCCTCGACATGCAGCTGCGCCGCCTGGCCGCGCTGGAGCGTCAGCGGATCGTCGACGAGCTGGCGAAGATCGAGATCGAGATCGCCGACCTCAAGGACATCCTGGCCAAGCCCGAGCGGCAGCGGAAGATCATCTCCGACGAGCTCGGCGAGATCGTCGCCAAGTGGGGCGACGACCGGCGTACGAAGATCATCCCGTTCGACGGCGAGGTCTCCATGGAGGACCTCATCGCGCGCGAGGACGTCGTGGTGACCATCACCCGTACCGGGTACGCCAAACGGACAAAGGTTGACCTGTACCGCTCGCAGAAGCGGGGCGGCAAGGGCGTCTCCGGTGCCACGCTGCGCCAGGACGACATCGTCAGCCACTTCTTCGTCTGCTCGACGCACGACTGGATCCTGTTCTTCACGAACAAGGGCCGGGTCTACCGCGCGAAGGCGTACGAGTTCCCCGAGGCCTCGCGTATCGCGAAGGGCCAGCACGTGGCCAACCTGCTCGCCTTCCAGCCCGACGAGCAGATCGCCCAGGTCATCGAGATCCAGAACTACGAGGTCGCGCCGTACCTGGTGCTGGCCACGAAGAACGGTCTGGTCAAGAAGACCGCGCTCGGGGAGTTCGACTCCAACCGCAGCGGCGGCATCATCGCGATCAACCTGCGCGACGACGACGAGCTCGTCGGCGCGGCGCTGATCGCCGCGGAGGACGACCTGCTGCTCGTCAGCAAGCAGGCGCAGGCCATCCGCTTCAACGCCACCGACGAGGCACTGCGCCCCATGGGCCGCGCCACGTCGGGTGTCATCGGCATGCGCTTCGGCGACGGCGACGAGCTGCTCGCCATGGAGGTGGTCCGGGACGGCATGGACGTCCTCGTGGCGACCAACGGCGGCTACGCCAAGCGCACCCCGATCGACGAGTACCCGGTCCAGGGCCGGGGCGGAAAGGGCGTACTGACCGCAAAGATCACCGAACGCCGTGGCGGACTGGTGGGTGCGGTCGTTATCAGCCCGGAAGACGAGCTCTTCGCTATCACGAGTAACGGCGGAGTTATCCGAACTCCGGTGAAGCCCGTGCGGCGGACGCGCGATCGGAACACAATGGGTGTCAAGCTGATGGACCTCCCAGAAGGCGTAACCCTCGTCGCCATTGCCCGCAATGCCGATGAGCCGGACGAACAGGACTAGTGCATGACGGAGACACAGGCGATGTCGGAGACCGCGGGGGCTCCGGCGAGTCCGGTCGAGAAGGACGGCGGCGATGCCGCCTCGTCGACCGGCCGGGCGGCCGTAGGCCGCGCGACAGTCCCCGCTGATCAGTCCGAGCCGACCCCGGCCCGGTCCGCGACCGGGGGTGACGAGTCGGCCGGCAGCACCGCTGCTGCTGCCGCCACGACCACCACCGGCTCCTTCACCCGGCCGGCGGGCATGCCCGTCCCGGATTCGGAACCGACGGGCGCCATCGCGACCTCCGAGCGGCCGGCGACGGCCACCGGGCGGGCCGCGGCGGGCTCGGCGACGCTGCGCTCGGTCGTCAACAGCGCCAGCGCCGGCGCGGTGCGTGTCACCGAAGCCGTGCGTGCTGCTCGGACCAGTGCCGGTTCAGCCGCCTCGCGCGGCCCGCGCCGGGCCCGGCTGAGCATCAAGCGCATCGACCCGTGGTCGGTCATGAAGTTCTCCTTCGCCGTGTCCTTCGTGCTCCTGGTCGTCATCGTGGTCGCGACCTCGGTGCTGTACCTGGCGCTGGACGCGATGGGCGTGTTCAACTCGCTGAACACGACCCTGGCCGACCTGTTCGCCTCGAACGGCAGTGCGGGCGACTTCCGCATCAGCGCCAGCGCGGTGATCGGGACGTCGGCCATCCTGGGCGCGATCAACGTGGTGCTCTTCACCGCGCTGATGACCCTGGGCGCGTTCATCTACAACGTCTGTGCCGACCTGGTCGGCGGCGTCGAGATCACACTCGCCGAGCGCGACTGACCTCACGCCACACCCACAGCGGTCCGCGGCTCGCCCACGGACCGCTGTGGCACGCCCGCTTCCCGGCCCCCGCCCGGTGCGGGTCGGCGCTGTCCGGCACTGTTCGCCAAGATCGCCGTTTCGGGTCAAAACCTCGGGTACGACCACAGGTTTTGACCCGAAACGGCGATCTTCGTGGTCGCCCGGCGGTCTCGGCGGGACACGCCACGCGGGGAGGGGATACCGGTTTGGAAGTGGCGTCAGGGGTGCGGTAAGGTTCGTTGTCGCGCGGGGCTATAGCTCAGTCGGTTAGAGCGCAGAGCTGATAACTCTGAGGTCGCTGGTTCGATTCCAGCTAGCCCCACTCCCGAGCGTTAAGGTGCTCATCATGTGGAAGAAGTTGCTGATCGTCGCCGGAGTCGGCGTGGCGGTCGCACTGGTCGCCAAGAAGCTGCGGGCGGCCAACGACGAGCGGGCTCTGTGGCACGAGGCCACCACCGCACCGGATCTCCGCTGAGTCAGACGGGCCCAGCCCGTCCCTCGGGGCCTTAGCTCAATTGGCAGAGCACCGCCTTTGCAAGGCGGGGGTTAGGAGTTCGATTCTCCTAGGCTCCACTCAATGCTCACCCTGGTCACCGCCGTCTTTCGGCGAGTGGCCAGTTTTGCTTTCCGTGTCCACCGTATGACGTCCAGTAGCTTCGTCACGTCGCCAGCTGCGAGTCGTAGTGCCGGCGATCGGTGGCGAAGGCGCGCGCACCGTCGGGCAGGTGGTCCGCGAGTTCTGCAAGCGCGCGTCGAGGACTTCGATTCCGTCAGGCTCGGCCAGCCACTTCCGTGAAAGTGCGCGAAATCGGCCGTGAACTGCGCTTACTCCACGCGCCGAAAATGAGGTTGCCTCACCGATGCGGCGGCCCATACCGTATGCCCACACCAAGAACGACACCGCGAGAATCCGGACCGGAGACAGACATGAGCAGCTTCTCGTACGCGATGCACCGGCTGACGCCGTGCGTGGAGAACGCCATGCCCGCCGCCGCCCGATGTGGTGAGCGTTATGGCTGGGAACTCGTCCCCGGACGAGGCGGATGGTGCTGATCAAGCGCCATGACAAGCGGCTCGCGCCGCCCGCCTCCGGACTCGGAAGCGGGCGGTTTTCTTTTGTCCAGCACCTGTGACCAGTGAAGACAGCACGAAGCCCCGGCCCGGCCGGTGGTGTCGCTCTTTGAGAACTCCACAGTGGATGACGTATGTGAAAGCGCGTCGCGGTCAGCGACGCAGCGGTCGATTCGGCTATGGGTAGGCCTCCGCGCTCTCTACGCGGGAAAGCGGGTTCGAGCCCCGCATCGACTACGTAATGAAACCAGCTCGCGGTTGTCGCACAACGGCAGTGCGCTGCCTCGCCATGGCAGAGATCCGGGTTCGACTCCCGGCTACCGCTCCTCATCCATCACAGCATTCCCAGGAGGTGACCCGATGAACGCAGTACTCGTCCTCAACGCCGATCTCGGCCCGCTCCACCGGGTCAGCCTGCGTCACGCCCTGCGCATGCTGTGGCGGCAGGTCGCGGTGGTGCACGAGTCCGAACCCGATCAAGCCATCGGTGTATGGCCGATGCCGAAGGTGGTGCGCCTGGTCAGCTACGTGGTGACGCGCTGGCGCTACCACGGTGGCCCGGCCTGGTCGCGGCGCGGCGTGCTCGCCCGTGATCAGCACCGGTGCGCCTACTGCGGCGGTCCGGCGTACACCATTGATCATGTCCTGCCCAGTTCCCGGGGCGGGCGCAACACCTGGCTCAACACGGTGGCCGCCTGTGGCGGCTGCAACCAGCGCAAGGGTGACCGTACGCCCGCCGAAGCGCGGATGCCGCTGCGGTTCCACCCGGCGACGCCGTCCTGGACGGTGCTCGCCAAGCGCTGACGGCGAGCTGCGGGACCACGGGGCCCGCAGCCCGCCGGGCTGCGGATGGGGGTCCGCAGCCCGTACCAGGGCCTATAGCTCATCTGGTAGAGCGCCGCTCTTGCACAGCGGAGGCGGCCGGTTCAAGTCCGGCTGGGTCTACGGTTTCACCCGCCCTGATGGCGCAACGGGACAGCGCACCGGTCTACGAAGCCGGGGGTTGCAGGTTCGAATCCTGCTCAGGGCACGCGAGAACAACGGGATGTGGCGCAGCTTGGTAGCGCGCTGCACTGGGGGTGCAGAGGTCGTCGGTTCGAGTCCGGCCATCCCGACCAGCAAGTCCACGGCGCGGTGGACGAACGGAAGAGTCACCCGCCTTTCAAGCGGGAGTGTTGCGGGTTCGAATCCCGTCCGCGCTGCTCGTACGGCAACACCACGCGGATGCGCCGACGTAGGAGAGTCGGGCCTGGCTGTAACCCAGGTGCCTTGCGCTCAGAGAGTTCGAATCTCTCCATCCGCACGTTTCTCGGCTTCGTGACGTCCCGGGTGGGGCGCTCCGTCTGCAAAACGGATGACCACGGGTTCGACTCCCGGCGAGGCCTCTTCCTTTCACGTCATCCACCGTGGGGTTCCCCTGCTCGGGTTATGGTGCCCGAATGATCACCAAAGTCGACGTGGCCGACGCGGCCGCACGCATCGCCGGGCGTTTCCGGCGTACGCCGCTGGCCGCGATCGAGCCGGGCGGGCTGTTCGGCGCGACCTGGCTCAAGTGCGAGTACATGCAGCACACCGGCAGTTTCAAGGCGCGGGGCGCGCTGAACCGGGTGCTCGCGGCCCAGCAGGCCGGCGAGCTGGACCCGGCGGTCGGCGTCGTCGCCGCGTCGGGCGGCAACGCGGGGCTGGCAGTCGCGTACGCGGCCCGCGCCTGCGGGGTGCCCGCGACGATCTTCGTACCGTCGACGGCGCCGGCGTTCAAGGTCGACAAGCTGCGCGGCCTCGGTGCGCGGGTGGAGCAGCACGGCACCGAGTACGCGATGGCGTACGAGGCCGCGGTGAAGCACGCCGCCGACACGGGAGCGGCCTACTGTCACGCGTACGACCAGGCGGAGATGGTCGCGGGGGCCGGGACCATCGGGCTGGAGCTGCTGGCCGACATCCCCGGCGGGTTCGACACGGTGCTGGTCGCGGTGGGCGGCGGCGGTCTGATGGGCGGGGTCGCCACGGCGCTGGCCGGTCACGCCCGGGTGGTCGGCGTCGAGCCGGAACTCGCACCGAGCCTGCACGCCGCGCTGGCCGCCGGGCACCCGGTGGACGTCGCGGTGTCCGGGGTCGCGGCCGACTCCCTGGGTGCCCGCCGCGTCGGCGACATCGGTTACGCCGTAGCCGTACGCGACGGTGTCCGCAGTGTCCTGGTCAGCGACGACGACATCATCGCCGCCCGCCGGACCCTGTGGACCGACCGCCGCATCGTGCTCGAACACGGCGCCGCGACCGCCCTCGCCGCCCTGACCAGCGGTGCCTACCGCCCCACCGCCGACGAACGCATCGTCGTCATCGCCTGCGGAGCCAACACCACCCCCACCGACCTCTAACCCCTCGACCCCGCCCACCCCGGCCCCGGCCCCACCCCCACCCCGGCGCAACTCTTAAAGAGTCGCGGCCTCGCGGTGGCCGGTATGCCGCGACTCTTTAAGAGTTGCGGCAGAGGTGCGGCGGCGGGCGGTGAGGCGGCGGGCGGTGGGGGTGGACGGTGGGGTTTAGAAGACCTGGGTGAAGTATTCGCGGCTGAGGATGCGGAAGTAGATCCAGGAGGGGAGTTTGTCGTAGGCGGGTTGGACGGCTTGGAGGACGGTCACCTGGCTGACGTGGGCGTCGAGGGCAGCGCGCTTCTCGCCGGCGACGCTGTCGATGGTCATGGCGACGGTCGGCGCGGGCAGGCCCTGGGCGGGGTCGGTGGGGTACATGTCGCGGAAGGTGGGGGACAGGTCCTTCGCCACCGAGATCATCGACTCGGGCAGGGTGGCCTGGTAGAAGTGCTTTACCGGGAAATAGAGCGCATGGCGGCGGGTGTTCAGCACGGTCTTGACCCATACGCCGACCTGCGCGTGGTCGGGGTGGCCGTAGAAGCCGACCCGGTCGTCGAAGCTGATCACGACGCTGGGCCGGTACTTGTCGATCAGGTTCGAGATCGTCGACTGCGCCTCGGCGGCGTCGGCGGTGGGCAGCCCGCTGTCGCGGAAGTCGAACAGCTCGACGTTGTCGGCCCCGAGGGCCTTGCCTGCGTTGTCCGCCTCGACGGTGCGCCGCTGCGCGAGGTCGGCCAGGGAGGTCTTCGGCACGTTCGCCGCCTCGCCGCGGGTGAGGTACGCGATGGTGACCTCGGCGTCGGCCTCTTCGCTCATCCGGCGCAGCGAGCCCGCGACGGTGATCTCGTCATCGGGGTGCGCGAAGATCGCCAGCAGTCGCTTGGGCGCGCTTTCGGGGAAAAGGCTGTCGGTCAGCGGCACCGAGGTGTCGTTGACGTACCGGTTGAGGCCGAAGACGGTGACCACCGGCAGGACCAGCAGGCACGCCAGCACCGACAGAAGGATCTTGTTTCGCCGGGTGACGCGCATGTGCTGTTCCGTTCCGAGGGGGTGGGCGGAGCCGCCGCTCCCGGCGCGGTGAGCCACCACGCCCGGACCAGGCCCGCTCCGGTCGGACCACCTTAATCGTTGTTCAGGATCCCTCGTCAGCGGGCCGGTCCGCGATACCGCAGGAACGCGGGCACGGCCAGGGCGAGCGCGGTCATGGCGACGATCACGAGCACGCCGCCGCCCGCGACCGCGGCGCTCGCACCGGCCACCGGCACCGCCACGCCGTGCAGCAGGTCCGCCAGCCGGGGGCCGCCGGCCACCACGACGGTGTGCACGCCCTGCATCCGGCCGCGCATCTCGTCGGTCGCGGCGGTCTGCAGGATGGTGCCCCGGAAGACCATGGAGACCATGTCGGCGACGCCCGCGATGCCGAGGAACACCACCGCCAGCCACAGCGAGCTGCTCAGACCGAAGCCTACGATCGCCGCGCCCCAGGCGCAGACCGCGATGACCACCATCAGGCCGTGCCGGCGGATGTGGGAGAACGTGCCGGACAGCAGGCCGCCGAGCAGCGCGCCGATCGGCACTGCGGCGTAGAGCATGCCGAGCGCGAAGTTCTCGTTGACGCCGGGAAACGCGGTGTCGGCGAGCTGCGGGAACAGCGCCCGCGGCATGCCGAAGACCATCGCGACGACGTCCGCGGCCATCGACACCATCAGCAGCCGGTGGGTGGCCAGGTAGCGGAAGCCGTCCAGGATGTCGGCCAGCCCGGCTCGGCGGGCGACGCCGGACAGCGGGGGCAGCGGGGGCAGCCGCCATACGGCGTAGAGCGTGGCGGACAGGGCGACGGCGTCGAACAGGTAGAGCAGGGGGAGGCCGAGCAGCGGGATCAGCGCACCGGCGAGCATCGGGCCGATGATCTGCCCGCCCTGCATGACGGTCGAGTTGAGCGCCCCGGCCGCGGGCAGTTCCGCGGCGGGCACCAGCCGGGCGACCGAGGCGGTGCGGGCGGGCATGTTCATGCCGAACAGCGCCTGCTGCACCGCGACCAGCACCAGCAGCAGCGGGATGGACCGTACATCCAGGGCCGCCTGGAGCCAGAAGACGATGCACAGCAGGGCGATGCCGGAGTTCGTGAACAGCAGCATCCGGCGGCGGTCGACCGTGTCGGCGATCGCGCCGCCCCACAGCGCGAACACGATCAGCGGGGCCAGCCCGGCGATGCTGGCGATGCCGACCCAGACCGACGAGCCGGTCATGTCGTAGATCTGCTTGGGCACCGCGACCGCGGTCAGCTGGCTGCCCAGGGCGGTCACGATGGTCGAGGTCCAGAGCCGCCGGTACGGGCGGTGCCGCAGCGGCCGGGTGTCCATGAGGAATCGGCGGCGCGGCGGCGGAACGGCCGTGCCAGGGTCGGCCTGCTTCTCGACTACCTCACTCACGGGGCGAACCTTAGCCGAGCAAACGATCTGCGGACCAGGGCTGGTGACCCACGCAACGAGGTGTGGCCGAGGACCTGGTGCAGTCCGCGCTCGCCCGGACGCACCGGTCCTGTCGGCGCCTGCACGATCGCGGCAACGCCGAGGCATACACCCGCAAGGTCATGTATCACCTGTAGGTCGCCTGCTGGCGACGGCAAGGTAGCCGAAGTCCTGCCCGAACGCGGCCGGGGCGGGGACCACTCCGGTGGCTCGGCGCTCAAGCTCAGCTTGCGGGCCGCGCTGCTGAAGCTGTCTGACAAGCACGCCTACCTGCTGATCATCGGTTTCACCGTGGCGGGCGGCGCGGCGGCGGTCGGCTGGACCTTCCTGGTGGTGCGCGCGGTGCGCCGCCGACGGGAGCGGTCGGCTACGAAAGAGGACGACAGGGCGCTGTCCTCCATCGGTCATTGACGATCTTGTTTCACGTGAAACGTCGACAAACCGGACGCGAAAAGGCCCCCGTTAGGGGGCATTTTCGCAGGTGAAAACCGTTACGCGGCGCAGGAGTCGTCATCGCAGGACTCGCCGCGCGGGGTGGGCAGCACGGTCAGCGGCGAGCCGCCCTCGCGGCGGCGTACCTCGTCGAGCACCTCGCGCAGCGTCGACGGGTCCTGCGCGCCGCTGATGGCGTACTTGCCGGCGAAGACGAACATCGGCACGCCGGTGATGCCCAGCTCACGGCCCATGGCCAGCTCGTCCTGCACCTCGTCGACGCCCTCGGTCGCGTCGAGCAGGGTACGCACTCGCTGCTCGTCGTGGCCGAGCCCGGCCGCGACCGTGGCCAGCGCGGCCCGGTCGCCGAGGTCGACGCCGTCGGTGAAGTGGGCCCGGTGCAGCGCCTCGACCATCGGGCGCTGCTCACCCTGCTGTCCGGCCCACCAGATCAGCCGGTGCGCGTCGAAGGTGTTCGCGTTGATCGCGCGGTCGAAGTTCATGATCAGACCCTCGCCCTGGCCGACCTCCGTCACCTGGGTGAACATGCGGCGGGCGTTGGCCTCGCCGCCGTAGCGACTGCCCAGCCACTGCACCAGCGGCGCGGACTCGGCCGACGGGTCCAGCTGGAAGGCACGCCAGGTCAGGGTCACCGGCTCGTCGACGCCGTCGAGCGCCTTCAGCAGGCGCTGCTCGCCGATCCAGCACCAGGGGCATACGACGTCGGAGTAGATCTCGATCTGCACGTGCTCATCCAACACGGGCGCGAGCGGTTCTGTTCCCCACGCCACAGGCGGGTGTAAGCAAGGGCACTACCCGCCGGTACGCCTCGCGGTGGCAAGATGTCGCGGTGAGTTGGAGCAGGTATGTGGCGCTGGGGGACAGCTTCACGGAAGGCATGGACGATCCGTACGCCGACGGGGTGTTCCGGGGCTGGGCGGATCTGGTCGCCGGACGGCTCAGCGAGGTGAGCGGGCCGGGGTTCGGCTACGCGAACCTCGCCATCCGCGGGCGGCTGTTCGACGGCATCGTCGGCGAGCAGCTCGAACCGGCGCTGGCCATGAAGCCCGATCTGATCAGCTTCGCGGCGGGCGCCAACGACGTGCTGCGCCGCAAGTGCGATCCGCCGACCCTGATGGCGCGCTTCGACGCGACCGTGGTCCGGCTCCGGGACACCGGCGCGGACGTGCTGCTGTTCCGGTTCGCCGACGTGATGTCGCGGCTGCCCGGCAACAAGCTGGTCGCCCCGCGTATCCGCTACCTCAACCAGGCTGTCGGTGAGGTCGCCGACCGCAACGGCGCGCGCCTGGTCGACCTGTGGCACGACCACGAGTACGCCAACCCGGCGCTGTGGAGCATCGACCGGCTGCACCTGTCGGCCGCCGGGCACCGGCGCACCGCCGCCCACGTGCTCGCGGTGCTCGGTGTGGCGACCGATCCGGCCTGGTGGGACGTGCCGGCCCGACCGGGCGCGAAGTCCTGGCCGGCCGCCCGTGCCGACGACCTCGCCTGGGCCGGGCGCTACCTCGCCCCGTGGATCAAGCGACGCCTGACCGGCCGCTCCTCCGGGGACACCGTCACCGCCAAGCGCCCGAACATGGGGCCGATGTAAGGCGGAGGCACCGCGGGCGGGCGTTCCCTATGATGCCAGCGGCCTGCGTGGATGTGCGCGGGCAATCATGGGGAGGTTTCATGGAGCTTCGTTCCAGACGCGTGCGCGCCGCCGTGCTCGCGGCGGCGGTGGGCATGGGCGGCCTGGCGGTGGCCGGCACACCGGCCGCGGCGGCACCGCACTACGACAATGCCCCCTCGGTCCAGGTCGGCTACACCGACGCGGCGACCCCGCGGTCGGCCTACGACACCGCTGAGGGCGTGCACATGCCGCTCGGCTCGTCCGTCGACGCGGCGGGCGTGACGCACACGTCGCGGGTGTACGCGACGTTCGATCTCGCGCGGCTGCGGGGCAGTCGGTTCCTCGGCAGCACGCTGCGCATCAGGGAGTTCAGCGCCGCCGACTGCGGCAAGCGCGCCATCGAGCTGTGGCGTACCGAGCAGATCGGCCGTACCCCCAGCTGGCGCCGTGCTCCAGCCGAGATCGCCAAGGTCGACGAGATCCTCACGCCGGAGTACTGCCCCACGGCTGACATCTCCTTCGACACCACCGCCGTGATCAACGAGGCGCTGGCCGCGGGTGACCGCAAGGTGTCGTTCGTGCTCCGGGTGCCGGCCGCGCACGAGGCGGATCCCACGTACGGCCGCCGGCTCAACTGGTACCACAGCGTCTCGCTGGGTGTGCAGTACAACACCGTGCCGAAGATCGACAACAAGAACCTTTACAACGGCGGGGTGCCCTGCGTGGCGAACGCGCCGTACCCGGTGCTCGGTTACCACGCCGGAAACCTCCAGGCGGTGGGCACCGACGCGGACTCCGGCGACCAGCGTTCGCTGCGGTTCGACTACGCGCTGTGGCCCAAGAGCGACCCGGCGGCCCGCACGGAGCGCAGCGTGGACGGCCGCGAGTCCGGCCGCGCCGCCACCACCGTGGTGCCGGAGGAACTGCTCGCCGACGGTGTCACGTACGCGTGGCAGGCCCGGGTGGGCGACGGCCTCGACGTGTCCGCCTGGTCGAAGGTCTGCTACTTCGTGGCGGACCGCACCGCGCCGCCCGCCGCGCAGGTGACGTCCCCGAACTACCCGCTGACCGGCGGCCCGTTCGCGTACGCGCCGCTGGGTGAGCCCGGCACGTTCACCTTCTCCGGCAACGGCGACGCCGACGTGGCGGGCTTCGTCTACGGCTGGGGAGTCGCCGGTGTCCGCCAGTGCACGGCGGGTGAGCTGGGACAGCTCGTCTGCCCGGACCTGTTCACGGCACCTGGGGCGGTCCGCGCGCACACCCCCGGCGGCACCGCGACCGTGTCGCTGAACCCGCCCGGCACGTACAACACCCTCGAAGTGATGTCGGTGGACGTCGCGGGGCGCACGTCCGCCCCGGTGCGGTACCAGATCAGCCTGTCTCCCAGCAGCTACCCGGCGATCACCGTGGTCGGCGGTGAGCCCGAGTGGAACAAGCCGGTGACGCTCCGGTTCTCGACCGCAGCCGGGATCGTCGGGACCACGGAGTACGAGTACCAGCTCGACGGCGTCACGCACACGGTGCCCGCGGGTGAGGACGGCACGGCCACCATCACCTTCGTGGCCGACCGGCTGACCGGATTCTCGGTGAACGTCCGCAGCCACAGCGCCAACGGCTGGATCTCGCCGTCGTGGTCGAAGTCCGTGCAGTTCCTGTCCCGTCCGGGTGTCGCCTCGGCCGTCTACCCGGCCGACCAGGTGTCGGGCGGCGTCGGGGTCCCCGGCGCGTTCACGTTCTCGCCGCCCCCGGGCTGGACCCAGGTCCAGGGCTACCAGTACTCGTTCGCCAACGGCGACTACCTGTTCGTGGCGGCCGGCCAGGACGGGCGGGCGACCGTGACCTGGACGCCCGAGGCCTCCGGCAACGTGCTGCTGGACGTCTTCGCCATCGACACGAACGACAACTGGAGCGAGTACTCGAACATGTACTGGTTCGACGTGGCCTGACCCCTTCCGGGCAGGACACGCCGTGCAGGGGCCGGGTGCGGATCCGGCCCCTGCACTGCGTTCAGGGCGCGATGTTGAGCTGGTCGAGGACCCGCTCGGCCAGGGCCGCGTCGCCGGTGAGCAGGACCTGCTGCCGTTCGCGGGTGCTGCGACCCGAGGCGAGCAGGGCGTACGCCTCCCAGCTCAGCGTGGCGTGGGCGGTCGAACGGTGGGCGTCGGCGGGCACCACCGCGGCGCGGCCGTGCTCGTCGACGTACACCGTGAAGTCCTGGGGCAGTTCGCCCAGGGTAGTGATGCGCATCGCCGCACCGGGTGCCGCACCGGCCTTCTTGACCACGATGCGCGGCAGCGCCTGCCGGACCAGGTCCCGGGCGACCTGCGCGCCCGCCGTACCCAGGTTGCCGGGGTGGCGCAGGGCGCGGCGCACATCCTGCTCGTGCACCCACAGGTCGAACGCGCGCGCTGACAGCTGGACCGCGAACGGGACGGCCGTGTTCGCCCACACCCACCAGCCGGGCGCGTCCGCGGACCGCAACTCCGCGGTGAGCTGACGCTCGCGCACCTGGCGCAGCGTATGCAGCGCGGCCAGCACCTCGGTGCGGGCAGTGCCCCGCCAGCGGTCCACGCCGGAGTCGATCAGCTGCTGCGGCGGGCCCTGCGGGGCCTCGCCTCCGTCGGCCATCCACTGCTCCAGGCTCACCACATGGGCGTACACGTCACCGACGGTCCAGCCGGGACAGTCGGTCGGCACGGCCCACTGCTCGTCGGTGAGCTGGTCACCGATCGTGGCCAGGGCGTGCAGGCTGTGGCGGCAGGCCGCGGCGGCGCGGTCGTGTGCGGACATGGCCGCAGCCTTCCGCGTCCGTCCCCGCAGCGCAAGCCTCCCGGCGGGACGGCACGCGATCGCCTCGGACAGCACGCCTGCGGGGCGTCGAATCGGGGTCTCCCGGATGCTCGCGGTCGCGTCGACGGTCGGCGGGCGGCTTTCGGCCGGGCGGCTGCTCGTTCGCCGTGCCGCGCGTTCATAGCCGGATCCGGGTACGGTGTCGGTCGTGGACCTCTCGTTTCAGGTCGCGCCACGGGGCGTCGCCGACCTGTCGATCCGGCGCCGCCGCGCTGCCGCGCGTGCCGCCGTGTCCGCAACCGGTCGCCGTTCACCGCGACCCTTTGGCGCCGCCTGTCGCGTCTTTACCGGAGCCGGGCCCACGGAGCCGGTCGTGAGCACCGATGAGGAGAACCGCGCTCGATGACCAACCCCAACCCCGACCGGATCCGCGCGCTGATAGAGCAGTGCTGGGACGCGCCCCGTGGCGCGGGTCAGGTGGCGCTGGCCGAGGAGGCGATCGCGCAGGCGGACGCGCTCGGCGACGAGCAGTTGCGGTTCCACGCCCGGATGGCGGCGACGGAGGCGTATCAGCGGGCGGGTCGACCGGCCGAGGGGTTCGTGACGTTCAGCTGGTGCCTGGCGCGCTTCGACTCCTACCCGGAACGGTACGGCGACCAGGAGTACCTGCTGCTCTGGCACTACAAGTACGTGATCAACTCGGCCACCAGGTTCCCGGACGTGCCGCTGGCCCGTACGTTCGCGGTGCTCGACGACATGCAGCGCCGTTACGAGGAGGGCGGGCACAGCCTGCAGCCCGTGCACAAGCACCGGTGGCTGGTGGCCTACCACCTCGGTGACCGGGTCGCCGCCGACCTGCACTACGAGCGCTGGCTGGCCGCCGTACGCGACGGGAACTCCGACTGTGTCGGGTGCGATCCGACCGATCAGGTGCGGCACCTGGCCGAACGCGGCTGTGACGCCGAGGCCATCGAGCTCACCGGCCCGGTGCTGGCGGGGGAGCTGACCTGTGTCGAGCAGCCGCACGAGATCCTGACCGCCCTGCTGCTGCCGTACCTGCGTACCGGCCGGTTCGACGAGGCGCGCCGGGCGCACCACCAGGCCTACCGCGCGATCCGGGCCGACCGCGGCAAGCTCGGCACGATCGCCGAGCACGTGTACTTCCTCGCGGTGAGCGGCAATGCCGCCCGTGGGTTGGAGTTGGTCGAGCGGCATCTGCCCTGGCTGCCGGAGGCGGCCTCGCCGATGGTCGAGCTGGAGTTCGCCGCCGCGTCGGCGCTGGTGCTGAGCCGGCTGAGCGCCGCCGGGCAGGGGGCGCAGCCGGTGCGCGGTGCGGACCAGAGCATCGCGGAGCTGGCCGAGCAGCTCGCGGGGCGCGCCGTCGCGCTCGCGGAGCGCTTCGACGTCCGCAACGGCACGTCCGCGCAGAGCGACCGGGTGGCGGTGATGCTGACGGCCGAGCCGCTGGCTGAGCGGCTGCCACTGAGCCTGACCGCTCGGGTGGGCGCGGCGATGCGGGAGGCGCCTGCGGCACCGGCCCCGGCCCCTGTGGTCCTGGCGGACCTGCCCGACGTTCCCGCCGATGCGGGGCTCGACCTGCTGCTCGATCTGATCGAGGAGGCGCTGCGGCGCGACGACGAGCCCCGCTCGGAGGCGCTGTGGCTGCTCATCGAGCCGTTCACCACCGCCGAAGGGCTTTCGCCGCTGCAGCGGGGCAGGCTGGCCGACCTGCGCGGTATGCGGCTGCACGGCGAGACCGTCGAGCAGACCGAACAGGCCTGGACCGAGGCGCTGGAGCGCTACACCGAGGCCGGGGACGAGGTGCGGGGTCAGCGCATCCGGGGCAGGCTGGGGCTGCACCGCAGCCGGCACGGCCAGCCGGAGGAGGGCCTGGCGCAGGTCCGCGCGTCCTCGGCGTACCTGCTGGCGCACGGTGGGCCGAAGGACCAGGCGGGGGCGCTGCGGCGGCTCGCGGTCGCGCTGCTGCACGCCCAGCAGCCCGGCGACGCGCTGCGGGAGCTGGACCGGGTCGCCGGGGTCGGTGAGCCCGATCCGGGGGTGCGGGTGCGGCTGCAGGTCATGCTGCTGCGGGCGCAGGCGCTGGGGGCGGACGGCCAGGTGCAGGAGTCCGCCGACGCGGCGCGGGAGCTGATCACGCAGGCCGTCGCCGGTGGGCAGGACGAGATGATCGGGCTGGGCGAGTTCTTCCTCGGCCAGGGCCTGAGCATGCTCGACGACAACGGCGGGGCTGCGGCGGCCTACGACCGGGCGCTGGCTCGGGTGCTGCCCGAACCGCTGGAACGCGAGGTCCGCGAGCGCCGGGCGGTGCTGCTGGCGGGCACGCCCCGCGCGCGGGAGGTGGTCGACGACCTGGCCGCCATGGTCGCCCGGATGGTGGGCGCGCCGGAGGCCGGGGACGATGACGACGAGGACGCCGAGCACGCCCGGTTCCACCTGGCGGTGGCGCTGTTCAACACGGGACGGGTGGAGGAGGCCGCCGAGGTCGCCGAGGAGGCGGTCTACGGCGCGGACCGGGTCGGCAACCAGAACCTCGCCGACCAGGTGCGACACCTGCTGGCCGCGATCCACCAGCGGCTGGGGGAGACCGACCAGTCGCTGGCCTACCTCGACGAGCTGGCCGCGAACCTGGACGGCTTCGACAACGCCGCGGGGCGGGCACGGGTCCTGGAACAGGCCGGGGAGCTGCTGTTCGACCTGGACCGCGACGCGCTCGCGGCGACCCGGCTGGGTTCGGCCGCCGCGGCATACCGGCTGGCCCGGCTGCCGCTGGACGAGATGCGGGCCCGGCGGCGGCAGGCCGTGGCCGCGATGTACGCCGACGACGCGGACCGGGCCCGGCAGGCCGTGGAGTTGGCCGACGCGGCGGCCGCCGACCTGCCCCCGGGGCTGGCCAAGGAGCCCGAGGCGCAGTACGAGCTGGCGTGGCTGGCCCTGGACGGGGCGCGGGCCATGGTCGGGGCGGGTGATCCGGAGGCGGCGCTGACCAGGGTGCGCGGTGCGGCCGAGCGCTTCCGTGGGCTGGAGGCGTTCGGGGAGGCGTTCCTGGCCGATCTGACCATGGGCGAGGTGCTGCTGACCCTGGGTCAGGCCGAGACGGCCGAGCCGGTGCTGCGGGAGGTGCTCAACGGTCTGCCCCGCGATTCGGTGACCCTGCCGAGGGCGGCGTACGCGCTCGCGCACGCGCTGATGCAGTGCGACCGGATGGAGGAGGCCCGCCAGTTGGCAGGGGAATATGGGTTCGAACTGGACTAAACGGGCGTTAAGTTACAGCTTGACCGGCGAGTAGCATGTCACGGGTGACGGCAGTGGAGCAACAGGTAGACACCCCCCCGACCAAGCCGGTGCGCAGGTCGCGACGTGAGGAGATCCTCGAGATCGCCGTCGGCCTGTTCGCCGCGCGCGGCTATCACGGCGTGTCCATGGACGACATCGGCACCGCCGCCGGTGTCACCGGGCCCGCCCTCTACCACCACTTCGCCGGTAAGAAGGAGATGCTCGTCGCCGCCCTGGTGCCGGTGAGCGAAGGCCTGCTGGCCGGTGGCCGCGCCTGCGTGGCCGAGCACCACGGCGACCCGCGTGCCGCGGTGGAGGCGCTGGTCGACTTCCACGTCGAGTTCGCCCTCGCCCACCCCGCGGTGATCGCCCTGCACCTGCATGAACTGGACCGGCTGCCCGAGGAGCCGCGCCGCGAGATCCGCCGGCTCCAGCGCCAGTATGTCGAGGAGTGGGTGCAGGTGCTGACCTCGGTGCGCGGCGACGTCACCGGCGGCGAGGCCCGGGTGCTGGCCCACGCGGCCTTCGGCCTGATGAACTCGACGCCCTTCCTCGGTGGCGAAGTCGAACGCCAGCGCCGCGCCACCCTCCTGCGCGCCGCCGCCCTCGCCGCTCTCATCGGCTGACGCCCGCCTTCTGCGTTCTAGGGACGTTTTCGGGGAAACTGCTGCTGAGTCCTGCGCGCAGGCCGCAGTTTCCCCGAAACGGCTGCTCAGGAGGCCCGCCCTGGGCGGGTGAGTGGGGGGCTGGCGCAGAGAACTGAACGTGCGTTTAGGCTCGGTGTGGTTGGCTGAGCGCAGGAGGAGACGCACGCATGATCGAATCATTGCTGGTCGCGAACCGGGGAGAGATCGCCCGGCGCATCATCCGCACCGCCAAGGGCCTGGGGATCCGGACCATCGCGGTGTACTCTGACGTAGACGCCGAGCTGCCGTTCGTGCGCGAGGCCGACGAGGCGGTGTGCGTCGGCCCGGCCAACCCGGCCGAGTCCTACCGCAACGCCGAGGCGATCCTCGATGCCGCCAAGCAGACCGGTGCGCAGGCGATCCACCCCGGCTACGGCTTCCTCTCCGAGAACGCCGACTTCGCGCGCGCCGTCGCCACGGCCGGGCTGATCTGGGTCGGGCCCGGCGCCGACGCGATCACCGCGATGGGTGACAAGATCAACGCTCGTAACCTGATGGCCGCCGCCGGTGTCCCGGTCGCTCCCGGCACCGCCGACCCGGCCGCCACCGTCGACGACGCGCTGGCCGCCGCCGAGGAGATCGGCTACCCGGTCATGATCAAGGCCGCGGCCGGTGGCGGCGGCATGGGCATGGCCGTGGCGAACGACGCCACCGGGCTCACCGAGCACTACGAGAAGGTGCGCGGGTACGCCGAGCGCGTGTTCGGCGACGGCTCGGTGCTGCTGGAGCGCTACTTCCCGCGGGTGCGCCACGTCGAGGTGCAGGTGCTCGGGCTGGCCGACGGCACCGTCGTCGCGCTCGGCGAGCGCGAGTGCTCCGTGCAGCGCCGCAACCAGAAGCTGGTCGAGGAGTCGCCTTCCCCGGCGCTGACCCCCGAGCAGCGTGCGAAGCTGCTGGCGGCGGCGGTCCGCGCGGGCGAGGCGGTCGGCTACCGCAACGCCGGCACCGTCGAGTGCCTGTTCGACCCGGCCACCGGCGACTTCTTCTTCCTGGAGATGAACACGCGGCTGCAGGTCGAGCACCCGGTGACCGAGGCTGTGTTCGGCATCGACCTGGTCGAGGCCCAGCTGCGCGTCGCCGCCGGGCTGCCGGTGCAGTTCGACCCGGCCACGCTGGTGTCCCGTGGCCACGCCATCGAGCTGCGGATCAACGCCGAGGACCCGAAGCGCTTCCTGCCCGGCCCCGGCGCGATCAAGACCTGGATCGAACCGGAAGGCGAGGGCGTACGCGTCGACTCCGGTTACGTCGAGGGCAACGTCGTCACGCCGAGCTACGACTCGCTGATGGCCAAGGTCATCGTGTACGGCGTGGACCGGGCCGAGGCGATCGAGCGGGCGAAGGCGGCGGTGGCCGGGTTCGAGCTGATCGGGCCGAAGAACAACCTGCCGTTCTTCGCCGAGCTGATGGACAACGCCGAGTTCGTCTCCGGTGACTACGACACCGCCCTGGTCACGCGGATGCGCTGATCCGGCACGGAGAAGGGCCCGGCGACCACGGTCGCCGGGCCCTCGCTCGTTACGGTGATCAGCGGATCTCGTACGCCCGGATCACGGTCTGGTTGAAGGTGTTGCCCTTGCTGTCCGCGCCCGAGGCCTGCAGCGACACGAAGCCGCCCGCCCTCGGGTGCGCCACCATGACGACCCAGTCCCCGCCGAGGCAGAGCACCGGCACCTTGACCCAGGTCTTGCCGTCGTCGTACGACGCCTTGACCGACAGCTTGACCACGCGGCCGGAGCCCTCGGTCTGGGTGAAGGTCGCCGGGTAGACACCCAGGCCACCGGCCTTGCCGACGTTGTTCTCGTCGAGCTTCGGCGCGAAGCTGACCGCGGTCAGCGGCAGCGACGCCTCGCCGTCGACGTGGCCCGAGCGGAACGTCCAGCTCACCGACATCTTCGTGGTGAGCCGGGAGTCGCGCTCCAGGCTGCCGTCGAAGCGGAACGACGCCTTGGCCGGGTCGACCTCCTCGATGAAGGCATACGGCCCGTCGTCGGCCTCGGCGATCAGCTCACCGTCGCGGTAGAGCGCACCCCGTCCGCCGGTGATCTGGCCGAAGCCCGCCCGGCCCTGCCCGTCACCGAGCAGTGCCGGTCCGA
Source organism: Catellatospora methionotrophica (assembly GCF_011297335.1). Classification (GTDB taxonomy): domain Bacteria; phylum Actinomycetota; class Actinomycetes; order Mycobacteriales; family Micromonosporaceae; genus Catellatospora; species Catellatospora methionotrophica. Next base: position 8,026 of record NZ_JAAOTJ010000004.1, on the reverse strand, counting down.
CATACATCAGGTCGCCCTGGCGTACGGCCGGCTTGTCACCCGGGAACAACTTCGCCACGCTCGGGCCGAACACCCCCTTGTTCCACTGCTCCTGGTAGGTCTTGCCAGGGCGGTAGTCAGTGAGGGCGCTGTTGTCGGACACCGTCTCCGGCCAGTCCTCACCCTCGGCGGGCTTCTCCACCATGAGCTCGACCTGCCACGGCACGTTGCTCGCGTAGTAATCGGTGCGGGTGAACGGCAGCGGGGTCGGCCAGCCCGTGGCCCAGCCGCCACCGCCGCCGGGCGGGGCCAGGAAGTTCAGCCTCACGCCGCTGGTGCCCTTGTCGAGCACGGCGTGACCGGCCTTCACCGTGGCGAGGTCCGTCCAGCGCAGATGCTTGACCAGCCCCGAGAGCATGCCGTCGCCCTTGTGCCAGCCGACGTTGTATACGTGCGGCGCGAGCGTCGGGTTGCCCGCGTCGTCCACCTCGGCCAGCGTTCCGGAGAGCACCGAGCTGAGTCCGGCCACCTTCTTCGGGCCGAGCTGCTTGGCGTGCATGCTGGGGAACGAGTCGCCCATCACGCCGACGCCGATGTTGGCGCTCTCGAACACCATGTTGACGTCGTACGAGGCGAGCACCACGTCGGCCTTGGGATCGGGAACGGTGACATCGAAGCCGCCCGCGCCGCGGGCATCCATCGACAGCGCCTCCGCACCGTCGACCTTGAACCTCGGGTACACCACCTGGGTCACCGAGAAGGCGCCGTCTGCCTCCTCCTCGTGGACCCAGCTGAACCCGAAGTACTCACCCGGCGGCAGCCGCAGGTCGCCGCTCGCTCCGTACACGACATGGTCCTTGAACCGGACCGGGTCGAACAGCACGGTGATCGTGTCTTCGGCCGCGTCGCCGTCCCGCTCGGTGGCGGTCACGTGCACCGTGTGCTTGAGCTCCTCACGCACGACGCCGAACGGGGTCTGCACGGACACGCCCGCTGCGGTCGCGGTGAGCTGGCCGCCGATGCCGCCGGTCACGTCGCCGCCCTCGCGGGTGTCGGCGCTGATGGTCACCGAGGCGTCGCCGCCCGCGGGGACCGTGACGGACGAGGCGCTGAGTGAGAACACTCCGGCCGGGCCACCGTTCAGCGCGAGCTGCAGGGTCACCGCCGCACTGCCCCCGTTGTGGTACGTGACCGTGCTGGTGCGCACCGCGTCGTCGGTGTGCGGCCACTCCTGCAGGCCGAACGTGACCGACGCCGGGCTGGTGGTCACCTGCTGGGTGATCGCCCGCGCGACGTCGACCCGGCCCGCGCCCTGCGCGAACACGCCGACGCCCGCCGCCGGCTTCGCCGAGGCCATGAGCGCGGCCTTGCGCTGCGCCGGGGTCCACCCGGGGTGCACCTGGGTCAGCAGCGCCGCCGCGCCCGCGACGTGCGGGGTGGCCATGGAGGTGCCGTCCAGCGGCATGTACAGCTGGCCGGGCTCCCCGAGGAAGCCGTCCTTGCTGCGCGCGGCCACGATGTCCTGGCCCGGCGCGGCGATCTCGGGCTTGACCGCCCAGCCGTCGGCGCTGGGGCCACGGCTGGAGAACACGGCGAGCTCGTCGTCCTTGGTGAACGCGGCGACGGCCAGGGCCGCCTCGGCGGTCGCGGGGGATCCCACGGAGTCGTCCGCGCCGTCGTTGCCCGCCGCGATCACGAAGAGCGTGCCGTACTGCGCGGTCAGGTCGTTGACGGCCTGCTCCAGCGGGTCGATCTCGGGGCTGTTGCTGCCCCCGAGGCTCATGTTGGCCACGGCAGCCCCGGACTCGGCGGCCCACTGCATGCCGGCCAGGATCCAGGACTCGGCACAGCCGTACTCGACGCAGACCTTGCCGTCGAGCAGCGACGCACCGGGCGCGACACCCTTGTACTTGCCGCCGGACCCGGCCCCGCTGCCCGCGATGGTCGAGGCGACGTGCGTGCCGTGGCCGACCCGGTCGAGGTCGTCCTCCTCGCCCTCGGTGAAGTTCTGCCGAGCGGTGATCTTGCCGGCGAGGTCCGGGTGGGTGATGTCGACACCGGTGTCGAGCACGGCGACCTTGACGCCGGTCCCGTCGAATCCGGCCGCCCACGCCGCGGGCGCGCCGATCAGCGGGACGCTCACGTCCAGCGCCGGCTTGCGTACGGCGTCGAGCCAGATCTTGCCGGTGTTCACCTTGCGCGTCGCCTGCCACTGCGTGGCCAGGGACTTCTCCGACACCTCGGCCGCGAAGCCCTTGACGGCCGGGAGCCTGCGCTCGGCGGTCAGGCCGGGTGCGGAACTCGCGCCGGAGACGATGAGCGGCAGCGTCGCCTTGCGCGCGGCCTGGACCGCGAGCAGTTCGCTGAGGTCGAACAGCCGCCGGTCGAGGCGGTTGCTCGCGAGCAGCGGCATCGCGTCCGACGGGATGACGTACTGGTGGTCCTTGACGCGGTAGCTGTGGTACGTGACGCCGTCGCGCGGGGTCAGGCTCAACCGGCCGTCACCGTGCACCGACACCCGGTCGCCGGTGATCAGCGCCACGGTCTGTGTCTTGCCCTTGCTCTGTGCGGGTCGGGCCGCCAGTGGTGAAGCGGCCTGTTCAGCGCCCGCGGCGCCGGGCGCTGCCATCAGCAGCGCGGCGGCGATCCCCGCGGCCAGCAATGCCCTCGTTCCTCTGCTGGATCGCATGTTCCTCCCCGTCCGTTCGACCAGTCCGCCTTGGACCGTCGTTTGTAGAGACGCCACGTACGGCCGGGGCGTTGTGCAGCGACGTGAGTGAATACCTCAAATCCTGTGAAGGTTCGGTAAACGGTCAGGTCAGGGGAGGGGTGGGCGGGTGAGGTTAACGAGGGTTAAGGTGGCGGCATGGGTGCTGTGCTGCCGGACCGGGTGTCGATTCGTGAGGTGGGCCCGCGTGACGGGCTGCAGAACGAGGACCCCGTGCCCACCGCCGACAAGGTCAGGCTGATCGACGCGCTGAGCGCCACCGGCGTCGGGCGCATAGAGGCCGTCTCGTACGTGCACCCCAAGGCCATCCCGCAGATGGCCGACGCCGACGAGGTGTGGCGCACGGCCACTCGTGACCCGCGGGTGCGCTACAGCGCCCTGGTGCCCAACCTGCGCGGCGCGCAGCGGGCCCTGGCTGGCGGGTTCACCGAGGTCGAGGTGGTCGTGTCGGCCAGTGACACGCACAACCGCCGCAACATCAACCGCGCCACCGAGGAGTCGCTGGAGGAGATCGCTCAGCTCATCCCGGCACTGCACGAGGGCGGCTCGACCGCCGAGGTGATCATCGCGACGAGCTTCGGCTGCCCGTACGAGGGGGACGTGGACCCGAAGCGGGTGGCCGCGATCGTGGACCGGGTCGTCGCCGACGGCGCGGACCGGGTGGCCTTCGGCGACACCACCGGCATGGGCACTCCGCGCCGGGTCCGCGAGCTGCTGTCGATCGTGCGCGAACGGCACCCCGACCTGCCGATGCTGCTGCACTTCCACAACACCCGCGGCACCGGCCTGGCCAACATCCTGACCGCGCTCGAATACGGCATCACCGAGTACGACGCCAGCGTCGGCGGCCTGGGTGGCTGCCCCTACGCGCCGGGCGCGTCGGGCAACGTGGCCACCGAGGAGGTCGTGCACATGCTGCACGACATGGGTGTCGACACGGGGATCGACCTGGAGAAGCTTATCGAGGCGGCCCGGCTGGCCGAGCAGATCGTGGGCCGCGAGCTGCCTTCGGGCGTGCTGCGGGCCGGCCCGCGCAGCCGCACCGTGAGCTGAGCCCGCCACGGTCAGCCGATTGCCGCATGCGGTGACAGAGACAGGGAGTGTTCTCAGGACACTCCCTGTCAGCTATTTGACTGTTTATAGCCTTCGAATCTAGAGCAATTCGGACATAAGCCGTAATTCGTGCTAGGAATGGCATTTGCCGCTGGTTTGTCCACTCCGGTGATCCGTGTCCGAGGAATGGCAGCCTCGTTGACCCTTGCGATGTCATAAATGCCCTATTTGTACGAGCCGAATCAGGTGACACGAGCGCACGTCGACAGCGGGAGCGAGCGTGCTCCGGCGCGCTCACCGTGCACACAGGACGCTCCGCAAAGTGGCGCTGACATGGCAAGACACTGCATCTCCCCGTGGCAATTCCAGATCGAAAGGCACTGCGATTCACATGACTGCGACTTCGCTGGGCACGTGGACCAAGACGTCCGTGAAGGTCGGCGTCCTGTCCGCCGGCGTGCTGCTCGTCGGCGGTACGGGCGCGCACGCGGCTGACAACTGGAACACCTCCTTCAACAGCGGTATCGGCAGCGGCAACCAGGTCAAGCTGCCGGTGCAGGCCCCGATCAACATCTGCGGGATCGCCATCGGCATCCTGGGCAACGCCAACGCCAGCTGCACCGGTGGCAGCGAGGCCAACTACGGCGCGGACGCCCTCGCCACCGACTGGAGCAGCTTCGGCAACTCCGGCGTGCTGAGCGGCAACCAGGTGCTCGCCCCGATCCAGGCGCCGATCGACGCCTGCGGCGTGGGCGTGGGCGTGCTCGGCAACGCCAACGCGTGGTGCGTCGGCGGCGCCGAGGCCAACCTGCCCGGCCAGCCCGGCGAGACCCCCGGCGAGGACCCGTACCCGCAGCCCTACGGCGAGCCGAGCTGGCACAAGCACAAGAACAAGAAGAAGGACTTCGTGCCCACGGCCGCTCCGATCGAGAGCGCCGTGGCCGAGAGCTCCCCGCTGGACATGATCACCAGCCTGCTGCCGATCAACGGCCTGACCAGTGGACTGACCGGCGGTCTCACCAGCGCGGTAGGCAACACGAGCGCCGGCGCCGGCCTCGGCGCGAAGCAGCAGCCGATGCCGATGCAGCTGAACCAGCGCAAGAAGTGGCAGCACTCCGCGCCGAGCACCTGCGACCTCAACTGGGCCACCTTCGGCAACTCGGGCATCGGCAGCGGCAACCAGCTGTTCGCGCCGGTCCAGGCGCCGGTCGACGTCTCCGGCGTGGCCGTGGTCGCGCTGGGGGGCAACGCCAACGCCTCCAGCGTCGGCGGCTCGACCGCGAACTTCTGCTGAACGACTTCCCCACCAGAAAGGGCCGGCGCGGACGCGCGCCGGCCCTTTCGCCGTCCCGCCTTCTCCCCGCCGCCCCACCCCCCCCCGCCTGCCGCAACTCTTAAAAAGTCGCGGTGTCCACGGGTGTTCGTGGCCGCGACTTCTCAAGAGTTGCGGCAGGGCCACGGCGGGGGAGGGGGCGGCTGGGGGAGGTGGGGTGTCTCAGATGGTGGTAGCTTAACTATCGTTCAGGTTGGCTGGCGTGGGGAGTGTGGGCGGCATGTATGAGGGGCTGGATGAGCTGCGGGAGCGCATCGGGGCCGGCGGGTCGCCCAAGTACCACCAGGCCAACGAGGCCAAGGGCAAGCTCTTCGCGCGGGAGCGGATCGCCCGGCTGGTGGACAAGGGCTCCTTCGTCGAGGACGGGATGTTCGCCAATGCGCTGGCGCAGGGGCTGCCCGCCGACGGGGTGATCACGGGGCAGGCCACGATCGACGGCCGGCCGGTGTGCCTGATGGCCAACGACTCCACGGTCAAGGCCGGGAGCTGGGGCGCGCGCACCGTCGAAAAGATCATCAGGATCATCGAGCGGGCGTACGGCCAGGGCGTGCCCATGGTCTACCTGGTCGACTCGGCCGGGGCCCGGATCACCGACCAGGTCGACCTGTTCCCCGGCCGCCGGGGTGCGGGCAACATCTTCTACCAGCAGGTGAAGTCCTCGGGCAGCATCCCGCAGGTGTGCGCCCTGTTCGGGCCGAGCGCCGCGGGCGGCGCGTACATCCCGGCGTTCTGCGACGTGGTCGCCATGGTCGACGGCAACGCCTCGATGTACCTCGGCTCGGACCGCATGGTCGAGATGGTCACCGGCGAGAAGACCACGCTGGAGGCGATGGGCGGCGCGAAGGTGCACACCGAGCAGTCCGGCGTCGGCCACTTCCTGTGCAAGGACGAGGACGAGGCGCTCGGCGTGGTCCGCCGCTACCTGTCGTACCTGCCCTCGAACTGGACCGAGCAGCCGCCCGCGCTGGAGCCGATGCCCGCGCCGGAGACCGACCTGGCCGCGATCGTGCCCGAGAGTGAGCGCCGCGCGTTCGACATGCGCAAGCTGGTCAAGGGGCTGCTCGACGGCGGCGGGTTCTTCGAGATCCAGGCGCGCTGGGCCAAGGAGCTGACGGTCGGCTTCGGCCGCCTCGACGGCCAGGTCGTGGGCGTGGTGGCGAACAACTCGCTGCACAAGGGTGGCGTGCTGTTCGTCGACTCGGCCGACAAGGCGAGCCGGTTCGTGCAGCTGTGCGACGCGTTCAACGTGCCACTGCTGTTCCTGTGCGACGTGCCCGGCTTCATGGTCGGCAGCGCGGTCGAGCGGCAGGGCATCATCCGCCACGGCGCGAAGATGGTCACCGCGATCAGCGAGGCCACCGTGCCGAAGATCTGCGTCGTGGTGCGCAAGGCGTACGGCGCTGGTCTGTACGCCATGGCCGGACCCGGCTTCCAGCCCGAGGCGACCATCGCGCTGCCCACCGCCAAGATCGCCGTCATGGGCGCCGAGGCCGCGGTGAACGCCGTCTACGCCAACAAGATCGCCGCGATCGAGGACGAGGCCGAGCGGGAGGCGTTCATCGCCGCCCGGCGCGCCGAGTACGAGACCGACATCGACCTGGTCCGGCTCGCCAGCGAGCTGGTCATCGACACGATCGTGGAGCCCGACCGGCTCCGCGACGAGCTCATCCAGCGGTACCGCGCCGCACACGGCAAGGACCGTCACTTCTCACGCCGCCGACACGGCGTGACTCCCGTTTGAGAGAGGCCGTGATGACCGACTTCGGGCTGTCCGAGGAGCACCGGGAGCTGCGCGACACCGTGCGGCGCTTCGCCCAGGACAAGGTGGCGCCGGTGATCGGCGACCTGTACGAGCGGCACGAGTTCCCGTACGACCTGGTCCGCCAGATGGGCGAGATGGGGCTGTTCGGGCTGCCCTTCCCCAGCGAGCTCGGCGGAATGGACGGCGACTACTTCGCCCTGTGCATCGTGCTGGAGGAGCTGGCCCGGGTCGACTCGTCGCTGTCCATCACGCTGGAGGCGGCGATCTCGCTCGGCGCGATGCCGATCTACCGGTTCGGCAGCGACGAGCAGAAGAAGCGCTGGCTGCCCGCCCTGATCCGGGGCGAGGCGCTGGCCGGGTTCGGGCTCACCGAGCCGGGCGCGGGCTCCGACGCGGGCGGCACGCGCACCACGGCGCGGCTGTCCGAGGACGGCACCGAATGGATCATCAACGGGAGCAAGGCGTTCATCACCAACTCCGGCACCACGATGACCAGCCTGGTCACCGTGACCGCGCGGACCGGGGAGAACGAGATCTCCTCGATCATCGTGCCCTCGGGGACCCCCGGCTTCACGGTCGCGCCCGGCTACTCCAAGGTGGGCTGGTGCAGCTCGGACACCCACGAGCTGACCTTCTCCGACTGCCGGGTGCCGGTGGAGAACCTGCTCGGGCAGCGGGGCCGCGGCTTCGCCCAGTTCCTGCAGATCCTCGACGAGGGCCGGATCGCCATCGCCGCGCTGTCCACGGGCCTGGCCCAGGGCTGCGTCGACGAGTCGCTCAAGTACGCGGCACAGCGTGAGGCGTTCGGCCACACCATCGGGTCGTACCAGGCGATCCAGTTCATGATCGCGGATATGGAGACGCGGGCCCACACCGCGCGGCTGGCCTGGCGGGACGCGGCCCTGCGGCTGGTCGCGGGCGAGGACTTCAAGCGCCCGGCGGCCATCGCGAAGCTGCACGCCAGCACTGTCGCCGTGGACAACGCCCGCGACGCCACGCAGATCCACGGCGGCTACGGCTTCATGAACGAGTTCCCGGTCGCCCGCATGTGGCGCGACAGCAAGATCCTCGAAATCGGCGAAGGCACCTCCGAGATCCAGCGCATGGTCATCGCCCGCGACCTCGGCCTCCGCTGACCCACCCACCCACCCACCCGCCCCGCCCCACCCCA
>NZ_JAAOTJ010000039.1 GCF_011297335.1 Catellatospora methionotrophica | reverse complement strand
GTGGCGCGGGGTGGGTGGGGGTTAGGGGGTGGGGAGGCGGTCGGTGAGGACGGGGGCCAGGAGGGCGGCGTAGGTGGCGGTGAGGTGGCTGTTGTCCTTGTAGACGAGGACGTTGCCGATGACGACGGGGCATCTGGCGGCGGTGCACATCCAGGGGAGCGGGTCGATCACGGTGACGCCGTCGAGAGCGGCGACCTCGGCGACCAGGGCGCGGCGGCGGCCGTCGCCGATCGCGGCCTGGGTGGGCCGGTGGCAGGCGTCCAGCTTGGTCAGGTGGCTGGACACGCACTCGGGGGCGTCCCCGGCCGGCCAGGCGGTATCGCTGATCAGCACCTGCTTCATGCCGGGCTGGGCGAGCCGGCTGAACGTCTTGCGCCACGCCGACGCCCAGCCGGTGGCCTGGTCGGGGCCGACGTCCATGGCGTCGCCGTTGCCGTTGGACGACATCACCACCATCGCCGGGTGCAGCGAGCGGATGTACTCCACGGCGGCGTCGCGCCAGCGCACGCACTCCTCGTACGGCCGCTTCAGGTTGGTCATGTAGATCAGCGTGCTCGCGGCGGAGCAGGCCGACTTGGTGACCACGGCCAGCCGCCAGCCGCGCTGCTTGGCGACGGCCTCCAGCGGCGGGAACCAGTGCCCGGCGTGCGAGTCGCCGAACAGCACCATCGTGGTGTCGCCGTCGGTGTCGCCGTACATGCAGGGTTTGCGCACGTCGGACTCGCTGAACGCCGGGTCGCAGCCGTCGAGGTAGAGCCGGGGCACGTCGACCTCGGCCCGGTTCACCGGCGGGGTCAGGTTGGCGGGCACCGTGGTCGAGGCCGCGCCCGCGGCGACCAGGTTGATCAGCTCGCGTTCCGCGCCGGTGGCGTTGGCCAGCGCCGACGCGACGTCGAGGGCCTGCCCGGAGCCGCTGGTCGGCGGCGGCACGTACACCGGTGCGGCGACCGCGACGGCGGCCAGTGAGGTGGACAGGGCCAGGCCGAGCGCGATGCCGTGCCAGGGGCGGCGGCGCAGCCGGGGCGCGGTGCGCATCGGGTCCTCGACCTTGACCAGGGTCGTCGCGGCGAGCAGGTAGGACAGCCCGGCCAGCACCACGAGGCGGCCGGTGGTCAGCTCGCCGAACACGTACGGCCCGACCACCAGCACCGGCCAGTGCCACAGGTACCAGCCGTACGACAGCCGCCCCGTGAGCTGCACCGGGGCCAGGCCGAGCAGCCGGGAGTCGGGACGCGCGCAGCCCGCCCCGAGCACCAGGGCCGTCGCCAGCACGGGCAGCGCGGCGGCGTACCCGGGGAAGGCGGTCTGCTCGGTGAAGGTGAACGCGGCGAGCAGGATGCCGGACAGGCCGACCCAGCGCCCCGCGATGGCCAGGCGTCCCGGCAGGCGCTCCCAGTAGACGGCGGTCGCCGCGACCAGGCCGCCGACGGCGAGCTCCCAGGCGCGGGTCTGCATGCCGAAGTACGCCCAGGGCGCGGACACGCTGGTCTGCCACACCGACAGGCCGAAGGAGACGACCACGATCCCGGTGAACAGGGTGAGCACGGCGCGCTGCCGCCGGTGCGGGCGGCGGCGGGTCAGCAGCACCGCCCCGATGAGCAGCAGCGGCCATACGACGTAGAACTGCTCCTCGACGGCCAGGCTCCAGAAGTGCTGCAGCGGCGACGGCGTCTGCGCCGACCCGAGGTAGTCGGTGCCCTGGATCGCGAGCCGGTAGTTCATGCCGTAGAAGGTCGTCGCGAGCGCGTCGCCGGCGATGGCGGCGAAGCGCACCGGCGGCAGCCACAGCCAGGCGACGCCGACGGTGACCGCGGTGACGAAGGTCGCCGCGGGCAGCAGCCGGATCGCGCGCCGGGCGTAGAACGAGCCGATCGAGATGGTTCCGGTCTGGTCGACCTCGCGCAGCAGGTGGCCGGTGATGAGGAAGCCCGAGATGACGAAGAAGACGTCCACCCCGACGTAGCCGCCGCTGAGCACGCTCACCCCGGCGTGGAACAGCACCACCACGGTGACCGCGAGCGCCCGCAGGCCCTCGACGTCGGGCCGGAAACCGGCGCGGGGCTGCTGGCGGGTGGGCGGCGGCGCGGTGGGTGGCGCGGGTGCCGGGGTGTGCGTGACGGTCATCGGGTTTCCTGTTCGCGGTGCCAGCGCGGCGGCTGGGGTCGGCGGGCTCACGAGCACCATCGCGACGGCGGCACCACGGGATGTGCCCGCGCCCCGATCCCGCCGAAGATCCGCCGAACCGGGTAGGCCGTCAGGGCAGCCGAGCCCGGCCGCGTGGCGGCGGCGGCGCGACGTTCATCGGTGGAGTATGAAAACCGAGGTCAGCGCAACTTTGACACTCCGCCGACCGGGCCATGCGGCAACGGCACCTCACGTGGTCATTCACCGTTGCGCGGACTAATCCGCGCGGCTGGTCCTGCCGGTGCCGCGTTTCCGCTCGCTGAGCGGCCGAGTTGGGGCCGATAGTTCGGTCCACTCCCGATCATCCGCATCCGATCTGGAGGGACGTCCGCTCTACGCGCCATCCCCCGGCGCGGTCACAGGGGAGCCCTCGATGGCCTTCGGCTCAAGCCAGCACATCCTGCCCGTCACGGGAGTGAGCATGCTGCTCGCCCCTGGGGTGGTCCTCAAAGTCATCGCGGCGGCGCTGACCGCCGTGGTGGTCGGCATCGTGCTGCTGCGCATGTCCGGGCGGCAGGAGCGGTTCGCCGGCCGCATCCCGCGCCCGCGCGGGCGGCACCGCGCCATCCGACCCGAGGACGGGCGGCGTTCCGATGCGATCTGACAACCGCTGGGCGCGGCTGGTCGCCGCGCTGGTCTGCGTCGCCGTCACGGTGGCGTACGTCGAGTTCGTCGGCGTCGACTCCGCCGAGCGCGTGCTGTCGCTGGTCGTGCTGCTGTACTCGCTGGGCATCCTGCTCGCCGGGCTGCTGCGCCGCCACCGGGACCTGCCGCTGCCCGAGGGGCGGATCATCGCGGTGGTCCCGGCGTACAACGAGGACCCGGAGATGCTGCACGACACCGTGCGCAGCCTGCTCAACGGGACGGTGGTGCCCGACGTCATCCACGTCGTCGACGACGGTTCGGCCGCCGAACTGCCGCCGTTCCAGCACGCCCGGGTGGTCTGGCACCAGCGCGAGAACGGCGGCAAGCACCACGCCCAGGCCACCGCGCTGGTCGCCGAGCTGGCCGAGTTCGACTTCGTGGTCACCGTGGACAGCGACTCCGTGGTCGACCGGCACGCGGTGGAGCGCTGCCTGCGCCGCTTCGCCGACCCGAAGATCCAGGGCGTGACCGGCGTGGTGTACGCCATGAACCGCGCCGAGAACCTGATCACCAAGGTCACCGACCTGCACTACCTGCACAGCTGCCTGGTGATCCGGGACGGGCTGTCGGCGACCGGCGACATCTTCACCGCCTCCGGCGCGCTGGCCGTGTGGCGCTCGGCGGTGGTCATGGACAACCTCACCGAGTACCTGCGCCGCGGCGTCGCCGACGACCGGCACCTGACCCACTTCGCGCAGCGGCGCGGCACCACCGCCGCGGTCGCCGACGCGATCGTGCACACCGCCGTGCCGGACAACGCCCCCGACCTGTTCCGGCAGCGCATCCGCTGGGCACGGGACTACTACCGGGTCACCGCGCTGGACATCCGCTACCTGACCGGGTGGTCGTTCTGGCTGCGTACGTTCGACTTCGCGCTGATGTGCCTGGCGCCGATCTTCATCATGGGCGCGCTGATGGTGTTCCCCTTCGCGCAGTGGCGCGTGCCGTGGGTCGGCGTCGGGCTGTGGGTGGCGTTCCTGTACGCGCAGACCACCGTCTACCTGTTCGACCGCCGGGGCGTACCGATAGGGGAACGGCTCACCACGTGGCTGCTGCTGACCCCGGCGCTGTACGTGTTCCAGCTGGTCGTGGTCGGCCCCGCCGTGCTCGCCGGGCTGGCGAACCTGCGCCACAAGTCGTGGCAGACCCGTAACGAGGCCAAGGAGGCCGCCACCGCCAAACCCGCCGAGCCGGTGCCCTCGCCCGCCCAGGGCCGGTCGTTCTTCCTCGACCTGCTGCGCGCACTGGCGATGGCCCGCGTCATCGCGTTCCACGCCACCGGGTTCGTCTGGCTCGGCTTCGCGCTGCCGTCGATGGGCGTCATGTTCGCGCTGGCCGGGTCGCTGATGGCGCGGTCCATGATGAAGGCCAAGGACCGGGCCGAGATCGCGGTGTGGAGCCGGTTCCGCCGGGTCATGCCCGCGGTGTGGGCGGCGGGGCTGGTGCTCGTACCGCTGATGTGGGTGATGGGCTGGGACAGCACCGACGCCCGGCCGTTCAACGAGACCGCGGTGCTGGCCTGGGTGTTCCCGCTGTCGGACCCGCCGGGCAACGACTGGGCCGTGCCGATCACGGGCGTGCTCTGGTACATCCGCACCTACCTGTGGCTGACGCTGCTCGCCCCGCTGCTATGGGCCTGCTACCGCCGCCGCCCGCTGCTGACCGCCCTCGCGCCGCTGACCCTGCTGGCCGTGTCGCCGCTCATCGGGTTCAGCTCGTGGCTGGCCGACGTCACCCAGATGCTCGGCATCTACGCGCCGTGCTGGGTGCTCGGCTACTGGCACGCCACCGGGCGGCTCCAGCGCGCCAACCGCAAGGTGGTGCTGGCCCTGTCCGCCGTCATGGTCGGCGGGGCGCTGAGCTGGCTGCACTTCTTCCCGCCGGACGGCGGCCTGCTGCAGGCCAGCCCGGTCGGGCAGGTGTTGTATTGCGCCGCGTTCATCGTGCCGCTGCTGCACTGGGACCCGGAGCTGGCCTGGTTGGCGGCCCGCAAGCGGTTCCGCCGCCTGGTCGAGTGGATCAGCAGCCGTTCGCTGACCATGTTCCTGTGGCACCAGCTAGCGGTGCTGACGACGATCTTCATCCTCGAGAAGGCAAGGATCTGGGCGTTGGACAACGAACCCCTGCTCATCGCGATCAAACTCGCGCTGTCCTGCGTCTTCGTCGCCGGGGCGTGCTGGCTGCTCGGCTGGGTCGAGGACCTGCCCCGCCGCCGCCGTCGCGTCCGACCCCGCGTCGGGCGCCACCACCCCGAGGTCGTCGCCGTCATCGCCCCGACCCCCGACCTCGACCAGACGATGGTCATGTCCACCATCACCGCCCGCACCATCCGCGCCACCGCCCCCGTCCCCTGACAGGCCGAGGGAAGGGCACCTTCTTATCGCTGCGCGTATAAGAAGGTGCCCTTCCCCACGTGGCACGCTCGCGCGCGCAGCAAGATCGCTCGACTTGCCAGGCAGGTGGGCGAAAACGCGCTCAAGATACGCACAGGTGCCCGGCAAGCCGGGCGATCTTGGACCGCCCGCGCGGTCGCAGACGGTCGCGCGGTCGCGGACGGCGGCTCGGCCGGGCAGGCGGCGCAGACGGTAGGCGGGGCCGCTGTCAGACGAGGCCTTCCGTCCATACCCGGGCGAGGATCTCGTCGACCGTCTGGGCGGGTGTCTGGTCGGAGGTGTCCAGCCACAGGCCCGTGCGCGGGGTGTGTTCGCGCAGGTAGCGGTCCAGGTCGGTGACGCCCTCGTCACCGGGCTTGTAGGCCACCTTGCCGCGCCGGGCGCGCCGCTCCTCGTCGCGGGCCTGCACCACCTCGGCCCGCGGCGCGAGCACCACCGCGTACAGCGGCCGGTGCTTGATCGCCGCCAGCATCGCGGTCAGGTCCTCGCCCAGCACGATGTCCTGGAGCACGACGTCGAACCCGGCCTCGGCGTACCCGTCGGCGACCGTCGCCGCCAGCGCGTACCGCAGCCGCAGCTGGCGCAGCGCCTCGGCGGGCGGGTCAGCTGGACCCATCTCCACCCGGCCGTTGACGACCATCCGCCGGAACAGGTCGCCGCGCACGTGCACCGAGCGCTCCAGCCGCTCGGCCAGCCCCTGCGCCACCGTCGACTTGCCCGCGGCCTGAATGCCCGTCACCACGATCACCGCCACTGCGCCTCCCCGCTGCCGTCCCGGAATCCGACGCCACGGTACTAGGCTGGGCGAGTGGCACATCAGCACACGGATCCCGCCTGCGCGCAGGCCCACGGCGAACTTCCCGCGCAGCCCGGCGTACGCACCCTGGTCGCGGTGTTCGCGTCGCCGGTCGCGGTGCACCTGCTGCACTTCGGGCACGACCTCGGCTACCGCACCGTGCTGGTCGAACCGGACCTGCACCGGATCGAGGACGTGCCCCGGCCCGAGCACCTGGCGCTGGCCAGCAGCGTCGACCCGTCGTTCGCCGACGGCCACGCCGACGTCGTGGTCACCGACCACGACCGGCCCGAACTCGGCGCGCTCCTGGACGCGGCCCTGCAGACCCGAGCCCGCTGGATCGGCGTGATGGGCAGCCCCCGGCACACCGCCCCGCACGTGGCGGCGCTGCGCGAGCGCGGGTTGGACGAGGCGGCGGTGGCGCGGGTGCACCGGCCGATCGGGTTGAACATCGGGTCGCGTACGCCCGCGGAGATCGCCGTGGCGACACTGGCCGGGCTGATCGCCGACCGCAACGACCGCCCCGGCGGCTTCACCTTCTGACCTGCGGAAACCCATCGTGAGATGTTAGGAAGGGCACCTTCCCCTACGCGAAGCGATGGGAAGGTGCCCTTCCTTCGAAAAATCTTTGTGGGAGCTGTCCGGTAGGCGGGGGGCTGTTCGTCACTGGGGTGAACCTCGAACAAGGAGAGCAACGATGAAGTACCTGATGTTCGTGTGCACCGACACCGAGCCGGACACCGACCCCGCACCCGAGCCCGACATCGACGCGTGGGTCGACAAGCACGACGCCAGCGGGCAGCGGCTGCGCGGCATGGGCCTCGGGCCCAAGTCGACGGCGACGACGGTACGCGTACGTAACGGCCAGACCCTGGTCTCCGACGGCCCGTTCGCCGAGACCAAGGAGCTGATCGTCGGCTTCGACCTGCTGGAGTGCGCCGACCTGGACGAGGCGATCGAGGTCGCGCGGGCGCACCCGATGGCGCGGGGCGGCCGCATCGAGATCCGGCCGCAGGCCGACTGGGACAAGTCTTGACCGACGTACGGGCCGCGGCGGCGCAGGCCGCCGCGGCCGCGGCGACCGACGCGTACCAGCGCATCGTGGCCGCCCTGATCCGGATCACCGGCGACTGGACGCTCGCCGAGGACAGCGCCCAGGAGGCCCTGGCCCTGGCGCTGGACCGCTGGCCGACCGACGGCGTGCCGGACAACCCCGGCGGCTGGCTGATGACCGTGGCCCGCAACCGCGCCCTCGACGTGCTCCGGCGCGGCACCGTCGAACGCCGCAAGCTGCGCGACGTCGCCGTGCTCGCGCTGACCGCCGCCACCGCCGCACCGGAGCGCCAGGAGGAGATCGTGGACGACCGGCTACGCCTGATCTTCACCTGCTGCCACCCCGCGCTGCCGCTGGAGGCCCGCGTCGCGCTGACCCTGCGCACCATCTGCGCGGTCGCGACCGCCGACATCGCGCAGGCGTTCCTGGTCAGCGAATCCACCATGACCCGGCGGCTGACCAGGGCGAAAACCAAAATCACCGAAGCCCGCATCCCGTATCGCGTACCGACCGGCCCGGCCCTGACCGAGCGCCTGCCCGGCGTGCTCGCCGTGCTGTACCTGCTGTTCACGCACGGCTACAACGCCGACGGCGAACCTGCCTTCGCCGACGAGGCGATCCGGCTGTCCCGCCTGCTCGCCCGCCTCATGCCCGACCAGCCTGAGGCCCGCGCCCTGCTCGCGCTGTTCCTGCTCCAGCACTCGCGCCGCGACGCCCGTCGTGACGCCACGGGCGGCCTGGTCCCGCTGGACCGGCAGGACCGCTCCCGCTGGGACCACACCGCGATCGCCGAAGCCACCGGCATCCTGTCCAGCGTGCCCGGGGTGAGCGGGTCCGGCGTGTACGCGCTTCAGGCGCAAATCGCGGCCTGTCACGCCACGGCCCCGTCTATCGCGGACACCGACTGGACGCGGGTCGCGGACTGCTACGACCGCCTGGCCGAGCAGCAGCCGAGCCCTGTGATCGAGCTGAACCGGGCTGTCGCGCACGGATACGCGCACGGCCCGGCCGCCGGGCTGGACCTGCTGGCACGTGCCCGCGCGGGCGGCGCACTCGACGACTACCCGCTGGTGATCGCCGCCGAGGCCGACCTCACCGCGCGGTCGGGCGACCGGGTGCGCGCCGCGCGGCTGTTCCGCGAGGCCGCCGACCGCGTACCCGGCGACGCCGAACGGCGTGCCCTGCTCGACCGCGCCGACGAACTCTAGAAGCGGCGCGGCGGGGGCGGAACGTGAACGCCCGCTGTGGCCACGGGGGCACGCAGCGGGCGTTCGGTGTCGTCAGGCGCAGGTGGTCCGGGGCAGGCCCGCGACCTCGACCGGCGAGCGGCCGGTCGGCTTGGCCTTGCCGGTCAGCACCGCGGCCAGGCCGTCCATCGAGAAGTCGCTGGACGAGTACGTCGCGACCAGCACCTTCGAGGTCGACTTGGCCAGCAGCGTGGGCACGTCCATGTGGACGGTGACCGCCGCGGCCGCGCTCAGGTCGTCGGCGGCGTCGCCGTAGCCGACGAGATGCACCACGCTGCCGCCGGTCTCGACGACCGTGGCCCCGTTCTTCTTCAGCGCCTCGGTCAGCCGGTTGCGGGCCTTCTCCCGCCCGGTCGACGCGGTCACCCGGACCGGGCCGGTGACCAGCGGCTTGCCGCAGGCACCGCGCAGCACGGTGACCGCGGCGGCGGCGAGCGGGGCGACGTCGGCCTGGTGGGTGCCGACGGTGGACAGCGCGGGGGCGGCGGCCTTGCCGAAGCCGAGCTTCAGGGCCAGGATGCGCCCGGCGGCCTCGGCCAGCCGCGCACGCGGCAGGGTGCCCGCCTTCACCGCGTCGACGATGCCCGCGTGCGCCTGGGCCACGTTCGGCGGCATGAGGATCAGGTCGTTCCCGGCCAGCAGCGCCTTCACGGCCGCCTCGCCCGGTGGGACCTTCATCGCCGGGGCCATGTTCATGCCATCGGACACCACGACGCCCTGGAAGCCCAGCTCGTTGCGGAGCAGGTCGGTCAGCACCTTCTTGGAGAAGGTCGCCGCCACACCCGGGTCGATCGCCTGCACGTCGAGGTGCCCGGACATGATCAGCGGGGCGCCGGCCTTGATACCGGCTTTGAAGGTGGCCAGGTCGTCGGTGTCGAGCAGCTGCCGGGACTGGTTCACCACCGGCAGTTCGGTGTGGCTGTCCGCGGCGGTGTGGCCGTGGCCGGGGAAGTGCTTGAGCGTCGCGGCCACGCCGCCCGCCCGCATCCCGTTGATCGCTGCGACGACCTGCTCACCGGCCGCGCGCGGGTCCGACCCGTACGACCGCGAGCCGATCACCGTGCTGCCCGCCGGGCCGAGCACGTCAGCGACCGGCGCGAAGTTCACGTTCACGCCCACCGCCGACAGCTCCAGGCCCGCCGCCCGCCAGGCGACCTCGGTCAGCTTCGGGTCGGCGGCCGCGCCGAACGCCATCGCGCTGGGCAGCGGTGTCATGCCGGTGGTGAGCCGGGTGACCACACCGAACTCCTGGTCCATGCCGATCAGCAGCGGCACGTCGGCGGGCAGCCTGGACGCGGCGGCCTGCAGGCCGCCGGTCAGCGCCCGCACCTGCTCCGGCGACTGCACGTTGTTGACCGGCTGGTTGGCCGCGGTCGGGTCGTTGCCGCCGAAGCCGATCAGGATGATGCCGCCGAGCTTGTACTTCTCGACCATCTGCGCGGGGGTGTCCACCCCGGCCAGTGCCTTGTTGCCCGCGGCGGTGCCGGGCGACACGTCGGTGGCCGAGCGGCCGTACGCGAACGGCATCAGCACCTGGCCGGCGAGGTCCGCGTCGGACATCCTCTTCACGATCGCCGCGACCTTGGCCGAGAGGTCGGCCGGATCCTGCATCGGCAGCGTGCCCCGATTGTCGGGCGCCGTGCCGCACGCGCCTGCCACGACCGCCACAGTGCACAGGCCGGACACGACGGCGCTGAGCCTGCGGAACCTTTTCTGCGTTGACGAGGTCACGCGGGTATCCCACCAGCCGTACGGGACGGGGTCAACCGTTACACGCGCCCTGCTCGGCCGTACGGCCGATCGTGGCACCCCGCGTGCGGGCTAACCGGCCCTGGTCAGCAGCGTCACCGGCGCGCCCTCGGCGGCGTAGCGATACGGCTCCAGCTCGGCGTCCCAGGGAGTGCCCATCGCCATGTCGAGGGCATGCGCCAGCGCCTCCGGGCTGCGGCTGCCCGTGATGAGCGCGCGCAGCCGATCCTCGCCGAGCTGGATGTCGCCGGCCGCGCCCATCGCGGCCCGGAACAGGCCACGGCCGGGCACGTGCATGAAACGCTCGCCGTCGACCCCCGCGCTGGGCTCCTCGGTGATCTCGAAGCGCAGCATCGGCCACTGGCGCAGCTCAGCCGCTATCTCCGCGGCGGTGCCGGGCCGCCCGGACCAGCCGCACTCGGCGCGGCGGGCACTGGGCTCCAGCGGTTGCACGGTCCAGTGCAGGTTGACCGCGCCGCTTTTCAGGGCGCGCGAAATCGCCCACTCGACGTGAGGACACACGGCAAGCGGGCTCGAGTGGACGTGTACGACGCCACGCGTGGGCACGGTGACCTCCCGAGACGGACAGGCGCGTCTTCCCCTACGGCCTGGCGACTCCAGCGATCTCCCCCATGATGACGGCTGGGGCGGATGTGACGCCAGAGAATCGCGAAACTCGCCGGATGAAATGTCCGACCGGCCCGCGGCGACGTGTCCGTCACACCGAAAGGCGACGCCGATCAGGGTCTGCTCAGGGGTCGTGTAGAGTTCCTAAGTCAACCAGACTTTCAAGGAGTACGTCGTGGCGAGCAACACCTCCAAGACCGCGCGCGCGTCTGTCCGGGCCGGTGAGGCCAAGGGTGGCGCGCTGAGCGTGCTCGGTGAGTTCAAGTACATCATTCCGCTGAACAACGGCAAGCACGCCTACGTGCGGAACCTCACCAACGGCAAGACCGTGCACCTGAGCACCACCTCGGACGCTTTCGTCGAGGAGATCCGCGTGCTCGCGGGCGCAGGCCACGCCACCAAGATCCGTGCCGAGCTGGTCGCTCTCAACAGCAGCCACCCCGGTCACGGGTGGGACGCCACCGAGAAGCGCCTGGCCGAGGCCGGCATCTTCGAGGGCTGAGCCCTTCTGTCTCACGCGAAGGCCCCGTCCGCTCCGCGGCCGGGGCCTTCGCCATACCCCCCGCCCGGCCGGGAGCCCTGGCCCGGACCTGTGCGGCAACTCTTAAAGACGTGCGGCCTCAGGGAGTCCCTGAGGCCGCACGTCTTTAAGAGTTGCGCCGGTAGTGGCGGCCGCGCGCCGGAGGCGCGGGCGGGGCGGGTCGGTGGGGTGGGTCAGAGGAGGTCTACGACGCCGGTGTCGAGGTCGTAGACGGCGCCGACGATCTGGGCTCGGCCTTCCGCGGTGGCGGAGGCGAGGCGGTCGGCGAGGCGGAGCTGGTCGACGGTGCGCTCGACGTGGCGGCGCAGCGCCTTCGCGTTCACCTGCGGGTCGTCCAGCCCGACCTCGGTGACCGCGGGCACGATCTGGTCCACCAGGTAGCCCATGAAGCCGTCCGGCCGGTTGCCCGTGCGCAGTGCCTCGACGGTGGCGGCGACGGCGCCGCAGCGCTCGTGGCCGAGCACCATCACCACGGAGGCGTGCAGCTCGGCGACGGCGAACTCGACCGAGCCCACCACCGAGCGGTCGAGCACGTGGGCGCCGGAGCGGACCACGCACATGTCACCGAAGTTCTGGTCGAACACGGCCTCCAGCGGCACCCGGGAGTCGATGCACCCCAGCACCACGGCGTACGGCTCCTGGCCGCTGGACTGGGCGGCCGCCTCGCCGACGTGGTGGCCGTAACGGGGCCGTCCGGCCGCGAACCGGCGGTTGCCGGCCATCAGGTCGGCCAGCGCCTCTGCGGGCCCCCGACGGTTGCCGGTCATCGTCACATCAGAATCCCAGGGCGCGGTCCTTGACTGCGTCATGGGATCAGGGTCCCTGGTATTGGGCCGCCACGGGAAGGTTACTCGGAAGTAGTGCGACCCTTCTCACGGCTGTTCCCTGCGGTTTCAGGGAAACGGCGGCCTGATCGCTGAAGTTTCCCGCAACAGCCGGAACCCGG
Organism: Catellatospora methionotrophica; assembly: GCF_011297335.1. Classification (GTDB taxonomy): domain Bacteria; phylum Actinomycetota; class Actinomycetes; order Mycobacteriales; family Micromonosporaceae; genus Catellatospora; species Catellatospora methionotrophica. Next base: position 20,342 of record NZ_JAAOTJ010000039.1, on the reverse strand, counting down.
GCCCCGCACCCCCGCGCTGGTGAAGGTGCGGTGATCCGACACCTCGGCCGGACCCTTAGGGACTTCAGCCGAGTGCGGCGGGGTGCGCGGTCGGGTATCTTTCGAGCGTCCCGTGAGGTCACTGCGGGCGATGGTGCTAGCGGAAGGGGTGGCCGGTGGAGTTCGTCGGAGCATGGCTGGAGACGCTCCCCGCGCTCGCCATCTACCTGATCGTCGGTCTGGTCATCGGCACCGAGAGCATGGGCATCCCGCTGCCTGGCGAGATCGTGCTGGTCAGCGCCTCGCTACTGGCGGCGACGCAGGACCACATCTCGCCGTGGGGCGTGGCCGCCGCCGCCGCGATCGGCGCGATCGTCGGCGACTCCATCGGGTACGCGGTGGGCAAGCGCGGCGGCCGTCCGCTGCTCGACCGGCTGGGCCGCCGTTTCCCGAAGCACCTGGGCCCGGAGCAGATCGTGCGGGCCGAGGCGATGTTCGGGCGCTGGGGCACCTGGGCGGTCTTCTTCGGCCGCTTCATCGCGCTGCTGCGCATCCTGGCCGGGCCGATGGCCGGCGCGCTGAAGGTGCCGTACCGCAAGTTCCTGCTGGCCAATGCGGGTGGCGGTCTGGTCTGGGCGTTCGGCACGACGTTCGCGATCTACGCGCTGGGCGCGGTGGCCGAGGCCTGGCTGAAGCGGTTCTCCTGGGCGGCGCTGGCCCTGGCCGTGGTCTTCGGGCTGGGCACCACCTGGCTGTTCAAGCACCGGGCCAAGAAGTCGCTGGCCGCGGCCGCCGCCGACGAGACCGTCGCGGTGCTCGGCGCGGACGAGGTCGACCACCCCACCGACGGCGCGACGGACGCGAAGAAGCCTTCGGTCCAGGAGCGGGTCGGCTGACTTTCAGCCTATCCGGTGGGGCCGCGCGTCACATCGGCCCGGTGAACGATCTTCCCGTCGGGAGCAGCCCGTACCCTATCGGGGCACCATCGCCGCTATACCGGCCCGGGAGACGCATGTCTGACAACACCCTGCACGACGAGATCGCCATCGAGCAGCTGCACGTGGACCGTGTCTACGCGCGGCTGGCCATGCTGCGCGCCGACGCCGCCCGCGCCGAGGCCGACGGCTATCAACTCGCCCGGGTCGGCACGTACGGGTCGCTGGTCGAACGCGACGCGATGGTGTTCCACGCGGCGCGGCGGCGGCAGGCGTTCGACAGCGAACACGAGGGCCTGGTCTTCGGCCGCCTGGACATGCACCCGCGCCACGTCGACCCGGAGGAGGCCGCGGCCGACCCGGAGGCGGCGGGCTGGGACGAGCGCCCCCGCTACATCGGCCGGCTGGGTGTGCGTACCGAGGGGGCGGAGCCGCTGCTCATCGACTGGCGTGCGCCCGCCGCGGCGGCCTTCTACCGCGCCACGGCCGCGCAGCCGCTGGGGGTGATCCGCCGCCGGATGATCTCGTCGTTCGGCGAGAAGATCACCGGCCTGGAGGACGACCTGCTCGACCCGGCGGCCGCGCCCGAGGGCATGCGGGTGGTCGGCGACGGCGCGCTGCTGGCGGCGCTGAGCCGGGCCAAGGGCACCGGCATGCGCGACATCGTGGCGACCATCCAGCACGAGCAGGACCTGGCGATCCGCTCGCCCGCGTCCGGCGTGACGATGGTCGAGGGCGGCCCCGGCACCGGCAAGACCGCCGTCGCCCTGCACCGCGCCGCCTACCTGCTGTACTCCGACCGGTCCCGGTTCGCCGGGGGCGGCGTGCTGATCGTCGGCCCGTCGCCGGTGTTCGTCGAGTACATCGAGACCGTGCTGCCCTCGCTCGGCGAGGACACCGCGACGCTGAAGTCGCTCGGCCAGCTCGTTCCCGGGTTCAGTGCGACCCGCGAGGAGACCGCCGCGGTCCGCGCGGTGAAGGGTTCGACGCGGATGCGCCGGGTGCTGCGCAAAGCCGCCGAGGACGCCCCGCCCGGCAGCCCCGACGGCCTGCGTATCCGCTACCGCGGGGAGTGGCTGTCGCTGACCTGGCAGCAGGGTGAGGAGATCCGGCGGCGGATCGGGCGCGGCAACCGGCGCAACGAGATCCGGGCCAAGGCCTTCGGCGCGGTGCTGGACCACCTCTGGGAACAGATGAAGGCCAAGCAGCCGCGGCTGGAGCAGGCCCGGTTCGACGAGGAGCTGACCGAGCACGAGGGCTTCCGCGAGTTCCTGAAGGCCTGGTGGCCGCTGGTGCGCCCGGTGCAGGTGCTGGGCTGGCTGGGCGACCCGCAGCGGCTGCGCCGCTACGCCGAGGGCACGCTGTCGAACGAGGACCAGCGCACCCTGGTGCGGGCGCTCGCGCCGCTGCGCGAGCAGGGCCCCAGCATCGACGACGTGCCGCTGCTCGACGAGCTGCAGGAACTGCTCGGCGACAAGCCCAAGCCGCGGGTACGCCGACGCGAGGCGTACACGGTCGGCGGGGTGCGTGAGGTGGCGACCACGTACGAGCGCTCCCGCGCCGCGTCGATCGCCGCGGCGCGCGAGAACGACTACCGCGACTACGCCCACGTGGTGGTGGACGAGGCGCAGGACGTCACGCCGATGCAGTGGCGCATGATCGGCCGGCGCGGCCATGCGGCCAGCTGGACCGTCGTCGGCGACCCCGCGCAGTCGGCGTGGATCGGCAGTGCGGGCGAGGTCGCCCGTGCCCGCGACGAGGCGCTCGGCGGCCGTAAGCGCTACCACCACCAGCTCACCACGAACTACCGCAACTCGACGGAGATCTTCGAGGTCGCCGCCGAGGTGATCCGCCGCGTCTCCCCCGACCTCCCGCTGCCCAGGGCCGTACGCACCACCGGCGTGCCGCCCGTGCACCGCGTCGTGGACCGGGCCGTCCTCGACGACGCGGTCCGCGACGCCGTCGCCGCGCTGCTCGGCGAGGTCGAGGGCACCGTCGGCGTGATCACCCCTGACGCCCGCTTCCGCGACCGCGTCACCGCCCGCCTGTCCGAGTGGGACACCGAACGCCTCCGCGTCGTCACCGCCCTGGCCGCCAAGGGCATGGAGTACGACGCCGTAGTCCTCGTCGAACCCGCCCTCATCGACGCCAACACCGACGCCGGCCGCCGCACCCTCTACGTAGCCCTCTCCCGCGCCACCCAACGCCTCACCACCCTCTCCACCCGCCCTTGGCGCTGACCCCCCATTCCGCAACTCTTAAAGAGTCGCGCCCTCAGGAGTCTCCTGAGGGCGCGACTCTTTAAGAGTTGTCGCAGGGGGACAGGCCGGGGCGGGCCGGGGCGGGGGCGCCGGGCCGGGGCGGGGGCGGGGTTAGCGCCAGGTGGCGGGGTAGGTGGCGGTGCAGGGGGTGGTGGGGGTGGTTTGGGTGCGGTTGGGGTCGCTTTCCCAGGTGACGGTGCCGGAGGCGTCCTTCTTGAGGTACTTGTAGGCGAAGGTCGTCGCTGTCGGCAGGGTGAGGGTGGCGGTCCAGACCGGGTAGGTCGCGCTGGAGAGGGGTACGGCGCTGGCGGTGTTCCAGTTGCCGAGGGCCGGGATCGAGCCGACGACGTAGACGTTCTGGCCCCAGGTCGTGGTCGCGTTCACGGAGAAGGCGGCGGCGATGGTGGCGCAGGCCGAGCCGCTGGGTGACGGGGAGGCGCTGGGTGACGGGGTGGCGCTGGGGGACGGGGTGGAGCCGCCGGGAACGTTCCAGGTCTCGGTGTAGGTGACGGCGCAGACGCCGGTCGGCACGGTACGGGTGCGGTTGGCGATGCTCTCCCAGGTGACGGTGCCGGAGGCGTCCTTCTTGATGTACTTGTACGCGAAGGACGTGCCTGCGGGGAGGTTCACGGTGGCCCGCCAGAGCGGGTACGCCGTGTTGGACATGGCGAGCGCGCTGGCCGTGTTCCAGGAGCCGAGCGCGGCGATGCTGCCCGCGACGAAGACGTTCTGGCCGCTGGTCGTGGTGGTGCTGGACTCCAGGGTGACCGCCACGGTGGTGCAGGCGCTGCCGCTGGGCGTCGGCGACGGGGTGCCGGTCGGGGACGGCGGGTTGCCGATCAGCGCGCCGGTGTAGATCGCCAGCGCGCTGTTGGCGGCGACGGTGGCGGTGGCCTGGCCGGAGCCGTTCACGGTGACGGTGCCGCCGGTGCAGGTCCCGGCGGTGAAGTCGCCGGTGGCCACGTTGCAGTACACGCCCGCGGGCAGCCCGGTGCTGAAGGTGGTGCTCCAGGCGGCGCCGTCGCGGTTGAACGCGGCGAAGCCGACGTTGCCCCGGCTGAACGCGATCCGCGACGACGACGGCGAGGTCCAGTGGGCGACCCCGGTGCCGCTGACCGCGTTGTGGAAGCCGACGAGGTTGGCGACCACCGCCTTGCGGTGTTCGCACTCCCAGCCCGAGCCGCAGGTGACCTGGTGGGTGACGCCGTTGCTCGCGGGCGGACCGGCCTCGTTGTCACTGAACGTGAAGCTGCTCATCAGCTGGGGCGTGCCGTACGGGTAGACCAGGCTGAACGCCGCAGCCAGCGCGTGGGTCTGCCCGTTCTTGTAGGTGAGCCGGGCGCGGCCGTTGCGCTGCGTGTCGTGGTTGTCGATGAAGTTGACCGCGTCGCCGCTGGCCAGGGCCATCTGCGAGGCGAGGTTGTTCAGGTTGGACAGGTTCGCGTCGCGGAATGCGTTGCCGACGACGTCGCCGTAGCGGAACTCGGTCACGTCGCCGGTCCCGGCGTACTCCCCCGGCGGGAACGCGCTGTCCTCGATCACCTCGTGGAAGACGTACGGCGAGCCGCTGACGCCGCCCAGGATGGCCTGCATGTCGGCGACGGGCAGGTGCTTGGCCGCGTCGACCCGGAACCCGTCCACGCCCAGCGAGACGAGGTCGTTGAGGTAGGCGGTCAGCCGACCGCGCACGTAGCTGGACTCGGTGGCGAGGTCGGACAGGTCGACCAGTTCGCAGTTCTGCACCTCCCACCGGTCGCCCCAGGCCACGATGTCGTCGTTGCCGTTGCGCCCGCAGTGGTGGAAGTCCTGATTCTGATAGATGCCGGGATAGCTGTAGTGCGAGTACGTCGAGCCGGCCGAGCCGGTGCCGCTGGACGCGCCTCCGGCCATGTGGTTGATCACGGCGTCCACGTAGATCTTCACACCCGCGTTGTGGCAGGCCGAGACCATGTTCGCGAACGCGGCGCGGTCGCCGCGGCGGCTGTTGAGCTGGTAGCTGACCGGCTGGTAGTCCTGCCACCACGGGTAGCCCTTGCCGCCGAGCACGACGTGCTCCTGCGGCGGGGACACCTGGACGGCGCCGAAGCCCTTCGGGCCGAGGACCGTGCTGCATTCGCTGGCGACCGAGGCCCAGGGCCACTGGAACAGGTGCACGATGACGTCACGGTTGCCGGGGTTGGCGTCCGCCTTGGCCGGGACGAGGTCGGGGGTGCCGGGTCGCAGGAGCACGACCACGGAGAGCGCGGTGGCCAGCAGCACCGAGGCGAGGGCTGCGGCGAGGGAGCGGTGGCGGATGGACACGAGTCTCCTCCTGGTTCGGGGAGGGGCGAGGGGATGGAAACTCTTGCGCAAGTTTCAAGGATGTTAGCCCCGCGTTGACACGGCGTGAAGGGCATCGATGCGCCGGATTTACCGTACAAATCAGGGCTGTGACGGGTTCTGTTTGCACCGTTGATCTTCGGCTACTCGCGTCGGCGCACGCCGGAGTGGGCGACGGTGGTCGGGATACTGAAAAATCTTTCAAAGATTCTTCCAGGCGCGCGGCGTCGGGGTCCGGACAGGACCGACACAGAGCGCGTGAGCGGGCACACAGTGTCATCAACCAGACCGGATATTCGTTTTCATGATTGCGTCACCGCTTCTTACGGTGTGTGAACACCCCACACCGAGACGGAGAAAACCTTGTCTGCCAAGGAAAAGTCCGGGCACGCGATCGTGCTCGGCGCCAGCATCGGCGGCCTACTCGCCGCACGTGTGCTGAGCGAGTCGTACGCGAAGGTCACCATCTTCGACCGCGACACGCTGCCCACCGACGGCGTCACCGGCCGCAAGGGCGTACCGCAGGGCGACCACACGCACGGCCTGCTCGCCCGTGGCCGCCAGGTTCTCGAGGAGCTGTTCCCCGACTTCGCCATGGACATGGCCACGGCCGGCGCGGTGCCCATCGACGTCCAGGGCGACGTCGTCTGGATCAACGACGGACAGCGGCTGGCCACCGCGCACACCGGCCTGGCCGGGCTGGGCGTGACCCGCAACGGCCTGGAGGCGTACGTGCGCCGCCGCGTCACCGCGCTGCCCGGCGTGCAGCTGCTGCCCCGCCACGAGGCCGTCGGCCTGATCGCGAACGACGACCGCACCCGGGTCGTCGGCGCGCGGGTGCTGCCCACCGGCGGCGACACCGAACTGCGCCTGGAGGCCGACCTGGTCGTCGACGCGACCGGGCGCGGCAACCGCGGCCCGTCCTGGCTGGCCGAGCTGGGCTACGACAAGCCCGCCGAGGAGCACGTGGACTCCAGGACGGTCTACATCTCGCGCGCCTACCGGCGTACGCCGGGACAGCTCGGGTTCACCGGGGCCGTCGTCAGCCCGTCGCCGGAGCTGCCGATCGGCGGCGTGGTCGTGCCGGTCGAGGGCGACCGCTGGATGCTGACGCTGATCGGCGTCGGCGCGGGCGGCGCGCTGCCGTCCGACCCGGACGCCTATGCGGAGTTCGCCCGCCGGCTGCCCGGCAACGAGCTGTACCAGCTGCTCAGCACGTGTGAGCCGGCCGGCCCGCCGGTGCGCCTGCGGCTGCCGGTCAGCGTGCGCCGCCGCTACGAGCACCTGACCCGGCTGCCCGAGGGCCTGATCTCCTTCGCCGACGCGGTGTGCAGCTTCAACCCGGCGTACGGCCAGGGCATGACGGTCGCCGCGGCCGAGGCGATCGTGCTGCGCGACAGCCTGCGCGCGGGCCGTGACGGCCTGCCGAAGCGCTTCTACGCGGCCGCCTCGAAGGTCATCGACGTGCCGTGGGACATCGCGGTCGGCGCGGACCTGCGCTACCCCGAGGTCGAGGGCGTCCGTACCCGCAAGGTCGATTTCCTCAACGGGTACGTCGCCCGGCTGCACCGCGCCGCCGCCCGGCACCCCGAGGTCGGCCTCGCGTTCCTGGCCGTGGCGAACCTGATGTCCCCGCCGCAGCGGCTGTTCTCCCCCGGCGTGCTCGCTCGCGTGCTGTGGTCCGGCCGGGCGGGCAGGACCCGCACCGCGCCGCTCGCGCAGCCGTCCCCGGTGTCGCGGGTCGAACCGGCCGGTTGAGCGGCAGCCCGCCGGCGGGCGGTCGATCCGGGGTGCGACCGCATCGACCGAGCCGCCGGCGGGCGACGGCCGTCCGCGGCCACTCGTCCCGGGGTGCGCCCGCCCCTCCGATGACGAACGACCGCGCGGCGCACGGGGGTTCCCGGAACCCCCGTACGCCAAACATCGATCACCCGATCGGGTTCACAGCGTGGCGATGAGCCCGCCGTCGATGACGAAGTCCGCCCCGGTGACGTTGCCCGCGCGCGCGCCGGCCAGCAGCACCACCAGGTCGGCGACCTCCTCGGCCTCGGTGAACCGGCCGGTCACCGCCTGTGCGGCGACCTGCTTGGCCACCTCCTCCGCCGACACCCCGCTGGCCACGCCGAACGACTTGGCCACGCCGTCCACGCCCGTCCACATCGGGGTGCGCACCGGGCCGGGGCTGACCGTGTTCACCCGGATGCCCTTCGGCCCGACCTCCTTGGACAGCGCCTTGGAGAAGTTCGTCAGCGCCGCCTTCGAGGCGGTGTAGTCGATGATCGTCGGATCGGGCAGGAACGCGTTGATCGAGCTCACCGTCACGATGCTGCCCTTGCCCCGGGCCAGCAGGTGCGGCAGCGCGGCCCGGGTCGTCCGGACTGCGGAGAGCAGATTGACGCTCAGCGCCCAGAGCCAGTCCTCGTCGGTGACCGAGACGAACCCGCCCAGCCGGGCCTTCACCGCGCCCACGTTGTTGACGAGGACGTCCAGCCCGCCGTGCGCACCCACCGCCTCGTCGATCAGGTGCTGCGCTCCGGCCGGGTCGGTCAGGTCGACCGACACGGTGCGCACCTGACCGCCAGCGGCGATCTCGGCGAGCTCACCCGCCGTGTCGCGCGCTGCCGCCACGACGCTCGCGCCCTCCGCGACCAGCGCTTTCACCACGGCCAGACCGATGCCCTTGCTGGCCCCGGTGACCACTGCGACCTTGCCGCCCAGGTGCAGATCCATGACGCTCCCCCCGACGGGTTTCACGCTACGCGCGCCACGTGCCTGCCATCCGGCGAACGGGCAGCTCAGTCGCCCTTGGTGCCGTCGACGAGTTCGCGGACCACGTCGAGGTGGCCGTTGTGCCGGGCGATCTCCTCGACGAGGTGGAACAGGATCCAGCGCAGCGTCGCGGGCCGCCCGGCCCGGCCCAGGTTGCGCTGGGCGAGGGTGTCCAGGTCCAGCGAGGCGACCAGCTCGCGGTAGCGGGCGCTCTGCGCGTCGTACTCGTCGAGCAGCTGCTCGATCGGGGTGTCCAGGGCGTAGGTGAACTCGCGGTCCGGGTCCTCCTTCGTCCACGGCCCGGCGTCCTCTTCGCCCAGCAGGACCACCTGGAACCAGGAGTACTCGACCCAGCGCACGTGACTGACCAGGCCCTTCACGGTCATCAGCGGGGAGTCCGGCAGCGGGGCCCGGCGCGCGTCCTCGTCGGTGACGCCCTCGCACTTGGCGCGCACGGTCGCGCGGGTGTAGTCGAGGAAGGTGGTCAGGGTGGCTCGTTCGTCCCAGGTGGCGGGCACGTCGGTTCGCGTCATGCCTGCGATCATGCTGGCCGGGCCGGTGCCTGTCGAACCGATAAGCGGCCGACGGGCCCGCTCAGCCCAGCGCCGCGCGCAGCACCGCCGCGGTGTCGGCCAGCGATGGCAGCACCACGTCCGCGCCCGCTTCGACCAGCTCGTCGAAGGTGCAGGAGCCGGTCGCCACGCCGATGGCGAGCGCACCGTTGGCCCTGGCCGCCTCGATGTCGTGCGGGGTGTCGCCGATGACGACGACCTGCCTGGCGGGCACCGTCGCCGCGTATTTGGCCTGCGCGCGCTCGTGGGCCAGCCGCACCAGCACCGAACGCACGCCGTCGTCGCAGCCGTAGCCGCCGACCTCCAGGTCGATCTGCCCGAGCAGGTCGAACGCGGACAGCTTCTCGTACGCGGCCTCCCGGATGTTGCCGGTGACCACGGACTGCACGACCCCGGTCTGCCCGGCGAGCGCGGCCAGCGCCTGCGCCGCGCCGGTCAGCGCCGCACCACGGGCCACCAGCTGCGGCCGAGACGCCCGGGTGTGCTCGGCGAGGTGGGCGAAGAACGCGGCCCGGATGTCCGCGTCCGCCTCACGGCCGTGCCACTCCAGCGCCGTCGTGAACAGCCAGTGGTCGGTACGCCCGCCGAACTCCGGCAGGCGCGGCGGCTCGCTGCCCACCACCGCCAGGTACGCGGCGACGAACACGTCCCGGCCGACCTTGCCGCCGTCGATCAGCGTGCGGTCGATGTCCCAGAGCACCAGCCGTTGCATCCCCCGACCGCATCACGCGGCCGCGACCGGTGTCAAGCCGCGGGCCGGGCACGTGGTCCGTGCCCGGCCCGCGGCCGGTCACCGGCAGGTCCAGCTCAGCACATGGCGTGTCGGGGTGCCACCGGCCAGGGTGAACTGAAGTCCGGCCAACGTGCGCCCGTCGGGGCTGAGCACGGTCACCCGTGGCCAGTCGCCGGCGTAGGGCTGGGCCGTGAGCGGGTAGCCGGGCAGTCCTGGCACATCGACCGTGACATCCTCGCGCGCCAACACCAGCCCGCCTGTGGCCTGGTGGACCGCCCAGCCCTGCGGGTTGGTCACCGTGGCCCGGCCGGGGCCGGCCGACCATTCGATCGTGCCGGTGTCGGGTTTCCAGCGTGCCGCGTACCGGTACGACGTGCCGCCGGCACGGGTGAGGAACGTGCCGGAGATCCAGCCGTCGGCGATCGTGTCGACGGCGGAGTCGAACACCGGTACGCCGTCGACGGCGGCGGGCAGGACGAGCGGGCGGGGCGAGCCGCCCGGCGGCCATAGGTGCAGCCTGGCGCTGCCGTCCTGGAAGATCGGGGCCACGACCGATCCGTCGTCGGCGATCGCCATCGGGTGGCCGGTTCGCAGCCCCCCGGGCACCGGTAGCCGGACCGGTTCGGCCGCCGCGTCCTGCCAGACCACAGGCGACCAGCCCAGCAGGCCGACGACCGCGCCAGCCGCGTTGATCCCGGCACCGAGCACGTCCTGCCCCTTGAGCCGGGTCAGCGTGCCGCCTTCGTACACCCAGGCCATCCCGGTGTACTGGACCTCGCCGGGGGTGTCCTTCACCTGCCTTCCGGACAGCACCAGGGTGCCGGTGGAACTCACCGCGGCGACGAAGTCGACCGTGTCGGGCACCGCGAACACCGTGCTGGGACGCCCGTCGATCCAGATCGCCACGATGGCGCCCGTGGCTGCCTCGCCGCGTGCGGCCAGGATGCGCCCGGTCGGGTCACCGGCCAGTCCGGTGAAGCTGCCCGGCCGGACGCCGTCGGGTGTGGGCAGCTCGGCCACGGTGCAGGCGGTCGGGGACGGTGACACCACGACCGCCGGTTCGGGTGCGGGACGGCCGAAGGGCACGCTGACCGCCGCCAGCAGCGCCGCGACCGCGAGCGCCCCGGTCGCGCCGGCGAGGGTCGCGTGCCGCCGGGTGCGCCGCCGCTTTCCCCCTGCCAGTGCCCGTTCGGTGACGTCGTACGTCCGGGCGCGGTCGCCGATGTCGGCGAGCAGTTCGTTCAGGTCGCTCATGCCCAGGCCTCCTTCGGCTCCCTGACCAGCACGTGCAGTTCGGGTGCCAGGTCGCGCAGCCGCTGCAGGGCGTACGACGTCTGGCTCTTGACCGTGCCCACGGTGACGCCGAGCGCCGCGGCCGCGTCGGCCTCGGACAGGTCCTCGAAGAAGCGCAGCACGATGACCGCGCGTTGTTTGCGGGTGAGTTTGCCAAGGGCCTGTTCCAGCAGCAGGCGGCGGACCGTGTCGGCGGCCAGGTCGCGGCCTCCGCCGCCTTCCGGCGGTTCGGCGGTGCTCCACTCGGCACGCAGGTGGCGGTTGCGCCGCCAGGCAGACACGTGCTCGTGGTAGAGGATCTTGCGCAGGTACGCGTCCGGCGCCCCGCCCGCCGACACCTTCGACCATCGTGCCGCCAGCTTGACCAGCGCGTTCTGCAGCAGGTCCTCGGCCGCGTGATGGTCGCCGGTGAGCAGGTAAGCGATCCGCGACAGCCTGCTCAACCGCGCGTGCACGAACTCGCGGAACCCGTCGTCGTCCGCCACATGACACCTCCCCGTTCGTCTTCCCGACCTTCCGCCCCACCTACACGGCGACTGCCCGCGCACGGGTTGGAAAGCCTGCGGGAGAAGTTAGGAAGGGCACCTTCTTCTACGCACAGCGTGAAGAAGGTGCCCTTCCTTCGTCCGGGTCAGTCGGTGAGCATACGGCGGAGTTCGCGCTTGAGGATCTTGTGGCTGGGACCCATCGGGAGCTCGGGCAGGAAGCGGACCTGCCGGGGGTACTTGTGCTTGCCGAGCTGGTCGCGGGACCAGGTGATGAGGGCGGCCTCGTCGACCGGGTCGGTGCCGGGGCGCAGCACGACGACGGCGCAGATCTCCTCGCCGTGCACGTCGTCGGGCACGCCGATGACGGAGACCAGCTCGATGGACGGGTGGCGGGCCAGGACCTCCTCGACCTCACGCGGGTACACGTTGAAGCCGCCGCGGATGACGATGTCCTTCTTGCGGTCCACGATCGACACGAAGCCCTCGGCGTCCTTGGTGCCCAGGTCGCCGGTGCGGAACCAGCCGTCGACCAGGGCCTGCTCGGTCGCGTCCGGGTTGCCGAGGTAGCCGGCGAACACGTTGTGCCCGCGGATCACGATCTCGCCGAGTTCGCCGGGGCCGAGCAGTTCGATGCGCTCGTCGAGTTCGGCGCGGGCGATCTCGACCTCGACACCCCACAGGGCGTGCCCGACGGTCCCGGCGCGTACGCCGAAGTGCGGCTGGTTGGTCGTCGCGCTCGGCGAGGTCTCCGACAGGCCGTAACCCTCGTAGACCGTGGTCCCGAACGCGGCGTTGAAGCGTTCGAGCACCGCGACCGGCAGCGACGCCCCACCGGAGATGCAGATCCGCAACTGCGGCAGTTCGGCACGGCCCGCGGCGGCCTCCAGCAGGCCGATGTACATGGTGGGCACGCCGTGGAAGACGTCGACCTTCTCCCGCACCATCAGGTCGAGCGCGGCCTCGCCGGTGAACCGGGCGAGCAGGACCAGGGTCGCGCCGATGCGGAACGCGCCGTTCATGCCGACGGTCTGCCCGAACGTGTGGAACAGCGGCAGGCAGCCCAGCACGACGTCGGACTGCTTGGCGTCGTTGGCGTCGAACGTGTTGACGGTCGCGTTCATGACCAGGTTGAAGTGGGTCAGCACGGCGCCCTTGGGTTTGCCGGTGGTCCCGCTGGTGTAGAAGATCACGGCCGGGTCGTCGGGGCGGCGGCTCTCGTACGAGCGCAGCGCCGCGACCCGGGCGCTGACCTGCTCCAGCCGCTCGGGGCCGCCTTCGTCGGGGCGCGGGCCGACGCTGACGACCGGCACCCCGGCCTCGGCGGCGGCGGGCGCGCCGAGGGCCAGCAGGCCGCTGTGGCAGACGACCAGCTTCGCCCCACTGTCGCGCAGCACGTACGCCGCCTCGGACGGGGTGAGCAGCAGGTGCACCGGCACGACGACGCCGCCCGCGGCGAGGATGCCGTAGTAGGCGCGCGGAAAGTCGGTCACGTTCGGCGCGACCAGCGCGACGGCGTCACCGGGCTGGACGCCCAGCTCGCGCAGGCCCGCGGCGTACGCGAGCGCCTGCCGCCACAGGTCGGCGTAGGTCTCGCGGCCGAACGCGTCGACCACGGCGGTCTTGGCGGGATGGCGGCGCGCGGCCTCGGCCAGGACGGCGGCCAGGGAAAGCGTGCTCACGGCTCCTCCTTGAAGTAGATACGGCTGACGGTCTCGGCCACGCAGCACGGTCTGTCCTCGCCGTCGGCGCGGACGGTGAGCTGCGCGACCAGTTGCACGCCGCCGTCGACGGGCTCGACCTCGGCGATGCGGGCGGTGAGGCGCACCTGGGCCCCGACCGGGATCGGGGCCGGGAAACGCACCCGGTTCACCCCGTAGTTGACGCCCAGGCGCACGTTGTCGAACCGGTACACGTCGCGGACCAACAGCGGCAGCATGGACAGGGTCAGCCAGCCGGGCGTCGCCGCGCCGAGGCCGACGCAGTCGACGCCACCGGTCGCGTCGGTGTACGCGTCCACCCGCGACCGGTCGACGCGCTGCCAGGGCCCCGGGCCGATGCACTGGCCGACCGCGGCGGCCAGCTCCTGGGCGGACGCGAACACCCTCATGCCAGATGGCCCCCGATCTTGGTGTACCCGCGCAGCAGGTCCCGCGAGATGATCAGGCGCTGCATCTCGTCGGTGCCCTCGTAGATGCGCAGCAGCCGCACCTGCCGGTACCAGCGCTCGATCGGCAGTTCACGGGTGTAGCCCATGCCGCCGTGGATCTGCATGACCCGGTCCACCAGTCGGTTGATCATCCCGGCGCCGTAGAGCTTCGCCATCGACGACGAGTGCCGCGGGTCCTGGCCCTGGTCGACGGTCCACGCGGCGCGCAGCACCAGCCAGCGGGCCGCCTCCAGCTCGGTCTCCGCGTCGGCGATCATCCACTGGATGGCCTGGTTCTCCCCGATCGGCTTGCCGAAGGTGACCCGGGTGTTGGCGTAGTCGACGGCCATCTGCAGGGCGCGCTCGCCGATGCCGAGCGCGTGCGACGGGATGAGGTAACGCCCCTTGCCGATCCACTTCATACCCAGCTCGAAGCCCTGCCCGATCTCCCCGAGGATGTTGCGGGACGGCACGCGTACGTCGTCGAACACCAGCGACGCCGGGCCGCCGGGACCCATCGTCGCGATGAACTCCGAGCGCCAGCCCATGGCCCGGTCGACCAGGAACGCCGTGGTGCCGCCGCCGCGTACCCCCTTGTCCTTGTCGGTGACCGCGACCACGATGGCGAAGTCGGCGTCGTTGCCGTTGGTGATGAAGGTCTTCTCGCCGTTGAGGATCCAGTCGCCGCCGTCGGAGCGGGCGGACAGTTTGATGTTCGCGGCGTCGGAGCCCGCGCCCGGCTCGGTGATCGCGAAGCAGGACACCCGGTCGCCCTCGATCGTGGGCTTGAGGTATTCGTCCTGCTGGGCGGCGTTGGCGTAGAAGAGGATGTTGTCGGCCTCGCCGCCGAACCGGAACGGCACCAGGGTGTGCCCGATCTCGGTCCAGATCAGCGACTGCATGATCGCGGGCAGGTCCATGCCGCCGTGCTCGGTAGGCGTGGCCAGCCCCCAGAAGCCGAACTTGCGCGCCTTGAGCTGCAGCTCGCGCAGTTCCGAGCGCTCGATGCCGGGCTGCCCGGCGCGTTCGCGGCGCAGCAGCTCGTGCTCCAGCGGCACGACCTCCTTGCGGATGAAGGCGCGCGCGGTGTCCCGGATCGCGCGCTGCTCGTCGTCGAGCGAGAAGTCCACGGTGGTTCCCTTCGGTAGTGGTGCTCGGTTTAGCGCGCGCCGCCGTTGACGTACAGGGTCTGCCCGGTCACGAAGGAGGCGTCGTCGCTGGCCAGGAAGGCGACCACGGACGCGATCTCCTCGGGCTGGGCGACCCGGCGCAGCGGCGTGTGCTCGCTGGCCCACTTCTGGTGCGCCTCGGCGGACGACCCGACCCGCTCGGCGGTGGCGGCGGTCATCGCGGTGGCCACATACCCCGGCGCGACCGCGTTGACGCAGACGTTGAACGGCCCCAGCTCGATCGACAGCGTCGCCGTCAGCCCCTGCACGCCCGCCTTCGCCGCCGCGTAGTTGACCTGCCCGCGATTACCCAGCGCCGACCGGCTGCTCAGGTTGACGATCTTGCCGTACTTCCCGGCCACCATGTGCTTCTGCGCCGCCTGGCAGCAGTAGAACATGCTGGTCAGGTTCGTGTTCAGCACCGCGTGCCAGTCCGCCGCGCTCATCTTGAACAGCAGGTCGTCGCGCGTGATCCCGGCGTTGTTGACCAGGATGTCCAGCCGCCCGTGATCCGCCACGACCCGCTCGGTCATCGCGTGCACCGCCGCCTCGTCGGTGACATCGCACCCGTATCCCGACGCCGTCCCGCCGCCCGCCGTGATCTCCTTCGCCAGCGCCTCGCTCTTCTCCGCGCTCAGGTCGACGATCGCGACCGTCGCGCCCTCCGACGCCAGCCGCCGGACCGTCGCCGCCCCGATCCCCTGCGCGCCACCGGTCACGATCGCGACCCGTCCGCTGAACCTGCTGCTCATCGCCACTCCTTTGAAAGGAAGGGCACCTTCACATCGCCGTACGTAGAGGAAGGTGCCCTTGTTAACGCCTCGACCTGTCTGAGCTGGACTTTCAGAACGCGTTCACGCCGGTGAGGGCGCGGCCGATCAACAACTGCTGGATCTGGCTGGTGCCCTCGTAGAGCGTGGTCACGCGGGCGTCGCGCAGGTACTTGCCGACCGGGTACTCGTCGACGTAGCCGTACCCGCCGAACACCTGCAGCGCCTTGTTCGCCGCGCGCACGGCCGCCTCGCTGGCGAACAGCTTCGCCATGGACGCCTCGGTCGCGTACGGCTGCCCCCGGTCGACCAGGTCGGCGACCCGCCACACCAGCAGCCGCGCCGCTGCCGTGTCCACCGCGACATCCGAGATCAACTGCTGGACCAGCTGGTACGCCGCGATCGGCTTGCCGAACTGGGTGCGCGCCTTCGCGTAACCGACGGCCGCGTCCAGGCACCCCTGCGCGATGCCGACGCAGCCCGCCGCGACCGACATCCGCCCCTTGTCCAGCGTGGACATGGCGAGGTGGAAGCCGCGCCCCTGCTCGCCGAGCAGCGCGTCACCCGGCACCCGCACCCCGTCGAAGGCCAGTTCCGCCGTCGGCTGGCCGCGCAGCCCGAGCTTGCCGTGGATCTCCCGCCGCGTCAGCCCCGCCGCGTCCGTAGGCACCAGGAACGCGCTGATGCCCCGTGGCCCGTCCCCACCCGTACGGGCGAAGACCAGCGCGACATCGGCCCAGGTCCCGTTCGTGATGAACACCTTCGAGCCGGTGATGACCCAGTCGCCGCCGTCCTGGACGGCGCGCGTGGTCAGCGACGCCGCGTCGGAGCCGGTGCCGGGCTCGGTCAGCGCGAAACAGCCCAGCAGGTCCCCGCCGCACAGGCCCGGCAGCCAACGTGATCGCTGCTCGGGCGTGCCGTGCGCCGCGATGCTCTTGGCGACCAGGCCCAGCGACACCGAGACCAGCCCGCGCACCGACGAGTCGCCCCGGCCCAGTTCCTCCAGGACCAGGCAGTACGCCAGGTGGTCGCCGCCGCTGCCGCCGTGCTCCTCGGCGATGGTCAGGCCGAGGAAGCCCAGCTCACCGAGCTGCTTGACCACGGTGCGGGCGACGCTCTCGCGCCGGTCCCACTCGGCCGCGTACGGCACGACCTCGCGATCGACGAACTCGGCGGCCAGGCGGCGGAGCGCGGCGTGTTCCGGCGACAGTGTCATGTCCACCGCTTTAAACTAGCGGTGAAAGTTTTATCTCGTCCAGACCCTCCTGTGGCAGAGTTCAGCGGCAGCACCGACCGAAGGAGAACCCGCCATGCCCCGGCCCAGCCAGGCCCTGTTGAGCCGGCAGCGCATCGTGGAGACCGCCGCCGCGATGATCGACGCCGACGGGCTGGCCGCGTTCTCCACCCGCCGCCTGGCCGCCGAGCTGGGCGTACGCGGGCCGTCGCTGTACAACCACTTCGCCACCAAGGACGCGATCCTGGACGCGGTCGCCGACGCGGTGATCGCGGGCGTGGACGTGTCGTTCTTCACCACGCACGACTGGCGCGACGCGCTGCGGCTGTGGGGGCACTCCTACCGCGACGCGCTCACCGCGCACCCGAACATCGTCCCGTACCTGGCCCAGGGCCCGGGGCGGCGACCGGCGGCGCTGCACATGGCCGACGCCGTGTACGGCGGGCTGGTCAAGGCCGGCTGGCCGCCCGCGCGGGCCACGCACATCGGCGCGGTGATGCGCTACCTGGTCGCGGGCTCGTCGCTGGGCTCGTTCGCGCGCGGCTTCGTCGAGGACCCCGAGCTGTACGCCGCCCACTACCCGCACCTGTCCCAGGCCCACCGCCTCGCCGAACACCAGCACAGCGTCGACGAGGGCGCGTTCGCGCTCGGCCTGGACGCGCTGGTCGACGGCCTCGCCCGCGAGTACGAGGCCACGGTCGGCCCGCTCCCGCCTCTGGAGCCGCGGCCCGCTTCGTACTACAGTCGAAACTTGCAGCGCTAGTTTTGCGGCCCGGCTCCTGTGCCGGTTGCTCGCCCAGTGGCCCACGACGACGCCGTCACCCGCCCCCACGCGGCACGCGTCCTCCGGCCGCGGGCGACGCCGCCTGATGGGAAGGGACAGCATGGACCTGGCAGCCGCGGCGACGCATCCGGGACGCACCGCCCCGATCGCGGACCGCACCCAGCTCTACATCGGCGGAGGCTGGACCGCCCCGCACGGCACCGGCGTCATCGCCGTCGAGGACCCGACAACCGAGCAGGTCATCGCGCACGTGCCCGCCGGTGACGCCGTCGACGTGGACCGGGCCGTCGCCGCCGCGAAGGCCGCGTTCGGCCCCTGGTCGGCGCTGGCCCCGGCGGAGCGCGCCGCACACCTCGACCGGCTGCACGCCGCGCTGTCGGCCCGCGCGGGCGACATCGCCACCACCGTGGCCCGCGAGCTGGGCACCCCGATGAAGATCGCCACGAAGGTCCAGGCCGGACTGCCGCTGACCGTACTGAAGAGCTACGTGGAGCTGGCCGGGCAGCCCGAGAGCACGCACACCGTCGGCAACTCGCTGGTCGTCGGCGAGCCCGTGGGCGTGGTCGGCGCGATCACGCCGTGGAACTACCCGCTGCACCAGATCATGGCGAAGGTGGCCGGGGCGCTGGCCGCCGGCTGCACGGTGGTGCTCAAGCCCGCCGACCTGACGCCGCTGGTGGCGTACCTGCTGTTCGACGCGGTCGACGAGGCCGGGCTGCCGCCGGGCGTGGCCAACCTGGTCACCGGCCCCGGCTCGGTGGTCGGTTCGGCCATCGCGGCCCACCCCGACGTGGACATGGTGTCGTTCACCGGCTCGACCGCGGTCGGCGCGCGCATCTCGCACCTGGCCGCCGACCGGATCGCCCGGGTCGCGCTGGAGCTGGGCGGCAAGTCCGCCAACGTGATCCTGGACGACGCAGACCTGCGCCGCGCGGTGAAGACCGGCGTCGCCAACGCGTTCCTCAACTCCGGCCAGACCTGCACCGCGTGGACGCGCATGCTGGTGCACCGCTCGCGGTACGACGAAGCCCTCGCCATCGCGGCCGAGGCCGCCGCCGGGCAGACCCTGGGCGACCCGTTCGACGAGGGCACCCGGCTGGGCCCGCTGGCGTCGGCCGCGCAGCGCGAGACGGTACGCGGCTACATCGAGCAGGGCCTCGCCGACGGCGCGCGCCTGATCGCGGGCGGGCTCGACGCGCCCGTGCCGGACCGGGGGCACTTCGTCGCCGCGACGGTGCTGGCCGACGTGGACCCCGACAGCACGATCGCCCAGGAGGAGGTCTTCGGGCCGGTGCTGGTGGTGATCCCGTTCGACTCCGACGACGAGGCCGTCGCCATCGCCAACAACTCCCGGTACGGCCTGGCCGGGGCGGTGTGGTCCGGTGACGAGGACCGAGCGCTGGCGGTCGCGCGGCGGATGCGCACCGGCGCCGTCGACGTCAACGGCGGGTCGTTCAACCCGCTCGCCCCGTTCGGCGGGTTCAAGCAGTCCGGCATCGGCCGCGAACTCGGCCGCCACGGACTGGACGAGTTCCTGGAGACGAAGGCGATCCAGCGATGAGCGCCCCAGCCCCGGCCACCGGCGAGAACACGAACAGTGCGGCACCCGCGGTGAACCGCCCGGTGCGGGCCCTGCTCTGGCGCGGCCCCGGAGCGCCCCTGGAGATCGAGCCGATCCTGCTGCCTGCGCTCGGCCCGCGCGAGGTGCGGGTGCACGTCCGCGCCGCCGGGGTGTGCCACTCCGATCTGTCGATGGTCAACGGGACGCTCGCGCCGCCGTACCCCCTGGTGTTGGGTCATGAGGCGGCAGGCGTGGTGACCGCCGCCGGGCCGGAAGCGACCGTCGCCGTCGGCACCCATGTGGTGCTGAACTGGGCGCCGCCGTGCCGCCGCTGCTGGTTCTGCGGTAACGGGCAGCCGTGGCTGTGCGAGACCGCCGGGGTGCCGACCGCCGCCCGCGGCGCGACCGCCGACGGCGAGCCGCTGCACGTCACGCTCGGCCTCGGCGCGCTCGCCGAGGAGGTCGTCGTCGGCGACCACGCGGTCATCCCGGTGCCCGCCGAGCTGCCGTTCGAGACCGCCGCCCTGCTGGGTTGCGCGGTGCTGACCGGCGTCGGCGCGGTGCACCGGACCGCCGGGGTGCGGCCGGGCGAGTCCGCCCTCGTCATCGGACTCGGCGGCGTCGGCCTGTCCACCGTGATGGCGGCCCGCGCCGCCGGGGCGGACCCGCTGATCGCCGTGGACGTCACCGACGCCAAGCGCGACCTCGCCCTGTCCGCCGGGGCGACCCATTTCCTGGTATCGGGTGACGACCTGAGCTCCCAGGTCCGCGCCCTGACCGAGCGCCGCGGCGCCGACCACTCCTTCGAGTGCGTGGGCCGGTCGGCGACGATCCGGGCCGCGTGGCGGGCCACCCGCCGTGGCGGTCAGGTGACCGTCGTCGGCATGGGTGCGAAGGACGACATGGTCAGCCTCGCCGCCCTCGACATCTTCCACTCCGCCCGCACCCTGCGCTCCTCGGTGTACGGCAACTCCGACCCCGACCGCGACGTCCCCGACCTGGCCCACCAGGTGCTCGCGGGCGACCTCGACCCCGCCGCCCTCATCACCGACCGCATCACCCTCGACGAGTCCCCCGAAGCCTTCGCCCGCATGTCCCGCGGCGAGGGCGCCCGCTCCGTCATCCTCCTCCCCTGACCCCCCTCGCCCCCGCCGCCCACGGCCCCGCCCCGCGCCCGCGCGACCACCCGCCCCCCTGGTCGCAACTCTTAAAGACTCGCGGCCTCCGAACCGACCGGAGGCCGCGAGTCTTTAAGAGTTGCGGCAGGTGGGGCGTGCCTTCGAGGATCCCGACGAGCTTGTAGTGCGCGAACGCGACGTACCACGGCAG
>NZ_JAAOTJ010000038.1 GCF_011297335.1 Catellatospora methionotrophica | reverse complement strand
CGTGCCGCAACTCTTAAAGACTCGCGCCCTCGGCCACTGGTTGAGGGCGCGACTCTTTAAGAGTTGCGGCACGGGAGGGGGTGGGGGGAGGGGTAGCACTTCAGGCCCGCTGTCCGGGGGACGGCGGGCCTGGGGGTGCTTGCTAGGTCAGGCGGGGGCTCCGGTGCGGGTACGCCGCATCGAGAGCACGTATTCCACCAGGGAGATCAGCACCTGCTTGGTCGACTCGCGGTTACGCGCGTCGCAGCTGACCACAGGCACGTCCGAGGAGATCGCGAGCGCGTCGCGAACGTCCTGGGCGTTGTGGAACTGCTGACCGTCGAACTGGTTGATCGCGATCAGGTAGGGCAGCTTGCGGTGTTCGAAGAAGTCGATCGCCGCGAAGCAGTCCGCCAGTCTGCGCGTGTCCACCATGACCACCGCGCCGATCGCGCCCCGCACCAGCTCGTCCCACATGAACCAGAAACGCGTCTGGCCAGGCGTGCCGAACAGGTACAGGATCAGGTCGCGATCGATGGAGATACGGCCGAAGTCCATCGCCACCGTGGTGGTGGTCTTATTGGGAACCGAGCGCGTGTCGTCCACGCCGACACCGGCCGAAGTCATTATCGCTTCAGTGGTCAGCGGCGTGATCTCCGAAACGGAACCAACCAGCGTCGTCTTGCCGACGCCGAAGCCGCCGGCGATGACGATCTTCGCCGATGTCACACGACCGCCAGGCTGTTGCGCCGGGCGGTGTGACATGTCAGAGCCTCCGAAGTCCACTGAGTACCCTCTCCAGCAGTTCAGTGCCTACCGCGTCGTTGCTCTCAAACGACGTCGGCTCGTATACCGCGACCAGGCCGTCTGCCGCCATGTCCGCGATGAGGACACGGGCGACACCGAGCGGCAGCCGCATCCGTGCTGCGATCTCCGCGAGCGACTGCACCTTGCCGTCGCAGAGAGACGCGATGTGTTGATGTTCCCGCCCGTGGCCGCCGCGACCCGAGGTGCCGGCGGAGCGACCACGTACGGTCGTCTCCACCAGCGCCTCGATCGCGATATCCAATCGCGGCCGGGTGCGGCCACGGGTCACGGCGTACGGCCGTACCAATGCGCCGGTCGGTTCTTCTCTGTCGGGCATCGTCGCCGTTCACCCCCTTCCCCAGTGCCGTCCCCGGACCCTCCGGGACGGTAGTGCCTCAGCCCAGCACGCCTGCGGCGCTGCGCGGGGCCGGGGTGAGCGCGTCGCCCACCCGGTCCACGAGCAGTGCCATCTCGTACCCGACCTGGCCCACGTCGCAGCTTCGCGAAGCGAGCACCGCGAACGAGGAGCCATCGGAGATGGACATCAGGAAAAGGAACCCGTTGTCCATCTCCACGACAGTCTGCAACACCGCGCCACCCTCGAAACAGCGGGCGGCGCCTTGCGTAAGGCTCACCAGACCGGATGAGATGGCGGCCAGCTGGTCGGCCCGGTCCCGGGGAAGATCCCGGGAGGACGCGAGCAGAAGGCCGTCCGCGGACACCGCGACCGCATGGGCGACGCCCGGCACCCGGTCGGCGAAGTTGGCCAACAGCCAACCAAGATCCTGCGTAGTGGTCATGCCTCCTGCTCCTTGCCAGACTGGCTTCCGGTCTCGGTGGAGCCCGGAATCACATCATCGTCCTTGTGCTGGGTACGGCCGCGCTGCACCCCGCGGTGGTAGGCGGAGAGCAGTCCGCGGACGCCCTCCGGCGTGCGGCGCTGCACGGTGGTAGCGCCCTTCTCCACACCGCCGGGGACCAGCTGTGCCATCGGGGTGCGCTTGGGCAGCCCCGCGGCCGTCGATTCCGTGGGTGGCGTGCTGTTGGCGATCGCCGAGGCGGCCGCCCATCCGTCGTCGGCGGCCGTCTGCCAGCTCGGCCGGTAGGGCGCCGGCACCTCGTATCCGGCGGCCTCGCGGCCAGACTGCGTACTCCCCATGCTCACGTCCCTGCTCGGCAGGTCGGAAGCCCCCGCCGCTGTGCTGACCTTCGGTGCACCGTTGCTCCCGTGCCCGTTGCGCTCAACGGCAGGGAACTGTGCGGTGATCGTAGTGTCTACGGGGACGTTCGCGGGAGGGGCAGTTTTCTCGTCCTGAGCTGGCGTATCGACTGCCGTACGCCGCGTGCTGAACCAGGCCGACTCGAGCTCCCGGAAGATCGGCAGTTCCATCGTCTCGTCAGCGAACGGGATACGCGTGTCCACGACCGGGTACTCGTCCGGAATGCGCGGCATCTCTGCCGTCATGTCCGGTGTGACCGGGCTGTCCTCGCGGCTCACCGGCGGCCAGGTCGGCGGCACGGCGGACGCGGGGACGTCGATCGGGGACGCCGACACCGGCGCGGCCGAGACCGGCACCGCGGAGACCGGGACGGCCGAGATCGGCATTCCAGGGCTCGTGTACGGGTTGCTCGGCGCCTGCGGCGACGCAGCGGGCGAGGCCGGCCCGGCCCAGCTCTGCTGGTTCCAGGACGGGTTGGCACGCTCCTCCGGCGGCGACGACGGCTGGCGCGGGATCTGCGGCTGCTGGTTGAACGCGTCGGGCCGCTCGGCCTCCACCGGCACCCGCCGCTGCGGCAGCGCCTCGCCGTTGGAGCGGCGGGACGCGTCCGAGCCGTTGACGCCGGTCAGGTCCGACCAGGCCGGCATGCCGGCCCGCGAGGGCGGCGTGACGGGCAGTTCCGGGGCGGGCGGCGCAGGCGGGGCGTCGAACAGGCGTCCGCCGCTGCCGCCACCGTTGACACCGCGACCGGCTCCGGCCGGAGCACCGGTGCCCGAGCCCGACTCCAGCGCCAGCGGCGCGAAGGAGGACGAGGACGAGCGCTGCGGCGGGGCCGCCGCCGCGGGCTGCTGGCGCATGTTGGGCGCCGGGGCGAATCCGGGCAGCTCGCGCGCCGGGGCACCGGGACCGCGACCCACCAGGGCCCGCGGCACGAGCACCGCGGTCGGCAGTGTGACGTCGGCGATGATGCCTCGGTCGGCCGACAGCCGCAGTTCCGTCTTGACCCCGTGCCGTGCGGCGAGCCGCGCGACCACGACCAGGCCCATCATCCGGGAGACTGCCACGTCCACCTGGGGCGGGCTGGCCAGCTTCTCGTTGATCTCGTTGAGCATGTCCGGCGAGATGCCGATGCCGTGGTCCTCGACGTACAGCACGGCGCGGTCGCCCACCCGGCGTGCCTCGACCATGACGGTCGAGTCCGGCGGGGAGAACGCGGTCGCGTTGTCGAAGAGCTCGGCGATCAGGTGCACCAGGTCGTTGACCGCGTGCGCGGCGACCTCGATGTCCCGGTCGATGACCCCGAACTCGATCCGGGTGTAGTGCTCGACCTCGGACTGGGCGGCACGGAGCACGTCCAGCAGAGCCGCGGGTTCGCGCTGCACACGGGTGGAGTCGGCACCGGCGAGCACCAGCAGGTTCTCGTCGTTACGGCGCATTCGGGTGGCGAGGTGGTCCAGCTGGAAGAGCTCGGCCAGCCGGTCCGGGTCCTCCTCACCGCGCTCCAGGCGGTCCAGGTGACCGATGAGCCGGTCGACCAGGATCTGCGAGCGGCGGGCGAGGTTGACGAACATCGTCGCGACGGAGGACCGCAGTGCGGCCTGCTCCGCGGCGGTGCGGACCGCCTCCAGGTGGACCGCGTTGAACGCCTCGGTCACCTGCCCGAACTCGTCCTTGCTGCGCACCGGCAGCGGCTCGGCGATCTGGTTGGCCACCTGCACCGGCGACAGCTGTGAGGACAGCGCCGGATCACGCAGCCGGGCGACCGCCTGTGGCAGGCCGTACTGGGCGATGCTGAGCGCGCCGTGGCGCAGTTCACGCAGCGACCGGGCCATCGAGCGGGCCACGAGCCAGGCGAACAGGATCGCCAGCAGCAGCATGCCCAGCAGCAGGCCGGTCTGCACGAGGACCTGCTGCGTGACCTCGTCACGCAGGTCGCTCGCGGTGACCTCGACGTCGGAGTCCAGCTTCGCCTCGACCTTGCGGAGCACTCCGCCGTGGTCGCGCATGCTCTGGTCCCACTCGGCCGCCGAGAAGTTCAGCGAGGCCAGCGACTCGCCCAGCAGCGCTTCGATGTCGGCCTGGAACTTCGACGACTTACGCAGCGTCGGGCCGGTCACCTGGCTGTTGAACAGGTCCATGTCCGCTTCGCTGGCCACCGACTCGAAGGCGTCGCGCGCCTGCTCCTGGCCGGTCAGCGTGGCGATGAAGTCCTTGCGCAGACCCGTGTTGAGGCCGCCGAGCATGTATGCGCGGTGCACGATGACACGTTCCTGGGAGAGGAACTCCTTGTACGTCGCGATCGCGCTGGCGGCGCGCAGGCCGTCACCGAGGTCGCCGCCACCGGCGATCTGGGCGGCACTGTCACGGATCTGCAGCAGGTAGTCGATGATCACCTGGTAGCGCATCGCCGCGTCGGACTGCTTGATCTTGCGGTCCTTCACCTGCTCCCGCACGGAGGGCAGGCTGGAAAGGCCCGAGTCGATCTGCACGAGCAGGTCCCGCAGGCTGTTGTCGACGTCGACCAGCGCGCCGCGCTGCTGCGCGTACGGCTTCTTGGCCTCGTCGACCAGCTTGCCGGTGTTCTCGTAGGACGCCGGCGGGATATTGGTCGTGCCGAGCAGCATGACCGCTGCCGCACGCTCGTTCTGGAGGTCGTCGACGAGTGCGCCTGACTCCTTCACCAACACGGAGAGGATCCGTGTGCGGTCGGCGCCCGTCGCTGTGTCGAGGTTGTCCAACAGACCGTTGGTGCCCACGACGATCGTGGCCAGAGTCGGAACGATCATGATCAGGCCCAGCTTGGACCAGATCGGCATGTCCCGGAGCCGGCTCACTGGCCGTCGGAGACGCGAAAGGACCGCGTTGTTCTGCGTTCCTGGCCGCTTGCTCACGTCACCGCCCTCCTGTCGGTACCTTCATCGAGATCCGCGAGAGCGGATGGCGCGGGGGTCGCGCCGGGCACCGTACACAGCCCATCCCGGCGAGCTAGGGACGGACCCCCGAGATTCCATCACGCCCGGTGAAAAGAGGAAAGCCCAGGTTGCCTGGAATCCGACACCGAATGGGATGCTCATGCAGGCCAACCGCACAGTTCAGCCCGCAGTTTCCTTGGAGTCACGCACGGTGAGTGTCCAAATAGCCCGAGTTATCCTTCTTGCCGGTCCCTCGGGATCGGGCAAATCGTACGTAGCGCGACAGACTGGTCTACCGGTCCTGTGCCTCGACGATTTTTACAAGGAGGGAACCGACCCGACACTCCCCCGAGTGAACGAGATGGCTGACTGGGAGTCCCCTCTTTCGTGGGACGCCCGGGTCGCTATGACGGCGGTCACAGAACTGGCCGCGACGGGCCGGACCGAGATCCCCGTGTACGACATCAGCCTCAGTGCCCGGATCGGGACCAGGCCGTTCCTGCTCGACGGGGCACCGCTGTTCATCGCCGAGGGCATCTTCGCGGCCGAGCTGGTGCAGGCGTGTCAGCAGGCCGGGGTGCTCGCCGACGCGCTCGCGCTGCACCGCCCGCGCACCGTCACCTTCGCCCGTCGGCTGGTGCGCGACCTGGCCGAGCACCGCAAGCCGCCCATGGTGCTGGTGCGCCGCGGCCTGCGGCTGTGGCGGGAGGACGCCTCGGTGCTGGGCCGGCAGTGCGAGCTGGGCTGCCGGCCCACCACCGCCGCGGCGCTGCAGCGCCGGGCGAGGCTACTGGTCACAGCAGCTTCGCGTAAGCCGGTTTGATCACCTCGTTGATGATCGTCAGCCGCTCGTCGAACGGGATGAACGCGCTCTTCATCGCGTTGATGGTGAACCACTGCAGCTCCACCCAGCCCCAGCCGAACGCCTCCACCAGCAGCGCCATCTCCCGCGACATCGAGGTGCCGCTCATCAGCCGGTTGTCGGTGTTGACCGTCACCCGGAAGCGCAGGTCGCGCAGCAGCCCGATCGGGTGCTCCACGATCGAGGCGGCCGCGCCGGTCTGCACGTTCGACGACGGGCACAGCTCCAGCGGCACCCGCTTGTCCCGCACGTACCCGGCCAGCCGGCCCAGCGCGCCGGTGCCCGGCTCGATGTCGTCCACGATGCGCACCCCGTGGCCCAGCCGGTCGGCCCCGCACCACTGCAGCGCCTGCCAGATCGAGGGCAGCCCGAACGCCTCGCCCGCGTGGATGGTGAAGTGGAAGTTCTCCCGCTGCAGGTACTCGAACGCGTCCAGGTGCCGGGTGGGCGGGTAACCCGCCTCCGCCCCCGCGATGTCGAAACCGACCACGCCCGCGTCGCGGTACGCCGTGGACAGTTCGGCGATCTCCATCGAGCGGGCGGCGTGCCGCATCGCGGTGAGCAGGGTGCCGATCCGGATCGGGGTGCCCGCCGCGGCCGCCTGCTCGCTGCCCTCGGCGAATCCGGCCAGCACCGCCTCGACCACCTCCGGCAGGGTCAGCCCGCCGGTGAGGTGCTGCTCGGGCGCATACCGCACCTCGGCGTACACCACGCCGTCGGCGGCCAGGTCCAGCGCGCACTCGCGGGCCACCCGGCGCAGCGCGGGCGCGGTCTGCATCACCGCCACCGTGTGCGAGAACGTCTCCAGGTAACGCTCCAGCGAGCCGCTGTCGGCAGCGGAGACGAACCACTCGCCCAGCTCGCGGGGGTCGGTGGCGGGCAGCTCGTGCCCGATCTCGGCGGCCAGCTCGACGATGGTGGCCGGGCGCAGGCCGCCGTCGAGGTGGTCGTGCAGCAGCGCCTTGGGCGCCTTCACGATCTCGTCACAGGTCGGAGTCACATGCACCAAGATATTCGGTGTGCTCACCGCCGAGATGACTGACGCGCTGCGCTGCCCTGTCTGCGCAGCCCCCCTGTCCCTCACCCCCACCGCCCTGCACTGCCCGAACCACCACAGCTTCGACCGCAACAAACACGGCTACGTCACCCTCGCCACCGGCCGCAGACTCCCCGAGGGCGACACCCCCACCATGGTCGCCGCCCGCACCGCCTTCCTCGCCACCGCCCACTACCGCCCCCTGGCCACCGCCCTGTCCCAGCTGGCCGATCATGAACGTACGGACGTGCTCGACGGCGTGTCACCACCCCGCGACCGTGATGATCAAGGCAAGACACGCCAGGCCGGTGAGGAACGCGCAGCCGGTGAGGCGCGCACGAACGGTGAGGCGCTCGCGGCCGGTGAGGCACCTGCGGCAGGACGTGAGCCGCTGGTGGTGGACCTCGGGGCGGGTACGGGGTACTACCTGGCGGCGGTGCTGGACGCGTGGCCGGGCGCGCGGGGGCTGGCCTTCGATGTGAGCAAGGCGGCGCTGCGGCGCGCGGCGAAGGCGCACCCGCGGGCCGGTGCGGTGCTGGCCGACACCTGGGGCACCCTGCCGCTCGCCGACGGCAGCGTCGACCTGCTGCTCAACGTCTTCGCCCCCCGCAACGGCGCGCAGATGCACCGGGTGCTGGCACAGGACGGCCTGCTGGCAGTGGTCACCCCGACCGAACGCCACCTCGCAGAACTACGCGAACAGCTCGGACTGATGTCCGTCGACCCCGCCAAGGCCGAACGCCTCGCCCACGAACTGCGCGACTTCACCCCCGTCGCCGAGCAGCTCCTGGAATGGCCCCTCGACCTCACCCCGGCCGAGGCCGACGACCTGATCGCCATGGGCCCCAACGCCTTCCACGACCGCGCCCGCGCCACAGCCCCCGTGACCTGCACCGCATCCGTCAGCATCGGCACCTACCGCCCCCGCTGACCACCCCGACGCGCGATTCCGCCACACCGCCACCCGCTGGCCACTCAGCCGCCGCCCGCCCGCCATGATCGCTGTTTCGGGTCAGAAACTGCGTTCCGACCGCACCTTCTGACCGCAAACAGCGATCATGTCCGCTGTAACCAGTGCCGGACCTACATCGGCCCCGTCACACCGAGAGGTCGACCTCTTCCCAGCCGCCCGGCGGGTCGTGGAACTCGCCGAGGAAGACCGACGACCACTCCAGTGCCCACCGGCGCTGGCCGATCGCGTTGGCGTTCAGCTCGCCGGGCACCGGCAGCCCCTGCCGCTCCAGTTCTTGGAACGACCAGTCGAGGCAGTAGTGCAGGTCGAGCGCCGCGGCGACCACCGTGGGGTCGCGGGGCGCGGCCAGGATGCGGGCCTGCCAGGCGGTGAAGCTCTCGCCCGCGTGCAGGTCGGGCAGCGACTCCATCAGCCGCGGCGGCACCCGCAGCGGGTCGAGCGTCTTGGTGACGCCGAGCACCCAGCAGATCCCCGCCAGCGCGTCCAGGTGCAGCACGAAAGACTGCCGGTCGCCGATCTCGTCGACGATCCAGCCCCACTCGGGCTCGGTCACGTCGGGGATCAGGGCGTTCGCGTCGAGCCACTTCTCGGCCTCCGCGGGCGGCATGCCGAAGACGCGCTCCATCGCCACGTGCAGGATCGCCGCGCGGGCCTCCAGCTCGCCCGTAGGACGAAGCTCCACCGTGTCCCCCTCTTCCCACACCAACGGGTAGGAGTCGGGCGGTAGCGGGACGTTCAGCCGCGTCAGCTCCTGGAAGCTGGCGACGCGCACGGCCAGGGGATCCGGTGCGGGCAGTGCCACCGGATCAGCCGATCCGGTCGATGATCAGAGGGCGTACGGGTGCCGGCCCGTCCCCGACGACGACCGCCGAGGCGGCATCCTGCCGGGCGGCGGGCAGCCGGGCCGGGTCGTCGGCGCGCAGCTCGTACAGCACGTCGCCGGCGGCGACCCGCTCGCCGGGGCGCTTGTGCAGCACCACTCCCGCCGCGGCGCTGACCGGGTCCTCCTTGCGGGCCCGGCCCGCCCCGAGCCGCCAGGCGGCCAGGCCGATGCCGATCGCGTCGACCGACGCCACGATCCCGGACCGCTCCGCGCGGACCTGCTCGACCTCGTTGGCCACGGGCAGCGGCGCGTCCGGGTCGCCGCCCTGGGCGCGGATCATCGCCCGCCACGAGTCCATGGCGCGGCCGTCGTGCAGCGCGTCGGCGGGGTCGACGTCGGACAGCCCGGCCGCCGACAGCATCTCGCGGGCCAGCGCCAGGGTCAGCTCGACGACGTCGGCGGGGCCGCCTCCGGCCAGCACGTCCAGCGACTCCTGCACCTCGACCGCGTTGCCGATGGTCCGGCCGAGCGGGGTGTTCATGTCGGTGAGCAGCGCGACCGTGTCGACGCCGTGCGCCCGGCCCAGCTCCACCATGGTGCGGGCCAGCTCGCGGGCGTCCTCGACGGACTTCATGAACGCGCCCGTGCCGACCTTCACGTCCAGGACCAGCGCGCCGGTGCCCTCGGCGATCTTCTTACTCATGATCGAGCTGGCGATCAGCGGGATGGCCTCGACCGTGCCGGTGACGTCACGCAGGGCGTACAGCTTGCGGTCCGCCGGGGCCAGGCCCTCGCCCGCCTGGCAGATGACCGCGCCGACGTCGCCCAGCTGCGCGAGGAACTCCTCGTTGCTCAGCGCGGCCCGCCAGCCGGGGATCGACTCCAGCTTGTCCAGCGTGCCGCCGGTGTGCCCGAGCCCGCGGCCGGACAGCTGCGGCACGGCCGCGCCACACGCCGCCACGAGCGGGGTCAGTGGCAGCGTGATCTTGTCGCCGACACCGCCGGTCGAGTGCTTGTCCACGGTCGGCCGGGCGACCTTCGACAGGTCCAGCCGCTCTCCCGACGCGATCATCGCGGCGGTCCACCGGGCGATCTCGGCATCGGTCATGCCACGCAGCAGGATCGCCATGGCCAGCGCCGACATCTGCTCGTCGGCGACCTGGCCCCGGGTGTACGCGTCGACGACCCAGTCGATCTGCGCGTCGCTCAGCACACCCCCGTCCCGCTTGGCCCGGATGACGTCGACAGCCGCGAAGCTCATGCCTTCTCCTCGTTGCGCTCGCCGATGGTGCTGACGCGCTCGCTCATACCTTGTCCTCGTTACGCCCGCCGGCGGCACACGCCCCGCCGATGATCCGTCCGCTCACTGCATTCCTCCGCTGACGGCTTCCAGCTCGGCCAGGCCGAAGCCGTGCGGCAGCAGCTCCGCCATGGTCAGCGGGCCGCCCTCGGCGTCGATCAGCATGCGCGGGCCGCCCTGCTCCCACAGCAGCTGGCGGCAGCGGCCGCAGGGCAGCAGCGGATCGCCGTCGCCGTTCACGCACGCCATCGCGACCAGCCTGCCGCCCCCGGTGGCGTGCAGCTGGGACACCATGCCGCACTCGGCGCACAGCACCACGCCGTACGCGGCGTTCTCGACGTTGCAGCCGACCACGACCCGGCCGTCGTCGACCAGGCCCGCGGCGCCCACCGGGAACTTCGAGTAGGGCGCGTACGCCCGGTGCATGACCTCCACCGCGGCGGTGCGCAGCTTCTCCCAGTCGACGTCCATGACCGTTCCTCTCGCTCGCCCGACAGGCGTGGCGCCCGAGCGGGCGCCACGCAAGATCGGACCATCCAGCCTAGCCGTCAGCCCTTGACGTAGGGCTTGCCGTCGGCCGCGGGCGCGCGGACGCGTCCCACCAGCCCCGCCACGGCGAAGATCGTCGCGACGTACGGCAGCATGCTGAGGAACTGGCTCGGAATCGGGCTGCTGATGCTGGTCAGGAAGCCGGTCAGCGCGCCGAAGAAGCCGAAGAACAGCGACGCGAAGAACGCCCCGACCGGGTGCCACCGGCCGAAGATCATGGCGGCCAGCGCGATGAAGCCCGCGCCGCTGACCATGTACTTGCTGAACCCGGTCGTCGACAGCATCGAGAAGTAGGCCCCGCCGAACCCGGCGACCAGGCCCGCGATCAGCACGTTCGCGTAGCGCAGTCCGAGCACCCGGATGCCGACGGTGTCCGCCGCGGCCGGGTGCTCACCGACCGCGCGAGTACGCAGACCCCAGCGCGTACGGAACAGCGCGATCGTCACCACGGCCACCGCGATCAGCGAGCCGTAGCTGAAGATGTTGCCGTTGAACAGCGCCGGGCCGAGGATCGGGATGTCCACCAGCCCCGGGATCGGCCAGCTCGGCACCTTGCCCGGGAAGTTGTACGCGTCCGTGTCCGGCCGCATCACCTGCTCGTAGAAGAACGCGGTGAGCCCGCCCGCGAACACGTTCAGCACGATGCCCACCACGACCTGGTCCACCAGGTACTTGATGGCGAACACGGCCAGGATCGCCGACAGCAGCGCGCCGCCGACCGCGGCGGCCACCAGGCCGAGCCAGAAGCTGCCGGTGAGCGTGCCGAACAGCGCCCCGAAGAACGCGCCGGTGAGCAGCTGCCCCTCGATCGCGACGTTGACCACGCCGCTGCGCTCGCAGAGCACGCCGCCGAGCGAACCGAAGATCAGCGGGATGGCGGCGGTGAAGGTCGCCGCGGCGATGAAGCCCAGCGGCATGGTGTGCGACACCGGGGACACCGACATCTGCCAGCACAGCGCCGAGATGATGAAGCCCGCCAGGGCGACGCCGGTCAGCACCCCGAAGTACCGGCCGGTGACCAGCATCGCGACCCCGGCCGCGAGCGCGACCAGCCCGAAGAAGATCGCGCCGAAGGTGCCCGGGATGTCGAACCCGGCCCCGGAGATGTTCTCGCCGAGCGCGAAGCGGGCGTTCTCGGAGCCGGCCAGCGCGCCGAACACGATCGTGGCCAGCAGGCCCAGGACGACCATGACCGCGCCGGTCTTGCGGGTGCGGGTCCAGTACGCCTCCGGCACCGCCAGCTCGACGTCCATCGTGGAGGTAGTCATGCTCAGCCCTTCGCCAATCCGGCCTGCGCGGCCGCAGCCGGCGACCTGCGCAGCCTGTAGATCGCCTTCACCAGCGCCGGGGCGGCGACGAAGAGCACGATCAGTGCCTGGATGACGCCGACCAGCTCGACGGATACGCCGGAGAAGGTCTGCATCGCGTTGCCGCCCGCCTGCAGCGCGCCGAACAGCAGGCCCGCGCCGACCACGCCCCACGGCCGGACCCGGCCGAGCAGCGCGACCAGGATGCCGTTGAAGCCGATCTGGCCGAGCATGTCGACGGTCAGCGCGGGGGCGGTGCCCAGCGCGACGCTGGTGCCGCCGAGCCCGGCCAGCGCACCGGCCAGGGCCATGGTCAGCGCCACGGTGGTGCCGACCTTGATGCCCGCGGTCGCCGCGGCGTGCGGGTTGTGCCCGACCGCGCGCAGCTCGAAGCCGAAGCGGCCGCGCTTGAGCAGCCAGGCCACCCCCGCCGCGGCCAGCACGGCCAGCACGATGGCGAGGTTGGCCCGCAGCAGCGGGTCCGGGATCAGCTGCGGCAGCCGGCCGGACTCCTGGATCGGCTTGCTGATCGCGTCGGACCGGGCCGGGTCCTTGATCCCCTTTTGCAGGATGAACCAGCCCAGGAACAGGAACGCGATGTTGTTCAGCATGATCGTCAGGATGACCTCGTGCGCGCCGGTGCGTGCCTTGAGGATGCCGACCAGGTAGCCCCAGAGGCCACCGAGCAGCGCGCCCGCGAGCACGCCCAGCGGCACCTGGATCACCGCGGGCAGCGACAGCGCCAGACCGACCGTGCCGCCGCCGATGGCGCCCATGATCGCCTGGCCCTGGCCGCCGATGTTGAACAGGCCGGCGCGGAACGGCACCGCCACGGCCAGCCCCGTGAAGATCAGCGGGGCGGCGTTGGTCAGCGTCTCCGAGATCGGGTAGAACACCTGCTGCCAGGTGGTCATGTTCCAGTACCAGCGGTTCACCGTGTCCGGGTTGACGATCGCGCCCTTGAACATGTCGGTGTACGCGGTGCTGACGAAGGCCCAGGTGTCGCCGATCGTCTTGCCCGGCTGGTAGAGCAGGTACTGCCACTGGTCACGGACCTCGGCGTTGCCTACGACCATCAGCACCGCGCCGCAGATCAGCGCGAGCACGATGGCCAGCAGGGTCACCGTGAAGTTGTTGTTGGCCCACAGCTCCTCGCGGAAGGTGCGCGCGAAGGAGCGCTTCGCCTTCGCCTCCTCGGGCGCGCGGTGCTTCGGCTGCCGGTCCGCCTGGTCATGGTGCTCCACGCCGCCGGCGGCGGGCAGCGACGGATCGACGTGGTACTGGTCCACGCCGGGCGTCGGCAGGGCCGGGCCCTTCTCGGGCGACGCGGCGGTCGCGCCGGGCTCCACCTCCATCGGCTCGTGCGACGTCATGAGGCTGCCTCGCCGTGCTCGCTCATACCCTCACCTTGGGTGTCCTGCTCGCCGGAGGCCGGGGTCCCGGTGGTGGGCGAGGTGCTACTGGGGTCGATGCCGGCCATCAGCAGGCCCAGCGTCTCGCGCGGGGTGTCCGGGGAGACGATCGCCAGCACCCGGCCGCGGTACATCACCGCGACCCGGTCGGCCAGCGCCACCACCTCGTCCAGCTCGCTGGACACGACCAGCACGGCCGCGCCGCGGTCGCGCTCGGCCACGATCCGGGAGTGGATGAACTCGATCGAGCCGACGTCCACACCACGGGTCGGCTGCGACGCGATGAGCAGCTTAAGCGGCGTGGACATCTCCCGGGCCACGATGACCTTCTGCTGGTTGCCGCCGGACAGCGCGCCGACCGGCTGGTGCGCCGACTGGGTGCGTACGTCGAACTCGGCGATCTTCTGCTCCGCC
The DNA here is from genome assembly GCF_011297335.1 of Catellatospora methionotrophica. Classification (GTDB taxonomy): domain Bacteria; phylum Actinomycetota; class Actinomycetes; order Mycobacteriales; family Micromonosporaceae; genus Catellatospora; species Catellatospora methionotrophica. The sequence continues at coordinate 24,047 of NZ_JAAOTJ010000038.1, read as the reverse complement.
TGGGCCTCGATGGCGTCGAGGTCGAGCGCGAACCGGCCGCCGAACGGCGGCAGGTCGTACAGGTCGAGCACCAGGTTCTCCGCGACGGAGAACTCCTTGACCAGGCCGTCGACGCTGCGGTCCTCGGGCACGTAGCCCACGCCCGCGCGCAGCACCTGCCGGGTGTGCCAGGTGGTGATCGGCTGGCCGGACAGGTGCACGGTGCCCGCGCGCGAGGGGCGCAGCCCCATGATCGATTCGACCAGCTCGGTCTGCCCGTTGCCCTGCACGCCCGCGATACCGAGCACCTCTCCGGCGCGTACCACCAGGTCCACGCCGTCGACCGCGCGGTGCTCCCGGTCGTCGGCGACGACCAGGCCCGCGACCTCCAGCACCGGCTCGCCCGGCACCGCCTCGTCCTTGGGCACCTCCAGCACCACCGCGCGGCCGACCATCAGCTCGGCCAGCTCGGACTCGGGAGCGGTCGGGTCGGCGGTGCCGACGGTCCGGCCACGGCGGATCACGGTGATCCGGTCCGCCACCGCCTTGACCTCGCGCAGCTTGTGCGTGATGAAGACGATGGACTTGCCCGCCGCCTTCAACCCGCGCATGACGTCGAGCAGCTCGTCGGTCTCCTGCGGGGTGAGCACGGCGGTCGGCTCGTCGAGGATCAGCAGGTCGACGTCGCGGGTGAGCGCCTTGACGATCTCGACCCGCTGCTGGATGCCGATCGGCAGGTCCTCGATGATCGCATCGGGGTCCAGCGGCAGGCCGTAGCGCTGCGACACGTCGCGTACCAGCTTGACGGCCTTGGCGTGGTCGATGAAGCCGCCACGGGCCGGTTCCGCGCCGAGCATGATGTTCTCGGCGACGGAGAACACCGGCACGAGCATGAAGTGCTGGTGCACCATGCCGATGCCGACCTTGATCGCGTCGCCGGGGCCTTTGATGCGTACGGGTGCGCCGTCGACGAGGATCTCGCCCTCGTCGGGCTGCAGCAGGCCGTACAGCACGTTCATGAGAGTGGACTTGCCCGCGCCGTTCTCACCGAGCAGCGCGTGGATCTCGCCCGGTTCGACGGTCAGGTGGATGTCATCGTTTGCGACGAGGTCACCGAATCGCTTGGTGATGCCGCGCAGTTCGAGTCTCAGCTCCGACCTCCGTTGGTCCCGTGCACCACCGGAGGGTTCGGTCAGCGGGGGTGGCCGCGACGTTCCGCCGTCCGAGGGCGAGTGTGCGCTCATTATGTGGGCGGCTGCGGGGAGAGCGCACTCCCCGGTCCGCACGGAGCTTCAACCGGTCCGGCCGCCATCTCGACCACGGATTCCGTGGCGGGGACAGCGGCCGGTTGAGGAAAGCGAGGCCGCCCTCTCCGGTGATCATCTCACCGGAGAGGGCGACCGGGTGTCACTTCGGCTGGGCCGGGGACTCAACCTTGATCTTGCCAGAGATGATGTCCTGCTTCAGCGCCTCGACCTCGGCCTTGAGGCCGGCGTCGATCTTGCTGTCGAAGTCGTGGTACGGGGCCAGCGAGACGCCGTTGTTGGCCAGCGTGCCCATGAAGCCGCCGGTCAGCAGGGTGCCCGGGGTGCCGGCGGCCTTGGTCACGGCCTCCTTCACACCGTCGGTCGAGTTCTTCACCACGGTGGTCAGCATGACCGAGCCGTACTTGGTGGTCTCGAAGCCGTCCGCGTCGACCCAGATCACGACGAACTTGCTACCGGCGTTGGCGGCCGAGCCGAGGCCCGCGCCACCCGCGACCGGGAAGATCACGTCGGCGCCCTGAGCGGCCAGCGTGTCCGACTTCTGCTTGCCCTTGTCCTGCGAGCCGAAGTCGTCGGTGAACAGGCCGTCCTGCTTGACCTTGTCCCAGCCGAGCACCTGGACGCTCTTGCCCTTGGCCGTGTTGTAGGCGGCCACGCCGTCGGCGAAGCCGTCCATGAAGATCGTCACCGGCGGGATCTTCATGCCGCCGTAGGTGCCGACCTTGCCCGACTTCGAGTAGCCAGCGGCCAGGTAGCCGGCGAGGTACGCCGCCTGCTGGGTCTGGAACTGGATCGGGTACACGTTCGCCAGGCCGAGGTTGTCGGCGTCGACGATCGAGAACTGCGTGGTCGCGTTGGCCGTCGCGGCCTTCTTGGTCGCGTCGCCCATCAGGCCGCCAACGGCCTGGATGTACTTGCAACCCTTGGTGACCGAGTTGGCCAGGTTGGGGTCGTAGTCGGCCATCGCCGTCGACGCCGTGTAGCTCGGGTCGATCGCCGGGTTCGCGGCCTTGGCGGCCTGCAGGCCCGCCCAGGACGACGCGTTGAACGAGTGGTCGTCGATACCGCCGGTGTCGGTCACCATGCACGCGCTGTACTTGGCAGCGGCGCTGGTGCCGGTGCCCGGCGTCTCTTCAGTCGGCTTGGCACAGGCGGCTGCGGCGAACGCGAGGCCCGCAGACGCGACAAGCGCGACAATCTTCATCCCACGCACAGGGCGCAAGACGGTCTCCTCTCCCATAAAGACACCGCACATGGTCTTCCATCTTGTGTACAGATGGCGGCACGGTGAACCTCGCCCAGCAACATATCCTTCACATCGCCGTTCGAACGACAATCGTGCAGGGTTGTTGAACGGTCGTTACCCCCGCGTGACCAGGACGTGTAAAGAATCACGAACGAGCCTCGACCAGTCCTGCCGTAAGTGACCCAGCGGGTTACAAACCGGGCATTCGTTCAGGCGCATATCTGCCTGTGACCGGGGTGTGACGTTCGCAACGGGCGCTCGCGTACCCTCGGCGATCGTGGACGCATTGGAAGCAGTACGCCTGGTCCTGCGGTACGCGCACCTGGTCGGCTTCGCCCTGCTGCTGGGCGGCGCGCTGGTGCAGTACTACACGGGACGTATCTACATCAACGCCGTGATGCTGTGGGGCGCGACCATCCAGGTCGTCACCGGCATCGCCCTGGCCGCCCCGCTGGGCCGCGACGTCCAGCCCGACCCGGCCAAACTCTCCGTCAAGGGCGTCATCGCCATCATGATCTTCATCATGGTCCTGATCCCGTACCTCAAGAAGCGCGAGACGGTCAACAAGGGCCACTTCCTCACCATCATCGCCCTAACCCTGATCAACGCCGCCGTAGCCGTCTTCTGGCACTGACCCCTCCCGGCAACGCCAGCCACCCGCCGCACCTCTCCGAAGGAAGGGCACCTTCCCATCGCCCGCGTAGAGGAAGGTGCCCTTCTTAACCCCGGAGCCGTGTGGCGCGCTGCCCTCGGCGGCCATGATCGCCGTTTCAGGTCATGATCTGCGGTTAAACCGCAGGTATTGACCTGAAACGGCGATCATGGCCGGCGGACAGCGCCCCGGAGGGGCGGTCCAGCTCAGTCGCGGGGGCGGCGGGCGCGGAGGGCGGCCTTCACGTCGCGGATCAGGGGGTCGTAGCCGTCGGCCACCTGCTCCGGGCTCGCGGGCAGGACGAGCCAGTCGCCGCCGAGCGGGGCTGCCGGGGTCTCCGCGCAGTCCACCGCCACCCGGTGGTCCGGCCAGGCCAGGTCGAGCCGCACCGCCGGCTCCCCGTCGCGGGCCAGCACATACTTCACCACCGGCGCCGCCACCCCGGCCAGCACCAGCCGCACCCGCACCCGGCTCTCGTGCGCCCCGCGAGCGCTGGAGTCGACCAGCTGCGCGGCCTTCAACAGCCGCCCCCAGCCGGGCTTGCCGATCCGGGCCTGGGCGTACTCGACCAGCGCCCCGACGCTGACCGCGCCGCGCGCCACCATGACGTCGAGCAGCGCCACCGCCTCCACCACGTCGAGCCAGCGGGCCAGGTCCCACCCGGTGCGCTGCGGCGTGGTGACCCGGATGCCGTCGACCCGGCGGGTCACGTCCTTCTCCGGCACGGGGCCGCGGTGCACCAGGATGCCCGCCATCGGCCCGAACCGGCCCGGCGTGAGGATCTCCACCGACTCGTCCGGCGCGTACGGCGCGCCGTACAGGCTGGCGGCGGAGCGGCCGGCGATGACCCCGTCCTCGGGCAGCAGGAAGTCGCTGACGGCCAGGCAGCGCAGGCGGTGGGTGATGGTGAGGTCGCGGTCGGCGTACACCCCGCGGAACAGCGGCCGCCAGGCGGAGCTGCGTAGTTGGGCACGGGTGAGCAGGCCAGACTCCAGCGCGTCGGCTCCCCGGAAGATCCGGCGGGCGAGCGCTTCGGGGCGCAGCGGCGGCTTGGGCACGGGCGTCAGCGTAAGACCCCGGTCCACGCGATCTTGCGTGAGTCGCGGGGGCGACACGCCCGAAAAGGACATATCTTCAAGCCATCGCGCGAATTTCTCATGATTACACGGCGTGTCGACACGTTTACGGCACGTGGCGACGTTTTACGGCAAGTGGCGGCACACGGGGTCGAACCGCGTGCCGCCACCGCCTGTCAGCGGGGTGGCTCCAGCCGCCATACGCGCAGGGCCGGACCGTCACCCGGCAGGGTCAGCCGACCCGTGCCGTCCGGTTCAAGGTCCGTAGCAGCGAAGACGCCGGCAGCCCGCGCGCCGAGGGCAAGTGAGACTTCCTCACCGGCCGCACGCGAGGCCGCCACCAGAAGTGCATTGTGCTCGAATTCCCGCAGGTAGACCATGGTATCGCTGGTCACATAAAGCCAGCGCAGCCCGCCGTGACGCAGCGCGGGCTCGGTGGCGCGCAATCCGAGCAGCTCGCGGTACACCGCCAGGGTCTGCTCGTCGCGGTCCGCAGGTCTCGACCACGGCATCGGGGTGCGCGCGTTCTCCCCGTTCCAGCCGGTCAGGCCGAACTCGCTGCCCGCGTACACCATGGGGGTTCCCGGCAGCGTGACCTGCAGGCCCAGCGCGACCACCTGCCGCGCCGCGGAGCCGGTGACCGTGCGGACGCGGGCCGAGTCGTGCGAGTCCAGGATGTTCCACGAGTGCACCAGCGACCGCCAGGACACCCGCGCCGCGAACGCCCGCATGGTGGCGTACGCGGCCACCCCGTCCCGGCTCGGCACGTCCCCCGGCGTGCCGAAGAAGTTGGGGACGCCCGGTGCCTCGCCGCGCAGCCAGGCCCAGACGGGGCGGGTGAAGCCGAGGTAGTTCATGGCCCCGTGCCAGCCGTCGCGGTCCAGGTCGCCGGTGGCGTCGTGCATGTGCTCGCCGACCAGCATCGCGTCGGCGGGCAGGGCGCGCCGGATCAGCGCGGCCACCTCGTGCGCGTCGTCCTGCGCACCGCGGCGGCCGGTCATGTTGGCCACGTCCACCCGCCAGCCGTCGAAGTAGGCCAGCCAGCGTCGCAGCACCGCGGTCATCCGCTCGCGGACCAGCGGGCTGGCCCAGTTCAGCTTCGGCAGGGTCGTCACCCCGCACCACGCCTCGTATCCACCGGTCCCGGCGTCGAAATAGAACATGTCCCGCTCCGGAGCGTCCACGTCGGAGGCGGCACGGGTGAACCACTCGTGCGCGTCGCCGCAGTGGTTGGCGGTGATGTCGCCGATCAGCCGCATACCGCGCGCGTGCACGGCCTCGGCCAGCCGGGCCAGCGCCGCGTCCCCGCCCAGCAGCGGATCGACCTCGTCGAACGTCGACGCGTCGTAGCGGTGGTTGGACCGGGCCGGGAAGACCGGCGTCAGGTAGACGGTGTTCGCCCCGAGCGCCTGGAGGTGGTCCAGGTGTTCGGCGATGCCGTCGAGGTCGCCGCCGAAGAACTGCTCGGAGGTGCCGGGACCCTGCCCGATCACCTCGTCGCGGTCCCACTCGCGGGGCAGCGCCCAGTCCGGCAGGTCCAGCGCCGCCAGCGGTTTCGCGTCCGCCGCGCGCGCGAACCGGTCCGGGAAGATCTGGTACAGCACGGCATCGGCGGACCAGGCCGGGGGTGCGTCGTACGCCACGGCCCGGAAGTCCGTGTCGTCGGGCACCTCATGCCCGACCACCCCGCCCGCGGTCAGCCAGTACGTGTCCCCGCTGCTGGTACGCAGGTGGAACCGGTAGTTCGTCACCGGATTGCGCGCTGTCAGCTCCGCCCGCCACCAGACGTCGCCCGCCCCGTACCCGGCGACCGCCGTGCCGGTCCGCTCCGCATCGACCTCGGCGGCGGCGAAATGCGGCTCCCCGTCCGGCGTGCTCCGTACGTGCACCGCGTCGACCCCCGCCGCCGCAGGCACCCGCACCCATACGGTGACCACGTCACCCAGCCCCGGCGCGGAGTCCGAGACATACAGCGCCGAACCGTCGTGGTGCGGCTGTTCGATGAGACGCATTGTCGCGCCATCCTTCCGTCTTCAGAGGATGTCGACGTTTCAGCCCGCAGTCCCGTCACCGGAACCCGAGGTCGCGACACTGCTTGCCTTGCCGTCCCGGCGCGCCGCTCCTGAGGTGCACGAGCGGCGCGCCGGGGCGTCAGCCTTTGACCGCACCGGCGGTCAGGCCGCTGACGATGTACTTCTGGAGCCAGAGGAAGAGGCTCACGGTGGGGATGGCCGTCAGGAGGGTGGCGGCGGCGAACATGCCGAAGTTGGCGTCGCGTTTGTCGGTGAGCATGCCGTACATGCCCACTGCCAGGGTTTTCGCCTCGGTGTCGCGGAGGAAGACGTTGGCGATGAGGAACTCGTTGATCGTGCCGATGAAGGAGAGCATCGCCGTCACCGCGAGCACCGGGCCGACCAGCGGCAGGATGATGCGGAAGAAGGTCTGCACGTGCGACGCGCCGTCCATGGTGGCCGACTCGTCGATCTCCTTGGGCACCGTGTCCAGGTAACCCTTCATCAGGTACGTGTTCACGCCGAGCGCGCCGCCCAGGTACAGGATCAGCAGGCCCCACGGCCTGTTGAAGCCGAACGCCGGGTACAGCTCGGTGACGTCGGTGAACACGATGAAGATGGCCACGATCGCGAGGAACTGCGGGAACATCTGGATGAGCAGGATGGACAGCAGGCCCACCCGGCGGCCCCGGAACCGCATCCGGCTGAACGCGTACGCCGCCGCCACGCTGATCAGCAGGCCCGCGAAGGCCGAGATCAGCGCGATGACCACCGAGTTCAGGAACCACTGGGCGAACGGGTGGTCGCCGGTGAGCAGGTCGTGGAAATTGGACAGGCTCGCGCCCTCCGGGATGAGCCCGGTCGAGCCGAGCGTGCCCAGCGGGTTGATCGCGGCGGAGACCACGAACACGACCGGGAACAGCGCGAACGCGCACACCAGCAGTACCACCGCGTAGCGCCAGCCGACCTCTCGGAGCCACTTCACGAGTACACCTCCTCCTGCGCCCGGCTGCGCCAGAACGCCACCGTGGAGACCGTGGCCACGATCGCGAAGATGAACACCGAGATCGCGGCGGCGAAACCGAAGTCGGCCACGCCGGAGTCGAAGCCCGCGACCCGGTACGTGTAGCTGATCAGCAGGTCGGTCGCGCCGACGGTGCTGTTGTCGATCGCGTACGGCCCGCCGTTGGTGACCAGCTTGATGTTGTTGAAGTTGTTGAAGTTGAAGCCGAACGACGAGATCAGCAGCGGGGTCAGCGCCACCAGCACCAGCGGCAGGGTGACCCGCCGGAACCCGGCCCACGCGGACGCGCCGTCGATGCGGGCCGCGTCGGTCAGCTCCCGTGGCACGGCCTGCAGCGCACCAGTGATCACCAGGAACATGTACGGAAAGCCCATCCACAGGTTGATCACGATCAGCCCGAGCCGGGCCGTAGTGGGCGTGCCCAGCCAGTCGTGCACCCCGAACAGCTTGCTGATCAGGCCGAAGTCGGTGTTGAACATGTCCCGCCAGATCAGCAGCATGGCGAAGCCCGGCATGGCGTACGGCAGGATCAGGACGATGCGGTAGAACTTCGTGCCGCGTACCCGGGGCGAGTGCAGCGCCAGCGCCACGATCATGCCGAGCGCGAACGTGGTCGCGACCGCGCTGATCGCGAAGACGAAGTTCCAGACCAGCACGTTGAGGAAGTGCCCGGAGATGGTCGGGTCGGTCAGCGCCCTGGTGAAGTTGGCGAACCCGACGTCGACCTTCCAGCCCTGGTCGAGGTGCCTGCCCTCGCTGTCGACGAAGTAGCCCTCGACCTCGTCGGCCACCCACCGGCCGCCGCTCGGGCTGGTGACGCAGTCGCAGGCCGCGTCGTAGGACTTGTCGGCCTTGCCCTCGAACGCGCGGCTCAGGCCGGTGGCCTTGACCGCGCCGCCCGCGGTCGGCACCGAGAACGCCGAGATCTCCGCGTCGCGCTCGGCCGCCTGCGCGGTCGGGACCAGGGTGTATCCGGCCGCAGACAGCACCTTGCCGGTCAGCGACACCTCGGCCCCGTCGACCGGGGACAGGCCGTCGGCCGTACCCGCCTGGACCGCCTTGGTCGCCGGATCGACCAGCAGGAAGACCATCTCGCCGTCGCGCTCGGCGATGGTGAGGTAGTACTCCGGGGAGCCCGGCACCTGGGTCACCGAGCTGGTCTCGATGGCCCGGATCGCCTCGGCCTTGGTTCCCCGGTGCCCGTCGCCGAAGTTGGTGAACGCGGTGACGAAGGTCAGCACGATCGGCACGATGGCGAAGGCGAACAGGAAGATCGTGCCCGGCACCAGGTACTTCGCCGGGATGTGGCGGGGCGTGAGGTAGAGGTAGGCGACGAGCGCCGTGACCACGCCGACGACGGCCAGGGCGGTCCACGCCTCGGTCTGGATCAGCGGCGGGAGCGCGTAGATCAGCAGTGCGGCGACGATGCCGAGCACGGCGATACGCGACACGATGAAGCCGGTGGACAGTTCGCGGGTGCGGCCGACCTGCTCCGCCTTACCGCGCCGCCCACCCCGGGATCGCTGGTCGGGGGCCTGCCCCGGGTGCGGGGAGCCCGTGCTCCCCGCACCCGTCACCTCGGTGGTCATGAGGCAGGACTACTTGTTGATCTCGGCGGTGATGGCCTTCGCGGCGGCCTCGGCCGCGGTCTTGGCGTCGCCGCCCTTGACCACCGCCACCTCGGCGTTGGCCATCGGGCCCCAGATCGCGCCCATGGCCGGGATGGCCGGCATCGGGATGCCGTTGGCACCGGCCAGCACGAACTTCTCGGCGTTCGGGTCGAGGCTCTTCACCGCGTCGGCGGCGGCGGTCAGCGCCGCGGGGCGCGGGTCGGCCTTGTAGAGCGCCAGAGCCACGTCCTTGTTGGTGACGTAGTTGGCCACGAACTCCTGGGCCAGCACCTTGCTCTTGCCCTTGGCCGCGACGTAGAACGCCTGCACACCGAGGAACGGCTTGGCCTGGCCACCGGCGGCGAAGCCGGGGACCGCGGTGATGTCGTACGCGAAGCCGGCCTTCTTGACGTCGTTCATCGACCACGGGCCGGAGATCAGGAACGCGCACTTCTTCTGCACGAAGCTCGGGATGCCGTTCTCGTTGCCGATCGAGGTCTTGATCGCGCCCTCGCCCTTCTCGCCGAGCGCCTTCATCTTCTCCAGCGCGGCGATCGACTCGGGGGTGTTCACAGTGACCTTGGACGGGTCCGGGTCACCGGAGGCGGTGCTGCCGAACAGCGAGCCGCCGGCGGCCGAGAACAGCGGATACGTGTGGTACACGTCTCCCGCCGCGCCGAACGGCACGCACAGGATCTCCTGGACCTTCTTGGCCGCCTTGAGGTCCTTGCCCGCCTTGATCAGGTCCTCGATCGTGGCGGGCGCGGTGGGCACCAGGTCCGTGTTGCGGATCAGGGCCACGTTCTCCATCGCGTACGGCGCGCCGTAGATCTGCCCGTTGAACGTCACCGCCTTGATCGCGTTCGGGTGGAACGCGGCCTTCTGCTCGGCGGTCAGCTGCACCGGGTCGATGGCGCCGTTCTGCACCATGTTGCCGATCCAGTCGTGCGCGCCGACCATGATGTCCGGGCCGCTGCCCTGCTGCGAGGCGGTGATGAAGGTCTGCTGCTGGTTCTCGCTGATCTCCTTGACCTCGACCGTCACGCCGTTCTCCTTGCCGAACGCCTCGGCGAACGGCTTGAGCACGGGGGCGCGGGTCGGGTCGGTCCACAGCACGAGCTTGCCGTTGCCCTTGTCCTTGCTGGGGGTGGCGGCCGGCTCGCCGGATCCGCCGCAAGCCGCGACACCGAGCATCAGCAGCCCGGCGGCGGCGATCACACCCGCGGTACGGATGCGCATGAGCACTCCTTCGAGAAGGGTCACCCAGGTGACCCGGGGGTGACCGCGACGGGCGAATCCACGCGCCCGAGCGGCCGAGAGGGGTCGACAGAATCACCGCTTCTGGAAGGCCTTCCAAAAACGGTGACGCACCACAGCACCCCGTTGCCGGGGTTGTGATCCGTGTTACGGAGTTTGTTGCCGGGAGGTTAGCAAGCCTTTGCAAGCAATGGAAGACCTTGCAACGTGCCCATATCAACATCCGGCTGTCTTCGGCTAGAGTGCCGCCATGCGCGCACGACTCTCTGACATCGCCCAGCAGGCGGAGGTGAGCGAAGCCACCGTCTCCCGGGTGCTGAACGACCGTCCCGGCGTCTCCGCCGACACCCGGCAGGCCGTGCTGACCGCTCTCGACGTGCTGGGCTACGAGCGCCCCGCCCGGCTGCGCAAGCGCAGCGCGGGCCTGGTCGGCCTGGTGGTCCCGGAGCTGGACAACCCGATCTTCCCGGCGTTCGCCCAGATCATCGAGACGACCCTGGCCCAGCAGGGCTTCACCCCGGTGCTGTGCACCCAGACCCCCGGCGGCGTGACCGAGGACGAGTACGTCGAGATGCTGCTCGACCGGCAGGTCTCCGGCATCGTCTTCGTCTCCGGCCTGCACGCCGACTCGACCAGCGACCCCGAGCGCTACCGCAAGCTGCTCGCCCGGCCGCTGCCGATCGTGCTGGTCAACGGGTACGCCGAGAACATCGAGGCGCCGTTCATCTCCTGCGACGACCGCGCCGCCGGCGAGCTGGCCGTGGCCCACCTGGTGGCACTCGGCCACAAGAAGATCGGCCTGATCTCCGGCCCCGACCGCTACCTGCCGGTCCAGCGCAAGATCGAGGGGTACCGGGCCGCCATGCGCCGCCTGCTCAACCTCACCGACGCGCAGATCAACGAGATGATCTCGCTGTCCCTGTTCGGCGTGGAGGGCGGCGACGCCGCCGCGTCGCGGCTGCTGGACAAGGGCGTGACCGGCTTCGTGTGCGGCTCGGACCTGATGGCGCTGGGCGCGATCCGCGCGGTGCGCCAGCGCGGCCTGCAGGTGCCCACGGACGTCTCGGTGGTCGGCTACGACGACTCGCCGCTGATCGCCTTCACCGACCCTCCGATGACCACCCTGCGCCAGCCCGTCCGGGCGATGGCCGTGGCGGCCGTGCGTGCCCTGGTGGACGAGATCAAGGGGCACCCGGCGCCGCACTCGGAGTACATTTTCCGTCCGGAACTGGTCGTTCGGGGGTCCACCGCCGCCCACAGCGGCTGATCCGGCGGACCCGACGTTCCCCGACGCCCCGGCGGACGGTCACGTTCGGTCAGTATGACGATTGAAACTTTCTGAAATCCTCTGCTTGACTCTTGCGCAACTTGCACGACATCCTTCATGGGTCCTCGCGGCGTTCCTAGCCCGCGAGACGCTCGCTCCTGGAGGAAAACATGCGCCGCAGCAGCCGCGCCACCGCCGTCGCCGGCACGGTGGACGTCGCGCTGCCCGGCCGCCGTGGCATGGGCGGCGAGAAATCGCTCTCTCGGCCGCCCGCGCCCGCCTCCCGGCCCGCTGAGCAGCGTGTCTCCTCCCCTGCCAGCGGCCCCGCTCCCCGCTCGACCGACAGCCCGCGCAGCCGCTCATGCGCCACCCCTGGAAAGGACTGCCAGTGACCACGCAGGCAAACGACGACTGGTGGCGCGATGCCGTCGTCTACCAGATCTACCCGCGCAGCTTCGCCGACGCCGACGGCGACGGCACCGGTGATCTGCAGGGCGTGCGCGGCAAGCTGCCGTACCTGCGCGAGCTCGGGGTCGACGCGATCTGGCTGAGCCCGTTCTTCACCTCGCCGCTGGCCGACGGCGGCTACGACGTCGCCGACTACCGCGACGTGGATCCGCGCTTCGGCACCCTGTCCGACTTCGACGACATGATGAAGGACGCCCACGCGCTGGGCATCCGGATCATCGTCGACCTGGTCCCCAACCACTCCTCGGACCAGCACGCCTGGTTCCAGCAGGCGCTGGCGGCCGCGCCCGGCTCGGCCGAGCGCGAGCGGTACATGTTCCGCGAGGGCCAGGGTGAGCACGGCGAGCTGCCGCCCAACGACTGGGAGTCCATCTTCGGCGGCCGGGCCTGGACCCGCGTGCCCGACGGCCAGTGGTACCTGCACCTGTTCGCCCCCGAGCAGCCCGACCTGAACTGGGAGAACCCCGAGGTGCGCGCGGAGTTCCGCGACGTGCTGCGGTTCTGGCTGGACCGGGGCGTCGACGGGTTCCGCATCGACGTCGCCCACGGCATGATCAAGGAAGCCGGGCTGCCCTCGGTCGGGCGCTCGTCCGACGACGGCGGCCGCCAGGTCGAGATGCTGGGCAGCGAGCGCCTGCCCTACTTCGACCAGGACGGCGTACACGACATCTACCGCGAGTGGCGGCCCATCCTGGACGCGTACCCCGGCGGCCGGATGGCCGTGGCCGAGGCGTGGGTCGAGTCCCCGGAGCGGCTGGCCCGCTACATCGGCCGCGACGAGCTGCACCAGGCCTTCAACTTCGACTTCATGATGGCCGACTTCGACCCCGCGTCGTTCCGCGCCATCATCGACAAGTCGCTGGCCGAAGCCGCCCTGGTCGGCGCCCCGACCACCTGGGTGCTGTCGAACCACGACAAGTTCCGCCACGTCACCCGGTACGGCGACGGCGAACTCGGCCTGCGCCGGGCCCGCGCGGCCACCCTGCTGATGCTGGCGCTGCCCGGCTCGGCCTACCTCTACAACGGCGAGGAACTGGGCCTCAACGAGGTCCTGGACCTGCCCGACGAGCTGCGTGAGGATCCGTCGTTCCTGCGTACCGGCGAGAGCCGCGACGGCTGCCGGGTTCCGCTGCCCTGGGGCGGCACGGCGGACGAGGGCTTCCGGTTCAACCCGGACGGCCTGGGCACGCCCTGGCTGCCGCAGCCCGCGAAGTGGGAGGCGCTGACCGCGCAGGCGCAGGAGTCCGACCCGGACTCGACGCTGAACTTCTACCGCGCCGCGCTGCGCCTGCGCAAGGAACTGCCCGCCCTCGGCGGCGGCACCCTGACCTGGCTCGACGCTCCCGAGGGTGTACTGGCCTTCAGCCGCGACCCCGGCACCGTGGTCGTCGTCAACATCACCGACCACCCCCTCGACCTCGCCGATCTCAACCTCACCGGCGACGTCCTCCTCACCAGCGGCCCCCTCCACCCCGACGGCCACCTCCCCCCTGACACCACCGTCTGGCTCACCGCCTGACCCCCACCGCCCACCTCGGCCCCGGGCCCGGCCCCGGGTCGCAAGTCTTAAAGAGTCGCGCCCTCCGGACCTTCCGGAGGGCGCGACTCTTTAAGACTTGCGGCAGAGGGGGGCGGCGGGTGGGTGTGGGGGAGGGGGATCGGGCGGCGGGGTGGTGTGGGGGTCGGGGAGGATGAGGGGGTGGCGGGTGTGGTGGGGTGGGTGCAGCGGACGACCGAGGTCGTCGGCGCACGGTATGACGCGCTGGTGGACAGCGCGCGCAAGCGGTCTGCCGCGTTCGACCACCTGTGGCGGATGAAGGAGCGCTACGCCGACGTGCTCGCCGGGCGGCTGGCGGCGGCCATCGCCTACTACGCCTTCTTCGCCGCGTTCGCGCTGACCATGGTGGCGTACGCGGTGCTGGTCAAGGTCTTCTCCGGTAACGCCGAACTGGTGGCCGACGTGGACCGGTTCCTGGTCAACTACTTCCCGGCGGTGAACACCGAGCAGCTGCGCACCGCGGCCGGCTCCATCGGGACCGTCGGCCTGATCAGCCTGGTGCTGGCCGGGATCGGCTGGGTGGACGCCTGGCGCTCGTCTCAGCGCGCGATCTGGGGGCTGGACCAGCACCCGGGCAACTTCCTGGTGCTGCGGCTGACCGACTTCGGCATGCTGCTGGCCCTGGGTCTGCTGATGGGCGTCTCGCTGACCGCGATCGACGGCCTGGCCGCCCTGTTCGACCTGCTGCCGGGCACCAGCGGCGCGTTCTGGCTGATGGTCAGCATCCTGGCGGTGAAGATCCTGGTCAACGCGATGATCGGGTTCGCGCTGGTCACCGTGTTGCCCCGGGTGCACATGACCCCGCGGCGGCTGCTGCCCGCGATCGGCATCGTCGCGGTGGGCCTGACCCTGCTCAACGAGTTCGGCCGCTACTTCGTCCAGCGCACCGAGAACAACCCGGCGTACGTCGCGGTCGCCGCGTCCGTCGGCCTGCTGCTGTACCTGTACCTGTTCAACCAGATCGTGCTGTGGGCGGTCGCCTACGCGGCCACCTCCTCCCGCGGCAAGGTGTTCGACCTGGCCTGGGGGCGGCCGCGCAAGCACCACCTGGAGTGGATCCCGCCCGGCGACATCGCCAGGGCCGAAGCCGAGGCGGTCCGGGCCGAGACCGAGGACGACACCGCGGAACGGGCTGCCCGGCTGGAGGCTCCGGACGACTCCGACGCGCCGGATATGCCGAAGGCCCCCGAAAAGCACCGCGAAGCTCGATGATGGTCGCGTGGGTGCACTCGTGACTTTGGAGCTGCCGGCCGGATCGCCGCAGCTCGACCTTCCCTGGATCATCACTTTCGGACCGCTCGACGACGACGAGGAGTGGGAGCCGGTCGTCTGCGGGCCGTACGAGCGCCCGCACGCGCTCGCGCTCGCGCAGCATGTCGTGGCCGACGAGGACCTGATGGCGGTGGTCGAACCACTCCTGCCGGCGACCTCGCTCGAACAGATCCGCGCGGAGATCGCCAACGCGCAGGACCTGGCCGCGCAGGAGGCCGACGAGATCGACGACGTACTCGACGACGACGCGGACGACGATGACGATCATGACCACGACCATGACCACGACGACCACGTCGTCGAGGCCCCCAGCGCCGCCGACCTGAAGGCGGGCTTCGCCCGCATCTCCGCCCGCCTCACCGGCTCCTGACGCCGGACGCTCCTGAACCTTCCGGGAAACCGCACGATCGAGTGGCTCGATTCGTGCGGTTTCCCCGAAACTGCAGGTCTTGGCGCGCGGAAGGCGCCGGGGTGCCGGGTGGAGCGCGCCGGGCAGGCCGGAGCGTCAGCCCCGCAGGGGGTAGGCGCGGATGGGCTGCCAGCTGCCGCTGCCGTTGTGCTCGTAGCGGGTGAAGTGGTCGACGTCGAAGCGGGCCGAGTAGTCGGCCATCCGGTCGAAGACGTCGTCGAGGGCCGGCTCCGGCACATCGTGGCCGATGGTGACGTGCGGGTGGTACGGGTGGGCCAGGTCGCGGGCCAGCGGGCCGGTCCGGATCGCACCGGCGAGCTGCTCGCACTCCCCGATGCCGGTCGCCAGCGCCACGAAGACGACCTGGCTGACGGGCCGGAAGGTGCCGGTGCCGCGCAGCTGGATGGAGAACGGCGCGCACCGCTGCGCGACGCCCGCCAGCAGCTCGTCGATGTCGCGGTCCAGTGCGGCGGAGACCGGCAGCATGGTCGGGCCGAGCAGGGTGACGTGTGAGGGGATCAGCGCCGCGAGCGGGTCGCCGGTGGAGGCGCGGGCCGCGTCGAGTTCGGCACCCCACGGTTGCGGGATGCCGATCGCGATACCGATGGTGCGCTCCACCCACGCCTCCAGGTTGAACTCGCCGTTGCTACCGGCCCGCGGGGGCCAAGAAGCCGATCTTGTCGTAAACCGTAGCCAGCGTCGGCACCGAGACGGTACGGGCCTTCTCGGCACCGATGACCAGCAGTTTGTCCAGTTGCGCCGGGTCGCTGAGATACTCCTCGGTGCGCTGCTGGAACGGCGTCACGAACTCCACCACCACCTCGGCGAGGTCCTTCTTCAGGTCACCGTACCCCTTGCCGGCGTACGCCTCGACCAGCTCGGGGATCGGGCGGCCGGCCAGCGCGGAGTAGATGGTCAGCAGGTTGCTCACGCCCGCCTTGGCCTCGGGGTCGAAGACGATGTCGCGGCCGGTGTCGGTGACCGCCGACCGGATCTTCTTGGCGATCTTCGCGGGCGGCTCCAGCAGCTCGATCAAGCCGTTGCCGGTCGACGCCGACTTCGACATCTTCGCGCTCGGATCCTGCAGGTCGAGGATCTTGGCGGTCTCCTTGACGATGTGCGGCTGCGGCAGGGTGAACGTCTTGCCGAACTGTGTGTTGAAACGCTGCGCCAGGTCCCGGGTCAGCTCCAGGTGCTGGCGCTGGTCCTCGCCCACCGGCACCGAGTCGGCCTGGTAGAGCAGGATGTCGGCGGCCTGCAGGATCGGGTACGTGAACAGGCCCACGCTGGACCGCTCCGCGCCCTGCTTGCTCGACTTGTCCTTGAACTGGACCATCCGGCTGGCCTCGCCGAAGCCGGTGATGCAGCTCATCACCCAGCCGAGCTGCGCGTGCTCGGGCACGTGCGACTGCACGAAGATCGTGCAGCGGGCGGGGTCGAGGCCCACGGCCAGCAGCTGCGCCACGCTGACCCGGGTGCGCTCGCGCAGCAGCTGCGGGTCGTGCCCGGCGGTGATCGCGTGCAGGTCGACCACGCAGTAGAAGGCGTCGTGCGTCTCCTGCATGCCCACCCAGTTGCGCACCGCGCCCAGGTAGTTGCCCAGGTGGTACGAGCCGCCGGTCGGCTGGATCCCGGAGAGCACCCGGGGCTTGCTGTGCTGGGTCGCGTCGAAGGACATGGTCGCCATTCTCCCATCCGAAGGTTCCGGCCACGAACCTGGGAACCGGCAGCCGGTGGCGCGACTCACTACAGTCGCCGAGACGAGGGACCGGGGAGAGCATGACCGCGCAGGACGAGCTGGGTGAGCTGTACCACGCCGGGTACCGCCGGCTGGTGGCGCAGGTCTACGCGTTCACCACCGACCTGACCGAGGCACAGGACGCCGTCCAGGAGGCCTTCGCCCGCGCGCTGGCCCGGCGGCACGGCCTGAGCGATGTGGACGCGCCCGAGGCCTGGCTGCGCACCGTCGCGATCAACGTCGTACGCCGCCGGTGGCGACGCCGCCAGCTGCTCGACACCATCCTGCTGCGGGAACGGCCGCTGACCCGGGTGACCGCGGCCGCGCCGGAGCCCGACAACACCGATCTGCGCGACGCGCTGGCGACCATCCCCAGCCGGTATCGCGAGGTCATCGTCCTGCACTACCTCGCCGATCTGCCCCTGGGCGAGGTCGCCGAACTGCTGGAGGTCCCCGTGGGCACGGTCAAGTCACGGCTCTCCCGGGGCCGGGACGCGCTGCGGGGGCTGCTCGACGACGTCGAGGCCCCACCGCTGGCGCAGGTGCAGGTCCGCGCGGGCCGGATCAAGGCCCGCCGCCGCACCGCGCAGGCCGCCAGCGCCGCCGCGGTGCTGCTGATCGCCGCGGTGGGCGTCTTCCAGCCGTGGCGGCCACAGCTGACCCCCGACCAGACCGCCGCCTCGCCGTCCGCGCCGGTCACCGCCCCGCCCGCACCCGTGTACTCCGGCGCGGGCCTGGTCATCGACGGCATCTTCAACCCCGCCACCGCCCCGGACATCCCAGGCTCCATCACCGAGTTCGAGCTCGGCGGCTCCACCGGCTGGCTGCGTACCGCCTGCACCAGCCGCGAGCTGCCGACCTGCGCGCCCGCCTTCGCCCGCACCGCCGACGGCGGCCAGACCTGGCAGGTCGTCACCGACCCCGGCGTGAAGCCGCCCACCGCGCCCGGCGACCCCGGCTTCACCGTCACCTGGGTCGCGCGCGGCCGCACCCCGTCCGGCCTGTCCTGGGCGGGCGGCGTCGACGGCGGGACGGCCTACCTCGCCTCGACCGCCGACGGCGTCCGGTGGCAGCGCCACGTCCTGCCCGGCGCGCCCGACGCGGACCGCGTCACAGCCACCGTGCGCGGCGAGGACGTGCTCGCGTTCGCCCTGAAGAACAACAAGATCATCGCCGTGTACGCGGGCCGCGTGCCGGTACGCGTCTCCGACGGCGCCGGCTTCACCCCCCTCGGCGAGCCCGTCTACCTCCCCGACGGCCGCATCCTCACGGCCGGCCCGGAGAGCCGCTTCTACCTCAGCACCGACCTCGGCGCCACCTTCACTCCCGCAGGCGGCACCCTCCCCACGGTCGGCCAACTACGCGCCACCTCCGACGGCTACGTCGCCCTGGACCTGTTCCGCGCAGGCTGGGTGGCCATCTCCCCCAACGGCCTGACCTGGCACAAACTCCCCATCCGCTAACCACCCCACCACCCCACCGCACCGAAGGAAGGGCACCTTCCCAACGCGCCTGCCAGTGGTGATCGCTGCTTTAGGTCGGAATGTGTGGTGAGACCTCACTTTTTCACCGCAAACGGCGATCATCAGCCGCCGCCCCGCGCGGGTCAGGCGAGGTCGGGCAGCGGGGTGGGGTCCACCGGAAGCGGGTCGGCGGGGGTCAGGTCGACCGGGATCAGCCGGACCCGGGCGACCCGGCGGCCGTCCAGGGCGAGCACGGTCAGCCGATAGGCCTCCAGCGTGGCGCTGTCCCCGACGGCGGGCAGCCGTCCCAGGGCGCTCATCAGGAAGCCGCCCACCGTCTCGTACGGCCCGGCGGGCAGCGTGATCCCGGTGCGCTCGGCGAAGTCGGCGAGGTTGATCATGCCGTCGACCTCGTCCGGCGCGGGACCGCCCGGGGCCTGGGCCGAGGGGGTCTCGTCGTACTCGTCGTGGATCTCCCCGACCAGTTCCTCGATCAGGTCTTCGAGGGTCACGATGCCCGCGGTGCCGCCGTACTCGTCCACGACGACGGCGATGGTGTGCCGCTCGCGGCGCATCTCCGACAGCGCGGCGAGCACCGGCTTACTCGCGGGCAGCCGCTTGACCTCGCGGGACAGCTCACGCACCGAGCGCTCGGGCCGCTCGTCCCAGAGCAGGTCACGCAGGTGCACGAAGCCCACGACGTCGTCGTGGCTGCCGTCGGCGATCGGCAGGCGGGTGTGCCCGGCCTCGCGGGCTTCCGCGATGGCCTCCGCGACCGTCATGGCCGTCGTGAGGAACCACACCTCGGTGCGCGGCACCATCACCTCGCGCAGCGTGGCCGCCGAGCGCGACAGCGCCTTGCTGATGATGTGGCGCTCCTCCGGGTCGAGAGCGGTGTTCACGGCGATCAGCTCGCGCAGCTGGGCCTCGGTGATCTGCTCACGCCCGGCGGTCGCCTCGACCCCCAGCACGCGGCTCGTCCAGCGCGTCAGCGCGTCGGCGGCCCGTACGATGGCCGGTGCCACGGCACGGGCCACCCGCCCGGGCGGACGTAACCGGGGCTCCCGGCGGCGCGGCTCACGACCATGGGTATCCCGCTGGCGGGGGGTGTTCTGCCGAGGCACGGACATGGGCGCATATTAGCGTTCCCGGATTACCGGCCCCGCATGACGAGCGCCACGGCCAGCCCTGCGACCGCGATTTCCGGGATTTCGCGGGTGCCCGACGGCAAGCCGACAACCCACCCGCCGACGTTGAAGCCTGTTGCTTTATGTTTGAATATGATGAGATAGCGATACGACACGACCGCCACGGCGCGGGCTACGCTGGCCCGCACGAGCAGTTCGAGGAGCGTCTTACATGAAGGTACTGGTCACCGGGGGCGCCGGATACGTCGGCAGCGCCGTGGCGCGGCTGCTCGTCGACGCCGGACACGAGGTCGTCGTGCTCGACGACCTGTCCCGCAACGACGCCTCCCAGGTGCCCGCCGAGGCCCGCCTCGTGCAGGCGCGCATCCACGACACCGCCACCGTGCTCACCCCCGACGCCGGGTTCGACGCGGTGCTGCACTTCGCCGGGCTGATCGCCGCCGGCGAGTCGATGGCGCAGCCCGAGCTGCACTGGGACAACAACACGGTCGGCTCGCTGGCGCTGCTCGACGCGATGCGCGCCGCCGGGGTCAGGCGCCTGGTGTTCTCCTCGACCGCGGCCACCTACGGCGACCCGTCCGAGCTGCCACTGACCGAGACCGCGACCACCAAGCCGGTCAACACGTACGGCGCGACCAAGCTCGCCGTCGACATGGCCATCGCCTCCGAGGCGCACGCCCACGACCTGGCCGCGGTCAGCCTGCGCTACTTCAACGTGGCCGGTGCGCTGGTGCTGCCCGACGGCACGGCGATCGGCGAGCGGCACGACCCGGAGACCCACCTGATCCCGATCGCGCTGCAGGTCGCGGCCGGGCAGCGGGAGAAGCTCGCCATCTTCGGCGACGACTACCCGACCCGCGACGGCACCTGCGTCCGCGACTACATCCACGTCGGCGACCTGGCCCAGGCCCACCTGCTGGCGCTGGACGCGGCGCGCCCCGGCGAGCACCGGATCTACAACCTCGGCAACGGCACCGGCTTCTCCAACAAAGAGGTCGTCGACGCGGTCCGCGAGGTCACCGGCCACCCGCTGCCGGTCGAGATGGCCCCGCGCCGCCCCGGCGACCCGGCCGAACTGGTCGCCTCGTCGGACAAGGCACGGGCCGAACTCGGCTGGGCGCCGGTCAAGACCGACCTGCGCGACATCGTCACCGACGCCTGGACCTTCTTCCGGAGCGGGCTGTGACCATCGACCACGGCGTATGGGCCGCGCCGGGCCGGATCAACCTGATCGGCGAGCACACCGACTACTGCGACGGCTTCGTGCTGCCGTTCGCGTTGCCGCAGCGCACCGTCGTCACCGCGTCCCGGCTCGACCGTCCCGAGTGGACAGTCAGCTCGACGCTGACGGGCGAGACCGTCACCTTCGACCTGTCCGAGCCGGTCACCGGCTGGGCCGCGTACGTCGCCGCCGTCGTCTGGGTGCTGCGCGACGCGGGCCACGAGGTGCCCGGCGCGCGGCTGTCCATCGACTCCGACGTGCCCGGCGGCGCGGGCCTGTCCTCGTCGGCGGCGCTCGAATGCGCGGTGCTGGCCGCGCTGGCCGATCTCGGCGGGCTCGACATCCCGCTGGAGCGGCGGCCGCTACTGGCCCAGCGGGCCGAGAACGCGTACGTCGGCATGCCCTGCGGGGTGATGGACCAGTCCGCCTCGACGCTGTGCCGCGAGGGCCACGCGCTGTTCCTCGACTGCCGCAGCATGGCCACCGAGCACGTCCCGCTCGACCTGGCCGGTCAGGGCCTGGCCATCCTGGTCATCGACAGCCGCGCCCCGCACCAGCTCGTCGACGGCGAGTACGCCGCCCGCCGCGCCGCCTGCGAACGCGCCGCCGCCCTGCTCGGCGTGCCCGCGCTGCGCGACGCGACCCTGGACGACCTGTCCCGGCTGGACGACGAGCTGCTGTTCCGCCGCGCCCGCCACGTGGTCACCGAGAACGCCCGTGTGCTCGACACGATCGCCCTGCTCCGCGAGGGCCGGTTGCGCGAGATCGGCCCGCTGATGACGGCCTCGCACGCCTCGATGCGCGACGACTTCGAGATCACGGTGCCCGAAGTGGACGAAGCCGTCGAGACGGCCCTGTCCGCCGGCGCGTACGGCGCCCGGATGACCGGCGGCGGCTTCGGCGGCTGCGTGCTGGCCCTGGTCGAGGCCGAGAAGGCCGCCACCGTGGCCGAAGCCGTCACGGCCGCGTTCGCGGCCCGCGGCTTCAACCCGCCGACCACCTTCCTGGCCCTGCCCTCCCCCGGAGCGCACCGCCTCTCCTGACAGGTATCACGGGAACGGCGTGCTCGGTTCGGGACGCAGGAGAGTCCCGAAACGAGCACGCCGTTTCGCGAGCACCACTCCCCGGCCCGAGCGGCGAGCGCCGCAGCGGCTCGACAACCTCCACCGTGGCAACGGTTTCCTTCCCGACACCACAGTGGACCGTCTTGCGGGCATGGGGCAGGATGCCGCGCATGGCTTCCGCGGAGCGCAACACCTACCTCGACCAGGTCGTGGCCCAGTCGGCACAACTGGAGCAGGACCTGCGGGTCAAGAAGGCCCCCATGGTCCAGGCCCCGGCACCCGCCGGTGGCGGCGGCGACACCAGCAACCGGGCCCGGCGCAGCGCCGCCGAGGCGGCGACCACCCCGCCCACCGCCGTGGACGTACGCGTCACCGGTTTCGGCCCGTGGAAGACCGTGCTGGTCCCGCCGAACGCGTTCGTGGTGCACACCCGGCGCGGCCGCGACAAGCCGCTGCACCTGGGACTCGGCACGTCTTTCCGCTACCGGTCGGCGACCGACTCCTACCTCGTGGTGCCCGGCACCATGCAGACCATCCTGCTCAACGCGTTCTGCATCTGCCGCGAACTGCAGGGTGTGCTCGTCCAGGCGTACGTTCAGTGGATCGTGCAGGACATCGCCACCGCCTACCGCAAGCTCGACTTCGGCGACGCGTCCGACCCGATGCGGCTGGTCAACCTGCAGCTCAAGGAGCAGGCCGAAGCGGCGATCAAGGACAAGGTCGCCACTATGAGCGTGCACGAGGTGCTCAGCGACAAGCAGCCCATCATCGAGGAGCTGACCGCCCGGCTGCGCGGCGTCGCCGAGGGGGCGGGCGACAGCGACACCGGCCTCGGCCTGCGCATCGTCACCGTGCAGATCAAGGAGGCCGTGGTCACCTCGGCGCGGCTCTGGGAGAACCTGCAGAAGCCGTTCCGCTCCGAGCAGGGCCAGCTCGCCCGGCTCGCCGAACTCGGCGCACAGGAGATCATCACCGGCCGCGAGCTGGCCTCCCAGCGCCTGGACCAGTTGCAGCGCCTGGAGAACGACCGTGAACTCGTCGACCTGAAGGCCCGCAACGCCGCCGCCGCGTTCGACCGGGACGCCGCCGAGCGGCTGCGCCGGGGCGAGCGCGAGCAGGCCGACGCCCGCGCGTTGGCCAGCCAGGCCAGCGAGACCACCCGGCACGAGCTGGAGCTGGAGCAGCAGCGGCACGCGCAGGAGACCGAGATGCGCCGCCTACGCCTGGAACTGGAGCAGACGCTGCAGCGCCTCACCCTCGACCACGAGCTGGCCGTCGCCCGCGACCGTGCCGAGCAGCTGCACGCCGCCGCGCTGCTGGAGCTGGAGCGCGACCGGGTCAGCCAGGACATCGCCAACGGGCGCTCGCCCGAGGCGGTGCAGGCCGAGCTGATCGCGCGGCTCCCGGAGATCGTCGCCAAGCTCCCCAAGCCCGACGAATTGCGTACGGTCAACCTGTCCGGCGCGGACGGCGGCAGCCTGTCCGGGATCGTCGCCGAGCTGGCCGCCGCGGTGACCGCGATCCGGTCGGCGGTGGCGTCGCGCGAATGATCGCCTGGGTGGGCCCGTCCGACGCCGCGTTCGGCGCGGTAGCCGAGCTGTTCGACGACTACCGCGCCCACTACGGGCAGCAGCGGGCGTACGGCGCGACCCGGCAGTGGCTCCAGGAGCAGTCGGACACGGCGGGTATGCGGATCGGCGCGGCCTTCGCCGCCGGACGCCCCTGCGGCCTGCTAACCGTGCTGGTGATGCCCGCGTCGCTGACGCTCGGCACCTTCTGGATGATCCGCGACTTGTACGTCGCTCCCGAGCACCGCGGCCACGGCCACGCACGGGCCCTGCTGGCCGAGACGGTGTCGGCGGCCCGCACCCACGGCGCCCGCCGCGTCGCCCTCCAGACCGAAGCCGACAACACCGCCGCCCTCGCCCTCTACACCGCCCTCGGCTTCGCCCCCGTCGACGGATACACCTCCCTCAACCTCGCCCTGTGAAGACGGCGCACGTCAACGCGCCGACCCTTCACACGCCAAGATCGCTGTTTCGGGTCACATTGTCAGGTGAGACCGCAGGTTAGGACCCGAAACAGCGATCTCCATCGTTTACCGGAGCGTGAGAGCGGGGGGATCGGCGGCGGATAGGCGAAACCGCACCTTCCCGGTGGGGAGGGTGCGGTTTCGGGGTTCGCGCGGTCGTCAGGCGGCTTCGATGATCATGCCTGCGGCGACGGTGCGGTTGGTGGCCTCGTCGATGATGATGAAGCCGCCGGTGGTGCGGTTGCGGCGGTATTCGTCGGCCATCAGCGGGACGGTGGTGCGCAG
>NZ_JAAOTJ010000037.1 GCF_011297335.1 Catellatospora methionotrophica | reverse complement strand
TCGCGGGGGTGCTGCGCCTGTACAACCTGGCGACCCCCCGCCCCGATCCGCCCGGCGCCGCCTGGCAGGCTCGGCTGCGGCGCGGAGATCACTGTCTCCGGTCATGATCTGCGGTCGGACCGCAGGTTTTGACCCGAAACGGCGATCTTCGCGCGGAGGCAGTGGAGTCGGTTCGCCGCCGAGGCGGCGCGGACCGCGAGCGCCTGCTGCGCACCGTCGAGCTGACCCTGCACCGGCGGCCCTGGGAGTGACCAGGGGCCCTGCCGGGTGAGCAGGGAATCGGGTCCGAGGCTGGGCTGTTCACCCTGACGGGTGATCTGATCGGTCGACGCCGGGTGGGGCCGCGCGCCCGGCCACGGTGACCGCCAGGGGTGACGTCGGCCACGCGAATCGCCGGGTTAGCACGTGTGTTCGTGGCGCGAAACGAGAATGTCGGAGGCCAGGGCTAGAGTTGCCCACGGCACGCGACTGCATTGCGTGCCGAGCGTGTCGTGCTGCTCGACCCATGCCTCTGAGCTGGGGCGTCGCCGTGGCGGACCGCCCTGAAGACATCGCCGAAAGACCGTGTGGGGAGAGCCTGCTGTGAGCGACCGCTTGATCATCCGTGGGGCCCGCGAGCACAACCTGCGCGACGTCAGCCTGGACCTGCCGCGCGAGAAGATGATCGTGTTCACCGGGCTGAGCGGCTCGGGCAAGTCGAGCCTCGCCTTCGACACGATCTTCGCGGAGGGCCAGCGGCGTTACGTCGAGTCCCTGTCCTCGTACGCCCGGCAGTTCCTGGGTCAGATGGACAAGCCCGACGTCGACTTCATCGAGGGCCTGAGCCCGGCGGTCTCCATCGACCAGAAGTCGACCTCACGCAACCCGCGCTCGACCGTGGGCACGATCACCGAGGTGTACGACTACCTGCGCCTGCTGTTCGCCCGGGTGGGCCAGCCGCACTGCCCCGTCTGCGGTCACCTGATCAGCAGGCAGAGCCCGCAGCAGATCGTCGACCGGGTCCTGGCGATGGCCGAGGGCACCCGCTTCCAGGTGCTCGCGCCGGTCATCCGCGGCCGCAAGGGCGAATACCTCGACCTGTTCTCCGACCTGCAGAGCAAGGGCTTCGCACGGGTACGGGTCGACGGCGTGGTCCACCCGCTGACCGAGGTGCCGAAGCTGGCCAAGCAGAAGAAGCACGACATCGAGGTGGTCGTGGACCGCCTCGCCGTCAAGGAGAGCTCGAAGCAGCGGCTCACCGACTCGGTGGAGACCGCGCTCGGCCTGGCCGGCGGCATCCTGATCATGGACTTCGTCGACCTGCCGGAGGACGACGAGCACCGCGAGCGCAAGTTCTCCGAGAACCTGGCCTGCCCCAACGAGCACCAGCTCGGCATCGAGGACCTGGAGCCGCGGGTCTTCTCCTTCAACTCGCCCTACGGCGCGTGCCCCGAGTGCACCGGCCTGGGCACCAAGAAGGAGGTCGACGCGGAGCTGGTCATCCCCGACCCGGAGAAGAGCCTCGCTGAGGGCGCGATCTCCCCCTGGGCGGGCGGCCAGACCATGGAGTACTTCTCCCGTCTGCTGGAGGCGCTGGGCGAGGAGAACGGTTTCGACATGAACACCCCGTGGCGGGCGATCTCGTCGGGGGCGCAGAAGCTGATCCTGCACGGCGCGGAGAACCAGGTCCACGTGCGCTACCGCAACAAGTACGGCCGCGAGCGCTCGTACTACTCCGGCTTCGAGGGTGTGATCACCTGGCTGGAGCGCCGCCACTCCGACACCGAGAGCGAGTGGTCGCGGGAGAAGTACGAGGGCTACATGCGCGAGGTGCCGTGCTCGGTCTGCGCGGGCACCCGGCTCAAGCCCGAGGTGCTGGCGGTGACCCTGGACGGGCGCAACATCGCCGAGCTGTGCGCGCTGTCGGTGGGCGAGGCCGCGGTGGTGCTGGCCGGGCTGGAGCTCGACGACCGGCAGCGCTTCATCGCCGAGCGGGTGCTCAAGGAGATCAACGCGCGGCTGCGCTTCCTGGTCGACGTCGGCCTGGACTACCTGTCGCTGAACCGGCCGTCGGGCTCGCTGTCCGGCGGTGAGGCCCAGCGCATCCGGCTGGCCACGCAGATCGGCTCCGGCCTGGTCGGCGTGCTGTACGTGCTGGACGAGCCGTCGATCGGCCTGCACCAGCGGGACAACCACCGGCTCATCGAGACCCTGGTGCGGCTGCGCGACCTGGGCAACACCCTGATCGTCGTCGAGCACGACGAGGACACCATCCGCACCGCCGACTGGGTCGTGGACATCGGTCCGGGCGCGGGCGAGCACGGCGGCCGCATCGTGCACAGCGGCACGTACGACAAGCTGCTGGTCAACGAGGAGTCGGTGACCGGGGCGTACCTGTCGGGCCGCAGGGAGATCGCGACGCCGCAGCACCGCCGCCCGGCCACGCCCGGCCGCGAGCTGACCGTCGTCGGGGCGCGCGAGCACAACCTGCGCAACGTGTCGGTGGCGTTCCCGCTGGGGCAGTTCATCGCGGTCACCGGCGTGTCCGGGTCGGGCAAGTCGACGCTGGTCAACGACATCCTGTACACGGTGCTGGCGAACCAGATCAACGGCGCGCGCATGGTGCCGGGGCGGCACACCCGGGTCACCGGCCTGGAGCATGTGGACAAGGTCGTCGGCGTGGACCAGTCGCCGATCGGCCGCACCCCGCGCTCGAACCCGGCCACCTACACCGGCGTGTTCGACAACATCCGCAAGCTGTTCGCCGAGACGACCGAGGCGAAGGTGCGCGGCTACGGGCCGGGGCGCTTCTCGTTCAACGTCAAGGGCGGGCGCTGCGAGAACTGCGCCGGCGACGGCACCATCAAGATCGAGATGAACTTCCTGCCGGACGTGTACGTGCCGTGCGAGGTGTGCAAGGGCGCCCGGTACAACCGGGAGACCCTGGAGGTGCACTACAAGGGCAAGACCATCGCCGAGATCCTGGAGATGCCGATCGAGGAGGGGGCCGAGTTCTTCGAGGCCATCCCCGCGATCCACCGCCACCTCAAGACGCTGGTCGACGTCGGCCTGGGTTACGTGCGCCTAGGGCAGAGCGCGCCGACCCTGTCCGGCGGTGAGGCGCAGCGCGTGAAGCTCGCCTCCGAGCTGCAGAAGCGCTCCACCGGCCGCACCGTGTACGTGCTCGACGAGCCGACCACCGGCCTGCACTTCGAGGACATCCGCAAGCTGCTGCTGGTGCTGCAGGGGCTGGTCGACAAGGGCAACACGGTCATCGTCATCGAGCACAACCTCGACGTGATCAAGTCGGCGGACCACCTGATCGACATGGGCCCCGAGGGTGGCCACCGGGGCGGCGGCGTGCTCGCGACCGGCACGCCGGAGCAGCTCGCAGCCGTCGCCGAGAGCTACACCGGCCAGTTCCTGGCCCCCATGCTCGCCAAGGCCCCGGCTGCCCCGGCGACCCCGCCGCGCGCCCGCAAGGCCCGCACCAAGGCTGCCGTCGGCTGACCCCGCAGGAGTCGTGAAGATCGCTGTTTACGGTCAAAGAGTGAGGTCAGGGCCCACTTTCTGGCCGTAGACAGCGATCTTGCAGGCTGCGGTGTGGGAAAATAGTTGAACTCGCAGCTAAATTTCAGAACGGGCCGCTAGGTTGATCAGAGAACTTCTCACCTAGGAAGGCCCCCCATGAGTGACGTGACGACGTCCGGCGCGACCTCGCGCCGGGTCCTGCTGGCCTCCGCGGGCGCTGTCGGCGCCGGCGCCCTGCTCGCCGCGTGTGGCTCCGAGGCGCCCGCGACCACGCCGACCGGTGGGGCGACCACCCCGGGCGCGACCGGCGAGACCACCGGCGCGGGCACCGTGCTCGGCAAGGCGGCGGACATCCCGGTCGGTGGCGGGGTGATCTTCAAGGAGCAGGGCGTCGTGGTGACCCAGCCGACGGCGGGGCAGTACGTGGGGTTCAGCAACATCTGCACGCACCAGAACTGCCCGGTGAGCCAGGTCGAGGCCGGCAAGATCAAGTGCCAGTGCCACTTCAGCGAGTTCTCGATCACCGACGGCTCGGTGCTGAACCCGCCCGCGCCGCGCCCGCTGGACAAGAAGGAGATCAAGGTCGAGAACGGCGAGATCAAGCTCGCCTGACCGTCCCGCCGGGCCGGGTGCCGCGTCCCATGTGGATCGCGGCCCGGCCCCGGGAGGACGGCCGATCGCGGCCCGGAGCAGTGTCGGACTGATCGTCTAGGCTTGGCGGCGTGGCTGATCCGTCCCAGTACCGGCCCGCGCCGGGCACGATTCCCGACGCGCCGGGTGTGTACCGGTTTCGCGACGACCAGGGCCGGATCATCTACGTCGGCAAGGCCAAGAGCCTGCGCAGCCGCCTGAACTCCTACTTCGCCGACGTCTGGACGCTGCACCAGCGCACCCAGCAGATGGTCACCACCGCCGCGGGCGTGGACTGGGTCGTGGTCGGCACCGAGGTCGAGGCGCTCCAGCTGGAGTACTCCTGGATCAAGGAGTACGACCCCCGCTTCAACGTGAAGTACCGCGACGACAAGTCGTACCCGTACCTCGCGGTCACCCTCGACGAGCAGTATCCGCGCCTGCTGGTGATGCGCGGGGCCAAGCGCAAGGGCGTGCGCTACTTCGGCCCCTACTCGCACGCCTGGGCCATCCGGGAGACGCTGGACCTGCTGCTGCGCATCTTCCCGGCGCGCACCTGCTCGGCCGGGGTGTTCAAGCGCGCGGGCCAGATCGGCCGCCCGTGCCTGCTGGGTGACATCGGCAAGTGCTCCGCGCCGTGCGTCGGGCGGGTCAGCGAGGCCGAGCACCGGGGCATCGTCGAGGACTTCTGCGACTTCATGGCCGGGCGCACCGAGAACATGCAGCGCCGCCTGGAGAAGGACATGCAGGAGGCGTCGGCGGCGATGGAGTACGAGCGCGCCGCGCGCCTGCGCGACGACCTGGTCGCCCTGCGCCGGGCGATGGAGAAGCAGTCGATCGTGCTGTCCGACGGCACCGACGCCGACGTGGTCGCCTTCGCCGACGACCCGCTCGAAGCCGCCGTCCAGGTCTTCCACGTACGCGACGGGCGGGTGCGCGGTCAGCGCGGCTGGATCGTGGACAAGACCGAGGAGCTGAGCATCGGCGACCTCGTGCACCACTTCTGCACCCAGATCTACGGCGGCGAGACCGGCGAGTCCGACGTGCCCCGCGAGCTGCTCGTGCCCGAGCTGCCCGCCGACGCCGACGCGCTGACCGAGTGGCTGTCGCAGCACCGGGGCTCGCGGGTGAGCCTGCGGGTGCCGCAGCGCGGGGACAAGAAGACCCTGATGGAGACCGTCGCGCGCAACGCCCTGCAGGCGCTGGCCCAGCACAAGCTGCGCCGGGCCGGTGACCTCACCGCCCGCAGCAAGGCCCTGGAGGAGATCGAGGACGCGCTCGGGCTGGCCGCCGCGCCGCTGCGCATCGAGTGCTACGACATCTCGCAGATCCAGGGCACCGACGTGGTGGCCAGCATGGTCGTGTTCGAGGACGGCGTGCCGAAGAAGTCCGACTACCGCCGGTTCATCATCAAGGGCGCGACCGACGACGTGTCGGCGATCAGCGAGGTGATGCGGCGGCGCTTCGCCCGTTACCTGGCCGAGGGGCCGGTGGACCCGACCGAGGAGGCCGTCGCGGGGCGGCCCCGGCGGTTCGCGTACCCCCCGCAGCTGGTCGTGGTCGACGGCGGCGCGCCGCAGGTCAACGCGGCCGCCGGGGTGCTCACCGCGCTGGGTGTCACCGACGTGGCGATCTGCGGGCTGGCCAAGCGGCTGGAGGAGGTCTGGCTGCCCGACGACGCGATGCCGGTCATCCTGCCCCGCACCGCCGAGGGGTTGTACCTGCTCCAGCGGGTCCGCGACGAGGCGCACCGCTTCGCCATCCGCTTCCACCGGGAGCGGCGCTCGGCCCGGATGACCGCCTCCGACCTCGACAGCGTGCCCGGCCTCGGCGAGATCCGCCGCAAGGCGCTGCTGCGCCACTTCGGCTCGCTCAAACGGCTCTCGGCGGCCAGCGTCGCCGAAATCGCCGAGGTGCCCGGCATCGGCCCGCGCACCGCGGTGGCGGTGCTGACCGCGCTGGGCGTGCCGCCGGAGCCCGCCCCGTCCGGGGAACCCGCGCCCGATCCGGCGGCACCGCCGCCGGCGGCCCCTGTCCGGGGTGCGACGCTGGCCACGGCGGACGAACCCGGCACGCCTGGCTAGGATGTTCTCTCGTTGCCGACATCCGGCGGCAACGTGCCCGCCCGCCACGTGGGGTTCGCTGGACCCGGTGGCCGCCGGTGGGCGGCCGCCCCGGCAGGCGGCGACGACAGCAGTGGGGGCGCACGTGAGCGTGGATACACCAGCCAGGCGCAGCACGCCGGGCGAGCCCGACGAGCAGCAGGGCGAGCCCAGGACGATCGGGGAGGAGTCCGGCGAGGGTCCGGCCACCAACCTGGTCGTGGTCACCGGCGTGTCCGGTGGTGGCCGCAGCACCGTGGCCCGCGCCCTGGAGAACGTCGGCTACTACGTCGTCGACAACCTGCCCCAGGCGCTGCTGGTGCAGCTGGCTGAGCTGGCCGCGAAGGCCGGCGGCGCGGCCCGGCACACCGCGATGGTGCTCGACGTGCGCAGCCGCGTCTTCTCCACCGACCTCGCCGGGGCCATCCGCGACCTGCGCGAGAAGGGCTTCTCGCCGCGCGTGGTCTTCGTCGACGCCGACGACGAGGTGCTGATCCGGCGGTTCGAGAGCGTACGCCGCTCGCACCCCCTGCAGGGCGACGGCCGCCTGTCCGACGGCATCGCCGCCGAGCGCTCGCTGCTGGCCGAGGCCCGCGAGCAGGCCGACGTCCTGATCGACACCTCGCACCTGAACGTGAACCAGCTCCGGGCCCGCGTCGAGGAGCTGTTCGCCAGCCCCGAGGCGCTGCGGCTGCGGGTCACCGTGCTGTCCTTCGGCTTCAAGTACGGGCTGCCGCCCGACGCCGACTTCGTGCTCGACGCCCGCTTCCTGCCCAACCCGTACTGGGTGCCCGAGCTGCGCGAGAGCACCGGCCGCGACGAGGGCGTGAGCCGGTACGTGCTCGGCCAGCGCGGGGCGAACACGTTCGTGGAGACGTACGCCCGGCTGGTGACCGCGACCGCGCCCGGCTTCGAGCGTGAGGGCAAGCGCTACCTGACCGTGGCCGTCGGCTGCACCGGCGGCAAGCACCGCAGCGTCGCCATCGCCGAGGAGCTGGCCAAGCGCCTGCGCGAGCTGCGCGTGGTCGCCCATGCCCAGCACCGCGACCTGGGACGCGAATGAGCATCGGATTTGCGCCGCAGGCAGGCGGCGACCGGATCCGGGTGGTGGCGTTCGGCGGTGGGCACGGGCTGAGCGCGAGCCTGCGCGCGCTGCGGGCGACCGGGCTGCCCCTGGACATCACCGCGGTGGTCACCGTGGCCGACGACGGGGGCTCCAGCGGCCGCATCCGGGCCGGCCGGGACGTACTCCCTCCGGGTGACCTGCGTCAGGCGCTGGCCGCCCTGGCGGGTGACGACGACCTCAGCGACCGCACCGCCCGGCTGATGCAGTACCGCTTCTCCGGCGACGACGAGCTGACCGGGCACCCGGTCGGCAACGTGGTGCTGTGCGGCCTGATGGAGCAGCTCGGCGACCCCGTGGCGGCCCTGGACCAGGTCGGGGCGATGCTGCGCGCGGTGGGCCGGGTGCTGCCCATGTCCAACCGCCCGCTGGGCATCGAGGCCGACCTGGCCGTAGGCGGCGCGCAGGTCACCGTGCGCGGCCAGCACCAGGTCGCGGTAGCCCAGGGCAGGGTGCTCCAGGTGCGGCTGATGCCGCCGGAGCCTGACGCGTGCCCGGAGGCGCTGGCCGCGATCGCCGCCGCGGACTGGCTCGTCTTCGGGCCGGGAAGCTGGTACACCAGCGTCATTCCGCATCTGCTGGTACCGCAGCTCGCCGCTGCCGTCACGCGGAGCGCCGCCCGGCGGTTGGTCACCCTGAACCTCGCGGCCGATTCCGAGACGGTGGGGCTGTCCCTGCCGGACCACCTGGACGCGCTGGGTCGGTACCTCCCGGACCTCAAGGTCGATATTGTTCTGGTCGACAGGAATGCCGTGGGAGACCCCGAACCGGTCGCGAATGCGGCAGAATCACTCGGTGCTCGCATCGCGATCGCGCCGGTGGCCGTCCAGGACGGCACCGCGCGACACGATCCGGTCCGATTGGGCCGCGCACTGGTGCCACTCTTGGGCACCGCTCGTTAAGCACGTACGACACAGCGCACGACACAATTAGGCAATCACAGCCGCGACCGGCCCCGAGGTGACGACACGATGGCGATGACCGCTGCGGTCAAAGACGAGCTCAGCCGGGTCGACGTGCCCAAGCCGTGCTGCCGGCGCGCGGAGATGGCGGCCCTGCTGCGCTTCGCGGGCGGGCTGCACATCGTCTCGGGCCGCGTGGTGGTGGAGGCGGAGCTGGACACCGGCGCGGTGGCCCGGCGGCTGCGCACCACCATCGCCGACCTGTTCGGATACCCGAGCGAGGTGCACATCCTCGCGTCGGGCGGGCTGCGCAAGGGCAGCCACTACATCGTGCGCATCGTCAAGGACGGTGAGGCGCTCGCGCGCCAGACCGGCCTGCTGGACGTGCGCGGGCGGCCCGTACGGGGCCTGCCGCCGAACGTGGTCTCGGCGAGCGTCTGCTGCGCCGTGGCCGCCTGGCGCGGGGCGTTCCTGGCGCACGGCTCGCTGACCGAGCCGGGCCGCTCCTGCGCCCTGGAGATCACCTGCCCGGGGCCCGAGTCGGCGCTGGCGCTGGTCGGCGCGGCGCGGCGGCTCGGCATCACCGCCAAGGCCCGCGAGGTGCGCGGCGTCGACCGGGTCGTGGTCAAGGACGGCGACGCCATCGCCGCGCTGCTCACCCGCATCGGCGCGCACTCCAGCGTGCTGGCCTGGGAGGAGCGCCGGGTGCGCCGCGAGGTGCGGGCGACCGCGAACCGGCTGGCCAACTTCGACGACGCGAACCTGCGCCGCTCGGCGCGGGCGGCCGTCGCCGCCGCGGCCCGGGTCACCCGTGCCCTGGAGATCCTGGCCGACGACGCGCCGGGCCACCTGACCAGCGCGGGCCGCCTGCGCCTGGAGCACCGCCAGGCGTCGCTGGAGGAGCTGGGCGCGCTGGCCGACCCGCCGCTGACCAAGGACGCGATAGCGGGCCGCATAAGGCGTCTGCTCGCCCTCGCCGACAAGCGCGCCCGCGACCTGGGCATCCCCGACACCGAGGCGGCCGTGACCGCCGAGATGCTCACCGTCTGAGCGCCGTACCCCCGAGATCGCCGCGTCCCCCGGGGGCGCGGCGATCTCGCTTGCGGGGTTGGTGGGGATTTGTGTGACAGGGGACACGGGGGTGAAACAAAGACCCCGGCGGGGATGTCCGTCACAGCTCAGCTAGGGTCGGAACAGTACGGCGACGCTGCCGGCAGCTCGGCCGCGACGCCGTCCGCCAGGTGTGCTGGCGGCGTGACCGGGCGAGTGACCTATCGGCCGCCGCACTGGACGTTAATCCCGCCAGTCGGCGCACATGGCGAGGAGATGGGACCTGTGACCATCCGGGTTGGCATCAACGGCTTCGGCCGCATCGGGCGCAACTTCTACCGGGCGCTGCTCGCGTCCGGCGCGGACATCGAGCTGGTCGCCGTGAACGACCTGACCGACAACGCGACCCTGGCGCACCTGCTCAAGTACGACACGATCCTGGGCCGCCTGCCCTACGAGGTGAAGGCGACCGACACCGACCTGACGGTCAACGGCAAGTCCTTCAAGGCGTTCGCCGAGCGCGACCCGGGCAAGCTGCCCTGGGGCGACCTGGGCGCCGACATCGTCATCGAGTCGACGGGTCTGTTCACCGACGCCGCCAAGGCGAAGGTGCACGCCGACAACGGCGCGAAGAAGGTCATCATCTCGGCTCCGGCCAAGGGTGAGGACATCACGATCGTGCTGGGCGTGAACGGCGACAAGTACGACGCCGCCAAGCACACGATCATCTCGAACGCCTCCTGCACCACGAACTGCCTCGCCCCCATGGCGAAGGTCCTGAACGACACGATCGGGATCGAAAAGGGTCTGATGACCACGATCCACGCGTACACCCAGGACCAGAACCTGCAGGACGGCCCGCACAAGGACCTGCGTCGCGCCCGCGCCGCGGCCCTGAACATCGTGCCGACCTCGACCGGTGCCGCCAAGGCCATCGGCCTGGTGCTCCCCGAGCTCAAGGGCAAGCTGGACGGCTTCGCGCTGCGCGTGCCGATCCCGACCGGCTCGGCCACCGACCTCACCTTCACCGCCGCTCGCGAGACGTCGGTCGAAGAGGTCAACGCCGCGATCAAGGCGGCCGCCGAGGGCGCGCTCAAGGGCATCCTGGTCTACACCGAGGACGAGATCGTCTCCTCGGACATCGTGACCGACCCCGCCTCCTGCATCTTCGACGCCGGCCTGACCAAGGTCATCGGCAACCAGGTGAAGGTCGTCGGCTGGTACGACAACGAGTGGGGCTACTCCAACCGCCTCGTTGACCTCACCAAGCTCGTGGGCGCCTCGCTGTAATGCACGCACCTGGCATGAAAAGCCTCGAAGAGCTGCTTGACCAGGGCGTATCGGGTCGGCGCGTGCTCGTGCGCGCCGACCTGAACGTGCCCTTCGTCAAGGACAGCCCCGGACAGATCGCCGACGACGGCCGCATCCGGGCGGTGCTGCCGACCATCACGGCGCTGCGCGACGCGGGCGCCTCGGTGATCGTCATGTCGCACCTGGGCCGCCCCAAGGGTGAGCCCGACCCGAAGTTCTCGCTCGCGCCCGTCGCGGTGCGCTTCGAGGAGCTGCTCGGCTCGCCGGTGGCCTTCGCCGCCGACACCGTCGGCGACTCGGCGCAGTCCGCGGTGGCGGCGCTGACCGGCGGCGGCGTGGTGCTGCTGGAGAACCTGCGCTTCAACGCGGGGGAGACCAGCAAGGACGACGCCGTGCGCGGCGCGTTCGCCGACCAGCTGGCGGCGTTCGGCGACGTGTACGTCGACGACGCCTTCGGCGCGGTGCACCGCAAGCACGCCAGCGTCTACGACATCGCCTCCCGGCTCCCGCACTACGCGGGCGGCCTGGTGCTGCGCGAGGTCGAGGTGCTCAAGCGGCTCACCGAGGACCCGGCCACGCCGTACGTGGTCATCCTCGGCGGCTCGAAGGTCTCCGACAAGCTCGCCGTGATCGAGGCGCTGCTGGGCAAGGCCGACAAGCTGCTCATCGGCGGCGGCATGTGCTTCACCTTCCTCAAGGCCCAGGGCCACGAGGTCGGCGCGTCGCTGCTGCAGGAGGAGATGCTCGACACCTGCCGTGACCTGCTGGCCCGCGCCGGCGACCGGATCGTGCTGCCGACCGACGTGGTGGTGGCCGACAAGTTCGCCGCCGACGCGCGGACCGACACCGTCGCGGCGACCGCGATCCCGGCCGGCTGGCTCGGCCTGGACATCGGCCCGCAGTCGGTGGCGCTGTTCACCGAGGCGCTGTCCGGCGCGAAGACGGTCTTCTGGAACGGCCCGATGGGCGTGTTCGAGCTGGCCCCGTTCGCGAACGGCACCCGCGGGGTGGCCGAGGCCATCACCAAGGTCGACGGCTTCACCGTGGTCGGCGGCGGCGACTCGGCCGCGGCCGTACGCGCGCTCGGCCTGGACGACGCCGCGTTCGGCCACATCTCCACGGGCGGCGGCGCGTCGCTGGAGTACCTCGAGGGCAAGTCCCTGCCCGGTCTCGAAGCCCTGGAGGCGTGAGCATGGCGGACGTCAAGCGCCGGCCCCTGATGGCCGGCAACTGGAAGATGAACCTCAACCACCTCGAAGCCATCGCGCTCGTGCAGAAGCTGGCCTTCAGCCTGACCGAGAAGCAGCTCGAGGAGGTCGAGGCCGCGGTGCTGCCGCCGTTCACCGACATCCGCAGCGTGCAGACGCTGGTGGACGGCGACCGGCTGCTCATCAAGTACGGCGCGCAGGACATCTCGGCGCACGCCTCCGGCGCGTACACCGGGGAGATCTCGGGTGCGATGCTGGCCAAGCTGGGCTGCTCGTTCGTGACGGTCGGCCACTCGGAGCGGCGGCAGTACCACGCCGAGTCCGACGCGCTGGTCAACGCGAAGGTGAAGGCCGCGCTGGGCAGCGACATCACGCCGATCCTGTGCGTGGGCGAGGGCCTGGACATCCGCGAGAAGGGCGAGCACGTCGAGTACACGCTCGCGCAGCTCGACGGCGGCCTGGCCGGGCTCACCCCGGCCCAGGTGGAGAAGGTCGTGGTGGCGTACGAGCCGGTCTGGGCGATCGGCACCGGCAAGACCGCCACGCCCGAGGACGCCCAGGAGGTCATCGGGGCGATCCGCGCGCAGCTGGCCAAGACGCAGGGCGAGTCCACCGCGCAGGCGGTGCGGGTGCTCTACGGCGGCTCGGTGAAGGCGGGCAACGTCGCCGCGATCATGGCGCAGCCCGACATCGACGGTGCGCTGGTCGGCGGGGCGAGTCTCGACGCCGACGAGTTCACCCGCCTCGTCCGGCTCGGCCTCTGACCGCACCACCACCCGCCGAGCGGGTGTGTTTCTCGCACAGGACCCCGGGCCATCCGCCCGGGGTCCTGTCGTCGGTCCAGACGCCGACCGTTCCTTCCGGGTGCGCAGGGTGATCATGCGAACGCGTTGCGTCCGGCCTGTTGGCGCCGCATAACGAATCTCCCCGCCCCACTTCTGGTCGTGCGGTCGGTCCGCCTAGAGTGTGGCGAGCTACCACCCCCGGATCACCCACCCCTGGATTCTTGGCGGACGCGCGAGGGCGCGGGACCGCCGGGAGGACGACCATGCCTGACCTCTCGATGTCGCCGGTCCGTGCGTCTACGCGGGCGAGCCGTGCGCGCCGCCGCCTCGTCGCGGCAGCCGCCGCGGTGACCCTGCTCGGTGTCGCCTCCGCCTGTGACTCGGCCGCCGACGCGAATGACACGATCACGCAAGGCGGCACCCTGCGTGTGGTGCTCCCGGCCCTGCCGGACCACCTGGACCCGCAGAAGATCGCGGCGGCGATGGACGCGAACATCAGCCGCCTGATCTCCCGCACGCTGACCACGTACAAGGCGGAGCCGGGCACGGCCAGCAGCGAGCTGGTCCCCGACCTCGCCACCGACCTGGGCCGGCCGAGCGAGAACAACACGGTCTGGGAGTTCAAGCTGCGCGAGGGGGTGAAGTGGGAGGACGGCACCGCCGTCAGCTGCCAGCAGCTCAAGTACGGCGTGGAGCGCAACTTCGCCAAGGTGTTCGACTCGGGCCTGCCCTATGCCGAGCTGATGCTGGCCGACAACGCGACCCCGTACGAGGGCCCGTACAGCGGCAAGGAACTGGACTCGGTCAGCTGCGAGGACACCCGGACCATCAAGTTCCGGCTCAAGCAGCCCGCGGGCGACTTCAACTACACGGTGGCGCTGTCCATCTTCTCGCCGTCCATGCCGGGCGCCGACGGGGACAAGGACGCCTACGACATGCGCCCGCTGGCCACCGGCCCGTACCGGGTGGAGCCGCGGCAGAAGGACGCGAAGTCGTTCACGCTGGTGCGCAACGAGCACTGGTCGTCGAGCCTGGACTCGGTCCGCAAGGCGCACCCTGACAAGATCGTGTTCGTGGTCGACTCCAACGACCCGGCCGTGACCAACGGGCTGATCCAGGACCAGGGCTCCGACCGCAACACGATCATGCTGCAGACCAACGTCGCGCCGAACTTCCTGCAGCAGGTGATCAACGACCCGAAGCTGTCGCAGCGGGTGGCCCAGGGCCCCTCCGGCGCGGTCCGCTACTTCGCGATCAACACGCAGATGGTCAAGAACCTCGACTGCCGCAAGGCCCTGGCGTACGCGTTCAACAAGCGCAAGTACCGGCAGGCGATGGGCGGCTCGGTGATCGGCGACCTGGCGACCTCGATGATCCCGCCGAACCTGGCGGCGCACGCGAAGTTCGACCACTACAACACGCTGACCGACAGCGACGGTGACGAGGACGCGGCCCTCAAGCTCATCGACAAGGCGAAGAAGGACGGCTCGCCCTGCCCGGAGAAGGTGAAGGTGGCGCTGCCCGACAACGACACCATCGCCCGCTACGTCAAGACGATGGTCGACGCGTACGTGCGGGTCGGCATCAAGGTCGAGCTGAACCGCCTGCCCGCCCAGACGTACTTCGGCCTGATCGCCGACATCGGCCACGGCAACCACCTGGTGTACGCGGGCTGGATCCCGGACTGGGCGAACGGCTCGGCGGTCATCCCGCCGCTGTTCGACGGCGCGCTGGTCAAGCCGAGCGGCGAGCAGAGCGGCTCGAACTACTCGTTCCTGAACGACGCGGACATCAACAAGGCGATGGCCGACGCGATGGCCGAGGACGACCTGAACCGGCAGTACAAGCTGTGGGGCGAGATCGACAGCCGGCTGTCGGAGATGGCCGTGACCATCCCCGTGCTGTACCCCAAATCGATCCGGATGTACGGTTCCAACGTCGCCGGAGCGTTCATCCACTCCCAGTTCGGGGCCCCGGACCTGGCTTCGCTGGGTCTGAAGGACCCCTCGATCCCGGTGGATGTGACCTCCTCCGGCTCCTAGCCGGTACGATGGACCGCTATTGTTGACCGACACCCAAGGCCGCGCGAGCGGCCACCGAGCCTAAGGACACCTGCTCATGCCGATCGGCTTCGCCTACACGTTGATCGTGTTGCTGATCATCACCAGCGCCCTGCTGACGATGCTGGTCCTGCTGCACCGGGG
The DNA here is from genome assembly GCF_011297335.1 of Catellatospora methionotrophica. Taxonomy (GTDB): domain Bacteria; phylum Actinomycetota; class Actinomycetes; order Mycobacteriales; family Micromonosporaceae; genus Catellatospora; species Catellatospora methionotrophica. The sequence goes on along the minus strand of NZ_JAAOTJ010000037.1, from coordinate 24,722 downwards.
CAAGGGCGGCGGTCTGTCCAGCATGTTCGGCGGCGGTGTGTCGTCGAGCCTGGCCGGGTCGTCGGTTGCCGAGAAGAACCTCGACCGCTACACCGTCCTGGTGGGCATCGTCTGGTTCGCCTGCATCGTCGGTCTCGGTCTCTGGCTGAAGCTCGAGATGGCTGCCGGCGCCGTCAGCTGACAGCAGACACGCGAAAGGGCGGCTGACCTCGGTCAGCCGCCCTTTCCGCGTCCTGTTCAGCCCGCGGTGCGGGCGTGCTCCGGCACCTGCGCCGCCGCGGCGGCGTCCAGCAGCCAGACCGTCTGGGCCGTGCCGTGCACCATCGCCGCGGGCAGCCCCGAGGCCCCGGCCAGCGCCGCGGCGACCGGGCCCGCCTTGTCCGGACCGGCCGCGATCAGCCAGACCTGGGAGGCGGTGTTGATCGCGGGCAGGGTGAGCGTGGTGCGCACCGGCGGCGGCTTGGGGCTGTTGCGGACCGCGCTGACCGGCCTGGACTCGGCCGCCACCGGGTGCTCCGGGAACACCGAGGCCACGTGGCCGTCCTCGCCGACGCCGAGCAGCAGCACGTCGAAGGGCGGCAGGCCGGGTGCGCCCGCCGCCCGCGTCAGCTCCGCCGTGTACCGGGCGGCCGCCAGTTCGGGATCAGGGCCGTCGGGACCGTCGGAGGGTGGCATCGGGTGCACCCGGGCCGGGTCGAGCGGCAGCGCGTCCAGCAGGGCCTCGCGCGCCTGGGTCTCGTTGCGGTCCGGGTCCCCGGCGGGCAGGAAACGCTCGTCGCCCCACCACAGGTCCACCCGTGACCAGTCGACCGCGTCGCGCGCCGGGTCGGCCACCACCGCCCGGTACACCGCGCCGGCGACCCGGCCGCCGGTCAGCACCGCGCCGGCGTGGCCCCGCTCGGCCTGGACGTCGCGCAGCCGCGCCAGCAGCCGCACGGCCACCGCCTCGGCGAGCGCCGCCGGGTCCGGGTGGACCTCCACGATCCGCTGGGTCATGCGGCCACCGGCTCCCACGCCGGGTCCTGCCAGATGTGGGTACGGGTCGAGGCCCGGTCGCCCAGGTTCGCCACGCCCGTGGCCGCCGACAGCGCCGCCGCGTACGGCTGGTCGGCGTCCAGGCGCTGCAGCTCCTCGGCCAGCACCTCGCCGAGGCGGCGTTCCACCAGCGGCAGCACCTGGTCCAGCGAGCCGGACTTGCGCAGCAGCGCCATCCCGTCGCCGGTCGCGTGCAGGCTCAGCGAGCCGCCGTCGGCCAGCGCGAAATCGACCCCGTGCAGCGGCCCGGACACCTCGGCCAGCTGCACCGGCACCCCCATCCGGGCCACGATCCAGCCGCGCAGCAGCGCGCCCAGCGGGTCGCCCGCGGCGGCGTGCACCGTGGCCGACAGCGCGCCCGACGACGCGGTGTCGAACGCGCCCGCGATGAGCGAACGCCACGGGGTAAGCCGGGTCCAGGACAGGTCGGTGTCGCCGGGGGCGTAGTCCACCGCCCGCTGGTGCAGCGCTGCGGCGGGGTCGGGGCACTGGGCGATGTCGGTGATCCGGCGCTCCGCGACGACGCCCAGCGGGTCGTACGCGATGTGCTCGGGCGGGCAGCCGTGCCACCAGGTGACCACCGGCACGTCCGGGGCCAGCAGCGGCATGACCACCGACTCGCTGTGCAGGGCGAGGCGGCCGTGCATGCGCATGATGACGGCCTCGCACGGCCCGAGCCGGCCGCCGACGACGATCTCGGCGTCGAGCCGGTTCTTGGCCATCGCGGTCGTCCCGTCGACGCCCGCGACCGGGCCGCGGGTGACCACGAGCAGGCGGCAGGGGTGCGACGCGGCAGCGATGGTGGCCGCGTCCTCGACCTGGCGCACCCGGCCCTCGTCCACGACGACGACCAGGTTGAGGGCGAGCCCGCTGGCGACGCCGCCCGCGTTGCGCCGCTCCGAGGCGAGCTTGCGCACGACCTCGTTACCGGTGGTGTCCCACAGGGCTAGCATTGCGTCCCTCTCCCAGAAAGGTCTGAATTCATGCCCGCCGCCAGGTGCGGCCCTCGCGGGCCAGCATCTCGTCGGCCTCGCGCGGACCCCACTCGCCGGCCCGGTACGTCGCGGGCTTGGTGCCCGCCCAGGCGTCCTCCAGCGGGTCGATGATGCGCCAGCCCTCCTCGACCTCGGCGGCGTCCGGGAACAGCGTCCGGTCGCCGAGCAGCACGTCGAGGATGAGCCGCTCGTACGCCTCGGGGCTGGATTCGGTGAACGCCTCGCCGTAGGCGAAGTCCATGGTGATGTCGCGCAGCTCCATCTGGGTGCCGGGCACCTTGGAGCCGAACTTCAGCATCACGCCCTCGTCCGGCTGGACCCGGATGACCAGCTGGTTGTTGCCCAGCAGCTCCACGTCCTCGGGGTAGAACGGCAGGTGCGGCGCCTTCTTGAACAGCACGGCCAGCTCGGTGACCCGGCGCGGCAGGCGCTTGCCCGCCCGGATGTAGAACGGCACCCCGGCCCAGCGCCGGTTCTTGATGGTCAGCCGCACCGCCGCGTACGTCTCGGTGTTCGAGTCCGGCGGGACGTCCGACTCCTCCAGGTAACCCGGCACCCGCGCGCCGGCCACCCAGCCGGTCAGGTACTGCCCGCGTACCGTTTCGGCGGTCACGTCCTTGGGCGGCACCACGGCCCGCAGCACCTTCAGCTTCTCCGCGCGGATCTCGGAGGCGTCGAACGTGGTCGGCTCCTCCATCGCGACCAGCGCCAGCAGCTGCATCAGGTGGTTCTGCATGACGTCGCGGGCCGCGCCGGTCGCGTCGTAGAAACCGGCCCGGGTGCCGATGCCGACGTCCTCGGCCATCGTGATCTGCACCGAGTCGACGTACTTGGAGTTCCACATGGGCTCGAACAGCGAGTTCGCGAAGCGCAGCGCCAGGATGTTCTGGACCGTCTCCTTGCCCAGGTAGTGGTCGATGCGGAAGACGTCCTCGGCGGTGACCACGTCGTCGACCAGGTCGTTGAGCGCCTTGGCCGACTCCAGGTCCTCGCCGAACGGCTTCTCCACCACGACCCGCCGCCAGCCGCCCGACCGGGCGTTGTCGGCCATCCCGGTGCGCTCCAGCTGCTTGAGCACGGTCGGGAAGGCCGCCGGGGGGATCGACAGGTAGAACGCGGCGTTGCCCTGGATGCCGTGCGAGTCGCGCAGCTCGTTCAGGCAGTCGTGCAGCCGGTCGAACGCGGCGTCGTCGTCGAACGCGCCGCCGACGAAGCGGAAGTTGCCCGCCAGCCGGGCCCAGACCTCCTCGCGCCACGGGGTACGCGCGTGCTCCATGGCCGCGGTGCGGGCCACGTTCTCGAAGTCGCCGTCGCCCCAGTCACGCCGGGCGAACCCGGCGATCACGAAGCCGGGCGGCAGCAGGCCCCGGTTGGCCAGGTCGTACACGGCGGGGATGAGCTTCTTGCGGGCGAGGTCACCGGTGACCCCGAAGATGACGAGCGCGCATGGCTCCGGGACCCGCGGCAGTCGGCGGTCCTGGGGGTCCCGCAGCGGATTGACCCGCTGCGGGTCGGACGACACGGTCACGTGACGTCACCTCTCCTTGTGGGACTGGAGGCGGGCCGCCACGTCCAGCAGCTGGGCGATGCCCTTGGCCCGGTCGGTCAGGTGCAGGTGCAGCAGCGGGCGGTCCCGCCCGGACAGCGCCTGCCGGTCGCCCGCGGCCTGCGCCGCCTGCAGCTGACCGAAGGTGTACGGCCTGCCCGGCACGGCCAGATCCGCGGCCGCGTCACCGGTGATCTGCAGGAACGCCCCGGCCTGCGGGCCGCCCTTGTGGTACTGGCCGGTCGAGTGCAGGAAACGCGGCGCCCAGCCGAACGTCACCGGGCGGCCCGACGCGGCGGCCAGCAGCTCGCGCAGCTTGGCGGTGTCGGCGTCGGCGAACCGGTCCAGGTAGGCCATGACGGCGAGGTAGCCGTGCTCGCCGGTGGCCCCGAGCAGGGCGCGCAGGGCGCCTTCCAGCGACGCCGTCTCCAGGGAGTTCGCCTCGCCGTACCCGACGATCGCGCCCTCGGTGAACGACGGCGTCGCCGCCGGCAGTCCCTCGTCGAGGATCTTGTTGGTGTTCTGCTTGGACTCGGTGACGTTGGGCTGGTCGAACGGGTCGATGCCGAGCACTCGCCCGGCCACCGCGGTCGCCACCTCCCAGCACAGGAACTGCGCGCCGAGCGGCCCGTTGACCGAGACGTGCGGGACCACGCCGCTGCCCGGCACCGCGCCGACGCCCAGCGCGCCGCCGATGGTGGCGGTCAGCACGTCGGAGCCGGTCGCCCCGGCGCTGATCGGGGTCTCGACCACGACTGGCAGGATGCCCGAGCCCTGCTTGCCGGTGGACTCGGCGATCAGCTGCTCGGCCCAGTCGCCCAGGCCGGTGATGCCGCTGCCGTCGTCGACCAGCGCGAGCTTGTCGCGGCCCCGCAGAGCCGCCGCGCCCAGCACCGCGCCGAGCGTGAACGCCGGGTTGCCGGTGTCGCCGGTCAGCGTGGTCGCGAACTCCTCCGCCTGGTCCAGCAGCTCGGCCACGTCCACCCCGGCCAGCGCCGTCGGCACCATGCCGAACGCGGTCAGCGCGGCGTAGCGGCCGCCCACGTCCGGGTCGGCCAGCAGCACGAACGCGCCCATCTCGCGCCCGGTCGCCTCCAGCGGCGAGCCGGGGTCGGTGACGACCACGAAGTGCCGGCCCGCCTCGGCCGGGCTGAGCCCGGAGTCGAGGAACGCCTGCAGGTACGCCCGGCGGTGGCTGTCGGTCTCCACGGTGCCGCCGGACTTGCTCGACACCACCACCACGGTGCGGTCGAGCCGGTCGGCCAGCGCCGTGGCCAGCTGGCCCGGATCGGTGGTGTCCAGCACGGTCAGCCGCTTGCCCAGGGTCAGCGCGATGACCTCGGGAGCCAGCGAGGAGCCGCCCATGCCGGCCAGCACCACGTGGTCCAGGTCGGCCAGCTCCTCGCACAGCTCGGCGAGCTGCGGCAGCAGGTCCCGGCTGCGCTGGAACGTGTCCACCCAGCCCAGCCGGATCGCGGCCTCGGCCTGCGCGTCCGGGCCCCACAGCGTGGCGTCCTTGGCGGCCAGCTTCGCGGGCACGCCGTCGGCCAGCAGCTGCGCCAGCACCGGTTCGGCGGCGGCGGCGACCTCACGGGCCACCCGCACGGTCAACCCGCCGCCGAACACGACCTCTTCAATGCTCTCGCTCACGCCTTCTCCTCGCTGCGCTCGTCGGCAGCGTGAAGAACCTGCGACATGGTTCGCTCGCTCCGCTCGCTCACGCCTGCTCCAGCTTCGCCTGCACGCCCGCGAGCAGTTCTTTCCAGCTGGCGTCGAACTTCGCCACGCCGTCGCGCTCCAGGAACTCCACGACGTCGTCGTAGTCGACGCCCACCGCGCGCAGCCCGTCGATGGCCATCTCGGCCGACTGCAGGTTGCCGGTGATGGTGTCGCCGGGCACCTTGCCGTGGTCGGCGAAGGCCTTCATGGTCTTCTCCGGCATGGTGTTGACCGTGTTCGGCGCGATCAGCTGCTCGACGTAGAGCGTGTCCGGGTACGCCTCGTTCTTGGTGCCGGTGGAGGCCCACAGCGGGCGCTGCGGCTTGGCCCCGGCGGCCTTGAGGGCGGCCCAGCGCTGGCCGTTGACGACCTCGAGGTGCGCGCCGTACGCGAGCCGCGCGTTGGCGACCGCGGCCTGCCCGCGCAGGGCGAGCGCGTCCGGGGTGCCGATCTTCTCCAGCCGCTTGTCGATCTCGGTGTCGAAGCGCGACACGAAGAACGACGCGACGGACTCGATCTTCGAGATGTCGTGCCCGTTGGCCTTCGCCTGCTCCAGACCGGCCAGCCAGGCGTCCATCACCGCGCGGTAGCGCTCCAGCGAGAAGATCAGCGTCACGTTGACGCTGATGCCCTCGGCCAGCGTCGCCGTGATCGCGGGCAGGCCGGCCCGGGTTGCCGGGATCTTGATGAACAGGTTGGGCCGGTCGACGAGCCACCACAGCTGCTTGGCCTCGGCGATGGTCGGCTCGGTCTGGTCGGCCAGCCGCGGGTCGACCTCGATGGACACCCGGCCGTCGACGCCGTCCGAGGCGTCGAACGCCGGGCGCATCACGTCACACGCCCAGCGGATGTCGTACGTGGTGAGCATGCGCACGGCCTCGTCGACCGACACCCCGCGCACCTTCAGGTCGTGCAGCTGCACGTCGTAGTCGTCGCTGCCGCCCAGCGCGCCCGCGAAGATGGTCGGGTTGCTGGTCACGCCGACGACGTGGGACTCGTCGACCAGCTTGCTCAGGGCCGTGTGCGAGCCGCCCGCGGTGAGCCGCTCACGGGAGATGTCGTCGAGCCATACCGCCACGCCCGCGGCGGAGAGTTCGCCCAGTGCGTCAGTCATAGTCACTCGCCTACCTTGGACAGGGAGCGGCGGGCCGCCTCGGCGACCGCCTCCGGGGTGAAACCGAACTTCTCGAACAGGGTCGCGGCCGGGGCCGAGGCGCCGTAGTGCTCCAGGCTCACCGACTCGCCGTCGTCGCCGACCAGGTCCCGCCACGACATGGCGATACCGGCCTCGACACTGACACGGGCCTTCACGGCGGCGGGGAGCACGGACTCCCGATACCCCGCGTCCTGCGCGCGGAACCACTCCTGGCACGGCATCGACACGACGCGCGTGGGCACGTCCTCGTCCTCCAGCAGTTCCTGCGCCTTCAGGCAGATGGAGACCTCGGAGCCGGTGCCGATCAGGATCACCTGCGGGGTGCCGGTGGAGGCCTCCTCCAGGATGTAGCCGCCCTTCTCGAAACCGGTGATCTTCGCCGGGTCGAGCGTGGGCACGTTCTGGCGGGTCAGCGCCAGCGCGGTGGGCCGGTCGGTGTGCGTGAGCGCCATCCGCCAGGCGTGCGCGGTCTCGTTGGCGTCGGCGGGGCGCACCACGTCCAGGCCGGGGATGGCCCGCAGCGCGGTGATCTGCTCCACCGGCTGGTGGGTCGGGCCGTCCTCGCCCAGACCGATCGAGTCGTGCGTCCAGACGTACGTCACCGGCAGCTTCATCAGCGCGGCCAGGCGCACCGGCGGGCGCATGTAGTCGGAGAAGACCAGGAACGTGCCGCCGTACACGCGGGTGCCGCCGTGCAGCACGATGCCGTTCATGATCGAGCCCATGCCGTGCTCGCGGATGCCGAAGTGCAGCGTGCGGCCGTACTCGTCGCCCGGGAACTCCTTGGTGGCGAACTCGGCCGGGACGAACGACGGCTCGCCCTTCATCGTGGTGTTGTTGCTCTCGGCCAGGTCGGCCGAACCGCCCCACAGCTCCGGCAGCACCGGCGCGAGCGCGTTGAGCACCTGACCGGACGCGGCGCGGGTGGCCAGGCCCTTCGGGTCGTGCGGGAAGCTCGGCAGCGCCTTCTCCCAGCCGTCGGGCAGGGTGCGGGTGCGCATCCGGTCGAACAGCGCCAGCCGCTCCGGGTTGGCCTTGGCCCAGTCGTGGAAAGCCGTCTCCCACTGCTCGTGCAGCTGGCGGCCCCGCTCGGCGGCCGCGCGGGTGTGCTCGATCACCTGCTCCTCGACCGGGAACGCCACGGCCGGGTCGAAGCCGAGCAGTTCCTTGACCGCGGCGGCCTCGTTCGGGCCGACCGCCGAGCCGTGGATCTTGCCGGTGTTCTGCTTGGTCGGCGCGGGCCAGCCGATGATGGTGCGCAGCGCGATGAAGCTGGGCTTGTCGGTGACCGCCTTGGCGCGCTGGATCGCCGCCCACAGCGCCGGGACGTCCTCGTGGTAGCCGGTGTTGCCGCCGGTCCAGTCGACCTTCTCGACGTGCCAGCCGTACGCCTCGTAGCGCTTGCAGACGTCCTCGGACTTCGCGATGAGGGTGTTGTCCTCGATCGAGATCTCGTTGTCGTCGTAGAAGACGATGAGGTTGTCGAGCTTCTGGTGGCCCGCGATCGAGGAGACCTCGTGGGTCACGCCCTCCTCGATGTCGCCGTCCGAGCAGATCACGAAGATGTGGTGGTCGAACGGGCTGGTGCCGGGAGCGGCGTCCGGGTCGAACAGGCCGCGCTCGCGGCGCGCCGCCATCGCCATGCCGACGGCGTTGCCCAGGCCCTGGCCCAGCGGGCCGGTGGTGGTCTCCACGCCGCGGGTGTGCCCGTGCTCCGGGTGACCCGGGGTCAGCGAGCCCCACTGGCGCAGCGCCTGCAGGTCCGACAGCTCCAGGCCGTAGCCGGCCAGGTAGAGCTGCACGTACTGGGTGAGGGAGGAATGGCCGGCGGAGAGCACGAAGCGGTCGCGGCCGGTCCAGTCCGGATCGTTGGGGTCGAGCCGCATGGCCCGCTGGAACAGCAGATAAGCCAGGGGGGCCAGGCTCATCGCGGTGCCCGGGTGGCCGTTGCCGGCCTTCTCGACGGCGTCCATGGCCAGAACGCGGGCGGTGTCCACCGCGCGGCGGTCGATGTCAGACCAGATCAACTGCTCGGTCACAGCTGTGCTACTCCTAGCGACTCGTTTCCGTCGCGCCAGGCCGTGGAAGTATCGCCACGCCCAGGGGCTCCGGCAGGTATGAAGCATCATCGTCCGGGCGGCCACGGTGTCGCCAGGCGTCGGTGTTGACCCTACTCATACCGCGCACAGCGCATGTGTGAACCCGTCCATTCCGGGTGTGGCGGAGCGCTCGCAGGGGTTGACCAGCGTTGCCGTACCCTGTTGCGGGTGAGCACGCTCGCCGCAGAGTCGCCTGAGGCGGCCACCGTAGATCTCCCGTCCCCCCGCACCGCCGTGATCCCGGTCCAGCCGGGGGCGGCAGCCCGTGCCGTGCAGCTGCAGCAGCGCAAGGCCAGATGGGCGATGGTGGGCGCATACGTGTCGCTCACCAAGCCGCGCATCGTCGAGCTGCTGCTGGTCACCACGATCCCGGCGATGATGCTGGCCGCCGAGGGGCTGCCCTCGATCTGGCTGATGCTCGTCGTACTGGTCGGCGGCTCGTTCGCGGCCGGTGGGGCCAGCGCGATCAACTGCTACATCGACCGCGACATCGACCCGCTGATGGGCCGCACCTCGCGCCGCCCGCTGGCGACCCACAAGATCTCGCCCAAGAACGCGCTGGTGTTCGGCCTCACGCTCGCGGTCACCTCGACCCTGCTGATGGCGGCGTTCACCAACTGGCTGGCCACCGCGCTGACCGTGGCCGCGATCGTCTACTACGACGTGATCTACACCGCCTGGCTCAAGCGCACCACGCAGTACAACACCTTCTGGGGTGGCGTGTGCGGGGCGATGCCGGTGCTCATCGGCTGGGCCGCTGTGACGAACTCGCTGGCCCCGGCCGCCTGGCTGCTGTTCGGCGTCGTCTTCTTCTGGCAGATGCCGCACTTCTACGCGCTGGCCATCCGGTTCAAGGACGACTACGCCAAGGCCGGCATCCCGATGCTGACGGTGGTGGCGACCCCGCGTCGCGTCGCGCTCGAATCCGTGGTCTACTCCTGGCTCACGGTGGCCGTGTCGCTGGCGGTGTGGCCGCTGGGCATGTCGTCGGTGTACGGCCTGCCCGCGCTGATCTGCGGCGGCTTCTTCATCCTGGAGGCCCACGGCCTGTACAGCCGGACGGTCAAGGGTGAGGACGTCAAGCCGATGCGGCTGTTCCACTGGTCCACGGCGTACCTCACGATCGTGTTCGTGGCCGCCGCGGTCGACGTATTCATCTGAGCGGTTCTTACCTGTTTCGGCCGGACACGCCCTTTTTCTGAACCGGGTGTCGGCCAGCTGACTGAAAAGTGTCCGTTCTGAGACGCATTGACGATGCTATTTCCGGGCGAACCTGGACAGTGGATCTCTAAACACAGGGTTGCGATCACGTAACAGGAATCACAAAAGGCCCTCACCATCCCTCCACGGGACACCCGTTCTGCTTATCGTGCTTGGTATGGCAGAAGGTTCAGATACGACGACGACCATCGTCCACCCCGCCGCCAACCTCGTGGCGGTCCTGCGCGCTTTCGCGAGCGAGCACGGGGGAGCGAAGGGAGTCGTCGAGTACGTCGGACGGCGCGGTGCGCGCATCGTGCTGGTGGGCAATGACGGAGCATGGGGCCGACCAGATGGCTCCCAGCACCGACGCGGCCCGGGCCGCCTGCGAGAAGGCCGGCATCACCGTGGAGAACGAGTGGGAGCGCGAGCTGATCGAGCTCATGCGCCCCACGAACGACCTCTGGCGCAGCATGTCCAAGCGAGTCCTGTCGCGCTGAGGTTTTTTCAGATCCCGCGTTATATTCGGATCTTGTGAGCACATCCCTTGACCACGCGACCCGGGCCCCGGCCCGGGTCGCCCTGGTTTCCGACGCCGGTTCCGCCCCTTCCGGAGGCCGTCCGCGCGTCGCGATCGTGACCTGCGCCGAGATCCCGCTGCTGGAGGAGGACGACCGGCTGGTGCTGCCCGCGCTGGCGGCCCTCGGCGTCGACGCGTCACCTGCGGTCTGGGACGACCCCGCCGTCGACTGGACCTCCTACGACCTGGTCGTGCTGCGCTCCCCGTGGGACTACGCCCAGCGCCACGATGCGTTCCTGGCCTGGGCGGCGACCGTGCCCCGCCTGGTCAACCCGGCCGCGACGGTCGCCTGGAACACCGACAAGCGCTACCTGGCCGAGCTGGCCGCCGCCGGGCTCCCGGTCACCCCGACCACGTTCCTGGCCCCCGGCGACCCGTGGACGGCCCCGACCACCCCCGGCGAGTACGTCATCAAGCCCGCGGTCAGCGCCGGCAGCCGCGACACGGGCCGCTACGGCCCCGCCGACGCCGAGCAGGCCCTCGCCCACGTACGCCGCCTCCAGGCCGCCGGGCGGATCACGATGGTCCAGCCGTACCTGCCCGCCGTGGACTCCTACGGTGAGACCGCGCTGCTGTTCTTCGCCGACCCGGACACCGGACGCCTGGCGTACAGCCACGCGATCCGCAAGGGCCCGATGCTCACCGGCCCCGACGAGGGCGTCGAGACGCTGTACAAGCCCGAGGAGATCACGCCCCGGTCGCCCACGTCGGCCGAGCGTGCCGTCGGAGAGGCGGTCGTGGCGACCCTGTCCGACGGCCTCGTCTACGCCCGCGTCGACCTCATCCCCGACGAGCGCGGCAACCCCCTGCTGGTCGAACTCGAACTCACCGAACCCTCGGTCTTCATGCTCCACGACGAAGGCGCGGCAACCCGCCTGGCCGCCGCCATCGCCTGGGCCCTCTAGCGCCGCTCTCCGTTATGTAGATCGCTGTTTCCGGCCAGAACCTCGGGTCCAACCCCGGGTTCTGACCTGAAACGGCGATCTTCGCCGTGCCACGGGCCGGGTGGTGCGGAACCGGGCCGGGTCAGGGGGTGCGGGAGAGGAAGTCGCGGAGGCCGGCGCCTGGGGGGTCGTCGGGGTGGGCGGCGAGGCCGCGTTCGGCCCAGGAGCGAGCGGCCGTGGGGTCGCCTATGTCGGCCAGGGCGCGGGCCAGGCGGCCGTACTGGGCGGCGTGTTTGAGGTCGCCGCCGATGACCTCGATCAGGGTGGCGGTGTCGCGCTCCCAGCGGGCCAGGCGCTCGACGGCGTCGCGGGCGCTCAGGTCACCGGGGTCGGCGGCCCAGCGGCGGCGTACGACGGCCCGGTAGTGGTCCAGGCCGCCGGGGCCGAGGGCGGGGCCGTACGCCCAGATGTCGACCGGGCACCAGCGGCCGGTGTCGAACTGCACGGTGACCAGCCAGTCGGCCAGCTCGACGGGGTCCGGGGCGGCCTGGCGGCAGGCCTCGGCGTGCACGGCCAGCAGGCGGTTGAGCAGGTTGTCCAGCGCGCCGGAGGCGTCGTCGGCGTGGTCGAGGGTGCTCAGCAGCAGCTCGACGGCGTGCGCGAGCGGTTCGCGGGCGACCGTGGCGCGGCCGGTGCGGACCAGGGTGGCCAGTTCCTCGGTCACCTGCGCGGCGCTCTCGGCGTGCCGCACGCTGGCCCAGTAGTCGAGTCCACCGGTGGTGGTGAAGGTGCGGGTCACCACGCCGGGGAGGGAGTCCTCCGGGTGGGCCTGCGGCGCGCGGCGCAGAGAGGTGGGCACCCCGCCATCATCGCTCTGCCGGGCGGTCTGTGAGGGGCTTGCGCGACTGGTTGACGACCGGATCGGAATCTGGCGGTTACCGGACGGTGACCAATGTCCGGTTCGTTTTGCCGCTGGTCAGGCTGGACGCGCTCCCATCGGCTGCGGGGGCGTCGTCGAATCCGGTGGCCCAGACCACGGCCAGGGTGGCGACCCACACCGCGCACGCCCCGGCCATGTGCGCGCCGACCAGCAGCGGCGGCAGGTGGGTGAAGTACTGCACGAAGCCGATGGCGCCCTGGGCCAGCAGCACCCCGAGCAGGATCGCCGATGCGCGGGCCATCGCGGAGCCGCCGACGGCGCGGGCGGCGAACCAGCAGGCGACGGCGAGGCCGAGCATGAGGAAGACGGCGTCCACGTGCAGCTGGGAGATCATCTCGGGGTTGAGGCCGGTGCGGTGGGCCTTGTCGTCCCCGGCGTGCGGGCCGCTGCCGGTGACCACCACGCCGATCACCACGACGGCCGCCGAGGCGGCGGTCAGCGCCCAGGTGAGCGGGCGCAGCCTGACGGCGGTGCCGGTGACCGCGGGGCGGTCCACGGTGCGCTGCCAGAGCAGGTAGGAGCCGCCGATCATCGCGGCGGACAGCAGGAAGTGCAGCCCCACCACGTACGGGTTGAGGTCGGTGAGCACGGTGATGCCGCCTACCACGCCCTGGCCGGGGATGCCGAGCGCGAGGATCACCGCGGGGCGGCGCAGCCGGGCGTGCCGCCACACGGCCAGCACGAGCGCGATGGCGATCGCCGACAGCACGAAGGTGAGCAGCCGGTTGCCGAACTCGATCGCCCCGTTGATCCCCATCGCCTCGGTCGCGGTGTACGAGTCCTCGGTGCACTTGGGCCAGGTGGGGCAGCCCAGGCCAGACCCGGTGAGCCGGACCGCGCCGCCGGTGACCACGATGCCGATGTTGCCGGCCAGCCCGGCCAGGGCCAGCCGGCGGCGGGTGACCGCGTCGGCGTCGAGCAGTCGCCGGGCGCCCGGCACCCGCTCCAGGAGCCGGGTTACCCGGGGGACGAATCCGGCCGCATGGGCGGTGTCGACATCACGCACGAACCGATGGTAGGCGCGCGTTCCGGACGCGCCGAGTTAGGGCAGCCTGGGTGTCACGGGTCACCCCGGGGGCGGTTTGCGCACGTCGAAGTAAATAAGTAACACTGGTGTAGTGAAAAAGGGTGCGGTGATCGTCGAGGCATCCGACCGCCGCCTGGCCCATCCGGCCACGCGAGGCCGGGTGATCGAACTGCTCGCCCAGGGCCCCGCGACCGCGGCGGCGCTGGGGGCCGAACTAGGCCTCAGTCCGGCGGGAGTGCGTCGTCACCTTGACGCGATGTTCGCCGAGGGCCTGGTCGCCGCCCGCGAGCAGGTGCTGCGCGGCCCCCGGGGCCGGGGACGGCCCGCCAAGATCTTCTCACTGACCGACAGTGCCCGCGACGGGCTGGGCCGCCACGCCTATGACGGCCTGGCCACGGCCGCGCTGCGCTGGATCGCCGAGCGCGGCGGCGAGCGCGAGGTGGCCGCCTTCGCGGCGGCGCAGATCTCGGTGCTGGAGCAGCGCTGCGAGGCCGCCGTACGCGACTCGGGTGACGATCCTCTCGCCCGTGCGGAGGCGCTCGCGGAGGCGCTGACCGCGCAGGGATACGCTGCGAGCGCGTCCACGATCGCCACCGGCGGGCAGCTGTGCCAGCACCACTGCCCCGTCGCGCACGTCGCCGCCGAGTTCCCGCAGCTGTGCGAGGCCGAGACCGAGGTGATCGGTCGCCTGGTCGGCACGCACGTGCAGCGGCTCGCGACGATCGCGCACGGCGACGGGGTGTGCACCACTCACATACCACCCAAACTGTTCCGTCCCGGAGCGCCGCCTGGTGGCGCGCCGGCTCCGGCGGGACGAACCGAGCTTCTTCAGATCCACGATGGCGTCACGATGAGGACGGACTCATGACCGAGCAGATCATCTCGACCGAGGACCAGCTCGCTGGCCTGGGCAAGTACGAGTACGGCTGGGCCGATTCGGACCTGGCCGGCGTCAACGCCCGGCGCGGGCTGAACGAGGCCGTGGTCCGCGACATCTCCAGCAAGAAGAGCGAATCCGACTGGATGCTCGACCTGCGGCTCAAGGGCCTGCGCCTGTTCGGCCGCAAGCCCATGCCGAACTGGGGCGCGGACCTGTCCGGCATCGACTTCGACAACATCAAGTACTTCGTGCGCTCGACCGAGAAGCAGGCGGCGAGCTGGGAAGACCTCCCCGAGGACATCAAGAACACGTACGACAAGCTCGGCATCCCCGAGGCGGAGAAGCAGCGCCTCGTGGCCGGTGTCGCCGCGCAGTACGAGTCCGAGGTCGTCTACCACGCGATCCGTGAGGACCTGGAGCAGCAGGGTGTGCTGTTCCTGGACACCGACACGGCGCTCAAGGAGCACCCGGAGCTGTTCAAGGAGTACTTCGGCACGGTCATCCCGGTGGGCGACAACAAGTTCGCCGCGCTGAACACCGCCGTGTGGTCGGGCGGCTCGTTCATCTACGTGCCGCCGGGCGTCAACGTGGAGATCCCGCTGCAGGCCTACTTCCGGATCAACACCGAGAACATGGGCCAGTTCGAGCGGACCCTGATCATCGTCGACGAGGGCGCGTACGTGCACTACGTCGAGGGCTGCACCGCGCCGATCTACTCGTCGGACTCGCTGCACAGCGCGGTCGTCGAGATCATCGTGAAGAAGAACGCGCGCTGCCGGTACACCACGATCCAGAACTGGTCGAACAACGTCTACAACCTGGTCACCAAGCGCGCCGTCTGCCACGAGGGCGCGACCATGGAGTGGGTCGACGGCAACATCGGTTCCAAGGTCACCATGAAGTACCCGGCCGTGTTCATGGTCGGCGAGCACGCCAAGGGCGAGGTGCTCTCGGTGGCGATGGCCGGTGAGGGCCAGCACCAGGACGCGGGCGCGAAGATGGTGCACGCGGCTCCGCACACCTCGTCGACGATCATCAGCAAGTCGATCGCCCGGGGCGGCGGCCGCACCTCGTACCGCGGCCTGGTCCAGGTCATGGAGGGCTCGCACCACAGCAAGAGCACGGTCAAGTGCGACGCGCTGCTGGTCGACACCATCTCCCGCTCGGACACCTACCCGTACGTCGACATCCGCGAGGACGACGTGTCGATGGGCCACGAGGCGACGGTCTCCAAGGTGAGCGACGACCAGTTGTTCTACCTGATGAGCCGGGGCCTGTCCGAGGACGAGGCCATGGCGATGATCGTGCGCGGTTTCATCGAGCCGATCGCCAAGGAGCTCCCCATGGAGTACGCCCTGGAACTGAACCGACTGATCGAACTGCAGATGGAAGGCGCCGTCGGCTGATGAGCACCGAAGTTATCGCACCGCCCAAGACCAAGTCCCAGGCGTTGCGCTCGTTCCACGTGGCCGACTTCCCGGCCCTGACCGGTCGCGAGGAGGAGTGGCGCTTCACGCCGCTCAAGCGCCTGCGCGGGCTGGTGGCCGGGGACGTCACGGCGGTGGCCGCGCCCAAGCACGAGCACGGCGAGCTGCCCGCGGGCGTCACCGTGTCGACGGTGTCGCGCTCGGACGCGCGCATCGGCGGGGTGCTCACCCCGTTCGACCGGATCAGCGCCTGGGCGTACGAGAACGCGGCCGACGCGCTGCTGGTCGACGTCGCCAAGGAGACCGTGCTGGCCGAGCCGGTCGTGCTGCGGCTGCACGGCCACGGCGCGGACGGCGCGGCGGCGGCCCACACCTACCTGGCCGTCGGCGCGTTCGCCGAGGCGACGGTGGTGCTGGAGCAGACCGGCAGCGTGACGCTGGCCGACAACGTGGAGATCGCGGTCGCCGACGGCGCGAAGCTGACCCTGGTCACGGTCGCCGACTGGGCCGCCGACGCGGTGCAGGCGCAGCACATCAAGGTGCAGCTGGGCCGCGACGCGAAGATCCTGCACGTGCAGGTGTCGCTCGGCGGTGACCTGGTGCGCCAGTTCACCAGCGTCGACTACACCGGCCGCGGCGGCGAGGCCGAGCTGTACGGCCTGTACTTCGCCGACGGCGCGCAGCACATCGAGCACCGCCTGCTGGTGGACCACTCGGTGCCGGACTGCCGCTCGTACGTGGGCTACCGCGGCGCGCTGCAGGGCGAGGGCGCGCACACGGTCTGGGTCGGCGACGTGCTGATCCAGGACCAGGCCACCGGCACCAGCACCTACGAGGTCAACCGCAACCTGCTGCTGTCCGACGGGGCGCGGGCCGACTCGGTGCCGAACCTGGAGATCGAGACCGGCGAGATCGTCGGCGCGGGCCACGCCTCGGCGACCGGCCGTTTCGACGACGAGCAGCTGTTCTACCTGATGGCCCGGGGCATCCCCGAGTCCGAGGCGCGCAAGCTCGTGGTCCGCGGGTTCTTCGCCGAGCTGCTCGGCAAGATCCCGGCCGAGGACCTGCGCGAGCGCCTCGGGGTGGCGATCGAGGCACGACTGGAGAAGGCGGGATCGTGACCGATTTCGTCAGGGCGTGTGCCGCCGACGACGTCGCCAAGGGCGCGGCGCTCGCGGTGGACCTCGCCGGCACCCCGGTCGTGGTGGTGCACACGGAGGACGACGGCTTCTATGCCGCGTACGACGAGTGCTCGCACGCCGCCGTGGCGCTGTCGGAGGGCGAGGTCGACGGCTGCACGCTGGAATGCTGGCTGCACGGCTCGCGTTTCGATCTTCGTACCGGTGCGCCGACCGGCCTGCCCGCCACCGAACCCGTACCCGTCTATCCCGTCGAAGTCCGTGACGGCGATGTCTACGTCAGCATGACGCCAAGCAATGGAGTGACCCGATGAGCAAGTTGGAGATCCGCGACCTTCAGGTGTCGGTGAAGCTGCCCGAGGGCGAGCTCAAGCCGATCCTGCACGGGGTCACGCTGACCGTGGAGTCGGGCCAGACGCACGCCATCATGGGCCCGAACGGGTCCGGCAAGTCGACCCTGGCCTACTCGATCGCCGGCCACCCGAAGTACGAGATCACCGGCGGCACGGTGACCCTGGACGGCCAGGACGTGCTGGCCATGACCGTGGACGAGCGCGCCCGCGCGGGCCTGTTCCTGGCCATGCAGTACCCGGTCGAGGTCCCCGGCGTGTCGGTGGCGAACTTCCTGCGCACCGCGAAGACCGCGATCGACGGCGAGGCCCCCAAGCTGCGCACCTGGGCCGGCGAGCTGAAGGGCTCGATGGAGAAGATGGGCATGGACCCCGCCTTCGCCCAGCGCAACGTGAACGAGGGCTTCTCCGGCGGTGAGAAGAAGCGGCACGAGATCGTGCAGCTGGAGCTGCTCAAGCCGAAGATCGCGATCCTCGACGAGACCGACTCCGGCCTGGACGTCGACGCGCTGCGGGTGGTCTCCGAGGGCGTGAACCGGGTCAAGGAGAACAATGACACCGGCGTGCTGCTGATCACCCACTACACCCGGATCCTGCGCTACATCAAGCCGGACTTCGTGCACGTCTTCGTCGCGGGCAAGATCGTCGAAGAGGGCGGCCCGGAGCTGGCCGACAAGCTCGAGGCCGAGGGTTACGAGCGTTACGCGGCCGGCGCCGGCACGGCTGCCGTGGCCGCCTGAGGGAGCTGAGCTGACGATGACCGCCCTGACCATCCCGGCCGGGATGCCGCAGTACGACGACAAGCCGCGCTTCGACGTGGAGCGCGTGCGCGCCGACTTCCCGATCCTGGGCCGGGAGGTCAACGGTCATCCGCTCGTCTACCTCGACAGCGGCAACACCTCGCAGAAGCCGCGCCAGGTCATCGACGCGGTGGCCCGGTACTACGCCGAGCACAACGCCAACGTGGCCCGGTCGGTGCACACGCTGGGCACCGAGTCGACCGAGGCGTACGAGGGCGCGCGGGCCAAGGTCGCCGCGTTCATCGGCGCGCCGAGCGTCGACGAGGTGGTGTTCACCAAGAACGCCACCGAAGCGCTGAACCTGGTCGCGCACGCCTTCGGGCCGCACGCCCAGGACCCGCGCTTCCGGCTCGGCCCCGGCGACGAGATCGTGATCTCGGAGATGGAGCACCACTCCAACATCGTGCCGTGGCAACTGCTCTGCGAGCGCACCGGCGCGACGCTGCGGTGGTTCGGCCTGACCGAGTCCGGCCGCCTCGACGAGACCAACCTCGACGAGCTGGTCAACGAGCGTACGAAGATCGTCTCGATCGTGCACATGTCGAACGTGCTCGGCACCGTCAACGCCACCGCGCGGATCACCGCGCGGGTGCGCGAGGTCGGCGCGCTGCTCATGCTCGACTGCTCGCAGTCGGTGCCGCACCTGCCGATGGACGTCGTCGACTACGACGCGGACTTCATCGCGTTCACCGGCCACAAGATGCTCGGCCCGACCGGCATCGGCGTGCTGTGGGGGCGGCTGGAGCTGCTGAACACCATGCCGCCGTTCCTGGGCGGCGGGTCGATGATCGAGACGGTGAAGATGACCGGCTCGACGTTCGCCCCGGCCCCGGCCCGGTTCGAGGCGGGCACCCCGCCGATCGCGCAGGCGGTCGGGCTGGGCGCCGCGATCGACTACCTGAACGCGGTCGGCATGGACGCGGTCGCCTGGCACGACAAGGAGCTGACGGCGTACGCGCTGGACGCCCTGGACACCGTGCCCGGCCTGCGCATCTACGGCCCGAAGGTGCCGGTCGGCCGGGGTGCGACCATCTCGTTCACGCTCGACGGGATCCACCCGCACGACGTGGGCCAGGTGCTCGACTCGCTCGGTGTGCAGGTGCGGGTCGGCCACCACTGCGCCAAGCCCATCTGCGACCGTTTCGCGGTGCCCGCGCTCACCCGGGCCTCGTTCTACCTCTACACGACGACCGACGAGGTCGACGCGCTCGTGCGCGGCCTGGATCAGGTGCGGAAGGTCTTCGCTTAGCCATGCAGCTCGACCAGCTCTACCAGGAGATAATCCTGGACCACTACAAGCGCCCGCAGGGGCGCGGGTTGCGCGAGCCGTTCGCGGCGGACGTGCACCACGTCAACCCGACCTGCGGCGACGAGATCACTCTCCGGGTCGCCCTGGACGGGGAGACCATCAGTGACATCTCGTACGACGGCCAGGGCTGCTCCATCAGCCAGGCGTCCGCGAGCGTGCTCTACGAGCTGTGCAACGGCCGCACGGTCGACGGCGCGCTCACCGTGCACGCCGCGTTCGTCGAGCTGATGGGCGGCAAGGGCCAGATCGAGCCCGACGAGGAGGTGCTGGGGGACGCGGTCGCGTTCGCCGGCGTCGCCAAATACCCCGCGCGGGTCAAATGCGCGCTGCTGTCCTGGATGGCGTTGAAGGACGCGGTGGCGCAGGCCGTCGCCCTCGAGAAGGAGGAAGTGTGATGAGCGAGACCGACACCGCTGTCGAGGCCGTACGGGCTGAGGCCGTGCCGGCTGAGGCCGCCGCGCCGCAGGCCGTGAAGAAGGCCGAGGTCGACGAGGTTCGCGAGGCCATGAAGGACGTCGTCGACCCAGAACTGGGCATCAACGTCGTCGACCTGGGCCTGGTCTACGGCGTGCACATCGACGACGAGAACGTGGCCACCCTCGACATGACGCTGACCTCGGCGGCCTGCCCGCTGACCGACGTCATCGAGGAGCAGACCCGCGCCGCGCTGACCACCGGTCCCGGTGGCGGCCTGGTCAACGACATGCGGATCAACTGGGTGTGGCTGCCGCCGTGGGGCCCGGACAAGATCTCCGACGACGGCCGCGACCAGCTCCGCTCGCTCGGCTTCAACGTCTGACTCGTACGTCCGCGAAGGGCGCCCACCCCACCCGGGGTGGGCGCCCTTCGCGCGATAATGCGGTTGATCGGCTCCCGTGCGGCGGAGGAGGCTCGCGGTCATGCATATCACCACCCTCGACCAGCGCCCTGACCTGGTCTCCGCCCTGTGGGACATGCCCACGGCGTGGCCGGAGTTCATGCGCCACGACCCGATCTCGAACCTCTACTACGGCCTGGCCGTCCAGGAATGGCCGGAGTTCATCCTGGTGGCCGAGGACCCCGACGAGCCCGGCAGGCTGCTCGCCAAGGGCCACAGCGTGCCCTTCCTGCTGCCCGAGGGTGACGAGCTGCCGGTCGACGGCTGGGACGGCGCGCTGCGCCGCGCCCTGCGTGGCCGGGTGGCGGGGGACAAGCCCAACATCGTCTCCGCGATCGAGATCGCGGTGCGCCCGGACCGGCAGGGCACCGGCCTGTCCGCGATCATGCTGGCCGCGATGCGCGACAACGCGGCCCGGCTGGGCTTCGCCGACCTGGTCGCGCCCGTGCGGCCCAACGGGGTGAAGGACCCCGAGGAGCCCATGACGGTGTACGCGTACCGCACGCGCCCCGACGGCCTGCCCGTGGACCCGTGGCTGCGGGTGCACGTACGCGCGGGCGGCGTCATCGAGAAGATCGCCCCGCGCTCGATGGTCATCCCCGGCACCTGCGCGGAGTGGCGGGACTGGACCGGGCTGCCGTTCGACGCCACCGGCCCGGTGCACGTGCCGACGGCTCTGACCCCTGTCCACGTCGACGTGGAGCACGACTGGGCCGTGTACGTCGAGCCCAACGTGTGGATCCGGCACCGCACCGGGGTCTGAGGCATCGACCGGAAAACAGGTCGCGGGCAGGGCGGCGGGGGCTGGAGAATGTTGCGCATGACGACCACCTGCCCGCGCCTCGCGCCCCTGTCCGCCTCGGCGGAAGGACGGCGTCGACAGCAGCGTGGGCCCGTGGCCGGAACGAGCCGCCCGCAGTCGTGACCGCCGCGCTCGTGGCGGGCGTGCTGGCGGGATACGGCGTCGCCGTGCCCGTCGGCGCGATCGCGCTACTGCTGATGAGCCTCACCGCCCGCACCTCGCTGCGGATCGGGGCCGCCGCCGCCCTGGGCGTGGCGGCCGCCGACGGGATCTACGCCCTGGTCGCCGTGCTCGGCGGGGCCGCCCTGGCCCGCTGGATCGAGCCGATCGCCACGCCGCTGCGCTGGATCGCCGTGGCCGTGCTGCTCTACCTCGCGGGTCACACCGCGTGGAGCGCGATCCGCCACTACCGCGACCCGGCCCGGGCCCGCGAGACGAACCTGCTGGACACCCCGGGCCGGGCCTTCCTGGCCCTGCTCGGGCTGACCCTGCTCAACCCGATGACCATCGTGTACTTCGGCGCGCTGGTCCTCGGCGGGCGGCAGGCGATGGACGGGCTGACCGGCCCCGAGGGCGCGGTGTTCGTGACCGCAGCCTTCCTCGCCTCGGCCAGCTGGCAGCTGACCGTCGCGGCGGGCGGGGCACTGGTCGGCCGGGTGCTCGCCACACCCCGTGGACGCCTGGTCACCGCCCTGGTGTCCAGCGTGGTGATCTCAGTCCTCGCGGTGGCGCTCGTCGTGGCAGAGTAAGCGCCATGCTGCCTACCCCCACCGCTCTGCTGCTCGACTTCGGCGGGGTGATCGTCGAATCCGGACGGTCACCCCAGCCCGAGGACGCCCCTTACCGGCACGCCGCACTCGTCCAGCGGGTACACCGGCTCACCGGGGGTGTGGTCGGCGAGGACGAGATCCGCCACGCGCTGGACGAGGCGAAGAAGACCAGGAACCGGATGCGGGAGAACACCGAGGAGTGCCTGGAGATCAGCCACGAGCAGCTCTGGGGGGAGCTCATCGCGGTCGAGTGGCCCGCGGTGGCACGGGCCACGGTGCTGGTGCACGCCAGCGACCTGACCAGGCAGTGGGCCCGGCGGCCGGACTGGCGGCTGCGGCCCGGCATCGCCGACCTGCTCGACTTCACCGTCGGCCAGGGAATGCAGGTCGGCGTGGTCAGCAACACGCCCTGCGGCCAGGCCCACCGGGAGGCCCTCGACGAGTTCGGGCTGACCGGCGCGATCGCGGTCCAGGTCTACAGCGACGAGCTGGGCGTGTACAAGCCGCACCCGAGCATGATCTGGGCCGCCGCACGCGACCTGGGCGTGGCGTCAGCCGACTGCTGGTACGTCGGTGACCAGCCGCACCGCGACGTCGTCTGCGCCCGGCGGGCCGGGGTCGGCGCGGCCATCCTCATGCCCGAGGGCGAGCCGCGCGAGGTCGGCGAGAACACCCCCGACGCGGTCGTCGCCGACGGCACCGAGCTGCTCGCCCTGCTCCGCCAGGCCCTGTAGGCGGATCCCGCTAGTGGTGGTGCTCCGCCGGGTGGCCGTGGCGCCGGGCCCGCCGCTCCGCCACGGCCTGCAGCAGGGGCATCAGGGCCAGTAGCGGCAGCGCGAAGTTGGCCAGGAAGATCGCGGCGACCAACGTCCCCACCATGGCACTGGTCGCGATCACGCCACGGCGCACCGACCGGTCCACGGCCTCGGCGTGGCCCGGCCGCTGCAGCGGCACCCGGTCGCGGATGCGCAGCGACAGCAGCAGCCCGCTGAGCGCGATGAAGACCAGGTTGGCCATGTACAGCAGGGTCGCGCCGCGGCCCTGGTTGACCTCGTACGTCAGCACCGCCGTGGGCACCGGCAGGAACACCACGCCCAGCAGCCACATTCTGTTGAGCAGCATGATGCCCTCGCCGACGTCGACCAGGTTGTCGAACACCCGCCGGTGCACCATCCAGAACAGCGACACCACCAGGAACGACATCACGAACGCGGCGAAGTCTCCGGCGTGCTCGCGCACCAGGTCGCGGACCGACTCGGTCTGCGCGTCGCGGGCAGTGTCGACCAGCGGCAGGACCAGCAGGGTCAGCGCGATGGCGACGACCCCGTCGGTGTACGCCGTCAGCCGGACCAGCGAGCGGGACTCCTGCACACCTCTGGTTACCACAACGGCGGCGGCCGCCTCAGGCGCTTGCCACCGACACCAGGCCACCTACCGCGTATTGGCCCGCGGTGATCGCCCGTGACCGGTGGAATACTGCCAATCATGGACAGTGTCGACCTCCCCCAGCTGTGGTCCGCCGAGCCCGGCTACCTCAACACGGCCAGCTTCGGGCTGCCCCCGAACCGGGCCTTCGACGCCCTGCAGGCGGCGCTGGCCGACTGGCGCGCGGGCCGCACCTCGTGGGAGGGGTGGGGCGCGTCGACCGAGCGGGCCCGGCAGTCGTACGCCCGGATCATCGGGGTCGACGCGGCCGACGTCGCGGTCGGCGCGCAGGTGTCGCAGCTGCTCGCGCCGGTCGCCGCGGCCGTGCCCGACGGGGCGACCGTGCTGGTCCCCGAGCTGGAGTTCACCTCGGCGGTGTTCCCGTGGGCGGTGCACGCCGACCGGGGCGTCACCGTGCGCACCGCGCCCGCCGACCGGCTCGCCGAGCGCATCGACGCGAGCGTCGACGTGGTGTCGTTCGGCCTGGTCCAGTCCTCGGACGGGGCGGTCGTCGACTACGCCGCGGTCGTGGCGGCGGCGCGCGCGGCCGGGGCCATGGTCGTCGTCGACGCGACGCAGGCCTGCGGCTGGCTGCCGTTCGACGGCTCGCTGGCCGACGTGGTGGTCACCGTCGCCTACAAGTGGCTGATGTCGCCGCGCGGCACGGGCTTCATCTACCTCAGCGAGGCCGTACGCGAGCGCACCCGGCCGCTGGCCGCCAACTGGTACGCGGGGGAGGACGTGCACGGCTCGTACTACGGCCTGCCGCTGCGGCTGGCCAAGGACGCCCGTGCCTTCGACATCTCGCCCGCCTGGCAGGCCTGGGTCGGCACCGCACCCGCGATGGAGCTCGTCGAGGAGATCGGCGTGGCCGCGATCAACGCGCACGACGTCGGCCTGGCCAACAGCTTCCTGGCCGGGCTGGGCCTGCCGCCGGGCGACAGCGCGATCGTCACCGTGGACGTGCCCGGCGCGGACGCCAAGCTGACCGCCGCGGGCATCCGCACCGCGGTGCGCAACGGCCGGATCCGGGCCTCGTTCCACGCGTACACCACCCAGGCCGATGTGGACGCCGCGCTGAACGCCCTGGCCGGCTGATGGTCGCCAAGCCCGCCGCGGGCGGGGGACGCTGGGCCGAGGTCGAACCCCGTCGGCTGCGCCGCTGGCTGGACGGCTTCTACTCGCGCCACGACGGCGCGCAGGAGGAGGGCCTGAAACTGGTCGCCGCCAACGGCGACACCGCCGAACTGGTCCCGCCGCCGGGTCTGGGCACGATCGCCGACGTCGACGCGCTACTGGAGGCGCTGGCCGTGCCCCGGCGGCTCGGGCTGCTGCTGGCCCGGCGCAACGCGGTCGCGGTCGGGGTCGCCGACGGCGACGAGCTGATCAGCTCCAAGGTGGACACGTTCTACGTGCAGGGGCGTACGGCCGCGGGCGGCTGGTCACAGCAGCGCTACGCCCGCCGCCGGGAGAACCAGGCCTCGGGCGCGGCCCGCGACGCCGCCGACATCGCCGCGCGCATCCTGCTGCCGTACGCCGACAGCATGGCCGCCCTGGTCTGCGGCGGCGACCGCGGCACCGTCGACGAGATCCTCACCGACCGCCGCCTGGCCCCCCTGCTCCCGCTCCGCCACGACCGCCTCCTCGACGTCCCCGAACCCCGCCACGCCATCCTCGTAGCCACCATCCCCACCGCCCACGCCATCCGCATCCACCTCATCCCCTAACCCCCACCCTCCACCCACCCTCCACCCGCCCCACC
>NZ_JAAOTJ010000036.1 GCF_011297335.1 Catellatospora methionotrophica | reverse complement strand
AGGTCACCATCGAACCGGCAGCCGCCTGACCGCGATACAACGACAAACCCTGTCCCGGCTCCGCTGCGCTACGCCGAGACGCTGCCGCCTGCCCACTCACCCTCAAGTTTTCGGACTAGGTGAGGAGGATGCGGAGGAGGAGGGCGGCTTCGGGGTCGATGAGGGTACGCATGTCGATGAGGGCCTGGTCGGCTCCGCCGGCTACGCCCATGAACTTGCGCAGGTGCTGGAGGCGGCCGCGGGCCTCCTGGGCGGCGTGGTCGTCGCGGTCGGCCAGGCGCTGCAGGCCCGCTTCGACGCGGGAGACGCCGCGGACCACGACCAGCGCCGGGTGGTCGGGCAGGTTGACGCGGTCGAAGTTCACGCCGCGGAAGTCGACGTCGTCGAACGCGGTCACGCCGCGCATGTCGACGTCCTGCATCGGGTTGGGGCCCAGCTCGCGCTCGGGCTCCAGGACGCGGCCGTCGAACACGACCTCGCGCAGCACCCCGGCGAACCGGCAGCGGACCAGGCTGGCCTGCCAGAAGTTGGTGCACTCGAGCTGGGCGTGGGCGAAGTCGACGTCGGTGAACGCGGCGACGCCGCAGCCCAGCCGGGACAGGTCGGCGTGGCGGAAGTCGACGTCGCGCAGCCGGTTGCCGCGTCCGGCGTACCAGCCGCCGACCGACGAGCGGGCCAGGTCTGCGGCGAGGAACGAGGTGTCGGTGACGTCGGTGGCCCACATCCGCAGGCCGACGCAGTGCGCGCCGTCGAACAGGCTGTTGTCGATGACGCAGCCGAACAGCCGCAGCCGCGGCAGGTGCGCGCCGCGCAGGTCGAGGTCTACCAGGCGGGCGTGCTGGAACTCCAGCGTCGCCGCGACGTCGGAGAACTCGAAGCCGAAGGTCATCGCGCCGGGCTGCCGGGGCGCGCTGTCCGGCTCGGCGGACCTCGTTTCGGACGCGCCCAGGCCACGCAGGTCCCAGCGGCCGTCGATGCGGTCCAGGGCCAGGCCGTCGAGGCGCTCCCCGGTCCGCAGCCGCCGGATGACCTCGGACTGCAACTCCGGCCCGCCGGACACGAGCCACCGCTCCACGAGCGCCTCATCGTTGAGCATGCGGACCCCTCGTATCGACAACGCCGCATGGCGAGCTGCTCGGGGTGCAGCTCAACGGGTCGTTGGCGATCAAAAGTAGGTCGCCGGGCCCGGCAACTCAACAGGTCGTCGCCTGGTATGTCAGATATGTCCGACAGCGTTACCGAACCTTGACCTACGTGGGACTCTCACTGCAGCAGGGTCAGGTCGTGACCGACGGTGACCCCCGCCAGCAGCGAGCTGCCGAGCGGCGTGACCGCGTGCAGCATCGACGGACCAGCCCGCCGCGAGGTGATCAGGTTCGCGGCGCGCAGCGCCGTGGCGTGCTGGCTCGCGCTCGGCGCGGACACGTTCGTCCGCCGGGCGAGCACGGTGGTGCTGACCGGTCCCCCGGCGACCGCCTCCAGCACCGCGGCCCTGGTCCGGCCCAGCAGCGCCGCCAGCGCCGCCTGTGGCGGGGCTGACCGGTCGCCCCACAGCAGCGCCGCCTGTCGCAGATCACGCACCGCCGGATACACCAGCACGCGGGTCCGGTGGTCCTGCGACGTGTAGAGGTGTGGCATCGGCCAGCAGAAGGCCGACGGGGCCAGCAGCAGGCTGCCACCGTCCAGGGTGACCTCGCCGTCGTAGTGGGAGGGGATCGTCAGCACCGGGGCTTCCCAGCGCACCAGCGGGTGCAGCCGGGACAGCGCCGCTCCCACCCCCTCGGCGAGCAGGACATGGCCGAACGCGGCCTGCTCGGCGTCGACGAGCCCGCCGATCCGGCCGTCGGCGTCGTCGGGCATCGCCGCGCGCCGCAGTTCCCGCAGCGCCCGCACCAGGTCGCGCCGGGCCTCGTGGTCGCCCGCGACCAGGTCGCGCAGCCATGGCGGCGGTCGGCGTCCGCCCAGCCGGACCAGTCCCACCTCCGCGTTCAGCTGCCGCGGCGACAGGGACAGCAGATTCTCGGCGGCCTCGTCGGCGCTCGCCTCCGCGCCCGCCAGCGTGATCAGGTCGACCTGCAGGTCGTGGTGCGGGAACAGCAGGGACGCCGTGTGCATCGCGCGCGGGGTCAGCCGGGCCTTCGCCGCGGAGCGCCACCGCCCGTAGAGGTGGCCCTCCTCGCGAGCCGCCATGACGGGCGCGGCCAGCTGAGCCAGCGCCAGCGGCCCCAGCCGGACGACCCGGACCCGGGCGAGGTCCTGCACGGTGAAGTGGATCCGCAGCATGGGCACGTCCTCCGGGCCGTCGGGCGGGCCGGGATCGCCGCCGTCGGTGTCCCGGCGCGCGGGATTGGCCTCCCCTGTGGCGGCCAAGCCCGCGAGAGCCGAGCGCCGCGGCGGGACCCGGCGGCGCCCGGCCATACGCCGGTTCCCCGCAGGCGATGATGCGCGCCCGCGACCGCGCGGTCGAGGCTATTCGGCCACAGATTAAACACCCTGGATACGGACGTGGGGACATCGGCCGCAGCCGACGCCCCCACGGGCGGTCCGAGGATCAGCGGGCCTGGAGCGCGTCCAGCGCCACGGCCATCGCCACGACCAGGCGGCGGTCGATCGCCGGGTCGTGGATCTCGACGGTGTACTTGTCGCGCACCAGCGCGAACTTCTTCACCACGGAGAACACGGGCTGGCCGTCGCGCACGAAGTCGAAGTGGTAGGGCCAGAAGGTGAGGTCGGCGAAGCGGCGCAGCAGCGCGATCGGCAGGCTCCGCTCCTGACCGGTGATGCGGGCGCCACCGGCGGGCTCCACGTGCCAGGTCGAGCGCAGCAGCGACTTGGCGAAGTCCTTCTTGAACAGGCCGATCGGGGCGCCGTTCTCGTCGGTGACGTCGTAGGTCGCGCCCAGGTCGATCACGCTGCGCGCCTTGAAGGCGGCGAAGACGCCGGTCTTGCTGTCGTCGCGGTACAGCGTGACCTGCTCTTTGAAGGCCATGCGCTTCTGCTCGACGAACGCCAGCTGCTGACCGGGGGTGCCGTCGGGCTGCACCGACGTGACCTCGTACCGGTTGATCATCATGGTGAAGCGCTGCTTGATGAACAGCGTCTGCTGAGCCTGCAGGGTGGCCAGATCCACGAGGGGGTTTCCTTCGTCCGAGGGGGTGAACGCGGAACATGAACTGTCCGCGAGGCGACAGTGTGCCACGAATGCGCCGAGCAGGAGGAACGGCCGAACGTACGGACCGGTGGGACGCGACCGCCACCGCACCCCACCTGCCCGTACGCCTGTCAGCCGTGCTCGACCGGCAGCTCCGCCCGCCCACCCGGGCCGATCGCGACGATCTTCGTGATCTCGGAGAACTCGTGCGCTTGCCGGCCCGTCGCCGCCAGCAGGTACCACTCGCCGTCGACCTGCGCCTCGCGGGTCACCCCGCCCGGGAAGTGCACCTCGACCCGGGTGACCCCGGCCGGGACGCGCCCGAACGTGAACGCCGCCGGTGGGTCGAGCCCCCATGCCGACGAGGCGTTGCTCAGCCGTCCCGGCGGGTACGCCGGGCGCATCGCGGTGGTCAGGTTGGACCCGCCCACCTCGACCACGTGCTGCTCGCCGCCGAGCCAGCACGCCGCGCTGCCGCGGTCGTCGGCGTAGATCAGCAGCCGCAGCCGTCCCGGCAGCGGTTCCACCTCGAAGCGCAGCGGGGGCAGCGCCGTCAGCCCCGCCGTGGCCAGCTCCCCGGCGGCGTAGTCGGCACAGCGGCCCGGTGCGGTCGTCGCGCTGCTGCTCGGCCGGGGCGGCTTGCCCGGTGGCGAGGCCGATGGCAACGGCACCGCGGGCTCGTCGTACGACGGCGGGGCTGCCACCAGCAGGAAGCCCAGGCCGAGCAGCACCACCCCGACCAGCACGCCCGCGGCCAGCGCCAGCACCGTGAGCGGCCGGGGGCGGGGGCGTGCCCCGATGATCCGGGCCAGCGGCACGGCCAGGTGCGTGTCCCGGTGCGCACCGCGGACCAGCTCCGCGAGACGTTCGTCATCCAGTTCCGTCATCACCGCTCCTCCCCGACCAGCGAGCCGTCGCCGACCGCGACGGCGAGTTGGGCACGCAGCGCCGCCAGCGCCCGGTGGAGGTGGACGTGCACGGTCGCCGCACCGATGTGCAGCATCCGCCCCGTCTCTTCGGCCGACAGGTCGGCCAGCAGCCGCAGCGCCACGACCTGGCGCTGCCGCCTGGGCAGCTTCATGACCAGGGCGCGCAGGCGCGCGTCGAGCCCGCCCGGAGCGCGGTCGGCGACACCGCCGACGTCGGGCGGATCACCCGGCAGCTCCCGGCGCAGCCGCCGCCACCAGGACCGCTGCTCGTTCAGCGCGGTACGCAGCACCCACGCCGTCGGGTTCGGATGCGCCCGGACCGCGTCCCAGCGGGCGTACGCCCTGGTGAACGCTTCCGCGACGGCGTCCTCGGCACCGGGCTGCCCGCGGGTGGCGACCAGGAGCGCCCGGTAGACGGCGTCCTTGCGCGCCGCGTAGAACTCGCCGAAATCGTCCATCGACACCACCTGTGGCCGGGAAGGGAACTCTCGCATGAACTACGCGCGGCACCCCGTCGGGCCTTTACCCGCCGTTCCATGCCATGGGACAGCGCGCACCGGACCCGGATGGGAGACTGGCCCGCTCAGCGCGGCGGGAGGGGAAACGGGTGCGCGAACAGATCCTGATCGGGGTGGCGGCCAACCGCGGCGCACCCGTCGACGTCCTGCTGCGCCTCCTGTCCGACGAGGCGCAGGCCTGCTGGGACGCCCTCTGCGGGGAGCGCGACCTGCCCCCGGCGGTTCTCGACGCCGTCCTGGCCCACCCGGACCGGCTCGTACGCAGGCGCATCGCCCGCAACCCGTATCTCGATCCGGCGCAGCGCGCCCGCCTGCTCGACGACCCGGATCCGAAGATCGCCCTCGCGGTCGTCGTGCAGCCGGTGCGCTGGTCCACCGGAACGGAGCCGCGTCCCCTGCCCGACGACGTCGTCCGGCGACTGCTGGCCGACCCCGGCCCGATGCTGACGGTCGAGGAGCTGCTGAACGAGCTGGCGTCCACCCAGCCCGGCGCGACGGCGGTCGAGATCGCCGCCACCCACCCGCAGCCCGAGGCCCGTGCTGCGGCCTGCGGCTTCCGCGGTGTGCTGTCCGACGAACGCTGGCTCGCCCTGCAACGCGATCCCGATCCACGGGTGCGTGCCGCGACGGCCGCGGCGATCACCCGTGACGCGCGACTGATCGAGCCCGCCGACATGCCGCCCTACCGGGGCCACTACCACTGGCAGGTGCTGCAGGTCGGACGGCTGTCCCGGACGCTGGTGGATCAGCTGACGGCCGAAGGCGACCCCGTCGACCTGAAATTCATGGCCTACAACCGGCACCTGCCGCCGGACGTCGTCGAGCTGCTGGTGTCGCATCCGGACGCGGGTGTCCGCGGCACCGCCGCCAAGCGCGGCGACCTGTCCGCCGAGCAGTTGACCCGCCTGTCCGCCGATGTGGACGAGGGTGTGCGGATCACCGTGTCGATGCATCCAGCCCTCAGCGAATCCCAGCGCGCCGCGATCGTCGTGAGCCGCTGGCCGCGCGATTCCTTCGACCGCCTCCGGCAGCCGCCGCTGCCGGAACTCGCCATCGGCATCGCCCGCGCCTACTCGGTGAATCCGCTGCTCCGTCGCGAGGCGGCACGCGACCCCCGGCTGCCGCACGCCGTCGCCGCCCGCCTGGCCGAAGACCCTGACCAGGGCGTACGCCTCAGGCTGGCGCTCTGCCACCCGTCCCCGCCACCGCCGCTGCTGCTGCGTTCCTATCGGGAAGCCGGCGAGCGGGACCGGCCGCACCTGGCGACCCGGCCCGGTTTCCCCGTCGCGGGTCTGGTCCGGTTCGCCCGCGATCCGGACCCGATGCTGCGGC
This sequence comes from Catellatospora methionotrophica, assembly GCF_011297335.1. Lineage (GTDB taxonomy): Bacteria > Actinomycetota > Actinomycetes > Mycobacteriales > Micromonosporaceae > Catellatospora > Catellatospora methionotrophica. Next base: position 38,101 of record NZ_JAAOTJ010000036.1, on the reverse strand, counting down.
TGCTGGCACTGCTCGACCCCGAGGTGCCCGCCGACGTGGTCGACGGCCTGCTGGCCGACCCGGTCGACCAGGTGTGGCAGGCCGCCGCGGCCCATCCCCGCCTGCCCGCCGACCGGCTGCGCGAGCTGCTCACCGGCGACCGGGCTCCGTACGCCGCCACGAATCCGGCGCTGGACGGCGAGACCCTGCACGGCCTGCTGGACGCGGCGGCGATCCCGGCCTCGCCGCGCTGACATCGCGCTGTACCGAGACCGGCCCGCGCGCGGCGATGTCACCACACGCGGGCCGGTCGCCGGTCAGGTCAGCCGCGCCGCCACTTCTGGTTGGCGCCGCCGGTGCAGTCCCAGGTGGACAGCGGGGTGCCGGTGCCGCCCCAGCCGGTGACGTCGACGCACTTGTTGGCCTGCGGGTTCACCAGGTCGCCCGCGCCGGTGAGCACGAACTGCTGGGCCGGGTTGCCGCTGCAGCCGACGATCTGGATCGCCGCGCCGGGGGCGGTGGAGCCCCAGGCCACATCCATGCACATCCCGTTGACGGTGCGGATGGTGCCGTCACCGGGGAACGTCCAGTTCTGCGCGTTGGTGCCGTTGCAGTCCCACAGTTGCAGGCGCTGGCCGTCGACGAAGTTGGAGTTCGGCACGTCGATGCACTTGTCCTGCCAGCCGATGATCCGGCTCGTGGAACCGCCGCCGCCGGAGGTGGTCAGCGTCAGCCCGTACGCGCCGAGGATCTCGTTGACAGGCTGGAAGAACGTCGTCCCGCCGGTGGAGCAGTTGCCGGAGCCGCCGGAGGTGACGCCCTGGGCCTGGTTGCCGCTCATCCACGCGCCACCGGAGTCGCCGCCCTCGGCGCACGCGGTGGTCTGGGTCAGGCCGTAGACGGTCCGGCCGTCGGAGTAGTTGACGGTGACGTTCTTGGCCTGCACGGTGCCGCAGCGCCAGCCGGTGGTCCGGCCCGAACGGCAGATCGACGCGCCGATCGCCGACTCCTGCGACCCGGCGACGGTCACGTTGCCGCCGCCGTAGTTGTTCACCCACGGGCGCGGGGTCCAGTTGGCGTTGGTGCGCACCCAGGCGTAGTCGTTGCCGGGGAACGACGAGCCGGCGAAGTTGCCCTGGCTGACGTTGTTGTAGCCGAGGGTGGGGCTGCCGGTGCCGCCGCAGTGCCCGGCGGTGACGAAGCCGCCGTTGACCGAGAACCCGATCGAGCACAGCGTGTTGCCGTTGATGACGTACTGGTCGCCGCCGCGGATGTCGTACAGCGGGCGCGGGGCCTGGCCGGTGACGACGCGTACCTGCGCCGCCGTCAGGCCGCTAGCGGCGACGAAGCGCCGGGCCGCGTCGGCGTTCGCGGCGCTGACCGTCACGGTGTTGGCGGCCACGTCGACGTACCAGCCGTGCACGTCGCGTCCTGCGGTGGCGGCCTTGCCGTCGAGCCTGGCCTTGACGGCGTCGAGCTGCTGCTCGCTGCGGCCGACGCGGACGGGCAGCGCACCGGCGGCGCGGGCCTGGGCGGCGGCCTCGTCGTCGAGCACGCCGACCTTTAGGCGGCCGTCCTCGGGCGAGTACCAGGCGCCGGCGAACCGGCTGCCGAGGCGGTCGCGCACGTCGCGTTCGACGACGGGCGCGGCGGCCTCGTGCGCCTGGCGGACGCGGGCCTGGTCGGCGGTCAGGCCCAGGTCGCGTTGCAGCGCCTGCTGCATGCCGAGGGCGGGGTCGGGGGTGGGAGCTGCGGAGGCGGGGGCAGGGGCGATCAGCGCCACGGCGAGCACCGCCGCGCTGGTCAGCGCAGTGAGTCTCACGTCGAGTCCTTCAGGGAGGGGGACGGAACAGGTGCGTGAGAGCGCTCTCAAGAAACAGACTTTACTGTGGCCCCGCCAAAGTCAATAGACACTGATGAATTACTCTCCGTGCCCGATCCGTGCCCCACGCCCGAAGATCGCCCGACTTGCCGGGCAAGTGGGCGAAGCGCCGTTCACGATTCGCACCGGCGGCAGGCAAACGGACGATCAAGCGGCACGGCGGATCGGGTCAGGGTTCAGGGAACGACTCGCGGGCCAGGGCGAAGATCTCGTCGGGGGCGGCGGCGTCGTCGGCGGAGGTGACGGCCTCGGTGGCGGCCAGCGCGATCGCGGCCAGGCGGCGCAGCTCCTCGGCGGGCACCTGCTCGCGCAGCGCGTCGAACTCCTCGTCCTCCTCCAGCTCGCCGTGCTCGATCACGGCGTCGCGCAGGTTGGCCAGCTTCTCGGCGAAATCGTCGTGCTCCAGGCCCAGCTCGTACAGCTCCACCAGGTCCTGCTCAGCCTGGTCCTCCTCCTCGGTGCGCGCGTCGACCACGGCGTCGCCGCCGGACAGCCTGGCCCGCGCCAGCGGATGCACCAGCAACTGCTCGATGCTCTCGTGCACCGCGAGCAGCCGCACCAGCTCGGCGAACAGGTCCCGGCGGCGCGCGCCCCGCGCGGCCTCCAGCTCGTCGAACAGGTCTCCCAGCTGCTGGTGCTGGACCAGCAGCACGTCGATCACGTCGCCGGGGTCGAACGGCAGCGGCGCCGGGGCGGCCGGGGCGGGCACCCGCTTGGCCGGGCGCGGCGGCTTGGGCACTTTCGAGCTGGGCGCGTGGTCATCGGGCGGGACCACGCTCTTCTTACCCGTGGCGACCTTGGCGACGGGCCGCGCCCGCCGGTCGGAGTGCATGGACTTGACCAGCTCGCGGACCAGCTCGTCCTTGTGCATCTGCGAGGTTCCGGGCACGCCCGCCTCGCGCAGCAGCGCCCGCAGCTCCTGCACCTTCATCCGGTACACGTCGCGCTCGGTGCGGCCCGGCCGCTCGGCCTGGGCGTCGCCGGGCGCCTGGTCGTCCGCCGGCTCAGCCTGGGACATCCCACGTCACCTCGCAAAGTCCGTTTCGTCACCATAGTGACCGACCTTGTGCACACCGCGGGCCGAAACAGCGGCATAACGGCACCCGGTGGCCGCACCGTACCGACGGCAGCAGCCTCGTCCAGCCGCTATCAGCCACCCACCGCCACGCAGCCACCCAGCGCCACGCCCCGATCGTCACATCACGCCGAACAGCCGCCCACTGGGCGAAGCCTTAAACCATAGACACTGGCCTATCTAGGTGAGTTTTTGTAGATCGAACCCACCTAGATAGGCCAGCGTCTATAGCAAACCCGTCGGGCGGCAACCAAGCGCGTCCGTCGCCCTGCTGCTTGCTCGAATCCGACACCCGCCGGGGCCGCTCGACACCGACCCGATCAGACAGGATGATTCAGCAGCATCGTGGACGGAGGCCGCATCATCGACACATCCCAGCAGACCGGGCCGGTCGGCCTGGACCGGTTCCGGCTGACCGTCGCCGCCGTGGTGCTCGCCGCGGCCGGCGGAGCCGGGGCCGTCATGGCGGTGCCTGGCCGCGGCCTCGCCCCGGGTTACACCGGCACCCTGTACACCGCCCATCACCAGGTCCTGGTGGCGCTGCTCGCGCTCTGCGGCGTGCTGCTGATCGCCATGCGGCGGCCCGCGCTCACCGGAGCGGTCGCCGTAGCGGGCGCGATCACCGCCGCCCAGCTCTGCGCCACCGGCGTGTGGGCCTTCCGGCACTGGCGGCCGATGATCGGTATGAACGGCATTCCCGAGGCCAACCTCAACGAGGTCCGCCCACTGGCGCAGGCGCTGGCCATCGTCTCGGCGCTCGCCGTGCTCGCCTGCCTCGCCCTGGCCCACCGCAGCGGCGTCCGGCAGCCGGGACCGGCCGGGAGGCCGCGATTGCGGCTGCTGATCGGCGCGGCGCTGGCCGTGGCGGTGCTGCCCGTGCTCGGCATCGTCGAGACCGACTTCCTGATCCGCAAGATCGCTACCCAGATCCTGCTGTACTCGCTGCCGTGGGGCCTGGCCGTGGCGGCCTGCGTACGGCTGCACCGGCCCGCGGCGCTCGCCGCCGCGCTCGCCGTCGGCCTGAGCGCGCTCGCCCGCACCGCGCACGCCATGGCCACCACGGGTCGGTACGGCGGCCTCTCCTTCGCCCTGCCCGAGATCGCCGCCTTCGCGGCTGTCACGGCCCTCGCCGTGGGCGTGGCCGTCCTCACCGTACGCGGCACCCCGGCCGCGAGCGCTGCCGCCCTACCCGGCAGTCTGCCCGGCCGCGCCTTCACGATCGACCTGGACGCGAGCACCGAGGCGTCCCCGCAGACCGACCGGTGAGCCGCCGCTACCGGCCCAGGTCGCCCGAGCGGTAGTGGCGGCGGCAGAGGACCTGGTAGCGGACCTCGGACTGGTCGGCGGCGGCGGTGTCGCCGATGACGACCTGCTCGCCCTCGCGGGCCACCACGCCGTCGACGATGCGGGCGTTGAGCAGGCCCTCCCTGCCGCACCAGCACAGCACCTCGACCTGCAGCCGGTTGACCTCGTCGGCCAGCTCGAACAGCCGCTGCGCGGCCGGGAACAGGAACGAGCGGAAGTCCGAGGCCAGCCCGAACGCGTACACGTCGACGTCGTAGCCGTCGACCAGGTCGGCCAGCTGCTCGATCTGCTCGACCGTGTAGAAGCAGGCCTCGTCGCAGATCAGGTAGTCGATGCGGGCCCCGTCGCCCCACTCCTTGCGGACCAGCGCGATGAGGTCCAGGTCGTCGGTGACCTCGACGGCCGAGTGGGCCAGCCCGATACGGGTGGTCACCTGCGGGCCCATGGACCGGTCGTTGCGGGTCAGCACGAGGCCGCGGCGGCCCTGGCGGCCGTGGTTGTGATCCATCTGCAGGGCCAGGGTCGACTTGCCGCAGTCCATCGGGCCCCAGAAGAACTTCAGCGCGGCGCCGTGGCGCAGCCGGCCGTCCCCCGCGGACTGGCAGTGCGCCGGGGCGATGGTGGGTTCGTCAGCAGCGGTCACGGAGGGGCAGCCTAGTGGCTACCCCTCCGTTATCGGGAATCCATGACGGCGATTCGCCCGCCGCCGGGCGTGTCAGAGCTTCTCGGGCGGCGTGTTGCCGACGGCGGCGATGGCCCGCGCCATCGGCACCATCATCAGCATGATGAACCCGGCGACGAAGAACACGATCAGCGAGATGATCGCGACCCGGTAGGAGCCGGTCAGGTCGTACGCGAGGCCGAACAGCAGCGGGCCGAGCCAGCTGGTGCCCTTGTCGGAGATCTCGTAGAGGCCGAAGTACTCGCCCTCCTTGCCGCGCGGGATGAGCTGGCTGAACAGCGAGCGGCTCAGCGCCTGGCTGCCGCCGAGCACGAGGCCGATCGCGCCGCCGAGGATCACGAACGGCACCGCCTGGCCGTACGGCAGGAAGAACGCGGCGATCAGGATGCCGGTCCAGCCGACGAGGCTGCCCAGCACCGTCTTCCACGCGCCGAACGTCTTGGCGAGCCGGCCCAGCAGCATGGCGCCCGCGAACGCCAGGAACTGCACCATGAGGATCGTCGGCATGAGCACGGTGTTGTCGAAGCCGAGCTGCTTGGACCCGTACGTGCCCGCCATCGCGATGACGGTCTGGATGCCGTCGTTGTAGATGAGGAACGCGCCGAGGAAGAACAGCGTGAGCGGGAACGCCCGCATCTCCTTGAGGGTGTGCTTGAGCTGCTTGAACCCGTCGATCAGCACCGAGCCGCGGGCGGTGCCCGCCGGGGAGGGCCGGTCGCGCAGCCACAGCAGCGGCAGCGTGGTGAACGCCGCCCACCACACGCCTGCCGACACCAGCGACCAGCGGGCGATCTCGCCCTGGTTCTCCTCGCCGCCGATCAGCACGACGATCACGTTGAGCAGCAGCAGCAGGCCGCCGCCGAGGTAGCCGAAGGCCCAGCCGCGGCTGGACACCCCGTCGCGCTCGTTCTCATCGGAGATCTGCGGCAGGAACGAGTTGTAGACCACGATGCTCGCGCCGAAGGACAGGTTGGCGATGAAGAACAGCGCCGCGCCGAGCTGGTAGCGGTCCCCGGTCAGGAACACCAGGCCGCAGGTCGCCGCCGCGCCGATGTAGGCGAACACCGCGAGCCAGACCTTCTTGCGCGCGGCCCGGTCGGCGATCGCGCCGACCACCGGCAGCAGCAGCACCTGCAGGAGCACCGACAACGACGTGGTGTACGCGAACAGCGAGCCCGCCTTGAACGACATGCCCAGCAGGTGCACGTCGCCCGCGGGGTCGGCCCCGTTCTCGGCGATGGCGGTCAGGTACGGGCCGAGGAACGCGGTGACGACCGTGGTCGAGAACGCGGAGTTGGCCCAGTCGTAGAAGTACCAGCCGACCCGCTCTCGTTTGGTGCTCTGCCCATACCCTTCGGCAGGCGCGGGGGGTGCGCTGACATCAGCGGTCATGCCTGGTCCTTCCAGAGGCCCCGGTGCGTGAAGACTTCCCGTAACACGGCGATGCGATCGGTCATGATGCCATCCACACCGAGATCAAGTAACCCCTCCATCACGGCAGGATCGTCGACCGTCCACACGTGCACCTGAAGCCCCAGCGCGTGGGCGTGGTCCACGAACCGCCGGTCGACCAGCCGCACCGCGCCGAACCGGATCGGGACCTGCGCCGCGACCGCCGTCGGGGGCAGCGCGATACGCCGCCGCACCCGCGAGGCCAGCCACAGCCGCGCCGTCTCCTGCTGCGCCAGCGATGTGGCGTACATCGGACCGGCCAGCTCCCGCGCCCGCCGCAGCCGCGCGTCGGAGAACGAGGCCAGCAGCACCTGATCCGGGGTGGCCCGCTCGTGTACCGCGGTCACCGTCGGCGCGACGGCCGCGTCGGCCTTGATGTCGATGTTGAACCGGATCTCCGGCCAGGCGTCGAGCACCTCGTCGAGCCGTGGCACGGCGGCGGCCCCGCCGACCCGTACCGTCTTCAGGTCCGCCCAGGTCATGGACGCCACCGCCTGCGGTTCACCGGCGACGCGGGCCAGGTTCGCGTCGTGCAGCACGACGGCGATCCCGTCGCGGGTCGCGTGCACGTCGGTCTCGACATAGCGGTAGCCCGCCTTCACCGCACGATCGAACGCGTCGGCGGTGTTCTCGTCGCCTTCGGCGGCGCCACCCCGATGGGCGAAGGCGAGCGGCGGCGCGGCGAGATACGGATGGGGGTGACCCTGCGGCGTCTCCATCTGGGAAAGCTTGCCACTGCCGGGTGCGGATGGATGGCCCGCGTACTGACCGCTCGCCAACAACGGGCGACATCGGTGAGAATGTCCGCACCACCGCGTCGAAACAAATCGATCTTTCCGGGGCCGCTGGTGGGGAGTCCACGGCGAATCGCCGTCCAGGCGATCGCCGGGACGAGCCACTAGCGGAGTTGATGTTCTGAAGGGGTGCTCAGGTGGCCGACGACGACCCTGTGGACTGGCTGCGGCAGCTGTCCCCGGTCCAGCGTGCGCTGCTGGACAGGCTGGCTGACGGCGCGACGATAGCCGCGGCGGCCGCCGCGGAGTACCTGTCGCTGCGCACGGCCAACCGCCGCATCGCCGACCTACGCCAGGAGCTTGGCCTGGCCACCACCCGCGAACTGGTGGCGGCCTATCGCACCCGGCGGGGCTAGCCCGCGGGCACGGGCGGCAGCCGCGCGAGCCGGTCCGGGCCGGTCAGCGCGCGCTGCGGGGCCGGGCGCGGCGCGTCTCGGTGGGGCGGGACGGGTCGGTGAAGCGCGGGGCGTCGGGTTCGTCGGCGCGCAGCGGGGCCAGTTCGGCCGCGATCGCGTCGACGATGCGGTCGGCGATGCGCTGCGCCGCGCCGGGGCGTCCCTCCTCGATGCCGGTGAGGTCGACGAGCGGGCCGACGTGCACCCGTACCAGCGGCCGGTGGCGCAGCGAGCGCCAGATGACCGGCCACATGCCGGTGGGGGCGGCGTACGGCAGGACCTCGTGGCTGCCCCAGATCGCGATCGGGACGACCGGGGCGCCGGTGGCCAGGACCAGGCGGCCGACGCCGGTGCGGCCGCGCTCGGGCCACATCCCCGGGTCGAGGCCGATCCGGCCCTCCGGGTAGATCATCAGCATCGCGCCCTCGTTGAGCGCGGTGACGCTGTCGGTGACGGCGTTGGCGGCGGTCGGCTCGCCACGGTCCACCTGGATGTGGCCCTGCCAGCGCATCAGCGGCCCGATCACCGGGGTTCGGAACAGGCCCGCGTTGGCCATGATCCGCGGGTACACGCCCAGCCGGCGGAACGCCGCCGCGACCGCGATCGGGTCGAACGGGCTGATGTGGTTCGCGGCGAGGATCAGCTGCCCGCGCCGGGCCTGCTCGGGGATGTCCCCGGTGACCTCCAGGCGGGTCAGCAGACGCACCACGCCCTCGGCGAGCAGCATCGCGAAACGCAGCAGCGGGGGCGGGGACCAGCTCGTCGAGGGGCTCACGGTCCACGATCCTGCCATGCGCGGTCACGGGCCCGGGCACTTGTTCGACGCAGGGTCCGCGAAGTCGCCCACCGGCCCGTCGACCTGTGCGTATGGTCGGCGAAAGGGATCGATGCGGCAGGTGGGGAGCCCACGGCATGGACGCGACGGAACTGGCCCGGTGGCAGTTCGGCATCACCACCGTGTACCACTTCCTGTTCGTCCCGATCACGATCGGCCTGTCGTTCCTCGTCGCGGGGCTGCAGACGGCCTGGTCGCGGACCGGGAACGAGAAGTGGCTCAAGCTGACGAAGTTCTACGGCAAGCTGCTGCTGATCAACTTCGCGATGGGCGTGGTGACGGGCCTGGTGCAGGAGTTCCAGTTCGGCATGAACTGGAGCGTGTACTCGCGTTTCGTCGGCGACATCTTCGGCGCGCCGCTGGCCCTGGAGGCGCTGCTGGCGTTCTTCCTGGAGTCGACGTTCCTCGGTCTGTGGATCTTCGGCTGGGACAAGCTGCCCAAGAGGATCCACCTGGCCTGCATCTGGATCGTGGCGGTCGGCACGGTGCTCAGCGCCGCGTTCATCCTGGCCGCGAACTCGTGGATGCAGAACCCGGTCGGCTTCCGGATCAACCCGGAGCGCGGGCGGGCCGAGCTGACCGACTTCGGCGCGGTGCTGACCAACAAGGTCGCGCTGATCACCCTGCCGCACACGGTCACCGGCGCGTTCCTGACCGCGGGCGCGCTGATGGCGGCGGTGGCCATGTGGCACCTGGTGCGGCGACCCGGGCGCGACACCGAGGCGTTCCGCAGCGCCGTGAAGCTCGGCTCGTGGACGTCGTTGGTGGCGATGGCGCTGCTGTTCATCACCGGCGACATCCAAGGCAAGATCATGACCGAGGTGCAGCCGATGAAGATGGCCGCCGCCGAGGCCCTGTACACCACCGAGCAGCCCGCGCCCTTCTCGCTGTTCACCATCGGCACGCTCGACGGCAGCCGGCCGGTCTGGTCGCTGGACGTGCCGCGGCTGCTGTCGTTCCTGGCCACCGGCACCTTCGACGGCCGGGTCCAGGGCATCAACGACCTGCAGGCCGAGTACGCCGCCCGGTTCGGCCCCGGCGAGTACAAGCCCAACATCCCGGTGACGTACTGGTCGTTCCGGCTCATGATCGGCCTGGGCGTGCTGGCCGCGCTGCTGGCCCTGTGGTCGCTGTGGTCGATCCGCAAGGGCCGCTCCCCCGCGCCGGGCAGGCGGAGCACCCGGTTCCTGATGTGGGGCATGATCGCGCTGCCGCTGCTGCCGCTGGCCGCGAACTCGTTCGGCTGGATCTTCACCGAGATGGGCCGCCAGCCCTGGATCGTGTTCAGCCAGATGAAGACCGCCATCGCGGCGTCGCCGTCGGCCTCCTCCGGTGATGTGATCACCTCCCTGGTCGTCTACACGCTGCTCTACGGCGCGCTCGCCGTCGTGGAGGTCGGCCTGCTGGTCCACTATGCCCGCGCCGGGCTGCCCGACGTCGCCCCGCCGCCCGAGACCGCGTCCGACGAGGACCGGCCGCTGGCGTTCGCGTACTGAGAGGGTGCCGCCATGGAGTTGTCGACGCTGTGGTTCCTGCTCATCGCGCTGCTGTTCATCGGCTACTTCGTGCTGGAGGGCTTCGACTTCGGCGTCGGCATGCTGCTGCCGGTGCTCGGCCGCGACGAGCGCGAACGCCGCGTGCTGATCAACACGATCGGGCCGGTCTGGGACGGCAACGAGGTCTGGCTCATCACGGCGGGCGGGGCGATGTTCGCCGCGTTCCCCGAGTGGTACGCGACGCTGTTCTCCGGGTTCTACCTGCCGCTGCTGCTGATCCTGCTGGCGCTGATCCTGCGCGGCGTCGCCTTCGAGTATCGCGGCAAGCGCCCGGCCACCTCGTGGCGACGCCGCTGGGACTGGTGCATCGTGTTCGGCTCGGCCGTGCCCGCGTTCCTGTGGGGCGTCGCGTTCGCCAACATCGTGCGCGGCGTGCCGCTCAACGCCGCCCACGACTACACCGGCAGCCTGTTCACCCTGCTCAACGTGTACGCCATCCTCGGCGGCCTGACCACGGTCGCGCTGTTCCTGACCCACGGGGCGATCTTCCTGGCGCTGAAGACCACCGGCGAGATCCGGCAGCGGGCCAACCGGCTGGCCGAGCGCGTGGGCGTGGCCGCCGCGATCGCCGCCGTGCTGTTCCTCGGCGTCACCCTGCTGCGCCGGGCCACCCCGAGCGCTGTGACGCTGGCCGTACTCGCCGCGCTGTGCCTGGTCGGCGGGCTGATCTCGAACCGTGCGCCGTCGCGCACCGACCCCGAGGGCCGCCGCGAGGGCTGGGCGTTCGCGGGCACCGCCGCGGCCATCGCGCTCGCGGTCGCGTCGCTGTTCGCCGACCTGTACCCGTTCGTGCTCCCGTCCACGGTCGACCCGCTCACCAACAGCCTGACCGTGACCAACGCGTCGTCAACGCCGTACACCCTGAAGATCATGACTTGGGTGGCCCTGGTCTTCACCCCGATCGTGCTGCTCTACCAGGGCTGGACCTACTGGGTGTTCCGCAAGCGCATCGGTGTTCAGCACATCCCCGACGAAGCCGCGCAGATGCCCGCACCCGGCGGCCGGGCTGTCGGGTAGCAGCGCGACCGCTCGGCGCTGCGGCGCTACCGCTCGCCGACGCGGCATGACACACATTCACCGACACCACTAGACTCACCGAGCGGGAGCAACGACCGTCCACCCGGGGTGGGCGGCCCATCCGACTGCCGAGGGCGCACCGGGCCGAGCCCGCGTGGCGGCAGCGCACACGCGCATCTCCCGCTCGCCGATGCGGCCGGGACGTGCGTCTCCTCGGCAAGGAGCACGCCCCATGACCCCACGCAGAGCCCTGCACGCCCTGTGGCTCGCCGTCGTCCCCCTGATCGCGGCGGTGGTCCTCACCGTCGCCACCCCGGCCGCCGCGGCCAGCCTCACCGAGGTCACCGGCTTCGGCGCCAACCCCGGCAACCTGCGCATGTACCTCTACGTCCCGAACACCGTCGCGCCCCAGCCCGCGCTGCTGGTCGCGGTGCACTGGTGCCACGGCGACGGCACCGCCATGTACAACGGTTCCGACTTCGCCCGGCTCGCCGACCAGTACGGCTTCATCGTGATCTACCCGTCGGTGACCCGCAGTGACGGCTGCTTCGACGTCGCCTCGTCCGCCACGCTCACGCACAACGGCGGCGGCGACTCGCTCAGCATCGTCTCGATGACGAAGTACGTGCAGCAGACCTACCACGCCGACACGGCACGCACCTACGTCACGGGGGTGTCGTCAGGCGGCATGATGACCAACGTCCTGCTCGGGGCCTACCCGGACGTGTACCGGGCGGGCGCGGCGTTCGCCGGGGTGCCGTTCGGGTGCTTCGCCGGGACGGAGAGCTGGAGCAGCGCCTGCGCGCAGGGGCAGGTCGTCAAGACCCCGCAGCAGTGGGGTGACCTGGTCCGCAACGCCTATCCCGGCTACACCGGAGCCCGGCCCCGGATGCAGCTGTGGCACGGCGTCAACGACGAGGTCCTGTCGTACGTCAACTTCGGCGAGGCGATCGAGCAGTGGACCAACGTGCACGGCCTGAGCCAGACGCCGACCTCGACCGACACACCGCAGTCGGGCTGGACCCGCACCCGCTACGCCAACGGCTCCGGACAGGTGCTCGTCGAGGCGGTCAGCATGGCCAACACCTCGCACAACCTGCCCGTGCAGTACGGCGCGGCGGCCACCTTCTTCGGCCTGACCACGACCCCGAGCCCGTCAGCCTCCCCCAGCTCGTCGCCGTCGGCTAGGCCGAGCGCGTCACCGTCGGTGTCACCCTCGCCGTCCCGGCCGCCGTCGCCGTCACCCAGCGGCTCTGCACTGCCCGGCGGCTGCACGGCGGTGTTCACCGTGAGCAACGCGTGGACCGGCGGGTACGTGGCCGCGGTGCGGGTGACCGCAGGCGGTGGCGGGATCGGCGGCTGGCGGGTGGCACTGGCACTGCCGTCCGGCGCGACGCTGGTCAACGGCTGGAACGGGCAGTTCACCGGGGCGACCGGCACGGTCCAGGTAGGCAACCTGGGTTACAACGGCACCCTGGCCGCAGGCGCCTCCACGGACTTCGGCTTCCAGGCCAACGGCGGCCCGTCCGGCACCACCGTGACCTGCACCGCACTGTGACACCACACCGCACTGCGGGCCGTGGCGGCGACTCGGTTCGCCGGTCCGACCGGCGCTGACCACGGTCCGAACGGTGACGAAGAAAAAAGCGGGGCGGCCGTGACGGCCGCCCCGCTTCGCGTCGGACTTCAGGCGCCTGCCGCGCCCAGCTCGGCGAGCTTGGCCTCCAGCTCGGCCAGCTCCGCGCGCAGCTTCAGCGCGTGCGACTCGGCCTCGGCCCGCTCGGCGGACAGGATGTGCTCCACCGCCTCCTGCACCCCCGGCACGTCCAGCATCGACACCATCTTCAGCGCCTCCTGGGCCTTGATGATGTACGGCTTGGCGAGCGCCTTGGTGCCCTGGACCGCGCCGACCGTCCACTCGCCCTCGGTGTAGGCCAGCGTCACGGTCAGCCCGGCCGGCGGCTTGACCTTCGGGCCCTTGCCGGCGGCGGGCCTGCGCGGGGCGGGCGCGACGACGGGCGTCTCCTGCTCGGACACCTCGGGATTTACGGACACGGGTCGCTCCTGACGGACAGGCTTCTCACGGATGATCATGAACTCGGGCTCGGGCGGGGCGACGGGCTCCGGAACCGGCTCGGGCGCGGGCTTGCGGCCCGTGGCGCCCTTGGGCGCGATGATGAGGTCGCCGGGCGCGAACGGCAGCACGTCGCTGCCGAACTTCACCATGATCCACTCATCGTGGGCGGCCGGGTCGTCGAGCTGCACGACCTGTCCCAGCTGGCCCGCGATCTGGCCGGCCGCCTCGGTGAACATGACCCTGGGCCGCTTGCCGGTCGCAAGCGTCTCCTGGATCTGCGTCAACTCCTGAGTCGACAGTGCCATAACCGCGCTCCCACCCTCCACCAGCGGCAGCACGGCCACCGCATCCACCCTCGCCGAACACATGTTTGATACGCATGTTCTATCAGAGCCCACCGACAAAGGCGGCACCGACATCATGCGGAAAGTGGGGACATCTTCGCAGCACCGCCGCGCTCCGCGCAGAGGGGTGTGTCGGCGGTGACAGTGCCAGACCCGCGCCGCGTTGCTCTAATGGACCGATGGGGATCATCATCGTGACCGGCGGAAGCCGCGGCATCGGCGCTGCCACCTGCGTGAAGCTGGCCGCGGCGGGGCATGACGTGACCGTCGGCTACCGCGGCGACGCCGACGCGGCGGCACAGGTCGTGGCGAAGATCGAGGCCGCCGGACGGCGGGCCATCGCGGTACGCGTCGACGTGTCCGACGGCACGCAGGTGCGCGAGCTGTTCGACCGTACGCAGGCCGCGCTCGGCACGCCCACCGGGCTGGTCAACAACGCCGCGGTGAGCAGCACGATGGGCCCGTTCACCGAGCTGTCCGAAGCCGACCTGCGCCGGGTGTTCGACGTCAACGTCATCGGCGCGGTCCTCTGCGCCCAGGAGGCCGCCCGCCGAATGGCCCCCGGCGGCGCGATCGTCAACGTCTCCTCGGTCGCGGCGAACCTGGGCAGCCCCGGCGAGTACGTGCACTACGCCGCATCGAAAGCCGCCGTCGAGACGCTGACCGTCGGCCTGTCCAAGGAGCTCGGCCCGGCCGGGATCCGGGTCAACACGGTCTCCCCCGGCATCATCCACACCGGATTCCACGCCGGCAGCGGCGAACCCGGCCGCGCCGACCGCCTCGGCCCCGCCGCCCCGCTGGGCCGCTCCGGCCAGCCCGAAGAGGTCGCCAACGCCATCGCCTGGCTCCTCAGCGACGAAGCCTCCTACACCACCGGCGCCACCCTCAAAGTCTCCGGCGGCCGCTGACCCCGACTCCGCCCACCCCGCCACCCCGCCACCCCGCCGCTCCGCCGCTCCGCCGCTCGTCTTGATCGCCGTTTGAGGTCAAGATCTGCGCTCCCACCGCACTTTCTGACCTCAAGCAGCGATCATCACCCGCGCAACCGCGACTCCTAGGCGCCCGGAATCCCGTTGACGGGCGCGGCACCTATGTTGGATAGTGACGCTATCCGCTATCCGATGAGAGGACTGCCATGTCCAGCGCCACCCTTCTCACTGCCGGGATCCTGCTGATCACCGTGTCGACGATCGTCTTCGGCGGGCTGTCGCTGCTGATGAGCATCGTCAAGCGCATCCCCGGCTACCTCGACAACCCGGTACGCCGGGCGCTGTGGACGGCCGGGCACGCCCACGCGGGCGTACTGGTGATCTTCGCGCTGGTCGCCCTGCCCTACCTCGACCGGACCGGCTACGGCCCGGGCACGCAGACGCTGGTCCGAGCGCTGCTGGTGGCCCCGCCGATCGTGATGGCGCTGGGCTTCTTCCTGTCCGTCGCCCGACCGTCCGACACCAAGCCGAACAAGCTCATCTGGCTCGTCCCGCTCGGCGGCGCGTCCCTGGCCGCGGGCACGCTCATCCTCGGCCTCGGCCTCGTCTGAGTTCCGCCCTGGCCGCGCGAACATGAGGGGCCGGTAGCGTCCCCTCATGTTCTACGACGGCACGCTGCGCATGTTCTACGACGGCACGCTGCGCCCGGAGTTCCTGACCGAGGCCGGACACCTGGACCGGGTCGGACTCCACGCGGCCATGCTCGCCGGTCGTCCTGTCCTGCGCTGAGGCCGGGCCACCAGTCAGTGGAGCGGGGCGTCGTGCGGTTCGGGCTGGGCCGGGGCGACGAGCACGGGTTCGGCGAGCGGGTGCGCGGAGCGGGGCAGGATGACCCGGACCACCAGGCCGCCGCCGGGTCGGGGCACGGCGACGGCGTCGCCCCGGTGGGCCTGCGCGACCGCGCGCACGATGGACAGCCCGAGGCCGCTGCCGCGTGACGAGCCGACCCGGTCGGTGAGCCGCCGGAACGGCTCGAACAGGGTCGGCACCTCGTACGACGAGATGACCGCGCCGGTGTTGCTGACCACGATCTCGGCGTGGCGGGGCCGGGCGACGGTCTGCACGCGTACCCAGCCGCCGTCGACGTTGTAACGGGTCGCGTTGTCGATCAGGTTGCGGATCATCTGTTCGAGCAGGATCGGGTCGCCGATGACCGGCGACGGGGCCAGTTCCCGGCCGATCTGCACGCCCAGCCGCCGGGCCAGGCTCTCGGTCGTGTCGGCGGCGATGGTGGCCAGCTCCGCGACGTCGACCTGGCGGCGCTCGGTGACCGCGTCCTCGGCGCGGGCGAGGGTGAGCAGGGCGTCGATGAGCCGTTCGTGGCGCTCGTTGACCGCGAGCAGGTTCTGCCCGAGCTGGTGCACCTGCGGCGGGCTGTCGGGGCGGCTCATGGCGACCTCGACCAGGGTGCGGTTGAGCGCGATCGGGGTCTTCAGCTCGTGGGCCGCGTTGGCGATGAACCGGCCCTGACCGGCGAAGGCCTCGTCGAGCCGGTCGAGCATGCTGTCGAACGAGTCGGCCAGGCTCTTGACCTCGCCGGGCGGGGCCTCCAAGTCGATGCGCTTGTGCAGGGTGCGCCCGGCGATCCGGTGCGCGGTCGCGGTGATCATGCTCAGCGGGCGCAGCAGCCGCCCGGCGACGAACCAGCCCGCGGCGGTGGCCAGCACCCACATCGCCAGCAACGTCAGCCCGCCCTTGAACAGCAGGTTCGCCTGCATCGAGTCCATGATCGTCTGCTTGGACGCCGCCAGCGAGGTCATCGCCTGCTCGGGGCTCTGGTCCAGATCGGGCCGGAAGCCCGAGTACTTGTCGGCGAAGAAGATGCCCATGCTGTACTCCATGGCGTTGTCGACCATGATCAGCATGCCGGCCAGCACCGAGCCGCCCGCCAGGGCGAACACGAGGCTGAACACGACGGTCAGGCGTACCCGCAGATTGCCGCGCCACTCGCCCATCAGCGGATCCGGTAGCCGACGGCGGTGACCGTCTCGATCGGCTGCGGATCGCCCAGCTTGCGGCGCAGGCCGCTGATGGTGACCCGGACGATGGTGGTGAACGGGTCCATGTTCTCGTCCCAGACCTTCTCCAGCAGCGTCTCGGCCGACACCACCGCGCCCTCGGCCCGCAGCAGTTCCTCCAGGACCGCGAACTCCCGGCGCGACAGGCTCACGTAACGGCCGTCCCGGTAGGTCTCGCGGTGGTGCGGATCGAGCCGGATCCCGGCCCGCTCCAGCACCGGCGGCGTGGCCGGGCGGGCCCGCCGCCCCAGCGCCCGCACCCGCGCCACCAGCTCGGCGAACGCGAACGGCTTGGCCAGGTAGTCGTCGGCCCCGAGGCTGAGCCCCGCCACCCGCTCGGCGACCGTCACCGACACGGTGAGCATCAGCACCCGCACATCCAGGCCCTGCGCCACCACCTGCCGGCACACCTCGTCGCCGTGCACCCGGGGCAGGTCACGATCCAAGATCATCACGTCGTACGCATTGACGGCCAGCTTCTCCAGCGCGGCCGCCCCGTCGTAGGCGACGTCGACGGCGATGGCCTCCTGCCGCAGCCCCTCGGCGACGGCCTCGGCCATCAACTCCTCGTCCTCCACGACCAGGACCCGCACCCCGCCACCTCCTCGTACCGACCGACCGCCAAGTATGCACGGGCGTTGTTAGCGCAGCGTTAGTGAAATCCCTCTCGGTACGCTCACACCCACTGCTGTTGGCTACCGACCGTGACTGGAGAGCAGGCGGAGGCGGTAGTCGACCTCGCGGCGATCGCGGGCAACGTCGAGCGGATCGCCGGGGCCACGAGCGCCGCGGTGATGGCCGTGGTGAAGGCGGACGGGTTCGGCCACGGCGCGGTGCCGGTGGCCCGCGCCGCGCTGTCCGGCGGCGCGACCTGGCTCGGCGTCACCAGCGCCACCGAAGCCCTCGAGCTGCGTACCGCCGGGCTCACCGCCCCGGTGCTGAGCTGGCTGCACTCCCCCGCCACCGACTTCGCCGCCCTGCTCGCCGCCGACGTGGACGTGTCCGTGGCGGCCCCGGAACTGCTCGACGCGGTCGCCGCCGCGGCCCGCGCCACCGGCCGCACCGCCCGGGTCCACCTGAAGATCGACACCGGCATGTCGCGGCACGGCGCGACCGCCGACGGCTGGCCGGAGCTGGTCGCCTGGTCCCGCAAGTACGAGCGCGAGGGCGTGCTCCGCGTCCGTGGCGTCTGGTCGCACCTGGCCACCGCCGACTCCTCCCCGTACGGCGTGACCGCGCAGACGGCCGCGTTCACCGAGGCGGTGGCGTACGCCCGCGACGCCGGGCTGGACCCCGAACTGCTGCACCTGGCCAACTCGGCGGCCGTGTTCACCGCCCCGCGGACCCACTTCGACCTGGTCCGCGCGGGCATCGCCGTCTACGGCGTCGAGCCCGTGCCCGGTCGCGCCATCGGGCTGCGCCCCGCGCTGACCCTGCGTACACAGGTGATCATGGTCAAGCGGGTGCCCGCCGGAACCGGGGTCTCCTACCAGCACACCCACGTCACGTCCCGGCCCACGACTCTCGCGCTGATCCCGCTCGGCTTCGCCGACGGCATCCCGCGTGGCGTCGACGGCCGCGCACAGGTCCTGCTCGGGGGGCGGCGACTGCCGATCATCGGCCGCGTCGCCATGGACCAGTGCGTAGTCGACGCGGGCGACCTGGACGTCCACCTCGGCGACCCGGTCACCGTGCTCGGCCCCGGCGACGACGGCGAACCCACCGCCGCCGACTGGGCCGCCTGGGCCGCCACCAACCCCCACGAGATCCTCACCGGCATCGGCACCCGCGTGCCGCGCCGCCACGAGGGGAAGGGCACCGTCGCCTCGGACGCCGGTGCGCGAGGTGCCCTTCCTCTCCTGCACCACGGAAGGAAACGTCGATGAAGCTGGCCGTCGTGTACGGGGGGCGGAGCGGGGAGCACGAGGTGTCGTGCAAGAGCGCGCGCAGCATCCTGGCTCACCTGGACCGCGAGCGGTACGAGATCACCGAGGTGGTCATCGGGCGCGACGGCGCGTGGCACGTCGACGGCATCCCGGTCGGCATCGGCGACGCGTTACGCGCCCTGGGCCGCGCCGACGTGGTCTTCCCCGCGCTGCACGGCCCGTACGGCGAGGACGGCACGGTGCAGTCGCTGCTGGAGATGGTCGGCGTGCCGTACGTCGGCAGCGGCGTGCTGGCCAGCGCCACCGGCATGGACAAGGAGTTCACCAAGAAGATCCTGGCCGCCGACGGGCTGCGGGTCGCCGACGGCGTCGTGCTGCGCCCCGGCCAGGACGACGTGTCCCCTGCCGACCGCGAGCGCCTGGGCCTGCCCGTGTTCGTCAAACCGGCCCGTGCCGGGTCCAGCATCGGCGTGACCCGCGTCGACGACTGGGCACAGCTGCCCGCAGCGCTGGCCGCCGCCCGCGAATGCGACGGCAAGGTCCTGGTCGAGGCCGGGGTCGCCGGGCGCGAGGTCGATGTGGCCGTGCTGGAGCACCCGGACGGCTCGCTGCAGGCCGGTCCGCCGCTGGAGATCCGGGTCGCCGACGGGCACGGCTTCTTCGACTACGACGCCAAGTACACCGCCGGTGAGGTGATCTTCGACATCCCGGCGCGGCTCGACCCGTGGGTGACCGCACTGCTGCAGTGCCGGGCGCTGCAGGCGTTCGCCGCCCTGGAATGCCGGGGCCTGCTCCGGGTCGACTTCTTCCTGCCCGCCGACGGCGGCGAACCGGTCCTGAACGAGGTCAACACGTTCCCGGGCTTCACCGCCGCGTCGCAGTACCCGCGCATCTGGCAGGCCGCCGGAATGACCTACCCGGACCTGCTGAACACGCTCGTGAACACGGCCGCCGCGGCGGCGGCCCGCTCGCTGACCCTGGCCGGTCGGCGCTGAGACGCCGCGGGGGCCGGGCCACTCGGGGTAGGGCCCGGCCCCCGCGGACACCTCGCGCCGGTCCGGGGACGCCGGCCGCCCGAACCTGGCGGCTTAGGCGGATCGTCGTCCCCGGACCGGCGCACCAGCTCAGGAGTGCAGCACCTCGGCGATGAACGCGTCGACCCTGGCCTCGACCTCGTCGCCCGGCGCGCACGCCAGGTCGGCGCACATGTAGGTGCCGATCGTGTCACCGCGCCGTCCCGCATCGCCCTTGCGGCGCGCGGTGAACAGGGTGACCTCGTCGGAGGGGCGCACCGACTGGCACAGCAGACACATCGCGGCGCG
Source organism: Catellatospora methionotrophica (assembly GCF_011297335.1). Classification (GTDB taxonomy): domain Bacteria; phylum Actinomycetota; class Actinomycetes; order Mycobacteriales; family Micromonosporaceae; genus Catellatospora; species Catellatospora methionotrophica. The sequence continues at coordinate 18,493 of NZ_JAAOTJ010000036.1, read as the reverse complement.
CCGGCGCGACATCACCGAGTCTGCGGCCCGCAGCAGCAGCCCGACCGGCTCGCCATCGCGCCAACGCACCAGGTAGCCCCGGCGGTCGAGCCTCGCGTCGCGCCAGCCGAGGAAGGTGCGCTGCGACCAGTCCAGCTCGGCGAAGTCCTTCGGCAGCGTCATCGCCGACGCGTCGCCGCGCGAGCAGTTCGCCATAGACCGCCTGATCTGCGGTTCTGTCATCGCGTCCACCCGGCGCAGGCTACGCGCGGCCGTACGGCCGCAACCACCCGTTTTCCGCCGGTGACCGGCAGCACCCGGGCCGTACCCGTGCGGCGTAACCGCCTCCGCGCCCGATATCCTGGGCCGATGATCAAGGCCGTGGTGTTCGACGTGGGCGAGACGCTGATCGACGAGACCCGCATCTGGAGCCGCTGGGCCGACCGCCTGGGCGTGCCCCGCTTCGCCATGCTCGGGCTGCTCGGCGGCATGGCCGCGATGGACCGCCCGCACGGCGACGCGTTCGCGCTGCTGCGCCCCGGCCTGGACGTCGATGCCGAGATGGCCGCCTGGGCCACCGACGACCCCGACGGGCTGCGCGAGAACTTCGACATCGACGACCTCTACCCCGACGTGCGCCCGGCCTTCGCCGAGCTGCGCCGCCGCGGCCTGGCCGTGATCATCGCGGGCAACCAGCCGCCGCAGGCCAAGGCCGCCCTGGAACGCATGGACCTGCCCGTCGACGCGATCTACACCTCGGCCGAGTGGGGCATCGAGAAACCCCACCCGAGCTTCTTCACCAAGGTCGCCGAAGTCGCCGAGCTGACGCCCGCGGCGATCTGCTACGTCGGCGACCGGGTCGACAACGACGTGCTGCCCGCCACCCGCGCGGGCATGAAGCCCGTGCTGGTCCGGCGCGGCCCGTGGGGTTACCTCGGCTCGGAGAAACCCGACGCGGCCCGCCACGCCACCATCGTCGACAGCCTCGGCGCCCTGCCCGACCTGCTGCGACCCGCCTGATTCGCGATCCGCCTGCGGGCCGCCGCCCGCGCTCATAGCGTGGATGGTGATCCGTCGAGGAGGAGCGATGCCCAAGAACAACCATTCGCGCCGGCACCCGCACCAGGACAAGCCGCGCGTCGAGCAGGACCAGCCCGGAACGCCGCACGCCGAGCACGACCACGCGCCCGGCGAGCACGCCGCCTGGGCGTCCGAGCACGCGCAGGAGCAGTCCCGCCAGCGCGCGATGGCCGCGCGGGAGAAGACCACGCGGACGAAGATGTCGGTGGGCCAGTCCGGCACGATGCGCCTCAAGAAAGGCAACCAGCCCCGCGGCGGCCGCTGAGCGAACCCAGCCCCAGGGCCGTGACCTGCTGCTACCGTTGACCGAATGGAAGGCTGTGATACCGGGCCGGGCCGACGCCCGGCCTGCGCGTACCGGCTGACACTCCAGGCGGGCCTCAGGTGATCTGTGGTGGGCGACCACTGGATTCAGCTCGTACTGGTAGCCGTACTGATCATCCTTAACGCGCTGTTCGCCGGCAGCGAGATGGCGCTGGTCTCGTTGCGTGAGGGCCAGCTGCGCCGGATGGAGCAGCAGGGCGGTGGCGCCGCGGCCGCCGCGGCACTGGCCCGCGACCCGAACCGTTTCCTGGCCACCATCCAGATCGGCATCACCCTGGCCGGGTTCCTGGCCTCGGCGACCGCCGCGATCGCGCTGGCCGAAGTGCTCCAGCCCGCACTGGGCTTCCTCGGCCGCGCCGCCCGCCCCGCCGCCGTCATCGTGGTGACCCTGCTGCTGACGTTCCTCACCCTGGTCTTCGGTGAACTCGCGCCCAAACGCGTCGCCATGCAGCACGCCGAGCGGTGGGCACGCCTGGCGGGCCGCCCGCTGACCGTGCTCGCGAGCATCTCCCGACCGTTCGTCTGGGTGCTGAGCAAAGCCACCGACCTGGGCGTACGCCTCATGGGCGGCGACCCGAACCAGCACCGCGGCGACGAGATCACCCCGGCGGAGGTGCGCGACATGGTCAGCGTGCACCGCGGTTTCACCGCCGAGCAGCGGCTCATCATCGCCGGAGCCGTGGAGATCACGGAACGGGTGCTGCGCGAGGTGCTGATCCCGCGCCGCAACGTGTTCACCCTCGACGCCGACATGCCCGTCGAGGTCGCCCGCAAGGAACTCGCCGGTTCGGGCTTCTCCCGCGCCCCCGTCGTACGCCGCCGCGACCTCGACGACACGCTCGGCGTCGTCCACCTGCGCGACCTGCTGCTCGACGACGCCGCCCACCTGTCCGCCGTGGCCCGCCCGGCGCTGCTGCTGCCCGACTCGCTGCACGCCGCCGACGCGCTGCGCCGCTTCAAGCTCGAACACCAGCAGTTCGCGCTGGTCGTCGACGAGCACGGCGCCGTCGACGGCATCGTGACCCTCGAAGACCTGCTGGAGGAGGTCGTCGGCGAGATCTACGACGAGACCGACCGCGACGTGATGGCGGTCCAGCAGGGCGACGACGGCGACATGCTGCTGCCCGGCACGTTCCCGATCCACGACCTGTCCGACATCGGGGTGAACCTCGACGAGCGGCCCGGCGGCGACTACATCACCATCGCGGGGCTGGTCATCGCCGTGCTGGGGCACGTGCCGACCCGGCCGGGCGAGATCGTGCACCTCGACGGCTGGACCGCCCAGGTGACCTCCGTCGACCGGCACGCGATCACCGAGATCCGGCTGCGCCCCTGCGGCGGCCCGGCGGGCGACGCCCTGTGCCCACCCAAGCCCCGCGCGGGGTGAATCAGGACGCTCGTTACAGCTGGGCGATGTCGCACCGGCAGCGTTCGGAGACCGGCCGGCGGCCCGTCAGCGCTGCCTGCGTAACGCATGGCCCCGGCCGGCCGCCGTCCCCCTGATCCGCTTCGTGCGGCCGTGTTCGGCCAGCAGGCGCAGCACCTCGGGCACCGTCGACACCTCGGACAGGGTTCGCTGCAGCCAGTCGGTCCAGGTCGCGATCAGCTCAGGGCCGAGTTCGGGCACGTCACCGTTTACGTCCAGGACCGCGTGCTCGGCCGCGCGGCGGGTGGCGTACGCCCGCCCGTGCTCGTCGGGGGCCAGCGCCGCCCACCGGTCCCGGCCCGCGCGGTCGATCCCGAGCATCGCCAACGCGACCGCCATCACCAGCACCGGGTCAGGGTCCACCGCCACCGTGGCCATCAGCTGCTCGCGGCACTCCGGACTGCCCATCGCCTGCTGGTAGAGCGGCCAGCGTTCGTGCTCGTCATGCATCCCCACCGGCACCGGCATCCCGACACACTCGGCAAGCATCACCACCTCCCCCACCAACAACCCGCACCCCCTCATGCAGAAGGAAGGGCACCTTCCCAACGGATGTCCGTGTGGAAGGTGCCCTTCCTTCGTTCAGCTCGTATGGCAGATCATCGCAGGGGCGCGCGCTCAGCTGCCGAACATTTCCGTCAGCCGGGGAAACCTCGACCGGCCCTCCTCCGCGCCGAAGCTGACAAATCGGCCGCAGGGCTCCTCGCACGGGCGCTGCTCGAACTCCGCCGGTTCCACGATCGCGGCGGCGACCGCAGGGGGAAGCCTGCCGAGGACGATCTCGAAAGCCTGCTCGGCGACGCCGCACACCTCGCCCATGGCCGGGAAGGCTGCGTTGCTCCAGTCACCGCCGGCCAGCACCGCGATCTCGGGAAGCTCGGCGAGCGCATCGGGGTCGGCGAGCACGTCCTCGAACACGTCCCGGCCCAGGTGGACCAGCCACAGCCGGAAGTCGTGGAAGGTATCCGTCGAGCAGCCGCCGCACCGGGCGAAGACGAGGTCGGCCGCGGCCAGCAACTCCCACCGCGCCGCCCGGTCGGCCAGCCGCATCATGGTCGCGTGGAACCGGGCGATCTGCGGGATCGGGCGGCGGCCGAGCTCGCGGGCGAGCGCGTCGCAGAACCCGGCCCGACCGGTACGGGTACGCACCTGTTCGACCAGGTCCCAGAAGTCGTCGATGTCGTCGCGTGGCACGATCAGCCCAGGTACGGGGTCGGGCGGCGGTCGAGGTGGTGGCGCAGGCGCAGGCGGGTCGACTCGTGGATCGGCAGCGCGGCGAACGCGGCGGGGTCGACATAGCGCAGGTCGGTGGACTCGTCGCTGATCGTCAGCAGGCCACCGGTGACCCGGGCGCGGTACACGAGGCTGAACTGCTGGCGCACCTCGCCGTCGCCGTACGCGATGACGTGCCCCGGGTCGGTGTAGACGCCGACCAGGCCGGTGATCTCGATGTCGAGGCCGGTCTCCTCGCGGACCTCGCGGACCACGCACTGTTCGAGGGTCTCGCCGATCTCCATCGTGCCGCCGGGCAGTGACCAGTTGCCCGAGTCGGCGCGCCGCTGCAGCAGCACCCGGCCGTGCTCGTCGGCGATGACGGCGACCCCGCCGGGCACCACTCGGGTGGCGAGCGGCGCGTCGGGGTCGTGATAGTGGTCCCGGCGTCTGTTCACTGCCGCCATGTGCGACGCGCCTCCCGTCTCCCCGTCCTGACGATGATCTCGCCGACAGTAACGGTGGAACGCCATCTCGTGGCGTCAGAGCAGTTTCTGCTTCTTCAGGTAGGTGACGAGTTCGTCGTACGCGCCGCCCTCGTTGGCGAACATCGCCACGTTGCGGGCGGTGGTGAACCACGGACCCGTCGACGGGCGCACCTCGCGCAGCGCCTGCTCGAAGTCGCGCTGCTCGATCATCCGCAGGTCGCCGCTGGTGATCGAGGCGTGCATGGCGTACTCGGTGGCGGTCTCGCACAGGTGCGCCAGGTCCGCGCCGGAGAACTGCTCGGTGCTCGCCGCGAGCTTCTTCAGGTCGATGCCCGCGATGGGCCGCTGCCGCAGGTGGTATTCGAGGATCGAGCGCCGGGCGGCGGCGTCCGGCGGGGCGACCAGCACGGTGCGGTCCAGCCGGCCGGGGCGGCGCAGGGCCGGGTCGACGTCCCACGGGGCGTTGGTCGCGGCGAGCACGAACACGCCCTCGTTGCCGCCCTCCATGCCGTCGAGTTCGGCCAGCAGCTGGTTGCCCAGCGTACGCATCGCCGAGGACTTCATCTGGCTGCGCTTGTGCCCGAGCGCGTCGACCTCGTCCAGGAAGATCACGCACGGGGCGTTGCGGCGGGCCGTCTCGAAGATCTCGTGCAGGTTGCGCTCGGACTCCCCGATCCACATGTTCAGCACGTCGACCAGTGAGATCGTGGTGAACTTGGCACCCATCTCCCCGGCGACCGCCCGGGCCAGGAACGTCTTGCCGCAACCGGGCGGGCCGTAGAGCAGCAGGCCGCCGCGCAGGCTCTTGCCGTACAACTCGCGCAGTTTCGCGTTCTTCATCGGCGCGAGGAACGCCAGCTCCAGGCGCTTCTTGACGTCGGTCATGCCGCCGACGTCGGCCAGGCGCACCTGGCTGGTCTCCAGGTCGAAGACCCGGTCGCCGTCCCCGCGCACCGCGTCGGGCTCGTCGTCGGCGGCGAAGCGCATCGGCACCGCGTCGGCGAACTGCTCCTCGTACGCCTTCCAGTCCAGCTCGCCGGGCGAGGAGGCGGGCCGCTCGGGTTCGGTGGGCGGCGGGGCCGGCGGGGCGGTGGGCTGGACGGGTCCGCCGAGGGCGCGGGCCATCAGCGCCTGGGCCTGCTCGTGCTGCGGGTGCTGCGCCAGCACCGCCGCGAGCTGCCCGATCGCCTCGCCCGGCCGGTCCGCGGCGACCAGCAGCTCGGCGACATGCAGCCGCAGCGGCACGTCGTCGGGGCGGGCGGCGACGGCCGCGAGCAGACTTTCGATCAGCGGGGAGCTCATGGCGTGCCATTATGCTGTGCCCGCCCGAACCGGCAACGCCCCTGCCCGAGGACTGCTCATGAACGACGACCTTTTCCAGCCGACCATCGGCGCGCGGCCGGTGCTCGGCACGCCGCCGTGGCGGCCCTCCTCGATCGTCTACCCGGCCTTCTTCGGCGGCGCGCTGGCCGTCACGATTCTCGGGGTGCTCAACGCACGCCGCCTGTCACTGGGCCGCAACCAGCAGCTGGCCGTCGCCGCAGCGGGACTGGCGGCCACGGCGGTCCGGCTCGCCGTGACCGTCTACTTCGGTACGGGCGTGGGACGACCCGTGGGCGTGATCCTCGCCCTCGCGGTCTGGGGCCTCGTCACCATGACCCAGAAGCAGGCATTCCGGGCGTACGAGTACGGCGACGGTGAACCCGCGAGCCTGCTCTGGCCCGGCCTGGCCGCCGCGATCGGCTGTGGCCTGCTCGAGAACATCCTGATCGCTGTGGTGGTGGACTGATGACCGAACACGTGCACGCCCCCGCGCTGCTGCGCGCGCACGCGCTGCTGTCCGCCGACCGGCCCGCCGAGGCGCTGCGCGAGCTCGCGGTGCTGACCGAGGCCGACGCGATGTCGGCGATCGTGTTCGAGCTGCGCGCGGCGGCGCTGCTGCAGCTGGAACGCTGGGCCGAGGCGGGCGACGCGGCCCGCGCCGGGCTCGCCGCGGGCGGACCCGACCCGGACCTGCTCTGCCAGTTGGGCCTGGCCGAATACCGGCAGGGGCGGCACGAGACCGCCGAGCGGGCCCTGCTCGACGGGCTGGCCCTGGCCCCGGAGGACGTCAGCCTGCTGTGCGTGTACGCCCGGCTGTGCCTGGAGCACCGCCAGCCCGACAAGGCCCGCCGCCTGGTCGAGCTGGCCGCCGCACAGGAGCCGGATTCGCCGATGGTGTTCTCGACACGGGTGCAGCTCGCCCACGCGAGCGGCGACGACGCGCTCGCCCAGCGGATCAGCCGCGAGTTCGTCGCCGCGCACCCCGACAACGCCCAGGCGCACGCCCTGCTCGGCGGCACCAGCGCGGCGCGCGGCCAGGTCCGCTCGGCGTACTCGGGGCTGCGCCAGGCGGTCGCGAACGACCCGGCGGACCGCGACTACGCGCAGGCCGCCCACGAGGCACGGATCGCGCTGCACCCGCTGCTGCTGCCGCTGCGCCCGTTCGCCCGGTTCGGCGCCGTCAAGACGTGGATCGCCGCGATCCTGGTCATCTACGGCCTGCGTGCGCTGGGCCTGCCGACGCTGGCGGCGGTCGCCGGGCTGGCCTGGTTCGCGCTGTGCGTGTACTCGTGGGTCGTGCCGCCGCTGCTGCGCCGCTGGCTGAGACGCCGCTGGCGCTGACCGTCCCCGCGCGGCGCACGGCCGTGGCATGATCTGCGGCCATGCGGCTGCTCGACGATGACGCCCTGCACCGGTCCTCGGTGGTGGCCAACAACGCCATGAACCGCGAACGCGGCCTCGACGGCGTCAACAGCTACGCCCGCGACCTGGGTTTCCACCCGCTGGACCGGCTCGCGCCGATCGTCGCCGAGCGCGGCGGCGCGGCCTGGCTGGACCTGTGCTGCGGCCAGGCCCGCGCGCTGGTCCAGGCCGCGCAGACCGACGGCCTGGAACTGGTCGGCGTCGACCTGGTCGGCCACTTCGACCCGCGGGCGTACGAGGTGGACGGTCTCACCCTGCACACCGCGCCGATCGACGGCTGGCAGCCGGACCGGACGTTCGACCTGATCACGTGCGTGCACGGGCTGCACTACGTCGGCGACAAGCTGGGTGTGCTGGCCAGTGCGCTCAGCTGGTTGTCGCCGGGTGGCACGTTCGCCGCCCACCTGGACCTGGCGAGCATCCGGATGGCCGACCTGACCCCGGCGGCGAGACTGGTGCGGCGGCTGCTGCGCGAGGCCGGGGTCGCCTACGACGCCCGCCGCCGGATCGTGTCCCGCACCGGCCCGGTCGTGCTCGACCTGCCCCTGGCGTACGCCGGGGCCGACGACCAGGCCGGGCCGAACTACACCGGCCAGCCCGCCGTCGACTCCTACTACCACCCGCTGAGCACCGGCACTGTCGTCCAGTAGTGCGCCTGACCGGTCCACCGGGTCGGGATTGGCCGTGCCACCGACAGTGCCGGCCGGGTTAGGGTGCCGGTATGCGGATCAGGATCATCGACGCGTTCACCGACCGGCCCTTCGGCGGCAATCCGGCCGGGGTCGTCGTGCTGGCCACCGACTCGTTCCCCGACGAGGCGTGGATGCAGCGCGTCGCCGCCGAGATGAACCAGGCCGAGACCGCGTTCGCGCATCCGCGCGGCGGGCAGGACTGGGCGCTGCGCTGGTTCACGCCGCTGTGCGAGGTGAACCTGTGCGGCCACGCGACCCTGGCCATGGCCCACGCCCTGGCCGAGGATCAGCTGATCGGCGACCGGGTCGCGTTCGGCAGCCGCAGCGGCGTGCTGACCGCCGCCGTCGCCGCCGACGGGGCCATCACCCTTGACTTCCCGGTGTCGCCGCTGACCCCCGCCGAGCCGATCGGCGTGGCCGACGCGCTCGGCGCGCCGGTGCTCGCCGCGTGGGAGACCGGACCGGCGCTGGGCGACCTGCTCGTCGAGGTCGCCGACGAGCAGACCGTCCGCGACCTGCGACCGGACCTGAACCTGGTCGCGGCGTTGTCCACCCGTGGCGTGATCGTGACGGCGTCCGCCGCCGACCCGTCAGCCGGGTACGACTTCGTGTCGCGGTTCTTCGGCCCGGCCGTCGGAGTGAACGAGGACCCGGTCACCGGCAGCGCATACACGGCGCTCGCCCCGCTGTGGGCCGGGCGGCTGGGCCGCGACGAGCTGGTCGGACTGCAGGCCTCCGCCCGGTCCGGCCTGGTCCGCACGGCCCTGCGCGGCGACCGTGTCGAACTGGCCGGCCGCGCCGTCACCGTCCTCGACGGCACCCTCCACGCCTGATCAGGCGACAGCCCTGATCATCGGAACGCCGTCCATCTGCTTCGGTCACTGATCGCGCGATCCGCTCGTACTCCTCGCGTGGCACGCCTTCAACACCCACGGCCGCGAGTGCACGGCGCGTCGCCTCCAGCCGTTGCCTCATGCGCACCGCCTCAGCGATGTATCCCGACGCGTTCCCGTGCGCCCGCACCACCTCAGCCAAATCTACCGACCGGAACGCAGGCGAGCCTTGTCGCGGACCTTCTCCGGCAACGCGTCGGCCGCGAGCAGGGCGGGCAGCAGATCGGGTTCGAGGGTGAGGGCGCGGAAGGTCAGCGACACCGTCACGTCGTGGTCGGGGCGGTGCAGCACGGTGACCGGGTCGCCCTGACTGACCCGGCCGGGCACGATCACCCGCAGGTACGCCCCCGGTAGGGCGCGCTTGGTGAACGTCCTGATCCAGCCCTGCTCGCGCATCTGGTCGGCGAACGTGCGGCACGGAATGCGCGGCAGTGACACCTCCAGCACCGCCTCGTCGCCGACCTGCCAGCGCTCGCCGATACGGGCCCCGTTGACGTCGATGCCGGACGTGGTCAGGTTCTCCCCGAACATGCCCCCGGGGATGTCGCGCCCCAGCTCGGCCATCCAGCCGTCAAGATCTTCCTGGGCGTACGCGTACACCGCCTGGTCGTCGCCGCCGTGGTGGCGGTGGTCGCAGATCTCGTCACCGACGACGCCGCTGCCCAGCCCGCCGTCCTTCGGCCCCGGGGCGCGCAGCTCGACCGGCCCGGCGACCGGGTGCTTGTCGATCGCGGAGACGCCGACGTCGGCGGCGTCGCAGCGCTTGGCCCTGCCCAGGTTCACGGAGAGTACGGTGCCCATCGGGCCAGCCTAGTGGCCGTGCCCCGGACCGCCACCGAGTATCGTCCGCTCCATGATCCGCCCTGCCACGCCGGACGACGTCCCGGTGCTCATCGACCTGATCCGCGAGCTGGCCGAGTACGAGAGGGCCCCGCAGGAGGCCAAGGCGACGCCCGCGCAGCTGCACGAGGCGCTGTTCGGCCCGCACCCGGCCGCGTTCGCGCACATGGCCGTCGACGACGAGACCGGCGAGCCGGTCGGCATGGCGATGTGGTTCCTGAACTTCTCGACCTGGCACGGCGTGCACGGCGTCTACCTGGAGGACCTGTACGTGCGCCCGTCGGCCCGCGGCCAGGGCCACGGCAAGGCCCTGCTCCGCGAACTCGCCCGGATCTGCCGCGACCGCGGCTACACCCGTTTGCAATGGTGGGTGCTGAACTGGAACGCTCCCGCGATCGACTTCTACCGCTCGCTGGGCGCGCAACCGATGTCGGACTGGACCGTCTACCGCCTGGACGGCGAAGCCCTGGCCGCCCTCGCCGCCTAGCGGGCCGACGGTGGAGATGATCGGGCAGCTCCTTTCCCGGTCGGATGCCGGCTACCGGCGGTGGCTGGCGTCGATCACCGATGACGTGGTGGCCGACGGTGTGCTCGTGTTCTGCCGGGATTCCCTGCTGGAGCGCAACGCCACCTACGGAATCGGCGACTGGCTCACGGGCTGTCTCATGATCGGCCAGGAGGCGATCGGGGATTCTTCCTCAGGTGCGACGGTGGCGGCGGTCCGGTGCTGCGGGCCGACCTGGGCGGCCTCGGCGAGGACGACCTCCATGTCGTCGCACCCTCCTTCGACGTGTGGTCGCATTCCCGCTTCGCCCTGCCACCCGACCCGGAGCTGCCGCTGACCGCCGACGTCTACGTGGACGGCCTTCCGGTCGACGCCGTCGCGCTGCTGGTGCGAATAAGGATCAACCATCGCCTCGACGGTGACGCCTAGCCGCTGCACAGCTCACGCGCTAGTCGGCGACGTAGACACCGCGCCCCGGCGCGCCGATGACGACACCCCGATCGCGAAGCAGCGCGACTGCCTTCGCGATCGTCGAGAATCCCACCGAGTAAAGCTCGCCAAGCTGGTTGTAACTAGGCAGCTTGGCGCCTGCGGCGTACTCGCCGCCCTTGATCCGTGCGGCGAGATCGTCCGCAATCTGCGCATAGGTCATCGGCACTGGCATGACGCTCTCCCCTGGTTGGCATCCCGATACAACCACGGTCACTAATTCACCCGCCACACCCGGTTGCCCTTATGTGACCTATACGCATAGGCTGACGGGCGCGGGTCTCCTCTGGTTGGCGCTAAGGGAGAGCTGCCCCAGCCCCGGCGGGCACACCCGCCGGGGTCCTATCCCCCGTCGTACGCGACAGGAGACTCCGCGCACCGGGGACTTCCGCCGGGAGGCGCGATGAGCAGCCCGAACGTCAACCGGGCCGAGTCCCGACCCACGTGGGCCGACGAGAACACACAGGAATGGACCATCGCCGAGCGACTGCGCTACGAGCTCATACGGTGCAATGACGCGCGTACCTGGGCCACTCCGTCCGCGGAGGATCTTCGCTCCATCGCCGACTTCCTCGGCCTCGAGTCCGAGGACGGCGCGTGAGCGGCCCGACGTTCTGGCTCGCAGCCAACGGCGACGGCGTGCAGATGAGTGACACGGTCGCCCTGGCCGAGGGCAACGGCGTCATCATCGCAACGACTGTCACCGGCTGCCCGGTCATCGAGGTCACGGCCGGGCAGCACACCGGCGAGCACCTGGGCGTACGGCCGTCCGCCATCCTGTCGCGGATAACACGAGCACGCCCACGCAGCAGTCCTCACCCACCACCAGCCTGACGTCGGCCGACGCCCCCGCCGATGGCGCACGCCGCGCGGCGGCGCGTGGGGGCTCGGGGTCGGGGTTGGACGAGGGCGTTTGACTGCGGGCAGGCGATGGCGGAGGGTTCGACGCATGCTTGATCCGGGGTTGGTGCTCGGGGGTCGGTACACGTTGCGGACCCTGGTCGCCCGTGGGGGTATGGGCGAGGTGTGGAGCGCCGAGGACACGGTGCTGGCGCGCCGGGTGGCGGTGAAGGTGCTGCTGCCGAACCTGGCCGCCGATCCGGGTTTCGCGGCCCGGTTCCGGGCTGAGGCGCAGGCGATGGCGGCGCTCAGCGATCCGGGCATCGTCGAGATCTACGACTACGGCCAGGCCGACGGTATCGCGTACCTGGTGATGCAGTTCGTGGAGGGCGAGTCGCTGCTGTCGCTGGTGCGCCGGGCGGGGCCGCTGGAGCCGGGCCGGGCGATGCGGCTGCTGGCCCAGGCCGCCGACGCGATCCACGCCGCGCACCTGCAGGGCATCGTGCACCGTGACGTGAAGCCGGCGAATCTGCTGCTGCGCCCGGACGGGCGGCTGGCGCTGACGGACTTCGGCATCGCCCGGATCGTCGCCGCCGATCGTCTGACCGCCGCCGGGGAGATCTTCGGGACCGCGTCGTATCTGGCCCCGGAGCAGGTGACCGGTGCCGACATCGGTCCGGCCACCGATGTGTACGCCCTGGGCGTGGTCGCCTACGAGATGCTGACCCAGCGCCGCCCGTTCACCGGGGACACCCCGTTCGCGGTGGCGATCCAGCAGGTGAACGAGCCGCCGCCGGAGCTGCCGGACAGTGTGCCGACACCGGTCCGGGAGCTGGTCATGCGGGCGTTGGCCAAGGATCCGGCGCAGCGGTGGCCCAGCGCGGCCGCCCTGGGTGCGGCGGCCTCAGCGGCGGTCACCGGACCAGGGTCGTCGGCTGCGGCGGGTACGGGATCGCCGCCAGCGGCGGGCACGCGGGCGGTGGCCAGGCCCGGGGACGGGCAGCCACCGGCAGCGGACGTCGCCGCGCCTCGGCGTCGGCGGCTGGTGGCTGCCGGTGCCGTGGGGCTCGCGCTGGTCGCGGTGACCGGGTTCGTGCTGTCGCGCGGCGGTGCCGGGGACGCGCCACCGCAGGGCGCGGCGGCTTCGTCGTCGGCTGCCGTGTCCGGCAGTGCGGTCGCGGGAGGGACGCCACCGGCGACGCCGTCGCCGAGCGCCACGCCGACCCGCCGGGCTTCACCGGCCGTGACCGGTGCGGCGGACCCATCGCCTGGCCCGGTGAACTCGCCCGCGCCCGACCCTGCTGAGACCACCGGCCCGCCAACGTCGCCGAGCCCCGTGTCGCCGAGCCGGACCGTGCCGGGCATGTTCAGCTGGCGGGAGAACGAGGTCAAGGAGGCGCTGGAGCGGCTGGGGCTGGTGGCGCGGATCGAATACCGGTCGACGCTCGACCAGTGCCATGTGCTGGAGCAGTCCCCGGTGGGCGGCACCGTCGTGGCGGCCGGGTCGACCGTGGACGTGGTCATCGGCAAGCCGACCGGCATCTGCAAGATCACCTGACCGGCTCGCGGCTCTCGCGTCACACCCGTCGGCTCACGGCTGGGGGTGCCCACCGGGGCTGAGCCCGCACACGGCCAGGTGCCCACCGGGACCGGATCGGCTTGCGGCGCGGTAGCCGTCGGAACCGTGTGGGTTTACGGCGGGGTGCCCGCCGGGGACCGTTCTCGAGCGGCGGAGATCCGCACCGCCACGGCCCCGGTCAGCAGTGCCACGGCAGCGACGTGTAGCAGCCGTACCCCCGTGGCGGCGGGGAACTCCGCGCCGGGCAGCGACGGCACGGCCAGCAGACCGGCCAGGCCGGAAGTGACCGTCGCCGCCCAGAACAGCCTGGGCCGCACCTGCGGTGATCGAGGGCTGTCCGCAGCGACGACCCTTTCGCTGGTGGAGTGCCGTCCGGCGCGGAACGCGATGCCGACCGTGACCGCCGTACCGACGATCGTGCTGGCCAGGTCCGAGACCGTCCACCAGGGGATCGCGCTGACGTCGGCCCAGCGCACGCCGAACACGGTGCCGATCCAGCCGTCGGTGTGGGTGAGGTGGTCCCAGGCGACGTGGCTGGCCGCGCCGAGCAGGCACGACGCGGCGGTGATGGGCCAGCGGCGGCGGTGGTGGGCCAGTTCGGCGTACGCCCGCCAGGTGAACCACCGGCTGCCGGGCAGGTGGGCGGCGACCGTGCCGACCGTGCGCCGCACCACCCACGTGTAGGCGAGCGCCACCGGCAGCGACCACCACAGCAGCGCGTGCCACGTGTGGGTGTCGGCGAACGGCCGCCCGTCAGCGTCCAGGGCCAGGTAGGCGACGTCCGGCACGACCGCGCCCGCTGTCAGTGCCACGCCGTCGAACCAGCGCGGCCGCCACAGTTTCAGCGGCAGCACCGCCGCCGGGTGCGCGGGGAACGTCAACGGCATCGCGGGAGCATAGCGGCGGCGGGACCCGGCTTGATCCAGATGTCACTCCACCGGGCGGTTCGCCGCGCGACCATCGGGGGTATGCAGGAGCCATGACCAAAGATGTGGTGGCGCCGCCCGGCGGGGTGATGACCGACGAGGTCGGGACGATCACCGGTGAGCTGACTCTGGAGCCGAAGGTCGGCGACGACGGCACGGTGCGGCTGCGGGCGCAGTACAAGGGCGCCGAGGAGTGGTACACGGTGACCGGCGCGCAGATCAAGGTGCCCGACCCGGGCAACGGCGCGGCCGTCGACCGTGCCGCCCAGGACCTGCTGTCCCGTTTCACCCCGTGACGCCCGGCAGGCGGCCCGGCCCGGCGAGATAGTGTGGCGATCATGCGTTATCGGGCACTGGGAAAGTCAGGGCTGGTCGTCTCGGCGGTCGGGCTGGGCTGCAACAACTTCGGATGGCGGCTCGACCTGGACGGCACGCGTGCCGTGGTCGACGCCGCGATCGACGCGGGGATCACGTTCTTCGACACCGCGGACATCTACGGCCGGGCGACCGCGATCGGGGCGTCGGAGACGATGCTCGGCGAGGTCCTCAAGGGACGCCGTGACCAGGTCGTCCTGGCCACCAAGTTCGGCCACCAGGGCGCGGACATGGGCTACGGCCCGGCCGCCGGGGCCAAGGGCGGGCGGGCGTACATCCGCCGGGCGGTCGAGGAGTCGCTGCGGCGGCTCGACACCGACCACATCGACCTGTACCAGCTGCACAGCCCCGACCCGGTGACGCCGCTGGCCGAGACCCTGGCCGCGCTGCACGAACTGGTCGTCGAGGGCAAGGTGCGCTACATCGGCAGCTCGCAGTTCGCGGGCTGGCAGATCGCCGACGCGGCGCGGCTGGCCGAGAGCATGGGCGTGACGCCGTTCGTCAGCGCGCAGAACCACTGGTCGATGCTGGAGCGCGGCAGCGAGATCGAGGTCGTGCCCGCCGCCCGCCACTTCGGGCTCGGCGTGCTGCCGTTCTTCCCCCTGGCCAACGGCCTGCTGACCGGCAAGGTCCGCAAGGGCCAGGACGCGCCATCGGACAGCCGGCTGGCCAAGGACCAGGCCGGGTTCATCACCGCCGAACGGCTCGACGCCGTCGAAGGGCTCGCGGGCTGGGCCGAGGCCAACGGCCACGAACTGGGCAAGGTCGCGATCGGCTGGCTCGCGGCGCAGCCGGGCTGCGGCTCGGTCATCGCCGGGGCGACCAGCCCCGCGCAGGTCGCCGCGAACGCGGCCGCCGCCGACTGGGAGCCGACCACGGCGGAGCTTGCCGAGCTGGACAAGCTCGCCCCGCTGCCGACGCTGTGACGGCCGCCGTGTCCGGGGTCGAGGTCGTCGAGGTGCCCGAGAGCAGCCGGTACGAGGCCCGCGAGGGCGGCCGCCTGCTCGGGGTGCTGACGTACCACCGTAAGCCGGGGTCGATCGTGTTCGACCACACCGGCGTCGAACCGGAGGCGCGCGGGCGTGGCATCGGCGCGATGCTGTGCGCGGCGGCGCTGGCCGGGGCGGCCGCCGACGGCGTACACGTGGTGCCGCAGTGCTCGTTCGTGCGCAACTGGGTGCAGGAGCATCCGGAATACCTGCCGCTGCTCGAACGCGCGTAAATCACTGGCAGTCCGGTGGGGCCGGTCGTTAGGCTGGCCCCACTATGAAGCTGTGACACCATCGCCCGGCCTGTGACCTGAGGCTGCGACCCGCCGACCGCGATACGCGGGGCCGTCGCGCACGCCCGGCAGGCTTCGCCGTCCGAAACCTCTCGGTGGTGTCCATGTCCACGCAAACCCTCATCGCTGTCGACCTCGTCAAACTGTTCGGCGACCGGCGCGTGCTCGACGGCGTCAGCCTCACCGTCTCCCCCGGCCGCCGCATCGGCCTCGTCGGCGAGAACGGCGCGGGCAAGTCCACGCTGCTGCGCCTGCTCGCCGGGGCCGACCTGCCCGACTCCGGGACCGTCACCCGCCCCGGCGACATCGGGCTGCTGCACCAGGAGCTGCCGTACTCCCCCGGCGACACCATCGGCGACGTGCTCGCCGAGGCGCTGCGCGAGAGCCGCGAACTGCTCGCCCTGCTCGACGAACTGGCCGGCGACCTGAGCGGGCCGGACCGGCTGACCGCGTACGGCGACGCCCTCGCCCGCGCCGAGCAGATCGACGCGTGGGACGCGCAACGCCGCGCCGCACTCGTCATGCACGGCCTCGGCCTGGCCGACCTCGCCCACACCCGCACCCTGGGCACCCTGTCCGGCGGTCAGCGCTCCCGCGTCGCCCTGGCCGCCCTGCTCGTACGCCGGCCCGCGGCGATGCTGCTCGACGAGCCCACCAACCACCTCGACGACGAGGCCGTCGCGTTCGTCGAACAGCAGCTCCGGCAGTTGCCCGGCGTCGTCGTGGTCGCCAGCCACGACCGGGTGTTCCTCGACGAGGTCTGCACCGACATCGTCGACCTCGACCCCAGCGACGACGCCCACGGCGGCCTGGTCCGCTACGGCGGCGCGTACACCGCGTACGTGCAGGCCAAACGGGCACAGCGGGCCCGCTGGGAACGCGCGTACGCCGACCAGCAGGACGAACTCGCCGCGCTGCGGCTGTCCGCGGCCACCACCGCCCGGCAGGTCGCGCCCGGCCGCGCGCCCCGCGACGCCGACAAGATGGGCTACAAGTTCCACGGCGCACGGGTCCAGTCGCAGGTGTCCCGGCGGGTCCGCAACGCCGAGCAGCGCCTGGCCGTGCTCGAACGCGACCCGGTCCGCCGCCCGCCCGCGCTCCTGCACTTCCAGGCACCCGCGCTGACCAGCGCCGAGACCGGCGGAGACCGGGCACTGACACTGCGCGGCGTACACGTGCCCGGACGGCTGCGCCTCGACCGGCTCGACCTCGCTCCCGACGGGCGGCTGCTCATCACCGGACCGAACGGCGCGGGCAAGTCCACGCTGCTCGCCGTCCTCGCCGGGCAGCTGCGCCCCACCGAGGGCAGCGTCACCCGCCGCCGCGGACTGCGGGTCGGGCTGCTCGCCCAGGACGACCGGTTCGACGACCCACACGCCACACCCCGCGCGCTGTACGAACGCACCCACGCCGCCGTACCGCTGATCGAACTGGGCCTGGTCGCCCCCCGCGACCTGGACCGGCCCGTCGGCGCGCTCAGCGTCGGGCAGCGCCGCCGCGTCGCCCTGGCCCTGCTCATCGCCGACCCGCCACACCTGCTGCTGCTCGACGAACCCACCAACCACCTGTCCCCCGCGCTGGCCGACGAACTCGAAGACGCCCTGGGCCGCGCCCCCGGCGCGATCGTCGTGGCCAGCCACGACCGGTGGCTGCGCCGGCACTGGGCCGGGGCGACGCTGGACCTCGTCTGCTAGGAAGGTGACAGCGCGGGTCGAGTGGACCCCCGCAGCCCAGAGGAGATCAGTTCCGTGGTTTTCAAGAAGATGCTCGCCGCCTTCGGCGTCGGCGGCCCGTCGGTCGACACCGTGCTCGCGACCCCCGTCGTCCAGCCGGGCGGCACGCTGTCCGGCACCGTGCACATCCGCGGCGGCGAACGCGACACGCTGATCGAGTACGTCTCCGTCGGCCTGGTCACCCGCGTCGAGGTCGAAGGCCACGACAGCGAGTACGACACCACCGTGGAGTTCCACCGGGTGCACCTGACCGGCTCGTTCACGCTGGCCGCCGGGGCGCAGCAGGCGCTGCCGTTCACGGTCGAGCTGCCCTGGGAGACCCCGGTCACCCGGTTCTACGGCACGCCGCTGCACGGCATGACCATGGGCGTACGCACCGAGCTGTCGGTGGCCAAGGCCGTCGACAAGACCGACATCGACCCGGTCGGCGTCGAGCCGCTGCCGCTGCAGGCCGCCGTGATGGAGGCGTTCACCCGCCTCGGCTTCCACTTCACCCGCGCTGACCTGGAGCGTGGCCGGATCAGCGGCGTCCACCAGACGCTGCCGTTCTACCAGGAGATCGAGTTCCACCCCTCCCAGGCGTACGCGGGCCGCATGCGCCAGCTGGAGCTGACCTTCGTGACCAGCCCGCAGGGCATGGACGTGATCCTGGAGTTCGACAAGCGCGGCTTCATGGGCTCGCACGACACGTTCAGCCGCCACCACGTCAGCCACGCCGACGCGGGCCGCACCGACTGGCCCGCCGTCGTCGACGGCTGGATCCGTGCCGCCCTGGACCGCCACGGTTCCAGCCACGGCGGCTACGGCCACGGCGGCGGCCACGGCTTCCACGGCGGGCACGGCGGCCACCAGAGCCACGGCGGCCACCGCGGCCACGGCATGGGCGGCGTCGCCGCCGGAGCCGCCGCGGGCTTCGTCGGCGGCATGGTCGCCGGCGAGGTAGCCGAAGAAGTCTTCGACATGGACATGGACTTCGGCTCCGGCGACGAATAACCCTCCCGCCCCACCGCCCGGCCCGCCGGGCCCGGCCCGGCTCCGTGCGCAACTCTTAAAAAGTCGCGGCCTCAGGACTGTCCTGAGGCCGC
>NZ_JAAOTJ010000035.1 GCF_011297335.1 Catellatospora methionotrophica | reverse complement strand
GTCGCGGCCTCAGGGTCTGCCTGAGGCCGCGACTCTTTAAGAGTTGCGGCAGGGGGTGGGGGCGAGGCGTCGTTGACGCCGCGCGGAAGGCCCGCCGGGGCGCGGGCCGGGCCGTGTCGGTTGGAGATCGCCGTTTCGGGTCGGGACCTCGGGTCCAACCGCAGATCTTGACCCAAAACAGCGATCTTGTATCGCACGAGCCAGGGCATCCGCGGAGCGAGGGCGTTGCGGGCGCGGATTACGCAATCGGCGCGACGCGGAGCTGGGGTGGGTCAGGAAGGGGGGCCGCTGCTGGCGCGGACCATGAGGGTGGGGGCGACGCGGGGGTGGGGTGGGGCGTCGAGGGTGTCGTGGGCGTCGAGGAGGTCGAGGAGGGCGGCGAGGCAGCGGCGGCCCACCTCGTCGAAGTCCTGGCGGACCGTGGTCAGCGGCGGGGACAGATACTCGGCTTCGGGGATGTCGTCGAAGCCGACGACGCTGACGTCCTCGGGCACCCGGAGGCCGCGTTCGTGCAGCGCCCGCAGCATGCCCAGGGCCTGCTGGTCGTTGGCGCAGAAGACGGCGGTGACGTCGGGGCCGATCCGGTGGCCCGCCTCGTATCCCGAGCGCGGGCTCCAGTCCCCGACGATCGCCGCGGGCACCCGGCGGCCAGCGGCCTCCAGTGCCTGCCGCCAGCCGTCGACGCGGTCGCGGGCTTCGAGCCAGTCGCGCGGCCCGGTCAGGTGCCAGACGGTCTCGTGGCCGAGTGCGAGCAGGTGCTCGACGGCGAGCCGGGCCCCGGCGACCTGGTCGACGGAGATGGTGGGCAGGTCACCGGCGATGTCGGACTCGACCACCACGGCGGGTACGCCGGTCGGCAGGCTGTGCGCGGCGGCGGCCGCGGTGAGCAGCGGCGCGATGATGACGACGCCCGCGACGGACTGCTCGGTGAGCCGGTTGACGGCCTCGGTGACCCCGGCCCGGTCCAGTTTCTCCAGCGCGACGATGCTGATGCCGTATCCGGCGTGGCGGGCGGCCCGCTCGACGCCGAGCAGGGTCGCGGCGGGGCCGTACAGGATGGTGTCGAAGCTGACCACGCCGATGACGCGCGAGCGCCGCCCGGCCAGGCCCCGGGCCAGCGCGTTGGGGCGGTAGTTGAGCTGCTTGACGGCCACCAGGACGCGCTCGCGGGTCTCGTCGCGTACGCTCGGGTGGTTGTTGAGCACGCGGGACACGGTCTGGTGCGAGACCCCGGCGAGGCGGGCGACGTCGTTCATCACCGCCGCGCGGGCGGCCGGCTGCTGGCTCATCGTGACTCCCCTGACGGCACATCGTATCGCATGTTGATCATCTTTCGTCGCGGACGGCCGACAGTGCCGGTGGACGCGCACGGGTGCGCATCCACCGGTCAGGGGCGGTAGGGGGTCAGAAGCCGCGGGCCAGCCGGTAGTAGGCCTGGTTCCAGCGGATCTCGTCGGCGAACCGGCGGGTGGTGGTGTCCGCGTCGATGACGACGAGTTCGGTGCGCGACATCTCGGCCAGGTCGTGCAGCTCCTCGACGCCGACGGCCTGGGACAGCACGGTGTGGTGCGGGGCCCCGGCGGTGATCCACGCCTCGGCGGATCCGGCCAGCGACGGCCGGGGCCGCCACACGGCGCGGGCGACGGGCAGCTTCGGCAGCGGCTGCGGCGGGGGCACCACGTCGATCTCGTTGGCGACCAGCCGGAACCGCTCGCCCATGTCGGCCAGGCCCATCACGACGGCGGGGCCGGGCTGGGCGTCGAACACCATCCGGACCGGGTCCTCCCGGCCGCCGATGCCGAGCGGGTGGATCTCGACGTGCGGGGTGTCGGCGGCGATCGTCGGGCAGACCTCCAGCATGTGCGCGCCGAGCACCAGCTCCTGGCCGGGGGTGAGGTCGTAGGTGTAGTCCTCCATGAACGAGGTGCCGCCGGTGGTGCCGACCGACATCGCCTTGAGGGTGCGTACCAGCACCGACGTCTTCCAGTCGCCCTCGCCGCCGAAGCCGTAGCCGTCGGCCATCAGCCGCTGCACCGCGATGCCGGGCAGCTGGCGCAGGCCGCCGAGGTCCTCGAAGTTGGTGGTGAAGGCGCGGAAGCCGCCCGCTTCGAGGAAGTTGCGCAGGCCCGCCTCGATCCGGGCGGCGTAGCGCAGCGAGTCGTGGCGCTCGCCCCCGGCGCGCAGCTCGGCGGTGACGCGGTAGCTGTCCTCGTACACCTTGACCAGGTCGTCGATCTGCGAGGCGGGCACCGCTTCGACGGCGTCGACCAGGTCGTTGACGCCGTACGTGTTGACCGAGACGCCGAAGCGCAGCTCGGCCTCGACCTTGTCGCCCTCGGTCACCGCGACGTCGCGCATGTTGTCGCCGAACCGGGCCAGCCGCAGCGAGCGCATCGCCGACCAGCCGATCGCCGCGCGGGTCCACGCGCCGACCCGGGCGACGACGCGCGGGTCGGACACGTGGCCGGCGACGGTCTTGCGGGCGACGCCGAGCCGGGTCTGGATGTACCCGAACTCGCGGTCGCCGTGCGCGGCCTGGTTGAGATTCATGAAGTCCATGTCGATCTCGTCCCAGGGCAGCAGCACGTTCGCCTGGGTGTGCAGGTGCAGCAGCGGCGTCGTCAACGCATCCAGCCCGGAGATCCACATCTTCGCCGGGGAGAAGGTGTGCATCCACGCGATCACCCCGACGGCGCCCTGCGCGGCGGCCTCGCGACACACCTGCAGGATCTCGCCGCTGGAGGTGAGCACGGGCTTCCAGACCACCCGCGCCGGGATGCCCGGCGACTCGTCGAGGATGCGGGCGATCTCCCGGGACTGTCCGGCGACCTGGCGCAGGGTCTGCTCGCCGTACATGCCCTGGCTGCCGGTGAGGAACCAGACCTCGGGCTGGGAATGCGTTGTCATGTTCGTGCCTTCCGCGAAACGGGTGGGGTTACTTCTTGCGGATGCCGATGAGGCGTTGGAGCAGGATGAACGCGAACAGCAGCCCACCGATCACGATCTTGGTCCACCAGGAGTTGAGGCTGCCGTCGAAGGTGATCAGGGTCCGGATCACGCCGAGCACCAGCACGCCCAGCACGGTGCCGAAGACGTAGCCGGAGCCGCCGGTCAGCACGGTGCCGCCGATGACGACGGCGGCGATGACGTCGAGTTCCATGCCGACGGCGATCAGCGGGGCGCCCGACAGGGTGTAGAACGACAGCAGGATGCCGCCGATCGCCGAGCACAGGCCGCTGATGGCGTACACCGCGATCTTGGTGCGGCCGACGGGCAGGCCCATGAGCAGCGCCGACTGCTGGTTGCCGCCGAGCGCGTAGACGTTGCGGCCCAGCCGGGTGTACGCGAGTACGAACGCCCCCACCAGCACGACCACGAACGCGATCAGCACGCTCGTCGACACGAAGTTGCCCTTCGGGTCGCCGATGCGCTCCTGGGCCATGGAGGTCCAGAACGGATCGGTGATCGGGATCGACGACTTGCTGATGAACGTGCACATGCCGCGGGCGAAGAACATCCCGGCCAGGGTCACGATGAACGGCTGGATCTCGAAGAAGTGGATGACGCAGCCCATGCCGAAGCCCAGCGTCGGGCCGACGAGCAGCGCGATCAGCAGCACCGGGGCGGGATGCATGCCGCCCTGCAGCAGCCACGCCGACATCATGGCCGTCATCGCGACCACCGAGCCGACGGACAGGTCGATGCCGCCGGTGAGGATCACGAACGTCATGCCGACCGCGACGACGAGCAGGAAGCCGTTGTCGATGAAGACGTTGAAGACGACCTGGATGTTGGAGAAGGCGCGGTACTGCGAGACGCCGACGGCGTACATGACCAGCAGCAGGGTGAGCGTGGCCAGCACCGGAACGTACCGCTGCGGGATGCGCCACCAGGCGCGGGTGGGGGCCAGTGAGGTCGTGGTCATGCCGGCACCTGCTCCTTGGGCTGGTCGGCCGCGATCGGGGCGGCGGGCGCGGCGGGTCGGCGGCGCGCGAACTTGGCCCGGAAGGCGGGGGCCTGGACGAGGCAGACGATGATCACGACCACGGCCTTGAACAGCAGCGCCGTCTGCGGCGAGATGTTCATGGCGTACACGGTGGTGGTCAGGGTCTGGATGAGCAGCGCGCCGAGGATCGTGCCGCCGAGCGAGAACCGCCCACCGGCCAGCGACGTGCCGCCGATCACGACGGCGAGGATCGCGTCGAGCTCGATCCACAGCCCGGCCGCGTTGCCGTCCGCACTGGACACGTTCGCGGTGACCATGAAGCCGGCGATACCGGCGCACACGGCGCTGATGACGTACACCAGGAAGGTGATCCGGCCCGAGCGGATGCCGGCCAGACGGCTGGCCTCGGCGTTGCCGCCCACCGATTCGATGATCATGCCGAGCGCGGTGCGCCGGGTCACCGCGGCGACCAGCAGCGCGACGCCCGCCGCGATGAAGATCGCCAGGGGCAGGGTGAGCAGGTAACCGACGCCGACGGCCTTGTACGGCTCGGAGTTGATGGTGATGATCTGGCCCTCGGTGATCAGCTGGGCCAGGCCGCGCCCGGCCACCATGAGGATCAGCGTGGCGATGATCGGCTGGATGCCGATGATCGAGACGAGTGCGCCGTTCCACGCGCCGAGCACCAGCGACAGCCCGACGCCCAGGGCCAGCGCGACGAGCACGCCGCCGAGCGCGTTCTGGTCGGGCTGCCCGCTGATGTGCAGGCAGGCGATGGCGCCGCTGATCGCGCACATCGAGCCGACCGACAGGTCGATGCCGCCGGTCGCGATGACCAGCGTCATGCCCATGCCGACCAGGATCAGCGGCGCGGCCAGCCGCAGGATGTCGATGAGGCTGCCGTACAGGTGGCCGTCCTTCATCTCCACCGACAGGAACCCGGGGCGGTAGATCGTGTTCGCCACCAGCAGCGCGATCAGCGCGACGACGGGCCAGAACAGGGCGTGGCCGGTGACGGCGGCCCACCGTGCCTTCGAGGTGCTCATGCCTTCTCCTCGCTTCGCTCGTCGACGGCATGTGGGCTGAGCCTGCTGATTCGCTCGCTGCGCTCGCTCATGCCTTCTCCGGCCCTTCGTGGCGCGTGCCGCTGGCGATGGTCTGCATGACGCGGTCGGCGTCGACGGTGTCGTCGTTGGCCAGCTCGGTGACCAGCTGCCGGTCGCGCATGACGGCGATCTTGTGGCTGAGCCGCAGCACCTCCTCCAGCTCGGCGGAGATGAACAGCACCGCCATGCCGCCGTCGGACAGCTGCACCACCAGCTTCTGGATCTCGGCCTTCGCGCCGACGTCGATGCCGCGGGTGGGCTCGTCGAGGATCAGCAGCCGCGGTTCGGTTATCAGCCAGCGGGCCAGCAGCACCTTCTGCTGGTTGCCGCCGGACAGGTTGCGGACCGGGATCTCGGGGTCGGCGGGGCGGATGCTCAGCGCCTTGACGTACTTGTCGACCAGCTCGTCCTGCCTGCGGCGCGGGATCGGGCGCAGCCAGCCACGGGCGGCCTGCATGGCCAGGATGATGTTCTCGCGCACGCTCAGCTCGCCGACCAGGCCCTCGGTGCGCCGGTTCTCGGAGCAGAACGCGATGTCGTAGCCGATGGCGGCGATCGGGGTGCGCAGCGCGGTGGGCTTGCCGTCGACGGCGATCCGGCCGTGGTCGGCCCGGTCCGCGCCGAACAGCAGGCGGGCGACCTCGGTGCGGCCGGAGCCGAGCAGCCCGGCCAGGCCGACGACCTCGCCGGAGTGGATGGTCAGGCTGAACGGCGCGACCGAGCCCTTGCGGCCCAGCTCGTCGGCCTGCAGGAACGGGGTGCCCGCCTCGATCGCGCGTACGTCGCGCTTGGACTGCTCGTCCAGGCTCTCCAGCACGTCGAGTTCCTTGCCGATCATCTTCTCGACCAGGGCCAGCTGCGGCAGCTCCGCGATCGGGTACTCCCCCACCAGGCGGCCGTTGCGCAGCACGGTGATCCGGTCGGCGATGCCGTACACCTGGTCGAGGAAGTGCGTCACGAAGATGATCGCGATGCCCTCGTCGCGCAGCTGGCGCATGATGCGGAACAGCTGCTCGACCTCGGTCGCGTCCAGGCTGGAGGTGGGCTCGTCGAGGATGAGCACGCGGGCCTGGATGTCGATGGCGCGGGCGATGGCGACCATCTGCTGCACGGCCAGCGAGTACGTGCCCAGCAGCTGCGTCACGTCGATGTGCAGGTCGAGTTTCGTGAGCAGGTCACGGGCCCGGCGGCGCATCTCGCCCCAGCGGATCGCGCCGAGGGTGCGCGGCTCGCGCCCGATGAAGATGTTCTCCGCCACCGACAGGTTGGCGCAGAGGTTGACCTCCTGGTACACGGTGCTGACCCCGGCGGCGGCGGCCTGCATGGGGCCGGTGAACGACACCTGCTGCCCGGCGAGGTCGATGCTGCCCGCGTCGTGGGCGTAAACACCGGTCAGCACCTTGATCAGGGTGGACTTGCCGGCGCCGTTCTCGCCCATGAGGGCGTGCACCTCGCCGGGGAACAGCCGGAAGTCCACGCCGTCGAGCGCGCGTACCCCCGGGAAGGACTTGCTGATGGCGGTCATCGTCAGGACCGGTTGCCTACCCGACATCCCATCCGACCTTTCACTGAGTTCTGGGTAAGGGTCGCCGCGGCCGTCCGCAAGGGGCCGGGCTCGGCGCAGCGGCGAGGACGTCTGCCCGGCGCGGGTGCGCGCCACGGCTCCGTCTGGCGGTGAGTGAGACGGGGCCGCCGCACGGTGTGCGGCGGCCCCGGGGGTGGATCAGTACTTGCGGGTCGGCAGCGCGGCCTTGGCCTGCTCCGGCGTGAAGGTGCCCTCCTCGGTCTCGATGCGCTGGGGGATGGTCTCCCCCTTCGAGACCTTCTTGACCAGGTCCATCAGCTGGGGCCCGAGCAGCGGGCTGCACTCGGCGATGAAGTTGAACTTGCCGTCGGCCAGGGCCTGCATGCCGTCCTTGACCGCGTCGATCGTGATGATCTTGATGTCCTTGCCCGGTACCTTGCCCGCGGCGGTGATCGCCTCGAGCGCGCCCAGACCCATGTCGTCGTTGTGCGCGAACAGCACGTCGATCTTCGGGTTGGCCTTCAGGAACTGCTCCATGACGGCCTTGCCGCCGGCGCGGGTGAAGTCACCGGTCTGCGACGCGATGACCTTCAGGTTCGGGTTGGCCGCGATGGCCTCGGCGAAGCCCTTCTTGCGGTCGTTGGCCGGGGCCGAACCCGTGGTGCCCTGCAGCTCCACGATGTTCACCGTGCCGGTGGCCGACTTGGTCTCGTTGACCAGCCACTCGCCGGAGAGCTTGCCCTCCTTGACGAAGTCCGAGCCGATGAACGTCTTGTAGAGCGACTTGTCGGCCGAGTCCACCGAGCGGTCGGTCAGGATCACCGGGATGCCGGCGTCCTTGGCCTCCTTGAGCACGGTGTCCCAACCCGACTCCACGACCGGCGAGAAGGCGATGACGTCGACCTTCTGCTGGATGTAGTTGCGGATCGCGGTGATCTGGTTCTCCTGCTTGCCCTGCGCGTCGTCGAACTTCAGCTCGATCCCGGCCGCCGTCGCGGACTCCTTGATCGAGTTGGTGTTCGCGGTGCGCCAGCCGCTCTCCGCGCCGACCTGCGAGAAGCCGAGCGTCAGCTTGCCGTCGTCGGCCGGCTTGTCGCCGGTGTCGCTGTTGCCGCACGCGGCCAAACCGGTCGCGAGCAGAGTTGCGGTCAACACCGCGACGGCGCGGCGTCGCGTGATGGCCTTGCCCATGGTGAGCATGCGATCTCCTTGGATGAGGTGGGCCTACCCCCGCGCGCCGGGTGGGAGCTCGGCGCGCGGCCTGCGCTGTGGTGCTGGTGGAGCGGTGATGCTGCGGTGAGAGGATCGGGTGGTGCCACCGCCGGTACCTAATCGGCGGACAACTGGCGGCCGGGCTGGCCGTACACGTTCTGGTAGCGGTCGTAGAGGGAGTCGACGTCGGCCTGCGCCATCGGCACCGGCTGCCCGAGCACCCGGGCCAGGTGCGCGGTGCGCGCGACGTCCTCGCACATCACGGCGGCCTTCACGGCGGCGCGGGCGTCCTTGCCGATGGTGAACACGCCGTGGTTGCGCATCAGCACCGCCGGGGAGCGGTGGCCGGACAGCGTGGCCACGATGCCCTTGCCGATGTCGTCGCCGCCGATCAGCGCGAACGGCCCGATCGGGATCTCCCCGCCGAACTCGTCGGCCTGCGCGGTGAGGTGGCACGGGATGGCCTCGCCCCGTGCCGCCCAGGCGGTGGCGTACGTGCTGTGCGTGTGCACCACCCCACCGACCTCGGGCATGGCCCGGTAGACGTAGGCGTGCGCGGCGGTGTCGCTGGACGGCGACAGGTCGCCCTCGACGACCACACCGTCCAGATCGCAGACGATCATGTTCGCGGCCGACAGGTCGTCGTAGGACACCCCGCTGGGCTTGATGACCAGCAGCTCCTGCCCCGGCACCCGCGCCGACACATTGCCCGCCGTCCAGGCCACCAGGCCGTATCGCGTCAGCTCCGCGTGCAGCGACGCGACGGTCTCCCGCAGCGCCCCGATGACCTCGCTCATGCGGCCACCCCCAATGCCACCGTCGGCTCGTCGGCCGAACCCGTGCGGGCCTCGTTGCGGATGGCGCGCAGGCGGAGCATCACGTCGTTCGCGCCGCGGCCGAAGTGGTCGTGGAGCTGCTTGTACTCGGCATACAGCGCGTCGTAGGCGCGGGCGCGGGCCGGGTCGGGCTGGTAGACGCCCCGATCGACACGGCCCATCGCGTCGGCCGCCTCGTGCACGTCGGCGTACGCCCCGGCGGCGACCGCGGCGTGGATCGCCGAGCCGAGCGCGGGGCCCTGTGCCGAGCCGATGATGCTCAGCGGCCGGTCGGTCACATCAGCGTAGATCTGCATGAGCAGCCGGTTGGTGGTAAGCCCGCCCGCGACGACCAGTTCGGTGACGGGCACCCCCGCGTCGGCGAACGCCTCGATGATCATGCGGGTGCCGTACGCGGTCGACTCCAGCAGAGCCCGGTAGACGTCGGCCGGGCGGGTGGCCAGGGTCAGGCCGACGATCAGGCCGGACAGGTCGTGGTTGACCAGCAGCGAGCGGTTGCCGTTCCACCAGTCCAGCGCGATCAGGCCGTGCCCGCCGACCGGCTGCGCGGCGGCCAGCTCGGACAGCCGCTCGTGCGAGTCGAAGCCCGCCGGGGCGGCCTGGTCGACGTACCAGCCGAAGATGTCGCCGACGCCGCTCTGTCCCGCCTCGTAACCCCACGCGCCCGCGCTGATGCCGCCGTCGACGACGCCGCACATGCCCG
This sequence comes from Catellatospora methionotrophica, assembly GCF_011297335.1. Lineage (GTDB taxonomy): Bacteria > Actinomycetota > Actinomycetes > Mycobacteriales > Micromonosporaceae > Catellatospora > Catellatospora methionotrophica. The sequence continues at coordinate 40,316 of NZ_JAAOTJ010000035.1, read as the reverse complement.
ACACCTCGGCCGGGACGGTGCCGTTGACGACGTGGCAGGTCGAGGTGCCCATGATGGCGACCAGCCGGCCCGGATCCAGGGCCTGCGCGGCGGCGGCGGTGACGTGCGCGTCGACGTTGCCGACCGCGACCGCGATGCCCTCCGGCAGCCCGGTCCACGCGGCGGCCTCGGCGGTCAGTGAACCCGCGCGGCCGCCCAGCGGCAGCAGCCGGCCGTCCAGTTTGGCCACGAACCCGGCGAAGCCGGGGTTGAGCGCGGCCAGGTAGTCCTTGGACGGGTAACCGCCGTCCTGGAAGATGCCCTTGTATCCGGCGGTGCACACGTTGCGGGTCTCGACGCCGCACAGCTGCCAGATGATCCAGTCGGCGGCCTCGATCCAGCGCTCGGCCCGGTCGTAGACCTCCGGGTCCTCCTCGAGCAGCTGCAGGCCCTTGGCGTACTGCCACTCGGCGGAGATCTTGCCGCCGTAGCGGCCGATCCACGGCTCGCCGCGCTCGTGGGCGAGGGCGTTGATCCGGTCGGCGTGCGGCTGCGCGGCGTGGTGCTTCCACAGCTTGACCCACGCGTGCGGGCGGTGGCGCAGCTCCGGCAGCTCGCACAGCGGCGTGCCGTCGGCCAGCGCCGGCAGCACCGTGCAGGCGGTGAAGTCGGTGCCGACGCCGATCACGTCGGCCGGGTCGACGCCCGCCGCTGCCAGCGCCGCCGGGACCGCGTGGCGCAGCACGTCGCGGTAGTCGTCGGGGTCCTGCAGCGCCCAGTCCGGCGGCAGCGGCGCACCGGAGGCGGCGAGCACACCGTCCATGACGCCGTGGCGGTACTCGTGCACCGCCGTGCCGACCTCGGCGCCGTCGCTGACCCGGACCACCAGGGCCCGGCCGGACAGCGTGCCGTAGTCGACGCCGACGACGTACCGGTCGCTCATGTCTTCCTCCGCTCGGTTGCTGGGACACAGTGTTAGCGCTCACATCCAGAGGCGTCAAGACATGCCATCGCAACAGATGCGTAACGGCGGTTCGCACAGAGCGTGCGAAGAATTTGCGCAACTCGGGATCTGAACGGCACACCGATGGCCAGCCGGTTTCCGGCGTCCCTTGACGACACCCGATGTGTGCGTTAACACTATCGCTGCAAATCGAGTCCGGCGTCAGGCCGGATCGAGCCCGCGGACATGCCGTGCGCCCGGCCGGCGGCGGCAGCTCGACGGCGGGCGGGGGTGGCACTTCATGCGGTGAGAGCGGCACCCCCGCCCGCTCCCACGACCGGTCCCGCTGTGGACGACCGGCCGCGGGCATGCTTCACACCCGCAGGCCCGGAACGGACCTGCGGGTGGAGGGGGATGAAAAGGAAGCTTCCGGTCAGGCGACCGGCGAGGCGGAGGGACTGGGCGACGCGTCCACCGGCGGCGGCGTGTACGGGATCGCGCTGCCCTTGACGTACTCGTCCCAGGGCTTGTCGAAGTCGGTCCAGCCGTTGCCGTACTGCAGCTTGCGGGACGTGCCCTTGGTGGTCAGCGGGTCACCGATCATCGTCTGCCCGAACAGCCACTTCGCGTCCGCCAGGGACATGTTCACGCAGCCGTGCGAGACGTTGCGGACGCCCTGGTCCTTCACCGACCACGGGGCCGCGTGGATGAACTCCCCGCCCCAGGTCAGCCGCTGGGCGTACTCGATGTTCGTCCGGTAGCGGTTCGACGGGTTCGGGTCGCTGGTCGTATCGAACACCGTCTTGGCCAGGCGCTCGATGATGACCGTGGTGCCGCTCGACGACGGCATGTTCGCCCGGCCCAGGCTGACCCGGATGGTGCGCACGGTGACGCCGTCCTTGACGACCTTCATCACCTTCGGCTTGGCCTTGTCGTCGATCACCATCACCAGCGACCGTCCGATGGAGCAGGTCAGCGTCGCGTTGCGCTTGCCGAAGTAGCCCTCGCCCAGCGGCAGGCCACCGGCGCGCACGTCGACGAACACCTTCGTGCCCGCCTGCCAGAACTCCCGGGGCCGCCAGTGCAGCTCGTCGGGGGTGTACCAGGTCCAGATGCCCTCCTGCGCCGGAGTCGTCCGCACCAGCAGTCGCCGCTGCAGGTCCGCCCGCTGCGCCTGGGGGATCTTGCGGCTCAGCCGGAAGATCAGCGGCATGCCGACGCCGACGACCGCGCCGTCGGGCAGGAAGCTGACGACGCTGACGACCTTGTCCGGCTGGGCCATCGTCGTGAACGTCGAGGTCGCCGTCGCGGCCCGCCCGTCACTGTCAGTGGCGGTCACGGTCACGGTGTACGCCGTGCCGTAGGCCAGCGCCTTCGCGGGCAGCCAGCCCCTGCCGTCGGGGTGCGGCTCGCCGGGCACGTCGGCACCGGCCGCGTCCTTGAGCGTCACCTGTGTCGAGGCGGCGTCGGTGGCCGTGAACACGATCTCGGCCGAGGCCGGGACCTCCGTCGCGGCGGCGGCCGGCTCGGTGATCGTGACCTTGGCTTTGGACGGCGGGGCGTCCGGGCTCTGGCTGGCCCCGGGCGAGCCGTTCCCGGACGGCGCCTTGCTGCCGGTGCAGGCGGCCAGGCCGATCGCGGCACCCGTCAGGCCGAGCGTGGCCAGGGCGGAGCGGCGCGTGAGCGGGCCGAGGTCGGGGCGGGGGAAGGAGGGCATGCGTTCCTCACCAGCTAGTACGGGGCGGACGCCGGTCCGCCGCGGGTGCGGGCCGGGCCTCGGTGATCCCGGACAACTGTACGCGGCGATACGCGAGACCCCCTCATGCCCGCCGTGCCGCCGCCCGCCGGGCGTCCGGTCGTGTCCGGCGTCCGGCGACCGGACGCACCCCGGTGAGCTGCACGGACGTCCTCAGATCCGACCGTCCTGTCCGGACACGACGGTGCCCGCGCGGCCCCGGTGACACCGTCATCTCACGACATCCGAGCAGAACAGAAGGAGACCCGGATGAACATGCGACGCAGACTCGTCGCGCTCCTCTTCGCCACGGCCGTGTCGGTCGGGGCGGGGCTGGCCACCGCCGCGCCCGCGAGCGCGGCGCCGGCGGGGCTGGACGACCACCAGACCTTCGGGGTCGGCACCTTCGAGACGATCCGCAACGAGCGGTCCCTGAAGTGCCTGATCCCGAAGGGCAACTCCAACAACGCCAACGCCCCGATCGTGCAGCGCGGCTGCGAGAGCCGGACGCAGCACCGCTGGGCGCTGTTCCCGACCAGCAACGGCTACTACTGGATCGTCAACCAGGGCAGCGGGCTGTGCCTGGACCTCGCGGCCAACAGCGAGGACGAGGTCGTGCCGGGCACCCGGGCGCAGCAGTTCCCCTGCGACGCCGCGTACAGCAGCGAGGAGTGGACGCCGATCTCGTACTTCGGCACGGGACGATTCCTGTACCAGAACAAGGTCAAGGGCCTCTGCCTGGAGGTGCTGGGACGCTCGTACAACAACGACGCCCCGCTGCAGGTGAACAACTGCAACCTCTATGAGACCGCGCAGCAGTTCTACTTCCAGTGAGCCGCTGAGCCCGTGCCCGGCCGGACCCGCCTCAGGCGGTGTCCAGCCGGGCACGCACCGCGTCCGCGCTCGCGTGCCCGATCCGGTCCAGGATCCCCCACGCCTCCCGCAGCGCCTCCCGCGCGGCGGCGGCCTCGCCCGCGGCCAGCCTGCTCTCGGCGAGGTTCTGCAGCGTGCAGGCCACGCCGAACCGGTCGCCGTCGGCCCGGAACATCGCCAGCGCCTGCTCGTAACTCGCTATCGCCGCCGGGAGGTCCCCCAGGTGGTGGTACGCGTAGCCGAGGCTGTCCAGGGTGTCGGCGACGCCCTGCGGATCGGCGACCTGCTCCAGCCGCTCCAGCGCCCGCCGGCAGTAGGCGACCGCCCGGCCGTGGTCGCCGAGCAGCCCGAGCTGCCAGCCGACCGCGTTCAGGCTGTACGCCTCGCCGGCCGTGTTACCCGAGGTGGTGAACAGTTCCAGGGCCCGCCGCGAATGCTCCAGGGCCTCCGGGTGCCGCTGCGCCCGCTCCAGCGTCTGGCCGAGGTTCAGGTGCGTCTGGGCCAGGCCGTCGGCGTCGCCGAGGGCGGTGAAACCGTCCAGTGCCCGCCGCAGCCGCCCGTGCGACTCGTCGTGACGGCCCAGCCGCGAGAAGACCCGGGCCAGATCGCGGTGCCCGTGCGCCTGCCCCGGCAGGTCGGCGTCGCGCTCCGCCGTGCTCAGCACGAGTTCCTGCACCTCGTGCCAGCACGCCCACATCGCCCGCCGGTCGAGATAGCCGGACAGGGCCCACGTCAGCTGCCAGGCATGCCGGCCGAAGCCGCTCGCGCAGGCCCGGGACGTCTCGGCGAGCAGCACGGCGTGCTCGGCGTCGAACCACGCCTGAGCGGCCGCGCCGTCGGCGAGGTCCAGGGCGGTCGCACCGTCGCCCGGCGGGTCCGGCGCGATGTCACTGAACGGCGGGTGCAGCAGCACCGCGGCCCGGTGGGCGGTGTGCAGGTAGTGGTCGAGCAGCCGCCGCACGGCCTGCTCGCGCTCGGCCGCGCTGTCGGTGTCGTGCGCCAGTTCCCGCGCGTACGCCCGGACCAGGTCGTGCATCAGGTAGCGGCCCGGCCGGTGCTCGCTGAGCAGCCCCGCGTCGCTCAGCTCGGCCAGCGCCCGCCGGGTCGTGCACAGCGGCACCGCGGCCAGACTCGACGCCGCCGCGGGAGCCAGGTCGCAGCCCGAGGTCAGGCCGAGCAGGCGCAGCAGCCGCGCGGTGTGCGGGTCGAGGGTCCGATACGACCACGAGAAGACGGCCCGCACGTCGGTGGACTCGTCCCCGGTCCGCAGCGCCTCCAGCTCGCCCGGCTCCACGCACAGTTCCCGCACCAGCTCCGCCAGCGACAGCGCGGGCTGCAGCGCGACCCGGCTGGCCGCGACGCTCAGCGCCAGCGGCAGCCGGGCACAGGCGCGCACGATCCCGTCGGCGGCGTCGGGTTCGGCGCGCAGCCGCTGCTGCCCGATGCGCGCGGCGAGCAGGTCCGCCGACTCCTGCGCGCTGAGCGGGTCCAGGTGCAGCACCTGCGCGGCCTGCGCCACCACCACCCCGGCCAGGCGGCTGCGGCTGGTCACCACCGCCAGGCAGCCCGGCCCGCTCGGCAGCAGTGGGCGCACCTGCTCGGTGTCGCGGGCGTTGTCGAGCACCACCAGCACCCGCCGGTCGGTGAGCAGGCTCCGGTACAGCGCGAGCTGGGCGTCCGGGCTGGCCGGGATCCGGTCCGGGGCCACCCCGAGCGCTTCGAGGAAGCCGCGGGTCGCCCCGTCCGCCGTCAGCACGGCCTCGGAGGGGCCGAATCCGCGCAGGTCCACATACAGCTGGCCGTCGGGGAAGCGGTCCGCGGCCCGGTGCGCCCAGTGCACGGCCAGCGATGTCTTGCCGATGCCGGGCGGGCCGGTGACGATCACGGTGCCCTCGGCCGCCGTCAGCGCGGCCAGCTCCGCCTCGCGGCCGATGAAGTGACGGCCGCCGGGCGGCAGCCCGCGCGGGCGCATCGGCTCCTGCTCGGCCTCCGGCTCGGGCTCGGCCGTCTGCGCGACCGGCGGCGACTCGCTGAGTAGCTGCTCCACCGCGGTATGCCGGCGACGCCAGTACTCCTCGACGCCGAACCTGGCCGACAGGGTGGCCGACCGCCCCTGCTCCCTGGCGTACGCGTGGCAGTGCGCCGCCACGGCCCGCACCACCCGCCACTCGGGCAGGCGCTCGACCCGGCCGTTGAGGATCGCGCCGAGCTGGCTCTTGCCGAGCCCCACCTCCGCCGCGAGCACCCGCAGGCTCGGGCCCCCGGCTTCGGCACGCAGCTGGCGCAGGTCGCCGCAGAGCCTGGCCAGCAGTTGCTGGGCGGCTCCGCCCGGGACAGACATCGCACTCCCCCAGATCGATGACTGTCATCAGCCTAGGGAGGCGGCATCGGGGAGGCGAAACGATTATCGAACTTTGTCACATTGCCGACAATCTGTCGCGGATCGCCGCCGATGTCAGCGGAAGCCGTCGCGCAGGCGGCGGAAGAAGCCGCCCTCCATCGGCAGCCCGGGCGCGGGCGGCGGAGCCACCGCCCGCTGGCGAGCGATCGGCTGGTCGTAGTCGGTGCGCGCGATGGCGTCGATGACCTGCTCCTCGCTGAAGTCCTCCGAGCCGGTGATGTGCGGGACGAACCCGACCAGCATCCCGTCGCGCAGGACCTGCGCCTCCAGCCCGGCGGTGCCGTCGGTGTCCCAGAGCGCCTCGCGGCCGTCCGGCAGCGCTATCCGGACGCCGACCTTGCGGTCCCCGCCACCGAGCGACAGGTGCGCGGGCACCCCGCGGTCCCGCAGCCGGTCCACCACGCGCCGAGCACGGTTCTCATCCATCCGCCCACGGTAGCCAGCCACGCTGGGCAGACGCTGGGAACCACGCCGAACCGCCGGACAACGGGCGATGCACGCCGGCCGTGGGGCCGACGTGCACCGTCCTGGATCACCTAGGCGTCAGGCTCCCGGTCAGGGCCGGGGCTTGCCGCCATACGGTCCCTTCTTCTTGACCACGACCTGCTCGGCCGGGTCGCCGCAGCTGGTCTGCACGGCCTGGTTGGCGTCGTCGCCGCTGTAGCTGGCCACCCACTGGTAGGTGCCCGGCTTCTTGGCCCGGAAGGCGTCGGAGCGGTAGTCACCGTTGCCGGAGACGTCGACGGTGGTCGTGAACACCGGTCGGCGCGAGCAGGTCGCGTCGCCGGGGCCGTACAGGCGGAACGTGATCGTGCCGGTCGGCGCGTTGCCACCGGCCAGCGTGGCCGTGTCGTAGATCTCCTTGCCGACGTAGGTGTCCCGCGAGGCCCGCGTGGTCAGCGTCGGCGTCCCCTGGCCCGCGGTGACGACCACGGACTCGCCCGGGGCGTTGCACTCGTCGCCGACCGCGGCGTTGTTCGCGTCGCCGCTGTAGCTCGCCACCCACCGGTAGGTGCCGGCCAGGGTCGGCGTGAACTGCTGCGACGGGTAGACGCCGTTGCCGGTGACCGGCACCGTCGAGGTGAACACCGGGTCGTCGCCGCAGGTAGCGTCGTTCGGACCGTACAGGTTGAACGTGATCGAACCGGTCGGGCTCTGGCCGCCGCGCAGCGTCGCGACGTCGTTGATCTGGCCGCCGAGCGTGATGTCGTCCGAGGCGTCGGTCGACAGCGTCGGGGTCACCACGGCCGGGTTGACGACCACGGACTCGTTCGCGTCGTTGCACTCCATGGCCACGGCGTTGTTGTTGCCGTCGCCGGTGTAACTCGCGATCCACCGGTAGGTGCCGGTCTGCGTCGGGGTGAACGGGCCCGACGGGTAGGCGGCGTTGCCGGTCACCGGCACCGTCGCCGTGAACACCGGGTCGTTGGAGCAGGTCGCGTCGTTCGGGCCGTACAGGTTGAACGTGATCGAACCCGTCGGCGCGTTGCCACCGGCCAGGGTCGCGGTGTCACTGACCTGGCCGCCGAGCGTGACGTCGTCGGAGGCGTCGGTCGACAGGGTCGGCGTGACGACCGCCGGGTTGACGACCACGGACTCACCCGGGTCGTTGCACTCCATGGCCACCGCGCCGTTGTTGCCGTCGCCGCTGTAGCTCGCGATCCAGCGGTAGGTGCCCGCCTGCGTCGGCGTGAACGGACCCGACGGGTAGGCCGCGTTGCCGTTCACCGGCACCGAAGCGGTGAAGACCGGGTCGTTGGAGCACGTGGCGTCGTTCGGGCCGTACAGGTTGAACGTGATCGTGCCGGTCGGCGCGTTGCCACCGGCCAGCGTGGCCGTGTCACTGACCTGGCCGCCGAGCGTGACGTCGTCGGAGGCGTCGGTGGTCAGGGTCGGCGTGATCGAGCCCCGCAGGACGGTGACCGACTCGTTGTCGTCGTTGCACGCCCCGGCCACCGCCGCGTTGCCGGCGTCGCCGCTGTAGCTCGCGATCCACCGGTACGTGCCCAGCAGCGGCGGCGTGAACTGCTCCGACGGGTAGTCGCCGTTGCCGGACACGGGCACCGTCGAGGTGAACACCGGCAGGCCGGCGCAGGTCGCGTTCTCCGGGCCGTACAGGCTGAAGGTGATCGTGCCGGTCGGGTTCTGGCCACCGGCCAGGGTCGCGACGTCGTTGACCTGCCCGCCCAGCGGCACGTTGCCGGAGGCGTCGGTCGACAGCGTCGGGGTCACCACGGCCGGGTTGACGACCACGGACTCGTTCGCGTCGTTGCACTCCATGGTCACCGCGGCGTTGCCCGCGTCACCGCTGTAGCTCGCGATCCACCGGTAGGTGCCGGTCTGCGTCGGGGTGAACGGGCCCGACGGGTAGGCGGCGTTGCCGGTCACCGGCACCGTCGCCGTGAACACCGGGTCGTTGGAGCAGGTCGCGTCGTTCGGGCCGTACAGGTTGAACGTGATCGAACCCGTCGGCGCGTTGCCACCGGCCAGCGTGGCCGTGTCGCTGACCTGCCCGCCGAGCGTGACGTCGTCGGAGGCGTCCGTCGACAGCGTCGGCGTGACCTGGCCCTGGCTCACGACCACGGACTCGTTCGGATCGTTGCAGGAGGTCGTCGCGGCAGCGTTGTTGGCGTCGCCGCTGTAGCCGGCGGTCCACCGGTAGGTGCCCGCCTGGGTCGGCGTGAACTGCGCCGACGGGTAGGAGCCGTTGCCGGACACGGGCACCGTCGAGGTGAACACCGGCGTGCCGGTGCACGTCGCGTTGTCCGGGCCGTACAGGTTGAACGTGATCGAACCGGTCGGCGCGCTGCCGCCGGCGAGCGTCGCGACGTCGTTGACCTGCCCGCCGAGCGTGATGTTGTCGGAGGCGTCGGTGGTCAGCGTCGGCGCGACCGCGGCGACCGCCACGGACTCGTTCGGGTCGAGGCAGGCCGTGGTCACGGGCGCGTTGCCGGCGTCGCCGCTGTAGCTGGCGACCCACCGGTAGGTGCCCGTCTGGGTGGGCGTGAACTGCTGCGAGGCGTAGTTGCCGTTGCCGGAGACCGGTGCGGCCGAGCTGAACACCGGCGTGCCCAGGCAGGCGGCGCTGTCCGGGCCGTACAGGCTGAAGGTGATCGTGCCGGTCGGGTTCTGGCCGCCGGTCAGGGTCGCCGTGTCGCTGACCTGCCCGCCGAGGGTGACGCCGTCGGAGGCGTCGGTGGTCAGCGCCGGGGTCACCACCGCCGGGCCGACCACGACCGACTCGTTCGCGTCGTTGCAGAGCGTGGACACGCCCGCGTTGTTGGCGTCACCGCTGTAGCTGGCGATCCACCGGTAGACGCCGGTCGCCGTCGGGGTGAAGTCGTCCGACGGGTAGACCCCGTCGCCGTCCACGGTGACCGAGCTGGTGAACACCGCGGGACCCGCGCAGGTGGCGTCGTCCGGGCCGTACAGGTTGAACATGATCATGCCGGTCGGGTCCTCGCCACCGGCCAGCGTGGCCGTGTCGCTGACCTGTCCGCCCAGCGTGACGTTGCTGGACGCGCTGGTGGTCAGGTCCGGCGTGGGAACTCCGGCGCACGACAGGGTCGCGGTGAACGGGAAGTGGTGCATCTCGCCGCCGTTGTTGGCGGCGGTGCCGTGCACGAGGGTGTCGACGATGACCTGGCCCTCGATGTTCGAGGAGCTCAGGTCGGTGAGGCCGGCGTTGGGGGCGTACAGCGTGCCCTCCAGCGTCGCGCCGTTCTGCGCCAGGGTCAGCGTGGTCACGGTCGGGAAGTTCCACAGGATGAACGGGGCGTTGCCGCCGCTGACGCCCGCCTGGGTGGGCACGGTCCAGTTGAAGACGTTGCCGACGCCGCCGGTGTTCACGTTGATCAGCAGGGGTGAGGTGGCGGTCGGCTGGTTCTGGTACGTGAGGGTGGCGATGTTGGCCAGGTTGGCGGCCGAGATGTTGAGAACGTTGGTGACGTTCGGGGCGAGGGTGATGAAGGCGTTGGTGCCGGGCGGCAGGTTCGCGGGCAGTGGGACGCCCTGGGCGTCGGTGAGGGTGACGGTGTTGTCGCAGGTCGCCAGGTCGGTCGCGGAGCTGCGGAAGTCCTGGAACGCGGTGGCGAAGTCGATGGGGGTGGCCGGGCCGACGGAGGCGACCGGCTGCTGGACGTTGAGCTGCACCCGGGGCTGGGAATCGTAGGACGCCCCGTCGGCCACGATGCGCGTGTTCACCGACGCGTGGTTGTCGTCGGTGTCGCGGACGTCGGCGTTGCTCAGGTCACCCACCTTCGCATACCCCTGGCTCTGCACCTGAACGACGGCGGGCGCGCTGCCGGCGAAGTTGACCGCGCCGCCGATGACCAGGGCGCTGGGGCGGGCGTCGCCCGCGACCGTGAAGGTGCCGGCCGTCGCGCCGCCGACCTGGTAGTTGCCGCCGATGGTCAGGTTTCCGCCGATCGCCACCGGCCCTTCACTCTCGTTGCTGGTGAGGGTGGTGTTGCCCCGCGTGAACACGTTGAATCCGAGCGCCGCGGCGGTCGGCGCGGACGGGCTCACGGCGGCGGCCGACGCCGCTGGGATCATGACTAGCATCGCGGAGGCTGTCGCGCTCAGCAATGCGGTGGCGGCGACTATGCCGCGCATCCGAGTTATCTGCATGTCTGAGATATATAGGCCGTTAGGCCATGAGTGGGCGATTATCCTCATTTGTGAGTAGCAGCGATGTTACAGCGCTAATGTCTCATTTTGGTACCCCGCTGCCGGTCGGCACCCGCCAGACCGCCGGCTGGCGATGTCGGCGTGCCATCCTGCGCGCCGCGCCCCTGATCGCAGCGCCGAGCCGCCGCCCAGGGTGCTTCCCGGCGATGCCCAGACCTTGACAGTCGTATATCTATACGAGTATCAATTAGCTGCAAATAACGTTATAGAGCCGGTGAGCTCTGCGACGGCGTCACTCCACTACGGACTTTCGCCGCCGCCTTCCCCGACCACGGCGAGGCTTTCGGTGACGCCTCGTCAGGCCCGGTAACGATCCTGGGAGACCCCATGCACCCAGCACGTCATCGACGGCGCCTGCTGAAAGCCGTCCTGCACGGCGCCCTCGGCGTCCTCACCGTCCTCGGCGGACTCGCCGCCGCCACGGCTCCGGCAACGGCCGCCCCCGCGCAGCCGTCCCCGCTGACCACCCCGTGGACCAGCCAGGCGCTCAACGGCACCCCGCTGCCGGAGTATCCGCGCCCACAGATGACCCGCCCCGACTGGCTGAACCTCAACGGCGAGTGGCAGCTGGGCCAGTCCACCACCAACGGCGCACCCGTGTTCGGCCAGAACCTGCCCGAGCGGGTCAACGTGCCGTTCCCGGTCGAGTCGGCGCTGTCGGGCATCAAGCGCGCCCCCAACGACAACCGCTACTACCTGACCTACCGGCGTACGTTCACCGTCCCGGCCGCCTGGGCGGGACGCCGGGTGCAGCTGCACTTCGGCGCGGTCGACTGGCGCACCACGGTATGGGTCAACGGCGTCCAGGTCGGCACCCACACCGGTGGCTACGACCGGTTCGAGTTCGACGTCACGGCGCAGCTCAACGGCGGGACCAACGAGCTGGTCGTGCGGGTCTTCGACCCGACCGACTCCGGTGCCGAGGGCACCAACCCGGCCCGTGGCAAGCAGGTCCGCAACCCCGGCGGCATCTTCTACATCCCCACCTCGGGCATCTGGCAGACGGTCTGGATGGAGCCGACGCCGACGTCGTCGATCTACAGCGCCGACCTGTACGCCAACCTGGCCAGCAACACCCTGCGCATCCGCGTGTTCACCCGCGGGGACGTGACCGGGCACTCCGTGTACGCCGAAGCCCTCAACGGCAGCACCGTCGTCGGCACCGCGACCGGCGGCTTCACCGAGTTCACAGTGCCGGTGCCCAGCGCGCGGCGCTGGTCGCCCGACGACCCGTTCCTCTACAACCTGCGGCTGTCACTGCGCAACAGCGCGGGCACGACCGTCGACCAGACCATGCACTACTTCGGCATGCGCGAGGTCGGCAAGGCCATGCTCAACGGCAAGCTGATGCCGACTCTGAACGGCCAGTTCGTCATGCACAACGGCACCCTCGACCAGGGCTTCTGGCCCGACGGCCTGTACACCGCGCCGACCGACGCGGCGCTGGCCGGCGACCTGCAGAAGATCAAGGACCTGGGCTTCAACATGGTCCGCAAACACATCAAGGTCGAACCGCAGCGCTGGTTCTACCACGCCGACCGCCTCGGCCTGCTGGTCTGGCAGGACATGCCGAGCAAGGGCGACCCCGGCAACGCCGCGCAGCAGGCCCAGTGGGAGACCGAACTGCGCGAGGTCGTCGACGAGCACCGCTCGTCGCCCGCTGTCGTGGTGTACGTGCCGTTCAACGAGGGCTGGGGCGAGTGGAACCTCGCCGACACGTCCCGGATCGCGCAGAACGTCAAGAACCAGGACCCGACCCGCCTGGTCAACCCGCACAGCGGCTACAACTGCTGCAACTCCAAAGGCGACCCCGGCAACGGCGACATCATGGACTGGCACGTGTACGTCGGCCCCGACTCGCCCGCCCCGACGCCGACCCGCGTCGCCATGCTCGGCGAGTACGGCGGCATGGGCCTGCGCAGCCCCGGCCACGAGTACAGCCCCAACGGCAACTTCGGGGCGTACGAGATGCACACCAGTACGCAGTCCATCACGGACCGGTTCGTGGGCCTGATCAACTCGTCGACGAACCTGATGTACACGCGGGGCCTGTCCGGCCTGGTCTACACGCAGCCGTTCGACGTCGAGGGCGAGGTCAACGGGTTCTGGACGTACGACCGGCAGGTGCTGAAGTTCGACGCGGCCCGCGTGCGCGCGGCGAACCAGGCCATCATCGCCGCGTCCAAGGCGCTCAACACCAGCCCGCCGCCCGGCCAGCGCATCAGCGGCCCCGGCGGCAAGTGCGTCGACGTGGCGGCCGACGACACGGGCGGCAACGGCGCGGCCGTGCAGCTCTGGGACTGCCAGGCGGCCTCCGGCGACCAGCGCTGGACCTGGAACGGCAGCACGCTGCGCACCCTGGGCCGGTGCATGGACGCCACCGGCAACGGCACCGCCAACGGCACCGTCGTCCAGTTGTGGGACTGCAACGGCGGCGGCGCCCAGCAGTGGGTGCAGCAGGCCAACGGCTCGCTGCGCAACCCGCAGTCCAACCGCTGCCTCGACGCGACGGGCGGCTCCACCGCCAACGGCACCCGGCTGCAGCTCTACGACTGCAACGGCAGCGTGGCGCAGGTCTTCCGGGTCGGCGGCGGGTCCACCGCGGCCAGCAGCATCGTCGGCCCCGGCGGCAAGTGCGTCGACGTGGCCGCCGACGACACCGGCGTCAACGGCGCCGCCGTCCAGTTGTGGGACTGCCAGTCCGCCGCCGTGGACCAGAAGTGGGCCTGGGACGTCACGGCCCTGCGTACCCTGAACCGCTGCATGGACGCCACCGGCAACGGCACCGCCAACGGCACGCTCATCCAGTTGTGGGACTGCAACGGCGGCGGCGCCCAGCAGTGGATCCCGCAGGCCGACGGCTCGCTGCGCAACCCGCAGTCGGGCCGCTGCCTGGACTCGCCCAACGGGTCCACCGCCAACGGCTCGCGCCTGCGGCTGTGGGACTGCAACGGCAGCCCCGCGCAGCAGTTCCTGAAGCAGTAGAGCCTCTGGTGGCGGCGCTGCCCGCGCCGCCACCACCGCCCGTTCACTACGGTAAAGAGTATGACCTGTTTGGAACTACAAGGTTTACAGTGGTCTTCCTAGATTCACCATGTGGTAAAAACATCGAGAGTTCTCACTACTCTGATCGCCGTGGCGGCGCTCTCCGCCGCCATGGCCGTCACGTCGGCGGCCACCGCCGACTCGGCTTCGACCGTTCCCGCCGCGCTGCCCGTGGCGGCCGACCGTGGCATGGTCACCGAACTCGCCCGCACCCTGCGGGTCAGTCCTGATCAGGCACTGGCCCGGCTGGGCCGGGAGGCGGCGTTCGCCCGCACCGAGCAGAACCTGCGCCGCACCCTGGGCGACGGCTTCGGCGGCGCCTACCTCGACGACGACGCCTCGACCCTGACCGTGGCCCTGACCAGGACCGCCGACAGTTCGCGGGTACGCGCCGCCGGGGCCGTCCCGGTCACCGTCACCTACAGCGAGGCCCGGCTCGCCGACGGCGCGGCCCGCCTCGACCGCCGCGCGGCCGACGCCCCGCAGCAGGTGCCGGGTTGGTATCCGGACGTGCGCACCAACCGCGTCGTCGTGCTCTACCGCGACGGCGCGCTCGACGCGGCCCGCGCGTGGACGGCGGCCGTCGGCGTCGACCCGGCCGTCGTGCGGTTCGCGGCGAGCACCGAGCAGCCCCGGCCGCTGATCGACATCGTCGGCGGCAACGCGTACTACATCGGCAGCGGCACGCGCTGCTCGGTCGGGTTCGCGGTGACAGGCGGCTTCGTCACCGCCGGCCACTGCGGCACCACCGGCGCGACGACCACCCAGCCCAGCGGCACGTTCGCCGGGTCGAGCTTCCCCGGCAACGACTACGCCTGGGTGCGCACCGCCGCCGGGAACACCCCCCGAGCGCAGGTCAACCGCTATCCGGGCACCGTGCCGGTGGCCGGTTCGCAGGCCGCCGGGGTCGGCGCGTCGGTGTGCCGGTCCGGTTCCACGACCGGCTGGCACTGCGGCACGATCAACGCGCTCAACAGCTCGGTGACGTACCCGCAGGGCACCATCACCGGGCTGATCCGCACCAACGTCTGCGCCGAGCCCGGCGACTCGGGCGGCTCGCTGATCGCCGGTGACCAGGCGCAGGGCGTGACCTCCGGCGGCTCGGGCAACTGCAGTTCCGGCGGCACCACGTACTTCCAGCCGGTCAACGAGATCCTGCAGGCCTACGGCCTCACGCTGACCGTGAGCGGCGGGACCCCGCCGACGAACCCGCCGAGCCCGACCGCCGGGCCGACCGGTCCGCCGCCGGGCTGCGGTGGGCTGCCGGGCTGGAGCGCGACGACGGCGTACGCGCCCGGTGCGACCGTCGCCCACAACGGCCGCCGCTTCGAGTCGACCTGGTGGTCGACCGGCGCGGTGCCCGACGCGCCCGGCTCCTGGGCCGTCTGGGCCGACCGCGGCTCCTGCTGACGGACTACCGGGGCGGGCACCCGCTCGCCCGCCCCGGTCTGCTGTGGACGGTGCCCTGTCTCATCGCCATCGGCGCGGGAATACGATGAGACAGGCCATCCTCATGGAAAACGGCGTTTCGCCCACCGGAACGATTGCGCTCGGGGCGCGCGGGTAGAAGGCTGGCGGAACCGCGCGACACGCGGCTGCCGGACCACGGAGGGCGTTGGCGATGAAGGTGACCGACCTGCGGGCGAGCCGGGCGCTGCTCGGCGCGATCGCCGCCGGGCTGCTCATGACGGGGCTCATCGCGGTCAGCGCGACCTGGCTGGTGCGCCCGGACCTGCTCCCTGACGCCGGATCCTCCTGGTATGTCTGGCAGCGCCCCGAACGGTCCACCATGATCATGGCGGGCGTATGGGCGCTGTACGCCCTGCACCAGGTCGGCTTCTGGGCCCTGATCTGGTACGGCCAGCAGCGCGTACGCAGATACAGCGACCGCCTGCACGTGGTCAACGCCGTCGCGCTGGCCTTCAACCTGGTGTTCGTCCTGCTGCACTTCGCGCAGACCCAGCTCTGGTATGACGCCCTGGCCCAGGACGTGTCGATCTGGTCGTCGCAGTTCTCCGTCATCATCCTGCTGGTCTGGGTGCTGTTGATGGAGAACGACCGGCGCGGGCTGGCCTTCGGCAAAAAGGTCCCCACGCCCGGCGGCGTCGGTGTGCGCGCCTGGGCCCGCAAGTACCACGGCTACTACTTCGCCTGGGCGGCCGTCTACACGTTCTGGTACCACCCGATGGAGACCACGACCGGGCACCTGATCGGGTTCCTCTACATGTTCCTGATCCTGGTGCAGGGCAGCCTGTTCCTCACCCGCGCGCACGTGAACCGCTGGTGGACGGTGACCCTGGAGGTCATGGTGCTGTTCCACGGCGCGATCGTCGCCCTGAACAGCCCGAAGCAGCTGTGGTTCCAGTTCGGCTGGGGCTTCGCCACCATCTTCGTGATCACCCAGATGCACGGACTCGGCCTGGCCCGGTGGGTCAAGTGGCTGATCGGCCTGGCCTACGTCGGCTCGGTCGGCCTGGTGGTCTCTCAGCTCGGCATGGCGAAACTCGCCACCCTGCCCCGGGTGCCCGCCGCCGAGTACGTCGGCGTGTTCATCCTCGCCGCGATCTTCGCGCTCGGCCTGTGGATCGCCCGCCGGATCGGGTCACGCCGCACGCCCACCCCTGACCCGGTGCCCGCGACCCCGGCGGACGCGCCGGTGGGCGTCTGATCCCGGCTCCCGCGTACCGGCCGATCCGCAGTCGGTTACCAGACTCTGCCCGATTTGCGTCTTTACCAATCGAACATCCGATGTCACAGCGCGACACGGTTCGATACCGTTCCATGGGTTCGTCCGATGCGGTGTGGGCAGAGGAGTCATGGACAGTACGGTCGTCGCTGCACTGATCGGTGCCGCCGGCGCGGTGGTCGCCGCCCTGATCGGCCTGGTCGCGGTGCTGCTCGGCGCGCGCCGCGCCGGCCCCGGCGCCCCGCCGGACCAGCCCGTGCCTGTTCCGGGCGCGCCCGGCCGACCTGGTCGCGGTGGCGGTCAGCGCGGGCCGCGCCGCGCCTGGTGGCCGCCGAACCGGGTAACCGCCGTCGTCGCCCTGACCACCGTCGCGATCGTCGGTCTGGTCGTGCTCGTCGTGGTCGTCGTCGCCCCGCCGGGCGGCTGCCAGCAGGTCGTGCCACTGAGCATCGCGTCCTCCACCGAGAAGGACGAGCTGCTGCGCGAACTGGCCACCGCGTACGGCAGCGACGGCGAAGCCGTCGACGGCGTGTGCGCGAAGGTCACCGTCACCCCGGTCAGCTCCGGCGACGCCCTGGAAGGCCTGACCCAGGGCTGGGGCAGCACCGAACGCACCGAGCACCGGCCCGCGCCCGACGTGTGGACCCCGACGTCGAGCATGTGGGTCTCGCTGTACTTCGACCACCTCGGCAAGCCCGCCCCCGCCCCGTCCCCGATCACGCGCAGCCCCGTGGTGATCGCGCTGCCGAAGACGATCGCGCTGGCGCTGGGCTGGCCGGACAAGCCGATGAACTGGAAGGACCTGCGCGCGCTGGTCACCGATCCCGCCCCGTGGCTGACCTGGCCGGGGCTGCCCGCCGGGCAGCCGTTCACCATCGGCAAGGACAACCCGAAGTACTCCACCTCCGGGCTCGGCTCCACCGTCGCCGCGTACTACGCCGCCAACCAGGAGCTGAACGCCTCGCACGACATGGGGCGGGCCGTCGCCGACGAGAAGGTGACCAACTACGTACGCAGCCTGGAGTCCGGCGTCACCTACACCCACGACGTGATGGACCTGCTGGCCAACCTGGGCCACCACGACGCGCTCGGCGACGCGACGCGGTTCCTCAGCGGCATCGTCATGCAGGAGGAGCTGGTCTACCTCTACAACAGCCGCGACCGGGAGGTCTTCGGCACGTCGGTGCCCGACCGGCTCAACGAGCCGCTGTACACCTTCCTGCCCGGTGACGGCCTGCTCGACCTCGACCACCCGTACCTGGTGCTGTCCGACGACACCCGTACGCAGTCGGCCGCCGAGAGCTTCCGGCGCTTCCTGGTCGCCGATGAGCAGCAGGCCGCGTTCACCGGCCGCGGTTTTCGCGACCTGGCCACCGACCAGCTCGACCCGCGCGCCCAGCAGGTCATGAACGTGCCGACCGGCGCGCTGCCCCCGGCGATGGCCGCCCCGGACGGCGCGACGTTGGCGAAGATCCTCGCGCAGACCGACAAGCTGCGGCGCAAGGCACGGGTGCTGCTGGTGCTTGACGTGTCCGGCTCGATGGGCGACGTGCCACCCAGCGGCGAGCTGTCCAAACTGGCGCTGGTCAAGAACGCCGTGGTGGCGGCGCTGGACCAGCTCAACCCGTTCGACGAGGTCGGCCTGCTGGTGTTCTCCAGCAAGGGCAGCCAGACCGGTGGCCGGTCCTACACCGTCCTGCAGGAGACAGCCCCGCTCAAGGTGGTGAAACAGCGGCTCGTCGCCACGCTCACCAAGCCCGACGGCATCGTCGCCGATGGCGGCACCGCGCTCTACGACGCCGTCCGCACGGCCGTCGCCCGCATGTCGACGCCGCGCACCGCCGACTGGGTCAACGCCGTGGTCGTGCTGTCCGACGGCAAGGACACCGCCTCCCCCGCCGGGCAGGTCAAGGCCCTGGCCGGCCTGGCTACCGAGCTGCGGCAGAACGAGCTGAAGGTGCCGGTCTACACCATCGGGTACGGGCTGAACAACTCGCCGAACCCCGAGTGCGCCGCACCCGAGTCCGAGGACCCGGAGGCCAAGGAGGCCCGGCAGGCCCTGGTGGAGATCGCCTCGGCGACCCTGGGCGGCTGCTACAACGCCTCGGCGGACCGCCCCACCTACATCAACAAGGTGTTCGTCGACGTCTTCCGGCACTTCTGAGCCGGGCACCCGGCATACTCGACGGCAGGGGAGGTCGGCCGCCGGGACGGGAGCCGGGCATGCGCAGCCGGGAACACTCGCTGACCCCCGTCGCCGCGCTGGTGGCGGGGCTGCTGGCCGGGGTCGTGGGCACCGTCTGCATGGACGCGTTCCGCTACCTGGCCTACCGCCGGTCCGGGGGTGGGGACAGCCCGCTGGGCTGGGAGTTCGCGCCGGTCGAGGACTGGGCGCAGGCGCCCGACCCCGGGCAGGTCGTCAAACGCGTCGCCGAGGGCTTCACCCAGCGCGAACTGTCCGACCGCTGGGCTTTCCCGGCCAGCACCGCCGCGCACTGGGGTTACGGATCGAGCTGGGGCGCGCTGTACGGCATCGCGGCCGGTTCGCTGCACGACCCGCGCCCGCTGTACGGGCTGCCGTTCGGCGCGGCCGTGTGGGGCAGCGACTACGCCGTGCTGCCGCTGGCCGGGCTGTACAAGCCGATCTGGGAGTACGACGCGAAGACGCTCGCGACCGACCTGACCGGGCACCTGGTCTACGGCCTGGGCACCGGCACAGCGTTCTGGCTGATCACCAGATGGTGGTCGGGTGCGGCCCGCGAACGCCGCTGACCACGGTCCGCGCCGGGAGTGCGGTGCGATAGACGTCAGGAGGTCGGTGGCAGGACCGTGTCCAGGGTCGCGGCCCACTGGCGCAGCACGCGGGCGCGGCGGGCGGTGTCGTCGTGCAGCAGCTCGCCCAGGCCGAGGCCGCGAGCCAGGTCCAGGGTCGCCTGCACGGTCTCGCGGGCGCCGGGGGTCTGCTCGTCGACGCGCAGCAGCTCGACGGCCATGCCGTGCGCGGTGCGGCCGAGCGCCGCCTCCAGCGGGCGCACCTGCGCGCGCAGCGACGCGTCGACCGCCGCCGCCGTCCACACGTGCAGCGCGGCCCGGAACAGCGGCCCGCGATACAGGCCGACGAGCACGACGAGCACCTGCTCGGTGCGGCGCGGCCCGCTGCGCAGCCCGGCGACGGCCGTCTCGATCTCGGTGGCCCGCACCTCGGTCATGTACTCGATCAGGCCCGTGACCAGGTCCTCCCGGGTCGGGAAGTGGTGCTGGGCGGCGCCGCGCGACACGCCCGCCCGCTCGGCGACGACCGCGACCGTCGTGCCGGACCACCCCAGGTCCGCCATGGCCTGCACCGAGGCTTCCAGCAGCCGCTGCCGGGTGGCACGGCTGCGGTCCTGCTGCGGTTCACGGGCGGGGGTGGTCGGCACGGCGATCACGCTACCTGGGCTCAGTAGGACCGGGGCAGGCCCAGGCTGTGCTGGGCGACGAAGTTGAGGATCATCTCGCGGCTGACCGGGGCGATCCGCCCGAGCCGCGACGCGACCAGCAGCGTGGCCAGGCCGTACTCGGTGGCCAGGCCGTTGCCGCCGTGGGTCTGGACGGCCTGGTCGACCGTCTTCACGGTGGCCTCCCCGGCCGCGTACTTGGCCATGTTCGCCGCCTCGCCCGCCGCCTGGTCGTCGCCGCTGTCGTAGAGGTGGGCCGCCTCGCGGGTCATCAGCCGGGCCAGCTCGACCTCGATGTGGCAGGCCGCGAGCGGGTGGCTGATGGCCTGGTGCGCGCCGATCGGCTGCCCCCACACGTCGCGGGTCTTGGCGTACTCGACGGCCCGTGCCAGCGCGTACCGGGCCATGCCCAGCGCGAACGCCGAGGCCATGATGCGCTCCGGGTTCAGGCCGGCGAACAGCTGCAGCAGCCCCGCGTCGGCGCTGCCGACCAGCGCGTCGCCGGGCAGCCGTACGTCGTCGAGGAACAGGTTGTACTGCTTCTCCGGCGCGACGAGCTCCGTCGGGATGTGCTGGGCGGTGAAGCCGGGCGCGTCGGTCGGCACCACGAACAGCACCGGCTTGAGCCGCCCGGTGCGCTCGTCGGCGGTACGCCCTACGACCAGCACCGCCTCGGCCTCGTCGATGCCCGAGATGTAGGTCTTGCGGCCGGTCAGCAGCCAGCCGTCGCCGTCGCGGGTCGCGGTGGTGGTGAGCTTGTGCGAGTTCGATCCGGCGTCGGGTTCGGTGATCGCGAACGCGAAGATCTTCGTCCCGTCGGCCAGGCCGGGCAGCCAGCGCTGCTTCTGCTCCGGGGTGCCGAAGCGGGAGATCACCGTGGCGCAGATGGCCGGGGAGACGACCATCATCAGCAGCGGGCACCCGGCCGCGCCCAGTTCCTCGCATACCGCGGCCAGGTCGCCGATGCCGCCACCACCGCCGCCGTACTCCTCGGGCACGTGTACGCCCAGGTAGCCCAGGCGGCCGGCCTCCTGCCACAGCTCGGTGGTCTTCTCCCCCGCGCGGGTGCAGCGCAGGTAGTAGTCGTGGCCGTACTTTCCGGCCAGGTCGGACACGGCGCGGCGCAGGGCCTGGCGCTCGTCGCTCTCAAGGATCACGGTCGGGCCTCCGGCGGGGTGACGACCGCGAGCACCGCGCCGACCTCGACCTGGTGGCCGACGGCCACGGGCAGGTGGGTGACGGTGCCGTCGGTCGGGGCGGTGATCTCGTGCTGCATCTTCATGGCCTCCAGCCACAGCAGCGGCTGTCCGGCGGTGACCTGCTCGCCCTCGGCGACGGCGACGCGGATGACGGCTCCGGGCAGCGGCGCGAGCAGCGACCCGCTGGCGACCTGGACCTCGGCCTCCGGGAAGCGCTCGACCGGCCGCAGGCTGACCGGCCCGAGCACCGAGTCGACACAGACCAGGTCCGGGTACGCCGCGACCGTGAACGCGTGCCGCACGTTGCCGCGACCCAGCTCCACCCGTGTCGCCGTGACCTCACCGACGACCAGTCCGGGCTCCCCCTCGATCAGGAAACCGTCCCGGGTGCGCCGGTAGCCGACGTCGATCCGCCCGGACGCGGCCTGGTAGGCGCGGGTCTGCGGCGCGGAGGCGACATTGCGCCACCCGCTCGGCAGTCCGGTCACGACGGTCGCATCCGCGCGCTCGGCGGCCGACGCGGCCAGCGCCGCCGCGATCGCCGAAAGCCCCTGCGCGTCCTCGTCGGCCAGCGGCCGGGCCAGCATGTCCAGCCCGTGCTGCTCGAAGAACGCGGTGTTGATCCGCCCCGCCAGGAACGCCGGATGCCGCAACACGTTGACCAGCAGATCCCGATTCGTGACCAGCCCATGGATCCGCGCCTGCACCAGCGCCGCGGCCAGCGCCCGCGCCGCCTGCCCCCGCGTCGGCCCCCACACGATCACCTTCGCCAGCATCGGGTCGTAATACGGCGTGACCACGTCCCCACCGGCGAACCCACTGTCGAGCCGCACCACGACCGCGCCTTGCCCCGGCACGGCCGCGCCGAACTCTGACGTCGTGGTGGGGAGGGTGAACGTGTGGAGAGGGCCGGTCTGGGGGCGCCAGGTGTGGGCGGGGTCTTCGGCGTAGAGGCGGACCTCGATGGCGTGGCCGTGGACGGGGGGCGGGGTGGTCGGGAGGGCGGCGCCTTCGGCGATGTCGAGCTGGAGGGCGACCAGGTCGAGGCCGGTGACGAGTTCGGTGACGGGGTGTTCGACCTGGAGGCGGGTGTTCATCTCCAGGAAGTGGAAGGAGCCGTCGTCGGCGGCCAGGAACTCGACGGTGCCCGCGCCCCGGTAGGCGATCGCCGCCGCCGCCGCGGTGGCCGCGGTGTGCAGGCGGTCGCGCATCGCCGGGTCGACCATCGGCGACGGGGCCTCCTCGACGACCTTCTGGTGGCGGCGCTGGATCGAGCATTCGCGCTCGCCGAGAGCCCAGATGGTGCCGTGGGTGTCGGCCATGACCTGGACCTCGATGTGCCGCCCGGTGGCCAGGTACGGCTCGCAGAACACGGTCGGGTCGCCGAACGCGGCGGCCGCCTCGGCGCGGGCGGCCTCGACCTGGTCGGGCAGCTCGGCGAGGGTCCGCACGACGCGCATGCCCCGGCCGCCGCCGCCCGCCGACGTCTTGATCAGCACGGGCAGGTCGGCCTCGGTGACGGTCGCCGGGTCGAGTTCGGGCAGCACGGGCACGGACGCCGCGGCCATCAGCTTCTTCGACGCGATCTTCGAGCCCATCGCGTCGATGGCGTCCGGCGACGGCCCGACCCAGGTCAGCCCGGCGTCGATGACGGCCTGGGCGAACGCGGCGTTCTCGGACAGGAAGCCGTAGCCGGGGTGCACCGCGTCCGCGCCCGCCGCGAGCGCGGCCTCGATGATGAGGTCGGCGCGCAGGTAGGTGTCGGCGGCGGTGACGCCGGGCAGGCGTACCGCGATGTCGGCTTCGGTGGTGTGCAGGGCTCGGGCGTCGGCGTCGGAGTACACGGCGACGGTGGTGATGCCGCGTTCGCGGCAGGTGCGGAACACGCGGCGGGCGATCTCGCCCCGGTTGGCGACCAGCAGTCGGGAGATCATCTGTTCACATCCGGAAGACGCCGTAGGGACCCGGGCCGGGGTCGGGTGCCGATTGGACCGCGCTCAGGCACAGACCGAGCACCGTGCGGGTGTCGCGGGGGTCGATGACGCCGTCGTCGTAGCCGAGCCCGGACAGGACCATGGGCAGCGACTCGGCCTCTATCTGGTTCTCGACCATGGTGCGTACGACCTGGTCGGCATCCTCGTCGTAGGGCCGCCCGGCCGCGGCGGCGGACTGCCGCGCGACGATCGACAGCACGCCCGCGAGCTGCGCGCCGCCCATCACGGCCGACTTCGACGACGGCCACGCGAACAGGAAGCGCGGGTCGTACGCCCGCCCGCACATGCCGTAGTGCCCCGCGCCGTAGGACGCCCCGATCAGCACCGAGATGTGCGGCACCGTGCTGTTGGACACCGCGTTGATCATCATCGCGCCGTGTTTGATGATGCCGCCCTGCTCGTAGTCCTTGCCGACCATGTAGCCGGTCGTGTTGTGCAGGAACAGCAGCGGGGTGCGGGTCTGGTTGGCGAGCTGGATGAACTGGGCTGCCTTCTGCGACTCGGCGCTGAACAGCACACCGCGCGCGTTGGCCAGGATGCCGACCGGGAACCCGTGCACGCTGGCCCAGCCGGTGGCCAGGCTCGCCCCGTACTCCGGCTTGAACTCCTCGAAGTCGGAGCCGTCGGCGACGCGGGCGATCACCTCGCGCGGGTCGAACGGGGTGCGCAGGTCCGGCGGCACGATGCCGAGCAGCTCCTCGGCGTCGAACAGCGGCTCGGCGGCGTGCGGCGACGGGGCCGCGCCGAGCTTGCGCCAGCGCAGCGACGCGACGATGCGCCGCCCCATGCCGATGGCCTGCACCTCGTCGTCGGCCAGGTAGTCGGCCAGGCCCGAGACGCGGGCGTGCATGGCCGCACCGCCCAGCGACTCCTCGTCGGCGTCCTCGCCGGTGGCCATCTTGACCAGCGGCGGCCCGGCCAGGAACACCTGCGACCGCTCTTTGATCATGACGACGTGGTCGCTCATGCCCGGCACGTACGCCCCGCCCGCGGTGGAGTTGCCGAACACCAGCGTCACGGTCGGGATGCCCGCCGCGGACAGCCTGGTCAGGTCGCGGAACAGCCGGCCGCCGGGGATGAAGATGTCCTTCTGGCTCTGCAGGTCGGCCCCGCCCGACTCGACCAGGTTCACCAGCGGCAGCCGGTTCTGGCGCGCGATGTCCATCGCGCGCAGGGTCTTGCGCAAGGTGTACGGATTGGACGCGCCCCCGCGCACCGTCGGATCATTCGCGATGATCATGCATTCGGTGTTCGCGACGACCCCGATCGCGGTGACCACACTCGCCCCGACCGGGTAGTCCGTGCCGTACGCCGCCAGCGCGGACAGCTCCAGCAGCGGCGAGTCCCGGTCCACCAGCAGCTCGATCCGCTCGCGGGGCAGCAGCTTGCCCCGGTCGTGATGCCGCTTGACGTACTTGGCCCCGCCCCCGCCCAGCGCCTTGGCGTGCTCGGCATCGAGCACGGCGAGCTTGTCCAGCAGCGCGTCCCGGTTGCCCGCGTACGCCGACGCTCCGGTGTCCAGGGTGGATCTCAGGATCACAGCAGTTCCTCCGGGATGTCGACATACCGCGAGCGCAGCCACTCGCCCAGCCCCTTGCCCTGCGGGTCGAACCGGGTGCCCGCCGAGACGCCGTCGCCGAGCAGCCCGTCGACGGTGAAGTTCAGCGCCCGCAGGTTCGGCAGCACGTGCCGGACGACCGGCAAGCCGGCCGCCTCGGGCAGCAGCTCCACCAGCGTGTCCACGGTCAGCGTCGCCGCCAGCCACGCGTACGCCGCGTCGCCGCGCGCCCATACCCCGATGTTGGCGCTGCCGCCCTTGTCCCCGCTGCGCGCCCCGACGACCAGCCCCAGCGGCCCACGCCGCGTCGGCCCGCTCCCGGTCCACGCCGGAACCGTGTCGTGCAGTGGCTGCACGCCCTCGTCTCGCCCGCTGAACGGCTCGACGGCATGCTCGGTGCCGTCGGGCAGCACCACCGTGTGCGGGACCAGTTCGGCTTTGACGGCCGCCGCGGTGAACACCCCGAACGGGGTCGCCTCGCCGGGCGGGGCGAGCAGCGTGAAGCCGGGATAGCTGGACAGGGCCAGCTCGACGGCGGCCCCGCTGAACGCGCGCCCGGCCACAGCCGGGTCGGTGTCCTTGACGGTGGCGTGCAGCAGCGCGCTGGCCTCCTCCTGCCCGTCGGCGTCGGGATGGTCGGTGCGGGCCAGCCGCCACACCAGCTCGGCGGGCGGGCGCCGCTTCAGCGAGGCATCGAGCTGCTCGCGGGCCAGCGCGGCCTTCGCCGCGACGTCGAGGCCGGTGATCAGGAACGTCACGTCGTTGCGGAACCCGCCGAGGGAGTTCAGCCCGACCTTCAGCGTCGGCGGCGGCGCTTCACCGCGTACCCCGCTGATGCGCACCCGGTCGGGCCCGTCGTCGGCGAGCGCGACGGTGTCGAGTCGGGTGACGACGTCGGGGCCGAGGTAGCGCGGACCGTCCACCTCGTACAGCAGCTGGGCGGTGACCGTGCCGACGTTCACGACGCCACCGGTGCCGGGGTGTTTGGTGATGACGCTGCCGCCGTCGGCGTACACCTCGGCGATCGGGAATCCGGGCAGGCCGATGGCGTGCTCGGTGAAGAACGCGTAGTTGCCGCCGGTGGCCTGCGCCCCGCACTCGATCACGTGCCCGGCGGCGACGGCCCCGGCGAGGGCGTCGAAGTCGTCGCGCGCCCAGCCGAAGTGGGCGGCGGCGGGTCCGACGACCAGCGACGCGTCGGTTACCCGCCCGGTCACCACGAGGTCGGCCCCCTCCCGCAGCGCGTGCGCGATGCCCCATGCCCCGAGGTACGCGTTCGCCGCCAGCGGTGTGCCGAGGCCCAGCTCGTCGGCGCGGGCGAGCAGGTCGTCCCCGGTCACGTACGCGATACGCGGGCTCAGCCCGAGCCGCCCGGCCAGCGCGCCGAGCGCCTGCGCGAGCCCCGCCGGGTTGAGCCCGCCCGCGTTAGTGACGATCCGGACGCCCCGGTCCAGCGCGGTGCCGAGGCACTGCTCCAGCTGCCGCAGGAACGTCTTGGCGTAGCCGGTGGACGGGTCCTTCATCCGGTCCCGGGCCAGGATGAGCATGGTCAGCTCGGCGAGGTAGTCGCCGGTCAGCACGTCGACCGGGCCGCCTTCGAGCATCTCCCGCATCGCCGAGGCCCGGTCGCCGTAGAACCCGGACATGTTCGCGATCCGCAGCGGCGCGCTCATGCCCGCGCCTGCCCTGCGGCCGTGGTTCGCCTGCTCATGCGGCGGCCCCTGGGGCGAACTGGCCGGGAGCGCGGCCGACGCCGGGCGGCCCCGCGAAGGCCTGCGCGATGTCCAGCCAGCGGTCGGCGTCGGCGCCCTCCGCGCGCAGAGCGAGGTCGGCGCGGTGCCTGCGCTGGGTGACCAGCAGGCAGAAGTCGAGCGCGGGGCCGGTGACGTGCTGAGCGGCGTCCGCCGGTCCCCAGCTCCACTCGTCGCCGTCCGGGCCGGTCAGGCAGACGTGGAACGGCGCGATCGGCGCGTCGAGACCGTGGGCGGCGTACGCGAAGTCGCGGGCGCGTACGCCGATGTGGGCGACGTGGCGCAGCCGCCCGGTGGGTGTCCGGGTCACGCCGAAGGTGTCGGCGAGGTCCTGGCCGTGCGCCCAGGTCTCCATGATCCGGGCGGTGGCCATGGACGCGGCGCTCATCGGCGGCCCGTACCAGGGCAGCCGGGTGCCGGGCGGGACGGCGGCGAGCGCGGCCCGCAGCGCGGTGCGGGTCTGCCGCCAGCGGTCGAGCAGTTGCTCGGGCGGGAGCACGGCGAGCTGCTGCGCCCCGGCGTCGACGAACCGCAATGGGTCCGGCGAGTTCGCGATCTCCTCCAGCGCGCCGGCGAACCCCGCCGGGTCGGTGGCGGCGAGCAGGGAGCGCTCGTCGGTCCACAGCAGGTGGCCGATCTGGTGGGCGACGGTCCAGCCCGCAGCGGGCGTGGGGGTGGCCCACTGCCCGGGTGCGAGGTCGGCGACGAGCCGGTCGGCGTCGGCGCTCTCGGCGTCGAGATCAGCCAGCAGCGCCTCTAGTTCGGCCATCAGGGGTGCTCCCTCCCAGTCGGCTCCACCCTTCCTCCGGGCCACAAAAAAGTCAAGCGTGCTTGATTTTATTCGACGGAGTCGTCTGCGGTCCGCCGAACGCACGACCGGATCAGAGGGGTCTCAGGTAACGCCAGTGCCCGTCCTCGCGCAGGAACCGGCTGTGCTCCTCCAGCGCGCCCGGCCGGCCGCCGTCGCGGTAGTGGGCCCGGAACAGCACCGTGCCCTCGGTGTCGAACATGCTCCCCCGGTCCGTGGCCAGCACCTCCAGCCCGGTGTAGCGCGGGCCGGTGTCCAGTTCCAGCTCCCGCGGCCGGGTGCTGGAATGCCACGTGCGCAGCAGGTACGCGGCATCGCCGAGCGCGAACGCGCTGTACCGCGAGCGCATCAGCTGCTCGGCGGTCGGCGCCTCACCGCCCTGGTGCCAGCGCCCACAGCACTGCTCGTACGGCTGCCCCGTCCCGCACGGGCAGGCGGTGGGCTGCGGATCGGGCTTCCTGCGTGCTCGTGCCATGGTCTCCATGGTGGCTCATCGACCTGTCGACCTCGCACGAGACACCCTCCGGACCTGTTCGATCCGGCGAGCAGGCCGCCCTCGACCTGCTCGGTCGGCTCAGCGGCCGTAGCGCAGCAGCGCGACGGCGAGGCAGATCAGCGCGACGGTGGTCGCCACGGTGCGGACGTGGTTCCACCGCGACCACCTGGCCTCGTCGAACGCGGCCCGCAGCCCGGCCAGGTCAGCGATCCCGTCCGGGTCGCCGGCGGCCTTGATCGCGTTGTTCATCGGCACGTTGACGGCGACCGTGACGACGAAGGCCACCAGGTACAGCACGAGCGCCGCGACGGTCCAGGCCAGCGCGGAACCGCCCGCCCCCAGCAGGAGCAGCGCCGATGCGGCAGTGAACACGAGCGCGCCGAGGAAGCCGCCGAGCATGAACCACGGGTTGATGATCGCCCGGTCGAGCGCCTGGAACGCACCGACGAACGTCCGGTCGTCAGTGCGGCGCAGACCTGGCATGACGGTGTGGGAGTAGAGCCCGAACACGCCTGCCATGATCCCCATCGTCACCGTCGCCGCGATCGGCACGACCATCCTGATGATGTCCACATCGCCCCCTTGGTGGCCGCCTGGCCGCCGCGATCCTATGCCGGGCGGGAAATCGGCGCTGTCGCGGCGGCGCGGCTCGACTGGGCGAGAATCCGGTCGGGGACTGCGGGAAGATCTAGCCGGGGTTAGGGTGGGTCAGCCCGCCGCTCCGGGTGCTTGGACCACACATCGGGGAGGCGGTCTGTCATGTCCGGGTACGACGTTCTGGTGCTCGGCGGCGTCGGTGTGGACACCATCGTGCAGGTGCCGGAGCTGGCGGTGCCGCCGGGCGACTTCCTGCCGGTGGCGCCGATCCGCGACTACGTCGCGCACTCCGGCAACGGCGTCGCACTGGGTTTCCACGCCCTGGGCCTGCGCACCAAGCTGATCGACTTCCTCGGCGAGGACATGCTCGGCGCGCTGGTGCTGGCCCGATACGCCGAACTGGGCCTGGATTTCAGCCATGTCACCGCCCCGAACGGCACGCCGCGCGCCGTGAACCTGGTCGACAAGGCGGGCCGCCGGTTCTCGTTCTTCGACGGCCGCCACCCGCACGACCTGGTGCTGCCGCAGGACTTCTACCTGCCGTACCTGCGGCGCGCCCGGCACGCCCACGTCGCCGGGTTCCGGGCCGCCGGAGCGTTCGCCGACGCCCGGGAGCTGGGCGTCACCACCTCCACCGACCTGCACGCGTGGGACGGCGAACTCGACTGGGTATGGCCGCTGGCCCGCGCCGCCGACCTGGTGTTCTTCAGCGCCGAGGCGGCTCCCGAGCGCGTCGACGAGACCATGCTCGCGGTGCTGTCCAGCGGCCGGGCGCAGGTGGTCGTGGCGACCGCGGGCGCGGCGGGGTGCCGCGTCGCGACCCGGGACTCCCCCGAGGTGCGGCGGTTTCCGGCGGTCTCCCCCGAGCGGCCCGTGATCGACAGCAACGGCGCGGGCGACGGATTCAGCACCGCGTTCATGAGCCGCTGGCTGACCGGCCGCCCGATCGAGGAGTGCGTGCTGGCCGGATCGGTGTCCGGCGCGTTCGCGTGCGGCGCGGCCGGGACGCACGAGGAGCTGATCACCGCCGACCAGCTCGCCGCGGCCGTGGCGCGCGCCGCCTGAGTCGCGGGCAGCCTGCGTGCCTCGACCGGCGATGGGCCACCCCGGCGCGGAGCGGCCCATCGCATGATCAGGCGGGGAAGTCCGTGGACACCGTGACGTCGGCCCACTTCTCCGTCTCGGCGGCGCGGGCGGCCGAGGACTCCCGTGCCCGCTTCAGCGCGTCGGAGCCGAGCAGCAGCCGCAGCGGCGGGTCGTCGGACCCCGCGATGTCGATGACCGCCTTCGCCGCGCGAACCGGGTCGCCGGGTTCGACATACTGCTCCCGGAATTTGATCATCGCGCCTACCGACGCCTCGTAGTCCGGGCCGACCGGGGCCGCCAGCTGCGCCGCGCCACCGCTCCATTTGGTGCGGAACCCGCCCGGCTCCACGATGGTGACCTTCACCCCGAACGGCCTGACCTCGTTGGCCAGCACCTCCGAGTAGCCCTCCACGGCGAACTTCGCGGTCTGGTATGCCCCGAGCCCCGGCGTGCCGCCGACCCGCCCGCCGATGGACGAGTACTGGATGACGTGCCCGTGCCGTTGCCCGCGCAGCACCGGCAGCGCGGCCCTGGTGACGTTCACGACGCCGTACAGATTGGTCTCGATCTGGGCCCGGAAGTCGGCGTCGGGCGTCTCCTCCAGCGACCCGGACACCGCGTAGCCCGCGTTGTTGACGACGACGTCGAGCGTGCCGAACGCGTCCACGGCGGCCTGCACCGCGGCGCGGGCCGCGTCGGGGTCGGTGACGTCGAGCGCCACCGCCCGGACCTGCTCGCCGTACTTGTGTACCAGTTCGTCGAGGGTTTCGGGCCGCCGCGCGGTGGCCACCACGTTGTCACCGTGCTCCAGCACCGCCTTGGCCAGCTCGTATCCGAGCCCGCTGGACGTTCCGGTGATCAGCCAGTTCTTCGCCATGAGTCCCCCCTGTTGCTCCTGCTGTGCTGCGGTCAGCGTGGGACCGACGCGTCCACCCAGGACGGCACCAGGCCGACCAGGATCTCGATCAGCTCCTCGCGCGGGCACGGCGCGGCGGCGGTGAGCCGGTCCACGATCGCGGCCGCCAGGCCGTGGCCGAGGAACACGGCGGTCGTCGCCAGCTCGCCGGGCGGGCGTGTCGGTGCGAACCGCAGGCGCTGGAAGTAGTACGCGATGTTGTCGGCGAGCTGCCGCCCGAACCGCGCCGTCGCGGCCCCGCCCTCTGCCGAGCCGAACACGGCCAGCAGCTCACCGCGCTGGCTGTCCACCTGGTCGACGATGTGCCCGAGCACGATCCGGGACGCGTCGCGGCCGGTGGCCCGGCCGACCAGCCGGACCTGGACGTCCTGCTCGGAGATGGCCCGCAGGGCCTGCTCCAGCACGTACACGGCCAGGCTGCCGGTGGTGTCGAAGTGCGCGTAGAAGGAGGACCGGTTCAGCCCGGCCTCCGCGACGATCGCGCTGACCGACACCGGCGCTCCCGGCTGACGGCCCGCGACGGCGGTGAACGCCTCAGCGAGCCTGGCCCGGGTGCGTACGGCCCGGGGATCACGGCTGTGCGTGCCCCCCTGCCCGGTCCTGACCTCGCTTCCCACCAGGCCAGCGTAGCGAGCCTCAGGGCTACTTCGCCAACAAATGTCGGAGAAGGCTGGCCCTAGGATGGCCAGGTGGACAAGCGCACACTGGGCACCAGCGGCCTGGCGGTCTCCGCCCTCGGCCTCGGCTGCATGGGCATGAGCCAGAGCTACGGCCCGAACCCCGGCGACCGGCACGAGATGATCGCGCTGATCCGCGCCGCCGTGGAGCGCGGGGTCACCTTCTTCGACACCGCCGAGGTGTACGGCCCGTTCGTCAACGAGGAACTGGTCGGCGAGGCTCTGGAACCGTTCCGGGGCGAGGTGGTCATCGCCACCAAGTTCGGCTTCGCGTTCGACGGTGACGGTCGCCAGACCGGGCTGTCCAGCCGCCCCGAGCACATCGAGCAGGTGGCCGAGGCGTGCCTGCGGCGGCTGCGGGTCGACGCGATCGACCTCTTCTACCAGCACCGCGTCGATCCGGATGTGCCGATCGAGGACGTCGCCGGAGCCGTCGGCGAGCTGATCCGGGCAGGCAAGGTCAAGCACTTCGGGCTGTCCGAGGCGAGCGCGCAGACGATCCGGCGTGCCCACGCGGTCCAGCCGGTCACCGCGCTGCAGAGCGAGTACTCGCTGTGGACCCGTGGCCCGGAGGCCGAGATCCTGCCCACGCTGGCGGAACTGGGCATCGGCTTCGTGCCGTTCAGCCCGCTGGGCAAGGGCTTCCTGACCGGCGCGATCGACCAGAACACCACGTTCACCAGCGCCGACATCCGCGCCGGGATCCCGCGCTTCACCGAGGAGAACCGCAAGGCCAACCAGGCCCTGGTCGACCTGCTGGCAACGATCGCCGCAGCCAGGGGCGCGACGTCCGCGCAGATCGCGCTGGCGTGGCTGCTCGCGCGGCAGCCCTGGATCGTGCCGATCCCCGGCACCCGCCGGGTCGATCGGCTCGCCGAGAACCTGGGCGCGGCCGACATCCTGCTGACCCCCGCCGACCTGGCCGAGATCGAGCGGGCGACCGCGCAGATCGAGGTCGCCGGGGAGCGCTACCCCGAGCACATGGAACGTATGACAGGCCTGTGAGCCCGGGAAGCCGACCGGCGAGTTCACGCTCCACACACGGCGGGCAGGTCAAGAACCTGACCGGGCAAGCCACACTTCCGAATGAAGAAGGTTTGCCCGATATCGACATTATGTGCATTCTCGGAATAGATTTCCGGCATGGCTAACGAGATGCAGCTCCGCAAATTGGACAAGGCCTTCGGCCACCTCGACAACGACCGCAGCGGCTTCGTCGAGCAGCAGGACCTCACCAATCTCGGCCTGCGCCTGCTGGCGGAGTTCGGGGCCGCGCACGACGCGCCCAAAGCGCAGCGCATCGCCGAGGACTTCTCCACGTTCTGGCAGGAACTGGCCAAGGCGCTCGACGTGAACGACGACCAGAAGCTCAGCCCGCAGGAGTGGCGTCAGGGGTTCACCTCGGCGTTCGTACACGGCGACGCCTTCGACCGCAGTTTCCGGCCCGGCGCGCTGGCGGTGCTGCACCTGGCCGACACCGACGACGACGGCCGGGTCAGCCGGGACGAGTTCGCGACCATGCAGCGCGCCTTCGGCACCCCGGTCGGCGAGATCAACCTCGCCTTCGACAAGCTCGACGCCGACGAGGACGGCTACCTCACCATCGAGGAGCTGATGGTCGGCGTACGCCAGTTCTACATCGGAGCGGACGAGACCGCCCCCGGCAACTGGTTCTTCGGCCGGGTCTGACCGCGACCACACGTCAGGGCCTGCCCCGGCCACCTCGCCCCGGCAGGCCCTGACGTCGTCACGTGCATGATCAGACCTGGTCGAGCAGCAGGCCGCTCGGGCCGTAGCCGATCTTCCAGTCCTCGTAGACGCCGATCTCCTGGCAGGACTCGCAGCGCAGCGCGACGTACACCCAGCGGACGTCGTCGGACTCGCCGTCCTCATACAGCGAGAAGCCCGCCGCCGCGGCGAACTCCTCGTGCCCACAGGTGCAGGCGCAGACCTCGATCTCCTCGTCGTCGTCCCAGAACTCGGCGCTGTCGGCGATGAACCCGTGCGTTCCACACGACACGCAGGTCCGGCGCACCGAACCCTCGTCCTCGGCCATGACCGCGACCTTGAACGACCGGCCGCCGCACTGCCTGCACACGCAGCCGCGCACCTCGTGCACCGGGTGGGCGTCCTCCTCCGGCAGCAGCAGGAACTCCGACAGCTCCTCGTACGCGGTCTCGTGTGCCATCGCGGCGGATCCGGTCATGTCGTGCCTCCCTGAGCGGTGAACACGCCGGCCGCGCCCACCGCGTGGATCATGCCCGTGCCGTCCGACGGAACACCGGGCGGGTTCCACACGGGGCGGTCAGGCAACGCGCCCCGGTTCGCCCGCGTAGGCGCGCTCGACCGGGCTGCCGCCGGTCAGGAGCCTTCTGACATGGTGGTCCGGTGCTGATCTACAAGATCTTGCTGCCGTCCGAGTGGGCGGCGCTCGAGCAGGCCGGGCAGTTCGACGGTTCGCCGTTCGACCACGCGTCCGGGTTCGTCCACCTCTCGTCGCGCGATCAGGTCGCCGCCACCGCGCTGCGGGTGTTCGGCGGCGAGCCGGAACTCGTCGTGGTCGCCGTCGACCCGCGGGCGGTCACGGAGACGCTGCGCTGGGAGGAGTCCCGCGACCGGGGCGTCTTCCCCCACGTGTACGGGCCGCTGCTGCGCAGCGCCGTCGTCGCGGTGTACCGCGTCGCCGGGGCGGCCGCCGTGGACGAGGCCCTGCCGCGCTAGCCGGCTACGGGAGGCGGGAGTCGGCGTCGTCGTACTGCCGCGCAAGATCGTCCGGGGCGCGCATGCGCCACGCGTCGGTGACGAGTTCGGTGAGCCGGGCGA
This sequence comes from Catellatospora methionotrophica, assembly GCF_011297335.1. Lineage (GTDB taxonomy): Bacteria > Actinomycetota > Actinomycetes > Mycobacteriales > Micromonosporaceae > Catellatospora > Catellatospora methionotrophica. The sequence goes on along the minus strand of NZ_JAAOTJ010000035.1, from coordinate 6,623 downwards.
CGTCGACGCGGGGCAGCCGCAGCATCACCAGCGGGAAGCCGTCGTAGCCGGGCGTGGTGAAGAACAGGTCGGGCTCGCCGAGCAGCAGGGCCTGCTTCTCCGCCTCGTCGCCGACGTACAGCACGGCCACGTCGGTGCGGATGACGCGCGGCCGGCCGGGTCGGCGCTCGGGGTAGGACCAGACGAAACCCTTGTTCGCGACCCGGAAGTCGAAGCCCTCGCTGTCGATCTCGGCCACCTCGGGCAGGGCGAGTGCCAGCCGGCGTACGTCGTCGGCGTCAGCCACCGGTGCGCCCTGCTGTCTGCATACGCACAGGTTAGCCGGGTTCAGCGCAGCGTGCGGTCCAGGGTGTAGCGGCGCTGCAGCAGCATCGCTACGACCATCAGCACCGCCGGGACGACGCCGAAGCCGAGCCGGATCATCGTGTGCGCGGTCTCGGACTGCACCACGTCGGTGCCCGCGCTGCTGGCCACGAAGCCGCCGATGGTCAGGCAGGCCGCGTACACGTACGGGCCGAGCGCGCCGCCGGTGGCCTCCGCTGCGGTCCACACGCCGGTGTAGGTCCCCGCGCGGGTGGTGCCGTCGGCGCCGCTCGCACGGATCACGTCCGGCATCATCGAGAACGGCAGCAGCTGCATCGCCGCGAACGCGATGCCGAGCACCGCGACCGCCCCGATCAGCGCGGGCAGTCCCACGGCGCTGCCGAAGGCGAGCACGACCGACCCGGCCACGAACGCGCCCTGGGCGATGAGCAGGCCGGGCTGCTTGCCGATGCGGCGGGCGACGACGACCCAGACCGGGGTGGCCAGCAGTGCCGGGGCGACGAACGCGGCGACCAGCACGGTGGTCAGGCCGGGGCGGCCGAGTTCGTATTCGGCGTAGTAGGGCACGGCGGCCAGCACCAGGTGACTGGTGGTGGACATGGCGAGGTAGGAGCCGACGAGCCAGCGGAACTGCGGGTCGCGCAGGGCGACCAGCAGGGTCCGCAGACCGGCCTTGCCGTGAACGGTGGTCGCCGGGCTCGGCGCGAGCGCGGTCAGCCGCCGCACCCCGCCGATCCCGATCAGCATGGTGACCAGCATCGACGCACCGAGAACCAGACCCATCAGCGCGTATCCGGACCGGGTCGGGTCCCCCTTGCCCGCGATCATCGGCGCGAGCACCCCGCTGAGCAGGATGCCGACGGTCAGCACGACCATCCGGAAGCCCATCAGGCGGGTGCGCTCGTGGTAGCCGATGGACAGGTCGGCGGGCGTGGACAGGTAGGGCACCTGGTACGCGGCGAACAGCAGGTTGCCCGCGATGAAGGCGACGGCGACCCAGGCGGCGGCGGAGTTGCCGAGCAGCCCGCCGGGCACCAGGAACAGGGCGGCGAAGGCCAGCGGCAGGCCGCAGCCCAGCATCATGAGGCGGCGGCGGTGGCCACGGCGGGCCAGGTCGGCGTCGGAGAGGTGGCCGACCCACGGGTGCAGCAGCACGTCGGCGATCTTGGGCAGCAGCAGCACGAACCCGGCGACCAGCGGCGAGACGGCGAGCACGTCGGTGAGGAAGTAGAGCAGCAGCAGGCCCGGTACGGTGACCCAGGTGCCCATGCCCAGTGACCCGCTCGCGAAGGCCAGCATGCCGCCGCGGGGTAGCCGCGCCGCCTCGTCCATACCCTCTCCTCGCCCGTCCGCGGGTGTAATCCAACGCTTGCTGGATAGTAGGGCACGATGGAGCGCATGACTACACCCCGACGGGGACCGGGCCGCCCCCGGCGCGCGGACCAGCGCACCACGCCCGAGGTGATCGTCGAGGCGGCGGCGGGGCTGTTCGCCCGGCGCGGCTTCGACGCCGTCGGCATGCGCGAGGTCGCGGCCGCGTGCGGCGTGGACGTCGCCACCGTGCACCACCACGTCGGCACCAAGGCGGCGCTGTACGAGTGCTGCTTCGCGCGCGTGTTCGCGGCCGAGAGCGAGGCGCTGACCAGGGCCGTCGCCACCGCTCGGGCCGGGCTCGCCGACGGGCCCGGCCCGGCCATGGCCGCGCTGCACGAGCTGGTCGACGTGTTCATCGACTTCCTGGAGGACCGGCCCGAGGTCACCGGCCTCTGGCTGCGCCGGTGGCTGGAACCGGACCGGCACGCTGAACTGGACGCCCGCTACAGCGAGCCGCTGTACCACGCGGTCGAGCAGGTGCTGGCCGAGGCCGACGCCGCCGGGGTGCTCAGCGAACCCCAGCCGCACCTGGCCGTACGCAGCCTGGTCTGGTCCGTGCACGCCCACGTCGTCGGCCTGCTCTCGGGCGCGAACGGGGCCCGCCAGCGCCGCGAGTTCCGCACCTTCGCCCACCGCTGGCTCGACCGCATGTACCCGCCGCCCGCCTGACCGCTTGACGCGGGGACCCTGTCCGACGCAATATCCAACGGACGTTGGATATTGGGGAGGGTACGTATGACGCCACGTGTCGCCGTGATCGGCGCCGGGCCGGCCGGGCTGGCCACGCTCAAGGCGCTGGCCGACAGGGGCGTGCCCGCCCTCGCCTTCGACGCCGCGGCGCAGGTCGGCGGCCTGTGGGTGTACGGCGCACCGCACTCCTCGGCGTACCGCACGCTGCACCTGAACACCTCGCGCACCCGCACCGAGTTCGCCGACCTGCCCATGCCCGCCGACTGGCCCGACTACCCCGACCACAGCCGCATCGCGGGCTACCTGCACGACTACGCGACGCGCTTCGGCCTGCTCGACGCGGTACGCCTGCGGCACACGGTCACCGAGGTGGTCCGCGTCGGCGACGGCTGGCGGGTCACCGCGCTCGGCCCCGACGGCACCACCACCGTGCACGTCGAGGCGGTGGTGGTCGCCAACGGCCACAACAGCCGCCCGAAGCTGCCCTCCCCCGCCTACCCCGGCGAGCTCGGCGTCGCGCAGCTGCACAGCCACGACTACCGCGGGCCCGAGCAGCTCGCCGGGCGGCGGGTGCTGGTCGTCGGCGGCGGCAACTCGGCCATGGACATCGCCGTCGACGCCTCCCACGTCGCCCCGCGCACCCTGCTGTCGCTGCGCCGCGGCGTCTGGATCGTGCCCAAGCACCTGCTCGGCAAGCCGTCGGACACCCTCAACGGGGCGCTGGCCAAGCGCCTGCCGTGGCGGCTGCGCCAGCGCATCAGCCAGACCATGCTGCGCTTCGCGGTCGGCAAGCCCGCGTCCTACGGCCTGCCCGCCCCCGAGCACGGCTTCCTGCAGGACCACCCGACCCTGTCGGACTCCCTGCTGTCCCGCATCACCCACGGCGAGATCACCGTCCGGCCCGCGATCGAGCGCTTCGACGGCGACCGCGTCCACTTCACCGACGGCACCGCCGACGAGATCGACCTGGTCGTCTGGTGCACCGGGTACGACATCGACCTGCCGTTCCTCGACCCGGCACTGCTCGGCGACGGCGCGGACCGGCTGCCGCTGTTCCGGCACGTGTTCCACCAGCAGGCGGCCGGGCTGATGTTCGTCGGCCTGATGCAGTCCACCGGCTCCGCCCTGCCCGTCGTCGAGGCCCAGGCCCGCCTGGCCGCCGCCCACCTGGCCGGGCAGTACGCGCTGCCCGACGCCACGGCCCAGGCCGCCGACATCGCCGCCGAGCACCGCGCCGCCCGCGACCGCTGGGCCGAGCGCCGCCCCGCGATGCGCATCGACTTCGACGCCTACCTCGCGCTCGCCGCGAAGGAACTGACCGACGGGGCCGCCCGCGCCCGGAGAGGCCAGGGCGTCACCTGGACCGCCAGAGCGAGCGTCAGCGGCGACCACAGGGAGACAGCCCGATGAGGACCCTCGACGGCCAGCGCGTCATCGTCACCGGCGCGAACGGCACCTTCGGCCGCCTGCTGTGCGCACGGCTGGAACTCGCCGGAGCCCGCGTGGTCGGCCTCGACCTGCGCGCCGACACCGTCGGCACGACCCCCGTCATCGCCTGCGACCTGACCGACGGCGGCGCGGTGCCGGGCGCGGTCACGCAGGCCGTGGACACCCTCGGCGGGCTCGACCTGCTGATCAACAATGCCGGGGTCGGCGGCCCCGCGCCCGCCGAGCTGCCGCCCGGCGACGCCGCCCGCAGGCAGCTGGAAGTCAACCTGATCGCGGCCTGGCACACCACCGCCGCCGCGGTGCCCGCGCTGGAGCGCAGCCGGGGCCGCGTCGTGTTCGTGTCCAGCCGGATGGCCCTGCTGCCGCTGCCGCTGGCCGCCGCCTACGGCGTCAGCAAGCGCGCCCTCGTGGCGTACGCCGACGCGCTGCGCCTGGAGGTCGGCTCCCACATCGGCGTGAGCGTGGTCTACCCGAGCATGGTCGCGTCCCCGATCCACGACGCCTCCGCCGAGGCGGGACTGTCCCTGCAGGGCGTCTCCCGGTACGAGCCCGCCGACGGCGTGGTCGCCGCGATCCTCGGCGCGGCCACCGCCCGCAAGGCCCCCCGCGACGTGGCGACCACCGGACGTGGCCGCGTCGAGCTGTTCCTGGCCCGCCACCTGCCCTCGCTCGCCGCCGCGATCGTGCGCCGCACCATCACCGCCCGGCTCGCCGCCGGTGACCTGGACCAGGCCCCGCTGGCCGCGGGCATGCGCCGACGCGCGGGCCGCTGACCCCGACACTGTCACCGCCGGAGGACGTCGACGTGGCCAGGTCCGGGTCCGCGTTGATGATCGCCGTCTCGGGTCATGATCTGCGGTCAGACCGCAGGATGTGACCTGAAACGACGATCATCGCCTCCGGTAGCCGGCGGCGACCTGGCCGGGGGTCGCGCCCGTCGCGGTCTGCCACTCGCCGTTCACCCCGCCCCCGACGACGAACTTGTCCATGGCCGCCCAGTCAAGGCTGGCACCTGAGTTTGCCGTCCAGCCGGGGCCGGGCCGCGCCCTCGACCTCGGTGCAGATGCCGAAGACGCGGGCGTGGCCGGTCCAGCCGTTGACCCGGCCACGGTTGTTGCTGATCTGCACCCGCCCGCCCGTGGCGTCCACCGCCGACACCAGGTGCAGGTAGACCGCGCCCGCGACGCGGACCAGCACGATGTCGCCGGCCTGGACCGCCGCCGGGTCCACCGGCGCGACGGTGACCAGGTCACGGCTGCGGATCAGCGGGGCCATCGAGTTGCCGGTGGGCCGGAACCGCACGGTCGCGCCGGCGGCGACCCGGGTGGCGACGCTGTCGAGCATTCCCATGCGCGACAGGATGCCCGGCCGGGTCCGCCGGGGCCACCGATTTGCATGGCGGCGCGAGCCATGCGCATCCATCGAAATGTGTGCCCGTCGCGGCTGGAGGCGGGCCCGAACCGCGCCTACGGTGACGCCACCCCCTGTCACCGGAAGGAGTCGGTCATGTCACCACGTGTCCGCGCCGCCGCCGCGGCCGCCGCCGCGCTGCTGGTCGTCCTCGGATCGGCCGCACCCGCCACCGCCGCGACGCCGTACACGGTGCCGCCCGTCGCCGGCACCCTGAAGCCCTACAACATCTCCAGCGTGTACGTCGCCGGCGTCTCCTCCGGCGGATACATGGCGACCCAGCTGCACGTGGCCTACTCGGGCCGGATCAAAGGCGCGGCCGTGTTCGCCGCCGGGCCCTACTACTGCGCGCAGTACAACGCGAGCCGCGCGCTCAACGCGTGCGGCGACAACCTCTGGTCGACGCAGCTGAGCAGCCTCAAGTCGTACACGTCGCTGTGGTCGGGCTACGGCTGGATCGACCCGCCGTCACAGCTGTCCGGCGACCCCGTGTACGTCTTCCACGGCGACAACGACAGCACCGTCAAGAAGTCGGTCACCGACGACCTGGTCAGCTACTACCAGCACTTCGGTGCGAGCGTTTCCTACAACGCGGCCAGCTCCGCCGGGCACGCCTGGGTCACCCCGTACGGCACCGGCGGCTGCACGGCCACCGCGTCGCCGTTCCTCAACGACTGCGGCACCGACCCGCAGAACGCCATGTTCGCCAAGCTCTACGGCTCGGTCAGCGCCCGCAACACCGGCCCGCTCACCGGCTCGCTGATCCGCTTCGACCAGAACACGTTCGCGGTCAACGGCTTCGCGGCCGGGCTGAGCATGGGCGCCAGCGGCTTCGCGTACGTGCCGAGCGGTTGCGCGTCCGGCCAGAGCTGCCGCCTGCTGGTCGCCCTGCACGGCTGCGCCCAGGGCTACAACGCCGTCGGCACCGCCTTCGTCGACCGCGCCAACCTCAACCAGTACGCCGACACCAACAAGACCGTCGTCCTCTACCCCCAAGCCACCGCCTCCGCCGTGAACCCTTACGGCTGCTGGGACTGGTGGGGCTACCTCGGCTACACCAACTACCCCATCAAAGGCGGCCCCCAACTCGAATCCCTCATGAACATGATCCGCCGCCTCGCCCCCTGACCCACCCTCCCCCTCCTCGCGCAACTCTTAAAAAGTCGCGGCCTCCAGGCGGTCTGGAGGGCGCGACTTTTTAAGAGGGTGTCTGGTTCGGGTTGGTGTTGGTTTGTGATCGGCGGGGTGAGTGTCGGGCGTGAAGGTCCCACACATTTGTGGTGGGGGCTGGTAGGACCGCGTGTCGTGACGTCTTCGCGGCGGGCCCGGCCCTATCCTTCCGATCTGTCTGATGAGCGTTGGGCGCTGATCGAGCC
>NZ_JAAOTJ010000034.1 GCF_011297335.1 Catellatospora methionotrophica | reverse complement strand
GGGGTGGGAGGGGCGGGGCGGGGCGGGCGGGGTGTTAGGCGACGATGACGTTTAGGCCGGCTTCGCGGAAGGAGGCGACGGCGGCGGGGTCGGCGTTGGAGTCGGTGACCAGGGTTTCTATGCGCTCGACGGGGCAGATGCGGGCGAACGCGTGGCTGCCCAGTTTGGAGGAGTCGGCGATGATGGCCACGCGCTTGGCGCGGGCGACCATGAGCGAGTTCATCGCCGCCTCGCCCTCGTGGTGGGCGGCCGCGCCGAGGGTCACGTCGATCGCGTTGACGCCGAGCAGCACCAGGTCGAGGGTGACCTCGCGCAGGATGCCGCCGCCGAGCGGGCCGACCAGCTCGAACGACTGCGGGCGGACCACGCCGCCGGTCACCACGATCTTCATCCGCGAGCGGACCAGCAGCTCGTTGGCGATGTTGAGCGCGTTGGTGACGACGGTGAGCTGCGCGCCCTCGGAGACAGAGTTCAACTCGGGGCGTACGGCCAGAGCGCGGGCCACCTCGGTGGTGGTGGTGCCGCCGTTGAGGCCGACCACCATGCCGGGCTGCACCAGCGCGGCCGCGGCGGTGCCGATGCGCTGCTTCTCGGCCGAGTGCTTGGCGGTCTTGTAACGCAGCGGCAGGTCGTACGAGACGCCGCTGGCGACCGCGCCGCCCCGGGTACGCGTGATCATCTGCTGCTGGGCGAGCTGGTCGAAGTCGCGGCGGATGGTGGCCTGCGAGACGTCGAGGCGCTCGGCGGCCTCCTCGACGGTCACCCGGCCGGAATCGGTCAGCAGTTCCAGCAGCGCGTTCCAGCGGGCGTACCGGTCCACCGAGCCTCCGTTTGCGCGATTTCTGAGCGGATGCGTGCACACTAGTGCGCGAAACCCGCCCATGCAACGCGATGTGCTGCGCGTATGTGACTCTTGAGTTGCCATCGCCCCAGGCGTCGCGCAGAATAGCGCGCGAAAACCCGTACTTTCGAGCCGTTACGCGCACGCCTGCTTGGAGGAGCCCGTCATGACGTACGTCGCCGAAGAGATCAACAGTCAGCCTGACCTCTGGCGACGGGCCGTGACGCAGGCCGCCGAGGCGACCGGGGCGCTCCCCCGGGGCGGCGAGCGCGTCGCCGTCGTCGGCTGCGGCACCTCCTGGTTCATGGCCATGGCGTACGCCGCGCTGCGCGAAGCCGCCGGGCAGGGCGAGACCGACGCCTTCGCCGGCAGCGAGTTCCCCGTCGACCGGCCCTACGACCGGATAGTCGCGATCACCCGGTCGGGCACCACCACCGAGGTCCTCGACATCCTGCGCAAAGCCGGTGACCGCAGCACGGTGCTCGTCGGCGACGTGGACACCCCGGCGGTGACCCTGGCCCGCGACGTGATCGCGCTGCCCTGGGCCGACGAGCGGTCCGTGGTGCAGACCCGCTTCGCCACCAGCGCGCTCACCCTGCTGCGCGCCTCCCTCGGCGAGGACCTGGCCAAGGCCGCCGACGACGCGCGGCGCGCACTCGACCTGCCGCTGCCGCTCGACCCGGCGACCATCGAGCAGGTCACCTTCGTCGGACGGGGCTGGACCAACGGCCTGGCGCAGGAGGCCGCGCTCAAGTGCCGCGAGGCGGCGACCTTCTGGACCGAGGCGTACCCGGCGATGGACTTCCGGCACGGCCCGATCTCCATCAGCACCACCGGCCGCGCGGTGTGGGCGTTCGGCGAGGTTCCGGCGGGCCTGCGCGAGGATGTCGAGGCGACCGGCGCGACGTTCGTCCACGACCCGGACATCGACCCGGTCGCGCACCTGATCGTGGCGCAGCGGTTCGCCGTCGCGCTGGCCGAGCACAAGGGCCTGAACCCGGACGAGCCCCGGCACCTGACCCGGTCGGTCGTCCTGTCATGACGCAGCCAGCAGCCATCCGCGCGCGCAGCGAGGAGGGGGCATGACCCCGCACCAGCCCGACGACGTCGTCGTCTCCATCGACGTGGGCGGCACCGGCATGAAGTGCGCCCTGGTCGACGTCGCCCACTCGGTACGCCACACCGAGCGCCACGCCACCGGCCGCGAGCGCGGGCCGCAGGCGGTGCTCGGCACCATCCTCGACGTGGCCGCCGGACTGGCCGCGACCGCCGCCGAGCGCGGCTGGCGGCCCGTCGCCGCGGGTGTGGTCGTGCCCGGCATCGTCGACGAGGCCAACGGCATCGCGACGTACTCCTCGAACATCGGTTTCCGGGACGTGCCGCTGCGCCGCGAGATCGTGGCGCGCACCGGCCTGCCCACCGCGGTCGGCCACGACGTACGGGCCAGCGGCCTGGCCGAGGCCCGGCTCGGCGCGGGCCGGGGCCGCAGGCAGGTGCTCGTGGTGCCGATCGGCACCGGCATCGCCGCCGCGCACGTCGTCGACGGCACCGTCATGGCGGGCGCGCACGGCGCGGCCGGGGAGATCGGCCACATCGTGGTACGCCCCGGCGGTCCGCTCTGCGGCTGCGGCCAGCGCGGCTGCATGGAGGCGCTGGCCTCGGCGAGCGCGGTCGAGCGCAGGTACGCCGAACTCGCCGGCAGCCCCGCCACCGCGGCGCAGGTCGCCGCGCGGCTCGGCACCGACGCGCACGCCGACCAGGTGTGGGCGGAGACCGTCGACGCGCTGGCCGACGGCCTGCTCACCGGCCAGGCACTGTACGACCCGGAACTGGTCGTCATCGGCGGCGGCCTGGCCGAGTCCGGCGAACGGCTGCTGGCCCCGCTGCGCGACGCGCTGGGTAAGAAGGTCACCTTCCACCGCGTGCCGGAGATCGTGCGCGCCGAACTCGGCGACGAGTCCGGCTGCCTCGGCGCGGCCCTGCTCGCCCTGAACCTGATCGAGGAGAGCGCATGAGCGAGCGGATCAGCGGGCGGATCGTCACGCCGGACGGCGTCGTTGAAGGAGCCCTGCACCTGGACGGTGACCGGATCGGCTCGGTCGAGCCGGGTCCGGCGGCGGACCGCTGGGTGCTGCCCGGCTTCGTGGACATCCACAATCACGGTGGCGGCGGGTTCACCTTCACCACCGGCGACGCCGCCCAGGCCCGGCAGGCGGCCGCGTTCCACCTGCGCCACGGCACGACCACGATGCTGGCGAGCCTGGTCTCGTCGCCGTTCGAGCTGATGCGCGACGCGGTGCTGGCGTACGCGCCACTGGTCGCCGAAGGCGTGCTGGCGGGGGTGCACTTCGAGGGGCCGTACCTGTCGCACGCACGCTGCGGCGCGCAGAACCCCGCGTTCCTGCGCGACCCGTCGCTGGACGAGCTGACCGAGATCCTCAAGCTGGCCGACGGCGCGCTGCGCATGGTCACCATCGCGCCGGAGCGGGCCGGTGCGATGGACGCGATCCGGCTACTGGTCGAGCACGGCACGGTCGCCGCGGTCGGGCACACCGACGGGTCGTACGCCGAGGTCATGGCCGCCGTCGAGGCGGGCGCGACGGTCGGCACACACCTGTTCAACGGCATGCGACCGGTGCACCACCGCGAGCCCGGCCCGATCGTCGCGCTGCTGGACTCCCCCACGGTCGTCTGCGAACTGGTCGCCGACGGCGTACACCTGCACGACGGCACCCTGGCCTACGTCGCGCACAGCGCGGGCACCGCCCGATCCGCGCTGATCACCGACGCGATGACCGCCGCCGGTATGCCCGACGGCGAGTACGACCTGGGCGGCCTGACCGTCACCGTCGCCGACCGGGTCGCCCGGCTGGCCGGCGGCAGTATCGCCGGCAGCACCCTGACCATGGACGCGGCGGTGCGCCAGGCGCTCGGTGCGGGCCTGTCGATCACCGACGTGGCGGCGATGGCCGCGACCACGCCCGCCCGCGCGATCGGCCTGGCCGACGACCTCGGCGCCCTGCGCCCCGGCCTGCGCGCCGACCTGGTCGAACTCGACGCCGAAGTGCGCGTCGTCCGTGTCATGAAGTCGGGAGAGTGGATCTGATGGCCCTGGTGTCCACCGGCAAGCTGGTCGCCGAGGCGGCCGCCGCCGGGACCGGCGTCGCCGCGTTCAACGTCATCACCCTGGAGCACGCCGAGGCGATCACCGCCGGTGCGGCCGCGGCGGGACGCCCGGTCATCCTGCAGATCAGCGAGAACGCGGTGAAGTTCCACGGCGGGCAGCTCGGCCCGATCACCGCCGCCGCCCGCGCCGTCGCCGAGCTGGCCTCGGTCGACGTCGCGCTGCACCTGGACCACGTCGAGTCGGCCGCCCTGCTGCACCAGGCACCCGAGCACGGCTTCTCGTCGGTCATGTTCGACGCCTCGACCCTGCCGTACGCCGAGAACGTGGCCGCGACCAGGGCAGCCGCCCGGTTCTGCCACGAGCACGGCCTGTGGCTGGAGAGCGAACTCGGCACCGTCGGCGGCAAGGACGGCGCACCGCCGCTCGGCGCGCACGCCCCCGGCGCGCGGACCGACCCGGCCGAGGCGGCCGCGTACGTCGCCGAGACCGGGGTGGACGCGCTCGCCGTGGCGGTCGGCTCCTCGCACGCGATGACCAGCCGTGATGCCGCCCTCGACCACGACCTGATCGCCGCCCTGCGGACGGCCGTCCCGGTCCCCCTGGTCCTGCACGGCTCGTCCGGTGTCGGCGACGCCGAGCTGCGCCGGGCCGTCACCGGCGGCCTCGTCAAAATCAACATCGGCACGGCGCTGAACATCGCCGCCACCGGCGCGGTCCGCGACGTCCTGTCCGGCGACGCGAAGCTCGTCGACCCGCGCAAGTATCTGCGCCCGGCCCGCGACGCGATGGCGGCGACGGTCCGGCATTTCCTCACCCTGCTGTAGACCGGTCCCACTGACAGGCGTGAACTGGTGGGCGTGACCCGACCCGCCCGCCCACCAGCCACGCCCGGACCGCCCGGCTCGCCCTGCCCTGCCGGGCCACCGCCGGACCCGCCCCGCTCGGCCTCCGACCCGGCCGGGCCACCGCCGGAGCCGGACGGCCGTCGGGCCCCCGCCGTGCACGAGCTGCGCGACGAGCGGCTGGACCGGGCCGGGGTGCGCGTGCTCCTGGTGCGCGACGACCTGGTGGACACCGCGCTGCCCGGCAACAAGTGGCGCAAGCTGAAGTACAACCTGCTGGCGGCACGCGAGCAGGGCTTCGGCACGCTGCTGAGCTTCGGCGGGGCGTACTCGAACCACCTGCGCGCGGTCGCGACAGCGGGACGCCGGTACGGGTTCCGGACCGTCGGGGTGGTGCGCGGGGAGGAGCACCTGCCCCTCAACCCCTCGCTGGCGTACGCCTCAGCCCAGGGCATGACCTTGACCTACCTCGACCGCGACACCTACCGCCGCAAACACACCCCGCAGGTCCTCGCCGAACTGGCTCGCACCTGGGGCGACTGCTACGTCATCCCCGAGGGCGGCAGCAACGCGCTCGCGGTGCGCGGCTGCGCCGAACTGCCCGGCGAGATCGCCGAGGACTTCGACGTGATCTGCTGCCCGGTCGGCACCGGCGGCACCCTCGCCGGGCTGGCCGCAGGCCTCGCCCCGGGCCGGACCGCGCTCGGCGTCGCCGTGCTCAAGGGCGCGGGCTTCCTGCTCGACGAGGTACGCGAACTCCAGCGCCAGGCCCTCGGCATGCCCACGGACAACTGGCGCATCGACCTCGACCACCACTACGGCGGCTACGCGAAACGCACCGTCGAGCTGGACGCCTTCGTCGCCGACTTCCACCACCGCCACGGCGTGGCCCTCGACCCGGTCTACACCGGCAAACTCCTCGCCGCCGTGTACGACCTCGCCGAGCAGGGACACTTCCCGCCCGGCATCCGCATCGCCGCCGTCGTCACCGGCTCCGCCGTCCGCTGATGCTCAGCCTTTGCGCCGGCTCACCGCGTACGCGAGCACGCCGGCGGCGAGCATGCCGGCCCCGGCCAGCACCGTCGGCTCGGGCAGGGTCATCGCGAGCACGACGCAGCCGATCAGCCCGAGCGCCGCCACCGCACGCAGGTGCTTGGCGCCGCCGAGCGTCCACGCGGCCGCATTGGTGATCGCGTAGTAGGTCAGCACCGCGACGCTGGAGAAGCCGATCGCGCCGCGTACGTCCGCGGCCAGCACGACCGCGATGATCACGGCGGCGACGGCCAGCTCTGCCAGCCACGGGGTCGCGTACCGCGGGTGCACCGCCGACAGCCGCTGCGGCAGGTCGCTGCGCCGGGCCATGGCCAGGATCGTCCTGCCGACGCCCGCCAGCAGGCTGAGCAGCACCCCGCACACCGCGACGCCCGCACCGATCCGCACGGCCGGGACGAGCCCCGGCATCCCGGACGCGGCGACCACGTCGGCCAGCGGCGCGCTCGACCGGGCCAGCCCCGGCAGGCCGAGCACGGACAGGCAGGTCAACGCGACGACAAGGTAGACGGCCAGCACCAGGCCCAGTGCCACCGGCACCGCTCGCGCAATGGTCCGGGCCGGATCACGGACCTCCTCGCCGAGCGTGGCGATGCGCGCGTACCCGGCGAACGCGAAGAACAGCAGACCCGCCGCACTGAACGGCCCTGCCGGGCCGACCGCCCCGGCCGGCGGCACCGCCGCGCCCCACAGGCCCACCCCCACGGCCCCGACCAGCACGAGCAGCGTGATCGCCACGAGTACCCGGGTCGCGACGGCCGTCTTGGTGACCCCGCGAATGTTGATCAGCGTCAGCACCACGACCGCGGCGACCGCCACCGGCCGGGCGTATCCGGGCCACAGGTAGTACCCGATGGTCAGCGCCATCGCGGCGCAGCTCGCCGTCTTGCCGATGACGAACGCCCAGCCCGCCAGGAACCCCGTGAACGCCCCGAGCTGCTCGCGCCCGTACACGTAGGTGCCGCCCGACTCCGGATACCGCGCCGCCAGCCGCGCCGACCCCGTCGCGTTGCACCCCGCCACCACCGCAGCGATCACCAGCGCCAGCAGCAGCGCCGAGCTCGTACCCGCAGCCTGCGCGGCAGGCCCCCACACCACGAACACGCCCGCGCCGAGCATCGCCCCGAGCCCGATGACCACGGCGTCCCCGAACCCCAACCGCCGCGCCAGCACCGAAATCACGCCCGAGGCTAGCCCGCCCCCCGCGCCGAAAGGAAGGGCACCTTCTTAACGCCCCCTCGGCAAGATCACTGTTTCGGGTCGAAAACTATGGCTGGACCACACCTTTCGACCCGAAACAGTGATCTTGCAACGGGGAGCCCGGTGTCAGCGCACCGGCGGCAGGATCGCGTCCCAGTCGACGCGGTGGATGAGCCGGTCCAGGAACAGGCCCAGGGCCAGCGCCGCCAGCCCGTCGGTGACCCAGTGGTGGGACAGGTACGTCGTCGTGCACAGCACGATCACCGGCGGCGCGACCCGCATCCAGCGCACCAGCGCCGGCGGCAGCCGCCACAGCCGCGAGGCCAGGATGACGATCACGCCCCACCACACGATCGCGTTCACCACGTGCCCGGACGGGTACGAGTTCGAGTACGCCACCGCCAGCGGATTGAACAGCTCGACCGCGTTCGGCAGGCCGCTGCTCGGCGCGTCCCGGTGCGTCCACAGCTTCAGCGGCCCGATGGTCAGGTACGTCAGCACGAACCCGGTGACCCCCGGCAGCAGCACCCGCGGGTCCCGGGTGCGCACCAGCAGCGTCACGGTCAGCGACCCGGTGATGAGCCACATCACCAGCCAGCCCTGCCCGAGGAAGTTCAGCGCCCGCGCGACGGCGTGCGCCCAACCCGGCTGGTGGTCCTGCACCCATTCGCGTACGCCCAGGTCCAGGCCATGGGTCACGCCGCGCGCCGCGAGCACCGTGAGCAGCGCGAGCACCGCCACCAGGGCGGCGTCCCACCACCAGCTGTCGAACCGGCTCAGCCGCCGCGTCGGAATCCGCACCGGCCCACTATGCCTGACCAGCCCGCCGAACCCGGCACGCTGCGCCACCTCACCACACGATCTCCACGTCGCCGCCCCGGACGCGAAACGGCCCGCCCGAGTGCGCGGGCGGGCCGTGACGCGGATTCGTCAGAGCAGGCCGCCGAGCTTCTTCGCGACCAGTTCCATCCGCACGCCCGAGTTCGGGCACCCACCGAAGTGGTGCAGGGCGATGACCTTGTTCGTACGCCGTGACAGCACCGGCGAGCCCGACGAGCCGCCCTCGGTGTCGCAGTAGTACGAGATGTCCGTGTCACCGGCGTACCCGTCATAGGAGTTGCTCTCCACCGCGCAGTTGCCCGCCCGGTCGCGGTCGCTGCTGATCGCCACCATCGCCGGAGCCCCGGCCGGGTGCTGCGGGATGTAGAGCTCCTCGCCCCTGTCCGGGCGGCGCAGGTCGAGGTCCAGGTAGCCGAACTTCTCGACCAGCGGGAAGTCGGTCACCGAGAACAGGCTGAAGTCGAGCGTGCGGTCAGTGGTGATCAGCTCGCTCAGCCATACCTTCGTCGGCCGGAACACGTCGTACCCGCCGCACTCGGCGCACTGGTAGTTGAACCACACCTCGACGTCGCTGGTCTGGTCCTTGCCGGCGACGCAATGGTTGTTGGTCAGCAGCAGGTTGCGCGGACCGACCCGCCAGGCGGTGCACAGCTCGACACCGCCGATCAGCATCCGGGCCACGGCCTTCGAGCGCCGGTAGACCACCGGGTCCGTGGTGCGGTAGCAGACCGCGTCGGCCTTCTGGTCGGAGCCGCAGATGGTCTCCTCCCGGCCGGTGCGCGCCGCGTCCCGCTTGGCCTGCTGGTACGACTCCGACGCGGCGGTCCGCTCGGGTTCGGTGTGCCCCCGGCTCACCTTGTCGATCACGACGCCCAGCCGCGCCACGGCGCCGCCGAGCCCGAGCAGGTCCAGGTTCGAGCTGTGCAGCTCGACCAGGGCGGTGTCCCCGGTGACCGACATCGCCCAGCGCCCGGCGCTGCCGAGCACCGAGCCGACCGCGTCGCCGTCGATCCGGTGCACCTCGGCGCGCTTCGGGTCGCTGACCGTCAGATAGTCGCCGGGCAGCAGCAGCAACTGCGAGAAGTGCACCTTGACGTACTCGGCCCCGGGGTAGCTCAGCGTCGCACTGCGGTCCGCGTCCAGGTAGCCGAGCACCGCGTGCGCGGCTTCGAGCCGCCCCGCCTCGGCCCGCCCGGTCTGGCGTACCGTCGCGTCCTTGCCCTTCGCCTCGACCGGGGCGAGCACCTCACCCGCGGCCGGGGACTGCGCGCCCTGCACCGCGGTGACCATCGACCGGGCGGCATCCGGACCGGCGGCGGGCGGGGCTCCCTCACCGAGCATGGCGGCTCCCGCGGCAGAGGTGAGCGCCAACACGGCAGAGATTCCCATCACCAGCGCGACCGTACGGCGCATGCGACCAGCCTCCTGAACGACTCCGGACAAGCTCCCTACGTGCAACGACGCAGCGCGGCAGCCGGTGCCTCGGCCGAAAAGAGGATTCGCGGCAGGTGTGGCCCAATCCGTAGGCTGTTCGCGTGCGGATCACCTCGGCCCTAGTCGACCCTGCCCTGATCGATCTACCCTGGTCCACCCCGCTGGAGGAGTGGCCCGCCGACCACCTGGTGGCACTGCCCCAGGGCATCTCGCGACACGTGGTCCGCTTCGTCAAACTCCAGGGCACCGTGTACGCGGTGAAGGAGACCCGCGAGAAGATCGCCGAGCGGGAGTACGACCTGCTGCGCGCGCTCGAACGGATCAGCGCGCCCTCGGTGGAAGCCGTCGCGATCGTCGCCGACCGGATCGCCGCCGACGGCGAGCACCTGGAACCCGTGCTGGTCACCCGGCACCTCAAGTTCTCCCTGCCGTACCGGGCGCTGTTCTCGCACACGCTGCGCCCCGACACCATGAACCGGCTGCTCGACGCGCTCGCCGCGCTGCTGGTGCGCATGCACCTGCTCGGCTTCTTCTGGGGTGACTGCTCGCTGTCCAACACCCTGTTCCGCCGCGACGCGGGCGCGTTCGCCGCGTACCTCGTCGACGCCGAGACCGGCCAGCTGCATCTGCGGCTGTCCCCCGGCCAGCGCGGCGAGGACCTGGAGATCGCGCGTACGAACATCTTCGGCGAGGCGCTGGACCTGCAGGCCGCGGGCTTCCTGCACGAGGGCATCGACCCCGAGCACGTCTCCGACGAGGTGGTGCGCCGCTACGAGACGCTCTGGCACGAGCTGACCCACGAGCAGGCCGTCGAAACCGACACCCGCCGCCAGATGGACAAGCGCATCCGCCGCCTCAACGAGCTGGGCTTCGACGTCGAGGAGGTGTCGATGTCGGTCGTCGAGGAGGGCGGCCACCGCAGCATCCTGCTCCGCCCGAAGGTCGTCGACGCCGGTCACCACACCCGCCGCCTACTTCGCCTGACCGGCCTCGACGCCGAGGAGAACCAGGCCCGCGCGCTGCTCAACGACCTCGACGCGTACCGGGCCGAGTCCGAGGACCTGCCCGACGAGGCCCAGGCCGCGCACCGCTGGCTGACCGAGGTCTTCGAACCGGTGATCCGCGCCGTCCCGCCGCACCTGCGCGGCAAGCTGGAGCCGCCGGAGCTGTTCGTGCAGATCATCGAGCACCGCTGGACGCTGAACGAGAACGCGGGCCGCGACCTCGGCCTCGCCCCCGCCGTCCAGTCCTTCCTCAACGACGTCCTCGTACACCGCCCCGACGAGCAGGCCGTCCTCGGCTACGACCCCGACGACGAACCCGACCCCGACCTCATCCCCGACGACGACATCATCGACGACGACGACCTGGAGCCGGACCCGTCCGCTCGCTGACCCCGCTTTTCATAGACGCTGGCCTATTACATCGAGTTTGATCTACAAATTCTCGATGTAATAGGCCAGCGTCTATAAAACTCGGGCGGGTGACCCGGCTGGGCGATCCGCAAAAGCGCAGGTAGCGTGGCCGGCCGGTCCGGACGCGCTGTTCTGCCGAGCGGTGTGTTACCCCGCCGGGCCGTGCGCAGCGAAAGGGTCGCGACGATGCGATCACGGACGCGCCTGGCCGCCCTCGCCAGGCTCACCGCCGAGCGTGCCGGGCCGGGCGCCCGCGCACGTGGCACGTCGGCTGCCCGGCCTTTGCCACGTGGCACGTCGGCTGCCCGGCGGCCTCTGCCGGGCTGGCTGCGTTCGCTGCTGGTGCTCGGCGTCGGCATCGCCGCCGCACTGACCGTCGCCACCCCCGGCAACGCCCAGGTCAGCGCGGACGCCGCGGCCACTCACATGATCCACACGCTGCCGACCGGCGACCTGGCCGCCGTGCCGGACGACTTCGCCGAGGTGATGGGCTACACCCCGGGCACCGCACGGCTGGCCGACGGCTCGCTGCGGGTGATCAACCCGAACGGCTCGTGCTCGGTGCCCGGTGAGGGCCGCCCGTTCGACTTCGCCGTAGCCTGCAAGGCCCACGACTTCGGCTACGACCTGCTGCGGTACGCGCAGCGGCGGGGCGCGCCCCTGGACCCGGCCGCCCGCGCCGAGATCGACCTGCTGCTCGACCACGACCTGCGGGTGCAGTGCGTGGCCGACTCGACCCCGGGCAGCTGCGACGCGACCGTGGCGCTGTTCGCCGCCGGGGTGGGCTTCAACTCGTGGCGTCAGGTCTCGGGGCCGCCGATCGACACGTCGGGCCTGCCCCGGACCGCGGGCCTGGTCCTGCTGACGCTCGCGGGCGGCGGTTGCCTGGTCACGGCGCGGGCGCGCCTGCTGCCTGCCCGACCGGGTCCGCGTCGTCGTCTGCCCCGTCTCCGGCGACCTGGCGCATCAGCCGGCTGAGTCCGTCCCGGCTGGCGACGACGGTGATCCGGTCGCGCGCGCCGAGCATCCGGGTCGGCGCGGGCCGCCACAGGGGGCGGGGCTCGCCGAACTCGGCCAGCGCGATGACGCGTACGCCACCGGGGATGTCGGCCATGGCCAGCCGCTGCCCGTCGAGTGCCGAACCGGTGCCGACCACCACCTCGGCCACGAGCAGCACCCGCCGCTCGACCGAGATCGTGCCGATCACCTCGCGTTCCATGAGCGCTTCCGCGAACGCCGGGGCGGCCAGGTAGGACACGCTCCTGGTGAACCGGATGCTGAACGTCTTGCGTACCCGGGCGGCCAGGTCGCCGTCGAACAGCCGGACCAGCACCCGCAGCCTCGGCTGTAGGTTCCGGCCGTGCAGCGCTGCCTCCAGGTTGATGACGTCGTTGCTGGCCAGGGTCATCAGCGCGCGGCAGGTCTGCACGTGGGCGGAGCGCAGTGTGCTCTCCCGGCTGGCGTCGCCGATGATCAGCGGCACGCCCAGCTCACGGGCCAGCGGCACGCCCCGCGCCTCCTCCTTGACGTCGATCGCGACGAGCGGAATGTCCCGGTCGTGCAGCAGCCGCAGCACGCGGGTGCCGACGTTGCCGAGGCCGACCAGTACGACATGGCCCTCCTCGGGCAGCCGCAGGCGGCCCTGCGCGACCGCGAGCCGCGCGTTGACCAGCCCTTCGACCACCATCGCGGTGATCAGCGGCACCAGGGCGAGCCCGGCGAGGGCCACGAGCAGCTGCAGCACCTGCTGCCAGCCGGGGATGTCCGCGTCGAGCTGCGGTCCGCCGAGCGCGTTGACGAGCGTGACGTACACGCCGTCCCAGAACGACGTGACGTCGGGCCGCGTACGCGCGAACGCGAAGCCCGCACCGACGAGGATCAGCAGCACCACCGCCACCGCGAGCCGGAACTGCCGCGAGATCAGGGTTTTCGCGGTGTCCACGACGGCGGGCAGCCGCCAGCGGCGGGCACCGCGGGTGACGCTGCGGGCCACGCTGCTCACCGTGTCGGCGACGCTGTCCGCGACCCCGCCACTCACCCGCGACTCGACCAGCACCAGATCGGCCCGGCCCATGTCGGCGGGCAGCAGGTCGGGCACGCCGCCGCCGGTGGTCGTGTCGACCAGCCCGCAGACCACGTCCTCCGGTGACACGTCCGTGCGGCGGGCCACCACCAGGGTGCGCCCGCTGACCGGCAGCGGGGCGGCGCTGACCTCGTCTAGCGCGATGGCGACCAGGGCGGGCGACGCGATCTCGGCGTCGGACAGCACCCGGGCGTTGCCGAGCAGCTCCTCGATGCCCCGGCCCAGGTGGGAGTTGTACATCCGGACCACCAGCCGCAGCCCCGGCGTCAGGTCCCGGGCCTGCAACGCGACGTGGATGTTGCCCACGTCGTCCTGCACGCACAGGGCCAGCCCGAGGGCGGTGTTCAGATCGGCCTTGGCCAGGGCGCGCTCGTCGATGCGGTCGGCGACCACGACCCGCACCCGGGGCAGCTCGGCGAAATCACGCGCGTCGCGGCGCTGGCCGGGCGTCATGAGCACCACCACGTCGACGCCGTAGCGCGTGGTCAGCTGCTCGGCGAGGCGGTAGGCCAGCCCGTCCGAGCCGTTGATGACGAAGTGGTTGTTGCGCGCACGGCGGAGGTTGGCCACGACCGAGGAGGGGGTCAGCACGCCCGGATGCTATCGACCGCGTACCACCCGTACCACCCCTGAGGGATCGCCGAACATGCCTTTCCCGCGACGATATGCCCCTTTTGGTCGTTGCTCCATCAGACGAATGCACCAAGCAGCACCCTGCGGTTCGGGGTGCATCGGTCAGCAATCGAATGGATGGACATGAACAAGTGGTTCTACCGTGCCGTCGGCGCCGTGGGCGTGGCCAGCGGCGTCATGCTGCTCGGCAATGGCGTCGCGCACGCTGAAACGGTCACCGAGGCCCAGCCGACCGCCGATCTTCAGGCCATGCGAGGGCTGGTCGCCGATCTCTTCTCCCCGACGGGCGGTCTGCACGACCTCGGCCTGTCGCTCGACATGACCGACACCAGGCTGAACGCGGGGCTGCGCGCCGACGGGCCGCTGTCGATCACGCGCGGCACCGGCGACCTCGGTCTCACCGCGTACGCGCCCGGGATGCAGGACATCTCACTGACCGGCAAGGCCCCGGCCCTGACCCGCGCGCTGCCGGACACCGGCCTGCTCAACGGCACGACCGGCCTGCTCAAGGGCGCCTCCAAGGAAGAGGGCGGCCTGCCGGGCCTGGACAACGTCACCGGCGTGCTCTCCAGCGGCCCGCTCGGCGGCCTGCTCGGCGGGCAGCCCGGCGGCAGCCCGCTCGACGGCCTCTCCAGCAGCCCCCTCGGCGGCCTGACCGGCGGCCTCACCGGCGGCGCGGACGGCGGCGGCACCCTGGGCGGCCTCACCGGCGGACTGCTCGGCAGCGGCGCGAGCCCCCTCAGCGGGCTGACCGGCGGCGCCAGCCCCCTCGGTGGCCTGACCGGCGGAGACGGTCCGCTCGGCGGCCTCACCGGTGGCGTCACCGACCTGACCGGCGGTCTCGGCAGCGGCCTGAAGACCGGCGGACGCGCGGCGGACCCACTGGCCGGTCTCACCGCCCTGACCGGCGGCGACAGCCTGGGCGCTCTCACCGGCGGCCTGGCGGGCGAGCGCAACGACCTGTCCGCGCCGCAGCCCGCACCGGCCGGCAGCACCCAGGACACCTTCGGCGAGTGGATCGGCGGCGCACCTGCCGGCCTGCCCTCCGACATGCTGATGCGCGCACCCGTCGACCCGCTGCTCGGCGACGTCGACGCCCTCGACCCGTCCGACAGCCTCGGCGTCACCCTCGACCCGGCCCTGTCCCGGCAGGTCGCCGACGCGACCTCGCAGATCGTGCCGGCGCTCATCGCCGACGCGATGGGCCGCAACAGCGCCGACGACCTGCTCGCCACCGAGGGCGCGGAGACGACCGAGGGCCTGCCCTTCGTCGACAAGCTGCCGCTGCTCGGCGACGTGCTCGGCAAGGGCGGCCCGCTGGACGGCGTACTGGTCGTCGGCGACATCGCCAAGCAGCTGCCCGGCGTACGCGACCTCGCCAACGGCACGTTCAGCCTCGACACCGTGTCCCGGCTCCCGATCGCCGGCAACCTGGTCACCGGCGGCATCGTGCAGGGCGGCAAGCCCGGCACCGGCCTGCCCGTGGTCGGCTCGGTGCCGATCGTCGGCGACGCCATCGGCAAGATCACCGGCAGCCTGAACGGTGCCAGCCCCGGCCGCGGCGCCAACCTGCTCAACCCCGCGCCGATCGCCGCCGCCCAGCAGCCGGTGGGCCAGCAGCTCGCTGGCCCGAACATCCTGCCCGCACCCGCACCCGCACCCCAGCACGTCGGACGCCACCGGGCCACCGAGCGCCCGGTCGCGGGCGAGGACGCGGAGTACGCGGGATCGCCGACCACCGAGGCGGGGCTGCCCGGCCTGGGCGAGCTGCCGCTGCTCGGCGGCCTGACCGGTGGCGGCGGCGGGCTCAGCGGCCCCATGGGCGGCATGCTCGGCCAGCTCCCGGTGGTCAACGACCTGCCGATCCTGGGCAACATGTCCACCTCCATGGAGGTGCTGCGCTCCCTGCCGCTGGTCGGCAGCGCCGCGGGCCTGCTGCCGCTGTAAGGCGACACGCTCAGCCGACAGATCCACGAATGAGGGGCGGACGCGACACGCGTCCGCCCCTCATCAGCGCAGTACGAGCGTCACCCGAGCACCGGAATCGTCGTGCGTCAGGGTGATCTCCCCGGCAAGCCCGGCGAGCTGCCCGGTGCCCGATCCGGGCACGACATGACCGAAGGTGTACGCGGACGCGCCGTCGTCGAGCCCTCCGTGCTGGAAGACCACCGTGCCCACGCGACCGTCGACGCTGCCGGTGAAGCGCTCCGAGGCGACATATCCGCGACCGTCCGGACCGGCCGCGGTCAGCACCTCGCCAACGCTCGTCCCGTCGACGACCCCGCGGAAGGTCTTGCGAACGGTGACCCGGGCTAGGGCCGGGCCTTCGCCAGGCTCGTCGTAGACCTCCGGTTCCCAGCCGGTGACTTCGAAATCCGCGACCAGTGTTCGCATAGCGGCAGTCGGCGGGGCGCTGTTCGGACTTGTCATGGCCGAAACCGTATTTCGGCCGGCCGGACAGGTCTTGAAGATTCGCGACAGCGAACGCGCTACGCGAGTCCTCGGTTCGACCCTCGCAGGGTGACGTTGGAGCCGACCAGGGGACTTGAACCCCTAACCTTCCGATTACAAGCCTGATCGATGCGCGCTGACGCAGTATGGAGTCCGCTGCCGCCCCTGTTCCCACAATGGCAAGGCGCGGTCGCCGTTTGGCTGGATGTGACGCGGTTGCTGTCAGAACTGCTGTCAGCCGATCGGACCGAAGTGGGCCGCAAATAGATCTTCACATTGACGGTGGAGGCACTTGCCGGCAATCTCCGGTTCGTGTCTTTCGAGCAGAGTGAGCTCTTCGACGGTCTCGCAGGGGACGCCGTAGACGTCCCCGAGGTCCTGCGGTATCACCGTGACCGGCTCCGCCCGCCTCGCCCCAAGACTTCTGGGCGTCCGAAGGCGGCCCGCGGCCCGGACCCCTTCAAGACGGATGCACGCCCCCCTTTGCGAGACGAGGATCCGCAGCTCTGGGCGGTGCACGACGAGATCGAGAGACTGGATCCATCCGGCTCCCGCACGGGATATGCGATCCGTGAGGCCCTGGACCAGATCTACGACGGTCGCCGTACCGGTCGATGGGACTTCACCCAGTTGATGAAGACGGAGAAGACTCACATCGGCACGCTCGTGGAGATCTGGCTACAACGAGAGTTCTTGTTCCGCGACGGTGAGGACCTGGACTACGAGATCGCAGGGGCGGACGTCGACTGCAAGTGGTCCATGGACCTCTACGGCTGGGAGATCCCGCAGGAGATGTACCAACAAGGCAGCAAGATCGCCCTTGTTGTCTGGGCCAACGAGTACACCGCCCGATGGGCCTCGGGGCTGATCCGCATCGACGACGCGGTCTTGCGACCTCCGGGCCAGCAACGGGACAAGAAACGGCGGCTGAACGACCGGGGCCGCGATCGCATCCTCTGGATCAAGCCGGGTGCGAATCTCGTGAAGAACACACTGCTGCACATCCAGGACCCGAAGAAACTCGACAAGATCGTCAACGCGAAGGCCGGGCAAACGGCCGTGACGAACCTCTTTCGCGAGCTGACCGGCGTGCTGGTCAACCGCGCGACCGTGGAGACCGCCGCACAGCAGATCGACAGCGCTAAGAGGGTGCGAGACGCGCGGCTACAGCTCAAGGACGAAGGAATCGTGATCTTCGGCCACTACAGGCCGCACCCGCAGATGGCCAGGGAGTTGGGCCTGCCCGTGCCTACTCTCGGTCGGTTCGTGAGCGCCCGACTTGCACTCTGGCAAGACGGCGACCCGGAGAAGTGCACGAAAATCGCCGGGAAGCTGTGGCGCGTAGCTCGAACCGACGACCCCGAAGAGCCCGGTCCGAAATTGCCCAAACAAGGCGAAGGCCAGTACTGACACTGCGTGAGACGGAGTGGGTCAAGCCCCCGCCGTACGGCTGGCACTGATTCTGGCGTCCGTGACCGCCGCTCGGATCCGGTCCACCGCATGGTCGGGGTCTTCGTGTTCCCAGATCCGCACGACCGTCCAGCCAGCGGCGGTGAGCGCGGCGTCCGTCTGAAGGTCCCGGCCGCGATTCGCCTGGACCTTCTTCGCCCAGAACTCTGCATTGGTCTTGGCAACCGTGTGGTGCTGCTCGCAGCCGTGCCAGAAGCACCCGTCCACGAATACCGCGACCTTCGCCCGGGTGAACACCAGGTCGGCGGTCCTGCGCAGCCCTGGCAGGGGCCGCACACAGACGCGGTAGCGCAGTCCGACGGCGTGTGCTCGCCGACGGATCGCGAGCTCCGGCGAGGTGTCCCTACCTCGGTTGGCTTGCATGCTGCGCCGCGTTCCCTCCGAGGAGGCCCAGGACTGCGGGGTCTTCGCCACATCGTGAGGATAGTCGCGCATCTCGGTTCCGCCTTACGTCGGCCCTTGGCCTTAAGATCGGCGCATGGCAAAGCCGCTGACCTTGATCGACTTGTTCGCCGGATGCGGCGGTATGACCTCCGGCTTCACGCGCGAAGGGTTCGAACCCGTGCTCGCGGTGGAGTTCAACCGGCAGGCGGCGTCGACATATGCGGCGAACTTCGGCGAGGACCACACGATCTGGGGCGACATCACTCAGGTGTCGAACGACTTGCTACCTGAGGCCGACGTCGTCATCGGCGGACCGCCCTGCCAGGGCTTCTCGAACCTCGGCAGCAAGGACGTCAACGACCCACGTAACCAGCTGTGGAAGGAATACCTCCGCGTCGTAGCCACGGTCAAGCCGCGGGTGTTCGTCATCGAGAACGTCGAACGGTTCTCCGCCAGCACCGAGTTTCAACTTCTGCTCGACGAAGCCGACCACGGCATGATTGCCGACTACGAGCTCACCCCAGGCGTACTACTGGCAGCAGACTACGGGGTCGCCCAGCGTCGTCCCAGGACGATCGTCATCGGCTCACGCATCGGCAAGATCGACCTACCGGACCCGACTCATGCACGGGTGCCGACCGGCGACCAGCTGCCGTGGCGGACGGTACGTGACCGTATCGCAGGTCTGCCGGATATGCCCACCACCACCGAACTGCCCGAGACCCGCACGGAGTTCTTCGGCGAGGAGATTCAAGGCGCGTACAAGTGGCTTGACCTGCACTTCGGCCGCCAACCGCGCGAGCTCTCGCTGAAGCGCTATGACTGCGTACCCCCCGGCGGGGGCCGCTTCAACCTGCCCGACGAACTGCTGCCGCGGTGCTGGCGCGACAAGCCGACCGGCACGACCGACGTCATGGGCCGTATGCGGTGGGACGCACCTTCCTTGACGATTCGAACCGAATTCTTCAAACCGGAGAAGGGACAGTACCTGCACCCCCAGTGGGAAGAGAACGGACCGCGCGTCAACCGAGTGATCACGCACCTCGAAGGCGCTCTCCTCCAGGACTTTCCCGATGACTTTCTATGGTGCGGGTCAAAGATCGAGATTGCAAAGCAGATCGGCAACGCCGTGCCAGGCGGCCTCGCCCAGGCCATCGCGCGACAACTCAAGAAGGCTCTCGTCCCCAGTACAGCTAAGTAGATCTTTCTAGTGCACGGCAGAGGAACTTTGCCCGCCATGCCGTGCGCTGGATATTTGCCATAAGCAGGCGCTTGTAGCACTTGCCCGGCACGCCTAGCCCTGAGAGCTCAGACGTACAGTCAGCAGAGTTCCAGGCCCGTGTTTATCAGGTCTTTAATGCTGATCTTCAGGCCAGGGTATTGGGGGTCGTCGCGCCAGATAGGTCTGATTTCCCTGCCTATCCCAGTATCTCTGGCTGTGCCGTTGACGGCGTATATCGACCCAGACGATTCGAAGGTGACGCTGACACCGTCGTCACACGCGAGCTTGCCGGACTCTACGGTCAATGGCCATACCTTGCCCTCGCCACTAAAGCTTGATCTTGACACTTCTACGGAGGTGTCCCGGGCCTCGGCACATCCGGTCAGCATCAGCACCATTGCAGTGATAGCGATAGATATATTTCGTCTCACGCTGAGCAGTATCGCGGCCCCAGCGGGTCCTGCGGTTGTCGGCATCCCGACCGCACCGGGCTTAGCGCCCGACCCGACGGCCGACGGCCGACCAGCATCCGGCGTACAGGCCGACTCGTCCGTCGCCCTCATGGTCAAGCGATCGGCACGCCCTCTGGGCTGCTGTTCCGCTTCACGTTGTCAGCCAACACCGGTCGTTGTTGGTCGCCGTTTGACGGCCTGGAGACGGCCTAGGATCATGCTCGACGGCCTGAAGACGGCCTGGCGTTGCTCTTTAACCTTCACTGCCCAGGCTTCTAGGTTGGCCGATCAGCCCATGAGGGGTAGACCATCAGATGGTCTACTGCCAGCGTCCGTGTCTCGGCATTGCCGTCACCGAAGCTGCCGGTAGCTTCTCGGATGTGAGCCTGAGTCGTATGACCGTGATCAATGCGCTTGCATCCGGAAAGCCGGATGATCTGCTCGGTCTTCCTGAGACATCGTGGCTGGACTTTAAGTCCTCCCCTTACCCGATCAAAACGGACAAGGGAAAGTACGAACTGTGCAAGGACGTCGCGGCATTCGCCAATGCCCAGGGCGGCCTGCTGGTCCTCGGTATCTCGACGAAGAAGCTTGACGATCAAGCGCTGGAGGTAGCTGACAAACGGCACCCGTTTCCCCAGAGCGCGGCTGACCTGAACACCTGGATTGACGTGCTAAACGAGCACTTGCGGCCACGGGTGGTCGTCAGTCACGCTTGGTACCCGGACCCCGACAGCCCAGACCATTACCTGGTGCTTGACGTCGAACCGGTGGCGGAGAGCACGCGATATGTCATCG
This sequence comes from Catellatospora methionotrophica, assembly GCF_011297335.1. Taxonomy (GTDB): domain Bacteria; phylum Actinomycetota; class Actinomycetes; order Mycobacteriales; family Micromonosporaceae; genus Catellatospora; species Catellatospora methionotrophica. Next base: position 29,510 of record NZ_JAAOTJ010000034.1, on the reverse strand, counting down.
TCCGGAGAATGATCAACGACCGGGACAAGCTCGCAGAGGGCGTCGTGATCCCGCAACGCCACGGCGACAGAACCGTTTACTTGCCACCCGACGACGTATACGGCCTGATCAACGAAGGTCTGCGGGCAAGAGCCTGGCCTCAGGAGCAGTCCCAGATCATTCCCGTCTCGGATATGGCCCTCCTGGCCGAAGAGTCCATCAACGAAATGGAACAGATGCAGGACTGGGCGGATGTTCCAGTGCTCTACCTTCAGAGCATTCCGACCGGCCGTGCGGGGCTACTGCGTGAGATGTTCGGCGGGAACGGGGTGCAAGGTGCCCTGAGTCATCAGGACGTCCTTAGGCGGGACGGCTTCAACCTGGCGGACCGTACGGGAAGACTCCGTGTGCTAGGTGGTGGCCTATATCTGGATCAGACGCGGTATGCCCTATGGGTCCGTCCCAACGGCCTCCTAACCGCAGGGCTTCCAGCGACATCAGACCTGCTGGGCTGGGCAATGGAGCAGTACTCGCGTCGAGAACGCATCAACCCCTGGGTTCTCACAGAAATGACCTTGGAGTACTTCCGAATCGCAGACGATCTCATCAAGCCGCGGGTGACTGGAGCAGTCCAACACCGGATCGTGGCCCGACGCTTCAGGGGCGATGAACCGCGCCTGCTCGGTGCTGCGAACTTCCAACTTCACATGATGATCAGCGACGCGCAGCCAGCCAGCGCGGACATGTTGGACCTGTCCTGGCCTGCGGTTGGAGACCCAGAGCGTGATACCTATGAAGCCCTCCTGAGGGTCTACGGTCTGTTCGGCCTGGACGTCGAAATCAATCGCGACGTCGAGGACGACCGAGTGCCGATGTCCCGGTTCAGGGAGAGAGACTAGCTCCGGCCCGTCGCGCCAGGTCTGGTCGAAAGACTCGTCAGTACGGCCCGACCTCGAACCCTGAACCTACGGATTTGCTGTAGCGCGGTCGGTGAAGGTCAGACACGAGGTCGGCGGCGTGGCTGGGTTTTCCAAGGTCGTCCACGGGCGGCCGCGTTGCTGTACTTCGCTGCTGTAGGAACCCTGATCAGAGTCACCTTGAAGCACATCGCTACATTCGTTGCGCTGGCAGCTTATCGGCAAGGCTTCGCCGATCATTGAGTTGACGAGCATATTGAGCACTTTGGTTATGAGGATGAGGAGTAGTCGATGGGCTCTGAGCTCGAACGCACCGATCAGCGAGAGATCAGCATCAACGTCGAGGTCGGAACCGGCGCATTCCTACCTGGCGGCAAAATTGCGTTCGGGTTAAAGCGGGCCTGGCAGCACCGCGCTAACGATTACCTTGAATCAGTCGCGGCCGCAGCAGGGTCGGACGAGGATCGAATAGTCGAAGCAGTTGCCGAAGGCGGCGAATTCGCGGACGTATTCGCTCACGGCTTGCAAGCACTCACTGGTCCGAGCGACGTTACCTACCGAGAAACGTTCGCTGCATTCGTGGCGAATTCTCTGCATGATCCTGCGAAGATCGATATAACTGCCTTCCTGCTCGACAAGTTCAGCAAACTTCGCCCTCCACACGTTCGCATCTTTTGGTGGTATGTGGCACTTGAGGGCATGCGAGTTCGCCAGGAAAGCCAAAAAGGACAACGGGGCAAACTCGCTATAGAGGCCGGTATCGTAGCGCTGCACCTTCTTTCCAGAGGAGGTCTTATTTCGTCTTCAACAGTCGGCGTTGACGCATTGCGCGAGATCACAGCGCTGCCGAAGGGAATCCTCGAATCGCTAATTCGAGACCTAATTAACGAAGGCTTGATGCACAAGAATAGCGAATCTCTTGCGCTCACTGAACTTGGCGAATTGGCCGTACAGTTGATAGGTGAGGATGGGTTGCAGCGTATTTTTCTTATTCTGCATAGCGCAAAGGGCACTCAAGAGATCGAATGATCTTTGGCCCAGTGCAGCTGACTACGGTGAGGGCTAGCCGGTTGTTGTTCGACGATGCCCACCTAGCTCCCCGTCTGCCGTCGGCCCGCACTCCGTGGTCATGATCTCCGGCCGTGGTCAAGGTGGAGCACTCCACGACTGAACGACCTTGACCACGGCCGGAGATCATGAAGGCTTTGCCCGGGCCGATGGTGGGCGGGGTGCGACTCCCCGGAGCCCGAGGTTGAGGGTTGACTTTGACCTTGGAGACATTGGGCGGCACGGGTGTGACGGCGGCGGGAGCTGCGGTCAGTTAGTCCGTCTGATGTGCGCAAAAATGGATCATAAAATCAAATAAATGATCTTTGTCATGGTGATCATCCTGTCGACAAAAGATCATTTCCATTCGCTGAGCGGTCGCCGTCTTGGTCACCGGTGTTCCCGGTGCTCGTCGGCGTCGACCAGGTCGTCAACGTCGGCTGGTCGTCTCCGTCCGCATCTGATCGAGCCGTGAACTGCGGCATCACATGCCGCGGCTTGGTCGATCCATGCATGGAGGTGCCGGTGCCGTGAATGTTCGCGCAGGCCGGGCTCGGGCGGCGCGGGCCGCAGGCATGAGCGTCGCCCGGAAGCCCGGCCAGGCGCGGCCCGCTTGCGGGCCGCCTTGACCTCGTATGGAAAGTTTCGACACATGCCGATGGCATGAGGATGTCAGGTACCGGGTGATGTGCGACAGAGCGATACCAGTAGACGTGCGACAGGTGCCGTAGTCGGCTGTTGAGCACGTGACGTTTGCGGATGTCACGTGGTCAGGAGCCGGGATTGGCGCTAGTTGATTTGTCGAAGGTTGAGCAGCGGTATCGGGCGGTGCTGGCTGTCCAGGCTGGGCGCTCGGTTGTCGAGGTCGCTGCCCTGCATGGGGTCGGGCGACAGAGTGTTCACCGTTGGCTGTCGCGGTATGAGCGTGATGGCCTGGCTGGGTTGGCGGATCGTTCCCGACGTCCGCTGACCTGTCCTCATCAGGCACCGCCGGTGGTGGAGGCGGCGGTGTGTGAGCTGCGGCGGGAGCATCCGCGGTGGGGTGCGCGTCGGATCGCGTTCGAGCTCGGCCGGGATGGCTGCCCGGGTCCGGTGCCGTCGGTGATGACGGTCTACCGGATTCTGGTGCGCCATGGCCTGATCCGGCCGCAGCCTCGGGGCCGTCGTCGGGAGGACTTCCGCAGGTGGGAGCGCCCGGAGCCGATGCAGCTCTGGCAGATGGACATCGTGGGCGGCGTGCTGCTGGCCGACGGCACCGAAGCCAAGGTCGTCACCGGGGTGGACGACCACTCGCGGTTCTGCGTGATCGCGAAAGTGGTGCCGCGGGCGACGGGCCGTGCGGTGTGTTTGGCGTTCGCGCAGGGCCTGGCCCGGTTCGGGGTACCGGCGGAGGTGCTCACCGACAACGGCAAACAGTTCACCGACCGGTTCGGTAAGGGCGGTGAGGTGCTGTTCGACAGGATCTGCCGCGACAACGCGATCACGCATCGGCTGACGCAACCGGCGTCGCCGACCACGACCGGGAAGGTGGAACGCTTCCATCAGAGCCTGCGCCGTGAGCTGCTGGATCACTGCGGCAGGTTCGCCGACGTCGCTGCGGCGCAGGCGGCGGTCGACGAGTGGGTCGTCCACTACAACATCAGACGGCCGCACCAGTCGCTGGATATGGCCTGCCCGACTGACAGGTTCGCCAGCGCGCGTGACGATGATGGCGGGACATCGGCGGCGGAGCTGCTGCCGCTGCGTCTGCCGGGATCGCTGGCGCAGACCTTGCGTGAGGAGGCCGGTGTGCCGTCGCAGCTTGCCGAGGCTCAACCCGAGGCAATGGTGCCGTGGACGCATGGACCGGTGGAGTTCGACCGGGTCGTGCCGCCCAGCGGCAACATGGAGGTCCGGGGCAAGCAGATCTGGCTGGGCACCGCCCGGTCCGGAGTCACGGTGACGTTCTGGGTCGACACGAATATGATCCACCTGCTCATCGCCGGTGCCCGGGTCAAGTCGGTGCGCTCGCACCTGTCGGTCAACGACCTGGCCGCTCTAGCCGCAGCCGGTGGCAGGGCCGCCGGACCGTCCCCGCTGCCGCCCATCGAGCCCGGCTGCGGCGCTGTGGAGGTCGACCGGACCGTCAACCGCGGTGGGCATGTGTCGCTGGGCCAGCACGTCGTTCTGGCAGCGGAGATCCTCGCCGGGCGACGGGTCAGCGTGCGCGTCGAGGCTGACACACTGCACTTTTTTGATCCGCAGACTCGTGAACTGCTACGAACCAGACCGAACCCGCTGGCTCCGGATGGTCGCCCGACTGCGTGGCGCCCGCCCGGCCGGACCGCAACCGCAGGCGTCGACCGCACCGATGATCGTGCAACGACGGGCCAGCAACAGTGGTGTGATCATGGTCGCCGGTCAGAAGATCTCGCTCGGCCGACCTCACGCGCGCCAGACGGTCGCGGTGGAGGTCGACGGCACTCAGTTTCGGATCGCCGTCGACGGAACGGTCCGAACCGTTGCGCGCCTGACTGACCAGCCCGTGCGCAGTATCAAGGCCCACCGCCCCCGCAAGACCACATCCTCCGGCGATTAGCAGGGACCGGGCCGGCCAAGTACGGGCGCTACCTCGGCGTCAGCAGAAATGGCAGCATGAGGCTGGTGAGTGTCTGGGATGAGCTGACAGTCGAGCAGTGCGCGGTCATGATCACGGCTTTGGAAGAGGGGTATCTCCGCAGCGTGATCTTCGAGTACGACGTTCGTACCAACGCGGCTCCGACGCTCACCGATGACGCCGCGTGCGCGCTGATCCCCTGCTTTGAGGAGGTTGTTGCGGACCTGGTCGAGCGGGACTGGATCGAACTGCGTGAGCCTGACGCCGGCCAAACTTGGGACACCGCAAGCCCGCTGACGGCCGCCGAGATTCGGGCCCTCCACGACCCCGACGCCTGGGTATGGACGAACGACGAGTCCGCGCGCGCGATCTGGCTGCTAACAACCGATCGCTGGGATGCCCTCTTCCGCACCTAGCCCTGGTGATCTACAGCTGATGCCCTCGATCGGCACCAGCACTAGTCGTAACATCGTCGACAAAACCGGCCGCCGCAACGGCCGAACTCAGAAACCTAGGCCATCTGTCGCACGACAGCTGGTATCGAAATGTCGCACATCTGGTGAAGCTAGGCACTGAGCAAACGAACGGCCTAGGCAACAGGTCAAGGGCCCATGGGGCGGCGATCGCTGACACGGTCTGCGAGTCGTCGGTTCAGTGCACGGCGAGGCTTGGGGTTGGAGCCGACCAGGGGACTTGAACCCCTAACCTTCCGATTACAAGTCGGGTGCGCTACCAATTGCGCCAGGCCGGCATGCACGGACCAGGAGCGCCCGTACCCAGCGATGGTACGCGGCAGGGGCACCGGGTTCGCTACCGGATTCCCCGGAGTTTCGTACCCATCATCACCATAGGGTCCGTTTTGCCTGGCAGACGCGTTCCACATGATGATCCACGGGCTTGTTTACGAGCCGTTACGCGGTTACCTTGGCGAACGCCGGGTTCGTGAAAACGTGTTCGGCACTTCACTTTCACTCGGATCGTCCGGCACGTTCCTGCCGGTGGAAGGACACACCCCCGTGGCTACTGTCACCTATGCCAAGGCTTCCCGGATCTACCCGGGCACCGACCGCCCCGCCGTCGACCAGCTCGACCTCCAGATCAACGACGGCGAGTTCCTCGTCCTCGTCGGCCCGTCCGGCTGTGGCAAGTCCACCAGCCTGCGGATGCTGGCCGGTCTCGAGGACGTCGACCAGGGCGCGATCTACATCAACGACAAGGACGTCACGAACCTCCCGCCGAAGTCGCGGGATATCGCGATGGTCTTCCAGAACTACGCCCTCTACCCGCACATGACGGTGTACGAGAACATGGCGTTCGCGCTCAAGCTGCGCAAGACCCCGAAGTCGGAGATCGACGTCCGGGTCAAGAAGGCCGCGCAGATGCTGCAGCTGGAGGAGTACCTGGGCCGCAAGCCGAAGGCGCTCTCCGGCGGTCAGCGCCAGCGTGTCGCCATGGGCCGCGCGATCGTGCGTGAGCCGCAGGTCTTCCTCATGGACGAGCCGCTGTCGAACCTCGACGCGAAGCTCCGTGTGCAGACCCGTTCGCAGATCGCGACGCTGCAGTCGCAGCTGGGCATCACCACCGTGTACGTGACGCACGACCAGGTCGAGGCCATGACCATGGGTCACCGCGTCGCCGTGCTGCTCGACGGTGTGCTGCAGCAGTGCGACACCCCGCGTGCCCTGTACGACCGGCCGTCCAACGTCTTCGTCGCGGGCTTCATCGGCTCGCCGGCGATGAACATCAAGACGGTCCAGCTGACCGACGCCGGTGCGGTGTTCGGCCAGATGGTGCTCCCGCTGACCCGTGAGCAGATCGCCGCGGCTCAGGCCGAGGGCGGCAACGGCCAGGTCACCGTGGGCTTCCGTCCCGAGGACTCGGACCTGGTCGGCGCGAGCGAGGGCGGCATGCCCATCGTCGTGGACCTGGTCGAGGACCTGGGCGCGAACGCCAACGTGTACGGCCACGCCGCGATCAACGGCGGCGAGGAGCGGTTCGTGGTCTCCACGACCCGCCAGGCGATGCCGAGCCTCGGCGACACGGTGTTCGTGAAGCCGGTCGTGGGCAGCCACCACGCGTTCCACGCCGCTTCCGGCGTGCGTATCTGACGCAAGCAGTAACGAAAGGGCGGGACCGGAAACGGTCCCGCCCTTTGTGATGTGCGCGCCGATCTTCGGTTAGCCGTGCTCCAGGGGGTAAGCATGGAGCCATGACGGAGTATCGAGTCGAGCACGACACGATGGGCGAGGTCCGGGTGCCCGCCGAGGCCCTGTGGGGCGCGCAGACCCAGCGGGCCATCGAGAACTTCCCGGTGTCGGGCACTGTTCTGCCGTACCCCCTGATCATCGCTCTTGCGCAGATCAAGGAGGCGGCGGCTGAGGCGAACGCGGCGACCGGTGACCTGGACGCGCAGACGGCGGGGGCGATCGCGTCGGCGGCTCGGGAGATCGCCGAGGGCGACTTCGCGCAGCACTTCCCGCTCGACGTGTTCCAGACCGGTTCGGGCACCTCGACCAACATGAACATGAACGAGGTGCTGGCCCGGATCGCCGGGCAGCGGCTGGGCCGGGCCGTGCACCCCAATGACCAGGTGAACGCGTCGCAGTCCAGCAACGACGTGTTCCCGTCGGCGATCCACCTGGCGGCGCTGCGGCTGGTGGCGTACGAGCTGCGCCCGGCGCTGATGGAGCTGGAGGACGCGCTGTCGCGCAAGGCGACGCAGTTCGCGCACGTGGTGAAGTCGGGGCGCACCCACCTGATGGACGCCACGCCGGTGACCCTGGGCCAGGAGTTCTCCGGGTACGCCCAGCAGGTGCACCGGGCCGCCGAGCGCATCGCCGCGACCCTGCCGCACGTCGCCGAGCTGCCGCTGGGCGGCACCGCGGTCGGCACGGGCGTCAACGCGAGCGCCGAGTTCCGCCGTGAGGTCTACCGCAGGCTGGCCGCCAACACGGGCCTGCCGGTGAAGGAGGCCGAGAACCACTTCGAGGCGCACGGTGCGCGGGACGCCCTGGTCGAGCTGTCCGGCCAGCTGCGTACGGCCGCGGTCAGCCTCTACAAGATCGCGAACGACGTCCGCTGGATGGGTTCGGGGCCCCGTGCGGGCCTCAGCGAGCTGCGCATCCCCGACCTGCAGCCCGGCTCGTCGATCATGCCGGGCAAGGTGAACCCGGTCATCTGCGAGTCGGTCCGGCAGGTCTGCGCGCAGGTCATGGGCAACGACGCGGCGGTCGGCTTCGCGGGCTCGCAGGGTGACTTCGAGCTCAACGTGATGCTGCCGGTGATGGCCCGCAACCTGCTGGAGTCCATCACCCTGCTGGCCAACGTCAGCCGCCTGTTCGCCGCCAAGTGCATCGTCGGCCTGCAGGCCAACGAGGAGGTGGCCCGCCTGTACGCCGAGGGCTCGCCGTCGATCGTGACGCCGCTGAACCGGCACATCGGCTACGAGGAGGCGGCGGCCGTTGCCAAGCAGGCCCTCGCGGAGAACAAGACCATCCGCCAGGTCGTCGTCGAACGCGGCCACGTGGAGGCCGGCAAACTCACCGAGGCGCAGCTCGACGCGGCTCTCGACGTCCTCGCCATGACCCGCCAGCCCGACTGATCGGCCCATAAGATAGACGCTGGCCTATTACATCGAGTATTTGTAGATCAAACTCGATGTAATAGGCCAGCGTCTATGGAAAACAGAACCCGTCACGCCGCCCGGCGACGCCGAGCCACCTCGGCCAGTGCCACCGCCGCCGCCACGGAAGCGTTCAGCGACTCGACCTCGGACACCATCGGGATACCCACCCGCATGTCACAGGTCTGCCCCACCAGCCGCCCCAGCCCACGACCCTCGGACCCGACTACCACGATCAGCGGCCCGACGGCCGCCTCCAGCTCGTACAGGTCAGCCTCCCCGTCGGCGTCCAGCCCGACGACCACGAAGCCCTCCGCCTGCGCCTGCTTCAGCGAGCGGGTCATGTTGGTCACCTGCGCCACCGGCAGCCGCGCCGCGGCACCGGCACTCGTCCGCCACGCCGTCGCCGTGATGCCCGCCGCGCGCCGCTCCGGCACGAAGATGCCCTGCGCACCGAAAGCGGCCGCGGACCGGATCACCGCGCCCAGGTTGCGCGGGTCGGTCACCCCGTCCAGCGCCACCAGCAGCGGCTCCGGGTGCTCGATGGACGCGGCGAGCATGTCCTCGAAGCTCTCGTACGCGAACGGCGGCACCTGGATGCCGATGCCCTGGTTCAGCACGCCACCCGTGAGCCGGTCGAGTTCGACGCGGCTGATCTCCAGCAGCGGGATGCCCCGGTCGGCCGCGGTGCGTACGGCCTCGGTGACGCGCTCGTCGATGTCGAGGCCCTGGGCCACGTACAGCGCGGTCGCGGGCACGTGCGCGCGCAGCGCCTCGACCACCGGGTTACGGCCGACGAGCAGCTCGGGCGCGTCCTTCGGGGTCTGCGACTTGCGCCCCGGCGCGACCCGCGGGCCACTGCGCACGGGTGCGCCGCCGCCGCCGCGCCCGGCCGGCGTACGCCGGGTCGGGGTGCCCTTGCCGCCGTTGCCACGGCCCCAGGTGGTGTCCTTGGTGCCGGGCTTGCCGATCTTCGGAGCGCGTCCCTCGGCCGTCGCCGCCTTGCGCTCCTTGTCCTGCTTCCAGGCGGTCTTCGAGGGCAGTTTCTCGGTGCCCGAGTAACCCTTGTGCCACGGACGCTCGTCGGCGGGCAGCGTCTTACCGCGGCCCTTCAGGGTGTCCTTGCCCTTGCCGCCGGTGCCCTTGGCGGCGCTCTTCTTGCTGATCTGGCGTATGTTCCGGCGTTGCGAGTTGCCCGGCATTACAGTTCACTTCCGATCGTCCAGCGTGGACCGTGCGGGGTGTCCTCCACCACGACTCCGGCCTGTTTCAGCTGATCCCGCACGGCGTCCGCGGCGGCCCAGTCCTTACGTTCACGTGCGGCAGTACGCTGCTCCAGGGCGAGCGCGACCAGCGCGTCGACCGTGTCGCGCAGCCCGCTGCCGCCCTTGGTGTCGGCCCACGCCGCATCCAGCGGGTCGATGCCGAGCACGCCGAGCATCGCCCGGACGCTGCCCAGCGCACCAGCGGCGGCCTTGGCGTCCCCGGCGGCCAGCGCGGTGTTGCCCTCGCGCAGCACCTCGTGCAGGGCCGCGAGCGCGGCCGAGGTGTTGAGGTCGTCGTCCATCGCCGCCGTGAAGTCGGCGCACAGCGTGCCCGGCTCGACCACGCCGACCAGCTCCACGGCACGCTGCACGAAGCCCTCGATGCGGCGGTACGCCGTCGCGGCCTCCTCCAGCGCGCCCCAGCTGAAGTCGATGCGGGCCCGGTAGTGCGGGGACAGCATGTAGTAGCGCAGATCGACGGGCCGGATGCCGCGCTCGGTGACCGACTCCAGGTCGATGACGTTGCCCAGCGACTTGCTCATCTTGGCCTCGCCGAGGTTGAGCAGGCCGTGATGCACCCAGAACCGGGAGAACGGCAGCCCGGCGGCGCGCGACTGGGCCTGCTCGTTCTCGTGGTGCGGGAAGACCAGGTCGAGGCCGCCGCCGTGGATGTCGAACTCGGCGCCCAGGTAACGCTTGGCCATCGCCGAGCACTCGATGTGCCAGCCGGGACGGCCGCGGCCCCACGGCGAGGGCCACTCGGCGTCGTCGGGCTCCTCGGTCTTCGCGCCCTTCCACAGGGCGAAGTCGCGCGGGTCGCGCTTGGCCCGCTCCGGGCCGTCCGGAGCGGCCAGCATGTCGTCGGGCCGCTGCCCGGACAGGGCGCCGTAGTCGGCGAAGGAGCGCACGGAGAAGTAGACGTCGCCGCTGCCGTCGTTGCTCGGGTACGCGTTGCCGCGCTCGATCAGCTCGGTGATCATCTCGTGCATCTCGGGCACGTGCCCGGTCGCGCGCGGCTCGTAGGTCGGCGCGAGCACGTTCAGCGCCCGGTAGGCGGCCGCCAGCGTCACCTCGTTGGCGTACGCGATCGACCAGAACGGGCGACCCTGCTCCAGCGACTTGGCGAGGATCTTGTCGTCGATGTCGGTGATGTTGCGCACGAACACGACGTCGTAGCCCGCGTGCGTCAGCCAGCGCCGCAGCACGTCGTAGTTGACGCCCGAGCGCAGGTGGCCGATGTGCGGGCCGGACTGGACGGTGAGACCGCACAGGTACACGGAGGCCTGACCGGGAACGCGCGGCACGAAGTCGCGCACCTGTCTGGTCGCGGTGTCAAAGAGTCTCAACGTCACCGCACAAGGATAGTCAATGCGAGCGAGTCCATTGCGACTGCAGCCACCGCAGCGCGGGCAGATGGTCCGTGTCGGCGGCGATCCGGTACTCCCGACCCTCCGGGCAGGTGACCCCGATCACCGCTGACGCCGCCCCGGGCCTGGCCACAGCGGTAGCCGCGACGACCTGCGAGCTCAGCCGTGCAACTGCGCCACCGCGTCCGGCAACTGCGCCAGGTCCGTGATCATCACGTCGGGACGGACCGGTCCGGGCGCGGGGGCACCCGACCGATTCAGCCACACGGTACGCAGACCCGCCGCGGCCGCCCCGGCGACGTCATGGGCGTACGAGTCCCCCACGTACACCACCTCGTCCGGCTGCGCCGACGCGGCGGCGAGCACCGCCTCGAAGAACCCCCGGGCCGGCTTCTTCGGCACCCCGTTCTCCAGCGCGTACAGCTCGAACGCGAAGCGGCCGCCCAGCCCGCACCGGTCGGCCAGGCTGTTGGCGTTCGTCGCGTAGCCCAGGCGGTAGTCCCGGCTCAGCTTGTCCAGCACCGCGGGCACCTCGGGGAACGGCCGCGAGTGCGCGTACCGCACCTCGAAGAACAGCTCCAGCCACCGGTCCAGCTCGTGCTCGCGACCCGAGCGGGCCAGGGTGTACCGCATGGCGGCGGCCCGGATGTCGCGCGCGTGGTGGTCGGGCAGCAGCGTCCAGTGCTCGTCGGCGTCCGCCGTGAACAGCTCCAGGGTCAGCGCCGGGTCGGCCACGGCGGCGGTGACCGCGTGCAGGCCCGCCGTCACGGCGGCGCGGATGTCCACCAGCGTGTCGTCGGCATCGAAGGCGACAGTCGTGATCATCGGTACACGTTAGCGGAGTAGCAGGTCAGCGCCCTGCACCGTCACCCGCAGGGGGTACGCCGTCCCATGTCGCGAGACGCTCTCATCCTGCCTTGATCACTCCGCCACTCCAGTCACCACCGTCGAGCCCTACGCTGAGCCCGTGGACACCGCACAGACGCTCGACCGTGGGCTGCGCCTGCTGACCCTGGTCGCGGACACCCCCGGCGGGCTGACCGTCACCGAGGCCGCCAACCGCCTCGGCGTCGGCCGCGCCGTGGTGTACCGGCTGGTCACCACCCTCACCGAGCACTCGCTGGTACGCCGCGACTCCGGCGGGCGGCTCCGGCTCGGCCTGGGCCTGCTGCACCTGGCCCGGCGCGCCCAGCCGCTGCTGGCCGACGCGGCCCTGCCCGCCCTGCGCCGTCTCGCCGACCAGGTCCACGCCACCGCCCACCTCACCGTCGCCGACGGCGACGAGGCGGTCGCGGTCGCCGTCGTCGAACCGAGCTCGACGATGTTCCACGTCGCCTACCGCACCGGCTCCCGGCACCCGCTCGACTCCGGCGCCGCCGGCCGCGCGATCCTCTCCGACGCCGAGGGCTGGACCGTCTCCACCGGCGAACTCCAGCCCGGCGCCTACGGCATAGCCGCCCGCATCCACCACGTCGAAGGCCTCCGCGCCTCCGTCGGCGTAGTCGCCCTGGCCCCCCTCGACCCCACCACCGTCGGCCCCCTCGTAGTCACCGCCGCCACCACCATCACCACCACCCTCACCTAACCCACCCACCCGCCCCACCCCGCCCGCCCCGGGCCGGGCCGGGCCGGGCCGGCCCCACCCTTTGCCGCAACTCTTAAAGACTTGCGGCCTCGGTATCCCCAGGTAGCCGCAGGTTATCCACAGTTGCGATACGGGTTGTCCACATAGTTATCCACAGGGCTTCCACAGGGGGTGTGGGTGGCGGCAGGCTGTCGGGCATGCCACGTAGGCCCTATCGCCCGGCGGAGCTCTCCGGCCGGATCTTCCGCCGTTCGGATGTGCTGCGCCACGGTGTGCTCACCGCTCACCAGGTCCGCTCAAGCGCCTGGGTCAGGCTGCGCTACGACGTGTACGCCGATGCCCGACTGCTTCGCGACCACGACCTGGCGTGCCGCGCGGCCCTGCTGGGGCTGCCGCCGGACGCCGTGGTCGCCGGGCCGTCCGCGGCATACCTGCTCGGCGTACGGCACGCGGCGGCGTTCCACGACGACGTGCACGTCATCACCCATCCGAAGGCCCCGATGCTGCGCCAACGCGGCGTCTTCTTCCACGAGACCGTGCTCGATCCTGACGAAACGATCAGCGTGGACGGGCGACTCTGCACGACACCACTGCGTACGGCCTGGGACCTGGCGGGCTGGTTCGACGTGGTTCGCGCTGTCACCGTCATCGACGGGCTGCTCGGCAGCGGCCTGGTGCAGCCTGTCCAGCTCGCCGACCTGGCCCGAGCCCGTCGTGGCCGACGCGGCAGCGCCCTGGCTCGACGCGCGTTCGAACTCGCCGACGGCCGCGCCCAGTCACCGCCGGAGTCGCAGCTGCGGGTCCGCATCGTCCTGTCGGGCCTGCCCCAGCCACAGGCCCAGCTCGCCGTGCCGGTGCGGGGCCGGATACTGCATCCTGATCTGGCCTGGCCCGAATACCGGGTCGCGGTCGAATACGACGGCGAATGGCACGACGACCCCGACCAGTTCCACCTCGACCGCCGACGGCTGAACCTGCTCGTCGCCGAGCGCTGGATCGTCCTGCACGTCACCAGCCGCCGCCTCCGCACCGACCTCCCCGCCGTCCTCACCGAACTCCGCCAAGCCCTCCACTCCCGCGGCTGGCGCCCCTAACCCCACCACCACCAGCCGCAACTCTTAAAGAGTCGCGGCTTCAGAGGCGCGCGGAAGGCGCAACTCTTTAAGAGTTGCGGCAAAGGAGGGGCGGGGTCCGGCGACGCGGGCCGCGTCAGCGGCGGGTGATGGTGAGGGTGGGTTGGAGGGTTTCGGCGAAGAAGTCGTTGCCCTTGTCGTCGACGACGATGAAGGCGGGGAAGTCCTCGACCTCGATCTTCCAGACGGCTTCCATGCCGAGTTCGGCGTACTCCAGGACTTCCACCTTCTTGATGCAGTCCTGGGCGAGGCGGGCGGCGGGGCCGCCGATGGAGCCGAGGTAGAAGCCGCCGTACGCCTGGCAGGCCTTGGTGACCTGGCTGCTGCGGTTGCCCTTGGCGAGCATCACGTACGAGCCCCCGGCGGCCTGGAACTTCTCCACGTAGGCGTCCATGCGCCCGGCGGTGGTCGGGCCGAAGGAGCCGGACGCGTAGCCCTCGGGGGTCTTCGCCGGGCCGGCGTAGTAGACGGCGTGGTCGCGCAGGTACTGCGGCATGGGCTCACCGGCGTCGAGGCGTTCGGCGATCTTCGCGTGGGCGATGTCGCGGGCGACGACGAGCGGGCCGGACAGCGACAGCCGGGTCTTCACCGGGTGCTGGGCGAGCTCGGCGCGGATCTCGGCCATCGGGCGGTTGAGGTCGATCTTGACGACCTCGTCGGAGACGTCCTCGGCGGTGACCTCGGGCAGGTAACGGGCCGGGTCGGTCTCCAGGCGCTCCAGCCATACGCCGGAAGGGGTGATCTTGGCGACGGCCTGGCGGTCGGCGGAGCAGGAGACCGCGATGGCGACCGGGCACGACGCGCCGTGCCGGGGCAGCCGGATGACGCGCACGTCGTGGCAGAAGTAGCGGCCGCCGAACTGCGCGCCGATGCCGAAGTTGCGGGTCAGCTCCAGGACCTCGGCCTCCAGCGCGACGTCGCGGAACCCGTGCGCCAGCATCGAGCCCGAGGCGGGCAGGTTGTCCAGGTACTTCGCCGAGGCCAGCTTCGCGGTCTTGAGCGCGTGCTCGGCGGACGTGCCGCCGATGACGATCGCCAGGTGGTACGGCGGGCAGGCGCTGGTGCCGATCAGGCGCAGCTTCTCGTCCAGGAACCGCATGAACGAGGTGGGGTTGAGCAGCGCCTTCGTCTCCTGGTAGAGGTACGACTTGTTGGCGCTGCCGCCGCCCTTGGCCATGAACAGGAACTTGTACGCGTCCGGGTGCCCGTCCGGGTCCTCGGCGTACAGCTCGATCTGGGCGGGCAGGTTGGTGCCGGTGTTGCGCTCGTCCCACGTGGTCAGCGGCGCGAGCTGCGAGTAGCGCAGGTTGAGGCTGGTGTACGCCTCGTACACGCCGCGGGCGATGTTGGCCTCGTCGTTGCCGTCGGTCAGCACGTGGCGGCCGCGTTTGCCCATCACGATCGCGGTGCCGGTGTCCTGGCACATCGGCAGCACGCCACCGGCCGCGATGTTCGCGTTCTTGAGCAGGTCCTTGGCCACGAAGCGGTCGTTCGGCGACGACAGCGGGTCGTCGATGATCGACGTGAGCTGGGCCAGGTGGGCCGGGCGCAGGTAGTGCGCGATGTCGTGCATCGCCTCAGCGGTGAGCTGGGTGAAGATCTCCGGCTCGACGGTGAGGAACTTGCGCCCACCCGGCCCGCTGACGACGTCGACGCCCTCGTCGGTGACCAGGCGGTAGTCGGTGGTGTCCGCGCCCAGGGGCAGCAGCGAGGAGTAGGCGAAGTCAGTCACGCGAAAAAGGGTACTCATGTGCCTTCGGGCCGCAGAATTCGCGCCCTGGCTAATCGAACGGGAGGTAACCGAGATCACGCCGCTGCCCCAACAGCAGGCCCTTGTCGTCGGCGGCGAGCACGTCGGCGTCGGACTTGACCTCCTTGCGGACCTTGCCGTCCTCCGGGTTCAGCACGATCACCCGGTTGGGGCCCCGGTCGGAGACCACCACGACGCTGCCCCGCAGCGCGGCCGACGCCTCCGGGCTGGTCTTGCGGTGCCACAGCGCCTTGGGTTTGGCCGGGTTCCGGCCGTCCGGCACCACCGCGCTCAGCCTGCGGCCGTCGGCCGAGCGCACCAGCGCCAGCCCACCGGTGACCCCGACGATGTGCTCGCCCGGGGCGCACAGCAGCACCTGCTCGCCGAAGCCCGCCTCGACCAGCTGCTCCCTGCCGTCGATCGTCAATCCGACAAGCACGCTGTCGGTGCCCGTGGGCAGGCGGCGCTGGTCGCAGGAGCCGCCGTCGAAGGTGCGCAGGTGCTGCCCGGCGGGCAGATGCCACACCCGCTGCCTGCTCACCGCGTCGAGGGCGGTGACGGTGACATCGCAGCCGCCGTCGCGCGGGGTCGCGCTGCTGCGCAGGATCCGCCCGCCCGCCACGGTGATCCGGTCACGGCGGCCCGGCTCCAGCGAGGGGTCCAGGCGCGCCTCCGACCGGCGCGGGTCGACGACGTACACCTTGCCGTCTATCGGGAAGGCCAGCAGCTCCGGGCGGGTGCCGGGCTCGTGTCGCTCGGCGATCCGGTCCGACTCGATCGGCGTGGTGCCCAGCAGCTCGGGATTGTCGGCGAACAGCACGAAACCCATGCCCGGCAGCCCGGTGGACCAGACCCTCTTGCCGGTCGCGGGAGTGCGCCCCGACACCTCGCAATCCTTGGGCGTACGGCACGCCACGTCCACGACCTCGTCACGGTACGTCCAGACGGCCGAGGCCTCCTCGTCCCGCCACATCACCGTGCCGCTGCGCGGGTCGAGCACCTGGTAGCCCTTGACCAGCAGCTTCCCGGCGACGATGACCGGCTTGTCGGGAGTCCCGGCGACCGCCGCCCAGTCCGCCTCGGTGGCGAAGTTGCGCCGCCCGGTGAACCGGCTCAGCGCCTCGACCGAGTCCCGGTGCTCGACGACGACGAAGTCGTCGGTCAGCGTGACCGTCTGCGGGCTGCCGCCCAGCCGCTCCTGCCAGCGCGGGATCGGATCGGCGACCGGGCCGCTCGTGTTGATCCAGGTCCAGAGGTCAGGGAACGGGTTCCAGACGCCGGTGCTCACGAGCACGGTCAGCGCCACGGCCACTGCCACGAGCCAGCCTGCGCCAGCCCTCCCCTGAGCCATCGGGCCAGCGTAGTCACGAAAACCTCAAACGTGAGTGACTGTCCGATTCACCCGTGTCGGGCGGCTTTCCCCACCAGCGGCAGGGTCCGGTAGGGCAGCTGCTCGGCCAGCGCGATCAGCGTGGACGCGCGCAGAATCCCGTCGTACGACACGATCTCGTCGATGACCCGCTGCAGGTCGGCATTGGACCGGGCGACGATCCGGCAGAGCAGGTCCCCGCCGCCGGTAATGGTGTACGCCTCCAGCACCTCGGGGATCGTCGACAGGTGCGCGGCGACCGGGTCGTGGCCGCCGCTCTGCCGGATCTCCAGCGTGATGAACGCGGTGACGCCGTAGCCGAGCGCCGCCGGGTCCAACTCCGGCCCGAAGCCCTTGATGACGCCGCGCGCCACGAGCCGGTCCAGCCGGGCCTGCACGGTGCCCCGCGCCACCTTCAGGCGGCGCGAGGCCTCCAGCACGCCGATCCGCGGCTCGGCCGCCAGCAGTTCGACCAGCTTCACGTCCAGCTCGTCCACGGTGGGCGTCACGCGCCCATCATGTCACCGGAGGTAAGGCGGGTCACCCAGCGCCGTTCAGCGCCGCGGAGACCACCTTCCCGTCCACGGCGACGTCGACCCTCACCGGCCGCTCGCCACCGGACCGGGTCGTCCACTGTCCGGCGAACCAGCCCTGCGACATGTCAAGGGGCACCTTGCGGCCACCGGCAAGCGTGACCGTGCCGCCGGTCGCACCGGCGGGGGCGACCCCGAACAGCCAGCCCGAGCTCGCCGTCGAGTCGACGAAGTACTTCATCTGCGGCCAAGCCGAAACCGATGCATATCTGCTCAGGCGCGTCACGACCGCACGGACCACGTCGTCGTGGTGGGTACAGGCGACGACGGTGTTCGCCGAGCCGTAGAGGTGCAGTGATCGTCCGCCGCCGCGCAGCACGAACCGCCTGGGTGGCGCGGTGACGGGACCCGCCGCCGCGAACGCGGTCGCCAGCTCGTCCCGGCACGCCTGGTCCAACGACCGCTCGTCGTAGCCACCCGGCAGGGGGGAGCCGCCAGCGGCGAGGATCTCCACCCCGCCCACGTCGGCCTGCACCACGGCGTCCTGCAGACCGCCCTGGGGAGCCCACACCAGGAAGTAGCCGCCGCCGAACTGCGCTCGGAACCGCCTCCCGTCAGGTGCGACGGCAGTGATGGCGGTCGCCCCGCCGGGCACCCCGCCGACCAGGTAGTCACCGACCAGCTCGGTCGCGTCAGGCTGCGGACCGGCCTCCGAGCCGAGCGTGCGTCCTTGGAACGAGCCGATGTAGAAGACGTCGTTGCCACTGCTGGACAGCCAGTTTCGGGTGTTGTGGGCAGACCGTGAAGTCGTGGTCGTCACCTCACGAACGGTGCGCTGGCACTGGACGGTCAGCCAGTCGTTGCCGTAGAACCGAATGCCCAGCTCGCCGTCGAACTGCTCGACGAGCAGGGGCGGCAACCCGGCCTGGTCCTCCGACCGCAGGCTGCTGTGGTCCAGCGCTGCCCATTTCTGCGCACAGGCGGCGGCGAACCCGGCCCGCCACGCGGGCGTCCCACCGGCCGATGCGCTCGGCGTCGCCGCAGGCTCCACCCGACCGGGTCGCCCCGATGGCCAGGCCACGAGACCAGCCGCGAGCAGCACCACCGCACCGGTGACCGCCCAGGCTGTCAAGCGGCGGCGGACACGTGCACGGCGTCGTTCGATGTCCGCCACGGTCATGGTGAAACGCTCCTGTCCGTACGCATCGGCCAGCTGTCGGCGCAGGTCGTCGATGGTCATCACGCCACCTCCGTGGTGGGCCGCAGGGCCGTCAGGCCAGCCGGATCGATCTGGTGGCGCAATCCGGCGAGCGCCCGATGCAGGTGAGTGGTGACGGTGCCCTCGCTGACGCCGAGCAGTTCGGCGGTCTCGGCGACACTGAGGTCGGCGAGCAGCCGCAGTGCGACGACCTCGCGCTGGCGGCGGGGCAGCGTGGCGAGTTCCCGGCGCAGTCCACCGCCGGGCTCGGTGGCGGCGGTCACCCGATCCGGCGGATCGCCGAGCACCTTCCGGCGCAGCCGCCGCCAGACCGAGCGCCGTACGTTGAACGCGACGCGGAGCACCCAGGCGGTGGGGTTGGGGTGGACGCGCACCGTCTCCCAGCGCGCATACGCGCGGGCGTACGCCTCGGCCACGGCGTCCTCGGCGCCCGCGCGGTCACCGCCCGCCGCGAGCACGGCGCGGAACACCGCGTCCTTGCCGCTGAGGTAGAAGTCAGCGAAGTCGTCCATGCCCCGTCTCCCCTTGTCACCGGGGATACGCCCGAGAGCCGCCCGAGCATGACAAGCCTTGATAACGATCCGATAACTGCGCAGCGGCCACCCTTATCGCCCTCCCCGTAGGCCGCCCGAGCGCGCCTGGAGCGCTTTGGTGCACTGTGGGCAACCTCCCCGCCATGATCGCTGTTTCGGGCCAAGAGCTGCGGTTTCACCCGACCTTTTGACACGAAACAGTGATCATGCACTTGCCCAACGTTAGGAAGGGCACCTTCCACGTCGTCTGGCGATGGGAAGGTGCCCTTCCTTCGCCCGCGGTAGGCAAGTTGTATAGCGATACCGGCAGAGCACCAGTCGTTCTGCGCATTCTGATCAGTGATTGACGAGACAGTTGCCCAGGTCACCGCGCTGGGTAAATCTTTGCGCATGACCGCTGTAGCGCACCCGGCCGCCACCCACGCGTCGCCGGAGCAGACGACTGACCCGTTCCCCGTGAAGGGCGTCGACCACATCGCCTTCCTGGTGGGCAACGCCCGGCAGGCGGCGCACTACTACTCCACCGCGTTCGGCATGACCCTGGTCGCCTACCGCGGCCCGGAGCAGGGCTTCCGCGACTACGCCGAGTACGTGCTGACCTCGGGCAGCGCCAGGTTCGTGCTGCGCGGCGCGGTGCACGCGGCGGCACCCGGCGCGGACCACCACGGCCGCCACGGCGACGGCGTCACCGACATCGCCCTGGAGGTCCCCGACGTCGACGCCGCGTACGCCTACGCGGTGGCGCACGGCGCGCGCGGCCTGCAGGAGCCGTACGACGAGAAGGACGAGCACGGCACCGTGCGCATCGCGGCCATCGCCACCTACGGCGAGACCCGGCACACGCTGCTCGACCGCTCGGGCTACACCGGCCCGTTCGAGCCCGGTTTCGTGGCCCGCGAGCCGCTCGTGGACCGCTCCGCCGCCGTCGAGGCGGGCTCACCCAAGCGCTTCTTCCAGGCCGTCGACCACGTGGTCGGCAACGTCGAGCTGGGCCGGATGGACGAGTGGGTGGAGTTCTACCACCGCGTCATGGGCTTCACGAACATGGCCGAGTTCATCGGCGACGACATCGCCACCGACTACAGCGCGCTGATGAGCAAGGTCGTCGCCAACGGCACCCGCAAGGTGAAGTTCCCGCTCAACGAGCCCGCGATCGCGAAGAAGAAGTCGCAGATCGACGAGTACCTGGAGTTCTACGGCGGTCCGGGCGCGCAGCACATCGCGCTGGCCACCAACGACATCCTGGCCACCGTGGACGCGATGCGGGCCGCCGGTGTGGAGTTCCTGGCCACCCCCGACTCGTACTACGACGACCCGGAGCTGCGGGCCCGCATCGGCAACGTACGCGCCCCCATCGAGGAGCTGAAGAAGCGCAAGATCCTGGTCGACCGGGACGAGGACGGCTACCTGCTGCAGATCTTCACCAAGCCGGTCCAGGACCGCCCGACGGTGTTCTTCGAGCTCATCGAGCGGCACGGCTCGCTCGGCTTCGGCAAGGGCAACTTCAAGGCCCTGTTCGAGGCGATCGAGCGCGAGCAGGACACCCGCGGCAACCTCTGACCGCGGCATGACACAGGGGCGCCTGCCGGAGCGTATGCCGAGGCAGGTGCCCCTGCTATCAGCCCCGTGACGGCTGCGAGGACATGGAAGGATGTCGCGCATGACCTCCCCCTCTTCGCCTCCACCGCCGGCCGACCCGGCGCACCTGCGCGGCCCGGTCCCGCCGCAGGGCCAGCCCGGACCGTGGGCCGGCCAGCCCACCGGCTGGGTGCCCCCGCCCCCGCCGCCGGGAGCGCGCTCGTTCATCCCCGTGCCGCTCGCGCCCAACGGGCAGCCACTGGCCCGCTTCGGCGACCGCCTGCTCGCATACCTCCTGGACGGCCTCATCGTCAGCGCCATCGCCATGATCTTCACGGTCCCGATGGTGATCGTGTTGATGTTCACGGTGGTCGGCTGGAACGACCCGAGCCCCGGTTTCACCGACGCCTACGGCGAACCCGACCTCGACGCGTTCCTACGCTTCTTCAGCACGATGTTCGTGGTGTTCGTCGCCTTCTTCGTCGGCAACATGCTGGTCACCTACCTGTACCTGGTCGAATACCAGCTGCGCAGGGGCGGCGAGACCGTCGGCAAGCGGGTGCTCAAGCTCCGCGTGGTCAAGGTGCAGCCGGGACAGGCGCTGACCCGCGGCGACCTGACCAAGCGCTGGGCCGTCGAGCGGGTCGGAGGCGTCTTCATACCGATGTTCAGCTACCTCGACGGGCTCTGGCAGCTGTGGGACAAACCACTTCAACAATGCCTTCATGACAAGGCGGCGCAGACCGTCGTGGTGAAGGTCGGTTAAATAGCAGTCATGACGATCAGTCCTGGGTGGTACAAGGACCCCGCCGACCCCAGCACGCAGCGGTACTGGGACGGCGAGGGCTGGCTCGGCGCGCCCCTGCCCGCCGACGCGACGCCACCGGACGGGCCGCCCGCCGCGCCGCCGCCCCCACCTCCGCCGCCACCCGCCCCGCCGACGCCCACCGGGCACCCGGCACAGCAGGTCAGCGCCGCCCGGGACGGCGTCGTGCCGCCGGTGTTCCCGCCCTCCGGCATCCCGACCGGGGGCATGCCGCCGGGTGCGCCCCAGCCCGGCCCCGGCATGCGCCCGCTGCCGCCCGGCTGGCCGCACCCGGTGCCGCAGCCCCCGGTGCGCCCGCACGGCCTGCCGCTGGCCACCCCGGGTGCCCGGCTGGTCGCCCGAATCATCGACACGGTCGTGCTGCTGCTGCTCAACGCCGTCGTCAACGGCTGGTTCATCTACCTGTTCCTGAAGGCGTACGTGCCGTTCGCGCAGTCCATCAGCAACAAGTACCTGGAGACCGGGCAGCTGCCGCTGGACATGGAACGCCCGGCGCAGATGGACGCCCTACTACTGGTCATCGTCCTGCTCGCGCTCGCGCTGTGGTTCGCCTACGAGGTGCCGGCGACCGCGCACACCGGGCAGACACTGGGCAAGAGACTCGCCCGCATCAAGGTCGTACGGGCCGACAACCTGGACCCGCTCGGCACCGGCCGGGCCTGGCGGCGGTGGAGCCCGCTGGCCATGCCGCTGCTGCTGCTCTCCTGCTGCGGCCCCTGTTTCGTCATACTGCAGATGGTCGATGTCATTTTCATCCTGTTCGACCGCCAGCAGCGCATGGCCTGGCATGACCGTTCGGCGGGCACCTACGTGGTGCGCCTGCCCGACCCGGTCCGTACCGAGAAGAGAGGCACACCGTGAGCGAACGACCGCAACGCGGCCTGACCAGGGCCGACCTGGACGCTCTGCCGAACTACGTGCCCGGCCGCTCCGTGCCCGGCGCGATCAAGCTGGCCAGCAACGAGGTGCCGTACGGGCCGCTGCCCGGCGTGGTCGAGGCCGTCGCCGACGCCGCCGCCAACGTGCACCGCTACCCCGACATGGGTGTGGGCGTGCTGCGCGACAAGTTCGCCGAGCGCCTGGGCGTGCCCGCCGAGCGCGTGGTCACCGGCTGCGGCTCCGTCGCGCTCGCCGAGCACCTGGTGCGGGCCACCTGCCTGCCCGGCGACGAGCTGCTGTACTCCTGGCGGTCCTTCGAGGCGTACCCGATCATCGCGGCGACCACCGCGGCGACCTCGGTGCGCGTGCCGAACACCGCCGAGCACGGCCACGACCTGGCCGCGATGGCCGCCGCGATCACCGACCGCACCCGGCTCATCCTGGTCTGCAACCCGAACAACCCGACCGGCACCAGCGTACGCAAGGCCGAGCTGGACGAGTTCCTCGACGCCGTGCCCGACGACGTGCTCGTCGTGCTGGACGAGGCGTACAAGGAGTTCGTCACCGACCCGAACGTGCCCGACGGCGTCGAGGTCTACGGCGACCGGCCCAACATCGCGGTGCTGCGCACCCTGAGCAAGGCGTGGGGGCTGGCCGGGCTGCGCATCGGTTACCTCGTCGCGCACCCTGAGGTGGCCGCTGCGGTCCGCAAGGTCGTCACCCCGTTCTCCACCAGCATGGCGGCCCAGGCCGCGGCACTGGCCGCGCTGGACGCCGAGGAGGAGATGCGCCGCCGGTGCGACCTGGTCATCGCCGAGCGCGACCGGGTGGAGATCGCGCTGGCGAAGCTGCTGCCGGGAGTGCCCGCCAGCCAGGCCAACTTCGTGTGGCTGCCGCTGGGCGAGCGCTCGGTGGCGTTCGCGCAGGCCTGCGAGGCCGAGGGCGTCATCGTGCGCCCGTTCGCGGGGGACGGGGTGCGGGTCACCATCGGCACCGCCGAGGAGAACGACGCGCTGCTGCGCGCCGCCGACAAGTACTTCGCCTGACCTGTACGCACGAAAAGACCGCCGCCGGCCCGAGGGCCGGCGGCGGTCTTTTCGTCTGTCGGCGCTCCCCGCCGGACCGTCAGGCCCGGCGGGGAGATTCACCTGTCACGCAGCGGCGACGGTGACCTGCCGGGTCGTGCTGGCCGCCTTGCCCCAGCCGTCGGTGACGGTGAGGGTCAGCGTGTACGTGCCCGCAGCCGGGAACGTGTGGGCCGGCGCCGACGAGGTGCTCGTCGGGGTGCCGTCACCGAAGTTCCAGCTGTAGGTGAACGTGTCGCCGGTGTTCGGGTCCGCGGACCCGACGCCGGAGATGTTGCACACCAGCAGCGTGCACGACGGCGTGTTGATGACCGGCGTCGGCGCCACGTTGCCCGCGGGCTCCGTGATGGTCACCGGCAGGGTCTTCGTCGCCGTCAGGCCGTACTCGTCCTTGACCGTCAGCACCACGTTGAACGTGCCCGCCGAGGTGTAGGTCCTGGTGGCCACCGCGCCGGAGCCGGAGCCCTGGCCGAAGTTCCAGGAGTACGTCAGCGCCGGGGTGTTCTCGTCGGTCGAGGTGCGGCCGTCGAAGGTGCAGACGTTGGCCGCACAGGACGCCGTGAAGTTGGCGACCGGAGCGACGTTCGGCGGCACCTGGACGGTCACGGTGACGTCCACCGACGGGTTCGTGGCGAACCCGTGCTGGTCGATACCGCGGACCTTGACCGTGTACGTCCCGGCCGGGATCGCCGGGGTGGTGTACGAGTAGTTCGAGCCGGGCGAGCCGGGCGAGTTCAGGAACGCGCCCCGCCAGCTGGCCGACGTGGACGTGAACGTGCCGGACGAGCTCATGTAGCGGCCCGCGCTGTCCACGATCGCCACCTGCGCCTCGGCGATCTGCTGGTCGTCCTCGACCCGGCCGCTGACGAAGATGCGCGCGTCGGTGAAGACCGCGCCGTTCGCCGGCTGCAGCAGGGTGGTCGACACGACCGGCGGCAGGTCACCCGGGTAGATGGTGTACGTCGCCGTCGCACCGCTGGTCGAGGTGTCCTGCTGACCCACGGTGTCGTACGCGTACGCCGTCACCGAGTACCGGCCCTGCACGGGCAGGTCGGTGGACAGCGTCCAGGTGCTGCTGGTGCCGTTCGGCGTGGCCAGCACCGCGTCGCGGGTCGCGAACGCGGCACTGAGCGTGCCGTTGGCCTGCAGGTAACGGCTGCTGTCCAGCTCCCGGATGGCGACCTTGACGCTCGCGACGCCGAAGTCGTCGGTCGAGGTGCCGGCCAGGTCCAGGTGCAGCACGCTGGCGGTCTGGTTGCCGGTGACGGTGAGCAGACCGTTCGGCGGGTTGTCGCCGGGGATCTGCGCGTTGATCGTCAGCTTGCCCTGGTTGGCGCTGGAGGTCTCCAGGCCCAGGTCGTCCGCGGCCTTGACCGAGAACGAGTAAGCGCCCGGCTTCAGGTTGAACGGCGTGGTGTACGACCAGTTCAGCGACGTGGCGTTCAGGTTGGGCGGGGAGACCCGGAACCAGCCTGCCTGCACGTCGGTGCCCCAGGTGCCGTCGGAGGCCAGGTTCTCGCGCGTGGTGCTGTTGCGCAGCTGGATCTCGACGAAGTTGAGGTTCTGGTCGTCGGTGGCGGTGCCGCTGAACGTCAGCTGTCCACCCGGTGCCACGGTCAGTGGCGCCGTCGCGGTCGGCGGGTTCATCACCGCAGGCGCGGTGATCTTCACCGACGGCGCGATGCCGGTCGAGCTGATGATCCAGGTGCGGTCCGTGGTGTCGAGCGAGGACTGGGTGCTGTCCGACGGGGTGACCTGGATCTTCCACTCACCCTCGTAGGGCACCGTGATCTCGGTCGACCAGGTGGTGGTCAGGCCGCCCACGACGTCCGGGTCGATCCGGAACGTGTTGAACGTGCTGGCCACGGAGCCGTCGTCCTGCAGGTACCGGTTGTTGGCGTCGCGCATCGTGTAGCCGATCGACTGCACGCCCTTGTCGTCGGTCGCGGTGCCGGTGACGGTGAACGTGGTCGACGGGACGACGCTGCCCGACGGGCCGGTGATCGACGCCGTCGGCGGGCGGTCGTCGAGGCTGAACGTCTCGAACTTCTTGACCGCCTTGGTCGCGTCGCTGCTGCCGTTGTTCGCGAACGACTTCGCCAGCACCTTGATCCGGCGGTTGCCGGTGATGGTCACGGGCAGCGACCAGCTGCTCGCGGCCGTGTTCGGCGACGCCAGGTTGGTGTTGATGATCGCGGCCGAGCCCCACGTGGTGAGGTCGGGCTGCAGGTAGCGGTTGCTGTCCATGTCGACGATCTCGACCTGGACCCGCTTGAGCGAGTTGCCCGTCGCGGTCGCCGAACCCGTGATGGTGAACTGCTGACCGGCCGGCTTGACCTGGCCCTCGATCGGCGCGGTGACCGTCGTGTCGTACGGCGAGGCCGCCGGGATCGAGTTGAAGTCGTAGAACGCGACCCGGCCGACGTTGTAGCCGCCCTGGGTCGTCGCGTCACCACCGGCGAACAGACCACGCGGGGTGGCCAGCATCGCCTTGTTGCCCTCGTACGAGTTCGAACCGGGGTTCCACTCGATGGCCTTGCCGTTGGTCGGGTCCAGCGCGCCGATGTGGTCGCGGCGGACCACCGCGTCGCCCAGGCCGTAGCCGCTCAGGCCCTGGCCGGTGCCGTAGCCGACGTCGTCCAGACCCGGCCACGGGTCCGGCGAGGTCTGCGACTCGTTCCAGGAGAAGTGGCCGCCGATGTACACGGCGTTCTCCGTGACGGCGACCGAGTACAGGCTGTCGAACGCCCGCGAGATCCACTGCGGCTGGACCAGGTCGCTGCCCGCGATCGGGAAGGCGATGGCGGTGTCGTTGATCGGCGGCCGGTCGCCGCCCGAACCGCTCGTCACCACGAAGAACTGGTCGTTCGGGGCGATGTCGCCCGCGTAGATGCGCTGGATGCCGCCGACGAACTGGAGGTTGTCCTCCCACAGCCGGGTGCGCCAGGGCAGCAGCTGGTTGTTCGTGGTGTCGATCAGGCCCACGCCGTAGCGGTCCTGGTTAGCGATCTTGCGCGCGGTGTGCACGACCAGCAGCTTGGTGTCGTCGTGCGTGAGCACCAGGGCCTGCACGGTCAGCGCGCCGTCGACGCCGATGCCGCCGGACAGGTTGTTGTTGAAGCCGGTCACCAGCGCGCCGGTGGTCGCGTTCACGGCGGCCAGGCCGACCCGCGCGGTGTTGTTGATGAGCGTGAACTGCCCGCCCAGGAACACCGTCGTGTTGGTGGCCTCGATCGCGGTGCCCGCGCCGTTGGCGTTGGCGGTGAATCCGGCGATCGGCGCGCCCGTGGTCAGGTTCAGCGACGCGAACTTCCTCTTGGCGACACCGTTGATGGTGTTGAAGCGCCCGGCGACGAACAGCTTGGTGCCGTCCGGCGACGCCTCGACCTCGGTGACCCCACCGCCGGCGAAGACCGGCTTGAAGGTGGTGTCGATCAGGCCGGTGTCGATGTTGAAGGCCAGCAGGCTGGCCTGGTTGACGACCGCGGTGTTCGTCGTCGTGTTGTTGCGCGCCGAGGTGAACGTGCCGGCGATGAAGACCCGGCTGCCGACGTAGGCGATGTCGGTGATCTCACCGGAGGTGATGCGCGGAGTGTTGGTCCGCGGGACGTCCGGGACGATCTTGGTGTGATTGGGTTTCGGCTGTGCCGCCGAAACGGAGGAGGCGGTCACGAAGACCGCGCCCACAATGGACATAGCTCCGAGTAACGAAGCTGTGACTACGGTTGCCACGCCTTTGCGTGTGCGCACGGTTGATCCCCCACGCATTCAGAATCCCCAAACCCAGGTGGAAGTACAGCCTCCCCCGGAAGCCTAGAGAGCACCCTCTCAGGGCCGCCCACGGTCCGGAATGGCCTCTTCGCCTCATCCGATGGTCCGAGTGGGCAATGACTACCGGAACCCACGTCCGACGCCGAAATCAACACCGCCCTGACCTGGGGATACGTATTTCCCTCGGTATGGATTGATTCCGCAGTCGCACTTACGACATGCCCCCGCGAGTGACCCTGGCCACCATGCCGTCACCTGCCCGAACGCCGTCGGAAGGCTTTCGGGCCGCCGTAATAGGGTGCAGCTATGAGGTGGCGGACCCTGCCCCGCGGCGCACGGCTCGCGGTGATCGGCGCAGTCTCGGTGGCGCTGCTGGCAGCCGCCGGGCTGGTGGCCTGGCGCGTGCTCGGCCCGGCCGAGGTCGTCACCCCGGCCCGCAAGCCCTACCCCGGACCGGTCATCCCCGCCCCTGGCCCGATCGGCGTCCTGGTCTCGGCCCCGCTCGTGCTCGACGACCGGATCCGGGTGTACGCCACCAAACGGCAGGTCTGGGCCGACGCCCCGCCGAACTTCAAGTACGAGCGCAGCGCGCTCTGGTCACTGCGCCGCTGGCCGGCCCAGCTGGTCGGTGTCGTCGCGGTCGGCGGCGACCACCCGGTCGTGGTGAGCTCGTGGTCCGACGGCGAACTCGTCGGCACCGACGCCCGCACCGGTGAGATCGCCTGGCAGCAGCGTGCTGAAACCCTCGGCGACGCGTACACCGGCCGCCGCACCGGCGCGTCGACCGTCTACCAGCCACCAGGCCTGTTCACCACGGACGGCGCCGTCGTGCTCGCCGGACCCGCCCACGTCACCGCCTACGACCCCGGCACTGGGGCGCGACGCTGGCAGCAGCCCGCGCCCGCCGCACCGGACTGCCGCGGCGACGACCTCACCTCGGCACAGCAGTACCTGGTACACGACACCTGCACCGACACCGTGCGGCGCCTCGACACCGGCACCGGCACGGGCCTGCCCGACCTGGGTAGCGGCGTCACCGCGGTCGAACCGGTGACCTGCGCCGTCGGCCACTCCCGCTGCCAGGGCATACGCCTCACCGCCCCCGCAGCCGAAGGACTCCTGCTCACCGGCCTCGCCGCCGACCCGTCGCCGCCGCTGGCGACACCCGGCGCGGTCCTCGCGGGCGGGATCGCCGCCACCGCACCGGACCCCGCCGCGGTCACCCGGCTCGACGGCCGTGACCCCCGTACCGGGGACATCCGCTGGAATTGGCAGCCCGCAGCCGGTGACACCACACCGCCGCCGCGCCTGCTGACCGCCTCCGGGGACCGGGTGCTCCTGCTCACGCCCGACCACACGCTCATCGCGGTCAGCGCCGAGTCCGGCAAGGAACTGTCCCGCACGTCCCTGCAGCTCTACTACGAGCCCGAAACCGCCTACGACGTAGCCGGATTCCACACGTCAGGCCGATACCTGGTGCTCGTCCGCACTCTGCCCGGGGCACCGGTGACCGCCCCCGACGACGACTATTACTACAGCCCCCGGCCTGTCCTCCTGGCCGCTTCCTGACCACTCCGCGCTGCCTGAGTGCGGCGCGGACCTCGCCGACCGTACGCGCGATGGGACGTCACCGCTGGCTGTCGAACTCCAGCCACGCGTCGGTCTCCCGGCAGCGGTCCAGCCCCACGGACACGAACTCGTCCGCGTCCCGGCGACGGCGCGTCGCACCCAGATGTGCGAGGACCTGCGAGATGGGACTGCCGATCGCCGGGAACGGCTCGTTCACGTCGACGAACATCGGCCCGATGGCCAGTTCTCCGCCCGACCACAGTGCCGCGCGCTGGGTGCCCACGCCGCCCGTGTACCCCGCCTCG
Source organism: Catellatospora methionotrophica (assembly GCF_011297335.1). Lineage (GTDB taxonomy): Bacteria > Actinomycetota > Actinomycetes > Mycobacteriales > Micromonosporaceae > Catellatospora > Catellatospora methionotrophica. The sequence goes on along the minus strand of NZ_JAAOTJ010000034.1, from coordinate 582 downwards.
ACGTAACCCAGTGGACCGGCCGTGGACCAGTCGGCGAGAACCTGCTCGAACCCGCCGGGGAGCTTCCAGAACCTCAGCCCGTCCCCGCGGCTGCCGTCCGTGGCCGCGTCGAACAGTTCATCCGTCATCGGAATGAGGGCGAAGCCCTGGCGTAGCGGGACGACGACGGCCCCGGGCTGCTCCGCGGCTACCGCACGCAGGACTTCCTCCGGGCCGATGACGGCCTGCAACTCATAACTCATGCGATCCAGGTCCTCCCCCGCCGGCGACCGGACGAGGTTCCGGAACACCGACATCTGGTCCCGGCCGAGCACCGGGGTCCCGCAGATTCTGCCCCAAACCCGAACACGTCAACCGCCTGGGTGCACTCCGGATCTTTCCGAGGTACGACGAGGCGATCGCAGGTGCCTTGATCGCTGTTTCGGGTCAAAACCTGGGGCCGGACCCCACCTTTTGACCCGAAACGGCGATCATCGCGCTTTCGCCGGGCACGAAAAAGGGCCCCGCATAGGGGGCCCGAATAGGGGAAGTGGTGATACGCGTCAGGGCCCGACCATCGCTGGTCGGGCCCTGAACTGCGAA
>NZ_JAAOTJ010000033.1 GCF_011297335.1 Catellatospora methionotrophica | reverse complement strand
GGGTCAGTGGGCGGGGGCGGGGGTGGGGAGGGTGGTGGGGACGGGGTTGGTGGCGGCGTCGGTGGTGATGCGGCGGCTGGCGGCGAGGGCCAGGAGGGCACCGGTGGCGACCATGGCGGTGGCGATGAGGATGACGGTGGACAGGCTGGTGCCCTGGTTGATGACCAGGCCGGACAGCGAGGAGCCGGCGGCGAAGCCGACGTAGATGCCGGTGCCGACCCAGGTGAAGGCTTCGGTGCTGCGCCCGGCGGGGGCGATCCGGGTGACCAGCGAGCACTCGACCGCGGTGGTCGGGGAGATGACCATGCCGCCGAGGAACAGGATCAGCGCGAGGCTGGGCAGGCCGAAGGCGAGCAGCATCGCGGCGAAGCCGACCGTGTTCAGGCACAGCAGCAGCGCGAACAGTTTCGCCTGGCTGAGCTTGGGGTTCATGCCGGAGAACCAGACGCCGCCGAGGATGGAGCCCGCGCTCCAGGCAGCCACGACCGCGCCTGCGGCCTGCGGCGCGCCGAGGTCGGCGGCGTACTTCGGGATCGCCACCTCCATGACGCCGTACGCGGCGGCCTCCAGTGCGCCGACGACCAGCACGACGACCATGCTCAGGCGCATCAGCCGGTTGGCCTTGAGGGCGCGTTCGAGGGCGGCGCTGGTGGTGACCCCGGCGGTCGCGGCGCGGGCGAGCGCGGCGGTGCGTACCTCGCGGTAGCGGGCGGTCAGGCCGGGTGCGGCGGCGAGGCCGAGTGAGCCGACGGTGGCCAGCAGGGCGGTGACGATCACCGCGACGTACGGGTTACTGACCGCGGTGACCAGCGCGATCAGCACCGGGCCCAGTACGTAGGTGAGCTCGACGGTGATGGCGTCGAACGCGTACGCCGTCTGTACGTGTGCCGGGGCCAGGCCGGGCAGCACCACCCGGGTGACCGCGCCGACGGGCGGGTTCACGGCTCCGGCCAGCGCGGCCAGGCCGATGATCAGCGCCACGGGCTGGTGCGTCCAGAGCGCGGCGACCATGCCGGACAGCATCAGCGCGTAGAGCACGCCGGTGACGCGCAGCACCGCCACGGCGTGCCCGCGGTCGCACAGCCTGCCCAGCCAGGGCGAGGTGAACGCGGTGATCGCCGAGTGCGCGCCGGTGGCGATGCCCGCGACGGCGTACGAGCCGGTGCCGTGCTGGACGGCGAGGATGAACACGAGGGTCGCCATGCCGTAGGGCAGGCGGCCGATCAGGGACGGCAGGGCCACCCGGGCGACACCCGGGCTGGCGATGAGGGCACGGTAACGGCGGGCAGCGGTGACGACCGCGAGGCCGGACATGGAAGGTCTCCGAGCAGGAAGTAAGGAAAGGGGCCATGCCGACGCCCCCGGCTCCATGGTCAAGATTACTTGCTGACTGAGTCATCAGTCAACGAAGCCCGCATACACTGCAGGAATCCCGCAGGTTACAGCCGTATGGCTGAGTCTCAGCTCTTGTCAGTAGTCTCGCGGGTTTTCATCGGGGTCGGCCTGGTCGGTGGGGGCCGGGGCAGGCGCGGGGAGCAGGTCGCGCCGGAGGGGCGGAGGCGCACGAGGCGGGCGGCCGTCTCGGCGCTACGGTGGCAGCCTGAGTTGACGTACGCCGGGCGCGCCCGCCCGCGCGCGGCGCTCCCGTACGACGCGGTGCGGGAATCCGAGACGATCGTGTTCCGGAACAGGAATGCGCTCCGCGCACGCGTTGTTGGCTCCGGTGGAACGACCATCTGCAGGAGGCGAACGACGTGCTCGACCCACAGAAGCTCTACCAGCTGAGCGACGAACTGCCCGAGCTGGGCCGTCCGGTCCTGCTGCACGCGCTCTCGGGGTTCGTCGACGCCGGTGCGGCCGGCAAGCTCGCCCGCGAGCACCTGCTGGACACCCTCGACTCGACCGTGGTGGCCGAGTTCGACCTCGACCAGCTCTACGACTACCGCTCCCGCCGTCCGCTGATGCACTTCTCGGCCGACCACTGGGAGGCGTACGACGAGCCCAAGCTGGAGCTGCACGCCCTGCGCGACCACGACGACACCCCGTTCCTGCTGATGACCGGCCCCGAGCCGGACTTCCAGTGGGAGCGGTTCGTGGCCGCGACGACAGGGCTCATCGAGCAGCTCCAGGTCCGGCTGACCATCGGCATCCACGCGATCCCGATGTCCGTGCCGCACACCCGCCCCGCCGGTATCACCGCGCACGGCACCCGCTCCGAGCTGGTCGTCGGGCACGAGCCGTGGATCGCCGACGTGCAGGTCCCGGCGAGCATGACCAACCTGCTGGAGTACCGGCTCGGCCAGTCCGGGCACGACGCCATGGGCTTCGCGGCGCACGTGCCGCACTATCTCGCCGACAGCGAGTACCCGCAGGCCGCCGAGCTGCTGCTGACCTCGGTGTCGCGGGCCACCGGCCTGCTGCTGCCGACCGAGGACCTGCGCGAGGCCGGGGACCGGGTGCGCGCCGAGATCGAGCGCCAGCTGACCGACAACCACCAGGCCGCTGCCGTGGTCAAGGCGCTGGAGGAGCAGTACGACGCGTTCATGCGGGGCCGGGGCAGCAACCTGCTGACCGAGCCCGCGCCGCTGCCCACCGCCGACGAGCTGGGCGCGGAGCTGGAGCGTTTCCTCGCCGAGCACAGCAAGGGCGACAAGGCCGAAGGCTGAGACAGACCGCAGGGGCGGCACGCCTGGCGTGCCGCCCCCTTTGCTGTACGCCGCTCAGGTGGCCAGGGCGAACTGGAAGCCGACCGACACGTCCTTCGGCTTGTCCAGCCCGGTGACCACGGTGGCCGGGGTGAGCACCGGGTCGAACCCGGTGAACCCGATGCCGACCTGGCCGGAGCTGTTGTCGCCCCAGGCCTTGATGACGCCGTTGCTGATGGCGACGGTGAAGCCGCCGTCGAGGCTCGCGCCCGAGCCCGCGGTGGAGATGTCCACGACGCCGGTGAGGCCGATCGCGTCGACCGGGTTCGGCCGCGGCGTCACCGTGGTGCCGTCGCCGAGCTGGCCGTCGCCGTTGGCGCCCCAGCCCTTGACCCGGCCGTTGACGCCGATCGCCAGGCTGGAGAAGCCGCCCGCGTTGACGATCTTCACGCCGGTGAGGCCGACGACCGGGGTCGGGGTCGGCACGGGGGTGTTGCTCGCCGTGCCGTTGCCGACCTGGCCGCGCGAGTTCTCGCCCCAGCCGCGTACGGTCCCGTTGCCGAGCACGGCCAGCGCGTGGCTGTCGCCCGCGTCGACCTGCTTGACCTTCGCGCCCGCGAGCCCGCTGACGGTGACCGGGGTCGTCTGCGGGGCGGGGCTGACCGCGCCGGTGCCGAGCTGGCCGGAGCGGTTGTCGCCCCAGGCGCGCAGCGTGCCGTCGGCCAGCAGGGCCAGGCTGAACTGCGAACCGGCCGCGATCCCGACGACCTTCAGCCCGGCCAGGCCGGTGACCGCGACCGGAGCGGTGCGGTCGTCGACGGTGCCGTCGCCGAGCTGGCCGCGGGCGTTGTCACCCCAGGCGAGCACGGTGCCGTTGGCCAGCAGGGCGAGGCTGTGCGCGCCACCGGCGGCGAGCGCCTTGACGCCCCGTACGTTCGGCACCGAGCCGGGGATCGGCCGGTTGATGGTGGTGCCGTCGCCGAGCTGGCCGTCGCTGTTCGAGCCCCACGCCTTGACCGTGCCGTTGTGCAGCAGCGCCAGGCTGAACCGGCCACCGGCCTCGACGTCGCGGACCTCGTCCGGCACGGCGGCGCTGACCGCGCTCGGCCGGGTGACCAGCGTGCCGTCGCCGAGCTGGCCCGAGTCGTTGAAGCCCCACGATTCGACGCCCGCGACGGGCACCTGCGGCGCGGGCTTGGGCTTGCCGTGCCCGCCGCCGTTGCTGCCGCCGCCCTGGGGCCCGGCCGCACCGGCGGCATGGGGCGCCGCCAGGGCGATCATGGTGGAGACCGCGACGACGCCGAGCGCGCGCAGTCCTGTCGTGACAGGTCGCATGTAAGTTCCCCCGCTGATGTACGACATGAATGGCCGTTGCCGAGCGCGCGATGAATGCGCAGCTCACAGCCTCGTGCTAGTTGTATCGCAGGGCGGTCCGGCGATCATCGCGACGCGCAGCGACCGTCCGGACCGGATCGCCGCCCAGGATTGCCGGGGTATTGCCGAACCGTGAACGTGCACGCATGATGACGGAACTTCGACGTGCACCGCGTACGAGAGTGAGGCGACGATGCCCTTTTCCAGCCCCCTGGCCGACGTCGAGATCCCCGAGGTCTCCGTCCCCCAGCTCGTCATCGGCCCGGCCGCCGCGCGCGGCGACCATCCGGCGCTGATCGACGGCCGCACGGGGCAGACGCTGACCTACGCGCAGCTCGCGCACATGGTGGACCGGCTCGCCGCCGGGCTGGCCGGGGCCGGGCTGCGGCCGGGTGACGTGCTCGCCCTGTTCAGCCCGAACACGCTGCTCTACCCGGTGGTCTTCCACGCGGCGCTGGCGGCGGGCGCGACGGTCACCACCGTCAACGCGCTGGCCACGGAGAAGGACCTGACCACCCAGCTCAGCGACTCGGGCGCGAAGATGCTGGTCACCGTGTCGCCGTTCCTGGACCGCGCCGCGGCGGCCGCCGCCCAGGTGCAGGAGATCCTCGTCTGTGACAGCGCCGAGGGATACCGCTCGGTGCAGGAGCTGATGGCCACGGCCGAGTCCGCGCCCGTGGTCGACATCGACCCGGCCACGACTTTGGCCGTGCTGCCGTACTCCAGCGGCACCACCGGGGTCGCCAAGGGCGTCATGCTCACCCACCGCAACCTGGTCGCCAACATCGCGCAGACCCAGGAGGTGGTCAAGTACGACCCGGCCGACCGGGTGCTGGCCGTGCTGCCGTTCTTCCACATCTACGGGCTGACCGTGCTGATGAACATGGCGCTGTCGAAGGGCGCGACACTGGTCGTGCTGCCGCGCTTCGACCTGGCCGAGTTCCTTACCGCGATGCAGGACCAGCGGGTCAGCCGCGCCTTCGTCGCGCCGCCGATCGTGCTGGCGCTGGCCAAGCACCCGCTGGTCGACCAGTACGACCTGTCCGCGCTGCGGGTCGTGTTCTCCGGCGCGGCCCCGCTGGACGGCGAGCTGGCCCAGGCCTGCGCGGCCCGGCTGGGCTGCCTGGTGCAGCAGGGCTACGGCATGACCGAGCTGTCACCCGTCTCCCATGCTCAGGTGCACGGCGACGGCCGGGTCAAGCCCGGCACGGTCGGCCCGCTGATCCCGAACACGCTGGCCCGCGTCGTGGACGTGGCGACCGGCGACGACCTCGGCGTCGGGGAGCCCGGCGAACTCTGGATCAGCGGCCCGCAGGTGATGCAGGGCTACCTCGGCCGCCGCGCCGACACCGACGCGACCGTCGACGCCGACGGCTGGCTGCACACCGGCGACGTCGGCCTGGTCGACACCGACGGGGACTGGTTCATCGTCGACCGGGTCAAGGAGCTGATCAAGTACAAGGGCTACCAGGTGCCCCCGGCCGAGCTGGAGGCGGTGCTGCTGGGGCACCCGCAGATCGCCGACGCGGCCGTGGTCGCCGGCCACGACGCCGACGGCGAGGAGATCCCGCACGCCTTCGTCGCCGTCACCGCCGGTGCCGACCTGTCCGCCCAGGACGTGAAGGACTACGTCGCCGAGCGCGTCGCACCGTACAAGCGGGTCCGCGCCGTCACCTTCGTCGCCACGATCCCCAAGAGCGCGTCGGGCAAGATCCTCCGCAAGGATCTGCGCGCCCAGCTCTGACGCCCCCGGCCGACCCGGCCGAAGGAAGGGCACCTTCTTAACGGGCGCGACGGGAAGATCGCTGTTTGCGGTCAAGGAGTGTGGTCCAACCGCATATCTTGACCGGAAACGGCGATCTTTCACGTCATCTCCGTGGGGTGGGCGGGCACCCGGGTGTGGGGAATCGCCGGTGGAGGACTAGCGTGACCAGGTGTTCGCCGCGTTCGCTCCGATCTGGATGATCACCGCCCTGGGCTGGGGCACGATGCGGTTCGGGGTGCTGACCCGGGCCACCCAGCAGGCGCTGGCGAACTTCACCTTCGTCATCGCGATCCCGTGCGTGCTGTTCACGTCGCTGGTCAAGGTGCCGCTCGGGGACCTGCCGCTGCGGCCGCTGGCCGCGATCGCGGCGAGCACGCTGCTGATCGGGCTGTCGGTGTACTTCGTCGCGCGGCGGCTCATGCCCGGCCCGGACGGTGACCGGGTCATCGCGGCGATGGCGTCGGCGTACCTCAACGCGGGCAACCTCGGCGTTCCGGTCGCGGTGTACGTGCTCGACGACGTCTCGCTGATCATGGCGGTGCTGGTCTTCCAGACGATGCTGCTGACCCCGCTGATCGTCGGACGGCTGGACGCCTCGGCCTACCGAGCCGACCTGGCCGGGCTCGCCGCCATCCGTGCCGCCGCTGCCAACGCCGACACTGCCAACGCCGACGCCGCCCACGCCGACGTTGCCCACGCCGACGTCGCTCGCGTCGGCACGGACCGCGCCGCCGACATGGCGCAGGTCGCGTTCGCGGGTACGCCCGGGGGCGGCACCTCTGCCGGAGGCGACCACGCGGCGGACGGCGGGGTGAACAGTGCGACCGATGCGGGCGGCCGAGGGGGAGTGGCCGTCACGTCGCGCTGGCGGCGGCTGGCGATGCTGCCGCTGCGTACACCCGTGATTCTGGGGTCGATGGCGGGGGTGACCGCGAGTGCGGCCGGGTGGCTGCCGCCGGAGTGGCTGCTGCGGCCGCTGGAGTTGCTGGGCGGCGCGGCGGTGCCCGCGGCGCTGTTCGCGCTGGGCATGTCGCTGCACCAGACGGACGCGTCGTCGTGGCGGCTGCCGGGGCGGGAGGTGACCACGGCGGTGCTGCTCAAGGTGGTTGCGCAACCGGTCGCGGCGTACCTGATCGGGCGGTGGCTGCTGGGCCTGGACGGCGCGGCGCTGCTGGCGGTCACGCTGGTCGCGGGCCTGCCGACGGCGCAGAACACCTTCGTGTACGCGTCGGAGTTCCGCGCCTCGACCGCGCTGAGCCGGGACGCGATCCTGTTCTCCAGCCTGCTGTCGATGGGCACCCTCACCCTGATCCTGTGGCTCCTCGGCCCGGCCTGACGGTCCGTGCTGCTCACGCACGGTGGTGCGTTGACGCGGTGCCCTAGCGCTACCGGGACCGATGTGCAGGTGCCCTTCCTTTCAAGGAGGGGGCGGGGGATGATGGGCGCGGGAGTTGGGCGTTGCCGTACGAGGGCAGGAAGTGCGGGCAGCGCGAGGCCGTGACGTCTGTCGTAGCCGGGTCCGGGCAGATAACTGCACGCAGACCATGCACAGACGTCCCAAGGAGACGCGTTGATCCCCGATCCCACCTCATCGCCGCGCCATCGCCGCAGGGCTGACCGCCGCCTGGTCGCGCTCGCCGCAGCCGCCGCGATGACCGCCGCCACGACCCTGGCCGGAGTTCTACTGGCCACCACCGAAGCCTCGGCAGGCACGCTGACCGGCAGCTTCTACCGCGACCCCACGACGAATGTGAACGTGTGGCTCGCGGCCAACCCGAACGACTCGCGCGCCTCGCTGATCAGCCAGCGGATCGGCAGCCAGCCGCAGGCGCGCTGGTTCGCCAATTACCAGCCGAGCACGATCCAGTCCCAGGTGACGTCGTACGTCAGCGCCGCGAACAGCGTGAACCAGATCCCGGTGCTGGTGCCGTACATGCTGCCCAACCGCGACTGCGGCGGGGCGAGCGCGGGCGGCGCGCCGAACATCAGCGCGTACCGGAGCTGGATCGACAACTTCGCCGCGGGCCTCGGCTCGCGTACCGCAGTGATCATCATGGAGCCGGACTCGCTGGCGTTGCAGACCTGCCTGTCGTCGACCGACAAGGCCGACCGCAACTCCGCGATCAGCTACGCGGTGACGAAGTTCAAGCAGGTCAACCCGAGCGTCAAGGTGTACCTCGACGCGGGTCACTCGGCCTGGAACAGTGCCGCCGACACGGCCTCGCGGCTGCAGGCGGCGGGTGTGTCCAACGCCGCCGGTTTCTACTCGAACGCGTCCAACTTCCGCTGGACCGCCGACGAGGTCAACTTCGGCCGCAACGTGCTGAACGCCCTGGGCAACGGCAACCTGCACCAGGTCATCGACACGGCCCGCAACGGCAAGGGCGCGCTGGGCAGCGAGTGGTGCGACCCGGCGGGCCGGGGCACCGGCCAGGCGCCGACGACCGCGACCAACGAGTCGACCGTCGACGCGTTCGTCTGGATCAAGCCGCCGGGTGAGGCGGACGGCTGCGCGGGACCGGCGGGGCAGTTCATGCCGGACCTGGCGTACTCGCTGGCGCAGAACGGCATCGTGACCAGCCCGCCGCCGAGCCCGTCCACCGTCCCGTCGCCGTCGGTGTCCCCGTCACGGCCGCCGTCGCCGTCGCCCTCGGCTCCGCCGTCCCCGTCGGCCTCGCCGTCTACCCCGCCCTCGCCGTCTCCGAGCCAGGGCACGGGTGCCTGCTCGGTGGGCTACCGGGTGGACAGCCAGTGGAACAACGGCTTCGTCGTCTCGGTCGTCATCACCAACCGCGGCCCAGCCATCAGTTCGTGGACGCTGACCTGGACCTACGCGGGCAACCAGGCGGTCACCAGCGCCTGGAACGCGACGGTCACGGCCAGCGGGGCCAACGTCACGGCCCGCAACGCCGGGCACAACGGCAGCATCGCCACGAACGGCACGGCCAGCTTCGGCTTCCAGGCCTCGTACAGCGGCACCAACACCAACCCGACCGCGTTCAAGCTGAACAACGTCACCTGCAGCTGAGGCACGGCCCGGCTGGGCGGCAACGGAGGGCCGGTGCGGAATCCGCACCGGCCCTCCGGCTCGTCGGCCGTCCTGCGTCCGCTCGCGCGTCGCGGGGCATAAGGTCGATAAAGGGCCTTTCGGGGGTACGCCCCGACGTGCGCACGCTGAAGGAGGCGGTCCGCGATGAGCGGCATGGAGCTGAAGAACTTCGACCGGCCCGACGAGTCCCGGCAGTTCGAGGGGCTGGGCCGGATGGATCTCGTGCGGGTCGCCGGCAAGACCGTCGGCCGGGCCCGGTTCGAGCCGGGCTGGCGCTGGTCGGCCAACGTCGGCCCGATCGTCGGCACCGCCACCTGCCAGACCTCCCACCTGGGCTACTGCGTGTCGGGGACCATGCGCATCACCATGGACGACGACGGGAGCACCCAGGACTTCACGACCGGTGACCTGGTGGCGATCAAGCCCGGCCACGAGGCCGTGGTCGTCGGCGACGAGCCTGTGGTCTTCCTCGACTTCGGCGAGATCGCCGACTACGCCAAGCGGGCCTGACCGCGACGGAGGAACAACCAGCACCGGGTGTGTGTTCGGCCGAACGGACACGAATACGATTCGGGTCCGACGGTGGATGATCCGGTGACAGTGGAGGCAGGCATGGCGAAAGCACGTGGTCCGCAGGTGGGCGAGCTGGCCCCCGAGTTCGAACTGCCGTCGCAGGACGGGCAGACGGTGCGGCTCAGCGACTTCCGGGGCAAGCAGACCGTGGTCCTGTACTTCTACCCGAAGGACAACACATCCGGCTGCACCGCCGAGGCCTGCTCCTTCCGGGACAGCTACGAGGTCTTCACCGAGGCGGGCGCGCAGGTCATCGGCGTCAGCTCGGATTCGGTCGAGTCCCACGACGGCTTCGCCCAGCGCTACAAACTGCCGTTCGTGCTGCTGGCCGACAACGGCGGCGAGGTGCGCAAGGCGTACGACGTCCCGGCGACCTTCGGCATCCTCCCCGGCCGCGTCACGTACGTCATCGACCGCGACGGCGTCGTCCGCCACGTCTTCTCCTCCCAGGCCAACATCGGCAAACACGTCACCGGCGCCCTCGAAGTCGTCCAGTCCCTCGCCACCCCCTCCTCCTGACCGCGACTCCCCAACGTCACGCCCCACCCCTGGCCGCCCACCCCGGCCGCAACTCTTAAAGACTCGCGCCTTCCGACGACCCCTGAGGCCGCAACTCTTTAAGAGTTGCGGCCGGGGGTGGGGCGGCCGGGGGTAGGACGGCGGCGGGGTGGGGCGGCCGGGGGGTGGGGGTGGGGCGGTTAGGCTCGGGGTGGACTTCGAAGGCGAAGGGCAGCGCGTCGTGGCGACGGACCCCTTCGCACGTGGGCTGCCCGGCGAGGCAGGTAAACGAACATGGCGCTGGCCCAGCACCCCCTTGACCACCGCTACCGGGGCGAGCACCCGGTGCGCACCGTCGCCTACCTGCTGCGTGAGGACCGGTTCCGGTTGCTGCTGGGGGTGCTGGCGTTCGCGGTGAAGCACAGCCCGACCTGGCTGCTGCCGCTGGTCACCGCGAACGTCATCGACGTGGTGGTGCGGCACGAGCCCGTCGAGCGGCTGTGGTGGAACGCGGGCCTGATGGTCGCCTGCCTGAGCCTCAACTACCCGTTCCACGTCCTGTTCGTACGCAACCACAGCGGCTCAGTACGCCGCATGGGCACCCGCCTGCGCTCGGCCCTGTGCCGCCGCATGCAGGAGCTGTCCATCGGCTACCACTCCCGATCGAGCGCGGCCGTGCTGCAGTCGAAGGTGATCCGCGACGTCGAGGCGATCGAGCAGATGGTGCAGCAGGCCGGTGACGTCGGCGTGGGCGCGCTGATGATGCTGCTCGGCGGTGCCGTCGTGATCGCGCTGCGGGTCCCGCTGTTCCTGCCCGTCTTCCTGGTGCTGGTCCCCTGCGCGGCGCTGCTGGTGATGAGGCTGCGCAACCGGATGCGCACCGACAACGAGTCGTTTCGCCGCGAGGTCGAGCGGCTGTCGTCAAGGGTCGCCGAGATGACCGCGCTGATCCCGATCACCCGGGCGCACGGCCTGGAACGCGACGCGCTGCGCCGGGTCGACGGCTCGCTGGACCGCGTACTGCGTGCGGGTCTGCGCCTGGATCTGCTCAACGGGCGCTTCGGTGCGCTGGCCTGGACCCAGATGCAGGTGCTGAGCGTGGCCTGCCTGGCCGGATCGGCGCTGGTCGCGTACTACGGCTGGATCCCGATCACCGAGGGCGACGTGGTGATGCTCAGCGCGTACTTCACCACGCTTACCGGTTCGGTGATGACGCTGATGAGCCTCGGGCCGATCTTCGTCAAGGGGCTGGAGTCGGTGCGCTCGGCGGGCGAGCTGCTGCAGGCCCCCGACCTGGAGGTCAACGCGGGCAAGGGGCAGGTCGACGAGGTGCGCGGCGGGGTGCGGTTCGAGGGCGTGGGTTTCGCGTACGAGGGCGCGTCCGGCAGCGCGATCAGCGGCCTCGACCTCGATGTCGCGCCGGGTGAGCGGATCGCGCTGGTCGGCCCGTCCGGTGCGGGCAAGTCGACGGTGCTGAACCTGGTCATCGGCTTCCTGCGGCCGACCTCGGGCCGCATCCTGCTCGACGGCCGCGACATGGAGACCCTGGACCTGCGCACCTACCGGCGCTTCGTGTCGGTGGTGCCGCAGGAGCCGATCCTGTTCGAGGGCAGCATCTTCGACAACGTCACGTACGGCATGGCCGACGTGCCGCTGGACCTGGTACGCCGGGCGCTGGCCGACGCGAACGCGCTGGACTTCGTCGACCAGCTCACCGACGGCCTGGACACGGTCGTGGGGGAGCGCGGGGCACGGCTGTCCGGCGGCCAGCGCCAGCGGCTGGCGATCGCGCGTGCCCTGATCCGCGACCCGCGTGTGCTGATCCTCGACGAGGCGACCTCCGCCCTGGACACCCACTCCGAGGCGCTGATCCAGCAGGCGATGGAGCGCCTGGTCGCGGGACGGACCGTGTTCGTGGTCGCGCACCGGCTGTCCACGATCCGCAACGCCGACCGCATCGTCGTGATGCGCGACGGCCGGATCGAGGAGATCGGGCGGCACGGCGAGCTGCTGGACCGGCGGGGCGCGTACGCCCGGCTGCAGTCCGCGCAGCTCGCCTGAACCGCAGCTCAGCGCTTACCTAAGGTTAGGAAGGTGCCCTTCCGCTACTCGTGGCGTGGGGAAGGTGCCCTTCCTTCGGGGCGATCAGGAGGAGCGCCACCGGCACGCCGAGGCCCGCGACCAGGGTGAACAGGCTTCCGGCGAGGTCGATCCCGGTGAGCGTGCCGTGGTGGAGGGTGTGGAAGCCCAGGTGCAGGGCGTTGAAGGTGATCGAGCCCGCCAGGGCCAGCCGGGCCGTCGCGCGGCGGTAGCGGATCGCGGGCACCGCCAGCAGGACCGCCAGGGTCAGGAACGTCGCGCCGAGGTCGGCGGTCAGGTGTTCGTTGTACGGCGGATACGCGGCCGTCCAGTGGTGGCCGAAGCCGGGGAACGTGCTGAAGAAGTGGCGCGGGGCCGCGTACGCCCACAGCCCCCACCACAGGTGCACCACCGCCATGCCGGCCAGTCCGAGCCGGACGATCACCTGTCGCATACCGGCAGTGTCCCTCAGACCTCCAGCTGCTGCACGGCCGCCTCGATGGCGCGGTGGAAGGTCGGGTACGCGTAGATCATGTGCTGCAGGACGTGCACCGGGACCTGCGCGTGCACCGCGACGGCCAGGGCGCTGAGCACCTCGCCGCCGGTCGGCCCGGCCGACGTCCCGCCGACCAGCACGTCCCGGTCGCGGTCGGCGACGAGCTTGATGAACCCGTCGTTGCCGACCTTGTGGATCCAGCCGCGGGTCGACTCGGGCAGTTTCGTGTACGCCGTCTGCACGTGGATGCCCTCGTGCCGGGCCGCCTCCTCGGTCAGCCCGACCGAGCCGATCTCGGGGTCGGTGAAGGTGACCCGGGGGTGGGCCCGGTAGTCGGCGGGCGGGCCGTCCTGGCCGAGGATGTCGCGGATCGCGATGGCCGCCTGGTACATGGCCATGTGCGTGAACGCGCCGTGGCCGGTGCAGTCGCCGACGGCCCACAGCCCGTCGGCGGCGCGCATGTGCCCGTCGACGGTGATCGCCTTCGCGGCCGGGTCCAGGCCGACCGTGTCCAGGCCGAGCAGGTGCAGGTCGGCGGTGCGGCCGGTGGCCACGAGCAGCTTCTCCGAGACGAACTCCCGGCCGTCGGCCAGGTGCACGGCCCTGCCGTCGACCCGGACCGCCCGGCAGCCGGTGTGCACGGCGACGCCGTCGCGCTGGAGCACCTCGGTGATCAGGGCCGAGGACTCGGGCTCCTCGTACGCCATCAGCCGGTCCATCGCCTCGATGACGGTGACCCGCACCCCGAAGCGCTGGAACATCTGCGCCAGTTCCAGGCCGATCGCGCCGCCGCCGAGCACCGTCAGCGACGAGGGCAGCTCCTCGACCTCGATGGCCTCCTTGTTGGTCCAGAACCCCGCCTCGGCCAGCCCCGGCACCGGCGGGACAGCGGCCTTGGTCCCGGTGCCCACGACCACACCCTTGCGCGCGGTGTACGTCTGCCCGTCGACCTCGACCCGCCTCGGCCCGGCCAGCCTGCCGGTGCCGCGCAGGAACGTGCCGCCGCGCTTGACGAAGCGGTCGACGGCGACCTTGTCGTCCCAGAAGTCGGTGGCCTCCTCGCGGATGCGCCTGGCGATCGGGGCCCAGTCGGGGAAGACCTCCGCCGTGCCCGCCATGCCGTTGATCCGGCGGCCCTCCGCCAGCAGGCCGGATCCGCGGATCATCATCTTGCTCGGCACGCAGCCCCAGTACGGGCACTCGCCGCCGACGAGCCGGTTCTCGATGCCCAGCACGCTCAGCCCGGCGTCGGCCAGCCGTCCGCCGACCTCCTCGCCGCCGACGCCCATGCCGAGGACGATGACGTCCACCTCTTCAGCCATGAGTCCTGTATATCCGAATCCGGTCAGGCGGAGGCGCGTACCACGAGTTCGGTCGGCAGGACCACGGCCTGGTCGACGTCCTCGCCCGCGATGACCCGCAGCAGCTGGCGGGCCAGCTCGCGGCCCAGTTCCAGGATCGGCTGCCGGACGGTGGTCAGCGGCGGATCGGTGTAGCGGGAGATGTCGAAGTCGTCGAAGCCGACCACGGCCACGTCGTCGGGGATGCGCCTGCCCAGCTCGCGCAGCGTGGTGATGGCCCCGTGCGCCATCAGGTCGGAGGCCACGAAGACCGCGTCGAGCAGCGGGTCGTCCTCCAGCAGCTGGCGCATGGCGGTCGCGCCGGACTCGCGGGTGAAGTCGCCGACGGCCACGATCGAGCGCCGGTCCGACCCGTGCAGCTCGGCGCGGTATCCGGCCAGCCGGTCGATGCCCGCGACCATGTCCTGCGGCCCGGCGATGGTGGCGATGCGGGAGTGGCCGGTCTCCAGCAGGTGCCGCACCGCGGCGCGTACGCCGCCGACGTGGTCGACGTCGACGTAGGGCACCGTGGAGCGGCCCAGCGGGCGGCCGGTGACCACGACGGGCACGCCGAGCCGGGACAGCTGGCCGGGCAGCGGGTCGACGCCGTGCGTGGAGGCGAACAGCACCCCGTCCACGTGCCGGGCGGTGGTGTAGCGCTCGACGCGCTCGTAACCGGCGACGGTGTTGGTCATCATCAGCACGAGCTGCTTGTCGGCGGCGTCGAGTTCCTGGCTGACGCCGTGGATGATGCTGGGGAAGAACGGGTCGTCGGAGAAGACGCGGCTGGCGCTCTCGGGCAGGACCAGCGCGATCGAGTCGGTGCGCTGGGTGACCAGGCTGCGGGCGGCGGCGTTGGGGATGTAGCCCAGTTCCTCCACGGCCCGGCGCACCGCGCTGCGGATCGGCTCGGCGACCTTGGGCGACCCGTTGACCACGCGGGAGACGGTCGCCCGGGACACCCCGGCCAGGCGAGCCACCGCCTCCAGCGTGGGCCGCTCGTGTGCCTGGCTCATCGCACCGCTCCTAGTTCCCGTGCGACCCGCGCCGGGGCGGGTCCGCCGAAGGTGACCCTACCCCTTCGCGGTCGCGGCACGTAGGGCCGCACGTGAGCGCGCGTGCACATTGAGAGCGGTTGCATACCGGCGCGACGAGGCGGCGGGCAGATCCTTGACAGAGGGCGGAATCGACACCATTCTCTGCTCTGAGAGCGCTCTCGCAGCCCGGTCGCCGTCGTCCTGACGATGGCCGGGTCTCTTGGCGATGCCCTGAGGCGGGGCGTCGTCCTGTCTGCCTGCCCGTGCCCCATGAGGAGAACCGATGAGTGAACAGATGGCGGTGGCAGCGCGACCGCTGCGGTTCCCGGAGGGGTTCCGGTGGGGTGCGGCCACCGCGGCGTACCAGATCGAGGGTGCCGCCACCGAGGACGGGCGCGGGCCTTCCATCTGGGACAGCTTCGCCCGCGCCGACGGCCGGGTGTTCGGCGGGCACACCGGCGACGTCGCGTGCGACCACTACCGGCGCTACCGCGAGGACGTCGCGCTGATGGCGGAGCTGGGCATCGGCACGTACCGGTTCTCGATCGCCTGGCCGCGCGTCAAGCCCGACGGGACGGGCCCGGTCAACGTGCGCGGGCTGGACTTCTACGACCGGCTGGTGGACGAGCTGCTGGCGCACGGGATCGCGCCGATGGCGACGCTCTACCACTGGGACCTGCCGCTGGCGCTGCAGTCGCACGGGCGGGGCGGCTGGGGCGACCGGGACACCGCCGCGCACTTCGCCGAGTACGCCGCGGTGACCGCGGCCCGGCTCGGCGACCGCGTCGGCACCTGGACCACGCTCAACGAGCCGTGGGTCTCGGCGTTCCTCGGCTACGCCAGCGGCGACCACGCGCCGGGGCACACCGACAACCGGACCGCGTTCCGGGCCGCCCACCACCTGCTGCTCGGGCACGGGCTGGCCGCGCAGGCGCTGCGCGCGGCGGGCGTACGCGAGCTGTCGCTCACCGTCAACCTGGCCCGGGTCAGCCCCGAGGACCCGGCCGACCCGCACGACGTGGCGGCGGCCTGGCGCGTGGACGGCGTGCTCAACCGCATCTTCCTCGACCCGGTGCTGCGCGGCCGCTACCCGCTGGACATGCTGGGCCTGTTCGAGCGGTTCGGCGCGGCGGACGCGATCGCCGACGGGGACCTGGCCGTCATCGCGGCCCCCATCGACCTGCTGGGCATCAACTACTACCAGCCCGCCCTGGTCCGCGCCCAGGTCGGCTCGCCCGCGCATCCGATGTACCCCGGCAGTGAGGGGGTCGCCTTCGTGCCGCAGCCCGGCCCGGTCACCGACATGGGCTGGACCGTCGACCCGACCGGCCTGTCCGACCTGCTGCTGCGCCTGTCCCAGGACTACCCCGGCACCCCGCTGATGGTGACCGAGAACGGCGCGGCGTACGCCGACGAGCTGTCCGGCGGCCGGGTGGCCGACCCGGACCGGATCGCCTACTTCGACGGCCACCTGCGCGCGGTGCACGCGGCCCTGTCCGCCGGGGCCGACGTGCGCGGCTACCTGGCCTGGTCGCTGCTGGACAACTTCGAGTGGGCGTTCGGCTACGACAAGCGCTTCGGCCTGGTGTACGTCGACTACGAGACCCAGCGCCGCCTGCCGAAGGACTCGGCCCTCTGGTATCGCGACGTGACCCGCGCCAACGCCCTCTGAGCAGGGCTCGTTAGGAAGGGCACCTTCCACGTCGCGCAGCGATGGGAAGGTGCCCTTCCTTCGTCCTACGCGTCGAAGATGAGGCAGGTCGAGGTGGCGTGGGCGAGCAGGCGGCCCCGGTCGTCGGTGAGCTGGGCCTGGGCGAGGGCCGTTCGGCGGCCCCGGGAGATGACGGTGCCTTCGCAGGTCAGCAGGCCGGAGTCGATGCTGACGGGGCGCAGGAACTTCGTGTTCAGGTCGAGCGAGGTGTAGCCGATCCCGGCGGGCAGCGTGCTGTGCACGGCGCAGGCGGCGGCGGTGTCGAGCAGGGTGGCCAGGATGCCGCCGTGTACGCCGCCGAGCGGGTTGTAGTGGAACTCCTGGGCGCGCATGGTGACCACGACGCGGCCCAGTTCGGCCTGCACGCTGTCCATGCCGAGCAGGTGCATGACCGGCGGGGCGGGCAGCTCACCGCGGCCCATCGCGTGCAGCAGTTCCAGGCCGCTGAGCTGGCCCAGCTCGGCGGCGTTGCGCCGGGGGTCGGACCAGGAGAAGGTGCGGGTGCGCTCCGGGGTCGCGGGCCCGGCGGCCGGCTCGGTCTGGGTCTGCGTCATGGACTCAGCCTGGCAGTCTGTTGCTGAGTCTGTCAACGAGACTTAGCCTGGAGGAGTGAGACCTACCGCACTCGACTGGTCGGCCGAGAACTGCACCGTCGCCCGCGCCATGGCCGTGCTCGGCGAACGCTGGACCCTGGTGGTGCTGCGGGAGGTCTTCAACGGCATCCGCCGCTTCGAGGACATGCGCGAGCACAGCGGCATACCCCGCCAGGTGCTGACCAACCGGCTGCACATGCTCGTCGAGCAGGGCGTGCTGCGCCGGGTGCCCTACCGGGAGCCGGGCGAGCGCGAGCGCCACGAGTACCGGCTCACCGAGAAGGGCTTCGACCTCTATCCTGTGCTGGTCGCCGTACGGGAGTGGGGCGACCGGTATCTGGCCGACCCCGCGGGGCCGCCCGTCGACATGGTGCACCGGGACTGCGGATCGCCCGTGCGCACGCACCTGAGCTGCGAGGACGGGCACGAGGTCGGTTCGCCCCGGGAGGTGGTCACGCGGCCGGGGGCGGGGGCGGTGCGGCGTACGCCCGCCGCCGCGAAAGCGGCCTGACCACCCGGCGGCGAGCCGCGACGGGTCAGAAACGGCTGGTCGTCGAAGGGTGCGGGCTGGCAGCATGGCGCGTCGTGGACCGAGTGCTGATTCTGCCGCCGCGGGTGACCGAGACCGGGCTTGCTCTCGCCGACGCCGCGCGGCGGCGCGGGATGCGGGTCGAGACGCTGCGCACCTGGCGGCTGCCGGAGCACCTGGCCGGGCACGCCGGGGCGCACCTGTACGCCGGGCCGCTGTTCGCCGACGCGGTCGGCGCGGAGCTCGGCGCCGGGCTGCTGGAGCCGGACCAGGACTGGCTGGCCCGGCTGCCCCGGCGGTGGACCCGCCGCGAGGTCGTCTTCACCACGCTGGCGCGGGCACGTGGGCTGGACCGGCCCGCGTTCGTCAAACCGCCGGACGACAAGAGCTTCCCGGCGCGGGTCTACCCGACCGGGGCCGATCTGCCGGGGCCGGACGTGCTGGAGGCCGACACGGCGGTGCTGGTCAGCGACGTGGTGGCGTTCCGGGCGGAGTACCGGCTGTTCGTGGCGGCGGGGCGGGTGCGGGCCGTCAGCCGGTATGCCGTGGACGGTGAGCTGGACCTCGCGACGGCCGCCGAGGACGCGCGGTGCGCAGAGGCGGCCGGGTTCGCGTCGGGGCTGTTCGGCGCGGGGGTGCCGGAGCTGCCGGGCGCGGTGGTGGTCGACGTGGGCCTGGTTGAGGAGGCGGGAACCGGGCGTCCGGAGTGGGCGGTGATCGAGGCCAACGCGGCCTGGGCCAGCGGCCACTACGCCGCCGACCCCGACAGGGCGCTCGACGTCGTGCTGGCCGCGAGCCGCCCGGTCGCCCAGGTGTCCCCGGCGGACCGGCGGTTCCTGCGGCAACTGCCGTCGGTGACGCGCTGACGGCGGCCGGTCAGACCCGGTTGCTGCCGCCGCAGGGGGTCACGGTGATCGAGGTGTAGCCGGGCTGCGCCCCGCCCTGGATCGTCACGGTCACGAAGATGTTCGTCGACGCGCTGGTGAAGTGCTTGCTCTCCAGCTTGGGCAGGGTCGCGGTGTAGCGGGCCATGGTCGCGTCGCGGGTCAGGGCGAGCTCGCCGGTGTAGCTGCCCCCGGTCATGGCGTAGCGCGCCTGGGCGGTCACCGGCGTGCCGCCGTCGGCGATCTCGGCGGTGATGGTCACGGCCGGGGGGAGCACGCCGCCGCAGGTCGGGTTGCCGACCGCGGCCACATTGGACTCCACCCGGCTGATGGTGGCTCCCGCGGCCGAGGTGGCGCCGGGTGCGTTCGCGCTGGGCTGGGCGGCGGCGGGCGACGTGGCGACGCTCGGCGCGGCCTGGTCGCGCGCCCACGAATCGCCGACGCCGATGCAGCCCTGCAGGCTGAGCATGGTCACGACTGCGAGCGCCGCCGTCACCGGCGCACGGAATCCGATCACCGTCACACCTTAGCCAGGCTAAGGGCATCCGTGGGGATCACCACGACTGCCGGCCGCATGTTGACCATGAATTTGTGGACGCCGCTCATCGTCGCCGCCGTGCCTTGATGTGGTGATCAGCCTGGTCAGGCCGGGTGATGGGTGAGCCAGCGGGTGTAGGTGGGGCTGAGGCGAATGGCGTCGCCATAGGACTCTTCGGCGTAGCTGATCAGAAGCGGGGCGACGCGGGCGGCGGGGGAGCCGGGGTGCCAGCCGAGCAGGTGCCGCCAGCGCAGCGGGGTGCCCGCGAGAGGCACGGCGCGTACGCCCGCGATCTCGCGGAAGGTCGGCTGGCACAGCGCGACGACACTGCCGCCGCGGACCAGGTCGGAGCAGCCGCCCAGGTCGCTCTCGTGGATCGGGCTGGGGGTGAACCCGGCACGGGCGCAGGCGGTGGCGAAGCATCCGGCGAAGCAGCCGTCGCCGGGGGTGGCCGCCCACCGCGAGCCGGCCAGGTCGGCGAGGTCCACCTCGTCGGCGTCGGCGTACGGGTGGGAGGCGGGCAGCAGCACGAAGACCGGGGCGGTCGCCACGGTGTGCCAGACCAGGCGGCTGTCGTCGGGCGGGTTGGCCTCGCCGCAGGTGCCGATGAACGCGAAGTCGAGCCGGGCGTCGGCCAGCATCGCCGCCAGCTCCGCCGACGACCACGACGGATAGGTGCTCAGCAGCGCGCTGGGCTGCGCCGCCGCCAGCCGGTGCATCACCCCGCCGACGAGCGGGCCGTTCACCGCGCCGATGCGGTAGCCGGGCAGCCCGTCGCCGCCGGAGTCGTGCGCCAGCCCCGCGAACCGGGCCGCCTCGTCCTGCAGGCCCTGCACCGCGGGCAGCAGCACCCGGGCCCGCGACAGCACCAGCTCGCCGAGCGGCGTGGGCCGCGCGCCGCGCCGGTCGCGCTCGAACAGCCGTCCGCCGAAGGCGTGCTCGATGCGCTGCAGCTGGGTGGTGAGGGCGGGCGCGGCCAGGCCGAGCCCGGCCGCCGCCTTGGTGACGCTGCCGGCGTCGGCTATAGCGCAGACCAACCGCAGGTGCCGCAGCTCCAACCTCACCCGCTGATGTTATGGCCGCACCGGCGGCACGTGAAGGTGTCGCACCCGGCCCGATCGGTGGTGGACGGAGATCGAAACCCGTCGGTAGGGTCTGTTGACCCGCCGCGGCCGTCCGGTGTGGCGTGATGTCGCGGGAGGTGGCGATGCAGCGCAGAGCGGCGCTGATCGGGCTGCTCGGGGCCGAGCTGGTGTCGACCGTCGGCTCGCGCATGTCCTTCCTGGCCATCCCATGGCTGGTGCTGGTGACCACCGACGATCCGACGAAGGTCGGCGTGGTCGCGTTCGCCGAGGCGATGCCGTACATCCTGGCCGGAATCTTCGGCACGCCGCTGGCCGACCGGTTCGGGGTGCGCGAGGTCTCCATCGTGACCGACCTGGCCAGCGCCGTCGTGGTGGGGGCGATCGCGGCGTTCGGCAGCGGCGACTTCGCGGTGCTGGTCGCGCTGATCGCGACGCTGGGCGCGCTGCGCGGCGTCGGCGACAAGTCCAAACGGGTGCTGCTGCCGCCGGTCGTGGAGCTGTCGGGCACTCCGATGGCGCGGGTCACCGCGGTCTTCTCCGCGCTCAACCGGATGGCGATGGTGATCGGCGCGGCCGTGGCGGGCGTGCTGATCGCCTGGCTCGGCCCGGTCGGCGCGATCTGGGCCGACGCGGCGACCTTCGCGGCCTGCGCGGGCGTGGTGCTGGGGCTGGTGCGCATCAGCCGCGAGCAGAACCATCCGGCCCGTGGCACGCAGGAGTCGTACTGGCAGGGGCTGCGCACCGGGTTCGGCTTCGTGCGCCGCGAGCGGCTACTGCGCAGCCTGGTCGGCATGATGTTCGTGACGAACCTGTTCAACCAGGCCAGCGCGGTGGTGTTCATCCCGATCTGGGTACGCGAGCACCTCGACTCGCCGGTGGCCCTGGGCTGGATCGGCGGGGCCTTCGCGCTCGGCGCGATCGCGGGCGGGGCGGCGTTCGCGGCGCTGGTTACCAGGCTTCCCCGGTACGCGACGCTCGTGATCGGATACTTCGTCGGCGGGGCGCCCCGGTTCCTGGTGCTGGCGCTCAGCGACGACCTGCGGGTCGCGCTGGTCGTGTCGTTCGTGTCCGGGGTGGCCATGTCCTCGGTGAACCCGACGTACGGGCTGCTGATGTTCGACCGGGTGCCCCGGGCCATGCAGACCCGCGTGTTCGGGCTGACCGGAGCGGTGACGTTCGGCGGCATCCCGCTCGGCGGCATCGTCGGGGCGTGGGCGGTGGAGACGCTCGGGCTGTCGGGCGGGCTGTGGCTGGCCGGGATCGCGTACTTCGCGGCCACGCTGACGCCGGTGTTCGGCTGGCGGCTGTGGCAGCAGATCAACGACATCAAGCCGGGCAAGGCGGCCCCGGACGCGCCGCTGTGGCAGGAGTACGCGTCGGAGCTGGGCCGCCGGATGGGCCTGGTGGACACCGGTCCGGCCGTGCCGGTGTCGGTGACGCTGGCCTACGCCGGGGGCGGCTGGACGGTCACCGCGCGGCGCGGCAGGCGGCGGCTGGCCCGGCCCGTGCCCGTCTCGTCCGAGCTGGCGCTCCGGCACGTCGCCGCGCTGGAGCTGCCCGAGGTGTACGAGACGGTGGAGCAGGTGCACCTGGCCCGCCGCCGGGCCGACGAGCGGCGCGCGGCGGCGGTGCGGGCGAACCTGCGGGCGCTCGAGTCGACGCTGACCGAGCTGCGGGCGGCTCAGTGGCCGCCGGACCAGCCGGGGGAGCGGCCCAGGTAGGCGACCAGCCGGTCGCCGGGCGGGGCGTCGGTGCTCGGTTCGACCATCTCACCGAAGGCCTTGCTGGGCCGGTCGGTGGGCCAGCGCAGGGCGATCTTCATGGCCGACGCGCTCAGGTCAGGGTCGAGCGCGGCGTCCGTGCCGGTCGCCTTCGCGACGTCCCAGGCGTGCACCAGGAAGTCGACGAAGTGCATGCCGAGCACGGTCGGGGCGGTGAAGGTGCCGTAGCCGTACACCTCGATCTTGCGGTCCAGCAGCGTCTTGGCGCTGAACGCCTTGGTGACGAGGGTGACCGAGTCGGCGAAGGCGCGTCTCGGATCGGTGGGCGGGGTCAGGTCGTCCCAGACGGCCGGATCGGTCGGCTTGCCCGCCGCCGCGGCGGCGAAGCCGCGATTGTGCCCGATCATGTGCCCGAGCAACTGGCCGAGAGTCCAGTCGCCGCACGGCGTGGGCCGGGCGAGATCGGCGCGCTTGACACGGTTCACGGCCGCGGCGGCCGCGGCGAGGGCACGCCGGTCCAGATCACGAAGGTCCATGTTCGCACCATAGTGCCGCAACTCGGTGTGCTCCACCGGTGACACCGCCAGGCGGGAAACCTGTCCGGACCGTCCATTCAGCTGAGTCGGCAGATATTGACTCGTGCAAACATTTCTTCGTAATTTGAGTGCCGCACACCCCACGACGGCGCCCGGCCCGCGGCCGCGCCCAAGGAGGTTCTCCCCTGTGAAGCACCCCTCGACGCGTCGGGCCCTGCTCGCCGCGGCCCTGCTGGCGACCACCCTCGGCGTGCTGGCCGGACCCGGTGGCGGGGCCACCGCGGGCGCGAAGGACGAATGGGTCGGCTCCTGGTCGGCGGCGCCCACCGGCGCGGGCGCGGGCCTGTCCGGCACCGGTTTCGCCGACCAGACCATCCGCATGATCGTGCACACCTCGGTGGGCGGCAGCGCGGCACGGATCCGGCTGTCCAACACCTTCGGGACCGGCGCGGTGACCGTCGGGCACGCCACCGTGGCCCGCCCCGACGCGGCCACGCCCGCGCTCACCGACGTGCTGCCCGCCAGCGTGGCCGAGCTGACCTTCAACGGCGCGCCCGGCATCACCATCCCCAAGGGCGGCCAGGTCGTCAGCGACCCGCTGCCGGTGACCGTGCCGGAGCTGTCCGACCTCGTCGTCAGCATCTACCTGCCGGTCGCGACCGGCCCGGCGACCTGGCACTGGACCTCGCGGCAGGCCGCGTACTACGGCACCGGCGACACCGTCGCCGAACCCACCGGCGCGAGCCTGACCGGCACCCGCAACTCCTGGTTCTTCCTCACCGGCGTCGACGTGCTCAGCCGCAAGTCGCCCGGCGCGGTCGTGGTGCTCGGCGACTCGATCACCGACGGCAGCCAGTCGACCATCAACGGCAACGCGCGCTGGACCGACCGGCTGGCCGCCCGCCTGCTGGCCGGGCACTCGCCGCACTCCGAGATCGGCGTGCTCAACCAGGGCCTGGCCGGCAACGCGGTCACCCACGACGGCACCGAGATCGGGTACGCCGAGCTGGGCGTGAACGGGCTCGCCCGGCTGCAGCGCGACGTGCTCAGCCAGACCGGCGTGCAGACGGTCGTGCTCGCGCTCGGCATCAACGACCTGCAGATCTACGCCGACGCCCCGGAGAAGGTCATCGGCGGGCTGCGGCAGATCACCGCCCAGGCCCGGCTCGCCGGCGTCGAGGTGGTGATCTCGACGATCACGCCGTTCGAGGGCTTCTCCTCCTGGACGCCGGACAAGGAGCAGAGCCGCCTGGCGATCAACGAGTACATCCGTACGCACCGGGCCGAGTTCACCGGTGTGGTCGACTTCGACCAGCTGCTGCGCGACCCGGCCGCACCGTCCAAACTGCGGGCCGAGTGGGACAGCGGCGACCACATCCACCCCAACGACACCGGATACCAGGCCATGGCCGACTTCGTGCCGTTGTGGCTGGTGTCCTGAACCGACGGTGTGCGCGTAGGCGCACGTACGGCTGTTGACAGGGCGGGATCGGCACGTGAGGCTGTGCGTGCCGATCCCGCTTGTCGGACACAACGCCACGGGGTCGAGAGGGAGAGCATGACCGTCCACGACGACCGTCCGCTGCTGCTGATGGTCCGCACCGGCAAGCGCGAGTTCCGGGAATACCTGCTGCGCTCGCTGGCCCCGGCCTACCGGGTGCACCTGTTCACCGGGGTCGCGCCCACCTGGGAGCTGGAGTACATCGCCGGAGCCACGGAACTGGGCCCGCTGCTCGACGTGAAGGCCATGGCCGAGGCCGCCCGGCGGCTGTCCGGCGGGCCTGTCGCGGGCGTGTTCACCTGGGACGAGGCGCGCACCCCGCAGACCGCGGAACTGGCCCTGGAGCTGGGCCTGCCCGGCGACCCGGCGGTGACCGCCCGTTGCCGCGACAAGCTGCTGACCCGCCGGGCGCTGGCCGCCGCCGCGGTCGCCCAGCCCGCGTCGGTGCCCGTCGGCTCGCTGGCGCAGGCCTTCGCCGAGGCCGCCCGGATCGGTTACCCGGTGATACTCAAGCCCAGCGACCTGGCGCTGAGCGTCGGCGTGATCAAGGTGGCGGGGCCCGAGGAGCTGGCCGCGGCGTACGAGTTCACCAGCGCGGTGCGTCACGGCGCGCTGCCCGACTGGCGTCCACAGGTGCTGCTGGAGGAGTACGTCGACGGCGAGGAGATCAGCGTCGACGCGGCCGTGCACGACGGCGAGGTCACCCTGTTGTGCCTGGCCCGCAAGGAGATCGGGCACCAGCCCTACTGCATCGAGATCGGCCACTACGTACACGGCGACGACCCGCTGCTGCACGATCCGCAACTGCGGCGGCTGCTGCAGGACGCGCACGCGGCGCTCGGGTTCCGCGACGGGGTCACCCATACCGAGATCAAGCTGTCCTCGCGCGGGCCGCGCATCATCGAGGTCAACGGGCGGCTCGGCGGCGACATGATCCCGTACCTGGGACTGCGGGCCACCGGAGTCGACGTGGCGCTGGCCGCCGCGGCGGTCGCCTGCGGGCAGCCGCCGGTCGCCGCGCCCGACCGCAAGCAGGTAGCGGCGGTGCGCTTCTTCTACCCTGCGCGGCCGGACACGGTCGTGCAGACCCTGGCCTTCGAGCGGGCCGGGCTGCCGAGCGCGGTCGACGAACTGGCCCTGCTGGCCGACCCCGGCGACCGGCGCTCCCCGCCGCCGGAGGGCACGGTCAACGGCCGGGTCGCGTACGCCACCGCGGTCGCGGCCACCCGGCGCGAGTGCGAACGCGCGCTGGACGCCGCAGGGGCCGCCCTGCGTGTCAACGGCGAACCACCCGCCGACCACGGCTGACGGCAGGGCCGTAGCCGCCTCGGGCCGGTGCGCGACCGGCCCGAGGCGGCCGGTCACCACTCGTAGCCGAGGCGTTCCACGAGGTCGCCGTAGCGGGCGCGGAACGCGGCCAGGTGCTCGGCGGTGAGGTGGTTGCGCCAGTCGCCGGCGACGCCGCGGCGGTAGTGGCTGTGCACATCCTCCTGCCCGCGCTCGCGGCCCTTGGCCAGGCGGCTGAACGAGAAGCGCTCGCAGGCGCTGGTCACGTACGCGCCGGGCAGCCGGTGCAGCGGCAGCCGGGGCAGCACGTGGCGCGGGTAGGCCAGCCAGCGCGGGGTGCCCCGGCGCGCGGCGACGTTCCAGCGCGCCGCGGCCATGCGGGCCTTCTCCGGCCCGGAGCCGTCGGGGGTGAGCAGGTCCAGGTGCCCGAGGATGGCGGTCCAGGACTTCACCGGGTCGACGATGGCGTCCTCCATGCGCAGCTCCAGCATCCCGGGCCGGGTGTAGTCCCACCGCGCCATCGGGTCCAGGAACATGCTGCTGAACTCCACCTCGGCCAGCAGGCCGCCGGGCTCGTCCAGGGTGCGCAGGTTGCGCCGGTGCTCGACCAGCTCGGGCCACGGCACCCCGCCGACCACCTCGGGGTGGCTGTTGAGGTGGCTGAAGTAGCCGGACACCACGATGTCGCGCGGGTCGCGGATCAGGTGGAACGCCCGGTGCTCGGGCAGCGTGTCCACCCATTCCGGCTTCGCGTTCGTCATGATCAGAAGGTCGGGTCGGGTGGCGCGCACGTAGTCGCCGAGAGAGTCGTAGGGGGCCCACTGCTCCGGCACGTGGACCGTGTCGACTTTGAGGTCCAGCGCGAACGCCGCCTCGTGCAGGATGGACCTGGCCCAGGTCGATGCTGATTTGTGGCGTGCGAAATAGGCACGAAGCACCGGTTCACTCCTGACGAAAGTCCTGATGAGACGTTATGCGAACGCGGCGTATAGCTGCGTTAACAATAAATACATCTATGCAGGAAGGATCAGGGCTGTCAAGAACGGGAACGGGCCCCGGTGCCTGTGCGCCGTCCGCTCACGCCGCGGTCCCGGCGGGAGGCAGCTCGCCGGTCTCCCGGGTGCCACCGGAGCACGGCGCGCCGACCTCGGGCGCGGCGTTGCGGCGGGCGGCGGTGATGAAGAAGTCGACGCGCGGGTCGTCGGCCCGGTCCACCTTCAGCTGGTATCCCCACGCCTGCAGCGAGATCGGCGCGTCCTGGCCGGGGTACGGGCTCAGCATCAGGTAGTCGCGGCCGGTCACCTTCGCGGCCAGCGCCCGGACGTCACCGTCACCGGTGCCCGGCCGGTAAGTGATCCACACCGCGCCGTGCTCCAGGCTGTGCACGGCCCGCTCGCTGGCGATCGGCGCGTCGTAGACGATGCCGGTGCAGGTCTGCCAGGTGCCGTTGTGCTGGCCGCCGACCGGCGGCTGCTGCGGGTAGACGACCGGGCCCTGGGCGTGGTCCTGGCTCAGCGCGCCCTCGGCCAGATAGTTGCGCACCCCGTCGATCGAGGCGAGCTGCTGCTGCCAGGTCCCCGTCGGCGCGACCGCGACCGGACCAGTGCCGGGCCGCAGGTAGTAGTACAGCCCGCCGCCCACGCCCAGGCAGCAGCAGAGCAGCAGCACCAGCCCCACGACGATCCACACCCAGACGGGCGCCCCCGGCTTGCGCGGCGGCGTGCTCGTGTAATCCACCATGGTGTGGCCTCCCCAGGAACTCGACTAGCCGCCGCGATCCTATCGACGCCCCGCCATCGCGCGGACATCCGTGTCCGGACCGTCACCGCCCGCACGCGGACGGACAGGTCAGGCGGTGGGGTGGATCGCGAAGCCGGACAGGCCCTCGGGGGTCTCCTCATAGACGGCCACGCCGTCGACGACGGCCAGCTCGGGACCGTGCCTTGTCCAGGAGACGAGGCGGTCCACGCCGTCGGGCGTGCCCTCGAAGACGGCCTCGACCGTGTCGTCGGGCCGGTTGCGCACCCAGCCGGCGACCCCGGCGGCCTGCGCCTGCTGGCGGCAACCGTCGCGGTAGTAGACGCCCTGCACCTCGCCGGAGACCACAACGCGCCTGCGGATCATGTGACCACCGTAGACTGGACGGCATGGCCCGGCCAAACGAGGTCGTCGCGGCGGCGTTGCAGGAGTACGCCGATCTCATCGCGATCACCGGCGGCGACGCCTTCCGGGCCCGCACCTACGAGAAGGCCGCCCGCGCGGTGGCCGGATACGGCGCCGACGTCGCGACGCTCGACCTGAAGGGTCTGGAGCGGATCCCCGGCGTCGGCAAGTCCACCGCGGAGAAGATCGTCGAGTACCTCTCCAGCGGCCGGATGGAGGTGCTGGAGCAGCTGCGGGCCAAGGTGCCCGCCGGGGTGCGGGAGCTGATGGCGATCCCCGGCCTCGGACCGGCCAAGGCCATGACCCTGCACCGCGAGCTGGGCCTCTCCTCGATAGACGAGCTGGTCCACGCGATCGAGGCCGGACGGCTGGCGGGCCTGCGCGGGTTCGGGGCCAAGACCGCCGCGAACATCCTGCACGGCATCGAGGTGCTGCGGCACAGTGGCGGCCGGGTGCTGGTGTCCGCCGCGCTGGAGGTCGCCGACGAGGTCATCGCGGCGCTGTCGGCGCTGCCCGGCTGCGAGAAGTGCACGTACGCCGGGTCGCTGCGGCGCGGGCGGGACAGCATCGGCGACGTGGACATCCTGGTCGCCTCGCACGACTCGAAACCGATCATGGCGGCGTTCACGGAGCTGCCGCTCGTCGGGGAGGTCATCGCGGGCGGCCCGGCCAAGACGTCGATCCGGACGAACAGCGGGCTCCAGGTCGACCTGCGGGTGGTCCCGCCGGAGTCGTGGGGCGCGGCGTTGCAGTACTTCACCGGCTCCCGGGAGCACAACATCCGGGTACGCGAGATCGCCGTACGCCGGGGGCTGAAGCTGTCCGAGTACGGGCTGTTCCGCGCCGAGGACGACACGCTGCTGGTGTCGGAGACCGAGCAGGAGGTGTACGAGCAGCTCGGGTTGCCCTGGATCGCGCCCGCCCTGCGCGAGGACCGGGGCGAGGTCGCCGCCGCCCGCGACGGCCGCCTGCCGCAGCTCGTCACCGAGGCCGACCTCCGTGGTGACCTGCACACCCACACCAACCTCACCGACGGGGTGTCCACGCTGGAGGAGATGCTGGCCGCGGCGCGGGCCAGGGGCTACCGCTACTACGCGGTCACCGACCACGCCAAGGACATGCCGATGCAGCGGATGACCGACGCGAAGATGCTGGCGCAGCGCAAGAAGCTGCGGGCGCTGGCCGAGGGCGGGAAGATGGCGCTGCTGCACGGCAGCGAGCTGAACATCGACCCCGACGGCGGCGTCGACTGGGACGCGGAGTTCCTGGCGGGTTTCGACATCTGTGTCGCCTCGGTCCACTCGCACTTCACGCAGACGCCGGCGGAGCTGACGAGCCGGTTCGTGAAGGCGTGCGAGAACCCGTACGTCAACATCATCGGGCATCCGACGACGCGGCTGATCGGGCGGCGTCAGCAGGTCGAGCCGGACTGGGACGCGGTGTTCGACGCGGCGGCGGCCACCGGTACGGCGATGGAGGTGAACGCGTTCCCGGACCGGCTCGACCTGCCCGATGAGCTGATCATGCGGGCGCGGGAGCGCGGGGTGAAGTTCGCCATCAACACGGATGCGCACTCGACGGTGCACCTGGACATGATGCGGTTCGGGATCGCGATCGCGCAGCGTGGCTGGCTGACCCCGGCCGACGTGATCAACGCGTGGACCCTGACCACGCTCAAGGCCTTCGTCGCAGCCAAACGCCGAGCGGCGTGAGTCGGGGTGGTCAGGTGAGGTGTTCGGATAGCCAGGTGGTGAGTCTGGTCCAGGCCCGGGTGGCGGCGGGGGCGTTGTAGCGGGCGCCGGTGTCGTTGAAGAAGGCGTGGTTGACGTCGGGGTAGGTGGCGATCTCGAAGGTCAGGCCCGCCTTGGTCAGGGCTTCGCGGGCGGCGTCGCGGGTGGCGTTGACCCGGTCGTCCAGCTGGGCGTACACGCCGAGCACCGCGGCGTCGGGGGACCGCGCCATCGAGGCGTTCGCGGGGAACGGGCCGTAGAACGGGATCGCGGCGTGCAGGCGTGGTTCGCCCGCGGCGAGCAGGGACCAGACCATGCCGCCGCCGAAGCAGAAGCCCATCGCGCCGACGGTGTGGCCGGGATTGCGCCGCAGCAGTTCGCCGATCCCGGCTTTCATGTCAGCGATGAAGCGGGCGGGTGGGGCGGCGTTCAGGGCGGCGGTGGCCTGGGCGGGGTCGGTGAAGGTGGCGGTGCCGCCCTCTTCGGACAGCAGGTCGACGGCCAGCGCCGACCAGCCCGCGGCGGCGAGCCGCCCGGCGATCGATGCGATGTGGTCGGTCAGGCCCTTGTTCTCGTGTACGACCAGGACCGAGCCCTTGGGATCGGCCGCGGCCGCCCAGCGGCCCTGGAGCTGCCCGCTCGGGCCGGGGAAGGTGATCGGCTCGGTGGGCAGGGGTGTGGGGCCTGCCGGGCCGGTGGCTGCGGGCGTCGGCGCGGTCTGCGGGGGTGTCGTGGTGTCGCGCTGCGCGTCGCAGGCGGCCAGCAGCGGGGTCGCCACGGCCGCGCCGACGCCGAGCAGGCCGAGGCGGCGCAGTGCCTCGCGGCGGGAGATGAGGCCGTCGGCGTAGTCGACGACGACCTCACTCGACAGGTATTCGCCCAACTCAGACATGTCTCATTCATACCCCCTCGACCGGTGAGGGTGCGGGAGCCGGGCTCGGCCGGTTCCCGCACCCCCGGGCGGGGTCAGCGTTCGTCGACGGTGGCGACGATGCTCTGCCGCCAGGTGCCGTGGTAGCTGACGAGCGGCTCGAACTTCGGGCCGGGGTCCGGCGGCACGAGGGTCACCTCGCCGGACAGGTCGATGCTGCGCCGCCCGACGGCCCAGGCCGTGACCGGGTCGAACAGGATCTCGACCGCCGACCGGCCGTCGGTGTGGCGGATCGCGACCAGCTCGATGTCGTCGATGGTGACCGTGCCGGCGGTCAGCCCGTCCATGCCCTGGAAGGCACGTAGCAGCCCGGCCCGCAGCTGTGGGCTGAGCAGGAGGTCGCACGCCTGGTAGAGCCCGGCCATCGCGTCCCAGAGCGCATGGTCCCTGGTCCAGGTCTGGCCGCCGTCGGGCACGTCGGCGCGCAGCTCGGTGAGCAGTGGCTCCGCCTCGGTCGGCAGCTGCGCCAGCCACTGCGGCGTCGGGAACGCGATGCTCGGGCCGTTGTCGTTCAGGAAGGTCCGCGCCTGCGCGAGTTCGCCCTCGTGGTTGCTGTGCAGGCCGTCGAACAGGTTCTGGTCGCCGTCGAGCAGCTTCAGGATGATCATGCCCTGCGGGTCCAGCCAGGTCTCCCGTGGCTGGAACACCACCTTGCCGGTGCGGTCGTCGCTGCGAAGGGAGGAGGCCCAGCCCTCGGTGAGCACGTGTACCAGGTGTCCCGGCGGCAGGTCGGCGGCGGCGGTGTGCTCGGCGGTGCGGGCCAGCTCCGCCAGCGCCGCGACGGCTTCCGGTGTGGTTTTCGACAGCATGGGGTTCGTGCCGAGGGCCGTCGGCGGCGGCTGGTGGGAGGCTTTGACCAGCGCGATGTTCGGCGTGGCGAACCGGTGTCCGCCGAGGCCGCCGACGGTCACCGCGCCGAGCGCGACGATCGTGACGACCAGTCCCGCGGTGACCGGCACGAGCCAGCGGGCGAGCCGCCGTGGGCTGCGGCCCCGGGCCGCGGTGTGCCGGGCGTTGAGCAGGTACCAGGTGCGGGAGACGGACTCGTCGGACGGGTCGAGGGCGGGCAGGTCGCGTACGGCGGTCAGGTCGGGGTCGGTGCGGTTCATCGGGGACCTCCGGGGGCGGAGAGCGCGGACTTGATCTTCGTACGGGCGCGGTGCAGGGCGGACTGCACGGAGCCCAGCGGGATGCCGAGCGCCTGGGCGATCTCGGCGTACTCCAGGTCGGCGACGGCGAACAGCAGCAGCACCTCGCGCTGGCGGCGGGGCAGCTTCGCCAGCGCGGTCGCGACGCGGGCCACGGTGCGCTGCGCGTCGACCCGCTCCGCGGAGCGGGCGTCCGGCGCGTCCTCGTCAGCGGCGTGGGACTGCGCGGCGGCCACGGCGCGCAGCGCCCGGACCTCGGTGCGCTGGTGGCGGCGCAGCAGGTTGCCGCAGATGCCGTACAGCCAGGGCAGCATCGGGCCACGGGTCGCGTCGTGGCGGTGGCGCTGCTCGTACGCGATGAGGAAGGTCTGCGCCACGACGTCCTCGGCGACCTGCTCGCCGACCCGCCGCCCGGCGTAGCGGAGCAGGTCGCGCGCGTACGCGTCGAACATCGCGCCCAGGTCCGCCGGGTCCGGCTCGGCGTCGCCGGGCGGTGGGTCGGCAGCCGACGGCGGGTCGTGCTGGGTCGTCACGGTCATGCCTGTACTTGCCCGCACCGGCCGTCCATGTTCCCGGCTCCTTTCGCGGGGTGGACGCCGAGGTTACGGCGCAGCGGGACGGCACGCCTGCCCGAGCGCGTTTCCGGACGACTGCCGGGTTTCGGTGGACCGGCGGGCCGTCGATGCGAGAGGGTGGACGGCATGAGTGCGGACGAGCAGGTATTCGTGATCGTCGGTGCGGCGCTGGCCGGGGCCAGAGCCGCAGAGGCGCTGCGAGCCGAGGGCTTCACCGGCCGGGTGCTGCTGATCGGGCAGGAGGACGAGGTGCCGTATGAGCGCCCGCCGCTGTCCAAGGGCTTCCTGCAGGGCAAGGACGCCCGCGAGAAGGCGTACGTGCACCCGCGCGAGTGGTACGACGAGCAGGACATCGAGCTGATGCTCGGCCGCCGCGTGGTGGCGGTGCACCCGGAGTCGCGCACCGTGACGCTCGACGGCGACGAGCAGTTCGCCTACGACAAGCTGCTGCTGGCCACCGGTTCGGTCGTGCGGCGGCTGGACGTGCCGGGTGGGGACGCCGACGGGATCCACTACCTGCGCGCCTATCCGGACTCGGCGGCGCTGCGGGCGGCGCTGACGGCCGACCCGAAGCCGGAGGTGCTGGTCGTGGGCGGCGGCTGGATCGGGCTGGAGATCGCCGCTGCGGCGCGCGGCTACGGCTGCCCGGTCACCGTCGTGGAGGCCGACCGCGCCCCGCTGCGCCGGGTGCTCGGCGACGAGCTGGCCGCGCTGTTCCAGCAGATGCACGAGGCGAACGGGGTCACCTTCCGGTTCGGCACCGGGGTGCGCGAGTTCGGCAGCCTGGACGGGGCGGTACGCAGCGTGGTGCTCGACGACGGCACCGAGCTGGCCGCCGACCTGGTCGCGGTCGGGGTGGGCATCCGGCCCGCCACTGAGCTGGCCGAGCAGGCAGGACTGGACGTCGACAACGGGATCGTCACCGGCCCGGACCTGCGTACCTCCGATCCGCACATCTTCGCCTGCGGTGACGTGGCCTCGACCCTGAACCCGCTGCTGGGAAGGCACCTGCGCACCGAGCACTGGGCCAACGCGCGGGCGGGCGGCAAGGCGGCGGGCAAGGCGATGCTCGGCCAGGACGTGTCGTACGAGCAGGTGCCCTACTTCTTCACCGACCAGTACGACCTGGGCATGGAGTACTGCGGCTGGGCCGGTCCGGGCGACTACGCCCGCGTCGTCTTCCGGGGCGACCCGGCCGTCCGCGACGGCAAGGCCCCCGAGGCCGTCGCGTTCTGGCTCACCGACGACGACCGCGTGGTAGCCGCCATGAACATCAACATCTGGGACGTCCAGGACGACCTGTCCGCCCTGGTCAAGGCAGGCCTCTCCGGCACACCCGCCGACCCGGCCCGCCTCACCGACCCCGCGGTCCCTCTGGGGAAGGTCCTTCAAGGTTGATCATTAACTGAGGCGCCTGCCTGACGGATGGGACGTAGCATCGGTCCGATGCGGACCCGGTTGATGTTCGTGCGGCATGGGGAGTCGGTGCATTCGGTCGAGCGGTTCGTCGGTGGGAGTGCGGGGTGCCGGGGGCTCACGCCTCGGGGGCGTGAGCAGGCGGTATCGGTCGCGGGGCGGCTGGTGGGGGAGGTTTCGGGGCCGGTCGCGGTGTACTCGTCGGTGCTGCGGCGGGCGGTGGAGACGGCCGCGCCGATCGCGGCGGCGCTGGGTGTGCCGGCGGACACCGATTGTGGCCTGTGCACCTGGCACTATCCGGCGTACGCCGATGGGCAGCCGCTGTCCGTGCTCAAGGGTGCGGAGCTGCCGGGCGGGGGTGTGTTTCGGCCGTTCCAGCGGGAGAACGAGAGCTGGGCGGAGCTGGTGGTGCGGACCGGGCGGGCGATCATCGACATCGCGTACCGGCACGCGGGTGAGACCGTGGTGCTGGTCGGGCACAGCGAGACCGTCAACAGCGCCTTCCACGTGCTCGGGATGCAGCCGCTGCTGCGCGCGTTCGACACGGTGGTCGCGCCCGGCTCGGTGACCGAGTGGAGCACCGACGGCGACCCGGCCACCTCGCCGCCCACCCGCTGGACCCTGCACCGCTTCAGCGCGTGACGTACGGGACGCACGGCCTGTCGCGTGCGGAAGGGCACCTTCCGCACCGCTGAGCGCGTTAAGAAGGTGCCCTTCCTTCGAACCAACCGGCTGCTAGCAGCGGGAGTGGAAGTCGCGGGTAGCGAGCATGGTGCAGAAGGTGGACCTGGCGGCGGTGTAGCGGGTCAGGCGGCCGTCGGCGAACCAGGTCGAGTTGACCGGGAAGTCGAAGGTGCCGTCGGCGATGCCGTCCCAGCCGTAGCGGAAGTCCAGGTTGATGTACACGACGGCTTTGATGACGTTGCTCAGGTCGTACGTGCCGGACTGGTTCGGGATGGGGCCGTTGTAGGCCAGCAGGCTGGACAGGCGCTGCATCCACCTGTCCCCGGCGACCGGCTCCAGGCCGGAGGTGTCCGAGCCGTCGGCGGTGAAGTTCATCATCCCGGACTCCGACACGATCATCGGCTTGCCGTGGTCCTTGGCGAACTTCATCATCTTGAGCACGTTGCCGTCGTGGTCCCAGCTCTTCCACACGGCGGTGTCGTTGCCGTACGCGTCCTTGGCCAGGTACGCGTTGCGGCACTGCGACGTGGTCACGTCGTAGTTGGCGGGCGGGGTGCCGTTGTAGAGATACCCGTTGTCGTGGATCGGCATGCACAGCTCGTGCGCGAAGATCGAGACGCCGATCCAGTCGGTGACGGCGTCACCGGGGTAGAGCTGCTCGTACTCGCCGCGCACCGGGTGGTACTGGTAGCGCACGTTGTTGCCGACCTGCCCGGCGATGAGCTGCCGGATCCTGGCGAAGGCGTTCTTGTACGACGCGCACGACGCGTCCGTGCAGTGGTAGAAGCTGCTCACCTCGTAGTCGATGCGCAGCTGGAACGTCGCGGCCGGATACGCCTTGATGAAGTTGATCAGGTTCGTGAACTGCGCCGCGTGCTGGCCGTTGGCGAGTTCCTGGGTGACCGCGCGGGAGCGGGCCGCCTTGGTGTTCTCGTCGCCGCCGGTGAAGCCGGGCGGGTTGTCCTTCCAGCTCACCCCGACCTGGATGACCTGCCCGCGCTGGGCGAGCTGGGTGGCGTAGTCGCGGTGGTTGGTGTTGACCCAGGTGCCGGACTTGACCTCGTAGTAGACCGAGCCGCCGTCCGGGGTGTCCACGACACTGTCCATGTCCTGGTAGGACCCGGCGGTCGACTGCCCCGCCAGCATCAGCCGCCGGCCGGTGCCCGGCGTGGTGGTCGGCGACGGGCTCGGCGAGGCGCTGGGCCCGGCCGTCGGCGAGGTCGACGGCGACGGCGGCGGGTTGGTCGCCGAGCCGCCGGTGCCGACGAACGTCACGTAGTCCAGGTCGGCGACCGGGGACGAGTCGTTGGACCGGAACACGATCACGATCGTCGTGGTGCCGGTCGGGGCGTTGCTGAGGTTGTAGGTCAGGTCCTGGTAGGTGGTCCAGGAGCCGGTGCCGAGCACGCCCGGCGAGGCCAGCACCGGGCCGGTCGCCGAACCGGACCGGACCTCGATGGTGAAGGCGGAGTTGGTGGGCCGCTGCGACGAGTAGCGCAGCTTGATCTGCGTCGGCGCGGGCGAGCCCAGGTTGAGGTTGGTGAAGGTCAGCGACGCGCCGCCGGTGTTGGCGCGCACCTTCGCGCCGCCGGACGCGGCCGCGTCGGAGACGATCGAGGCCTGGTTGAGCGCGTTCGCGGACTCGGCCTGGAGCTGGCCGTACGGGTTGCCGCCGGTGCCGCCGGACGGCGACGGGCTCGGGGACGCCGTCGGGCTGGCCGACGGGCTCGGCTGCGTCGACGGGGACGGCTGGGCCGACGGCGACGGGCCCGTGCTCGGGGTCGGCGGCGGGGAGTACGTGCCGGTGCCGTTGACGTAGCGGGCGTGGCGCAGCTCGGTCAGGAAGCGCGACTTGATCGTCGGGTCCGCCTGGATACGCGAGTCGCCCCAGTAGCCGTTGGCGCAGCCCGCGGTGCCCGCAGAGCCCGAGCACTGCCACATCGTCTGGGCGTCCCAGTGCGTGTTGATGTAGGCGACGGCCCGGATCACGTCGGCGTTCGCGGCGATGTAGCCGAAGAAGTCGGCGTACCAGGTGTTCCAGATCTGGTCGGCGGTCACCGACTGCGGGGCCTTGTTCAGGATGCAGCTCGCGGTGCGGGTGCCGGTGGTGAAGCCCTGCGGCGAGGACTCGGCGATCATGACGGGCTTGCCGTGGCCCCGGGCGAACGTCAGCACCCGGTCCTGCAGCGCGCGCGGCGAGGTGTCCACGCCCCGGCAGCTCCACTGGTACGCGGCGTACGTGCTGCCGTAGAAGGCCGACATGCCGACCCAGTCGACCACGTCGTCGCCCGGATACCAGACGTCGTAGTGGTTGGCGGCGGTGACGACGTAGTTCCACTCGGGGTGGTCGGTGTGCTCGTTGAGCGGCCACGCGGCCGACTGCCACACCGTGGCGACCTTGCTCGCGCCGAGGGCGTCGATGCGGCCCTTGATGTAGCGGAACGCCTGCTTGTAGAAGCCGGCGCTGTAGCAGTTCCAGGGGCCGTCGAACTCGTAGCCGATACGCAGGAAGACCTCACGCCCGGTGTTCTTGAACCAGGTGATCAGCTCGTCGACCTTGGCCCGGTACTGCGGGGTCAGCGTCACCACGTCGGCGTCGCCGGTGCCCGCGATGGCCCGCAGCGGCTGGTTGTAGCAGCCGGTCTTGGTGTCGGACAGGTACAGCCCGACGGCCAGCGCCGCGCCCGGGTACTGCCCCAGGGTGGCGTTGAAGTCGACCAGGCCCGAGCCGTAGTCGACGCCGGAGTTGACCCCGGCCAGGGCGTCCGGGAAGACGATGTTCGTGTACAGGGTGACGCCGCCGGGGCGGGGTGCGGTCGCGTCGGTGTCCAGCACGGCCGACTTGTACTCGGCCAGTGTGGTGCTGTCCTGGCCCATGAAGAAGCGGATCTTGCCGTCGGCGGGGAGGTTGCGGCCGCTGACCGCGGCGCCGGCGGCCGGCGCGAACGCCAGCGCCCCTGCCGCGGCCAGGGTGGCGGCCAGTATTGCCCCGAGCGCGGCGCGACCGCGGCGGGGGAGCGAAGAGCCCATGAGTGCCTTGCCTTCCGGAGCGAAGGATCGATGGCTGGGCACGCTAGGGCCTGTTACGGACAGGTGTCGTGAAGTTTCGAAACATGCACCGCAACGCACGCCCCGCGTTGCGGTCAGTGAGGGCTCAGCGCAACGCGGCGGTGCTGTTGCGCAGGATCAGCTCGGTGTGCAGCTCGATGCGGGGAGCTTCCAGGTGCTCGCCGTTGACCAGGCGCAGCAGCAGCCGCGCGGCCGAGGCGCCCATCTCGTGCAGCGGCTGGCGGATCGTGGTCAGCGGAGGGGCGGTCCACTGGGCGTAGTGCAGGTCGTCGAAGCCGACCACGGACAGGTCGTGCGGGATCTGGCGGCCGACCAGGCGGGCCGCCTCGTAGACACCGGTGGCCTGCTGGTCGCTGCCCGCGAAGATCGCGGTCGGCGGGTCGGGCAGGGCCAGTAGCTGCTGGGCGGCGCGCAGGCCGCCACTGTGCTGGAAGTTGCCGTAGCGGACCAGGTCGCGGTCGGTGGGCAGGCCCGCCGACTCCAGCGCGGCGCGGTAGCCGGCGATCCGGGCGCGGCTGCACAGCAGCTGCTCGGGGCCGCCGATCGCGCCGATCCGCCGGTGCCCGAGCTTGATCAGGTGCTCGGCGGCGGCGTACCCGCCGGAGAAGTTCGTCGCGCCGACGCTGGGCACGTCCGGCGGGGGCTGGCTGACCCCGTCGACCACGACGAACGGCAGCGTACGGCGCTGGAGTTCGGCGCGCTGGTCCTCGGACAGGTCCGACAGCACCAGGATCGCGCCCTGCGAACCGCGCGAGATCAGCCCCTCCAGCCAGCGGCGGGTCAGGCTGGCCCGGTTGTGCACCGCGGAGACGACCAGGCCCAGCCCCGCCGCCTCGGCGACCTGCTCGACGCCGGTGAGGATCTCCAGGCCCCAGGCGCTGTCCAGCTCGTTTATCACCAGGTCGATCAGGTCCCCGCGCTGGGTCTTGCGCCGTGGCGCGCGGGGGCGCTGGTAGCCGTACCGGGTGAGCAGGGTCTCGATGCGGCGGCGGGTCTGCGGCGAGATGTCGCTGTGGCCGTTGAGGACCTTCGACACGGTCGGCACGGACACGTTCGCCTCGCGGGCGATGTCACCGAGGGTGCACCGGGGCGAGACGGTCCGGCCTGGGGTTTCGGGTACGGCGGTCACCCGGACAGTTTCGCAACACCATCGGGCGAGTGACCACCATGTTTCGAAACTTGTTCTCGTTTGTTTCGCCCGCTCCTAGGTTGCTGTCACCGCGCCGCTGCCGGAACTCCTCGGGTTCCCGGCGGCGCGGGAGCTCCCTGACTCAACTTTCCGGGCCGCCCGCCGGCCCGTTCATCGAGGAGGAACGCATGGCAGCAGGAGGCGTGTTCGCCCGCAGGGGCGTTCGCCTGGCCGCCGGTCTCGTCGCCGGAGCGCTCGCGCTCACCGGCTGCGGCAGCGGCGACGAGAGCACCGGTGACGGCGAGAAGATCACCCTCACCGTGGCCACGTTCAGCGACTTCGGGTACGAGCCGCTGGTCAAGGACTACATGGCCGCGCACCCGAACATCACGGTCAAGCTCCGGGTGACCGAGTTCGACCAGCACCACAAGCAGCTGGCCACCCGCCTGGGCGCCGGTGCCGGCGCGGCCGACATCGAGGCCGTCGAAGAGGGCTACATCCCGCAGTTCCGCCAGTCGAAGGACAAGTTCGTCAACCTCGCCGACCTCGGCGCGAAGGACCTGTCCCAGCAGTGGCTGCCCTGGAAGTGGGAGCAGAGCCTGGCCGACAACGGCAACTTCGTGATGGGCCTGGGCACCGACATGGGCGGCCTGGCCCTGTGCTACCGCTCCGACCTGTTCAAGGCGGCCGGCCTGCCGGTCGAGCGTGACGCGGTGTCGGCGCTGTGGACCGGCTGGGACGAGTACTTCGCGGTCGGCGACAGGTTCATCGGCTCGGGCAGCAAGGCCAAGTGGTTCGACGGCGTGGGCAACATCTACCAGGCCATGATGAACCAGACCC
The DNA here is from genome assembly GCF_011297335.1 of Catellatospora methionotrophica. Lineage (GTDB taxonomy): Bacteria > Actinomycetota > Actinomycetes > Mycobacteriales > Micromonosporaceae > Catellatospora > Catellatospora methionotrophica. Next base: position 11,252 of record NZ_JAAOTJ010000033.1, on the reverse strand, counting down.
CGTACGGCTACTTCGACACCTCGGACACCTACGTCGGCGACAGCAACCCGGCCGTGAAGACGGCGTTCGACAAGGTCGCCGCCGTGGCCAACAAGCCGGGCATGTCGGCCAAGCTCGACCCGTTCAGCCAGCAGTGGAACGTCGGCTTCAAGCAGGGCACGTTCGCCACGCTGCCGTGCCCGAGCTGGATGCTGGGCCTGATCAAGGACGGCTCCGGCCCGGACAACGCCGGTAAGTGGGACATCGCCAAGATCCCCGGCAACGGCGGCAACTGGGGCGGTTCCTTCCTGACCGTGCCGAAGCAGGGCAAGCACGCCAAGGAGTCGTACGAGCTGGCGAAGTTCCTGACCTCCCCGGACTCCGAGGCCAAGATCTTCCAGAGCGTCGGCTCGCTGCCCTCGCAGCCGGAGACGCTGAAGAACCCGGCCGTCATCGGCTTCAAGAACGAGTACTTCAGCAACGCCCCGGTCGGCGAGATCTACGCCAAGTCCGGCGAGACCCTGCAGCCGAACTACCGCGGCACCAAGGACGCCGACGTGCGCCCCGTCTTCGGCCGAGCCCTGGCCCGCGTGGAGCAGGGCAAGCAGTCCCCGGCGGACGCCTGGACGCAGGCCCTGACCGAGGCCGGCAAGGCCCTCGGCAAGTGAGACCCGGGCGGCACGGCGTTACCTCTCGACGCCGTGCCGCCCCTTCTTCCCCCTCCAGGAGCTGACATGCGCGGGCGCCTCGACCGGCACCTCACCCCGTACCTGTTCGTCGCACCGTTCTTCGTGCTGTTCGCCGTGTTCGGGGCATACCCGCTGCTGGCGACGCTGTGGATGTCGCTGCACGACTGGCACCTCATCAACGGCGACGCCGGCTTCATCGGCCTCGCCAACTACAGCGAGCTGTTCGCCGACCCCGACTTCTGGAACGCGCTGGTCAACACGCTGAGCCTGTTCGTGATCTCGACGGTGCCGCAGCTGTTCATCGCGCTCGGGCTCGCGGCGCTGCTCAACACGAAACTGCGCGGGCGCACCTTCTGGCGCGCCGGGGTGCTGGTGCCCAACGTCGTGTCCGTGGTGGCGGTGGCACTGGTCTTCGCCCAGGTCTTCGGCCGCGACTTCGGCATCGTCAACTGGCTGCTCGGCCTGGTCGGGCTCGACCCGGTCGACTGGCCCGCCAACGTCTGGTCCTCGCACCTGGCCATCGCGGCCATCGTGACGTGGCGCTGGACCGGCTACAACGCGCTGATCTACCTGGCCGCGATGCAGGCGGTGCCGAGCGACCTGTACGAGTCGGCCCGGCTGGACGGCGCGTCGACGTGGAAGGCGTTCTGGACCGTCACCGTGCCGATGATCCGCCCGACGATCCTGTTCACCACGGTCGTGTCCACCATCGGCGGCCTGCAGCTGTTCGCCGAGCCGCTGCTGTTCGAGTCCAAGGGCGCCTCGACCGGCACCGGCGGCTCCGACCGGCAGTACCAGACGATCACGATGTACCTGTACGAGAAGGGCTTCACGCTCTTCGACGCCGGCTCCGCCGCGACCATCGCCTGGGTGCTCTTCCTGATCGTCGCCGTCTTCGCACTGATCAACTTCGCGGTGGTACGCCGCACCGTCGCGAGCCGCTGAGGAGCCCTCGATGACCACCACCGCAGTTACCGCCGTGACCCGCCGCCGACGGCGGGCCCGCCCGGCCGGGGGCCGCGGCAAGCCGCTGATCTACATGCTGCTGGCCGCCGTGCTCGCCTCGTCCATCTTCCCGCTCTACTGGACCTTCGTCGTGGCCAGCTCCGACAACAGCGCCATCGGCGAGGCCACCCCGCCGCTGGTGCCCGGCGGCAACCTGATGGAGAACATCAGCCGGGTCTTCGACAGCTCCGAGTTCGCGCTCGCGCTGATGAACTCGGCGATCGTGGCGACCACCGTCGCGGTCGGCAACGTCTTCTTCTCTGCGCTGGCCGGTTTCGCGTTCGCCCGGCTGCGCTTCCGCGGCCGCAACGCGCTGCTGGTCACCGTCGTGGCGACGATGATGGTGCCGACGCAGCTCGGCATCATCCCGCTCTACCTGCTCACCACCAAGCTCGGCTGGACCGGCCACCTGCAGGCGCTGATCGTGCCCGCGCTGGTGTCGGCGTTCGGCGTGTTCTGGATGCGCCAGGCCGTCGACGAGACGGTGCCCAACGAACTGGTCGAGGCCGCGATGATGGACGGCTGCTCGCTGGTGCGCATCTTCTGGCACGTGGCGCTGCCCGGCATCCGGCCCGCCGCGGCGGTGCTCGGCCTGTTCACCTTCATGGGCGCGTGGAACGACTTCTTCTGGCCGCTGGTCGTGCTCAACCCGGAGAACCCCACCGTGCAGGTCGCGCTGTCCGTACTGGCCAGCGGCTACTACACCGACTACGCGCTGATGCTGACCGGCGCGCTGCTCGGCGTGCTGCCGGTGCTCGCCGTGTTCCTGCTGCTGGCTCGCCAGATCGTCGGCGGCATCATGGCCGGTGCGGTGAAGGGATGATCCGCAACCCGATCCTGCCCGGTTTCCACCCCGACCCGTCGATCCTGCGTGTGGGCGAGGACTACTACGTCGCCACGTCGACGTTCGAGTGGATGCCGGGGGTGCGCCTGCACCACTCGCGCGACCTGGTGCACTGGCGCACCCTGGGCGGCGTGCTCACCGAGCCGCGGCTGCTGGACCTGAACGGCACGCCCGACTCCGGCGGCGTGTGGGCCCCGTGCCTGTCGTACGCCGACGGGGTGTTCTACGTCGTGTTCACCAACGTCGCCGGGTACGCGGGCGGGTTCTGGGACGTGCCGAACTACGTCGTCACCGCGACCTCGATCGAGGGGCCCTGGTCGGACCCGGTGCCGCTGCACGCCCGCGGCTTCGACCCGTCGCTGTTCCACGACGAGGACGGGCGGAGCTGGCTGCTCAGCAACGACCTCGACTGGCGGCCCGGCCACCACTGGTCGGCGGGCATCATCGCGCAGGAGTTCGACCGGGCCACCGGCAAGCTGCTCGGCGAACCCGTCACGATCTTCTCCGGCACGCCCGCGCTCTACACCGAGGGCCCGCACATCTACCGGCGCGACGGCTGGTGCTACCTGCTCACCGCCGAGGGCGGCACCGGCTGGGACCACCAGGTGACGGTCGCGCGCTCGCGCTCGCCGCTCGGGCCGTACCAGGTCGACCCGGACACGCCCCTGCTCAGCGCGGCCCGCGAGCCGGGGCTGCCGCTGCAGAAGGCGGGGCACGGCAGCCTGGTCGACACCCCGGCGGGAGAGTGGTACCTGGCGTACCTGGTCGGCCGGCCGCTGACCGAACGCGACGACTGCGTGCTGGGGCGGGAGACCGCGCTGGCCCCGGTGACCTGGACCGCCGAGGGCTGGCCGCGCATCGAGGGAGCACGGCCCGCCCTGACCGTCCCGGCCCCGGACCTGCCCGCGCACCCGTGGCCCGGCGAACCGGAGACCGACTCCTTCGACGCGCCGGTGCTCGGCCCGCAGTGGAGCACGCTGCGGCGGCCGTTCCACGCCGACTGGGCGTCGCTGCACGCCCGGCCCGGCCACCTGCGGCTGCACGGCGGGCGCTCGCCGTCGTCGCGGTTCGACACCAGCCTGGTGGCGCGCCGGGTCACCGCGGCGTCGTGCACGTTCAGCGCGTCGGTCGAGGCCGATCCGCGTACGCCGCAGCACCTGGCCGGGATCACGGCGTACTACAACACGCGCAACTGGCACTACGCGTACCTGACCTGGCGCGAGGGGCTGGGCCGCTGCCTGGAGCTGCTGTCCTGCGACCGGGGACGGCTGCACCGCCCACCGCACGTGCCGATCCCGGTCCCGCCGGACGGCCCCGTCCACCTGCGCGCCGAACTGGAACTGCCGGACCTGCGCTTCAGCTGGTCCGCCGACGGGCAGGCCTGGCAGCCGCTGGGTACGGCGCTGGACGCCCGGATCCTGTCCGACGAGCACGCCATCGAGGCGAGCCCCGACGGCGTCTTCCAGATCTGGGGCTTCACCGGCGCCTTCGTCGGCCTCTGGGCCCACGACCTCACCGGCAACGCCCTGCCCGCCGACTTCACCACCACCACCTACCTCACCCGCTGAACCCTGCTGGGGCCGCTCGACGCGGGCCCGCTGGGGCCCGCCGCGAAGATCGCTGTTTCCGGTCAAAAGCTGGGGTCTGACCCGAGGTTCTGACCGGAAACGGCGATCTTCGCCGCTCCATGGCCGCCTGCGACAGGGCGGTCTTGGCGTCGCCGCGCGTGGCAGACTCGCGCGGTGACCGACGGACTGGTGATACCCGAGCTCGACGCGGGGCCGTTCCTGCTGCGCCCGTTCCACGTCGGCGACCTGCCGCTGCTCCAGGAGGCGTCGGCTGATCCGTACATCCCGGTGATCAGTTCGGTGCCGGTGCCGTACCGGGAGGCCGAGGGACTGGCGTTCGTCCAGCGCCAGCACGACCGGGCACGGGAGTGCGTCGGCTACTCCTTCGCCATCGCCGACCGGGCCGGGGACCGCGCGGTCGGCCAGATCGGGCTCTGGGTCACGGAGATGACCGAGGGCCGGGCGGCGACCGGCTACTGGATCGCGCCGTCGGCCCGCGGGCGCGGCGCGGCCGGGCACGCGCTGGCCGCGGTGGCCCGCTGGGCGCTGACCGACCTCGCCATCCCCCGGGTACACCTGCACGTCGAGCCGTGGAACACGGCCTCGGTGCGCACCGCCGAGCGCGCCGGATTCCAGCGCGAGGGCCTGCTGCGCAGCTGGATGGAGCTGGGCGGGCAGCGCCGCGACATGCTGCTGTACGCCCGCGTCGCCGCCGACGGGCCGCCCGCCTGAGCCGTCAGCCGTTCAGGGCGTCGAGGGGGCCGTGATGTCGCCGAGCACGATCTCGATGGCGGTCATGAGGTCGATGATGTCACCAGGCGTCGATGCGCCGGGGACCGCACGATATCGTCGCCGGATGCCCGCACCTCGGCAACGATGGCCCCTGGCACCGCGTGAGCTGGACGAACCGCACCCGTCCCGGCTCGGCGAGGACCACCCCGACCGCGCCGAGATCCTGGCCCGGCACGACGTGGCGCTGCGCGACGGCACCCCGGGCTACCTGGACCCGTCGTCGGGCCTGTTCGTGCTCAGCGCCGGGTTCCTGGCCAAGCGGGGCTTCTGCTGCACCCGAGGCTGCCGCCACTGCCCGTATGTGACCTGACCGGGGCGGCCGTCTCGGCTAGCCTGCGGTGCGTGATCGAGACGAGGCGGGCGACGGCGGCCGATGCGACGGAGCTGGTGAGGCTGCGTGCGGTGATGCTCGGCGCGATGGCGGGGCAGCCCGTCGAGCCGGGGCCCTGGCAGGAGCACTCCCGGGCGCTGCTGCGGAGGCGGCTGGCGGAGGCTGGGCCGACGATGGCGGCGTACGTGGTGGACGGCGCGGACGGGCTTGCCGCGTGTGCGGTCGGGGCGATCGACGAGCGGCTGGGCGGGCCCGCGAACCCGTCGGGGCGCACCGGGTACGTGTACAACGTGGTGACCGACGAGGCGTACCGCCGCCGGGGTCTCTCGCGGGCCTGCATGACCGCGCTGCTGGACTGGTTCGCCGGGCGTGGGGTCTCGGCGGTCGATCTGCGGGCGACGGCCGACGGGGAGCCGCTCTACCGGGCGCTGGGCTTCGCGCCCGTCGCGCACCCCACGCTGCGGCTGATCACGGGTCGGTGACCTAGGCCGAAGCAACGCCAGGGCATGGTCGGACGGGGGACGCGCCGGTAATCGCCGGGTGTGATGATGGCGCCAGATCTCAGCCGCGCCGGCGGCCGGGTCCCACGAGGTCCCCGGACACGGCGCAACCACGCTGGGCACGACCTGGAGGCGTCAGGCGGGACCTGTCTCTGCATGGTGAGACAGGTCCCGGACTGTATCGCCGCACGTCGCGGCGGGTCGAGCGGTGACAGGGCCCCATGCGCTACGCGGAGCGATGGGAAGGTGCCCTTCCTTTCCTCAGGGTGTCGGGTTGCAGGTCCAGACGGCCGGTGAGGACGGCGCGGGCGCGCAGGGAGGTGCCGGGGGCGGGAGTCGTGGGCAGGGTCGAGCTGGGGGCGGCCACGTCGATGTCGATGGTGGGGTGGACGCGCAGGCGTAACCAGTGGAAGGGTCTGCCGGTCAGCGTGTTGGTGCGCAGCTCGGCCAGGCGGACGGTGCCGTGCAGGCGGGCGCGGGCGGTGGGGGTCCAGCCGGGCGCGGCGCGGCCGGCGCGGACGAGGTCGTCGCTGACCAGGCCGGACGCTGCGGGTGCGGCCGTGCCCTCGGCGGGCGGTTCGAAGGTCTCGGCCAGGGCGGACAGGGTCACCTGGCCACGGGCCAGCCCGCCACCGGCGACGTGCAGGGCGGTGTGGTCCTCCAGGTGCACCGCGACGGGGCAGACCAGGCCGCCGCCGGTCTCGTCGAGCAGGTCCATGACCGCCGTACGGTCGTCGATCAGGCGGATGTTCTCGCAGGCCACCGCCACCGCACCACCGGCCAGTGACGGCTGCAGGTGGTGGACGCGGCCCCAGTGGGCGCGGGCGACCACGCGGGCGCCGGACACATCGGTCCACACGTGGTCGCAGAACCGGCGGGACAGCGGCACGGCGATCCCGGCGGCGACGACCGACATGGTGAACTGCCGCAGGTCCTCCCGGGCGAGGTCGACGCCTATCGAAGCGAAAAGGCCTGTCACCTTGCCCTCCTCGATGAGGTCGGTGGGTCTCCCAACGTACCCCGCAACCGAGGGCTGTTCCTTTAAACGAGCCACGGTACGGTGGGCACTCGGCGTACGCGGATACGGAGGCAGAGATGTTCTGGTGGAGGAGGCGAAAGGCGGCCGCCGGCAAGTGGATTGTCGTGGTGAGCCGCGTTCGTCCGCTTGACCCGAATAGTGGTGGACGAGACGAGTTGCGCTGGCCAGAGCCGCGCGACGCCGAGCACGCCACCGATTCCCGTGACGCCGCAGACACCCTCGCCGGTCGGCTGACCGCCGGGGACGGCGTGCAGCGGGGACACCAGCGGGTGAAGGTCCTCTTCACGGGTCACTGACCTGACCGGACACGCGCTTCATCGGTGCGATATGGACGATTTTGTCCGTTGTGGTGGGAGGGCTGGCCGGCCGGGCCGCCCTCGTCAGCCGACGGGACGCAACCGCCGCGGATCGGGATCGCGCTCGGGGAACCGGCGCAGGTACTCCAGCTCCAGCTCGCGGCTGCGGTGATCATGGTTGGCCAGCGCGCTGTCCGACCCGTGCACGAACGTGTCGTGGCGGGTGCGGTGCAGCGACGCCAGCTCGCGGGACAGCTCGTGGTTGCTCAGCGCCGCGGCGGGAATACCGCTGCGGTAGGCCACGTCGGACCTCATCATGCACCTCCGGGTGGGTCAACCGGGCCGGACGGGCACGTCCGGCTCGGTACGATCACAGTGGGCATGTACCCACCGGCCGCGATGGCTCACCTCTCCAGTCTGGCCTGCGCGGGCGGGGGACAGCGGCCGAATGAGGGGGTCGGGCGATGGCGGTGCGGACCGTGCGGGAGGTGATGTCCGCTCCGGTGGTCAGCGTCGGCACGGCGACGCCGTACAAGGAGATCATCGACCGGCTGGCCGAGCACGGGATCAGCTCGGTGCCGGTGCTGGACCCGGCCGGTGTCGTGGTCGGCATCGTCTCCGAGGCCGACCTGCTGCACAAGCTGGCGCTGAGCGGCGAGGAGCCGCAGCGGCACCTGTTCGAGCGCAAGCGCCGCGCGGTGGCGCGGGCCAAGGCCGGGGGCGACCAGGCCGAGGACCTGATGACCAGCCCGGTGATCACGGTCGCGCCGGGCGCGTCCGTGGTGGCGGCCGCCCGGATCATGGAGGACGAGCGGCTCAAGCGGCTGCCGGTGGTCGACGCCGACGGGCTGCTGGTGGGCATCGTGTCGCGGCGCGACCTGCTGCGTACGTACCGGCGCTCGGACGAGGCGATCCGGCACGACGTGGTGCACGACATCATCGCGGGCATGCTGTTCGTGCAGCCGCCCGAGATCGACGCGGCCGTCGACGACGGCGTGGTGACGCTGCTGGGCGGCACCGGCCGGCGCAGTTCGGCCCAGATCGCCGAGCGCCTGGTGCGCGGCGTACCCGGAGTGGTCGACGTGGTCAACGCGCTGACCTTCGAGTACGACGACACCCCGCACCTCGACAAGCGGTACGAGTTCAACGCCGAGGTCGGCGGACCGGATCGTCCCCGCGACGGCACGCTGGGGATCGAGTAGGCAGTGCGAGCGAGCGGAGGCCCGATGCCGATCCAACGGGAGATGCGCAGCAAGCTGCGGTTCCAGTCCAGTCAGACCAAGGAGCAGCTGCTCGGGGTGGCCAAGAAGATGAACATCACCGGGCGGTGGCACATGACCAAGGCCGAGCTGGCCCGCGCCATCGAGAAGGCCAACGACGCCGGACGCCGCCACAGCCGCGACCGGGACTGACCGAGGTGGGTCGCCGCCGCCCGCCGTAGGCTGTGCGGGTGCAGCAGCGAATCCTCGGCCGGACAGGCCGGAACGTGAGCGTGGTCGGGCTCGGCGCGTGGCAGCTCGGCGCGGACTGGGGCAGCGTCAGTGAGGACGACGCCCTGGCGGTGCTCGCCACCGCGGTCGACGCGGGCGTGAACTTCGTCGACACCGCCGACGTGTACGGCGACGGCCGCAGCGAGACCCTGATCGGCAGGTTCCTGCGCGAGCGCGGACCCGGCCATGGGATCACCGTGGCCACCAAGATGGGCCGCCGGGTCGCGCAGGAGGCCGCCAACTACCACGTGGACAACTTCAAGGCCTGGAACGACCGGTCCCGGGCCAACCTGGGCGTGGACACGCTGGACCTGGTGCAGCTGCACTGCCCGCCGACCGAGGTCTACGCCGACGGCGCCGTCTACGACGCGCTGGACGCCATGGTCGACGAGAAGCGCATCGCGGCGTACGGCGTCAGCGTGGAGACGTGCGACCAGGCGCTGACCGCCATCGCGCGGCCGAACGTCGCGTCCGTGCAGATCATCCTCAACGCGCTGCGGCTCAAGCCGCTGGAGCGGGTGCTGCCCGCCGCCGCGGCCGCCGGCGTCGCCATCATCGCGCGCGTGCCGCTGGCCAGTGGCCTGCTGTCGGGCCGGTACGACGAGCACACCACGTTCTCGGCCGACGATCACCGCACGTACAACCGCCACGGCGAGGCGTTCGACGTCGGCGAGACGTTCTCCGGGGTCGACTTCGCCACCGGCCTGGCCGCGGTGCGCCGCCTGGCCCCGCTGGTGCCCGAGGGCGCGACCATGGCCCAGTTCGCGCTGCGCTGGATCATCGACCAGCCCGGCGTCAGCGTCGTCATCCCCGGTGCCCGCAACCCCGAGCAGGCCCGCGCCAACGCGGCGGCCGCCGACCTGCCCGCCCTGCTGCCCGACCAGCTCCGCGTGGTCACCGAGGTCTACGACGACCTGATCCGCCCCCAGATCCACGACCGCTGGTGACCTGAAGGAAGGGCACCTTCCTATCGCTGCGCGATGTGGAAAGGTGCCCTTCCTTGTCTCACGCGAGCGGCAGCCGGATCACGTTCCAGGACAGCGGCGGCAGGGTGAGGGCCAGGCGTCCGTTCTCGACCGGTGGTGCGGGCCGGTCCCGTGGCGTCACCCGGTCCGGCTCGGCCATCGTGTTCACGGCGGTGGGGTCGGCGTCGGCCAGCACTGAGTGGGTGACCGGCCCGGACGCGGCGAAGCCGCCCAGGTGCACCGTCAGCGGCAGGCTCGCCGCGGGGTCGCGGTTGACCGCGAAGACGGTCAGCGTGCCGTCCTCGCCGTGTACGGCCGTGGCGTGCAGCAGCGGCACGTCGCCATACTTGGCGGTCTCCGACGTCGGCGACGTGACGTGCAGCCGGAGCACCTGCCCGCGGCCGTGACGGGCGGCCTGGGCGAACGGGTGGAAGGTGGTCTGCCGCCAGGCGGGGCCGCCGGGTTCGGTCGTGATCGGTGCGATGACGTTGACGAGCTGGGCCAGGCACGCCGCGGTCACCCGGTCGCAGTGGCGCAGCAGCGTGATCAGCAGGCTGCCGAGCACCACCGCGTCGGCGACCGTGTACACGTCCTCCAGCAACCGCGGCGCGCGCGGCCATTCGCCCTGGCCGGGCCGCTGGCGGGACATGTACCAGATGTTCCACTCGTCGAAGGACAGCGACAGGCGTCTGGCTGAGCGGCGGCGGGCGCGGGCGGCGTCGCACAGCGCGATCACGTCGGTGATGAACCGTTCCATGTCCACCGCGCTGGCCAGGTAGGAGGCCTGATCGGTGGCGTCGGGGTCGTAGTAGGCGTGCAGGGACAGGTAGTCGACCTCGTCGTACGCGTGCGTGAGCACCGTCGACTCCCACTCGCCGAACGTCGGCATGCCCGACCCGGAGCTGCCGCAGGCGGTCAGCCGCACCGACGGGTCGATCAGCCGCATCAGCCGGGCGGTCTCGGCGGCCAGGCGGCCGTACTCGTCGGCGGTCTTGTGCCCGACCTGCCATGGCCCGTCCAGCTCGTTGCCCAGGCACCACCACCGGATGCCGTACGGCTCCGGTGAGCCGTGCGCGCCCCGCAGGTCCGACAGCGTTGTGCCGCTCGGATGATTGCAGTACTCCAGCAGGTCGCCCGCCTCGGCGATGCCCCGCGAGCCCAGGTTCACGGCCATCATCGGCTCCACCCCGGCGGCCCGGGTGAACGCCATGAACTCGCCCAGGCCGAACCGGTTGGTCTCGACCGTGCGCCAGGCCGGGTCCAGCCGCCGGGGCCGCAGGTCGGCCGGGCCGACCCCGTCCTCCCAGCGGTATGCCGAGACGAAGTTGCCGCCCGGATAGCGCACCATGGTCACGCCCAGCTCGCGGATCAGCGCGAGCACGTCGGTGCGCAGGCCGGTGGCGTCGGCGGCGGGATGGCCGGGCTCGAACAGCCCCGTGTACACGCACCGGCCCAGGTGCTCGACGAACGAGCCGAACAGCAGCGGATCAACCTCACCGATGGTGAAGTGCGGATCGACGAAGACCTCAGCGGTACGCGTCACAGACATGACGGCCAGCCTCCCGCAACTGCCCTGGCTCGTCCACGGCCCCGAAACTATCGGTCCCCGCGCCACGGTGACGGCGTGGCGCACCGTGTCCGCAATAGACGTTGGCCTATCCGGATGACTTTTCGGCGATCGAAGTCATCTGGATAGGCCAACGTCTATGACGAGCGGGGTGGGCGGGGAGCTCGGCGCGGGGTGGGGTGTTGGA
>NZ_JAAOTJ010000032.1 GCF_011297335.1 Catellatospora methionotrophica | reverse complement strand
TGCTGCCCAACATCACGTCGGTGGCCGCGGTGGCGATCATCTTCGGGCAGATCTTCGGCAAGGACTACGGTCTGGTCAACTGGCTGCTGGAGACCCTCGGGCTGGGGCGTATCGACTGGCAGGCCGGAACCGCCTCCTCGCAGATCGCGATCTCCGTGATGATCATCTGGCGGTGGACGGGCTACAACGCGCTGATCTACCTGGCCGCGATGCAGGCCGTCAGCAAGGACCTCTACGACGCGGCCTCGCTCGACGGGGCGTCGAGTTTCCAGCAGCTGACCCGGATCACGGTTCCGGCGATCCGCCCGACGATCATCTTCACCGTCATCGTGTCGACGATCGGCGGCATGCAGGTCCTGGCGGAGCCGCTGCTGTTCGGTGGGGCATCGGTCACCGGCGGCTCGGACCGGCAGTTCCAGACGCTGTCGCTGTACCTGTACGAGGTGGCGTTCTCCCGGTTCGACTTCGGTTATGCCTCGACTGCGGCGTGGGCGATGTTCGGCATCATCGTGATCGTCGCGGCGATCAACTACTTCCTGACCAGCCGCCTGCGGAGGTCCTCATGACCACCACGACACCCCTGACCGGTGCGCCGACCCGCACGGCTCCCGCTGTCGCGGCCGAGCCGCAGGTGATCCGGCGACGCCGGAAGTCGTTCATGGCCGACCGGCGTCCCGGCAAGCTCGCCTACCTGGCGCTGGCCGGACTCGCGCTGTTCTCGGGATTCCCGCTCTACTGGTCACTGGTCGTGGCGTCGCACGACAACGGCATCCTGGGCCAGGTCCCGCCGCCGCTGGGCATCGGCCCGAACCTCTTCGCGAACCTGGAACGCGCCTTCGGGACCGTGGACTTCGCCAGGGCGCTGACCAACTCGTTCCTGGTCTCCGTCTCGATCACGATCAGCGTCGTGCTGTTCTCCACGCTGGCCGGGTTCTCGTTCGCGAAGCTGAACTTCAAGGGCCGCAACGCCATGCTGGTCATGGTCATCGCGACGATGATGGTCCCCACCCAGCTCGGTATCATCCCGCTCTACCTGCTGATGGCGAAGATCGAGTGGACCGGCACCATGTACGCCGTCGTCGCACCCGGCCTGGTCACCGCGTTCGGCGTCTTCTTCATGACCCAGTTCCTGCGCGAGGCCGTGCCCAGCGAGCTGATCGAGGCCGCCCGCGTCGACGGCTGCCACACGTTCCGGATCTTCTGGCACGTGGTCCTGCCCGCGTCGAAACCGGCGGCGGCCGTGCTGGGCATGCTCACCTTCATGTCGGCGTGGAACGACTTCTTCTGGCCGCTGGTCGTGCTCACCCCCGAGGACCCGACCGTACAGACCGCGCTGTCGACCCTGGCCAGCGGCTACATCCAGGACTACTCGCTGTCGCTCACCGGAACCGCCATCGCGACCATCCCGCTGCTGGTCGTGTTCGCGCTGCTCGGCAAGTACATCATCGGAGGAATCATGCAGGGAGCGGTGAAGTCGTGACGGCTGTGGCACCCGACCGGCGGCTCGACGAGCTGACCGGACTCCGGTTCCCCGAGGGCTTCCGCTGGGGCGCGGCGACCGCCTCGTACCAGATCGAGGGGGCCGCGACCGAGGACGGCCGGACGCCGTCGATCTGGGACACGTACGCGCGTACGCCGGGGAAGGTCTTCCAGGGGCACTCCGGGGACGTGGCGTGCGACCACTACCACCGCTACCGCGACGACGTCGCGCTGATGAAGCAGCTCGGGCTGGGCACCTACCGGTTCTCCGTCGCCTGGCCGCGCATCAAGCCCGACGGCTCCGGCCCCGTCAACGCCCGTGGCCTCGACTTCTACGACCGGCTCGTCGACGAGCTGCTCGACAACGGCATCGACCCGATGGTGACGCTCTACCACTGGGACCTGCCGCAGGTGCTCGAAGACCGGGGCGGCTGGACCAACCGGGACACCGCGTACTACCTGGCCGACCTCGCCGCTGCGACGATAGGGCGGCTGGGGGACCGGGTGCGTACCTGGACCACGCTGAACGAGCCGTGGTGCTCGGCGTTCCTCGGTTACGGCAGCGGGGACCACGCGCCGGGCCGCACGGACCCGGTCGCCGCGCTGTCGGCGGTGCACCACCTGCTGCTCGGGCATGGGCTGTCGGTGCAGGCGCTGCGGGCGGGCGGGGCGAGGGAGGTGTCGCTGACGCTGAACCTGGCGTGCGTACGCCCGGATGATCCGAACGATCCGCACGACCTCGCCGCCGTGCGGCACATCGACGGCCTGCACAACCGGATCTTCCTGGACTCGACCCTGCGCGGCGGCTACCCGCAGGACATGCTGGCGCTGTTCGGCCGGTTCGGGGTCGACGAGCTGATCCTGGCCGGGGATTCCGACGTGATCGCGTCCCCGATCGACCTGCTCGGGGTGAACTTCTACCAGCCGTCTCGGGTGCGGGCCGGGGTCGGCGTCGACTGCGGACCGGCCAACCCGGGCAGCGAGGGCTGCGAGTACGTCCAGCAGGACCTCCCGGTGACCGCGATGGGCTGGCCGGTGGACGCGTCCGCGCTGTACGAGCTGCTGATGCGGCTGGCCACGGACTATCCCGGCACCCCGATGATGATCACCGAGAACGGGGCGGCGTACGACGACGTGCTCGACGGCGGACGGGTCGCCGACGCCGACCGGATCGGTTTCCTCGACGGGCATCTGCGGGCCGTGCACGCGGCGCTGTCCGAGGGAGCGGACATGCGTGGATATCTTGCGTGGTCGCTGTTGGACAATTACGAGTGGGCATACGGTTACGGCAAGCGATTCGGCATCGTGCATGTCGACTACGACACCCAGCGGCGCACTCCGAAGGACAGTGCCCGCTGGTTTGCCGGCGTCATCGGGCGCAACGGGCTCGGTTGATGTCGGTGGGGGCCGGGCGCGTCGCACGTGGAAAGGCGGCGCGCCCGGGTTACCCCACTCCTTGACTCCCGCCGGGGAGCCGAGCGGGGCTCCCCGGCGTGTCACCACCCTCACCCGCCGCCCACCCTCGCCCAGCCTCGCCCGCCGCCCCGCCGCCGCCCGGCCCGGCCGCCCCTTCTGCCGCAACTCTTAAAGAGTCGCGGCCTCAGGTCGCTCTCATAGCCGCGACTCTTAAAGAGTTGCGCGGAGGGCGCGGGGCGCGGGGCGCGGGGCGCGCTCGCTGGGGGTGGTGGTCAGACTGGCCAGAGGCGGACGCGGTCGGCGCCGTCGGCGATGGCGACGGTGTGACCGTCGGGGCTGAGGGCGACGCCGGAGACGCCGCCCATGTGGCCGTCGGCCTCGCGGATCCAGCCGGGCAGCAGCGCGGCCTGCGCGTGGTCGGCCGCGCGCCACAACCGGACGGTGCCGTCCCAGCCGCCGCTGGCCAGGGACGCTCCGTCGGCGCTGTACGCGACCGTGTAGACGACGCCGTCGTGTCCGGACATCACGTGCGGCGCGGCCCCGCCCGCGACGTCCCAGATCCGCACGGTGCCGTCGTTGCCGGCGCTGGCCAGCAGCCTGCCGCCGGGGGCGAACGCCAGGTCCTGGACCGGGCCCTCGTGCCCGGTCAGCGTCGCCGTGACGGTGCCGGTGGCCACCTGCCACAGCCGGACCAGCCCGTCCTGGCCCGCGGACGCCAGGGTGGTCCCGTCTGGGCTGAACGCGACCGCGCCCACCCAGTCGGTGTGCCCGGTCAGCACCGCGACGGTCTTGTTCGTGGCAACGCTCCACAGCCGGACCACGCCGTTGTGCCCCGCCCCGGCCAGCAGCGTGCCGTCGGGACTGAAGGCCAGGTCCATGGGTATGCGCGAATGCCCGGTCAGGGTGCCCGCGGGGCGGCCGGTGCCGGTGTCCCACAGGCGTACGCCGCCCTCGACCGGCGTCGCCAGGCGGCTGCCGTCGGGGCTGAACACCAGGTGGGAGACAGGTTCGAAGTCCCGCACCGGCATCGAGGCGACCGTCGCGCCGGTGGCGGTGTCGAACACGTGCAGCGCCCCGAAACCGCCCACCGCGTAGCGGCTGCCGTTCGGGCTGAACGCGACCGTGGTGGCCAGCCCGCCTACGGCTACACAGCGTACGGGTGCGGCGCAGCTCGGGGCGGGTTCGGGCGCGGCGGCGGGCCAGCCGTCGCACGCTGCCACGAACCCGATGGCCAGGAGCGCCGCCGCGGCCCGCGCCGCCGGACGCGCGCTGCGGAATGCCGTCATGCCCCACACGCTAGGCCCGCGCGCCGCCCAGGATAAGCGCCGATCGGACTACCACGATCACCCATCCGTGCGGCACAGGCGCGCTCAGCGGTGGGCGGGTTGGGTGACGGGGACGGGGTTCAGGGGTTGGGCGCCGTACATCTCGTCGAGGACCTCCTCGGCGTCGGGTTCACCGGCGGTGGTTCTGCGGCGGGGTCCGGCCAGGGAGGCGACGGCGCCGAGCACGCCCATGACGATGGCCAGCCAGAAGACGATGACCAGGCCGTCGTGGAACGGGCCGGCGATCAGGTCGGGGAAGAACTGGCGGTCGGTCAGCGCGGCCGCGTTCGCCGCGGGCAGCTCGCCGAGCACCTGCGGACCCAGGAGTTCCTGGATCGGGTTGTAGCCGAGGAACGCGGCGAAAAGCGTGCCGACCGGCGGTAGCTGCGACACGGCGTGCGCGGCCCCGGCGGGCACGCCCTGCGCGGTGAGGCCCGCGTCCAGCGCCGTCGGCAGCGAGCGGGCCAGGCCCGCCACCATCAGCGAGAAGAAGACGCCGATCGACAGCACCATGCCCGCGTTCTGGAACGTGGCGCGCATTCCGGAGGCGACCCCGCGCAGGTGGGCGGGCACACTCGACATGATCAGCGAGGTGTTCGGCGCGGAGAACAGGCCGCCGCCGAAGCCGTTGAGGAACACCAGTGCCGCGAACACGCCGTAGTGGAAGTCGGTCGGCACCAGCAGCAGCGCGGCGAACGAGGCCGACATGAGCAGCAGCCCGCCCGCGGCGAACCGGCGCGGCCCGTAGCGGTCCGACAGCGCGCCGGACAGCGGCCCGGCGGCCAGGAAGCCGACCGTCAGCGGGAGCAGGTAGATGCCCGCCCACAGCGGCGTCGACTCGTAGTCGTAGCCGTGCAGGGGCAGCCAGATGCCCTGCAGCCAGATGATCAGCATGAACTGCAGGCCGCCCCGGGCGATCGAGCCGAGCAGGCTGGCCACGTTGCCGCCGGTGAACGCCGCGATCCGGAACAGGTGCAGCGGGAACATCGGCTCGGCGACGCGGGTCTCGATGAGGCCGAACAGCGCCAGCAGTACGACGCCGCCGGTCAGCCCGGCGATGATCCACGGGTTGGTCCAGCCCATCGGGTGACCGCCGTACGGCTGGATGCCGTAGGTGATCGCCGCCAGCAGCATGGTCAGGCCCGCCGCGAAGGTGACGTTGCCCCACCAGTCGATGCGGCCGGGGCGGCGCTCGCCGTTGTCGCGCAGCGACCGGTACGCCCAGATCGTGCCGACCGCCGCGATGGGCACGTTGACCCAGAAGATCGAGCGCCAGCTCCACTCGGCCAGCAGTCCGCCGAGCACCAGGCCGATGAACGAGCCCGCGATGGCGGCGACGACGTTGATGCCCAGTGCGGTGCCGCGCTGGCGGGCCGGGAACGCGTCGGTGATGATCGCGGCGGAGTTGGCCATCAGCATCGCGCCGCCGACGGCCTGCACCACCCGCCAGCCGATCAGCCACAGCGCGCCCGCGCCGCCGGTGAACGGGTCCAGGGCGAGGATCACCGAGGTGACCGCGAAGATCGCGAAGCCGAGGTTGTAGATGCGTACGCGGCCGTAGATGTCGCCCAGGCGGCCCAGGGTGACCACGAGTACGGCGGTGACCAGCATGTAGCCCATCAGCATCCACAGCAGGTAGCCGACGTTGCCGGGCTGCAGCGGGTTGAGTCCCACGCCGTTGAAGATCGCCGGAAGCGAGATCAGCACGATCGACGAGTTGATCGTGGCGATCAGCATGCCGAGCGTCGTGTTGGACAGGGCGACCCATTTGTAGCGGGCTTCGTGGCTGTTCATGAGGGTTGCCTTCGGCTGTCGGGTCAGGCGGGCGGGTCGCGTCGGTCGAGTCGCGTCGGTCGGCGGTGACCGGTCAGGCGGTGGTGGCGTGGTCGGCCAGTCGGCCGAGGGCGGGCAGGGCCGCCTCGATGGCGGCCCGGTCGGCGGGGTCGAGCTGGGCCAGCAGGGCCGCGACGCGTTCGGCACGTACGTCGCGGCGGTGGCGGAGCAGGTCGCGCCCGCCCGCAGTGATCTCGACGAGGACGACGCGACGGTCGGCGGGGTCGGCGGTCCGGGCGGCGAGCGCGTCGCGTTCCAGGCGGGTGACGATCTGGGTCATCGCGGGCTGGGTGACGCCCTCGCGCACCGCGAGTTCGGTGAGCCGCTGGGGGCCCTCGCGTTCGAGGGTGGCCAGGGTGGCGGCGGCGCTGAGGCTGATGCCGGGCGGGCTGAGCCGCCGCAACGCGGCGAACAGGCGCTGCACGGTCAGGGCCAGGTCGTACTGCGCGGTGTCGGCGGAACCGGCAGCCGGTGTCGTAACCACGGTTCAAACATATCACGAGCTTATAGAAGTTACTTATGCACTGCCGGTCGATCGCACGCGATCACTCCGCGCCGTGTGAGCGCCGTTGGCTCATAGACGCTGGCCTATCTGGATGAAGTTGATCACGAAAAGTTCATCCAGATAGGCCAGCGTCTATCGAAGGGGGGATGCGAAGCGGCGTGCGGGGCGTCGCTTGGCGCAGCGGCGCGACCACAGCGCGCCGAGGCCGACGGCTGCTGCCACGCCCAGCGCGCCGACCAGCCAGCCGGGCGGCCCGGACGCGGGCGCGGCGACCGGGGCGGCCGGACCGGCCGTGCCAGGAGTGGCGCAGGGGATCGTCTCGGGTACGCCGTCCGCCGCGACCCGCAGCCGCGCGGAGCAGTACGCCACCCCCGGCGCGGCCACGTCCACGGTGACCGTCCACGCGCCTGCGGCCAGCGCACCAGGCAACGGCAGCGTCGCCGGGTCGTGGGGGAGCGGGCGCAGTGCGGTGACCGGCATACTCGCCCCGCCATCGCTGCTGGCCGACAGCATCGCCAGCCCCGGTTCGGTGACCGGGTGCCCGTCATCCCACGCGAGCGTGACCCAGACCGACCCCCGCCCGTCGGCATGCAGCGTCGGCAGCACACCCCGATGCGCCCCCGCCGGTGCCCCCATCCCCAGCACGAACCCGGCCACGACACCGGCCGCGACCATCACCCGCCATCCCGCTCTCACACGCGTCCTCCCTGCCCACCCTCGTTGAGTGGTGTGGAAGGGCACCTTGCGCACCAATGTGGTCGGCAAGGTGCCCTTCCTTACGGATCGTCAGCTGGTGACCTTGACTTCGAGCAGGCCCACCGAGCCCGCGCCGCTGTTGAGCACGACGCGCAGCCGGGTGGTGCTGACCGTGGTGAAGGTGACGCGGTTGTACTGGTTGGCCGCCACCGGGTAGCCGGATGCGCCGGGCACGGCGACGTACGCGGTGCCGTTCCAGTACTGCAGTGACCAGGACGCGGGCAGGCGTACGCCGCCGTTGTCGTCGAAGAAGTAGACGTCGGCGACACGGACCGACTGCGCGGCCGACCAGGTCAGCTGGGCCCACTGCTGGCCGGTGTTGGGCCAGGTGCCCCAGCGGCGGTTGACGGTGTCGTTCGACGACGGCGGGTCGATGCCGTCGTTGACCGCCAGCACGCTCTCCCACGCCGAGGTGTAGGACGCGCTCGCCGTCGCGCTCAGCGCGAGGTTGGTGGACGGTGGCGTGGTGGTGCCGCCCTTGATCAGGAACAGGTTGTCAGCGACGTTGTAGTTGGTCGCCAGGTAGCTGCCCGCGGGCGGGTTGGTGTGGTAGTAGTCGTCGTGGTTGCAGTCCAGCCGCTGGTCCAGGGCCTGGCTCGGGCAGGAGTAGCGCAGCACCACGTTGGGGCCGTCCTTGTAGCACATGACGTCGTACTCGTCGACGCAGTGCGCGGCGCCGGAGGCGTTGGGGGCGTTGTTGTTCACCGCGCCGAGCGTGTGCCCGAGTTCGTGCGCGGCGACCCCGGCGGTCCAGCAGCCGTTGTCGGCGCGGGCGTACTCCGGCCCGGTGTTGGACCGGTTGGCGTCGCTCTTGCGGGTGTCTCCGGCGAACCCGCCGATGCCGCAGTACACGTTCGCGTCGACGAACTGCAGGTACTTGCGGTCGGTGCGGGCGTAGCCGGCGGCCTTGACGGCGTTGAGCAGCGGGGCCCAGTCGTTGGCGTTGAGCGCCGAGTCCGCGATCTGCACGTCGCGTACGACCGGGCGGCATGCCCCGCCGACGGTCTCGGTGACGTAGCGGACGTGCCGCTCCCCGCCGGTGGCCTTGGCGCTCTCGTTGAAGATGACGTCGACCTGCTCGGCGAGCTGCCGGAACGTCTCCAGGTACTGGCTGTAGCGGCTGGTGCTGCCGTGTACGTACAGCACCTCGACGCGGCGGCCGGTGGTGCCGTCGCCCTCGCACACCGGCAGCGCCAGCGGAGAGGCCGCGGTGGCGGCCCGCGCGGGCAGGGGAGCGACGGACCGGGTGACCGACAGCCCGGCGGGGGCCGGGTCGGGGCCGTGGGTGCACATGGTCGCGTTGATGCCGGTGACGCGGTACATGCCGGCGCACGCGCCGGTGCGTTCGGCGGCCAGTCCGGAGTAGACCAGGCCGGGGGCGGCGGGGGTGGCGCCGTCCTGCGCGCCGGCCGGGGCGGCCGAGGCGGGGGCGGCGGCGCTGAGGGCCAGCAGGGTCACCACGATGACCGGCCATCGGCGGCGGGGTGGGGAGGGGTGCATGGGCGTCCTTTCGGCGAGCGCGCCGGGATACGCGCATCGGGAGGGAGCGGGCACGGTGAAACCGTCACCGTGCGTGTGGTGCGCGGCAGGCGGTGAGCTGCCACCGGATGATCGAACGAAGACGATCTAAAACGCTTTCGGTCCATTCAGGCAGAGGGTCTGATCGATGTCAATGGCATGCATACAGGCAAATTCGGGTATGCCGTACCACCTGCGACCGCAACGCTTTCGGAATGTGCCGAAATCATTTCGGCTGCCGTGACGCCCCCATGCGTCACCGGCGACTACGAAGCGTGATGTCCCTGCGCCGGTTCGCCGCTGAAGCGCCGTCCGCGCTCGCGCATCGCGTCCACCACGCGCGCCACGCCGGGACTCGGCGGCGCGGGCGTGCGGCCCGGGGCCCGCAACCCGTCGAGGGTGTACGCGAGCAGCCGCCGCCACGCGTCCGGGGCGGCCTCGGCGGTGCGCTCGATCAGCCCGGCGTTGCTCATCAGGATGAGGACCACGTCCTCGTGCCGGAAGTCCGCGCGCAGCTCACCGGCGACCTGCGCGCGCTCGATGAGCACCTGCAGCCCCTGGTACGCCCGCTCGTGCAGCGCGTCGAGTCCCGGCACCCCGGCTACCGCCGCGGTGAGCAGGTCGGACGTCGCCCGGCACCGCGACTGCACGCCGCACAGGTAGACGAGGTGGTCGCGGAACGCGGTCCAGGCGTCGGACTGGGCGGTCGCCCGCTCGGCGGTCGCGACGATCTCGTCCAGCGTCTCGGCGTAGACGGCCGCGATCAGGTCGCGCCGGACGGGGAAGTGCCGGTAGAGGGTGGCGTTGCCGAGCCCGGCGCGGCGCGCGATGTCGTCGAGGGGGGCGTCGAGCCCGCGCTCGCTGAACACGGCGAGGGCCGCGTCGACGAGGCGACGACGGTTGCGCTCGGCGTCGGCGCGCAGCGCGGTGGGGGCCATGCCGTCCAGCATAGCGAAGTGGGGGACTCTCCCCGGTTGTGCTACGGTCGAACGTCAAACGGGGAGTCATCCCCGTTTTGGATCGAGCCCTGCGGCCTGGGCGATCGTGCCCGGACCGCCTGGACAGTGTGGGAGAAATAAGTCATGTCGATAGTCATCAGCGGGGCCACCGGGCAGCTCGGGCGACTCGTCGTCGCGGCGCTGCTGGACCGGGGCGTGCCCGCCCGCCAGATCGTGGCCGGAGCCCGCGACGAGAGCCGCCTCGCCGACGTCGCCGCACTCGGCGTACGCGTCGTGCGCTTCGACTACGACGACCCGGCGACGCTGTCCGCGGCGCTGGCCGAGGGGGACACCCTGCTGCTGGTCTCCGGCAGCGAGGTCGGTCGCCGGGTGGGCCAGCACCAGGCCGTGATCGACGCGGCGAAGGCCGCCGGGGTGGCCCGTATCGCGTACACCAGCGTGCTGGACGCGGCCGCGTCCCCGCTGCCGGTGGCACCCGACCACGTCGCGACCGAGCAGGCGATCCGCGCGTCGGGCATCCCGTTCACCCTGCTGCGCAACGGCTGGTACACCGAGAACTACGCGCCCGCGCTCGTGCAGGCCCGCGCCGCGGGCGTGGTGCTGTCCAGCGCCGGGGACGGCCGGGTCGCCAGCGCCACCCGCGCCGACTACGCCGCCGCCACGGCCGCCGCGCTGGCCGGTGACGGGCACTCCAACGCGGTCTACGAGCTGTCCGGCGACCACGCCTGGGACTTCGACGAGCTGGCCGCGGCGTTCGCGACCGTGCTCGGCCGCGACGTGGTCTACCGGCGTGAGTCGGCCGACGAGCACCTGAAACTGCTCACCGAGGCGGGCCTCGACGCGGGCACCGCGGGCTTCCTGGTCGCCGTCGACGGTGACATCCGCGACGGCGCGCTGGCCCTGACCACCGGCGACCTGTCCCGCCTGGCCGGCCGCCCGACCACCCCGCTCGTCGACGCCCTGCGCCCGCTCGCCTGAGCCGCGGGAACGAAGGACGCCTCCGTGGCGTTGACCGCCACGGAGGCGTCCGCATCGCGGGACGGCGCACACGATCGTCGGACTTGCCCGGCAGGTGGGCGAAAGGTCGATCAAGATACGCCCAGGTGCCTGGCAAGTCGGATGATCGAGGTGGAACGGTCGATCGTTTCCCGCAGAACGGGACACGGGCGGTGCCGTGATCGTGGAGGCGGCGGGCGGGCGGTAAACTTCGTGTTCAGGTCGAGAGGCGCTGCAACGGGCACAGCCCGCCACGCTCGGCTGGACACACCGTTGCAAGGGCGCCTCCGAGAGTTCTTTCGGAGGTGTTCGCGTTGAGCCGGTCTTCTTCTTCCGCCACCCGCGTGCAGGAACTGCGTACGCTGCTCGACCAGCGGATCGCGGTGCTCGACGGCGCGTGGGGCACCATGCTGCAGGGCGCGCGGCTCGGTCCCGAGGACTACCGCGGCGACCGCTTCGCCGACCACTCACACGACCTCACCGGCAACCCGGACGTGCTCATCCTGACCCGGCCCGACCTGATCCTCGACGTGCACCGGCGCTACCTCGCCGCGGGCGCGGACATCACCTCCACGAACACGTTCACCGCGACCGGCATCGCCCAGGCCGACTACGGCCTGGGCGAGCACGTGCGGGAGATGAACCTGCGCGGCGCGCAGCTGGCCCGGCAGGCCGCCGACGAGTTCGGCGGGCGCTTCGTGGCCGGGTCGGTCGGCCCGCTCAACGTGACCCTGTCGCTGTCCCCGCGCGTCGACGACCCGTCCTACCGGACCGCCTCCTACGACCAGGTCTTCGCCACGTACGCCGAGCAGATCGCCGCACTCGCCGAAGGCGGCGTCGACATCCTGCTCATCGAGACGGTCTTCGACACCCTCAACGCCAAGGCCGCCATCGCCGCCGCGCGCGAGGTCGCGCCCCAGCTGCCGCTGTGGATCTCGGTGACCATCGTCGACCTGTCCGGCCGCACCCTGTCCGGGCAGACCGTCGAGGCGTTCTGGCGCTCGATCGAACGCGCCGAGCCGCTGATCGTCGGCGTGAACTGCGCGCTCGGCGCGACCGAGATGCGCCCGCACATCGAGGAACTGTCCCGGCTCGCCGGGATCTACACCGCCAGCCACCCCAACGCCGGCCTGCCCAACGCGTTCGGTGGCTACGACCAGACGCCGGAGCAGACCGGGGTGCTGCTCGGCGAGTTCGCCACGTCCGGCCTGGTCAACATCGCGGGCGGCTGCTGCGGCACGACGCCCGACCACATCGCGCAGGTCGCCGCGGCCGTCAAGGGCCTGCCGCCGCGCGTGGTGCCGCAGTTGCCGAAGGCGACCCGGTTCAGCGGGCTGGAGCCGTTCGCGATCGGCCCCGACACCGGCTTCGTCATGATCGGCGAGCGCACCAACGTGACCGGCTCGGCGAAGTTCCGCCGCCTCATCGAGGCCGACGACCACCAGGGCGCGGTCGCCGTGGCGCTGGACCAGGTGCGCGGCGGGGCCAACCTGCTCGACGTGAACATGGACGCCGACCTGCTCGACAGCGAGCTGGCGATGACCACGTTCCTCAACCTGATCGCGACCGAGCCCGAGGTGGCTCGCATCCCGATCATGGTGGACAGCTCGAAGTGGTCCGTGCTCGAAGCCGGGCTCAAGTGCGTGCAGGGCAAGGGCGTGGTCAACTCGATCAGCCTCAAGGAGGGCGAGGAGGTCTTCCTCGACCAGGCCCGGCGCATCCAGGGCTACGGCGCGGGCGTGGTCGTCATGGCCTTCGACGAGCAGGGCCAGGCCGACACCGTCGAGCGCAAGGTCAGCATCTGCGGGCGGGCGTACGACCTGCTGACGCAGCAGGCCGGGTTCGCCGCCGAGGACATCGTGTTCGACCCGAACGTGCTGGCCGTGGCCACCGGTATCGCCGAGCACAACGGCTACGCCAAGGCGTTCATCGACGCGCTGCCGCTGATCAAGGCCCGCTGCCCCGGGGCGCGGACCAGCGGCGGCATCTCCAACCTGTCGTTCTCGTTCCGCGGCAACGACATCGTGCGCGAGGCCATGCACTCGGCGTTCCTGCTGCACGCCGTACGCGCCGGGCTCGACATGGGCATCGTCAACGCCGGACAGCTCGCCGTGTACGAGGACATCCCGGCCGAGCTGCGCGAGCTCGTCGAGGACGTGCTGTTCGACCGCCGTCCCGACGCCACCGACCGGCTCGTCACGTACGCGGGCACGGTCAGCGGGCAGGGCACCAAGCGCGTCGCCGACCTGACCTGGCGCGAGGCCCCCGTGGCGCAGCGGCTGTCGCACGCGCTGGTGCACGGCATCGTGGACTTCATCGAGGAGGACACCGAGGAGGCCCGCCAGCAGGTGGCCCGGCCCCTCGAAGTCATCGAGGGCCCGCTGATGGACGGCATGAAGGTCGTCGGAGACCTGTTCGGCGCGGGCAAGATGTTCCTGCCGCAGGTGGTCAAGAGCGCCCGGGTGATGAAGCGCGCGGTGGCCTACCTGGAGCCGTACATGGAGGCCGAGAAGGAGCAGGCCCGCCGCGAGGGCCGGGCCGAGACCACGCGCGGCCAGGGCAAGGTCGTGCTCGCCACCGTCAAGGGCGACGTGCACGACATCGGCAAGAACATCGTCGGCGTCGTGCTGGGCTGCAACAACTACGAGGTCGTCGACCTCGGCGTGATGGTGCCCGCAGCGAAGATCCTGGACACCGCGCTCGCCGAGGGCGCGGACGTGATCGGCCTGTCCGGGCTGATCACGCCGTCGCTGGACGAGATGGTGTCGGTCGCCCAGGAGATGCAGCGGCGCGGGCTGAAGCTGCCGCTGCTGATCGGCGGGGCCACCACGTCCCGGCAGCACACGGCGGTGCGCATCGCCCCGGCGTACGAGTCGGCGACCGTGCACGTGCTCGACGCCTCCCGCGTCGTCGGCGTCGTGTCGCAGCTGCTCGACCCCGCGCGGGCCGAGGAGCTGGCCGACAACAACCGCACCGAGCAGGCGCGGCTGCGCGACGAGCACGCCAACAAGACCCGCCAGCCGCTGCTGACCCTGGCGCAGGCGCGGGCCAACGCCGAACGGCCCGACTTCACGGACCTGCCCGTGCCCGCTTTCACCGGCCTGCGCGAGGTCACGCCGAGCCTGGCCGAGCTGCGCAAGATGATCGACTGGCAGTTCCTGTTCCTGGCCTGGGAGCTCAAGGGCAAGTACCCGGCGATCCTGGACCGGCCGCAGGCGCGTGAACTGTTCGACGACGCGAACGCGATGCTCGACCAGATCATCGCGGACGGCTCGCTGCGCGCCCAGGGCGTGTACGGCTTCTGGCCCGCGCACGCCGAGGGCGACGACATCGTCATCGAGGGCGAGAGCCGGATGCCGATGCTGCGCCAGCAGACGGTCAAGCCCGCCGGTCGGCCCAACCGCTGCCTGTCGGACTACCTGGCCCCGGCCGGTGACCACATCGGGGGCTTCGCCGTCGCCATCCACGGCGCGGACGAGCTGGCCGGCAAGTACGAGGCCGAGCACGACGACTACAAGGCGATCATGGTCAAGGCGCTGGCCGACCGGCTCGCCGAGGCGTTCGCCGAGCACCTGCACCTGCAGGCGCGGCGCGACTGGTTCGAGCCGGACGCCGACCCGGCCATCGAGGAGCTGCACGCCGAGCGCTTCCGCGGCATCCGCCCCGCGTTCGGCTACCCGGCCACGCCGGACCACACCCTCAAGCAGGAGCTGTTCGACCTGCTCGGCGCGGAGAAGATCGGCATGGGCCTGACCGAGTCGTACGCGATGACCCCCGCCGCCGCCGTCAGCGGCCTCCTGCTGGCGCACCCGGACTCGCGCTATTTCACCGTCGGCCGTATCGGCCGCGACCAGCTGGAGGACTACGCCACCCGCCGCGGCGCGGACCTGGCCGACGCCGAACGCTGGCTGCGCCCCAACCTCACCTGACCGCCACCGCGCCGGTCACGGCGGCCCGGAGTGGGACGCCGTGACCGGCGCGATGTGCTCAGCGGTGGAACACCCTGGCCCAGGCCTGGTGGACGCGGCCTCGGGTGAGCAGGCGGCGCAGGTCCCACGGGCGCGGTTCGTGGTACAGGATGAAGTCGTCGTACCGGCGCACGCCACGGCGGCCGGTCATGGCGACGGCCGCGTCGCGGACGGCGGTGAGCTGCTGCGGCGTCATCGCCAGGGCGCGCTCGCCCGGCTGCCGGGTCGCGCCGATCGGGAAGTCGCGCCCCGGGCGGCGGGTCATCTCGACGTGGCAGCCGAGCACGTGCGTCACGGGTCGGCGGGCCGCGAAGGCGACCAGGCGGTCCATCGTCGCCCGGTAGGCGGTGGCGTCGAACACGAGCAGCCGTCCCGGCAGGACGGTGTCGCCGGTGAGCAGGATCCCGGTGGCCGGGTCGTAGACGGTGATGGCCGCGGCGTGGTGTCCCGGTGACGGGATGACCTCCAGCACTCGCCCGCCGAGATCGAAGGCCGCGATGTCGTCGGGTCGGTCGTGGGCGATGCCGAAGAACGAGCGCACCGCGTCCAGGTCGCGCCCGACCACGGTGGTCGCCGGGCGGTCGGCGAACTGCTCGTCGGCGGCCACGTGGTCACCGTGCCCGTGGCTGTGGGCGACGACTAGCGCGTATCCGTCGCGCGGATGGGCGGCGAGCCACCCGTCGACGAGCCGGTCGACGGTGGCACGTAACGGGAACGCGGCCGGGTCGCCGGTCGCGCCGGTGTCGAGCAGCAGTGCCCTGTCGTCGCCGAACAGCAGATACAGGAACGGCGCCTCGTAACTGGTCGCCTTGCTCTGCCGCAGGATGACCGTGTTCTCGGTGTACGCGTGAACCTGGATCGGGGGCTCGTCGCGCGAGATGCCGGAGTTCCACACCACATCCAGGGACCCGGCGATCGGGTGGTCAGTTGTCGGCGGCATCGCCGTCCTCCTTCGGGCCGGTGCCGGCGATGGGGGTCGCCGCGGCGAAGAACCGCAGGTAGTGCTGGCCTTCGGTGGCGGTTCGGGCGGCGTACGGCTCCAGGAGCGCCGTCCACTGCCGCCACAGTTGCTCGGCCTCCGCTGCGGACAGCGCGACGACGGCGTGGGCCAGGCGCTGCGTCGGCTGGTCGCCGGTCGCGTCCAGGTCGCGGGCCTTGTGGTCGACGTGGGTGAGAATCGCGCGGGTCTCCCGTTCGACGACCACGCGTTCCAGTTCGCGGCGTACGACCTTGTCGGCGCCGGCGGGAATGCGCAGCCGCGTCGAGCCCTCGGGCAGCCGCCAGCGCCGCTCCCGCTGGTCCCGGCCGGGTCCGGCGTCCTCGACGAAGCCGTACTTGGCGAGCTGTCGCAGATGGAACGAGCAGTTCGCCTGCGGCACGCCGAGGATGCGGCCGCAGTGCGCGGCGGTGGCCGGGCCGGTCGCGCCGAGGAGTTCGAGCAGGTCCAGCCGTAGCGGGTGGGCCAGGGCGCGCATCGCCGTGGGGTCACTGACGTCCATATGTCAAAGACTACTTTGGCAATACGAAATGTCAAACACTTCTTTGACTATGCCCGGAAAGGCTCGTGACGACGCGGGTGCCGTACGATGTACGCCGACGGACGTGGCGAGGTGGAGTGTTCCTGTGAGTGCCAAGAGCGACCCGGGTCGCAGTCTCGCGCTGCTGTGGGGCTCGCACACCCGACCCGGCCGGTCCGGCCTGACGGTCCGCGCGATCGTCGAGGCGGCCATCGCGCTGGCCGACGCCGAAGGGCTGGACGCGGCCACCATGCGCCGGGTCGCCGACAAGATCGGCTCGGGCACCATGTCGCTCTACACCCACGTGCCCGGCAAGACCGAGCTCAACGACCTCATGGTCGACACGGTGATCGGCGAGCTCTACACCGGCGTCGACGACCCGTCCGGGCGCGACGGCTGGCGCGCGGGCATGCGGTACGTCGCCGAGCGCAACTGGGACCTCAGCCTGCGCCACCCGTGGCTGCTCGACGCCACCGGCGGCCGCCCCACGCTCGGCCCCAACGCCCTGCTCAAGTACGAGGCCGAGCTGCGCGTGCTGGACGGCATCGGCCTGACCGACGTGCAGATGGACTCGGTGCTCACCCTGGTCCTCACCCACGTCGAGGGCGTCGCCCGCAGCCACGCCGGGCTGGCCCGCGCGCAGCGCGACTCCGGCCTGACCGAACTGGAATGGTGGCGTGCCACCGCCCCGGTCCTGGAACGCGTCATGACCGGCCACGACTTCCCGCTCGCCGGTCGCGTCGGCGAGGCCAGCAGCCAGGTCTACCAGGCCTCCGCGGACCCCGTGCACGCCTTCGCGTTCGGACTCGACGTCATCCTCGACGGCGTCCAGCGCCTCATCGACTGAACCCTGCCAACCGTGGCGGCAGGCCCGCTCAGTGCCGGTCGCGGGCGCCGGCCACGGCGACCTGGCCGAGGCTGAGGCCGCCGTCGTTGCAGGGGACCTGCCGGTGGGTGAGGACCCGGAACCCCGACAGGGTCAGCCCGTCCAGCGTCCGGCCCAGCAGCAGCGTGTTCTGGAAGACCCCGCCCGACAACGCCACGGTGTGCAGGCCGTGCCGCTCGCGTACCAGCAGGCAGGCGTTCACGATCAGGTCGGCGACCCCGGCGTGGAAGCGGGCCGCGATCTGCGGCGTGCCCACCCCCGCCAGCCGGTCGGTCAGCGCGGCGCGGACCAGGTCGGCCCCGCGCAGGGTCAGCACCGGGTCCTCGGCGATCTCCGCCGGGTAACCGGCCACCTCGCCGCGCTGCGCCACCTGCTCCAGCTCGATCGCGGCCTGACCCTCGTAGGTGACCTCGTCGCGCAGGTCCAGCAGCGCCGCGACCGCGTCGAACAACCGCCCCGCGCTGGAGGTCAGCGGCGCGTTCACCCCGGCCCGCACCGCCTCGCGCAGCGGCCGCCACGCGTGGGCGTGCCGCTGCGCGACCGCCACCCCGGGCAGTTCGCCGCCGAGCGCGTCCAGGTAGGACAGGGCCATCCGCCAGGGTTCGCGGACCGCCGCCGCGCCGCCGGGCATCGGCACCGTCGCCAGATGACCCACCCGGGTGTACGCCGCCAGATCCGCGACCAGGATCTCGCCGCCCCACAGCGTGCCGTCGTCGCCGTAGCCGAGCCCGTCGAAGGCGACCCCGATGACCGGCTCCCGCTCGCCGTGCTCGGCCAGGCAGGACGCGATGTGCGCGTGGTGGTGCTGCACCCCGACCGCCTCGACCCCGTCCCGCTCCAGCGCGTACGCCGTCGACGGGTAATCGGGGTGCAGGTCGTGCGCGACGAGTTCCGGCGTGATCCCGAGCAGCCGCTCGAAATGCCCGACCCCCTCGGTGTACGCGCGATACGTCGCCGCGTTGGTCAGGTCGCCGACGTGGTGCGACAGCGTCGCGAACTCGCCCCGGGCCAGGCAGAACGTGTTCTTCAGCGCGGCACCGCAGCCGAGCACGGGACGGCGCAGCTTGATCGGCAGCCGCACCGGGCGCGGCACGTACCCGCGCGAGCGGCGCAGTAGCGTCGGCGCACCGCGCACCACCCGCGCGACCGAGTCGTCGGTGCGCAGGTGGATCGGCCGGTCGTGGGTCAGCGTGACGTCGGCGATGCCGGCCAGCTGGGTCAGCGCGTCGTCGTCGCGGTACGCGATGGGCTCGTCGGACACGTTGCCGCTGGTCATCACGAGCGGTCGGACGAGCGTCGCGAGCAGCAGGTGGTGCAGCGGCGTGTACGGCAGCATCAGGCCCAGCTCGCCGCAGCCCGGCGCGACGGCCTCGGCGATCCGGTGCGCCGGATGACGGGTGCGCCGGGGCAGCAGCACGATCGGCCGGGCCGGGTGGCGCAGCAGCCGTGCCGCGGCGGGCTCCACCTCGGCGATCCCGGCGGCCTCGGACAGGTCGGCCACCATCAGCGCGAACGGCTTGTCCTCGCGGTGCTTGGCGGCCCGCAGCCGGGCGGCGGCCTCGGGATGGGTCGCGTCGACGGCCAGGTGGTAGCCGCCCAGTCCCTTGATCGCGACGATCGCCCCGCCGCGCAGCAGCCGCGCCGTGGCCGCGACCGGGTCGGCACCGGCGGTGAGCAGCGAACTGCCGTCCATGCTGAGCAGACTCAGCCGGGGCCCGCATGCGGGGCAGCACACGGGCTGGGCGTGGAAGCGGCGGTCGGCCGGGTCGGCGTACTCGCCGGCGCAGTCGCCGCACATGGCGAACCCGGCCATGGTCGTGTGCGGCCGGTCGTAAGGGACGTTGCGCACGATGGTGAACCGGGGACCGCAGTGGGTGCAGTTCGTGAACGCGTACCCCTGCCGCCGCCCGCCCCCGCCGGTGGTCTCGTCCAGGCACGCCTCGCAGGTCGCGGCGTCGGGGGCGACCTGCGCGGCCGGCGGGCCCGACGCGTCGGAGGGCATGATGCTGAAACCGGGCGCGCCGGTCACCGGCAGCGGCGCGGCGGTCATCGAGTCGATCACCGCCAGCGGCGGGCGTTCCAGGTCGAGCGCGCACAGGAACACGTCCAGCGCGGCGCGCGGCCCCTCCGCCTCGATGAACACGCCCTCGGTGTCGTTGCCGACGTGTCCATGCAGGTGCAGCCGCTGCGCGAGGGTGTAGACGAACGGCCGGAACCCCACCCCCTGAACAACCCCGGCGACCCGCACCGCCAGCCGCTCGTTGGCGGTTTCGTCAGCAATCACCCCGTATGCCATGACATGATTCTGCGGCCCCGGACCCGGAAAACCAGCGGACCCGCCCGGCCCGCCGCCGCTACAGTTCGCCGATGACCCGGCCGCTGCTGTTCCTCGACGTCGACGGACCACTCAACCCGTACGCCGCCAAGCCCAGCCGCCGCCCCGAGGGCTACCTCACGCATCGCATCACCACCGCCTCGGATTACGGCTACGACATGTACGGCCGCCGCCGCAAGCCGCTGCGAGTGTGGCGCGGGCCGACCACGGCCCGCAGTTGCTGGCGTTGCCCTATGACCTGGTGTGGGCGACCACCTGGACCGACGAGGCGAACGAGTGGATCGCGCCCGTGCTCGGCCTGCCGGAGCTGCCCGTGGTCGACTGGCCGCAGCCGCGCTCGGCGGTCCGGGACGGCGTGCACTGGAAGACCCGCCGCCTGGTCGAGTGGGCCGGCGGCCGTGACTTCGCCTGGGTCGACGACGAGGTCAGCGACGCCGACACGGCGTGGATCGGCGCGGCCCACCCCGGACGGGCGCTGGTGCACCGCGTCGACGCCCGCCTCGGCCTGCGCGACGGCGACTTCACGGCGCTCGCCGCCTGGGCCGATCCGGCCCGTTCGGGCTGATGCGAGAATGTGTGCATGTCCGCTCCGATCGTGGTGGCCGTCAGCCGGGACGCCGAGCACCGATTCAGCAAGCCGAACCTCGACGAGATCGAGCTGGTCGCGGGAATCGGGGTGGCCGGGGACGCGCACGCGGGCGTGACCGTGCAGCACCTGTCCCGCGTTGCCGCCGACCCGACCCAGCCGAACCTGCGCCAGGTCCACCTGATCCACGCCGAACTGCACGACGAGGTACGCGAGCAGGGCTTCGAGGTCGCCCCCGGCCAGCTCGGGGAGAACATCACCACCCGAGGCCTGGACCTGCTGTCACTGCCCCGGGGCACCGTGCTGCGTTTCGGCCCGCAGGCCGCCGTCGAGGTGACCGGACTGCGCAACCCGTGCCCGCAGATCGACCGTTTCGAACCGGGCCTGCTCAAGCAGGTCGTCCACCGCGACGCCGACGGCAACCTGGTCCGCAAGGCGGGCATCATGAGCATCGTGCTGACCGGCGGCCCGGTGCGCCCCGGCGACACGGTCACCGTCGAGCTCCCCGCCGAACCGCACCTGCCGCTGGACCGCGTCTGAGCACCGTACGGTAGGGCTTGAGCGCGAAGCCTCGGACGTGTAACCCCCAGCGCATGGCGGCAGGTAACCGGCCGCTACCGACGGGTTCAGCCGAGGCGTTCGACGGCGACCGGGAGCAGGCCGTGGGCACGGGCCAGTTGCCGCAGGTCGCGCAGCAGCACCGGCACCGCGCTCGCGGGGCCGTCACGCAGGCAGGCGGTCAGGTCGACGGCCCAGCCCAGGCCAGGCCCGACACGCCGCAGCTCCCAGCTCAGCTCGTGCCCGTCGACCTCGCGGCGGGCCCGCCCGACCAGCCGCCCCGACGGGTCGGCAGCCGGTTCGACCGGCTCCAGCCGCCACCACAGCCGCAGGCATTGCAGCCCGTGCCGGTCCAGGTCGCCCGCGAACAGGATGCGGTACACGTGCCGGTCCCGGAAGCCGGGCGGAGCCTGCGCCGGGCCCAGGCGCAGCAGCGGGGCCGACGGCAGCGGCAGGAAATCGGCGAACCGGCCACGCAGCCACCGCTCGTCCGGCAGCTCGCCCCCGCCGAGCAGTTCCAGCGCGTCCTGCGCCGCGTCAGCGCTGATCGCGCTGATCCTGGTACGTATGCCGCCGTCCGCGCGCAAATCCCGGCTGAGTGCCGGGGTGCACTGCCATGAGCGCTCGGCCGCCGTCCAGGTCACGTTGTCGATGCCGATCGCGGTGCCGTCGTCGCGCAGCACCCACTCCTCGACGACGACCGCCTCGGGGCGGCCGGATCCGTCGGCGGCGAGCAGGTAGTAGTCCAGCTGCCGGGTGGGTGGGGTCGGCGGATGGGGCATGAGCAGATGATGCACCCTAGGGCGCCGGGGCGGGTACAGCGACCCGCGCCGGGCGTCAGTGCCGGGCGACACGCTCCAGCCGGACCTCGGCCAGTGCCCGCGCGTCGTAGGTGTTCTCGCGGTTCTCGGCGAAGTCGGCGAGCCTGCTCAGCGCTTCCCGGTTGCGGCCGTGCAGCAGCAGGTCGTTGAGCTTGTTGCGGGCGGCCAGCAGCGGGCCGCTGGTGAAGTCCTCGACGAGGGTCACCAGGGTCGTCGTGGCGTCCAGCCGGACCAGGCGGAAGTCGACGACGGCCTCGCCGAGCGGCCACATGCGCGCCCGCATCACCAGCCGGTGCGGCGGGTCGCAGGCCACCACGTGGGTGACGTCGGAGGTCGACAGCGGCCAGGGGCCGACCTTGTGGTGCAGCCGGCTGCCGAGGGCGGGCCAGGAGGAGTCGACGTCCCTGATGTGCGCGGTGCCGACGACCCAGTCCGCGTACGTCCAGCCGTCGGCGAGGACGGCGAAGACGCGCTCGGGCGAGGTCGCGATGACGCGCTCGGTTCGTGCCATGGCTGGGTCGTACCCGCCCGGCGTACGAAATATGCATTTCGCCCATATGCCGCGATGATCATCCGACCTGCCGGGGAATCGCGCGTATCTTGAGCGGCCATTCGCCCAGGTGCCCGGCAAGTCGAGTGATCATGGGCGGGGGAGGACGGGTTAGGCGGGCAGGAGAACGGGTAGGCGGTCGTCGTCAGCAACCAGTCCAACGAGGAGGAGGAAAAATCATGACTGCCATGAACCCGATCCCCTGGGACCCGTGGAGCTACAGCGCGGACCTCGACTACAAGACGGCGGACGACGGCGGTGACCGTTCGATCGTCGGTTTCCACATCGAGGCCGTCGACGGCGGTATCGGCAAGATCGATGAAGCGACCGGGGCTGTCGGCTCCAGCTACATCGTGGTCGACACCGGTCCGTGGATCTTCGGCAGCAAGCGGATGCTCCCGGCGGGAGTCGTGAACAACATCGACTTCGCCGAGGAGAAGGTGTACGTCAACCGCTCGAAGGCCGAGATCAAGGACGCTCCGGAGTACGACCCGGACCGTCGCGACGACACGCTGTACCGCGATCAGGTCGGCACGTACTACGGCGACCGCGAACGTCGGTGACGATGTGAAAGGGCGGGCCCCGGCGTATACACGCCGGGGCCCGCCCT
The DNA here is from genome assembly GCF_011297335.1 of Catellatospora methionotrophica. Classification (GTDB taxonomy): domain Bacteria; phylum Actinomycetota; class Actinomycetes; order Mycobacteriales; family Micromonosporaceae; genus Catellatospora; species Catellatospora methionotrophica. The sequence goes on along the minus strand of NZ_JAAOTJ010000032.1, from coordinate 27,872 downwards.
TCTCGTGCCTACTCAGGCAGCGCGGTCTCGCACAGGCAGCAGGTGTAGTCGCCGTCCTTGACCAGGTTCAGCTGCCCGCAGCCGGGGCAGTGCCGGAACTCGAACGCCGCCGTGAACCCGCCCGGCCGCGCGATCCCGGCCCGGTCCAGCGCCGCGGCCACCGCGGGCCAGGAGCCTGGCGCGGGGGCGTACCCGGTCGACTGGTTGCTGATCTCGGCGACGGCCCAGCCCGCACCCGTCCACCGCAGCGACAGTTCGCCCGCGCCCAGCACGTCGCGGCCGCCCGCGCACGCGACATGCTCGCTGCGCCGGTCGGCGACCAGCAGCCGCCCGTCCAGATCCACGACGTACGTGAACGGCTCTCCGCTCACCCGTGCCGCCCACGCGCCGACCGCCTCAAACGACTCCAGTGGCCGCCCGCCGTCCTGGGCGGCGGCCGCGACGAGCAGTTCGCCAGGCCCCACGTACCGATACACGCGATCCATCCGTGCAGTGTGCGTCGACAGCGCCGTTCCGTCACGCCGTTTCCGCCGGGTGAGGCAGGTCGGGTCGGGTGTGGACCTCGGGTGGTTTTGCGGGGGTGGGGGGTGGGCATCTTCTTGTCAACGACAGGGAGAGGAAGGGCACCGTGGAAATCACCGGTATCTTCACCGCGATCATCATCGGTCTGGTCATCGGTGTGCTCGGCCGGCTGGTCCTGCCGGGCCGCCAGTCCATCGCACTGTGGCTGACCGTCGTCATCGGCATCGCCGCCGCGCTGCTGGGCACGTTCGTGGCCGGTGCGCTGAACGTCGCGAGCACTGGTGGCGTGGACTGGCTGGAGCTGTTGTTCCAGATCGGATTCGCGGCGCTGGGTGTCGCGCTGGTCGCGCCGATCGCCTCGCGGTCGCGCGTCGACTGACCCATCGACCATGATGCGGGCCGGGTGGATACCCGGCCCGCATCGCGCTGTCCGGGCCCGTTTCAGGCCGTGGGGGCTGTGCTGGGCCGGGGCGTACGGGCCGCGACGAAGCCCCCGACCAGCCGGTGCCAGTACCGGGCGCGGCGCAGCATCCCGTGGCCGTCCCCGGCGACGGACAGGAACGTGACGTGCCCACCGGCCCGCTCGGCCGCGGCGGCGTACCGGCGGGAGGCGGCAGGGTCGGTGATCCGGTCGTGGTCGCCGTGGGCGATGAGCACGGTGCGTCCGGCGAGCTGCCCGACGGGGTCGCCGGGTTCGATCCACGGGGCGAGTGCGCATACGGCGGTGACCTGCGGGTCGCCCGCTCCCCACAGCGCGGCGCGGCCGCCCATCGAGTGGCCGATCAGGATGACGGGCAGCCGTGGGTGGCGCTCGCGCGCCCGGTCGAGGGCCCAGGCCAGGTCGCGGACCGGGTCGGCGGCCGGGCCGTTCCAGCCCCGCAGGCGGTAGCGCAGCCGCCACACGGTGACGTCGGCGGGCAGGGCCCGCTGGAAGGGCAGCATGCGCAGGTATGCCGGGCTGCCGCGCCAGAGCCTGCCGTGTCCGCGCTCGGCCCCGCCGGGCAGCAGGATCACCAGCGCGCGGGGGACGTCGGTGGCGTCGCGGATCTCCAGCGCGGGTTCGCGCACCTCGGCTCCCTCGATCATGGTTCGGCACTGACCCCAGTGTGCCTCGCGACGCCTGCCCGCGCGGCTGGTGAGCTGGCCGGTGTCGGCGTTCGTCCGCGTCGGGCGGGGTGGCCGGGATACGATGTTGATCATTGTTGGCGTGCCTGGCGACATGCCCAGCCTGCGTGGCGGGCTGATCGGAGTGCCGTATGGACATGAAGCTCGAAGTACTCGTGGTGCCCGTCTCCGACGTGGACCGGGCCAAGGCGTTCTACGAGATGCTCGGCTTCCGGATGGACATCGACTACGTCGGCGAGGAGGGCTTCCGGGTGGTGCAGTTGACGCCGCCGGGCTCGGAGTGCGCCGTCATCATCGGTTCGGGGATCACCGACGCCGCGCCGGGTTCGCAGCAGAACCTGCACCTGGTGGTCAAGGACATCGTGCAGGCCCGTGACGAGCTGATCGGCAAGGGTGCGCAGGTCGGTGAGATCTTCCACGACGCGGGCGGCATCTTCCACCACGTCGGCGGCAAGGACCGGGTGGCCGGTCCGCAGCCGGAGCGGGCCGACTACGGCTCGTTCGCCGAGTTCGAGGACCCGGACGGCAACGGCTGGGTGCTCCAGGAGATCCGGGTCCGGGCTCCCGGGCGCTGACAGCGTGCAGAACCCCCGCGCGGGACTCGTCGCGCGGGGGTTCTGTTTGCCCGCCCAGTCGTGTCATGCCATCATTGTGTGCCTAGCACATAGTGAGTGTGCATCACGATATTGGGAGGGTCGATGGCCGAGCAGCGGCACATCGCGGGGCTCGACCGGGTGCTCGAACTGGTCGTGCTGCTCGACAAGGACATGACCGAGAGCCTGGCCACGCAGGGCCTCACCCCGTCCCGGACCACCCTGCTGTGGCTGCTGCGCAGCAACGGCCCGAGCACGCAACGGGCGCTGGCCGACGGGCTCGGCGTGAGCGCCCGCACCGTCACCGGGCTGGTCGACGGGCTGGAGGCCACCGGCTTCGTGACCCGGCAGCCGCACCCCACCGACCGCCGGGCGCTGCTCGTGACGTTCACCGAGCACGGCGCGGCCGTCGTCGCCGAGATGGAGCAGCAGCAGGGCGGATTCGCCGACCTGCTGTTCGGCGGCATGCCGGACGAGCGGTTCGACTGCCTGTACGCGGGCCTCAGCGAGATCGTGGACCGGCTGCGCGCGGCCGGTCTGACCACCACCCCCAGCGAGGAGCAGCCATGACACCCCCGGCGACGCACTGGTCCGCACCGGCGTGGCGGCTGCTCCGCAGGCTCTGGGCGTACGAGGTCGCCATGTGGCGCAGCCTGTACCGCTGGACGCTGCGCCGCCCGCTGGTGACCGAGCCGGGGGCGGTGCCCTTCGGTCATGCCAAGTCGACGACGCCGGTCATCTGGGTGTTCATCGTGCTGTCCGCGATCGAGATCCCGGCCGTGGACCTGCTGCTGCCGTGGCAGAGCGCCCGGCTGGCGTTCGCCTTCCTCGGCGTGTACGGCCTGGTCTGGATGGTCGGCCTGCTGGCCATGGTGAAGACGCACCCGCACGTGGTCGCCCCCACCGGCCTGCGCCTGCGGCAGTCGGCGACGGTCCTGCTGCCGATCCCGTGGGAGAACGTGGTCTCGGTCAGCACGCGCAACCGCTCGCTGCCGACGGGCCGCGCCTTCCAGTACGAGCAGACCTCCGACGGCACCGTCCTGAGCGTCGTCGTGCTCAGCCAGACCAACGTGGACGTCGTGCTGCGCGAGCCGACGGTGTTCGCGCTCCCGAAGGGCACGACCGAGCCGGTCACTGAGCTGCGGATCTGGGCTGACGAGCCGAAGGAGTTCGTCGCCAAGGCGCGCGAGCACCTGGCGCGGCAGGGCGCCCGCGCGGCCTGATGCCGCGCAGGCGCACACGATCCATGATCACGAAGACTGTGATCATGGATCGTGCCTGGCGTTTCTGTGAGAAGCAGCAGGTCAACGCGTTGACGTAAGACGCTCCGGAAGCACCGGGTGGGCGGCGAGCGGATCAGCCAACGGGGATCGTGAGCTGGGAGGGTCCGCGAAACCGCAGCTCGCAGGATGGGTGGGCGTCTCGGAACCGGTTTCGGGGCCGGTCAGGTCCAGCGGCGTACGTACTCGCCGTCGGGGTCGAAGCGTTCGGCCTGCCGGTCCGGGCTGAAGCGGCGGTAGGGCTTGGTGTCGGTGCCGGTCCCGGCGACCCACTGCCAGTTGCCGTTGTTGTTGGCCACGTCGGCGTCGATGAGCAGGCGGTTGAACCAGGCCGCGCCGTCGCGCCAGTCCAGCCCGAGGGTCTTGGTCAGGTAGGACGCGGTGACCAGGCGGGCCCGGTTGTGCATCCAGCCCTCGGCGGCGAGCTGCTTCATGCCCGCGTCCACGATGGGCACCCCGGTCTCGCCCGCCTGCCACGCCTGCAGCGCCTTCGGGTCGTCCTTCCACTGCTCCTGCGCGCCCGGCCGGTAGGCCTGCGTGCCGAGCTTCGGGAACGCGGCCAGCAGCTGGTGGTAGAAGTCGCGCCAGCACAGCTGTCGCTGGTACGCGTCGGGCATCCCGTCGGCGGTGGCCAGGGCGAGCGGGGACAGGCAGCCGAAGTGCAGGTACGGGCTGACTCGTGAGGTGGCGTCGCCGGGCAGGTCGTCGTGGCGGTCGGCGTACGCCGCGGCTTTGGTCTGCCAGCTCTTGAGGCGGCGCAGCGCCTCGGTCTCCCCGCCGGGCATCGGGCTCGGCGACTCGCTTTTCGCCTCGCCGAGCACGGTGCGCGGATCGTCGCCGGTGAGCCCGTCGGGCAGCGGGACGCGGCGTGGCGTGGCGACGGTGCTGCGCCAGCGCTTCGACTGCCAGGCCCGCCAGTACGGGGTGAAGACCTTGTAGTGGTCGCCGCCGGTCGAGGGGGTGACCTCGCCCGCGGGCACGATGGTGACGCCCGGGAACAGCTTGAGCGCGATGCGTTCGCGCGCGCAGGCCCGGGTGAGCCGCTCCTGGCGGCGCGCGGCGTACGCGGACACGTCGGCGGTCAGCGCGATGCCCTCCGCGCCTACCTCGCGGGCCAGCCGAACCGCCTCGGCGACCGGGTCGCCGGAGCGCACCAGCAGGTCGCCGCCGCGCTTGCGCAGGCCGTCGCGCAGGTCCTGGAGGCTTTCCAGCAGGAAGCGGCGGCGGTTGTCGGGGACGGCCAGTGCCGGGTCGGCGACGAACAGCGGGACGACCCGTTCGGCGTTGGCGCAGGAGGCGGCCAGCGCGGGATGATCGTGCACGCGCAGATCACGGGTCAAGAGGACTACGACGGTTTTCATGATCATCCCCAGGCGTTCGGCGGGAGATAACGATGCAGCAATCAACGCAACTGTACGCTGCGATAGGCTCCTGAGGTGGCAGGCGAGGACGAGGGTCTGAGCGCGGGTGCGGTCGCGCGTCGGCTCGGCATCGCCGTGACCACGCTGCGCACCTGGCATCAGCGCTACGGGCTAGGGCCCAGCGGGCACGATCCCGGCCACCACCGCCGCTACGACGCCGACGCCCTGGCCCGGCTGGAGACCATGCGGCGGCTCACCACCCAGGGCGTGCCCGCCGCCGAAGCCGCCCGCGTCGCCCGCTCCGCCGGGGCCGCCGGCATCGCCCAGCTCGCCGAGGACCGCCCGCCCGTACGCGACGGCGGCGGCCACACCGTCGCCGTCGGCCGGGCCGGTGCGCAGGCGCGCGGCCTGGCGCGGGCGGCCATGCGGCTCGACGCGCTCACGGTGCGCCACCTGGTGCAGGAGTCCGTGGCCGAGCACGGCGTCGTCGACGCCTGGCAGGACCTGCTGGTGCCCGTACTGGTCGGCATCGGCACCCGGCACGCCGCCACCCAGCGCCTGGTCGACGTCGAACACCTCGTCTCGCGCTGCGTCAGCGAGGTCTTCGGCGGCATCCGCCGACCCGCCCCGGGTTCGCCCGTGCCGGTGCTGCTGGCCTGCGCCGACGAGGAGCAGCACAGCCTGCCGCTGGAGGCGATGGCCGCCGCGCTCGCCGAACGCGGCGTCGCCGCCCGGCTGCTCGGGGCGCGGGTCCCGCCGCGCGCGCTGCTGGACGCGGTGCGGCGTACCGGGCCGTCGGTCGTGCTGGTGTGGTCGCACCAGGCCGACACCGCCGACCTGGCCACCGTGACAGCCGTGCTGGAGCTGCCGCGGCGGCCGACCGTGGTCGCGGCGGCCGGTCCGGGCTGGCCCGACGAGCTGCCGACCGGGGTGCTGCGGCCGCGCACACTCCAGGAGGCGCTGGCGCTGGTCGACACGGCCGACCCTCGCTGACACCGGGCTTTCGTACCACCGCCTCCGCCGGGCAGGCCCATCGCGGCACGGCATGATCGTGCCTACGGTGGACACGGCGCGCTCCGGGCACGCCCGGTCAGGAGAGTGGGGCGACGTGACGCAGCAGATCACCGTGGACACGGTGGTACGGGCCGAGGAGCTGGCGCGGGCCGCCGCGGACCGGGTCGGCGTCCGCGTACGGGAGCTGTCGACGGTGGCGGAGCAGAACGCGGCCGCGGAGCTGCTGTGCCGGGTGTGGCGGGCGGACTCGCCGGACCAGCTCGTCAACGCGGGCATGATGCGCGCGCTGGAGCACTCCGGCAACTACGTCGTCGGGGCATACCGCGACCGCGACCTGGTCGGCGCGGCGGTGGGCTTCTTCGGGACCGGCCACCTGCACTCGCACATCGCCGGAGTGGACCCGGCGCGGCAGAGCGGCGGGGTGGGCTTCGTGCTCAAGCAGCACCAGCGGGCCTGGTCGCTGGCGCGCGGCATCGGCGAGGTGTGCTGGACCTTCGACCCGCTGGTGCGCCGCAACGCCTACGTGAACCTGCACAAGCTCGGCGCGACGGCGGCGGAGTACCTGCCGGACTTCTACGGCGAGATGAACGACGGCATCAACACCGGCGAGGCCACCGACCGCATCTACATCCGCTGGGAGCTGCTGTCCCCGGCCGCCCGCGCCGCGGCCCAGGGCGAGGTGCGCGACGTCGACGTGCCCGCGCTGCGCGCCGCCGGGGCGGTCGAACTGCTGGGCCGCACCGAGCGCGACTGGCCGGTGCCGTCCGCGCTCCGGCCGCCTGCCGACCGGCGTCCGGTGCTGGTCGCGGTGCCCGCCGACGTGGAACGGCTGCGGGTGGACGACCGCGAGGTGGCGAGACTGTGGCGGCCCGCGGTGCGGGACGCGATCTGCCGGGCGCTGGACAGCGGCTACCGGATCACCGGGATGAGCCGTGACGGATGGTACGTGTTGGAGGAGAGCGCATGAAGGTGACCGGGTTCGAGCTGCGCCGCATCGCGATGCCGCTGGTCAGTCCGTTCCGGACCTCGTTCGGGGTGGAGCACGACCGCGACGTGCTGCTGGTGCGCGCGGTCACCGAGGACGGGGCCGAGGGCTGGGGCGAGTGCGTGGCGATGGCCGAGCCGCTGTACTCCAGCGAGTACGTCGACGGGGCCGCCGAGGTGATCCGACGGCTGCTCATCCCGGCGGTGCTGAGCCTGCCCGACGCCGACCCGTACCGCGCCGAGGTGCCGTTCGCGAAGATCAAGGGCCATCCGATGGCCAAGGCGGCCGTGCTGACGGCGCTGCTGGACGCGCGGCTGCGTACAGCCGGGCTGCCGCTGGCCTCCTACCTGGGCGGGGTGCGCGACCGGGTGCCCGCGGGCGTGTCGGTCGGCATCATGGACTCGATCCCGGAGCTGATGGAGGCCGTCGAGGGCTACCTGGCCGAGGGCTACCTGCGGATCAAGCTGAAGATCCAGCCCGGCTGGGACGTCGCGCCGGTCCGGGCGGTACGCGAGCGCTTCGGCGACATCATGCTCCAGGTCGACGCGAACACGGCGTACACCCTGGCCGACGCCCGCCACCTGGCCAAACTGGACCCGTTCGACCTGCTGCTCATCGAGCAGCCGCTGCCCGAGGACGACATCCGCGGCCACGCCGAGCTGGCCCGTCAGGTGCGCACCCCGATCTGCCTCGACGAGTCGATCACCAGCGCGCGGGCCGCCGCCGACGCGATCGCGCTCGGGGCCACCTCGGTCGTCAACATCAAACCGGGCCGGGTCGGCGGCTACCTGGAGGCCCGCCGCGTACACGACGTCTGCGCCGCCAGCGGCGTGCCGGTCTGGGTCGGCGGCATGCTGGAGACCGGCATCGGCAGGGCCGCGAACGTGGCCCTGGCCGCGCTGCCCGGCTGCGTCCTGCCCGGCGACACCTCCGCCTCGGACCGCTACTTCCGCCGCGACGTGACCGCCCCGTTCGTGCTCGCCGACGGCCACCTGGCCGTGCCCACCGGACCGGGCATCGGCGTCGACCCCGACCCCGACGCCCTCGCCGAGGTCACCACCGCCACCGAGTGGATCAGCAGATGAGCCGGCCGTCGGCCTGTTGCCCCTGCCGGTGGGGCCTGCGTCGGCGACAATGACCAGGTGGCCACGCGTACCCGAGCAGGCATCGACTGGCTGGCACTCGTCGTCGCCTTGCTGTGCCTGGCGACCGCCGGCGGCTACGTCGCGCTGGTCGTCGGCGCCGGTGACGCGCCCGTGCTGTGGTTCGTCGCAGGGCTGCTCGTCGCGGCCGCGCTGACCCTGCACGGCTCGATCCGCTCGCGGCGGTTCAGGGCTCCCGCGCTGCTGGCGTCCGGGGTGCTGCTCTGCGCGCTCGGCGCGCTGGCCCTGTTCACCATCGGCCTGCCCGTCGTCGCGGCCGGACTCATCGCCTTCGCCGCCGCGGCCCGCGCCCGCGTCGCGGCCTGAGCCTCCCCGGCGCGGACCCACCCCCACGACCGGTGCCCGGTCGGCTCGTCCTGTGGAGGAAAGACCATGCACGACCTGGTGCTGCGCGGCGGCACGGTGTACGACGGCCTCGGCGGCCCCGGCCTGGCCGCGGACGTCGCGGTCACCGGCGACCGGATCGTCGCCGTCGGCGCGGACCCCGGCCCCGCCCGCCGCGCGCTCGACGTGACCGGCCTGGCCGTCGCGCCCGGCTTCATCGACGCGCACAGCCACTCCGACCCGGTGCCGCTGATGCCCGACCCACAGCCGTTCAAGCTGCACCAGGGCGTCACCACCGAGATCGTCGGCAACTGCGGATTCTCCTTCGCGCCCCTGGACGACGCCACGATCGCGGCCACCGGGCCGCTGTTCGCCGAGCTGGCCGGAGGGGTCCCGGTCGTGCCGCGCGACTTCGCCGGCTACCTGGCCGACATCGCGGCCGCCGGGCCGACCAACCACATCGCCGCCCTGGTCGGGCACAACACCCTGCGGGCGTACGCCAACGGCATGGACGAGCGGTTGCGCCCCGGCGCGCTCGACCGGATGTGCCGCCTGGCCGACGACGCGTTCGCGGCCGGGGCGGTCGGCCTGTCCAGCGGCCTGATCTACCCGCCGGGCAGCTACGGCGACACCGCCGAACTGGTCGCCCTGGCCCGGGTGGCGCACCGCTGGAACCGGCCCTACACCACGCACCTGCGCAACGAGGACGACCGGCTCGGCGAGGCCCTGGACGAGGCGATCGCCATCGCCACACAGGCCCGGGTCCGGTTGCAGGTGTCGCACTGCAAGGTCGCCGGGCAGGCCAACCACGGCACCGCCAAGCAGCTCCTCGCGAAACTGCACCAGGCCCGCCTGGCGGGCGTCGACGTACGCGGCGACCAGTACCCGTACCGTGCGGGCGGCACCTTCCTCAACGCGCTGCTACCCGGCGCGGCCCAGGTCGGCGGCACCGACGCGATGCGGGCCCGGCTCGCCGACCCGGCGGTTCGCGCCGAGCTGCGGGCCCTGGCCGAGGACCTGACGCGGCCCAACGGGTTCTGGGCGCGGGTGACCCCGGCCGACGTCCTGGTCACCACGCACACGACCCGGCCCGAGGTCATCGGCCGGACACTGGCCGAGCTGGCGGGTACGGGCGACGCCTTCGACGCGCTCTGCGAGGTGCTGATCGCCGATCCGGGCGCGGGCATGGTGATCACGATGATGGCCGAGGAGGACGTGGAGACGATCATGGTCGACCCGCTGGTCGGCATCGGCTCCGACAACGGACCGCCGGTCGGGTTGCAGCACCCGCGTACATGGGGCTGCTTCCCGCGGGTGCTCGGCGAGTACGTCCGCGAGCGCGGCCTGCTCACCCTGCCCGAGGCGATCCGCAAGATGACCTCGGCGATCGCCGACCAGTTCGGGCTGACCGGGCGCGGCTACGTCGGCATCGGGGCGGCCGCCGACCTGGTCGTGTTCGACCCGGCCACGATCGGCCACGACGGCACCTACGCCGTACCCGACATCCGGCCGACCGGCGTCGAGCACGTCCTGCTGGCGGGCCACATCGTGATCGAGGCTGGCCGGTTCACCGGCGAGCGGCGAGGGCTGGTCCTGCGCGGCTGAGGTGACACGGAGCGGCGCGGGTGGCTGGGTTGGGCTCGGCAGGGCTGGGCTGGGCTCGGCGGGGCTCGGTTGGGCTGGGCTCGGCGGGGCTCGGCTGGGCTGGGCTCGGCGGGGCTCGGCTCGCATGGTGATGATCGCTGTTTGTGGTCAAAACCTGCGGTGGGACCACACTTTCTGACCGTAAACAGCGATCTTCGACCGCCGCCCCGAACGGCAGGGTTAACAAGGGCACCTTCCTCTACGCATAGCGATGGGAAGGTGCCCTTCCTTCGGCGCGGCGCGGCGCGGCGCGGCGCGGGCGCGGTGCGGTGCGGTGGCGCGGCGTGCGGCGGTGGCGCGGTGCGGTGGCGCGGTATGCGGTGGTGGCGCGGCCCGGTGCGGTGGTGGCGTTGCGTGGGGCGGTGGCGCGGCGTGGGGCGGCGGGCGGGGCGGATGGTGTGTGGCGGGGTTGCTGGGGAGTTGCTGGGAAGGCTGGGAGGGGGCTGAGAAGTGCTGCGTGGACGGGCCTTGTGATCAGTGGAGGTCGATGCGACGATGCATCTACTCGTGTGGAGCCTCACGCGGATCGGGCGGCCGAGGGCAACCGGGGGACCGGACGGCGCCTGATTGGCCGCTGCGCGGCCGCCGCGTTCCCGTCCCGTCCACGGCCCCGATCCGGGACTAGCGGCCGGCACCCGCTCCATGAGGAGAACTCGTGAGTATCCGCACGTTGAGACGCCGCGTCGCGCTCGTCGCGGTCGGCGCCATGGTCGTGGTCACGGGGGCGACGATCGCGTCCCCGGCCCACGCCGCCGTGTCCTGCCAGGTGACCTACACCAAGGCCTGGGACAACGGCAGCGGCTTCGGCGCCAACCTGAACCTCACCAACACCGGCGACCCGCTGACCAGCTGGTCACTGACCTGGACCTGGCCCGGTAACCAGGGCGGCATCCAGGGCTGGTCGGCCAACTACGCCCAGTCCGGCCAGAACGTCACCGCCACCAGCCTGTCCTACAACGGCAGCCTGGCCACGGGCGCGTCGACCGGTATCGGCTTCAACGCCTCCTACAGCGGCACCAACACCAACCCGAGCAACTTCGCCGTCAACGGCGTCTCCTGCGGTGGCACCACGCCGACGGTGAGCCTGGTCGTGTCGCCGACGTCGGTGAGCGTGCCCGAGGGCGGCACCGCCACCTACGCCGTACGCCTGTCGGCCCAGCCCAGCGGCAACGTCACGGTCGCCACGACGGCCGGTTCCGGTGACACCAACCTCACCGTGTCGTCCGGCGCGAGCCTGACGTTCACGACGAGCAACTGGAACACGAATCAGATCGTCACGCTCGCGGCGGCCGAGGACGGCGACACGAGCAACGGCACCCGGCCGTTCACCGTCGCGTCCAGCGGACTGACCTCGGTGACCGTGAACGCGACCGAGGCCGACAACGACACGGTCACCCCGCAGTCCCTCGTCGTCTCGCCGACCAGCGTCAGCGTGCCCGAGGGCTCGACCGCCGTGTACGCCGTACGCCTGGCCGCGCAGCCGTCCAGCAGCGTGACGGTCACGAACACGGCCGGGTCCGGTGACACCAGCATCACCGTGTCGTCGGGCGCGAGCCTGACGTTCACGACGAGCAACTGGGCCACCACACAGAACGTGACCCTGGCCGCGGCGCAGGACAGTGACAGCACCAACGGCACCCGGCCGATCACGGTCGCGTCCAGCGGGCTGTCCTCGGTGACCGTCACCGCGACCGAGGTCGACGACGAGAACACCGCCAACGCCTACATCACCGAGTTCACCACGCAGTACAACAAGCTCAAGGACCCCGCCAACGGCTACTTCTCGCCGGAGGGCATCCCGTACCACACCATCGAGACGCTGCTCGTCGAGGCGCCGGACCACGGCCACGAGACGACGTCGGAGGCGTTCAGCTTCTGGATCTGGATGGAGGCCCAGTACGGCCGGGTCACCGGCAACTGGACCCCGTTCAACAACGCCTGGAACATCACCGAGCAGTACATCATCCCGTCCGCGGCCGCCCAGCCGGGGCAGAGCACGTACAACCCGAGCGACCCGGCCGACTACGCGCCCGAGTCGTTGCAGCCCAACGGCTACCCGGTGGCGCTGAGCACCAGCGTGGTCGCCGGTCAGGACCCGCTGGCCAACGAGCTGCAGAGCACGTACGGCAACCGCAACATCTACGGCATGCACTGGCTGCTCGACGTCGACGACGTGTACAAGTACGGCACCGGGCGCACCGGGGCCGAGTGCGGCGACAGCACGCAGCGCGTCACCTACATCAACACGTTCCAGCGCGGGCCGCAGGAGTCCACCTGGGAGACGGTCGCGCACCCGTCCTGTGACACGGGCCGGTTCGCGAACTTCCCGTCCCTGTTCATCGCGGGTTCGGGCACCAACCAGTGGCGGTACACCAACGCGCCGGACGCCGACGCGCGGGCCGTCGAGGCGGCGTACTGGGCGCTGCAGTGGGCCACGGCCCAGGGCAACCAGTCGCAGATCTCGGCGACGATCGCCAAGGCCGCCAAGATGGGCGACTTCCTGCGGTACGCGATGTACGACAAGTACTTCAAGACCCCCGGCTGCACGTCCACGTCCTGCACGCCGGGCAGTGGCAAGAGCAGCAGCAACTACCTGATGTCGTGGTACTACGCCTGGGGCGGCGACATCGGTGGGGCGTGGTCGTGGCGCATCGGCTCCAGCCACAACCACCAGGGCTACCAGAACCCGCTCGCGGCGTACGTGCTCGGCTCGTCGGGCCCGTCGGCGCTGCGCCCGCAGTCGCCCACGGCGGCGACGGACTGGGACACCAGCCTCACCCGCCAGCTCGACTTCTACCTCTGGCTGCAGTCGGCCGAGGGCGCCATCGCCGGTGGCGCGACGAACAGCTGGAACGGCAACTACTCGGCGCCGCCGTCCGGCACGCCGACCTTCTACGGCATGGCGTACGACGTCAAGCCGGTCTACCACGACCCGCCCAGCAACCAGTGGTTCGGTTTCCAGGCGTGGTCGCTGCACCGGGTGGCGGAGTACTACTACGTCACCGGCAACGCCAAGGCCAAGCAGATCCTCGACAAGTGGGTCGCCTGGGCGGTCGCCAACACCACCCTCGGCTCGGGCTCGGCGTTCACCATCCCCGGTGACATGACCTGGTCCGGCCAGCCGTCCGGCAACTTCAGCGGCGGCGGCACCCCGGCGGCCAACCCCGGCCTGCACGTGACGGTGTCCAAGACCAGCAACGACGTCGGCGTCGCGGCGGCCTACGCCCGTACGTTGACGTACTACGCGGCCAAGGCGGGCAGCACCACGCTGGGCAACTCCGCCAAGGCGACCGCCAAGGGCCTGCTGGACCGGATGATCCTGCTCAAGGCCAACGACACCAAGGGCATCGTGGTCCCCGAGGTCCGCGAGGACTACAACCGGTTCGACGACGTGTGGAACTCCACCACGCAGACCGGCATGTACGTCCCGTCGAGCTTCAGCGGCATGATGGGCACCGGCGTGCCGATCAACTCCAGCTCGACGTTCATGTCGGTCCGCCCGTTCTACGCCACCGACCCGGCCTGGCCGGCCGTCGCGGCGTACATGAACGGCACCGGCCCGGCTCCGACCTTCACCTACCACCGGTTCTGGGCCCAGTCGGACATCGCCATGGCGTTCGCCGACTACGGCAGCCTGTTCCCCGCCGGCTGACCCCGGCCCGACCCCGCACGCCGTCGATCATGAACTTGTGGACGTGTTCGACGGCGTGTCACCACCCCGGCACCGTGCTCGACGGCGGTGCCGGGGTGGGACCGTCGGACGGATGTGGGAGAGTGCCTGCCGTGGATGTGGGGGAGTTCTGGGGGCTCATCGAGCGTGCGGTGCGGCAGGAGCCCGGCCGGGCGCACCGGGCGGGGTGGCTCCAGGAGCAGCTCGCGGCACGTGAGGTCGAGGAGATCCTGGATTTCGAGGCGCACCTGGACGACGCGTCCGACCGTGCCATGTCCTGGCTGATGTGGGGCGCGGCATACCGGATCTTCGGCGGCTGCTCCGACGACGGCTTCTGCTACTTCCGGACCTGGCTGATGAGCCTGGGCCGGGAGTCCTTCGAGCGCCTGGTCGACGACCCCGACGCGCTGGCGGCCGTGCCGCAGGTCCGCAGCCTGGCCGGTCGTGCGCGCGGCGGCTGGCTCGCCGACGAGTGGCCGGAGTGGGAGGAGCTCAACTACGCCGCCTCCGAAGCCTTCGAGGGCGTACGCGGCCACGGCGCCAACATCTACCGCGCGGTCGAGGAGCACCGGCGCGAGCCGCGGCTGCAGACCCTGCAGGACGAGCACTGGAACTTCGACGACCCCGCCGAGATGGCCCGCCGCCTGCCCGCCCTCGCCCGCCTGTTCCCGCAGTTGCCGACCGAGCCGCTGCCCCCGGTGCCCCTGCCGCCGGTCTCCGGCGGACCCGAACGGGAACCCGGCGGCCCGACCCCGGAGATCCCCGGGCAGCTCGCGATCCCCGGCCTGCCCGGACCCGTGCACGGTGACCGCCGGGATGACACGGTCTGACATAGTCCGGGGCGGACCGGGTATCGGAACGGCTCCAACGGATGCACGACCGCGAGGAGGCGACTGTGACGGACAACGGCCCCGACAAGCCCGTCGAGCACCAGGGCGACGACCCGGGTCGATCGGGTGGCGGCCCGGAATCCGAAGGCGGCCCGGAATCCGGCGGCGCACCGGCCTCGGGCAAGAACGCGAACAACGCCCTCGCCCTGGGCATCGCTCTCGGCACCGCGATCGGTGCCGGCCTGGGCCTGGCCCTGGGCAACCTGGCGCTGGGCATCGGCATGGGCGTCGCGATCGGCGTGGCCCTCGGCGTCGGCATCGGGCAGCAGCGCAAGTCCCAGCCCTGACCCCCGCGCAGCGTTCGACCACGACCGGGTGCGCACAGCTCGGCGACGAGTCGTGCGCACCCGGTCGGGTCTCGCCCGTCAGAGCTGGCGGTGGAGTTCCAGGACGAAGGCCTCGGCGGGGCGCAGCGGCGGCGCGAGCAGGCCGTGCCCGGCCAGGGCCGCGCCGGTGAGGACCAGGTCGGGCTGCCAGGGCCGACCGTGCAGCTGCGGGCCGGGCAGTTCGGGCAGCAGCCGCACCCGGTAGGTCGCGTCGGGGTCCAGGCCGGGCAGCCGCAGCCGGGTCGCGCCGTCCCGGGCGCTCGCACCCAGCTGGGCGTACGCGTACAGCGCGTGCCCGCCGTCGGCGGCGACCACGCCGTGCAGGAACGCCGTCGGGTCCGGGTGGTCGGCCCGCACCGTGCGGCCGGTGTGGATCAGCCCGCGCAGCCGCCGGTACGCCGCGATCCAGGAGCACAGCGCGTCCCGCTCGGCGTCGGTGCAGCCGGTGATGTCCCACTCGATGCCCGCGTGGCCGAACAGCGCGGTCGCGCACCGGAACGCCAGCGACGTGGCGCGGCCGTTGGTGTGCGAGACGGGCGGGCCGACGTGGCTGCCGACCAGCTCCGGCGGCAGCAGCAGGCCGGTCCAGCGCTGGATGTGCTGGCGCTCCAGCGGGTCGTTGTTGTCCGAGCCCCAGACCCGGTCGGTGCGGGCCAGCACGCCCAGGTCGACGCGGCTGCCACCGGACGAGCAGGACTCGATCTCCAGCCCGGGGTGCCGCTCGCGTAGCGCGTCCAGCAGCCGGTACACGGCCTCGGTCTGCGCGTGCACCCCGGCGGCGCCGTCGTGGACCGCCTCGACCAGGTCCCGGTTGTGGTCCCACTTCAGGTACGCCGGGCGGTACTCGGCGACCAGCGCGTCGAGCCGCTCCAGCAGGTACGCGAAGACCTCGGGCCGGGCCACGTCGAGCACGTGCTGCCAGCGCTGCTCCTCGGGCAGCCGGCCGGGCGCGGCCAGCACCCAGTCGGGGTGCTGCTCGGCGAGCCGGGAGCGCGGGTTGACCATCTCCGGCTCGACCCACAGGCCGAACTGCATGCCGAGCCGGTTCACCTCGTCCACCAGCGGGTGCAGGCCGTCGGGCCACACGTCCGGGTCGACGTGCCAGTCGCCGAGGCCCGCCTTGTCGTCGCGGCGGCCCAGGAACCAGCCGTCGTCGAGCACGAACCGCTCCACACCCAGCTCGGCGGCCGTACGCGCGAGCGCGGTCAGCTTGTCCAGGTCGTGGTCGAAGTAGACGGCCTCCCAGGTGTTCAGAGTCAGCGGCCGGGGCGACGCCGGGTGCGACGGGCGGGCGCGCAGCCAGCCGTGCACGGCCGCGGACAGCCCGTCCAGGCCGCTGCCGCTGTAGGCGAAGTGCACCCACGGGCTGGTGTACGTCTCGCCCTCCGACAGCCGTACCTCGCCCGGTTCCAGCAGCTCGCCGCCGCCGAGCACGCCGTCGCGCTCGGGCAGCCGCTGGGCCAAATGCTGGTGGTCGCCGGACCAGCCGACGTGCACGCCCCACACCTCGCCGGTGCGGAACCCGAAGCCGGGGGTCCCGGCGGTGAACAGCGACGGCGCGCCGAAGCCGGTGCGGCCGCGGCGGCTCTCGTGGGCGATGGTCTGGTCGCCGAACGCGCTGCGCTGCGGGGCGCGCTCGCGCGACCAGCGGCCGGTGAAGTCGAGCACCTCGGCGGCCTGGGCGGGCACCGGGAGCAGGCAGAGCAGGCTGTCGACATGCCACACTCCCGGCGCGGTGCTGGTGACGGCGTGGCGCTGGCGGATCAGGCCCTGCGGGGTGAGCTCCAGCTCGGTGCGCACCGTGATGCCCGCGCGCTCGTCGCGGGACGTGGCGGTCACCGTACCCCCGCCGGACGGGTCGGCGACGACCGTGACCGGCGCGGTCAGGCTGAGCCGCAGGTGGCCGGGCCCGCCGTCGCGGTGGCCGGACAGGCCGGGGCGGCCCGCCCAGCGGTCGAGCTGGGTGGGCAGCAGCGGCACGGTCGGCGGGACCGCGTTGCCACCCGCGTCCTGCGCGGCGGCGAGCCCGTCGACGGCCTCGCCGAGGTCGGCGCCCCAGTGCAGCACCCGCGGCACGCCCGGACCCGCCACGTCGAGCACCAGTGACACCCCGGCGGCGCGCAGCGCCACCAGCTCCGAACCGCCCACGGAATTCCACCCGTTCCAACGAAATCCAACATCACCGGACGGCGTCGAGCGTAGGAGCCGCAGCCCCGTCCGTCAACGAGCGGTGAAGGTGAACTCGCCGTACGCGGCGGCCTGCGTGAAGCCGAGGCCCGCGTACAGGGCGCGCGCGGCCGTGTTGTCGGCCTTCACGTTCAAGGTCACGTGGTCGACGGTGTCCAGCAGCCGCCTGCACAGCGCCGACACCGCGCCCCGGGCCAGCCCCTCGCCCCGAGCCCGCGGATGTGTCGTGACGTTGCCCAGCGCCGCCACCCGGTACTTCGGCGACCACACGTGCACGCCCGCCACCGCCAGCAGCTCGCCGTCGCGGCGCACCCCGACGTACTGCCCGGTCTCCAGCATCCGCGCGTCGAACCAGTTGCCGGGGTAGGCGACCTCGTAGAGAGCCAGCAGGTCCGGCAGGTCGGCGGGGGTCAGCACGTCACCGAGCGGCGCGGCGAGCGCGGCCGGGTCGGTCAGCGCCAGCTTGAGGTGCGGCCCGCCGGGCTCGCAGGCGAAACCGTCGAACACCTGCTCGGCGCCGGGGGACAGGTGGGCGTAGAAGGTCCGGGGTAGCAGCGGCACGAGTCCCGCCAGCAGCGCGTGCGACCCCTGCGGCCGGTCGTCGAAGGCCAGCAGGACCGGCAGCCCGCCGCCGTGGTAGACCAGCGCGACCGCGTCGCCCTCGCGATACCAGGTCGTGTACGGCCAAAAGAAGTCGTCGAGATCGCCCAGCTGGTACGCGTGCAGCGCCGGAGCGCCGCCGAGCAGCCGCGCCAGCTCGTCCCGGTCGTGCACACCCGTCACCGTCACCGCTCGATGATCACACGCGGGTCTGCCTGCCGCGCTCGGGCCCTCTTAAGGGCCCGGACGCAGCGTCGCCGCCCCGGGCCGTGGTACACGGTCCGGGGCGGCGGCCGGTGGATCAGGACTTGGCGCTGCGCAGCTTCAGCGGGTCGGCCGGGGCCTTGCCCTTGGCCGCCTCCATCTTCGCGCCCAGTTCCTTGAGGTCGCCGCGGCTCATCGCCTTGCGGACCTCCGGGAACCACTCCTGCTCCTCCTCCTTGACGTGGTGCCGGACGTTCTCCATCAGCACCGTCATCTTGGCGTCGAAGCGCTCGTCGTGCGCGTCGAGGTCCTTGAGCTCGGACATCATCCAGGCCACCACGTGGTGCTCCTCGACGCTCTCCAGCACGTGCTCGCCGGTCTCCGGAGCGGCCTTGCGCGCCGTCGGGTAGAACAGCGTCTCCTCGATGTACGCGTGGGTGGTCAGCTCGGTGATCACCTGGTCCACGATCTTGCGCTTCTTGGCGTACGCCGAGTCGCCGGCCTTCTCGAACTCCTTGAACAGCTTCTCGACCACCTTGTGGTCGTCCTTCAGCAGCGCGATCGCGTCCTGGCCGACGGCGGCCGCCGGCATGGACTTCTTGCCCTGCGAGGTCTTGGCCGTCGTCTTGGCCGCGGACTTGGGGGCGGCCTTGGCGACCGTCTTCGCCACGGACTTCGCCGCGGTCCTGGCCGCGGTCTTGGTGGCCTTGGCCGCCTTCTTCGCCGGGGTCGCGGCCTTGCTCTGGCGGGTGGTGCTCGCCGTCTGGCTCATGGTTCCTCCCGAAGGTCCGATTAGTCGTCCTTTGGAGATCTACCCCATCCACGCGGCCGTTATTCATGAATTCGTGGAATGGAGGCGGCCGACACGATCGCGCGAGCCGGTGAAGGTCATGCGGGGAGCTCGTCTGGTCCAACCGCGACCAGTGGTGCGAGGAACCGTCGTGCCGCTGCGGCGTCGGCGACCGGACTGGCGACGTCGGTGCGGATCGGCGCCGTGGGGTTCAGACCGGGACGGCGGCCAGTGCGCCGGCGGGGACCGGGGTGAGCTTGCGCAGCGGTTCCCACAGCTGCGGTTGCAGCCGGGTGGCGGCGGCCACGGTCGCGTCGGTGTCGGCGAGCATCGCCAGGTGGCGGCACGCGTGCGCGGCGACGGCGTCCAGGTCGACGGTCGCGGGGCTGGGCGCGAGCGGGTGCGGGCCGGAGGTCATCGCGTCGAGGCGTACCGGCCGGGTGTGCTGAGGGTCGAGGTCGGGCAGGGCGGCGTAGGTCAGCACGACCGCGCCGTCCTCGACGCGCCACGAGGTCGAGTGCAGCAGCCCGCCGTCCGTACACGGGGACAGGCCCGCGAGCTGCCGGGCGACGTCGTCCGGGTGCGCGCCTCCGGTCACCTCGGCGCGACGCTGGCGGAAGCACAGACCGCCGTCCCGCGCGGAGAGCAGGATGGCCTCGACGACGACACCGGGTGACGACACGTTTCGCAAGGTATCCGCTGTTGCCACCAATGTGCAACAAGGCGCTCCGAGGTGGCGCAAGATCGCAGCGGGCGCACAATGAGGGCGTGAAGCTCGTGCTGGCGGGGGACACGATGCTCGGCCGGTCCGTGGGGGAGCGGCTCAGCCTGGGGCATGCGGCGTACGAGGAGATCTTCGCTGAGCAGGTGCAGCAGCTCACCGCCGCCGCGGACCTGTGCGTGGTCAATCTGGAGTGCTGCATCTCCGAGCGCGGCGAGCCGTGGCCCACGCCCGGCAAGCCGTTCTTCTTCCGCGCCCCGCCCCGGGCCGCTGGCCTGCTGGCCTGGCTGGGCGTCGACTGCGTGACCCTGGCCAACAACCACGCCCTCGACTTCGGCCCGGTCGCGCTCGCCGACACCCTGGAGCACCTGGAACGGGCCGGGGTCGCGGTCGTCGGCGCGGGCCCCGACCAGGAGCGCGCGCGGGCCTGGCGGCTGCTGGAGGCCGACGGCGTACGCGTCGGCGTGCTCGGCGTGACCGATCACCCGCTGGACTTCGCGGCGACCGAGGACAGCCCCGGCGTCGCCTTCGCCGACCTGCGCCGCGGGCTGCCGGACTGGCTGGCCACGCTGGTCGGCGAGATGGCCGCGCAGGTCGACGTGGCGCTGGTGACGCCGCACTGGGGACCGAACATGACCAGCGGGCCGGTCGGGCACGTACGCGAGGCGGCGACGCAGTTGCTGGCGGCTGGGGCGACGCTGGTGGCCGGGCACTCGGCGCACGTGTTCCACGGTGTGCACGGGCCGGTGCTGTACGACCTCGGCGACTTCGTCGACGACTACGCCGTCGACCCCGGCCTGCGCAACGACCTCGGGCTGCTGTTCGAGGTCACCATCGACGAGCGGGGGCCGGTGTCGGTGGAGGCGGTGCCGCTGGCGCTGGACTTCACCCGTACCCGCGCGGCGGCGCCGCACGAGGCGGAGTGGATCGGGTGGCGCTTCGGCAAGGCCTGCGCCGAACTCGGCACCCAGGTCACCGCCACCGACCAGGGCCGGTTGCGGGTCGATCTGCGCTGAGGTTTGCGGCTGTGCGCATGTGGACATCGGAGTGTCAGTCAACCCCTACTGACATAACTGGAGTCACGATGTTCGCCATCATCGCTGCGATCTGCTTCGGGCTCGCCCTGCTGCTCGACCTGCTCGGGGAGGGTGTCGAGCCGCTGTTCACCGTCGGCACGCTGACCCTGCTGGGCTTCCTGTTCGTCGCGCTGCACCTGGCCGGCTTCGCCGCCGCGGTGCGCGGGCGCAACTGGCGCCGTCGCTGACGTTCAGCTCCACAGTCACCCGCCTGCGCCGGTCAGGGGCGCAGGCGGGCCTTTCTGTCTTCAGACCCGTTCGAGGCGGACCCGCACGACCAGGTCGTGCAGGGCGTCGTACGCGGTCGGCTGCGGTGGCAGCGCGGTCGTCGTCCTCGCTTCGCGGAGCTGCTCGCGCAGCCGTTCGACGTCGGCGAGGATCTGCTCCGGGGCGGGCAGGCCCGCATCGACGCCGAGCCGCCGGTGCTCGCCCTGCCGCTTGGCCGCGATCAGCTCCGGCACGTACGGCAGCTTCGCGTCCTCGGCCAGCAGGTTCAGGTCGGCCACCACCTCGCCGGTGCGCATCAGGTGCAGGCCGGTCGCCAGCACCCGCAGCAGGTACAGCGCGGGCTTGAGCTTGCCGGTGCTCGCGAACAGCTTCTCCGACGAGATCGAGAAACCCAGGTAGTGGTCGGCGTACCCGGCGTTGAGGCAGCCCGGCACCAGCGACAGCAGCTCGGCGTGCAGCGGCGTGGTGCGCACCACCAGCGGGGAGGTGACCTGCTCCAGCACGTCGCCGCTGCGGCCGAGCAGCAGCTTGGCGCACTTGGTCAGGTCGTGGGTGACCAGGTCCAGCTCGACGCCGTGCCGGTCGCCGATGTGGTTGATCGTCGCCGGGCCCTGCCGCAGCCCGACCAGCTCGGCGGCGGGCAGCAGGTGCGCGCCGCGCAGGTCGACGTCGGAGTCCACCGACGCGAAGCCGTACAGGTGCGCGCCGCTGACCGTCGCGAAGACCAGCGGGTACGGCTGCTCGTCGGCGACCTGGCCGGTCCAGTCCGGGATAGTGACCGTCATCGCAGCGCGATGGCGTGCAGCTGCCCGGCCCGGGTGCCGACGTAGATCACGCCGTTCCAGACCGCGGGCGTCGACTCGATGCAGGCACCCGGCTTGACCTTCCACAGCAGCTTCGGCGCGACCGCGGTGTCGGCGACGTCGTAGGCGTACAGCCAGCCCGCGTTGCAGTCACCGATGATCAGCACGTCGTCGACGATGACCGGCGAACCGTGGCCCATCCCCGGCACGTGGTGCCGCCAGCGCACCTTGCCCGTCTCCCGGTCCACGCCGACCAGGTCCATGGCGTGCGTGCCGAAGATGACGAGGTCCTTGTGCAGGGCCGCGGTGCTGTACGTGCCGCCGTTGCGCTCGTCGATCTTCCAGACCAGCGGGTCGTCGGGCTTGCTCGGGTCGAGCTTCATCAGCTGCCCGACCTGCTTGGACCGGGCGTTCTTCTTCTCGTACTCCGAGCCGACGTACAGCATGCCCTTCTCGTCGGAGACGATCGAGCCGTCGGTGTCGTCGCCGGTCCAGAAGCGCAGCACCCGCTTGGGCTTCTCGCCCTTCTTCAGCCCGCTGATGTCCCAGCCCTGCACGAGCCCGGCCGAGTTCGCGAAGTAGATCGTGTTGCCGGAGACGTTGACCGAGTTCTCCACCGAGAACGTCTTGTGCCCGGCGTCCTTGATCAGCTTCTCGTCCCAGCTCGGGGTGTTCCAGATCAGCTTCGGCTTGACGGTGACCTTGCCGTTCGCGTCGTAGCCCCGGTTCAGCTTCACGATGTGGAACTGGCTGTTCTCGCCGCCCTCGAACAGGTAGTCGTCGATGATGATCGCCGAGCTGTCCCAGTCGTTGTTCCACAGCGTCGGCTTCACCGCGTACGCCGAGAGCTTCCACAGCTCCTTGGGCTTGTCGCCGTCGATCGCGATGATCCGGAAGTAGTCGTCGCGCGAACCGGTGTAGACCAGCGGGAAACCGTCCGGGTCGATGGTCACCGAGCCCTTGATGATGTCGTTGGTGGTGAAGTCCGGCAGGATCCGCTCGCCGCTGGTCGCGTCGAGGAAGTGCACCTTGCCGTCGTACGCCCCGAACACCAGCCAGGTCCTGCCGTCGCGCTCGAACACCGCGGGCTGGCCGGTCCAGCCCATGCCGCACCAGATGCGCTCGCCGTGCTCGTCGACCGAGGGACGGCACATGCCGCCCGTCTTCGGGAAGCGCCACAGCTCCTCGGGCTTGGTCTTCGGGATCGGCCCCGAGCCCAGGTACGTGCGTGTCGGGTTGCCCCGGAACGTCAGCAGCCCCTTGACCTTGTCGCCCCACGGCTTACCGGCCGACGCCGGATCGTGCCAGCCCGCGTACGCGGCCGGGGAGGGTTCCGGGGCCGTCGAGCCCGACGGCGCGGCCGAACTCGGCGCGACGAACGCCGGTTCGTCGGGGGCGGTGTCGCAGGCGGCGACGGCGGTGGCGAGGAGCGCGGCGACGAGCAGCGCGAGGCGGCGGCCGAGGGGTCGGGTCACCGGGCAAGTATCCACAACGACCGTGCCCTGCGGTAAGACCACCCGATCGGCCGCCGCCGTCACCGAACGGCCGAGTCCAGCCCCTCTTCGCGTACCCCCATCAGGAAATCGTCCACCGTGGCACGGTCCGGCTCGGCGGGCAGCGCGGTGTCGGCCGCGGCCTTGGCCAGGTCCGCGGAGCGGGCCTCGGCCAGCGCCGCCACCTCGGCGAACGGCACCTCGCCGCGCTTGACCGACAGCAGCAGTTCACGCTCGTCGGACACGTCCACCAGCACCTCGCCCGTGCGCAGCACGTGCGCCCCGGCCCGCAGCAGCCGCAGCATGTGCATGGCCTGCTTCCAGCGCACGTCGCCGGTCCGCTCCCGGTGCGCCCGCAGCTTCGCGAACTGGTCGGCCGCGTACCGCCCGTAGGTCTCGGCGGCCCGGCTCGACAGGAACGCCCCGCGCACCCCCAGCAGCCGCTCGCCGGTCGGCGTGCACAGCTCGACCAGCGGCGACCACAGGCACTCCAGGACCGTCGGGTTCGCCGTCAGCGCGAGCGTGCACAGCCGCTCGACCTCCCACGAGAACTGCTCCTCGGCCGGGCCGTCCACGTGCGTGGGCGGCTTGTCCAGGCCCCAGAACAGCCGGGTGGGCGCGGCGAACACGCCCCGGCGGTCGGTGTCGGAGGCGGGACCCGCGAGGCCGTACGCCCGCGAGCCCACCACCACCGACAGGATGCTGTGCTCGGTGACGAGCCGGTGATCGCCGAGCACTAGATGACGATCTCCGCCTCGGTGGCGAACTGGTCGATCTCGGTCAGCTCCTCGGCGGTGAAGTCGAGGTTGCCCAGCGCCGCGATGTTGTTCTCCAGTTGGCCCACGCTGGACGCGCCGATGACCAGGCTGGTCATCCGCTCGTCGCGCAGCGCCCAGGCCAGCGCGAGCTGCGCCAGCGACTGCCCGCGCCGCCGGGCGATCTCGTTGAGGCCCTCGACCTTGACCCGGTTGCTCGGGGTCAGCGCGTCCTCGTTGAGGAAATGGCTGGTCCGGATACGCGAATCCTCGGGAACGCCCTGGAGGTAGCGGTCCGTGAGCAGGCCCTGAGCCAGCGGCGAGAACGAGATGCAGCCCGCGCCGACCTCCTCCAGGGTGTCCAGGAGCTGGTCCCGCTCGGTCCAGCGGTTGATCATCGAGTACGACGGCTGGTGGATCAGCAGCGGCGTGCCCAGCGACTTCAGGATCGCCGCCGCCTCGCGCGTCTGCGCCGCCGTGTACGACGAGATGCCGACGTACAGCGCCTTGCCCGCGCGTACGGCCGCGTCCAGCGCGCCCATCGTCTCTTCCAGCGGGGTGTCCGGGTCGAAGCGGTGCGAGTAGAACACGTCGACGTAGTCCAGGCCCATCCGCCGCAGCGACTGGTCCAGCGACGCGGTCAGGTACTTGCGCGAACCCCACTCGCCGTACGGGCCCGGCCACATGTCATATCCGGCCTTCGTCGCGATGACCAGCTCGTCCCGGTACGGCTTCAGGTCGGTGGCCAGCATCCGGCCGAAGTTCTCCTCGGCCGCCCCCGGCGGCGGGCCGTAGTTGTTGGCCAGGTCGAAGTGGGTGACCCCGAGGTCGAACGCGCGCCGCACGATGTCGCGCTGGCGGTCCCACGGACGCTCGTGGCCAAAGTTGTGCCACAGGCCCAGCGAGATCGCGGGCAGCTTCAGCCCACTGCGCCCGGTACGCCGGTAGATCATGGAGTCGTATCGCTTCGCCTCTGCCACGTACGTCATACGAACCAGCCTAGTAGCCCCCCATCGGCGGCCGGACGGGCGGACGGCGGGCCGCTGATGATCGCCGTTTCGTGTCAAAAGCTGCGGTGGGACCCGATGTTCTGACCCGAAACAGCGATCATCAGCGAGCCGAGGCTGGAGGTGCCGCCGGAACGACAGCGCCGATGCTGAACGTGACCGGGCCGACGCGCAGGATGCCGTCGTCGAGCGGGGTGCAGCGGATGCCGCCGTGGCCGCGCAGCGTCCGCCACGCGCCGGGGCCGATGGTCACGTCCATCCAGGCGCACGGGTTCGCGGGGCGGTTGACGCGCAGCCGCACCGGACCGTCCCCGGTGTCGAGCACCAGCACCGATCCGACGAGGTCGTCGACAGGGATGCCGCTGGTGAGGATGTTGCGCCGGACGTGGCTGAGGTCCGCGCCCGGCGGCAGCGACTCCTGCGCGATCACGGTCACGCTCGCGTCGCGGTGCGCCTGCCTGCCGAAGTACCGGTCCCCGGCGACGCCCAGCAGTGCCCGCACCCGCACCAGCTCGACCAGCTCACCCTCCGGCGCCGCCGACGGCCCGTCCCCGGGCCGCCCCTGGAACCGCCGCACCGGTGACGCCAGCAACTGCACGATCTCCGCCACGCCCTGCATTCTACGAAGCCACGGGCCGGAGCTGCCGTTTCGGGGAAGCGCAGCCATCGGGCCGCCGGTTCGTGCACTTTCCCCGAGGGTGCGGCCCCGAAAGTGCAAGCCGTCCGGATCATGACGGGGGCGGGCGGGGTGGTTAGGGTGGCGGGCATGGCGTTTGAGATCGCGTGGGCGCGGGCGGCGTACCCGGCGTTGGGTGAGGGTTTTCGGCACTTCGACGCGGCGGCGGGGTCGCTGGTCGCGGAGCCGGTAGCGGCGGCGGTCGACGCCGTTTACCGGGGTGCGGTGGCTAACCGCAGTGAGGCGTTCGCGCCGGGCCGACGCGCGATCGGGATCGTCGCCGACGCGCGGCGCGCGGTCGCGGACCTGCTCGGCGCGGACCCGGCCGGGGTGGTGTTCGGCAACAGCGCGACGTCGCTGGTGTACCTGGTGGCCCGTACCCTCGGGCAGTCCTGGGGGCCGGACGACGAGGTCGTCGTGTCGCGGCTGGACCACGACGCGAACGTGCGGCCCTGGGTGCAGGTCGCGGAGGAGCGCGGTGCGACGGTCGTCTGGGCCGAGTTCGACCCGGCCACCGGCGAGCTGCCGACCCTGCAGTACCGGGATCTGATCACGGACCGGACCCGGCTGGTCGCGGTGACCGCGGCCAGCAACGCCATCGGCACCCGGCCCGACGTGCCCGCGATCGCCGCGCTCGCGCACCCGGTCGGCGCGCTGGTGTTCGTCGACGGTGTGCACGCCACGCCGCACCAGCCGACCGACGTGACCGCGCTCGGCGCGGACTTCTACGTGACCAGCGCCTACAAGTGGTCCGGGCCGCACCTGGCGGCCTGTGTCGCCGACCCGGACACGTGGGCGTGGATGTTCCCGCCGAAGCTGCGCCCGTCCAGCGACGCGGTGCCCGAGCGCTTCGAGTTCGGCACGCCGAGTTTCGCTTCGCTGGCCGGGGTGACCGCCGCCGTCGACCACCTCGCCGGGCTGGACCCGGCCGCGACCGGCACCCGCCGCGAGCGGCTGCTCACCTCCCTGGCGGCGGTGCGCGACTACGAGGCGGACCTGTTCGCGCGGCTGGTCGGCGGGCTCGCCGCGATCGACGGGGTGCGGCTGTGCCCGGCCCCGGCCGACCGCTGCCCGACGGTGTCGTTCCGGGTCGGCGGGCAGCCCCCGGCCGAGACGTCGAAGCTGCTCGGCGAGGCCGGGATCTGCGCCTTCGCGGGCGACTACTACGCGTGGGAGTACTTCACCGCGACCGGCCTGCGCGAGACCGGCGGCGCGGTGCGGGCGGGCATCTACCACTACACGACCGCCGAGGACGTGGACGTGCTGCTGGAGGCGGTCCGCGCGCTGGCTGAGCACGCCTAAGGCTTGACCTCAAGTGCGCTGGAGCTTCTAGCGTCGTCGGCATCCGACGCGAGGAGCGACCATGCACGCCATCCGGCAGTACGAGTTCGGCCCGGCCGAGAACCTGCGCTACGAGGAGGTTCCCGACCCCCTGCCGGGCGAGGGGCAGGTGCTGATCGACGTCGAGGCCGCCGGCGTACACCTGATCGACACCACGATCCGGTCCGGCAGCCCCGGCCCGTTCCCGCCGCCTCGGCTGCCGATGACGCCGGGCCGTGAGGTCGCCGGGCGGGTGGCACGGACCGGTCCGGGCGTCGACCCGGTCTGGCACGGCCGGCGGGTGGTCGCGCACCTGGGCATGACCAGCGGCGGGTACGCCTCCCGTGCCGTCGCGAACGTCGCCTCCCTGCACGAGATCCCGGCCTCGCTGACCGCCCCGGCCGCCGTGGCCATGATCGGAACGGGCCGGACGGCGGTCGGCGTGCTGCGCCAGGCGCAGCTCCGCGACGGCGACGCCGTGCTGGTCACCGGCGCGGCCGGGGGGCTGGGCACGCTGCTCGTCCAGGCGGCGCAGCGGGCCGGGGCGCTGGTCGTCGGCGTGGCGGGCGGCCCGGACAAGGTCGCCCTCGTGCAGCGCAACGGGGCCGACATCGCCGCCGACTACCGCGAGCCCGGCTGGGCCGAGAAGGTGCGTGCCGAACTGGGCGAACGCGAGCTGACCGTGGTGCTCGACGGCGTCGGCGGAACCGAGGGCCGGGCGGCCCTGGAACTGCTCGCCCCGCTCGGCCGCTTCCTGATCTTCGGCGGCTCGGCGGGCACCCCGACCCAGATCACCACCCAGGACCTGTACGCCCGCGGCATCGTCGCCTCCTCCGCGATCGGCCCCGCCATGATGAAGACCCCCGGCGGCCTGCGCCCGCTGGAGGAGCAGGCCCTGCGCGACGCCGCCGAGGGCTGGTTCACCCCTGCCCTGACCACCTTCCCCCTCACCGAAGCAGCCCACGCCCACACCGCCCTGGAGAACCGAGCCACGGTCGGCAAGGTCGTCCTCCTCCCCTGACCTCCCCGCCCGCCCACCCCACCCCCACCCCCACCCCCACCGCAACTCTTAAAGAGTCGCGCCCAAGGGGTGCCCCGGTGACCGCGACTTTTTA
>NZ_JAAOTJ010000031.1 GCF_011297335.1 Catellatospora methionotrophica | reverse complement strand
CTTCGCTGATCCACTGGGCGATGATCGGCACCATGAGCAGGCGGTTGACCGGTGAAGCTGTCCCGTCTTGGCGCGATCCCGCACCCAAAACGGATACAACCTCACCGATCTGAACCAGTCACCCTCTAAGAGTTGCGACAGGGGCGGGGCGGGGGTGGCGGGGTGACGACGGCGGCGCATGTCGGGTTGGCGGCGGCGGTGACCGGTGGGGTGGGGGCCTCGGCGGTCAGGCCGGATGGGCGGTTGAAGGTCACGGGGGAGTTCGCGTTCTCGTCGGATCTGTGGGCCGACGACATGCTGTGGGGGGCGACGCTGCGCAGCCCGCATCCCCGGGCGCGGATCACGGAGCTGGATCTCGGTCCGGCACTGCGGATTCCGGGGGTGTACGCGGTGCTCACGCATGAGGACGTGCCGGGGCGGCGGCTGTACGGGCTGGAGCACGTCGATCAGCCGGTGCTGGCCGCCGACGAGGTCCGTTATCAGGGCGAGCCGATCGTGATCGTGGCCGCCGACCATCCGGAGACCGCGCGCCGGGCGGTGCGGGCGATCGGGATCGGGTACGAGGTGCTGGACGCGGTCACCGATCCCGAGGCGGCGCTGCACGACGGCGGGGCGCCCCGGGTGCACGCCGACCGGCCGAACCTGCTGCGGCACGTGCCGATCCGGCGCGGCGACCCGGAGGCGAGCGCCGCCGTCGTCATCACCGGGGAGTACGAGGTCGGCATGCAGGACCAGGCGTTCCTCGGTCCCGAGTCGGGGCTGGCGGTGCCCGCCGAGGACGGCGGTGTCGACCTGTACATCGCCACCCAGTGGCTGCACGTCGACCAGCAGCAGGTCGCGGCGTGCCTGGGCCTGGCCGCCGACAAGGTCCGGCTGACCCTGGCCGGGGTCGGCGGGGCGTTCGGCGCGCGGGAGGACCTGTCCATGCAGGTCCACGCGTGCCTGCTGGCGCTGCGCACCGGGCGTCCGGTCAAGATGGTGTACGGCCGGGAGGAGTCGTTCTTCGGGCACGTGCACCGGCACCCGGCCCGGCTGCGCTACGAGCACGGCGCGGACGAGCACGGCCGCCTCGTCTACGTGAAGGCCCGCATCCTGCTCGACGGCGGCGCGTACGCGTCCAGCTCCGGCGCGGTCGTGGCGAACGCGGCGACGCTGGGCGTCGGCCCGTACGACGTGCCGAACGTGGTCATCGACGCGTACGGGCTCTACACGAACAACCCGCCGTGCGGGGCGATGCGCGGCTTCGGGGCGGTGCAGGCCTGCTTCGCGTACGAGTCGCAGATGGACAAACTCGCGGCGGCGCTGGGGCTGGACCCGGTCGAGGTGCGGGTGCGCAACGCGCTGCACACCGGTGACCGGATGCCGACCGGCCAGGTCGTCGAGGGCCCCGCGCCTGTCGCCGAGCTGCTCCGGCTGGTGCAGTCCAAGCCACCGGCCGGTCCGGCGGACTTCCCGCCGGGCGGCACCGCGAACACCACGCGCGGCGAGGGCGTTGTCCGTGGCGTCGGCTACGGGATCGGCATCAAGAACGTGTGCTTCTCCGAGGGCTTCGACGACTTCGCGACCGCCCGGGTGCGCCTGGAGCTGGTCGGCGGCCGCCCGGCGGTGCTGGTGCACACCGCCGCCGCCGAGGTCGGCCAGGGCCTGGTCACCGTGCAGGCACAGATCGTGCGTACCGAACTCGGCGTCGACCAGGTCACCATCGCCCCGGCCGACACCGGCGTCGGCAGCGCGGGGTCGTCGTCGGCGTCCCGGCAGACGTACATGACCGGCGGCGCGGTCCGGGCCGCCTGCCAGGCGATCCGGGCCCGGCTGCTGGACCGGCTCGACGGCCTCGCGGGCGAGCTGCGGCTGGTCGACGGCCGGGTGCTCGACGCCGAGGGGGAGGCCGTCGCCGATCTCGCGGACGTGCTCGGCGAGGAGGCGATCGAACAGACGGTGCAGTGGCGGCACCGGCCGACGTTCCCGCTCGATCCGCAGACCGGCCAGGGCGACGCGCACGTGCAGTACGCCTTCGCCGCGCACCGGGCCACCGTCGACGTCGACCTCGACCTCGGCCTGGTCAAAGTCGTCGAGATCGTCACCGCGCAGGACGTCGGCAAGGCCGTCAACCCGGGGGCGGTCGTGGGCCAGATCCACGGCGGCACCGCCCAGGGGCTCGGCCTGGCGCTGATGGAGGAGATTCAGATCGTGGACGGGAAGGTGCGCAATCCCTCCTTCACCGACTATCTACTCCCTACGATCATGGACATGCCGCCGATGACCGTGGACGTGCTCGAACTGGCCGACCCGCACGCGCCCTACGGGCTGCGCGGGGTCGGCGAGCCGCCTACGATCTCGTCCACACCGGCCGTCGTCGCGGCGATCCGGGCGGCCACCGGTGCCGCGCTGACCAGGGTGCCGGTCCGGCCCGAACACATCGTGGGGGTATGAGTGACCGAGATCCTGACCCCGGACGCGGTCGCGTTCGTCACCGAGCTGCAGCGGCGTTTCCGCCCCCGGCGCGACGAACTGCTCGCGGCGCGCCGGGCCCGGCAGGCCGAGATCGACCGGACGGGCACGCTGGACTTCCTGCCGGAGACCGCGTCGATCCGCCAGAGCGAGTGGACCGTCGCCCCGGCCCCGGCCGACCTGGTCGACCGCCGGGTCGAGATCACCGGCCCGACCGAGCGCAAGATGACGATCAACGCGCTGAACTCGGGCGCGAAGGTGTGGCTGGCCGACCTGGAGGACGCCAACACCCCGCACTGGGCCAACGTGATCGGCGGCCAGCAGAGCCTGTACGAGGCGGTCCGCCGCACGATCACCCTCCAGCAGGGCGACAAGCTGTACGCGCTGCACCCCGGTCCGCTGCCGACGATCGTGGTGCGCCCGCGCGGCTGGCACCTCGACGAGCGGCACTTCGCCGTCGACGGGTCGCCCGGTGTCGCGGCGCTGGTCGACTTCGGGCTGCACTTCTTCCACAACGCGGCCGAGCTGCTGGCCCGGGGCAGCGGCCCGTACTTCTACCTGCCGAAGATGGAGAGCCATCGGGAGGCGCGGCTCTGGCAGGACGTGTTCACGACCGCGCAGGAGCTGCTGGGCATCGGCTACGGCAGTATCCGGGCGACGGTGCTGATCGAGACGATCACGGCCGCGTTCGAGATGGACGAGATCCTGTGGGAGCTGCGCGACCACGCCAGCGGCCTCAACGCGGGGCGCTGGGACTACCTGTTCAGCCTGATCAAGAAGTTCCGCGCGTTCCCGGCGTACACGCTGCCCGACCGGGGGCAGGTGACGATGGCCGCGCCGTTCCTGCGGGCGTACGCGCAGCTGCTGGTCAAGACGTGTCACCGGCGCGGGGCGTACGCGATGGGGGGCATGGCGGCGTTCATCCCGAACCGGCGCGACCCCGGGGTGACCGCGACGGCGCTGGCCAAGGTCCGTCAGGACAAGGAACGCGAGGCGGCCGACGGCTTCGACGGCTCCTGGGTGGCCCACCCCGACCTGGTGCCGATCTGCCTGGAGGTGTTCGACAAGGCCCTGGACGGGGCCCCGAACCAGCTCACCCGGCAGCGCCCGGACGTACGCGTCGACGCCCACGACCTGCTCGACGTGCGGACCACCGAGGGCGAGCCGACGATGGCCGGTGCCCGCGCCAACATTCACGTCGGCATCCGCTACATCCAGTCGTGGCTGAACGGCAACGGCGCGGCCGCGATCGACAACCTGATGGAGGATGCCGCCACCGCCGAGATCTCCCGCTCGCAGCTGTGGCAGTGGCTGCACAACGGCGCGCTGCTCGACGGCGGCACCACCCCGGTCACCCGTGAGCTGCTGGAACAGCTCATCGAGGGCGAGATGGCCATGCTCGGCCCGGACTACGAACCGGCCCGCAGGATCTTCGAGCAGGTCGCGCTCGCCGACGACTTCGTGGAGTTCATGACCCTGCCCGCCGGTGAGCTGATCGACTAGTGCAGCAGCCGACCGGAGAGTTCCTCGGCGTGCCCCGCGAGCCTCGCGACGGGGCCCGCGTCGCCGCGTCCGAGCTGGACCGCAGGCTGGCCGCCGCCGACGGGCTGCTCCGCGACCGCTACCCCGGCGAGCGGCCCGGCCGCCAGCCGCTGCACACCGTGTACGTGCCCGCCGACCGGGTGCGCACCGGTCTCGCGCAGCAGTGGGGTGAGCAGGCGCTCGCGGCGGTGGCCGAGCACGGGCTGCCGTACCCCGAGCAGCTGCACGAGCGGATCAGCCGCAAGCTGGCCACCGAGCCGATCGAGGACCTGCGGGTCGACTTCGAGGACGGCTACGGCCGCCGCGAGGACACCACCGAGGACGCCCACGCGCGCAGCGTCGCCGCGTTCCTGGCCGCGCGCCCGGCGCCTTTTCTCGGCGTACGCATCAAGAGCCTGGAGCCCGACACCCGGCCCCGCGCCCTGCGCACCCTGGACCGGCTGCTCGACGCGCTGGGCACGATCCCGCCGAACTTCGTCATCACGTTGCCGAAGGTCAGCTCGGTGGCGCAGGTCGAGGCTCTGGTCTGGCTGTGCCGCCACCTCGAACCGGCCGCCGGGCAGCTCCGCTTCGAACTCCAGGTCGAGATGCCGCAGGCGATCCTCGGCCCGGACGGCGGCTGCCCGCTGCCCGCGATGATCCACGCGTCGCAGGGCCGCTGCGTGGGACTGCACTACGGGACCTACGACTACTCGGCGGCGCTGGGCGTCGCGGCGGCGTACCAGTCGATGGAGCATCCGGCCGCCGACCACGCCAAGCAGGTCATGCAGGTCGCGGCAGCGGGGACGGGAGTGCACGTGGTCGACGGGTCCACCAACGTGTTGCCGGTCGGCGACACCGACGCCGTGCGGGCGGCCTGGGCGCTGCACCTGCGGCTGGTCCGCCGGAGCCTGGAACGCGGCTTCTACCAGGGCTGGGACCTGCATCCGGCGCAGCTGCCGACGCGCTACGCGGCCGCGTACACCTTCTTCCGCGACGGCGCGGCCTCGGCCGCGACCCGGCTGCGGGCCTGGCTGGACGGCCGGGACAGCGCCGCGCAGCGCGACAGTGCCGCGCGCGGCACCGGTTACCTCGACGAACCCGCGACCGCGCGGGCCCTGTCCGGATTCCTGCGGCGCGCCGTGGCATGCGGCGCGCTGGATGTCGGCGAATTCGGCACCGATCGATCTATGCTGGAGCCGCTGTGAACTACGACCTCATCCTGCGCTCGCACCGGACGCTCACCCCGGACGGCGAACGGCCCGCCGACGTCGGCATCCGCGACGGCGTCATCGCCGCGGTCGCCGGATTCCAGGCGCTCGCCGGTGACGACGTCATCGACCTGGGCGACTGCGCGCTGCTGCCCGGCCTCGTCGACACGCACGTACACGTCAACGAGCCGGGGCGCACCCAGTGGGAGGGCTTCGACAGCGCCACCCGGGCCGCCGCCGCGGGCGGCGTGACCACTGTCATCGACATGCCGCTGAACGCGGTCCCGCCGACCGTCGACGTGCAGGCCCTGCACGTCAAGCGGGCCGCCGCGGTCGAGCAGTGCTTCGTCGACGTCGGCTTCTGGGGCGGCGCGGTGCCCGGCAACACCGCCCAGCTGCGGCCGCTGCACCACCAGGGCGTGTTCGGGTTCAAGGCGTTCCTCATCGACTCGGGTGTGCCCGAGTTCCCGCCGCTGGACCCGGCCGGGCTGGAGGAGGCGTTGGGCGCGGTCGACGCCCTGTTCGTCCTGCACGCCGAGGACCCGTCGCTGGTCACCGCCGCGCACGGCGAGCACTTCGCCGACTTCGTGGCCTCCCGCCCGCCGCGCTCCGAGCGCCGCGCGGTCGCCGCCGTGATCGAGGCGGCCGAACGCACCGGGGCGCGGGTGCACATCCTGCACCTGGCCGCCGCCGACGCGATCCCGCTGATCGCCGCGGCCCGCCGCGACGGCGTACGCATCACCGCCGAGACCTGCCCGCACTACCTGGTCCTGGACGCCGACCAGGTGCCCGACGGCGCGACCCAGTTCAAGTGCTGCCCGCCGATCCGCGACCGGTCCCACCAGGACGCACTGTGGCAGGCGCTCGCCGACGGGGTCATCGACTGCGTGGTGTCCGACCACTCGCCGTGCCCGCCCGAGCTGAAGGAGGGCGACTTCGGCACCGCCTGGGGTGGCATCGCGTCCGTGCAGCTCGGGCTGCCGCTGATGTGGACCGCCGCCGCCGAACGCGGCCACACCCTGTCCGACGTGGTCCGCTGGATGGCCGGCAACACCGCCGACCTGGTCGATCTGCCCGGCAAGGGCCGCATCGCGGTGGGCGCGGACGCCGACCTGGTCGCCTTCGACGCCGACGCCGAGTTCACCGTGGACGCGACCCGGCTGCTGCACCGGCACCACGTCTCGCCGTACGACGGCCAGAAGCTGCGCGGCCTGGTCCGCGACACCTGGCTGCGCGGCCGCCTGGCCGGGGTCGAGCCGATCGGCCGCCTGCTGCGCCCCGGCGGCGGCGCATGAGCGCGGACACCGTGCGGGCCGGGTCCCCGAGCGCCCCGGCCCCGGACGGCGCGCTGCCCGCCGCCCGGAGAGGAGACGCGGTGAGCTTCGAGGAGCTGCTCGACCTCGCCTCGCGGGCCGTCGGCGGCAGCGTCGTGTCCGCCAACGACGAGTTCTTCGCCGAGCGCGACAACCTGGTCAACCCGTGGGCGCCCGGCTTCACCCCGCGCACGTTCGGCGCGAAGGGACAGGTGTACGACGGCTGGGAGACCCGCCGCCGCCGCGAACCCGGCGACGACCACGCCGTGATCCGGCTCGGCGCGCCCGGCCGCGTCCACGGCGTCGTGGTCGACACCGCGTTCTTCACCGGCAACTACCCGCCCGAGGCGTCCGTCGACGGCTGCCGCGCCGACGGCTACCCCTCGCCCGCCGAACTGGCCGACGCCGACTGGTTCCCGCTGGTCGAGCGCTCGCCGCTGGAGGGCGACACCCGCAACCGCTTCCCGGTCGACGCCGGGCCGCTGGTCACCCACGTCCGGCTGACCATCCACCCCGACGGCGGCGTGGCCCGGCTGCGGGTGCACGGCGTGCCCGCCCCCGACCCGCGCCTGCTGCCCGGCACCGTCGACCTGGCCGCCGCCGAACTGGGCGGCCGGATCACCGACTGCAGCGACCGCTTCTACGGCTCACCCGGCAACCTGCTGCTGCCCGGCCTGGCCGCCAGCATGGGCGAGGGCTGGGAGACCCGGCGGCGGCGCGGCGGCGGCAACGACTGGGTGCAGGTGCGGCTCGCCGCGCCGGGCGTGCTCACGCTCGCCGAGCTGGACACCTCGCACTTCAAAGGCAACGCCCCCGGCTGGGCGGCGCTGACCGGGCCCGGCGGCGAACCGCTGCTGGCGCGCACCCGGCTGCAGCCCGACACCCGCCACCGGTTCCGGCTGTCCCACGACGGCCCGGTCGACGGGGCACGCCTGGACATCTACCCCGACGGCGGCATGGCCCGGCTGCGCCTGTACGGCAGCCTCACCGCCGCCGCGCGGGACACGCTCACCGCACCGTGGACGGGTCGGGAGGCTGGGGGAGGCTGACATATGGCTGTCGGGGGATTACTGCTGGCCGCGGGAGCCGGGCGGCGGTACGGGATGCCCAAGGCACTGGCCCAGGTGCCGGGCGACGGGGAGCTGATGGTGCAACACGCGCTGCGGACGCTGCGCGACGGACAGTGCGATCCGGTCGTGGTCGTGCTCGGCGCGGGAGCCGGGCGCGCCCCGGCGCTGCCCGGCGCGCTCGTGGTGGTCAACAAGGAGTGGCGCACCGGCATGGGCTCGTCGCTGCGCGCCGGTTTGGCGGCCCTGCCACCGCAGGTGGACGCTGTAGTGGTGCTGCTGGTGGACACGCCGGGGATCACCGCCGAGGCGGTGCGCCGGGTCGGCGCGGGAGCGAAACCGGACACGCTGCGCGTCGCGACGTACGGCGGGGACGGGGGGCACCCGGTGCTGCTCGGTCGCGAGCACTGGGCCGGGGCGGCCGAGCTCGCCGTCGGCGACGTCGGGGCCCGGCCCTACCTGGCCCGGCACGACGTGGAGACGGTGCCCTGCGACGACGTCGCCGACGGCACTGACCTGGACGTCCCCCGTGCGTGACGTGCTCGACGACCTGTTCCGGGCCTGGACGTCCGGTGCGGTCGCGGGCGTGGCGACCGTGGTGCGCACCTGGCAGTCCGCACCACGGCGGCCCGGCGCGTCGATGCTCGTCGGACCGGGCGGGGAGGCCGTCGGCAGCGTGTCCGGCGGGTGCGTCGAGGGCGCGGTGTACGAGCTGGCCACCGAAGTCGCCGCCGCTCCGGGCGGGCGGCCGGTGCTGCAGCGTTACGGCGTCAGCGACGATGACGCGTACGCCATCGGCCTGACCTGCGGCGGCATCATCGAGGTGTTCGTCGAGCAGGTGTCGCGGGAGACTTTCCCGCAGCTCGGCGACGTCGTGGCGGCGGTCCGTGGCGGCCGCCCGGTGGCCGTGGCGACGGTCGTCGCCCCCGCCGACTCGCCGCGTTTCGGGCGGCGGATCGTGGTGTTCGACGGGGCGGCGCAGGGCACGTTCGGCTCCGCGCGGCTCGACGACGCCGTCGCCGACGACGCGCGCGGGCTGCTGGCCGCCGGGCGCACCGGGATGCTGCACTACGGCCCCGACGGCGAGCGCCGCGGCGACGAGCTGGCCGTGTTCGTCAACGCGTACGCCCCGCCCGCCCGGATGATCGTGTTCGGGGCGATCGACTTCGCCGCGGCGGTGGCCCGGATCGGGTCGTTCATGGGTTACCACGTGACGGTCTGCGACGCCCGGCCCGTGTTCGCCACCGCGAAGCGCTTCCCGTACGCCGACGAGGTCGTCGTCGACTGGCCGCACCGCTACCTGGCGGCCGAGGCCGCCGCGGGGCACGTCGACGCGCGCACCGTGCTGTGCGTGCTCACCCACGACCCGAAGTTCGACGTGCCGCTGCTGGAACTGGCCCTGCGCCTGCCCGTGGCGTACGTCGGCGCGATGGGCTCCCGCCGCACCCACGACGACCGGGTGACCCGGCTGCGCGAGGAGGGCCTCACCGACACCGAACTGGCCCGGCTGCGCTCGCCGATCGGCCTGGACCTCGGGGCGCGCACCCCCGAGGAGACCGCGGTCAGCATCGCCGCGGAGATCGTCGCGCTGCGCTGGGGCGGCACCGGCGCGGTCCTGTCCGAGGTGGACGGCCCCATCCACCGCGCGGCGGTGGGACGCTGACGGCTCAGTCGAGCGGGTTCGCGTCCCGATACGCCCGGATCAGGTCGGCACGCAGCCGACCGCGCTCGTTGACCTCGATGCCCTGCTCCCGCGCCCACGCCCGCACCAGGGACGCCATGGGCGGTGCCGTGTCTCGGGGCACGTCCGAGGGCACGTACGGCTCGGCGGCCGCGGACGTCGGCCGTGGCGGCAGCTCGCCGGTCAGCAGTGGCGACGTCCAGGAGTGCCGCACCATAGCCTCGTAGGCGGGTGCCAGCGCCTTGGCGAAGTCCCTGCCGGCGACGGCGACGCCGACCGGGCCGAGACGCGCCAGCAGCCGGGATGCCGCGTCCGGGTCGGCGGGCGGCGGGGCGGGCAGCGCCGCGCCGGTCCAGAAGCCACGCAGCTCGTCGCGTTCGCCGGTCGCCTCGGGCGCTTCGCCGACCGTCTGCCGTGCGCGTTGCGCCCGCAGGGCCTTGAGCAGGTCCTCGCGGGCCATGCCGCGCCAGCGCAGGATGGTGAACGGGTCCGCGTCGAACTGCTCGGCCAGCAGGAAACACACTGCCGCCGCGTGCTTGCACGGGTTGCCCCAGTCGGGGCACGAGCACTCCAGGTCCAGCTGCCGGATGCCGGGGAACAGCGACAGGCCCAGCGGCTCCAGCACCTGCTCGACGTCCTCGGGCATCCGCCCGGCGAGCAGTTCGGCGCTGTACGCGGCCTGCTGCGCCAGCGCCCCGACGGCCCGCCGCCAGTCGGCCGCGCTGAACACCGCCACACCGACGGTCACCGCGTAGGGCTGGTGCCGCGAGCCCTGCACCTGAGCCGTCACCGTGCCCGGCGCGACCGCGAGCGACAGCACCTGCCCGGAGCGGGCGTACGACTTGCCC
The DNA here is from genome assembly GCF_011297335.1 of Catellatospora methionotrophica. GTDB lineage: Bacteria > Actinomycetota > Actinomycetes > Mycobacteriales > Micromonosporaceae > Catellatospora > Catellatospora methionotrophica. The sequence continues at coordinate 41,841 of NZ_JAAOTJ010000031.1, read as the reverse complement.
CGGCTGAGCCTGCTCGCGGTCTCCGGCGACTCGATCGCCTTCAGGAACCGCCGCGACCACCAGCTCGTGGCGATGTCCCCGCGCCTGCTCAGCGCCCGGATCCCGTCGGCGGCCAGCCTCGGCTTGGCGGACGGGAACCCCCGCCACCGTTCGCGTTCGTCCGTGGCCCGCCCGTCGAGGTCCGCATCGGCGGGGCTGCCCTCGTCATGGACCTCGTAGTCGGGCAGGTCGTGATCGGAGGCGTCGTGGCCGGGAACGTCGGGTGTTCCGGGTGCGGTGCCGCCGTCGGCTTCGGCGCGCTTCCACCATGGTTCGGCGCGTTTGAATGCTGCCATGCCCGCCCCTACTCGGCGACCGCGTCGCGGGTCAGCGTCACGAGGTCGCGCAGCGCGTCGGTGGACAGCTCGGTCAGCCAGGCCTCGCCGCTGCCGACGGTCGCCTCGGCCAGGGCCTTCTTCTGCTCCAGGACCGCATCGATGCGCTCCTCCAGGGTGCCCGCGCACATCAGCTTGCGCACCTGGACGTCGCGGCGCTGCCCGATGCGGAACGCCCGGTCGGTGGCCTGGGCCTCGACGGCCGGGTTCCACCAGCGGTCGACGTGGATGACGTGGTTGGCCGCGGTCAGGTTGAGCCCGACGCCACCGGCCTTGAGGGACAGCACGAACAGTCCCGGCCCGCCCTCGCCCTGGAACGCGGCGACCATGCCGTCGCGCGTCTTACGGTCGACGCCGCCGTGCAGGAACGGCACCTGCTGGCCGAACACCGCCGCCAGGTGGTCCGACAGCATCCCGCCGAACTCGGCGAACTGCGTGAACAGCAGCGCCTTCTCCCCGGCGGCGAGCACCTCCTCGCAGATCTCCTCGACCCGCGCCAGCTTGCCCGACCGCCCGGCCAGCCGCGAACCGTCCTTGAGCAGCTGGGCGGGATGGTTGCAGACCTGCTTGAGCTTGGTCAGGGTGGCCAGGATCAGCCCGCGCCGGTCGATGCCGTCGGCCTGCTCGACCTGGCGCAGCATGTCGTCGAGCACCGCCTGGTAGAGCGAGGCCTGCTCGCGGGTCAGGTTGCAGGCCACCGTCATCTCGATCTTGTCGGGCAGGTCGGAGATGATGCTCGGGTCGGTCTTGACCCGGCGCAGCATGAACGCCCCGGTCACCCGGCGCAGCCGGGCGGCGGCCTGCTCGTCGCCGTCGCGCTCGATCGGCACCGAGAACCGCCGCTTGAACGTCTCCGCGCTGCCCAGAAGGCCGGGGCTGGCGAACTCCATGATCGAGTGCAGGTCGGCGAGCCGGTTCTCGACCGGGGTGCCGGTCAGCGCGATCCGCCGTGGCGCGGGCAGCGCACGGATCGCCCGCGACTGCTTGGCCGCCGCGTTCTTGATGGCCTGCGCCTCGTCGACCACGATCCGCCGCCAGCCGACCTCGGCCAGCTCCCGCTGGTCCCGCAGCGCCAGGCTGTACGTGGTCAGCACCAGGTCCACACCCGCGACCGCCTCCCGGAACTGCTCGCCGGTCAGCCGCTCCGCGCCGTGGTGCACGTGCACGGCCAGCTTCGGCGCGAACCTCGCCGCCTCCCGCTGCCAGTTCGCGACCAGCGACATCGGGCATACCAGCAGTGTCGGGCCCAGCCCGCAAGCCTGGCGGCGTTCGTTCTCCAGCAGGGCCAGCACCTGGATGGTCTTGCCCAGGCCCATGTCGTCGGCCAGCACCGCACCCAGCCCCAGCGTATCCATGAACGACAGCCAGCCCAGCCCGCGCTCCTGGTAGGGGCGCAGCTGCGCACCGAACCCGTCCGGCGTCGGCAGCGGCGCGAAGCTGCCGGCGGCCCCGCCGCTCATCAGCTCGCCGAGCCACCCTGTGGCGGTGACCCCGACCATCGGGAGCCCGGTCTCGGCACCCTCGCCGAGCAGCCCCGCGCGCAGCACGTCGCGGGCGGTCATCGGCCGCCGGGTCGCCCTGCCGAGCTGCCGGAGCCCGGCCGCCAGGCGGACCTGGTCCACCTCCACCCACCGCCCGCGGATCCGGACCAGCGGCGACTTCGCCTCGGCCAGCGCCGCCAGCTCCTGCGCGGTGAGCACCTCGTCGCCGAGGGCGACCTGCCAGGAGTAGTCGACGAGCTGGTCCATGCCGAGCTGCGACTCCTTGGCCACGATGCCCGGCTGCGGCGGCGTCTGCGCGGTCAGGCGCAGCCCGAGCTGCGGTCGCGGGCCGCTCCACCACGCGGGCAGCAGCACCCCGATGCCCTCGGCGGCCAGTGACGACGCGTGCTGGCGCAGGAAGATCAGCGCGCCCTCGGCGTCCAGCGGCACCCCGACCGGCGCCGCCTGGCGCAGCGTCCTGGCCAGCGGCGGGTAGTGCTGTGCGGCGCGGCCCAGCCCGGCCAGCAGCTCGGCCTGCGGGTCGAGTCCCGCCTCGGCGAACAGCAGCGCGTTGCCGTCCCACCGCCACACCTCGTCGGCCCCGGCGACCAGCGACGGGTCCTCGTGTGACTGGAGCAGCAGGTCGAGCCGCCAGCCGCCCGGATCGTCGACGTCGGTCTCGTCGAGGTCGGTCTCCCCGACGGTGTCCTCCGGGGCGACCAGGCGCAGGCAGGTGCGCACCAGCCCACCGGACCGCGCGCCGCCCGTACGCCAGGCGGCCAGGGCCTGCGACAACCGCTCGGCGTCGTACGGGTTGACCTGGTCGCCTTCCAGCACGTTGTCGTCCGCGGTCAGCGCCGTGAGCAGTTGCTCGGCGACCGGCCGCAGGCGGGGGACCCGGCCCCGCCGTCCCGGCAGCAGCGTCGCGCCCAGCCCGGACACCGCCTGGCTGGCCAGCGCGTCCACCATCGAGTCCAGGGCCGCGTCGAGCACCGCGTCGGCGGGGGCGAGGTCGACGTGCTCGTCGTACAGCCAGCACCGCAGGGCGGGCGGCATCGCCGCGAGCAGCGGGATGCGTACGGCCGCGACCTGGAGCGAGGACGCCGCCCGCCAGTCGGCGAACCAGTACTCCTGCTCCTCGTCCCAGGTCAGCGCCGGGGTCACCAGCCCGCTGCCGACCAGCTGCGCGGCGCTGCGGGCCAGTGCGGCCGCGAAGCGCACGGTCGCCCCGCCGTACGGGGCGAGCACGGGCAGCAGCCGCAGCGCGGCCGTGGCGTCCATGCGCAGCGTGGGCACGATGAACGGGGCGAGCTGATCGGGTTCGGGTCCCGGTCCGAGTTCCGGGGACGGGGTCGGCCGACCCGCGTACGCGGGCAGGGCCAGCACCGACCAGCCCGGCGGCTCGTCGTCGCGCCCGGCGGTCGCGCCCAGGGCCGCGCGCAGGCGCTCGGCGGGCACCGCGAACGGGTGCGGCCGCGCCTTGCCCCGTCCCCGCTGGACCGGCAGCGCCGCCTGCAGGGCCGCGTCCTCGGCCCAGAACTCCCAGCTGCCGTCGGCGGTGTACACGCAGTGTGCGACCAGCACGTGCGCACCTCCCGCCTCTTGCCGACCGCCGCAGATCCTCTCACGTCCGCCCGCCCGCACCGCGTCGCACATCGCCGCCGCCACCCGTGCGTGAACCCCGCCACCGGGCGCGCGGCTACGATGATCGGATGTCGATCGACGTGACTGACGCGCCCGAGCGCGAGCGGTTCGAGGCCCGGGACAGCGCCGAGCAGACCGTGGCCGGGTTCATGACGTACCAGCTCACCGGCAAGGTGATCGTGTTCACCCACACCGAGGTCGCCCCGGCCTACGAGGGCCAGGGCGTGGGGAGCAAGCTGGCCCGCACCGTGATGGAGGACTCCCGGGCCAAGGGCCGCACCGTGGTGCCGATCTGCCCGTTCCTGGCCGGCTGGCTGGACAAGCACCCCGAGTTCGCCGACATCACCGCCCACGGCACCAAGAAGATCAAGTAATCCGATCCGGCGATCGTCCATCGGCAGTCGTCACTGTCCGAAAGGTGATGGCGGCATTGTGCCACCGGCCGCCGCTGCCTAGCGTGCCCCGCACAGGCACCCGGCGAGGACGCGGCGGCGATGAGCGGCAGCACGGCACAGGGCAGCGGGCTGCCCCGCCACCGCGTCCTCACCGGTGCTGCCCCGACCCCGGGCGGTCTGCGGTCAGATCGGGGGCCACGGGATGGCGTGGCGGTCCTCGGGCGGCTTGGGCAGGCGGCCGTCGGCCACGAGTTGCTTGATCCGGGTGCCGACCGCTTCGACCTCGGCCGTCGTCAGCAGGTCGTCGAGCACGCTGGGGTCGAACGCGCGCAGCGCCGCGGCGACCTCCGGCGGCACCACGCGACCCGCGAACCCCCACAGCACCGTACGCAGCTTGTCCTCGGTGTGGAAGCAGATGCCGTGGTCGACGCCGTACAGCCGCTGATCCGGGGTGGCCAGCACGTGCCCGCCCTTGCGGTCCGCGTTGTTGATCACAGCGTCGAAGGCGGCCAGCCGGGCCAGCCGCGGATCGTCGGCGTGCGCCAGCAGGTACGGCCGCCCCTCCTCGTCCTCGGCGGCGGCGATCGGCAGCCAGCCCTGCGGCAGCTCGCCGGCGGGCACGAAGTCGACCGGCGGCTCCACCGTCTCGTCCAGCCACAGCTGGCACGAGCCCGGCCCGAGCGGCCCGTCCCGCATCACCGTCGGCGGCACCAGGTCCCAGCCCAGCGACTCGCTCACCGCGTACGCGGCGACCTCGCGGGCGGCCAGGGTCCCGTGTGGGAAGTCCCACAGCGGCCGCTCGCCGCGTACCGGCTTGTAGACCGCCCGCACCGAAAGCCCACCGGCGGACAGGATCACCCGCAGCGTCGTGTTCGAGGCCTCGACCAGGCGGCCCTCGATCTCCATCTCGGCGTCGCGCAGCAGCAGGCCGAGCTCGGCCCGGCCGGGAGCTTCGGACAGGTCCTGATCACCGGTGTGGCCGGTGGGTGTCTGGTCGCCGATGGGAGGGATGGCGGACCTCCTGGGTGTGACTGCGGGCTATCCGGGTGACGCTACTCCGCCACCGGCGTACTCACCTGCGGTGATAGCCGTTGTGCCGGGGGCACAGGTGCCCGGCCGGGTCCAGCGGCTGCCCGCACAGCGGGCACGGCGGCCGGCCCGCGTTGACCACCCGCTTGGCGCGGTCGATGAAGTGCCGCACCTCCGCCGGGGTCAGCCGCACCCGCAGCCGGTCGAGATCATCGGAGATCTCCGGGGTCGCGTCCTCGTCGTCGTCCTCATCGTCGTCGTCCTCGGCGGTCTCGGCCTCGGCGTCGAACTCGACCTCCTCGGCCGCGATCGCCTCGATGATGACCGTGCTGGTCTCGACGTCGAACGCCAGCCCCAGCGTGCCGACCCGGAACTCCTCGTCGACGGGGGTGTCCAGCGGCTCGTTGTCGCCAGGACCCTCGGCGGTGGTGGGCAGTTCGGCCCCGAACCGCTGGTGCGCCTCGGCGAGCAGCTCCTCGAGCTTCTCCGCCAACAGCGCGACCTGCATCTTCTCCAGCGCCACGCTGACCAGGCGGCCGCCGCCGCGAGCCTGCAGATAGAACGTACGCTCGCCCGGCGGACCCACCGTTCCGGCGACGAACCGCTCCGGCGGCTCGAATGCGTACACCTGATGGGTCATGCCTTCGACCCTAGCGTCACGCCCGCGCAAGCGGGTAACCGCGCCAGGGGAGATCCGCTCTCGGCATAAAGCTGGTTAGGCTGGCGCCATGGAAACGTGGTCCGGTCTTGACGTCCCGCGCCTGCCTGGCGCCGGCCAGCCGCTGGCTCTGTTCGACTCCGCACGCCAGGGCGCCTTCCCCAGCCGCCCGGTGGGCGGGCGCGCGACGATGTACGTCTGCGGCATCACGCCGTACGACGCGACCCACCTCGGCCACGCGGCGACCATGATCACATTCGACCTGGTGAACCGGATGTGGCGCGACGCCGGGCACGACGTCGCCTACGTCCAGAACGTCACCGACATCGACGACCCGCTGCTGGAACGCGCCGCCCGCGACGGCGAGGACTGGAAGGTCCTGGCCATGCGCGAGACGGCCCTGTTCCGCGAGGACATGGAGGCCCTGCGGATCATCCCGCCGAGCCACTACGTCGGCGCGGTCGAGTCGATCCCCGTCATCGCCGGGAAGGTCGCCGAGCTGCTCGACCGCGGCGCGGCATACCGGCTGGAGGACGGCACCGGCGACGTGTACTTCGACGTCAGCGCCGCGCCCCGGTTCGGATACGAGTCGAACCTGTCCCGCAAGCAGATGCTGGCCTTCTTCGCCGAGCGCGGCGGCGACCCCGAACGCGCCGGCAAGCGCGACCCGCTCGACCCGCTGCTGTGGCGCGGCCGCCGCGACGGCGAGCCCTCGTGGCCCGGCGGCGCGCTCGGCGCGGGCCGCCCCGGCTGGCACATCGAGTGCACCGTCATCGCCCTGGAACTGCTCGGCGAGACCATCGACGTGCAGGGCGGCGGCAACGACCTGCTGTTCCCGCACCACGAGTGCAGCGCCGCGCACGCCGAGGTGCTGACCGGCAAGGCCCCGTTCGCGGCGCACTACGTGCACGCGGGCATGATCGGCCTGGACGGCGAGAAGATGAGCAAGTCCCGCGGCAACCTGGTCTTCGTGTCCCGCCTGCGCTCGGACAGGGTCGACCCGATGGCCGTACGGCTGGCCCTGCTCGGCGACCACTACCGCGCCGACCGCCAGTGGACCGACGAGGTGTTCAAGACCGCCGAACACCGCCTCGGCCGCTGGCGTCGCGCCGCTCGCGCCGCCACCGCCCCCTCGGGCGCGGAACTGCTCGCCGGCGTACGCGCGAAGCTCGCCGAAGACCTCGACACCCCCGGCGCCCTGGCCCTCATCGACGCCTGGGCCGACGACACCCTCGCCGGGGTGGGCAACGACCCCCAGGCCCCCGCCCTCATGACCCAGGCCCTCGACGCCCTCCTGGGCATCAAGCTCTGACCTCGATACGACCGGCGCGGCGATCTCGCGGAACCCCGCGGATCGCCGCGATCCCGGCTCAGGAGATCAGGCTCGCGGGCGGGGCTGCGGCCGGGGCCGCACGGCGACCCGGGACGGGCGCTGCGGCGGGGCCTGCCGGGCGCGCGCCGGGCGGACCGGCTGCCGAGCCTGCCGACGCAGCGTCAGCGCCACATGACCCAGCCGGGCGGCCAGGGCGAAAACCCCGACGGTCAGAGCGCCCAGCAGCAGCACGCCGGTGCTCGGCACCCCGTCGGCGATGCCGACCACCAGCACCGCCAGCAGCGCTACTCCGATCACGAGCACGACGAGCGCGCCCAGCAGGGCCACCAGCGCCTGCGGGGACTGCGGAGCCGCGCCGTCCGGCCGATTCCCGGCACCTGCCTGCGCTCCGTTGGAGAATCGGCGAAGGGTCATGCAACCATCCTTGCGGCGAACGCGCGGGTGCGCAGGCGAAAAGGTGTCGGGCACCCGACAGTCCGCAGATTAGCCCAGGACAAGGCCAGGATCGGGATCTCCGTCCAGGTCGGCGTCCGGGCGTGGCGCGGGCACCCGGTATTCCTCCGTCAGTGTCGTCATCGGTCCCGGCCACGTCGCCTGCGCGACCTCGATCACCTTGTGCTCGCCGTCGTACGCCACGTGCAGTAGGTGCAGCACCGGCGTGTCCGGCCGGATCTGCAGCTGCTCGGCCTCCTCCCGGGTCGGGAGCCGGGCGGTGATCGTGTCGGTGGCGGTCGCATACCGGCGGCCGGTGACCTCCTCGACCTCCTGATACAGCGGACGGCCGAACGACTCCAGGCGCTCCAGCCCGGTGCCCGCGGTGTCCTGCGGCCGCAGCCAGGCCGCACCCACCTCGACCACCGCGTCCTGGGTACGCACCAGATGCCGCCGGACCACCAGCAGCGTCGCATCCGGCACCCCGAACGCGTCGGCGACCTCGGCCGGCGGAGTGGCCCGAGTGACCTCGGTGAGCTGCTGGCGGTACCGGTCCGCGAGGTCCGCGTGATAACCCCGGTGCGCGCCGTAACGGCCGCGGGACAGCCGGTTGAGCCGCCGCCGGGTGCCCCGCACGTACGTCCCCGAGCCCGGCTTGGTGATCAGCAGCCCCTCGACCCGCAACTGGTCGATGGTGCGCTGCACGGTCTGCTTCGCCACCCCGAACAACTGCGCCAGCGCCGGAATCGAGGGCAGCTGCTCCCCGGCAGCCCAGTCGCCCCGCCTGATCTTGGCCCGCAGCTGCGCGGCGATCTGCCGGTGCGGATGCTCCGCCGCGCCCGGATTGATCCCGCCGATGCCCATCTCGGTCATGAAGCGATCATGCCGCACCACTGTCCGAATACCTAGCGACCTAGGACGCCGCTAGGCGCGGTGTCGCCCCCCACGTGCCGTGTCACCGGCTGTGACACCCGCCCCACGGCCGTGGCGGCCACGTTGGTCTTTGATAGACGCTGGCCTATGACATCGAAAAAATCGCGATCATTTTCGATGTCATAGGCCAGCGTCTATGGAAAGTGAGGGGCGTGGAACGGTGAGGCCCCCGGGGTGGGGTGGGTTACCAGGTGCCGTGGGTGGGGCCGGGGGAGCCGCCGCGGCGGCGGAGGTACTTTTCGAACTCGACGGCGATCTCGTCGCCGGACAGGGGCTTGGCGACATCACCGGCGCGCTCTTCGAGGTCGCGGAGGTACTCGGCCAGTTCGGCGTCCTGGGCGGCGGCGGCACGGACCCGGTCCTCCCATTCGGCGGACTCCTCGGCCAGGTCCAGCATCGGCACCGGCAGGTCCAGGACCTCCTCGATGCGGTGCAGCAGGGCCAGCGTCGCCTTCGGGCACGGCGGGTTGTTCGCGTAGTGCGGCACGTGCACCCAGAACGACATAGCGTCGATCTCCGCGCGGGAGGCGCTGTCCTGGAGCACCCCGACGATGCCCGTCGGACCCTCGTACCGCGTGGGGGTTAGTTCGATCTTCTCCTCGCCGGCGTGCTTGCCGGTCACCGTGCCGCTGATGGGCAGCGGGCGGCTGTAGGGCACATCGGCCAGCAGCGCCCCCAGCAGGACGATCTTCTCGATGCCGAGGCTGTGACAGATCTCCAGGATCTCGTTGCAGAACGTACGCCAGCGCAGGCTCGGCTCGATGCCCCTGATCAGCACCACGTCGTGCTGCGCGCCGGGCGGCGAGGCGACCATGAACTTGGTACTCGGCCACTCGATGCGGCGCGTGTCGTCGACCAGGGTGATCAGCGGCCGGTTCACCTGGAAGTCGTAGAACTCCTCCGGGTCCACCGACGCCACCTCACGCGCGTCCCACACCTGCTCCAGGTGCTCGACCACGGCAGTGGACGCGTCAGCGGCGTCGTTCCACCCCTCGAAGGCGGCGATGGCGACGGGGGAACGCAGGACAGGAAGGCCGTCGAACTCGGTCACGCCTGTCAGCCTACGGCGCTGCGCCGGATCGTCCAGGCGGGTCGGGTCAGCGAGCGTGTCGCAACAGGGCGCTACGCAGGGCGATGATCACCAGCTGTGGCGGGGGACACTCCGTCAAGCCGCCACGGCCGCGCGGCGGAACAGGTCCTCCGGCATCGGCTCGTCGAGCCGCCAGGTGACGGCCATCGGCCGTTCGCCCCGGTGCTCGACGTACTGAGCCGTCCCGTGAAACACGTACGCCTCGGGATAGCCGTGCTCGGTGGAGGTGCTCTCCCGGGTGAACAGCAGCACATGGCTGCCTTCGCGGGCGTGCGCGCGATACCGCTGCCCGGTGACGAGTTCGCGCCGGTGCGGTTCTGTGACTCCCAGTGGAACAGCTCCGGGGTCAGCGCGTAGTCGCGGTACATGGTCTGCGGGGAGAACTCCTTCTCGTTCTTGCGGAGCGTGACCAGCAGGGCGTCACACCGCGTCGCCGGAGACCAGGCCACGCCCTCGCGCATGTTCTCCGGCACCCGGCCGCCGCCCAGCTCCGCCCAGCCGAGTGCGGCCAGGATCTCATCGGCGGAGTAGCGGGCGTTGATCGCGAGCGGCACCCGCGAGAGCACGTCCGGCAGCGGCTTGGCCAGCCGCCGCGGCCGTTCGACCCCGTACTCGACGATCTGGCGGATCTCGTCGCGCAGGTGCGGCTCACCGCGCAGCCGCGCCAGCCCCTCGTCATAGTCGGCGAAGCCGCCGCCATCCCGCCAGACGGAGAAGACGAGCATCCGGGCGTACGCCTGCTCGGCAGGTGAAAGGTTCCCGTAGGCGGGTCCGTCCACGGCTACCAGCCGCGCGTACGCGGTGGCCCGGCGCGCGTCGTCGACGTGCAGGAATGCCCGCATCCGCTTGCCGACCGCGGACTCGAGGGGCGATGGCTCCTGGTCGAGTCGGCCGGCCTTGCGCAGTAGCGAAGTCCAGGACCGGTTACTGCGGTAGACGTCGGTGATGTCCCGGCCGCTGGCCTCCAGGTAGCCGGCAAGCGTCGGCTGGTCGTAGGTGCGGACCTCCTGCGCGAGCACGTTCACCTTGACGCTCAGGTGCTCGCGGAGGCTGCCGAGGAGCCGTTCCTTCGCCACCCGGTCCAGCACGACCTGACAGCCTGGTGGCAGCAGCGGGAAGTCCGCCTCGGCCTGGTCCCTCAACCGTCCGCGGGCGAACCCCGTCAGTGCCTGGAACCGGTTCTCCAACCGGAACTCGGCCCGGTGCAGGCCGACGAAGTCCAGCACGGTCAGCACAGCCTTGTCCGGCGTACGGCGCAGGCCACGGCCGAGCTGCTGCAGGAAGATGGTCGCACTCTCGGTCGGGCGCAGCATCAGGATCGTGTTGATGTCGGGGATGTCCAGGCCCTCGTTGAACAGGTCGACGGCGAACAGGAACTTCACCTCGCCGCTGCGCAACGCGGCCAGTGCGGTTTTGCGCTGCTCGGGCGGCGTAGACCCGTCGACGGCCCGCGCCGGAATGCCGTGCTTGTCGAAGAACTCCGCCATGTAGTGCGCGTGTGCCACCGATACGCAGAAACCCAGGCCGTGTACCTCGTCGAGGTTGCCGACCTTGTCGCGCAGCGCGTTGAAGACGAGCCTCGCCCGCTGCTCGTTGCCGGTGAAGGCGGCTTCGAGGCCCTCCTTGTCGTAGGCCCCGCGAGTCCAGGCGATACCGGTGAGGTCGGTCTCGTCGTTGACGCCGAAGTAGTGGAACGGGCAGAGCAGATCGGCGTGCAGCGCGTCCCATAGGCGCAGTTCGGAGGCGATACGCCCGTCGAAGAACTCGTCCTGCACCCACTTGCCGTCGGCCCGCTCGGGCGTGGCGGTGAGTCCCAGCAGCTCCTGTGGTTGCAAGTGGTCGAGGATCCGGCGGTAGGTCATGGCCTCCGCGTGGTGGAACTCGTCGATGACCACCACGTCGAAGTGGTCCTCCGCCAGATTGCCGACGGTGCGGTGCAGCGACTGCACCGAGGCGAAGACGTGCCGCCATCGTTTCGTACGGTCCTCGCCGACGTGCATCTCCCCGAAGTCGGGAACGGCCAGGATCTGGCGGTACGTGTGCAGGGCCTGGGCGAGGATCTCCTGCCGGTGGGCTACGAACAGCAGGCTCGGCAGCCGCCCCAGCCGCTGCTGGAGGTTGCGGTAGTCGAAGGCCGCGGTGACGGTCTTGCCGGTGCCGGTGGCCGCGACCAGCAGGTTGCGGTGCCGATCGTAGGCGGTCCGTTGCAGGTCGAGGTCTTCGAGCATTTCACGCTGATGCGGGAAGGGGTGGGGGACGAGCGCGGGCACCTCGAACAGCCGCTTGCCGGAGGAAGTCGAGGCGAGCGCCTGATCCAGCCGGTCACCGTCTTCTGCCGGGTCGTAGAGCTCGAACTCGGCGCGATCCCAGTAGGAGTCGAAGGTCGCCCGGAACTTGTCCAGCAGGCGGGGAGTAGTGACCGACGACAGCCGTACGTTCCACTCCAGCCCGTCGAGCAGGGCCGCTTTGGACAGGTTGGAGCTGCCGACGTACGCCGTGTCGAAGCCGGTCTCGCGGCGCAGCAGCCAGGCCTTGGCGTGCAGCCGGGTGGAGCTCTGCTCGTAGCTGATCTTCACCTGGGCACCGAAGTCGGTGACGAGGCGATCCAGGGCCCGCCGCTCGGTGGCGCCCATGTAGGTCGTGGTGATCACCCGCAGGGGCACGCCGCGCCGTTGCAGGTCCTCGAGCCGTCGCTCCAGGATGCGCAAGCCCGACCATTTGACGAACGCGCAGAGCAGGTCGACGTGGTCGGCGCTGGTCAGCTCGGCGGCGAGTTCGTGGGCGAGGTGCGGGTCCTCCCGCGCGTTGGTCAGCAGCGCGGCCTCGGACAGGGAGGTCAGCGGGCGGGTGAGCGGCTCAGTTCCGGGCTCACCGGCCATGATGGAGAGCAGCCGTTGCGGCCCGGCTTCGACGAGCGCGGCGTCGTCGAGCGCGCGCAGCAGTTGATTGGCCAGCTCCACCTGGGCATCCGTGCCGCGAACGGCGGACAGTGCCCGTGCTGCGGCCTCACCGACGAACCGGCCGAGAAGGTGGGCGACATCGGCTTCGCCGATGTCGCCGAGATCGACCACGTGACCGGCGTCCCGCCAGCGGGTGACCTGCTCCAGGAGAGGCTGGGTGAGCAGACTGTCGTAGAGCCCGATGATGGGGGAGTCGGTCACCCCGGATCATAAACACACGTCGAAGCTCGCCAGGGGGCGTCGATGACATATCGCCCGAACGGTGCATCCGCAAGGTCGGACAGCCGGTGCCGGGAGCGTTCAGGCCACCGACAGTGCTTCGTGGAGTTCTCCCGTGCCACGAAGACCCGGCCAGCGCTGTCGCAGCGTTTGATCTAGCACCAGCAGTTCACCGTTGATGCGGGCCGACCCGGTGGACCGGACGGCATCGACGCAGCTCAGCCCGATCTCGGCAGCCCGCTCTGGGTCGGGCTGTGCGGTCTGCAGCACGGCGTTGGCTAGTTTGGCGAGCTGGTGGGCTCGGTCCCGGTGATGGTCGGCGGGGACGGCGGCGACCCGGCGTTCGAGAATCGCGATCGCGGTGTCGGCCTGACCGCAGCTGCGATAGCCGCTCGCAGACTGCTCCTCCAAGGTGTCCATGTCGTAGCTGTGCAGGTAGACAGGGGCATCGTCGTCCACCTCGTCGGAGTGATCGAGCAGTAGGTCCGCTGCGGAGTCGATCAGACGGCGGAAGCGGTCAGGTTCGGCGCGAAGCGCCCAGCCGCGCGCCTCCTGCTGCGTGGCCAGTGCCGCCAGCTTGGGGCTGATCGGGCCCGCCATGCGCCGCGCTGCTGCGGCCAGTTCGATCACGTCGACGGCATCGTCATCGAGCAGCGCGATGTTGCTCCTGCGCACCAGCAGGTAGGCCGCCAGTTGATGGTCGCCGACAGCCTGTGCCCGCTGTGCTGCCCGATCGGTCCAGTACTTGGCGGCGGTGACATCTCCGAGGTCCTGATACAGCCAACCCGCGAACTCCGCATACTGAGCCAGCAGCCGCATCGCGGGTTCGGCCGTGCCCGGCTTGCTGCCGTATCGCAGTTTGTCCAGCACTGCGATCTGGGCGCGCACGACCTCGACCAGGTGACGCGGTCCGAGCACCTTGTCAGCCATGTAGTGCTGGGCAAGAAGCGTACGGAAATAGTCGAGAACTGGCAGGTCAGTACGTCTCGGGTTGCCGATCGCGCCATGGACGCGCTCAGTCACGTCGGAGCAGATGCCGTCGGGCAGCATCGTGCGGAGTGCACCTGCGGCCAGCAGACCGTGGAAGTCGCGCCGGGGAAGTTTCACCCTGATCGTTCTCCCGGCTGGTGAGCTGAGGTCCAATGTCACCGTATCGCCACCACCGTGGTGCAGCACGGTTTTGAGATTCGCGGTACTGGTAGCCGCCGATCCGGCCTCCGGGCAGCAGCGATCGCAGCGCGGTCAGCAGCCCGCCCGCGTCCAGTGCTCGGTCCAAGACCGGGACCAGGGCTGCGTCGACGAGGTGTTCGCCGCGTTCCACCCGGGAGATTCGGCTGTAGCCGTACAGGCAGCTTTCGGGAGTTCGCGCAGGGAGATGCTGGTCTGCTCCCGTAGCTGCCGAAGGACCGCGCCGAACAGTCGGCACATCGCGTCGTCGTATCGACCCACGCCGCTGTTCGGTCGCGGCTACGTGCATGCAGATGCGTGAACGCTTCCTGGCCAGGTTGACACTCGTCGAGGCCACCGTACGGCTTCCGGTCGTGCGACCCGGTCGCCCGCAGCACCATGGCATGAAGGCGACCGTACGTCTTTCCGCGATGCATCCGCGCCACGGCACCTCTGCGACGACCGCCATCGCCGCAGAGGTGCCGCAGGTGTCGTGAAGGTGGGCCTACTCCGCTTCCGCAGGGTCTACCGGGGACTCCGGGGCTGGTGACGACGGCTCCAGCGTCGGCGGGGTCTCCGGCTCGGTCGCCGACGGTGTGGGCGCGGCTGTCGTCTCCACCGGTGTCGGTGACTGCGTCGGCGGGTCGACCGGCGACGGCGGGATCGAGGAGGGCGACGGGGGCGGCGGCGGAGACGCGGTCATCGCGGTGATCTGGTTGCTGTTGCCGGAGGCCAGTCCGGCGGCGTTGACCGCGATGACGACGAACGTGTACGACGTCCCGGACGAGAGCCCGGTGACGGTCGCGCTGGTGTACGGGGTCCAGCCGAGGAACTGCCCGTCGCGCAGGAGGCGGTAGTACGACACGCCACCTGATCCGCCGTTGGCGGGCGCGGACCAGGACAGCCAGATCTTGTGCTCGTCGGCGGCGACCGCGGTCAGGGAGGTGGGTGCTGACGGGGCGACCGGCTGGGCGGGCGGCGGCGGTGTCGTGCCCGGTTTCGTGGTGGGCGGTGCCGGCGGGGTCCAGCTCGGCGTCGGCGTCGGCTCGTTGGTGATCATGGGGGAGGGCTGCGGGCTGGCCGACGGCGGGGCGGTCGGCAGGGCGATCGGCGATCCGCTCTCGTCGGCCACGACTCCCGCCGACAGCATCGGGGACGGCAGCCCGTCCTGCTGCGACACCGGCTGGTTGTCCCCGGATGGCTTGATGACCAGGACCAGCATGACGGCGACGGTGGCCAGTACGGCGACCCCGATCGCGACCAGCACCCGGCGGTCGGGGCCGGTCCGGGCCGGGGGGTGCTCGACGGCGTACGGCTCCGGCATCGCGACGGGGTCGCCGGACCAGGGCCGTCGTGGCGTGTTCGGGTGGAGCGTGTCGGCGGTAACGGCGGGCAGGCTGTCGTCGGTGGTCGACAGGTCGGGCAGGGCGGCGACTGCCGCCGGGTAGCCCGGGACCGCGTCGACGGCGGCGCGGGCGGCCAGCCAGTAGGAGGTGGCCAGTTCGAGGTTCAGTTTCAGCTTCTGGATGTTGCTGAAGCCGACGACGGTGGGCAGCACCAGCTGCTCCCAGGTGCCTACGGGCAGGTCACGGCCGTACTGCAGCGCGTCCCAGGTCGCGGCGAACTCCGGTGCGCCGACCTCCATCGCGTCGATGCGGTAGTCGTGCACGGCGGCGTCGAACTGGTCGAGCAGGAGCTGGTGCACCTTGGCGACGGGTCGCCCCGCCGTGATGTCGGTCAGCAACTGCCCTAACTGGACGACCAGTTTGCGTGCTTGAGCTACCTGCCCGGGTTGTGGCTGTGCCACCCGTGTCTCCCCCTGATCGGTGCCGCGGCAGGGTTGAGCCCAGCCGGAAACAGCGCTGAGCCGGTCAGGGGCCAGCGGCACCAACATATGCGACAGTTCGGCGGAAAGGAAACCTCGGGTCGTGAACGAACCTCGCGACCCATGGCGGGGGGCCTGGTGGTGTGGCAGGCCACGGCGAACGGTTTGCAGGAAAGTACAAACGGCTTAGGGGCCAAGTGGGGCGATGTAGGACCATGCGCCGATTCCGCCGCCGCTGCGTTACCGGCCGACTTCCGCCATGCCGAACTCGTCACCCCTCGCGATCGGTTAGTTTTGATAGACGCTGGCCTATCTGATCGAGTTTTCGTAGATCGAACTCGATCAGATAGGCCAGTGTCTATGGAAAGTGCGGTGAGCGGCGGCGTGGCGGTCAGCGGGTTCGGGTGGTGCGGCGGGAGACGGCCACGCCGACCAGGCACAGGGCGCCGCCCGCGAGCGCGAGCCCCGGCGGCACCTCGCCGAGCAGCACCCACGCCATCACGATCGCGACCGCCGGCACCAGGTACGTCGTCGCGCCCAGCTTGCCCGCCGTGGTGCGCGCCAGGGCGTACGCCCAGGTGGTGAAGCCGAGCGCGGTCGGGAACACGCCGAGGTAGACCAGCCAGCCGACCGTCGACGGCTGCGCCGCGCCCAGCTCACGCACCAGCTCCGGCGCGTACGGCAGGCAGCACACCGCCCCGATCACGCACGCCAGCCACGTCACCCGCAGCCCGGACAGCTCCCCGAGCAGCGGCTTCTGCGCGACGACGCCGACCGCGTACGACACCGCGGCGACCAGGCACAGCACCACGCCCCACGTGTCCACCCCGGCCGTCGTGGACGTGGCCGTGCCGATCAGCACGACTCCGGCGAACGCGACCAGGCTGCCGCCGATCAGCGAGCGCGGGAAGCCCTCGCCGAGCAGCAGCCCGGCCAGGATCGCGATGAGCAGCGGCCCGACGTTGACCAGCATCGCGGCAGTGCCCGCGTCGACGAGCCGTTCGGCCTGGTTGAGCACGATGTTGTAGAGGCCGAACCAGACGACGCCGACGATCAGCAGCCGGGGCCAGTGACGGCGGCTCGGCCAGGGCGTGGGGACGGCGGCGCGCCGGTCGTCGACCAGCATCATCAGCCCGAGCACGAGCGCGGCCACGACCAGCCGTCCCAGGGACAGGGCGCCGGGGGACAGCTCGCGCCCGACGTACCGGATGGCCACGAACGCCGACGCCCACAGCAGCACCGTCACCAGTGCGGCGGCCAGTGGCAGGAGCCGGTTCTCAGTGCGCGCAGCAGTCATGGGCGCAACGGTATGTCCGCGACGGTTCGGCGAAGACCGAACCGTGCCGGGCATCGCGCGGTGTGGATTTGGTAACTCGGCTGCGGAATCGCTGCTCGCCGGGCGGGTGCCGGGGGCAAGTGTGGCTTCGATTACTCGGCGCGTTCATTGACGACCGCTGTGTCGTGGCCACACGATGACTGTCATCTCGATTGATCTAGTCAATGCCGACAGGAGTCGTGGTGGGACAGCAACATGGCCTGGGGGAGCCGGACGGGCTCACGGGTACGAGGGAAGGTCCGGCCACGACGCAGCGACTCGGTGTCGCGGCCGAGTCGGCCGCCGCGGAGACGCGGGTGGCGGTGACGCCGACGGTGGTGCGCCAGCTCGTCGACCTCGGCTACGAGGTCGAGGTGGAGTCCGGGGCGGGTCGGGGATCGAGCTTCTCCGACGACGCGTACGAGGCGGCGGGCGCGAAGATCTGCAGCCGCGAGGACTGCTGGCAGGCCGACGTCGTGCTGAAGGTCAACGCGCCGTCGGCGGCGGAGGTCGAGACGCTGCGCGCGGGCACGACGCTGATCAGCCTGATCGGACCGGCCGTCAACCCGGACCTGGTCGCCGCGCTGGCGGCACGGGGCGTCAGCGTGCTGGCGATGGACGCGGTGCCGCGCATTTCCCGGGCCCAGTCGATGGACGTGCTCAGCTCGATGGCGAACATCGCGGGCTACCGCGCGGTGGTCGAGGCGGCGCACACCTTCGGCCGTTTCTTCGCCGGGCAGGTCACCGCTGCGGGCAAGGTCCCACCGGCGAAGGTGCTGATCGCCGGTGCCGGGGTCGCGGGGCTGGCCGCGATCGGCGCGGCCAAGAGCCTGGGCGCGATCGTACGGGCCACCGACCCCCGCCCGGAGGTCGCCGAGCAGGTGCGCTCGATGGGCGGGGAGTTCCTGGCCGTGGCCGCCGAGCAGCAGGGCGGCGGCGACGGGTACGCCAAGCAGACCTCGGCCGACTACGACCGGCGCGCCGCCGAGCTGTACGCCGGGCAGGCCGCCGAGGTCGACATCATCATCACCACGGCGCTGATCCCGGGCCGTCCCGCACCCCGGCTGCTGACCGCCGAGCACGTGGCGAGCATGCGCCCCGGCAGCGTCATCGTCGACATGGGCGCGGCGCAGGGCGGCAACGTCGAGGGCACGGTGCCCGGTGAGCTGGTCGTCACCGACAACGGGGTGTCCATCATCGGGTACACCGACCTGCCCGCGCGGCTGCCCGCGCAGGCCTCGCAGCTGTACGCGACGAACCTGCTGAACCTGATGAAGCTGCTCACCCCGGGCCGGGACGGCCGCCTGACGCTCGACTTCGACGACGTCGTGCAGCGGTCCATGACCGTGGCCCGCGACGGCGAGGTGACCTGGCCTCCGCCGCCGGTGCAGGTGTCGGCCGCGCCGTCGGCTGCCGCGCCCGTGCCCGCGCCGGTCGCGGTGAAGCGTCCCGCGTCGCCGGGGCGCACGTTCGCCTACGTGGGGCTGGGCGCGGCGGTGCTGTTCGGGCTGACCGCGTACGCGCCGAAGGAGTTCGTCGGCAACTTCACCGTGTTCGCGCTGGCCGTGGTCATCGGCTACTACGTCGTCGGCAAGGTGCACCACGCGCTGCACACGCCGCTGATGTCGGTCACCAACGCGATCTCCGGGATCATCGTGGTCGGCGCGCTGCTGCAGATCGGGCAGGGCGGCAGTCTCGCCGTGACCGTGCTCGCGTCGGCGGCGATCCTGCTGGCCACCGTCAACATCATCGGCGGGTTCGCCGTCACCCGGCGCATGCTCGGCATGTTCTCGAAGGGCTGATCATGACTGCTGTCACCGCCGTGCAGGCCGCGTACATCGTCGCCGCGCTGCTGTTCGTCCTGAGCCTGGCCGGGCTGTCCAAGCACGAGACCGCCCGGTCGGGTGTCGTCTACGGCATCTGCGGCATGACCGTCGCGCTGGCCGCCACCGTCGCGCTGGCCGCCCGCGACATCACCGCCGCCGGAGCCGCGCTGCTGGTCATCGCCATGGCAGTCGGTGGCGGGATCGGGCTGTGGCGGGCCCGCGTCGTGCAGATGACCGGCATGCCCGAGCTGATCGCCATCCTGCACAGCCTCGTCGGGCTGGCCGCCGTGCTGGTCGGCTGGAACGGCTACCTGGAGGTCGAGCACGCGGCCCCGGCCGGGCTGACCGGGTCGCTGCTGCACATCCACCACGCGGAGGTGTTCGTCGGCGTCTTCATCGGCGCGGTCACGTTCACCGGCTCGATCGTGGCGTACCTGAAGCTGTCGGCGCGGATCGCGTCGCGGCCGCTGATGCTGCCCGGACGGCACGTGCTCAACCTGGGCGCGCTGGTCGCGTTCGTGGCACTGACCGTGTGGTTCGTGATCGCGCCGCAGCTCGGGCTGCTGGTCGCGGTCACCGCGGTCGCGCTGGCGCTGGGCTGGCACCTGGTCGCCTCGATCGGCGGCGGCGACATGCCCGTGGTCGTGTCGATGCTGAACAGCTACTCCGGTTGGGCGGCGGCCGCGTCGGGCTTCCTGCTCGACAACGACCTGCTGATCGTCACCGGTGCGCTGGTCGGCTCGTCGGGGGCGTACCTGTCGTACATCATGTGCCAGGCGATGAACCGCTCGTTCGTGTCGGTCATCGCGGGCGGGTTCGGCACCGAGCAGGCCGCCGGGCCCGACGTCGACCTCGGCGAGCACCGGGAGACCTCGGCCGCCGACGTCGCCGCGCTGCTGAGCGACGCGACCTCGGTCATCATCACGCCGGGGTACGGCATGGCCGTGGCGCAGGCGCAGGCACCGGTGGCCGAACTGACCCGGCGGCTGCGGGCGCGGGGCGTACGGGTGCGGTTCGGCATCCACCCGGTGGCCGGGCGGCTGCCGGGGCACATGAACGTGCTGCTCGCCGAGGCGGACGTGCCGTACGACATCGTGCTGGAGATGGACGAGATCAACGACGACTTCGCGGGCACGTCCGTGGTCCTGGTGATCGGGGCCAACGACACCGTCAACCCGGCCGCCGCCGATCCGGGCAGCCCGATCGCGGGCATGCCGGTGCTGCGGGTGTGGGAGGCCGAGCACGTCATCGTCTTCAAGCGGTCCATGGCGGCGGGCTACGCCGGGGTGCAGAACCCGCTGTTCTTCCGGGACAACACCCGGATGCTGTTCGGCGACGCCAAGGCCCGGGTCGAGGACATCGTCGGCGCGCTCGGCCCGGTCGTCGGCGCGCAGCGCGAGTCCGGCGACGCGCGGGTGCCGGTCGCGGTCTGAGGTTCCCGCTTCACCGTCTGCGTCCGCCACTCTCGCGATACTGTGCGAAGGTGGCGGACGCAGACGGTGAAGGGCTGACGCGGTGAATGTGGACGGCCTGCTCGTCGAGCTGTACGACCGGATTCCGGAGATGGTCCACGAGGCCGTCGACGGGCTGACCGCCGAGCAGCTGCACTGGGCCCCGGCGGCGGGTGTGAACACCATCGGCTGGCTCGTCTGGCACCTCACCCGCATCCAGGACGACCACGTCGCCGACCTGCTCGGCGAGGAGCAGCTGTGGGCCACCGGCCCGTGGGCGCAGCGGTTCGGGCTGCGGGCCAATCCCGGTGACACCGGCTACGGCCATACCGCCAAGCAGGTCGCCGCCGTCCGGCCGGACAGCCCGGAGCTGCTGATCGCGTACTTCGACGCGGTCGCCGCCCGCACCCGCGACATGTTGATCGGGCTCAAGCCCAAGGACCTGGACCGGATCGTCGACGAGCGCTGGGACCCGCCGGTGACCCTGGGCGCGCGGCTGGTCAGCATCGCCAACGACGACGTCGCCCACGTCGGCCAGGCCGCCTACCTGCGCGGCCTCATGCGGGCCGCCAAGCGCTGACGGCCGCCCGTCCCGCTCAGGCAGCGGACAGCGCCTCGGCCAGCCGGTCCAGGGCGGTGCGGAAGTCGTCGGCGGGCAGGTGGCCGAAGCCGAGCCGGAACACCCGGTCGGCCTCGCCGAACCAGCCGCCCCGCCCGACCCGGGTCTCCCGTGCCGCGAGCGCGTCGTGGAAGCGCTGCACGGCCTGGTCGTCGAAGCGGTCGGCGCGCAGCCGCAGGCAGCACAGCGCGCCGCCGTCGGGGCGCACGTACTCGACCGCGTCCGCGTGCTCGGCCGCCCACCGGTCGAGGGTGTCCAGGGCTGCGGCCAGCGCTTCGCGGCGCTCGCCGAGGATCCGCCCCTCGCGGCGCAGCACCTCGGCAGCCAGCAGCTCGTCGACCCCGGAACCGGTGATCAGGGTGTGGAACTTCGCCGACCGCAGCGCCTCGTACAGCGCGGGGTCGGTGACGGTCAGCCAGCCGATCCGGATGCCGGGCGCGCCGTGCGCCTTGGACACCGACGAGCACGTCACCACCCGAGGCGAGACGGCCGCGGCCGAGCGCGGCGTCACCGCACCGTAGACGGCCTGCCGGTAGGTCTCGTCGACCAGCAGCACCGCCCGCGGGGTCAGGCCTCGCATGCGGTCGAGCAGGTCGGCCAGCTCCTGGTCGGTGAAGCTCACCCCGGACGGGTTCTGCGGCGAGGCCAGCGACACCAGCCGGGTCTGCGGCGTGAGCGCGGCTGCGACCGCGTCGACGTCGAGCCGGTACCCGTCGTCGAAGCTCAGCGCCACCGGCGTCACCCGGCAGCCGATGGCGTCCAGGGCGGCCCGTGCCGGCGGGAAGCACGGCGTCAGGACCACCGCGTGGTCCTCGGGCCGGCACAGCGTGAACGCCAGCAGGAACATGCCCGCGCTGCCGCCCGCGGTGACCAGCACCTCGTCCGGCGTCACGCCCGCGCCCGCCGCGATGAGGGCGCGCAGGTCCGCGTCGCCCTGGCTGGTGCCGTAGCCGATCTCCAGCGCGCGCAGCCGGGCCGAGGCGTCGCCGTCGAGCAGCTCACCGAGCCGCAGCGGCGGCGACGTGCTCTCGGCCAGGTCGTACCGGACGGGCCGGTCCACCAGGTCTGACATCGACGCGGCGGGAAACCGCGCCGGGCGGGCGGCCTCCGGGCCGGGGGAGATCGTCATGACGTCCATGATCCCCGCCCATCACGACGGTGAACAGGACCAATACGCGACCCGTGGCTCGTGTCCTCGGCCGTCGGGGACGCCCCTGATGGCCGGTTCACGCAGGTGGGCCCGCGCCGGTAGCCTCTGCCGGGTGAACCAGTCCTTCCAGGTCGACCTGCGCGGCATCGTCGACCTGCTCAGTCACCACCTGTACAGCAGCCCGCGGGTGTACGTGCGCGAGCTGATGCAGAACGCCGTGGACGCGATCACCGCCCGCCGCGCGCAGGCCCCGAACGCGCCCGCGTCGGTCTGGCTGGAGTCGCCGCAGACCACCGGCGACGGCACCCTGCGCATCCACGACACCGGCCTGGGGCTGACCGAGCAGCAGGTGCACGAGCTGCTGGCCACCATCGGCCGCAGCGGCAAGCGCGACGAGCTGGGCTTCTCCCGGCACGAGTTCCTGGGCCAGTTCGGCATCGGGCTGCTGTCCTGCTTCCTGGTCGCCGACGAGATCCGGGTGCAGACCCGCCACGAGGGCCACCCGACGGTGTACTGGACCGGCTTCGCCGACGGCCGCTACGAGACGAAACCCGGCCCCGAGCGGCAGGAGATCGGCACCACCGTCACGCTGGTCCCGCGCCGCGACGCCACCGACTGGCTCGACGCCGCCCGGGTGCGCGACCTCGCGACACTGTTCGGCCAGCTGCTGCCCTACCCGGTGCGGGTCGACGGCGAGGTGGTCACCGCCGAGACGCTGCCCTGGCAGGCCGGTCGCGCCGAGCAGATCCGCGCCGCCGAGCAGACGTTCGGGTTCACCCCGTTCGACGTGATCGAGCTGAACGTGCCCGAGGCGGGGCTGACCGGGGTCGCCCTGGTGCTGCCCACGCCCGCGAACCCGGCCGCGAAGTCGGGCCACCGCGTCTACCTCAAGCGCATGCTGCTGGCCGAGGGCGCCGAGGACCTGCTGCCCGAGTGGGCGTTCTTCGCCCGCTGCATCGTCGACGCGTCCGAGCTGCGCCCCACCGCCAGCCGCGAGGCCCTGTACGAGGACGGGCTGCTGGAGTCGGTGCGCGAGCAGCTCGGCGCGCAGCTGCGCGGCTGGCTGGTCAACCTGGCCCGCCAGGACCCCGACCGGATGCACCGCTTCCTGGCCGTGCACCACCTGGGCGTCAAGGCGCTGGCCATGCACGACGAACAGATGCTGCGGGTCGTCGACCAGTGGTGGCCGATGGAGACCAACATGGGCCGGATGCCGCTGGAGGAGTTCCGCCGCCGCCACGGCACCGTGCGCTACAGCGCCAACAACGACGAGTTCCGGCAGCTCGCGGCCGTCGCCGCGGCGCAGGGGCTGGCCGTGGTCAACGGGGGCTACACCTTCGACGCGGAGCTGATCGAGCGGCTGCCGCTGCTCGACAACACGATCATGGTGGACCGGCTCGACCCGAGCGACCTGTCCACCCGCTTCGACACCCTCGACCCGGTGACCGACCTGGGACTGCGCCCGTTCGTGTCGGCCGCCCAGCGGGCCATGGACCCGCTGGGCTGCGAGGTGGTCGTCCGCGCGTTCGACCCGCCGAGCATGCCCGCGCTGTACCTGACCGACCGGCACGCCACGTTCCAGCGGCGGCTGCGCGAGACCGCGGAGGTCTCCGACGACCTGTGGGCGGGCGTGCTGTCGACGTTCGCCCACGCCGAGACGCAGGTGCGGCCACAGCTGGTGATCAACCACCGCAATCCGCTGGTACGCCGGATGAGCGCGCTGCCCGCCCCGGACCTGATCGCCGTCACCGTGTCCTCGCTGTACGGCCAGGCGCTGCTCTACGGCCACCACCCGCTGCGCCCCGCCGACATGGCCCTGCTGAACCGCTCGTTCCTCGACCTGATCGACCTCGCCCTGCCCAATGCCGCCACCGGGAGCACCCATGACGACCTATGACGAGGTCCACGACCTGATCCACCGCTCCTGGGAGACCCCGGACGGCCCCGCCCGGATCGCGGCCGTGGAGCAGGTGCTGGCCCAGGCCGAGGCGCTGGGCGACCCCGACCTGCTGTACGCGGCGCACGCGGCGGCGACCAGCGGCTACCACCAGAGCGGCGAGCCGATGAAGGCGATGATGACGTTCGCGCGCTGCGTGGCCGACTACGACGCCGACCCCGGCCGGCGCAGCCAGCACGACGAGCACCTGCTGCTGTGGCAGTTCAAGCACATGGTGTCGTCGATGACGCTGTTCCCGCAGCTGCCGCTGGAGCGCACCATGGCCGTGCTGGACGACATGCAGCGCCGCTACCAGGCGGGCGGGCACAGCATGCAGGCCGTGTACGCCTACCGCCACGACGTCGCCGCGCACCTGGGCGACGAGCAGCAGGCCGACCACTGGTACCGGCTGTGGGACTCCGCGCCGCGCGACGCCCTGTCCGACTGCGCGGGCTGCGACCCGTCGTCGAAGGCGTACCACCTGGCCTGGCGCGGGCGCGACGAGGACGCCATCGCCCTGGCACAGGACGCGCTCAGCGGTCGGCTGACCTGCTCGGAGCAGCCGCACGGCATCCTGACCACGCTGCTGTACCCGTACCTGCGCACCGGTCGCCTCGACGAGGCCCGCGACGCGCACCGGCGCGCCTACCGGATGCTCGACGACAACAAGGCCGAGCTGGGCCGGGTCGCCACGCACGTGAGCTTCTGCGGCGCGACCGGCAACGCCCAGCGCGGCCTGGAACTGATCGAGCGGCACCTGCCGTGGCTGGCGCAGGCCCCGACACCGAAGACCGAGATGGAGTTCGCGGCGTCCGCGGCAATGGTGCTGCGCCTGCTGGCCGAGGCCGGGCAGGGCGACCTGCCGGTCCGCCGGTCCACCGGGGAGATCACCGTCGCCGCGCTCGGGCGGGAGCTGCGGGAGCGCGCGGTCGCCCTGTCGCTGCGCTTCGACGAGCGCAACGGCAACTCCTACCAGAGCACCCGCATCGCCGAACTGCTCGACGCCAAGCCGCTGGTGGCGTACCTGCCGCTGTCGGTGACCGCCGCCCGCGCCGCGACGGTGGCCCCCGTGCCCGCCGTCACCGAGCCGCCCGCCGAACTGCCCGACGTGCCCGCTGACCTGCCGCTGGACGGTCTGCTCGATCTCGTCGACGACCTGTTCCACGCCGAGGAGCAGGCCAAGGGCCGTGCGCTCACCGGGCGGCTGCTCGCCGAGCACAGCGCCGGGCCGCTGACCGACGTGCAGCGCGGACGGCTGGCCCGGCTGCGCGCGGTGGCACTGCCCGACGAGGAACTGCAGGCGACCGCCGACGCGTTCGCCGAGGCCGTCGACGCGTTCGCGCGCGCCGGGGACAGCGCCCGCGAGCACGCCGCCCGGCTGCAGTGGCAGATCGCGGTGCTCCAGCTCACCGGCGACGGCGAACTGGTCCCGGCCGTGTACGAGGCCGCCGAGGTGGCCGTGGCCGCCAACACCGACCCCCGGCAGCGCCGCGCCGCGCTGGTGCGGGCAGCGTGGGTCGCCGCCGCCTCCGGCGACCTCGACCGGGCCTCGTCGTTGCTGGACCGGGCCGAGGCCGAGCCGGGCGCGCTGCCCCCGGCCCGCCACGCGAGCCTGCTGCACCTGCGCGCGGGCGTGCTCCAGGCGCAGGAGCGCCTGGACGAGGCCGCGCAGCGGATCCGTGCGGCCGCGGCACTGCTGCGCGGCACCGGGCACCGCGACCAGCTCGCGCACCTGCTGCGGGCGCTGGCCGACCTGCTCGGCCGCCTCGGCGACAACAGCGGTGCGATCGCGGCGTTCGAGGAGGCCGCGGCCGTGGCGCAGGACCCGGAGCTGCGCCGCAGCGCCCGCGCGAACGCCGGGTTCATGCTCGTCACGACCGAGCGGGCGGGCGAGTTCATCGACGACATCGTCGAGCACGTGTGCCTGATGGAGGCCGAGGGATCGCCGGGCGCCGCCGCGTACACCCGGCACCGGCTCGCCCTGGCGCTGGGCACCACGGGGCGGTTCACCGAGGCCGCGGAGGTCGGCGAGGAGGCGCTGTCGTGGTTCCTCGCCCAGCGCGACCCCGAGCACGCCGACATGGTCGTGGAACTGCGTGACCTCCTGTCGCGCACGTACGCGCAGCTCGGCGAGGCACACGTCGCGATCGGGCAGCTCGACGCGCTGCTGGAGCTGGTCAGCGGCGTCGAGCGGCTGGCTTACCGGGGCGACGTGCTGGAGCGGGCCGGGGAACTGCTGTGGCAGGTCGACCGCGACGGCGAGGCCGCCGACCGGTTCGGCGCCGCCGCCGCCGCGTACGGGCAGGCCGACCTCGCCCTGGCCACCGTGCACGCCCGCCGCCGCCAGGTGATGGCCCTGTTCCACGCGGGCCGCAAGGACGACGCCGTCGCCCTGTCCGGGCAGCTCGCGGAGCTGATGGCGGTCACCGGGGTGCCCGTCGAGCAGCAGGCCGGCTTCGCCTGGGAGCGGGCCATGGCCGGGTACGAGGCGGCGCAGGTGCTGTCCAACAACGACGAACCCGACCACGACGCCGCCCTGACCCGGATCGCGCCGTCGGCCGCGCTGTTCCGCTCCATCGGCGCGTTCGAGGAGGCCGCGCTCGCCGAGCTGCGCCACGGGCAGGTCCTGGTCGTGTCCGGCCGCAA
Source organism: Catellatospora methionotrophica (assembly GCF_011297335.1). Lineage (GTDB taxonomy): Bacteria > Actinomycetota > Actinomycetes > Mycobacteriales > Micromonosporaceae > Catellatospora > Catellatospora methionotrophica. The sequence continues at coordinate 15,358 of NZ_JAAOTJ010000031.1, read as the reverse complement.
CGCCGAAGGCCAGGCGCAGCTGCGCCGGGCGTTCGACGCGCTGCCCGCCGATCACGGCGCGCGGCGCGACGCGGCGGCGTGGCTGGCCCGCGCCCTCGACGAGCAGGGCGAGACCCGCCAGGCCCGCGAGCTGCGCGCGGAGCACGACCTGCCCGAACCCGAGTGACCCGGCGCGGTGGTGGACCCCTCCGGTCCACCACCATGGGGATCCCGCCCGCTGACCGGGGTCAGCCGTTCGCGGGGACGCTGTCGCGTTCGGACGGCGGGTACGGTGTGAGTCGTCTGCCAGGGAGGGAGCACGGATGGACGTGCGCGACGCGCCCCGGCGCTACGCCGACGCGCTGCTGTTCGTCACCGAGGTCACCCGGGCCGCGACCCGGTCGCCGGGCGGCTGGCTGTTCGAGGACGGACTGACCGATCCGCTGTACACGAGCCTGCTCGACGGGCAGTCCAAATGGGAGTGGTCGGACAACCGCCAGGACGTGAACCTGATCGCGGGAGGCCCGCTGCGGGCCGTCGTCGACTTCACGGCCCGCCGCCACGCGACGACGGTGCCGTGTACCGGCCCGCCGCCACTGGAGCTGTGGCCGGACTGCGCCGAGCGGCTGCGGCTGCTGCGCGAGGCGCTGACGTTCGCCACCGGCGCGGCCGTCGACGCCTGGCGGTTCGTGCTGCACGAGGTGCTGACCACGTGGCTGTCCGGGCGGCTGGACGACCTGCTCGCGCCGCCCCCGCCCGGGGAGACGCTGGGGCAGCTGGAGCAGCGGCTGCGCGAGGCGGTGACGGTGTGCCACCGGTTCCGGCTGGCGGTGCACGGCCTGTTCGGCGACCACCACTGGACCGGCCGCGAACCGCAGCCGTGGTGGTGTGTCGCCGACGACCTGGCCGCCCACGCGACCCACGCCACCCCGGTGGTGAACCCGGCGTACGTGTTCCGCCTCGACGAGGGCACCGCCCACGACGGCATGGCGACGCTGTTCGTCGCCACCACCCCGATCCACCCCGTTCTCCGGCACCAGGTGACCATCACCGCCGGCCTGCCCAAACTGCCCGGCGACGCGGGTCCGGAGACGGTCCAGGCGGCCCGGGGCGCGGTCGCCGTGCTCGCCCGCCATGGCGCGGCCTGACCGGCCGGGATGGCATGATCTGCGAACCGCCGCGCGCCGTCGGGCTGTGGCGACCGCTGACGCACCCCCTGCGAGGACCCGATGAACGATTCCGGCCAGCCGAACTCCGCCGACGATCTCGACCCCGCCGTGCGGGCCGCGGGCGGCTGGGGCCGACTCCGCCAGGGCGTGATCTACCGTGACGGCGTCAGCGGCGGCCGCCCGGCCGTGCCGACGGCGTTTCCCGAGCTGGAGCGCCGCGCCGCGCGGGTGCTGTCGCCCAAGGCGTACGCGTACGTAGCGGGCAGCGCCGGGCTGGAGGCCACGGCCGACGCCAACCGCCGCGCCCTGGACCGCCACCGCATCGTGCCCCGGATGCTGCGCGACGTGTCGGCGCGCGACACCTCCGTCGAGCTGTTCGGCCGGCGGCTCACGTCGCCGCTGCTGCTGGCCCCGATCGGGGTGCTGGAACTGGCCCACCCCGAGGCGGACGTGGCCGTGGCGCGGGCGGCGGCAGCCGAGGGTGTGCCGTACATCCTGTCCACGCAGGCGTCCCGGTCGATGGAGCAGTGCGCGGCCGCGATGGGCGACGCCCCGCGCTGGTTCCAGCTCTACTGGAGCAGGTCCGACGAGCTGGTCGCGAGCTTCCTGGCCCGCGCGGAGGCCGCCGGCTGCGAGGCGCTGGTCGTCACCCTCGACACGACGGTGCTCGGCTGGCGGGCCCGCGACCTGGACCTGGGCTCGCTGCCGTTCAGCCAGGGCCAGGGCATCGCGCAGTACACCAGCGACCCGGTGTTCCTGCGGCTGGCCGCCGAACGGGCCGGGCAGCCGCGATCCGGTCCCAAGCCGAAGGTGACGGCCGCGGCGGTGCGCTCCCTGTTCTCGATCGCGCGCACCCACCCCGGGCCGATGCTGCGCAACCTGCGCTCGCCGCTGCCGCGCGCCGCCGTCGAGACGTTCCTGGACGTCTTCTCGCGGCAGGACCTGACCTGGGGCGACCTGGCCCGGCTGCGCACCATGACCCGGCTGCCGATCCTGCTCAAGGGCCTGCAGCACCCCGACGACGCCCGCCGGGCGCTGGACGCGGGCGTCGACGGGGTGATCGTGTCCAACCACGGCGGTCGCCAGGTCGACGGCGCGACCGGTGCGCTGGACGCGCTGCCGGGCGTCGTCGAGGCGGTAGGCGGGCGGGCGCCGGTGCTGTTCGACAGCGGCGTACGCGGCGGCGCGGACGTGTTCAAGGCACTGGCCCTGGGCGCGCGTGCGGTCTGCGTGGGCCGCCCCTACTTCTACGGGCTGGCCCTGGCGGGCGCGGACGGCGTACGCCAGGTGATCCAGAACCTGCGCGCCGAGCTGGACCTCACCATGGCCCTGACCGGCTGCGCGAGCCTCGCCGACATCACCCCGGACCTGCTCGCCGCATCCTGAGGCGGCGATCAGGAGGCGGCGGCGCGGACCTGGTCGCGGCCGTTGCGCTTGGCGCGGTACAGCTCGACGTCGGCGAGGCCGACCAGGTCGTCGGGGTCGCGGTCGGCACGCGGCGTCATCGCGGCCACGCCGATGCTGACCGTGACGATGCCCGAGCGGGCCAGCACGTGCGGCTCGCGCAGCCCGGAGATCGCGGCCCGCAGCCGCTCGGCGGTACGGCGCGCGGCCTCGATGTCCAGGCCGGGCATGACCACCGCGAACTCCTCGCCGCCGTACCGGGCGACCAGGTCCCCGTCGCGGAGGTTGCGGGTCAGCTCGGCGGCGACGCGCTGCAGGCACTCGTCCCCGGCGGGATGGCCGTAGTGGTCGTTGTAGAGCTTGAAGTGGTCGATGTCGACCATCGCCAGGGCCAGCGGCCTGCCGTGGCGCAGCGCGCCGTCCCACTCGGCGTGCAGGATGTCCTCCAGCCGCCGCCGGTTGGCCAGCGCGGTGAGCGCGTCGGTGGTGGACAGCGTCTCGAGCCGCCGGTTGGCCGTGGTCAGCTCCTCGGTGCGCTGGGCGACCTTGCGCTCCAGTGACGCGTACACCGACGCGTTGTCCAGCGACACCGCGAGCTGCCCGGCGACCAGCCGGACCGCGTCCAGGCGCTCGGCGGAGAACGCCTCGCGGATGAGGTGGTTCTCCAGCACCAGCAGCGCCTGCCGCTCGCCCCGGTTGACGATCGGCACCACCAGCAGCGAGCAGCAGTCGAGCTCGGCGAAGTACGGGTCGCGGGAGAACCGGTCGTCGCGGGTCGCGTCGCCGACGACGAGGGGTTCGCGGGTGCGCTCGACGTAGCGGATCACCGAGGCGGGCACGGCCGGGCGCCCGCTGTCCGGCGGCGTCGCGGGCACCGACCAGCGCTGCCGCTCGTCGTCCCAGAGCAGCAGGTGCACCGCTGTCGCGCCGGTCATCTCGCTGAGCACGTCGACGACGCGGGCGCGTACGCCGTCGAAGGTGGTCTGCGAGCTCAGCGCCTGGGAGGCGGCGAGGATGGCGAGCAGGTCGATGGTGCCCGACAGCAGCGGGACCTGCGGCCCGGCGTCCGGGACCTGCCCGCTCGTCGGCGGCCGCAGGCCGGACAGCCACGGCGCCGTCGGGTGGGTGCGGTCGAGCTGGGCGACCTTCGCGGTGGCGCCCCAGGCGTGGTACGCCTGCCGGGCCGCGTTGAGGATGCTCGTCCCGGCCACCTGCATGCCGTGGGCCAGGTAGAACCGGGCGGAGCGCTCCAGCGCCAGGGCCTGGTGCCAGGGGCGTCCCCGGGCGGCGACCGCGTGCTGGGCGGCGTCGTAGGACTGCGCGGCGGTCTGGAAGTCACCGCCCGCCCAGGCCCGCTCGGCCCGCAGGAGCAGCAGGGTGTGGGCGAAGTTGACCGGGGCGTCCGCGGCACGGGCGGCGAACCAGGCCACCGTGTCGTCGAGGGCGGCCAGCCGGGCGGCGCGGCCGTCCGGCGGCCCGGTGCGGGCCTGCTCGGCCAGGTCGAGGCCGCGCAGCAGGCGGGCGAGGGCGACCGGGTAGGTCGACGGGTTCACCGGCAGCAGCGCGGTGGCGGCCTCGATGTGGCGGTGCAGGGCGGGCAGGTCGTCGAGCAGCGCCGCGCCCAGCGCCCTGGTGACGTGCACGTTCGACACGGCGACCGGGTTGCCCGCGAGGGCTTCGGGCAGCGGCTCCGCGTCGTCGGCCGGGCTGGGCTCGCCGCGCAGCATGCCGGCCAGCCGCCGGTAGGGCAGGTAGACGTCGGTGGACTGGTCGTTGCCGGTGCGGGTGGCGAACGCCAGCGCGGCGTCGACCTCGGCGAGGTAGCCGTCCAGGGTCGGGGCGTAGTCGAGCAGCTCGTACACCGAGACGTAGTAGGTGTGGCAGGCCTTCTGCAGGTCGCCGCCGTGCAGCAGGCCCTCGCGGGCCAGCTGGGCCTGCCGCACGTTGTCCTCCAGCGGCTCGTACCAGTGGCCGGTGCTCAGCGCGTACAGGAAGCGGGCCTGGGAGGTGTCGGGCTCGTAGCAGCGGGCCTCGCCGACGGCGATCACCCGGCGCAGGGCCCGGTGCCCGGTGCGGTAGTCGCCGCGGCGGCCGACGGTCACGAAGGTGAGGTGGGCGAGCGGCCCGACCAGGGTCGTGATCGGACCGTGGACCAGCCACATGCGCAGCGCCTGCAGGGTGAGCCAGCCCAGGGTGTCCTGGTCGCTGAAGAACGCCGGGGCCATCATGCGGTTGATCAGCGCGGCGGTGGCCAGCAGGTCCGGGTCGGTCACCTCGGGGCGGCGCAGGTCGTCGCCGGGGTCGCCGTCGAGCCAGCGGTCCAGCAGGCGGAGCCCTTCGTCGATCTCGGCGGCGACCCGTTCGGGCGGTGGCGCGGCGAAGCCGAGCTGGCCCAGCATCTCCAGGCCCAGCGCCACGGCCTCGGCGGCGCGGCCCTGGTTCGTCAGGCCACTGACCTGCACCAGGGTCGCGTCGGCGTGCTGGGCGGGATGGTCGCACAGCCGGTCGATCGCCGCGTACACCGCGTCGGCCTCGTCGAGGCGGCCCAGGCTGTAGAGCGAGGCGTGCCGCCGGGTCTGCAGCGTGATCAGGTTGCCCCGATCGGCCGGGTCCGCGAAGTCGATGGCGACGGCCAGGTAGCGCTCGGCCATGGCGTGGTTGCTCACCACCAGGGACTGCTCCGCGGCGTACGCCAGCAGGGCGCTGACGCGGCGGCGTTCCCGCGGCTCGTGCACGTGCTCGGCGACGGCGTAGTACTGGTGGGCGGCGACCTCGGCGTACTCGGGATGCGGGGCCAGTCGCCGGGCCAGGCCCAGGTGCAGGGCCGACTTCGCCGACGCGGTGAGCCCGTCGAGGATCGCCTGGTGCACCCGGTCGTGGCGGAACCGGACCGCGTCGGCCGGCTCGGCGGGCTCCAGCACCAGCAGGCCCTCGTCGAGCGCGGGCGCGAGCAGTTCCTCGGTGTCGGGCTCGGGGTGCCCGTCGGCGATCGACAGCTGGTCCATGTCGGCCCGCCCGCCGAGACAGGCCATGATCTCGACCAGCAGCCGGGTGCGGGTCGGCAGGCCGCGCAGCCGGGTGGTCCACGGGTCGACGACGTTGGCCTGGCGCAGATGCCGCGACAGGTTGGCGGTGTCCCAGGTCCAGCCCTCGTCCCCGAGCACCAGCACCCCGGCCCGGCGCAGCGAGTTGATCAGCTCGACCGTGTCGTACGGGTTGCCCCGGGTGCGCTGCGTGACGGGTTCGGCCAGCGCCTCGGCGTCGGCCGGGTCGAGCTGCAGCAGGTCGCCGACGAGTTCGGCGGTGCCGGCCCGGGGCAGGTTGCCCAGCACGATCCGCTGCGGCTCGACGCCCTGCTGCCGCCACCGGGTGATCATCGCGGTGAGCGGGTGGGTCGCGCCGACCTCGTCGTCGCGGTACGCCAGCACCAGCAGCAGCCCGTCCGGCGGGCCCTCGGCGACCAGCATGTCGAGAAAGCCGAGCGTGGTGCGGGCGGCCCACTGCACGTCGTCGACGAACATGACGATGGGACGCTTCGGCGACGCGACCGTGGTCAGCAGGTCCACGCCGATGCGCTGCATCCGGGCCTGGGCGTAGAGCGCGTCGCCGATGGTGGGATCCGGCTCGACGTCCATCAGCAGCGCGAACTCCGGCTGCACCGCGGCCAGCAGCCCGGCGTTGCGCCCCAGCGCCTGGCGCAGCCGCTGCCGCAGGTCGGCCACCTCCTCCTCCGGTTCGGCCAGCAGTAGCCGTCCCAGTGCGCGGACGGCCTGGCCCGCCCCGTCGAACTCCAGGTCGCGGCGGTGCTGGTCGAACTTGCCGGACACGAACCAGCCGCCGCTGCCGGACGCGATCGGGCGCAGCTCGTCGACCAGCGACGTCTTGCCGACCCCGGCCGGGCCGCTGACCAGCAGCCCATGGCTGAGCCCGGTCATCGCGTCGGTGAACGCCGCGCCCAGGGCCCGGATCTCCGGGTCGCGGCCGATGATGCGCGACTGCGGCAGCAGGCGCATCGGCACGTCCGCCGCGCCGACCCGCAACGGGGGCGACTCGCCCGGCCCGGCGGCACGGAGCAGCGCGAGGTCGTGGGCCAGCCCTTCAGCGGTCTGGTAACGGTTGTCGGGCTCCTTCTCCAGCAGATGCATGATCACGTCGGACAGCCCGGCGGGGACCTCGGGGTCGGCCTCGGCCGGTGGCACGGGCATCCGGGCCAGGTGGGCGTGGCTGAGCCGCAGCGGGTCGCCGCTGCCGAACGGCGGTTCGCCGATGACCAGCTCGTACATGGTCGCGCCGAGGGCGTAGAGGTCGGCGCGCTGGTCGACGGGTCGGCCGGTGCGGCCGGTCTGCTCGGGGGCCAGGTAGGCCAGCGTGCCGACGATCTCGTTGTGGTGCGCGAACTCGGGCCGGATCTCGGCGAACGTCGACGCCAGCTCGAAGTCGATCAGGAGCACACCACCGGACGGGGTGACCACGATCTTGGCGGGGCAGACGTCACGGTGTACGACATGGCGGTGGTGCACGGCGGCGAGGGCGTCGGCGAGGCCCGCGGCGATGGCCAGCACCTCGGGCAGCGGCAGCGGCATCGGACGCCGGTCCAGCGTGGTGCCGCCGGCGTCCTGGAGCACCAGCGCGCCCTCGATCACGGGTTCGGGCACGAGCTGCACGACGCCCTGCGCGCCGCGCAGGCGGCGCAGGATCGAGGCCTCGTGCTTGAGCCGTTTGAGCGCGTCAGGCCCGCGCGGCTGCTTGACCACCACGGACCGGTTCGCGGGCAGGCGAAGCCGGTAGGCCCAGGTCCTGACGCTGTCGTGCAGCATCTCGACCCGGTCGGCGTCGAACGGCGGGCCTCCTGCCGGATGCTCGCCGCTGCTGCCCATCGTCCGCCCCGGAATCCGTCAAACGCCCCAGCCTCGCCGATAAATGACCGACAAACCCGAATTGCCCTCGACAACCAGAATAGAACCTTTGCCCGGACCGCGCGTCCCGCCGACACACCTCGGCCGTCCCCCGGTCCCGTCCTGCGCCCCCGACCCGGGGTCAGTGGCGGATCAGGTCGGCGAGGTGGTGGGCGTGGGTCAGGGGGATGCCGGTGCGCTGGTCGACGGCCAGGGGGTGGTCGGTGGGCTCGACCTCGACGAGCGGCTTGTGGCCGACGGGGCGGGTGTGCACGTTCGTCTTCAGGTTCAGGGTGGTGACGGGGTAGCCGGGCAGTTCGGTTGACAGCCAGCCGAAGTATGGCGGCTCGGACTCGCGGCCGGGTTCGTCCCACAGGTCGGTGGTGCGGGCGAAGCTGGCGGGGCTCAGCGACACCCATACGCCCCAGGTGAACACGTCGGCGCTGCCGAGGATCGGGATCTCCAGATTGCCCTGCACGAAGAAGTGCCGTCCCCCGATGACGCACAGATCCGGGGTGAGTTCACTGTTCGGGTCCTCGGCCAGTGCGTCCGTCCAGTGCGCGGGGGCCGCGGTGCGGTAGGCCAGCGGCGGGTCGTCGTGTCGCCCCCCGCACGATGGGCAGGTGTGGCCCGTGATGTCGCGCATGCGGCGACTCTAGGCGGTGGCGCGCCGCGCGGCATCGACCGAAGCCCGATCGGCGGCGCGTTTCGCCGCGACAACGGCGAAAGGCCTGCCGCCGAACGCCTTGTCGTGATCTAGGTCAACCGGTTCAGTCCAGCCCAATGCGCATGCCTTGTATTTCGACGCTGACCTGCGAAGAATTTATAAACGACCTTGGAGAGAGCGCTCCCTGGAATACCTGCTATAAATGACAGCATGACGATTAGTCGACCTGACGGCCAGCGCTCCCCGACGCTGGAAGAGGTCGCCGAATGGGCGGGGGTGTCGCGCTCCACGGTCTCCCGCGTGATCAATGGCGTGTCCACCGTCGACCCCGATCTGCGTGAACTGGTTCAGCGGGCGATCGACGCCACCGGCTATGTGCCCAATCTCGCCGCGCGTTCCCTGGTCACCCGGCGCACCGACTCGGTCGCGCTGGTGGTGTCCGAACCGGACGACCGCACCGAGCAGAGCGAGCCGTTCCTGAACCGGATATTCACCGACCCGTTCCTGGGGCGGATCACCGCCGGGGCGCTGGAGGTGCTGCGGCCCGAGGGCATCCACCTGGTGATCATGCCCGCGGAGTCCCCGGCCCACCACCACGTGCTGCGCTACCTGCGCCAGGGGCACGTCGACGGGGTCCTGCTCATCTCCAGCAGCGACGAGGATCCGCTCCCGCAGCAGCTGTGCGACCTGGGCATCCCCGCCGTGCTGTCGGCCCGGCCCGGCAAGCCGCTGCCGATGAGCTACGTCGACGTCGAGCAGCAGGTCGGCGCGAAGCTCGCCGCCGAGCACCTGCTCGCGATCGGCCGCCACCACCTGGCCACCATCTCGGGCCCGCTGGACATGCCGTCGAGCCAGGACCGCCTCGCCGGGTTCCGGGCCGCGCTGGCCGTGCACGGGCACGCGTACGTGCCGTCGGCGGCCGGCAACTTCACCCGCGCCAGCGGGGAGCAGGCCGCGCGTGAGCTGTTCGCCGCGCACCCGGAGATCGACGGGCTGTTCGTCGCCAACGACCTGATGGCCGAGGGTGCCCTGCAGGCGCTGCGCGACCTGGGCCGCCGGGTGCCGGACGAGGTGGCGGTGGTCGGCTTCGACAACAGCATCGCCGCGTTGCAGTGCCGCCCCCAGCTGACCACCATCCACCAGCCGCTGGAGGAGATGGCGGCCGAGATGGCGCGCCTGCTGCTGTCCCGCATCGGCAAGGCCGACCCCAAACCCCGCTCCGTCATCTTCCACCCCCGGCTCATCAAGCGGGAGTCCGCCTGATCCGTGGGGGGCGCTGTGGAAGGGGAGATCGCTGTTTCGGGTCATGATCTGGCGTCAGACCGCAGATCTTGACCTGAAGCGGCGATCATGAACCGTCGGCCGGACCCGGCGGCGGACCCGGCGGCGGACCCGGCGGCGGTCACGGGACCAGGGTCGACAGGCGGTCCAGGTCGGCCTGGCGGGTGGTCTCGACGGAGGCGGCCAGTGCCTTGACGGACGGGTCGGCCCCGGCGGACTGCTCCGAGCCCGCCAGCATGCGGCACTGCTCGAAGTGGGCGCGCAGGCTGTCGGCCAGCATCGTGTCGAACGCCGCGCCGGACTTGCCGGCCAGCAGGTCCAGGTTCTCCTTGGTGATCATGCCGGGCATGTCGTGGCCCTCGTGCGGGTTGGTCTCCGGTGCGCCGGTCGCCTGCAACAGCTCGCGCAACCGGACCACCTCGGCCTCGTGCCGCCGGGCCACGTCCGCCGCGAACGTCTCCAGGGCCTGGTTCGCCGTACGCTGCGGAGCCAGTTCCAGGGCTGCCAGCATGCGCTGATCGAGCGCGATCATCAGCTGCGTCCAGGCGACGTCGGTGCTGATCGCGCCCGCCTCGGCGACCGCGGGCGGGCTGACCGCCACGACCGGAGCCGGTGCGGTGCTGCCACAGCCCGCGAGCAGGAGCACCAGCGCGCACGCGTACACCATCGATCTCATCGCGGACCTCCCGGCTGCCAGCGGCGATCTTGTGGAACTGTCGTCGTTCCCCCGACGTCCGCGCGAGATCGTCGCACTTGGGGGAGGGGGTGGCACCGGCCGGGGCGGGAGAGGGGTTCCGCCCCGGCCGGTGTCGTCTCAGGTGCGGGTCAGGTCAGGGACGACCGTTGGCGCCGCACTTGATGATGGGGCGGATGCAGTCGCGGACCCGGCGGTCCATCTCCGCGGCGGGCCAGGCGTTGAAGAAGTCGCCGTGCATGGTGTAGCCGCGCCCCGAGGACAGGCGGATCCGGGCGGGATCGCCGGAGACGGGGTAACGGAGCACCTGGCGGAGCTTCGGCACCGGGACGGGGTGGCTGGACGGGCAGGCCCCGGCGACGGGGTACGCCATGTGGGACTTGTGGTTTGCGGAGTCGAGGTTGACACCGTCCCAGCACTGCGGGAAGTCGAGGTACGACTCCAGCATCGAGCCCGCGGGGCAGTTGACGAAGTCCTTGCCCGGTGGGATCTCGTTGTGGTGCAGGCAGGACCAGCGCGCGATGGACTGGTCGCCGCTGGTGGCCTGGGCGTTGCCGGCCACGATGCGCAGGCCGACGGGCAGGGACTGGATCTGCGCGATGATGTCGTCGCGCACGCCCTCACCCAGGTAGTAGAAGGTCGTGCCGGTCGGGGCGACCGCCACGTTGTCGACGTACATGGTGGGCACCCAGTACGACGACAGGTCCTCGATCGGGTTGCAGTTCGTGCCCGCGTTGGCCAGGCTCGTGTACGTCGAGAACGCGTTGGTGGACGTGTTGCCCATGAAGTCGTGCATGTGCGACCCGCCGGGCAGACCCGGGAAGACGATCGGGTCGTCGGGCAGCCGGTGCGTGAACGGGCAGTCGGCCAGGAACTCCGACACCCGGACGATGGGGCCGCCACCGCCGCCACCGCCGCCGCTGGACTGCCCGAACACGCCGAACTCCCACAGCGAGACGCCGTACTGGGTGGCACGGGCGGTCGCGTACAGGCGGACGTAGCGGGTCGTCACGTTGACGGTGAGGGACTGGTCCGCCCCGTTGTGGTTGGTCGTCGTGTGGAACGTGCTCCAGTTGTTGCCGTCGGCCGAGCTCTGCAGCTGGAAGTTGCGCGCGTACGCGCCCTCCCAGTCCAGGAAGATCCGGGTGATCGCCTGGCTGCTGCCGAGATCGATGCGGATCCATTGCGGGTCGGAGAATGCGCTGGACCAGCGGGTGCCGGCGTTGCCGTCGACGGCCGCCGAGCCGGGGGTGCCGCCGTTCTCGGTCGAGGAGACCGTGACCGGCTTGCCCTGTGAGAGCGAGATCTCGGCCGCGGCCGCACCAACACTGGTGGTCACCAGGTAAGTTGCGAGGACGGCCGTGACGGTGGCGATTAGCCCAGCGGCACGTAGCCGCCGGCGGCCAGGAATCGGTGCGAGACGATTCATGGTGAGCTCCCTACGGGAATGGGACGGACGGGTTTCCGTTGGGGGCAGGGGGCCCTGCGGGGCTGCGGGGCCCCCTGCCGGCGGTCTGCTACTTGTAGACGCGGACGTAGTCGACCAGCATCTGAGCCGGGAACGGCGTGCTGGCGTCGGGCGAGCCGGGCCAGTCACCGCCCACGGCGAGGTTCAGGATCATGTAGTGCGGGTGGTCGTAGACCCACGGTCCGCGGGTCGCCTCCACGGTCGCCTTGCTCGCGTAGAACACCTCCGTGCTGTCGACGAAGAAGCGGATCCCGTTGCTGTCCCACTGCGCCGCGTAGACGTGGTAATCGGCCGACAGGTCGATGCCCCACACCTTCTCGAGGCCGTAGCCCGCGCCGCCGTTGTAGGCGGGCGCGTGCAGCGTGGTGTAGCTGCGGGTGGTGTCCCGGCCGAGGATCTCCATGATGTCGATCTCGCCGTTGTACGGCCACGGGCGGCTGGTGGGCGGCAGGAAGTCGGCGCCCATCATCCAGAAGGCCGGCCAGAAGCCGTTGCCCTTGGGCACCTTCACCCGGGCCTCGACCCGGCCGTACTGGAACGTGAACTTGCCGCCGGTGTTCATCCGGTGCGAGGTGTACTGCATCCCGCCCGCGGCCTCGCGACGGGCCTCCATCACCAGCTGGCCCGCGCCGTTCATGTTCGCGTTGTTGTTGTTCGTGTAGTACTGCAGCTCGGCGTTCTGGCCGGTGCCGGTGTCGATGGTCCACTTGGACCCGTCCGGCTTGCTGCCCGCCGCCCCGTTGAACTCGTCCGAGAAGACCAGGTTGGTGGCCGGGAACGTCGGGTTGGCCGGTTGCGCCGGGGGCGTGGTCGGGGCGCCGCCGGTGCCGTAGACCTGGAACTCCCAGAGCGAGTAGCCGTAGCCGTTGGACCGGGCCGTGCCGTACATGCGCACGTAGCGGCCGGTGCCGTTGACGGTGATGTTCTGCTTGAACCCGGTGCTCGTGGTGGTGGTGTAGATGGGTGTCCAGTTCACCGCGTCAGCCGAGGTCTGCAGCTGGTAGGAGGTGGCGTACGCCGGGTCCCACTGCAGTACGACCCGCTTGATCTGCGCGGTCGCGCCCAGGTCGACGTAGATCCAGCCCGGGTCGGTCCAGGCCGAGGTGGCCCAGCGCGAGGCCGGGTCCAGGTCGAACGCCCGCAGCGGGAAGCACTGCCAGCACGCGCCGTCGTCCTGCGAGGTCGAGGCGAAACCAGGCTTGTTGTACGACAGCAGCACCTCCCCGCCCGGGTTGGGCGACGGCGAGGTGGACGGCGACGCCGACGGCGAGGCCGGGGGCGGCGACGACGGCGGGTTGCTCGGCGTGCCACCGGTGCGCACCGCGAACTCCCAGAGCGAGTAGCCCCACGCGGTGGCCCGCGCGGTGCCGTTCATGCGCACGTAGCGGCCCGAGCCGGAGACGGTCAGCGTCTGCGTGCCGCCGGTGCCGGTGGTGGTGGCGTAGATGTTCGTCCACGGCCCGGTGGCCGCGTTCGAGACCTGGATCTGGAAGGCCCGCGCGTACGCGCCCTCCCAGGTCAGGGTCACCCCGCAGATGTTCTGCGTGCTGCCCAGGTCGACCTGGAGCCACTGCGGGTCGCTGAACGCGCTCGACCAGCGGGTGCCGGCGCTGCCGTCGACGGCGTTGGCCGCGGCGAACGCGCCCTCCTGCGACGAGGCGCTGGCCGGGCGGCCCAGAGCGGCGTTGCCCGAGCAGCCGGTGCCGCCGCCGATGACGCCGTACACCTGGAACTCGTAGAGCGAGTAGCCGTGGATGGTGGCGCGGGCGGTGCCGTTCATGCGTACGTAGCGGCCGGAGCCGCTGACGGTGAGGGTCTGCACGCCGCCGGTGCCGGTCGTGGTGCTGTAGATGTTGGTCCAGCCGCCCGTGCCGGTGGCCGAGACCTGGATCTGGAACCCGGTGGCGTAGGCCGCCTCCCAGCGCAGGACGACCTGGCTGATGGTGGCGGTGCCGCCCAGGTCGACCTGGATCCACTGCGGGTCGGACGACGCGCTGGACCAGCGCGTGCCGTTGTCGCCGTCCACCGCGGAGGTGGCCGGGAACACGGCGTTCTCGACCGACGAGGCGGTGACCGTCTTGCCCTGGGAGATCAGCGGGTCGGCCGCGTTGGCCGAACCGGCGACCACGGCCAGGTAGGACGAGGCGAGCACCGCACCGAAGGTGGCCAGTACGGCGTACCAGCGCGTGCGGGAGGTGGGGACGGAGCGCGGCGGGGCTGCCGCGTTCGGGACGGATCTCATGTCATCTCCTGTGGGATGGCTCGAGACCGCGAGGGCCGTGCTCCTCGCGGAAGGCCCGGAGGCGCTCCCGCCGATCGCGGATCCGATGACCTGCGGCGGCGCTTCCGGTACGCACGCGACGCCGCCCGCCGGCGGGACCGGTGTGTCGGGGCTGATGCCCGGTCCCGTGGCATGGCGACGCCGAAGGACGGCGGGTCGCCGCGTGCAACGACCTGCTGCCCGAATGGGCGTCAAGTCGGACAAACATGTGGGGGAGCGCTCTCTCAGCAGAATCGTCCAGGACCGGCCGGATGTCAATGGCGGTCACTGTCCAGGCCGTCGCGGCAAGCGCCGTTAACGTTCCCGAAACGCGGTGGTGACGTCAGGATGGGCAGCTAGGAGACCCTGCTGCCGGGCCGGGGGCGGCTGCCAAATCGGCACGATCGATGCCGGGCAACGGATGTCGCGGTACGACTGCCTGGTCACGACACTCGGCGGTGGCCCGCCCAGCGGGCTCGTCCGCAGGCCGGGCAGCCTGTCCGGCGCTGCCGCGGGGGTCGCGCTTTGTAACGAGACGGCAACGGCATCTTGACAGTCGCCCGGCGGGGGACGAAATTCAGAGGCCATAACCAGGGAGCGCTCTCTGGATGATCAACTCTGAGTGACCAGCGGTTCTTGCTCGTGCACGTGCCTTATACCTGTTCCTGGAGGAGCTCCGATGCGTTCAGCACTATCCGGCGCCGGCCCACGGCGCCGTCTCGCGGCCGTGGCCGCTCCGCTGCTCGCCGCCGCGCTGGTGCTGGGCACCGCCGCGTGTGGTGGCAGTGACGATCCGGCGAAGCCGGGTGAGAAGGTCAAGCTCACCATCGCGACGTTCGGTGAGTTCGGGTACAAGGACCTGTACAAGGAGTACATGGCCGCGAACCCGAATGTGGAGATCGTGGAGCGGATCACCAAGGCCGAGGATCACCACAAGAACCTGGCCGCGCATCTGGCGACCAACACCGGTGCCGCCGACATCGAGGCGATCGAGGAGGGCTGGGCGGGTCAGTTCACGGCCAACCCGGGCAAGTTCTACAACTGGAACGACTACGGTGCTGCTGAGATCAAGGCGCAGTGGCCGGCGTGGAAGTGGCAGCAGGGCTCTTCGGCCAAGGGTGAGGTCGTCGGTCTCGGCACCGACGTCGGCGGTATGGCGATGTGCTACCGGCGTGACATCTTCGAGAAGGCGGGCCTGCCCACCGACCGCGAGGCCGTGTCGAAGCTGTGGCCGACGTGGGAGGAGTACATCGCCACGGGTGTGAAGTTCAAGAACGCCAACATCAAGGGCTCCGCGTGGATGGACGGCCCGACGATCATGTACCGGTCCGTTCTGGGCCAGCAGCCGGTGGGTATCTACGACGCCGACAAGGTCGTCGTGGAGACGAACCCCGGTGTGAAGAAGGCCTGGGACCTGACGATCGATGCGATCAACAAGGGTCTGTCGGCGAAGATCGCTCCGTGGTCGGCTGACTGGAACGCCGGTATGGCGAAGGGTTCGTTCGTGACCCTGGCGTGCCCGTCGTGGATGATGGCCTACA
>NZ_JAAOTJ010000030.1 GCF_011297335.1 Catellatospora methionotrophica | reverse complement strand
TCGCGGCCTCCAGACAGTCTGGAGGCCGCGAGTCTTTAAGAGTTGTCGACGGGCCTGGGCCGGCGGCCCGGGTGGGTGGGTGGGGTTGGCGGTGGGGGTGGTGGGTGGTGGGTGGAGTGAATGTCTGGGGCGGACGGTGGTTAGGGCGGTGGGGGACGGGTATCGGGGTGGCGACGGGCCGCCGTTTCCTCGGGGCGTGCTCGGCGCGAAAGAGGAGGGCAGCTCAAATGGCTAAGAACAGCAACGGAGTCGCCGCTTCGGCGGAGCAGCTCAAGCAGACGCTGGCCGAGTCGGGCCGGGCGGTCGCGGCGCAGGCTGGTGAGGTCGGGCACACCCTGGCCGAGTCGGGTCGCACCGTCGCCGCGCAGGCTGGTGAGGTCGGGCACACGCTGGCCGCGTCCGGCCGCACCGTCGCCGTACAGGCCGGTGAGGTCAGGGACCAGGTCGCCGCGACGGCGGTGCTGGCCAAGGACAAGGCGGGCGAGGTCGCCCACGACCTGGCCGACCGGATGCCGTCCAGCTCCCAGGAGTGGGAGGACATGGGCCGCGACGTGATGGACAGTGTCCGCCGCAACCCGCGACCCTGGCTCATCGGCGCGGCGGTGGTCACCGTCGTCTGGTGGCTGGGCCGCAAGTCGAAGCGTTCTCACTGAGCGCGATCAGCGCTGCACCGGGCGGGCGGTCCGTATCCACGTGATACGGACCGCCCGCCCGGTTTTGTGACGACGTCGAACCGGTCGCCATAGGACAGTCGGCTGCATTACGCAAGCTCTCGGTGACGGACAGCTTGTGCGATTCGCCGAGGTCGAACGTGCGTAACCTCCGCAACGGCCGGGGGTTGGCGGGGCTTCCCCGGGCTTCCGTCAGCCAACCGTCTATATACGACTTCAATGGCCTTTCGGGCAGAAGTTGCGAACGAATAGTTTTCACCCGAACCATCCTCAATCTCGGTTACCTGTTGTAGTCTTCACCGAGCTAACCGTCACCATCGATGCGCTCCCAGGCGTTCCGGGCGGTGGCGTGAATCGTGGGTGGTGTCATGTTCTTCCGGGGAGCGGCTGTGCTTGACATCGACGACTGTCTTCACCGCCTGATGGCGCTCCAGGGCGTCCACGGCGCCAGTCTCATCGACTACCCCAGCGGCTCGGTCATCGGCGCGGCCGGGCGCGGGCCGGGCAGCCGCGACGACACCCCCGCCGACGCCGTCGGCATGATCCACGCGACCATGCAGACCGCCGCGTTCGCGACGGTCGGCCAGCCCGCGCACGTCGAGGACATCGTGATCACGGCGGGCAACGGATACCACGTCATGCGCCTGCTCGCGTCGGACGTCGAAGCCCGCATGGTGCTCTACGTCTGGCTCGACCGCGCGGTCGGCAACCTGGTCATGGCGCAGCGGCAGCTGAGCGTGATCGCCTCCCAGTTCAGCGCGAACTGACCCGCCGCATGTCGATGAGCTCACGTCCGCCGATGCTGCGCGAGTCGCTGGAGCCGTGGTGCGCGGCGGGGGTCACCGGCGCGCTGCGCATCCTCGACCCGCCCGGCGGCGTCGTGTACGTCGTCGACGGCCGGGTCGCGTACGCCGAGACGCCTGTCGCGTCCGGAGTGGAGCGGCTGCTCACCGCCTCCGGGCGGCTGCCCGCCGACGCCTGGCGCGCCGCGGTGACCGCCGGTCGCGCCCAGCACCGCATCGGGCCCGAACTCGTCGACGCCGGACTGGTCACCCAGGCCGAACTGGAGGCGCTCGGCGTGATCGCCCTCTACGACGCGGCGTTCTTCCTGTTCGACCTCGTCGTCGCGGCGCACTTCGAGCACCGCGCCCGCCACCCCGTCGGCCACCTGCGGACCCTCGACCTGCGTACGGTCTGCCAGGAGGTGGACCGGCGCAAACGGCTGCTCGCCGACGCGTGGCCGGACGCCGCCATCGACACCGCGGCCGTGCTGCCCCAGCGGCGGCTGCGCTCGCAGTGCGTCGCGCTCACCGCGCTGCAGTGGGAGGTGGTCGCCAACGCCGACCGCCGCCGCAGCCCGATCGACCTCGCCCGGCTGCTCGGCCGCGACACGTTCACGGTCATGCTCGAGGTGCGCCGCATGGCCAGGACCGGCCTCGTCGAGCCGGGCCGCCCCGGTGGCTCCGCCGCCGCCGAATCCGTCGCGACGGTGCGGGCCAGGGCCGCCGCCGGGGTGACCGCGACGGCGACGGCCACGGCGCAGCCCGGACGGCACGCGAAGCCCGTGGCCGAACCCGCGCCCGGCCCGCCGCCGGAGCCGCCCGGTGAACCGCGGCCGCACGTCCCGCTGCCGCGCCGCGCCGTACGGCAGGAGCCCGACCGGCGTACCGAACTCGCCGGCACGCTGGACACCCGCGTGCCCGAGCAGATCCTCACCCGCCTCATCGCGGGACTGGGGGCGCTGTGAAACGAGACCTTCTGAGATCGGTCCTACGCGGTAGGAAGAAAGGAGTCATCCTCTTGGCCCCCGACAGTCCGGTGCTCGTCGAGATACACGAGCTGCGCATGCGGCTGCCACACGTGGTGGGCGTACTCGTGGCGAGCGTCGACGGGCTGCTCATCGCGCAGGACGCCGAAAGCGTCGAGCCCGAGGTCTTCGCCGCGATGTCGGCCGCGCAGCTCGGCCTGGGGCAGCAGATCATCGCCGCGGTGCGCTCGGGGGAGTTCCGGGAGACGGTCACCACGGCCAGCAACGGCTACGTGGCGGTCTTCGCCGCCGGAGCGTCGGCCCTGCTCACCGTCATCGCGGGCCGGGAGCTGAACGTCGCCCGCCTGCACCACGAGGCGCGTCCGGTCGCGGCGCGCATCGGAGAGTACTTCCAGCACATTGAGATCCGCTGAACCACCTGACCATCCCTTAGCGAACGAAAACGAGGTTCCACCATGGCTGACATGGAAAGCTCGCTCCAGGAAGCGATGCAGATCGAGGGCGCGGTGGGTGTCGCGCTCGTGGACTACACCAGCGGTATGGCTCTTGGCGCGCTCGGCAGCTCCAAGGAGATGGACCTGACCATTGCCGCAGCCGGCAACACCGACGTCGTCCGGGCGAAACTGCGCACCCTGGAGATGCTCAAGCTCAAGGACACCATCGAGGACATCCTGATCACGCTCGGCGTGCAGTACCACGTGATCAGGCCACTGACCAGCCGTAACACCCAGGGGCTCTTCCTCTACCTGGTGCTGGCCCGGTCGCGCGCCAACCTCGCGATGGCCCGGCACAAGCTCCGGACCATCGAGGAGGGTCTGCAGATGTGATCACCGCCGATCTCGTCGCCGGTGGCCGGAGCCGTGGTGCGCCAGGCCATCGGCGAGGGGGCGGTCGCGATCGGACGTGATTCACTTTAATGTCCGTTCAGATCAGCCGTATCGCAGATTGCAGTATGGCGATCAACGGGTGGCGAACCCATACTGATCGGTAAGGAAGCGGTTCGCTTCCTGGAACAGGAACAGCGCCCGGCTGGCACCGGGCGCCGCTCTTGGCCTCGTCCCACGCAGGGGAAGGAGGACCATCACATGCCATCTTTACGCATGCAACTCTCTCCCTGCAAGGGCCGTTCAAGGGAGAGGAAGGATGCCCGTCTACTACCGAGGCCCGTGCGCGCACATCGACCACCGATACTTCGAGGTGCGCGGCCCTGAGCCCCGCCGGTTCGCCCTGCGCGGACTGCGCGGCGTACACATCGTCTGCGTCCCGTCCGGTCGGGCCGGCAGTGGTGGCGCCACCACCCGGCTCTACGCGACGGGCACCGCCGGAGTCGCCGCGGCGACCGCCTGGCCGGTGCTCGGGACGGGTGCGACGTCGGTCGCGGCGACGATCGCCGCGGCGTTCCTGGTCGGGACGCGCGGCTGCTGGCGGACCAGGACTCACTCGTACGAGTTGCACGCCTTCTACCGCGGGTCGTGGCGACTGCTCTTCGCGACCACTGACGAGCGAATGTTCGAGCAGGTCAGACGTGGTCTGGTGCGCGCGATGGAGTATCACGCGGACACGAATTGACATCGCTTTCCCGCAGTGGTGTCGTACCGGGATGCCGCGGTGTAACGTCTGGACGTTGCATCACACAGCGGCATCCCCATCTGCTGTACGGCTAGATCGCGGAACGGGAGACGACCGGGAGGGCCGCCATGGTCTCGGGTGATTCGCCCGCAGTGGCCCGCCGCCGACTCCGCATCGCGATCCGCAGCCGGCGGGAGGCTGCCGAGCTGACCCAGGGTGACGTCGCCGCCGCGCTCGAGTGGTCGTTGTCCAAGGTGCAGCGCATCGAGAGCGGCGAGGTCAGCGTCTCCAGCACCGATCTTCGCGCGCTGCTGACCAAGTTCGGCGTGGACGACCCCGCCGCGGTCGCCGAACTGATCCAGGAGGCCAGGACCGCGCGCCGCCGCACCAGCGGCTGGTGGGACGGACCGCGCTACCGCAGCCTGCTGACCCCGGCCCTGATGCAGCTGATGCAGTTCGAGGGACAGGCCACCACGATCAGGTTCTTCGCCTCGACCATCCTGCCCGGAATCCTGCAGACACCGGCGCACGCCGAGGCGGTGCTGGGTTTCTGGCACGCGGAACTCAACATGATCACCGAGGACGAGCGGGCGGCGCGGCTGGAGGTGCGCCTGCGGCGGCACGAGAACATCTTCGAGCGCCCGGACCGGCCGACGTACCTGCTGGCGATCGACGAGTCGGTGCTCTATCGCGAAGTCGGCAGCCGCGAGATCGCCCTCGCCCAGTTCCAGCATCTGCTGAAGCTCATCGCCGAAGGCAAGGTCACCCTGCGGGTGGTGCCGTTCAGCCTCGGCGCGTTCGCGGTCACCCTCGGCTCGTTCACCCTGCTCGACCTCGGCAGCGCGCAGGACGCGGTCCTCTACCGCGAGAGCTGGCAGAACGACGAGATCATCCATGCTCCGGAGGAGGTCTCGCGACATCACCGGATCTTCGACGTGATCCTGGCGAGGTCGTACGGCGCCGAACGTTCCGGACGCCTGCTGGAGGCCCGTATCGCGGCCTTGCGGGCGGAGTCCGATAGCTAGGCGGTCCGGCCGCCGGAAGACCACTCCCGTCACCACCACGAAAGGATCAGTGTTTCCGCATGTCCGTTCTCGAGGCCGAGCTCACCTGGCGCCGGAGCAGCTACTGCGACAGCGGTGCCTGCGTAGAGGTCGCGCAGCTCGACCACGGTGTCGCGATCCGCGACGCCAAGGATCCGCAGGGCCCGGCGCTCCGCTTCTCCCGGCAGGAGTTCGCCGCCTTCATCGCGGGGGTGAGGGCGGGGGACTTCGCCGCCGCATAACGGTGTGCCGAACAGGTCCGCTCGCCCTGGCGAACGGACCTGTTCGGCGTTGTGCCAACAATGCCCGCACGGTCCATCGCGACGGTTTCGCCTAGTACGCTGAACTGCCAGTCACCGATGAAGGGTCAGCCCATGACATCGGAAGAACAGCACGTCGCGTGGCGGGTGGGGTCCTACTGCGACACCGGCGCCTGCGTCGAGGTAGGCACGGCGGGCGACGAGGTGCGCATCCGCCGCGCCCGCACGGACGAACCCGTCGTCGTGTTCACCCGTGAAGAGTGGGCGGCGTTCCTGAGGTCCGCCAAGGACGGCGAGTTCGACCTCTGACCGCCCGCAAGCACTCGGGCGCAGCGGCGCGGCGGTCAGCGGCGACCGTCGAGACCTGGCCGGGTCGTCGGCCGATGCGCCCTCACCGCGCCGTCTCCCGTCACCAACTGCGCCAGAACTGGAACAGCTGGCTGCCTTCGTAGACCAGGTTGAGCGGCGCTCCCGCGACGTCCATGAAGAAGTAGGTCGCGTCGCCGAACAGGCCGCGGGCCAGCGGGAAGTACAGCAGAGCGAACACCAGCAGGATGCCGAACGGCTTGATCTTGTTACCCGCCTGGCGGGCGCCGGGCGGCAGGTAGGGCTCGATCATGCCGTACCCGTCGAGGCCCGGGACCGGGAGCAGGTTGAGGATCGCCGTCGCGACCTGCAGGTACGCGAGGAAGGTCAGTCCCGCCCAGAAGGTGAGCTCCGGCCCGGACAGGCCGAAGGAGTACTCCGGTCCGGCCACCGCGATGATGACGAGCAGGCCTGCGGCCGCGACGATGTTGACGGCAGGTCCGGCCGCCGACACCAGGGCGTCGCGGAACCGGTTGCGCAGCCGGTGGCTCTCGATCATCACCGCGCCGCCCGGCAGCGGCAGCCCGCCGATCAGCAGCCAGAGCAGGGGCAGCACCAGCGTGAGCACCGGGTGGCCGTACTTGCGGGGGTCCAGGCGCAGGTAGCCCTTCTCGGCCACGGTGTGGTCGCCGCCCCGGTGGGCGGTGTACGCGTGGGAGAACTCGTGCAGGCAGAGGGTCACCAGCCAGCCCGAGATCACGAAGAGGAACACGACCAGTGACGGGTGCCCGGCGCCGATCCACATCGCCACGGCGCTGACCAGCATCACGACGACGAGGCCGACGAAGATCGGGGAGATGCCGCCGTGCGGTTCGCGTGCGCCCCGGGGGCGCGGCGCGCGGGCCGAGCGCAGGGAGGGCATCCGCTGCTCGCGCGCCACCTGGTTCTCGACCGCCTTGGCGCGGCTGCTCCAGTCCTCTTCGGCCGCGAGGCGGTCGAGTGGATCGTCGTGTTGCCCGTGGCCACCGCTCATGGCGGGCAAGGCTACCCGAGCAGACCCCAAGTCCGCTGTACCTGTGGGCCGTGCCCTGGAAGCATCGGGGTATGAGCGAAACGGCCCTCACCCGGCAGCAGGCGTCCGAAGCGGTCACCGGACACGGATGGCGGTTCGTGCTCGGCTCGCTGTGCACCGCTGTCGCGGTGTCGTCGCTGGCCGGGGCGGTGGAGGTGGCCGCGCTCGCGGTGGCGGCCGCGGGTGCGGACGGGGAGCGCCTGCTGCGGCTCGACCTGGGCGGACAGCGGGTCCTGCTGACGGTGCAGGTGCCCGGTGCGATGCGGCTGAGCGGCCGGGAGACCGCGCTGGCGGTGCGGGTGTCGGCCGCGCTGGCCGAGGCGGGGCACGCCGTCGACGCTGTCGGCGGGCCACGGGCCGCGCAGCTGCTGGAGATCGCCATCGACGCGATGGACATCGGTGCGGTGCGGCCGTTCTGGCGGGCGGTGCTCGGTTACACCGACGCCGACGCCGACGATCCGGGGGCTGCGCTGCTCGACCCGTACGGCCAGGGGCCTGCGGTGTGGTTCCAGCAGATGGACGCCCCACGCGCCCAGCGCAACCGCATCCACCTGGACGTCTCGGTGCCGCACGACGAGGCGGACCGCCGCGTCGCGGCGGCTGTCGCCGCCGGTGGGCGGGTGGTGTACGACAAGGAGGCGCCCGCGTTCCGGGTGCTCGCCGACCCGGAGGGCAACGAGGCCTGCGTGACGACGTGGCTCGGCCGCGACTGAGCGATGCCTGTGAAGATCGTCAGGCGTGTCGCCGCATGGGTTAGGGTTGCCAGCCGGCGAGCTGGTCGAGGGCATACGGAGAGATCGTGATGGCGACAGGGCAGGCTGCACCGAACGTTCCGGCGGAGCGCCGCGTCACGCGGCTGTTCACGCTGGTGCTCGTCCTCGCGGCGGCGCTGGTGGCGGTGGATCAGCTGACCAAGTGGTGGGCGGTGTCGGAGCTGACCGGCCGGGCGCCGATCGACGTCATCGGCGAGCTGATCCAGCTGCGGCTGACCTACAACCCGGGCGCGGCGTTCTCCATCGGCACCGGGTACACCTGGGTGCTGACGCTGATCGCGGCGGCGGCGGTCGTGACGATCACCTACGCCGCGCGGCGGGTCGGGTCGCGGGCCTGGGCGATCGGGCTCGGCCTGGTCCTCGGCGGCGCTACGACGCACCTGCTGGACCGGCTGCTGCGCGAGCCCGGTTTCGCTCGGGGACACGTCGTCGACTTCATCGACTACGGCCCGTTCGTCGGCAACGTCGCGGACATCGCCCTGGTGGGCGGCGTGGCGCTGATCCTGGTCCTCAACGTGCGCAACATCCCGCTGACCGGGCGGGCTGCCGAACCTGAGCCCGCGACCACGCCCGCGTCATAACTGCCGTCGATCCGTGGCCGGGTTGACGGCTTGCGCCCGCCCGTCAGGCGGAGCGCATGCCGCGCAGCGCGGTGAGGATGGACGGTGTCGGGTCGAAGCCTGGCTCCGGGCAGGCGAGCTGGATGGCCACCAGGCCGTCGAGCAGGGCGAGCATGGTCAGGAAGTCGGCCTGCGGCGCGGTCGACCCGAACTGCGCCAGCCACGGCTCACCCCAGCCGGCCAGCCGCTGCCGCGCTATGCGGATCTTGCGCTGTAACTCCGGCTGGAACGCCGCCTCGTGGAAGATCGCGTGCCGGGCCAGGGTCAGCGCCCTGGCGGAGCCGGTCACTTCACCGACCATTGCTGCTATGAGCTGGGCGAACTCCTCCAGCGAGTGAGGTGGGCGCTGCCCGGCCAGGCGCTGCCACAGTGCCGTCTCCAGGTCGACGAGGCGGTCCAGGATGCCGCCGATCAGGGTCTCCCGCGTGCGGAAACCGTTCGACGTCGAGCCTTCCGGGAGTCCTGCCTGGGCGTCGACCGCGCGGTGCGTCAGCGCGCGCAGTCCCTTCGTGCCGAGGACGGCGATGGCGGCGTCGAGCACCTGCTCCTTGCGATCGGACATGAGACGAACACTACAGCTGTAGTCACGCCAACTACATCTGTAGTACGTTCGCGGCATGACGAGAACGGCGGCCGTCGTGGGTGGCGGCATCGGCGGTCTGGCGACCGCC
This sequence comes from Catellatospora methionotrophica, assembly GCF_011297335.1. Lineage (GTDB taxonomy): Bacteria > Actinomycetota > Actinomycetes > Mycobacteriales > Micromonosporaceae > Catellatospora > Catellatospora methionotrophica. Next base: position 44,948 of record NZ_JAAOTJ010000030.1, on the reverse strand, counting down.
ATCGGGCTGCGGGCAGCGGGCTGGCAGGTCGGCGTGTACGAGCGCAGCGACACGTTGCCGGCCACCGGCACCGGCCTGGGCATCTGGCCGTCGGCGCTGCGCGCGCTCGACGAGATCGGCGTCGGCGCGGCCGTGCGAGCCGCAGGGCTGCCCCAGCGCAACGGCGCGATCCGCCGCCCGGACGGGTCGCGCATCGTCACCCTGGACATGGATCAGGTACGCGAGAAGCACGGCGAGCCGGTCCACCTGGTGTCGCGGCCCGCCCTGCTCGGCGTGCTCAGCAGCGCGCTGCCCGGCGGCGTGCTCAGTTTCGGCAGCCCCGTCGGCGACATCACCGCGCTGCGCCGCGACCACGACGTCGTCGTCGCGGCCGACGGCATCGGCAGCCGGATCCGCACCGCGCTGTTCGGCGACCGGCACGGCCTGCGTTACGCGGGCGCGACCGTCTGGCGCGGCACCGCCGACCTGGACGTCGCCACCGGCGGCGAGACCTGGGGCGTCGGCGCCCGCTTCGGCATCACGCCACAGGGACCGGGCCGCACCAACTGGTACGCCGTGCTGACCGCGCCCGAGGGGTACCGTCCCGCACTCGACGACGCCGACGAGCTGCGCCGGGTCTTCGGCGGCTGGCACGACCCGATCCCGGCCGTGCTCGACCGGTACGCCACCTCGCAGGTGATCCGGCACGACCTGCACCACGTGGCCCCGGCGCTGCCGTCGTACACGGTCGGCAACGTGGCGCTGCTCGGCGATGCCGCGCACGCGATGACACCCGATCTGGGGCAGGGGGCCTGTCAGGCGATCATCGACGGGGTCACGCTGGCCCGGTGCCTGTCCGGCGGCGAGGTGGCGGCGGGCCTGCGGGCGTACGACCGGGAACGCCGCCGCCCCACCCAGCGCCTGGCGGCGACCTCCCTGCTCGTGAACCGCATGTCGCAGGCTCGTCGCTTCCTTGCGCTGCGCGACGGCGTGCTCCGCCTCGCGCTGTCCCTGGGTCCGCCCGCCTGACGCACGCGGACAGCGTGAGCTGGGGGTTCACGAGCGTGCAACAGGTTGCGCAGGCCGTCTTGGTTTTTGCACTGCTTGCTGTAAGATCCCGGGGGTGACGACGAGCAGGCTTTCGGCGGTGGCGAAGTTCGCGGGCGTGTCCGAGGCGACCGTGAGCCGGGTGCTGCGCGGCAAGCCGGGCGTCTCCCAGGCGACCCGCGACACGGTGCTCACCGCGCTGGACGTTTTCGGGTTCGCCCGGCCCGAACCCGTACGCAGCGAGCGCGCCCGGCTGATCGGGCTGGTCGTGCCCGACCTCAGCAACCCGATCTTCCCGGCGTTCGCCGAGGTCATCGGGGTGTCGCTGATCCAGCGCGGGCTGGTTCCGGTGCTGTGCACGCGCACCTCCGACGGGGTCTCCGAGGCGCACTACATCGAGATGCTGCTGGCGCAGCAGGTCGGCGGGATCGTGTTCGTCGGCAGCAGCTACGCCGACGCCGGGCCCGCCGCGATCAAGCAGCTCACCGAGCGCAGGCTGCCGATAGTGCTGATCAACGCGGCTGACGAGAACCTCGGCGTGGCCCGGATCTGCGTCGACGACACCGGCGCGGCCGAGCAGGCGCTGGCGCACCTCGCCGGGCTGGGCCACGAGAAGATCGGGCTGATCCTGGGGCCGGTCGGGCACGTTCCGTCGGCCCGCAAGCTGGCCGGGTTCGCCAAGTTCTGGGAGGAGCGCGGCGAGACCCGCTGGCGGCGCTGGGTCGACCACACGGTGTTCACCGTCGAGGGCGGCCGCGGAGCGGCGAACCGGCTGCTCGCGGCCGGGGTGACCGGGCTGGTGTGCGCGAGTGACGCGCTGGCGCTGGGGGCCGTGCGGGCCGTACGCAAGCAGGGCCTGGAGGTCCCCGACGACGTGTCGGTGGTCGGCTTCGACGACTCGACCTTCATGGGCGTGACCGACCCGCCCCTGACCACCGTGCGCCAACCGGTCCGCGCCATGGCCGGCGCCGCCGTGATCTCCCTGCTGTCCCAGCTCGAAGGCCGCCCCGCGGCCTCCGAAGAGGTCCTCTTCGACCCCGAACTCATCGTCCGCAGCACCACCGGCCCCTGCCCGGTCCCCGCCTGACCCCCCACCACGGGCCGCCTCCGCCCACCCGCCCGCCACCGGGCCACCGCCCACCGGCCACCGGCCACCGGCCACCGGCCACCGGCCACCGGCCACCGCCCCACCCCCACCTGCCGCAACTCTTAAAGAGTCGCGCCCTCAAACACGTCACGAGGGCGCGACTCTTTAAGAGTTGCGCCCGGGACGCGGCGGCGGCGGGGACGCGGCGGCGGCGCCCGGGACGCGGCGGCGCCCGGGACGCGGCCGGGTCGCGGGGTGGGGCGGGTGGGGGTATGGGCTGGTGGGGCCCTTCTTGGTCGATCATATTGATGAGTCACGAACTTGCGGGACTGTGCAAGTGGATGGCAAAGCTGTGATCACGTTTTTGCGTCATCCTCTGGACTTCTGCGCGCGAGCGCGCCTATCCTTCTGCTCACGCCACGGCGCTGTAACCCCCGAGCGACGCGGCCGCAATACGCGATTAACAAACCCGGAGCGCTCGCCGCTGCCGGAGCAGCCGGGCCGGCTGAGGTCCGGGATGTGCATACAGAAGGGATCGGAGAACCGATGAACCGACGTTTGCTCGGCAAGTCGCTGGCGCTCGCGCTGGTGGCCGGCACGACGATGCTCGGCGCGGCCTGCGCCGGCGACAAGGAGCCGGAGACCCCCAGCGGTCCGGTGTCGATCACCGTCAACGGGATGCCCCCGGCGACGGACGCGGTCAACCGCGCCAACTTCGAGGCCGACGTCAAGGCGTTCGAGGCGAAGTACCCGAACATCAAGATCACCGCCAAAGAGGGGTTCATGGACCCCCAGACGTTCGCCACCAAGCTGGCTGGCGGCCAGCTGGAGGACGTCTTCTACGTCTACCTGACCGACCCGGCGGCGCTGATCGCCAAGCGCCAGGTGCAGGACATCTCGGCGCAGCTGGCCGACTTCCCGTCGATCAAGGACGTCAAGCCGGACCTGATGAAGGTCTTCACCGGCTCCGACGGCAAGATCTTCGGCGTGCCGGTGGCGAACTACTCGCTGGGCCTGGTCTACAACCGGACGCTGTTCACCAAGGCCGGTCTCGACCCGACCAGCCCGCCGAAGACCTGGGAAGAGGTCCGCGAGGCGGCGAAGAAGATCACGGCGCTGGGCAACGGCACCGTCGGCTACGGCGACTACAGCAAGAACAACACCGGTGGCTGGCACTTCACCGCGGAGATGTACTCGGTCGGCGGTGACGTCGCGGTCAAGGACGGCGACACCTGGAAGGCCGCGTTCAACAACGACAAGGGCAAGCAGGTCCTGCAGCAGCTCAAGGACATGCGCTGGACGGACAAGACCATGGGGCAGCGCCAGCTGCTCGAGTGGGCCGACCTGCTGCAGATGATGGCCTCGGGCAAGCTCGGCATGTACATCGGCTCCGCTGACAACTTCCCCGTCATCGTGAACCAGTACAAGGCCAAGTACGAGGACTTCGGGCTCGGCGGCATCCCCGGCGGCCAGGGCACCCTGGGCGGCGGCGACGGCTACATGTTCAAGGCCGGTCTCAGCCCGGAGAAGATCAAGGCCGGTCTGACCTGGCTGTCCTTCAAGGGCGGCGCGCTCGACCCGGACCGCATCGCGGCCGACAACGAGAAGGCGGCCGCCAAGGGCCAGCCCGTGGGCCTGCCCCAGCCGAACATCTGGACCGGCGCCTCGCTGGCCAAGTGGGAGGAGGCGACCAAGAAGCACGCCAACATCCCGTCGGAGAACTTCGGTCCTTTCCTCGCCACCGCCACCACCATCCCGCTGAAGCTCGAGCCGCCGCTGGCGCAGCAGATCTACGCGGTGCTGGACACGGCCATGCAGAAGGTGCTGACCGACGAGAACGCCGACATCGCCAAGCTGCTGTCGGACGCCGAGAAGCAGGTCAACCAGATCCTGTCGACCGTCAAGTGACGCGGTAGGGTCGCGACCCGCGCCGGTGGCCGACCGCCACCGGCGCGGGTCCGGGACTCACCTCCCCAGGTCAAGCACAGCAGGGAAGGAAGCACGACGATGACGGTGATCGCGCCGCAGAGCTCGGCAGCGGTGACACGGGGGACGGGGCGCGCCGACGCGCCCGGTGGGCCGGGTTCGGCCCGCGCGGCGCGGTTGCGCCGCAGGATCGGCGACAACCTCCAGGCGTACGCGTTCCTCGCGGCCGGCCTGCTGTGCTTCGCCCTGTTCTCCTGGTATCCGCTGGTCAAGGGCATCATCCTCAGCTTCCAGCAGGACAACTTCGTCACCGATCCGATCTGGGTCGGCATGGACAACTACACGGCCGTGCTCGACGACCCGCTGTTCGCCACCGCGTGGCTGAACACGCTGGAGTTCACCGGCCTGGCGCTGCTGTTCGGCTTCGCGGTGCCGTTCGTGCTGGCGCTGGTCATCAACGAGTTCCGGCACGCCAAGGGCTTCTTCCGGTTCGCGGTGTACCTGCCGGTGATGCTGCCGCCGATCGTCAGCGTGCTGCTCTGGCAGTACTTCTACGACCCCGGCAACGGCCTGTTCAACGCGCTCCTGTCCGGCGTCGGCCTGCCGACCTCCGACTGGAACCAGTCGCCGAAGATGGCGATGGTCTCCCTGGTGCTGGTCTCGACCTGGTCGAACATGGGCGGCGCGACCATCATGTACCTGGCCGGCCTGGCCGGTATCCCGGGCGAGCTGTACGAGGCCGCCGAGCTCGACGGCGCGACCGTCTGGCAGCGCGTGCGGCACGTGACCTTCCCGCAGATGCGCTTCATCATGCTGGTCCTGCTGCTGCTGCAGATCGTCGCCACGATGCAGGTCTTCATCGAGCCGTTCCAGCTCACCGGCACCACCAACCCCGAGACGATCACGGTGATGGTGCTGATCTACCGGTACGCCTTCACCATCAACCACGACTTCGGCATGGCCGCCGCGATGAGTGTGCTGCTGTTCATCGTGCTCGGCGCGTTCTCGGCCCTCTACCTGCGGCTCACCCGCAAGGCCGACTGAGAGGATCCCCGATGAGTTCCCTGACGCGATCCCTGATCTCCGACGCCGACCTGCGCCGTGGTCGTGGCCGCCTGATCTACCGCCTGGTGCTGGGCGCGATGGCGGTGGCCTTCGTGCTGGCCTTCATCTTCCCGCTGTACTGGATGGTCACCGGCGCGATGAAGACGCCGATCGAGCTGGCGCAGCCGTCGCCGACGCTGTGGCCGACCGAGTGGCACCCGGAGACCTACCTTGAGGCGTGGCGGCGGCTGGAGATCGGCCGCTATCTGGCGAACACGGCGTTCTACGCGCTCGGCGGCTGGCTCATCCAGCTGATCGTCGACGTCGCGGCGGCGTACGCCCTGTCGAAGCTGCGGCCGATCCTGGGCAACGTGGTGCTGGGCGGCATGCTGGCCAGCCTGATGCTGCCCGCCGCCGCGCTGCTGGTGCCCGCGTACCTGACCGTGGCGGAGGTGCCGATCTTCGGGGGCAACCTGCTCAACACCCCGTGGGCGCTGTGGCTGCCGGGCGCGGCGAACGCGTTCAACATCTACGTGCTCAAGCGCTTCTTCGACCAGATCCCCAACGACCTGCTGGACTCGGCGGGCATCGACGGCGCGGGGCGGCTGCGGCTGCTGTGGCACATCATCCTGCCGCTGTCGCGCCCGGTGCTGGCGGTCGTCTCGATCTTCGCGATCATCGGCTCCTGGAAGGACTTCCTCTGGCCGCTGCTGGTCCTGCAGGAGGCCGAAAGCCAGACGATCAGCGTGGCGCTGAGCCGCCTGGCCAGCACCGGACGGGTCACCAACAACGAGATGTTCGCGGGACTGGCCATCGCCAGCATCCCGATGGTCGTCATCTTCATGGTCTTCCAGCGCAGCATCCTCAACGGCCTGTCCGCCGGGGCCCTCAAGGGGTAGGCCCACCAGTTTCCGGCCGACACCGGCCGGTTCAGAGATCCGCTCACGCACCGCCGCCCGGTTCCCATGCCCGGGGGCCGGTCGGTGCTGCCCGGAACACGGCCGCCCGGCGGCGGCCGCGTTCCACCGCCACGGGGGACACACCCACGCAAGTGAAGGGAGTACGCAATGACGCTGCACCATCGCACCGCTCCACGCATCCCCGCTCGCACCCTGCTGGCCGCCCTCGCCGCGGCCGTGCTCACCCTGGGCGCAGGCCTGCTCACGGCCCTGCCCGCGTCGGCCGCGACCACGACGTACCAGGCCGAGTCGGCCGCCCGCTCGGGCGGGACCGTGGTCGCCACCGACCACACCGGGTACACCGGTTCCGGGTTCGTCGGCGGCTACACCGACGGCAACCGGGGCAACGCCAACCTGACGTTCACGGTGAACGTGTCCGGGACGGCCAACCGCACGCTGACCCTGCGCTACGCCAACGGCACCACGGCGACGAAGACCCTGTCGCTGTACGTCAACGGCGCGAAGATCAAGCAGGTCAGCCTCAACGCGACCGCCAACTGGGACAGCTGGGGCACGCAGGTCGAGACCGTGTCGCTGGGCAACGGCAACAGCACGGTGTCGTACAGGTTCGACACGGCCGACTCCGGCAACGTCAACCTCGACAGCCTCACCGTCGCCGACATCGCGGCCCCGCCCGCGGGCCAGTACGAGGCCGAGTCCGCGTCGCTGTCCGGCGGCACCACCGTGGCCACCGACCACCCCGGCTTCACCGGTTCCGGCTTCGTCGGCGGCTACACCGACGGCAACAAGGGCAACGCGAACACGACGTTCACCGTGAGCGCCGCGAGCGCGGGCACCGCCACCGTGACGGTGCGCTACGCCAACGGCACCGGCGCGAACATGACCCTGTCGCTGTACGCCAACGGCACGAAGGTGCGCCAGGTCAACCTGGCCGCGACCGCGAACTGGGACACCTGGGGCACGATCGCCGAGTCGGTCTCCCTCAACGCGGGCAGCAACACGGTCGCGCTGAAGTTCGACGGCACCGACTCGGGCAACGTCAACCTGGACAACATCACCGTGTCCGGGACGACACCGCCGAGCAGCCCGTCGCCGACCCCGAGCACCAGCCCGACCCCGCCGGTCACCGGTGTGGCGTACGAGCTGGAGACCGGTTTCGTCTCCGGTGGCACCGCGACCGCGACGTCCACCGGCGGCTACACGGGCAGCGGTTACGTCACCGGCCTGACCACGGCCGGGGCACGCGTCATCCGCACCGTCAACGCCGCCACGTCCGGGGCGACCACGGTGACGCTGCGCTACACGAACACCAACGGCGCGGCGCGCACCGTGTCGGTGTACGTCAACGGCCTCAAGACCGGCCAGCTCTCGCTGCCCGCCGGTTCCGGCTGGCTGAACGCCGCGCAGAGCCTCACCCTGCGCGCCGGGCTGAACATCGTCGGCTACCAGTACGACTCCGGCGACTCCGGCAACGTGCTGCTCGACAACGTCACCGTCGGCAGCGGCACCGCTCTCGCCACGCGTGGCGCGACCCTGCCGTACACCGTCTACGAGGCGGAGTCGGCCGGCACCAACGCCGCTCAGGTCGGGCCGAACCGGGCCTACCTGTCCGAGGCGTCGGAGGCGTCGGGCCGCCGCGCGGTCAGGCTGTCCTCGACCGGGCAGTACGTGCAGGTCACCCTGACCAAGCCGGCCAACGCGTTCACGATCCGCTACTCGATCCCGGACAACGCGGCGGGCACCGGCAACACCAACCCGCTGGCGCTGTACGCGGGCTCGACGAAGATCACCGACGTCAGCCTGAACTCGACCTACAGCTGGGTGTACGGGGCCTACCCGTACAACAACAACCCGGCCGGCGGCGAGCCGCACCGCTTCTTCGACGACGTCCGCGTCCTGCTGGGCACCACGTACCCGGCGGGCACGGTCATCAAGCTGCAGAAGGACGCCTCGTCGAACGCGGCCTACTACACGATCGACCTGATCGAGGCCGAGGTCGCCCCGGCGGCCCTGTCCGCCCCGGCCGACTTCCTGAACGTGACCTCCTACGGGGCCGTCGCCAACGACAGCGGCGACGACACCAACGCGTTCAACAGCGCCATCTCGGCGGCGCAGAGCCAGAACAAGGGCCTGTGGGTGCCCGCCGGAACGTTCGTCGTGAACGCCCGGATGAACATCGCCAACGTGCACCTGCGCGGAGCGGGCGTATGGCACACCGTCGTCAAGGGCACCAACGGCAAGGGCGGCTTCTTCGCCACCGGGTCGAACGTGCGCCTGGCCGACCTCACCATCAGCGGCGACGTGCGCTACCGCGACGACAACGCGTTCGACACCGCCATCGAGGGCAACTTCGGCACCGGCTCGCTGGTCAGCAACGTCTGGATCGAGCACACCAAGGTCGCCCTGTGGCCGACCACCGGCACCAACGGCCTGTACGTCGTCGGCACCCGGATGCGCAACACCTTCGCCGACGGCGTGAACGTCAACGGCGGCGCGACGAACGTACGCGTCGACCAGAGCACGCTGCGCAACACCGGCGACGACGCGCTGGCCATGTGGTCGAACTCGGCCCCGGTGACGAACAGCGCGTTCACCTTCAACTCGATCGCGCTGCCGATGCTGGCCAACAGCGCGGCGATCTACGGCGGCAACGGCAACCGCATCGAGGACAACCTGATCAGCGACTCGGTGTACGCCGGGTCCGGCATCGCCATCAGCACCTGGCACGGGGCGCTGCCGTTCAGCAACACCACCTCCGTGCAGCGCAACACGCTGACCCGCACGTCGAGCTTCGAGCGCAACTGGAACTCCTCGCTCGGCGGCCTGTGGATCTACGCGGAGGCCACCGACATCACGGCCCCGGTCCTGGTCAAGGACGTCGACATCATCGACTCCACGTACCAGGGCATCCTGCTCAGCTTCCAGCGCAACATCACCAACCTCACGCTCGACCACGTCACCGTCAACGGCGCCGGGACGTACGGGATCGAGCTCAACGCCGCGGGCAGCGCGTACGTCACGTACGTCACCGTGTCCGGCGCCGCGAGCGGCGGGCTGATCAACCGCCTGGGCTACACGCTCAACCGCGGCCCCGGCAACAGCGGTTTCTGACCGACTCACTGAACTGAAGGCAGGTACCCGTGTTTCACAACGACACCCGCGACTGGTGGCACCACGCCGCCATCTACCAGGTCTACCCGCGCTCCTTCGCCGACGCGAACGGCGACGGCGTGGGCGACCTGGCGGGCATCCGCGCCAAGCTCGGGTACCTGCACACCCTCGGCATCAACGCGATCTGGTTCAGCCCCTGGTACCCGTCGCCGATGGCGGACGCCGGCTACGACGTGGCCGACTACCGCGACATCGACCCGTCCTTCGGCACCCTCGAAGAGGCGGAACTGCTGATCGCCGAGGCGCACGAGCGCGACATCCGCATCATCATCGACATCGTGCCCAACCACTGCTCCGACGCCCACGCGTGGTTCCAGCGCGCGCTGGCCGAGGGGCCGGGCTCACCGGCCCGGGACCTGTTCTGGTTCCGGGCCGGCCGGGGCGAGCACGGCGAGCTGCCGCCCAACGACTGGAACTCCATCTTCAACGGACCGGCCTGGACCCGCGTCGCCGACGGCGAGTGGTACCTGCACCTGTTCGCCCCCGAGCAGCCCGACCTGAACTGGGAGAACCCCCTGGTCCGGGCCGAGTTCGAGGACATCCTGCGGTTCTGGTTCGACCGCGGCATCGACGGCATCCGCATCGACTCCGCCGCGCTGTGCGTGAAGGACCCGACGCTGGCCGACTTCGACCCGGCCGCCCCGCCGACCCCGCACCCGTTCGAGGACCGCGACGCCATCCACGACATCTACCGCTCGTGGCGCGTCATCGCCGACTCCTACGAGCAGCCCCGGGCGCTCATCGGCGAGGTGCTGCTCGCCGACATCGACCGGTTCGCGCTGTACCTGCGCCCCGACGAGATGCACGCCGCGTTCAACTTCCACTTCCTCGGCTGCCCGTGGGAGGCCAAGGCGCTGCGCCACTGCGTCGACGCGACCCTGGCCTCGCACGCCCCGGTCGGCGCACCGAGCAGCTGGGTGCTGGCCAACCACGACGTCACGCGTACGGTGACCCGCTACGGCCGGACCGACACCGGCTTCGAGCACGCCCTGCGCCAGGCCCGCCATCTCATGCCCACCGACGCGTCGCTCGGCCTGCGCCGGGCCCGTGCGGCGGCGCTGCTGACCCTGGCGCTGCCCGGCTCGGTGTACGTGTACCAGGGCGAGGAACTGGGCCTGCCCGACGTCGAGCGGCTGCCCGACGACACCCGCCAGGACCCGATCTACCACCGCTCCGGCGGCACCGACCCCGGCCGCGACGGCTGCCGGGTGCCGCTGCCCTGGTCGTCGACCGGTGCCTCGCACGGCTTCAGCCCGTCCGGTGGCGCCCCGGCTTGGCTGCCGCAGCCGGACTGGGCGCGCCTGACCGTCGAGGCCCAGCAGGCCGACCCCGGCTCGATGCTGCGCCTCTACCAGGCCGCCCTGGCCATCCGGGGCGCCGAGGCCGGACTCGGCGACGGCCCGATGACCTGGCTCGACACCCCGGAGGAGGTCGTGGCGTTCACCCGCCCCGGCGACTTCACCTGCGTGGTGAACCTGTCCGCCGAGCCGGTCGACCTCCCCGCCCACACGGCCGTGCTGCTGACCAGCATCGACCTGATCGACGGCCGCCTGCCCGCCGACGCCGCCGCCTGGCTGCGCACGGCCTGACAGACCCCCGCGGCGGTGGTTGAGCGGACCACCGCCGCGGGTTCCCCTCGACCTGAGGCAGGAGTTCCGATGTCCCGCAAGGTGCTGATTCCGCTGGTCGTGGCATTGGTCGTGGCGGCTGGCACCGCCGCCGCACTCGCTTGGCCGGTGAAGGACAAGCCCGCGAGCGCGCCGCCGCGCCTGACCGCCGTCGGCGACATCGCCGGGCGTGGGGCGTCGCTGCCCTGGCGGGCGTACGAGGCGGAGCACGTGGACACCGACGGGACCGTGCTCGGGCCGGATCGCCGCCACGGGACGCTCGCGGGGGAGGCCTCCGGGCGGATGGCCGTGACGCTCCAACCCGGACAGCGCCTGACCGTCACGCTAACCGCCCCGGCTAGCGCGGTGAACGTGCGGTTCTCGATCCCGGACAGCGCCGACGGCCGGGGACAGGACGCTTCGCTCCAGCTCGAAGCCGCCGGGGCGACCCTGCCCGCACTGGCGCTGACCTCGCGCTACAGCTGGTTCTACGGCGGCTTCCCATTCACGAACGACCCCGCGCAGGGCGGCGAGCGCCACCTGTACGACAGCGCCCGCGCCCTGCTCGGCACCGACCTGCCCGCGGGCGCGACCGTCACGCTGCGCGCGGGCGACCTGCCGACGACCCTCGACCTGGTCGAGTTCGAGCAGGTGGCGGCCCCGTTGCCACGGCCTACGGGGTCCCTGTCGGTGGCCGACTTCGGAGCCGACCCGAGTGGCGCGAAACCGGCTGGTGAAGCCTTCGCCGAGGCGATCGAAGCCGCCCGCGCCCAGCGCAAACCGCTCTACGTGCCCGCAGGCCGGTACGCGGTGGCGCGGCACCTGCTGGTCGACGGCGTCACTGTGCAGGGTGCGGGCATGTGGCACACCGAGCTGCGCGGCGCGGGCGTCGGTGTCTACGGCGACGCCGCGCCGAATCCCTCCCAGCGGGTGCGCGTCGCCGACCTGGCGATCATCGGCGAGGTGGGCGAGCGTGACGACAAGGCGGCGCTCGCCGGGGTCGGCGGGGCGCTCGGCGGGGGCTCGGTGCTGGAGCGGCTGTGGATCCAGCACGTGAAGGTCGGCATGTGGCTGGACGGCCCGTTCGACGGGCTGCGGATCACCGGCTGCCGGATCATGGACGTCACCGCCGACGGCATCAACCTGCACCAGGGCGTCAGCAACGCCGTGATCAGCGACAACCTGGTCCGCAACACCGGCGACGACGGCATCGCGCTGTGGTCGGAGGCCGGACCCGACGGCTTCGACGGCACGTACGGCGCGGACCGGCAGATCACCGTCGAACGCAACACCGTGCAACTGCCGATGCTGGCCAACGGCATCGCGATGTACGGCGGCCACGACAACACGGTCCGCGAGAACGTCGTCGCCGACATCCAGGTCGAGGGCGGCGGCATCCACGTCGCCAACCGCTTCTCGGCGACCCTGCTGCGCGGCGTCACCCGCGTCGAACGCAACACCACCCTGCGCGCCGGGGCCGACCACCCGTTCCTGTCCACCCCGATCGCCGCGATCTGGTTCTACGCCAAGGACGCCCCGCTCACCGGCGAAGTGCTCGTCACCGACAACGAGCTGCTCGACAGCCGATACGCCGCGCTCCAGGTCTTCGGGTCCTCAGTGACCAACGTGACCGTCACCGGCCTGCGCGTGCACACCACCGGCACCCACGTCCTCCAGATCCAGTCCACCGGCTCCCTCGCCCTCACCGGCCTGACCGCCGACGCCGTCGCCGCCGAACCCCTATTCCACTGCCCCGAAGCTGTCACCTTCACCCTCACCGGGACCTCCCTGGCCCCCTCGTACTGCGGCCCCTTCCGTCCGGCGAGGTGATCGCCGTCTCGGGTCGAAACGCGAGGTCGGACCGTACTTATCGACCTGAGACGGCGATCTTCGGAGGGGAGTGCGGGGCTGGGCGGCGGGGCGGGAAGTGATGCGAGATTGGTTCGGTTTCTGCAAGTGGCTTGCATTCCGGTGTTCTACACTTGCGCGATGGCGCGGAGGCTGGCCGAGGTGGCCCAACATGTCGGAGTCAGCGAAGCCACCGTGTCGCGGGTGCTGAACAACAAGCCGGGGATATCCGAGGCGACGCGGGCAGCGGTGCTGTCGGCGCTGGACGTGCTCGGGTATGAGCGGCCGACCAAGCTGCGCGGTGAGCGGGCCCGGCTGGTCGGGATCGTGCTGCCGGAGATGCAGAACCCGATCTTTCCAGGATTCGCCGAGGTCATGGCTGGTGCGCTGGCGAAGAAGGGGTTCACCCCGGTGCTGTGCGCGCGGACCATCGACGGGGTGGCCGAGTCGGAGTACATCACCATCCTGCTGGAGCAGAACGTCTCCGGCGTGATCTTCGCAAGCGGGCTCTACCAGCAGGCACGGGCCGCGCACGAGCACTACGCCCGGCTGCGCGAGCGCGGACTGCCCACGGTGCTGATCAATGCGAGCGCGGACGGGCTGGCCTTCCCGCGCGTGTGCACGGACGAGGAGCACGCGGTCGAGCAGGCGTACGCCCACCTGACGGCGCTCGGCCACCAACGGATCGGGCTGGTGCTCGGCCCGCCGGACCACGTGCCCTCGGCCCGCAAGCTGGCCGCCTACCGCGCCGCCCGCAAGGGCGCGCCCGAGCTGGTCGCCCACGGCGCGCTCACCATGGAGGAGGGCCACGCCGCCGCCGCGCGCCTGGTCGCCGAGGGCGCGACGGGGCTCATCTGCGCCAGCGACGTCCTCGCGATCGGTGCGATGCGGGCGGTACGCCGGGTCGGCAAGCAGGTGCCCGCCGACGTTTCCGTGGTGGGCTTCGACGACTCGGGGCTGATGGCGTTCACCGACCCGCCGCTGACCACGGTGCGCCAGCCGATAGTCGCCATGGGACAGGCCGCGGTCGCACTGCTGCTCAGCCAGATCGACGCCGAGCAGGTGCCCGACGACGAGCTGCTGTTCGAACCCGAACTGGTGGTACGCGCCTCGACCGGCCCGGCCCCCGCCGCCTGAGCAAACAGGTGGCCCGGGTGCCGCTGCGCCGGTAACGTGCGCCGCTGCGAGAGGAGCGCGCGATGAGCGAGACGTTGACCCTGTGGCGGCCCACCGGGCCGAAGGAGCTGGACCTGGTCCGGGAGTCCGGCTGGCGGGCCTGGCCGCCGCGCCTGCCCGACCAGCCGATCTTCTACCCGGTGCTGAACGAGCAGTACGCCATCATGATCGCCCGTGACTGGAATGTGCCCGCCAGCGGCTCGGGTTACGTCACCCGGTTCGCGGTGGACCGGGAGTTCGCGGGGCGTTACCCCGTGCAGCAGGTCGGCGGGCGGGACATTCTGGAGCTGTGGGTGCCCGCCGAGGAGCTGGACGAGTTCAACCGGCACCTCGTCGGCCTGATCGAGGTCGTGCACGAGTTCCACGCGACCGCCGTCTGAGACCGCCGCGCCTTCGTCAGCTCGCGTCTCGGGCTGGCGAAGGCGCGGCCAGGTCCTCCGACTGGTAGGAGGTGAGCAGGCGGTTCTCCTCGGCGTGGCGCGGGTAGTACCGGGCCACCAGGGCCATGCCCAGGGCGATGGCGAGGATCGCCGCCGAGTATGCCCAGCGGTCGCCGACCAGGAACGCGTTGCGGGCTCCTTCGATGATCTCGGCGGCGTGCTGCGGGTAGCGCTGGGCGGTGTCGGCGGCGCTCGCGAAGGACTTCTGCAGCTCGGACACCACCGCCTGGGCGATCTCCGGCGACTGCGGCGCCTCCTGGACCTGCTTGGTGATCGACCTGATGTAACCGGCGGTGAGCAGCGCGCCGAGCAGCGACTGCATGATCGCACCGCCGAGGTCGCGCTGCAGGTCGGCGGTGCCCGAGGCCATGCCGACCCGGCGCACCGGCACCGAACCGGTCAGCGAACGCGACGCCGGGGTGCCCGCCAGCCCGATCCCGACCCCGATCAGCGCGTACGCCAGCCCCACCCGCCAGTACCCGACGTCCTCGCGCCACAGCAGCAGCATGGTGACGAACGCCAGCAGGCAGAACAGGTAACCGGCCAGCAGCGTGAACCGCGAGCCGCGGCGCTCCACCAGCTTCGCCGAGTACGGCGCGAACAGCGTCATCATCAGCGGCGAGGGCAGGATCGCCGCCCCGCCCTGCAGCGCCGTGTAGCCGAGCACGTTCTGCATGAACTGCTGCCCGATGAACAGCGCGCCCATCAGCGAGCCGAACACGATGACCCCGGCCACCCCCGCGACCCAGAACGTGCGCCGGGCGGCGATCCGCAGGTCGTACAGCGGGTTGGCGGCCCGGCGCTGGCGCAGCACGAACGCGATCGCCGCCGCGACGGCGACCACCGCCAGCCCGGCCGCGGCGGCACCCGCGCCGGGGGTGGGCGCGAAGTTGACGGCCAGCACCAGGGATCCGACCAGCACGACGGACAGCACCCCGCCGAGATGGTCGACCGGCTCGGTGGACTCGTTGACGTGTGCCGGGACGCACCGGATCGCCAGGATCAGCGCTACCACCGCGAGTGGCAGGGTGAGCAGGAAGACCGATCCCCACCAGTAGCGCTGCATCGCTGCACCGGCCAGCAGCGGGCCCATCGCCGAGATCGCGCCGCCGATGCCCGACCACAGCGCGATGGCGCGGATGCGCGGCGCACCGCGCCACAACGCGGCGATCAGGGCGAGCGTCGTCGGGTAGGCCATGCCCGCGGCCAGGCCGCCGAGCATGCGGGCGCAGACCAGCATCACGTCCGAGGTGGCGTGCGAGGCCAGCAGGCAGGCGGGCACGGACAGGCTGACGCCGAGGATCAGCAGCAGCTTGCGGCCGTACCGGTCGCCGAACGCGCCCAGGTAGAGCACCGAGGCGGCCAGGCCGAGCGAGTAGCCGACCGCGACCAGGTTGAGCATGGTCTGCGACGAGTCGAACGCGCGCCCGATCTCGGGCAGCGCCACATTGGCCACGCTCAGGTTGAGGTTGGCCACGGCGGCGACCAGGATCAGCGTGCCCAGCACCAGGGCCTGGCGCGGGGGAGCCACGTCGGGCACCGCCCTGCTCGGCGTCATCGCTCGCCTCTCGCGCCGTGTCGCCCGGCAGGTGACCCGGGCGTAGCTCCACGTTATGCGGCAGCGCCGCGAGCGGGCGCGGATTCTGCGGACCAGACAATGATCTTCGAAGGAGGGGTTCGGTTCGGTTACCCGATTGCCGGGGTGGGCGGGGTGGGCCATGATCGGAGCACGATGAGGTTCGTCCTACACGAGAACACGCGGCGCGGATACGCCGCCGAGAGCCTGGCGGGTCTGTCCGTCGGCGATGCGCTGGGAGCGCAGTACTTCATGGTCGGTCGCAGGGTCGCCGACCTCGTGGCGGGCGTCGTCCCGCCGCCGGTCTGGGAATGGACCGACGACACCGAGATGGCGTGCTCCATCACCTGGATGCTGAACGAGGCGGGCCGGATCGACCCGGACCGGCTCGCCGAGGCGTTCGCCGAGCGCTGTGAACCCCTCCGGGGGTACGGCGTCGGCGCGTTCATCATCCTGCGGCGAGTGCGCGGCGGCGCGCCCTGGCAGCAGGCCGCCACCGAGGCGTTCGAGGGGCAGGGTTCCTGCGGCAACGGGGCCGCGATGCGGGTCGCGCCGCTGGGGGCGTACTTTCCCGACGATCCGAAACGGGCCGCCGAGGAGGCCGTCGCGTCGGCGATGGTCACCCACGCGCACCCGGAGGGCGTGGCCGGGGCCGTGGCGGTCGCCGTCGCGGCCAGTCACGCCTGCGCGGGTCGGTTGTCGGGCACGCGCCCGAAGCCGGGGCCGTTCGTGGACGCGGTGCGCGCGCTGACCCCGCCGGGCCGGGTGCACCGGGGGCTCGGCCGGGCGCGGAAGATGCTGCACCTGCCGGCCGCCGAAGCGGCGTACGAGCTGGGCAACGGCGCGGCGATCACCGCGCAGGACACGGTGCCGTTCACGGTGTGGGTCGCCGCCCGGATGCTGCACGACTATCCGGCGGCGATCCGCACCTGCGTCGAGGCGGGCGGGGACGTCGACACGACGGCGGCGATCGTCGGCGGCATCGTCGCGGCGTACACGGGGCTCGCCGGGATCCCGCCGGACTGGCTCGCCGCCCGCGAACCGCTGCCCACCTGGGCCGGTTGACGGCCGCCACGCCCCAGGCTGAGGAAGGGCACCTTCCCAACAGAGCTCTGTTGGGAAGGTGCCCTTCCTTCGCATCACGGGCTACGCCGGTAAGAAGTGCCCTGCCTTGGCTCACGGGCTACGGCGGCGGGAGTTGGGGGATGACGGTGGTGGCGACCAGGTCCAGGTGGTCGAGGTCGGACAGGTCGAGTAGCTGGAGGTAGACGCGCTGCGCGCCGATCTCGGCGTACCGGCCGAGCTTCTCGACGATCTCGGCGGGGGAACCGGCCAGGCCGTTGGCGCGCAGTTCGTCGACCTCCCGCCCGATCGCCGCGGCGCGGCGGGCCACCTCGGCGTCGGTGCGCCCGCAGCACAGCACCAGCGCGCTGGACAGGCGCAGCGCGCCGGGGTCGCGGCCGGTGCGCACGCACGCCTCGCGTACCCGGCCGAACTGGGCCGCCGTGTCCTCGACACCGGCGAACGGCAGGTTGAACTCGTCGGCGAACCGGGCCGCGAGCACCGGCGTACGCCGCTTGCCGCCACCGCCGATCAGGATCGGGGGATAGGGCCGCTGCGCCGGTTTGGGCAGCGCGGGCGAGCGTTTCACCGTGTAGTGCTCGCCGTGGAAGTCGAACGCGCCGCCGACCGGGGTCGACCACAGCCCCGTGATGATGTGCAGCTGCTCGCCGAGCCGGTCGAAGCGCTCACCGAGCGGCGGGAACGGGATGCCGTACGCCTCGTGCTCCTCGGCGTACCAGCCGGTGCCGATGCCGAGCTCGACCCGGCCTCCGCTCATCGCGTCCACCTGGGCGACGCTGATCGCCAGCGGCCCCGGGAGCCGGAACGTCGCCGCGGTGACCAGCGTGCCGAGCCGGATCCGGCTGGTGTCGCGGGCCAGCCCGGCCAGCGTGGTCCAGGCGTCGGTCGGCCCCGGCAGGCCGGTGACGTCGCCCATCTTCAGGTAGTGGTCGGACCGGAAGAACGCGCCGTATCCGGCGTCCTCCGCGGCGCGCGCCACCGCGAGCAGCTGCTCGTACGTGGCGCCCTGCTGGGGCTCGGTGAACACGCGCAGTTCCACAGCCCGAGCCTAGCCAAGCAAGATCGGTGTTTCGTGCCAGAACCCGAGGTCAGGCCGCAGATCTTGGCACGAGACAGCGATCAGGGATGGTTGTCAGGCGAGGCAGGGCAGTCAGGCGAGGCAGGCGGGGATGCGGCCGCCGTTGAAGGCGGCGACGTCGGCGAGGATCGCGTAGTTGTCCAGTTCCGCGCCGCGCGGCACGCCATGCGCTTCGGCGTACGCCCGGTGCAGGTTGGCCACGAGGCGCTCGGAGTCCAGCCAGGTCTTGAAGCGGCCCAGGTCGGCACGGCGGGCGGCCTCCAGCGGGGTGAGTCCCGCCGCGATCCCCTCGGTGGCCAGCTCCTGCACCAGCCGCAGGTAGTCGGCGTTGGCGGCGAACACCTCCGGCCCGGCGAGCGGGCCGTGCCCGCTGACCACGACCGCCGGGTCGAGGGCGGCCAGCCGGGACAGCACCTCCAGCGAGCCCTCGATCGAGCCCATCATGCACAGCGGGGTGACCTCGGAGAACGTGATGTCCCCGGTGAACAGCACCCGGTGCTCGGGAATCCACACCACGGTGTCGCCGGTGGTGTGCGCCGGACCGGGGTGCCACAGCTCCACCCGCAGCTCCCCGGCGTGCAGGGTGAGCCGGTCGGTGTAGGTGAGCGTGGGCACGGCCGGGGCGACCTCGCCCCAGGTCACGTCGGGCCAGATGCCGGGCAGGTTCAGCCCGTCGCCGATGATGTCGGCGCGCGCGTTCTCGTGGGCGACGACGACCGCGTCCGGCGCGACCGTGCGCGCGCCGTAGTGGTGGTCGCCGTGCCGGTGGGTGACCACCAGGGTGCGTACCGGAGCCCAGGTCAGCGAAGCGATGTGCTCGGCGAGCAGGCGGGCGCGGCGTTCGGTGGCGGTCGCGTCGACCAGGGTCACCGCGTCCGGCCCGAGCAGCACGCCCGCGTTGCTGACGCACCAGCCGCCGTCGGGCTGCAGGTACGCGTACACGTCGGGGGCGAGGCGGGTCAGGGACGGCGTGGGTTCCACGACGGGCGATACCGTGCTGGCCATGTGATCCCCCGGAGTTCGTCGGGCAGCGACGGTCGCCAGTCTGTCAGAGAACCGGTGCCGCCGCGCCCTGTGGTCTCGATCACTCCGGATGCGACGTTCGCCCGAACGGGGTAGCTTTCGTTTCGTGACATTCAGCGCGCCCACCGGTCCAATCCGGTGGGTCGTGCGCCTTTCGGCGCGGATGCTCACCGCGCTGGCCCTGATGGGCCTGCTGCTCGCCCCCTCGGCGGGACACGCCGCGCAGCCCGTGGCCCGGCCGCAGGCCGAGCAGACGACGGTCAGCGAGGCCGCCGCCAGCTACGAGGCGGCACCCGCCCCGGCGGCGGCACCCGTCCAGATCGGAACCGCCGAGCAGGTCACGGTCGACCGTGTCGCCGTGTACGCCGTCAGGCTGCCGGGCTCGGCACACCAGCGGGCGCAGGGCAGCCGCGCCCCGCCTGCCTGATCCTCGGTCGTCTAGCCGCTGCCGATCTGCGGCGTCGCCTCCGGCATAAGGGCCCCTGATGCGCTGACGCTCATCCGTGTCCGCCGTCCGGATCACGCCTCGCCGCGCGAGGACTCTCCCCGCGAGACCTCTCCCCGCGACTGAGCACCGCGGGACCGCGCACCGGAGCAACGCCATGCCCGGCGTCTGAGCACCCGCAACGTCTCCTCTCGCGAAGAACCCCCGAAGTCGCGTCCACCCCTCCACCCACCCCGAGGTGTCGATCATGAACGTCGTCCTGGACCTGTTCCTCCGTGACCTGCCCAACGCCGCGCTCGTCTGGTCACTGCTCGCCGTGCTGGCCGTCGTGGCCATCGGCGCGCTGACCCTGTACACCCGCCAGCCGGAGCCCGCGCCGGTCGCGCCCGCCCCGGCGGAACTGGAGCAGCAGGCGCTGCTGGCGGCGCACGCGCAGGCGCTGGTCCGCAAGGCGCGCGAGGCGACGGCAGCGGCCGAGCGCGCTGCGGCGACCGCCCGGCGGCGGCGCGAGGAGTGGCTGGCCGCGCAGGACGTTGCCGAGACCGCGTGGCAGCGCTACGACGAGGCCGACTCGCAGGCGCGCCGGACGCTGACCGCCGCCGCGATCCCGCTGCCGCGCACCCCGCAGACCCCCGCCGAGTACGCCTTCCGCGAGCGCCACCTGCACCGCGCCGCCATGTCGGCCTGCTCGCACCAGCAGCTGTCCGCCCTGGAACTGAGCGACGCGCTGGCCCACCGCGGCGGCTGGGACCCGCGCCGGCACCCGATCGAGCAGGAGACGATGCTGTCGCAGTTCGCCCGCGCGTCGCTGCGCACCGCGTACCGCCGCGCGGCCGACACCGAGAAGCAGACCTGGCTGGCCACCGAGGCGGCCGTCGCGGCGGCGGACTCCCTGCGCTCGGCCGCGCACGCCGCCCACGTCCGCGCCCGCCGGGTCACCCGCCGCGTCACCCCGCCCGCCGACGCGACCCTCGCCGACCTGATCTGACCCGCGCCCGCCTCCGGCCGACGCACCCACCGCCGGAAACGCGGTCGAGGGGCGTTCGGCCGGGGCGGTAGGGTCCGGGCGTGATCATTCGAGAGGCGACCGGCCCGGACTGGGCGGCGATCTACCCGTTCTTCACCGAGATCGTTGCCGCGGGGGAGAGCTACGCGTTCCCGGAGGGCATGGACACCGAGCGGGCGCGGCCGTGGTGGATGGAGCAGGCCCCGGGCCAGACCGTGGTGGCCGTGGACGGGGACACCGTGCTCGGCTCGGCCAAGATGGGCCCGAACCGGCCGGGTCGCGGGGCGCACATCGCGACCGCGAGTTTCATGGTCGATCCGGCGCACCAGGGGCGCGGCGTGGGCCGGGCGCTGGGCGGGCACGTGCTGGACTGGGCGCGGACCCAGGGATACCACGGCATGCAGTTCAACGCCGTCGTGGAGACCAACACCGCCGCGGTACGGCTGTGGCAGGCGCTCGGCTTCGAGATCCTCGCCACGGTGCCGGAGGCGTTCGAGCACCCCGAGCACGGCCGCGTCGGCCTGCACGTCATGTACCAGCGGCTGTAGCCGAAACGCCCATCCGGGCGGGATCCGGTGGCGCGCTGCGCTCAGAACGGGTGAATTCGTACCTACCGGTGCGGGGTCCGGCTGCGAAATCCGCGCTTCGGGGCAAATGCGGAGAGTAGAGAGCCAATTACTTTCAGTGAAAAAATCTTGAGTTTGCCCTGGACGACCGCAGGTCAGGCGACGTAGCGTGATCCCCAGTGGCGCGACGCTCGATGAAGGCCCCAGGGGTCCCAGCGGGCCGGCCAGGCCGGAGAACTCGTTTTCCGGTCGCAGGCGCCGAGCGAAGTGCACAGGGGGATGGGTGGACAGATGCCGTTGGGGGACGGCGTTCACCCGGACAGTGAAAAAGGCCGGCGGTCGCTAACGGGGGTGAGCGACCGCCGGCCGCACTGTCGACAGAGGTTCCACCTCAGGCCCCGGGGGACGGGCGCGGCGTGAACGAGGGCAGGGCGATCTCGGTCGGCAGCCGGGCGGCCTCGGCCAGGCGGCGTTCCCAGTCGGCGCGTACGCGGTCCAGCTCCTCGCGGTGCGCGGTCTCCCACGCGTCCAGCCACCACGACAGCAGTCGCATCGCCGCCAGGTGCGCGGGCATCCGGCACTCGGCGTCGTCGGTGTAGAGCGCCTTCAGCTCGGCCTCCGCCAGCACCCACCCCGGCCCCGCCGGGCGGCCGTCGATCGGCGCCTCCTCCGGGCGCAGGTCCCAGTTCCGGAACAGGAAGTCGTCCCGCCCCTGCCACGCGACGGCGTGCCCGCGCGCGGCCATGCAGGACGAGAACGGCAGCCACGCCGCGACCACCACCGGATGGGACTCGACGCGCTCCTTCAACCCGGGCAGGCTCACCAGGTCGTACGCCCCCACCGGCGGATCAGCGTCGTGATACTCACGCAGCTCGTACCGCTCCCGGCAGGCGTTGCTGGCCGCCACCCAGGCGGTCACGTCGTCGTCCGGCCCCAGATGCCACTGCTCCGACAGCGGCTCCTGCGGCATCCGGGCGTTGCCCATCGCATTGCCCTGGTCACGCCGCCGCGTCGGCCCGTGCGTGGTCGAGATCGGACCGGGTCGGCGGTGAGCGATCGGGAGAGCGGCCCCCATAGTGACGCTCGGCGATGGTAGAACCGCATCCTGCCGTTCGCCGCATCCGAGGAGTAGTTGTCGATGGCCACAGTGGAAACCCCTCCAGCCGGGATCGATCCGCCCGGTGTGGTCCGCCGACCGCTGCGCTGGGTGCCGGTCGCCGGAGCGCTGCTCGGCACGCTGGCTTTTCTCGGCGACGAGCTGCCCGGGCTCGCGGGGCAGCTCGTACTGATGCTGACCAGCAACGGCTTCGCCTGGGGAGCGGCCGCGCTCGTCACGGGTCACCTGGTCCGCCAGGCCCGCCGCGCACCGCTCGTCGCGACCGTCGTGCTGCTCGTCGCCACCGCGATGTACTACCTGCTGATCCTTTTCGTGTCGCGGCGCTGGAGCGGCGGTCAGCTTGAGGACGGCTCGTCCGCCGACACGTACGCCCTGTTCAGCTTGGCCCGCGCGGCGGGTTTCTGGGCGCTGCTCGCGATCGGTGCGGGGCTGGTGCTTGGCCTGCTCGGCCATGCCGTGCGCAACGGCTCCCCGCGTACGTCCGCGGCCGCCGCGGGGGCGGCCTTCGGCCTGCTGGCCGGCGAGGGCCTGTACGGACTGTTCACCATGGCCTGGACGATGATCGGTGACTCCTTCGTTCAGGCCTATGTCATCTCGTACGCGGCGCAGGTGTGCCTCGCGATGGCCGTCGTGACCGTGCTGACCGCCCGCCGCGACGCGCCCGTCTCCTGGCCGGTCTACACCGCCTCGGCGCTGTCCGCCGCCGCCCTCGGCGCCACCTTCTGGTCAGTGCTGCAGGCGATCCGCTCCACCGGCTTCTGACCTGCCCACGATCACCGGACCTGCCGGGTAGCCGGGCGGGTCTTTGAGCGCTCATCAGCCCACCTGCACGGCGAGTCGGATGACCTCGGGCCGGGTCGTGCATACTGCGCGGATGCGGTTCACCAAGACGTTCAGCGAGCAGCAGTACGACCAGGCCCTCGACGCGTGGTCGTGGCTCGGCCTGGAGGGCCGCAAGCCGCTGTTCACCTCGCTGTTCGGCGACGTGTTCCTGGCCGGCGGGGACGGCTGCTGGTATCTCGACACCATCGAGGGCGCGCTCACCAGGGTCTGGGCGTCGGCCGATGAGCTGGAACGCGAGCTGTCCACCGAGCAGGGGCAGGACCGCTACCTGCTGGGCGGGCTCGCCGCCCAGGCCGACGCGCGTGGCCTGAGACTCGGGCCGGACCAGGTGTACACGTTCATGCCGCCACCGGTCATCGGCGGCGGTGTCACGGTCGAGTCCGTCGTCGTGGAGAGTTTCACCGTCGCGGTGAACATCGCCGGGCAGATCCACGAACAGGTCCGCGACCTGCCGCCGGGCACCTCGATCACCGGCGTGACGCTCGGCTGATCACCGCAGACGCGCAACGAACGCGTCGGGGCTGAGACCGTCCAGGCCGTTCTGCTCGATCCGTGCGGCCAGGGCCCGGGACCAGGTCACCAGGCCGGTGACCGCGACGTCGTGGGGCGGGTGTGCCGCGTACTGCTCGATCCGGTCGGCGGCCCTGCGCAGCAGGCGGGCCGCGCCGGTGGCGTTGCCCCGCCGGGCGTGGGTGAGGCCGACCGCGAGCTGCGCCAGCCCGCGCCACAGCTCGCGCTCCGGCTCGGGGGCGGCCTTCCACGCGCCCTCCAGCACCTCGTGCGCGTGGAACGCGTGACCCTCGACCAGCAGCCGCTGCGCCTGCGCGAGTGCCTCGTCCGGCGGCAGGCGCAGGTCGTCCGGCGTGGTCGGCACGCCCGGCGCACCGTGCGGCAGCGGGCGGCCGAGCCCGTCGCGCGGGCGCGCGTTGCGGGGCCGTCCAGCCGTGTCCCGATCCCGTTCCACCGCACCGCTCATCACACCATCCTGCCCCGCGCGCTACCTGAGGGCACGGCGGAGGGCGCCGCGGCCGTCGAGTTCGGTCAGCACCGCGTTGAGCTGATCCACCTGCGCGTCGGTATGGGCCGAGGTCAGCTGCACCCGGAAGCCGACCTGCCCGCGCGGCACCAGCGGGTACGCGGCCAGCGTGACGTACACGCCGCGCCGCCAGAGCAGGTCGGCCACCTCCGCCAGGTCGTAGCCGGGGGACAGCGGCAGCTCGATCACCGGGGTCTGGTGCCGGTTGGGTGTGTGCACGCCGAGCGTTCGCAGGTGCGCCAGCACCCGGGCCGTCAGCCGGTGCAGCGTGGCGCGCAGCTGCTCGCCGCGGGCCTCGTTGACGTCGAACCCGGCCAGCACCGCCGCCAGCGAGTGCACCGGCGACGGCCCGGAGTACAGGTAGGGCGGGGCGGCGAGCTTCAGGTGCTCCTTCACCGCCGTGGGCACTGCCACGAACGCCAGCAGCGCCGAGTACGCCTTGGAGAAACCCCCGACGAGCACCACGTCGTCGTACGTCTGCCCGCAGTGGCGCACCACCGCGTTGCCGCGCGACCCGTACGGCGTGCTCGCCCCGTCGCCGCGTTCGCCGATCACGCCGAAGCCGTGCGCGTCGTCGACGTACAGCAGCGCGCCCCACTCGCGGCAGACCGTGGCGAGCGCGGCCAGATCCGGGATGTTGCCGGTCATGCTGTTCACGCCGTCGAGGCAGACCACCCGGGGCCGGCCCGGATCGGCCGAGCGCAGCAGCCGCACCAGCTCGTCAAGGTCCTCCGCGTGCCAGCGGTAGAGCCGCGCGCCCAGCCCCCGGGCGTACGCGCCGCCGTCGTAGATCGTCTTGTGCGCGCTGGCCTCGACGAACACCGTGCCGCCGCCGACCAGCGCGGGCAGCACCGACATGTGGATGTGGGTGATCGTCGGCAGCACGAGGGTGTCCGGCGCGCCGAGCAGTTCGGTCAGCCGCTCCTCGATCTCGGGGTAGAGCCGCGGGTTGCCGAGCAGGCGTGACCAGCCGGGATGTGTGCCCCAGCGGCGCACCGCCCGCTCACCGGCGGTGATGATGTCCTCGTCGAGGTCGAAGCCGAGGTAGTTGCAGGACGCGAAGTCGGTCAGCCAGGTGTCGCCGACGCGGATGCGGCGGCCGTCGACCTCCTCGATGATCGCGTCGTACATCGGCGTCTGGGTGCGCAGCCGGTCCAGTTGGTCGACCGACGGCACCCGGTGCGCGTCCGGCAGGTGCGCCGACGTCTTCGTCATGCCCCCTCCCCGGTACGCGCGCCGTCTCCGGGACTGCCGAATCGCCGGCTCATGCGGCCACCTTCTGCTCGGTGATGAAGCTGATGGCCTGCTCGCTGGTGAGCGGGCGGGCGAACAGGAAACCCTGGCCGTAGCGGCAGCCGATGCGTGACAGCAGGTCGCGTTCGACGGTGCGCTCGATGCCCTCGGCGATCACCTGCAGGCCCAGCGTGTGGGCCAGCCGGACGATCCCGTCGACGAGCGCGGCCTGCTGCGCCGAGGAGGCGATGGTGCTGGTGAACAGCCGGTCGATCTTCACCACGTCCAGCGGTACGTGGCGCAGGTAGCTCAGCGACGAGTAGCCGGTGCCGAAGTCGTCGATGGCCACCCGGATGCCGGTGGTGCGCAGCTCGGTGAGGTCCTCCCAGACCCCGTCGTCGTCACGCAGCAGCAGGCTCTCGGTGATCTCCAGCATGAGCTGGTGCGGCGGCAGCCCTTCGGCGGCCAGCGTCTCGTGCAGGCTGGCCACGAACCCCGGGGTGCGGAACTGGCGGGCGGAGACGTTGATGCTGACGTACGGCACCGACGTCGTGCCCGCCTCGCGCTGCCAGCGTGCCGCCTCGGCCACCGCTCCGCGCAGCACCTGGTCGCCGATCGCCACGATCTGCCCCGACTCCTCGGCGACCTCGATGAACTCGCCCGGCAGCAGCCGCCCACGGGTGGGGTGGTTCCACCGGACCAGCGCCTCGTACCCGGCGGTGAAGCCGGTGCGCAGCTCGACGATCGGCTGGAACTCGACCGTGAACTCCTTGCCCGCGATGGCCTGGTCCAGCTCGGCGCGCAGTTCCAGCCGCTCCACGATCGCGGTGTGCAGGTCGGGCAGGTAGCGCCGCCACTGGCCCTTGCCCTCGCCCTTGGCGACGTACAGCGCCAGGTCGGCCTGTCGCAGCAACTCGGGTGCGCTGCGCGCGTCGGCGCTGGTGGCGATGCCGATGCTGGCGATGCCGGAGACCAGCCGGTCGTCGATGGTGAACGGCTCGGCCAGCGCGGCCACGATCCGATCGGCGACGTCGTCGATGGTGGCGGCGTCGGGAGCGCCCTCGATCAGCGCGGCGAACTCGTCGCCGCCGAGCCGGGCCGCAACGTCGTCGGCGCGCAGCACCCCGGCCAGCCGCTCGCCGACGGCACGCAGCAGCCGGTCCCCGTGCTCGTGGCCGAGGGTGTCGTTGACGACCTTGAAGTCGTCGAGGTCGATGAACAGCACGCCGACGATGGAGCCGTCGGCGTCGGCGCGGGCGATGGCCTGGCCGATGCGCTCGGCGAAGCGCACCCGGTTGGCCAGGCCGGTGAGCGAGTCGTGGTACGCCAGGTGGGTCAGCTCGGACTCCATCCGGCGCTGGTCGGTGACGTCGCGCAGGGTCACCACCAGGCCGTTGACGGTCGGTTCGTCGCGCAGGTCACGGCAGGAGACCTCGGTCTGCACGGTGGTGCCGTCGGGGCGCAGCACGGTCCAGTCCGCGGTGTCGACCGCCTCGTCCTCGGCTGCGGCCAGCCGGAACAGGCCGGCGACCAGGGTGTGGTGCGGGCTGTCGACCAGCTGGGAGAGGTTCTTGCCGGGAAGCTCCGCGGTGCCGAACACCGACGGGGCGGACGGGCTGGCGTACCGGATGCGGCCGCCGTCCGGTTCGAGGATCAGGATCACGTCCGAGGTGTTGTGCACCAGGGTGCGGAAGTAGCGCTCGCTGTTGTGGCGGGTGATCTCGTTGCTCAGCATGATCCGCTCGATGGCCAGCGCGGCCTGGGCGGCGACCAGCTCCATCGGCAGCTGCAGGTAGCTGAGCGAGTTCTCGTCCGAGGAGATCAGCAGCATGCCGATGTGCGGATCGCCGGTGGGCCGGTCCTCCAGGGCCAGCGGGCAGATCATGGTGATCTCGAAATCGCCCATCTGGGCCGCGATGTCCGGCGGCAGCGACTTGGTGAAGCGCAGCCGGGAGCCCATCGTGGTGGGCGCGGGATGGAACAGGTCGGGCGCGGTGCCGTCGTTCATGACCATGGCGACCCGGTAGTCCGAGCCCGGCGGCAGCAGCCGCTCGGCGGTGCGCTTGAGCGCCCAGGTGACGCCCTCGACCGTGGTCGCCGACATCAGCGCGGCGTTGCTGGCCCGGATGCCGCTGGTGCGGATGGTGTTGCCCCGGTAGCTGTTGATCACACCGAACAGGCGCATCAGCACCAGCAGCACCGTGCACACCACGAAGGCGACGATGACCATCGGATACTTGAGCCGCCCCTGGCCCACGCCGACGATCAGCACCGCGAGTGGAATGAGAACGAACAGCGTGAGCAGGGCCTGGTGCAGCGTGCGCATCTCGCGTGGTTTGACCACACGGGGGGTGGTCAGGTCGGCCATCGACGGGTGCAGCGCGGCCGCGCCCCAGCAGGAGTAGAAGATGATCCAGCCCAGGTCGACGGGCCCGCCGACGGTCCAGTAGCCGTGCAACTGGACCAGGCCGTACATGACGTCGGCGGCCAGCAGGCCGACCGCTCCGACGGTCAGCAGTGCCACCGTGGGGCTGAACGGCACCACGGATATCAGCCGGCCCACCGTGGCCAGGATGAGGATGTCGCCCAGCGGGTACGCCACGGAGACCAGGCGCTGGCTCATGGTCAGGTCCTGGTTGAGGATCTGCGGGCTGATCAGGAAGATCCAGGAGAGCAGGCCGAGCCCGGCGGTGACGATCAGCGCGTCCAGCGGCACGGTGCGGTCCCGGCTGGCCGCTCCGGCCTTGGACAGGCCGAGCAGGCCGATCGTGACCGCGGGATACATCGCCAGGTAGAGCATGTCCGCCGGGGACGGGAACGGGTTCACCTGGTGCAGCACGTCGGTCATGAGATTGTAGAGCGTGTCGCCGAAGGAGAGCAGGAGCAGGCCCGCGATGATCCAGAACCACGGGGACCAGCGGCGCGGGCGGTAGCGGAACAGGCCGTACACGATCGCGCCCGCGCTGCTCAGGCCGATCGCGCTCCAGAGCGGGATGTGCCAGCCGGGCTGGGCATAGAACAGCCCCGCCAGGACGGCCATCCAGGCGCCGTACCAAGCCATCACTCTGCGGGCTGACACGCTCCTCCTTCCGGCGGGGCGGCATGCGGCCCGAATTAGGTAATTGTGACAGCTTTTCGTATAACTTACCGCCTCGCAGTGCTCGGTCGGCGAGAGATATGGCGGGGTCAAGGGGCTCCTGCGTAGTTCGTCCCGGCTGCCGAGGGGTCGGCTGCCGGGAACGCGAGACCTGGACCACAAAGGGTACAAGTCCGGAACACCGGATATGCCCCCTCGGTTGAATCCCCTCGTACGCAATCCCAACGAAGGGACCTACTCATGGTCAACGTCGACCTGATGGCACGGCACCTGCCCGCACTCAAGCGCGTGTCCTTCCGGGCAGTACTCGCCGCCACCGGCATGGCAGTGCTCACCGGCATCGCCGGATCGCCCGCCACCGCCCACCCGGCAACCGCCACCGCGCCCGAGGCCAAGGCAGTAGCCCAGGCCGTGGCGGCGCCCGCCACCGAGGCCGCCGTCGTGCACGCCAAGGCCGTCGCCGCGGCTCCCGCCGCGAAGCCGGCGACCAAGACGCCCGCCGCCACCAAGGCCCAGCAGACCGCCAAGGCGCCCAGCCGCCAGCAGCTCATGCCGGCGCCCGTGGCCCAGTACCAGGAGAGCTTCAAGCCCACCGCGGAGCAGAAGCGCAACGCGGAGGTCATCATCGAGACCGGCCAGAAGATGGGCCTGCCCCCGCGCGCGTGGGTGATCGCGGTCGCGACCGCGGCCCAGGAGTCGACCCTGCGCAACCTGGGTCACCTGGGCGACCACAACGACCACGACTCGCTGGGACTGTTCCAGCAGCGCCCGTCGGCCGGCTGGGGCACCCCGGACGAGATCACCGACCCGGTCTACTCCTCGAAGGCCTTCTACACCGGCCTGAAGAACGTCGAGGGCTACGACCGGATGGCGCTGACCGACGCGGCGCAGACCGTGCAGGTCTCGGCCTTCCCCGACCACTACGCCAAGTGGGAGAAGCTGGCCGCCGACCTCGTGCTGGCCAAGTACGGCCAGGGCCCGTACGCCGCCTGACACTACGCACCACCACGCATGACCAAGCCGCGCCGTCTCC
The DNA here is from genome assembly GCF_011297335.1 of Catellatospora methionotrophica. Classification (GTDB taxonomy): domain Bacteria; phylum Actinomycetota; class Actinomycetes; order Mycobacteriales; family Micromonosporaceae; genus Catellatospora; species Catellatospora methionotrophica. Next base: position 15,567 of record NZ_JAAOTJ010000030.1, on the reverse strand, counting down.
GACGGCGCGGCTTGGTCGCGTTCGCAGCCCGAGGGATGTCAGCGGGCGGCGTGGGCGCCGATGCGGGGACGGGCGGGGCCGTCGAGGAGGGGGTCGGAGTGGCGGGGGGCAGGGGTGGTTCCCGGGGTGGCGTCGGCGTGGTAGTCGGCAGGAGTGGTGGAGTCGTGGCCTGCGGGGACGCGGAAGGCGCGGAGCAGGAGGGTGACGGCGATGACGATGAGCAGGTTGACGGCGAGGGCGAGCAGGCCGGTGTAGACGGCCGACCGGGTGTCGAAGCCGAGCTGGGCTAGCGGGAGGTTGGAGCCGCCGAAGTGGGCCTTGATGATGCGGCCGTCGGGGGCGCGCTGGGGGATGAGGTACATCAGGAACAGGCCGGTGGCGAGGCCGCCGAGCAGGCCTGCCGCGAGCGCCCAGCGGTGGAACCAGTTGGTCCACAGGCCGAGTACGACGGCGGGCACCGTCTGCAGCACGATGACGCCGCCGATCAGCTGGAACTCGATCGAGAACGCCGGTTCCAGCAGCAGGATGAAGACGAGCGCGCCGAACTTCGCCAGCAGCGACACCCAGCGGCTGACCCGCGCCTCCTCGCCCGGCGACGCGCCTGGGCGCAGGTACTCGCGGTAGATGGACCGGGTGAACAGGTTGGCCGCCGCGATGGACATGACCGCTGCGGGGATCAGGGCGGCGACCCCGACGGCGGCGTACGCGATGCCCGCGCACCAGGGCGGGAAAACCTCGTGGAACAGCTGTGGCACGACCGTGTTCAGGTCCCCGGCGACCGGCCGCACACCCTGGCCGATCGCGAAGAAGCCGAGCATCGCGACCAGCCCCAGCGCCAGGCAGTAGACCGGCAACGCGGCGGCGTTGCGCTGCACCGTGGCCCGGTCGCGGGCGGCCAGGATGCCGGTCAGCGCGTGCGGGTACGCGAAGATGGCCAGCGCGGAGCCGAGCACCAGGGTCAGGTAGCCGAGCCAGCCGCCCTCGGGCAGCAGCAGCCCGCTGGCGGGGGAGACGTCGCCGGTGAAGCGCTCGCCCGCGCCCCGGAACGCCGCCGACCAGCCGCCGGACATGGCGACGAGCAGCACGATCGCCAGCACCAGCCACAGCAGCAGCACGTCCTTGGCGATGGACAGCAGCGCGGGCGCGCGCAGCCCCGACCGGAACGTGCAGATCGACGCGACGACGACGGCGACGGTCAGCGGCCACTCGCCGGTGACGCCGAGCGTCTTCATCACCGCCTGCAACGCGACGAGCTGCACCGCGATGTACGGCATGGTGGCCACGATCCCGGTGACCGCGACCAGGGCGGCCAGCCCGCGCGAGCCGAACCGGGCGCGGGTGAACTCGGCCGAGGTGACGAAGCCGTGCGCGTGCGAGACCGACCAGGTACGCGTGCTGATCAGGTACGCCAGCGGGGCGGTCATGATGGCGAACGGCACCGCGAAGAACCCGGCCGCGCCGACGCCGTACACCAGCGCGGGCACCGCGATGAAGGTGTACGCGGTGTACATGCTGCCGCCGAGCAGGAACCAGGTGACCCAGTTGCCGAACGCGCGCCCGCCGACGCCCCACTCCTCCAGCGAGTGCAGGCTGTGCGGGCGGCGCCAGCGCGCGGCGGCGAAGCCGAGTACGAGCATGGCGCCCAGCAGCACGGCGAAGACGCCGATCTCGACCTGACGTGCGGTCACGGTCACCGCCCCGCCCGGGTCATCCGGTGCACGAACGTGGTGACGGCCATGGCCAGCACCGCGCAGCCCACCTGGTACCAGTAGAAGAACGGGACGCCCCACAGCTGCGGCTCCAGCCGGTTGTAGAGGCCGACCGGCAGCGGGGCGAGGATCGGGACCAGCAGCAGCCACCGCCATCCCGGCCGGGCCGGACGTGCGCCGTGTTCGGGCACCTGACGTCTCCTCTCGTCGCGTCCCGGCGACGATCGGGCGCGCCGGGCAGCACGCTGGGTAATCAGGACACTGTCCGGTCGTAACGCGCCGGAGACATCGGCGAAATCACCGGTCTTGCGGCTCGCGATCATCGCCGGTGGCCGCCCCCTTCCGTCGCGCCCGTCCCGCGCTTATATTGCACTCGCAGTGCATCAAGTTTGCGACGAGGGGGACAGCGGTGGGAGCGAGCGCGACGGAGCCGGTGACGGCCGAGTCCCTGCGGGAGCGGGTGGACGGCTTCCTGGCCGGGCACGATACGGCCCAGGATCGGCTGGAGTTCCTGCGCGCCCGGTTCGACGCCGGGTTGGCGTGGGTGCACTACCCGGCCGGGCTCGGCGGCCTCGGTGCACCGAGGGTGCTGCAACCCGTGGTGGACCAGCGCTTCGCCGCGGCGGGCGCGCCGGACAACAGCCCGCGCCGCATCGGCATCGGCCTCGGCATGGCCGCGCCGACCATCCTGCGCCACGGCACGGCCGAGCAGCGGGCCCGCTTCCTGCGTCCGCTGTGGACCGCCGAGGAGGTCTGGTGCCAGCTGTTCAGCGAGCCCGGCGCCGGGTCCGACCTGGCCGGCGTCGCCACCCGCGCGGTACGCGACGGCGACGGCTGGCTGGTCGACGGGCAGAAGGTGTGGACGTCCATGGCGCACCAGGCGCGCTGGGGCATCCTGCTCGCCCGCACCGATCCGGCCGCCCCGAAACACGCCGGGCTGACCTACTTCCTGTGCGACATGCACGCCCCCGGTGTCGAGGTGCGGCCGCTGCGGCAGGCCACCGGCGAGGCCGAGTTCAACGAGGTCTTCCTGTCCGGCGTACGCCTGGACGACGGGCTGCGGCTCGGTGCGGTCGGCGAGGGCTGGGCGGTGGCGCGGACCACGCTGATGAACGAGCGGGTCGCCATCGGCGGGGCCGCGCTGCCCCGCGAGGGCGGGATGATCGGCGTGCTGGCCCGCACCTGGCGCACCCGGCCTGAGCTGCGTACTCCCGCGCTGCACGACGAGGTGCTGCGGCTGTGGGTGCGCGCCGAGGCGCTGCGGCTGACCGGCATCCGGCTGCGCCAGCAGCTCGCCGCGGGCGAGCCCGGCCCCGAGGGCTCGGCGATGAAACTGGCCTTCGCCGCGCTCACCCAGCAGATCTCCGGGACCGAGGTCGAGCTGCTGGGCGCGGAGGGCCTGCGCCACGACCACTGGCGCGCCGACCGCCCCGAGGAGCTGGACCTGACCGGCCGCGGCCCCACGTACCGGTGGCTGCGCGCCAAGGGCAACTCCATCGAGGGCGGCACCTCCGAGGTGCTGCGCAACATCGTCGCCGAGCGGGTGCTCGGCCTGCCCGCCGAACCGCGCACCGACACCGGCGTCGCCTGGAAGGACCTGCCCCGATGACCCTCGACCTGCGCTACACCGAGGAGCAGGAGGCCCTGCGCGACTCGGTACGGGCGATGCTCACCGACCACGCCGGCTGGGCGCGCGTGCTCCAGGTCGCCGCGAGTCCCGAGCCCGACGACGCCGACCTGTGGCGGCTGCTGTCCGTGGACACCGGACTGGCGGCCCTGGCCGTGCCCGAGCACCTGGGCGGCGCGGGCGCGTCGCTCGCCGAGACGGCGGTGGTGCTGGAGGAGCTGGGCCGCGCCGTCGCGCCGGTGCCCTACCTCGGCACCACGGTCGCCGCACAACTGCTGCTGCACCTGGGCGAGGACGAACTGCTCCGGGACCTGGCCGGTGGCGCGATCATCGCTCCGGCCATGCCGTGCGACGTCGGCCCGGCCGGGCCGGGAGCGCGGCTGCCGGACGTCGAGGTGTCCACGGCGGCGGACGGAAGCCCGCTGCTCAACGGCACGGTGTGCGGGGTCGCCGATGCGTCGCGGGCGCGGGTGCTGGTGATGCCCGCCGGTGGGGCGCTGTTCGCGGTCGACGCGGACGCGGCCGGGTTGCGGCGTACCCCGGTGGTGTCGCTGGACGAGACGCGGCCGCTGTGCGACCTGGCGATGTGGAACGCGCCCGCCCGGCTGCTGGCGGCCGGTGAACGCGCCGCGTCGGCGCTGGACGCGGCACTGGTCGCGGGAGCGGCGCTGCTGGCCTCCGAGCAACTCGGGCTGGCCCAGTGGTGTCTGGACACGACGGTGGCGCACCTGCGGACCCGTTACCAGTTCGGGCGGCCGGTGGGCTCGTTCCAGGCGCTCAAGCACCGGCTCGCCGACCTGTGGGTGGAACTGGTGCAGGCGCGGGCGGTGGCCAGGCACGCCGTGGCGGCCGTTGCGGCGGGCGACCCGGACGCGCGGCTGGCGGCGGCTCTGGCGCAGGCGCACTGCGGCCCGCTCGCGGTGCGCGCGGCCGAGGAGTGCGTACAGATGCACGGCGGCATCGGCTTCACCTGGGAGCACCCCGCCCACCTCTACCTCAAGCGGGCCAAGAGCGCGGCCATCGCCTACGGCACCGCCGCCCACCACCGCACCGCCCTGGCCACGCTCGCCGACCTCGCTCCCGCGTGATGTTGCTTCACCGAGCGTGCAAATAAAGATCGACTCCGGCGGTGTCCGGAGTGGTTTCGAGTGGGATTTGAGCGGCTTCGGGCGGTGAGGTCACGGGGTCGTAACAAGGGTATTGACGAGCGGTTTCCCAAACCTACACTCCTAGTGTAATAACTTAGGCCTCCTTCACATCGACCCCGATCCCGACCTGTAGAGGTGACGATGAAACCGCCGTCCGGCGAGACAAGCGCGGCAGGCCACAGCCTGTACCTGCGGGGCATCGGGGTGCGCTTCGGCGGGCTGACCGCCCTGGACGACGTGTCCCTCGAAGTGGCCCCCGGCCAGGTGGTCGGCGTCATCGGCCCCAACGGCGCGGGCAAGACCACCCTGTTCAACGTGGTCTGCGGCCTGGTCCGGCCGACCTCGGGCACCCTCGAACTCAACGGGGTGCGCCTGACGCCCGCGCCGCACCGGCTGGCGGGGCTCGGCATCGCCCGTACGCTGCAGGGAGTCGGCCTTTTCCGGGGTCTGACCGTGGTCGAGAACGTGATGGCGGGCGCGACCTGCACCGCCCGCGCCGGTTTCCTAACCGGGCTGCTCGGCCTGCCCCGCAGCGACCGCGACGAGCGGCGGCTGCGCGAGCAGGCGATGACGCTGCTGGAGCGCTTCGGCGTCGCGGCGTACGCGGGAGCACTGCCCGGCACCCTGCCCTACGCCGTCGGCAAGCGCGTCGCGCTGGCCCGCGCGCTCGCCGCCCGCCCGCGCCTGCTGCTGCTCGACGAGCCCGCCGGCGGCCTGGGCGCGCAGGACATCGAGGAGCTGGCCGAGCTGATCACGACGCTGCCGGCCGAGGCGGGCTGCTCGGTGATGCTCGTCGAGCACCACATGGACCTGGTGATGCGGGTCTGCGACCGGATCGCGGTGCTCGACTTCGGACGCCTCATCGCCACCGGCACCCCGCAGCAGGTGCGCGACGACCCCGCCGTGGCCGAGGCCTACCTCGGTGCCGAGGTCGACGCGGCCACCCCGCCCATCAGCCGCCAGGAGGCTTCGGCATGACCGCTGACGACGTGATCCTGCAGGTGAAGGGCCTGACCGCCGGGTACGGCGCAGCGCCCGTCCTGCAGGAGGTGGACCTCACCGTGCGCGCGGGCACCATCGCGGCGGTGCTCGGGGCCAACGGCGCGGGCAAGACCACGCTGCTGCGCACCCTGTCCGGGCTGGTCCGGCCGAGCGGCGGCGAGATCGTCTACGGCGGGCAGCCGCTGCGCGACGTGCCGGTGGAGCAGCTGGTGCGCCGGGGCATGGCGCACGTGCCCGAGGGCCGGGGCGTGGTCGCCGAGCTGACCGTCGACGAGAACCTGCGGCTCGGCGGCCTGTGGCGACGCGACCGCGAGGACGCGGCGAAGGCGCTGACCGAGGTGTACGAGCTGTTCGAACCGCTGGCGCAGCGCCGCCGCAGCGCCGGGCACCAGCTGTCCGGTGGCGAGCGGCAGATGCTCGCGCTGGGCCGCGCCCTGGTGGCCCGCCCGAAACTGCTGCTGCTCGACGAGCCTTCGCTCGGCCTCGCGCCCCGCGTCATCGCGCAGATCATGGCGCTGCTGCGGCAGTTGCGCGACACGACCGGGCTGACCGTGCTGCTGGTCGAGCAGAACGTACGCAGCGCGCTGTCGGTGGCCGACGAGGCGGTGGTCATGTCGCTGGGCCGCATCGTCACGGCGACCAGCGCCGACCGGCTGCGCGACGACGAGGAACTGCGCCACGCCTATCTGGGCTTCTGAGCCCCGCCCCGCTACTGCGAGTAAGGAGGTATCCGTTGGACCGCTTCGTCTTCCTCACCTTCGACGGCCTGTCCAAGGGGGCGGTGCTGGCCGCGTTCGCGCTGGCCCTGGTGCTGATCTGGCGGGCCGCGCGCATCGTCAACTTCGCCCAGGGCGCGATGGCGGTGGCCGCGGCGTACGCCGGTTACAGCGTCACCACGGCGACCGGCTCGTACTGGCTGGGTTTCGGCGCGGCGCTGGTGGGCGGGCTGCTGATCGGCATGCTCGTCGAGCGGGCGGTGATGCGGTTCGTGGACCACAGCTCGCCGCTGTCCGAAGTGATCGTGGCGCTGGGCCTGGTCCTGGTCATGCAGGCGGTGCTGGGAATGATCTACGGCAACGAGTTCCTGCCCGCGGGCACCCCGTTCAGCCGGACCGCGCTGAGCGTCGGCGACGTGCCCTTGCTGTCGCGATACGACCTGTTCGTGTTCGGGGCCGTGCTGCTGGTGCTGCTCGGGCTCGCGCTGCTGTTCACGCGTACCTCCGTCGGGCTGCGGATGCGGGCCTCGGCGTTCGCCCCCGAGGTGTCGCGGCTACTCGGCGTGAACGTCGGCGGCATGCTGACGCTGGGCTGGGCGCTGGCCTCGGCGGTCGGCGCGCTGGCCGCGATGCTGGTCATCCCGACCGAACTGGGCCTGCACCCGCACGCCATGGACCTGGTGTTCGTGTCCGCGTTCACCGCGGCGGTCGTCGGCGGGCTGGACAGCCCACCGGGCGCGGTGGTCGGCGGCCTGGCCGTCGGCCTGATCCTCTCGTACGTCAGCGGCTACCTGGGCAGCGACGTCACCCCGATGGCAGTGCTCGTGCTGCTGCTCGCGGTGCTGCTGGTCCGTCCGGGCGGCCTCTTCTCCAGCACCGTGGCGAGGCAGGCATGAGCGAGACCGTCACCCCGGCCCGCGAGACGGGCACGAACGAGGCCGCCGTTCCGCGCCGGGCACCGGGTCTGCCGGGCTTGCTGAACCGGTCGACGCTGCTGCGCCACCTGGTGCTGGCCGTGCTCGCCGGAGTGGTGCTGTTCCTGCTCACCCAGCAGCTCGACCCGTTCCGCAACTTCCAGCTGGCCACGGTCGCGGCATACCTGTGCGCGACGGCCGGGCTCACGCTGCTGGTCGGCATGAACGGTCAGCTGTCGCTGGGGCACGGGGCGCTGATGGCCGTCGGCGCGTACACCGTGGCGCTGACCCAGAACGCACTCGCCGACCGGGGGATCACCGGCAACCAGGTGCTGCCGCTGTCGCTGGCCCTGGGCGTGCTGGTCACCATGGCCGCGGGTGCGGTCATCGGGCTGGCCGCCGCCCGGCTGCGCGGGCCGTACCTGGCCGGCGTGACGCTCGCGGTCGCGGTCGCGGTGCCCGCGGCGACGGTCACCTTCGACGAGGTGTTCAACAGCGAGCAGGGCCTGTCGGTGGCCGTCGAGCCGCCGCCGCTGTCGCTCGGGCTGTACTTCCCGAACGAGCGCTGGCAGGCCTGGGTCGCGCTGACCGGGGCGCTGCTGACCATGCTGCTGCTGGCCAACCTGGTGCGCAGCCGGGTCGGGCGCAACCTGCGTGCGGTACGCGACGACGAGGTGGCCGCCCGGCTGGCGGGCATCCACGTCGGGCGTACGCAGGTGCTGGCCTTCGTGGTGAGCGCGGCCAGCGCCGGGCTCGGCGGCGGCCTGCTGGCGCTGCTGGCGCAGAGCGTGTCGCCGGGCGCGTTCTCGCTGACGCTGTCGCTGTTCCTGCTGATGGCCGTGGTCATCGGCGGGCTGGGTAGCCTGTCGGGCGCGGTGTGGGGCGCGATCCTGCTGGTGGCGCTGCCCGACCTGACCCACGACAGCGCGCAACTGGTGTCCCTTCCGCCCGCGGTGGCGCAGCGGCTGGAGGGCAACCTTCCGCTGGCCGTCTTCGGGCTGACCCTGATCGTCGTGATGATCGCCGCCCCGGGCGGCGTGCAGGGCCTGCTGCGCCGGATCGGCGCGAGGGCCCGGCGGCGGGCGCCCGCCCGCTGATCTCGCGACCGCACCACCGTACCAAGCGCTCCACCCCTGTTATATCGATATTCATCAATGTAAGCGTGACGGAAGGACCGGTGTTTCCATGAACGCCCTGACCCGACGCGGGCTCTCGCTCGCCACGGCCGCCGTGCTGCTCGCGGCTGTCGCGGCCTGCAGCGAGGACGCGAACACCCCGCCGGCCGACGTGCCCGGCGTGACCGCCGGCGAGATCGTGGTCGGCACGCACATGCCGCTGACCGGTCCCGCCGCGGCCGGCTACTCCGAGATCGCCCCGGCCAGCAAGGCGTACTTCGACCACGTCAACGCCAACGGCGGGGTGAACGGCCGCAAGATCACGTACAAGTTCATGGACGACGGCTACAACCCGGCCAACACCCAGACCGTGGTGCGCAAGCTGGTGCTGGAGGACAAGGTCTTCGCCATACTCAACGGCCTGGGCACCCCCACCCACACCGGCGTGCTGGACTTCCTGAAGACCAACCGGGTCCCGGACCTGTTCGTCGCCTCGGGCAGCCGCAGCTGGAACCAGCCGGACAAGTACCCCGGCACGTTCGGCTTCAACACCGACTACACGGTCGAGGGCAAGATCCTGGCCACCCACATCAAGGCCACCTACGCGGGCAAGAAGACCTGCTTCTTCGGCCAGGACGACGACTTCGGCCGCGACGCGCTGGTCGGCGTCGAGCAGGTGCTCGGCGCGGGAGCGGTGGTCGCCAAGGAGAAGTACGTCACCAGCAACCAGAACGTCGCCCCGCAGATCGGTGCGCTGAAGGCGGCCGGGTGCGAGGTCGTCGTGCTGGCCACCGTGCCGGGCTTCACCGCGCTGTCCATGGGCACCGCGGCCCGCCTCGGCTTCAAGCCGCAGTGGGTCGTGTCGAACGTCGGCTCGGACTACCTGACCCTGTCCAAGGTGCTCGGTGAGGGCAAGGTCCTGCTGGAGGGCATGGTCGGCATCTCCAACCTGCCGTCGCCGGTCGACATGAGCGACCCGTGGACCGCCGCCTTCAAGAAGATCCACGACCAGTACAACGGCAGCGCCCCGTTCAACGGCAACACGGTCTACGGCATGTCGGTGGCGTACCTGTTCGTCCAGTCGCTGCTGGCCGCAGGCAAGGACCTCACCCGGGAGGGCCTGATCGCCGCCGTCGAGAAGGGCGGCTTCAAGGGCCCCGGCCTCGCCCCGTTCCGCTTCAGCAAGGACAACCACGCGGGTATGGGCGGCGGCAAGCTCACCAAGGTCACCGCCGGCAACCAGGAGTTCTTCGGCCCCGTCTACGAGACCGACTCCGCCGCCGGCCCGGTGAACGAGTTCAAGGAGGAGCGCCCCGCGCCCACCGCCAACACCATCCCCGCAGCATCCTGACGTTCGTCAGTTCATGATCGACCCATCAGGGTGAGCCCGGCCCGGCACGCGCCACGCGTGCCGGGCCGGTGGGGCGGTCAGGAGAGGCGTTCCAGGACCATGGCCATGCCCTGGCCGCCGCCCACGCACATGGTCTCCAGGCCGATGGACCTGTCGTGCCAGCGCAGGGAGTTGAGCAGGGTGGTGGTGATGCGGGCGCCGGTCATGCCGAACGGGTGGCCGACGGCGATCGCGCCGCCGTTGACGTTGAGCCTGTCCCAGTCGAGGCCGAGCTCGGCGGCGCTGGCGACGACCTGTACGGCGAACGCCTCGTTGATCTCGACAAGGTCGACGTCGCCGATGGTCATGCCCGCGCGGGCGAGGGCCTGCTTCGACGCCTCGACCGGGCCGAGGCCCATGATCTCGGGGGACAGCGCGGACAGTCCGGTCGAGACGATGCGGGCCAGCGGGGTGATGCCCAGCTCGGCGGCGCGTACGTCGGACATGATGACCAGCGCGGCCGCGCCGTCGTTGAGCGGGCAGCAGTTGCCCGCGGTGACGGTGCCGTCGGGGCGGAACACCGGGGCCAGCCCGGCCAGCGCGGACAGGGTGACCCCGGCGCGCGGGCCGTCGTCGGCGCTGACCACCGTGCCGTCGGGCAGCGTGACCGGGGTGATCTCGCGGGCCCAGAAGCCGTCCTTGACCGCCTGCTCGGCGAGGTTCTGCGAGCGGCAGGCGAACTCGTCCTGCAACTGCCGGGAGACGCCCCTGAGCTGTGACACGTTCTCTGCGGTCTGGCCCATCGCGATGTACACGTCGGGCAGTTCGCCGTCCTCGCGCGGGTCGTGCCAGGACGGTGCGCCCTCGGCGGCCCGCTGCTCGGTGCGGGCGAGCGCGCCGTCGTAGCGCGCGTTGCGGGTGCCGGGCATGCCGTCGCTGCGGCCGAGGCCGTAGTGCGACACCGACTCGACGCCGACGGACAGGAACACGTCGCCCTCGCCCGCCCGGATCGCGTGCAGCGCCATCCGGGTCGTCTGCAGCGACGACGAGCAGTACCGGTTGACGGTGGTGCCGGGCAGGTGGTCGAGCCCCAGCATGGTGGCGACCACCCGGCCGAGGTTGTGACCCTGCACGCCCGCGGGCTGGCCGCAGCCGAGCACCAGGTCGCCGATCTCCCGCGGGTCCAGGGCGGGCACCTGGTCCAGCGCCGCGCGCACGATGTCGGCGGCCAGGTCGTCGGGGCGTTTCGTGGCCAGGGAGCCCTTGTTGGCGCGGCCGATCGGGGAGCGGGCCGCAGCGACCACCACAGCTTCAGGCACGGTCGGGTCCTTTCGCGAGTACGGCAAACTTTGTGCACCCAAGCTGCATCTTGTTGACCGGCCCTGTCAATGCCGTGCCAGGTGGGGCATGTCACCATGACCGTGCTCCGTTGACCGACCGTCCCGTTCTCCCTAATATCGGCACTGCTAGTGCAACTAGGCCTTCGGCGAAGGAGCCCATGTGACCGCCCTCCACCTCGACCGCGCAGCGGTCGTCGTCACCGGCGCCGGGTCCGGCATCGGCGCGGCCCTGGCCCGCCGCTTCGCCGCCGACGGCGCGCGGGTGATCGTCAACGACCGCGACCCGGTCGCCGCCCAGCGGGTCGCCGACGAGACCGGCGGCCTGGCGTTCCCTGCCGACGTCGCCGACGAGGCTCAGGTCGCGGCGCTGGTGGACTACGCGTGGGACACGTTCGGGGCGCTGGACCTGTTCTGCGCCAACGCGGGGGTCGCCCCGCCCGCCGACGGCGCGGACGCGTGGGAGCTGGCGTGGCGGGTCAACGTGCGGTCGCACGTGCTGGCCGCCCAGGCGCTGCTGCCGCGCTGGCTGGCCGCCGGGCGGGGCCGCCTGCTGGTCACGGCGTCGGCGGCGGGACTGCTCACCATGCTCGGCAACGCGCCGTACGCGGTCACCAAGCACGCGGCCGTGGCGCACGCGGAGTGGCTGCGGGCCACGTACGCCCATCGCGGCGTGGTCGTGCAGGCGCTGTGCCCGCAGGGCGTGCGCACCCCGATGCTGGAGGCGTCCGGGCCGGGCGGCAGCGTGCTGCTCGATCCCGGCGCGATCAGTGCCGAGGAGTGCGCCGAGGCCGTGGTGGCCGCGCTCGGCGGGGACACGTTCCTGGTGCTGCCGCACGCCGAGGTCGCCGCCTACTACGCGCGCCGGGCCGAGGACCCCGACCGCTGGCTGCGTGGCATGAACCGCCTGCAGCAGGACCTGGAGCAGCGGCTGGCGAACCCGTGACGCCGCGACCCGGCCACACCGTCCCGATCGTGGGACGGCGGCGAGCGGCCGGATCACGGCGTGAGCCGCGCGACTACACTCTGCGTGCACGTTCGGTCGGCGCGGTGGGCAGCACCGTCGAGAGGGTGGCGGGGGCGGTATGAGCAGGACCGGGACCGAGGGCAGGGTGGACGGGCGCACCGCCCGCGCCGAGCGCACCCGGGCCGCCATCGTGGACGCGCACCTCGCGCTCATCACGGAGGGTGACCTGCGGCCGACCGGCGAGCGTATCGCCGAGCGGGCCGGGGTGTCGCTGCGTGCCCTGTGGACCAACTTCTCCGACATGGAGACCCTGTTCGAGGCCAGTGGCGGGCAGGTGCTCGCCCGCCAGGACGCGGCCTACCAGCCGGTGGACCCGTCGCTGCCGCTGCACCGGCGGGTGGAGGAGTACTGCCGCCAGCGGGCCGAGCTGCTGCAGCTGATCGCGCCGATGGCGCGCGCCGCGGCGATGCGCGAGCCGGTCTCGGCCCAGCTGCGCCGCAACCGGCTCAAGCACATCGACCGGGTACGCGACGAGGTGTCCGCGCTGTTCGCCCCCGAGCTGGAGATGGCCGGTCAGGGACGGGACCAGCTGCTGGCCGCGCTGATCGCGTCCACCATGTGGCCCGCCTGGTCGATGCTGCTGGACGGGCTGGACCTGGACGTGGACGCCGCGCGCGGTGTCATGGTCCGCACCGTCACCGCGCTGCTGCTCACGGCGATGGCGTCGGGGATGGCATAAGCGGCACGATCCGCGTCTTTCCAAAGCCGTTACTTATAGGTAACACTGTCGGCATGGTAAATGCATCGACAGTGCACATACCAAGGCTGCGCGGGCGGGCCCGTGAGCAGCAGACGATCGCCGAACTCCAGGCCGGTGCGGCCGCCGGGGTGGGCGGAGCCCTGCTCCTGCACGGCGACCTCGGCGGCGGCAAGACCGCCCTGCTGCGCCACGCCGCGGCCGCCGCCCCCGACGGCACCGTCCTGCTGTGGGCCACCGGCCTGGACGAGGAGGCCGACCTGCCGTACGCCGGGCTGCAGAGCCTGCTCCAGCCGGTGGCGGAACGTATCGCGGACCTGCCCGCGCACCAGGCGCTCGCGCTCACCCGGGCGCTGTCCGGGCAGGGCTGCGCCGCCGACGACCGGCTCGCCCTGTCCATGGCCGTGCTCACGCTGCTGGGCACACTGGGCCGGGAGCATCCCGTGCTGTGCTGCGTCGACGACGCCGACGCGCTGGACCGGCCGTCGCTGGACGCCATCGCGTTCACCGCCCGCCGGGTCCGCGCCCACCGGGTGGCACTGCTGCTCACCTCCACCGCCGAACTCCCGCTCAACGGCGTGCCGCGCCTCCCGCTCCGGCCGCTCGACCCGGCATCCGGCCGCGCCATGCTGGCTGATCTGTTGTCCGGGCGTGACCACGGCTGGGCCGAAGACCTCGCGCATGCCCGGAGCGCTGCCGAGGACGGCTCCGGTCGGACGGCATCGGGTGCCTGGCCGCGTGCCGTGGAACCGAGCGATGACGTGCCGGCCGTGCTCGCCGCGCTGGGCGGCGGCAACCCTCGGGCGCTCGCCGACCTGGCCGACTCGCTCAGCGACAGCCAGCTCGCCGGGGAGGCCCCGCTGCCGACGCGGCTGCCCGCCGACAGCGCGCTGCTGCGCACGTACCGCGCCCGGCTCGACCGGCTGCCGCCGGACACGCGCTGGCTGCTGCTGCTCGCCGCCGCCGACGAGGAGACCGACGCCGCGGGCCTGATGCGGGCCGCGCACAGCTCCGGCGTGGACATCGCCGCGCTCGCGCCCGCCGAACGCGGGGGACTGGTCCGGGTCAGCCGGGGCGGCATCGTGTTCCCGCAGCCCATCGCGCGCGCGTTGGCGTACGAGGAGGCGCCCCTCGCCCAGCGCAGGGCCGCGCACCTGCACCTGGCGCAGATCCTCGACGCCGACAGCCAGCGGCTGCGCCGCGCGGTGCACCTGGCCGCCGCCGCGCACGGCCCCGACGCCGAGCTGGCCGAGGAACTGGAGGAGGCGGCCACCGGCGGCGGCTACTCGCGGGCGTCGGCGGCGCTGGAGCACGCCGCGCAGCTCACCACCGAACCCGGCGGGGCGGCCAGCAGGCTGGTCACCGCCGCGCGATACGCCTGGCAGTCCGGCAGCGCCGGGCGGGCCCGCAGCCTGCTGCGCCGCGCCCGTCCGGCCGCCCCGGGCGTGTCAGCCGAGAGCGAGGTGCTGTCCGGCGAGATCGAGCTGCGCGCCGGGGCCACCGCGAACGCCGCCGAGTCGCTGCTCACCATCGCCGACCGGCTCGCCGCCTCCGATCGCGAGCTGGCCGTGCTGGCGCTGATGCGGGCCGGGGAGGCCGTCTGCTTCTCCGGCGACTACCCGCGTTACGCCGAGGTGGCGAGCCGGGCCGCCGCGCTGCGCCGCCCCGGCGACCCGCCGGACCTGGAGGTGGTGTTCGAGCACATCGCCGGGTTCGCGTACACCTTCGGCGGCCGTCACCACCGCGCGCTCGCGCCCCTGCGGCGCGTCCTCGAACTCGGCGCGGCCCTGGACACCGCGTCCCCGCTGACCTGCGCCAGCGCCGCCGCACTGCTGCTGGCCGACGACGTCGGCGCGCACCGGCTGGCCGCCCGCGCCGTCGAGGTCGCCAGGGACAGCGGCGACGTGTCGGCGCTGCCCCTGGCCCTGGAGATGACCGCGTACGCCGAGTACTGGCTCGGCCGCTACGACGCCGCCGCGGCCACCAGCATGCACGGGCTGCGCGCCGCGCGGGCCTGCGGGCAGGGCAACTACGCCGGGGACCACCAGGCGATGCTGGCCGTGCTGGCCGCCATCCGGGGTGACCGGGAACAGGCCCTGCGCCATATCCGCGACATCGAGGTCGCGCCCGGCACCGGGCAGGTCAACCGGCCCAAGGCGCTGAGCCAGTGGGCGCTGGCGGTGCTCGACCTGATCGCGGGCCGCCCCGCCGACACCGTCGCCCGCATCGCGGGCATCGCCTGCCCGGTCACCGGCCGGGGCCACATCGTGGTGCAGGCCATGGCCACACCGTGGCTGGTCGAGGCGGCGGTCCGGGCCGACGACCGGGAGCAGGCCGTCGCGGCGCTGGCCGGGTTCGACCTGTGGGCGTCGTCGACCGGCGACCCGGTGCGCCGGGCCCTGTCGGCCCGCTGCCACGCCCTGCTCGCCGCGCGCGGCAGCGCCGAGGCCGAGGAGCACTTCCAGCAGGCGCTGGCCCTGCACCTGGCCGGGGAGGCCGACTTCGAGCAGGCCCGCACCGAGCTGCTGTACGGCCAGGAGCTGCGCCGCGCCCGCCGCCCCCGCGACGCCCGCGAACACCTGCACCGGGCCCTGGAGACCTTCACCCAGCTCGACGCGCCCGCCTGGGCCGACCAGGCCCGCGCCGAACTGCGCGCAGCAGGCGAGGCCGTCGACGCCCCCGCCGTACGCGCCGCCGACGTCCTCACCGCCCAGCAACTCCAGATCGCCCGCCTCGTCTGCGACGGCGCGACCAACCGCGAGGTCGCCGCTCAGCTCTTCCTCAGCCCCCGCACGGTCGACCACCACATGCGCAACATCTTCGCCCGCCTCAACATCCGCTCCCGCATAGAACTAGCCAAAGCCCTCACCTGAACCCCACCCTCACCAGCCCCGCCACCCGCCGCCCCACCTGGCGGCACCCCGCCCGCCGCCCCGCCCCCACCA
>NZ_JAAOTJ010000003.1 GCF_011297335.1 Catellatospora methionotrophica | reverse complement strand
CGCGTCACACCCAGGTCCCGCAACCGGCCGACCATGCCCGACAACGCCCGGGTCATGGTCGAGTAGGTCTGGACCTCCTGCAACCTGCGGCCGGGTTTGGCCGGGTCGGGGATACGCACACAGCACACCAGCGACTTCTTGCCGACGTCCAGCGCCGCGACCCGTTCGACGATCTCCTCACGTTCCTGCGTCTGCTCCAGCATCACGTGCTCCCTTGCCGAGGGCGAACAAAGGGCGGTCGCCCGCGGCAGCCACAGGGAACAGCGAATCTAGTCCTCGTGCTCGAAGCAACAGTGAAAGGCCCCAGGCGCGGCTGCCGGCGTCCGACTAACCCACGGCCTCATACGGACCAAGAAGAGACGACGTCAGCACGGGCGACCACCACCACGGCACCACCACCCCGACCACGGCCGCAACCGCCACGCACGGTTTTCACCCGTGAACGGGCCGCCATTCAGGCGAAGGGACTAACCCACCCACCCCCGCCTGCCGCAACTCTTAAAGACTTGCGGCCTGAGAAGGGCCGGGAAGGCGCGACTCTTTAAGAGTTGCGCGAGGTGGGGCGCGGCGGCGCGGGTGGGACGGGGCGGCGCGGGGTGGGACGGGGCGGCGCGGGGTGGGACGGGACGCGGCGGCGCGGGGTGGGTTAGGGGCGGGTGGCGGCTTTGCGGGCGCGGTAGGCGGTGACTGCGGCGCGGTTGCCGCAGCCGGTGTCGCAGAAGCGTTTCGAGCGGTTCTTGGACAGGTCGACGACGACGTCGCCGCAGTCGGGGTGTTCGCAGATGCGCAGGCGGCCGAGTTGCCCGCCGCGGACCACGTCGACGAGTGCCATCGCGGCCTCGACCGCCATCCGGGTGGCCAGTGGCGCGTTGGCGGGGGTCGCGTGCAGGTGGTAGTCCCACTCGTCGTGCCGGACGAGCTGGGGGAGCGCGCTGGACTCGCGGAGCAGCGTGTTCACGATGTCGACGACCTCGTCCTCGTCGGCCTCCCAGACGCGGCGCAGCCGGGGGCGCAGGGCCTGCACGGCGCGCAGTTCGGCCAGGGTGTGCTCGCGGCCGCCGGACCAGCCGTACGCCCGGAAGAAGTCGTCGAGCGCGGCCAGGTCGGGCAGCTTCTCGCCGTCCGAGCCGGTGGTGTTGACCAGCGCCGCGGCGGCCACCAGCGCGACCTCGGTGTCATGGGCAAAAAGCATCTTGACTCCTGTCACGGGTCAGGTCTACTGTCATCAGCATAGCGGTGTTTTACTCATTACGCTTTCCGTGCTCCCCGAGGTGAGTTCCATGCAGACCCAACGCTCCGCCGGTGTCGGCCTCGGTCTGGCCCTGCTGTCGGCCGCGACGTTCGGCACCTCCGGCACCTTCGCCCGGTCCCTCATCGAGGCGGGCTGGTCGGCCGAGGCGGCGGTCGCCGCGCGAGTGGGCATCGCCGCCCTGATCCTGGCCGTGCCGACCGTGTTCGCGCTGCGCGGCAAGTGGCACGTGGTGCGCGACAACCTCGGCTCGATCGGCGTCTTCGGGCTGCTCGCCGTCGCAGGCGCGCAGGTCGGTTTCTTCAACGCCGTCCGATACCTGCCCATCGGGGTCGCCCTGCTCCTGGAGTACCTCGGCATCATTCTCGTGGTGTTCTGGATGTGGGCCCGGCACGGCCAGCGGCCGCGCCGGCTGACCCTGGCCGGGTCGGCTGCGGCGATGCTCGGGCTGTTCTTCGTGCTCGACCTGACCGGCGGCGGCAGCATCGATCCGGTCGGCGTGCTGTGGGGCCTCGGCGCGGCGGTGGGCCTGGCGGCGTATTTCGTGCTCAGCGCGCGGGTCGACGAGCGGCTGCCGTCGGTGGCGATGGCCAGCAGCGGCATGGCGATCGGCGCGGTGGTGCTGCTGGCGCTCGGCGCGGTCGGCGCGCTGCCGCTGCGGGCCACGTTCGGCGACGTCACGTTCGCGGGCGAGCGGATGAGCTGGCTGGTGCCGATCGTGGGGCTGTCGGTGGTCGCAGCGGTGATCGCGTACGTGTCCGGCATCGGCGCGGCACGCATCCTCGGCGCGCGGCTGTCGTCGTTCGTCGGGCTGACCGAGGTGCTGTTCGCGGTCCTGATCGCCTGGCTGTTCCTGGGCGAGCTGCCGGTGCCGGTGCAACTGCTCGGCGGGGCGCTGATCATCGGCGGCGTCGTGCTGGTGCGCGTGGACGAACTGCGCTCCACGCCGCCCGCCCCGGACGAGGTCGTGCCCGGCGCCGAGCCCGTGCTCGCCGCCCAGGGCCGCTGAGACCAGAGGAAGGGCGCCCGCACATCGCGCGACGATGTGCGGGCACCCTTCCTCTGTCGCGTCAGGGTTTGGGGTGGGCGAGGAAGAAGTCCCAGCTGAGGGCGGTGGCGTCGGGGCCGCCGGGGTCGCCGTAGAGGCTGCACGGGCAACCGCCGGGGTACGCGTGACCCGCTCCGTCGATCATGTACTGCTCGACGAGGGGCTGGCCGGACGTGGTGCGGTAGGTCAGGCGGGTGAAGCTGCGTCCGCCGGGGACCTGACCGGTGACCACGCTGTCGGCGACCGGGTCGGCACCGGCCACGGTCGTCCACTGCTCGGCGATGCGGTACGCCGTGGACGGTGGGACGACGAGGTCGGCGGTGCCCTGGAAGATGATCGCGGGCACGGGGCGGGCCCGGCTGCCCATCTCCTGCAGCGCCCGGCGGCCGGATTCCCGTGCCGTCTGCAGTTGCAGCACGTCGCAGTCGTATTCGCAGCCCGCCATCACGGAGACGGAGGCGAACAGGTCCGGATAGGTCACCCCCATGATGTTGGCCATCACGCCGCCCGCCGAGACGCCGGTCGTGAAGATCCGCCTGGCGTCGACGGTGTACTGCGAGCGCATCCGGTTGGTGATCCCGGCGATGATGGCCGGTTCGCCCCAGCCGCGGTGCTGGTTGGTCTCCAGGAACCAGTTCCAGCAGGTGGCGGGGTTGACGATGTTGCTCTGGTCGGGGAAGACCACGATGAAGCCGCGCGCTTCGGCCTCGGCGCTCCAGCCCGACAGCAGGTCGAAGCCGACATCGTTCTCGGTGCAGCCGTGCAGGGCGACCAGCAGTGGCATGGGCGTGCCGGGACGGTACGACGAGGGCACGTAGCCGTGGTAGTCGCGGGTGCCGTAGACGCTGGCGTACACGCCGTGGAAGAAGCCGCTCGCGGCCTGGGCGGGGGCGGGTGGCACCGCGAGCTGGGCCAGCAGCACGGCGAGTGCGGTGGCGGCGACGGTGGCGAGGCGGCGGAGCGGTGGAACGGCGGTGCGGTCCGGGGACGGGACGGACATGGCGCGCTCTCCTCTCGGATCCAGTTGCCAACCAATCGATTGATTGGGTAGCAGGATTGCTAGCGACTATGCGCCCGGTCGGCTACGGTGTCAACCAATCGGTCGATGGGTAGAGGAGCGCATGTGACGACGCCCCGGTGGGAGCCCCGGCGGCTGAGCGCCGTCGCCGTCGAGCTGCCCGAGGGCGTGACCCCGCCCGGCACCCGCGGCCGCATCCTGCTGTCGGCGCTGCGGCTGTTCGCCGAATACGGCTTCCACGGCACATCGATCCGTGACCTGGCCGGGGCGACGGGCATCAACTCCGCCACGCTGTACGCGCACTTCCCGGCCAAGGAGCACGTGCTCGCCGAACTGGTCCTGCTCGGGCACGCCGAACTGCACCAGCGGCTGCAGCAGGCCCTGGTCGAGGCCCCGCCGGGCCCCGCCGCGCAGCTCGCCGCGCTGGTGCGGGCGCAGGTCGGCGCGCATGCCGACTTCCCGCTGCTGGCGCTGGTCGCCAACGCCGAACTGCACGCGCTGTCGCCGGAACGGGCCGCGCCCGCCCTGGCCCTGCGCGAGCAGTCACGCGAACTCGGCCTGCGCGTGCTGCGGCTGGGCGTCGCGCAGGGCGTGTTCCGGGTCGCCGACCCGCTGCTGGCCGCGACCGCCATCGGCTCGATGGGCATGCAGGTCGCGCACTGGTTCGGCCCCGACCAGCCGTACACCCGCGACCAGGTCGCCGACACGTACGCAGGTTTCGCCCTCCAGTTGGCCGGGGCGGTCGTCGCCGCACCCGAGCCCGCGCCGAAGACCGCCCGGACCTCGGGCACCACCCCCGTCAAGAAAGGCTGACCCATGCGCTCGATCGAGATCCCGGTTCCCGGCGGTTCGCTGCACGCCCTGCGCTTCGGCGACGGGGAGAAGATCGCGGTCGCCGCGCACGGCATCACCGCCTCGGCGATGTCGTTCCGGGCGGTGGCCCGCCGGCTGCCCGAGGACTGGAGCCTGGTGGCGGTCGACCTGCGCGGCCGGGGCGGCAGCGCGGGGCTGCCCGGCCCGTACGGCATGGACGCTCATGCCGCCGATCTGGCCGCGGTCGCCGAGCACCTGGGCGCGCCGGTCGCACTGACCGGGCAGTCGATGGGGGCGTACGCCGCCCTGCGCGCCGCCGTGCGCCGGCCCGAGCTGTTCAGCCGCCTGGTGCTGGTCGACGGCGGGCTGCCGTTGCCGGTCCCGGCCGAGTTCGACCCGGACAAGCTGCTGGAGCTGACCATCGGCCCGGCCGTGGCCCGGCTGCGCGAGACCTACCCGTCGGTGGACGCCTACGTCGCCTTCTTCCAGGCACACCCGGCGCTGGCCGGGGACTGGAACGACGACATGGCCGCGTACGTGCGCTACGACGCGACCGGCGAGCCCGGCGCGATCCGCTCCCGGACCAGCTCCGAGGCCGTCTACGCGGACGGCCGCGACCTGCTGGTCAACGGTGCCGCGTTCGGCGACGACCTGGTGAGGCTGCCCCTGCCCGCGACGCTGCTGTACGCCCCGCGCGGCATGTTCGGCCAGGCGCCGGGCATGCTGCCGCAGCCGGTGGTGGACCACTGGGCGGCGCAGGCGCCGCTGCTGCGTCCGGAGCTGGTCGACGACACCAACCACTACACGATCCTGATGACCGACCGGCCCGCCGCGCTCATCGCCGAGCGGCTGACCGGGCCCGCCTGAGGATCGGCTGTGAGCGGGGAAACCATGCCGGCGATCGTTAGCAGAGCTACAGTTATAGGCCGCTGACCTGGGGGTCCCTTCATGGGAGCTGACATGCGTGCCGAACGATCCGGCCATTCGAGCCGAAGATGATCAACCTGTTCGCGGTGGTGCGGAAACGGGCGGTGACGATCTGGGCGTCCCTGCCCACCGCCCTGGGCGGGCCGCTCGCCCGGGTCGGCCCGCGCCTGACCGTGGCGTTCCTGGCGGTCGCGCTGCTGCTGCCACTGGTCGGGTTGGTCGCCATCCGCGAGCAGCACGCGTCGAGCCTGCGGGCGGCCCAGATCGAGGCGGAGAACGTCGCCGAGCAGGTCGCCCACATGGCCACCCAGCCCACCGGGCCGGGCCGGTCGCTGCTCTACCAGCAGCCGACCGGCCTGCAGGCGTACGTCAGCCGGGTCAACCGGGACGGCAACCGCGACCTGGAGATCGTCGGCCTGAACCGGCGGGTGCTGGCCGACGCGGTTCCGGCCAACCAGGGCAAGCTGTTCGCCGATGACCGGGGCGGCGAGGTGGCCGCCACCATGCGCGACGGGCGGCCGCGCGCCTTCCACGAGCTCAACGTCGACTTCCCGAACGGCATCGAACTGGTCGCGGTGCCGATGCGCGCCGCCCAGAACCAGATCGTGGGGGCGGTGCTGCTGGAGTACACGCCGCTCTACCGGCAGTTGCTGGCCGCCGGCGGCCGTACGCGGCAGATCATCGTGGTCACCAGCCTGGCCGGGATGGGCGCGGCGCTGGCGCTGGGCTTTCTGCTGTCGCACGGCCTCGTCCGGGATCTGCGGCGGCTGACCCGCGCCGCGGACCTGCTGGCCGCGGGCGACGGCCGGGCCCGTGCCGCGGTCGGCGGCCGCGGTGAGCTGGGCGACCTGGCCGAGGCTTTCAACGGTATGGCCGACCGGCTGGCCGTGCAGCGGGCCACGCTCACCGAGCTGGCGGTCCGCGACCCCCTCACCGGCCTGCACAACCGGCGCTCCTTCGAGGAGCGGCTGAACGGGGCGCTGTCCCAGGCGGGCCGCACCCGGTCACCGGTGTCGCTGCTCATGCTCGACCTCGATCACTTCAAGGCGGTCAACGACCGGCACGGCCACCCCGCCGGCGACCAGGTGCTGCGGACCATGGCGGCGCTGCTGGTACGGGAGTTGCGGGTGGTGGACGTGGCGGCGCGGCTGGGCGGCGAGGAGTTCGGGGTGCTGCTGCCCGGCATCGAGCACCGGGACGCGGTGGTGGTCGCCGAGCGGCTGCGGAGCGCGATCGCCCGCTGCCCGGTGATGCACGGGGGAGCCGTCATCCGGGTGACGGCCAGTCTCGGCGTGGTGTGCTGGCCCGAGCACGGGCAGGCAGGTGACGAGCTGCTCGAACGCGCCGACCATGCGCTGTATCGCGCCAAGCGGGCCGGGCGCGACCGGGTCAGCGGGCCGCCCCCGCAGCCGCCGCAGCCCGCCCACCGGTGACGGCGTTTCCGTTGGGAAATCGTGATCAAAGCGAGGGCCCCGGCGGCACTACGATGCGAGCGTGTTTCATGTTTCCCGCGTGCGTAAGCCGTACCCGCTGCTGGCCGCAGCCGTCGTCCTGCTGCTGCTCGGCGGCGGTGTGGCCTGGGGCGTCGGTGACGCGCTCGGCCTGAGCCACACCCCGGCCGCGGTGCCCCGCGAGGACCCGGTCGCCGCCCCGCCGCGCGAGACCGTGCCCCCGCCGCCGCTGGCGACCATCGCGGTCCCGGCCGAACCGAGACTGACCAAGGCCGCGACCGCGGTCGCCGACGCGCTCGCGGCCCGTGGCCTGCCCCGCCCGACGATGACCTCCGTGCCGCCGCAGACGGCGGTTGCGCTGCCCGCCGCTGGTGCGACGACGTTGCGGGCCGGGGTGCTCGCCACCATGGCCGCCGCGCCGGAGGCGTACCGGCTCACTGCCCGGGGCTCCGAGCTGGCCGTCGAGGGCGCGGACGTCGCCGGGACGGCGGCGGGGCTGTACCGGATCGCCGACCGGATCCGCTCGGGCGTGCCGGTCGTGCCCGCCGGGGACGACGGGCGGGTCGTCACGCCGCGGCTGGGGCTGCGGCTGACCGACGCCGGGTCGGTCGGGCGCGAGCCGGACGCGGCGGCCTTCGGCGCGGGCGACGACTACAACCTCAACACCGACGTCGTCGGCGAAGCCCTGCTCCCGCAGGCCCCGTGGGTCGACCCGGCGGCGGTCGCCCGCATCGACGCGCAGTTCCGGCAGTTCGTGGACCACGCGGCCGCGCAGGGCTACAACGGCGTGGTGGTGCCGGGCTTCCTGGAGTACGTCACGTTCGCCAAGGTCGGCGACGGCCGTGCCGTCTACCCGGCCGGGGACACCCACGTCGACCGGGCCAGGGCGATGGTCGCCGCGTTCGGGCCGGTCTTCCGGTACGCCGAGGACATGGGGATGAAGGTCTTCCTGCTCACCGACATGCTCGCGGTGTCACCGCCGCTGGAGGCGTACCTGACGCGCACCGTCGGCGGGCTCGACGTCGCCGACGCCCGGCTGTGGGCCGTCTACCAGGCGGGGCTGGCGGAGCTGTTCGAGAGCATGCCGTTCGTGGACGGGCTGATGGTGCGCATCGGCGAGGGCGGCGAGGTGTACGCCCAGAACGGCTGGGACTACTCGTCGAAGCTCGCCGTGACCACCGACGTCGCGGTGCGCGCGATGCTGCGGGCGCTGCTCGACACGGCGGGCCGGGCCGACCGGGAGGTCATCTTCCGCACCTGGACCGTCGGTGTCGGCGCGGTCGGCGACCTGCACACCAACCCCGCGTCGTATCAGCAGGTGCTGGGCGGGTTCGACGACCCGCACCTGATCGTGTCGACCAAGTACACCCTCGGCGACTTCTACAGCCACCTGCCGCTCAACACGACGCTGCTGGCGGGCGAGCACCGGCGCATCGTGGAGTTCCAGGCGCGGCGCGAATTCGAGGGCTTCGGTTCGCTGCCCAACGACCTCGGCGCGCTGCACCGCCAGGCGCTGCGCGACTTCCTGGCCGCGAACCCGAAGGTCGAGGGCGTCTGGAACTGGACCCAGGACGGCGGCCCGCTGCGCGCCGGCCCGATGTCGCTCTACCTGCGCACGGGCTTCTGGCAGCTGTACGACCTCAACACGTACGCCGTCGCGCGGCTGGCCTGGGATCCCGACGCCGATCCGGCGCAGGTCACCGCCGACTGGGCGTACCGCACGTTCTCCGGTGATCCGGCCACGGTCGCGGCGATCGGGCAGGCCATGGCGCTGTCGCGGGAGGCGGTGACCAAGGGGCTCTACCTCGGGCCGTACGCGGACAGGACCGTCAAGGCGCTGGGCCTGGAGCCGCCGCCGATGATGTGGATCTTCGAGTGGGACATCGCGACCGGCGACTCCGCCGCGC
Source organism: Catellatospora methionotrophica (assembly GCF_011297335.1). GTDB lineage: Bacteria > Actinomycetota > Actinomycetes > Mycobacteriales > Micromonosporaceae > Catellatospora > Catellatospora methionotrophica. The sequence goes on along the minus strand of NZ_JAAOTJ010000003.1, from coordinate 426,793 downwards.
TCGACAGCATCTACGCCGTCACCGGCGGCCGGGTCGACCAGGCCATCGACGAGGGCGAGCGGGCCGTCGCGCTGGCCCGGCGCATGCGTGACCTGGTCGCCGCGACCGACCCGGCGACCTGGCGCGAGCCGCGACTGCGCGCCGCGTTCACGAGCACGCTGGACTACCAGGTGAACCTGTTCGAGACGCTGGGCGCGTACCGGACCATGGTGCTGCGCCACGCCCAGTGGCTCGACACCGGAGACCAGGCCGCCTACGACGGCTGGCGGCAGGCCGAGACCGTGTACCGGGGCGCGCGCGACGTGCACCGGCAGCGCTACGGCGGGGACCTGGACCTGCCCGCGTACAACTTCACCGCCGCCGACCTCGGCGCGGCGCGCGCCGACCGCGACCCGGTGATGGCCTGGGCCGCCCGGGGGCTGCTGGCGCTGATCCTGCTGGTGTTCGTGCTCGGCCTGCGCGGACGTGGCCGGGGTGGGGCGGCGGCGCGGGCGCTGCTGCTCGGCGCGGTGCGCCCGTGGCGGGTCGCCGGGCTGGAGGTTCCGCCGTCGCGGCTGGACCGGGTGCTGGTCTGGCTGGTGCCCGCGTTCGTGCTGGTGGCCAGCCGTGCCGTGTACACCTGGTTCGCCGCCCCGGCGCACCTGCTGGTGACCCTGGGCGGGTGGCTGCTGTTCGCGGCGGTGGCCCGGCTGGTCGTCGGCCGCCGTGACCCGTTCCACCTGTGGGCGGTCATCGGCGGGGTCGCCCTGCTGCGCAGCGTGCTGCTGCTGGCGGCGCTGGCCGGGCGCGGGCCGGGCAAGTACTGGTTCGCCTTCTGGACCTCGCCCACCCTGCGCACGGTCTACATCACGATCGCGTTCGCCGCGTTCTGCTGGCTGTTCGTGGCCACCGCCGTCGTCCTGCGCGACCGGTACGCCCTGCTGCGCCGCCGCGCCGTCGGCCTCACCCTGGCCGCGGCGGGCCTCCCGCTGGGCGTGATCGCCGCATTCATCGCCTACCTGGGCCTGGAACACGCCCTCACCGTCTGGAACGACCAGATGGCGCTGCTCCCATGGGGCCTGTCCCGCATCCTCGGCATCACCGTCTACCTCGGCATCCCCACCGACCTGCCCCGCTACGCCGCCTACGCGGGCGCGATCCTCACCGCCGCCGGCCTGCTCCTCTCCATCGCCCGCCGCCGCCCCCACCCGTGACCCGACCCGCGGCCACGCGCGACCCGACCGGTCGCCGCGCGACCCAACCCGTTCCAAAATAGACGCTGGCCTATCTGATCGAGTATTTGTTGATCGAACTCGATAAGATAGGCCAGCGTCTATGAAAGGCGGAGGCGGGGCGCGGCCCGGGGATGAGGGTGCGGCGGGTGGTCAGAAGTAGTCGTGGAGGGTGGGCGGGGGGCCCGCGGTGGCGGCGCGCAGCAGGTCGTCGGTGTCGGCGTCGCCGCCGGTCAGGAAACCCGCGCGGCGTAGCTGCTCCGGGGTGGCCGCGCCCGCGTACCAGGCGGCCAGGCCGCGCGGGGTGAGCCGGACCGTGCCCGCGCCACCGGCTTCCAGGCGGCCCTCGCCGCCGGACAGCACCAGCCGCCACCGGCCCTGCTGCCACGGGCAGACGTCGTCGACGAGGTCCAGGTCCACCTCGCCGGTCAGGTGGCGCGGCCAGCCGCGTGCCGCGACCGCACCGGGCGCGTCGACCACGCGCACCATCCACGGCTGCGCCGTCGCGGGCTTGGCGTCGACGCGGGCGATCAGCGACCACGCCGGGTCGGTCGCGCCGAGCCGCAGCACCGCGGTCGGCGCGACGCTGGCCCAGCCGCCGAGCATGGCCAGCAGCGTGCGGGTCGCCTCCGGGGTCAGCCCGATCAGGTCGTCGACGGTCAGCTTGCCGCTCGCGTCGTAGCCGGGACCGCGGTCCCAGCTGGCGTAACCGGCGATGGTCCCGGCGTCGTCGAGGGCGACGGTGAACCCGTGGTAGTCGGCCAGCAGCTGGGCCGGGGTCGCGTCGAACGCCGGTCCGGAGCGCTCCATCATGCCGGTCCCCGCGCGGGCCACCTGCCGGTAGAGCTCCTGCACCGCCGGGAGGTCGGCCTCGGTCGCGGGCCGCAGCGTGATCGTCGGATCGGGGCGGATCGCGCCGAGCACGCGGGTGGACAGCGTCCAGTAGGTCAGCGCGCCGACCTCCTCCCAGCCCAGCGCCCGGTACGGCAGCGGGGTGGTGTCGAACAGGGTGCTGATCACCGCGCCACGTTCCCGCGCGCCCTGCAGCAGGCGGGTGAGCACGAGCCGGCCGAGTCCGCGTCCGCGCAGCTCCGGCGCGGTGGCGACGCCCGCGACACCGCACGTGGGCACGATCCGCCCGCCGAACCACTGGCCCTGCTCCCGGTCGACGGCCTTGGCGACCATCCGTCCCGCCGGGTCGAACGCCCCGAGCGTGTGCCGACCCCGCGAGCTGGGATCCCACCCGTCGGGCACGGGCTGCTCGTGATACCCGAAGGCGAGACTGCCCAGATCCCACGCCAGCTTGCTGTCTTCCGGCCGGAGCGGCCGCACCTCGTACGTCACCCGGCCATCCTGCCAGCCCCCCACCCACCCGTCCTCCGCTTATCCGCCGGCCCTCGGCCGGCGTCAGCGGTTTCGGGGAAACTGCGCTCATCCGGCCCGGGGAAGGGGCAGTTTTCCCGAAACCGCAGAACCCGCGACTGGAAGCGGTTCCAGTCGCGGGGGGACTGTTCGGCTGGTGGTGGGGGGAGTTTCGGACAGTTGTCTTGACGTCTTAACGCGACACTCCTATGTTCCAACTGGAAGCGCTCCCAGTTTTCCCCGGCTACCGGGCGTGCCGTGTGCCGGGGTGCGAGCCGCCGCTGCACGGGCCAGGTCGGCACCAGCCGCGTGTCCTGTGCGCCGCTCTGCGCCCCGGCCGGGAAAGTAGGGCCTGGGAGCGCTTCCAATCATCTCCGGCGACGCGTACGCTCTTGCCACCGTCTCCGCAGAGGGGTGTCACGGCGTCATGGGTCCCAAGCGTCAGCCGACGCTCGACGAGGTCGCGGCACGGGCGGGTGTCTCACGCTCGGCCGCCTCCCGCGTCATCAACAACGCCCGCCACGTCAGCCAGGCCAAGCGGGAGGCCGTCGAGCGGGCCGTCGCCGAGCTGGGCTTCGTGCCCAACCCGGCCGCCCGAGCCCTGGCCAACCAGCAGGTCGGCGCGGTGGTGCTGGCGCTGTCGCACCACGACCCGGCCCTGTTCACCGACCCGTTCTTCGCGCAGATCATCCTCGGCGTCAACGCCGAACTGGAGAAGACCGAACTCGAACTGCTGCTCGTGCTGGCCGACACCGCCCAGGGGCAGACCCGGCTGCAGCGCATCCTCAGGTCACGGCGCGCCGACGGCGTCATGCTCATGGCGCTGCACGGCGACGACCCGCTCGCCGCGCTCGCCGACCAGCACGACATCCCGGTCGTGTTCGGCGGCCGCCCGCTGCACGCCGAGCCCCGCTGGTACGTCGACGCCGACAACCGCGGCGGCTCCCGCCTGGCCACCGAGCACGTCATCGGCCTCGGGCGACGGCACGTCGCCGTCATCACCGGCCAGATGGACACCGAGGCGGCCACCGCGCGCCACCGCGGCTACCTCGACGCCATGGCGGTGGCCGGGCTGGACCCGGCACGCGTCGAGCACAGTGACTTCACCGAGCCCGGCGGGGCCGCCGCGATGACCCGGCTGCTGGCGGTGCACCCCGAGGTGGACGCCGTGGTCGCCGGATCGGACGCGATAGCCGCGGGCGCGCTGCGGGCGCTGAAGGCCCACGGGCGTACCGTGCCGGGCGACGTCGCCGTGGTCGGGTTCGACGACCTGCAGACCGCGCTGCACACCGACCCGCAGCTGACCACCGTCCACCAGCCCGTCCACGGTCTCGGCCGGGAGCTGGCGAAGATGCTGCTCAGCCTGATCGCGGGTGAGCAGCCGCACCCGCTGATCCTGCCGACCCGCCTGGTCCGCCGCGCGTCCGCCTGACCGCTCGCGGCTCAGCGCGCGCCGAGGGCGTCGACCAGGGTCGCCAGCGACGCCGCGAGCCGGTCCAGACCGGAGTGCGGTTCGCCGCCGGGGGCGTGCTGGTAGCCGTCGCGGCGCAGCTCGACCATCAGCGCCGACACCCGCTCGTCGGCGCCGTGGTGCTTGAGCGGCACGTAGCAGCCCGCGAAGGGGCTGTCGAAGCCCACCTCGTAGCCCGCGAACGCCTTCGCCGCGGCGTCGCGCAGCCACGGCGGGGTGTGCATGCCGTCGGTGCCGAGGCAGACCTGCGGGCGCGGCCCGTCGCCGTGCAGCTCGTACGGCAGGGCGCGCGGGGGGTAGGAGTGCACGTCGACGACGATCGCACGGCCGGTCGCGGCCAGCCGCTCGTCGACCAGTGCGGTCATGCCCTGGGCGTACGGGTGGAAGTGCGCGTCGCGCAGCCGCCGGGCGAAGGGCGGGTCCTCGGGGCGCAGCCGCTGCCCGCTGGAGGTGCGCGTGTACACCGCGCCCATGCCGACCGCGGCCATCTCCTCGCGCTCGTCGTCGGGGAACCGCTCCGGGTCGACGACCAGCCGCGACCACTCGTTGACGAACGTCCAGGGCCGTACGCGCGCCGCCGCCGCGGCCCGCGCCGCGATCAGATCGGTGTACGCGTCGGTCATCGCGTCCAGCTCGGCGAGCAGCGCGGTGTCGTCGAGGGCGATCGAGGCCCGCGCCGGGCCGCTGATCCGCCGCGAGGAGTGCGGCACGTGCAGGACCACCGGCGAGGACTCGTCCCCGCGATCGATGCGGAACACCGGAACCGGCATGACACCTCCTGAAGATCACCATGACGGTATCCGGCGGGTGCGACACCTCCCCGGCTCGCTGACCTGCCGCCGGGGCCCACGACCGCCCCCGGCCAGCCGCGATCCGGTGCTGCCGGCGCCCGGTGTCGCCTTTCAGCCCCAGGGGCGCAGCTCCGGCATCGGCGCACGGCCCAGCGTCCATGCCATCAGGGCGCGCCCGTCGGCGCGGTCGGACAGCTCGGCGAGCAGTTTCGGCAGCCAGCGGGCGACCAGGCCGTCGGGCCACTGTTCCCAGCCGTAGCCGAGGCCAAGGTCGACGTGGTGCACCTCGACCTCACGCCAGCGGGAGAACAGCAGCTGCGTGGCGGGGATCAGTTCGCCGCTGCCCGCGCGCACCGTGCGCTGCCACACGTCCGGGGTGGCCGCGGCGAAGGCGGCGTCGACGGCCGCGTCGGCCGCGACCAGGTCGTCGATGATCTCCTTGGCGGACCGGCCCTGCCCGGACTCGATCTCGGCGGCCCGGCCCCGCGCACCGCCGGGGTACTGGTCGACCTGCTCGCCACGGGCGGCCCCGTCGAGCCGCCGCACCACGCTGTCGGCGTTACGGGCCAGGTGGGTGAGCACGTGGCCGACGGTCCAGCCGGGCAACCGGCTCGGGGCCCGTACCGTCTGGTCGTCGACGGCGCTCAGGATCTGGTGCAGCCGGGTGTGTGCCTGCGCGCACGCGGCGCGGTCTTCGTCGATCTCGGACATGGCCCCATTGTCGCCCGTCCCACACCACTGGCCATGATCGACCGGGGACGTGCTGCAATGGCGGCATGGGTGAGCAGGAGCCGCGGTCGGCCTCGGAGTTGCTGGACATCGTCGACGCGCAGGACCGGGTGGTGGGGCAGGCGACCCGCGCGCGGGCGTACGCCGAGAGGCTCACCCACCGCTGCGTGTTCGTGCTGGCCCGCACCGGCGACGGCAGGCTGTTCGTACACCGGCGCACCGCGCAGAAGCTGGTCTTCCCGTCCTGCTACGACATGTTCGTCGGCGGGGTCGTCGGCGCGGGGGAGACCTACGACGACGCCGCGCTGCGCGAGGCCGAGGAGGAGCTGGGCGTGTCCGGGCTGCCCGCGCCCCGGCCGCTGTTCACCTTCCTGTACGACACGCCCGAGCACTCCTGGTTCTCCGCGCTCTACGAGGTCACCTGCGACCTGCCGGTGGACCCGCAGGTCGAGGAGGTCGCCTGGCACGCCTTCCTCACCGAGGACGAGATCGCCACCCGCCTGCCCGCGTGGGACTGGGTGCCCGACGGCCTCGACGCCTGGCACCGCTACCAGGCCTGGCGCGCGCAGAACCGCTGACCGTCACGGGCAGCTCGCGCCCACGCAGGTCTGCCACGCGGTCAGCGTCGCGGCATCGGCCGTGACGTCCGGGTCGTTGCCCGGGTCGGCGTCGCCGAGCAGGTTGACCAGCTCCGCCGGGTCGGCGGCCAGGTCGTAGTACTCCTGCGCCAGCGGCCTGCCCGCCGGATCGGTGTACCTGCTGAACTGGCGCTCGCCCGGCACCACGTGGGAGGCCCAGGTGGGGTAGCCGCCGTTGTGCGAGTCCTGCCAGTACTCCAGCAGCGTCGCGGTGCGCCGTACGCCGCCGCGCAGGTCGTGGCCGTCGAGCGGGTAACCGGCGGTCAGGCCGGTCGCGGCCAGCACGGTCGGGGCGACGTCCACGGTCGAGGCGAGCCGCCCGTCGGAACCGCGCGCGATGCGGCCAGGCCAGGACAGGAACAGCGGCACCCGGTACGCGGCGGCGTACGGCATGAACTTCTCGTCGAGGCCGTGCTCGCCCCAGAACTTGGCGTTGTCCGACACGAGCACGACCAGGGTGTTCTCGCGCTCGCCGAGCCGGTCCAGGTGGGCGCGGACGCGGGCCAGCGCGTCGTCGACCGACAGCAGCGTGCGCAACTGGCCGAGGCGGATCTCGTCGGCCTGCGCCCGGCTCGCGCGGTGGCGGCGCACGTAAGCCGGTTTGTCGCTGCGGTCGGCCTCCCCGACGGCCGGGCCGGGGGTCCAGTCGAAGGTGCGGTCGGCGTACTGCGGCTCGGGGATCCACGGGGCGTGCGGGGCGGTGAAGCCCGCGTACATGAACCACGGCTGGGCGTCGTCGGCCTCGAACCTGTCGAGATAGCGGTTGACCTGCTGTCCGATGAACGTCGTCGAGTACGGCACGTGCCGCCGCACGCCGTCGACCAGGAACGTGGCGCCGGTGTACCCGCCGCCGGTCAGGGCCGAGCGGTCGAAGCCGGGCGGGGTCTGGGCCAGCGGCCAGTTGTTGGTGAACTTGCCGACCGCCGCCGTGGCGTAACCGGCGGCCTGCAGGGTGTGCTCCAGCGTGCCGGTGTGGTCGAGCTTGCCGACGTCGGCCTGGTGCAGCACGCCGTGGTTGTGCGCGTAGCGCCCCGACAGCAGCGAGGCGCGGCTCGGGCCGCAGCTCGGCGTGGCCGCCACGGTGTTCGGATACGCGGTGCCGTCGGCCAGCCAGGCCATGGTCTGCGGCAGCGCTTCCATGCCTTCGGGCCGGGCGTCGTCGAGGACCACCAGCAGCACGTTGGGCCGCGCCTGCGGCGCTGCCGCGGCGTGCGCCGTCCTCGGAGCCGGGCCGCCGCCCAGCGCCGCGAGCCCGGCGAGGGCCGCCGCCAGCACCGGGGCGAGCCGCCGAACCCGTCGCATCACGTATCGCATCAGGACAACCTGTCATCAAGGTCATCCGATGACCGGCTGAAACGCCCGTTCACGACGTGATCAGTTTGTTAACAGGCGGGTCAGGCGGTGTCGGCGCGGCGGGCGCGGCGGCGGACCGGGTGGTCCCGGGGGACCAGGGTCGGGTTGACGTTGTCCAGCACCGTCGCCCGGTCGATCACCACGCGGGCCACGTCGTCGCGGCTGGGCACCTCGTACATGACGTTGAGCAGGATCTCCTCCAGGATGGCCCGGGTGGCCCGCGCGCCGGTGCGGCGCAGCAGGGCCTGCTCGGCGATGGCCCCGACCGCGTCCGGGGTCACCTCCAGCTCCACCCCGTCCAGCTCGAACAGCAGCTGGTACTGCTTGATCAGCGCGTTGCGGGGCTCGGTGAGGATGCGCATCAGGGTGGCCTGGTCGAACGGGCGCACCGTGGTCACGATCGGCAGCCGCCCGACGAACTCCGGGATCATCCCGAACGTGACCAGGTCGGCGGGCATGACCTCGTCGAGCGTGGGCTCGGCGGAGCGGATGGTGGCCCCGAAGCCGATGCCACGCCGGCGCGAGCGCTGCTCGATGATCTCCTCCAGGCCGGAGAAGGCCCCGCCGAGGATGAACAGCACGTCGGTCGTGTCGATCTGCAGGAACTCCTCAGCCGGCTGCTTGCGCGAGTTCGGCTGCGGCACGCGTACCGTGCTGCCTTCGAGGATCTTGAGCAGGGCCTGCTGGACGCCTTCGCCGGAGACGTCGCGCATGGCGGTGCGGTCCGCGGAGCCACGGGCGATCTTGTCGATCTCGTCGATGTACACGATGCCGGTCTCGGCGCGGCGCACGTCGCCGTCGGCGGCCTGGATCAGCTTGGCCAGGATGCTGTCGACGTCCTCGCCGACGTATCCGGCCTGGGTCAGCGCGGTGGCGTCGGCGATCGCGAACGGCACGCCCAGCGTGCGGGCCAGGGTCTGGGCCAGGTAGGTCTTGCCGCAGCCGGTCGGCCCGATCAGCAGGATGTTGGACTTGCCGAGCTCGACCGGGGAGTCGGCGGCCGGGGCCGCGCCCCGGGCGGCGACGCGCTTGTAGTGGTTGTAGACCGCCACCGACAGCGCGGTCTTGGCCGCGTCCTGACCGACGACGTACTGCTCCAGGGCGGCGTGGATGTCGCGCGGGGTCGGCGGGCGCAGCAGGGCGGCGGCCGCCTGCTCGGTGGCCTCTTCCTCGATCAGCTCGTTGCACAGACCGACGCACTCGTCGCAGATGCAGACCGCGCCGGGGCCGGAGATGAGCTTGCGCACCTGCCGCTGGGTCTTGGCGCAGAAGGAGCAGGCCAGCACGTCGCTGCGGGTCACGGGCGCTCCTCGGGGGTCGTCGACCTTCAGATGATACCGCCAGATGATGACATCATCCGACTGGCGCGTTATCTTGCTTACCGGACGGACACGGGAGCAGGGGATGAGCCGCCTGACGAGGGCCGAGACGCAGCAGCGCAACCGCGCCGGGGTGCTGTCGGCGGCCCGTGCCGAGTTCGCCGCGCGCGGCTACCGCGACGCGACCGTCGACGGCATCGCCGAGCGCGCCGGGCTGACCCGCGGCGCGGTCTACTCCAACTTCCCCGGCAAGCGGGCGCTGTACTTCGCGGTGCTGGCCGACGACGCCGAGCGCGCCGAGGACTCGGCCGCCGCGCCAGGGCGCACGCCGCAGGAGGCGCTGGGGGCGTACGCCCGCGCCACCGTGGCCCGCCTGCCCGTCGCGACCAGGGTGCCCGGCACGGCGCCGCCCGCCCTCGACCTGGTGCCCGAGGTGCTCGACGACGACCGGGTCCGGCGGCCCTACGCCCAGCTGCTCAAACTGCAGGCGATCCTGCTCGGGCTGGCGCTGGAGGGGCTGGCGGCCGCCCAGCACGAGCGGGACACTCCCGCGCCGGGGCGGCGGGTGCGGGTCGCCGAGGCGGCACTGACCACATTGCAGGGCGCGAGCGTGCTGGCGCAGACCTCACCCGGCTTCGTCGACCCGTTCCACGTCGTCGCCACCTGCGAACACCTCGGCGGCCTCGACCTCAACGACGCCTGGCAGCCGCTGTACGCCGCGCACGTCGCGCCGCCCCGCCCGGCCGACGAGCCGTGGCCGCCCGCCGACGAGCACACCGTACGGCCCGACGCCCTGCACGGTGACCCCGTGGACCTGGCCGCCGACGGCGTGGTCGTCGTGCTCGGCCTGCACCGCCTGGCCGCCGTCGAGGACGCCGTACGGGCCGCCCCGCCCGGTGTGCGGGTCACCGCCGTGCTGGTCAGCGGCGCGCCCGGCGAGCTGATGCCGCTGGCCCGGCTGATGCTCGCCGAGTTCCGCCGCTGTCTGAACGCGGCCTTCCCCCGGCAGGCATGGCCCGGCCTGCGCATCGTGTACGACGAGGGCGGCGAACTGGCCGCGGCGGCCGGTGTGGACGCCGTCAGCGACGCCACGGAGGCCGCGGTACGGGTCGTGTCCGGACGGATCACCGCCCGCGCCGACGGCTACGGCGCGGGCCTGGCCGCGGCCTCCGGGTAGGGCCGCCGGGTTCCGGCCGGGTTTCCGGTAGTCGGGGGCGGGGGGCATAGTTTGGGCCATGCTGGATATGTGGTGGGCATGACGGGTGCGGACGCGGGGCTTGGCGGGGCACTGACAGGGCTGCGCGACACGCTCAGCGGCGTGCGCTACCCGCTGGCGCTGCCGGGCGCGGCGGCCGCGACGAGCCTGGCCAAGGCCACCGCCGGGCAGCTCGACGACTACCTCATCCCGCGCCTGGCCCGGCTGGACGCGCCACTGCTGGCCGTGGCGGGCGGCTCGACCGGGGCGGGCAAGTCCACTCTGGTCAACAGCATCGTGCGCGCCCCGGTCAGCATCGCGGGCGCCCGCCGTCCCACCACCCGCGCGCCGGTGCTGGTCTGCCACCCGTCCGACGCCGCCTGGTTCAGCGAGGCCAACCTGCTGCCCCGGCTGGGCCGTAGCGGCGACGCCGCCGGTGGCGGCATCGGCCTGCTGGTGATGCCGGTCGCCGTGCTCAGCCCCGGCGTGGCGCTGCTCGACTCGCCCGACATCGACTCCGTCGAGGAGGACAACCGCGCCCTGGCCGAGCAGTTGCTGGCCGCCGCCGACCTGTGGCTGTTCGTGACCACCGCGGTCCGCTACGCCGACGCCGTGCCGTGGGAGCTGCTGCACGCCGCCCGCGACCGGGGCACCGCCGTGTCGATCATCCTGAACCGGGTGCCGCCCGGCGCGGAGGCCGAGGTGACCCCGCACCTGACCGAGATGCTGGCCGAGCACGGCCTCGGCGGGGTGCCCATGTTCGTCATCGGCGAGCAGCGCCTCGACCAGCACGGGCTGCTGTCCGAACAGGCCGTCGCGCCGCTGCGCGAGTGGCTGGACGAGCTGGCCCGCTCCGCCGCCGCCCGCGCCGCCGTGGTGCGCCAGACCGTCGACGGGGCCGTCGCGGCGCTGTCGCCCGCCACCGCGCGCCTGGCCGCCGAGGCCGACGCCCAGCACGAGGCCGTCGGGGCGCTCGGCGCGTCCGTGGACAGCGCGTACCGTGAGGCCGCCACCGCCGTCGACCAGGGCATCCGCGACGGCACCATGTTCCGGGGCGAGGTGCTGGCCCGCTGGCAGGAACTGGTCGGCACCGGCGAGTTCATGCGCGGCCTGCAGGCCAAGGTCGGGCGCTGGCGCGACCAGCTCGTCAGCGCGTTCACCGGTCGGCCCCGCCCCACCGACGAGCTGATCACCGCGATCGAGTCGCAGCTGGTCGTCTTCGTGCACGGCGCGGCCGCCGACGCCGCCGAACAAGCGGCCGCCTCCTGGCGCGCCCACCCCGCCGGCGGCGACCTGCTGGCCGCCAACCCGGCCCTGGCCCGGGTCGGGCCCGACATCGACGCCCGCGCCGACCGGGTGGTCCGCGACTGGCAGCGCGGCGTGCTCGACCTGGTCCGCGACGAGTCCGGCGGCAAGCTGTTCGCCGCGAAGTTCAGCGCGTACGCGGTCAACGCGCTCGGCCTGTGCCTGATGATCCTGGTGTTCGCCGCGACCGCGTTCATCCCCACCGGCGCGGAGATCGCCGTCGGGGCGGGCACCACCATCGCCGCGCAGAAGGTGCTCGAAGCCATCTTCGGCGACGACGCCGTGCGCCGCCTGGCCGAACGCGCCCGGCAGGACTTCCTGACCAAGGTGGACGGCCTGCTCCAGCAGGAGGCCGGCCGCTTCCACGCGGTGCTCGCCGAGACCGGTGTGTCCACCGAGGACGGCGAGCTCCTGCGTGCCGCCGCCGCGGCCGTCGACGCCGCCCGCCGCGCCGACCCGATCTCCGCCGCAGGCCCGCGCGCCTTCGACGGCACGTCGCAGGAGACCGGCCGCACCGCCCAGCAGCCCGGCCGCACCGCTCAGGAGTCGGGGCCCACCGCTCAGGAGTCGGGGCGCACCGCTCAGGAGTCCGGTCGCACCGCCAAGGAGTCCGGCCGTCCGCCCCGGGAGACCGGTGGCACACCGCGTGACGGCGGTGGCACCACGCCCGGCGGCGGCGAGGTCCGCCGCACCGGCGGGGACGCCGGGTGAGCGCGCCGACCGTGGTCGAGCGGATGGCCGCGCTCGAACGCTTCACCGCGGCCACCGCCGACCGGCTGCCCGCGCCCGGCCTCGCGCCCGCCCAGGCGCTGGTCGCGCGGGCGGGGGAGCGGCTGGCCCTGTCCCAGCTGCACACCGTGGTCGCGCTGGCCGGGGCGACCGGTGCGGGCAAGTCCAGCATCTTCAACGCCCTCGCCGGGGTGCCGCTGTCGCAGACCGGCGTACGCCGCCCCACCACCGGCCAGGCCCACGCCTGCGTGTGGGGCCCCGACAGCGCCGACCCGCTACTGGACTGGCTCGGCGTGCAGCGCCGCTACACCCGCGACGGCGGGACCGTGCCCGACCTGTCCGGCCTGGTGCTGCTCGACCTGCCCGACTACGACTCGGTGCAGTCCGAGCACCGGGCCGAGGCCGACCGGCTGCTGTCGGTGGTGGACCTGATCGTCTGGGTGCTGCACCCGCAGAAGTACGCCGACAAGATCGTGCACTCGGGCTACCTGGCCCAGTTCCACCGCCACCGCGACATCACCGTGGTCGCGCTCAACGCCGCCGACCTGCTGTCCGAAACCGACCTGGCCGACTGCACCACCGACCTGCGCCGCCTGCTGGCCGCCGACGGCCTCGACGGGCTGCCGGTGCTGGCCACCTCCACGGTCGGCCCGCCCGGCCTGGACCCGCTGGCCGAGGCGATCGGGCAGGCGGTCGTGGCCCGCCAGGCGGCGGTGCGGCGGCTGTCGGCCGACCTCGACGGGGTCACCGCCGCGCTGGCCCCCGCCGTCGCCGCCGAACCTCCCAAGGCGGCCCTGGACGGCGCGGCGAGCCGGACACTGACCACCGCGCTGGCGCAGGCCGCCGGGGTGCCCACGGTCGCCCGCGCCGTCGAGGGCGCGTACGTGCACCGGGCCCGCAAGATGACCGGCTGGCCGCTGCTGCGCTGGATCCGCCGGACCCGCCCCGACCCCCTGGAACGCCTGCACCTGGGCGACCACCGGGCCGCCGTCACGGCGGCGACCTCGCTGGGCCCGGCGTCACCCGCCGCGACGGCCGCGGTGACCAAGGCGCTGCGCGAGGCCGCCGACCAGGCCAGCGCGCCGCTGCCCGCGCCGTGGCAGGACGCCATGCTCGCCGCCGTGCGCTCCCATCGGGACGAACTGCCCGACGCGCTCGACCGGGCCGTCGCGCAGACCGACCTCGGCGTGGCCCGCAAACGCTGGTGGTGGCGGGCGGTGGGACTGCTGCAGTGGCTCGTCACCGCGGTGGCCCTGGTCGGCCTGCTGTGGCTCGGCGTACGGCTGGGCATGCAGGCGCTGGCGCTGCCGCCGCTGCGTACGCCCATGGTGGACGGCTGGCTGCCGGTGCCGACGGCGCTGCTGGCCGGTGGGCTGCTGGCCGGGTTCCTCATCGCGGTGCTGGTGCGCCCGGTGGTCCGGCTGGCCGCGCGGTCCCGCCGCCGCCGCGCGACCCGGCGGCTGCGCGACGCGGTCCAGGGTGTCGTGAAACAGCTCGTCGAGGACCCGGCCAGCGCCGTCCTCGCGGACTACACCACGGCCCGCGCGGCCCTGCGGGAGGCCGCGGGCACCCCCGCCCGCCGTTGACCCCACCCGCCGGGCCGGAGCCCGCCAAATCGACTCAACCAGGGAATATGCTTCTTAGGAGGCGCACGGCGAACTTTCACAGGTGACCTTCCGGCAGGAGGGCTGAGAAGTATGGCCGATGGTGAGCCGTTCACGGCGAGAAGGACCGGATGGCGCGAGGGCGAGCCGGGCAGTCTCGGCTCGGCGGTGCGCTACACCCACTCCGGCAGGCTGGAACTCGATCTCGCCCTGCAGCGCCTGCTCGACAGCGCGCGTGCCCTGGGCGCCGGTGACGAGCGCATCCGCGGCCTGCTGCGGGCGAACCTGGAACTGGCCCGCGGCGTGGACCTGAGCCAGGTGCTGGTCCGGCTCGTGTCGACCGCCCGGCACCTGGTCCACGCCCGCTACGGGGCGCTCGGCGTGGTCGAGGACGGCCACCTCACCGAGTTCCTGTTCGACGGGCTGGACTCGGCGACCGCCGACCGGATGGCCCACCTGCCCGAAGGGCACGGGCTGCTCGGGCTGCTGCTGCGCGAGCCGCACGCGGTCCGGATCGCCGACATCTCGCAGCACCCGTGCGCGGTCGGCTTTCCTGAGCACCACCCGCCGATGACCTCGTTCCTCGGGGTGCCGATCCTGTCCGACGGCCGCCTGCTGGGCAACTTCTACCTGACCGAGAAGCAGGGGGCGGCCGCGTTCAGCGCCGCCGACGAGGAGCTGATCACCCAGTTCGCCCGGGTGGCCGCGGCCGCGATCGGCAACGCGAACATGTTCACCGAGGCGTGCCGCCGCCACGCCTGGCAGGAGGCCATGGTCACGATCACCGAGCACGTGCTCGCCGGGGTCGGGGCCGACCGGCTGATGGCCGAGCTCATCAGCCAGGCCGAGCGGGCCGACCGGGCCGACGGGGCGTGCGTCGCGCTGCTGTCACCCGACGGGCTGCACGTGAGGGCCGCGCAGGCGATGGGCACGCTGAAGGAGTTCGCCGACACCCCCGAAGCGCTGCTTCCCGTGTGCGCGATGGTGCGGGCCGAGCGCCGGGTGATGGTGGTCGAACCGGGCACCGACCCTCGGCTCAAGGACCTGCTCGGCACGGCGCATCCCTGGCAGATCCTGATCGCGCCGCTGACCGGGCAGGAGTCCGCGCTCGGCGCGATCCTGCTGTCGAAGAAGCCCGACGCGCCGTCGTTCGACGCGGTCGACGTCGAGATGGCGTCGGTCTTCGCCGGTCAGGCGAGCCTGGCGCTCGAACTCGCCGGGGCCGCCGACCTCGGGGCCGACGCCGACCTGAGCGACCGGCACCTGGCGCTCGCCGAGGACCTGCGGGAGCGGTTCCTGCACCGGCTGTCGCGGATCAGCTTCTCGCTGCGTTCCGTCGTCGACCACAGCATGGACATCGAGCTGCGCGAAGAGGCCGGCTACAAACTCGCCGAGATGGAAGCCCTCATCGACCACCTAAAGTCCCTCACCTTCCTACGCACCGACCGCTGACCCCGCCCCCCCGCATCCCGCCCCCTCTCCCCGTACCCCCGGCTTCGCGGGCCGCCAGGCCTCGCGGGCAAGATCGCTGTTCGAGGTCACTATCTGTGGTCTGACACCGTGTTCTGACCTGAAACGGCGATCTTGCTCGCAAGCGGGTCCCGGGGGCCTGGTAGAACTGGGGGCTGCCGAGGGAAGGATCTTCGCGATGGGGACCGAGCGTCCGGATGTGCCGGTGATCGCCGGGGAGCGGGAGATGCTGCGGCAGTTCCTCGACTACCACCGGTCCACCCTGGCCTGGAAGTGCGACGGGCTGACCGACGAGCAGCTGCGCGAGCGGTCCATGCCGCCGTCGACGCTGACCCTGCTCGGACTGGTCCGGCACATGTGCGAGGTGGAGCGCACCTGGTTCCGCAAGGTGATCGCGGGCGAGGACATCACCCTGGTCTGGTCACCTGTCGACGACTACCAGGTGGCGTACGACCCGACCGGCGCGACCCGCGCCGAGGCGTTCACGGCCTGGCAGGCCGAGGTGGCGCACGCGCGGCGCATCGAGGCCGAGGCCGAGTCGCTGGACGTGGTCGCGCACAACGCCCGCTGGGGCGAGGACGTGTCGCTGCGTTTCGTGATGCTGCACCTGATCCACGAGTACGCCCGGCACAACGGTCACGCCGACTTCCTGCGCGAGGGCGTCGACGGCGTCACCGGAGCCTGACGGCCGCGTACACGAGGGCGGCCCGCACCACGATCGTGGCACGGGCCGCTTGCGGTGCGACGGCTTACGGGGCCAGCGCGATCAGCGAGGTCTTGTCGTTGATGTCGGCACCGACGAACAGGTGGTCGCTCTTGACGAACAGGCGGCACGCGCCCAGGTTCTGACCGGAGTCGTTGTCGCAGAGCACGGCGCGCCCGGCACCGGGCACACGCAGCGAGCTGACCGCGTCGTTGCCGACCGGGGCCAGGTCCGCGGCGGTGTACAGGCCGGGGCCGAAGGTGGCGGTCGCGCCCTTGAAGTCGCGGTCGGCGTACACGTTCAGCAGGTTGCCCGAGGCGGGTCCGGCCTGCACGACGAGCGTGGAGATGCCGTCGTTGAGCGCGTTGCCGGCCAGGCCGTGCTCGCCCGCGCCGAACATCCGGCACAGGCCGAGGTCGCCCTGCCCGCTCAGTCCGGTGCTGTCGTTGCGGCAGCCGACCACGCGCCAGCCGTCCGCGACGCGCAGCGACGTGATCTTGTCGTTGCCGACGGTGGCCAGCTCGTTGGCGAACGCGGTGTACACGCCGGGGTTGAACTGCTGGCGCAGCCCGGTCATGTCGGCGTCACTGGTCGCGATCAGCGGCGGCGCGCCCACGGCGACAAGGGAGATCTTCTTCTCCATGTCGCCGCCGACGGTGGTGTGCTCGCCGCCCCGGAACAGCCGGCACTTGCCGAGGTCGACCGTCGCGGTGCCCGGCTTGGCGTCGTTGTCGCAGGCCACGACGCGGTAGCCGTCGGTGACCTTGAGCGACTTCACCGAGTCGGCCAGGGTGGCCAGGTTGCCCGCGACCTGGCCGAAGCCGCCCGAGCCCAGCGGCAGCGAGGCGCCGGTGAACTTGGTCTCCTGGTACGCGGTGACGGCGGTGCCCTTGACCGGCTTGCCCATGACGGCCAGCAGCGAGATCTTGTCGTTGAGGTCGCCGACGAACGCGTGCAGCCCGGCGTCGAAGTAGCGGCAGGCGCCCAGCGAGCCCTTGTTGACGTTGCCGTCGGAGCCGCCGTTGTCGCAGGCCACGGCCCGGTATCCGGAGGCTACGTAAAGCGAGGTGATGGCGTCGTTGCCGACGACGCCGAGTTCCTTCTTGGCGGCGTCGAACACGCCCGCGCCGTAGGACTGCTTGGCTCCGGTGAAGTTGCGGTCGGCGTACGCGACCAGCGGCGCCGAGCCCACGCCCGGGATCACCGCCGCCTGCGCCGCAGCGGTGCTCAGCAGCCCCGGCAGGAACGCGGTCGCCACCGCCGCCCCCACCGCCAGGGACCTTCGAATCGACATGCCAGCCTCCGAACCCGAATCGACCGAGCCGACTCGTAGACCATGGACATTGGGCCTGTGGAGGACGTAGCGGCAGGCACAGGTGTCAGGGCGAGCCGGTGGCCGGCACACCTGGAGCGCTTCCCCGCCACGCGCTCGATCAGGTATGCCTTTTGTATCTGATTACATCCCCTATGTCCATGATTGTGCGTTTTCATGAGCGCGCCTGACCGTTGACGAAGCGTGGCTTGACGGCGATGGCTAATGGCAGTAGCTTTTCGGCTATCAGCATTAGCTAACCGAGGGGTGGCCGGATGCCCAGGGCTGGACTGTCCACGCAGGCCGTCGTGCAGGCGGCCGTCGAGGTCATCGACGAGCACGGGGCCGACGCGCTCACCCTCGCCGCGGTCGCGTCGCGCTGCGGTGTCGCCGCTCCCTCGCTCTACAAACACGTCGGCAGCCTCGCGGAGCTGAAGATCCAGGTGGGCGTACGCGTTCTGCACGAACTCGCGGACCGTTTCGCCGCCGCGGCGATGGGCCGCAGCGGGCAGGACGCGATCACCGCGCTGATGCACGCCTACCGCGCGTACGTCGCCGCCCACCCCGCCCGCTACGCCGTGATGCCCGTCGACCCACTGCACCACCCCGCACTGGCCGCGGCGGGCATCCGCCAGCTGGAGGTCATCCAGGCCGCGCTGCGCCCCTGGCAGCTCGACGCCGCCGCGCAGGTGCACACCATCCGGCGGCTGCGCGTCATCGCGCACGGCTTCGCGTCGCTGGAGTCCGCCGGCGGCTTCGGGTTGCCCGACGATCTCGACGAGACATACCAGCAGCTCATCGACACTTTCTTCGACTCCCTGCCGACCCATTCCTGAGGAGATCAACCGTGTCCGCACCCCTGACCCGGATCCGCCTGTCCGCCGCCGCGCTGGCCCTGGCCGGAACCATGTTCGCCCTGTACCCGGGCCTGCGCCCGTGGCGCGACGAGGCCACCCTGCAGGGCGCGCAGGAGGCCATGTCCTCGCCGTGGTGGGTGGCCACCCACCTGTTCGCGATGATCGGCTTCATCCTGGTGCCGCTGGCCCTGTTCGCGGTGCGCCGCGTCGTCGAGGGAACCCGGGCCGAGCCGCTGGCGCTGACCGCCGCGGTCACCGCCTGGATCGGCGCCGGGCTCACCCTGCCCTACTACGGCGCGGAGGACTTCGGGCTGCACGTGCTGGCAGCCGAGAGCGCCGCCGGTGCGCAGCTCGACCTGCTCGGCCTGGCCGAAGCCATCCGCTACCAGCCGGTCGCGATGACCACCTTCGGCGTCGGCCTGGTCGCGCTCGCCGTCGGCGCGGTCATGGCCGCCGTGGCCATCGCCCGCTCCGGCGTGCTGCCGCGCCTGTCCGGCGCGCTGTTCGCGGTCGGCTTCGCGGCCTTCCTGCCCCAGTTCTTCACCCCCGCGGCCGTCCGGGTCGGACACGGCCTGCTCGTCGCCGCGGGCTGCCTCTGGCTCGCCACCGCCCTGTGGCGCGCAACCCGACCGGCCACACCGGTCACCGCCGCACCCTCGGCGACCCTGTCGACCGCTCCCGCGAGCTGACCCACGCCGCCTCGCTCCGCGCTGACGAAGGAAGGGCACCTTCCACACGCCAAGCGTTGTGGAAGGTGCCCTTCCTAACCCTGCCGGGTGCTCAGATACCGTCGTGGGCGTCGTGCAGGGCCTGGATGTCGAGCTTGGTCATGCCGAGCATGGCGTGCATGACCCGGCTGGCCTTCGCCGGGTCCGGATCGCCCATCAGCTCGCCGAGCGCCTTCGGCACGATCTGCCAGGACACGCCGTACCGGTCCTTGAGCCAGCCGCACTGGCCCTCCTCGCCGCCCTCGGACAGCCGCGCCCACAGCTCGTCGACCTCGGCCTGGTCGTCGCAGTCGACGAAGAACGAGATCGCCTCGGTGAAGTGGAACGCGGGCCCGCCGTTGAGCCCGACGAACGGCTGGCCCTGCAACTCGAAGTTCACCAGCATGGCCCGGCCCTCGGGACCCGGCACGGTGCTGACGATCCGCGAGTCCTTGAAGATCGCGGTGTAGTGCGCCGCGGCCTCCTCCGCCTGGGTGTCGAACCACAGGTACGGAGTGATCTTCTGCATCCTGGTCTCCTCGCCTACGCAGCTGGGCAGCGGTGCATCCGCTCCCCATCTAACGCCCGTCGCGCGACATCCGCCCGCGGCCCGGCGTGGAGATCGCTGTCTACGGTCGACAGCTGTGGTCAGACACCAGCTTTCGACCGCAGATAGCGATCAAGGCGCCGCGCTGCCACGTCTCAGGTCGGGATGCGGCACACGGCGCTGACCGGGGCCATCGGCCGCACCCGGCGGCCGAGCGCGCCCAGCAGCGAGTCCTCGACGTGGAAGTCGCGCACCCACAACCGGTAGCGCACCAGCTCCTCGGCGGTGGGACACAGCACCCGCGCCTGGATGTCGTCGTTGTCGATGAAGCGGACCCCGCCGCGCTCCTGCAGGATGACCGTGTTGACGTCGTCGGTGCTGATCACGTGACCGCGCACCTCCTCGGGCACCCCGGCCGCGGTGGCGACGGTGGTGACCGTCATCGGCAGCACCGGGATCATGACCACGGGCACGGCCGCGACGAGCAGCACCACGGCGATGCCGGGCTGTGCCAGCGCCGCCGCCGGCCGCACCAGCAGCCGGGGCAGCGGCCCGCTCACGCACAGCGCCAGCACCGGCGGCACGACCAGCAGCGCCACCGCGAACAGCTCCCCGGTCCGCCAGGCCTGCAGCACCGTCGGCGCGACCAGCCAGCCGTATCCGGCCAGCGCCGCCGCGACGGTCGCCGTCCAGCGCCAGCGCGGCCAGTCCAGCAGCGTCAGCTCCCGCTGGAACACCGCGACCGAGGCCACCACCAGCAACGGCAGGTAGATGATCTGCCAGGTGGCCAGCGCGATGGTGAACAGACCGGCCAGGAACCACGGCGGCGCCATGATGTACCAGCGGGCGAACAGCGGGCGCCGCCGTGTCCAGTCGCCGGTGCTCACCGCCAGCACCGCGCCCAGCGCGAACACCGCGACCAGCCCGGTGGTGACCAGCCGGGTCGCGGTGGTGAACAGCGCGGCCAGCAGGTTGACCGGGCCGACGTTGGCGACCAGCAGCAGGGTCGTCTGCAGTTCCCCGCCGGCCTCGATCCACAGCCGCATCACCGAGAAGACGGCGGGCACACCGACCGCCACCGTCCAGAAGCCCTGTCCGGCGCGCCACGCGGAAATCTTGCGGGGTGGCTGCGGCTGCGGCCCCGGCTCGCCGGACTCGGTCATGGCTTCTGAGCCTTCTCGTCGTAGTCCACCAGGTCCGGTGCCTCGATGGGCGGCTGCGTGGTGTCGTCGCCGAGCCACGGTCCGAGCGTGCGCCGGTACGCGGCCAGCCACGGGCTGGTGCCCGTCGTCCGGCCGTTGTCGTAGCTCTTGCGCAGGAAGAACGCGACCAGGTCGCGCAGCTCCGGATCCTGCTTGGACACCCCGACGCCGAGCCGCTCGTTCGCTCCGATCGGCACGTCGACGATGAACAGGTCCTTGGGGTGCTCGGACAGGTAACCGGCGAGGATCGTCTCGTCGGTGGAGTACGCGTGGGACTTGCCCGACAGCAGGCGATCCAGGCACTCGCGGTTGGTCGCCGCCGGGTACACCTTCAGCGCCCGGTCGGTGAACTGGCGCTCGCCGGTGGATCCGCCGACGACGCAGGTCTCCCGGCCGGGCTGGGCGAGGTCGTTCAGGTTGCGGATCTTGTCGCGGTCGCTGCTGCGGATGAGCAGTTCCTGCTTGGTGGCGAAGTACGGCCCGGCGAAGTCGATCTCCTTCTCCCGGTCGGGGGTCATCGAGTAGCTGGCCACCACGAGGTTGACCTGTCCGGAGACGAGGGCGTTCTCGCGGTCCTCGGTCTGTAGCGGCACCCATTCGATGCGGCTGTCACCCTTGAAGCCCAGCGATTCGGCGAGGTAGCGCGCGATCTCGATGTCGAAGCCCTCGAACCGCCCGTTCACGATCTGGCCCATCAACGGCTGGTCCTCGGCGACCCCGATCTTGATCTTCGGCTGACCGTACACGTCGGTCTTCTTGAACAGGTCGTCCACGGTCTTGGGCGCGGTGTTCTCGGGCTCGCAGGCCGCGGCGCCCGCCAACAGCATCGTCAGCGTCACCGCGGTGGCGGTCAGCAGCGACCGCAGTCGCGGCCGGACAGCAGTATCAGTCATCGGCGGTCCTCAGGTAGGTGGACGGCGCCGGTCCAATGTAGTCGTCCGCATCCACTGCGTGACGCGGGCTTCTGCAACGTTTGGGTGAAGCACCCGATCAGCCGCGGCGCCCGGCCGCGGTGGCCACGGCGGTGAGCAGACGCGGGGTGAGCAGGCCGTCACCGAGGCCGAGGGCGACGAAACCGTCGAAGACGTGGCGGTGGCGGGCGGCGGCGCGCATGCCCGCGTCCACCACCCACGGCCGGGCGGTCAGCCGCGCGACCAGGCTGGTATGCCGCAGGTGGCGGCCCAGCCTGCGGCGCAGCGCGACGGTGTACGCCCGCCCCGCGCCAGCGCCGCCCGGTGACACCGCGGCCCGGCCCGCCAGCGCGCCGGACAGCACCGCGTAGAAGATGCCCTCGCCGGTGAACGGGTTGATCAGCGACAGCGCGTCCCCGGCCAGCAGCAGCCGCCCGTGCCCCGGCCGGGGCCGCCACGTCGACAGCGGCAGGTGGTGCGCCCGCGCGTCGGCCAGCGAGCCCGCGTCGGTGTCGCCCAGCAGCGCGTGCATCCGTTCCAGCAGGTGCGTTCGGCTGAGCGGGCCGCTTGACGTCAGTTCCCCGTAGCCGACGTTGCGCCGCCCGTCGCCGATCGGGAACGACCACGCGTAGGCGGGCCACCGCTGCCCGGTCATCACGATCCGCTGCTCGCCTGCGGCAGGCCGCTCCGTCGTGGTGCCGAAAGGCACGGCGTCTCCCGGCGCGGGCGGGTCCGGCGCGTAGGCGCGGATGGCCACGGCCAGCCGGTCCGGCGGGTTGCGGGGCAGGCCGAGCGCCCTGCGTACGGTCGAGTTCGCGCCGTCGGCCCCGATCACGACCCGGGCGGCCAGGCCGTCGCCCAGGTCGACGTGGTCCGGGCGCACCGTCAGGCTGCGTACCGTGTGCTGGCCGAACGTGGCACCGGCCCGCAGCGCGGCGGCGACCAGGCGGGCGTCGAACACCGCGCGTGGGATGACGTACGCGGGTTCGGGCAGCTCACCGGCCGCCTGCGCGCCGCCCGGCCCGGTCAGGCGCAGCGACCCGATCGGGGCGAAGCCGTCGGTCAGCCCGGTGACCCCGAGCCCGGCCAGCACGTCCAGCCCCTGCTGGGCGATGCCGTCGCCGCAGGCCTTGTCCCTCGGGAACACGTCCCGGTCCAGCAGCAGCACGCTGGCCCCGGCCAGCGCGGCGGCCAGCGCGGCAGCAGACCCGGCCGGGCCGGCCCCGACGATCGCGACGTCGTACACGCCTCCAGCATCGACCATGGGCGCGCGCACCGCCACGGGAGCCGTAAATCCGTTGCCGGGCAACAGCGTCCGTGATGGAGTGATCTCGCCCCGGCGGGCTCATAGCGGGTGTCTGCCAGACAAAGTGCACTGGAATCCGTCATTCCATGCTGACAGGCCTCTTTCGCCTGATACCCGTCCTAGCCATCGGACCCGCTCCGGGGCGACCTCTTTCCCTTCTCCCGAGGAATCGCCATGGGTACCACCACCGAGATCGTCATCAAGAACACCCACCGCGGCCTGCGCTACGTCGACGGCAGGCTCGCCGACGTGCTCGAAGCCGGGCGCTACGAGCTGCCCGCCAAGAGCGGCCGCTTCGGGCGGCGCGGCCCGGTCGTCGAGGTGACCCTGGTGGACATGCGCGAACGCGAGCTGACCCTCAAGGGCCAGGAGATCCTGACCTCGGACAAGGTCGCGCTGCGGGTGAGCATCCTGACCCACTTCAAGGTGGTCGACCCGGTCGCCGCCGTGGAGCGGGTGGACAGCTACACCGACCGCGTGTACAGCGACGTGCAGCTGGCGGCCCGCCGCTCGCTGGCGTCGATGACGCTGGAGGACATCCTCACCAACCGCAACCAGCTCTCCGAGGACATCCTGCGTGACGTGCAGGGCGCGGCGGCGGGCTACGGCGTGGAGATCCTGCGGGCCGACGTGAAGGACATCGTCTTCCCCGGCAACCTGCAGGAGGTCATGAACCGCGTGCTGGCCGCGCAGCGGCTCGCCGAGGCGCAGCTCGTCGACGCCCGTACGAAGGCCGAGAAGGACGTGCTGGAGGCGCGTGCCCGCGCCGAGGCCGACCAGGTCACCGCGGCCGGACGGCGCGACGCGACCCGGCTGGCGGCCGAGGGCGACGCCGCTGCCCAGCGCATCCGGGTCGAGGCCGAGGTCGACGCGCTGCGCCGCCTCGCCGAGGCCGCCGCGGTGTACGCCGAGCACCCGGCCCTGCTGCGCCTGCGTGAGCTGGAGACGATGACCGCGCTCGGCGGCAACGCCGAGGCGCGCCTCTACATCGGCTTCGACAAGCACAGCAAGCCGAACTGACGGCGGGTCCACCCGGGAGTCCACACCTCTTTCGGGTGGACCCGCGAACCGCGTCCGGGGACCGGCTCGACTCGCCACCGATGCCCGCCGGACGGCAGAAAAGCACGCCGACGCGTCGGTGCTGCGCGAGGAGCTGCGGCGACAGGGCGTGCTGGTACGCGAGGACGGTCGCCGCCAGTACCGGCGCGTGGCCACCCCGCCGTCCATGAACGGTCACGCCCGCTGACCGGCAACCCGGCCGGGGTTTCGGGCGTCGATCCAGTGACACGCACCGACGTTCCGGGGAGTCGCCATGAAACGTACGCCCGTCCGGCTCGCGGCCCGGCTGCTCGCCGTGCCGCTGCTGCTGCTAACGGCCTGCGCTCCGGTGCCCGAGCCCGGGGTGGCGGTGCCGGGAGCCGGTGCGGCTGCCGCGCCCGGCGACGTCACGGAGCTGCTCGCCCGGTTCGCCGGCTTCCCCGCCGATCGTGTGCCCCGGCCGATCCTGCTGCTCCACGGGCGGCTGGTGGACCACGGCTACACCACTGGCGACGCGAAGATCGCGATGTCGCAGGGGCGGCTGGAGCTGCGGGCGGCGCTGCCGCAGAGCCCGGCGACGGTCCGGGTGGCGCTACCCGACGGCCCGGCCGACCTGCCCGTGATCAGCGCCCGGCAGGCGTACGACCTGATCATCGCCGGTGGTGACCCCGCCTCGGCCCCGGACGCGTCCCCGCCGCCGCTGGTGTACACGAAGGTGGCGCTCGGCGAAGCCGTGTTCGCCACCGACCGCGGCCCGCGTACGCTGCCCGCCTGGTTGTTCACCTCGCCGCAGGGGCTGCGGCCGCTGGCCGTCGCCGCGCCCGCCGAGTCCGCGCTCTGGCCGGTGCGTTACGAGGACGGGGTCATCGACAGCTCCGGGCTGGCCGCGGACGGCGTGACGCTGACCGTCACCCTGCGGGCCGCGCCCGAGCCCTGTCCCGGTCAGCCGAAGCGGGAGTACGCGGCCGAGGCGGTCGAGACGGCGACGGCCGTCGCGGTGCGGCTGCGGGTCGTGGCCGACGCACCCGCGTCGCCGGACGGCGGCGGTGACTGTGCCCGGGACATGATGCTGCGCACGGCGGAGTACACGGTGCGGCTGGAGCGGCCACTGGGCAACCGGGTGCTGGTGAACGCCACGGGCGGGCTCTGACGCCTCAGGCTGCGGCCAGGCGCAGGCGGCGACGCCGGTAGAGCGGGAACGCCAGTACGACGATCAGCGAGAGCAGCGGGGCCGGTGCGCCCAACACCGCCCGCCAGACCACGAAGTCGAGCACCGGGATCGCCACCGCGGCCCAGTACAGCCAGGGCGGGAAGGGCGGGGTGCGCCACCGGGGGTCGGCCCACGGGGTGTGCCGCCAGGGTTTGGCCACCGACAGCCAGGCCTGCACGGCGATCGCCGAGGCCATCAGCGCCGACGCCGCGATCATCGGGCCCGCGCCGGTGGCCGCCCCGGCCTCGGGCAGCGCGTCCAGGCGCGGGCTGAGGATGACGATGCCCACGTAGAGCTGGGTCAGCGTGATGGCGAACTTCGCCAGCACCCACCAGTAGCGCAGGTAACCCCAGGCGGTCAGCGCGGACAGCATCAGCCCGGTGAACGCCGACGACGTCGCCAGGTGCGCCAGCAGCTGCTTGTCGAGGGTGCGGGCGGCCTCGTAACCCGACGGCGGCCCGGCCAGCAGCAGCACGCACAGGCACAGCGCGAGGCTCATCCAGCCGATCGAGGTGACGGCGTGCAGCCATACCAGGGTCTGCCGTCCCCGCTGCCCGTTTCTGCGTGCCATGCGGGCCAGCCTGGCCGCCGCGGCGCCGTCCCGCATCAGGGACGCGACCCTGAGCGGACCCGGAGACGGGGATGGTGTGGCCCCGGTCCGCCGTGCCGTTGCGGCGTACCCGGGCCGCCGCCTGCCAGTCTGCGCGAAAGCAGGTCCCGACCGCATCTGGCGTCGGTCGGGACCTGCGTAGGACGAACGTCAGGTGCGCCGGGTCACGCCGTCGGGGACACGCTCGGCGACGGCAGCGCCGACGCGGTCGGGTCCGGGTCGCCCAGCGCGGACAGTTCCGGCGGCACCGGCAGGGCGCTGCCCTTCAGGTACTCGGCCCAGCCGACGCTCCACGCCGTCCAGCCGTTGGCGGGCTTGATCTTCCGCTCGGTGCCCTTCACGGTGACCGGGGTGCCGATGCTGGTCAGGTTGAACAGGTACACGGCGTTGGCCATGGACACGTTCACGCAGCCGTGCGACACGTTGCGTACGCCCTGGTCCTTCACCGACCACGGCGCGGCGTGGATGTACTCGCCACCCCAGGTCAGGCGCTGGGCGTACTCGATGTTGACGACGTAGCGGTCGACGTTGCCGGGGTCGTCGGTGGTGTCGAAGACCGTCTTGCGCTGCTTGTCCATGATCACCATGGTGCCGGACGACGACGGGGTCTTGGTCTTGCCCAGGCTGACCGGCAGCGTCTTGACCACCACGTCGTTCTTGAACACCTGCATGCGCTTGGTCTTGTTGTCGACGATCAGCTCGACCTTCTCCTTGGCGATGTTGCCGACGCCCAGCCGGTCGGCGTCGCCGTAGCGGCCGTCGCCCATCGGCACGCCCTCCAGCGCCGCCCGCACGGTGATCTTCGTGCCGGGCTGCCAGTACTGCGGACCCCGGTACATCACCTGCAGCGAGCTGGACCAGTGCCAGATGCCCGGCTGCGGCGGCTCGACCGTCACGAACAGGCGGCGCTCCACCGCGGCCCGCGCCGCGGTCGGGACCGGCTTGGTGAACTCGATGACCACCGGCATCGCCACGCCGTAGGAGCGGTCGGAGAACAGGTACAGTCCCGCGCCGGTCTTCTTGCTCGGCCGGCCCATCGTCGTGAACGACGTCTTCTTCTCGATGGTCGTGCCGTCCGGCCCGACCGCGACGACCGTCGCCGAGTACTTCTTGCCGTACTTGAGCGGCTTGGTCGGCACGAACGACGAGCCGTCGGCCCGCATCGTGCCCGCGACCTTCGCGCCACCGGCCTCGGTCATCGTCACCGTCTGCACCTGCCCGCCGGTGACCCTGGTGCCGATCTCCGCGCTCACCGGCTGGTTCTTGGCCGCCTCGGCGGGCGTCACCGCCAGCGCCAGCGGCTCGGCGCTGGCCGGCGCGGGCTCGGGCGCCGACTGGGTGGGCGTGACGAAGGAGGGGGGTGTGCCGCCGTCCTCCGAACACGCGGTCAGCGCCAGCGGTGCCACCACCGCCAGCACCAGTGCCATCGCGCTCCTGCGCGCCATCGTGCTCAGGCTCATCGCCGCGTACCCCGCTCCCCAGATCCACACATCGCGGAACATCCTGCCGTACCGCCCGAACGTTGCGTGAGCCCTGTTCGGTTCCTTCGGGACCAGCCGGATGGGGTAATGGTTGCCGATCTTCTCGGATCATGACATCGGCTCACGTCACGCAGGGGCGGTTCGGTCGGGTATCTCCGCGGCGTGCGCCGGTCAGGCTGCCGCCTGCGCCAGCCAGTACGGCACGTCGTCGGCGTGGTACGGCCACTCGGACGGCTCGATGGCGTCGAGGAACCCGGCGTACGCGGCGGCGTTGCGCAGTGCGACCAGCGGCTCGATGAGCGTGATCGCCCGTTCGGGGTCGCAGCCGGGCACCGCCGCCCGCCAGCGGCCGCCCCAGGCCTGCCGGAGCGGCTCGGGGTCGGCGACGTGTTCGCACATGCGCAGCAGGTCGATCGCCGGGTGGGCGAGCACGGAGTCGCCCCAGTCGATGAGGTGCAGCCGGTCGGCGGTGCCGCGCACGTTGCCCGGGTGGAAGTCGCCGTGCACGAGCGTGTCGGGCAGCCCGCAGGCGGTGATCTCGGCCAGCCGGTCTTCCAACCCGTCCATCAGCGCCGCCAGCCGCTCACCCGCGCCGGCCGCCGGTATCGTGCCCTCCTGCTCGGCCGGTGCGGTGGCGCCGGCGCGGGCGACCACGGCACGCAGCCGCTCGGCCAGGCGGGGCGGACGCTGGTCCGGCACGCCGAGTGCCAGCAGCTCGGGGACTCGGCGGGCGGCGTTCACCTGAACGGTGTGCAGGCGGGACAGCATGGTCTGCCGCTCGTCCACGGGTGCGCCGTAGCGGTCGGTGCCGGGCAGGTCGTCGAGCAGCACCCGGCCGTCGTCGGCGGCGATCGGGACGGGGGCCGTGCCGGGGCAGTGTTCGCCCAGCCAGCCCAGCACGGCCGCCTCATGGGCGAAGAAGTGCGGTACCTGCTTGAGCCAGACCGGGGTGGTGTCGGTGTCCAGCCGCCAGATCGCGGACAGGTTCCAGGTGCGCTGCTGCGCGGCCGCGGTGACCGTCCGGCCACGGGCGGCGAGGGCGGCCGTGGCCCAGGCGAGGCTGGCGGCGGGGCCACCGATCTCGGCGTACGGCGCGCGGCGCGGATGCGGCACCAGGTGAGCCGTCGCCGGGCGCACCGGGCCCGGGTCGCCGTCGGCCTCGGCGAGGTAGGTGAGCCTGCCACCGGGCGGCGCGGGCTGGTCGGCGTGCAGCAGCCGCAGCACGGTCACCGCGACGCCGTGGTGCTCGCGCGCCCCGGCGACGATCTCGGCGGCGTCCTGCCACCAGGGCAGTTCCACCTCGTACGGCGGCAGCGCCCCCAGCACGGTTCCGGCCCGGTCCACCAGCACCAGCGTCACGACTCGTCCCACGTCGCGGACCCTACCGCCGCGCGCCGCCGCCCGTCGCCGGATTTACCCCACGCTGCCGCAGGTCACCCGGCTGACGGCAGGTGATCACGTCGGCGGCTGTCGCATCACCGAGGGCGCGGTGTCCAATGGGGAAGGCAATGTCGCCGTAGCCGGTGTTCGCGGGCACTTCCGGCACCCGCGCGCATCGCGGTTCCGTGAGAACCCGCCACCGCCGCCCAGCGCGCACCAGGGAGCACACATGGCACTGACCGACGAGGCCATCGAGAAGATCAAGGAGATGATCCTCTCCGGCACGCTGCGCCCCGGTGACAAGCTGCCCAAGGAGGCCGACCTCGCCGAGCGGCTGGGCCTGTCCCGCAACTCGCTGCGCGAGGCCGTACGCGCCCTGTCCCTGATCCGGGTCCTCGACGTCCGCCAGGGCGACGGCACGTACGTGACCAGCCTCGAACCCGGTCTGCTGCTGGAGGCGCTGACGTTCGTCGTCGACTTCCACCGCGACGACACGGTGCTGCAGTTCCTGGAGATGCGCCGCATCCTCGAACCCGCCGCCGCGGCGCTGGCCGCGCAGCGTATGAGCGAGGAGGACATCGCCAAACTCGCCGCGGTCGTCGAGGAGATCGGCCCGGACGCGTCCCTGGAGGAGCTGGTCGCCAACGACCTGGAGTTCCACCGGCTGATCGCGGCAGGGACCGGCAACGCGGTGCTGTGCTCGATCATCGACGGCATGTCCGGCCCGACGACCCGCGCCCGCATCTGGCGCGGCCTCACCCAGGACCGCGCCGTCGAACGCACCCGCGAGCAGCACCTGGCCATCCTCGACGCCATCACCGCCCGCCGCCCCGAAGTAGCCCAGTCCTGGGCCCTCATCCACGTCGCAGGCGTCGAAGAATGGCTCCGCCACGCCCTCTGACCCACCCGCCGTGGGGTCAGCGGGTCACGGCGATGATCAGGGCGGCGATGGCGCAGGTCAGGAGGGAGACGCCTGCGCCGACGCCGGTGGTGGCGCTGGGTGGGATGTCGCGTTTGCGGGCCAGGGGAGTCGCGCCTGCGGCGACCAGGGTCATGGCGACGGCGAGGGGGAACAGGATCGGGCTCTGCAGCGGTCCGGCCAGCGGGATGAAGTGCACGCCGACGACTAGGCAAATCCACGGCGCGATGAGTTCGCGCTTGCCGCGCAGGCCGAGCACGAGCGCACCGGCGGCCGCGGCGACGCATTCGATCCCGACGATGATGCCGTAGCGGCGCATCGCGCCCGGCTCGCTGAGCGCCGACCCGTCGGACCAGTGCTGCCAGGCCAGGATGCCACCGGCCAGGGATACGGCGATGCTCACGCCGCCCGCGATGCCGAGCCGCTTCTTCCAGGCGACCGGCGGCGCCTCCTGCGCCCAGCCGAACCAGGCCGAGGCGAAGAAGCCGAAGATCAGTGCGGTCATCGCGGCATCGCGTACGTGGTTCATCGCCGGCTCCCCATGGGCGAGCAGTCTGCCACGTCGGCTGTCCGGCTGATGTGTCGCCGCTCACACGCCATGAAGAATCCTCGGCTATGGATTCAGTGCTGACCCAGGTGTTCCTGCCCGTCGCTCTCGGCATCGTGATGCTCGGCCTCGGCCTCGGGCTCACGGTCGCCGACTTCAAGCGGATCGTGGTGTTCCCGAAAGCGGTGCTGGTGGCCCTGGTCTGCCAGGTGCTGCTGCTGCCCGCGGTGTGCTTCGGCCTGGTCCTGCTCCTCGACCTGGATCCGACCCTGGCCGCGGGCATGATGCTGCTGGCCGCCTCACCCGGCGGCACCACCGCGAACCTCTACAGCCACCTGTTCGGCGGCAACGTGGCCCTCAACGTCACGCTGACCGCGGTGAACTCGGTGCTGGCCATCTTCACGCTGCCGCTGGTGGTGAACTTTGCGCTGAACCACTTCCTGTCCGGCACCGACCAGATCGGGCTGCAGTTCGGCAAGTCGCTGCAGGTGTTCGCGATCGTGCTGATCCCGGTGGCGATCGGCATGTTCATCCGCGCCCGCTCGGTCGACTTCGCCGACCGGATGCAGCGCCCGGTGCGCATCCTGTCGGTCGTCGTGCTGGTGCTGGTCATCGTCGGCACGCTGGTGTCGGAGAAGGACAACATCGCCACCTACTTCGCCGACGCGGGACTGGTCGCGCTGCTGTTCAACGTGCTCAGCCTCGGGGTGGGCTACTTCCTGCCGCGCCTGGCCGGGCTCGACCGCGGGGACTCGGTCGCGGCCGCGATGGAGATCGGCATCCACAACGGCACGCTGGCCATCTTCATCGCGACGACGCTGCTGGCGAGCACGGCGCTGGCGGTGCCCGCGGCGGTGTACAGCATCATCATGTTCTTCACCGCCGCCGCCTTCGGCTACCTGGTTCGGCCCGCCCGGTCCGAGCGGGCCGAGCCCGCGCTGGAGAGCTGACCGCATCCGCCGGTGCCCTGCGCCGCAGGGCACCGGCGCTCAGGTCGCGTTCTCGGGGTACCCGCCGGCCGTGGTCCAGAACTCCACCGCGTTCCCGACGAACTCGTGCACGTACCCGCACGCCATGCAGATCACCCCGAGCGACGACCGGTTGGCCCAGGCCAGGTCCAGCAGTTCCAGCCCTGGCGTGTTGAGCAGGATCTCGCGGCTGGTGAACTCCCGCTGCCCGCAGACCAGGCAGCTGAACCGCCGCCCCGCCACGGTCACCAGCGCGACCCGGTTCTTTCCCCGCTTACTCGTCCCCATGCTGCGCAGGGTAGGGGTCCCCGGCCACCTCGGGTAGGCCCGCGTCGGCGATGCGCGCGCGGAAAGGCCGGCGGGTCAGGGCCGTGGCCACCTCGGTCAGCAGGTCCACCAGGGGCATCGACAGTTCGCTGTCCAAAGTGCGCATCGCGGCGGTGGTGGCAGTCCATTCCGCGGTCACCAGCGGCAGCAGCCAGTGGGCTTTCGGGGTGAGGCTGACCAGGCGCTGGCGGGCGTCGGCACCGGGAGTCAGGTCGACCAGACCGGCCCCGCTCATCTGGGCCACGGTCTGGCTCGCGGCGGAGTGGGTCACCCCGACGGCACGGGCCAGGTCCCGGATCGGCATCGGGCCGCCGGACAGCAGGGCGCGGACCACGGGTGAGTAACGCGGGCGGTAGTCGGCCAGCTCGCGCTCGGCGTAGACCTTGGCGACGTCGCCGTCGAGCAGTTCGAGCACGTGACGCAGCAGGGTGCCGACCGCTTCGCGCTCGGGGAGGGAGGACATGCTAAAAACATAACAGCACTGTTGTATCCCCCGGAGGCGCCCCGTGTACCCGCAAACCGAGCCGCACGACAGCGGCCTGCTCGACGTCGGCGACGGCAACCACGTCTACTGGGAGGTCTGCGGCAACCCTGACGGCAAACCGGCCGTGGTGCTGCACGGCGGTCCCGGCTCCGGCGCGACCGCGGGCTGGCGGCGCTACTTCGACCCGGCCGCGTACCGGGTGGTGCTCGTCGACCAGCGCGGCTGCGGCCGCAGCACGCCCAGCGCCGGTGACCCGGCCACCGACCTGGCCGTCAACACCACCCATCACCTGATCCGCGACCTCGAACAACTCCGGGCGCACCTGGGCATCGACCGCTGGCTGGTGCTCGGAGCCTCCTGGGGCTGCACCCTGGGCCTGGCCTACGCCCAGCGCCACCCGTCCTCGGTGTCCGAGATGGTCCTGTTCAGCCTCACGAACACCACGCACCGCGAGGTCGACTGGGTGACCCGGCAGATGGGGCGCATCCTCCCGCAGGAGTGGGCGCGTTTCCGCGACGGCGTGCCCGAGGCCGACCGCGGCGGCAACCTTCCCGCGGCGTACGCCCGGCTGCTCGCCGACCCCGACCCTGCCGTGCGCGACCGGGCCTCCCGCGACTGGTGCACCTGGGAGGACCAGCACGTCGCCGTCGCCACGCCGTTCCAGGCCGACGCGAGGTTCGAGGACCCCGCGTTCCGGATGGCCTTCACCCGGCTCACCACGCACTACTGGGCCAACGCGGCGTTCCTGGAGGACGGCGAGCTGCTGGCCAACGCGGGCAGGCTGGCGGGCATCCCCGGGGTGCTGGTGCACGGGCGGCTCGACATCAGCGGCCCGGCCGACATCGCGTGGGACCTCGCCCAGGCCTGGCCCGACGCCGAACTGACCCTCGTCGACCGGGCCGGGCACGGCTCCCGCGGCGGCATCGGCGACGTCGTGCTCGCCGCCCTCGACCGCTTCGCCGCCCGCCGCTGACGGACCCGGGCGCGACGGCGCGGTCGGCGGCCTGCGGTGCCTGCCGCGACGACGGGAGCCATGCGGGGAGGCCTGGACAGGCCGCCGGACGCGTTGGTAGCGTAACGCGCGTTACGTAACGGCTGTGATGTGAAAGCGGGTGGGCGGTGCCCCGGGTGGTGGACCACGACGAGCGCCGCGAGCAGCTGTCCGCCGCCGTCTGGCAGGTGGTCAGCGAGCAGGGCCTCGACGGGCTGACCCTGCGCGCGGTCGCCGACGCCGCCGACTGCACCACGGGCCGCGTCGCGCACTACTTCCGCGACAAGAACGCGCTGCTCACCCATGCCCGCGACGTCATGCACCGGCGGATGACCGCCCGCATCGACGCGCTCGGCGCGTTCGACGATCCGCGCGAGCATCTGCGAGCCGTGTTGCGGGAGGGCGTGCCGCTCGACGAGGAGCGGCGGCTGAACTCGACCGTCTGGGCGCACTTCCTGATGGCGGCGCGCACCGATCCGGTGCTGCTGGCCGAGCACGTGGTGCGCCACGAGTCGTGGATCCGGCGGCTGACAGCGCTGCTGCGCGACGCGTACGGCGTACCCCCTGATGATCTGGAACTGCGGGCGCGCAACCTGGTCGCGCTGCTGGAGGGGCTGGCGCTGTGCGGGGTGGCCACGCCGGAGCTGTACCCGCCCGACCTGCTGGTGCGGGCCGTCGACAACCATCTCGACCTGCTGCTGGGAGCGAAGAAATGAGCACGGAGACCTTGGAGATCGTCGAGGTGCCGCCGGCGGACGCACGGCTGGCCCCGCTGGTCGACGCGATGCGGGTCGAGTTGGACGCGCTGTACCCGGAGGAGATCGACTTCGACCACCCGACCGTCAAGCAGGCGGCGCGGTTCCTGCTGGTGCTCGCGGGCGGCACGCCCGTCGGCTGCTGCGCCGTGCAGCCGCTCGACGGCGGTGAGGCCGAACTCAAGCGCATGTACGTCGACCCGGCCTGGCGCGGGCGCGGCATCGCCCGGCGGCTGATGGCGCAGGCCGAGGCGCTGGCGGTCCGGGTCGGCGCGACGCGGTTCAAGCTGGAGACCGGCGTACGCCAGCCCGAGGCGATCGCCGTCTACGAGCGGGCGGGCTTCACCCGCATTCCCAACTACCCGCCGTACGACCGGTGGGAGATGAGCGTCTGCTACGCCAAGCCGCTGCAGCCCTGATCAGACACCGGGCGGCGTCGGGACGGCTCCCTTCCTTTCACGCGGGGCAGGGCTCCATGGTGTGGGCGGCGGAGCGTTCCTGGTCGGGGGTGCCGATGTGGGCGGCGACGATGCGTTCGGGTACGCCGTCGGCGAGGCTGTCGGTCAGGGCGCGGTCGCGTACGGCGAGCAGGCGTTCGGTGTTGTGCTCCAGGACGCGGTCGAGCAGGGCGAGCTGGGCGAGCAGTCCGCTGTCGGCATCGGACGGTGGGCTCGCCGCGGCGGCGGCCAGGGCCGCGCTGACCTCGTCGGTGGTGACACCGCCGAGTTCGGCCACGTCGGGCACCGGCCAGCCGTGGTGGTGTACGAGGATCGCGGCGAACAGGATGCGCGAGGCCTCGTTGGCGGCCCGGTAGCCATCCACGAAGCGCAGCCAGTGCGCGCAGTAGGCGAGGCGTGCGGTGGGCTCGGCGGGCAGGTTCAGGTCGACCGGGGCGGCCGGGATCAGGCGCAGCGCCTTGTCGTACGCCAGGGACAGCAGTTCGCGTAGCTGCTCGGCGATCTGCTGGCGGTCGGCGAGGTCACGGGCGGTGCCGTCGTCGGGGGTGAGGCCGGTCCACTCCAGAATGACGGCGGCACGCGGGGCGCACGCGCGGTGACCGCAGATGACCTCGGCGACGTCGGCGGCGGTCCAGCGCTCGCGGGTGACCAGGGCCAGTGCGGCCTGGTCGCGGGCGACGAGGGCGCGCCGGTACTGGTGTCGCAGGTCCATGGTGAGGGTGCACACGTCGAGCGCTGAGCGTCCGACCTCCTGACGCTCCAGCGACGCGATCCGTCGGCTGAGTTCCGGCACGCTGATATCGGCGATCGGGTTCGTCATGTGTCCGACGGTAACGCTATGTGCTGGTCCAGCTACTAGGCGATCACCTTTTGTGGAGTTTCTGACTGCCGCGACCCGCTGGGCGTCTCGTTTGCCCCGTTCTGTGGTGCCTGGCGCTCGGCGCAACTAGCTGTGATCGCTGTTTGAGGTCAGAACCTGGCGTTAGATCAGAGGTTTTGACCTCAAGCGGCGATCTTGAGGGGGCTTGACAAAAAAATTTGTCGGTAGGAGGATGCGGGGCATGTTCGATGTTGCGGTGATCGATGATCCGGCGGCGGCCGAGGCTTCGTTGGACCCGATCCGGGCGCGGCTGCTGGCCGCGCTGGTCGAGCCCGGCTCGGCGACCTCGCTGGCGGCCAAGGTCGGCCAGCCCCGGCAGAAGGTCAACTACCACCTGCGGGAGCTGGAACGGCATGGGCTGATCGAGCTGATCGAGGAGCGGCGCAAGGGCAACGTCACCGAGCGCGTCATGCAGGCCACCGCCGCGTCGTACGTCATCTCGCCGATCGCGCTGTCGGCCGTGCAGCCCGACCCGGGCCGTGCCCCCGACCGGCTGTCCGCGCGCTGGCTGCTGGCGCTGGCCGCGCGGCTGGTCCGCGACCTGGGCGAGCTGCTGACCGGCGCGGCGAAGGCGAACAAGCGGCTGGCCACGTTCGCCATGGACGGCACGGTGCGGTTCGCGAGCCCGGCGCAGCGGTCCGCGTTCGCGGAGGAGCTGGCGGGCGCGGTGACCGCGCTGGTCGCCAAGTATCACGACGAGCAGGCCGAAGGCGGGCGCGAGCACCGGATCATCGTCGCCGTGCACCCGAGCGTGACCCGGACCGAGGAGGGCTGACATGGGCAGGGACTTCGAGATCACCGAGGAACTGCCGGTGGACGCGTCCCCGGAGCAGATCTGGGACGCGATCGCGACCGGGCCGGGCATCGACTCCTGGTTCATGGGCCGCAACGAGGTCGTGCCCGGTCCCGGTGGGACGGTGAGCACGGCATTCGGCGGGTACGCCCCGACGCTGCCGATCACCGCGTGGGAGCCCGGACACCGCCTGGCGTACGGCGACGAGCCCGCCCCCGACGGCCGGTTCGTGGCCTACGAGTTCCTGATCGAGGGCCGCGCGGGCGGCAGCGCCGTGATCCGCACCGTGACCAGCGGTTTCCTGCCCGGCGACGACTGGGCCGACGAGTTCGAGGCGATGGGCCTGGGCCTGGCCCTGTTCCACCGCACCCTGGCCGAGTACCTGACCTGGTTCCTCGGCCGCACCGCCGTTCCGGTGACCGTGTTCGGCCCGCCGGTCGCCGACTGGCCGCAGGCGTGGCGGCTGCTGCACGGGGCGCTCGGCCTGCCCGGCACACCCCGGCCCGGCGACGAGGCGTCGTTCACCGTCGGCGGCGTCGCCCGCGGCGGCACCGTCTACCACGTCAGCGCCCACGCCCTGGCCGTACGCACCCCGGACGCGCTGTACCGCTTCGTGCGCGGCTTCACGGGCGCGATGGTCGCCATGCACCACCAGTTCACCACCACCGACGAATCGACCGCCTGGCAGTCCTGGTGGGACACCCTGTACGCGGGGGACCGGGCGGGACAGCCGACAAGGAGCACCCCATGAACACCGTCGTCTCCGCGGACGGGACCGCGATCGCGTACAGCAAGGTCGGGCAGGGTCCGGCGGTCATCCTGGTCGACGGGGCCATGTGCTACCGCGCCATGGGCCCCGCCGAACCGCTGGCGAAACTGCTGGCCGACTCCTACACCGTCTACACCTACGACCGGCGCGGCCGGGGCGACAGCGGCGACACCGCGCCGTACGCCGTCGAGCGTGAGGTCGAGGACCTGGACGCGCTGATCAAGGAGGCCGGGGGCGGCGTCTTCCTGTACGGCATCTCGTCCGGCGCGGTGCTGGCCTGCGACGCCGCCGCGCGGCTGGGCGGCATCCGCAAGCTCGCCGTGTACGAGCCCCCGTTCGTCGTCGACGGCACGCACGCGCCCCGGCCCGACGACTACCTGGACAAGATGGACGCGATGATCGCGCAGGACCGCCGGGGCGACGCCGTGACGACGTTCATGAAGACCGTCGGCGTGCCCGGGTTCGTGGTCGCCATCATGAAGCTGACGCCGAACTTCAAGAAGCTCAAGGGCGTGGCGCACACGCTGCCGTACGACTTCCGGGTCCTCGGCGACACCGGTAGGGGACAGCCGCTGAACGCCGCCCGCTGGGCCGGGGCGCAGCTGCCCGCGCTGGTCATGGACGGCGGCAAGAGCCCGCAGTACATGCGCAACGGGGCCAAGGCCCTGTCGCAGGCGCTGCCCGGCGCGGACTACCGGACCCTGCCCGGCCAGACGCACCTGCTCAAGCCGGAGGCGGTCGCGCCGGTGCTCAAGGAGTTCTTCGTCTAGAGCTTCTTGACGAGCAGCTCGAACTCCAGGTCGGCGCGCTGCGGCAGGCCGAAGCGCTCGTCGCCGTACGGGAAGGGGCTCCTCTGCCCGGTGCGCGTGTAACCACGGCGCTCGTACCAGGCGATCAGCTCCTCCCGCACGGAGATGACCGTCATGTGCATCTCGGGGACGCCCCACTCGTCGGCGGCGTAGCGCTCCGCCTCGGCGATCACCGTCTTGCCCACGCCGCCGCCCTGCAGCAGCGGCCGCACCGCGAACATGCCGAAGTAGGCGTAGCCGTCGTGGCGCTCCAGGTGACAGCAGGCCAGCAGTTCGCCGTCGCGCTCGGCCAGCAGCACCACGCTGTCGGGGTCGGCCACGTGCGAGGCGACGGACTCGGCGTCGGTGCGCTGCCCCTGCAGGATGTCGGCCTCGGTGGTCCACCCGGCCCGGCTGCTGTCCCCGCGGTACGCCGACTCCACCAGCGCCACGATCGCGGCCACGTCCCCCGGCCCCGCCGCGCGCACGGAAATCGCCTGCTCTGCCATGTGCCGTTCCCTCCACCCCGCAACGCCGCTGCTCAGTATCCCTCAAGGAGGGGAAGGTGCCTTTGCTTCGTCAGCGGAGGTTGAGCAGCTTGGGGTGGGACTTGGCCCAGGCGTCGAGCTTGTCGGCGCGCAGGGCGGCGAAGTAGGCGGTCTGATCGCCGTTGAGGCGTTCGCCGCGGTAGGCGCCGCCGCTGAAGACGCCGCTGCCGGGCAGGCCGACCAGGGTCAGGTTCGCCGGGCGGAGGTTGCGCAGCGCGTACACGAACTCCATGGGCTTGCGGCCCCGGCCGTCGAAGGTGAACGTCTGACCCAGCTCGGACAGCACCTCGTCGAACCTGCCGGGTCTGGTCAGCACGTCGCCGCTGAGCAGTTTGGTGAACATCGCCTTGATCAGCTGACGCTGGTGGCGCTGGCGGGCGTAGTCGCTGCCGGTGATGTAGCGCTGGCGCGCGTAGTCCAGCGCCTGCCAGCCGTTCATGTGCCGGGTGCCGACGTTGTACGTCATGCGCGGCCCGGAGTAGCCGTGCTCGCAGCCGCGGCACGTCGCCCGGTGTACGCCGTCGGGGCGGCGGTGGATCGACACGACCTTCTGGTCGACGTAGATGTCGACCCCGCCGATGGCGTTGATGAGCCGGATGTAGCCGTTGAACGAGATGACCGCGCCCGCGTCGAAGCGCGCGATGCCGGTGTACTTGCTCACCGTCTTGGCCAGCAGCTGGAAACCCAGCGCGATGTCGTACTTGCCGCCGGGCAGCCGCGCGCCGTAGGTCAGGGCGTGGGTGAGCTTGCTGCGCTCCCCGCGGAAGCGCGACGGCGTGAACGCCGGGATGTCCACCAGCAGGTCACGCGGCAGCGAGGTGAGGTACGCGCTGGTCAGGTCCTTGTCGATGTGCAGGATCATGACCACGTCGCCGTGCGCGGGCGAGCCCTTCTGCTCCTCGCGGGTGTCGCGGCCGAGGATGAGCATGTTCAGCGGGCCCTTGATGTCCGCGCCCGCCGGGGGAGTGGGCGACGCGCTGGGGCTCGGCGACGCCGACGGCTCCTCGCTCGGCCCGAACAGGTCCACCTGCGGCACCGCCGTGTTCACCGTGTCCTTGGTGACCTGCACCGCCGCGTACGCCGCACCTCCTATCAGCGCCAGCACCACGCCGAGAATGATGAACAGCCGCGTTGACCGCGTCATGGGGTGCGCTCCGGGGGTGTGGCGCTGTCGGGGGGACTCGAACTCTAGCCCTCGCCGGTCCGTGGCGGCAGTGCGGTCAGCGGGCGGGGCGGGCCTGGGCGACGGCGTCGGCGGTGGCGTGCGCGCCGTCGGCGTGCAGACCGGCCACGACGCCGTCCACATCGGCCGGCGAGCGGTTCTGGCTGAGTTTCCACTTGGCTTCCAGGCGGGAGATGCGCAGCTCGACGCCGACGATCGCGCGCAGCTGCCCGGCGACGAACGCGGCCGGGGCGTCGTCGACCGACCACGGCGCCGGGCGGCGGCCCTCGTGCTTGTCGGTCAGCCGCCGCACCAGCGCTCCCGTCCACGCGTCGTCGTCGTGCACGACCAGCTCGCCGTACGCGTGCACGACGGCGTAGTTCCACGTCGGCACGACGCGGCCGTGCTCGGCCTTGGCCGCGTACCAGGAGGGCGAGACGTAGGCGTCGGGGCCGCGCAGGATGGCCAGGGCCTCGCCGAGCACCGGGCGGCTCCACTGGTCGTTGTTGCGGGCCAGGTGGCCGAGCAGGACGCCGTGCGGGCCGGAGTCCGGGTCGTACACGAACGGCAGCGTCGACGCGACGAGGCCGTCCGCGGTCGCCGTGATCAGGTCACCGGCGCCGTGCTCGGTCAGCAGCTCGCGGACGGCGGCCTCGTCGGGCGTGAAGTGGGCGGGTGTGTACACGGTCAGACCTTTCCGACGGCGGGGGCGGGCGCGCTCGCGCGGGTGCGCTGGATCAGCACGACGCAGCCGAGCACCACCAGCGCGGCCACGATGGAGGCCGCGGTCACCGTCTCACCCAGCAGCAGTGCCGACCAGGCCAGGGTCAGCACCGGCTGGGCCAGCTGGATCTGGCCGACCTGCGCGATGCCGCCCCGGGCCAGGCCCGCGTACCAGGCGAAGAAGCCCAGGAACATGGAGATCGCGGTCAGGTAGCCGAACGCGGCCCAGCCGGTGGTGTCGGCGCGCGGCGGATCGGCCAGCCCGGCGGCGAGGGTGACCGGCACGGTGACCGGCAGCGAGAGCAGCAGTGCCCAGCAGATGGTGCGCGCCCCGCCGAGTTCCCGTGACAGCGCGCCGCCCTCGGCGTACCCGAGCCCGCACAGCACGACCGCGACCAGCAGGAACAGGTCGGCGACGGTCAGCGCGCCCCGGACCGCGCCGCTGGTGACCAGGAAGACGAGCACGGCCAGCAGCCCGGCGGCACCGGCCGCCCAGAACACCGGCGGCGGCCGCTCGCCCGCGCGCAGCACCGCGAACACGGCCGTCATGGCGGGCAGCACGGCGATGACGACCGCGCCGTGCGCGGCGGTCTGCGTCGTCAGCGCCAGCGAGGTGAACATCGGGAAGCCGACCACGACACCCAGCGCGACGACGGCCAGCCGCCGCCACTGCGCCCGGCTGGGCCGGGGAGCGCCGGTGACCAGGAGGTATGCGCCTGCCAGCAGGGCCGCGCCGACGGCCCGGCCGAAAGCGACGAACCACGGGTCGAGCTGCTGCACGGCGATGCGGGTCATGGGCAGCGACAGGCTGAACGCCAGCACCCCGACCGCGCCGAGGGCAAGGCCCGTCACCCGGTCCGCTGTTACCGCGCTCGGCGCAGTAACGCTACTCTTGTCCTTCATGAACAACGGTAACGCAGTGACTCGCGTTATCCAAGATCTGCGCGGGCTCGCCGCCGCCGCGGGTCCTGGCGCGCGGCTGCCGTCGGTACGCGAGCTGACCGCCCGGCACCAGGCCTCTCCGGTCACCGTCGCCGAGGCGATCCGGCAGCTCGCCGCCCAGGGCGTGGTCGACGCGCGGCCCGGCAAGGGAACCTTCGTGGCGGCCGCCCCCGACGACCCCGGCGTGCCCGACCTGTCCTGGCAGACCGTCGCGCTCGGCGTACGCCCGCCCGGCGACGACGAGATGCAGGCGCTGATGGCGCTCCCGCCACCGGGCGCGATCGCGCTGCTGGGCGGGTATCTCGACCCCGACCTGCAGCCCGCCGCCGCGCTCGGGGCCGCGCTGACCCGTGCCGCCCGCCAGCCCGCCTCGTGGCAGCGCGGACCCGTCGAGGGCCGCGAGGACCTGCGCGCCTGGTTCGCCCGCGAGGCCGGGGCCGGGCTGCGCGCCGACGACATGGTGATCTGCCCCGGCGGCCAGGCCGGGCTGGCCACCGCGCTGCGCGCGCTCACCGCCCCCGGCGACACCGTGCTCGTCGAGTCGCCCACCTACCTGGGGGCGCTGGCCGCGGCGCGGGCCGCCGGGCTGCGGGTGGTGCCGGTGCCCGCCGACGCCGACGGCGTACGCCCCGACCAGCTCGCCGCCGCGTTCGCCCGCACCGGGGCGCGCCTGTTCTACTGCCAGCCGCTGTACGCCAACCCGCACGGCGCGACCCTGGCCGGGCACCGCCGCGCCGAGGTCACCGCGGCCGTCCGCGCCGCCGGGGCGTTCCTGCTGGAGGACGACTACGCCCGCGACCTCACCATCGACGGCGAGGCCCCGCCGCCACTGGCCGCCGACGACCCCGACGGCCACATCGTCTACCTGCGCTCACTGACCAAATCGGCCGCTCCCGGCCTGCGCGTGGCCGCCATCGGCGCACGCGGCCCCGCCGGGGCGCGACTGCGGGCGGCCCGCCTGCTCGACGACTTCTTCGTGGCGGGCCCGCTGCAACTGGCCGCCCTGGACTTCGTCACCTCACCGGCCTGGACCCGCCACCGCCGCGCCCTGCGCTCGGCACTGCGCGAACGCCGCGACGCCCTGCTCGCCGCCCTACGCCGCCACCTGCCCGACCTCGTTCCTCCCGCCGTCCCCCGAGGCGGCCTGCACCTCTGGGCCCGCCTACCCGACGGCACCGACGACGTCGCCCTGGCCACCGCCGCGGCCGCCGAGGGCGTCATCGTCTTCCCCGGCCGCCCCTGGTACGCCGCCGAACCCCCGGCCCCCCACCTGCGCCTCACCTACGCCGCCGCCCCACCCGCCCAACACGACGAAGCCATAACCCGCCTCGCCCGCGCCCTGGCGAAGACAACCGCCCCGCGATAGACGCCGGCCTATCACATCGATTATTCGTAGATCAAACTCGATGTAATAGGCCGGCGTCTATGGAAAAGCGCGGTCGCGCACTCAGCGGCCCAGTCGGCTGGGCGGATCAGTTCACCTGGCTGGTTCCGGGTCGGTGACGTCGGCGAAGGTGCCGTCCAGTCCGGCCACCGACGCCTCCGCGTCGACCGCCACCGCCACCCCGTGCTCGCCCGCGCCCAGCGTGATCTCCCGCCCGCGCAGCCGCTCGTCGGCGATCACCGGCCACGGCTTGAGCGACCCGTACGGCGTGATCGTGCCGCGTTCGTACCCCGTGGCGGCCTTGGCCTCGTTCGCGTCCGGCATGGACAGCCGGGACACCCCGAGCAGCGCCCGCAGCTTCGGCCACGAGATCACCCGGTCGCCCGGCACCAGCACGAACAGGAAGTCGTCCGCCCCGCGCCGGACCACGATGGTCTTGACCACGTCGGGGATCTCCACCCCGCGCGCGGCGGCGGCCTCGGCGAGGCTGCGCACCGGCCCGTGCCGGATGACGCGATGGTCGAGTCCTGTGGAGGCGAGCGCGTCGAGCGCCGAACCGGTCATGCCTCGCACGATATCCCGCCGGTGGCGACCGTGACCCAGCTCATAGAACGATCGTTCTCCCACACCTTGTGAGCCCGGTCCCGACCCGCGTAGCG
The DNA here is from genome assembly GCF_011297335.1 of Catellatospora methionotrophica. Classification (GTDB taxonomy): domain Bacteria; phylum Actinomycetota; class Actinomycetes; order Mycobacteriales; family Micromonosporaceae; genus Catellatospora; species Catellatospora methionotrophica. Next base: position 384,255 of record NZ_JAAOTJ010000003.1, on the reverse strand, counting down.
TCAGAGACAGACAGAACGTTCTGTCTACTACTCAAGGAGAACGAACCGCGATGACCGCCCCCGACACGATCGTGCTGATCCACGGCCTGTGGATGACCCCGCTGAGCTGGGAGCACTGGGTCGAGCACTACACCGAGGCGGGCTACCGGGTGCTCGCCCCGTCCTGGCCCGGCCTGGAGGGCGGCGTCGAAGCGCTGCGCCGGGACCCGTCGCCGCTGGCCGGACTCGGCGTCGGCGAGGTCGCCGACCACTACGAGCGGATCATCGCCGACCTGGACCACCCGCCGATCATCATGGGCCACTCGTTCGGCGGCGCGCTGACCCAGATCCTGCTCGGCCGAGGCCTGGGCGCGGCAGGCGTCGCCATCAACTCCGCCCAGGTCAAGGGCGTCTACCGGCTGCCGCTGACGCAGCTCAAGGCGGCCTCGCCGGTGCTCGGTAACCCGGCCAACCGCAACAAGGCCGTGCCGTTCACGCCCGAGCAGTTCCACTACGCGTTCACCAACACGCTCACCGCCGAGCAGTCACGCCAGGTGTACGACCGCTACCACGTGCCCGCCGCCGCGCGGGCGCTGTTCCAGGGCGCGTTCGCCAACCTCGACGGCAGGTCGCCGCTGGCCGTCGACGTACGCCGCGACGACCGCGCGCCGCTGCTGTTCGTCGCGGGCGGCGCCGACCACATCGTGCCCCCGTCGGTGAACCGGGCCAACCACCGCCTCTACCGGCACTCGTCCGCGATCACCGACTACCAGGAGTTCCCCGGCCGCAGCCACCACACCGTCGGGCAGGACGGCTGGCAGCAGGTGGCCGACTACGCGCTGGCCTGGGCCGTGCGCAACGCGCGCTGAGCCGTGGTCCCTACCCTGGTCAGGTGACCGACATGACCGTACGGCCCTCCGCGGCCCGCGAGCGCCTGCTCGCGGCCGCGGCCCAGGTCTTCTACGCCGAAGGCATCCACGCGGTCGGCGTGGACCGGGTGATCGAGCGGGCGCAGGTCACCCGCGCCACCTTCTACCGGCACTTCCCCGGCAAGGACGACCTGGTCCGCGCGTACGTCGAGCACGCCGACGCGGCGATCCGCGCTCGCCTCGACGCCGCGCTGGCGCACACCTCCGACCCGTACCAGCTGCTCGGTCTGCTGGTCGAGGGCATCGGCGAGGACATCTGCGCACCCGGCTTCCGGGGCTGCCCGTTCATCAACGCCGCCGCCGAGTTCCCCGACCCGGCCCACCCCGTGCACCAGGCGGTGGTCGCGCACCGCGCCTGGTTCCGCGCCGCGCTGGTCCAGCTGCTGACCACCATGGCGTACCCGGACCCGCAGCTCGGCGCGGACGCCCTGGTCATGCTGCGCGACGGGGCGATGGTCGCCGGTTACCTCGGCCCGCCCGCCGCCGCCCGCGACAACCTGCGCGCCGCCGTCGCCCGCCTGATCGAGCCCGGCCCGGGTCACGCCGCCCCGTGACGCCCGCGGTCGCGGTGGTGGCCGCGGGAGCGGTCTTCCTGACCGTCGCGGCCGGCGATCCCGTACCGCACACGAACGGCCCGGCACCGGTGACCGGCTCCTCGGCACCGCAGTCCAGCGCCGTGGCGAGCCCGACCCGCGCCGCGACGCCGCTGACCGCCCGGCAACTGCTGCTGACGGCGGCCAGCAGAGCGCCGCGCACCCGGCCGGGCAGGGCCGCTACTGGGTGCTCCGTAAGGAGGGCGGCTGGCGCGTCGAGGTCGGGCCGCCCGGTCGGCGGTACGCGATCAACGACCTGCGGACCTGGGAGGACTGGAACGCCACCGGCCCGCGTGACGAGAGCGTCCACCTGATCCAGCGAGACGCGGGGGCGGAACCGGCTACGGCCGCGGACCGGGCCGCCTTGACACTGACTTATCGTGTTGGAAGCGTGACAGTTGGTCCTGGGGAGGAATCAATGCTGTTCTTCGCGTTCGGCGCGGTGCTCACCGTGTGGGGTCTGACGACCGACAACGGCACGCTGACCACCGTCGGCTGGATCGCCTGGGGCGTCGGGCTCATCGTCGTCTGGATGCGCTCGGCGGGCCGGTTCGGCATGCGCGCGATCATGGCCCGGCGGATGCTCAAGGACATGGACCGCATGCGGGTGGCCGCCGAGAACGGCGACGCGGTCGCGATGCGGGCCCTGGGCAGCATGCTCAAGGTGACCGGCGACTGGGACGGCGCGGAGCACTGGCTGAGCAAGTCGGCCTGGGCGGGCGACCGGGAGGCGATGTTCGACATGGGCCGCCTCGCCGACCAGCGGCACGGGCTGCCCGCCGCCGAGCAGTGGTTCCGCATGGCCTCCGAGTCGGGCCACCCGGTCGCCCGCATGATGTTCGTCGAGGGCGGCCTGTTCCACCGCGACGGCCCGTCCTCCTGACCCGACTCAGACGTCGATCTGGGAGTTGCGCACCGCCCGGGAGGCGTCGGAGCACAGGTAGGCGATCGTGTCGGCGATGTCGGCGGGGGCCGTCCAGCCCTTGCGGTCGGCGTCGGGCATCGAGGCCCGGTTGCCCGGGGTGTCGATGACGCCGGGCAGGATCGTGTTGACCCGTACGCCCTCCTTGCCGTACTCGGCGTGCAGCGCACCGGCCAGGCCCAGCACGGCGGTCTTCGCGGTCAGGTAACCGGCCGCGCCGCTGAACGGCTTGCGCGTGGACTGGCTCGACACCAGCACCACCGCGCCGCCACCCGCCCCGACCAGGTGCGGCAGGGTCGCCTGGCAGACCAGGTACGACGGGCGCAGGTTCAGCCGCAGCATCTGCTCGAAGTCGTCGACGGGCGTCTCGTGCACCCGCCCGCCCATCGCGAACCCGCCCACCAGGTTCACCACTGCCCGTACCGGCCGGTCCGGATCGGCCGCCGCCTGCTCCGCGCACCTGCGCACCGCCGCGGCGTCGGTGAGATCCGCCTGCACGAGCACGAGGCCGTCCGCCCCTGACGGCAGCCGCGACAGCTCGTGCTCGGACTCCCACGGCACGACCACCCGCCAGCCCCGGTCCAGCAGCGTCGCGGTCACCGCCGCGCCCAGCCCGCCAGTACCTCCACTGACCAGCGCCGTCCCGCCCATGGCCACCCTCTCCCGATCACATCCGCACACCCGGCCACCGTCCAGGTTAGAGGCGTCGGCTCAGGGGGCGGCGGTGAGGTGGGCGACGACGCGGTGGGAGAGGGCGGCGAGGGCGGCGATCTCCTCGTCGGTGAGCAGGTCGATCATGTGACGGCGTACGGAGGCGACGTGGTGCGGGGCCGCCTCCTCGATGGCCCGCAGCCCGGCCCCGGTCAGCACGATGATCGAGCCGCGCGCGTCGCCCGCGCACTCCTCGCGGTCGACCAGGCCGCGCTGCTGCATACGGGTGAGGTGGTGCGACAGCCTGCTCTTGGACCACAGCATCGTGGTGGCCAGTTCGGTGAGCCGCAGCCGGTGCGGGGAGGCCTCCGACAGGTTCGACAGCACGTCGTAGTCGGCGTCGGACAGCCCGCTGTCGGCGGCCAGGTCGCGGGTGATCTGCAGGTCGAGCAGGGCACGCATGCGCCGGTAGCCGCGCCAGGCGCGGGCCTGCTTCTCGTCGAGCCAGCGGGGTTCGGTCACCGGGCCACCATACCCCCTTGTTGACATGTCACCAACATGGGCGCTAGCTTGGTGACATGTCAACAAGCAATCCCTGCCCCGCCTGAACGTCGTCATCGCCTCGACCCGCCCCGGCCGGATCGGCCACGTCATCGGCGACTGGTTCGCCGCCGCCGCAACCTCCCACGGCGGCTTCGACGTGCGCGTCGTCGACCTCGCCGAGCTGAACCTGCCGTTCCATGACGAGCCCGGCCAGCCCGTCGACGGCGGGCCGTACGCCCACGAGCACACCCGGCGCTGGAGCGAGGCCACCGACGCCGCCGACGCGTTCGTGTTCGTGATGCCGGAGTACAACCGGGGCTACAGCGCGCCGCTGAAGAACGCGCTCGACTACCTCTACCGCGAATGGCATCACAAGCCCGCCGGCTTCGTCAGCTACGGCATGTCCTCGGCCGGGATGCGGGCCGTCGAGCAGCTCAAGCCGGTGCTCGGCGCGCTGCGCATGGTGCCGCTGGCCGAGTCGGTCAACATCGGCCTGCGCCAGGCCGTCGCCGACGACGGCACGTTCATGCCGTCCGCGCCCATGCGTGCCGCCGCGCAGGGCATGCTGGATGAGCTGCGACTGATCGCCGAACTGATGTCGGCCGCCCGAATCGAGGTGCGAGCATGAGCGAGCAGGACCGACTGTGGCAGGTCATCGGGCGTACGGGCCGGGGCGTGCTGGCCACCGTCAAGCGCGACGGGCGGCCCCAACTGTCAAACGTCGACTACCTCGCCGCCGACGGGGTGATCAGCTTCTCCAGCACGGCCACCCGCGCCAAGATCCGCAACCTGCGCCGCGACCCCCGCGCCAGCTTCCACGTGACCACCCCCGGCGGCGCCACGTACGCCGTAGCCGAAGGCCTCGCGACCCTGTCCGCCACCGCCGCCGACCCGCACGACGCGGCCGTCGACGAACTGGTGGCCCTCTACCGCGACATCCGAGGCGAGCACCCCGACTGGCCCGAGTACCGCGCCGCCATGGTCACCGACGCCCGCCTAACCGTTCGCATCCACGTCGACCACCTCTACGGCTGGCTCGCCTGACCCCCGCCACCGCCCGCCCCTCCCGCCCCACTCGCACGTCGGCGCGCGACGCCGTTCCACCCCCCCCCTCCTCGATAGACGCTGGCCTATCTCATCGAAAATAAGGAGATCAAATTCGATGAGATAGGCCAGCGTCTATAAAAAGCGGGGTCCGGGAGCGGGCCCCCGCGAGCCCGATCGCCGGGCGGGCGCGCCCGGGGCGTGCCAGGCTGGGGGTATGGACGAGAAGCAGATCTTCGAGCGGATCGACAACCTGGTCGCCGAGGAGCACGACCTGCGGACGAGGCGGGTCCAGGGCGCGATCGACCCCGAGACCGAGTCCGCCCGGCTCCGGTCGCTGGAGGAGACCCTCGACCAGTGCTGGGACCTGCTACGCCGCCGCCGCGCGCTCAAGGACGCGGGGGAGAACCCGGACGACGCGAAGCCCGGCGACGTCAAGCAGGTCGAGGGCTACCTGCAGTAGAGGCGGAAAAAGGGTGGGCGCGGGGGACCTCCGCGCCCACCCTTGGCCGTGCCCGGCCGCCGCGTACGATGCCCGCGGCGGCCCGGCCCGGCTCAGGCGACGGCCACCGGTTCCCCTTGTTCGGGGGCGGTGTCGCGCCGGGGTGAGTCCTCGTCGACGAAGTAGTCGTCGTGTGCGGTGCCGTCGGGCCCGTCGGTGACCTTCCCTGCCCGCAGGACCAGCGTCGCCAGCACCGCGACGATGATGTTGACCAGCACCGCCACGAAGCCGACGTAGATCGTCGCCTTGGTGTCGAAGCCGAACTTGTCCAGCGGGAACGCCGAGCCGGCGAAGTGCATCCGGCCGGTCGCCGGGTTGGCGATCTGGTACAGCATCCACATGCCCAGGCCCATGCCGGCCACCCAGCCGGTGATCAGCGCAGTCTTGTGGAACCAGCGGGTGAACAGGCCCAGCGCCACCGACGGCAGCGTCTGCAGGATGATCACACCGCCGATGAGCTGCAGGTCGATGGAGAACTGCGGGTCGAGCAGCACGATGCACAGCAGCGCGCCGACCTTCACCACCAGCGAGGCGACCTTGCTGACCTTGGCCTCCTGGGCGGGGCTGGCCGCGCGGTTCAGGTACTCCTTGTAGATGTTGCGGGTGAACAGGTTCGCCGCGGCGATCGACATGATCGCGGCGGGGACCAGCGCACCGATGCCGATGGCGGCGAACGCGACGCCCGCGAACCAGTCCGGGAACTGCTTGTCGAACAGCACCGGCACGATGGTGTTGGTGTCGACCGAGCCGGGGTTCGCGCCGGGCAGCGGCTTGACGCCCGCGGCGATCGCGGCGAAGCCGAGCATCGCGAGCAGGCCCAGCAGCAGCGAGTACGCGGGCAGCGCGGACATGTTCCGCTTGATCACGTCGCGGTTGCGGGAGGCGAGCACACCGGTGACCGAGTGCGGGTAGAGGAACAGGGCCAGCGCCGAGCCGAATGCCAGCGTCATGTACTGCAGCTGGTTGTTGGCGTTGAGCAGCAGCCCGTCGCCGGGGGCGGGGCTGGCGTCGTACTTGGCCTGCGCCGCGTCGAAGATCGCGCCCCAGCCGCCGAGCTGCGACGGCAGCCAGAAGATCGCGACCAGGATCACGATGTAGATGAGGGTGTCCTTGACGAACGCGATGAGCGCGGGGGCGCGCAGTCCGGACTGGTAGGTGTAGGCGGCGAGGATCGCGAACGCGATGATGATCGGCGCGTGCCGGGCGACCGTGGACTCGCCGGTGACGCCCATCGTCTTGAGCACCGCCTCGATGCCGACGAGCTGCAGCGCGATGTAGGGCATCGTGGCGACGATGCCGGTGATCGCGACGAGCAGCGCCAGCGTGGGGGAGCCGAAGCGCACGCGTACGAAGTCGGCCGGGGTGACCAGGCCGTGCCGGTGGGACACCGACCACAGCCGCACCAGGACCAGGAAGAACATCGGATAGATGATGATGGTGTACGGCACCGCGAAGAAGCCCATCGCCCCGGCGCCGAAGACCAGCGCGGGCACGGCGACGAAGGTGTACGCGGTGTAGAGGTCGCCGCCGACCAGGAACCAGGTGATCCACGAGCCGAAGTTGCGGCCGCCCAGGCCCCACTCGTCGAGGTGTTCCATGTCGGTCGGCCGCCGCCACTTGGCGGCCACGAAACCCAGCGCGCTGACGCCGACGAACAGCACGGCGAACACGATGATCTCGGTGAGATGGTCACGCCACACGGCTCAGCCCTCCCCGTGGCCGCGGCTGGCGGGGATGCGGGGCGCGACGGCGCGGCGCTTGGTCATCCGGTAGACCAGCGTCGTGGTGGAGACGCCGACCAGGATGTACGCCAGCTGCTGCCAGTAGAAGCGCGGGAAGCCGAGCAGGTCGGGACTGGACGCGTTGTAGAAGGTCGTGACCAGCGGCAGCACGATCGGCACGATCAGCAGCCAGTTCCAGGGACTGTGATCGCGATCGCCGGGTCGCCGGTCGGGTGTGGGTTCACCCATGGCACGTGCCTCCTCGCACGAAGGGACGGATCAACGGTGCGCGAGGGAGGATACGCAGCTCGGGCGGCGAGACTTGCCGTTCGTCGTCCTGACACGCGCCGAACGGCGGATTCGGTGCGCTGAACGGTTGGCACCCGCCACCAAAGGGTCGGGCGGATCTGGATCACACTCCCGGTGCCTGCGTGGTGTACGGCATCCCACTGTTGGGTAGGTTCCTCAGATGCCCGCTGTGCCACCTCGTGTCCTCGCTGACCGGTACCGGTTGCTCGAATCTCTCGGCCAGGGCGGGATGGGCATGGTCTGGCTGGCCCGTGACGAGACCTTGCACCGCGACGTCGCGGTCAAGGAGGTCGTGCCCCCGGCCGGGCTCACCGAGGACGAGCGCGCCGAGATGAACGCCCGCTCGCTGCGCGAGGCCCGCGCCATCGCCCGGCTCAGCCACCCCAACGTGGTACGCATCTTCGACGTCGTCACCGTCGACGGTCGGCCGTGGATCGTCATGGAGTACCTGACCGGCAAGTCCATGGCCGCGCTGATGACCGAGCAGGGCCGGCTCGCCCCGGCCAGGGTCGCCGAGATCGGCCTCGGCGTGCTGGGCGCGCTGCGGGCCGCACACGACGCGGGCATGCTGCACCGCGACGTCAAGCCCGGCAACGTCATGCTCGGCGACGACGGCCGCGTCGTGCTCACCGACTTCGGCCTGGCCACCCTGCCCGGCGACCCCGCCGTCACCCGCACTGGCCTGATCCTCGGCTCACCGTCCTACATCTCCCCGGAACGCGTCGAAGGCGGCGAGGTCGGCCCCGCCGCCGACCTGTGGTCGCTGGGCGCGACGCTCTACGCCGCCGTCGAGGGCCAGTCCCCGTACGCCCGGCCCAACGCGATGGCCACGCTCGCCGCGCTGGCCACCGAGGAGCCAGCCCCGCCGCGCCTGGCCGGGCCGCTCAAGCCGCTGCTCGCGGGACTGCTGCGCAAGGACCCGCGCCAGCGCATGGGCGCGGCCGAGGCAGAGAAACTGCTGCTCAAGGTAGCCGGCCGCCGTGGCGGCACGGGCTTGTTCGCGGGCGTACGCCCCGGTGGGGTTCCCGGCCAGCGGCGGACGGCCGCCCCACCGGCGCTTCCCGCACCGGCCGCCGCAGTGGCCGCCGCCGTGCCCGCAGCCGAACGGCCCGCCCGCACCATGCCCGACCCGCAGCGCCCCGCCGAGCCGAAGCCGCCGACCGCCGACACCCCGGCCGCGTCAGCGAGCGGGCCGCCGAACACCCCACCACCCGCCGCGCCCAAGGCGAAGGCCGCCGCGCCCGCACAGCGCACCGGGTCGGCGGACCGCGCCGTCGGCTCTGCCGCTATCCCGCCCCGCGCGGACGGCGCGCTCGTCGCACGTCCTGGCAAGCGGCGGCTGATGGCCCTGCTGGCAGGGGCGGCCGTCGTGGTGGCCGTGCTGGCGGTGGTGATCGTGCCCCGCCTGGGCGGCGGCGGCAAACAGCGCGGTGACGCAGCCGCGGGCAACTCCCCGTCGGCCTCGGCCAGCCCGTCGGCAGCGGCGGCCTCGCCGAGCACGCAGCCGTCGCCGTCGCCGTCCCTGTCACCGGCCGGCCTGGTCCTACCCACCGGCTGGCACCTCTACCGCGACCGCACCGGTTTCGCGGTCGCCGTGCCGCGCACGTGGAAGGTCACCCGCGACGGCACCATCGTGCGGTTCAAGGAGCCCAGCGGCGGGCGGCTGCTGCTGATCGACCAGTCCGACAGCCCGAAGAAGGACCCGGTCGCCGACTGGACGCGCCAGGAGGCCCGCCGCGTCGCCGCAGGGGACTGGAACGACTACCGCAAGGTGCACATCGTCAAGGTCGACTACTTCATCGCCTGTGCCGACTGGGAGTTCACCTACCAGGGCAACTCCGGGCGGGTCCACGTCATCAACCGCGGGTTCGTGACCGGGCCGAAGCAGGCGCACGCCATCTACTGGTCCACGCCGGACTCGCAGTGGCAGGACAACCTCGACGAGTTCGCGCTGATCACGGCCAGCTTCCAGCCCAACCCGGTCTGAGAACGGGTTTGCCTGGTGATCATCGAGGTGGGCATACTCCGCTGATGACCGATGCGTACACGTCCGCGCTGCTGCTGGTGGGCGACAAGGACGAGGAGCTGACCGCGCTGCTGGACCGGGAACTCACCGGATTCAACAATGCGGCGGTCGGCGTACACGAGGAGCGGTCGCTGTCGGTGCGGGTCACCGGCGGCGACGGCGCGGTGATCGCCGGGCTCACCGGCTGGACCTGGGGCGCCAGCGCCGGGATCTCGATGGTATGGGTGCACGCCGAGCACCGCCGCGACGGCTGGGGCGGCCGCCTGCTCGCCGCCGCCGAGGACGAGGCCCGTGCCCGTGGCTGCGACCGGATCAGCGTCTCGTCGTTCTCGTTCCAGGCCCCCGAGTTCTACCGCCGACACGGCTACGTCGCCACCGGCCGCACCGAGGGCTACCCCGGCGACGCCTGCGACGTGCACTTCTTCAAGCGACTAGACGGGCCGGCCACCGCCCCACGGCTGCGGCTGGTCGCGATCGTCGACTACCCGGCGGGCCACGAGGAGACCGTGCAGCGCTACGAAGACGACGTGCTGGCGCTACTGCCCCGCCACGGCGGGCTGCTGGAGCAGCGGCTGCGCGGGCCGGAGGCCGAGGTCCACGTGATCTCGTTCGACTCGCGCGGTGGCCTGGACGGGTACATGGCCGACCCGGACCGTGCCGCCCTGCGCGCCGCGATCGGCGACCTCGCCCCCAACGCCCGCGTACTGACGGTCACCGAGATCTGAAGGCTGTGGACCGGGGAGGCCCTGGGGTGCGATTCCAGGACCTCCCCCTCAACCGCCCAGGGAGAATGGACGGGAGTCTGTGAGCGCGGCGGCCAGGGCGCTTCTGTTAATTCGGCCGCGTGGCTCGGACCAGGAAGGTGGGCTGCCCCCGCCCCGCTGAGGCGGGCGGAGTCACCTCCCGGTGCTCGATGTCCACGAAGCCGTGCTCGTCGAGGCGGTCACCCCACTCGTCGAACTCCAGGTCCCAGCGGGGAAGTGCTGAGACCATGTTCATCGGGGACCACGAGAACGCGAGCGTGCCGCGCAGGCGACGGTGGATCGCCGGAAGCAGCACCTCCGGGTCGACGAACCAGACCGCTCCGAACACGGAGTAGACCGCATCGAACTGCGTCTTGGCCCCTTCCAGGTACGCGACCGCGTCTCCCAGGATGACGTTCAGGTGCGGCCATCGAGTCCGAGCGTGATCCACCTGTACCGGCGAGACATCGACCCCGACACCGTTGTGTCCCATGGCACGGACGTGGGCGAGGTTGCCGCCCTTGCCGCATCCCAGTTCCAGTACGCGGGCACTCGGCTTGAGGTCGAGGACTTCCAGGCCGGGGCCATGATCTGGGTACTGTGTCCAGTTGAACCACGTGCTCGCCCCAGCGGCGTTGACCGGCCGTCGCGGCGCGCAGTCCTGTGCGTACTGATCCCAGGTTCCAGGCATGGCCCCAGCCTTTCACCGGTTACTTCGGGCCGTAATGGCAGCCAGCGTGGCACTGCCTGCACTGCTGATCAGGCTCAGCAATACGCGTAAGGCGCGGCGCGCGGGCCTCGCGACAGATGGCGTGACCACGGGCAGCACGACTGTCACGTCCAGCAGGGCCAGCCTGGCGCGGTAATGATCGGCGGTCACCGACAGTGACTCCTGCTGAGGACACGGCCAGGGCCTGCCGCAGCCGCACCCGCCTGCGCACTGTCCGTGCTCGGCGAGTAGCCGCACGGCCATCACCTGTTGCTTTCGGGCGTACGCGATGAACTGCTCGCGGTCCAGGACGCGACCCCCTCGCGCGCCGTGATGAGACATCTCCGCGCCCGCCATGCGACCCCCTCGCTGACCGTGAACGACATCTGCCGAATGAATGTAGGCAGGCGAGCCGGCGGTCCGGAGGACAACATGTCCTACTTAGATGATGAACCGAGGCCCCTGGTGGGGCGTGGTGTCCTACCGGGGGTTGTCTGTGCTGGTCAGTTCGTTGGCACGCCGATGCGGGAAGCGAGGGACATCAGTCCGGGAAGCCGCTGCCGCGAGCGGCGGGGCAGTAGCTCGGCGACGATCGTGCGCGCCAGCGTCTGATGGGCGAGCATCTCCGGGGCCAGCTTCTCCGCTCGAAGCAGCGTGTGCACTGATTCCGTCGAGCGGAACTCGGCCATCTGCGCCCAGGCGACCGTGAGCAGGTGTCGTGAGCGCATCGCCGGCGAGATCGAGTCGAACGCGGGAACCTGCGTCTCCAGGCGCAGGGCTTCCCGATAGCGGTCATCGGCAGCGGCCACCGTCACCGCTGTCATGCCGGCCAAGGTGGCGCCGAAGCCGAGCCCGGCCAGCGGCGCGGTGTTCTTCTTGTCACTGACACGCGTCTGCCACGGTCGCGACGGGCGCTCCGCCTCCACCCTCGCGGCAGCGCTGGCCAGCCGGGGCAGCAACTCGCGAGCCTCGGCCTGACGCCCCCCACGCGCCAGCGCCACGCAGCCGTAGCGCAGGTTCTCGCCCCAGATGGCCACCTGATCGACATTGGCGGTGCCCATACGCGGCTCGACCTCGCGGGCGGTGGCCATGGCGAGACTTTCGGCCTCCCCGACCAGCCCTTGGCGGGAGAGTAGCCAGACCCTGCTGGCGGACAGCCCAGCGGCTACCAGGGGGTTGTCGCTCGCGTGCGCAGCGGCAAGCGCCTGGTGCATGGCGAGGGCGGCCAGGTCGTCGTGCGCCAGATGTGCCAGTAGCGAAGCAGTCAGGTGCAGGAAGTCGGCCAGCACCTCCTGCGCGCGGACCGTCTCTGTTCCGGAGCGCGCCGCGCGCACCCCGGCCCGCGCGGCGGTGATCCCGTCGGGCAGTGCCCGTGCCAGCGGAGCGTAGCGACCGGACCAGTACAATCGCCAACACTCGCCCAGCTCGGCGCGCTGCGCTTCGGCACCAGGCGGCTCCGCCTCGGGCGGCATGACGTCCAGCACGGCGCGGCGCAGGCGGTACATCTCGCCGTCCTCCGCGCCGACCACGAGCCCTTTGGGCTTGCCGACGAGGTCGGCGACGGTCTGGTCGAGCACTGTCGCGATCCGGATCAGGGTGTCCATGCGGGCGGTGTGCCGACGGCCCTGCTCCAGTTTGCGGATCACGTCGACGGACACGCCCGCCTGCGCGGCGAGGTCCGACTGCGCGATACCGCGTCGCCGTCGGGCCTGCTTGATGCGCTGACCCAGTTGATCCTCGGACATGGCTGCTCCGATCCCGAGCACCGACATTCCACGGTCTGCTGACAGACCATCGAGCACCTTCCAGTATTGCGATGGTGTCATCAATGTCGGCAGCCCGGCGAGTGCTGACGGTCATCGAGATTTGAGCGTGGACGGAGCAGGGGAGGCCCTGGGTGCGATTGCGGGACCTCCCGCTCAATCGTGCAGTGGGTTGCTGGGTGCCACGAGCAACGATCCCGTCATGGAGACCGCATACCGCTTCCTGTCGAACGATCGCCCCATCCAGGTCTCGCGGTCAGCCATGGTCATCGAACGGACGCACCTCGCTGGCGATCTCGCTGTGGAGGCGTGTGACATCGTGTTCCCGAGCGAGCGCTATGAACTGACGTACGTCATCCCGGTAGCGCCCCAGCCGCGCTGAACTACCGTCGGAATATCGATCGCGACGTGTTCCCCCCGCCTGCGTGCTCAGGTCGCCGAGTCCTGATCGCGTCTTGCCAGGGTGGTGAGAAGCCCTGTAGGAGCTTGGTTGCGCGACCATCAGGACAGCACGTCAACGTCATCCGCATGAACCACTACGCCGATGCCGAGGTCGTCCGGGGTCGTGGTGGCCAGCAGCACACCACGCTCGTTCGTCTCTACCACCGATTGGGCCGCGCCACGGCCACCCGGAGTCAGCGTGGCGACCGTCACGCGTCCTGCTGGTCGGCTCGGGCGGCTCTGCTGGCCGCGTGCCGGTCGAGGCGCTGACGGGCTTTAGTCCGACCCTCCTCGGTGATCGCCAGCTCGCCTGTGTTCGGCACATTGTCGTACCAGCTAGACATCATGCGCTGACGGCAGGCGTTGTCGGGAGGTTTCGTGGACGTGCATCTGGCGAGCAAGCGACGGGCAGCCGCCTCGATCGAGGCCGCGTTCCCTGGCGCGGTCGTGGTCGATGTGACTTCGCGAGGGCCGCAGCCGTGGGTGCGGTTGAGCCCGTTCTTCCCTCACGGTGCCATCCCGGTGCCGTTCACACCCGATGTGACCAGCCAGTCCGTGGAGGGCGTCTGGCAGGCGCTGAAGGTGTTCATGCACGCCGACGTGGACGCGGGCAGGCTCGCCGTCACCGCGATGCGCGGCCTGAAGCGCACCTCAGCGGCGTACGGACCACCGCTCGGGCACCGGCGTGGCCTGTACGGGACGGTCCTGCTCGGCTACGAGCACGCCCGCCGCGAGATCTACCTGCCGACATACCGGCACGTGCTGGAGGGTGGGGCCGCCGTCGAAGTGGCGCAGCTTCGTGAACTTGCCGACCGTGGCCCGGTGGTCCTGCTGGACTACACGCTCAACGGCGACCCGGCCGACCTGCGTACTCCGCTGTCGCATGCCGCATTGCTGCGCCGTCACCTGCTCGGCGACTGGCCTTCGGAACACTAAGTAGTCAACTGACTGCAAAAAGTAACCATCTCGGGCATGCCCAGTTGATCGGACAGGAGTAGCAGGTCCGGGGTTCGAGGAGGTACGCATGCGTCAGTGGGTCCGCAGGGCGGCGGCGGTCGCCGTGGTCAGCCTGTCGGCGGGGGTCGCGGGACTGTTGCAGCCCGTTCCGGCGCTGGCCGTCTCGCCCGACATCGTGATCAGCCAGGTGTACGGGGGCGGCGGCAGCGTCGGCGCGACGTACACGAACGACTTCGTCGAGCTGTTCAACCGCGGCGCGAGCGCGGTCGACGTGACCGGCTGGTCGGTGCAGTACGCCGGCGCCGTCGGCAGCGCGTGGCAGACCACCCCGCTGACCGGGACGATCCAGCCCGGCTCGTACTACCTCGTCCAGGAGGGCCAGGGCATGGGCGGCACGACGCCGCTGCCGACGCCCGACGCGGTCGACGACATCGCGATGAGCGCGATCTCGGGCAAGGTCGCCCTGGTCACGACGCAGACCGACCTCACCTGCTCGATCGGTTGCGACACGGCCTCCGGGGTGCGCGACTTCGTCGGCTACGGCATCACGACGTCGTCGGAGACCCTGCCGACGCCGGTGCTGAGCGTTACGACGGCGGCGCTGCGCGAGGACGGCGGCGACGCCGACACCGACAACAATGCCGTCGACTTCGCGGTGGGTGCGCCCCACCCGCGCAGTGGCGCCCAGGCTCCCGACGAGGCGAACCTGTCGGTGACCAAGACCGACAGCCCTGATCCGGTCACGGCGGGGTCGAACCTGACCTACACGATCGCGGTACGCAACAACGGCCCCGACGCCGCGCAGACGGTGGTCCTGCGGGACGAGATCCCGGCCGGTACGTCCTTCGTGTCGTTCACGTCGCCCGCAGGCTGGGCCGCCAGCACTCCACCGGTTGGCGGGACCGGTGAGGTGAGCGCCACCAAGGCGGCCGTGGGCAACGGCGAGACCGCCACGTTCACGCTGGTCGTGGCTGTCGCCGCAGGCACCACCGGCACCATCTCCAACAGCAGCGGCGTCACCAGCGCCACGTTCGACCCGGTCACCGCCGACAACGGCGACACCGAACGCACCGACGTCGGCCCGGGGACTCCGGTGTGCACGATCACCGGCACCGAGCGCGGCGACATCCTCAACGGCACCCTCGGCGACGACGTCATCTGCGGCCTGGGCGGCGATGACATCATCAGCGGCCTGGGTGGCAACGACGTCGTCTACGGCGGCCCCGGCAGCGACCTGATCAATGGTGGGCCGGGCGACGACATGGTGTACGGCGAGGCGGGCCACGACTTCATCAAGATCCGCGACAAGGTGGCCGGCAACGACAACGCCGACGGCGGGCCGGGCTTCGACCTGTGCAGCGCCGACCTGCTCGACGCGGTGCTGAGCTGCCCCTGACCGCGGGCACCTGAGGCCACTGCCGACCTGAGCTCCACCCGTGCCTGGCGCGGGTGGAGCCCTCGGCGTTGCGGTGCGCTGCGGCGGTCAGAGCAGCGGCAGGTCGGGCAGCAGCGAGGGCAGGATCGGCAGCAGTGAGGGCAGCAGCGGCAGCAGGCCGCCGGAGTCCGGGGTGGAACCGGGCGACGGCGTCGTGGCCGGGACTGGGCTCGGTGCGGCGGTGCCAGCGGTCGGGCGCGGCGTGACGCCGGGCTGCGGCTTAGCGGTCGGCGCGGCGGTCGGCGTGGTGCCCGTCGCGAAGGCCGTCAGCAGGCGCATCAGCTCGGCGCGCAGCCGCTCGTGATCCGACTTCTCCCGCACCTGGCCGAGGCGGTCCCAGGCCTGGCGGAGCAGCCGCTCGGCGTCGGCGCGCCGCTGCTCGCGCAGCGCGCGGTCGGCCTGCGCCAGCAGCTGTTCGACGTCGCGCGCGGCGACTCGGGAGTCGGCGCGTTCGGCGTAGACGAGCCGGGTGACCGGCCACAGCGGCGTGCCGGGCTGCCCGGCCCCGGCGCCGACCACCAGGCCGCCGCCCATGACGGCGAGCAGCAGCACCGCGGCGAGCAGCAGCCGGCCGGGCCGCAGCCGAGCGCCGCCCGGCCGGGTGGAGCCGTCACGGCGGCCGGGCGACGCCGCCCCGGCACGACCGGCGCGGGTGGATCGGCCCGGCCGTGGCGGGTCCGCCGCCACGGCCCGATGCGGACCCTCCAGCCACGACGAGCTCGCACCGGCCTGGGCCGCGGACCGGTGACCGCCCGCCAGGTCGGCATCGCTCGCGGAGGCGGGGCGCAGCACGGCGCGGTCCTGCTCCGCGTCGTCGTCCGCGTCCAGGCCGGTCAGGTCGTCGAGGTCGCTCGGGTCCGCGAGGGCGGCCTGCTCGGCGATGTCGAGGTCGGCGGTGGGCGCGAACGGGGGCGCGGCGAGGTCGTCGCGCCAGGCGGCGAGCATTCCGGCGAGCGGGTCGTCGGCGTGCGCCGCTCCGCCGAGGCCGAGGCCGTCGAGCAGTGCGTCGTCGCGGTCGAGGGTGCTCATGCGGGCCCCCCGTCCAGGGCGGGCTGGTGGGCGATGTCGTCGCGCAGGTCGTCGGCGAGGGTGCGCAGCCGGGCCAGGGCCCGGGACTGGGCGACGCGTACGGCACCGGCCGACATGTTGAGCCACACGCCGACCTCGTCGGCGGTGAGGCCGACCGCGACGCGCAGCACGATGATCTCCCGTTGCGGGTCGGGGAGCAGGTTGAGCAGCCGGGCGAGGCGGCGGGCCTGGTCGTTGGCCATGGCCTGCTGCTCGGGGCCGGGGCTGTCGTCGGGCCGGTCGAGCGGGTCGGGCCCGGTGCGCTGGGACGGCACGGCGGCCGACAGGTGCCGCATCGCGGCGCGCTGGGCGTCGGCGACCTTGCGGGCGGAGATGCCGTACACGAAGGCGGAGAACGGCACGCCCTGCTGGCGGTAGCGGGGCAGCGCCTGCAGCAGGGCGATGCAGACGTCCTGGGCCACGTCGTCGGCGGTGGTGTACGCGCCGCCGACCGGCCCGAGCCGGGCCCGGCAGTAGCGGATCACGGTGGGGCGCACCCCGGCCAGCAGGGCGGCGGTGGCGTCTGCCTCGCCACGGGCGGCGCGCGCGACGAGTTCGGTCTCCGACCAGGTCACGTCGTCGACACCTCCTCGCGGGCCCCGATCACCGCACGGCACGTACGAGTAGGCACCTTATCGGCCGCGCGCGATGCGCTGAAACCCGTGTCGGCGATCCCGTGCGATCGATGTGTAACACCGGAGGCGGCTGCCGCGATATATGAGGGCGGACCGCGCCTGACGCGGTCGCGTACGCAGCTCCACTCCAGCCCCGCGGGGTGGTGCCCCTCCGCATTCCGCGTCGTCGGGCGCGGGATGCGGCGCCCGCGGGCCCGGGCGTCGGCGCTTCCCCATGGCGTCGGCGCCCGGCTCACCGGCCGGGCGCGGCCAGGGGCGCTCACCGGCGGCCGGGCTGACCGAGAGACGGGTGACCGTGCGATGGCTGTGACCGACGTGAGGGTCGACGACGTGAGCGACGATGAGCCGCGCGAGGACAGGCGGCGCTGCCGGCCGCTGGAGTACGCGCTGTACGTGACGATCGCGGTGGCGCTGGCCGCCGGGTGGTATCTCTGGTTCGACCGGGCGGCCGCGGACGCCTGCGCGGCCGCGGTCCACGCGGCCGTCGTCGCCCTGTTCTCCTGACGGGCGCCGTGGTCAGGGCCGCTGTCCACTTCGCAAGATCGTCAGCCGGAACCCGCCCCGGTCATGCCGGTGTCCCCGGAGGATGGGGAGGTGGGCGGGGCTCTGGCGGGGGTGGTGCCGTACGCGCTGGGGGTCGCGGCGAGTCCGCTGCCGATCATCGCGGTGATCCTCGTGCTGTTCTCCGACCGGGCCCGCCTCGCCGGGCCCGCGTTCGTGGCCGGGGCGCTGGCCGGAGTCGTCACGGTCGGCGCGGCGGTGTACGTCCTGACCGGCTACGGCTACTTCGACGGCGATCACCAGGGCGGCACGGTCTCGCAGGTGGTCCGGATCGGGGTCGGGCTGGCGCTGCTGTTCGCGGCGTACCTGCACGTCGTGCGGCATCGGCGCGCCAAGGGGCAGCACGCCATGCCGAAGTGGATGGCCAGCGCGGACCGGTGGTCGCCGGTGAAGGCGTCGGTCCTGGCGCTGCTGATGTACGGCGTCGATCCGAAGAACCTCGCCCTGTGCGCGGGAGCCGCCAAGAGCCTGGCCGCGTCGCCGACGGTCGTCGCGGTGGTGGCGCTGAGCGTCTTCGCGGTGATCGCGTGCCTGCCGGTGGCGGTGCCGGTGTTCCTGTTCCTGGCGGGCGGCGACCGTGCCGCCAGCCGCCTGGACCGGCTCAAGACCTGGCTGTCCACGCACCACCTGCTGGTCATGGCCGGGCTGCTGCTGGTCTTCGGCGTGCTGCTGATCAGCCACGGGCTGCGCGGCGTCCTCGGCCACTGAGCGCTCAGGCGAACGCGGCGACCTTCGCGGCCAGCGCGCGGTGGCGGTCCAGCCGGAAGCCGGGACGGAAGCCCTCGGTCCACGGCTTGCGCGGCCCCGCGAAGTGCATGATCCGCACATCGGGGCCGGGCTGCTCCTCCAGCACGAAGCTGCGCATGTTGTTCCAGCGGTGCGGCAGCCGCAGCCAGCGGCCGTACGCGACCAGGTTGAGCGCGTCCTGGTCCGGGAAGCGCAACCGTCCCGCGTGCGCGGCCAGGTATTCCAGGCACCGCGCCGACACCCGCTCGCGCCGCCACACGGGCAGGTTCATCAGCAGCACGCCGGAGTTGAAGTACGGCGCGGCCGGGTCGTGTTCGGGGCCCGCGCCGGGCACGCCGCCGTGCGTGTCGAACCGCGCGGTGAACGCGTCGCGGACCGCGGCCAGCGGGGCGTCGCCGAGGTCCACCTGCCACAGCGGCGTCAGGTCGCCGCAGACGTGCACGTCCACGTCCAGGTAGAGCAGCCGCCGGGCCTGGTCGCCGATCAGCTCGGGCAGCAGCAGCCGCAGGTACATGCCGGTGCTGACGTAGGCGAGCCAGTCCTCGTCGACCACGGGCAGGGCGCGGAAGTCGTCGCCGGTGGTGAGCAGCCGCAACCGGGCGCGCCCGGCGAGCTGGCGGCGCAGGGCGGGTTCGCGCTCCTTGGCCACCTGCGCCGGGGCCAGCAGCCAGAAGGTGATCTCGTCGGGCCCGGGGTGGCTGTCGAGCACGGATTCGACGGCGACCTGGGCGTGGTCGGCGTATGCCTCGTCGAAGGCGAAGGCAATGTCCATAGAACATTGTCTATCATGGATTTCAAGATTTTACACTGTACACATAGTGTTCTTAACCGACATTCGTTTACTCCTTGCACTCACGGTGCGCCGAGCAGGTCGATCAGCTGGGCCGCGTTGCGCTGGGCGTAGTCGGAGTAGCAGTTGTTCATGAGTACGTGGGTCTGCTCGGCCTGGTCCGACAGCTCGCGCAGCTTCGGCGCCCAGTCCTTGAGCTCGCGGGCAGAGTACAGGTAGCCGAACTTCTCGTGGATGTCCTTGCTGGTCCACTTGTCGCTGTGCCCGTGGAAGCGGACGGCGGCCAGGTCGGCCGTGGCGGCGACCACGGGCGGCACCGAGTTCTTGTACCCCTGCGGCATGTCCACGCACACGAACGGCAGCCGGTGCTGGCGCAGGAACTCCAGCGTCTCGGCCGCGTTGTCGTCGGAGAACCACGACTCATGGCGCAGTTCGATGCCGACCCGCAGCGGGGCGCAGCGCTTGGCGACCTCGAGCAGGTACTGCTTGTTGTCGCGGCGGATGGTGAACCACGGCGGGAACTGGAACAGCAGCATCCCGAGCTTGCCTGCCTCGACCAGCGGATCCAGCGCGGACAGGAAACGGCTCCAGACCTCCTCGTAGGCCTGCGGGGCCAGCCCGTCCGGGTAGACGTTGGGCTTGTCGGTCTCCGGGCGCAGGTCCTTCGGCAGCGCACCGACCTTGGTGGGATGACCGGTGAGCATGCTGAACGCCTTGATGTTGAACATGAAGTCCTTCGGGGTGCGCGCCGCCCACAGCGCGACGGTGCTCTCGGCCGGGGCCGCGTAGTACGTCGCGTCGACCTCGACCAGCGGGAACTGCCGCGCGTAGTAGCGCAGCCGGTCCTCCGGCGACTTCGCCGTCTCGGGATACCACCCCGACGCCAGCAGCGTGCTGTCCGTCCACGAGGCCGTTCCCACCCGAATCTCGCCCATACCATTCCTAATACCCCTTCCCGCCGGCCCTCACTCGGGTGATCATGAAAGAAGGGGGACTGTCGAGAAATAGACATGTTCCAGTGGATGGGTAAGTGTTGAAGCGCTCTCCCGGAACCAGCAGGATCGGACGGTAAGCCCCGTGAGAGCGCGGCCCTGCCGCTGAAGGAGATCAATGTCCGGCGGTGCCCCTCGGCTCAGCGTGCTCATTCCGACGTTCGGCGACGCGCACACGCTGGCGCTGACGCTGGCCACGCTGCGCGGGCAGACGCTGGACCCGGACCTGTTCGAGGTCGTCGTGGTCAACGACGGCTCCGATCCGCTGCCGTATGCCGAGCTCACCGCAGCGGCGTACCCCTTCCGGTTCCGGTTCGACAGCCTGCCCGCGAACCGTGGGCGGGCCGCGGCGCGCAACCAGGCGGTGCGCCTGGCCGCAGGCGAGCTGGTCTGCTTCCTCGACAGCGACGTGCTGACCGAACCGCACCTGCTGGCCCGGCACCTGGCCTTCCATGACGGACGCGACGGGCCCGCGGTGCTGATCGGCAAGCGCTACGAGGGCGACTGGGCGGTGCTGGCGGCGGCGCAGGCGGGCGAGCCGCTGACCCTCGACCTGGTGCGGCCGGTGCACGAGGACTTCCGGTTCCGGGTGCCGGGGCGCGACAGCGCGCCGCAGGAGTGGCTGGCCGGTGCGCCGTGGGTGTTCGCGCTGACCAACAACGTGTCCATGCCCCGGCAGACCGTGCTCGACGCGGGCATGTTCGACGAGGAGTACGGGGCCCGCTGGGGTTTCGAGGACACCGACCTGGCATACCGGATCCATCACGTGCTCGGCGACGACGGCTTCGGCTACGACGGCCTGGCCGTCGGGTTCCACGTGCCCGCGGTGCGGGACCTGACCAACCTGGCGGGCGACTACCAGGCCAACCTGGAACTGTTCCGGCACAAGCACCGCAGCCTGGCCGCGGAGCTGGTCGACATGCCCGCGCCCAGCGACGTCACCCGCAAGATCCGGCACTACCGGCGGATGCTGGCCTGCTGCGCGGAGATGGGGCTGGGACGGCTGCCCGACGTGTCGGCGCTGCTGGGCGCGGAGCTGGCCGGGAAGGTGCTCTGCCAGGCGTTCGGCACCGACGAGGTCATGCTCGGGCCGGGGTCGGTCACCTACGACCACGGGCGGCCGGTGTCGGAGGACAACCTGCACCTGCTCGGAGTGTGGTCACCGTTCCCGGCCGGCAGCTTCGACACGGTGCTGAGCGTGGACGTGTGGCGTTTCCTGGAGCAGCGGGAACTGTCGCGCTCCCTGCGGCTGGGGCTGGCACAGGCCCGCGAGGTGGTGCTCGTCTACACCGACGGGCCCGCCGCGAAAGCGTTCACCCCGGACGTGCCCGCACTGACCAGCCCGGACTTCTTCGGATCCTTGCTGCGCCGCCGCTATCCGCAGGCGCGCACCGAGCACTGTGGCGACGTCACGTTGTTCCGGGTCACCGCGTCTTGACCTCAACCATGCTTGAGCAAGCAAGATTTATGCATGACTGAGAGCAGCGAATACGCCTACCTGAGCACCGTCGGCCGCAATACCGGTGAGTGGCACACCGTCGAGATCTGGTACGCGGTGCGGGGCGGGGTGAGCTACCTGCTGTCCGGCGACCGCGAGCACGCCGACTGGGTTCGCAACATCCTCGCGAACCCGCAGGTCTTATGGCGGATCGGCGGCCCACGCGAGCTGACCGCCGACGGCGCGGTGCCCGCCGAGGCCCGTCCGGTCACCGGCGACCCGTACGCCGAAGCGGAGGCCCGCCGCCTGCTCGCCGCCCGCTACCAGGGCTGGCGGGAGGGCGACGAGCTCTCCGACTGGGCGGCTACCGCGATGGTCGTGGCGGTGCACCCTTCGTACTGACGACAGGGGCAGCTTCGCGTCGGCGAAGCTGCCCCTGGTGCGGTGCGGCGATGGTTCAGCTCCAGCGGTGCGAGCTGGTGCGGTTGTCCATGGCGCCGCCGATGTACGACCGGCTCGGCTCGTAGCCGACCGACGCACCGCCGAAGTTGGTGTTCTCGTGGTGCTTGTCCCAGCAGTTGGCGTAGGTCTTGAACGACGAGATCACGTTGTCCCAGCCCGCCGGCATGCTGCTGGCGAAGTAGTCGACGTTGCCGGTCGGCGTGCTGCAGTTGCCCGAGGTGCCGGTCCAGATCAGGTCCGAGCCGGTGTAGTTGCTGCCGGTGTACTCGATGCTGATCACGGTGCGGACGACGTTGACGCCGAACCCGGCGTTGAGCGCGTCGACCCGGGCCGAGACGCTGCTGCCCTTGGGCAGCTCGTAGAGCACGCCGCCGCTGGCGAACTGCAGGGCCTTGGTGAAGGTGTCGAAGCAGACCGCCTGCGGGTTGTCGACGTTGGCCTGGGCGACGCAGTGCTGGTTGACCGGCTCGGCCGCGGCGGCGGGCGCCGTCGGGGCGGCGAGGCCGACGATCGCCAGTGCGGCGATCACCGTTGCGGCGCGGTGAAGCTTTCGCATGATTCCTCCTGTGTCCATGAAGCGGTGACAACAGGTTCGGACGCGGCCGTCACGGCCACGTCAGCGTCACGTCATGGCGGACCGGCCGCGCCCCTGCGGCGGACGTGAGGAAGGGCACCTTCCTCATCGCGGAGCGACGTGAAGGTGCCCTTCCTTTCACTGCGGTCAGGGGGCGTAGACCTCGAACTCGAAGAGGGAGTAGCCCCAGGCGGTGGCGCGGGTGGTGGCGTTGACGCGGACGTAGCGGCCGGAGCCGGTCAGGCCGGTGAGGTCGTCGACGCCGCCGTCACCGCCGGTTACGGACCGGATGGTGGTCCAGGTGCTGCCGTCCGGCGAGGTCTGGATCTGGTACGCCGACCCGTAGGCGGCCTCCCAGACCAGGCGCACCCGGCTGATGGAGTAGGTCTGACCCAGGTCGACGCGGATCGTCTGCGGGTCGCTGAACGCGCTCGACCAGCGGGTGGTGGTGGCGTTGCCGTCCACCGCCGCCGAGCCCGGGTAGCCGGCCGCCTCGGTGCTGGACACCAGGACCGGCTTGTTCAGCGCCACGTTGACCGAGGGCTGGCTCGTGGTGCCGGTGTAGGGCAGCACGACCCGGGACTGGTTGCCGACGCCCAGCGTGCTCGCACCGCTGCCGATGACGCTCCAGACCTCGACCCGCACGGAGCCGTTGGCCAGGTTGGCGAACGCTCCGGTGCTGGTCTTGACCCCGAACGCCTGGGTGTAGTGCTCGTAGCCGGCGACCGGGTCGGTGGGGAAGTAGTTGTACGTCTCCACCCGGTCGAAGCTGCCGTTGCCGGTGAAGTCGTACGACACCCGGACCTGGGTGGCGTTGCCGACTCCGGTGCCCGCGTCGACGAACATGTCGAAGTTCGTCGCCCCGCCGTCGTGCGTGGCGGTCAGGCCGGTGGCGTTGAACACCTGGGCGCTGTGCGGGTTGCCGTCCCAGTTGCCGTTGGCCGCGGCCACGGTGACCGCGCCGGCGCCGCTCTGGGTGCCGGGCAGGCCGCCGCCGGACTGCAGGTAGCGGGTGGCGGCGAAGTTGCCGGGCGGGTTCGGCGACGTCGACGGGGACGGCGACGGGGAGGCCGGCGGAGACGGCGACGCGGGCGGCGAGGACGGCGGGTTGGACGGGACGCCCCCGCCGCAGGCGTTGCCGCCGGTCCAGGTGAACGCCCCCGAGGTGGCCGTCTTGCAGGCGGGCACGCTGAGCGTGGTGCCGTTGGAGAAGGTCACCGTGAGCGCGGTGTTCGTGATGTTGGACGCGACGTAGGTGCGTACGCCCGACTTGGTGAAGACCTTGGCCAGCGGGTGGTTCGCGGTGACCGTGTTGTCCACGTTGCCGAGCGCGGCCAGGTTGCGGATCCAGTGGTAGGTGTGCGCCTTGGACTCGCCCTCCTCGGAGGTGAACCCGCTGTTGGCGTTGAAGTTGTTCAGCGCCGTCTGGCCGTTGCCCAGGGCCTGGAACTCCCAGAGGATGTCCTGCCAGACCGTCGGCGGGCCGCCGTTGTTGGTGACCAGCTCGTTGTAGTTGGTCGTCACGTAGGCCGGGTTGTCGCCGAGGTAGAAGTGCCCGCCGGTGATGGGCAGCATGTTGATGCCCTGGATCATCTCCGGCTCACCGGAGAACCAGGTCGCGTACGCGCCGCCGTCGCCCCAGACCATGCCGACCGTGTTGTGCCCGAAAGCCGACGGGAAGTTCGCGTTGCGCACGTCGAACCAGTACTCGGCGATGGCCGCGGACTGCGTGGTGTAGATGAAGATGCCCGCGTCGCGCACCGCCGTGTTGCCGGTCGCCTGGCCCCACTGGATCAGGGCGTTGGCGAAGTTCATGCCCTCCGACGAGGACTCCTGGTTGTTGCCCGCGCCGAACGCGCCGTGCCCGGCCGCCCAGTCGTGACCGGCGAAGATGTCGAAGTCACGCAGGTACGGGAAGCGGGTGTCGGTGCGGTCGTAGTTGTTGGCGTCGCGGATCAGCAGGTCCACCATGCCGCCGTACTGGCTGTTGGTGGCCCAGGTCTTGTCGAACTTCGCCAGCGTCGCCGCCGCCGCCACGAAGTAGCCGTAGTGGAAGTGGTGGTCGTTGAGTTCCAGGTCGGACCCGTAGGAGGCCGGGTAGCCGAGCAGGGTGCCCCAGGCGCTGTTGTAGTAGAAGACCCGGCTGGTCTTGCCCGCCGAGGCGGTGAACCAGTCGTTGAGCCGGGTGCGGATGGTGCTCAGCGCGGTGTCGCGGATCGAGGTCAGGTTGAGCTGGTCGGCGATCTCGGCGATGCGCGCGGCGCGGCCCAGGCCCTTGCCCGTCCAGTAGGTGTCGTCGCCGCGGAAGTCGGCCGGGTTGCCCGCCACCGCGTTGAGGTAGTTGGTGATCGTCGTCAGGTCGCCGCCGGAGCTGTCGGCGACCGCGGGGATCTCCGGCAGCACGCCGGTGTACTTCATCGACGTCGTGAACGAGCCGATGCCGGTCAGGATCTTCATCTGGCCGCGGGCGCTGGTGTAGGTGCTGGCCAGCGGCGTCGCCCCGGTGAGGCTGTTCCACTGGTGCGGGTACAGCGCCGCGACGGTGGCCGTCTGCGAGCCCTGCCGCGCCGTGGTCAGGTAGGTGTACGTGGTGTTGAGCGTGCTGGCGGCCTGGTTGTAGCTGTAGGACACCCGGGTGCCGGTGACGTGCGCGTGGGCGTACTGGCCGTACGTGCTGGCCAGCGACACCCGGTCGACGCCCGCGGGCAGCACGGCGACCGAGAAGAAGCCCTGCCCGTTGAGCGAGGAGCTGATCGTCGTGCCGCTGACCGACCAGGTGGAGCCGGTCGGGGCGTACGCCACGTAGTCGCGGCCGTTGACGTTGAAGCCGATCTGGCCGCCGCTGTTGGACCACACGGTGGGCGTGCCCGCGGCGGTGATCTGGGCGTTGCCGCCGGTGATCTGGAAGTAGGCGAACGGCAGACCGTGGCCGATGGTGGCCTTCATGGTCCGCGCGCCGTCACTCCAGTACGGCGTGACGGTCCAGTCGCTCCACCCGTCGACCTTGCTGTCGGGGGAGTTCAGCCCGGCCACACCGACGAGCATGTCCTGCACGTACGGGTAGTGGAACTCGCCGGGGCCGGTCGCGCTGCCGCTGATCGCGGCGGTGGTGTTGTACGAGAACCCGAGGCCGCCCGCGAGCGTGTCGTAGGAGATCGGGTGGGCGTGCAGCGGCTCGCTGTAGCTGCAGTCGAACTTCTTGAACAGCAGCGAGGACCACCAGTCGTTGGTGGGCACGCCGCCGGTCGGGGCGTTGGCGGTGACGTACTGCCGCGGGTTGGTCGACAGCGACCCGCAGCCGCTGGGCAGCGCGCGGCCCGCGGGCAGGCTGTCGAGGTAGCTGCCCGCGCCGACGGTGCCCGCCTGGGCGGACTGTGCGACGGCGATGCCGAACAGGGCTGCGGCCAGGACGGCGACCGAGCCGAGGACGAGGGCGCGGTGGCGCGCCCAGGACTGACGTCGGCGACCCGCGCGGCGCGGTGCGCCGTCGGGGGTCACGGACCGGATGGACGGTTCCATGTGCTTGGCCTCCGGGACTGGGGCTGGCATGGCGAGGGAGAACGGAGAAACGCGGTGCCGGGGGAGCGTGAGAGCGCTCTCCGAGCGCAAACTATCGGGCGATACCTCGATACGTCAATGTTTCGATGCCATGGCTTCGGGGTTAATCCCGAGACGTGGACACAGCGTGACGGGCGCGGGACGGCATAACGTAATACCGGCCCGGTGAGAGCGCTCTCACCGGGCCGGTATCGATCGGCCGCCGATCAGTGGCGGTGCCGGGTGGTGAACGAGATGATCCGGTTCCAGGCGTCGGTGCAGGCGTCCTGCCACTGCGCGAAGGACCGGTCGAAGAACGAGTGCGGGGCGCCGTCGTACACGTGCATCTCGGGGCCGACGCCGGCCTCCTCCAGCTGTGCGGCGAACTTCTCGAACTCGCTGACCGGCGTGGAGTCCGCGCCCGCGATCAGCATCAGCATCGGCTTGTCCACCTCGTCGACGACGTCGGCGACCCGCTCCGGCTTGCCGTAGAAGCCGATCACCCCGGCCAGGTCGAGGTCGGAGGCGGCCAGCCGCCACGACATGCTGCCGCCGAAGCAGAACCCGACGGTGTACACCGAGGCGTCCGGCTCGGACTCGCACAGCACCGCCATCGCCGCCGCCGTGTCGGCCCGCAGGTGCGCGGGCGTGACCTGCGGCATGTGGTCCATGTACGGGAAGCTCTCGTCACGCTGGGACACCCCGGCGGTGCGGCCGAAGTAGTCGATCGCGACCGCCTCGTACCCGGCCTCGGCCAGGCGCTGGGTCAGCCCGACGTAGAACGGGTGCAGGCCGCGCACGTCCGGCAGCACGACGATCTTCATGCCGTTCGGGGTCTGCGGGACCGCCCGGTACGCCGCGAGGGCGTTGCCGTCCTCGGCGTGCAGTTCGAGCGGGCCGTGCCCGGCGATCACGCCCGCGTTCGGGGCCTGCGGGGCCTGGCTGTCGTCACTGTGGCACATCGGGTGCTCCTTGGCTGCGGTAGGTCGACGCCGCCCGCCGCGCCTGTCCGGCGTCGACGAGGGCGTCCAGGTGGGATCGGGCGACGGCCGCGGTCCAGCCGTACGCCCGCGCGAGCTGCGCCGGGGTCGCCTCGACGGCGGTCTCCAGGTAGCGGCGCGTCGCCGTGGCGGCGTCATGCCCGCCGCCGACGTCGAATCGGCGGCAGGTCAGGTCCACGATGGAGGCCGGCCAGCCGGCGCGCTGTTCGCGCACGCCAGCGGACGTTACCAGCAGGTGGCGCTGGAGTTCGGTCATGGCGCGGTCGTACGCGGCCCGGTCGCCGATCAGCTCGCGCAGCGCGCGTGAGGTCAGCGGCCCGGTCAGCAGTGCCCGCGCGATCTCGTGCGCCTCGCGGGGCAGGGCCAGCCGCTCGTGGTCGTCGGGTTCGCCGTCGCCGGTGTAGAGGGCGCGCAACAGCTCGGGCGACAGCAGGCCGGCCCGGCGGAACAGGAACTTGCCGTACCAGGCGAGCCCCGCATCGGGCAGGGCGTCCTTCCAGGTCCACACGGTGGACTCGGCCTCGCCCATGCCCTCGGCCCAGGCGACCGCGTCCTCGTCGGCGACGGTCTCGTAGAGCGAGGGGGCCAGCGCGTTCGCGGCGGGAAACAGCAGCGCGAAGCCGACGTCGGCGACGAACCGGCCCGCGTCCTCGACGGTCTGCGGCCTGGTCTCCGGCAGCCAGCGGTCGCCCCGTGCGCGGGCCAGGGCGAGTTCTGGATCATCAACCATGCGCCGGAGCCTAGCCGCCACCTCCGACGCGCGTCCCTTCCGCGCCGTTTCAGCCTGTCGCGCGCTACTCGCGAAGATCGTCAGATCTGCCAGGCATATGGGCGAATCATGGGCCCCGGTCCGACCACCTGCCGGGCAAGTCGAGCGACTTTCGCCAAGCGTTCGGGTGTTATGAGCGCGTTAACGTGTTTTTTCGGATTCGGGCTTTCCGCGTGGTGGCGGATGTTTCGGAGGTCCGCTTCGAGGAGTCTTGTTCAGGTGAGGACACCCGCAGTGCCGGGACGTCCGCACGGGCGCCCCGAGACCCCGGGCGCGCCGTGGAGGGAGATCGACTGTGTACGTCAACTCTGACCTGGCGCTGTGCCTGGTGGACGAGGCATCTGCCGGTCGGGCCGACGACGCCGACAAGGTCTGGCGATCGGCGATCCGTGAGGCCATCGCGTGCAATGTTCCCATCGAACATGTCGCGAACAGGGCAAACGTCTCGATCGAGGACATCCTCGCGATCGTGAGCGAGACCCAGGCCGTATCGGCGTGAATCCGGCCGTGCGCAGCGCCGCGCCGTCCGCCGCCTGAATCACATCAGCTGTGCGCAGGGCCCCGACCACAGTCGGGGCCCTGTTCGCGTCCTGGCTCGTTAGCCCCTGCGTACATCACGCACGGGTGAAGAGGGGCGACACGTGGACAGGGTTCTGGTCGAGAAGCGGGCTGCCGCCGCCGTCCCGGTCGACGCCGCGCGGGCGGGCGTGCCCCGCCTGGTCGCGTGGGCAGTGCTGGCCGGCGCGGGACTGACCGTGCTGGCCGTGATCGCGATGGTGCTGCGGCGGCTGCCGACGGGCTCGCGTGAGGCGGGGTGGACGTACCCGTACGACCGGCTCGCGGGGGAGTGGCACGTGCTGTGGCCCGCGCTGGTGGTCACGCCCGCCGTGCTCGGCCTGCTGTGGCTGTCCCGGCGGCTGCCCGAGCGCGCCGACGCGGCCGTCGCCGCCGGATGGTTCGTCGCCGTGATCCCGCTGCAACTGCTGCTGCGGACCTACGCCCTGCCGTCGCTGGGCGACATCGTCGCCAGTGACCGGGCCAACTCGTTCTACTCCCCGTCGCAGCGCTGGGGGATCGGCGAGTTCATGGGGAACTACATGGGCCTGGTCGAGCAGTTGCCGCCGCACGCGCGCACCAACATGCCCGGCAAGACCATGCTGTACTTCCTGCTCGACGCCCTCGGCCTCGGCCCGGCCGCGATGGGCGTCGCCGTACTCGCGCTGGCCAACCTGTCCGCCGTGCTGCTCTGGCTCATCGTGCGCGACCTGACCAGCGACCGCCGCATCGCGCTGTACGCCCTGGTCCTCGGTTTGCTCCTGCCGGGCACGCTCTACTTCGCCCCGGTGCTCAATGCAGTCTCCCCGGTGCCGATCCTGCTCGCCCTGTGGCTGCACGTGCGCTTTCTCAAGACCGGGCGCTATGGCTACGCCCTCGGTCTCGGCTGCGCTCTCTACCTGACCGTCTTCTTCGAGGCGCTGCCGCTGGTGCTGGGCGTCGTGTTCGCCGCCCTGCTCGGCGTCGCCCTGCGGCAGCGCACCCTGACCTGGCCCGACGTGCTGCGCCTGGTCGCGCTGACCGTCGCCGGGTTCGCCGTCTGCAACGCGCTGCTGCGCGGCCTGTTCGGCTACGACCTGTTCGACAACTTCGCGTACGTGCTGGCCGACGCCAACGACTTCAACGCCCGCTGGCGGCCGTACGGCATGTGGGTCACCCGCAACCTGTGGTACCTGGCCCTGGCGGCCGGAGTCGCGTCGTGCGTACTGCTCGCCGCGGCGACCTTCGACGCGGTACGCCGCAGGTCGATCCACCCCGCCGCGGTCCTGACCCTGTCCGGCGTCGCGGTGCTCGTCGTGCTCGACCTGTGGGGCATCAACCGTGGCGAGACCGTCCGCCTCTGGATCTTCCTCGCCGTATACCTCCAGATCGCCGCCGCCTGGCTCTGCGCCCGCACCCCCCGCCTCTGGCCCGCCGCCCTCCTCCTCTCCGCCGCCATCCTCCAATCCACCGCCGGCTCCGCCATGATCGGCTTCGTCCGCGTCTAACGCCCACCCCACCCCCACCCCACCTGCGACAACTCTTAAAGACTTGCGGCCTCAGGAGCTCCTGAGGCCGCAAGTCTTTAAGAGTTGCGGAGCGGAGGGAGGGTCCGATGGGGAGGGGTGGGCAAAATTATTGCTGTGGGGGAACGGGGTTGGGGGTCAAAATTTTTGTTGTTAGGGATTGACAGTTTGGAGGGTGGGTCGTAATTTTCTTCATCAACGGACCACGATGAAGGGAATTGTTGTGCAGGGTGTGATCGGCCGGATGCGGATGGAGCTGCCCAACCTGCCTGACGCGTTGCAGCGGGTGGCGGAGCAGATCCTGGAAGACCCCGCGCTCGCCGCACAGGCCTCCATCGTGGACCTGGCCGAGCGCGCGGGCACGTCGACGGCGACCGTCACCCGGTTCTGCCGGGTGCTGGGCTTCAAGGGATACGCGGCGCTGCGGGTGGCCATCGCGACCGAGAGCGGGCGCGAGGCGCAGGCGCGCTGGGAGACCGACATCGACCGGGAGATCGAGCCCGGCGACCCGATGGACCGGGTGCTGGGCGTGATCGCCAGCGCGGACGCCCGCGCCATCCAGGAGACCGCTGCCCGGCTCGACCTGACGCAGGTGTCGCGGGTCGCCGAGGCGATCGCCGGAGCCAACCGGGTGGAGCTGTTCGGTCTGGGCAGCAGCGGCACCGCGGCCCGTGAGCTGGCGTTCCGGCTGGAGCGCATCCGGGTGCCCTGCTGGCACCGGGAGGACGCGCACAAGGCGCTGACCAACGCGGCCCTGCTCGGGCCGGGCGACGTCGCGATCGGGCTGTCGCACAGCGGTCGCACCCGCGAGGTCATCGAGGTGCTGGCCGAGGCCGCCGACCAGGGCGCGCTGACCGTCGCGGTCACCTCGTTCGACAAGTCGCCGCTGGCCGAAGCCGTCGACGTGGTGCTGACCACGGCGGTGCACGAGACCACGTTCCGGCTCGCGGCGCTGTCGGCGCTGCACGGCCAGCTGGTCGCCGCCGACCTCATCTACGTCGCGGTGGCGCAGCGCACCTATGCGCGTACCACGGAGGCTTTCGAGGTGACGGCGCGTGCGGTGCAGGCGCACCGGTTGCACGACGAGCCGACCTCGCACCGCCGCCGCGCGGCACGCGAGGCCGCGGACCTGGCCCGGCCGGTCGTGCCGCGCAGCGCCGCGGACTGAGCACGGCCCCGGCAGCGGTCCGCGCCACCTGCCAGGCAGGCCTGGTGACGCGCGGAACCGCCGGGCAGAGCCGGTCGACTCCGCGCCGCGCCGACGGCCCGGGTCGGACGGCACCGGGACCGGACCGCCGGGGACCGGGGCCGTCGGGGGAGAACGTCAGGCGGCCACGTGGCGGACCGGTCCCGGTGGGGCGACCGGGCAGGACAGCACAACGAAGGAGCGAGATGAACGCGCAGACGTACCTGGAAGCCATCACCGAGCTGGTGGGCAAGGTGGGCACCGAGCAGGCCGGCAACGTGCAGCGGGCCGCTGACCTGATCACCGAGAGCCTGAACGCGGGCGGGGTGGTGCAGGCCTTCGGCAGCGGCCACTCCGAGGCCCTCGCGATGGAGATCGCAGGCCGGGCCGGTGGCCTGGTGCCGACCAACCGCATCGCGCTGCGCGACATCGTGCTGTGGGGCGGCGAGCCGCGCGAGGTCCTGGAGGACCAGCTGCTGGAGCGGCGCACCGAGGTCGCGCACCGGCTCTACGAGCTGGCCCCGATCGAGCCCGCGGACGTGTTCGTGCTGGCCTCGAACTCCGGCATCAACGGGGTCGTGGTCGAGCTGGCGCTGCTGATCAAGGAGCGCGGGCACGGGCTGATCGCGGTGACCTCGCTCGACCACACGGCACGGTCCGAGCCGCGGCACCCCTCCGGCAAGCGGCTGAGCGAGATCGCCGACGTGGTGCTGGACAACGGCGCCCCGTACGGCGACGTGATCCTGGCCAACCAGTCCGGCGCGGTGTCGTCGGTGACCGCGGCCGTGCTGGCCCAGATGGTGGTCACCGAGGTCGTCCGGCGCCTGGAGGAGGCGGGGCAGACCCCGCCCATCTACCTGTCCGCGAACATCGCGGGCGGCTTTGAGCACAACCAGCAGTTGGAAGCGCGATACGCCGGGCGCATCCGGCGTATCGCCTAACCCATCAACCCCTCCTGAAGTGCATGAAGGGCGACATGATGAACCTTACAAGACGCAGCGCGCTGGCCGGCGTGGCCGCCGTCGCGGCGAGCACGGGCCTGGCGGCGTGTGCCACCGCTGGCGGCGGTGACGACGACAAGGTCAAGCAGGGCGACACCAGTGCCGAGAACCCCCTGGGCGTATCGGCCGACGCCGCGCTCGAAGTCGTGATCTTCAAGGGCGGCTACGGCGACCAGTACGCGATCGACGCCGGCACCAGCCTGAAGCAGAAGTTCCCGAAGGTCGTCATCGACCACAAGGGCATCCAGGGCGTCGGCGAGGTGCTGCAGCCGCGTTTCGTGGCCGACAGCCCGCCGGACGTCGTCGACAACAGCGGCGCGGGCCGCCTCGACCTGGCCACGCTGGTCTCGGCGGGCAAGCTCACCGACCTGACCGCGCTGCTGGACGCGCCCAGCCTGGACGATCCGAGCAAGAAGTTCCGCGACACCCTGATGCCCGGTGTGATCGAGGACGGCACGTTCGACGGCAAGCCGCTGGTGCTCAACTTCTCGTCGGTGCTGTGGGGCGTCTGGTACTCCAAGTCGCTGTTCGCCAAGCACGGATGGACGTTCCCGAAGACGTGGGACGAGATGCTCACCCTCAACGACGAGATCAAGAAGGCCGGTCTGCAGCCGTGGACCTGGCAGGGCAAGTACCCGGAGTACCTCAACGACCCGCTGGTGTCGCTGGCGGCCAAGGCCGGTGGCTTCGACCTGGTCAAGTCGATCGACAACCTGCAGCCCGGAGCGTGGCAGAGCCCCGCGATGCTGGCCGCCGCCGAGGCGATCTACCAGCTCGCCGTGCGCGGGCACATCATGCCCGGCTCGGAGGGCCTGTCCCACACCGAGGCGCAGAACGCCTGGTGCAAGGGCCAGGTCGCGTTCATCCCGTGCGGGTCGTGGCTGGAGGGTGAGCAGCAGGCGGTCACCCCGGCCGGGTTCGACATGGTGATGGGCACCGTGCCCGCGCTGACCGGCTCGGACAAGCTGCCCGACGGGGCGGTCATGGCGGCCAGCAGCGAGTCGTTCATCGTGCCCGCCAAGGCCAAGAACGCGCCCGGCGGCCTGGAGTTCCTGCGGCACCTGTTCTCGCAGAAGGTGGCGCGCGGTTTCGCCGAGAGCGCCAAGGCGCTGCCGGTGGTCAACGGCGCGACCGACGGGCTCAACCTGAGCAGCGGCCTGGGCTCGGTCGCCGCGGCGGTCAAGGCGGCCGGTCCGAACGTGTTCAGCTACAAGTTCCGGACCTGGTACGCGCCGCTGAGCAAGGCGGTCGACGACGCGACCGGCGAGCTGGCCACCAAGCGGATCAACCCGCAGCAGTGGGCCGAGCGCGTGCAGAAGGCCGCCGACGCGGTCGCCAAGGACAGTTCCATCGTCAAGCACCAGCGGTGAGTGGCCATGCGGCACGGCAAGTACCGGTTCCTGGCAGGGTCGCTCATCGTGCCCCTGACGCTGTACGGCGTGTTCGTGCTGTCGCCGTACCTGCAGGCGTTCCAGTTGGCGTTCACGAACTGGAACGGCGTGGACAGCGCGCCGGTGTTCACCGGGTTCGACAACTTCAGCAAGCTGTGGGATGACCCGCTGTTCCTGGCGGGACTGCGCAACAACGGGCTGATGCTGCTTGTCGTGCCGCTGGCCGTCATCGTGCTGGCGCTGGCCCTCGCGGCCGGCACCAGGGGGACCAAGGTCTACCGGGTGGTGTACTTCTTCCCGCAACTGCTCAGCGTCGCGATCATCGCGGTGCTCTGGCAGTTCGTGTACACCCCCAACAGCGGGCTGCTCAACGGCGCGCTGTCGGCGCTGGGCCTGGACTCCTGGCGGCAGTCCTGGCTCGCCGAGCCGAACCTGGCGCTGTGGTGCGTGATGGCCGTGATGATCTGGTCGTCGGTGGGCTTCTACGTGGTGCTGTTCTCGGCCGCGATGGAGTCGGTGCCCGGCGACATCATGGAGGCCGCCGCGATCGACGGGGCCGGTCCGGTGACCGTGTTCCGGCGCATCACGATCCCGCTGATCTGGGAGAGCGTGCAGGTCGGCTGGATCTACCTGGGCATCGCGGCGCTGGACGGCTTCGCCCTGGTGCAGATCATGACGGTCGGGCCGGGCGGCCCCGACAACAGCACCGAGGTCATGGGCCTGGGGCTGTACCGGACCGCCTTCACCTTCGGCAAGTTCGGTTACGCCTCGGCGATGGGGGTGGCGATCTTCTTCCTCACCCTGTCCATCGCGGTGCTGCTGCTGCGGGTCACCAAGCGGGAAAGGGTGGAGATGGCATGAGGATCAAGCACGCCTTCCTGACCCTGTGGGCCGTACTGGTGACGCTGCCGCTGCTGTGGGCGCTGATGTCGTCGTTCAAGACCGACGCCGAGATCTTCGACAGCCCGTGGACGCCGCCCGCGTCGCCGCAGTTCGACAACTGGTCGCGGGCCTGGGAACAGGCCTCGATCGGGCAGTACCTGTTCAACACGGTGATCGTGGTCGGCGGCTCGCTGGCGCTGACCATGCTGCTCGGCGCGCTCACCGCGTACTGCCTGGCCCGCTACGAGTTCCCGGGCAACCGGTTCCTGTACTACACGCTGATCGCGGGGATGCTGTTCCCGGTGTTCCTCGCACTGGTCCCGCTGTTCTTCGTCGTCGACAACCTGGGCATGCTCGGCACCTACCACGGGCTGATCCTCGTGTACGCCGCGTACGCCCTGCCGTTCACGGTCTTCTTCCTGCACGGCTTCTTCCGCTCGCTGCCCGGCGCGGTCGCCGAGGCCGCGTTCATCGACGGCGCGTCGCACGCCGGGGTGTTCTTCCGGGTCATGCTGCCGATGGCCCGGCCCGGCATGGTCAGCGTCGGGATCTTCAACTTCCTGGGCCTGTGGAACCAGTACCTGCTGCCCAGGGTGCTCAACCCCGACCCGGACCACTACGTGATCTCGCAGGGCCTGGCCGCGCTCGCGGTGAGCCAGGGCGCGCGCAGCGACTGGAGCGGCCTGTTCGCCGGGCTGGTCATCGCGATCCTGCCGGTCCTGCTCGCGTACGTCTTCTTCCAACGGCAGATCCGCGCCGGGCTGACCTCCGGCGCCCTCAAGTAACACCCACAGACCGCACGGACGAGCGTCTACGCCGAACTCGGGGAGAGCGCGCTCTTCGGCGTGCCCGACCGTGCCCGCAAGAAGGCACCTCCCACGGACCCACGGGGGCAGAAGGACCCCGGCGCGCCGCCTCTCACGCGGCGCGCCGGGGCTGCCCACCACCGTAGTCCGCCACCCCGAAAGGAGAGAACAGTGACCCTCCGACGTCCCATCATCGCGGCAGTCGGCGCCACCGTGACGGCGCTCGCCGCCGGCACGATCGTCGCCTTGACCGCGGGAACCACCGCGGTCGCCTCGGCGGCCGTCTGCAACGCCCTGTTCGACGACTTCAGCTACTCCGGCCCGGCCGACCCGCTGATCAACCAGCGCGGCTGGTCGGTGCGCACCAACTCCGGCGGCCCCGGCATCCCGGGGGCGTCCTGGCCGGCGTCCAACGTCTCGTTCCCGACCGTGGACGGCGCGAAGTCCCTGCAGCTGCAGGCGTCCACCGACGGCACGTCCGGCGGCACCAGCCAGTCGGAGTTCCTGCACCAGCAGAAGTTCTTCGAGGGCACGTACGCCTCGCGGATCAAGTTCACCGACGCGCCGGTCTCCGGCAACGACGGCGACCACCTGGTGGAGACGTTCTTCACCATCACGCCGCTCGCGGCTCCGATGGACCCGAACTACGGCGAAATCGACTTCGAGTACCTGCCCAACGGCGGGTGGGGCGAGCCGTCGAACATCATGTACGAGACCACCTGGGAGACCTACCGCCCCGACCCGTGGGAGGCCGTCAACACCCACGGTGAGCAGCGCACGTCCTTCGCCGGCTGGCACGACATGGTGTTCACGGTCTCGGCCGGGCACGTGAAGTACTACATCGACGGGACGCTGGTAGCCGACCACAGCGGCATCTACTACCCCGAGACCAACATGTCGATCAACTTCAACCTGTGGTTCATCGACTCGGCCGCGCACACCGGCGGCCTGGCGACGTACCGCCAGCAGGTCGACTACCTGCTGTACACGCAGAACGAGGTGCTCACCCCGGCGCAGGCCAACGCCCGCGTCGCGTCGTACCGGGCCCAGGGCGTCAGCCACACCGACAGCATCGGCGCGGGCGGCACCTGCCCGACCGCGTCGCCGAGCACCGGCCCGAGCACCCCGCCGACGTCCTCGCCGTCCCCGCGGCCGAGCACGTCGCCGTCCCCGTCGACCCAGCCGTCGCCCGGCACCGGTTGCGTCAGCGCACCGCTGTGGAACGTCGGCAGCGTCTACAACACCGGCAACCAGGTCAAATGGGAGCGCAGCGCCAACGGCAACCCCGGCGGACCGAAGTCCGGCGACGGCGTACACCTGTGGAAGGCCCGCTGGTGGACCCAGGGCAGCGAGCCCGGCTGGACCCAGCAGTGGGAGGACCTGGGCCGCTGCTGACGCAGTTCCCAGTTCGTCTCTGAAGTGAAAGGATCAGCGCCCGTGACACTCGTCCTCGGCCTCGACGTCGGCGGCACCTCGTCGCGGGCGCTGATCACCACCTACGACGGCGTCCGCGTCGGCTCCGGCCGCGCGGGCGCCGGCAACCCGGTGTCCGTGCCGCTCGCCGACGCCGTGACCTCGGTCGCGGACGCCGTACGGGCGGCACTGTCCGGTCTGGACCCGCGCCAGGTGCGCTCCGCCGTGATGGGCATCGCCGGGACCGGCCGGTTCGCCGACCCCGTGGTGGCCGGCGCGTTCTCGGAGGCGTTCGCCGCGCTCGGGCTGACCGTGCCGGTGCGGCCGGTCGGCGACGTCGAGGTCGCGTACGCGGCCGGCACGCCCGAACCGTGCGGCACCGTGCTCATCTCCGGCACCGGGGCGATCGCCGCCCGGATCGAGGACGGGCTGATGACCGCCACCGCCGACGGGATCGGCTGGCTGCTCGGGGACCTCGGCTCCGGCTTCTGGCTCGGCCGGGAGGCGGCCGCGTTGACGGCTCGTGAGCTGTACACCCGCGTTCCGGAAGGTCATCTGGCCCGCAGCGTCGCCACGACCGTGCTCGGCCGCGTCCCCGACGCCGCCTCCCGCCAGGCCGCCGACGACCTGATCGGCGCGCTGCACGCCCAGCCCCCGCGCCACCTGTCCCGCCTCGCGCCCCTGGTCTCCGCAGCCGCCGAGTCGGGCGACCCGCAGGCCCTCGCCATCGTCGACCAGGCCGCCACTCACCTCGCGAACTGCCTCGCCGAGGTGCACACCGACGGCCCGATCGTGCTGGCCGGAAGCGTCCTGACCACCTCCGCCCCGATCCGCGAAGCCGTGACCCGCCTACTCACCACCCGCACCCCCGCCACCCCCGTGGTCACCGCAGGCCCCGGCGAACTCGGCGCCGCCCGCCTCGCCGCCCGCCCCTGACCCCTCGCCGCCCCACCCGCGCCCGCCCCACGCACGGAGCCGCACCTCCTCGCCGCCCGCCGATCCGCGCCGCCCACGTCCCGCGCCGCATCGGACCGCCCGCGCCGAACCCGACCGCGCCGACCGCGCCGATCCGTGCCCACGCCGATCCGCGCCGCGCCGATCCGGGCCGCGCCGCGTCCGGGCCGCGCCGGGCCGCGCCGCGTCCGGGCGAAGGAAGGGCACCTTCCCATCGCTATGTGTAGAGGAAGGTGCCCTTCCCAACTTGCGTGGCTGTCGGCGGCGGTGATGATCGCTGTCTGTGGGCGAAAAGTGAGGTCTGACCACAGGTTTTGACCGTAAGCAGCGATCATCGCGGGCGCGGCGCTGGGCGGGACCAGGCCTGGGGCGGGGTAGCGCGGGGGAGGGTGGGTGCGTATCGGTGTGCTCGTTTCGGGACGCTTGAGCGTCCCGAAACGAGCGGCCCCGGCGCAGATAGTGCCGTCGGAGGTGGAGCCGCGAGGTCGGGCGAGGTAGTTGCACAATTTCTGTGCACAGATATTGTGCAGAATTAGTGTGCACAGTTATTGTGCTTGGTATGGACGAAGAGTCGACCACCGCTGCGACCCCGCACAGCGTCGTACGTCTGAATGCGGCGCAGATCCGCACCCTGGCCCACCCCCTGCGGGCCCGGCTGCTGGGTCTGCTGCGCATCGACGGCCCCGCCACCGCCACCACCCTCGCCCGGCTGCTCGACACCAACACCGGTGCGACCAGCTACCACCTGCGCCAACTCGCCGACGTCGACCTCGTGGCGGAGGAGACCGGCCTGGGCACCAGCCGCCAGCGCTTCTGGCGGGCCGCCCACGACGCCAGCACCTGGCGGCCGACCGACTTCGACGACGACCCCGACGCCCGCGCCGCCGCCGCCTGGATCGAGAGCCAGCAGCTGCAGCTGCTGAGCGAGCAGGCCGAAGGATGGCTGGCGATGCAGCAGACGGCCCCGGTGGAGTGGCGCGAGGCCGCGACGATCAGCGACGCCATGGTCACCGTCGCGCCGGACCGGCTGCGGGCGCTCAACGAGGAGATCTGGGCGCTGATCCTCAAGTACCGCACGGACCCCGCGCTGGCCGAGGAGGCGGGCGCCGCGCAGGTGCACGTGTTCCTGGCGACCTTCCCGCGGGCGGAGGAGCTGCGATGAGCACGCTGACCGTCAAGCAGGTACGCCACCGGTTCCTGCTGCTGCACGGGCTGCGCTGGCTGCCCACCGGGCTCATCATCCCGGTGCTGATCCTGCTCATGCAGGAGCGCGGCCTGACGCTGCCGCAGATCGGGCTGGTCGCCACCGCCCAGGGCCTGCTCGTGCTCGCCCTGGAACTGCCCACCGGGGGGCTCGCTGACGCGCTCGGGCGAAAGCCGGTGCTGGCCACCGCGTGGGTGGTGAACCTGCTGTCGCTGGGACTGTTCGTGGTGGCCGACTCGGTCGCACTGTTCGTCGCCGTCTGGGCGCTGCAGGGCATCCACCGGGCACTCGACAGCGGCCCGCTGGAGTCCTGGTACGTCGACGCGACGCTGGCCGTCGACCCGGACGCCAGCTACGAACCCGGCCTCGGCCACGCCGGCACCGTCATCGGTGTATCGATCTCCGCCGGGGCGCTGCTGTCCGGCGGCCTGATCGCGCTCGGCCCGCTCGGCCCGTTCAGCGCGCTGACCGTTCCGGTGCTCGCCGCGACGGTCATGCAGGTGGTCGCCTTGGTCGCACTGCTGGCGCTGATGGTCGAGGTGCGCCCGGCACGCGGGGCGGCCGCGCTGTGGTCCTCGATGCGCGAGGCGCCCCGGATGGTCGGGCAGGCGTTCGGGCTGCTGCGCCGCTCGCGGGTGCTGCTGGCGCTGGTGGCCGTCGAGCTGTTCTGGGGCTTCGGCATGGTCACCTTCGAGTCGCTGCTGCCGGTCCGGCTCGCCGAGGTCGTCGGCGACGCCGACCGGGCCGCCGCGATCCTCGGCCCGGCCAGCTCGGTGGCCTGGCTCGTGTCGGCCGCCGGGGCCGCCCTGACGCCGCTGCTGCTGCGCTGGCCCGGTGCCGCGCCGGGTGCCGCGTTGCTGCGCATCCTGCAAGGGCTGACGGTGGTCGGCATGGGACTGTTCGCCGGGCCGGTCGGGGTGCTGATCGCGTTCCTGGCCTGCTACGCGGTGCACGGGGCGTCGAATCCGCTGCACACCGGGCTGCTGCACCGCCAGGTCGACGGGCCGTACCGGACCAGCGTGATCTCGCTGAACTCGATGATGGGTCAGCCCGCCGGGGCGCTCGGCGGTATCGCGCTCACCGCGCTGGCCGCCGCGACCAGCATCAGCACGGCGATGTACGTCGGTGCCGTGGTGCTCGCCCTGGCCGCCCCGCTCTACCTGCCCGCGTGGCGGCAGTCCCGGCGTCGGTCGGTGCCCGAGCAGCCTGCCGCCGAGCTGGCGCCGATCGGCTGACGCGGCTTACGCGAGCCGGGAGCCCTGCCCCCCGTGGGTAGGGCTCCCGGCTCGCTGTTCAGGGTCACTCACCCGAGTACGTGCCGAAGCTCCAGATGACGCCGTGCGGGTCGCGGACGCTGAAGCCGCGGGAGCCGTAGTCCTCGTCGCGCAGTTCGCGCAGCACGGTCGCCCCGGCGGCCACGGCCCGCGCGTACAGGGCGTCGGGCTGGTCGGTGACGAGGTAGACCAGGCCCTGGTCGGCGGGGATGTCGTGCACGTTGTCCGGGCGGGGGCTGCCGAGCATGACGCCCCCGCCGGGCGGCCAGCGCAGTTCGGCGTGCGTGACCACCTCGCCGGTGCCGTGTACGGCGGTGGCCGTGAACCCGAAGGCCTCCTGCAGGAACGCGATGGCGGAGGGCGCGTCGGTGTAGGTCAGGCAGGGCCAGACCATGGCGTTGTCGCTCATGCCTCCAGCGTGGCGGTGACGGCGTGATCGTGGCTTGGATTAATGGGAAGTTCCTCCACCTGCGCCCAGTGCGACGGGGCGACGCCGGCGAACTCGCGCCACTCGCGGGCCAGGTGGGCCTGGTCGTAGTAGCCGCAGACGGCGGCGATCTCGGCGAGCGCCCGCCGGTGCGGTTCGCGTACCAGCCGGGTGGAGCGTCCGAAGCGGACCAGTCGCAGCGCGTCCTTGGGGCTGACGCCGAATTCGGCGGTGAACCGGTTGCACAGGTGACGGCGGCTCCAGCCGGTCTGCGCGGCGAGCTCGCCGACCCGCAGTGTGCCGCCCGAGCGCAGGATGGCCCGCCAGGCGTAGGACAGCTCAGGTGCGGCCCGCACGGGGTCGAGCCGGTGGGTGAGCGCCGCGTCCAGCAGGGCGAACCGCTGCGGCCACGACGCCGTCCGGAGCCGGTCGGTGAGTGGTTCGAGGTCCAGCGGTGCGACCGCTGCGGCAAGCGCGGCGGCGGGTATGCCGAACAGGGCGCGCGCCCCGGCGGGGGTGAGCGCCAGCTGCACCCCGAACTGCGTGCCGTCGTGGTGGATGTACGCCGGGGCCATGGTCAGGCCGCTCGCGAGAGCGGTGAAGCCGTCGGGCGTACGGTCGGGGGCCAGCGCGACCAGGGTCGGCTCCTCGAAGCTGAGCACCACGGTCAGGTCGGGCGAGGGCAGGCCGATGTGCACGCCCGGGGCGAATCCCCGGTAGTGGTAACCGAGGTACTGCCGGACGTAGGGCCGCAGGTGCGGGGCGGGCAGGCCGTCGACGTGCTCGGCGATCGTCACGGCCGGCCCGCCCGCTGGCAGGGGTTGCCGGGGAACCAGATACGGCCATGCACGGCAGCAGGTTAGCCGCCGGGCGCGGTGGTCCCCCGCACCGGGCCGTACCGGGGGCGAGTCTGTGGGCTGTGGCCTGCGGGTTCCTGTGGACGCGGAGCGGAGTGGCAACGGGGTCGGCCACCCTCGGCACGAGGGGAGGCGTCATGTGGAGGTTCTGGTATGCGCTGGGAGTGGCGCTGGCCGGGTTCGGGCTGCTGATCGGGACGCTGGCCGTTTACGGGTACACGCAGCTCGTAGCCGAGCAGGCTCGGGTGGAGCGGTTGCTGTCCGAGGCGGAGGGGGAGGCCGAGCTGAGGATGCGGCAGGTGCAGGTCGGCGGCATCGAG
This sequence comes from Catellatospora methionotrophica, assembly GCF_011297335.1. Taxonomy (GTDB): domain Bacteria; phylum Actinomycetota; class Actinomycetes; order Mycobacteriales; family Micromonosporaceae; genus Catellatospora; species Catellatospora methionotrophica. The sequence goes on along the minus strand of NZ_JAAOTJ010000003.1, from coordinate 342,639 downwards.
GACGACAGGAGCAACAACATCCTGGTCGCCGTCGGCAGCCTCGTGCCGATCACCGGCGGCGTCGCGCTCGTGGCGCTCAGCCGTCGCCGCCTGCGCGAGCGCCGCGCGGGGTGACGGCTGCGGCACCCGTCCTGCAATAGACGCTGGCCTATCTGGTTGAAAATTTCGAGATCAAACTCGACCAGATAGGCCAGCGTCTATGAAAAACGGGGAGGCCGCGGCGTGTTCCGCGCTCCGGGTGCGGTCAGCGGAGCTTGTCGAGCCCCGCGCGGCGCAGGGCGTCGGCCATCGCGCTGTTGCCGACCGGCTCGCTGCGCTGCTGACGCGGCTGCCCGCCGCGCTGCCCGCCCTGGCCACCGCCCTGTCCTCCCTGGCCACCGCGCTGTCCGCCGCCGGAACCGCCGCGCTGGCCACCGCCGCCACCGCGCTGGCCGCGATCCCCGCCGCCCCCGCCCTGACGGGAGCCGCCCGCCGGAGCGGCCTCGTCCTCCAGGCGCAGGGTCAGTGAGATGCGCTTGCGCGGGATGTCGACGTCGAGCACCTTGACCTTGACGACGTCACCGGACTTGACCACCTCGCGCGGGTCGCTGATGAAGGTGCGCGACATCGCCGACACGTGGACCAGGCCGTCCTGGTGTACGCCGATGTCGATGAACGCGCCGAACGCGGCCACGTTGGTGACCACGCCCTCCAGCAGCATGCCGGGCTGCAGGTCGCCGATCTTCTCGACGCCGTCCTTGAAGGACGCGGTCTTGAAGGCGGGACGCGGGTCGCGGCCGGGCTTCTCCAGCTCCTTGATGATGTCGGTGACGGTCGGCAGGCCGAAGGTGTCGTCGGCGTACTCGGTCGGCTTGAGGGTGCGCAGCAGCGAGCCGTTGCCGATGAGCTTGGCCATCTCGATGCTGTTGTTCTTCAGGATGCGCTGCACCACCGGGTATGCCTCGGGGTGGACGCTGGACGCGTCGAGCGGGTTGTCGCCGTTGGGGATGCGCAGGAAGCCCGCGCACTGCTCGAACGCCTTCGGGCCCAGGCGCGCGACCTCCTTGAGGGCGGTACGCGAGCGGAACGGGCCGTTGGCGTCGCGGTGCAGCACGATGTTCTCGGCCAGACCGGTGCTGATGCCGGAGACGCGGGACAGCAGCGGCGCGGAGGCGGTGTTCACGTCGACGCCGACGCCGTTCACGCAGTCCTCGACGACGGCGTCGAGCGAGCGGGACAGTTTCACCTCGGACAGGTCGTGCTGGTACTGCCCGACGCCGATGGACTTCGGGTCGATCTTCACCAGCTCGGCGAGCGGGTCCTGCAGGCGGCGCGCGATGGAGACCGCGCCGCGGATGGACACGTCGAGGCTGGGCAGCTCCTGCGAGGCGTACGCCGAGGCGGAGTACACCGATGCGCCCGCCTCGGACACGACGATCTTCGTCAGGTTCAGGTGCGGGGCGAGCTTGATCAGGTCGATGGCGAGCTTGTCGGTCTCCCGCGACGCGGTGCCGTTGCCGATCGCGATCAGCTCGACGTTGTGCGCCGCGGCGAGCTTGGCGAGGGTCGCCAGCGAGGCGTCCCAGCGGTTGTGCGGCACGTGCGGGTAGATGGTGTCGTGGGCGACGACCTTGCCGGTGGCGTCGATGACGGCGACCTTCACACCGGTGCGGTAGCCGGGGTCCAGGCCCATCGTGGCGCGGGTGCCGGCCGGGGCGGCCAGCAGCAGGTCGCGCAGGTTCATCGCGAAGACCCTGACGGCCTCCTCCTCGGCGGCGGCCCACAGCCGGGTGCGCAGGTCCAGGCCCAGGTGCACCAGGATGCGGGTACGCCAGGCCCAGCGCACGGTGTCGTTGAGCCACTTGTCGGCGGGGCGGCCGCGGTCGCTGATGCCGAACGCGGCGGCGATGCGCTGCTCGAAGATGGTCGGTCCGGCGGGCGCGCCTTCGGCGGCGGGCTCGTCGGGCTCCATGACCAGGTCGAGCATCTCCTCCTTCTCGCCGCGGAACATGGCCAGGATGCGGTGGCTCGGCAGCTTGGCGTACGGCTCGGAGAAGTCGAAGTAGTCGGAGAACTTCGCGCCCTCCTCGGCCTTGCCGTCGCGCATCTTCGACACGATGCGCCCGCGGGTCCACATCTGCTCGCGCAGCCCGCCGATCAGGTCGGCGTTCTCACCGAAGCGCTCGACCAGGATCGAGCGCGCGCCTTCGAGGGCGGCGGCGGTGTCGGCGACGCCCTTGTCGGCGTCGACGTAGTCCGCGGCGGCGGTGTGCGGGTCGTGCGAGGGGTCGCCGATCAGCAGGTCGGCGAGGGGCTCCAGGCCGGCCTCGCGGGCGATCATCGCCTTGGTGCGCCGCTTGGGCTTGTACGGCAGGTAGATGTCCTCGAGCCGGGCCTTGGAGTCGGCTCCGTTGATCATCGCTTCGAGGGCGTCGTCGAGTTTGCCCTGCGAGCGGATCGACTCCAGGATCGTCGACCGGCGTTCCTCCAACTCCCGCAGGTAGCGCAACCGCTCCTCGAGCGTACGCAGCTGGGCGTCGTCCAGCTCGCCGGTGACCTCCTTGCGGTACCGGGCGATGAACGGGACGGTCGATCCGCCGTCGAGCAGCTCGACCGCCGCGTTCACCTGGTTCTGCCGTACGCCGAGTTCTTCGGCAATGCGCTGCGCAATGGACGTCGTCACGGTGAGACATTCTGCCCGCACCCCGCCGTCCTGGCACGCAGGGGGCGGGGTTCGGAGCGGTGCGGTGTCAGCTCACGCGGGGGTGGTCAGCCGATCGACGACGGCACGGTGGCGGGGAAACCCTCGCGCCGCCCGTACGTCACGCCGCAGACTCCGGCGCAGGTCAGCAGCGCGGCGACGATCGGCAGCGCGGACGGCCCCCAACCGGCGAGCACGATCCCGCCGACCAGCGCGCCGCCGCCGATGCCGACGTTGAACGCCGACGCGTTCAGCGCCGCGGCCGTGTCGGCGGCCCCCGCCGGGGCGGCCCGCAGGATCGCCGCCTGCACCAGCGTGGCCAGGGCGTTGAGCGCCAGGCCCGCGAGTGCCGCCGCGGCCACGGCCAGGGCGGGCGAGTGTCCCGCGAACGCGAGCACGATCAGCGCCACGGTCAGCAGGGTCGTGCCCGCGAGCATCGCGAACCGGGGCCGCTTGTCGACCAGCAGCCCGGCGGCCAGCAGGCCGACCGCGCCCGCCGCGCCGTAGCCGAGCAGCGCCAGGCTCAGCGCCTGCTCGCTCAGGCCCGCGGACTGCAGGAACGGGGAGATGTAGGTGTAGAAGGCGAAGTAGCCGAGCATGGTGACGGCGGTGGTGACCACGACGATCGCGACCGACGGGGTGCGCAGCACCCGCAGCAGGCTGAGCCCGGTGCCCGGTTCCTCGCCGGGGAAGTCGGGCAGCAGCCGCCAGCCGACCAGGGCCAGCAGCAGCGCGACCCCGGCGAGCACGGCGAACGCGGCCCGCCAGCCGATCGCCAGGCCGAGCGCGGTTCCTGCGGGCACGCCCAGCATGATCGCCACGGTGCCGCCGGCGAAGACCAGGGTGACCGCCCGGCCGACCCGGTCCGCGGTGACCATGCGGGCGACGTAACCGGCGCAGATGGCCCAGAACGCCCCATGGCTCAGGCCGCCGAGCAGCCGGGCGGCGGTGGCGAGCGGGTATGCGGTGCTCAGTGCCATGATCACGTTGCTGGCCGCGTACGCGATCAGGGTCCCGACGAGCAGCCCGCGCCGCCGGAACCGCGCGGTCAGCCTGCCCATCGGCGCGGCGAACAGCGCCACCATCAGCGCGTACCCGGTGACGAGCAGCCCCACCGTGGGCTCGCTCACGTCGAGGTCCCGGGCGATGGAGCTGAGCAGCCCCATCGGCAGCATCTCGGTCGTCACCGACAGGAAGGTGCCCGCGGCCACCAGCAGCAGCCCCGCCAGCGGCCACGGAGTTCGGGCGGCGGTGTCGGGCTCGGGCTTCGCGGTCACCGTTCGACGGTAAACGCTCTCACGGGATTACCCGTCCGGGTTTACCCCGTGAACTCAGACACAAGGGCGGGTACGGACCCTGGCTCGTCCCCGGTATCGGCCTCGATCCCTCGACGCGGCCACCCTCGTCCCGGCACCCTGTTCTGCGCTCACAGGGACTCGGGGAAGGGAGCTGGTCAGGGTGCGCCTCAGGAGGGTGCTGGCGATCGTCGGCGTGGTGGTGCTGCTGCTGTGCACGGTGTGCGCCGGAGCCGGTGTGTGGATCTGGAACGCGCAGGTGATCTCGACGGCGGACCAGGTCGACTTCACCCGGCCGCTGGCGGTGCCGCCGCTCGCGCCGTCGCGGATGGTGGACGGCCGCCGCGTGTTCGACCTCAAGGCGCAGGCGGGGGAGCACGACTTCGGCCGGGGCGCGACGCCGACCTGGGGGTTCAACGGGGGCTTCCTCGGTCCGACGCTGCGGGCGGCGCGCGGCGAGCAGGTCGTGGTCAACGTGACCAACGCCCTGGACCAGACGACGACGGTGCACTGGCACGGCATGCACCTGCCGGCCGAGGCCGACGGCGGCCCGCACCAGCTCGTGCAGCCGGGCAGGGCCTGGTCGCCGACGTGGAAGGTCGACCAGCCCGCCGCGACGCTGTGGTACCACCCGCATCTGCACGGCGAGACCGCCGGGCACGTGTACCGGGGGCTGGCCGGGATGTTCCTGGTCGACGACCCGGCGACGTCGGTGGACGCGCTGCCGCACGAGTACGGCGTCGACGACATCCCGCTGATCGTGCAGGACAAGAAGTTCGACGGCGACGGCGAACTCGACGACAGCTCGTCGTTCCTGGGCGGGGTCGGGGTGCTCGGCGACACGGTCGCGGTCAACGGCACCGTCGGGCCGTACCTCGACGTCACCACCGAGCGGGTGCGGCTGCGGCTGCTCAACGGGTCGAACGCCCGCTCCTACGAGTTCGGCTTTCCGGACGGTCGCCGGTTCGCGCTGGTCGGCACGGACGGCGGGCTGCTGGAGGCGGCGTACGACCTGGATCGGATCATGCTGTCGCCCGGTGAGCGGGCCGAGATCGTGGTGACGGTCAAGGCGGGGGAGCGGACCGTGCTGCGCAGTTACCCGCAGGCGCTGGAGACGGGGCTGCTCGGGGACCGGTTCACCGGCGGCGCGGACACCCTAGACATCCTGCAGCTGCGGGCGGCGGGCACGCTGGCCCCGCGCCCGGCGGTGCCGCAGCGGCTGGTCGCGGTCCCGAAACTGAACCGCGCCGACGCGGTGCGGCAGCGGCCGTTCACGCTCAGCGGGCACGCGATCAACGGCAAGCAGATGGACATGACCCGCGTCGACGCCGCACCCGAGCGCGGCAGCGTGGAGATCTGGAAGGTCGTCAACAACGACGGCACCCCGCACAACTTCCACATCCACGACGTGCAGTTCCAGGTGCTCACCCAGGGCGGGGCCGCGCCGCCGCCGCAGCTGTCGGGCTGGAAGGACACCGTGTACCTGCCGCCGAACGTCACCTTCGAACTGATCATGCGGTTCAGCGACTACGCGGACGCGGACACCCCGTACATGTTCCACTGCCACGTGCTCTACCACGAGGACGCGGGCATGATGGGCCAGTTCGTGGTGGTGCCGCCCGGTGGCCAGCCGGGCGTCATCGACCACGCGTCGCACCTGGCCCACGCCGGGCACTGACCGGCGGGTCAGCCGATCCGGACGTCGTGGGCGGCGTCCGGATCGGTGAACGCCAGCAGCCGCGCCCCTTCCCGCGTGACGGCGTCGCGGTCGGCGGCGCTGAACGCGGTGAACGGCTCGACGGCCAGGACGGCCTGGCCGCGGGTCCGCTCGACGCGCCACATCCCGGCGACGAACCCGCCGATCAGGACGGTCGAGCGGATGATGCCGTTGACGGTGAACACCCGTCTGCGGTGCTCCTCGGAGATGATCCGGGTGCGGTCGGCGTACGACAGCAGGATGTTGTCGAACTCGCCCAGCAGCCGCACCGGCGCGGGCACGCCGGGCTCCGGGCGGGGTGCGTCGGGCAGGTCGAACAGCTCGACGCCGTGCTCGTCGCGGAACACCGCCAGCCCCGGCCGCAGGCGCTCGACGACCTCCTTCAACCGGGTCAGCCCCGACCAGGCCTGCACGTCCTTCACGCTCGCCGGGCCGTATACGGCCAGGTAGCGCAGCACCATGTCGTCGAGCGCCGCGACGACGGAGCCCTCGCCCAGCCACGACTCGGCGGAGGTGTGCGCGGCCTGGCCGCTCGACCCCCACAGCCCGCGCGGCGGCACCTGGACCAGCGGCACGCGGGCGCGCACCACCTGTGCGAGCGCTTCGGGGTCGTGGCCCGGGAACCGCTCGGCCAGCACCACTCCCAGCTCCGCGAAGGTGCGCGGCTGCTCCTCGACCAGGGTGCGGCCGTGCGCGGCGACCGCGTCGAAGTCCAGGCCGGGCAGCCGCCTGCCGTATGTGGTGGCGAACCCGCGCTCGAACACCGGCCCGAGCAGCGGCCGCAGCCGCCGGTAGTCGTCGGCGGTCACCAGGTGGATCGTCCCGCGCATCAGCGCGATGCGGACCGCCCGCCGGTCGACGATCAGCTCCGACAGCTCGCCGGGCGCGAAGCCGTCGAGGCGGTTCCACAGCGCCACGTACGGCGGGTTCGGGGCCTGGGCCTGCAACCCGTACAGGTGCGCGACCGCGTCGTGTACGGAGATGTCCGCGCGGGAGAGCAGCAGTTGGCGCGACAGCAGGGCGCGGTTGAGCGTTTGACGACTGAGCACGGGGGCCATAGGCATTTAAGCTACGTGGTGCGCCCGCCTGTCCGGCCGGGCGCTCGTGGTAGGAGAGTGCCGATGACCGAGCTGCCGATCCCCGGCCCGTACGTGCCCTGGGTGGGCGACGTCCCGTCGCGCCCCGAGTCCGCCGGTCCGCTGCAAGGCGTGCGCCTGGCCGTCAAGGACCTGTTCGACGTCGCGGGCCTGCCCACCGGCGCGGGCAACCCGACCTGGCTCGCCACGCACCCGCCCGCGATCCGCGACGCTGCGGCGGTGGCCGTGCTGACCGGCGCGGGCGCGCGCATCGTCGGCAAGACGCACACCGACGAGATGGCGTACAGCCTGTTCGGCACCAACGCGCACTATGGCGCACCGGACAATCCGGCCGCACCGGGGCACATCACCGGCGGCTCGTCCAACGGCACCGCCGCCGCGGTCGCGGAGGGCTCGGCCGACCTGGGGCTGGGCACCGACACCGGCGGCTCGGTGCGCATCCCCGCGGGCTGGTGCGGCCTGTACGGCCTGCGGCCCAGCCACAGCCGGGTCAGCCGGGCCGGCGTCGTGCCGCTGTGCGGCTCGTTCGACGTGCCCGGCCTGCTCACCCGTGACCTGGCCCTGCTGCGCACCGGGACCGGCGTGCTGCTGACCGGCGGCCCCGACACCACCCCGATCCGTGGCCTTCTCGCCCCGGCCGACCTGTGGGAGCTGGCCGAACCGGCGGTGCGCCAGGCGCTCCAGCCCGCCCTGGAGCGGCTGGCCGCGACGCTGCCGTGCGACGAGAAACCGCTGTGGGGCGCGGCCCCGGCCCCCGACTACCGCTTCGCGTACGCGGTGCGCACCGGCTGGGAGTTCTGGCAGCGCCACGGCGACTGGGTACGCGAGCACGAACCCGTCTTCGGCCCCGGGGTGGGCGGGCGGGTGCGCGTGGCTTCGGCCCGTACCCACGAGGAACTCCTCGCCGCCGACCGGGAGATCGCCGCGGTCCGGACCACGATGGCGCGGCTGCTCGACGGCGCGGTGCTGGTCATCCCGACCGCGCCCGCGCCCGCCCCCGGGCGCGGCGTCGACACCGGCCCGCTGCGCGCCCCGATCCTCGGCCTGACCGGCATCTCCAGCGTCGTCGGCCTGCCCGCGCTCAGCGTGCCCGGCGCCACCGTCGGCGGCCTGCCCGTCGGGCTGTGCCTGATCGGCGCGCCCGGCACTGACGAGTCCCTGCTCGAACTCGCGGAGGTACTGCGATGACCGAACCGGGCGCGCTCGCGCCGACCGACGACCTCGACGTGCGGGACGCCCCGCCGCCGGGGCTGTGGCAGCAGATGAAGGCCGACCCCCAGTACGCCCCCGAGTACCTGGCGCTGGAGGCGGTGACCCGGATCGGGCCGCAGGCCGCGGCGTGGGTCGCACGGATGCGCACGAGGTACCCGCACATGCACCCCGACGGCCTGGCACAGCTGGCCGTCAAGCGGTTCCGGCGGCACGCCCGGTTCACCGGCGCGGTGTCGGGCTCGGTCGGCCTGCCCGGCGCGATCGCCGACCTGGCCACCCTGGCCTGGACGCAGAGCCGCCTGGTGCTGCACCTGGCCGCCGTGTACGGCGTCGACCCGACGCACCCCGACCGGGCCACCGACCTGCTGGTGCTGCAACGGGTGCACAAGGCGACCGAGGCGGCCCGGCTGGCGCTCGGCGTCGCCCAGGGGCGCGAGGGCGTCGGCGTCGCGCTGGCCAAGGGAGTCGGCACCACGGCGAGCCGGGCCCCAGTCGGCCGGGCGCTGGGCCGGCTGAGCTGGAAGCTCGCGCAGATGGCCGGGATGCGTGCGGTGCGCAAGGTCGCCGCGAAGGCGATCCCGTTCGCGGCGATCGTGTTCGGCGCGTGGGCGAACTCGTCGACCGTCAACGACCTCGCCTCGCGCACCATCAACCTGTACCGCCCGCCCACGCTGACCGCCGTGCCGCACCCGCGCCCGGCCTCGCAGTGACCGCTGTCGACCCGTCCGTGACCGGCAAGGGCGTGCCGGTCACGCGGCGCGGCCGGCGGCGCGGCGAGACCACGGTCGCGGTCGTCGCGCGGCTGGCCGGGGTGTCCGCGCCGACGGTGTCCAAAGTGCTCAACGGGCACCCCGGGGTCGCCGCCGAGACCCGGCAGCGCGTCGAGCAGGTGCTGCGCGAGCAGGACTACCGCCGCCCGGACGCGGTCACCCAGGCCCCGATGCTGGAGGTCGCGTTCCAGGCGCTGGAGAGCCACCTGGCCATCGAGATCATGCGCGGGGTGGCGCAGGTCGCCAACGCGCGCCAGCTCGCGGTCGGTTTCACCGAGACGGCGTCCGGGCCCGGCTGGCTCGACCACGTGCTGCGGCGGCGGCCGGTCGCGGTCATCGCGGTGTACGGCGCGGCCATGCGCCGCGAGCACGCCCGCCTCGCGGCCAGCGGCATCCCGCTGGTGGCCCTGGACCCGACGGGCGAGCCGGTGCACAGCGTGCCCTCGGTCGGCGCGGCGAACTGGAACGGCGGCCTCACCGCCACCCGTCACCTGCTGGAACTCGGGCACCGCCGGATCGCGATGATCGGCGGCCCGCCCGGCTTCCTGGCCGCCCGCGCCCGCCTGGACGGCTACCGCGCCGCGATGGACGCCGCCGGTGCCGAGGTCGACCCGTCCCTGCTGCGCTCCGGCACGCTGTCCTACGAGGACGGCCTGCGCCACGGCCGCGCCCTGCTCGCCCTGCCCACCCCGCCGACCGCCGTGTTCTGCTGCAACGACCTGCTAGCCCTCGGCGTCTACGAGGCGGCCCGCCGCGCGGGTCGCCGCATCCCCGACGACCTCAGCGTCGTCGGCTTCGACGACCTGGAGTTCGCCCGCTGGAGCGGCCCCGCCCTCACCACCGTCCGCCAGCCCCTGGCCGACATGGGCGCCGCCGCCGCCGACCTGGCGCTCACCCTCGCCACCGGCACCGCCCCACCCCGCCTGCGCCTCGAACTCGCCACCACCCTCATCGCCCGCGCCAGCACCGCCCCGCCGCGTTGATCATGAACTTGGGGACGTGTTCGGCGGGGTGTCCCCACCCTGGCACCGTGATCGACAGCTGAGCCGCTCGGCGGGCGGGCGGAAGTATCGGTGACCGGGTTCGCTTGACCCCTCATCGCATCGATGTCTATGGTTCGGTCGAATGCATTCGCCTACATATTGGAAACGTTTCTCAGTGGCGCTGCCCCGCCACGGGAGGAGACACCATGCGCAGAGGAGTCAGGTCGCTGCTGGCGGTCGCCGCATCGGCCCTGGCCGTCGTGGGAGGACTGGTCGTGGCCTCGCCGCCGGCCGTGGCCGCGACGCTCACCGAGGTCACCAACTTCGGCACCAACCCCAGCAACCTGCGAATGCACCTGTACGTGCCCGACAACGTCGGCACCCGGCCCGCGATCGTGGTCGCCGTGCACTACTGCACCGGCACCGGCCCGGCCTTCTACTCGGGTACGCAGTTCGCGCAGCTCGCCGACCAGTACAAGTACATCGTGATCTACCCGTCGGCGACCCGCAGCGGCGCGTGTTTCGACGTGTCGTCCCCGGCGTCGCTGACGCACAACGGCGGCAGCGACTCGCTGAGCATCGTCTCGATGGTGCGCTGGGTGGTCGCCAACCGCGGCGGCGACGCCGACCGCGTCTACGCCACCGGCGCGTCGTCCGGCGGCATGATGACCAACGTCCTGCTCGGGGCGTACCCGGACGTGTTCAAGGCGGGCGCGTCGTTCATGGGCGTGCCGTACGGGTGCTTCGCCACGACCGACGGCTCGATGTGGAACACCACCTGCGCCAACGGCCAGCTCATCAAGACCGCCCAGCAGTGGGGCGACCAGGTCCGCTCGGGCTACCCCGGCTACAGCGGCCCCCGGCCGCGCATGCAGCTGTTCCACGGCACCGACGACACGACACTGCGCTACCCGAACTTCGGCGAGGCGATCAAGCAGTGGACCAACGTGCACGGGGTGAGCCAGACCCCGGCGTACACCGACACCCCGCAGTCGGGCTGGACCCGGACCCGCTACGGCAGCGCGGGCGTCAACGCCGCGGTCGAGGGCATCAGCCTCGCCGGGGTCGGCCACAACCTGCCGCTGTCCGGCCAGGCCCTGCTCGCGATCCAGTTCTTCGGCCTCACCTCAGCGCCGCCGAGCCCGTCGCCCAGCACGTCAGTCTCGCCGAGCGCCCCGCCCTCACCCAGCGCCCCGCCCTCACCCAGCGGGTCGCCGAGCCCGCAGCCGCAGGGCTCGTGCCGGATCGGGTACACGGTCAACCCGTGGAACACCGGCCTGACCGCGAACATCACCATCACCAACACCGCCACGTCCACGGTCAACGGGTGGGCACTGGTGTTCACCCTGCCCGGCGGCCAGGCGATCACGTCGGGCTGGAGCGCGACGTACACGCCCGCCAGCGGCACGGTGACCGCCCGGAACCTCAACTACAACGGCACCCTCGCGCCCGGCGCGAGCACCACCGTCGGGTTCAACGCCAACCACACCGGCAACACCGGCAAGCCGCCGTCGTTCACCCTGAACGGCAGCACCTGCACCATCGCCTGATCCACCGGTGACCCGTCCCCGGCCACGATCTGCCCGCAGACCGTGACCGGGGACGGGTACGGCACCCGGTTGCCGTCCGGGCTAGCGTGGCCGGTAGTCGGCGATGACGGAGGCGAAGATGGGTGAGGCGACGTTCGTGCAGGTCGTCACCACACTGGACGACCGGGACGCGGCGCTGGCACTGGCCCGCTCGGCGGTCGAGGCGAAGGTCGCGGCGTGCGCGCAGGTCGGCGGCCCGATCCGCAGCGTGTACCGCTGGCAGGGCGCGATCGAGGAGGCCGAGGAGTTCACGGTCGTCCTCAAGACCACGGCGGCGGGCTACCCGGCACTGGAGCGCCACCTGCTCGACCGGCATCCGTACGAGACACCGGAGATCGTCTGCACGCCCGTGCTCGCGGGCAACCCCGCCTACCTGGCCTGGGTCACCGCCGAAACAGGCCAGTGACGGCACGTGGCACGCCCGGAGCACAATCGACGGGCATGAAGGCCTTGTGCACCTGTGGCGTGCTCGCCGGTCCGCTGTTCGTCGTCGCGTTCCTGATCCAGGGCGCGGTCAAGCCGGGCGGCTACGACCCGCTGCGGCATCCGGTCAGTTCGCTGGCGCTCGGCCCGTACGGCTGGGTCCAGACTGCGGTCTTCCTGGCCTGCGGGCTGCTCACGGTCGCGTTCGCGGCGGGTCTGCTGCGCCTTTCAGGGGTACGCCGCAAGATCGGCGCGGGGCTCGTCGGGCTCTGGGGCATCGGCCTGATCGGCGCGGGCCTGTTCGTCACCGACCCAGTCAGCGGCTACCCGGCGGGCACCCCCGACCTGCTCGTCGACCACACCGCCGCGGGCATCCTGCACGACCTGTTCTCCGTGCTCGCGTTCTTCACCCTCGCCGCGGCGACCTTCGTGCTGGCCGCCGGTTCCGGCCCCGGCTGGGCGACCTACTCGGTGCTGTCCGGGCTCGCCTTCCTCGGTTTCTTCCTCGCGTCCGGGGTCGGCTTCCAGCAGGACCCGTCGCTGGTCGACACCGCCGGGCTGTGGCAGCGACTGTCCCTGCTCGCCGGCTGGACCTGGCTGACCGCGCTCGCCTGGCGCGTCAGAGCCAGCGTCGCGAGCGACTGACATCGCTGCGAAGAAACCGCAGCTGGCAGGCGGTGCGGGCTGGTCTATGCTCCGCGGGTGTCACGCACCTGGCCCTCACCCGCGATCCGCCTCATCCGCTGCGGCGTGGTGGGGCTGACCTACCTCCTGGTCGCCGTCGCGGCCCTGACCGGCTTGATCGAGGACGCCGGGTCCGTCGCCTCGACGATCGTCACGGGGCTCGCGTCAGCCGCAGGCATGCTGATCCTGCAGGCGAGCTGGCACGAGCCGCTGGTGCTGACCAGGGACGGAATCATCGTCGGGAACTCTCGACGGGAGATCGTGTTCGCGCAGGTGGCGCAGGCCACCGCCGACCCGGACGGGGTTTACCTCCGGCTACGGGACGGCGGTGTGGTGTTCGCCGCCGTGGGCTTGCGGCTCCGCGTCGATCGGCGGCGTCACCGTCGCCGCCGGATCGAGCAGGCCACGCGGCTGATCAACGAGAAGGTGACCCGGCACGACCTGATGCGACGCGTGGCGGAGGGCCTGGGCACCGTCCAGCAGGTGCGATCCGGACGGTGACGGGCGAAAGCAGACTTGCGGGCACGGTTCGCCGATAGGCTCTGACCTGTGCGTACGGGTGGCGAAGGTGACGGTTACACGCCGGACCCGCGCCGTTGGCGTGCACTGAGCGTGTGCCTGGTGGGCGGATTCATGGCGCTGCTCGACGTGAGCATCGTCAACGTGGCGCTGCCGTCGATCCGGGAAGGACTGCACGCCTCCGACAGCGCGCTGCAGTGGGTGGTCTCCGGGTACGCGCTGGCCTTCGGCCTACTGCTGGTGCCCGCCGGGCGGTTCGGCGACCTGAAGGGGCGGCGCAACGCGTTCGTCGCCGGAGTGGCGCTGTTCACGCTGGCCAGCGCGGCGGCCGGGCTCGCCCAGGGCGCGCTGTGGCTGGTCGTCGCGCGCATCGTGCAGGGCGCGGCGGGCGGCATCATCAATCCACAGATCAGCGGGCTCATCCAGCAGCTGTTCCGAGGTGCGGAACGGGGGCGAGCGTTCGGCCTGCTCGGCGCGACCGTCGGCATCTCCACCGCGATCGGCCCGCTGCTCGGCGGTCTGCTGATCCAGGCCGCCGGGGTGGCCGAGGGCTGGCGCTGGGTGTTCTACGTCAACGTGCCGGTCGGGGCACTGGCGATCATCCTGGCGTACCGCTTCATTCCGAAGTTCTGCGACGACCAGCGGCGTAAGGAGAGCTTCGACCCGGTGGGGGTGGTGCTGCTGGCCGCCGGTGTCGTGCTGGTGCTGCTGCCGCTGATCCAGGAGGAGGTCTGGGCCGGGCCGGGCAAGTGGCTGCTGCTGGCGGCCGGGGTGGCGGTGCTGGGCGGCTTCGTGGCCTGGGAACGCTGGTACGCCGGGCGCGGGCATCCGATGGTCGACTTGGGGTTGTTCCGCCGCCGCTCGTACGCCCTCGGGGCGCTGCTGGGGCTCGCCTACTTCGCCGGGTTCACCGCGATCTTCTTCATCTTCACCCTGTACCTGCAGCAGGGACTGCACTACACCGCGCTGCAGGCCGGTCTCGCGACGGTGCCGTTCGCGCTCGGCTCGGCGGTCTCGGCAAGTCTCGGCGGGCGGGTCGTGACCCGGGTCGGCCGGGCCCTGATCGCGATCGGCCTCGGGCTGGTGGCGATCGGACTGGTCGGCGTCGAGATCGCCGTCGAGCTGGTGCCCGGCCGCCACGACGGCTGGGCGACCGCGCTGCCCCTGCTCATCGCCGGCATCGGCAGCGGCCTGGTCATCGCCCCGAACCAGACGCTGACACTGGCCGAGGTGCCCGTGGTGGGCGCCGGCAGCGCCGGGGGAGTGCTGCAGACAGGCCAGCGCATCGGCGCGGCGGTCGGCATCGCGGTCGTCGGCGCGGTCTTCTTCGCCACGGTCGCGTCGTCCGGCGGCGACTTCGCCCTGGCCTTCCGGCACGGGCTACGGGTCACCATCGCCTTCGTACTCATATCGCTGGTCATCGCGCTGGTCGACGTACACGCGAGCCGCCGCGCCGCCGCCGAACAACCCACCCGTCCACAGTCCGCAGGCCGCCCGCCTGGCGCACCCGGCGGGCGGGCCCCCGGCATGGACCTGTCACGCCGTCAACCGGCCGTCGACCAGCCAACCGGCTACGACGCCTGACCGTCCGCGCTTCTCGGCCGCCCGCCGCCCGCCGCCCTGCCGCTCGCCGCCCCGTCGCTCGGTCGCTCGGTCGCTCGGCCGCTGGCACCGCTCGGCCGCTCCGCTCGAAGGAAGGGCACCTTCCCATCGCTATGCGTAGAGGAAGGTGCCCTTCTTAACCTTGCCGTCCGGGGCGTCGGCTGATGATCGCCGTTTGTGGTCAGAAGGTGCGGCCCAACCGCAGGTTTTGACCACAAACAGCGATCATCGCCGGAGCCGAGCCGAGCCGAGCCGAGCCGAGCCGAGCCGAGCCGGGCCGGGCCGGGCCGGGCCGGGCCGGGCCGAGCCGAGCCGAGCCGAGCCGAGCGGGCTTAGCTGTTGACGTAGGTGGCCAGGTGTTGGCCGGTGAGGGTGGAGCGGGCGGCTACCAGGTCGGCGGGGGTGCCCTCGAAGACGATCAGGCCGCCGTCGTGGCCCGCGCCGGGGCCCAGGTCGATGATCCAGTCGGCGTGGGCCATGACGGCCTGGTGGTGCTCGATGACGATGACGGACTTGCCGGAGTCGACGAGCCGGTCCAGCAGGGCGAGCAGGTGTTCGACGTCGGCCAGGTGCAGGCCGGTGGTCGGTTCGTCGAGGACGTACACGCCGCCCTTCTCGGACATGTGGGTGGCGAGCTTGAGGCGCTGGCGCTCGCCGCCGGACAGGGTGGTGAGCGGCTGGCCGAGGCTGAGGTAGCCGAGGCCGACGTCGAC
The DNA here is from genome assembly GCF_011297335.1 of Catellatospora methionotrophica. GTDB lineage: Bacteria > Actinomycetota > Actinomycetes > Mycobacteriales > Micromonosporaceae > Catellatospora > Catellatospora methionotrophica. The sequence goes on along the minus strand of NZ_JAAOTJ010000003.1, from coordinate 327,355 downwards.
GAGCCGGGCGAGGATGGCGTGCGCGGCGGGGGTCTTCGCGTCGCCGGCGCTGAAGAACTGCTCGGCGTCGGTGACCGACATGGCCAGGACCTGGCTGATGTCGCGGCCGCCGAGGTGGTACTCCAGCACGGAGGCCATGAAGCGCTTGCCCTCGCACTCCTCGCAGACGGTGGCCACGCCGGCCATCATCGCCAGGTCGGTGTAGATGACGCCCGCACCGTTGCAGGTGGGGCAGGCGCCCTCGGAGTTGGCGCTGAACAGGGCGGGCTTCACGCCGTTGGCCTTGGCGAACGCCTTGCGGATCGGTTCGAGCAGCCCGGTGTAGGTGGCCGGGTTGCTGCGCCGCGAGCCGCGGATCGCGCCCTGGTCGATGGAGACCACGCCCGCGTCGTCCGGGATCGAGCCGTGTACCAGCGAGCTCTTGCCGGAACCGGCGACGCCGGTGATGACGGTCAGTACGCCGAGCGGCACGTCGACGTCGACGTCGCGCAGGTTGTTGGCGTTCGCGCCGCGGATCTGCAGGCTGCCGGTGGCGGTGCGGACCTTCTCCTTGAGGGTGGCCCGGTCGTCGAGGTGGCGGCCGGTGAGGGTGTCGCTGGCGCGCAGCTCGTCGACGGTGCCTTCGAAGCAGACGGTGCCGCCGCCGGTGCCCGCGCCGGGGCCGAGGTCGACGACGTGGTCGGCGATGGCGATCGCCTCGGGCTTGTGCTCGACGACGAGGACGGTGTTGCCCTTGTCGCGCAGGCGCAGCAGCAGGCCGTTCATGCGCTGGATGTCGTGCGGGTGCAGGCCGATGGTCGGCTCGTCGAAGACGTACGTCACGTCGGTCAGCGACGAGCCGAGGTGGCGGATCATCTTGGTGCGCTGGGCCTCGCCGCCGGACAGGGTGCCCGCGGGCCGGTCCAGGGACAGGTAGCCGAGGCCGATCTCCACGAACGAGTCCAGGGTGTGGCGCAGCTTCTCCAGCAGTGGCGCGACCGACGGCTCGTCGAGGCCGCGTACCCAGTCGGCGAGGTCGCTGATCTGCATCGCGCAGGCGTCCGCGATGTTGATCTTTCCGATCTTCGAGGAGCGGGCTGCCTCGCTCAGCCGGGTGCCGCCGCAGTCGGGGCAGGTGCCGAACGTGATGACCCGCTCCACGAAGGCGCGGACATGCGGCTGCAGCGCCTCGACGTCCTTGGACAGGATCGACTTCTGGATCTTCGGGATCAGTCCCTCGTACGTCAGGTTGATGCCCTCGACCTTGATCTTGGTCGGCTCCTTGTACAGCAGGTCGTGCAGCTCCCGCTTGTTGTACTTGCGGATCGGCTTGTCCATGTCGAAGAAGCCCGAGCCGCTGAAGATGCGCCCGAACCAGCCCTCCATGCTGTAGCCGGGCATGGTCAGCGCGCCCTCGTTGAGCGACTTGCTGTCGTCGTACATCGCCGACAGGTCGAAGTCGCTGACCCGGCCCATGCCCTCGCAGCGCGGGCACATGCCGCCGGTGATGCTGAAGCTGCGCTTCTCCTTGGTGGTGGTGCCGCCCTTCTCGATGGTGACCGCACCCGCGCCGCTGATCGAGGCGACGTTGAAGGAGAAGGCCTGCGGCGAGCCGATGTGCGGCTTGCCGAGGCGGCTGAACAGGATGCGCAGCATGGCGTTGGCGTCGGTGGCCGTGCCGACGGTCGAGCGGGCGTTGGCGCCCATGCGCTCCTGGTCGACGATGATCGCCGTGGTGAGGCCGTCGAGCACGTCGACGTCGGGCCGGGCCAGCGTCGGCATGAAGCCCTGCACGAACGCGCTGTACGTCTCGTTGATCATCCGCTGCGACTCGGCGGCGATCGTGCCGAACACCAGCGAGCTCTTGCCCGAGCCGGACACCCCGGTGAACACCGTGAGGCGGCGCTTGGGCAGCTCGACGCTGACGTCCTTGAGGTTGTTCACCCGCGCGCCGTGCACGCGGATCAGGTCGTGGCTGTCGGCGGCGTGCTGCTCAGGCGACGGCTTGTCCGTCCTCGTGGCCTTCGTCATCGTGTCTCCATCTGTCGGGCGGGCCCGGTCGGCATCGCCTGGTTCGAGCCGGCCGGAATCGAGCAGCGCTGCTGTGCGTCCATCGTCAGGGCGTCCCGGGCGCGCGTCGTTCCCCGGATCGGCGGATCCGGTCGCGCCCCGGCGCGGCAACCACGGTAGCCACGGCGCGGCGCACCGTGGTCACCATGTGGTCCGGGCCACTGCGGACGACCGGCCTGCGGCCCGGTCGGGCAAGCAGGCTGGTCGCGAGCGTGCGGGTCCGGTCGCCACGCCCCGGGAGGGGCGCCCGACGATGCTAGCGTACGGCGTACGGTAGAGGCGAACCCGAATGTGGTCGGCCGTTCGGAGCCGACCCCGCCGAGCGTTCGGTCAGCTGTCCTGGAGCAGGCCGAGCACGTTGCCGTCGGGGTCGGTGAAGGTGGCCACCAGACGGCCGCCGCCGACATCGTGCGCGGGCTCCTTGACCGTGCCGCCCGCGGCGGTCACCTCGGCGAGCTTGGCCTCGATGTCGGGCACGTGCCAGTACGCCACCGGTGAGGTCATGCCCTGCGGCCCGCCGCCGGGCACCAGCCCGATCTGCTGGCCCGCGGCCTCGAAGCCGACGTAGTAGGGCGAGTCGGTCTGCGGCGGCATGCCGAGCAGCGCGCTGTAGACGGCCTTCGCGGCGGCGAGGTCGGATACCGGGTGCAGGACGGTCAGGATGCCCGCGGTCGACGAGTCGGTCATGTTCACTCCCAGGTCAGAGGTCGGTGAGGTCCATCGCCGTCACTGTAGGTGAGCGCGCTGGGCTGCGGCTTCTCCATTCCTGACCGGTCTGTCGAGTCCCGGGGCCTCCTCAGGGCTCGGCTGGCTGCCGTCAGAAGTCGCCGAAGTCGCCGAAGCCACCCGAGTCGAACCCGCCCGCGTCGTAGCCGCCGGGGTCGTAGCCGCCCGCCTCGTAGCCGCCGCCCGCGTCCGGGGCCTGCGCGGCGTCGCCGGTGTCGGCGTAGGTGTCGGCCGTGCCGGGGTCCTGTGCGTCGGCGGTGTCGGCGGCGGCGTCCGGGGTGACCGCGTCGTGGATCATGTCGCCGATGACCATGCCGCCGAGGAAACCCAGCGCCGCGCCGCCCAGCCCCGCGCCGATCAGCGTGCCCGCGCCCCGGTAACCGCCGTAGCGGTAGCCTCCGGCGCCCTGCGCGGGGTAGGCGTACGGCTTGCGGGCCTGGCCGGCCGCAGCCGGTCCGGCCTGCACCGGCGGCCGCATGAACGATCCGGGGTCCTGGTCGGGCAGCGCCGCGACGCGGTCCAGGGCGCGACGCACCCAGCCGTCGACCAGCTCGATCCACGCGGCGGGCTGCGCGATCAGCGCCCGGAACTGCTCCTCGGTCACCCGGTGCACATCACCGGGGCCGGGCCGCCCGGCGACCTCGGCCGTCACGGTCAGCCCCTGCTGGTCGGCGGCGAGGGTGAACACGAGCTGCGGGACATGCGGACCGACCGGCTGACCCTGCGGGACCGGGGCGTAGAAGGTGATCGCCTGCGTCACCGGCGAACCCGGCCGCAGCTCGCTGCGCACGAACCGGCTGCCGATCGTGCCCAGCGCGTCGAGCGTGTACTGGGTGATCTCGGTCGGTTCGACGCCGAGCGCGTCGAAGTCGGTCTTCGCCGAACCCTGCGTGACGGTCACCTCCGTGCGCACCCCGACATTCACCCCGGGCATGGGCTGCCCGTACACCAGCGTGAACGGGGTGCTGTACGGCGCGGCCAGGTGGAAGCCGACGGCCTGCCCGGCGCCCCCGAACAGCGTCAGCCGCTCGGCCACCGGATAGCGCCCCAGCTCGACCTGCGTACCGCCCGATGAGGCGACCAGCAGCAGCTGCACCGAGGTGATGTCCACGTCGCCCCTGGCGTGCAGCCGCACCTGCCCGGAGAACGCGCCGCCCGGCCGGATCACCGGCGTGGTCAGCACGGTGTCGACATCCACCCCGCCGAACCCCAGGCTGCTGAGAATGCGCCGCAGGACCATACCCACCATCATGCCGCCGTACGGCCCTCAAGATCTGCGATCCCGCGCGTATCTCGGCCGGTATACGGCCAGGTGCCGGGCAGGTTGAGCGATCAGGTGGCCGGGGCCAGGCGGCCGTGCGGCAGTTGCCAGCCCTCGGCGAGGCGGGAGGGGTGGATGTTGTCGCCGCCGCCGAAGAACTCGCAGAACTTCATGATCAGCGGGTCCCAGGCGATCGGGTCGACGTACCCGGTGCCGGGGATGATCAGGTCCTGCTCGACGTGGGCGCGGCGGACCTCGACGGTGAACGCGGTCGCGGACGGCTCCGGGCCTCCGATCGGGAACGCGCCGCTGATCTCGCATTCGAGCTGGATCGGGCACTGCGCCACCCGGTCCGGCGCGACCAGGTCCGAGCGCTGCGGGCGCAGCCCGGCGGCGGCGAACTTGTCGGCCACGTACCGGTAGCCCATGGCCCGCTTGCGCGCCGACGGCTCCGGCGATCCCGTGGTCAGCGCGAGCCGGTCCACGGCGTCGACCAGGTCCGACGGCACCAGGTTGAGCACGCACTCGCGCTCGCGGCGCAGGTTGGCGGCCGTCCGCGCGCTGTCGCCCAGGCCCAGTACGCAGGTGCTGCCCAGCCACCAGGCCGACGACATCGGGGCCAGGTTGGTGGTGCCGTCCGGGTTGCGGGAGCTGATGATGACCACGGGGGTGCCGAAGTACAGCACCTTGAGGTCGAGGGTCTGGTGCACTGTCGCCGTCCTGCCGGTCGCGTCCGCGCCCCGCGGTGCCGGGGCCTGCTGCCGAGCCTGCCGGGCCGGCCGGCACGGTGCTGGCGGGGAACGGACGCGGCATCCGGGCTAGCGGCGCACCTGCAGGGTGGCCAGCAACTCCGCGGTCGCGGCGGCCACGGCGGCCACCGCCTTGTCGAAGGCCTCGGCGTTGTGCGCGGCCGGGGCGCGGAAACCGGAGATCTTACGGACGTACTGCAGCGCGGCGGCCTGCATGTCCTCCTCGGTGACGATCTCCTGGAACGGCGGGCGAAGGGTCTTGATACTGCGGCACATGGTTGCCATTGTGCGCCCATGGGCATCATGGACGAGTGTCCGCTGCCGCCCCGATGACCGAGAGCCGACCCGCCGCCGTACGCGTACTGGCCGTCCTGCTCGCCCTGACCGCCCTGGCCACCGCCTCGGTCGAGTGGCTGAACTGGTACTACGCCACCGACGGCGGCTACCCGCTGTTCGTGCGTACCGCCTGGGCGCTGCTGCGCTCCCTGCTGTTCCTGGTGCTGATCTTCCACCTGTGGCGGGGGCGGCACGGCGCCGCGCCGTTCGGGCTGATCCTGGCGGTGACGACGCTGTTCGCGCTGGCGCGGCTGGTCGTGCCGAAGCAGGGGGTGCCCGCCGTGCCCGGGATCATCGGCTTCGGCGTGGTCGTGGTGCTGTGCCTGACCGTCGTGCTGCTGCTGTACCGGTCGGCGAGTGTGCAGGAGTATCTGGCCAGGCCGAAGCTGCGCTGGTGGATCAGCCGCGACGGGCTGACCCGCAAGCCGATGCCGCCCCGCCCGCAGGTGCCCGGCTGGGTGCTGACGACCCGCGTCGCCGTGTTCAGCTACAGCGCGCTGATGCTGGTCGCCTGCGTGGTGTCGATCGGGCGGGTGTTCTCCGGCGAGGTGACGCTGCTGCCCGTGGTCGTGGGCTGGTTCGTGTTCGCGCTGGTGGTCAGCTATTCGGCGCTGTTCCTGAGCATCTTCCTGGTCAAGGGCAAGGCGTGGGCGCGCTGGCTGCTGGTGCTGCTGACCCTGCTGGTGCTGGTGATGCACCTGCCGCTGTGCCTGCTGATGCTCGGCGTCGACGGCCTGGTCCGTGATGGCGGCCCGCTGATCGTCGCGGCACTGCTCGCGCTCTGGGGCCTCTGGCGGGCAGGCCGCAACGGCCACTTCACCCCGACCCGTCCCGCCGAGACGACGACACGGGCCCCCGCCGCGGGCACCCGCACCTGACACCCCCACCCCACACGCTGACCCGCTGCCGGGGCCAGCTCCCCCCACTCCATCGACGCTGGCCTATTACAGCGAAAATAAGCGCGATTTTTTCGATGTAATAGGCCAGCGTCGATGAAAAGCGGGGGCGGGGGCGGGGGCGGTCAGGTCGTTGTGCGGAAGGTGCGGCGGTAGGCGAGGGGGGCGGTGCCGACCGTGGCGCGCAGGTGCTGGCGCAGGGAGACGGCGGTGCCGAAGCCGGCGCGGTCGGCGACCTGGTCGATGGTGAGGTCGGTGCTCTCCAGCAGGTGACGGGCGTGTTCGACGCGCTGGCGGGTGAGCCAGCGGCCCGGTGACAGGCCGGTCTCCTCGCGGAAGCGGCGGGTGAAGGTGCGTACGCTCATGCGGGCGTGACGGGCCAGCTGGTCCAGGTCGAGGGGGTCGCCGAGGCGGGTCAGCACCCAGTCGCGGGTCGCCGCGGTGGAGGTGTCGCCGGGGGCGGGCAGTGGGCGTTCGATGAACTGGGACTGGCCGCCGTCGCGCCAGGGGGCCACGACGCAGCGGCGGGCGGCCCGGTTGGCGACCTCGCTGCCGTGGTCGCGCCGGATGACGTGCAGGCACAGGTCGAGTCCGGCGGCGACGCCCGCGGAGGTGAGCACGTCGCCGTCGTCGATGAACAGCACGTCGGCGTCTAGCGCGATCTGCGGGAAACGGCCGCGGAAGTCCTCGGCGTAGGCCCAGTGGGTGGCGGCGGGGCGGTCGTCGAGCAGACCGGCGGCTGCCAGCACGTACGCTCCGGTGCAGATGGACATGATCCGTTTGCCGGCGGTGTGGGCGGCGCGCAGGGCGGCCATGGCCGCGACGGTGGTGGCGGCGTCGAGGCGGTCGCGGTGGATGCCGGGCACGATCACGGTGTCGGCCCAGTCGAGCAGGTCGAGGCCATGGTCGGGGGTCACCGCGAAGCCCGCGCTGGCGCGGATCGGGCCGCCGTCGGGGGTGCAGATCCGGGTCTCGTAGAGCCGGTGGCCGGCGCTGTCGCTGGCGCAGCCGAACACCTGGCTGGGGATGCCGAGGTCGAGGGCCATCACCCCGTCGAGGGCGAGCACGGCGACACGGTGGCGTACGGTCATGGCCGAATTCTTTCACATAGTGGCGCTCAGGCCACTGGTTGCGGGTGCATGTATTCCGGGAGCATGGTCGCGTGACATTGCTGGAGAACAGGGTGAACAGGACACGGCGCCAGAATCTCGCCTGGGCGGTCGCCGCCGTGGCGCTGGTGTCCATCGTCGGCGCGGCCGGATTCCGGGCCACGCCCGGCGTGCTCATCGAGCCGCTGGAGCAGGCGTTCGGCTGGTCGCGCGGCACGATCTCGGCCGCGGTGTCGATCAATCTGGTGCTGTACGGCCTGACCTCGCCCTTCGCCGCCGCGCTGATGGAGCGGTTCGGTATGCGCCGGGTGGTGGCCGGGGCGCTGCTGCTGGTCGCCACCGGCAGCGGGCTGACCGTGTTCATGACCGCGAGCTGGCAGCTGATGCTGCTGTGGGGCGTGCTGGTCGGGCTTGGCACCGGGTCGATGGCGCTGGCGTTCGTGGCCACGTTCACCAGCCGCTGGTTCGTCAAGCACCGGGGCCTGGTGACCGGGGTGCTGACCGCCGGTGGCGCGGCCGGGCAGCTGGTGTTCCTGCCGCTGCTGGCGAACCTGGTGCAGGCCTACGACTGGAAGGCGGCGGCGCTGACCGTCGCCGGGTCGGCGTTGCTGGTGGTGCCGCTGGTGCTGTGGCTGCTCCGCGACAACCCGTCCGACCTGGGCATCACGGCGTACGGCGCGGATCCGGACGCGCCGCCGCCTGCTCCGGTGGCTGCCACGGGGGCGGCGGGCCGGGCGCTGGGCGCGCTGCGCGACGCGGCGAGGACGCGTACGTTCTGGCTGCTGGCGGGCGGGTTCGCGATCTGCGGGGCGACGACCAACGGGCTGGTGGGCACGCATTTCATCCCGGCCGCGCACGACCACGGCATGCCGACCACGACCGCGGCGAGCCTGCTGGCGCTGGTCGGGATCTTCGACATCGTCGGCACCATCGCCTCGGGCTGGCTGACCGACCGGTTCGATCCGCGCTGGCTGCTGGGGATCTACTACGCGCTGCGCGGGTTGTCGCTGATGCTGCTGCCAGGGCTGTTCGCCGCCGACCCGCACCCGAGCATGCTGGTGTTCATCCTGTTCTACGGGCTGGACTGGGTGGCCACCGTGCCGCCCACGATCGCGCTGTGCCGCCAGCACTTCGGCGCGTCGGGGGCGATCGTGTTCGGCTGGGTCTTCGCCTCGCACCAGTTCGGCGCGGCGGGCATCGCGCTGGTCGCGGGCCTGATCCGGGACAGCAGCGGCTCGTACGCCACGGCCTTCTACGGGGCGGGGCTGCTGTCACTGGCCGCTACCGCGATGTCGCTGGCCATCGTGCGGCCGGGGGTGGTGCGGCGCTGGCGGCTGGCCGCATGATCGTCGCCTGAGCGGCCCCGATCTGGATCATGTCCAGGTCGGGGCAGGCATGAAAGCCGGTTACTCCGGGTATGCATACGCCGTGATAACCACGCTGGTGAAGGGTGTCTCCACGCCCGAACATCTCGCCAGGGTGCAGAGCACCCTGCCCGCCAACGGCGCCGCTCCGTTGAAGATCGCGATGGTGGCGCCGCCCTACTTCGACATCCCGCCCGCCGCGTACGGGGGGATCGAGGCAGTCCTCGCCGACCTGTCCAACGCGCTGGTCGACCTCGGTCACCGGGTCACCGTCATCGGCGCGGGCCGGGACGGCACGAAGGCGAGATTCTGGCCGGTATGGGACAGAGCCGTGCCCGAGCGGCTCGGCGAGCCCGGACCCGAGATCATCTATGCCACGCTGACCCGCCGGGTGGTGGAGGCCATGGCCGCCGCGGGCGAGGTCGACGTGGTCCACGACCACACCTTCGCCGGGCCGCTGAACGCCCCGGCGTACGACGCGCTCGGCCTGCCCACGATCGCCACCGTGCACGGGCCGGTCGACTCCGAGCTGCGCGGCTACTACCAGACCTTGGACCGCGACCTGTCCCTGGTAGCGATCAGCCAGCGGCAGCGCTCGCTGGCCCCGGAGCTGAACTGGATCGGGGTAGTGCACAACGGACTGCGGCCGCAGGACTGGCCGTTCCAGCGGGAGAAGAAGGACTACGCCCTGTTCCTGGGCCGGTTCAACGCCGACAAGGGCGCGCACACCGCCGTGCACGCCGCGCACGCGGCAGGGTTGCCGCTGATCCTGGCCGGCAAGTGCGCCGAGCCCGCGGAGAAGAAGTACTACGCCGAGCAGGTCGAGCCGCTGCTCGGGCCCAACGACCAGATGATCGGCGTCGCCGACGCGACACTCAAGCGTGAGTTGCTGGCAAATGCCCGCTGTCTGCTGTTTCCTGTGCAGTGGGAGGAACCTTTCGGCATGGTGATGATCGAGGCGATGATCTGCGGCACGCCCGTGGTGGCGCTGCGCGGCGGTGCGGTGGCCGAGGTGGTGGAGCACGGCGTGAGCGGCTTCATCTGCGAGCACCCGGACGAGCTGCCGGCGGCTCTGCGTGCGGTGTCGGAACTCGACCCGGCCGACTGCCGCGATCAGGTGGTGCGGCGTTTCAGCGACGAACGGATGGCGGTCGGTTACGTGCAGGCATACCGGGCAGCGCTCGCGGAGCGCGGCAAGTCGGGGCTCTCGGCGAGGGGCGGGCGCGCAGTGCTGCGTGCCGGACGCCTCACCTCGGCGGGTGAGCGGTGACGCAGCCATCGCCGCTCAACGCAGGCGACCCGCAGCCGCTCGGCCAGGGTCAGGTCACCATCGTCGAAGGCACCACCTTCGCCATCTGCGCGCCCGACGGGGACATGGACCCGGGAGGCGCGCAGGGTCTGTTCTTCCGCGACACCCGGATCATCTCGTGCTGGCAGCTGCGCGTCGACGGGCAACAGCCGCAGCCGCTGTCGGTGGCCGACACCGACACGTTCGCGTCGCGGTTCATGCTGCGCCGCGCGCCGGCCGCCGGGCACGCCGACAGCACGCTGCTGGTGGTCCGCGAGCGGGTCGTCGGCGAGGGCATGCGTGAGGTGATCACGCTGACCAACGTCGGCCGTGAGGCCACGTTGGTGCACCTGGAACTGCACGTCGACGCCGACTTCGCCGACCTGTTCGCGGTCAAGGAGGGCCACGCCGCCGGAACGGCGACGCACGCGCAGGCCAGCGGGGTGAACCTGGTGTTCAGCCGCCCCGACAACTCGCGCGGCCTGCTGGTGCACGCCACCGGCGAGCCGATCAGCAGCCACAACGGGCTGAGCTGGCAGGTGGTCATCCCGGCCCGGGACGAGTGGCGCACCGAGATCATCGTGCATCCGGTGGTGGAGAGCCGCCGTATCGAGCCGCGCTTCCGCGAGCACCTGACGGCCGAGGAGGCCGAGGAGCACTCGTGGCGGCGGCAGGTCACCTCGATCCGGACCCATCACGAGGACCTGGGTCTGGTGCTGCGGCGCAGCGTACGCGACCTCGACGCGCTGCGGATCGCGGCGGGCGAGGACTCCGCGCACACGTTCGTGGCCGCGGGCGCGCCGTGGTTCATGACCCTGTTCGGCCGGGACAGCCTGCTGACCTCGTGGATGGCGCTGCCGCTGGATCCGTCGCTGGCCGTCGGCACCCTGCACACGCTGGCGGCGCTGCAGGGCCGCCAGGTCGATCCGTCCACCGAGGAGGAACCGGGGCGCATCCTGCACGAGCTGCGGCTCGGCCCGCAGAGCACGTCGGCGCTGGGCGGGTCGCACTACTACGGCACGATCGACGCGAGCCCGCTGTTCGTGGCGCTGCTCGGGGAGGCCTGGAAGTGGGGCGCGGCCGAGTCGGACGTACGGGCCCTGCTGCCCGCCGCCGACGCGGTGCTGGCCTGGATCGACGGGTTCGGCGACCGCGACGGCGACGGGTTCATCGAGTACCAGCGGGCCACCGACCGTGGGCTGTTCAACCAGGGCTGGAAGGACAGCTGGGACGGGGTCAACGACGCGGCGGGCCAGCTCGCCGAGCCGCCGGTGGCGCTGGCCGAGGTGCAGGGGTACGCCTATGCGGCCTGGCTGGCCCGCGCGGATCTGGCCGACGCGTTCGGTGAGACGGCGCTGGCCGAGTCGTGCCGGTCCCGGGCCGACAAGCTGCGTTCGCTGTTCGCCGAGGCGTTCTGGCTGCCCGACGAGGGCTACTTCGCCATCGCGCTGGACGGGCGCAAGCGGCGCATGGACGCCATGTCCAGCAACCCCGGACACTGCCTGTGGACCGGCATCGTCAGCGACGAGCACGCCGAGCGCATGATCGCGCGGCTGTCCGAGCCGGACATGGACAGCGGGTACGGGCTGCGCACGCTGTCGGACCGGATGGGCGCGTACAACCCGATGAGTTACCACAACGGGTCGGTGTGGCCGCACGACACCGCGCTGTGCGTGGCCGGGCTGATGCGGTACGCCCACATTCCGGGCGCGGTCGAGCTGGCGCACCGGCTCACCGACGGGCTGCTGCGGGCCGCGGTGTCGTTCGGCGGCCGGCTTCCGGAGCTGTTCTGCGGCTTCCCGGCCGAGACGTTCCGCCCGCCGGTGCCGTACCCGACCTCGTGCTCGCCGCAGGCGTGGGCCAGCGCGGCGCCGCTGCTGGTGGTGCGCGCGTTCCTCGGCCTCGACCTGGACGTGCCCAAGCGCAGCCTGGTGCTGCGGCCGCGGCTGCCGCAGGAGTGGGGCACGGTGACCGTCGACCGGCTGCCGTTCGCCGGTTCGCTGCTGAGGATCACGGCGACGGGCAACGAGGCGGAGGTCCACGGACTGCCCGAACCGGCCACAGTGGTCCGCTAGGGCGATCCGGCGCCCTGCGCGGACAGGGTCAGGCGCAGGTGTTGCAGGCAGCGGTTGAGCAGCCGGGACACGTGCATCTGGGACAGGCCGAGCCGCTGGGCGATCTCGGCCTGGGTCAGGTCGGCCGCGAAACGCAGCGCGAGGATGTGCCGGTCGCGCGGGGACAGCCCGGCCACCGCGCGGCCGATGGCGTGGCGGTCGGGCAGCGACTCCAGCCGCAGGTCGGGTTCGCCGAGCAGTTCGCCCAGCTCGGCGAACCCGGTGCCGCTGCGCACCAGGCTGTTGAGCGAGCCGATGGCGTACGCGTGGGCGCATTGGAGCCCGTCGCGGATGTCGTCCTCGTCGCGTCCCAGGAACGCGGCCAGGTCACCGATGTCGGGCGTGCGCTGCAGCGACTGGCACAGCTGCGGCACCGCGCGGCTGATTTCCAGGTGCAGTTCCTGCAGGTGGCGGTGGACGCGCAGGGCCCAGCCGCGGTCGCGGAAGTGCCGGCGCAGCTCGCCGAGCATGGTCGGGGCGGCGAAGTGCTCGAACCGTACGCCGTGGCTGCTGTCGTAGCGGTCCACCGACTTGATCAGGCCCAGCAGCGCGACCTGCACCAGGTCGTCGGGGTCCTCGCCGCGGAAGCTGAAACGCCGGGCCAGCCGCTTGGCCAGGGGCATGCCCGCGCGGATGACAGCGGCGCGGGCATGCTCGCGGGCGGGGTCGTCCAGCGGGATGCGGTGCAGCCTGGCCAGCGCCACGGACACCCGGCGGTCCCGCTCGGCGGTCCATGCCTGCTCGCGGGGCTCTGCCGAGCCCAGCATCGCCTCGATCCTCACCGCGTCCGCGTGGGTGCTCATCGCCGCCATCCGCCGGTCACGCCGGTCGCGCCGCCCTGCGCGGCATCGGGTCACCGGCCCTCAGCAGTCAGACTCACTAAGCGGATTTTAACGACATGTCAGCTTCGGCGGCCGGGATCACCGGCTTTCTAGGGCGGGGCAGCCTGGCCACCTCCGCCAGCACCGCGGTGCCGTACGCGCAGATCTCGATCCACGACTCGGTGATCGGGCGGTGGTCGAAGCGCATGGCCAGCACGGCGTTCGCGCCCATGCGCACCGCGACCCGTGCCATCCGGTCGACGGCCTCCAGCCGGCACTCGGTCAGCATGTGGATGCGCACGTCCATGCTCACCCCGCTGCCGTCGACCGGTGACTTGAACCCTTCGCTGTACGCGCTGAGCGTGCGCGCTGACAGGCCCAGGACCTCGCCGTACACGGCTCTGATCACGTGGCCCGGCAACTGGTCGGTGGTCACCACCAGCACGCCCCCGCGGTTGACGACGTCACGCATGAACACCACCTCCTGAACGACCGATAAGTGTGGTATGTCCATCGTGAATGAAAGCGTAATCATTTGGTACTCATTTACCACCTTTTTGTGTTAATGGGGCAGATCGACCAGCGCGTGAGGCCCGTGCGACGATCACCTGATGCCGCTCACGCCGATCATCGCCACCCTCGCCTACGTGCTGTCACCCGACGGCGGCAGCGTGCTGCTGCTGCACCGCGACAAGCGACCCGGCGACATCCACTTCGGCAAGCACGTCGGCCTCGGCGGACGCGTCGAGCGCGACGAGGACGTGCTCACCGGGGTGAAACGCGAGGTCGAGGAGGAGTCGGGGCTGATCGCGCAGCGGCTGTCGCTGCGCGGCACGGTCTCCTGGCCCGGCTTCGGCAAGGGCGGCGAGGACTGGTTCGGTTTCGTGTTCCGGGTCGACGCGTTCACCGGCGAGGCCCACCAGGGCAACCACGAGGGCACCCTGAGCTGGGTGCCGCGCGAGCGCCTGTACGACGTCCCGATGTGGGCCAGCGACCGGCAGTGGCTGCCGATGGTCTTCGACGACGACCCGCGCCCGTTCCACGGCGTCATGCCCTACCACGACGGCGAGATGGTCAGCTGGAGCTACCTGCGCTGACCGGCCGTCACTCGGAGCGCAGCGCGACGACCGGGTCCAGCCGCCCGGCCCGCTGCGCGGGCACCACGCCGAACACGATGCCGACGGCGCAGCTCACGCCGAACGCCAGCGCGATCGACCACCAGGTCAGCGCGGCGGGCACCGGGCTCAGCGCGGCCGTGGCCAGCGACGCGCCGACGCCGAACGCGATGCCCAGCAGCCCGCCGACGGTCGTCAGCAGCACCGCCTCCAGCAGGAACTGCAGACCGATGTCCCGCGGTCGCGCGCCCAGCGCCATACGCAGCCCGATCTCGCGGGTGCGTTCACGCACCGAGACCAGCATGATGTTGGACACCCCGACCCCGCCGACCAGCAGCGAGATGCCCGCGATCGCGGCCAGCACGGCGGTCAGCACCCCCAGGATGTCGCCGAGCACCCCGAGGATCTGCTCCTGCGTGACGGCGCTGAACTCCTCGTCGGGGTGACGGCGGTGCAGTTCGGCGACGATGTCGCGGCCCAGCCGGTCGATGGTCTCGGCGTCGGGTGCCTTGACCGCGAACGCGTCCACCCGCTTGGTCGCCAGCAGCCGCTGCGCGGTGGACAGCGGGATGTGCACCTCGTTGTCGCGGTCGACGCCCAGGCTCTGCCCCAGCGGGGCGAACACCCCGATCACCCGGAACCGCACCCCGGCGATGGTGACCTGCTGCCCGACCGGGTCGCGTTCACCGAACAGGGTCCTGGCCACGGTGCTGCCGAGCACCGCTACCCGGCGGCCGGTCTCCACGTCGGTACGGGTCAGGTACGCCCCGCTGCGCACGTCGCGCAGGAACACCTTCGGCGTCGTCTCCAGCACCCCGAGCAGGCTGGTGAACACCTGCTCGTTGCCCGCGCGCACGTTCTCGCCGGAGGTCAGCGACACGGCCACCCGGTCGCGGTCGCCGGCGATCCGGATGATCGCGTCCAGGTCGGACTGGTCGAGCCGGGACACCGCCGGGGCGGCGTTGAGGCTGACCTGGCCCGGGACGACCAGCAGCAGGTTCGAGCCCAGCCCCTCGACCTGGGCCTGCACCTCGTTCTTGGTGCCGGTGCCCAGCGCCACCAGGATCACCACCGCGCCGACGCCGATCACCATGCCGAGCATGGTCAGGCCGCTGCGCATCCGGTTGGCCCGCAGCGCGTCCAGCGCCACCCGCCACGCCTCCGCCAGCCTCATCCTGCGGCCTCCCCGGCCTCGTCGACGGCGGTGTCGGAGACGATCCGGCCGTCACGCATGGTGATCTGGCGGCGGGCCCGCGCGGCGACCTCCCGATCGTGGGTCACCAGCACCACCGCCACCCCCTCAGCGGTGTTGAGCTGCTCCAGCAGTTCCAGCACGGCCGCGCCGGTGGTCTGGTCGAGGTTGCCGGTCGGTTCGTCGGCCAGCAGCACGGCCGGTTCGGTGACCAGCGCCCGCGCGATCGCGACGCGCTGCTGCTCGCCGCCGGAGAGCTGGTTGGGCCGGTGCCCGACACGGTGGCCCAGGCCGACCCGCTCCAGCATCACCGCGGCCCGTTCCCGGCGCTCGCGCGCGCCCATACCGCGGTAGACCAGCGGCAGCGCCACGTTGTCCAGCGCGCTGGTGCGCGACAGCAGGTGGAACGACTGGAAGACGAACCCGATGGTGGCGTTGCGCAGGTGCGCCATCTCCGCCGGGGTGCGCCCGGCCACGTCGCGGCCGCCGATGCGCAGCCTGCCCGACGTCGGCTGGTCCAGCCCGCCGAGCAGGTGCATCAGCGTGGACTTGCCCGAGCCCGACGGCCCGACCAGGGCCACGTGCTCGCCGTGGGCGATGGTCAGGCTCACCCCGCGCAGCGCCGGCACGCTCACCCCGTCCAGGGCGTACGTGCGGGCCACGTCGATCGCCTCGATCGCGGCGTCTGCGGTCACGGCAGGGTCAGCCCCTCGGTGACGCGGTCCACGCCGCGCACCACGATCCGCTCGCCCTCGCGCAGCCCGTCGGTGATCTGCAGGGTGTCCATCCCGGACGCGCCGACGACCACGGTGCGCCGCCGGGCCTTGCCTTCCTCGCCGCGCACCCAGACGCTGTCGTGTCCCTCGCCGGTGAACACGGCCGCGGCGGGCACCGCGATCACACCGGTCTCCTCGCGCACCTTCAGCCGGGCCACGGCGCTCATGCCCGGCCGTGGCGTCGGCGCGTCCGCCGGGGTCTCCAGCGTCAGGTGCACCCGGTATGCCACCGCGCCACGGCTGTTCGGGGTCGGCAGCACGTCGACCGCGCCGACACGGGCCGGGTACCCGACACCGGGCGCGGCGTCGAGTTCGACCTCGGCGGTGATCCCGGGGCGCACCAGCAGGATGTCTGTCTCGTCGACGTCGGCGACGATGCCGAGCACGCTGGTGTCGACGACGGTCAGGATCGCGGTCCCGGCGCCGACCGGTGCGCCGATCGCCGGTGCGGCGGCCACCCCGGCGGGCGCGGCCACCGGGCCGGTGACCGCGGCGGGCGCGCCGCTGCCCAGGCCGCCGAGCAGGCTGCTCAGGTCGGGGCCCGCCGCCGCCGACGAGGTGCCGCCCAGTTGCACCACCCCGGCGATGGGCGCGCGCAGGGTCAGCGCGTCCACGCCTGCTTTCGCCAGGTCGTACGCCTGCAGTGCCTGCAGCCGCTGCGCCGACCCCAGCGCCTGCATGGCCGAACCGAGGCCGGCCACCCCGCGCTGCACCGCGTCGGCAGCCGCGGCCACCCCGGCCGACGCCTGCCGGTAGCCGGCCTCGGCGGCGGTGACGTGCGCGAGCAGCGCGTCCCTGGTCGACGGGTCGGCGACCTGCGCGGCGGCGTCGCGGGCGTGGTCGAACGCCTCCTTGGCCGACCTGTCCAGCTTGCGCCGCGCGGCCGACAGGTCGACCCGCACCCCGCCGCCACCAGAGCGCTTGGAGGCGTCGAGCGCCTGCTTGGCCTGGCGCAGCCGGGTGCGGGTGGCGGGGGAGTCGATCACGGCCAGCAGTTGGCCCTTGGCGACCTGCTGGCCCGGTGTCACGGCGAGCCGGGCCAGGGTGCCTTCGGCGGGCGCGGTCAGGGTCGCGGCGGCGCGGGCGGTGACCGAGGCGGGGGCGTCGACGACCTCGCTGACGGTGGACCGTCCGACGTCGGCGACGGTCACGTCGAGGGTGTCCTCACAGGACGCGGCGGTCAGCGAGGTCAGCAGGAGCACCGTGCCGAGGGCGAGTGCGGGTCGTGCGGTGCTGCGAAGGGGGGTGCGCACCTGTCGGAGCCTATCCAGGATCGTCGACCCGTGACCATCCGGGCGCTGCCGTGACCGCGTTCGATGTGGCACTCTCTTCGCGGAGGTGTGTGATGGCGGCAGAGGACACGGCAGCGCAGGACGAGGCCAAGCAGGCGAAGCCCCCGGTGCAGCGGCGGCCGGAGGTGGACCCGGACAACCCGGACGCGCGGGCGGCCCGGCGCAACCGGCACGTGTTCGTCGTCGGCTTCCTCGGCGGGCTCGGGCTGATGTGCGCGATCATCCTCACCTGGGCGGTGCGCGAGACGCTGTCGGTGCTGCTGCTGATGCTGGCCGCGCTGTTCCTGGCGATCGGCCTGCACCCGGCCGTGACCTGGCTGCAGCGGCGCGGGCTGCCGCGCGGCCTGGCGGTGGCGGTGGTCGTGCTCGGGGTGGTGCTGGTCGGCTGCGGCGGCCTCGGCGCGCTGGCCCCGCCGCTGATCACGCAGACCGGTGAGCTGGTCACGAACCTGCCCGGTTACCTCGACGAGCTGAACCGCAACCAGCAGGTGGCCGACTTCAGCGAGCGCTACCACCTGATCGACCGGCTCAAGGAAGCCGTCACCAGCGAGAACATCACCAAGGCGCTGGGTGGGGCACTGGGCGGGGTGCGCGCGGTCTTCGGCGCGATCTTCAACGTGCTGACCGTGTTCGTGCTCACCATCTACTTCCTGGCCGCCTGGACGCGGCTCAAGGAGGGCTTCTACAAGCTGTTCCCGGCGTCGCGGCGCGACACCGCCCGCGAGATCGGCGACGAGATCTTCGAGAAGATCGGGGCGTACCTGCTCGGCTCGCTGGCCATCGCGTTCGTCGCCGGGGTGAGCACGTTCGTGTTCCTGCTGATCGTCGGGGTGTCGTACGCATTCGCGCTGGCGATGGTCGTCGCCGTGTGCGACCTGATCCCGCAGATCGGCGCGACGCTGGGCGCGATCGTGGTGGTCGTCGCCGGGTTCGCGCACTCGCCCGAGGCGGGCATCGCCGCGGTGATCTTCTTCATCCTGTACCAGCAGCTGGAGAACTGGGTCATCGCGCCGCGGGTGCTCAAGCGCTCCGTCGACGTGTCCGACCTGGCGGTGATCCTGTCCGCGCTGATCGGGGCGGTGCTGCTGGGCGCGCTCGGCGCGCTGATCGCGATCCCGGTGGTGGCGGCCGTGCAGCTGACCATGCGGAAGATCGCGATGCCGCACCTAGACCGCATCTGAGGGCAGCGGAGCCGACGGAAGGCCGACACACCACCACGTCCTTTGATGCGGTATGACTGTCGGCATGCAACCCGACGGCAACTACCCCTCCGCCGTGTCCACAGTCGACGGTGGCGATCCGCTGGCCAAGCTGATCGACTCGGCGCGCGGCTGGCACGGCGTACAACTCGGCGTGCTCGGTTTCATCGGCTTCTGCGGCGTGCTGAAGATGGGCGCGGAAGCACCCGGCCCCGCCTGGCTGCAGTGGCTGGCCACCGGCGGCTCGGTCGGCGCGTTCGTGACGGCGCTGTGGTCGATCGTCATGGTCGGCCAGGTGGCCTGGCCGACCGGCGACCCGTCCGCGCCCGCCGACCCCGTCGCGATGAGCGGCCGGCTGCGCACCGGCATCCGTACCACGATCGCCGCGGTGGCGATGATGGCGTTCGCGGGCCTGTCGGCCTGGTGGCCCACCGAGCAGGCCCCGTCGGTCGAGGTCAGCCTCGGCAACGGCAGCAGGGCCTGCGGGGAGGTCGCCGAGGGCGCTCCGGCGGGCGCGATGTGGCTCAACACCGCCGCCGGCGAGACCCTGGAGATCCACCTCACCACGGTCGCGAACGTCCGTCCCGTCGCCTCCTGCTGAGCTCCGGCCCGGCGGTGCCGCCACGGCGGTGGAAAGCGCCGGTGAGGTGTCGCGCCGTCGACACCCCACCGGCGCTCGATCGGGTCGGCGTCAGACCTGCCAGACGTCGACGCAGGTGGTGTCGTCGGTGGACCATCGGGCCAGCAGGTGGTGGCCGTCGGCGCTGAAGGCGGTGCGCACCGAGCGCGCGGCGGCGATGTCGGTGCGGAACACCTCCTCGTCGGTGCCGGACTCGTGCAGCCACACCGCGGTGCCCGCGGCCCCGGCCCGCAGCCGCCCGTCGGGGCTGGCGCACTGCGGCGCGAAGCCGTCATGCGGGCTGTGCTCGGTGTAGCCGTCGTAGCGGCGGTGCAGGTCCTCGCCGACCATCTCCTCGACGACCGTGCCCGAACCCAGGTCCCACATCGTGGCCACGTCGCGTACGTACCGTCCGACGTGGACCTTGCGGTCGGCCTCGGCGATCAGCCGCCACTGGCCCTCGTGCACCAGCACCTTCACCGGCCTGTTGTTCGCCGCCGCCTGGAAGCTGCTGGTCAGATGTCCGCTGGTGACGTCCCAGACGGTGAACCGCCCCTCGGGGTTCCAGGCGACCAGCGACAGCCGCCCGCCGGGCCCGACGAACACCTTGCCGCTGCCGCCACCCAGGCGCTGGTCGGGGCGCACCTCGTTGACGACCGCGCCGTTGGCGATGGACCGCATCCGCACGTACGCCCCGGTCCGCTCGCACTCCACTAGCAGCCCGTGGTCCGGGGTCAGCAGCCAGTCCCCGGCGACGCGCAGCTGGTGGCGTTTGGCGGCCCGGTCGCCGCTGAGCAGCTTCGCCGAGCGGGCCACCGCCGCGATCACGTCCGAGGTCAGCACGGCTCCGGCGGCGACCCGGTGCTCCATCATGATGCCTTCGCGGTGCGCGGTCAGGTCGTAGACCCGGTCGTCGGCGGTGCGCACCTGCGCCAGGGCCACGCCGGGGCCGTACTGCTCACCCGGCGCGACCAGCCAGCGCACCAGGCGGACCCGGCCGTCGGGCAGGTCCCAGCTCAGCGGCTCCATCCGCCACGACGCGGTGTTGGCCGGCACCCGGCGCGCGGCTACCCGCCCGGCCCAGCGCGCCGCGCCCCGGATCACCGCGTACTCCGGTTCGGCCGGGTGCCGCACCGGGCGGCCCAGCTCGGCGTGCAGCACCGCGCGGGCCGCGGGCAGCCGGGACGCCCCGCCGACCAGCAGCACGCCGCTCACGTCGCCGAGCCCGAATCCGGCGCGGGCCACCACGGCGCGGCTGCTCGCGGCGAGCCACCGCAGCGCGGGTTCGGCCAGCCGCTCCAGCCCGCCCCGGTCGAGCCGGTACGGCGGCGCGTGCGGGGTCATCCGGTCCACGACCTCGTCGGCGTCGGCGAGCCGGTGCTTGACGGAGCGGACGAACTCACCGGCCGCGTACCGGGCGTGCAGGCCGGTGTCCCCGCCAGTGGCCAGCGCCGGGCCCAGCCAGTCGTGCAGCACCGCCCGCAGGTCGTCGACGAGCAGCCGGTCGAAGTCCTGCCCGCTGCCCGACGTCTCGTGCGCCAGCACCTGCGGGCGGTCGCCGTGCATCCGGGCCAGCGACACCGTCCACGACGCGCCCAGGTCGCAGACCAGCAGCAGCGCGCCGTCGGGGGTGTCGCCGTGGGTGTAGGGGTCCATGGCCGCCGCGACCGCGTCGGTGACCAGTTCAGCGTCGGGGAAACCGGCGTCGCCGGCCAGCGCGATGAGGGCGTCGCGCCGTGCGTCGTGCGGGGCGTAGCCGGCCGGCACGGTCATCGCCAGCCGGTCGACGGTGACCCCGAACCGGCGCTGCGCCTCGGCCCGCAGCGTACGCAGGAACACCGCCAGCACCTCCTGGCCGGAGGCGTGCCGGTCGCCGAGCCGGACCGGTTCGCCGCTGTCCAGCGACTGCCGCGGCCCCGTGGCGAACCAGCGCGGCAGCGCCTCGCGCCTGCGCACCGCGGCCGTGCCGACCAGCAGGTCGCCGCCGTCCAGGCAGACCGCCGACGGCCAGCTGAACGCGCCGGTCACCGGGCACGGGACGGGGTGGACCTGCGCCCCGGTGACGAGCGCCGCCGTGGTCTGGTACGTGCCGAAGTCGACCACCAGGAGATGCTGTGCCATAGCGAAGCTCCCGAGTTTGCCTCGAAGCGACCCGAGGTGACGCCGTCGTCAGCCGCGTTGATCGTCGCCGATGCTAACGACCGGCTGTTGCAGGCGAGTTAACCGTTCGCGTATCCGCGTTAACGATCAGTGCCCGCCACGGGTCGGCTTCGGACGGAGATCGCCGTTTCGGGTCGGAAACTGCGGTCCAGCCGCAGGTCTCGACCCGAAACGGCGATCATGGCTCAGAAGTTCGCGCGGGTGCGGCCCCAGGGTTTGTAGGTGGAGAGGATGGTGGCGAAGGTCAGGACGATGACGGAGGCGACGGAGCCGTCGAGGACCTGCTGGGCGGGGTCGGTCAGCAGGCCGGCGCGGGCGGCGTCGACGGCGTCGGCCAGCGCGGGGTGGCGGGTCAGCATCGGGACGACCAGCACGGCGATGTTGAGGACCAGCTTGACGGCGACCCACCAGTGGCGCAGCACGCCCCAGTGGCTGCCCACACCGAGCACGACACCGGTGACCAGGGCGGCCAGGCCCAGCGGCAGCATGGCGGCGTTGTCGAAGGACAGCATGAGGGCGTACGTCGTGGCGCGGCTGCCCGGATCGTCCGACGCCCGCGCGCTCAGCGCCATGACGAGCAGCGCGTACGCGACACCGAGCCAGCCGACGGACGTGACCACGTGCACGGTGAGCAGGAAGCGGCGCGCGTTGCGGGGCAGGCGCGGCGGTCCGGGCCGGGGGCGCGGAGCACGCCGGGTGGGGGTGGCGGTGGCGGTCACGCGTCGTCCTCCGTCCAGCCGGGCCGGACCAGGCCCGACTCGTACGCCGCGACGACCAGGTGGGCGCGGTCCCGGGCGCCGAGTTTCACCATCGCCCGGCTGACGTGGGTCTTGGCGGTGGCGGGGCTGACGAACAGCCGCTCGCCGATCTCGTCGTTGGACAGCCCGGCGGCTACCAGGGCCATCACCTCGCGCTCGCGGTCGGTGAGCGCGTCCAGCGCGGCCAGCCGACCGGAGTCCCTGGGCCGCCGCGAGCGCTGGGCGTACTCGGCGATCAGCCGCCGGGTGACCCCGGGGGACAGCAGCGCGTCGCCGCGGGCGACCACCCGCACCGCCTGGATCAGGTCGGCGGGTTCGGTGTCCTTGACCAGGAAGCCGCTGGCCCCGTCGCGCAGCGCGTCGAACACGTACTCGTCGAGGTCGAACGTGGTCAGGATGACGACCCTGACCTCGGCCAGCGCCGGGTCGGCGGCGATGCGGCGGGTGGCTTCGATGCCGTCCAGGCGCGGCATGCGGATGTCCATGAGCACCACGTCGGGGCGCAGCTCGGCGGTCTGGAGTACGCCCTGCTCGCCGTCGGCGGCCTCGCCCACGACGGTGATGTCGTCCTGGGCGGCCAGCAGGGCCCGGAACCCGGCGCGAACCAGCGCCTGATCGTCGACCAGCAACACCTTGATCATGTGGTTCCCCCGGTGGGCAGGACCGCGCAGACGGTGAACCCGCCCTCGGGACGCGGACCGATCGCGACCGTACCGCCCAGCGACGCGACCCGTTCACGGATCCCGGACAGCCCGTTGCCGTCGGCGGTGTCGCCGCCACGGCCCCGGTCGGTGATGTCGACGACCAGCTCGTCGACGTCGTAGCCGACGGTCACCTGGGCGCTGTCGGCGCCCGCGTGGCGGTGCACGTTGGTCAGCGACTCCTGCACGATCCGGTACGCCGCCAGGTCCACCGGCGTCGGCAGCTCCCTCGGCGTGCCCGTGGTCCGCACGTCGACCCGCAGCCCGGCCCCGGCGAAACGCTCGACCAGCTCGTCGAGGCGGTCGATGCTCGGCGCGGGGCTGCGCGGGGCCTGCTCATCGACGCCACGCAGCACGCCGAGGGTGGCGCGCAGCTCGCGCAGGGTGTCCCGGCTGGCCGTCTTGATCGCCGCGAGCGCCGTACGGGCCTGCTCCGGGTCGTCGTCGAGCAGGTGCAGCGCCACCCCCGCCTGCACGTTGATCAGGGAGATGTGGTGGGCGACGACGTCATGCACCTCGCGGGCCATCCGCAGCCGCTCGTCGCCGACGCGGCGGCGGCGCATCTCCAGCATCCGGTCCCGGTTGCTGCGCATCACCTGCGCGATGAGCAGCACCCCGACCAGCACGGCGGCGACCACGACCCAGTGCCACGACAGCAGGGTCTCGTCCCGCAGCCGCCAGCCGACCAGCACGAACAGGGCGTACGCCAGCCCGGCGGTGACCCAGGCCGCGGCGCGGTGCCCCAGCACCACCGCCGCGACCAGGCTGAACAGGAACGCCAGGAAGAACGGCCCCCACGGGTAGCCGAGCGCGACATAGCCGAGGGTGAGTGCGGTGACCGCGCCGAGAGCGGCGTACACGTGTACGCGCGCCAGCCACATCGCCGCCGCGGACCCGGCCAGCAGGACGTAGCCGAGCCAGTCGAGCGAGCGCCCCGCGATGAAGCCGCCGTGGCTGCCGGCGACCGTCGCCGCGAAGGTGACCCCGACCATCTGGATCAGGGCGACGAACACCGGAAAGAACCGGCGTCCACGGACTCGTTGAGGGTGTTCCCAGGTCATGCCCTCACGCTAGGCGCGGCCCCGCCCTCCCGTCGTCGCCCGGCGGGAGTCACCCCGCCTACTCCCGCCGGAGTACAGGCGCCGGTCCGGGTTCAGGCGTTGATCGGGCGGGTGGCGGTGGACAGGCCGGTCAGCACGGCCATGGCCTGGTCGGCGTCGGCGCAGCCGACGAACAGGTGGTCGTGGAAGTAGCCGGCCACCACGTTGCAGCTGATCCCGACGTCGGCCAGGGCCGTGGACACGGCCGCGGTCAGCCCGACGGCGTCCAGCGCCGAGTGCACCCGCAGGGTGATCCACGAGGCGACGAAGTCGTACGGCAGCCCGGCCGCGTCGGCCTCGGCCCGCATCACCACCAGCGTGGTGCCCTCCGGTTCGGCGACCATGACGACCGGGTGCACCCCCGGCGGCACGACGCCGGTGACGGTGGTGAAGACGTACTCGTACGGGTGGCGCTGCGGCTGCAGTCCGTGCAGCAGTGCGCCAAGGTCGCGTTCTCCGGTCACGACAGCCATGATGTCAGCTCACCGGGCCGTCCCGGGCCACCTCGGCGGGCGACGATGCGGCCTGTCGCCCCGGTAGGTCCGCGGACACCGGTGCGTCATGGTTCGTGCCGGCGACGACCGTGCGCGTGGGATCCACCGCTAGGCCAGGGTTCACGCGCCGATGCCCGATTGCGCCCACCCGGCTCGTGGACGAGTCTGCGCAGCTCAAACACATCGGTATTGACGGTCGATGTGAGCGGCCCTAGCTTTCTGGCAACAACTTCAACTCACGGGGGTTTTACGAGAATGCGCCACGCATTTCTCGCAGTCGATCCTGCCCGGAAACGGGCGGTCGCTGCGTCGACCACTCTTGTCCTGCTCGCGGCGCTCAGTGCTGCCGTCAGCGCCGCTCCGGCCCAGGCCGCACCGTCTGCTCCGGCCGCGAACGCGGCACCACCCTCAGAGCTGGCCCTGGCGAAAGCCGAAGCACGCCAGACCGGCAGGCCCGTCGAGGTCACGTCGATGACGACCGAGACCACGCGGGTATGGGCCAACCCGTCCGGCACCCAGACCGCGCAGATCCACGGCGTGCCGACCCGCCTCAAGCGCGACGGCACCTGGCTGGACTACGACCTCACCCTGGTCAAGCGGGCCGACGGCGCGATCGTGCCGAAGGTGCACCCGGCCGACCTGGTCATCGCCGGCGCCGCGGGTGCCGGTGACCACGATCTGGCCATGGTGACCGCCAAGGGCGAGCGCATCGGCCTCGGCTGGCGTGGGTCGCTGCCCGAGCCGGTGCTCGACGGGCCAAAGGCGACCTATCCCGAGGTCCGGCCGGGCGTCGACCTGGTGATCGAGGCGTCCGCGGTGGGCTTCGAGCAGTTCCTCGTCCTCAAGGACCGGGCCGCGGCGACCCGGGTGGCGGGCCTGAGCCTGCCGCTGCGCTCGGCGTCGACGACGTACGCCGCCGACGCCGACGGGTCGGGCCGCTTCACCGCCCGCGACGGCGCGGTCGTCGCGCGGGTGCCGGTACCGCTGATGTGGGACGGCTCCGGCCTCAACATGCAGGGCGAGCCGCGCCGAAAGAAGACCGTGCGACTCGACCTCACGAAGTCCGGCTCCGCCAAGGCGAAGGCCTCCGGGGCCGACACCGCCCCGGCGGGCACGGAGCTCGCCTTCGCGCCGGACCAGGCCTGGCTGGCAGACCCGGCGACCCGGTACCCGGTCACCGTGGATCCGGGTATCAGCACCAACCTGGGCACCGGGTTCGACGAGTTCGTGCAGAACACGATCAACATCAGCGACAACTCGGGTTCCGACGAGCTCAAGCTCGGCTGGAGCAACGACGGCGGCCAGTTCTACGCACGTTCCTACCTGCGCTTCGACGGCCTCGCCGGCTACAAGGGCGCGACGATCTACAAGGCCGACCTGAACCTGTGGGAGACCTGGTCGTGGTCGTGCCGCGACTACGGGTGGCGGGCCACCCGCACCGACAACGTCGGGCCGTCGGTGCAGTGGGGCAACGAGCCGACCTGGCGCGAGGACGGCCCGGTCTCGACCGAGACCACGGGCTACAGCAGTTCGTGCGCCGACGGCTGGGTGAAGACCGACGTCAGGACGATCCTCGACGACTCGTTCGCCGCCGGCTGGAACTCGGCCAGCATGGTGATCAAGGCCTCGACGGACACGAGCCCGACGAGCTGGAATGTCAACAGCACCGACTCGTGGAAGAAGTTCTCGTCCAACGAGACCACCAAGAAGCCGTACATCAGCCTGGAGTACAACCACCTGCCGACGGTGTCGCAGGTCAAGGCCAACAAGGACGCCACCTGCGGCAGTGGCGCGGGAATGCGCCTGTACCTCAACGACAGCACGCCGGAGTTCGAGGCCTACATCGGCGACCTCGACTCGCAGAACGTGCGGTTGCAGGTCGAGGTCACCCCGGCCGGATCGGCCGCGTGGCCGCTGATCGAATCGACCAACGGCGCCCGCAACGCGGTGTCGAGTGTGCAACTGTCGGCCGCCCAGGCGCTGCAGCCGAACACCGTCTACACCTACCGGGTGCGCGCGACGGACCTGACCCCGAGCGGCGACCCGGTCGGCTACTCGTCGTGGAGCCCGCCGTGCGAGGTCCAGTACGACACCACCGCACTGGACGGTGTGCCGATCGTCGAGGGCATCCCGACCCTCGACGTCGACGGCGAGGTGTACCACCTGCTGAAGTTCGGGCGTGCCAACCTGGTGACCCTGCGGCCCGATCCGGCCGACGTCGGTGAGGTGGTCCGCTACAGCTACGGCTTCGCGCCGGAGCGGGTCTCGGAGAGCAGTGCCAGCGTGGCGGCCGGTCGTGACGGCTCGGTCACGGTGTCGGTGGTTCCGTGGGAGGTCGACGGGTCCAACGACCCCGCCTACGGCAACACGCTGTACGTCCGCGCCTACGCCGGCAACGGCAGTGTCCGGACCGCCGCCGTGGAGGTCGTCTTCGATCCCGAGTTCCCCATGCCCGACCCGGTGCCGCACGTGCGCGACGACGTGGACGGCGACGGCGTGCCGGACCTGTCCGGGTTCCGTGACCTGGGCAACGGCAAGGGCATGTTCTACACCTACCCGGTCCAGCCGGGCGGCGCGCTGCTGGAGCCGGTGGCGCTGATGACGACCGAGAGCTACACCGACGCCAACTCCGACACCGTGCGCGGCGACTTCGACGGCGACGGCAAGACCGACTTCGCGGTCTTCAAGTCGGTCAGCGCGACCAGTACCACCGTGTCGCTGCTGCGCTCGACCGGCAACGTGCCCTACGCCGACGCGCTGTCCGACATCCAGGTCAAGACGCTGAGCCTCGACCTGGCCAAGATGAAGGTGCTGGCCGGTGACGTCAACGCCGACGGCAAGGACGACCTCGTCTTCGGGTATGCCACCACCGCCACCAACTGGAACCTCAAGGTCATGCTGGCTTCGATCGACAGCCATGACGACCCGGAGGACACGGCGGACGACCAGGACCCGCACGACGACGAGATCCTGTTCGCCGACCCCGTCGACTGGCTCGGCACGGGCGCGAACTCCGTGCTCGCCAACACCACGCTGCTGATCGGCAATTTCGACAAGGTGCCCGGCGTCGACGTGATGGAGTTCTACGACCTCGGCAGCTGCCGGACCAGGGCCTTCATGCACAAGAATCTCGGCGGGTCGTTCGAGGCCGGTCAGCTGGTGTGGGACTCCAACGACACCAGCACCTGGTGTATGGCCAAGTCCAGGTTCACGGTGGGCCGGTACTCGCCGGGCCAGCGCGACGTCGACGGCGTCGTCGCGACGTACGACTTCGGCGGCTGCCAGATGGGCCTTTACACGTTCACCCCGAAGTACGTCTACTCCCCGCCGCAGTCGATCAACGACATGTGGACGTTCGAGCCGCACACCCAGCACTTCAACTCGACGCCGGGCCTCACCCAGTACTGGTGTGCCCCGGCCACGGCGGCGCCGCTGTCGATGGTCGACATGACCGGCGACGGCCTGGAGGACCTGGTGTTCGAGTACGGCTGCTGCGGCCCGTACCAGCAGCGGGTCTGGGTGTGGACGGCGACGGGCACGTCGGGCACCAACAGCACCTTCCAGACGCGGACCCTGAAGTGGCAGGGGGCGCTCGGCCCGGCGGGCACCGGTTCGGTCCGGCGTGACGCCGTCACCCGATACCAGCTGGTCGCCAAGCACTCCGGACTGTGCCTGGCGGTGACCGGCGGATCCACCGTCGAGCACGCGCCGACCAGCCAGCAGCCGTGCGCGCCCGCGCTGCTCAACACCCAGTTCACCCTGGAGGAGCGGGGCGCGGCCTACGTGCGGATGCATCCGGTGCACGATCCGGCCAGGTGCCTGAACGTGTCCGGCGGGCTCACCACCGACGGCCGCCCGATCATCGCCAGCACGTGCACCGCGGGGCAGTCCAACGAGTCGTGGGAGTTCCGGTACAGCTCGGGCTTCACGAGCGTGCCGGGTGTTCCGCAGGCCGGTGACATCGCGATACAGATGCTGTCGAACCTGTCGGGCAAGTGCATCGGCATCAGCGCCAGCAGCACCAGCGCGGGCGCGGCGGGGCTCCAGTGGACCTGCAACGGCAACGTCGACCAGTACTTCTACCTGCGGCCGCTGCCGGCGGCACCGACCGGTCCGGTCGCCCGCTGGTCGATGAACGCGGCCAGCGGCACGGCCATGTCCGACGACAGCGGCCGGGGCGCGGGGGCGACCGCCGCCTCCGGGGCCACCCTCGGCTCCGGGGTGCTGACGCTCAACGGCACCACCGGATTCGCCGCAACGACCGGGCCCGTGCTCGACACCACCAAGAGCTTCACGGTGTCGGGCTGGATCAAGCCGAACGTGGTGAACAAGTACGAGACCATCATCGCCCAGGAGGGAAGCCAGTACAGCGCATTCTACCTGCGGGTCAACGGCACCACCGGCAAGTGGAACTTCGCCCTCGTCAGCAACGTCAACGTCACCAGCGGGTACGTGTACAACGGCGTCGAGGGGGCAGCGGCCCAGGCCGGGGCCTGGGCGCACCTCACCGGCGTCTACGACGCCCCCACCCGCACAGCGACGCTGTACGTCAACGGGGTGTCCGCGGGTTCGGTCGTCGTCACGGCGCCCGGTGCCAGCAGCAGCGGACCCGTCGTCCTCGGCGCGGCGCGGTCCGGCGGCAACCGGACCGACCACGTCAACGGTCAGATCGACGACGTGACCGCCTGGGCCCGCACGCTGAGCGCGGCGGAGGTGACCGCCCTCTACGCCGCGGGACGCGCCTGATCCGCGCCCAGACAGCGGTCGAGCCCGCCCGGATCATCCGGGCGGGCTCGCCTTCTTCAGGTGGTGCTCGCCGGCGTCAGGCGCGGGTCGCGGGGAGCTGGCTGATCTCCGCCGCGGTGAGCGCGTGGTTCCACACGCTGACGTCGTCGATCTGGCCGTCCAGGTACTCCGACCGGGCGCCGGACACCTTCGACGCGCCGATGATCAGCGGTCCGCTGGTGCCCGAGGAACTGCCGGTGGCGGTGCCGGCCAGCACTCCGTCGACGTACAGCCTGGTCTCGTGGGTGGCCTCGTCATGCACACCGACCAGGTGGGTCCATACGCCGACCTGCGCCACCTGCGCCGAAGACGCCACGTAGGCGGTGTAGGTGCCCGAGTTGGGGTTGGACAGGACCGTGAAGTTCCACTTTCCGTTGGCGTTCTGCCGCAGGTAGAACGCGCTGTTGAGGGAACCCTCCTGGGCGACGATGTTCTGCCAGCGGGCGCCGGTGTCGAGCTTCACCCAGGCCGAGACGGTGTAGCTGCCCCAGTGGGTGTAGAGCGGCGGGCCGGTGAGGGAGGCGAACTGGCTGGTGCCGTTCAGGGTCAGCGCGCCGCCACCGACGACGCCGCCACCGGCGATCTTCGCGGTCGCCCCGTTGCCGGTGCCGTCGGCCAGCGTCGTGCCGCCCGCCTCGTTCATCGCCCAGGAGGCACGCACCGTGGCCTGCAACGGCGCAAGCGCCCGCAGGTAGTACGACTGCGCCGGATACCCGGGCGACTGGCAGATGTCCTGCACCGCGGCCGCGCCGGCGTTGACCGAGGCGCCCTGGATGCCGACGCACCGGCTGCCCGTGCCGTTGGACAGCAGCCGCACCGCGACGTCGGTGGGCTGCGGGTCCTGCGGGTCGTTGGTGGTCCCGCTGACGTACTCGGCCTGGAAGCTCTCCTGGGAGACACCCGTCGTGCACAGTTTCTGCAGCACCGGGTTCCCGGCTCCGATCACGTCGTAGACGAGGCACCGGGACGGGATGTGCTGGGGCTGTAGCCGGATGTGGCCGGCGCCGCGCTGCTCCAATACGAACCGCTGGTCGAGCAGGTTGCGTGCGCACGGCTGCTGCACCAGCGGCACGCCGTCGTAGGACCCGCCGTTGAGGGACAGGCACATCCCGGACTGCTTGGCGACCAGCTGGTAGTGGGTGGTGCCGTCGTGCTTGAGGCTGCCGGTGCCCGCCGCGCCGAGCATGCCCTGCCACTTGAGCGCCGGGGCGCCGAAGCCGCTGCCGTCGGCGGTGAACTGCCAGATCCGCTGCTGGTACAGGCCGCAGCACTTGTACGTGAGCAGCAGGTCGTCCTTGCCGTCGGCGGTCAGGTCCCGGGCCGCGAGCTCGACCCAGGGAGCGCACCAGTACTGCCCGTTGCCGATTCCCGAGTCGAACCGCTGGTCCCGGGCGATCGTGAACGCCGGCACGCCCGAGGGCTGCATGATCACGGTCTTGGGGGTGAACGTGTCGATGGTGAGCCGGCATCCGCCCATGTCGTAGCCCGCGATCACGTCCGTGTCGCCGTCGCCGTCGTAGTTACCGGTGGTGAGCTGCAGCTTGTCCAGGCACCAGGGCAGCGGGGTGGCGGGGGACTGGTGCCAGTTGGTCGACGAGCTCGGGCCGTGCGTGTACATCGCCGTCTGGCAGGTGCCGATCTGGCGGTACTCCACGACGGTCACCCCGCTGCCGCCGCTGAAGCCTCGGGCGACGAGCACCTTCGACTTGCTCAGGTCTGCGGCGATCGGTGTGGTCCGCCAGTCCACCGGCTCGGAGAACAGCACCTCGTCGTCATGGGGAGTCGTCGTGCCGTGATCGTCGACCGAGGCGGTCAGCACCTTGACGGTCCAGCTGGCGGTCCCGTTGGCGTACGCCATGACCAGGTCGTCCTTGCCGTCGCTGTTCATGTCCGCCGCCATCACCCGCATGGCGCTCAGGCTGAGTGCGAGCGCCTTGACCTGGATGTCGGACAGCGCGTCGGCGTAGGGCACGTTGCCGGTCGAGCGCAGCAGCGACACGGTGGTGCTGGTCGCGCCGACCGACTTGAACACGGCGAAGTCGGTCTTGCCGTCGCCGTCGAAGTCGCCGCGCACGGTGTCGGAGTTGGCGTCGGTGTAGCTCTCGGTCGTCATCAGCGCCACCGGCTCCAGCAGCGCGCCGCCCGGCTGGACCGGGTAGGTGTAGAACATGCCCTTGCCGTTGCCCAGGTCACGGAACCCGGACAGGTCCGGCACGCCGTCGCCGTCGACGTCGTCGCGCACGTGCGGCACCGGGTCGGGCATCGGGTACGCGGGGTCGAAGAAGATCTGCACGGAGCTGGTCCGGAAGCTGCCGTTGGCGGCGAAGGCCCGCACGTACAGCGTGCTCTCACCGACCGGGGCGTTGTACCCGTCGACCTCCCACGGCACCACCGACACCGTGGCGGTCCCGTCGCCGCCTGCCGCGATGCCGGCGCTGCTCTCGCCGACCCGCGCCTGGTCGAAGCCGTAGCTGTAGCGCACCACGTCACCGAGGTCGGCCGGATCGGGCCGCAGCGTCAGCACGTTGCTGCGCCCGAACTTCAGCAGGTTGTACTGCTCGCCGCCGACATCGACGACCGGAATGCCCTCGATGAGCGGGACGCCGTCAAGCGCCGTCGTGTCGTACTGGATCTCGCATGACGGGCTCCACGCCGAGTAGTCGATCGGGGCCCCGCTGGGGGTCAGATCGACCGCGCGTACGCGGTAGCTGTAGACCGTGTTGGCCTGCAATGCCTGCGCCTGCGGCAACTCCACCCTGCTGGCGTATGCGGTCTGAGTGTCTCCGTTGCCGGCACTGCCGATCGTCGACTCGATCAGCGGCCACGCGGTCCCGCCGAACGGAGTGATCTCCACCTGCAGCCGCACGTTCTGCTTGTCCACGTCGACGATGAACGCCTCGAACGCCGGCGTCGGGGTCTTGAGGAGCAGCCGCACACCCGCGCCGCTGCGGCAGGTGGGATCCTTGTCGACCTTGACCTGGGAGATCGTGGGCAGCCGGTTGTAGTTGAGCTTGATGTGGGGGCGGCGGGTGCCCTCGTAGGAGTCGAACTTCTTCCAGGAGCCCAGGTTCCAGTTCTCTGACTGGATCATGATGCTGGCGGAGGTGGCCGTGGGGGAGTTGAAGGTGTCGTCGAGTGCGGCGGCGACGTCGACGTCGACCCAGCCCGCGGCGCAGCTGCTGCTCCAGCCCTTGGCGTCGGAGGAGTCCCCGGCGGGTTCGAGCGCGGCGGGTTCGTTGCGCCACTGGACCGAGCTGGTGACGTGTGCGGTGCGTTTGGCCAGCCATTTGGTGGCGGTGCAGTTGTGGGAGTGGGTCTCCCACAGGTTCAGCATCGCCGAGTTGATCTTAGCGCCGCGGTAGGCGCCGAGGCTGTCGAAGCGCAGGTAACTGCGGGCTTGACAACTACAGCCGTCGTTGGTGTAGCCGATCTTCAGCTCGTCTTTGGTGGAGTTGTCGTCGATGTCGATGGTGTTCTGGACGAACTCGTCGAATCCGACGGTGACGTCGACGTCGATGCCCGGGTCGACGACCACCGGGTACTTGGTGGCGGGGTCGTTGAGCCAGGTGGTGTCGGGGCGCAGGCGCATGTCGCGGCCGGCCACATCGGTGCCACGCCTGACGTCGGTAACGTCGACGTTCACCTTGGCTTGGCGTTTGCGGTCGCCTCGGCCGTCGAGGCCCTGGTTGTCCCACATGAGGGCGACGGGCATCCGTGCGGCGATCTTGCCGTCGGCCTTGCGGAACTCCCCGGAGCCGTCGGCCTTGCCGGCGAAGGTGGTGCCGCCGGTGCGCAGCGGGGTCCGGAGTGTGGCGACGCGGGTGGCGGCGGTGCGGTCCTTGACGATGTAGAACTGCTCGAAGCCGGTGGTGCGGGCTTCGATGACCAGGTCGATGCCGGGCGCTACTTCGGGGTAGGTGGCCTTGGATCCGTCGAGGACGGGTTCGGGCAGCGCACCGGTCCAGCCGAAGCCGAGCTTCTCGCCGTGGGCGTTCAACGTGGCGAGGTCGTGTTCACCTGCGGTCTTGGCTCCGGCGATGACCAGGTCGTGGGGGTGGGCCTTCGGGCCGACGGTGCCGTCGGGGCGGCGGACGAGGGTGAAGTCGTAGTCGAGCCATTTGCCGTCGCGCTTCAGACGCACGGGGCCGGTGTGGATCTCGGCGGTCTCGGTGCCGTCAGGCTCGGCCCATACCCTGGTGGTCTCGGTGGTCAGGGCAGGGATCTGCACCGACTTGCCAGTCTGCTTCGCCGCCTTGCGCGCGTCGAGAATGGCGGTGGTGGTCGGGTTTGCCGTGCCACGTGCGGATGGTTCGGCCTGTGCGGGAACGGATGGTGCCAGTGCCTGTACAGCGATGCCTGCGAGCATCGCCACTACTACGGCGGCAGCCCGTCTGGCCTGGATCCCCCGTGGGCGTCGTGACATGAGACCTTCTCCTGTTGGGTGGGTAATGGTCGGCAGCCTAGGCAGTCGGCGTGCGTGGTGCTGCCCCGCCGGAATCCGGAAGTCTGCGAACGGAGGCGCCGGCCGTCCGGCGGAACACGGTTGCCGGGGAACCGTCGGGGGGGCCGTGCGGACCGCACGGTTGCCGGAGAGCCGCCAGGTCGGCCGTGCGGACAGGGACCAGCGCCGAGCCCGCCCCGCGTCGACGGGACGGGCTCGGTTCTCGCTGGTCGGGCCGGGGCGGTGCGTCACCGCCCCGGCGAGATCAGGATCGTGCCGCTGCGGCGGCTGTGATCTCGGTCGGGGTCAGGACGTAGTTCCACATCCGCACGTCGTCGATCTGGCCGTCGAAGTACTCGGCACGAGCGCCGTTGATCTTGGTAGCGCCGATGAAGACCGGGCCGCTGGACCCCGCCGTGACGCCGGTCGCGGTGCCCTCCAGGACGCCGTTGACATACAGCCGGGCCTGGCCGGTGGCCTGATCGAAGACGCCGGTCAGGTGCACCCAGGTGTTGAGCGGTGCCACCGCCGTCGACGACGCGATGTAGGACGTGAACACGCTGGAGTTGGCATTGGACAGGACGGTGAAGTTCCACTTGCCGTTGACGTTCTGCCGCAGGGCGAACGAGTAGTTCGTCGCACCCTCCTGGGA
The DNA here is from genome assembly GCF_011297335.1 of Catellatospora methionotrophica. Classification (GTDB taxonomy): domain Bacteria; phylum Actinomycetota; class Actinomycetes; order Mycobacteriales; family Micromonosporaceae; genus Catellatospora; species Catellatospora methionotrophica. Next base: position 293,358 of record NZ_JAAOTJ010000003.1, on the reverse strand, counting down.
CAGGATCGTCTGCGAGCGGGCACCGACGTCGAGCTTGGCCCACGCCGAGACGGTGTAGCTCATCCCGGTGTGCACCGCGCCGCCGGTGGTCGAGGCGTACTGGCTGGTGCCGTTGAGGGTCAGCACGCCACTGCCGACGACCCCGCTACCGGCGATCTTCGCGGTGGCGGTGTTGCCGGTGCCGTCGGCCAGCGTCGTGCCGCCGGACTCACCCATCGTCCACCGGGCGGTCATCGACGGCTGCTGTGCCGGCAACGCCCGCAGGTAGTACGTCTGGCTCCCGTAGCCGGGCGGCTGGCAAGCGTCCTGCACCGTGGCCGCGGCCGCGGCCATGCTCGCACCCTGGACGCTGACGCAGCGACTGGCCGTGGTGTTCGAGACGATCTTCACCGCGACGTCGGTGGGCAGCGGGTTCGCCGGGTCGTTGGTGAAACCGCTGACGTAGTCGAGCTGGAACGACTCCTTCGATCCCGTCGCCGAGCAGGACTTCTGGATGATCGGGCTGCCCGCGCCGACGACGTCGTAGATGATGCACTTGGAGGTGATGTGCTGCGGGTGCAGCCGGACATGGCCCGCTCCGCGCTGCTCCAGCACGAACCGCTGGTCGAGCAGGTTACGGGCGCAGGGCTGCTGCACGAGTGCGGTGCCGTCGATGGGGCTGCCGTTGACGGCCAGGCACATGCCGGAGTGCTTGGCGACGAACTGGTAGTGCGTCGTGCCGTTGTACTTGAGGCTGCCGGTGCCGGCCGGGCCGAGCGCACCCTGCCACTTGAGCACGGGGGCGTCGAATCCGGTGCCGTTGCTGTCGAGCTGCCATACGCGCTGCTGGAACGCGCCGCAGCAGCGGTACGTCAGCAGCAGGTCGTCCTTGCCGTCACCGCTGAGATCCCGCAGCTCGGGCTCGGTCCAGTTCCAGCAGAACAGCTCCACCGACGGGCCGGAGTCGAACCGCAGCGTCGGCCCCTCCATCGTCCACGTGTCGTTCGGCGCGACGTGCTTGGGCGTGAAGGTGTAGACGTTCATCCGGCAGCTGCCCGGGTCGTAGGTCGCGACGATGCCGTCGAGTCCGTAGGCGCCCGTCGCGTACCTGCCGACGGTGTACCTGGCGCTCGCGGCACACCACGCGCCCGTGGTGTTCGAGTCCCAGACCACCTGACCGGCCGAGAACGTCGTGCCGAGGTTCTTGTGCAGGAAGCCGCCGGTGCGGCAGCTGCCATGGTCGAAGAACTCCATGATGTCTGCGCCGGGGACCTTGTCGAACTGACCCATCACCAGCTGGGCGTTGTTCAGGTTGGAGCCCGGCGACACGGCCAGCCAGTCGACCGGGTTGGCGAACAGCACCTCGTCGTCGTGGGGTGTCACGGTGCCGTGGCCGTCGACCGAGGCCAGCATGACCTTGATGTTCCAGTTGGTGGTGGTGTTGAGGTAGCCGAAGGCCAGGTCGTCCTTGCCGTCGGCGTTGACGTCCCCGGCCATGATCTTCATATTGGCCAGGTTGAGAGCCAGCGCCTTGACCTGGACGTCGGCCAGGACGTCGGCGTAGGGGACGGTGCCGGTCGAGCGCAGCAGCGACACGGTGGTGCTGCTGGTGCTGATCGACTTGAACGCGGCGAAGTCCGTCTTGCCGTCACCGTTGAAGTCGCCCTGGACGGTCCTGGTGTCGGCATCGGTGTACGCGTTGGTGGTCATCAGCGAGATCGGTTCGAGCGTCGACCCGTCCGACTTGCCGCTGTAGCTGTAGAACATGCCCTTGCCGGTGCCCAGGTCCCGGAACCCGGACAGGTCGGCCAGGCCGTCGCCATTGACGTCGTCGGGCTTGGCCGCCGGCGGCACCAGCACGCCGTTGCCGTCGATCATGTCCAGGTAATCGAAGAACAGGTCCATGCTGGCCATCTTCGAGCTCGCCAGCGTCCCGCTGCCGGTGAACGCCCGGACGTAGAGCGTGGAGCTGGACGCGGGGGCGTTGGTGCCGTCGACCTCCCACGGCGTGATGGTGACCGTGGCCGAGCCGTCGAGCCCGGCGGGCACACTCACGCTGCTGTCGCCGACCCGGTCGGCACTGAAGCCGTAGCTGTAACGCACCACCTCGCCGGCGTCGGCGGGGTCGGGCCGGAACGTCACCAGGTTGCCGCGGCCGAACTTCAGCACCGGCCACAACTCGCCGTCGACATCGACCGTGGGCACGTCGGTGATCTGCGGTGCGCTGTCCAGCGTGGTCGCGTCGTACTGAATCTCGCAGGGTGTGGTCCATGGCGAGTAGTCGACAGCAGCGCCGGTGGAGGTCAGGTCCAGGGCACGGACCCGGTAGGTGTAGACGGTGTTGACGACCAGTGCCTGCCCGGCGGGCACGGTGACGGCATGGACGGTGTTGCGGGCGCCGTTGGTCGACTCCAGCAGCGGTCTCGCGCTGCCGCCGACAGGTGTGATCTCGACCTGAAGGCGCACGTTCTGCGCGTCGAGGTCGCCGACGTAGGCGGAGAACGTCGGCGTGAGCGTGTTCAGGTAGAGCCGTACGCCGGTGCCGGTGCGGCAGGTGGGGTCGCCTGCGGCCTTGACCTGGGAGATCGTCGGCACGCGGTTGTAGTTGAGCTTGATGTGGGGGCGGCGGGTGCCCTCGTAGGAGTCGAACTTCTTCCACGAGCCCAGGTCCCAGTTCTCCGACTGGATCATGATGCTGGCCGAGCTGCCCCCGCTGTTGAACGTGTCGTCTAGTGCGGCGGCGACGTCGACGTCGACCCAGTCCGCCGGGCAACTGCCGCTCCAGCCCTTGGCGTCGGAGGAGTTGCCGGCGGGTTCGAGCGCGGCGGGTTCGTTGCCCCACTGGACCGAGCTGGTGACGTGTTCGGTGCGTTTGGCCAGCCATTTGGTGGGCGTGCAGTTGTGGGAGTGGGTCTCCCACAGGTTCAGCATCGCCGAGTTGATCTTTGCGTTCTTGTACGCGGTGAGACCGTCGAAGCGCAGGTAGCTGCGGGCGTAGCACTGGCAGCCGTCGTTGGTGTAGCCGACCTTGAGCTCGTCCTTGGTGGAGTTGTCGGAGACGTCGATGGTGTTCTGGACGAATTCGTCGAATCCGACGGTGACGTCGACGTCGATGCCGGGGTCGACGACGACCGGGTATTTGGTGGCGGGGTCGTTGAGCCAGGTGGTGTCAGGGCGCAGGCGCATGTCGCGGCCGGTCACATCGGTGCCATGCCTGACGTCGACGACGTCGACGTTCACCTTGGCTTGGCGTTTACGGTCGCCTCGGCCGTCGAGGCCCTGGTTGTCCCACATGAGGGCGACGGGCATCCGTGCGGCGATCTTGCCGTCGGCCTTGCGGAACTCCCCGGACCCGTCGGCCTTGCCGGCGAACGTGGTGCCGCCGGTGCGCAGCGGGGTACGCAACGCGGCGACGCGGGTGGCGGCGGTGCGGTCCTTGACGATGTAGAACTGTTCGAAGCCGGTGGTGCGGGCTTCGATGACCAGGTCGATGCCGGGTGTCACCTCGTGGTAGGTGGCCTTCGAACCGTCGAGGACGGGTTCGGGCAGTGTGCCGGTCCAGCCGAAGCCAAGCTTCTCACCGTGGGCGTTCAACGTGGCGAGGTCGTGTTCACCTGCGGTCTTTGCTCCGGCGATGACCAGGTCGTGGGGGTGGACCTTCGGGCCGACGGTGCCGTCGGGGCGGCGGACGAGCGTGAAGTCGTAGTCGAGCCATTTGCCGTCGCGCTTCAGGCGGACCGGGCCGGTATGGATCTCGGCGGTCTCGGTGCCGTCGGGCTCGGCCCATACCCGGGTCGTCTCGGTGGTCAGGGCAGGGATCTGCACCGGCTTACCGGTCTGCTTCGCCTCCCTACGCGCGTCCAGGATCGACGTGGTCGTCTTGGCGAACTCAGAAGGCGCAGGCTTCGGCGCTGTTGTTGCTTGGGCGGGGCCGGTCGGCGATACGGCCGACAGTGCCAGGCCTGCGAGCATCGCCGCGGTGACCGCGACGGCTCTTCTGGCCTGGCTCCCCCGTGATCTGTGGGACATGAAACCTCTTCCTGGATATTGATGGTGGCAGGAGGCTAGGGCCGGAGGGCGGAAATGTCTACGGCGGGGCAGGGCCGTGAGTGGATTCCCACTGCAACCTTCCAAGACATGGCTTTTTGTCGATGTGATCGAGATGCTTGTATGCGCCATCATCTGTGTGATCAGCCGAATCAGCAGCACTGCGTCGCACGGATTGCAGGTTGTGCAAGGGCGATACCGCGTCGTACGAAAGTCTTGACGGGTCTGCCGGACGGCCCTACGGTCATCGCCAACGACCATGGTTCACGGGGGACGGTAGGTCATGAAACGAGTGGTGGCGGCGGATTCTGCCCGAAATCGGGTGACTGCTTACGCATTCCGGCACGGCGATGACGCCGTCCGGCCATTCCGGAGCGAGACAGGACCGGGGGCGCCTCGATAGGGCGAGCCTCGGCGATCCGTTGACTCGCCACAATTCTGACATCACTGCCTTGCGCACGGCACCGGACAACGGTGCCGTGCTGCCCCTGTATCCCATGTGATCGGTTCCCCACCACTCCTCGGAGGAGCTGTGCAACATTTGTTAGCGCGGCCGAGGCCTAGACCGCGTTTGGCGCGGTTGGCTTTCGCCGTACCGTTTTTGATGATGTCGTCGCTGGCTGTGGCGTTGCCCGCAGCGGCGGCGCCCAACCCCGACGACATCCCTCAGGTGGAGAAGTCGGTCCCGGCCAGCTGGACGCCGAAGTCCGTGGCCGCTGGTCCGACCAACGCCGAGAAGCTGGCGGTGAAGGGCCGCCCGCAGGTGTCCTGGCCCGCGCCGGGTTCGGCGACGGTGGTGTTGCCGTCTGCTGGGCGGGCGGCTGGTGCGTCGGGTGCGGCTGGTGGCCGGGTCAAGGCTGGGGCCTTGCCGGTCACTGTGGGTGGCCCGAGTGCTGCGGTGTCGAAGGGCTTGGCCGGTGCCGCCGCTTCGGCTGGTGTGCCGGGCAGTGTGTCGGTGTCGCTGCTGGACAAGGCGTCGTTGCCTGTGTCGGCGCGTGATGGCCTGGTGTTCCGTCTGGGCCGTGGTGACGGTGGTGTGGGTGCGTCGCGGGTGTCGGTGCAGGTCGACTACCGGGGCTTCCGCGAGGCCTACGGTGCGGACTGGGCGACCCGGCTGCGGCTGGTGTCGCTGCCCGCCTGTGCGCTGACCACGCCTGAGCGGGCCGAGTGCCAGGGCAAGCCCCTACCGGGTGTCAACGACACCGCCGCGGGCAACGTGACCGCTGATGTGGCGGTGACCGGTGTGACGGTCGGTTCGGTCGATCGTGCGCAGGCCGCGGGCGGTTCGCTGGTCGCGTCGGGTGGTTCGCTGGTGGCGCTTGCTGCCGGTGCGGACGGTGAGGGCGGTAGCTACTCCAGTTCGCCGTTGTCGGCGTCGGCGACGTGGCAGTCGGGTAGCAACACCGGTGACTTCTCGTGGTCGTACGGGTTGCGGGTGCCGCCGTCGCTGGGCGGGCCGTCGCCGTCGATCTCGTTCGGGTACTCGGCCGGTGCGGTGGACGGCCGGACCAGTTCTGCGAACTCGCAGCCCTCGGCGATCGGTGAGGGCTTCGACTACTGGCCGGGTTATGTCGAGCGTAAGTACAAGGACTGCCAGTCGGATGGCTGGGCGACCTATGACCAGTGCTGGCTGAGCGACAACGCGACGATCTCGCTGAACGGCCGGGCCAGTGAGCTGGTCAAGGACGACACCACTGGGGTGTGGAAGTTCCGTAACGACGACGGTTCGAAGATCGAGCGGCTGCTCGGTGCGAACAACGGTGACAAGAACCGTGACGGCACGACCGAGGGTGAGTACTGGAAGGTCACCACGACCGACGGTACGCAGTACTTCTTCGGCGTGCACAAGCTGTCGGCCCTGCCGGCGAACGCGGGTGTGACCGGGATGGCCGGTGCGCCGGACAGCAATTCGGCGTGGACGGTGCCGGTGGTCGGTAACAACACCGGTGAGCCGTGCTTTTTGACGCATCCGTCGACGTCGGTGTGTGACCAGGCGTGGCGGTGGAACCTGGACTATGTCGTGGATGTGCACGGCAACGCCCTGGCGTACTTCTACAATCCGGAGACCAACCGGTACCACAACATCACCGTGGGTGGTCCGCGGTCGTATACCCGTGGTGGGACGGTCGACCGGATCGAGTACGGGCTGCGGGCGGGTCAGACGTGGACGGCTACGGCGGCTCCGTCGCGGGTGAAGTTCACCAATGTCGAGCGGTGTGTGCCGGGTTCGTCGTGTGTGAAGCCGGCCGACTACCGCGATGTGCCGTGGGATCAGGAGTGCCTGGTCGGGGCGTGTGACGACTACGCGCCGACGTTCTGGTCGTCCAAGCGCCTGTCGAAGGTGACCACGCAGGTCATCCGCGCCGGGGCGTATGACGACGTGGACTCGTGGACGCTGACCCACAGCTTCCCGATCACGGGTGACAATATCGGTACACCGGTGTTGTGGTTGAACCAGATCCAGCAGACCGGGCACCTCGGAACGACGGACGCGGTGATGCCGCCGGTGGTATTCGACGGAACTCACATGGCGAACCGGGTGACGTCGGGTTCGAACAATCAGGTCCGTAAGTGGCGGATGAACAACATCAAGAACGAGTCCGGTGGCGCGGTGGTGATCACCTACAAGCCGCTGGACTGCACGATCACGACGCTACCGGCCAGTCCGCAGACCAACACCAAGCGGTGTATGCCGGTGTGGTGGACCCCGCCGGGTGGCTCGATCGGCCTGTACTGGTTCCACAAGTATGTGATCGCCCAGATCGACGAGCAGGACGGCCACGGCATCGGCACGTCCACCACCACCAGCTACGACTATGTCGGCAACGCCGCCTGGCGTTACGCCGAGGACGACGGCCTGACGATCCCGGAGCAGAAGACGTGGTCGCAGTGGCGCGGCTACGGCGAGGTCCAGACCCGCTCCGGCATCGCGGCCGAGGGCCGGACCCTGGAAGTGACCCGGTTCTACCGGGGCATGGACGGCGACCGCAACCACCCCACCAACGCCACGTCCTACCGGCCCCAGTCGGAGACCGACATCACCGACGGTCTCGGCGGGGTCGTCCGCGACCTCGACGAACTCGCCGGACAGCCCCGCGAGCGGATCTCCTACGACTCCGACCTGGCCACCAAGACGGTCCTGAACCGGTCGATCTCCGACGGCTGGGTGTCGGCTGCGACCGCGACGTCGACCCACCCGTGGGCGACGGTCAAAGCCACCCGGTCCGGGATGAACAACACCCTGGTCCGCTCGGTGATCAAGGGCGGTGAGCGCGACAACCAGGTCGTCAAGACGTTCAACGCCGACGGCCAGGTCGTCATGATGGAGGACCAGGGTGACAAGAACACTCCCGGCGACGAGGAGTGCACCCGCCTCACCTACGCACCCAACCCCACCAAGAACATCCAGGGACTCACGTCCCGCGTCGAGAAGTACGCCCTGGCATGTGCGAACATCCCCGTCCTCAATCCGACCACGGGCGTTCCGGTCACCGAGATCGCCAACCAGGAACTGCTGATCTCCGACCAGCGGACCCTGTATGACGGTGCCACCGTCTGGACGCCGAACCAGGTCCCGATCAAGGGCATGGTCACCTCCGTCGAGGCGATCGACACGTGGTCGCCGACCGGACGCTCTTATGTCACGGTCACCAAGAGCGAGGTCGACGCCTACGGCCGGGGTCTGAAGACCTGGGACGAAGCCGGCAAGATGTCGGAGACCGTCTACACCCCCACCACCGGCGGACCAGTCACCGCCGTGGAGAACTACAACCCGCTGCGACACAAGACCCGCACCGAGTTCGAGGTCGGCAACGGCCAGCCCACCGCACAGATCGACGCAAACGGGCTGCGCACCGACATGGTCTACGACGGCCTAGGCCGGATGAAGCAGGCGTGGCTGCCGGGCCGGACCAAGGGCGTCGACCTGCCCAGCTCCGAATACGACTACACGGTCCGCAAGTCGGGCACCGCCAACCAGATCAACGCCGTCACCACCCGTGGTATCCGCCCCAACGGCGGTTACAACGTCAGCGTCGAACTGTTTGACGGGCTGATGCGGCCGGTGCAGACCCAGGTAGCGGCCCCAGGTGGCGGACGCACCATCGTTAACACCTACTACAACTCCCGCGGCCAGGTCGTTGGACAGGACAACCCGTTCTACAACACTGCGTCCCCGACCGTGGACTACCACCCTTCCGCCGGATCTTCGGGGGTTAAGACCGAGTACGACGGCGCTGGTCGCCGCACTGCAGAAGTGTTTATGGCCAGCCCTCCAGGCGGCGGCGCACGCGTCGAACAATGGCGCACCCGCGCGCTCTACGACGGCGACGAAATCGTCACTCTACCCGCGGCTGGCCAGTCCCCAACCCGTGTCAAATTTGACGCTCAAGGCCGCGCGAAGGAGTTCTACGAATACACAACCGCCAGCCACACCGGCCCTGCGGTCAAGACCACCTACGAGTTCAACAAGCGCAGTCAGATGACCGCGGTCAAGGACTCCAGCAACAACGCCTGGACGTACAAGTACGATCTCCGTGGTCGGATGTATGAGCAGAGCGATCCTGACAAGGGCACGACCAAACTGAACTACAACTCGTCGAGTGACTTGCTGTCGACCGAGTCCAACAACAAGAAGATCTTCTTTGAGTATGACGTGCTCGGCCGCATCATTCGGACCCGCAAGGACAACGCCGACACTGGCACCAAACTGACGGAAATGGAGTACGACACCCTCGGTGCCGGCCTGCTCGCCTCCGCCACCAGGTTCGTCAATGGTGCGGCCTATAAGACCGAAGTCCTGGATGTCGACGAATACTTCCGGCCGCTGGAAACTGCCGTCACGATCCCTGCAGTCGAAGGTCTGCTGGCCGGTACATACAAGTACAAGGCGACTTTTAATACGGACGGCTCGATCGCGACGACAACCCTGCCGCAGGTCGGTGATCTGGGTGAAGAAGTCCTTGCGCATGGCTACACGGCTGAGGGCCTGCCGCTGACCTTGGCCTCAGGTCTGGGCACGTATGTCAACACTGCCCAGTATAGCCCGTTTGGTGAGGTTACAAAGCTCACTCTCGGAGTCAATCCGAACCGGGTGAACCTCAACTTCGTCTACCAGGAAGGCACCCGCCGCCTGGACAACACCTCCGTCACCCGCGACGGACTCATCGGCAACGTCACCAAGACCGTCTACACCTGGGACGCCACCGGCAACCTCGCCAAGACCGTCGACACCGGCTCCGGCCAGACCGCCGACACTCAGTGCTTCAACTACGACGGACTCCGCCGGCTGAAGCAGGCCTGGACCCCCACCAGCGGAGACTGCACCGCAGCCGTCTCCAACGGAGCCTTGGGCGGACCCGCCAAGTACTGGACCAACTGGGAGTACGACAACTACGGCAACCGCAGCCAGCAGGTCGAGCACGACACCCCGACCGGCGACATCACCACCGACTACACCTACCCGCTACCCGGTCAGGGCAGCCCGCACAAGCTCCTCCAAACGAAGATCACCGACAGCGCCGGCATCCACACCTTCGACTGGGAGCACGATGCCGCTGGCAATGTCGAAAGTCGGCCGACGCCGACCGGTAACCAGGAACTTCACTGGAACGTCGAAGGACGACTTGAGAAGGTCGTCGAAGGCGGAAACACCACCGAGTTCATCTACGACGCCAGCGGCAACCGGCTGCTGCGCAAGGAGAACGGCGTCACCACCCTCTATCTACCCGACACGGAACTGAAGCTCACCGGCACGGCCAAGAACGCCACTCGGTACTACAGCTTCGCAGGGCAAGTAGTCGCGGTACGGACGGGTAATAGCCTGCAATGGATGTGCGCCAACAACCAAGGAACTAGCAGTCTGCTCGTTGACGCAACCAATACGGCTTCAGTCGCACGCCGCCGTTCTACCCCCTTTGGTGAAGAACGTGGCGTTTCGTCCGCCTGGACAGGAGACAAAGGATTTCTTGGCGGGGCGAAGGACGGCACAGGACTGACGCACCTCAGTGCTCGGGAGTACGACCCCGACACCGGCCGGTTCATCTCCGTCGACCCGATCGTCGATCAGGGCGACTCCCAGCAGATGAACGGCTACGCCTACTCCAACAACAACCCCACCACCTTCTCTGACCCCTCCGGGCTCAAGCACATCCCGGACGACCCGGGATCGCCGCCCAACGACGGCGACGGCCAGGGAACCGAGACCGGTGACGGGGAGATCACCCTCCCGCCCGACCTGCAGGCCATGCTAGACGAAGCCCGCAAACTGCAGAAGATGTCACTGCTCGACATCATCCTTCAGGCCGGCGGCGACATCCTCATGGAACTGCTCGGCATCAACGACATCAAGGACTGCTTCGGCAAGGGCGACATCGTCGCCTGCGTATCCATCGTCGCCAATGTCATCCCCTGGGCCAAACTCTTTAAACTCCCCAAGATCGTCAAAGCCATCGAACGCGCATGGTCGGCAGTCCAGGTCTTCTGGGAGAAACTCCGCTGGGCAAAACGCATCATCGCCCAGGTCGAAGAATTCACCCAACTCGCTCGAAAGGCAGCTAAAGAAGCAGCCGAAGCGGCAGCCCTAGCCGCTCGTAACGCGCGGATTGCAGCCGAGGCCGCAGCCAAGCAAGCGAAGGAAAGAGCTCAGGCGGCCGCAAGAAAGGCGTCCGAGAAGCTTAAGAACAAGGCAAAAGAAGTCGACGAAACCTGCGCCGCTAAAAGCTTCCTCCCCGGGACGCTTGTCTTAATGGCCGACGGCGCTACTAAGCCGATCGAAAAAGTGCGCGCTGGCGACGAGGTGCTAGCCACCGACCCTGAAACTGGCGAGTCCGCCATCAAGGCGGTAGCTACAAAGCGCACGAGCGACGGTGAGAAGGTTCTTGTCGACGTCCTCGTCGACACCGATGGCGATGCCGGCGATGCGACCGCCACCATCGGCTCAACAGACAACCATCTCTGGTGGCTCCCTGGGCGTGACGAGTGGGTGAACAGCCTCGGGCTGAAGTCTGGCGATGATTTGCTCGCGCCTGACGGATCGCTCGTTCGCATCGCTGCAGTGGCGACGTATGGTGCTCGTGCCGAAGTCCACAACCTCACGGTCACCGATATACATACGTACTATGTCATGGCGGGGGCCACTCCGGTTCTCGTTCACAACTGCGGCGTTGGGCGACAACTTCTCGGTGGGGATGCCCAGCATATCCTCGATGGTCACGCCCATCCTGGGATGCCGGGAAAGACGTCCTTTCCTCAGTCGTGGAGCGACGACGACATCCTGGACGCCGTGGCGGACGTGCTCACGGATCCGAAGAGTGTTCGTAGCTGGAAAACGGGCTCTGCCAAGTATGCTGACAAAACTCTGAAAACAAGGGCGGGTGATCCTGCCGTTCAAGTAATTCTCGGACAGATACGAGGAGTTGACATCGAAGTTCGGTTCGTACCACTGACAGGAAAACTTCTCACTGCTTTCCCGAGATTATGAGCTGAGCGCTCTGCTCCGCTGAATGAGGAAGAAGGTAGGCCAATTGGAACGGTACGTCTATCTGCGGTCTCTCATTACGGCACTTCTTGAAGACTCGCCGCTAACTAGGGAAGAAGTCATCGAAGACGTTCGCCATTTGATGAGCGTGGGCGAAGAGGAGCTAGCGTTCTATACGATGTGCTCATGGCTATACGAGGATGCTCTATCAATTACTTCGAGTTACTATAAGCGCCTCGTGTTTGCGGCTGATGAACTGGGGACTCCGGAATCAATCCGTAAACTCGATGAGCTGATCGAAGGATAAATGATGTGCGGTCGGCGGGCCTCAATTAGGTCCGCCGACCGACATTTTCGCGAAGCTTGGCGATGTTCACCATTCCTGTGTAGGGGAGCGCTGCCTGCGCTTGCGAGACGACAGTCCGAACCGGTTTTCGAGCCTCGGTGCTGCGAACCCGCGTGCACTGTTGCAGGCGGTGCTATCACGCCATCTATCATCTATCCTCACCGCACACAAGTCCCCATGCGCGCGTCGCCGAGCGGCGGCTGTACCTGCGCTAGCCATCGCTCGGGCGTCGATTCGAGGCAGGGTTTCGGGTTTCAGCAGACCTTGCGGCCCCATTCGAATACGTCATACACGTCGACTACGGCAGGTTAGGGTCCGCGCCGCGGTGAAGTATAAGAGGTTCCTTCGGCTGCTTCCGGGCTCGGCCCGGCGGGATGTGGTCGGTTGGGAGAAGAGGCGAGGGGAGCGGTGACGGCCTTCAGGAATTAGCTGGGCCAGCATTCCGGCCGGGGTGGCTTCGGTGAGCAGTGCGGGTGGGCCTTAAGCGGTGGCCGCCTTGGGCCTGCTGGAGCGACGACCTTGCAACGAGGTCGCGTGGGCGTTGTAGGCCCTTTAAGGTCGAGGCCACGCAATCCTGATCGACGTTTTGGTTGGCGTCGACGGCGGTTTACCGATGGCCACCTTGGCGAACGCTCTGGCCGCCCGGGCGACGGACCAAACTCGCCGCGGCGACGCTCGTGGCCAGACAGCAGCTTGCTCAGTGCGGGACAATGAGACCTCGCGCGATGTCCTTTCAGAGAATCAGGAAGGGCGCCTTCCGCGCGGAAAGCGATGCCTTGTCCGCGGCGGTGGCGCCCTTCCTGCCGCCGGTCAGGCCGGCGGCATGAGCACGCTGTCGACGAGGTAGACGACGCCGTTGCGGGTCTGGATGTTGCCGCAGACGACCATCGCCGTGTCGTTGACCTTGAACTCGGTGCCGCTGCCGGTCACCGTGAGGTCCTGGCCTTCGAGCGTCTTGTGGGTGCCGGCGAGCGCGTCGGGCGCGGTCTTTCCGGATACGACGTGGTAGGTCAGGATCTTCTTGAGCAGTTCCTTGTCGGCCAGCACCTTGTCCAGGTCGGCCTTGGGGATCTTGGCGAACGCCTCGTTGGTGGGTGCGAAGACGGTGACGGCTTCGGCGCTGTTGAGCGTGTCGGCCAGGCCGCCGGCCTGGATCGCGGCGACCAGGGTTGACAGCTGCGGGTTGCCCGCCGCGGCGGTCGCCACGGGCTGCTGGGCCATCATCTCCAGGCTGCCGGGGTTGGCCGGGTCGGTGGGGATGCTGGCGCAGGCAGGTCCGAACTCGCCGCCGGTGGCGCCCGCGGGCATGGACGGCAGGGCCGTCGGGACCGTGGTGGGCAGGCCGGTCGGCTGCGTGGTCGCCGCCGTGGTCTCGCCGCCGCAGGCGCTGAGCGCCAGGGCGAGCGAGAACGCGGCGACGGCCGCGAGCGCGGTGAGCTTCCTTCGTGCGTGCATGACTGGTGGTTCCTTTCCTCCGGTGAAGACCTCCACCGGTGATTCGACACCGAATCAGTCATGCTTTGGAGCGATTGGCACGATTTTTGTCGGTTTTTTTCTATTTCATGGGGATCTCGGCGATGATGGGCAGTGTGGGAGTGGTGGATCCACCCGCCGGTTCGACGGTCAGGCCCATCGCGTCGGCGGCGCTGACACCGGTGACCAGCCGCGTGGCGGTGGCCTGTCCGGCGGCGAGCACGCCTGCCGAGTGCGGGGTCGAGTCCTCGATCAGCCAGAACTGGTACGCCTTCTGCTCGCCCGGCGAGTGTGAGGCCAGCAGGATCACCGCCGCGTCCTGGCTGGGCGAGGCCACCACGGTGACCTTGCCGCCACCGGCCACGTTCGCGGTGCGTACCGTCGCGTCCTGCGCGGTCAGCACCGCCTGCGTGCGGGCCAGTTCCTGTTGCGCCGCCTGCGCGGTGGCGCGCTCGTCGCGCAGCCGCTGCTCCTGCACCGCCCACGTCGCCCCGCCGACCAGTGCCGCGACGAGCAGGCACGCGGCCACGGTCAGCGCGGCCGGGTGCCGCCACCAGCGGGTCGGCTCGCGGCGTGAGCGCACCGGCCGGGCCGGTGGGATCTGCCGGGTGCTCCGCACCGCGGCCAGCACGTTGCCGCGCAGCGCGGGCGGGGGCACCGACCAGGCGTCGTCGGCCAGCCGCGCGACGGTCTCGTTCAGCTCGGCCACCTCGTCCGCGCACGTCTGGCACCCGCGCAGGTGCTGGATGAACGTCTCACGCTCGGACTCGTCCAGCGCGTGCAGCACATACGGGCCGGCCAGGGAGTGGATCTCGCTCATGCCGGCACCTTGCCCTGTCCGTCGCGGGCACCCGCCCGGCCGATGATTCGCTCGCTCATGCCGACACCTCCACGCCGAGGCAGTCGCGCAGCCGGATGAGGCCGTCGCGCATGCGGGTCTTCACGGTCGGCAGCCCGGCGCCCAGCAGCTGGGCGACCTGCTGATAGGTGTAGCCGCCGTAGTAGGCCAGGGTGATCGCCTCGCGCTGCAGGTCGGTCAGCGTCTTGATGCACCGGCGCACCTGCTGGCGCTGCACCCGCGCGGTGGCCTGCTCGACGACCTCGTCGGCGGGGGTCTGGGTCGGCTCCGGGGCCATGCGCTGGACCCGGTCCAGCGCCGCCTGCTCCGAGCGCACCCGGTCGACCGCGCGGCGGTGGGTGATGGTGAAGACCCAGGCCGTGGCCGAGCCCCGGGCCGGGTCGAAGCGGCTGGCCGTACGCCACACCTCGACCAGCGCCTCCTGCGCCACCTCCTCGGCCTGCGCCGGGTCGCGCACCACGCGCCGGGCCAGGCCGTAGACGCGCGGCGCGACCAGCTCGTAGAGCCTGGTGAAGGCAGCCTCGTCGCCGCGGGCCACGGCCCGCAGCAGGCTCTCGGCGTCGGCGGGCGGGGCCAGATCGGGCACGCTCGCCAGCCGATCGGGCCGTTGGTACGGCTGTTCGTCACCGTTCACAGTTCCGCCCTTCCGGCATGGATCTGTTCACCCATCACTTGCGTATCACCGGTGATTCGGTGCCGAGCCCGCCACGGATGGGTCCGATGTGCCGCTACTGCGATCATCGCCCGCCGTGGCCGCCCGCGCCACGGCTACGCGGACAGACCGTCATCCATCAGGTGATCCACCTCTCAGGGGAGCGCGTCTGACCAGGGCAACTGCGTATGGTCAGGAAACGGAACCGTACCGTTCCGCATCTCCCCGTCCCCCCGGAGCCTGTCATGAGCCATGCCCGCGTGCCCGCCGGAGCGCCCCTGTGCGCTGCCGTGGTCGAGCTGCTGCGCGAGGTCGGCTACGACAAGATGACCATGGACGCGATCGCGTCGCGCGCGCACATGAGCAAGGCGACGCTGTACCGCCACTGGCCGGGCAAGCCCGAACTCGTCGCCCAGGTGCTGCGCCAGCAGCAGGCCGCCGACGTCGCGCCCGCCGACACCGGGACCCTGCGCGGGGACCTGTTCGAGCTGCTGGGCGTCGCGTCGCGCTGCGTCGTGGAGGAGGGCCCGCTGATCCACGCGCTGTCCTTCGAGATGCAGTCCAACCCCGAACTCGCCGGCATCGTCCGCGGCCAGGTGTACCCGGAGATCCACCGGCACACCGCGACGCTGCTGGAACGTGCCGTGCAGCGCGGCGAGATCAAGCCGCAACCCTACGACAGCCTCTTTCCCGACCTGGTCACGGCACTGCTGATGGCCAGGCACCTCGGACACGGCCGGCCGCTCGACGGCGAGTATCTGGCCCGGGTCTGCGACGAGGTACTACTCCCCGTCCTGGCCCGCTGAAACACCCTCCTGCGAAAGGCACGACGATGACCACCACGGTCTCCCGCCCCGAAGCGGCGGAACCCTCCGCCGCGGCACCGAACCCCCGGCGCTGGCTCGCCCTGACGATCATCGCCATCGCGCAGCTGATGGTGGTCCTCGACGCGACCATCGTGAACATCGCCCTGCCCAAGATGCAGGTCGACCTCGGCATCACCAACGCCGAGCGCCAGTGGGTGCTGACGGCGTACACGCTGACCTTCGGCGGTCTGCTGCTGCTCGGCGGCCGCATCGCCGACTACTGGGGCCGCAAGCGCACCTTCATCGCCGGTGCGATCGGTTTCGCGGCCGCGTCCGCCCTGGGCGGTCTGGCCTGGGACGGCCTGAGCCTGTTCGCCGCCCGCGGCCTGCAGGGCGCCTTCGGCGCGCTGCTCGCCCCGGCCGGTCTGGCCCTGCTGACGGTGCTGTTCACCGACGCCAAGGAGCGCGCCAAGGCGTTCGCCGTGTACGGCGCGATCGCCGGTGGCGGCGCGGCGGTCGGCCTGCTGCTGGGCGGCGTGCTCACCGAGTACGCCGACTGGCGCTGGTGCCTGCTGGTCAACATCCCGATCGCGGTCATCGCCATCGTGCTGGCGGTTCCGTTCGTGCCGGAGAGCAAGGCCGAGGGCAACACCCGCTACGACATCCCCGGCGCGATCGCGGTCACCCTGGGCCTGGTCGCCCTGGTGTACGGCCTGACCAAGGCCGCCGAGCCGGAGCACGGCTGGGACTCCCCGGAGGCGCTGGCCTACATGGGCGGCGGTGTCGTGCTGCTGGCCGTGTTCGTGATCATCCAGAAGTTCTCGAAGAACCCGCTGCTGCCGCTGCGCATCCTGCTCGACCGCAACCGCGGTGGCGCGTACGTGTCCAGCACCCTGACCGGGGCCGGCCTGATGGGCGCGTTCTTCTTCCTGACCTTCTACTTCCAGGGCGTGCTCGGCTACACCCCGATCGAGGCCGGCCTGGCCTCGCTGCCGATCTCGGCGGGCGTGTTCATTTCCGCCGGCGTCGCCAGCCAGCTGCTGCCCAAGCTCGGCGCGAAGCCGCTGATGATCGCCGGTGCGGTGCTCGCCGCGGGCGCGATGTTCTTCCTCACCCAGATCGGCGTGACCACCGGCTACGCCAGCCACGTGCTGCCCGGCGCGCTGGTGCTGGGTCTGGGCCTCGGCTTCACGTTCGTGCCGCTGTCCAGCCTCGCGCTGGTCGGCGTGCCGCAGCACGACGCCGGTGCGGCCAGCGCGACTTTGAACGCCACCCAGCAGGTGGGCGGCTCGCTGGGCGCGGCGCTGCTGAGCACGTTCGCGCTCAACGCCACCACCGACTACGCGGCCGAGAACCTCAAGCCCGGCATGGACCCGCAGCTCGCGGGCCTGGTCCAGGCCGAGGCGGCGGTGCACGGGTTCACCGTGGCGTTCGCCTGGGGCGGCGCGCTGCTGACCGTGTCGGCGATCGTGATCGCGATCCTGATCAAGGTCCGCAAGTCCGACCTCCCGACGGAGGGCGCGGTCCACGTCGGCTGACCCCGACGACCCCGCTTTTAATAGACGCTGGCCTATCTCATCGAATTCGAGCCACGAATTTTCGATGAGATAGGCCAGCGTCTGTGTACGGGGGCGGGGTGGGCGAGGCCGGCCGCGTCAGGCGCCCTTGGGGGGGTTGGTGGAGCAGCCGTTCTTGTTTTGCCAGGTCTGGAGTTCGGGGACGGGGGACTTGGGGGTGTTCTTGCGCCACGCGTCGAGGTAGCGCCAGGGCCAGATCACGCCGCGGCGGATCCACCAGTCGCCGGTGCGGGTGCACTCCGGGGAGATGCCGAAGTGCAGGTGGCAGGCGCTGGCTAGGCCGGTGCGGCCGACCTTGCCGAGCGGCTGGCCGGCCTTGACGCGTACCCCCGCCTTGATCTTCGCGTCGATCGCGGAGAAGTGCGAGCCGTAGTAACGCGCGCCGTCGTCGCCGAGCAGCGACACGGACTTGCCGCCGCGCAGCGCGCCGTCGTCGGTCTTCGGGTCGTAGAGGTCCACCGTCGAGGTCTCCAGCACGACCCCGTCGATGGCCGCGACGACCGTCGCCCCGCACGGGGCCATGATGTCGGTGGCCTGGTAGTCGTGGTGGGTGCGCCCGTACGAGCTCTTGCCGAGCACCGGGAACACGTGGCGCAGGGCGGCGGCGGACGGCGACGCGGCGGGCGAGGGCGTGGCCGCCGGGGTCGGTGTCGCGGCCGGGGCAGAGGTCGCCTTCGCGGGCACGAAGGCAGGCTCAGGGGCCGGTCCGGAGCAGGCGGCCAGCGCCAGGGCGGCCGTCAGCCCGGCGGCTGCAAGGGGGGAACGCACCCGCCGACCCTACTCCCGCGTGCGGCGCGCCCGGCGACGGACGGTGAGGATCGGCAGGCTACCTACGGCGATAGGACAGTGCCCTGCCCTGTTCGGGTGGGCGGTCGACGTAGCGGACCACGGTGCCGAAGAGGCGGTCGTGCCAGGCGCGGCGGCGGTCGTCGGTGAGCACGCCGAGCAGGCCGACCAGCCAGAGGACGGGGATGGCCAGGCCGACGAGGGCGCGTAGCAGGGCGCGGCACAGGCCGACGTGGCGGCCGTCGGTGCGGCGTACGACGGTGCCGAACAGCAGCGAGCCCAGGGTCTGTCCGGTCATCCACCAGCAGCCGGTGAAGTAGACGACCGGCAGCGCCGCGGCGACCACCGCGGAGGCCGCCTTGAGCCAGCCGGGCGGTTCACCGGCCAGCGCGGACCAGACGGCGGGCACACCGGACACGGCCAGCGACGACGCGATGGCGAGCAGGCCCGCGTCGATGGCCAGGCCCGACAGTCGGGAGACCATGCCTGCGTACGGTGGGTGTTGGCCAGCCGCGGTCACCTGTCACCGTTCGTGTGATGGCGGTGGAAGACGCGGCGGAACGAGGACTCGATCCGGTCGTCGGCGCTGGCTGAGGTCTCCCGCAGTTCGTCGGTGGCGTTGGCGAGCACGCCACGGCTCTGCTCGGTGATCAGTTCCTGGAGCCGGGGGTCGCGGGTCATGTCGTCGATCACGACGGGGATGACCTTGCGCCTGATCTCGGGGATCGCGCCCTCGACGAGGCGCGGCACCACGCTGTTGATCAGGTAGGGCATCAGGTTGTCCATCATGCGGGGCACGATGGTCTTCTCGACCCAGGTCAGGCTCTCGTCGACGGTGTCGCGCAGTGCGACCGACGCGGCGGCGCGGCTGGACACGAGCGTGTCGTGCCCGCGCTGCCCGGCGGAGCTGACGACGTCACGGGCGGTGTCGATGGGCGAGGCCGGTAGTGCGGCGCGGGTCGCGTCGGCCAGCCGGCGGGCCTGTCCACGGGTGGCCTCGCCGATCCGGTTTCGGGTGCGTACGGCGAGGTCGTAGCTCTGCTGGGTGAGGCCGACGGCGACGGCGACCGGGGAGCGGGCGCTGGCCGGGGACGGCTCGACGCCGCCGGTGAGCATGTCCTCGATGCGGGCCTGCTCGGCGGGGTCGACCGGAGAGGTGAGTCGGCGGAGTCGTTCGGCGACGAGCATCGCGGTGCCGAGGGCGAGGCCCGGCACGCCATGCCGCGCCCTCGCGGGTTCGGTCATAACATGAATTTACTCCAGAACGCCACATAGCGGAGCGAATGCTCAGGTAATACCCACCGGTAACGAGTCGTCCGCCGGACATGGTGAAGCCCGGGAGAGTGTCCTTCTCCCGGGCCTCGGGGTGCCGCCGATTTGCGCACACCAGCACGTTTAAGCGTACGGGTCAGTCATGACGACCCCGTGTCTCTACCGTTTGGACTACCGCACCAGGAAGAGGTGCGGGCCGGGCTCGAACCGGCACCCCGGGGGTTTCGCCCGTACGCGGTCGATCTGGTGTTCGGCGGCGAATGCTGAGTCTGGAGCGAGAATCTGAGTCTGATCGCGGCTGCCTCTGCCAGTTGGGCTACCCCCGCAGGTGGTGCGGGTGGGCAGGACTCGAACCTGCACTGGGACCGCGTTGTTCAGTTTCGGCTTCAGTTTCAGCTTGCGCTTCCGCGCCCCCCGCCCTCCGGCGGGGAGTTCATGGGTCAGGCGAACAGGTAACCGAACACCCGGTCGCCGACGTGCTTGTCGACCGCCTCGGCGTTGTTGGCCTCCTCGCGGGCGAACTTGACCGCCTGCTGCAGCTTCTCCACCCGCTCCAGCAGCGTCGACACCCGCTTGGCCGGCAGCGCGCCGGAGAACTTCACCGTGGTCCAGTAGCCCACCGCGATGTCCTCGTAGTACACCTCGACCTGCGCCGGGTGCTTCTCGGTCGCCTCGGCCTTGACGTGGTTGCGGGGCACCTTCTTGGTGCGGATGGTACGCACCGGCTCGGTGGACCAGCAGTCCGCGGAGTCGCTGAACACCCACGACTCGGCGGCGTCGAGCACCGGCAGCTTCTTGACGAAGGTGTGCAGGTCGGTGAGCTGCTTCTCCAGGAACAGCAGGTACGTCACCGGCACGTCGGACAGCAGCACCCGGTCGTCGACGACCACGTCGGCGCGGGCCACGCAGTTGGTGGCGTCCTTGGTCGCGGTCACGTCGAACAGCCGGGTCAGCGTGGTGCCCATCTGGCGCAGCACGTCCTCGGCGCGGGCCTGCACCTTGGTGGACTCCGGCGGCAGTTGTTCGCCCTCCTCGTCCTTGGCCTGGTAGGTCCGCGAGATGCCCGACAGCAGCGCCGGCTTCTGCACGGCGTGGTGGGCCTCGGTCAGGTCCTGGAACGAGCGGGACTTGATGCCCTTCTCGACCGCGATGATCTGGTTCAGCTTCGCCATCAGTGTTGTCCTCCCGACGGGTGACGCTAGAGGATCACCCGGTCGGGCGGCAATCAGGATTCCCGCCGGCGGAACTCTGTTGATCACGTACGGTGAACTCCTGGCGGAGTCGGGGGTGGTCGGCCGTGGTGATCGGCTTTGCGATGCTGGCCACCGGGTTCGTCTTCGTCTGTGGCGCCAACGACGGCGGGGCGCTGCTCGCCCTGGCCCTGCGCCAGCGCGAACTGCCGCTCTATGTCGTGCTGGCCGTGCTGCTGGCGGCGATCATCGCCGGTCCCGCGCTGTTCGGGCTCGCCGTGGCGCACACCTTCACCGACCGCCTGATCAACGCCGGTGACGTGCGCGGCCCCCTGGTCGTGCTCGCCGGGGTCGGCGTCGCACTGGCCCTGGTGCTGACGCTGGCCTGGCGCGGTGTGCCGACCAGCGTCACCCTCGCCGTCCTCGGTGGACTCGCCGGGGTCGGGGCCGGACTCGGCGTGCCGCCCGCCTGGTCCACGCTGGGTGTCGTGCTCGCGGTCGCCGCGATCGCTCCGCTGCTCGGCGGCGCTCTGGGCTACCTGCTCGGCATGGCCGCCCGCCGCCTGCCGACGACGTCCCGGCTGCCGCGCGCCATGCGTTACGCCCACGTCACCGCGTTCGCCGGGCAGAGCCTGGCGTATGCCGCCAACGACGGGCAGAAGATGTTCGCCGTGGTCGGAGTCGCCCTCGGGGTCGCCCACCGGGCTCGGGGGATGCAGGCCCCACCGCTGCTGCTGCTGTGCGCGACGGCCGCCGTGTTCGCCGCAGGGGCGGTGCTGAGCCTGCGGCGCATGGCCCGGGGCGCGACCGGCGGGCTCACCCCGCAACGCCCGTGGACCCTGGTCACGGCCGGTCTGGCGTCGGCGACCGCGGTGTTCGGCAGCGCGGGCATGGGCGTGCCGGTCAGCATGACCCAGTCGGCCACCGCGGGCCTGGTCGGCGCGGGGGCCAGCACCGGCGTACGCCGCATCCGCTGGCAGTTCGCCACCCCGGTGCTGACGGCCTGGCTGGTAACCGTGCCCGCGAGCCTCACCCTCGGATATGTCGCAGGTCTGGCATTGCGGGGCACGCTGTGAGCCCCGGTGCCCGGTGCACCGGTTCCGCCGGGAGGTGACCGTGATCAGGCTGCGACGGGTGCTGGACGATCTCGCGGGGCGCGCTCCGAAGCGGGTGCTGGCCATCGTGCTGGCGCAGATCGACGCCGCGCTCGAAGGGGTGGCGCTGGCGGTGCTGGTCACCATCGGCGACATCGAACCGCCGCTGGCCCGGCTGCGGATCGCCGAGATCGAGCACGACGGTGACGCCCACCGGGGGCGGCTGGTCGCCGAACTGGCCGCGACGCTGGCCACCCCGATCGACCGCGAGGACCTGTTCCGGCTGTCCCGCTCCGTCGACGACGTGCTCGACCACCTGCGCGACTACGTACGCGAGACCGACCTCTACGGGGTGCGCCTGGACCACAACGCGGCGGCGATGCTGGAGCAGGTCGCCATCGGGCTGCGCGACCTGCGCCGGGCGCTGGACCGGCTGGTCGACCGCCCGGCCGAGGCCGCGCAGGCGGCGCTGGCCGCGCACAAGCGCTCCGGCCGGGTCCGCCACCTCTACGCCCAGGGCCTGGCCGACCTGCTCAGCGGCGAGATCACCGGCCCGGTGCTCAAGCAGCGCGAGCTGCTGCGCCGCCTGGACGTGGTGGGGCTGCGCCTGGCCGAGTGCGCCGACGCGCTCGCCGACGCGATGCTCAAACGCAGCCTGTGATGTTCATCTGTCGTTCGCTCCCGGCCCGACCCAGCGGCCCAGCGGCCGGCCGTCAGCGGTGTCCTCGTCATCCTTCGTGGACCGGTCGACGCCCGCCAGCAGACCCGCCAGCCCGCCGCTGCCGATGCCGCTCTTGGACAGCCGCTGGTCGAGTTCGGTCGGGCCACCCGAACCGGCGTCGGTCAGCGCCAGCATCTGGGCGGCCTCCTCGGGGCTGAGACCGTACTCGGCGGTGACCTCGTCGGGGTTGCCGCGGGCGTGCGCGGCGAACTCGGGATCGATCGCCATGCGCTCGACGACCTCAGGGAACCGGGACATGATCAAGGTCCTTTCGCTGGGTGGTCCATTGTGCGGCGTTGGTGCGACATCGTCCACACGTGGTCACGATGACGACGGTCACGTGACAGCGCCGTCTGCGGCATCATGGTGGGCGGCGACGGGGAGGTCGACGATGCAGCTGACGGTGGTGGGGTGTGCCGGGTCGGTGCCGGGCCCGGACAGTGCCGGGTCCTGCTACCTGGTG
This sequence comes from Catellatospora methionotrophica, assembly GCF_011297335.1. Classification (GTDB taxonomy): domain Bacteria; phylum Actinomycetota; class Actinomycetes; order Mycobacteriales; family Micromonosporaceae; genus Catellatospora; species Catellatospora methionotrophica. Next base: position 270,616 of record NZ_JAAOTJ010000003.1, on the reverse strand, counting down.
GAGGCCGACGGGCAGCGGGTGCTGCTGGACCTGGGCACGGGTGCGGCGGGGCCGTTGCAGCGGCACGCCGATCCGGCGGCGCTGGACGCGGTGCTGATCTCGCACGCCCACGCGGACCACTGCGCGGACCTCAGCTCGATCGCCTACCTGCGGCACCGGGTCGGGGCCGCGCCGCTGGACGTGTACGGCCCGGCGAACCTGCGCGACGCACTGAACTGGCGTCATCCCGCACCCCAGTTCGCTTTCCACGAGCTGCCGTCGGGCGCGCTGCGTCTCGGGCCGCTGGAGGTCACCGTCGCGGCGGTCGAGCACGGCATCGAGGCGTACGCGTTCCGGGTCGGCGACGCCCTGTGCTACTCGGGCGACACCGCGCCGTGCGACGCGCTGGACGAGCTCGCGCAGGGCTGTGCGGTGCTGCTGGCCGAGGGTGCGGGATTCGACGACACGGGTGTGCCCCGGCACCTCACCGCGGGCGACGCGGGGCGGCTCGCGGCACGGTCCGGGGCGCGGCTGCTGGTGCTGACACACCTGCGTTCCTGGTTGGACCACGAGCGCCTGCTCGATGAGGCCGCCCGTTTCGCGGGCTGCCCCGTCCTGCTGGCCCAGCCTGGCCTGCGGCTGCGCGTCTAGCGCCGCAGGCCACGCGCGTCGAGGACGGCGGCGGTCCAGTCCGCCGGGCTCATCGGCGGCGGTCCAGTCCGGCCAGCTGCCAGGCCAGGCGGTTGCGGAAGGCGGGCAGGCGGCCGAGCAGCCCGAGGAGCAGGTTGCGGGCCGGTCGCCAGGCCGCGCGTACGGTGGCCAGGCCGGTGAGCCGGTCGGCGAGCGCGACGACCTTGCGGGCGTGCGCGCGGTGCGTGGTCGCGTATCCGTCGAGCAGGTCGGGGCTCGCGCCGCCGAGCACGCGCGACAGCGTCTCGCCCAGGGCTGCCGCGTCGTCGATGCCGAGGTTCATGCCCTGCCCGCCGGCCGGTGAGTGGACGTGGGCGGCGTCGCCGGCCAGCAGCACCCGGCCGTGGCGGAACGTGTCGGCGATGCGGTGGTGCACGCGGAACCGGGAGCCCCAGACGACCTCGTGGACGGTGACCGGGGACTTCTTCGGCCCGCGGGTGTCGAGCAGGTGCTGGACGAAGGCGACGCCGGGGTGTTCGGGTGCGTTGTCGACGGTGGCGACGATGCGGTGGGTCCCGTCGGGCAGCGGTGCGACGACGACCATCCCGGCGGGGGAGAAGTAGAGGATGACCTCGGCGTCGTGGACGGCGCCGGTGAGCCGTACGTCGGCCAGCGAGAAGGATTCGGCGTAGCTGCTGCCGGTGAACCCGATCCCGGCGCTGTCGCGGACCGTGCTGTGCATGCCGTCGGCCCCGATGAGGTAGGCCGCGCGGACGGCGCGCCCGTCGGCGAGGGTCGCGGTGACGCCGGTGGCGTCCTGCTCGACGGAGGTCACCGTGGCGGGCCGCAGCACGCTGCCGCCGAGTTCGCGCAGCCGCGTGAGCAGTGCGGCCTCGGTCTGGGCCTGGGAGATCATCAGGGTGTGCGGGAAGGGTGTGGGCAGCCCGCCGAACGGCACCGCGACCAGCAGCCGGTCGCGGTCGCGGATGGTGAACCGGGACGCGGGGATGCCCTGGGCTTCGAGCATCGCCGCGACGCCGTAGGGCTGGAGCACTTCGAGGGTGCGGGCGTGCACGACGGCGGCGCGGGACGTGTTGGCGCCCTCGGCCTGGGTGTCGACGACGGTGACGGTGTGTCCGCGCTGGGTGAGCGCGACGGCGGCGGTGAGGCCGGCGGGGCCGGCGCCGACGATGAGCACGTCGGTGGTCGGGGTGGACATGGTCTCCTCCAGGTCAACGATCGTTGGCCAACATCTGTTGACTTCGACGGTAGACCTGGCCCGGCTTGCTTGTCAACAAGTGTTGGCCTACAGTCGTTGACATGCGGCGCACCTCGGCGGAAACCAAGTCGATCATCCTCGCGGCGGCCCGTGAGCGGTTCGCCGCCGACGGCTACGAGCGGGCCACCATCCGGTCCATCGCCGCCGACGCCAAGATCGACCCGGCCATGGTGATGCGCTACTACGGCAGCAAGGAGAAGCTGTTCGCCGCGGCGGCCGAGTTCGACCTGCGCTTCGACGCCCTCGCCGGCGTCGCGCCCGAGCAGCTCGGGGCGGCGTTCGTCCGGCACTTCCTGCGCCAGTGGGAGGCCGGGGAGTCGCTGCAGGTGCTGCTGCGCACCGGCATCACCAACGACGGCGCGGCCGAACGCATGCGCGAGATCTTCGCCGGGCAGCTCGCCCCGAGGATCGCAGCGCTCACCGGCGACCCCGCGAGCGCGCCGGTGCGGGCCGCGATGGTCAGCGCCCAGATGCTCGGCATCGGGCTCGCCCGCTACATCCTGCTGTTCCCACCGGTGGTCGCGATGTCCGAGGACGACCTCGTCTCCTGGCTCGGCCCGACGATCCAGCGCTACCTGACCGCCGACCGCCCCTGAGACCCGGTCAGCCCATCCGCTCCAGCCACGGCGCGCTCGCCTTGCCGAACGGCTCGGCGTGGGCGCGTACGGCGGCGAGCAACTCCTCGGCGGTGCGGCGCGCCCCGGCGACCACGTCGTCGGGGTAGCCGAACGCGACCCGGTGCTCGTCGAACTCGTCCTCGTCGAGCAGCGCCACCTCGCCGGACTCCCGGCGGCGTACGACGTCGAGGTCCAGGTCGATGGAGACGACCTCGTCGGGGCCGTGCCACACGGGCCGGTCCGACACGTCGATGTAGATCTCGGTGCGGAACGGGGCCGCGTTGAACGCGGCGACCCAGTCGCCGGAGTGCGGGATCAGCACCACGTGAGTGGCCGGGATGAACACGGCCGGTTCCGCGCCGCGCCGCCACGGCGTGTACGCGGTCGCGCCCAGCCAGACCCCGTGCTCGTCCTCGCCGAGGCGGGGCAGGGTGGCGTGCCAGTGCAGGCGCCCGTCGTACTTGCGGGCGATCACGCGCACGTCACCGGGCCGCGGCATCAGGTCCTTCTCCAGCCAGTGCCGGGCGCGGGGGTTGCCGTTGTAGTCGTCGATCTCGTGGTAGCCGCTGGTCAGGTAGATGCGCAGCGCCTCGGGCTGCCGATCGCCGGTGTCGAGGCGGATGCGTCGGTAGCCGCGGCGGCGGGCCACGTCCTCCAGCTCGGCCATCAGCGTGCGAGCCAGCTTGCGGCCCCGCGCGGCCGGGCGCAGGAACAGCCGCCGTACCTCGGCGGTGTGATCGTCGCAGCGGCGCAGGCCGCCGCAGCCGATCGGCTCGCCGTCGTCGTACATCACCAGCCAGGTGCCGTCGGGGGCGCGCAGCTCGGCGAGGTCGAGTGGGGGAGGGCTGGCGGCGTCGCCGTAGCGGGCGGCGATGTCGGCGAAGAACTCCGCGGTCAGCTCCCGCGACACCGGGTCGTCGGCGTCCTCCAGCGCGATGCGCACCTGCGGCACGGCACGGCCCCCCTCGGCTCGGTTCGCTTCGGTGTCGAGGATGCCCTACCCGCCCCGCAGGGTGACGAGCGGCACCCTGTCGCGATGCGGACGTGGGACGGACCTCGCCGTGCCGGCGCGCAACATCTACGTTGGTTGAACGCGTCTGCACGGGGAGCAGGTGCCCCGCGCCGCCCGTGGAGAGGACCACCCCCGTGTCCCAGCGCCACCCCCGTACCTCCGCAAAGCCCGCCGCCCGCCGCAAGGCGCCGCTGTGGGCCAAGCTCGTGCTGACGTTCGGCGCGGTGCTGATGATGATCGCCGGAACCAGCATGGTGCTGCTGCGCTCGGTCGTCGGCACCCTGGAGGAGTCCGTCGACCTGGCCGGCTCCGACGTCCTGGCCGGACCGTCGGGGCAGGCCGCACCGGATGCCAAGGCGCTGCGGGGGGCATTCGACGTGCTGCTGCTCGGCATCGACACCCGCCCCGGGCAGAAGGCCGACGACGCCCGCTCCGACACGATCATCATCGTGCACGTGTCCGGCACGCATCGGGAGGCCTACCTGATGTCGGTGCCGCGTGACGTACGGGTGGAGATCCCCGGCAAGGGCTACCGGAAGGTGAACGGCGCGTTCCAGGCCGGGCTCGGCCCGCAGGGCGACTGGCGCGGCGGGCTGAAGACGGCCACGCAGACGGTCAGCAAGCTCACCGGGATCACCTTCGAGGCGGCGGCCGTCATCGACTTCGGCGGGTTCAACAAGATCATCGAAGCGCTGGGCAGCGTGCGGATGTGCGTGGAGGCCGACACCAAGTCCATCCACCACTTCGTGGTCAAGGGCAAGCCGAAGTACATCGGCGGCATCGCCGACGCCACCGAGGCCGACCAGTACACCGACCGCACCGGCAACAAGCGCTTCGTGCACCGCAAGGGCTGCCGCGACATGCAGGCGTGGGAGGCGCTGGACTTCGCCCGCCAGCGCTACCTGCCCGACGGCTCCGCCGACTACGGCCGCCAGCGCCACCAGCAGCAGCTCATCCAGGCGATGGTGAGCAAGGCGACCTCGGCCGGGGTGCTCACCGACATCGGCAAGGTGAACGACCTGATCCGGGCCGCGGGCGAGTCGATGCTGCTCAGCCTGCCCCAGGGCATGGAAGTCATCGACTTCTTCTTCGCGCTGCAGGACCTCGCCGCCGTGGACCTCGTCTCGCTGAAGACGAACGCGGGCTGGTACAACGGCTACAAGGTCGGCAACGAGTCGTTCGAGGACCTCAATGACAAGTCCAAGCTGATGTTCAAGGCCGCCTCGCTGGACAAGCTCGGCGAGTTCACCGCCCTGTACCCGGAGTTCATCAACCGCAAGGCCGGGTGAGCGTACGGCGCCTGCCCGCCCCGCGCGATCCGCCGATCACCACTTTGCACAGTGAGTGATGTGGATCAATACGCATGGTGGATGGTGGCGTGGTCTACGAGACAGCAGCATGTCATTTGGCTGCCAATCGGTGATCGTGTGCCAAGGGACGGTGCGAGTGCAGAACTGGCTCAAAGAAACGCTTTCCTCGACTCCTGGCATGGCGACGATGGTGAGTCTGGGCGCGGTCGCCGCCGGCACCGCCGCCAGGTTGATCCTGGGGCTGATTCGGCGCAGGCGAGCCGACGAGACCTCGAATACCGACGAGGTCACCTCTGCCGCCCGCACCTGGATCTTCCGCGCCATGTCGCATTTCCTCGGCCGGGCTCTGCGACGTCAATGGCTGGGCTTCTACGCCCTGGACATCTACGGCCGTGCCCTGTTCAACAGGTACGAGAAACTGACCGTTCCGGGCCGGGTGACGCTGTCCATCGACAGGTGCTACATCCCTCTCGAACTGCGTGCGGGGCAGATGTCGGAGGCCTTGCAGATCCTCGAGAAGAACGGGGCGCTGCTTCTGCACGGCGACCCGGGAACCGGGAAAAGCGCTCTGCTGTACCGGTTGTTGCGCACGTCCAGCTTTCGGATCATGAAAGGCAAGGAGCGCATCCGCCTGCCCATGTATCTGACGTTGCAGCAGATCGTTCCTCATCTCGGACAGGACGCGGACAGGATGCACCCCGGTCAGGCCGCCGAGGCGCTGACCAACTGGTTCCGGGAGACGTTCGTCCGCCCGCTCAACATGTTCGACTCGGACGCCCTGCCGAGCACCTTCGCGCAGAACGAGCGAAACGGGGTCATCGTCCTGCTCGACGGGCTCGACGAGGTCGCCAGCGACAAGATCCAGGCGGTCGAGGAGTTCATCGTCGCGCTCGGGCAGTTCCTGCACCACGCCGCCGGCCCGAACCTCCTGGTCATCGCGAGTCGTCGCCAGGCGCTCGACTTCGCGCCACGGCTGCTGGGCGGCGAGATCCCGGACATCGCGGCGGTCGAGCTGAAGCCGTTCAGTCCCGCGGCGATCTACTCCTTCCTGCTGCGTTATCCCTACGGCCAGGGGATCCGCGCACACGAGGAGGCCAGGAGGATCTTCTCGCAGCTGAGGATCAATCCCACGCTCATGGAGACGTGCACCAACCCGCTGGCCCTGGCGTTGTACGTCAACCATCACCTCCGTCTGCGGGAACTGGGCCGGGACAACGACTCCTCTCAGCCCGACACGCGCGCCGCCTTCTTCAGCGACGTCATCGACTACCTGATGACCCGTACCCGGGGGACCGACGCGCCATTGGTGAACTCGACGAGGCCGTTCCGGCAGATCCGCCGGCGCTTCTTCATCGACGTCGCGGCCGAGCACGTCCGGCTCCAGCAGCCCTTCAACCACATCAGCGAAGCGGTCCTGCTCCAGTTCGCCGACCAGCTGACCAGGGTCGGGCAACCCCGACAGCAGGCGCTCATGGAACTGGCCAAGGACACCGGCATCATCGAATGGAACGAGTTCGACGGTGTCTGGCAGTTCATCCACCGGTCGTTCCTCGACTACTTCCTGGCCTGCTCGCTCTCGTCGATCAACGGCCGCCGGGACGCGCAGCAGCTGCTGAGCAACCTCCGCCTGCATCCGCTGAGCTATCTCGAGGGCTTCTACCTCGCCTGTGGCCTGATGGCCAGCAGGAACACCTCGCAGCTGCCCGACCTGCTGCGGGACCTCGGCAACAGCGCCTTCGTGGGCAGGTACTACGCCCGGGCGATGCTGGAGACCCAGGCCTACTACCTGCCGGATTTCGTCGAGCGGATCCGGTTCTTCTGCGGTCAGTGGCGCGCTGACCAGCGGAACATCAACCTCTTCCGGGACCTGGTCTCGGTCCTCGTGGACTACGAACACGTCATGGCCGCACTGGACCAGCCGGCCGAGATCACCGTGCTCGGGGAGTTCGGCGACGCGGTCGGCGGCGCCGGACTGTCGATCCTGCAGGCGGCACGGCTCGACGCCGAACTCGCGCTGCGGCTGAGTCGCCAGACGGCGATCGCTCCGATCCTGCTGGACAGCGGCACCGAGGACGCCATCGTGGCGCTGTACGAGCCCTCCGTCGGCGAGCGCCTGGAGCAGGAGGAGATCAACGGCGAACCGCGGCTCGCGGCGATCGTCGCCGAGACGGCGCTGCGCTCGTCACTGTTCGCGACGACCCTGCGCAGCGAACGTGGTCTGGCGGGCCGCAAGCCGCGTTCCTTCCGGTACCCGCACGAGCCGTGGGCGGACGCGTGGCCGATCAGGGGGACCCGGTTCGCCGCGACGCTGGCGGTGGCGCTGCCGTACCTGCGCGGGCTGTCCCGGGAGCAGCGGGCGGAGTTCCCGCACCTGGCCATCCTCGCCTACACCTCGCCCATCCGGCGGATGCGGCACGAGCTGGTGTTCTCCGACGTCGCCGCGACGTTGTCGATCACCATCACGGTGGTCTGCGCGCTGCTGTCGCTGGTGCTGCTGGGTGTGCCGACGGGCTGGCTGCTGACGGGGTTCGCCGCGGTCCTGCTGGTCGGCGGCGTGCTGTTGCGGCGGGCCGTCCAGCAGGGCGACATCGTGCTGCCGTCGCGGCGGATTCTGAACCTGTATCCCCTGGACAGCGGATGGCTGACCGATTCCGGATCGCGGCTGCGGCTGGTCGCCGGGGCGTCCCGGCTGCCGCGCTGGACGCTGCGCCCGCCGCGCGGCAACGACGGGCCGCGAATCGCGGTCTACACGAGGGTCTTCTTCCTGCTCTGGAGAAGGTTCTGCCCCGATCTGGGAGACCGGAGGCTCAGCCTGATCGGCTGTGCCGTCATTCAACAGATGTGGACCGAAGACGTCCGCAAACTAGTAAGGAGCTAGTGTGGAGCGAGTACTCCTGAAGATGTCCGGCGAAGCGGTCGTCGACGTGGAGGGCGAGCACGTCATCAGTGCCGAGCGGCTGGACGTCTTCTGCCGGCAGATCGCCCTGGCGCGGGCGGACAGGCCGATGCTCTCGCTGTCGGTCGTGGTCGGCGGCGGCAACATCCTGCGCGGCAAGCAACTGGAGGGCGTCGACCGCACGAAAGCCGACTACATGGGCATGCTCGCCACCGTGATCAACGCGCTGGCGTTGGGCGACGCCATGGACAAGCTGGGGCTGGAGTCGCGGGTCATGACGGGCATCGAGATGCCGCGCGTCGCGGAGCCCTTCATCCTCGGCAGGGCACTGCGGCACCTGCAGAAGAACCGGATCGTCATATTCGCGGGCGGCACCGGCAACCCCTACTTCACGACCGACACCGCCGCGGCGCTGCGGGCCGCCGAGATCGGCGCGGAGGTGATACTGCTGGCGAAGTTCGGCACCGACGGGGTCTACGACAAGGACCCGCGCCAGTTCGCCGACGCCAAGAAGTACCGGCAGATGAGCTTCAACACCCTGATGACCCAGAACCTGCAGGTGATGGATTCCACGGCGGTGTCGCTGTGCCGGGACAACGGCACGCCGATCTACGTGTTCGACATGGAGGCGGAGAACGCGGTGACGGATGCGCTGCTCGGCGGGCGCAAGTTCGGGACCCTCATCACAGAGTCGGCTCCGGACGTCTTCGAGCAGGAGGTCGTCAGCCGCGCCTGAGGTGGGCCAGCCACCGCAGGTGCGCGGTGCCGAACGGCTCCCGGGCGGCGGTGACCGCGGCCAGCAACCAGCTGCTCGTGCCACGGGCGGTGTCGACCAACTCGGGTGGATATCCGAAGGTCGCCCGGTGGGCGGCGAACTCGTCCTCGTCGAGCAGTTCGACCGTGCCGGTGTCGCGGCGGCGCACCACGTCGAGGTCGAGGTCGACCACGGTCACCAGCCCGGTGCCGATCCACACCGGACGGCCCGTCACGTCGACGTAGAGCTCGGTCCGCCGGGGCGGGGCGTGGAAGGTGGCGACCCAGCCGCCCTCGTGCGGCACCAGCATCACGTGCGGAGCGTGCGGGAAGTGTGCCGGTCGGCCATGGCGACGCCACGGGGTGTGGCTGGTGCCGCCCAGCCACACGCCGTGCTCGTCGTCGCCGAGGCGGCGCAGCGTGGTGTGCCAGTGCGGCGACCCGTCGTACTTGCCGAACTCGACCCGCACGTCGTCGGGTCCCGGCCGCAGGTCCTTGCCCAGTCGGTGCACGCTGGCCGTGCCGCCCTCGACCGGCCGGTATCCGGCACTGGCGTACAGGCCCAGTGCCTCGGGCTGGCGGTTGCCGGTGCTCAGCGTCAGCCGCGTGTAGCCGAACTGCCGTGCGGTGTCCTCCAGCTCGGTCAGCAGCGACCGGCCGACCTGCCGGCCGCGCGCGGCTTCGCGCAGGTACACCCACTTGATCACGGCGGTGTGCTCGTCGAGCCCGCACAGGCCGCCGCAGCCGAGCGGCTGCTCGCCGTCGTACACCACGAACCAGACCGCCCCCGGCGCGTCCAGGTCCGGCAGCTCGGCGACGTCGGCGTCAGCGCTGAAGTCCTGCTCCGGGTAGCGGCTGGCCAGCTCGGCGACGAACTCCCGGCGCAGCTGCCGGGACTCGGGGCTGCCGCTGTGGTGCCGCTCGATCCGCAGGTGCACGTCGCGCCTCCTCGTAGCCGGTGCGGGCCGCACCGCGTGAACGGTACGGCCCGCACCGCGCCGCGTCACTCGGTGGCGCGTACCGCCGCGGTCACGTGGGCGACCGCACCGGCCAGCGGGATGCGCTCGGTGTGGCCGGTGGCCCGGTCGGTGAACTCGACGGTGCCGTCGGCCAGGCCGCGGGCGCTGACCGTGATCCGGTACGGCACGCCGATCAGCTCGATGTCGCTGAACTTCACCCCGGGGCGCTCGGCCCGGTCGTCGATCAGCACGTCCATGCGCTGCCCGCGCAGCCCCGTGTACAGCGACTCCGCGGCCGCGACGACCTGCTCGGCGTCGCCGAGCACGGCGATGGCGACCTCGAACGGCGCGACCGCGACCGGCCACACGATGCCCTTGTCGTCGTGGTGCGTCTCGACGATCGCGGCCAGCGCCCGCTCCACGCCGATGCCGTAGGAGCCCATGATCGGGCTGACCCGCTCGCCGTCCGCGCCGAGCACGGTCACGCCGAGGGTCTCGGTGTAGCGGCGGCCGAGTTTGAAGATGTGCCCGATCTCGACGGTACGCAGCACGGACAGGGGCTGCTCGCAGCGCGGGCAGGGTTCACCGGCGACGACCTCGCGCAGATCGGCCCAGCGGCCGACGGCCAGGTCGCGGTCGACGTCGACGCCGCGCAGGTGTACGCCGTCACGGTTGGCGCCCGTGGTCATGTCGCGCCGGCCCCGCAGCGCCAGGTCGGCGAGGATCGGCAGGTCGGTGACGCCGACGCCGCCGAGGCTGCCCGGCAGCGCGCCGAGCGTCTCACGGATCTCGTCGGCGTGCGCGGGGCGCACGTTCACGGCGGCGAGGGTGTCGATGAGCTTCTGCTCGACCAGCGCGTGGTCGCCGCGCATGAGCACCAGGGTGAGCTGGTCGTCGACGACGTACACCAGCGTCTTGACCTGCCGGTCGGCGGTGACGCCGAACCCGGTGGCCAGGTCCTCGATGGTGCGCACGTCGGGGGTGTCGAACGGCTCCGGCGCGGCCAGGCCGTCCCCGTCGGCGACCGCCGCCAGGTGCGAGGTGGCCTTCTCGACGTTCGCGGCGTATCCGCAGCCGCAGTGCACGACCAGGTCCTCGCCCGCGTCGGTCGGGGACATGAACTCCACCGAGTCGCTGCCGCCCATGATGCCGCTGGACGCCTCGACCGCGATGGCCGGGATGCCGAGCCGGCCGAAGATCCGCGTGTACGCCTCGTGGTGCAGGTCGAAGGAGCGGTCGAGCCCGGCGTCGTCGACGTCGAAGCTGTAGGAGTCCTTCATGGTGAACTCGCGGACCCGGATCAGGCCGCTCTTGGCCCGGGGCTCGTCGCGGAACTTCGTCTGGAACTGGTACCAGCGCTGGGGCAGGTCGCGGTAGGAGCGCAACTCCTGCGCGACGGTCGTGAAGATCTCCTCGTGGGTCATGCCCAGGGCCAGGTCCGCGCCCCTGCGGTCGCGCAGCCGGAACATCTCCGCGCCGATCTTCTCCCAGCGGCCGCTCTTCTGCCACACCTCGGCGGGCTGCATCGTGGGCAGCAGGAACTCCTGCGCGCCGATGCGCGACATCTCCTCGCGGATCACGTCGATGATCTTCGCGCGGACCTTCACGGCCAGCGGCAGCAGCGAGTAGTGGCCCGCCATCAGCTGGCGGATGTAGCCTGCGCGCAGGAGCAGCCGGTGGCTGACGGCGTCCGCCCCCGCCGGGTCCTGGCGGAGGGTCGGGACGTAAAGCTCTGACCAGCGCATTACACGTACACCTGCACTCTCTGCCGTCGGACCGGCGGCATGCCCGCCGGGCGATCCGACGATCCTATGAGCAGCGGGTATGTCGCACGAGCGGATTACGGCGTGGCGCGGTCCTGCATCTCCCACGCGTGGTCGAGCACGTGCCACGCGATGCGCCGCGCCGCGTACGCCGCAGGCCAGCCACCACGCGGCACGGGCGTGCCGTCGGTCGGGGCGGCGAGCACGTCCAGCACCTCCGCGCGCAGCGCCGCGACCGCCGCGGTGTCGCCCGCTGCGGGCGCGGGGTGCTTCACCCCGATCCTGCGGGCGTACGACGCCTCGGCGGCGATCACATGCTCGATCATCTTGTCCCGGTCCCGCCCGCCGCCACGCGGACCTTTGCGCAGCTGCTCCGGGGTCACTGCGGCGACCTCGGCGAACACGTCCCAGGCGGCCCGCACGAGCGCGGCCTGCCGCTGCGCCGTCGCACCGTCGCGTGCTGCGAAGTCGGTGCCGGCAGGCCGCTCGGGTGCGCCGAAGTCGGTCGTCGAGCCGCCCCGGACCCGCTCGACGACCCGTACGTCACCGGGCTCGAAGGTGATCTTCGCCCGCTCGGCGACGACGGCGTAGCGCTCGGCGTAGGCGGTCAGCGCGGCCAGCGCGCGCTGCGCGTCGCGGCCGGAGCGGCACCAGCCGGGCCACTCCAGCGCGCACGCGAAGATCCGTTTCGTGCCGAGTTCCAGATAGACCGCCGTCATATGGATATCCTGGCATGTCTGATCGGTCAGGCGAGGATGTCGTACCGGACGGTCGTCACGCCGCTGCCCAGGCTGGCGATCTCGGCGAAGGCTGCGCGGGACAGGTCCAGGCAGCGCCCGGCGATGTACGGGCCGCGGTCGTTGATGCGTACGACGACGGACTTGCCGTTGGTGGTGTTGGTGACGCGGACCCGCGTGTTGAACTTCAGCGACTTGTGCGCCGCGGTGAGGGCGTCCGGGTCGAAGGTCTCGCCGTTGGCGGTGCCCTGCGGTTCGTCGTAGTAGGACGCCTTGCAGGTGCCGGAGTCGAGCACCGAGGCGGTCTCGGTCGGCGTCGGCGAGGGGGCGTTGCGGTTGCCGCGCGAGGCGCGCTGCGGGGCTTCCCGGCGGGCAGTGGCGTCGGTGACCATCGGTGACGGCGACACGGACTCTCCGGCAGCCGCGGCGGGATCGGTCTGGGGCTCGGCGGCCACTTCGTGGGCGATCAACCCGCCTCCGACCAGGACGGCCGTGGCGACAGTGGCGGTGGCGAACGGGGCGAGCTTGCGGCGGGGCTTGCTGGGAAGCGAATGTCGGCCGGGCAAGGCGCTGACCTTCCGTAGGCAACAGGGTCGGGCTCCGGCGGACCGGGGCCGCATCGACCGTATCGAGGTCTACACATGCGATGTCAAAAGGATCGAGCATATTGGGCGTATTTGCCCCACAAGGTTCGCCCGATCGAACTACACGGTTCCCGGGGCACGCTGCTCCGGGGCCATGCCGCCGCGCGACGGTCACGGCCGGATCGGCCGGTCCGTCCGCTTGCTCCTGTCGCCGTGCGCTCCCTCGACGATGCGCACCGACCGGCGTACGCCAGCAGCGGGTAGTGCTCCAGCGGCGCGCCGATCTCCAGCGCGAACCCGTCGATTTTGCTGGTTGTACAGCCAAAGTCCAGGTAGTAGCCTCTGGCCGTGACTTCCGGCCCCCACTAGTGATGACCCGCCTTCGGTCATCACTAGTGTTCGTTTCACTTACCGGGAGTCTCCATGTCCGCCGAAAGTGCGGGCACGTCTTATCGTGCTGTCCTGCTGCTTCCACGCGCCCGAAGACTGTTCCTTCCCGCAGCCCTTGGAAGGCTGTCCTTCGGCGTTTTGCCTCTAGGTATGTTCTTTGCTCTGGCCCAGGCGAGCGGTTCACTCAGTGTCGCTGGCCTGGTCACTGCCGCCGTCAATCTGGGCGTCGTGATGCTCGGACCGATGCGCGCCCGAGTCGTCGACCGGTTAGGCCGTCGAGTACTTCCTGCCTTCGCTCTGGCGTACGCGGCCTGCGGCGCAGGTCTTCTTCTGTGCGCCTACGCCCGGGCGCCGCTCGGAGTTGTCATGGCTGCGGGAGCCATGATGGGCGCATGCCCTCCTCCGCTCGGGGCTGCCATGCGCACGGCTTGGTCCGAAATCGCGCCGCAGGGCGCGATGAGAACCCGGGCCTACAGCCTGGACGCTGTCGTCGAGGAGGTCATCTTCACCGCAGGGCCGTTGGCCGCCAGCCTCGCCATTGCGCTCGTCGATCCTCTAGCCGCAGTCGGCGCGGGCTTCACCTTGATGATCGTCGGGGCGGCGGCATTCGGGTCCGGGCCTGCAACCCGCGCTCGTACATCTGCTGGCCAAGCCGGTCGACAGCCGAGGGCCAGAGTGTTGCGCATCCCGAGGTTCTGGACATTGCTACTGACCCTCGCCGGCGTCTTTTGCGCGCTTGGGCTCCTCGACATCGCCGTACCCGTCACGGCCGCACACGCCGGCAGTCCAGAAGCTGCGGGCTACCTGCTTGCGGCACTATCAGCGAGCAGCGCTGCCGGCGGCTTGTTGTTCGGTCGTCGGCGGTGGGCGCGACCTTGGCATGTGCTGTTGTCATACGTCCCGGCGATTCTGGCCGTGCTGATCGCGCTGATGTCGCTGACGTCGACTTTGTGGCTGCTCGCGGTCGGGTTGGCGTTGACGGGCTTGGTTCTGGCACCGAGTCTGATCATGGGATACCTGATTGCCGACGAGCTGGCTCCCGACGAGGGCCGCACCGAGGCGTCTGCTTGGCTGAACACCGCAAGCAATGCTGGTGCGACTGTCGGCATGGCCGTAGGCGGCCTACTGGCCGAAGGTCCCACGACAGCGCTCCTGTTCGTCGCCGCGTCTCTCGTACTGTTGGCGACAGCCCTAGGGCCGGGACGAGCACTCTCTCGCGGGCAGACAACGGTTCTGGCCGCGACTCAGTATCTCCCGGGCAACGTCGGCCCTCACCAATGATGAGTTGATGGGTGGTACGTGCGGACGCCTCGTCCAGTAGGGCGATACCTCCGTCGATCACCACATGTTTTGGCCCCCATCGACGATGATCTTCTGGCCCGTGATGAATCCAGCATCAGGTGAGATTAGAAGCATCACGGCATCGGCTACGTCGGTGGGGCTGCCAAGACGGCTCATCGGGATGGCGTCGATGCGTGTCTGGCGCGTCTGGGCGTCAGTCAGGGCGAAGCGGCGTTCGGTTTCCTCGGTGAGGACCAGGCCGGGCACGATGGTATTGACTCGAATCTTGGGTGCTAGCTCAAGCGCCAGGCATTGGGTCAGCATCATGAGACCCGCTTTCGATGCGCATGTGTTGACACCGTTGCGTCGGCCGCGAATTCCTGTTGAGGCACCGATGTTGATAATGGAGCCGCCCTGTTGTTGAAGCATTGTCCGGGCAGCGTACTGGGCGCACAGGAAGGCCCCTTTGAGATTGACGCCGAGGACGGTATCCCAGTCATGCTCTGTCAGGTCGAGCGCAGGCTTGTCGGCAACTGCGGCGGCATTGTTGATAAGCAAGTCAAGGCGTCCGAATTCCTCGGTCGCCGTGGCGATCAGCCGGGCAGCGTCGTCGGATCTGGCGATGTCAGCTTGGACGAGCCGCACTGCGGTGCTGATCAACTGGCACTCTGCAAGAGCTTCCTCGGCACGATGTCGATTGCGAGCGTAGTTGAGCACGACGCCGTAGCCGGAATGTAATAACCGCTTGGCGATGGCTTTTCCGATGCCAGAGGTGCTTCCGGTGATGACGGCCGTTGGGGCGTGGTTTGCCATGGTAAGTCTCCGCGTCAGTCTGCGGTCAGGGTCGGTATAACGTCTTGTCCCAATGCTTTCAGACGGGGTTCGTTAGGCCAGGTGTCGGCGGCGAGTCGCCACGCGGTGTGGATCTCCTTGCGGCGTTGCTTGCTGCCCAGCAGCAAGGCCCCTTCGACTCCCTGGTGGAGATACCCGGCGAAGGCGTCCATGTCGCCGAGGAGTACGGCGGTGGACGCCTGATGATTGATGATCTCATATTTGATGCGCGCTGGGACAGCTGAAGGTGAGGCTTGCTCGATGCGGGAGAACACGTCGGCGGCCGTCTGTTGGTATCCACGGGTGGGGCACCGTTGAGCGAGCGCAGCGAAGGCGAGGCCCTGTTCGAGAGTCAGCGAGGCGCGCGTGAACTCGGCATATAGATAGCTCGGGTCGTGCTCCGGCTGATCGGGGAAAAGCGCCTCGGCTAGCTCGGCCGATTCCAGTGTCTGGCGTTCCTGGCCTAGTTGCCCGTAGACCACCGACAGCTCTGCGCGTGTCCGCGAGCGTTGTAGCGGTGACATGCCGGCGTCGAAGATCAGCGCCCTCTCGTACGTGTGCGCTGCGCGAACGGGGTCGCTTTCGTAGAAGTACGTACTGGCAAGCGAGATCAAGGCGGACACCTGGCTCGGAATGTCGTTTGTCAGCTCGGCGTACTTCACTGCCTGGTTGCAGTGGTGTTCGCGTGCCCGCAAATGGTTACGGTGCAGAGCGATGATGCCGCTGACCCGATGTCCTTGCGAAGCGAGGCGCGCTGCGGTGCCCTGATACTTCGACGGCTTGCGGGCCACCAGCTCCAACTGCATTAGATATCCGTTGAGCAGTCGGTCTACAGTTTCGAGGTCGCTGCCTTTAAGTAAGTGCCAGCAGGCGGTAAGACTTGCGCCGCAATGTGCCAAAAACATCTCGGTTGCTCCGACGTCCGATCCCCCGCGCGGAATACCAAAGCTGAGAGGCAGCGTCGCTAGGGTGATGAGAGCTTGGCGGCGCGAGGTGTCGAACACAAAGCGCGCGCCCGACGGCGCGGAAGCGTCAAACATCAGAATCTCCTGATGTAGCAGAGTTTGCAGGGTTTCGGTGTGCTCGCCGGTCAGGTTGTGAATGATGGAAATCGCATGCGCGAGCTTCATCGCAAACCACATTGGCCAGTCGGTTCCATCCGGCGCGTTCATCATTTCGGCATTACTCATGGACATGATGTTCGACGAGTAGCCGCCATCGATCCCCGGTGACGACACCATGACGAGTTGCTTGCGTTGCGGTCGGGCAACGTAGAAGCCGATTTCGCCATCGGTGGATACTTTCAGCACGTGCCGGAAAGCCTGCCGGTACAGCTCGTTTGGCCAGCGGTAAACCCCGCGCTCAAGCTTCCCAATGTACTTCGCATCCACACCTGAGGCGATTTCTTGGCGACTACTGCCGTATAGATAGACGTTTACCCGGTCGGCCAGCTCTTGGCGGGACATCGGCAGCCCGGAGCCAGTAAGTGACAGCAGTCGAGTGCGCGCACAGTACAACTGATCGTTGGGTTCGCGATCGTCCCCCACCCGCCCCATGATTACCTCCGCCGCGCCTGGCCAGCTCATCCGCTGTGCTCCCGTTGGTCGCCATCAGGA
The DNA here is from genome assembly GCF_011297335.1 of Catellatospora methionotrophica. Classification (GTDB taxonomy): domain Bacteria; phylum Actinomycetota; class Actinomycetes; order Mycobacteriales; family Micromonosporaceae; genus Catellatospora; species Catellatospora methionotrophica. The sequence goes on along the minus strand of NZ_JAAOTJ010000003.1, from coordinate 253,979 downwards.
TCGCAGCGCACATAGCCGACGTCCAAGCGCCGAACATCTTGATCTATGACTGGAATCGCGAAGCCACCACGTCTCGGCGTGGGTCCCAGACCAGATAACCGCAGATCAGAGGGCACTCCACTTGGATGATTCTCGGCGTCATGGCATCCGATCGAGTCAAATCGCCCCCTAGATCGCCCCCTGGATCGGGGTTCCTCGGCTGCACGCGATACGTAACGGTAAGTGCACGACACGGGCATCGGAACGCACCAATGTCGAATGGTTCGCGGCGTCGTGGTCGAGCAGGTGCTGCGCGGATGAGTGCGTTTCACGTCCAAGACCGGGAATGCGCTGCCTAGCGAGGGAGGCTGATGTGAGCGATCTGGGCACTCAAGCACGTAGCTCGGATGTCGACCGGCGGCAGTTCAAGTCGCATGATCTGGACGACGTATTCGAGTCGCGGATTCGCGCGAGTCGGGAGCGCGTCGACCTTGCGGTGGCCCTAGCGGCCCAGCACCGCGCCCGGCTTGGCATATGTTCTTGTTTCCGGCCTTTGCCTTGCGGGGTGCTGGCGGTACTGGAGGAGCAGCACGCGGTGTCCGAGGCTTCGGTCGCAGCCCTGCTGGGGCCGACGCGAGTGATGACCCTGGCGGTACCCGCTGCGCGCGAAATTGCGCGTCCACGTCCTAAGCGCACGGCGTGGTGGCCGTTCGTGAGCCGCCCACGTATCGCGCATGGGCGGGCTTCGTGATTCGGCCTCTCCCGGTCCGCGCGGCGATTCTTGATGCCCTGCTGGCCGATCCGGAAGCCGAATGGACGATCAGGTCTCTGGCGGAAGCACTCGATCAGGCAGGGCAGGTTCACCATCAGGTTCCAGAGTTGGTAGCCCTACTGATGCATGAGCGCCTGTTGGGGCCAGTGCCTTATCAGCGCTACCTGACGGTTCGCGTGCGCAATGGCGCGGAGACTGCCATCCGGTTTCTTCGATGCGAGTGGCGCACTTCGCATTGACAAGCCAACGAAACTTCCGGTCGCCGATTTCTCCCGTTGGCTGCCGGAGGGGTGCCCGCGCGGTGCTGCGACCCGCGCGGGCACCCATTGACCTCAACTTGAGGAAAGGAGGTAACCGCTGTGACCGCTCCCGAGGAGCCGACCACCGCCGAGGCTGAGCAGCCCGTCGCCGATGACGCCGACGCCGAGCCCGCCGACAAGTGACCTGACCCCGCCGCTGCGGCGGCAAGCAGGACGAAGGAGATCCGAGTGAAGAAATCCGCCCTTCCCAGGGTTGTCGCGCCCCTGTTCTCTCCCGCGGCACTACTGCCGATGGGTGAGCCCGGCGGGCTGTCCTACCCCATGCAGAACACCCCTGGCACGCTGCGTCCGTTCGCGGCGGGTCTGGCCGTGCCGATGCCGTGGCAGGGCAAGCACAACACCACCTCCACCTCCCCGCGGACCAGCATGGCCACCGAGACGTCGTCGGACGGCAAGGTGAGCAAGGACAGCCAGTCCGACACCGGCTCGGACAGCTAGGACGGGGTCGACGGCCGTGAACACCACCAAGGACACGATCCTTTTCCTGACCAGCGCGCAGGACGCTACCGCCGACGCGGTCTGCGAGGCGCTGGCGCACGCCGGAGGCGGGTTCGTGCGCTTGGACACCGGCGACTTCCCGATGGAGCTGCGGATGTCGGCGACGACCGCAGCGGATGGCAGTTGGACCGGCGCATTGAGCACCGATACCGACACGCTCGACCTGGAGCGGGTGCGTTCGGTGTTCTACTGGCGTCCGACCCGTTTCAGGCTGCCTGCCGGGATGTCTGCTGCTGATGAGGTGTTCGCGGCCGTAGAGGCCCGCCACGGCCTCGGCGGGCTGCTGGCCAGCCTCGACGCCATGTGGGTCAACGACCCGGTCAAGACGGCCGTGGCCGAGTACAAGCCGCTGCAACTCATGGTCGCTGCACGCTGCGGCCTGGCGGTGCCCCGCACGCTGCTCAGCAACACTGCTGCCGACGTAACGGCCTTCGCGGCACGAGTGGGCGGTCAGGTGGTGTGCAAGCCGCTGTCGTCGCTGGTGTTCACCCAGGGCAGCGACGAGCCGATGAAGCCCTACACCACGATCATCGACCCCGCGACGGTGACCGCGGCCGGGTTCGCCGCGACCGCGCACCTGGTGCAGGAGTGGGTGCCCAAGGCGTTCGAGGCCCGCGTCACCATGGTCGGTGAACTGCCGATCGCGGTAGCGATCCGCTCGGCCTCGGCGGCCGGGCAAGTCGACTGGCGGGCCGACTACAAATCGCTGACCTACGAGCTGATCGACGTCCCGCACGCGGTCACCGAGGGGATGCGCCGTTTCCAGGCCTCGCTGGGGCTGCACTACGGCGCGTTCGACTTCGTTGTCACCCCTGAGGGCCGCTGGGTCATGCTCGAATGCAACCCGGCAGGCCAATGGCTGTGGCTCGAACACGAGACTGGTGCGCCGATCGCCGCCGCGCTGGCCGACCTGCTGATGAAAGGCACCCGAGCATGAACACCTGGCAGCAACACGCCGCCGAACTGACCCAGGAACTGACCCGCAAGGGGGCGCTCGCGCCGAGCTGGCGAGACGCCTTCGCGTCCACGCCCCGGCACGTGTTCGTGCCCTCCTTCTACGACGATGACAACAACCGGGTCGGTGCCGACAGCCCCGCCGGGCTGGCCGCCGTCTACGCCGATGACTCCCTCGTCACGCAGGTCGCGTCGCACCCAGGCGGGGACTTCCTGTGGCCGACCAGCTCATCTACCAGGCCGAGTCTCATGGCGCAGATGCTCGGCCTGCTCGACGTGAACGACGAGCAGACGGTGCTGGAGGTCGGCACGGGCACCGGCTACAACGCCGCGTTGCTGTGCCATCGCCTCGGCGACCGGAACGTGACCAGCATCGACATAGATGCCGGCCTGGTCGAGGCGGCGCGTGCCCGCCTGGCCGGGATCGGGTTCTATCCGTACCTGTTCGTCGGTGACGGCGCTCAGGGCGTGGCCCAACGCGCGCCTTTCGGCCGGATCATCGCCACGGCCGGAGTCGCCGCGATCCCCCCGGCGTGGATCGGTCAGCTGGCCGACGACGGCGTGATCGTGGCTGACATCCGAGGCGAGCTCGCCTCCGCGCTGATCGTGGCCACCAAGAACGGACCCCACCAGGTCCGAGGCAGGTTCCACGACATCCCCGGCCACTTCATGTGGCTGCGAGCCCGGCCCGATCACCCGCTGCGCCACGGCGCGGACCCGGCCACCACGTTCGACTTCACCGACCCGCAGCACGCCACCACCGACATGCCAGCCGACGCGTTCGACTCCCGCGAGTTCCGGTTCCTGCTGCAACTGGCCGTGCCCGGCCTCGGCCCGATCAGCAGCCACCTGCCTGAGGGCGGCGAAGGCGTGTTCCTTCGCGCCGAGGACGACTGCTCGTGGGTGCAGTACCGGCCCGGTGACGACAACGGCAAGGCTACCGTCATCTACGGCGGGCCACGCCAGCTGTGGCCGCAGGTCGAGGACACCTGGCAGCGCTGGAGCCGCTGGCAGTACCCCGGCATCCGCCGCTTCGGCATGACTGCCTTCGACGACGGTCGCCGCCAGATTTGGCTCGACCACGACTACGCCGTGGTGCTCTAGGCCTTTCCGATCGAGGTCATCTCGCGGGACATGACCCGTCTCATCGCGGCGAGTACGTCGCGCGCGGGGAACCTCTGCGACGCGGTGGGGTCAGCCGCGCCCCTGCGGCATGATCGTTGTTTGCGGTCGAGATGTCAGGCCATACCCCGTGTTCTGACCGCAAACGGCGATCATGCCTGCGTGCTGGCCGGTCAGCGGCTGCGGCGCTCGCGGGCGCGGGTGGCGATCTGCCTGGACAGCACGGACAGGCCGGTGGCGATGATGACGGCGTTGAACAGCATCTGCACGATCAGCAGGGAGCGGGCGACCTGGCCCTGCGCGTGCACGTCGCCGAACCCGACCGTGGCGAGCGTCGACAGGGCGAAGTACAGCGCGTCGACGCGGGTGTCCAGGTCGACAAACTCGCCTGGCGCGTTGACCGCGACGAGGTAGTCGGCGAGGGCGAAGAACAGCACTCCGCCGACCAGGGTGGTGAGCAGGCCGGTCAGCGGCGCTTCGGCGACGTCGAGCTGGCGGCGGACCTGGCGCACGATCAGTGTCACCGCGACGGCCAGCCCGACGAGCGTGGCCAGGGTACGGATGATCAGTGGCACGGTGCCGTGACCGCTGTCAGTAGGCACGACGAAGTACACGACGAGCAACAGGATGCTGTTGATCAGCGGTTGCACGATCGGATACCGCCGAATGACCGACATGTCGTTATTGTCGCTGAGAAGCTCTGCCTGCTGCCCGCGACGCGACGACAGCGAGTCAGTCGGCGGCGACGCGGAAGCCGATGTTGCCCGCGGAGCTGTCAGGGGTGTTCGACGAGCGGGCCGCGATGCGGTAGCGGTTGCAGTACGACTCGTGGCACATGTGCGAGCCGCCGCGCATGACGCGGGCCGTGCCTTGCTCCGGTCCGGCCGGGTCGGCGCGCGGGCCGGTGACGTGGAAGTCGACGCTGAACCAGTCCGTACACCACTCCCACACGTTGCCTGCGACGTTGTAGAGCCCGTACCCGTTGGGGCGGAACGACTTGACCGGGGCGGTGGCGAGGTGGCCGTCGGCGGCGGTGTTGCGGGTCGGGAACTCGCCCTGCCAGATGTTGCACTGGTGGCGTCCGCCCGGAGTCAGCTCGTCACCCCACGGGTAGCGGGCCTGCTCCAGGCCGCCGCGGGCGGCGTACTCCCATTCGGCCTCGGTCGGCAGCCGGGTGCCGGACCAGTCGCAGTAGGCCTGCGCGTCGTGCCAGGAGACGTGGACCACGGGATGGTTCTGCAGCGTGCCGACGTCGGAGCCTGGTCCGTACGGGTGCCGCCAGTCGGCTCCGGGCACCACCGCCCACCACGGCGTGGCCTGCACCCGCTGGGTCTGCCGGGCCAGCTGCGGCGGCAGGAAGCCCTCGAACACGAACGAGAACCCGAACCGCTCGGCGTCGGTGACATGCCCGGTGGCCTTGGCGAACGTGGCGAACTGGGCGTTGGTGACCGTGGTCGGGGCGATCCGGAAGCCGCCCAGTGTGATCTCGCGGACCGGGCCTTCGCCGTCGGCGGGGAAGCCTTCGGCGTCGTCGGTGCCCATCAGGAACCTGCCACCGGGTATGGCGACGGTGCGCGCGACAGCCCTGCTCGGCGGGCTGGCGGCCCGGTCGACCGACGAGTGGTCGTGCGTCTGCGGCGCTCCGGCGATGCCCGCCGACCGTGGGCTGAGTGTGAGCAGGGCAGGTCCGCTGCGGTCCGCTGAGGGCGCGCAGCACGCGGGCGGGTGGTCGGCCATGGAGGGTCCTTCCAGGTGCCCGGCGGCGGGGATGCCGCCGCCGGGCGTCGTCGGTCGGATCAGGGGGCGGTGCTGCCGGAGCTGACGCGGTCGGCGGCCAGCTGCGCGGCCAGGGCGGGGATGCCCAGGGCCTGTTCCTGGGCCGGGGTGGCGTTGTGGAGTTTGTTGACGAGCTGGTGCGGGTCGTTGACGAGGTCGTAGTACTCGCGGAACAGGACCGCGCCGGAGCCGGTCGGCAGGCCGTTGTCGTCGGTGTGCAACTGGTAGTACTCGGTGTACTGCTTGTTCGCGCCGATCCAGGACGCCCAGGTGAGCGGGCCGCCTGCGCCGGTGCCGTGCTTGAAGAACTCGGTCAGCACGTGGTTGCGCCGGTGGGAGCCGAGCAGCGAGCGCCCGTCCTGCGGGTACTGGGCGTCCGGGGTGATCCCGGCGGCGTCGAGGATGGTCGGCGCGATGTCGATGTTGGCGGCGAGGCGGCTGTCGTTCGCGCCGGTGTCCAGGCCGCCGGCGGGCCAGGACACGAAGAACGGCACCTCGACGACGGGGGTGTAGGGCACCGACTTCTTGGTCCAGCCGTGGTCGCCCCAGGCGAAGCCGTTGTCGGCGATGAAGAACACCAGGGTGTTGTCGAGCTGGCCGAGGGCTTCGAGCTTGTCGTGCACGGCCTGCACGGCGTCGTCGACCGACAGCAGCGTACGCAGCTGGTTGGTGCGGATGTTGCGGCCGTCGGCCAGGGTGCCGGTGGCGTCCTTGATGAAGCCGGGCTTGTCGCTGCGGTCGGCTTCGGGCACCGACGGGCGGCCGTCCCAGGCGGGCACGGGCGTGTCGGCGTACTTGCCCTCGGGGGTGTTGGGGCCGTGGGAGGCGTAGGGGGCGAGGTAGAGGAACCAGGGGCGGGTGTCGGCGGTGCTGCGGTCGAGGAAGCTCAGGGCCCGGTTCTTCACCACCGTCGTCGTGTAGTTGTTGATCGTCTGGACGGTGCCGTCGACGTTCCAGGTGCCGTTGTTGAACGTCGGCGGGGCGAGCACCGCGAACTCGTCGAAGTGGGGCGGGTTGTCGTCGACGTCCCAGCCGTTGAGGTATTTGCCGTACAAGCCGGTGCGGTAGCCGTGCTGTTGCAGGTAGCGCTGCACGGTCGAATGGTGGTTGAGGTTCGCGGCGTGCTGGTTGCCGCGTACGCCGTGGTTGTGCGCGTACTGGCCGGTGAAGATCGAGGAGCGGCCCGGCGCGCACAGCGGGGTGGTCGCGTGCCCGCGGGTGAACTCGACGCCGTTGCCGGTCAGCCAGGCCCGGGTCTTCGGAATCGCCCACGCGGTCTGCTTCGGATGGTCGTCGGTGACGATGACCAGGATGTTCGGCCTGGTGTCGGCGGCCTGCGCGGCGGCCGCGGGCCAGCCGGCGGCCGCGGTCGCGCCCGCCGCGGCCGACGCCGCGAGGAACGTGCGCCGGTTGAGCGAGGGGGTGGTCTCGGACATGGGCCTTCCTTTCGTACGCGCACGGCGGTGTCCCGCCGCGCAGCATGGGGTGCCCGGCGTGCAGCCGGTGACAGGGGAGCGGGCGGCGGTGGCGGTGCCAGGCGGCCGCGGGTGATCAGCCGCCGGTGGGCGGCCCGAAGACGCGGTTCAGCGCGGACAGAGCGAGCTCGCCTGCCGTCGAAGGTCGACGTGCCGGCGGGCCGTGAACAAGGGCCTGCGCTCCATGTCGTCGAGCCTAGAAAGGCCTCTCGACGATCTCAAGAAACTAAATATTTCGTCATCCGGAATGGTGTTAACAGCCGGTGTTCAGCCGTCGAGCAGGCCGTCCAGGAGCAGGCGCAGGCCGCCGTCGAGGGCGTGCCTGGCCTGGCTGACGGGGTCGTAACCGCCGGTGCCGGACGGTGCGCCCGCCAGGCCGGTCGAGTGAGGGAAGCGCTGGGCGAAGTCGGGGGCTAGGTCGGCGAGCAGGGCGGATCGTTCGGTCCACCACTGCTCGTCGGAGGTGCCGGTGGCTCCCGCTGCGGCCCGGCCTTCGGTGGCGGTCTGCGCCGCGCCGCGTACGAGATGGAACAGTGCGCTGACGGCTGCGCGCAGGTGCTGCGGTGAGGTCCCGTCCAGGATGGCCAGCAGGGATTCGAGAACGGCCTGCTCGTTCGGGCCGAGCACGGGGCGGGCGTAGGAGACCTGGAGCAGCCACGGGTGGCGCAGGTAGCGGTCCCACAGGTGGTCGGCCCACGCCAGCACCGCGGCGCGGCGGTCGCCGGTCTCAGGCGCCTGCGGCCAGCCCGCGTGGGCGTGGTCGTACATCAGGTCGACGAGTTCGCGCTTGCTCGGCACGTAGGTGTACAGCGCCATCGCCGAGGTGCCCAACCGTTCGCCGACGGCGCGCATCGACAGCCTGTCCATGCCGTCGGCGTCGGCGACCGCGATGGCCGCCTCGATGATCGCGTCGACGGTGAGGCCCTGTTTCGGGCCGGGGGCACTGCGTGGCCGGGTCGCCTGAGTGGCGGCGGGGGAGTGCGCGCGCCACAGCAGTGCCATGGTCCGGGCCGGGTCGCCCTGGCCGCCGTACAACGTCATGTACAACTCCGTACGCCGTAAGCTAATGTCGGGCCGAGGATCGCTTTACAGCATACGGAGATGATGATGGCGAGCGCGATACTGCACGACGGGAGCACGATCGAGGTCGAGGTGCACGGCGACGGCCCCGCCGTGCTGCTGCCGGTCGACCCCGTCCCCCTCGAAGGCCCGAAAGCCGAGGCGATGCGCGCCTGGGGCGCCGATCCCGCCCTCGGCCGATCCCTGATCGACGGCCTGCGCGACCGGTTCCGGGTCGTCGCCGCCGACTACGAGGGCCACGTCATGGCCCACCCGAAACCGGACACCCTCACCCCGGCCAACGCGGCCGCCGACCTGCTGGCCATCGCCGACGCCGCCGGAGCCGGACGCTTCGCCTACTACGGCTACTCCTGGCTCGGCCTGCTCGGCCAGCAGCTCGCCCTGCGCACCGACCGGCTGTCCGCCCTGGTCATGGGAGGCTACCCGCCGGTCGGCGGCCCGTACGCGGCGATGCTCGCAGTGACCCGCGCCGCCCAGACGGCATCGCTGGCCGCCGTGCGGAACCCGCCGACCCCCACCGAGACCGTGCCTGGCGACTGGTCGACGGTCTCGGTCGTCACGACCGTCGACCAGACCCGGCAGTTCGTCACCCTGTACGAAGCGCTACGCGACTTCGACGACCGCGCCGCCCAGCCGTCGCTGACCTGCCCGCGGCTGTGCGTCGTCGGCTCCGCCGACACCATGGAGTACGCCGAACCCTGGGGCGGCGTCACCGTCGACATCGCCGGACCCGTGACCCGCGACCGCGACGGCCTCACGGCGCTCGGCTGGGACGTCGCCGTGCTCGACGGCCTCGACCACATGCAGGCCATGCTCGCCCCGGCCGTGCTGCCGGTGCTGCGCCCCTGGCTGGAGGCGCACCTCTGACAGCGGTCAGCCCTCCTCGGTCCGCCGGGGCCGCCCCGCCAGCAGGCACAGCACCGTGGTCACCAGATACAGCACGGTGACCGCGAGCCAGCTGTCCCGGTGTTCGGTCAGCTCGCTGGGCAGCATCGGATGCGCCAGCCCGTCCGGCTCCTCGACGATCGTCACCGACTCGCCGATGCGGTAGGCGTCACGGTCGGCGGTCAGCTCGCCGCCGACGGCCCGGCCCGAGTGGGCGGCCATCGCGTAGTGGTAACGGTCGGCCGAGCCGCCGCTCTCCCGTACGGCCATGACCTGCGCCTCGACCTGCCCGCCGCGCAGCTGCAGCAGGCTCGGGCCGGTCTCGCGCAGCACGATCACCACGAACAGGAACCCGATCACCGCCGCGATCGTCGTCCACACCGGTCGGAACCCGGACAGCGCGAACCACCCGGCGGCCAGGCCCGCGGCCAGGATCAACCCGATCGCCAGCCCCCGGTGCTCGGCGGGCAGCAGCGCGGAACCCGCCAGCCCGGCCGCCAGGGCGGCCACGGTGATGACGAGGAACAGCCGCAGGCCGCGAAACTGCCGGGGGTGCAGCGCGCGCAGGGGAGATCGCATGGCGATGAGGGTAAGGCCCGTGGCGTCAGCCTGTACCCCGGCCAGACGTCCAGTCTCCGACCAGCCGATATGCGGCCCGCTCGACAGGCGGCGCGGTGACGGGTCAACACGCCGACCTGCCGCGTGGCAGGCTGTCGCGATGACGACGGACGGGCTGCCGCCGCGCCGTGGCAGGACGCGGGCCGTGCTCGGCACGGTGATGTGGGTGCTGTCAGTGCTCCTGCTGGTCACCGCCGCCGCGATCATCCGTGATTCCGGCCGGTGGGTGGTGCTGCTCGATCACGGTTCGGCCATCGCCATCGTGCTGATCTGCCTGGCGGGAGTGCTGCTGGCCGCCGCAGGCCCGGTGTTCGGGCTGCGCACGCCGCGCTCGCGTGGGGTTGCGTACGTGGCGGCGGCCTGCCTGACCCTGTGCGCGACCTGCGGCTGGTTCGTCGGTGAGCAGGCAGGTGAGCTCAGCTCGCGGGCCACTTCGGTGAGTCTTGTGGCGGTGTCCGCCGACGGCGGGTTCGCACTGGTCAGCCGTGACAGCTACCTGTCCGACCGCGACGCGATGTGGCTTCGCTCGCGAGAGGGACTGTGGAGCCGGGAGTCGGAGCACGCGTTCGCCTGCTTCACCGGGTACGACGGCGACAGTGAGCAGGACCCGGTGGAATGGGCCGGGTTCACCGGCCCCAACCAGGTCACGGTCCGGCTCAGGGATGGCCGGTCGGGATCGGTCGACTTCGACGGCGAGACACTGACGGTGACCGGTCGGCAGGGCGGCTGCGGGCTGCCCGCATAGGCGCCGGTAGGTGAATCCGTCGTGATCGGCCGATGGCTCGCATCTCGTCCACAGTATTCATCCGCAGGTCATGGAGCCGGGTTTACCTCTTCGTGACCGGCCAGTAGGGTCATCCTCCTAAACCCCGGGAGGAAATCGATGCGTCGCACTTTGCGCGCCGCTGTTGTGCTTGCCGTGCTCGCCGGATTCACCGCGGCGTCACCCGCCGCGCTGGCCGCGCCGACCGACCTGCTCATCTCCGAGTATGTCGAGGGCAGCTCCAACAACAAGGCATTGGAGTTCTACAACGGCACCGGCTCGGCCGTGGACCTGGCCGCTGGGCAGTACGTCGTGCAGTTCTACTTCAACGGCGCGACCACCGCCGGTGGCACCATCGCGCTGACCGGGACGGTCGCCGACGGTGACGTGTTCGTGCTGGCCCACGCCAGCGCCAACGCCGCGATCCTGGCGCAGGCCGACCAGACCAGCTCCGCGAGCTTCTACAACGGCGACGACGCGATCGTGCTGCGCAAGGGCGGTGCGGCCGGTGCGGTCGTGGACTCGCTCGGGCAGATCGGCACCGATCCCGGCACCGAGTGGGGCACCGGCCTGAACAGCACCGCCGACAACACGATCCGCCGCGACGCGGCCGTGTCGTTCGGCGACACCGAGCCCGGCGACACGTTCGACCCGGCCACCGGCTGGGTCGGCTTTGCCACCGACACCGTCGACGGCCTCGGCGCGCACAGCACCGGCGGCGGACCCGTCGACGCGCCCGCGACCCTGACCTGCGGTGGCGCGCTGACCGTGGGCCAGGGCGAGACGGGCACCCGGGTGGTCACCGCGACCGACGCCGACGACACGATCGTCGACCTCGCGATCACGAACGTCGTCCCGGCCCCGGCCGCGGGTTCGATCACGCGGACCGCGTTCACCCCGGCTACCGCCGCCGGTGGCACGGCGTCCGCGACGGTCACCGCCGACGCGGGCCTGCCGTCCGGGTCGTACGCGCTCACGATGACCGCGACCGACATCGACGGCACCACCTCGACCTGCGGGTTCACCGTCACGGTCAATGGGGTCCTGAGCGTCGGGCAGGTGCAGGGCCCGACCACCGACGCCGAGAACGGTGTGCAGGATCGTTCGCCGCTGGCTCCGGCCACCGGCACGGGCACCAGCAGCACGCTGTACGACGTCCGCGGTGTGATCACCCAGCGGACCCTGGCCCGCACCGCCGCCGGAGCCGCCCAGTACGGCTTCTACCTGCAGTCGCGTAACGGCGCGACCGACGGCGACGCGACCAGCTCCGACGGCATCTTCGTGTTCATGGGCGGCTTCACGTCGCTGGTCGGCGGCTACGTGCCGACCGTCGGTGACGAGGTCGTGCTGCGGGCGCGGGTGTCGGAGTACTTCTTCATGACCCAGCTGTCCTCGGCGTCGCTGGTCCGGGTGATCGAGTCCGGCGTCACCGACGTCGCGGTCACCAACGCCACGCCGCCGCAGGACCTCGCCGCGGCGAACCGGTTCTGGGAGCGCCACGAGGGCGAGCAGTTGCGCGTGCGTGCGGGCAGTGTCGCGGCCAGCGGCCGGGACGTGTTCGCCTCGACCGCCGACTCCGAGGTGTACGTCCTGGACGTCGACGACCCGCTGCTGGACCGCACCGACCCGCTGACCCGGCGGGTCTACCGTGACGCGCACCCGATGGACAACGACACCGCGCACGTCTTCGACGACGGCAACGGCACCCGGATCATGCTGGGCACCACCGGCGTGAAGTGGACCGCGCAGGACGCCACGACGCTGCTGCCGCCCGCGCACACGTTCGACGTGCTGACCGCCGACGCGGTCGGTGGTCTGAACTTCTCCTTCGACAAGTACGGCATCCAGGTCGCCTCGGCTGCCTTCGGCGCGGGTGCGGACCCGTCGGCCAACAGCGCCCCGGCTCCGATCAACCGCGACCGCGAGCTGGCCGTGGCGACGTACAACGTGGAGAACCTGTACGACTTCCGCGACGACCCGTTCGACGGCTGCGACTACCTGGGCAACTCCGGCTGCCCCGGGGTCTCGCCGCCGTTCGACTACGTGCCGCTCAACGAGGCCGACTACCAGGCGCACCTGGGCGCGCTGGCGTCGCAGATCGCCAACGACCTGCACGGGCCCGACCTGCTGCTCGTGCAGGAGGCCGAGGACCAGGACATCTGCGCCGTCACCGGTGGCGTGCTGGTCTGCGGCGCGGTGAACAACGCCGACGGCAAGCCGGACACGCTGCAGGAACTGGCGCTGGCGGTCGCGGCGGCGGGCGGTCCGGTCTACGACGCGGCGTACGACCGCGACGGCGCGGACGTGCGTGGCATCGTCGCCGGGTTCCTGTACCGCACCGACCGGCTCACCCTGGCGGCCCCGTCGGCGGTGCTGACGGCGACGCCGGGCGTGCAGTTCCGGTCGGCGGCGCTGGGCTACAACGCCGACGTGCAGAACCCGAAGTCGCTCAACGCGGTGCTGCCGGGCGACGTCGACACGTCCACGGGCGTGGACGGGTCGAACGTGTTCACTCGTGCCCCGCAGGTGGCCAGGTTCACCGTCGCGGCGCAGCCGGGCGGCGCGGACACCTACGAGCTGTGGGCGGTGTCGAACCACTACTCCTCGACGCCGCAGGCGCGCGTCGGGCAGCGTACGGAGCAGGCCCGTTACGGCGCGGCGATCGTCGCCGCGATCGAGGCGGCGTCCCCGTACGCCCGCGTGGTGTACGGCGGCGACCTGAACGTGTTCCCGCGTCCGGACGACCCGATCGCGATGTCCGACAGCGACATCCCGTCCGACCAGCTCAAGCCGTTGTACGACCTGGGTCTGCACAACCTGTGGAACGACCTGGCCGCGCAGGTGCCCGGCAGCGCGTACTCGTACGTGTTCCAGGGCCAGGCGCAGACGCTGGACCACCTGTTCGTCAACGACGAGCTCTACGGTGACCTGGTCAAGATCCGGGCGGCGCACATCAACGCCGACTGGGCCGCCGACCACGACGGCGACGGCGCCCGCGGGGCCAGCGACCACGACCCGCAGGTGGCGGTGTTCGGCACCCGCGCGTCGCTGCGGGTCTCCGACGCCACGGCCGTCGAGGGGCAGCCGCTGGCGTTCACGGTGAGCCTGTCGCGGCCGCTGTCCCAGGATCTGAGCGTGTGCGGTGCGACGGTGCCCGACACTGCCACACTCCTGCTGGACTTCACGCCGTACCTGGGTTGCCGGACCATCCCGGCCGGTCAGGTGTCGGTGGTGTTCCCGGTCGACACCCGCAAGGACAAGGTGACCGAGCCGGCCGAACGGCTGTGGCTCGGCGTCGTGGCCGACCCGCGGGTCGTCGACCTCGCCGACATCACCGGCAAGGGCACGATCACAGGCTAGCGGTGGGGCACGCGGGGCCGGGTGCGCGACAGCGCCCCGGCCCCGCGTCGTATCCGCCGCAGGGTCAGCGGAGTCCGGCGAGCGCGGCTTCGGCGCTGTCGCGGGTCACGCCATGGCGGGCGAGCAGGTCTACGGTGTCGCCTTCGGTGAGGTCGAGGATGCCGAGCAGCAGGTGTTCGGTGCCGATGTGTTCGTCGCCGAGGCGCAGAGCCTCGCGGTGGGTGAGTTCGAGTGCCTTCTTGCCCTGGGGCGCGAACGACACGGGGGCGGTGCCCGGGGCACCGGTGGCGGGGAAGCGCTCGGCAAGGGCGGCGCGTACGGCCGCGACGGTGCCGGTGGCTTCGACGGCGCGGCTGCCTCGGGTGGCGGGGTCGTGCAGCATCGCCGACAGCAGGTGGTGCGGGCCGATGGTCTCGTGTCCGGCGGACATGGCCTCCTGCTGGGCGAGCACGACGGCCTGGCGGGCGCCGTCGTCGTAGCGGGCGAAGGCCCGCATGTCGGATTCGGAGCTGTTGTCGGACTCCTTGGCGACGAAGCGCTTCTGGGCGGCCTGCTTGGTGACGCCCATGCTCTGGCCGATGTCGGTCCAGGACGCCCCGGAGTGGCGGGCGCGGTCGACGAAGTGGCCGATGAGGTGGTCGGCGAGTTCGCCGAGGTGCTGGCCCAGTTCGACGGCGTCGCTGAGCTGGTGCAGCGGGTTGCCGTCGGGGTGGCGGGTCTTGATGACGTCGATGAGGTCGTCGAGTCGAGGTGTCTCAGCCATGCGTCAACCTTAGGTTGACGATCCGCTACCGTCAACCCAGGGTTGACGACTGCTTTTCAAGATCGCTGTTTGCGGTCAAAACCTGGGGCCACGCTGCACTTTGTGACCTCAAACGGTGATCTTCGCGGTGGGTGTCGGTGCCACGTTGCGCGGCGGCGTCGGCGGGCGACACGCAACGGGTGGTGGGGCTGAATCGGCGGGGCGATTGTCGGGATGAGTCATGCTTGGCGCGGCCGTGTTGCGGGTAGCTGTGGGTTCGCAGCCACCTTTTCGGTAGCCCACGGGCCGACGACCTAAGGAAGCGATCATGACCGAGATGCACGTGTCCCTCGATGGCAGCGAGCTCAACGCCGTGGAGCGCAAACTCCAGGAGCCGCTGGAGGCGCAGCTGACGTCCGCACTGGAGCAGGCGGCCAACCGCGTCGCCGACCAGTACGACGGGCAGAGTGAGGACGAGGTCGTCTCCTGGATCATGCGCGAGACGCGCGACGGCCTGCACCCCGACATCGCGGAAGGCTTCGCGCCCGACGACGACAAACTGCGCCAGGTGGCGCAGGCGGTCATGCGCGGCGAACGTTTCGCCTGAGCCGGTGACGCGGCCCGCCCGGCTCCCGCGGTGCGGTCAGGGCCGGGCGGTGTCGGCCGAGCCGTCATCCGGCTTGGTGTGCAGTACTTCGCGGGCCTGCTCGGCGGCGCGCAGGATGCTCTCGCTGATGAAGGTCATGAAGCGGGCGATGTTCTCCAGGCGGCGGGCCGCGGCGGTGTCCGCGCCGAGCACGGCGACGCCCTCGCGTGCTGCCGCGACTATCTGGTCGTTGGCCCGCGCCCCGGCGATCGTCGCCTGGTAGAACAGCTCGTCGTCGACGGCATAGCGGTCGCGGCGGCGCTCGTCGCGTTCCCGGCGCACCAGGCTCTGGCTCTCCAGGAAGGCGATCGCCTTGGAGATCGACGCCGGGCTGACCTGCAGGCGCTGGGCGAGCTGGGATGCGGTGACACTGCCCGCGTCCGTGGTGAACAGGGTGGTGAGCACCCTGGCCGACATCCTGGGCAGGCCGGATCCCATGAGGACGACGGTGAGCCGCTCCTCGTACTCCGCGACGGCCTCGGCGTCGCGCCCGTGCGGCTGAGCGGCTGAGACGGGACCCCGGGCGGCGACGGGCCGCCGCCGGTGGGCGCGGCGTTCGGTGGCGCGGTGGGCCAGTTCGGCGCGGTAGGCGACGGGGCCGCCGTTGCGCAACACCTCACGGGTGACTGTGGAGGTCGGCCGGTCCAGCCGCCGCGCGATCTCGGCGTAGGGGAGGTCGTCGGCCAGCCCCGCGGCGATCTGCTGACGTTCCTGCTGGCTGAGCCGGCCTCCTGGCATCGCGATCTCCTCGGTGGTGGGTGTCCTGGTGGCGTCGACTATAGCGTTCACTGCCAGTTCATTGCAACGCTGAGTGGCATCAGCGTTGCGTTGAAATCAGATCCGTTGCAACACTTTCAGGCTACTGACGTGCTGTTATGCGACTCCGGTGCAACGAACCTGTTGCCAAGATATGGAAAGCAACGTAGCTTTTCCCATGTCAGAAACAGCAGAGAATCGAACATCGGAGACCACGATGCAGAAGTTCGCCACCCCCGCCCCGATCGCCGCCGTCCTGAACGTCGTCGCCGGGCGCATCCAGTTCATCGCCGCCGACCGCGCCGACACGACCGTCGAGGTCCGGCCGGCCAACCCCGGCAAGACCCGCGACGTGCAGACCGCCGAGCAGACCACCATCGCGTACGCCGACGGTGTGCTGCGCATCGACACTCCCGAGCCGAAGAACCAGCTCTTCGGCCCGTCGGGTGCCGTGGAGGTCACCGTGCAGCTGCCCGCCGGTTCACGGGTCGAGGCCAGGTCCGCCGCCTCCGAGGTGCGCGGCGTCGGCCGCCTGGGCGACGTCGCCGTCGAGGGCGCGTACCGGCAGATCAAGCTCGACGAGGCGGGCAGCGTGCGGCTGACCGCGGTCGACGGCGACGTCGAGGTCGGCCGGCTCAACGGCCCCGCCGACATCAGCACCGCCCGGGGAGACATCCGGATCGCCGAGGCCGTACGCGGCACCGTCACGCTGCGCACCCAGTCCGGTGACATCTCGATCGGCGCCGCCAGCGGTATCTCGGCCGCCATGGACGCGGGCACCGGCTACGGCCGGATCAGCAACGTGCTGCGCAACGACGGCGACGCCGCGCTGCTCATCCACGCCACCACCACCCACGGCGACATCGCCGCCCGCAGCCTCTGACCACCCCCACGCCCCCAGGAGAAGCAGATGACCCGCAACAGCACCCCCGCCAACGACGCACACTGGACCGGCATGGTGCCGGTCGACGACACCGCCCTGGCCGTCACCGACACCGGCGGCCCCGGCGTGCCCCTGCTCTACCTCAACGGGCAGTTCGCCACCCAGGGCTACTGGCGGCGCACCATCGTCGAACTGGGGCCAGGGTGGCGGCACATCACCTACGACGAACGGGCGCGCGGCCGCAAGTCGCTGCGCTCGGCGGACTACTCCTTCGCAGCGGCGCTGCGTGACGTCGACGCCGTGCTCGCGGCGCGGGGCGTTGACCGGGCACTGCTGGTGGGCTGGTCGTACGGGGCGTTCGCCGCCGCGCACTGGGCCAGCCGCAACCCGGCCCGCACCATCGGCGCGGTGCTGGTCGACGGTGCCTTCCCGTACGACTGGCTGGACGACGCCATGGAGCAGCGCATCCGCACCATGTTCAAGCGGATGGGCTGGTTCATGCCGCTGCTGCGCCCGACCGGCCTGGTCCCGCGGATGAACGCCGACGAGCAGGCCACGAGCAACATCGAGATCGGCGTGATCTCCCGCGAGGCCGAACTCGGCCCGGTGCTGGACGCCATCACCGTGCCGACCCGGTACGTGGTCGCGTCGGGCACCTCCATGGGCAGCAAGGGCGACGAGCAGGAACGCATCCGCACCAGCCTGGACGGGGTGACCGCCCGCAACGCCAACATCCGGATCAGCGCGAAGGTGTCCAGCAACCACGGCGCGATCCTGCGCAAGGACGCCCCGGCCATCGCCGCGGCCGTCCGCGAGGTCGCGGCACTCGGATAACGCCGATCACTGATGGCCCACCTCGTCACGGGGTGGGCCATCGTCATGCCCGTCAGGGGCTGACGCTGGCCGTTCGGCTGATCTTGTGGGGAGTGGCCGATCCGTCTACGGTTCGGCGACGACGCCGTACCCCGGGAGTTCTCGATGACCGACCCAGCCCGCAAGCCGATCGCGCCTGCCCTGCGCAACGCACTCATCGGTGTCGCGGCAATGCTGATCATGCTCACCGGCGCAGGTGGCGGGTACGTCGTGTGGCTCGTAACCAAACCCGGCGGTCCTGCCGCCGACCCGGTCGCCGTCGCCGCGGTCGACGTGGCCCCGAGCCCGACTGGCGAGCCCTCACCGAGCCCGGAGCTGAGCCCCACTCCGAGCGTCGCGCCGAGCCCGACCGGTAAGCCGTCGCCCCGCCCGACGAAGACGCCGACGGTCAAGTCGAGCCCCAAGCCCACGGCGAAGATCAAGGCTCTGTCGCTGCAGTCCTCCAAAAACGGTTCCCTGTACACCGCCACCATCACGGCGACCGTCACCGGCACGGGGCCGGTACGCATCCGGGTCGATTTCACCTACCCGAAGGGCGGCGTGGAAACCGGCTACATCACCCGCACCGTCACGGTCAACGGGACCGGCGGCCAGTCGGTGCAGACGGTCACCACCAGCGTTCCGCTCAAGACTGTCTGCGCCCACCCGGACACCCCGCTCGGTCCGGGCATCGGCGTCAGCGTCCAGGTTCCGCCATACGGCGACTTCTCCCGCACCGACCTCGCTGACTGCTAGTAACCTGGCGACCCCGTCGGGCGGTGGGCGTTCGGCCCGACGCGGACAGCACACGTGAGGTGGCGTGGCCCGTCATGGGCGGGGAGCGCCCTGCCCGGCCTTGCCCGGTCCGCCGCGCCGCCAGCGCAGCGGGCCCGGGTGCAGCGTCCACAGCAGCTGCCGCCACCAGGAGCGGCGGGCTTTCAGCTCGTCGATGTAGGCCACCGCCCGGGTGCGGGCCGCCTCGGCTTGCTCGTCGCCGGCGGTGCCCGGCCCGAACACGGTCTGGTTGACCGCCTCGGCCAGCTCGTCCAGGGTCGGCGCGGCCAGGCGCACGTCGTGCTTGCCGCGTACCGGCGCGGCGGCCTGCGCTGCGTGCGCGGCGACCTCCGCGGCGCTCAGATGTTCCGGGGCGCGGCGACCGGCCAGCCGCAGCGCGTCGCCGACCTCCAGCCACGCGCCTTCGATCCGTGAGTCCGGGCTGCCCTCATCGAGCCGCCGCCGCCGCAGCGCACCGCGCGCCACCAGCACGAACACGATGAACGCGGCCAGCAGCAGCACGATCAGCCCGCCACCGCCCGCCCCGGCGACCAGGGCCACGTTCACACCACCGGCGGCCGGGCCACCGGCCGACGGCGCGGCGCTGGGCCCCTCCGCGGTCGGCTCCAGCGTCGGGATCGGCTCCTCCGACGGCGGGGGCTGCGAGTTCTCCGGCTGCGGCTTGAACTCGTCCTCCAGCGGCTTGGTCTCGGTGTTCGGCTCGGGCAGCGGGTGGAACGGCACCCAGCCCAGGTCGGTGAAGTAGACCTCGGGCCAGGCCAGCGCGTCGCCCGCGGTGATCGGATGGTTGCCCGAGCGGGCGGTGAACCCGACGACGACCCGGCTGGGCAGGTTCAGCAGCCGGGCCAGCACCGCGAACGACGCCGCGAACTGTTCCGAGGTGCCCTTGCCCGCGCCGGTGTTGGCCGGTCCGAACAGGAAGAAGTTCAGGTTCGGGTACGCGTGCCCGCTGGGCGCCTGCGGGTCGAGCTTGTAGTGCTCGGCGAGGAACTGCTCGATGGCCAGCGCCCGCTGGTACGGCGCCCCGTTGTCCGCGCCGAGTTTCTGCGCCAGGCGGCTGAGGTTGTCGGGCACGTTCGGGCCCAGCGTGACGTAGCGGGCCATCGCCGCACCCGAGGGCACGTCAGCGACCGGGAGCAGGTTCACGTCGGGTTCGCTGTGCAGTGACGTGACGGTGTAGGTCATGCCCGCGCTGAGCCCTTCCGGGCGCAGCATGGTGCCGGTGGACTGGTCGTAGGCGACGCGTACGCCGTCGACGTGGCTGGGGGTCGCGGCGGCGGGCAGGAGCTTGCCGGTGAGCCCGGCGACGGTGATGCGCTGGGTCACCTGCCCGGTGCCGACCTCGCCGGGCGGGCGGGGCAGGCTGCGCCCGGCCGGGCGGTAGGTCGCGCCGACCTTCCAGGTCACGCCGTCGTAGTCGGACAGCACCGCCAGCCGGATCCGGGTGTCGGCGGCGACGTCGGCGTCGAGCAGCTTCTCCTGCGGCTGCAGCGCCCAGCCCGACAGCCGGATCAGCGGGTTCTCGTCGAGGGCGTCGAGGTCGGGCGGGTCGATGAGGCTGCGCGGGTCGAACGGCGCGGCGGTGACCTGCTGCGCGACCGGCGGCGCGGCCCCGGCGACCAGGGCCAGGATCAGCGCGAACCCCATACCGCCCGCGAGCGCGGCCCGCAGCCGCAGCGCCCGGCGGGTGACCGGGTCGATACCGGTGTCGGGGGTGCGGACCCGGCCGGTGAACGCCAGCGCCGCGACGGCCAGCGCCGCGAACCCCAAGGCCGGCCAGGGCGTACGCGGCGCGCCCGGCCCGACCAGCCACAGTGCCCCGGCGAACAGCAGCACCGGCGGAGTCAGCCCGATCAGCGTGCGTCGGGTGCGTACGGTCAGCTCCATCGCCATGAGCCCGGCCAGCCAGGTCGCGATGACCGGCACCGCGACCGTGTCGGGCTGCGGCTCGACGGGCACCAGCACGGCCAGCAGCCGGGGGATGCCGTCGCGCAGCGCGTCGGTGGCGATCGTCGGCAGGTCCCCGGCGATGCCCGCGCGCCCTGCGGACAGGTTCAGCGCGAAGGCCAGGTAACCAGCCAGTCCCAACATCGACAGCGGCGCGACGACCCACGCCCGCAGTCGCGTCAGCGCGAGGCTGACCGTCACGGAACCGGCGGCCGCGCCCGCGACGAGCACGGTGAACAGGGTGCCGTTGTAGATCCGGTCGGCGACCAGGCCGCAGAGCACCAGCATCGCGGTGATCAGCGCCGGTGGCAGCAGGATGCGCAGGCCGCGGGCTACCATCGGGCCACCCCGTCCCATACCGCGGCGAAGTCCTCGCCGTCCTCGGCGCGCAGCAGCAGCACCCCGGCCGGTTGCGGCTCGGCGGCCAGGCGCGGGCCGAGCACCCCGACGGCGACCGCCGGGAATGGGCCCTTGAGCCCGGACACCAGCGCCAGGTCGGCCAGCCCGGCGGTGCCGGTGAGGTAGATCAGGGTGTCGCCGGGGCGGTGCTGGCGCAGCCGGCTCGTCGCGGTGACCAGCAGTTCGTCGCCGCCGGGCGCGGGTTCGGCCTCGGCGAGCAGGTCCAGCAGCCCGCGGGCCGCGCCGCGGATCCGGCCGCCGCCCGCCGCCGGTCCGCTGACCAGGTGCAGCGTCACCGGCAGGTCCTCGCGGGTCGCGGCGGCCACGATCGACGCGGCCGCCTCGCAGGCGCTCTCGAACGACGCCGACCCGGCCGCGTCGCGGTCGGCCCAGGACCCGGCCCGGTCGTCGAGCAGCACGACCAGCTGCGGCAGGCTGGTGTCGAGGTGTTCGCGGACCATCAGCTCGCCGACCTTGGCGCTGGTGCGCCAGTGCACGTGGCGCAGCTCGTCGCCGATGACGTACTCGCGCAGGGTGTCGAAGGTGATCGCGCCGTGCGGGACCCGGTCGAGGCGGCCGTCGAGGCTGCGGGAGATGCCCGCGGGCACGGCCTGGATCAGGTGGCTCTTCGGGTACACCCAGATGCGGGCGGTGTCGCCGTGGCTGCGCGACACCGACACCAGGCCCAGCGGGTCACGGCGAGTGACCTGCAACGGGCCGACGTCGACGACGCCGCGCCGGTCGGTGGGCACCGGGTAGGACACGTCGGTGTCCGTGCCGGGGCGCAGCCGCAGCAGTGGCACGGGCACGGTCGCGCCCGGCTGCCCGGCCCGGCCGCACCGGTCGTGGGCGACCAGCGTCGCCGCGCCGAAGCGGCCGGTGTTGCGTACGGTCAGCGTCACCGTGCTGCCCTCGCCGCGCGAGACCCGGTCGGGTTCGACGGACCGGGTCACTGACAGCCGGGGCCGCAGCGCGGCGTGGACCAGGGCGTGCAGCTGGGCTATGACGGCGGTCGCGCCGAGCACCGCGAGTTCGGGGTAGCCGAACCTGAAGCCGGTGGCCAGCAGCGCCACACCGCCGGCGGTCAGGCCGACCCCCCGCAGCGTGACGATCATCCGGCGTGCCGCGCCGGGGCCGGTTCGCCGGTCGGGGACTCCTGGCCGGGCAGCGGCACCGGCACGGCCTCGACCGCGTCGCGCAGCACCTCGGTCGCGGTGACCCCGCGCAGCTGCGCGTCGGGGGTCAGCAGCACCCGGTGCGCGAACACCGGCTCGATCAGCACCTTCATGTCCTCGGGCAGCACGTAGCCGCGGCCCTCGGTCAGCGCGTACGCGCTCGCGGCGCGGGTCAGCGCGATCACGCCACGGGGGCTGACCCCGACGCGCACGTGCTTGTGCTCGCGGGTCGCCACGGCCAGGCGCACCGCGTACGCGTACAGCGGGTCGGCGATGTGCACCCGGTGCGCCAGCGCGACGGCCTCGCCGATCGTCTTGGTGTCGGTGACCGGGGTGATCGCGTCGGGGGAGCGCAGCGTGTGCCCGCGTAGCACCTCGATCTCGACGGCCTCGTCGGGGTAGCCGACCGACAGTTTCATCAGGAACCGGTCGAGCTGCGCCTCGGGCAGCCGGTAGGTGCCGTCCATCTCGACCGGGTTCTGTGTCGCGACGACCAGGAACGGCCGGGGCACCGCGTGGCGTACGCCGTCGACGGTGACGTAGCGCTCCTCCATGACCTCCAGCAGCGCCGACTGCGTCTTCGGCGACGCCCGGTTGATCTCGTCGGCGATCACGATGTTGGCGAAGATCGGCCCGGGGTGGAACTCGAACCCGCGGCTGGCCTGGTTGAAGATGGTCACGCCGCTGACGTCTGAGGGCAGCAGGTCCGGGGTGAACTGGATCCGCCGCCACGCGCCCTGCACCGACGCCGCGATCGCGCGGGCCAGGGTCGTCTTGCCGGTGCCGGGCACGTCCTCCAGCAGCACGTGGCCCTGGGCGAACATGGCGACCAGCGCCAGCCGGACCACCTCCGGCTTGCCGAGCACCACGGTCGAGATCGCGCCGGCCAGTTTCCCGGTCAGGTCGGCGAACGCGCGGACCTGACCGGCGGACAGCGGTGGGAGGGGCTGGTTCATGGCGAAGGTATGTCCTTTGTGCTGGGAAGGGGCTAAGAGACAGAGATTCCCCGGCACGAACACCTCGCGGGTCCGTGCCGGGGAAGATCAGCGGATCAGCACTGCGGCACGTCGTTGTAGTCGTCGCCGTCGTCGAGGTTGAGCCAGATGAAGGGGACGTAACGCTGGTTGCCGCGGTAGGTGATCTGGATCCACTTGTCGCTGCGCTTGTTGCTGTTCTCCCCGGCGGCGAACAGTTCGGCGTCGCCGCTCTGGTTGCCCGCCGTGCCCTGCTTCCAGCAGAACGCCTTGAAGGTGTCGCCGCTCTGGGCGTCACCGACGGCCTCGTTGGCCTGCTGGCGGGAGTTGCTGTAGATGCCGATGCCGTTCGAGCAGCCCACGCAACGGATCGTGCCGTTGAGCCGCTTCGTGCGTACCGTCACCGCACCCGAGGTCGCGGTCGCGCCGGTGGCGTTCCTCACCGACACCGTGATGGTGAACGCGCTGTCGGTCGCGACCTCGTTGACCGCGTAGCCGCCCGCGCCGGTGTTGCAGCCGACCGCGCGCGCCGCGCCGTTGATGGTGACCGTGCAGGTCGCGGTGCCACCGCCGTCGTCGTAGGCGAACTTCACCGTGAAGCCCTTGTACGTCGCCCCGGCGGCCGACACGTTCGACACCGCCGCGTCGGCGATCGTCTTCGCGCTGGTGGTGTCCTTCGGACCGGTCCCGGCCTCGTTGACCGCCGCCACGTCGACCGACACGATCTCGCCGTCGCCGAACCCGTCCAGGGTCGCGTTCGTGGCGGTCACCGTCTGCGTCTTGCCGCCCGCGGTCACCTTGTAGCCGGTGATCTGGCGGCCGTTGTCGGCGGGGGTCTGCCAGGCCACCCGGATGGTGCCCTTGTCGGTGCCGACGGTCGCCGCCGACAGGCTGCGCACCTGCTCGGGCTTGGTGAACGGCACCACCGAGCCCGACGGCTGCGACACCTCCGAACCCGCGCCCTTGTCGTTGACCGCGACGACCGTGAACGCGTACTGCGTGCCGTACTCCAGCTCGCCGTCCTTGATCACCAGCTTCGCCGTGCCGTTGGTGGTGCCGATCAGCGCGCCGCTGCCCGCGGTGACCGCCGTGACCTCGTACCGCGTGATCTTGCGGCCCTGGCCGTTGGCCGCGGTCCAGGTCACCTCGACGGTGCCGTCGGGCTTCTCGACGGCCTTGACGTTGGTCGGCGGATCAGGCACGTCACCGGTCGGCATCACCGGATTGCTCTTACGCGTCGGGCCGCTGCCCTTGCCGTTGACCGCGTACACCGTGAACGTGTACGTCTTGCCGTTGGTCAGCTTGTCGATCACCAGCGAGCGGTTGCGCGCGCCGACCGTCCAGGTCCGCCCGTCGCCCTCGACCACGTACTTGGTGATCCTCGACAGGTTCTCGGCGGCCCTGCCCCAGCTCAGCCGCACCTGCGAGTCGCCCGCCGCTGCGGTGACGTTGCGCGGCGCACCCGGCTTGCCCGGCTGCGGCTTGGGGTCCGGCGGCGGCGCCACCGGCGGCGGGTCGCCGCCGAGCACATCGTCGTTGAACTTGTCGACGACCCTGACCTGGTGCTTGTCGTTGACGACCCGTGCCGTCGAGGAGCCCGGCGCGTTGATGAACAGCTGGTTCTCGCGCACCTCCAGGTCGAGCCGCCCACCGGGCTTGCCCGCCTCGATCGTGTTGACCAGCTTGCCCTCGCGGTCGATCGCGTAGACCTTGCCCGAGGCGTCGTCGGCCACGTAGAACAGGCCCGCCCAGGCCACCGCCGGGCGCAGCGTGCCGCCCGCGCCGGGCACCGTGAACTCGTGCACCTGGTCGCCGGAGATGACATACACCTTGCGGCCGTCGACGACCGTCACCGCGAGGTCCTTGCCCGTCGTACGGTCCGGCAGCTCGCCGCCCGCCGCGCCGGTGATCTCGACCTTCTTCAGGTCGTCGCCGCGCAGCAGGGTCAGCGAGCCGTTGGTCTGGTCCAGCACCGCGACACCGTCGTCCAGTGCCGACAGGGCCAGGTCGTGGAACGCCTCGGCGACCGGCTCGGTGCGGGTCAGCGACGGCCCGCTGCCGCCGGTGCCGCCCGACGGCGGTGACAGCGGCGCGGGGGTGATCGCCGAAACGGTGCCCTGGCTGGGCACGGCCACCCAGAGCCGGCCGGTGCCGTCGAAGTGGCCGCCGGTGATGCCCGGCGGGTAGCGCAGCGGCTCGCCGATCGGCTGCAGCGTCGCCGGGTCGAGCTGGCGGACCACGCCCTGCACGGGGTCGATGACGAACGCGGCCTGGTTGTGCAGCGCCACCTGCACGCCAAGGCCCGCCTGCGACTCCTGCGACGCGGTGATCTGCAGCGTCGCCGGGTCGAGCGCGCTGATGCGCCCGGTGTTCTGGTCACGCACGATCAGATAGCGGTCGGACTGGCTGACCTGTACGTAGTGGCCCTGCGAGACGACCAGGGCCTGGGTGCGGGTGTCCACCTTGCCGGTCAGGCCGTTGACGCGGGCGAGCTCACCGCGGGTGAGGCTCCACAGCCAGGAGCTGCTGTCGTAGCCGGCCGACACCTGGTCGTTGGCGCTGAGCCCGAACCAGGTCAGGCCCATGGCCGCCAGCATCGCCAGCACCGTGACGATGGTGACTATGCCACCCTTGGTCCGTGCCCTGCGTGTGATCGCGCCCGGTGACAGATCCGCCACGGATCGCCCCTCCCCATGAGCGCGGGGTGTGTCGAGCTCACCCCGCTCGCCGACTGGCGTCCTCCCCAGAAGCCGAGGACAGCTTAGGCGCTGCAGGTCAACGGTGAAAGTCGAGTGAGGACGCTCATCGTGCCACGCTGGGCGACGCCGTCGCCGACGTCGCGCGCTGGGTGCAGACCCGCGGCGATTGCAGCAGGTCAACCTGGCTGTAGATGCTCATGACGACGAAGCAGTAGTCCCAGTTCGGATTCAAACCAGTGACCGTGTACTGCGTATCGCCGTTGGCGGGCTTACCCATCGTCGCGACCTGCTCGCCCTCGCGCGCGCCGAGCAGCACCTGGGCGGCGTAGCCGTCGGACGGGTCGAACCAGCTCACGGTGATGTCGCCGTTGGGTGCGCTGGTGACGAAGACGTCGCTGGCGGGCTTGGCCGCGATGCTCGGGCCGGGGTCGGGGGTCTTCTCGTCGTTGTTGGGCAGCAGGACGATGACCAGCGTGGTCACCGCCGCGAGCACGGCGACGGCGGCCGCGACCACCGCGGCGATGACCGGCCCCCGGCTGCGCCGGGCCGGGGCGGGCGGTGGTGCGGGCGGGGCGAACACCGTCGGGACGTGCTGCGGCTGCTGGGGCAGGTGGCGTACGGGTGCCTGCGGCGGCGGCGCGACCGGGATCGCGGCGGCCGATCCGTCGACGCGGCCCTGGTCGGCCCTCGGCTGCTGCTGCGGCGGCAGGTGCGGGTGCGAAGGCTGGTCGTGCGGCGGTTGCTGGGGCAGCGGCGGTAGGTCACGCAGCGGGTGTCCCGGGTGCGACGGGTGCCGTGTCTGCTGCTCCGGGTGGACGGTGTCGTGCCGGGGCAGGTCCTGCCGGGGTGGTGCCTGGCGGGCCGGGTCGGGCTGCGCGGGCCGGGCGCGCTCGGGCGGCAGCGGGACGGCGGGCGGTGGCGGCACGAAGGGCATGGCCTGGGTGGGGGGCTGCTCGCGCCGGGGCGGCATGGTCAGCCCGTACGGCGCGGTCCGGTCGTCGGCGGGCGTGGGTGCGGGGACGGCAGGTTGCGCGGGCGGGATCCGGGTGGGTGGGGTGAGCAGCGAGGTCCGGTCGTCGGCGGGCTGCGGCGCGGCGGGGGCCTCGGTCCGGGCGGGCGGCATGACCAGCGCGGTGCGGTCGCCGGGGTCGCCGGCCGGTGCCGGTGCGGGTGTCGCCGGGGGCAACGGCCATACCGGCGGTGTGTCCTGCGCCTGCACCGGCGTGTCCTGCGCCTGCGGTGTCACCGGCGTGGTGGGCAGGGGTGCGGCCGGGGCCTGCGGCGTCGCGGCGGACTGGGATACGTAGGTGGTCGGCCGCGACGGCGGCGGGAGCAGCGCGGTCGCGTCCTCGGGCGGCTGCGGCGCGGGCGGCGGGGTCACCGGTGCGGGGGCGGCCTGCGCGGGGGCGTCGGGGCCGAGCCAGGAGCGGGCGACCTGCACCTGCTGGTCGAACCCGGCCGTCTGCGGGCCGTACGTGGCGACCTTGGTGTAGTGGCGGCGGGCCTCGTGCCGGTTGCCGAGCTCGTCGGCGATCTGCGCGAGGTCGAACGACATCGCCAGCAGCAGCGGGTGCTCCTCGCCGAACCGGTAGCCGCCGTTGTACAGCGCGTTCTCCAGCACCCGGCGGGCGGCGCCCAGGTCGCCGGACTGCCGGTGCATGGTGGCGAGCAGGTGGCCGGTGGCCAGCACCTCGGGGTGGTCCTCCCCGGCAGCCATGATCGCCGCTTCGAGGGACTGCTCCAGCAGGGTCCGGGCGCTGTTCAGATCGCCCCGGTCGCGGCGGGCGAGGGCCTCAGTTCGGATGTCGGACAGCGAGGTCGGTGACGGCACGGCTCACATCCTGCCCACACCCCCCGACCTCCCGCCACCCGCAGGGGCGGGTATTGCGGCGATCTGCCAGCGGTATGTCCGGAACGAGTGTGTCGTCCCTCATCCAGCGCGTCAGCGGCGGCCGCGGGGGGTGTTGTGCTTGAAGTGCACGAACAGTCGGCCGAAGTTCTTGGAGTCCTTCTCCACGCGGTGGTAGAGCGCTTTGACCTCTTTCTGTTCGAGGAAGCGCAGCACCGTCTTCTTCAGGGCGCCGGAGCCCTTGCCGGGGATGATCTCGATCATGGGAGCCTTCTTGGCGATGGCTTCGGCCATGATGTCGTTCAAGGCCCGCTCGATGTCGCGGCCCTTGTTGAAGATGTCATGCAGATCCAGTACGAGTTTCATCGCCTCCGAGCGTACCCGTTGTGATCGGCGCTGGTCAGCGTCCCCGGGTGGACTGAAACCTTTCGACCTGCGCGTCAGCATGACTTTCATAGATCGACATATTGCAATGACCATGAACCTGGTGATCTGCTGGGTGCCTCCTTTACCCCCGCTTGGAGGCAGTCATGCGGCGACGGTTAACCGTCTTCGTATCCACCCTGGCGCTCGCCGGCGCGATGGTCCTGACCGGACCGGCCGACGGCGCCCCGCTCGGACCCGAGGTCAGCACGTCGGGCCACTACACCGTCGAGGGCATCAAGACCCTCGCGCAGCGCAACGCGATCGCCGCCACGGGCGCGGCCATCGACGGTTTCGACCACGGCATCCTCGACATCACCGCCACCCCGGGTGAGGCTGCCAAGATCAAGGCGCTCGGCTTCGCGGTCACCCGCGTGCTCGCGCCCACACCCGACGACCACGCGCAGCCGCTGGCGTTCCCGCCGGCCGACTCCAACTACCACGACTACAGCGAGATGATGTCTGTCATCAACTCGCTGGCCTCGTCCTACCCGTCGATCTTCCGGGTGACGACGATCGGCAACTCCTACGAGGGGCGCAACATGCCCCTGATCAAGATCTCGGACAACGTCGCCACCGACGAGAACGAGGTCGAGGTGATGTTCAACCACCACCAGCACGCGCGTGAGCACCTGACGGTGGAGATGGCCATCTACCTGATGAACCTGTTCACCAGTGGCTACGGCTCCGACAGCACGATCACCAACATCGTGAACAGCCGCGAGATCTGGATCATCCCGGACATGAACCCCGACGGCGGCGAGTACGACATCGCCACCGGCAGTTACCGGTCGTGGCGCAAGAACCGCCAGCCCAACAGCGGGTCGTCCAACGTCGGCACCGACCTGAACCGCAACTGGTCCTACCAGTGGGGCTGCTGCGGCGGGTCCAGCGGCACGACCAGCAGCGAGACCTACCGCGGGCCGTCGGCGTTCTCCGCGCCGGAGACGCAGAACCTGCGCAACTTCGTCAACAGCCGGGTCGTCGGCGGCGTGCAGCAGATCAAGGCCAACATCGACTTCCACACGTACTCGCAGCTCATCCTGTGGCCGTTCGGCTACACGACGGCCAACAACCCGTCGGGCATGAGCGCCGACGAATACAACACGTTCGCCACGCTGGGCCAGCAGATGGCCGCCACGAACAGCTACACCCCGGAGCAGTCCAGCGACCTCTACGTCGCCGACGGCACCTCCATCGACTGGATGTGGGGCACCCACAAGATCTGGGCGTACACCTTCGAGATGTACCCGGGCAGTTCGGGCAGCGGCGGCGGCTTCTACCCGCCCGACGAGGTCATCACCGCGCAGACGACCCGCAACCGGGCCGCGGTGCTGATGCTGCTCCAGCAGGCCGACTGCCCGTACCGGGTGATCGGCAAGGAGGCGACGTACTGCGGCGGCGGTGGCGGCACCACGGTGTGGTCCGACACGTTCGAGACCGCGACCGGCTGGACCGTCAACCCGGCCAGCACCGACACGGCCACCCTCGGCCAGTGGGCGCGCGGCACAGCGCAGGCGACCAACTCCAGCGGCGTCAAGCAGCTGGCCCCGTTCGCGGGCAGCAACGATCTGGCCACGGGCCTGTCGGCGGGCACCGCGGCGGGTGACTTCGACCTCGACGGCGGCGTCAGCTCGATCCGCTCGCCCGCGATCACGCTGCCGTCCACCGGCACCCTGGGCGCGAACTGGCAGTGGTATCTGGCGCACGGCTCGAACTCCTCCAGCGCCGACTACCTGCGGATCTCGATCGTGCACAGTGGCGGCACGACCGTGCTGGCCACCATCACCGGCGCGGCGAGCAACCGCAACGGGGCGTGGGGCGCTGGTTCGGCGAACCTGACCGCGTACGCGGGCCAGAGTGTGCGCTTCCTGGTCGAGGCGGCGGACGCGAGCACGGCGAGCCTCGTCGAGGCGGGCTTGGACAACCTCACGGTGACCCAGTCGTGACAGGTGTCCCGGGCCGCTGAGGTCCGGGGCGCCCGGCGGGCGGTCTCACTGTCCGCGCCGGTCCGGTGACCGGTGTGGCGGTGGGGCCGCCCTGTTCGTGTCCGGCCGTACCGGATTGGCTGGGAATATTGCACGAGCAAACGCTCTCAGAGATCCATATAGGACGCTACCTGCGGTGGAGCGATGGTAAACAGTGCGTGCTCGGCGGTGACAGCGGGTAGATCCATTCTGTAGGGTGCGTGTTCGTGCCGATAGCCGACGAGTTCTACTTGATGACGCATGACGATGTCAGCGGCGACTCCCGGTTGCACGCCAAAGCCGTCGGATTCGGTCTGGCAGCAGCGCTGCTGGCCGAACTGTGCATGCTGGACCTGGTGCGTCCCGCCGCCGAGGGGGTGGCGGTGCGCAACGCGCCGCCGCCGCCCGACGCGCTGGCCGCCCGCGTACACGGGCAGTTGCTGGCAGAGCCGCAGCTGCACCCGGTACGGGACTGGCTCACCTTCCTCGGGCTCAGTGCCGAGTCCGACATCGCCGTCAGGATGACCGCCGCGGGGGCGCTCCAACTGGTCGAGACGCGCCGACTGCTAAGCGTGCAGCGCCGATACATGCCGGTGTCCGTCAACGATGCGGCCTGGCCCACTGCCCGGCTCATCGGGCGGCTGCGACGGCAGGAGGAGATGTCCGTCGAGGACCGCATCCTGGCCGCGCTCGCCTTCGCGACCGGGCTGAGCACCACCTTCGCCTGGGACGACGTCCGCGGCCGCAGCCTGTCGAGCATCATCGCGACGCTCGACGAGCCGGTGCGGGTCCTCATCGCCGAGACCGAGCTCGCCGTGAGCAAAGCCGTGGCGAAGCTCACCTGAACCACACCCCCCACCCCCCCATCACCCCCCACCCCTCAAGGAGCAACACCGTGTCCGCACCTCCCCCCTCCGCGCTGTCGTCGGCACTGGCCGCCGACCGGCTCGGTTCGGCGTCCGTCGCCTCGTTCGCGCTGACTGCCGCAGCGCCGCTCATGGTCATCGGCGGCGTCATCGTCGCCGGCTGGGCCAACGTCCAGGTCATCGGCTTCCCGCTGGGCATCCTGCTCATCGGCGCCGCGCTGGCGCTGTTCACGTTCGGCTACGTCGCGATGTCGCGCCACATCCGCAACGCCGGCGCGTTCTACTCCTACATCTCCCAGGGTCTGGGCCGCCCGGCCGGCGTCGCCGCCGCGCTGTCGGCGGTGCTGGCCTACAACCTGCTGCAGGTCGGCCTCTACGGCATCTTCGGCGCGGCGGGCTCCGGCCTGCTCGGCGCGATGTTCAACGTCTCGGTCGAGTGGTGGGTCCTGGCCCTGGTCGCGTGGCTGTTCGTCACGGTGCTCGGCCTGTCCCGCGTCGAGATCAACAGCAAGCTGCTGCTGGTCGTGCTGGTCGCCGAACTCGCCATCGTGCTGCTGTACGACATCGTGTTCATCGCCAACCCGGCCGACGGCGGCATCAGCTTCGCGGCGTTCTCGCCGGACAACCTGTTCATCGGCGGCGCGCTGGGCGCGGTGCTGACGGTGACCGTGACCGCGTTCGTCGGTTTCGAGGCCCCGCCGGTGTTCGCCGAGGAGTCGCGTGACTCCCGCAAGACGATCGCGCTGGCGTCGTTCGGCGGCCTGGCCGTCATGGTGTTCGTGTACGCGCTCACCGCGTGGGCGCTGACCGTGGCCACCGGCCCGGACAACATCGTCGCCCAGTCCCAGGAGCACGCCGCCCAGGCCGACCTGATGTTCGTGCTGGCCGGTGAGCACCTCGGCGCGTTCTTCGCCGACGCGGGCAACGTGCTGCTGGTGACGTCCGCGTTCGCGGCGATGCTGTCGTACCACAACACCGTGGCCCGGTACACGTTCTCGCTGGCCCGTGAGGGTGTGCTGCCGCGTTCGCTGGCCCGCACCGGCGCGCGTTCGGGTGCCCCGGTCGGCGCCTCGATCCTGCAGAGCGTCATCGGCCTGGCCGTCATCGTGGTGTACGCGGTGGCGCAGCTCGACCCGTTCACCCACCTGTTCTTCTGGCTGGGCATGACCGGCGGCTTCGGCGTGCTGCTGCTGCTCGCGGGCACCAGCGTCGCGGTGGTGCTGTACTTCGCCAAGGACAAGCGCGGCGAGAGCCTGTGGACGCGGGTCATCGCCCCGGTGCTGTCGGCGCTGTTCCTGATCTGGGCGGTGCAGCAGACGGTCCGTGACTACGGCACCATGCTGGGCACCGGCGACGACCACGCGGCGCGCTGGATCCTGCCGGGGCTGTACCTGCTGGTCGCGGTCATCGGCGTGATCTGGGCGCTGGTGCTGCGCGGCACCAACCCGGCGCTGTACGCCGCGATCGGCAAGGGCGTCGAGGGCGGCAAGACCGAGGTCGCGTCGGCGGCGGAGGCCCCTAAGGTCGGCGTATGACCGGCGCGGAAGCGGTGTCGGCGGCCCCGGCCGTCGACACCGCCGCGGCGGGGCGGCTGATCGCCGCGTCGTTCCAGGAGTTGGCCGTGTCGCAGTGGCTGCTGGACGAGCCGGTCGAGCGCGAGCGCATCATGGCCGCGCAGTTCGGCTGGTTCGCCGAGCACGCCCTGAGGTACGGGGCCGTGGACGTGGTCGGTGACGACGCGGTCGCGGTCTGGTTCGACAACACGGTCGAGGCGCCGTGGATCGAGGCGTACGACGAGCGGCTGGCGGAGCTGGCGGGGCCGCACGCGGCCCGGTGGGCGCTGCTGGACGAGACGTTCGCGGCGCACCACCCGCACGGCGGCCCGCACTGGCACCTGGCACTGCTGGCCGTGCGGCCGGGCCAGCGGGGCACCGGTCTGGGCAGTGAGCTGCTCGGGCGGCGGCTGGCGCAGCTGGACGCCGCGGGTGTGCCGGCCTACCTGGAGGCGTCGAGCGCCGGTTCGCGGGATCTGTACCTGCGGCACGGGTTCGCGCTCATGGGTCAGGCCTACCACCTGCCCGGTGACGGCCCGCCGATGTACCCGATGTGGCGCGAGCCGCAGGGCTGAGCACGTGATCGGGACAGGGGCGGCGATCTGCTGATCGCCGCCCCTGTTCGTGTGCGCGGGTGTGGGCACCGGCAACGGGCGATCTCTGAGTCTTTTCGCTCATGGACTGGGCACGATGCGGTGTTGTTTACTGTCTCGTGTTTTAGACCGCACGGGGTGGGGGCGGTACGGTGCGTCCTTTGTGGACACTGACCCCTCGGAGGCAGGGCATGACCGAGCCCTTGACGGGCCGCGCGCAGGCGTCGGCAGCCCGGGATTTCGCGGCGCAACTTCGCTGGTGGCGTGGCGTGCGCGGATTCTCGCAGGGTCGTCTGGCGCAACGGATGCCGCACAGTGAGGCGATGATCGCCAAGGTCGAGTCGGGCGAGCGCTGGCCGACCGAGGACCTGGCGCGCCGCTGTGACGAGGTGCTGCAGACCGGTGGGCTGCTGTCGGGCATGTATCCGGCGGTGCGGGCCGAGCAGCAGGCCAGCGACGGTCGCAGGCGGCGGCGCAAGGACGCCGGGGACGCGTCGGTCGACGACGCGCGGCGGCTGCTGTCGATGGTGCTCGCTGATACGAATCTGTCGGCGACTCACCCGTTCGTCCGCGACGCGCTGGCCGCGCTGGACGGCCCGGACAACTCGTGAGCGCGGAACTGTCCGGATCGGCCGTGCCCGGCCGACGCGACCCGCTGCCGGTCGCCGTGACCGCACCCGGCCGAGGCATAGACGGCGAGAATGGCGGCTCGTATGCTCCGGGAGTGTCGGCGCCCGCACCCCGCTTCCTCGCCGCACGGCTGCTCGTGGCCGTGCAGCTCGCGTGCGTCGCGCTCTACGTCGCCAGCGCCGCGATCCCCTACCTGTTCCTGTTCACCTTCCAGGGCACCACACACTGCCCTGCTGATCTCGGCTGCCAGGCGCCCACCGACGCGCTCCCCGGTGCGCTGATATGGCTGGCCGTGCCCGCCGTCTTCCTCGCCACGCTCGGGCCGCCCGCCGCGGTGCTGTCGCTGCTGATGTCGTTCACCGCACTGGCCCGGCGACGGCGCCAGATGCCGGCCGGGCTGCGCCGGTGGATGTACATCGCGGCCGGGCTGACCGTTGTGTTCGTCGCCTTCACCCTGGC
Organism: Catellatospora methionotrophica; assembly: GCF_011297335.1. GTDB lineage: Bacteria > Actinomycetota > Actinomycetes > Mycobacteriales > Micromonosporaceae > Catellatospora > Catellatospora methionotrophica. The sequence continues at coordinate 220,169 of NZ_JAAOTJ010000003.1, read as the reverse complement.
GCCACCCGGCCGCCTGCTGCTGAACTGGATTCTGGACTGATGACCGACCGACTCTGGCGCGCGCAGCTGACCCTGGTCTGGGCCTTCGGACTGGCCGTGTGCGCCTTCCTGTGCGCGCTGCTGATCGGCGGCGTACACGGCGGCAACGGCACCAGCGTCTACGCCATGGTGTACGCGCCGTTGCACGAGGGCACGTCGATCCGCGGCTCGCTGGCCAACCCGTTCGGCGTGCTCACCCTGCTCGGCATGGTCGTGGCGTGGCTGTCGCCCCTGGCCGCGGTGCTGCTGGCCTGGCGCGGGCGGCGGGCGCTCAGAGGTGAGGGCGAGCAGTCGCTGCGCGACCGGATCGAGGCCGGGACCATCGCCGCGTACGTCATCGCCGCGCTCTACCTGACCCCGGTCGGCTGGACGCTGATCTACGGCCTGACCCGCTGGACCGCCATGAACATCTGGGGCGAGGGCCCCAACGCCGCCAACCTGGGCTGACCGGTCTCCATGCCCGCCGAACTGCACTTATAGCATTGCGGCGTGAGCAGGGAGGCTGAGCGACTCAACCGGCGGCTGCTGCGCGCCCGCGACGCGATGGACCGCGCCTACGCCCAGCCTCTCGACGTCGCCGCCGTCGCAGCGGTCGCCCACCTCTCCCCGGCGCACTTCAGCCGCTGCTTCCGCGACGTGTTCGGCGAGACGCCGCACCGCTACCTGCAACGGCGGCGGGTGGAGCGCTCGATGTTCCTGCTGCGCGAGCCCGGCCGCACCGTCACCGACGTCTGTTTCGGCGTCGGTTTCGCCAGCCTCGGGACGTTCAGCCGGACGTTCCGGGAGATCGTCGGCCAGTCCCCGTCGGCCTACCGGGACGGGCACCAGCCGGTGGGCGTGCCCAACTGTGCCCTGATGGCCCACACCCGGCCCCGGACATCGCGCAGTTCTGGATAAGCCGAGGCTGTGGCGGCACACCTAGCCTGGCCGGGTCACTGCTGATGGAGGAGAACCCGAAATGATCACCAAGCTGAACGTCGCGTCGATCTACGTCCTGGACAAGGACGAGGCGCTGGACTTCTACGTCGGCAAACTCGGCCTGGAGAAGGGCAACGACGTCGAGCAGGGCTCGTACCGCTGGCTGACGGTCCGGGTCCCCGGCGGTGACGGCACCGAGATCTCCCTGGAGCAGCCGGGTGCGCCGCTGCACGACGACGCGACGGCCGAGCAGCTGCGCGAGCTGGTCGCCAAGGGCGCGCTGACCGGCCTGGTGCTGCTCACCGACGACATCCGAGGGCTGTACGAGTCGCTCAAGGCGGCTGGCTTCACCGATTTCACCCAGGAGCCGACCGAGCACTTCTACGGCACCGACATGGGCCTGCGTGACCCGTTCGGCAACCCGGTCCGCATCCTTCAGCAGGGCTGATCAGGAGACGGCCACGGGTGGTCCTGGGGGCGCCGGTGTTCGCCCCACTTCGGACTCGACAGCGGACCGGGCGGCGATGAGGATGTTCGGGTGTCCGCTGACTGCCGATGAAAGAGGGCGACATCAATGAGTTCTACGGCGCTGCATCAGATGGATCCGCAGCGGCCTGACGCCGCCCACCCCCTGGCCCGGCTCAGTGCCGAGGAGATGCGCCAGGCCCGCTCGGTGCTCAGTGCCGCGGGTCTGGTCGGGGAGAGCACCCGGTTCACCTACGTCGGCCTCGAGGAGCCCGCCAAGGGCGAGGTGCTCGACACCGGCGGTGCGGTGGTGCCGCGCCGGGCCCGGGTGATCCTGCTGGACGTGGCGACCGGCCGGGCCACCGACACGGTGGTGTCGCTGAGCAAGGGCGAGGTCGACAGCCGCCGGCTGCTGGACCCGGTCCGCGACGGCCAGCCCGCGATCATGCTGGAGGAGTACATCGCGGCCGACGAGATCGTCAAGGCCGACGAGGGCTGGCAGGCGGCGATGGCCCGGCGCGGCATCACCGACCTGGACCTGGTGTGCCCGTGCCCGCTGTCGGCGGGCGCGGCGACCAAGCCCGACGAGCAGGGCCGCCGCATGGTGCGGGTGCTGTCGTTCGTACGCCACCGCGAGGCCGACCACCCGTGGGCGCACCCGGTCGACGGCGTCGTGGCGTTCGTGGACCTGACCGAGCGGCGGGTCATCGAACTGATCGACGACGTGCTGCTGCCGGTCCCGGCCGAGGAGCACAACCACGACGATCCGGCGTACACCGGGCCGGTGCGCACGACGCTGAAGCCGATCGAGATCACGCAGCCGGAGGGGCCGAGCTTCACCGTCGACGACGACGTGGTGAGCTGGGAGGGCTGGAGGTTCCGGATCGGGTTCGACGCCCGCGAGGGCCTGACCCTGCACCAGCTGTCGCTGCACGGCCGCGACATCGTCTACCGGGCCAGTGTCGCCGAGATGGTGGTGCCGTACGCGGACCCGTCCCCGGCGCGCTGGTGGCAGAACTACTTCGACGCGGGCGAGTACAGCCTGGGCGCGCAGGTCAACGCGTTGCAGCTGGGCTGCGACTGCCTCGGTGAGATCCACTACTTCGACGCGGTGGTCGCCGACGACCTGGGCGAGCCGCAGACGCGCCCGAACGCGATCTGCATGCACGAGGAGGACTTCGGGGTGCTGTGGAAGCACACCGACCTGTTCACCGGCTCGTCGGAGACGCGGCGGCAGCGGCGGCTGGTGATCTCGTTCTTCGTGACGGTCGGCAACTACGACTACGGCTTCTACTGGTACCTGTACCTGGACGGCACGATCGAGCTGGAGTGCAAGGCGACCGGTGTCATGTTCACCTCGTCGTACGTGCCGGGCACCCCGTACGCCGACGAGGTCGCTCCGGGGCTGGGCGGGCCGTACCACCAGCACATGTGGTGCGCGCGGCTGGACATGACCGTCGACGGGGTCGCGAACACGGTCAACGAGGTGCAGTTGCAGCGGGTGCCGGTCGGGCCGGACAACCCGCACGGCAACGCGTTCACCAAGTCGGTGACGCCGGTCGAGCGCGAGTCGCAGGGGGCGCGGATGGCCGAGCCCGCCAGCGCGCGGGCGTGGCACGTGGTGAACCCGGACAAGCTCAACCGGCTGGGCCAGCCGGTCGGGTACGCGCTGTACCCGCAGGGCCAGCCGGTGCTGGCGGCGGACCCGTCGGCGTCGATCTCGCAGCGGGCGGCGTTCGCGACGCACCACCTGTGGGTGACCCGGTACGACCCGGCGGAGCGCTACCCGTCCGGGGACCTGCCCAACCAGCACGCGGGTGGGGCGGGGCTGCCGGCGTGGACGGCCCGCGACGGGGACCTGCGGGCCACCGACGTGGTGCTGTGGCACACGTTCGGGCTGACGCACTTCCCGCGTACCGAGGACTGGCCGGTGATGCCGGTGGACCGGGCCGGGTTCGTGCTCAAGCCGGTCGGTTTCTTCGACCGCAACCCGACGCTGGACGTGCCCGCCTCGACGGCGTCGCACTGCGCCTCGGACAAGTCCGAGGGCGACAGCTGCTGCTCCTGAGCGCAACGAAGGAGCGGGGCGGACGCTTCGGCGTCCGCCCCGCTCCTGTCCGTGCCCCCGTGGCGCGGGCTACTCGGTCGGGCCGCCCTTGCCGATGCGGTCGTACACGGCGGGCTGCGTCGAGCGCAGCACCAGGCCCCAGCCCGCGCCGAGCACGACGGCGACGCCGACCAGGCCCGGCAGGATGTAGCGCAGCGGCGAGTCCGCTTCGGCGCCCAGCATCGCGTCGGAGTTCACGATCGTCAGGACGGTGATCGCACCGAGGGCGAGGGTGGCCAGGACCGGGGCGATGGTGCGCTGCCACAGCGTCTCGGTGCCGGAGTGCCGGTTCAGGTAGGCCAGCACGGCCACCGACGTGGCGACCATGAGCACGAGCAGGCCGACCGCGGACACGTACGACAGCCAGGTGAACAGTTCCAGCACCGGGTCGCGCCCCAGGGCGGCGAACACGGCCACGACGATCACGGCCAGGACGGTCTGCAGCAGCGAGCCGACGTACGGCGCGGAGGTGCGGCGGCCGGTGCGGGCCAGCACGGCGGGCAGCACCTTCTCGCGTCCGGCGGCGAACAGGTACCGGGCGACGGTGTTGTGGAACGACAGCAGCGCGGCGAACACGCTGGTGAGCAGGAGCAGGTTGGCGATGTTGGCGACGGTGTCGCCGAAGTGCGCGGCCATCAGCGAGAACGGCAGCCCGGCCGCCGGGTCCTGGGCCTGGGCGACGACGTTGGAAGGGCCAGCGCCGACGGTCAGCGCCCACGCCGACAGCGCGTACAGCACACCGGTGATGGCGATGGCCGCGTACAGGGCGCGGGCCACCGTGCGGCGGGGGTCCTTGGCCTCCTCGGCGTAGTCGCCGGCGCTTTCGAAGCCAGCGAACGCGGCCACGGTGAAGGCGAGCACGCCGCCGATGGCGGGGCCGAACAGGTTGGCCGGGTCGAGCCCGTCGAAGGTGACGGTGCCACCGGCGGGGTTGGCGAACGAGCCGAGGTCGAACAGCACGACGGCGGCGACCTCGGCGATGAGCAGCACCGCGAGGACCTTGGCGTTGAGGTCGACGCGCAGCAGGCCCAGGATCGCGACGAGGGCGAGCGCGGCCAGTGACCATACCCACCAGGCCAGGTCGGGGCCGCCGTTGGCGGCGACGAAGCCGCCCATCGCGGCGCCGAACAGGCCGTAGAGGCCGATCTGGATAGTGTTGTATGCCAACAGGGCCACGAACGAGGCGCCGACCCCCAGCGCCCCGCCGAGTCCCTGGGACACGTACGCGTAGAACACGCCGGCGTTGACGACGTGGCGGCTCATCGCGGCGTAGCCGACGGCGAACAGTGCCAGCGCGGCGGCGACGATCGGGAACGCCAGCGGCACGCCGACCGAGCCGGTGACGGCGAACGTGGCGACGACCCCGCCGGCGAGCACGGTCATCGGCGCGCTGGCCGAGACGGTGAAGAAGACCAGCGAGCTGGTGCTCAGGCGGCGGCGGGCCAGGCCGAGGTCGGCGGGGGCGAGCATGGGCGGCAGGGGTGACGAGGCACCCGAGGGGATCGCGGCTCCCCGTGTCTGTTCTGAGGTGGTCATGATTCCTCTGATCCTGTTTCGGGGTGAACGGTCGGTGCATAGTAATGCGTGCAGGTACATGGATCAATACGAGTAACGCTTCGTTAATGTAGTTCGCTATTGTCTATGTCTGCGCAGTTGAACGGATCGTCGAAGTCCACTAGCCTTTCCAATTTGCACAGACGCGAGCATGCATCGCGGCATGCGTGAAGACCTCTCCCGCCGAGTAGTGATCATCTAGGAACCCCATGTCGACTTTCTCCGTCTCGGACAGGTTCGCCGTGGCCGACGAACTCTTTCTCATCGGCCATCACGAATACACCGGCAAACGGCACGCGGGCGACGAGGTGTTCGGTCTCGGCCTGGCAGCCGCCGTGCTGATCGAACTCGGCTGGCAGCGTGCCATCGCCCTGGACGAGGGCGCGGTGGTCATCCGCACCACCCCCACGTTCAGCGGCGACCCGGTCCTCGACCACGTGCTCGGCAAGGTCGCCGCGCAGGAACCCGTCACCCACGCCGCCGCTTCCTGGATCGACTACCTGCGCGAGGACCTGTACGTGCTGGTCGCCGAACGGCTCAAACGCCAGGGGATCATCGAGGAGGTCCAGCGCGGCGTGCTCAGCCGCCAGAACCGCCTGGTCGCGGTCAACCCGTTCGTCGCCGCCCGGCCCCGCTCGCTGATGCTCGGCGTGCTGCGCGACCCGCCCGGCCGCCGCCAGGCACCGGCCGACGCCCACTACGCGGTGCTGGCCGGACTGGTCGCGGGTATGGAGATGTGGGAGGCGATCCCGACGGTCGGACCCGACGAGGCGGCCGGCAACGCGGCACTGCTGCTCGACCGGATGCACCCCGCCGAGCAGGCCATCATCAAGGGCGTCGCGACGACCAAGGCAGCCCTGGCCCGGCGGGTGCGCCGCTGAACGTCACCGGGCCAGGCTGCGCTCAGCCTCGCCGAGCCAGTCCAGGTACCACTCGCCGAAGCCCACGGGCTGGTCGTCGTCGTTCTCCTCGGGGATCATGTCGGCCCAGTCGCAGCTGCCGTCGTACCAGATGCCGCCGCGGGCCGGTCCACTCACCACGAGCCAGTAGCGCAGGTTGCAGCCCTCGTGCACCAGGCAGATCGCGCCCGCGCTGAACTCCGGCCCGGCGACGATCTCCCGCATCCCGTCGCGCCACCGCTCGGCCGCCTCCTGGTAGGCGGCCGGGTCGGTGAAGTCCTGCTCCTGTGGTTCCTGCTCGTCGAGTGCGGCGAGCAGGTCCTCGAACGGCCGGTCGACCAGGAAGGGCTGGGCGAGCCGGGTGACGTCGGTCAGTTCGGCGCACTCGCCGTGCCACTGCCAGCCGGGGTCGGCTCGCCGGACCGGGTTGACCCCGCAGAACGGGCCCGCACCGCCCGCGCCGACCTCGGTCAGGAACCGCCGGTAGTCGTCGGGCAGCCGCACGCCGAGCCAGGTCTCCAGGTCCGCGAGCTCGTCGCCGCTGAGGGCGGGCGCGAGCGTGAACCCGTGCGTGTCCGCGCCGAACAGCCGCTCGGAGCCCGGCCGGGCGCGCAGGGCTTCGACGCGTTCGCGTACGCCGGTCCAGTCCGTGCCGCCCATCGCCGTCTCCCCACGGTCGCCTGATGGGTGGCATGGTAGATCGTCGGACCTGCTTCAGGTGCCGGTGCGGCGGGCCGCAGCCGCGAGCGTGCGGCTGCGCCGGGCCCACCAGGAGGCGAAGTAGCGGGCGGACAGGCCGTGGATGAGGATGCTGAGGCTGATCACGACCACGACGACGTCGGCGACCCAGTCGGCGTCCAGCCCGGACAGCTGCTCCAGCGCGATGATGCCCAGCACCATGCTGTCCAGCCCGCGCGGGCCCCAGAAACCCAGCGCCCACCGTTCGCGCCAGGGCAGGTGGCTGCCCACGAGCGACAGGGCCACCGGCAGCATCCGGATCAGGGTCAGTGACAGGAACGCGTACACGAAGACGCGCCACTCCAGGCCGTCCATGAACGCGGGCACGATCAGCGACCCGAAAACGAACCAGACCGCAGCCGACAGCACCAGCGCGGTGTCCGACACGGTCTGCAGCGAGCTGCGCGGCATGTGCGGCGCGGTCGCGCGGGCGGCCAGTCCGGCGACGAACGCGGCGACGAAGCCGTTGCCGTGCAGGACCTCGCCCATCGCGAACGCGGTGATGGCCAGGGCGAGCAGGCCGACGCGTTGTGCCTCCTCGGTGCACCATGCGCGGGTGCGGGCCACGGCGAGCAGTTTCGCGCCGCCGCTGCCGACGACCAGGCCGACGACCAGGGCGATGAGCAGTTCGAGCAGGACGCTTTCCAGGTCTTCGGTGCCGATGGCGCCTGCGAGCAGCAGTAGGACCAAGGGGGCGGCGAGGCCGTCGTCGAGGCCGCTGACGACGGTGATGGTGTGGCGCATGCCGGAGGGCAGGCGGTGGTCGTGCAGCAGCGGCAGGATGGGGGTGGAGTCGGTGGCGGCGAGTACGGCGGCGCAGATGGCGCAGACCCACCAGCCCGCGCCGGGTAGCAGCGGCACGCCGGCGGCGAAGCCGAGCAGCACGGTGAGCGGGAACGCGATGAACAGCATGCGCATGGGTACGCGGCCGGTCTCGCGCAGCCAGCGCATGCTGATGTCGGTGGCGTCGGTGAACAGGACCAGGGCGAGGGTTATCTCGATGAGGTGCCGGACGATGGGTCCGGTGACCTCGACGTTGACCAGGGGGTGGGTGCCGTTGGTGAGGATGAGGCCGGAGGCGGCCATGGCGATGGGCACGGTGACGCTGTAGCGCTGCGCCGGTCGGGCTAGCACGGCCCAGGTGACCAGCACCAGGCCGAGCATCAGGACGGCGAGCACGGGCGACTCCTCACCCTGCCCATTCTGGGGGATTTGTGCTGTTTTAGGGCGGGAAGTCGTGAGCCGGTCGCCGGGTCACCGGTCAGCGCCGCCCCGACGCCGCCGCCGCGCGCCGTCTCGTCGACGACCACGTCCTCGATCCAGGCCCGTGGCCCGGTCGGGATCGGGAACGTCACCAGCGTCAGCGCCCCGACGATCCGGCCGTCGACCCGGGCGACCAGCAGCAAGACGCCCTGCCAGGCCACCACCGCCGCCAGCGCCGCGTGGTCGAGGGGACCGGCCGACGGCGACAGCTGCGGGAGCAGCCGCCCGAAGGCCTCGACGAGTTCGTCGTCGACTTCATGTACGACCGCGACGTCCACTGCCATGGCAGCACTCTAACGAGCCGGCCGCAGTGGCACCGCTCGCCGTTAGTTCGGCTTTACAACGAACATTCATGGATGTCACCATGTCGGGCACGTGCCGACCGGCCAGGCCGGTCGCGATACGCCGAGGAGTCGCCTTGTCCCCGACGGCGGATGCCGCGCGCGTGGCCGCCGCCCGCGCAGGTGACCGGCATGCCCTGGAGTCACTGCTCGGCGACCACCTGCCGCTGGTGTACGCGGTGGTCCGCCGGGCGCTGGGGGCCGATCCCGACGTCGACGACGTGGTGCAGGAGACGATGCTGCGCGCGGTCCGGCACCTGCGTGGGCTGCGCGAGCCCGACGGGTTCAAGGCCTGGCTGGTGTCCATCGCGGTCAGCCAGATCCAGGAACGCGCGCGCCGCCTGGCCCGCCACCGCGCCCGCGCCGTCGCGCCGCTCGACCTCGGCGTCGCAGAGCCGCCCGACCCGGACGCCGACGTCGCCGCGCTGGCCGAGGACCGCGTCGACGTCGACCGTGAGCTGCGCCTGATCGCCCAGGCGACCGGGTTCCTGAACGCCGCCGAGCGGCAGACCCTGGCGCTGTGGTCGCAGGAGGTCGCCGGGACGATGACCCGCGCTGAGGTCGCGGCCGCGCTGTCGCTGAGCCCTGCGCACACCGCCGTTCGGGTGCAGCGGATGCGGGCGCGGCTCGACCTGGCGCTGACCGTGCTGCGCGCGCTGCGGTCCGCGCCGCGCTGCGCCGGGCTGGGCGAGGTCGCGGCGTCATGGGACGCCGGTGCCGAGCCGCGCTGGCTCAAACGCCTCGGCCGTCACGTCGCCGACTGTGAGGCCTGCCTGCTGGCGGGTCGCCGTGGCGTTCCCGCCGCACGGGTGCTGGCCCTGCCGTGGCTGCTGCAGGTCCCCGCCGTGCTCACCGAGGGACTGCCCGCGCTGGTCGGGGCCGGCTCCGCCGGAGCGGGCGGGGCGGCATCGGGCGGCGTCGCGGCGCTGGTCGCGGACGCGGTACGACGCGTCGCCGGATACCTCAACGTGAAGATCGTCGGCACCGCGGGGGTGGGGGTCGCCGCGGCCACCGCGGCGGTGCTGGCCGTCACCGCGACCGCGCCACCGGCCTCCCCGCCGACACCGCCCGCCCCGCCGCCGCAGGCCGCACCCGCGACCACGCCGAGCGGCACGGCCCCGACACCGGCGGGCAGCCCGTCCCCGTCGCCGCCCGCGGCTGCCCGCCACGTCGTGACGGCGCAGGGCGTGACCAGCGCGGACCTCTATGTCGCGGTCGACGGCGACGACTCCGGGCCCGGCAGCGCCGCCCGGCCGTACGCGACCCTGGCCAGGGCCGTGGACGTGGTGCAGCCGGGGCAGGTCATCGCGCTGCGCGCGGGCACACACCGCCCGGCCGCGACCATCGCGATCACCACCAGCGGCCTCGCGGCCCGGCGGATCACGCTCAGCAACCTGGTCGGGGAACGGCCCGTCGTCGACGGCTCGGCCCTGCCCGGCGGCCAGTGGCTGATCAACCAGACCGGCGGGTACTGGACCGTGCAGGGCCTGGAGCTGCGCAACGCGCCCAGCCACGCCTACGTGTGCCGGAGCTGCCACGACAACGTGTTCCGCAGGCTGTCGATGCACGACAACGGCGACACCGCGCTGACCCTGCGCGACGCGGGCACGCGGGGCAACCAGGTCCTCGACAGCGACTTCGCCCGCAACCACGACACCGCCGACCGTGGCGGCAGCGCCGACGGCCTGGCGATCAAGAACGGCGGCGGGCCGGGCAACGTCGTACGCGGCAACCGCTTCGCCGAGAACTCCGGCGACGGCCTGGACCTGAGCAACTTCACCGACCCGGTGACCGTCGTCGGCAACTGGGCCTACGGCAACGGCCACAACCGGTGGAACATCGCCGCGTTCAACGGCCCCGGCAACGGCGTCAAACTCGGCGGCGGCTCGCCCGCCCCGGCCGTGGCCCACGTCGTGGTCGACAACGCGTCCTGGGACAACGCGGGCTACGGCTTCACCGAGGCCGGCAACCCCGGTCGGCTGACCGTCACCAACAACACCGCCTACCGCAACGGCGGCACCGGGTTCGCGTTCGTGTACTCCCAGGCGCGGCTGCGCCGCAACGTGGCCTTGGCCAACGGCCGTGACGTCCAGGTCGGCGGCGGCGTCGACGACGCGGGCAACTCCTGGGGCCAGGACGGCTGGGCGACCACGGTGCTGCGCAGCGGCGACCCGGCCACCGCCCGCGGCGAACGCGCCCCGACCGGGCAGCTGCCGAGCACGACGTTCCTGCTCAACCGCAAGGACAAGACGATGGGCGCGTCGATGACCGCAGGGGCTGCGGCCCCGCCGCCCGCCTGAACCGCCCCACCGGTGTCGAGCCCGTCGACCTAGGGGCGGCAGATGCCGACGAGGCTGCCGGTGGCGCGGTAGAAGGCGTGGCCCTGGACGAGGGCGGACACGTTGTCGCCCACCCCGGCGACGGCCACCCTGGCTTTTTCGATCATGGGGCGAAGCCCACCCGGCTCAGCCCACCCGGCACGGCCTGCGAGCTGCTCATTGCACCAGGAAGGCCGCAGGTATGCGCTGGAGGTGCGCGGACTTTGTCGGCACGGGCGAGAAAAGTCTCGTCCGTTCTTGTTATCGCGCCCGGCCCGCCGCCGTCTCCATATCGACACAGGGGCCGATCCGGCCCGCGCCGTGGGTGCGCCACGCGACGCGACGCCGGTGGCCCGACCGTTCGACAAGGAGGAACAGCGGTGCCAGGAAGACTGACAAGAGCGAGGCTGTGGCTGGCCGTGGCGCTCGCGATCGCCGCGCCGGGCGCAGCGTTGGCGGTGGCCGCGTCGCCCGCCCAGGCCGCACCGGCGACCGGTGTGGCGTACCAGCTGGTGGTGACCAAGAGCGGCAAGTGCATCGACGTGCCCGGTGCGTCCAGTGCCAACGGGGCGCTGTTGCAGCAGTGGGGCTGCACCGCGAACTCGCCGTGGCAGCAGTTCCGCCTGACGGCGGTGGGCTCCAACTATCAGCTGGTCAACGTGAGCAGCGGCAGGTGTGTGGACGTGCCCGGCTGGTCCACGGCCTCGGGGGTGCAGTTGCAGCAGTACGGGTGCGTGTCCAGCCAGGCCAACCAGCAGTGGCGCCTGGTGGCCAGTGGCAGCAACACCTACCAGGTCATCAGCGTGCACTCGGGGCTGTGCGTCAGCCTCAAGGACGCGTCCACGGCCAACGGCGCGCAGATCATCCAGGAGACCTGCACGGCCAACACCAACAAGCAGTGGGCGTTCACCGGCGTCGACAGCGGCACCGGCGCGACCGTCGCCGCCGACGGCACCGGCCGGTACACCACCGTGCAGGCCGCCGTCGACGCCGTGCCCGCCAACAGCACCACCCGCCAGGTCATCACCATCAAGGCGGGCACCTACCGGGAGATCGTCACCATCGCGTCCAACAAGCCCAACATCACCCTGCAGGGCCTGGGCGGCTCGGCGAGCAGCACCGTCATCGTCAACAACCACAGCTCCGCCGGGGGATGGGGCACCTCCGGCAGCGCCACCCTGTTCGTCAACGGCCGCGACTTCCGCGCGGTGAACCTGACCGTCGCCAACGATTACGGCGAGGGCAGCCAGGCCGTGGCCGCGAACCTCAACGGCGACCGGGCCGTGTTCGACAACGTCCGGTTCCTCGGCAACCAGGACACGCTGCTGCTCAACAACCACCGCGCCTACATCGTGAACTCCTACGTCGAGGGGACCGTCGACTTCATCTTCGGTAGCGGCACGGCGGTGTTCAACGCCAGCACCATCCACGAGAAGCGCACCAGCGGCGGCCCGATCACCGCGGCCCGCACCGACCCGGGCGTCGCGTACGGCATCCTGATCTACCGCTGCACGATCACCGGCGCGGCCAGTGGCGTCACCCAGCTCGGCCGCCCCTGGGGCCCGGCCGCGCAGGTGCTGTTCCGCGAATCGAACCTGTCGGCGACGATCCGCACCGCCCAGCCGTGGACCGACATGTCCGGCAACACGTGGCAGAACGCGCGCTTCCTCGAATACCGCAACACCGGCTCCGGCGCGGGCACCGGGAGCAACCGGCCGCAGCTGTCCGACGCCGCCGCACCGAACTACACCCCGCAGAAGTATCTGGCCGGCACCGACGGCTGGAACCCGGTCGGCTGACCCCCCTCTAGGAGACGAACAATGAACACGATCAGAACCCTGCGATACGCCGCCGCGGCGCTCGCCGCGACGATGCTGGCCGCCCTCGTCGGCCTGCCGTCCGCCCCGGCCCAGGCCGCACCGGCGACCGGTGTGGCGTACCAGCTGGTGGTCGCCAAGAGCGGCAAGTGCATCGACGTGCCCGGCGCGTCCAGTGCCAACGGGGCGCTGCTGCAGCAGTGGGGCTGCACCGCGAACTCGCCGTGGCAGCAGTTCCGCCTGACCGCCGTCGGCTCGAACTACCAGCTGGTCAACGTCAGCAGCGGCAGGTGCGTCGACATTCCCGGCTGGTCCACGGCCTCCGGGGTGCAGTTGCAGCAGTACGGGTGCGTGTCCAGCCAGGCCAACCAGCAGTGGCGGCTGGTCGCCAGCGGCACGAACACGTACCAGATCATCAGCGTGCACTCGGGGCTGTGCGTCAGCCTCAAGGACGCCTCGACCGCCAACGGCGCGCAGATCATCCAGGAGACCTGCACCGCCAACACCAACAAGCAGTGGGCGTTCACCGGCGTCGGCGGGCGCACCTGGTCCAGCAGTCCGGACGGGTTCGCCTCGACCGGCGGCGGCACCACCGGCGGCGCGGCCGGGGCGACCGTCACCGTCAGCACGTTCGCCGACCTGCAGCGCTACGTGACCGCGGCCGAGCCGTACGTCATCCGGGTCAGCGGCGCGATCACCGTCACGCCCAAGGGCACCGAGCTGCGGGTCGCCTCGAACAAGACGATCGTCGGCGTCGGCACCTCCGGCCACATCGTCGGCGGCGGTTTCTTCCTCGGCACCGGCGTGCGCAACGTCATCATCCGCAACCTGACCATCCGCGACACGCAGATGGCCGACGACGACCCCGACGACAAGGTCTACGACTACGACGGCATCCAGATGGACACCGCCGACCACGTCTGGATCGACCACAACACCATCACGCGGATGAACGACGGCCTGATCGACAGCCGCAAGGACACCAGCTACCTGACGATCTCCTGGAACGTGCTGGCCAGCAACAACAAGGCTTTCGGCATCGGCTGGACCGACAACGTCACCGCGCGGATGACGATCCACCACAACTGGATCAAGGACACCAACCAGCGCAACCCCAGCACCGACAACGTGGCCTACGCCCACCTGTACAACAACTACCTGAGCAACGTCGCCTCGTACGGCAACTACGCCCGCGGCGCGACGAAGATGGTGCTGGAGAACAGCTACTTCGAGAACGTGAAGGACCCGTACTACCCGGACGCGACCGCGCAACTGCGCCAGAGCGGCAGCATCTGCGTCAGCTGCACCGGCAAGCAGCAGACCCTCGGGTCGGCGTTCACGCCGGGCAGCTTCTACGCCTACACCCTCGACGCGGCAGCCGACGTGCCCACCCTGCTCCGCACGTACGCGGGGCCGCAGGCCAACATCGGCTGACCCGTCCAGGACCGGTCGGCGCCGTCCGGGCGACGCCGACCGGTCCACCGCGTACCAGGCCGTGATCAGCGGGTGCGTCGCCACATGGTCAGGGTGTCCGGCCCGCTGCGGCACGCGGCCACCCGCGGCGAGAACTTGCAGCGGTCCGCGGGCACGGGCAGCTGTGCCATGTCGAGGCCGTCGGGGGTCAGCCAGGCGACCTGCCCCGGCCCGGTGCCGATGTTGCGGGCGAGCACCGTCGTCGACGCCGTGGAGACCAGGTACACGTCCCATCCGGTGACGTCGAACAGCGGGCTGGCGGTCGCCGGGTCGAGCAGCGCGATGGCAGGGAGCCCGGTCGGGCCCGGCTCGGGGCTGCCGACGATCAGACCGGCCGGTGTCGGCATGCCGAAGCTGCCTGCGGGGAAGCGCTGACGGACGAGGCCGGTGGCCTTGTCCACGATCTCCATCGGGCTGGTCGTCGGCTGCAGGTCCACCGGCTGCGACGTCGCGCACCAGAACGCGCCGCAGTCGCTGCGCTGCACGAGCGGGGCTGTCGACAGGATCGGCGACAGGTCGGCGGTGGAGTACAGGGCCGTGGTGTTCTGCTCACCGCGCCTGGTCTCGACGATCAGCCTGCCGTCGAAGGCGACCAGATCGACCGGCACGGCCCCGGCCAGGTCAAGGCGCTGGCGGCGGAGCACCCGCCCGTCCCGCAGGTCACGCTCGGCCAGCTCGCCGGTGGCCTGCAGCGTCCAGACCCGCATCGGTTCCCGGTCCGGGAGCATGGTCGAGTAGTCGATCGCGGGCAGGACCTGCTGCGCGCTCCAGCGGGGCTGGCCGGTGCGCACGTCGCGGACGACGACCTGGGTGGAGCCGCGGTCCTGGTCGGTCGACCACATCGCGACCGCCACCTCGCCGTACGGGGACAGCATCTCCTCGGCCTGCCACAGCACCGCTCCGGTGTCCACGTCGACGGCGTAGGTGCTGCGGCGGCCGGTCTCCCGGTCCTCCATCTCCGTCACCATCAGGCCGGGCACCGTGGGCGTGGAATTCATGCTCGTGCCCCTGGTGCCCGGCAGGGCGATGTCCCAGCGGCGGGTGCCGTCGGCGAGGCTGTAGGCGGCGAGGCGGTCGGCGTCGCGTACCAGCAGCATGTCGTTCTGGATCTGGAAGTCGCCGGCTGGACTGAACGCGATGGTGGCGAGCTCCTCCAGTTGGCGTCCCCGTGCAGCGCCGCCCAGCGCGAACATCATGGCCACGGCGACGGCCCCGGCCAGCGGCCGCAGCAGGCGACGTGTGCTCGGCCGTTCGGTAGCGGGGTGCGGCTCGCGCCAGCCCACCCCGAGGTCGATGACCGCGACCGTGCCGGTCGTCGAGTACCCGTCCACCGTCAGCGCTCCCTGCTGTCCGGGCCGCTCTCGGGTGAGACGGCACCGCGTGGTGGAACGCGCCGGGCGGCAGCGACGGTTGTCACTGCCGCCGACCCGGTGCCGACGGGACCACGTGAGCTGCACCGACGTCCTGTGCCACGGCGCGCCGCTGCCCGGCGACGGCCACGTCCATCCGGTCAGGTCGGCGATCGTGGCCCACCGGTGGTTGCCGCCGGAGGTGTACTGTCGACAACAGGAGACTTGGAAACCGATGGTGATAAATACCATGTGGTGAAATTGGGTCTTCCCAACTGATCGGTCAGTCAGTCAGACTCTTTGGCGTGACGCATGACGTGATCATCATCGGCGGTGGGCACAACGGCCTGGTCGCCGCGGCGTACCTCGCGCGCGCCGGGCGGCGGGTGGTGGTGCTGGAACGCCGCGACACCGTCGGCGGGGCCGCGGTGTCCGAGCGCCCGTTCGGCCCCGACTTCCTGGTGACCTCCCTGTCGTATGTGGTGAGCCTGCTCCCGCCCGACATGGTGGCCGACCTGCGCCTGGCCGAGCACGGCTACCACGTGTACGAGCAGGGTCCCTACTTCGCGCCCCGCCGCGACGGACGCCACCTGCACCTGGTCAGCGATCCGCAGCGCCGCAGGGAGGAGATCGGCAAGTTCTCCAAGGCCGACGCCGACGCCTACGAGCGCTGGGAGACGTGGCTGGGCGGCCTCGGCGCGAAGGTCGGGCCGCTGCTGGACGCGATCCCGCCGAAGCTGGGCAGCAGACGCCCCGGCGACCTGCTCGGCCAGGCGTCACTGCTCAAGACGCTGCGCAACGTCGACGTACGGGCCGCGTTCGACCTGACCCGGCTGTTCACCGCCAGCGTCGCCGACCTGGTCGAGGACCGGTTCGAGTCCGACGCGATGCGGGGCCTGCTGTCGGTGTCGGGCGTCATCGGCACCTGGGGCGGCCCGCGCAGCGCCGGGACCGCGTTCGTCACCCTGCACCACCACCTGGACCAGACCGGCGGGCAGTCCGCGGCGTGGGGATTCCCGCGCGGCGGCATGGGCGGGGTCACCGCCGCGATGGCCGCCTCGGCACGCGCATTCGGCGCGCAGATCCGCACCGGGGCGGCCGTGGCCCGCATCGACACCACCGGCGGCCGGGTCACCGGCGTCACCCTGGAATCCGGCGAGCAGCTCACCGCCCCGACGGTGATCACCACGGCGCATCCGACGATCTCGTTCCTGCGGCTGCTGGACCGCGCCGACCTGCCGGGCGACTTCGTGGCCGACATCGAGTCGTGGCAGTCCCGCTCCGGCACGGTGAAGGTCAACTTCGCGGTGGACCGGCTGCCGAGCTTCGCCAGCCACCCCGAACACGACCCCGCGGTGTACGGCGGCACGATCGTGCTGTCGGAGTCCCTCGACGACGTCGAGACCGCCTTCCAGGAGGCCGCGTCCGGCCGGGCGGCGACGCTGCCGTTCGCCGACGTGTGCATCCCGTCGGTGTTCGACCCGACCCTGGCCCCCGACGGCAAACACGTGATCAGCATGTTCACCCAGTGGGTGCCGCACACCTGGGCCGCGCAGCCGCACACCGCCGAACTCGGCGCCTACGCCGACCGCCTCACCGCACGCATGGAGGCGGTCGCGCCCGGCTTCACCGACTCGGTCATCGGCCGCCAGATCATCGGCCCGCACCAGATGGAGCACGAGTACGGCCTCATCGGCGGCAACATCTTCCACGGCGAGCTGACCCCGGGACAGATGTTCCACTGCCGCCCTGCGGCCGGCTACGCGGATCTGCGTACCCCGATCAAGGGCCTCTACCAGGCCGGCTCCGCCACTCACGGGGGTGGCGGAGTCACCGGCATCCCGGGCCGCAACGTGGTGCGGCAGGTGTTGCGCGACACCGGCCGCAAGGTGCGGCGATGACCGCCGCGCCGCTGCCCGCCGACGGGCTCGACGCCGCGCTACGCCCGTTCGGGACCTCGCGGATGCTGCCCGCGCAGGCCTACACCGACCCGGCGGTGCTGGCCTGGGAGCGACGGCACCTGTTCGCCGGGTCGTGGACATGCCTGGGGCGGCGCACCCAGCTGGCCGAGCACGGCAACCAGCACGCCGTGACCGTCGGCGACGTCGCCGTCGTGGTCACGGTCACCGACGCGGGCGTACGCGCGTTCGCGAACGTGTGCCGCCACCGCGGCCACGAGCTGCTGTCCGCCGGTGGCGTGTGCGAGCGCCGCGCGCTGGTGTGCCCGTACCACGGATGGTCCTATGACCTAGACGGCGCGCTGCGCAGCGCACCGCGGATGCCCGACGACTTCCCCGCCAGGCAGTTCGGGCTCGCCGAGCTGCCCGCGGTCGACTGGCACGGGTGGGTGTTCGTCAACGCCAGCGGCACCGCGATGCCGTTCGAGGAGCACCTGGGCGGCCTGGACCGCCTCGTGGCGCCGTACGCGCCGGGCAAGCTGACGGTCAAGGCCGTGCACCGCTACGAGGTCGCGGCGAACTGGAAGGTCATCGCCGAGAACTACCACGAGTGCTACCACTGCCCGCTGATCCACCCGGAGCTGTGCGCGGTCACCCCGCCCAACTCCGGCGACAACTGGCATGAGCCCGGCCACTGGCTCGGCGGTTCGATGGAGCTGCGCGAGCACGCCGAGACGATGTCGCTCGATGGGCGCTCGCGCGGCGTGATGCTCGACGGCGCCGACCCGCGCACGGTGCGCTACCTCGGGGTGTTCCCGAACGTCCTGCTGTCGCTGCACCCCGATTACGTGATGGCACACCGGATGACCCCGGTCGCGGTGGACCGGACCCAGGTCGAGTGCCTGTGGCTGTTCGACGACACGGTCACCGACCCGTCGTACGCGGTCGACTTCTGGGACGTCACGAACCGGCAGGACTGGGCGGCGTGCGAGTCGGTGCAGCGCGGGCTCGCCTCGCCGCACTACACGGCCGGGCCGCTCGCGCCGAACGAGACCGCGATCTACGACTGGGTGACGCTGCTGGCGCGGGCGTACCGCGACCCGGCGGGGGTGCTGGGGCGGTAACCCGGCCGAGAGCCGCATGATATTCAAAACTGGAAATGTGTACGCTGACCGCCCGCCTCGCGGGACCGGCCGACAGCGCCCGGTGTGCGGTCGCTGCCGGCCGGCTACCCCGCCGAGGCCACCTTGCAGGTGCTCAGGATCTGCACGGTGGCGGGATCGAAGCTGTACCGGCGGGGCTTGTCCGCGATGAACTCGTCGCGCACCTCGAACGTGCCCGCCTCGACGAAGGCGGCGCCGACCGGGATGACCGCGCAGGGCACCGGGGACTGCCTGCTGCGCAGGCCCTCGACGCTGCGCAGGAACAGCAGGTCGTCGTCCTGGTCGAGCACGATCTGGTGGCGGCCGTCGGGAGAGGTGGCCAGAACCCGCTCGTCGGGTGCCGACACGGCGGAGCCGACCGTCATCGCCAGGCCGACCAGCCCCAGCACGGCGGTGAAACAGGTCCAGAGCAGCCAGCTGCGGTCGCGGGGATGGTCCGACCATCGCGGGCCGTGTCCTCGCCAGCGCAGGTGCAGCAGGTAGACGCCGAACGGCAGCGCCACCCAGATCATGGGCGCGTGATCCAGCCAGCGGTCGAGCACGACCAGCCGCCACGGATTCCAGGACCCGACGACGCCGACCACGGCCAGCGTCGCCGTGGTGACGAACAACGTCCATGCGACCCGCCTGTGCGTGGCGCTGACGGGTGTGGCGGTGTCGGATGAAGTCACGCGGGAGAGTATCAGCGCAGGTGGGCCCTGGTGTCTGCCCCGCGTCGCGGGTTCGGGCGTTATACGGCCGGCTTCCCGGAAGATCACGAACCGGCACGGGCGCAGAGCCGGTGGTGTGGTTGATCCGGTTTCGGCAGGTGTGCTCGGGCGTCGGTCCGGGTAGTCGATCACCACGGGCAACGGCCGACGGCAGGAGGACGCGAAGATGACGACCCTGGGTGTACGCCCCGCGGTGTCACTGTGGATCGGCGGCGCGATGGTCGCCGCCCTGAGCGCCTGCGACCCGCAACCGGCCACCGCGCCGACAGCCGCACCCAGCCCGGCCCCCGCGAGCACGGCGGCGTCGCCCAGCCCGTCCACCATCGCCTCGGCCGCGCCGTCGCCGGTCGGCGAGGTCCCGAAACCCGACCAGGCGTTCCTGCTCCAGGCCGTCGACCGGGTCGAGGACCCGGTCCTCACCGTCACCGCCAGCGGACGCATCGGCACCTACCCCGGCGGAGCTGACACCGGCGAGCGGGAGCAGTTCGTGCTCGCTCCGCTGTCGCCGGGGGCGACGACGTACCTGCTGAAGACCGCCCGACTGCGTACAGGCGGTGAGCCGCTGTGCATCAGCGTCGACGGAGCGGTGCCGCACGCCGCCGCGTGCGACGCCGCCGACCGGGACCAGAAGGTCACCCTCGTCGCGTCGCCCGGCATGGAAGGCGCACGCGGCGCGGACTTCGAACTCGTCATCGGCGACCGCAACGTCGAGGTCGACGCCGCAGGCAAGGTGTCGCTGCGCGAGCGGGTCGGGCCGGCGCAGACCGCGTTCCGGTTCGTGCTCGCCGGTCCCGGCGGCCAGTAGCCGTAGCCGTCAGGTGACCTGAGGCCACCACGACCCCCGCTGGGTTCGCCGAACGGGCAGCGCGGCTGAGTTCCGTTCCGGGCTCGGAGGGCAGTGCCTATTGGACTGTCAGGGGCAGCGGATCTTGATCTGTTCCTATAACCTCCCCGACGTCTTTGATCCCACGGGGGAGGAGTTCCATGTCTCGGGTTCTTCGATCGCTGGCCGCCGCCGCAGTCGGCCTGGCGGCGTTCACGGTTGCCTCGCCGGCGCACGCCGAACCGGCCACCACGGTGCTGCAGTCGGCGCACGTGCAGTTCCTCGCGGACGACACCCATCCCGGTGACCTGCTGGTGGACGTCTCGAGTCGCGACGGTGTGACCACACTGGACGTCGAGTGGCACAGCCAGACCTGCCAGACCACAGACGACACCTGGAGCTGTGACTACGTCTGGCGCGGCGCGTTCGGCGTGACGCCGACGGTCTTCGACTTCTCGCTGAGGTCGACGACGGTCGTCGCCGTGGTCACCTACCGCGAGACCCACTACACCTGCTCCTTCGACGGGGAGCAGGAGTCGTGCACGGACCGCGTCGACGCCGGGACGGCCACGACGGACCTTTCCGTCACCTGGACGGCGACGGAGCGGGCGACCACGTCGATCTACCGGGATGACAACGGTGTGCTCTGCATCGACCGGGTCAACCGCGCGCCGGCGACGGGTTCGGCGTTCGGTGAGACCTTCGTCGGGCGCGAGCAGATCAGCGCACTGTCGCAGAACCGGCGTATCGGCTAGCGGGCAGGTACGGCCAGGGCCGCCCTTTCCGGGCGGCCCTGGCCGTGTGCATGTGGCTCTGTCAGTTCACTTTGCGGCCGACGCTGTCGCGGACCATCGCCGACCATTGCGCATCGGCGTCGATGTCGGCCCTGCGCGGCTCGGTGAGCACGACGACGTTGCCGTCGGGGTCGGTCAGGGTCAGGTCGTCGCTGCGCCACGGCGTGGGGGCGGGGCCCTGCGCGGTGCCGCCGCCGGCGGTGGCCAGGTCCGCGGCGCGCTGTCGCAGGTCGTCGCCGCCGGCTGCCATGGTGATCCGTCCGCCGCCGGTCGGGACGCCTCGGGCGGGCACGAGCAGGATGTCCTGGAAACGCTGGCGGCGCAGGTGGACCAGGGCCGTCGCCCCGCCGGGGCCGGGCATGGCGGCGAGGACCACGAACCCGGCGGCCTCGTACCACCTGGTAGTGGTGGCCAGGTCGGCGGCTTCGAACTTCACGAACGCCGGCATCGGGTAGATGTCGCGGTCGATGCCGGGCGCGCTACGGAGAACGGGTTCCATGGGGACCTCATCACGGTCGGGGAAACGGACACGTGCGAGGTTGCCGCCTGCCGTCGGGTGAGGGTCAAGCGGCTTACGGCAGGGCGCTGTGTGAGCCCTTGTCCTGGTACAGGGCGTCGTCGGCGATCTGGAACGCGGACCGGGCGTCACCTGCCAGGTCGGCCCAGCCGACGCTGATCCCGACCGGGGTGCCGGGGATGACCGTGGCCCAGTCCTCGGCGGCCACGGCGGCGCGGATGCGTTCGCCGATGTCGACCGCCTCGGCCATCGTGGTGCGGGGCAGGACGACCACGAACTCGTCTCCGCCGTGGCGGGCGGCGAAGTCGCCGTGGCGGACCGTACGGGCCAGCACCCCGGCGACGCGCTGCAGCACGACGTCGCCGCAGGCGTGGCCGTGGGTGTCGTTGACCGCTTTGAACCCGTCGAGGTCGAGCACCCCGACGACCGCGTCGACGTGGCGGCGGGCGAGGCTGGCCGTGAACCGTTCGGTCCGGCGGCGGTTCGGCAGTCCCGTCAGCGGATCGGTGGTCGCCTGGCAGGCGTAGTGCGCGGCGATACGCCGCAGCCGGTCCTGGTCCAGGCGGGCGCTCATGCCGCTGGCGAGCAGGCTGCGCAGTTGCTCCTCCTCAGCGGTGACCACGCGCAGCACGTCGCGTTCGACGGCGAGCGCGGCGGCGTGTTCGCCGCGCTGGGACAGGGCGATCGAGCGCAGGCGTACGGGTTCGGCCAGGCCGATGGCGTCGATGGCCTGCGGGATGTCGTCGAGCAGGGCGATGGCTTTGTCGGGTTCGCGGGCGGCGATGGCGTCGCAGACTTCGGCGAGGGTGTTGACGTCGGCGAGGATCGGGTCGATGCCGTCGTCGCGGTCGATGTCCAGGTCGGTCGGCTGGCCGAGGGCGGCGAGGCGTTTGACGCCGTAGCGCAGCAGGACCCGCTGCATGACGGCGAGGTCGCCGACGATGGGCCGGCAGTAGGCGACCAGGGCGGTGAGGTCGTTGACGCAGGCGGTGGTGTCGCCGCGCTGGTCGAGGTGCACTGCCGCGCCCACATAGCTGATCATGGCGGTGCCGTAGGCGCGGGGCAGGCCGGTTTCGGCGCACAGCAGCCGGCAGTGCCGGGCGGTGGCCAGCGCTTCGGTGAAGTAGCCGAGTTGGGCGTAGATGGCCGACAGGTCGTGCCAGGCGTCGACGGCGGCGAGGCTGTGTTCGGTCATGCGGCGCAGGCTGCGTTCGGCGGTCGCCAGGTGCATCAGTGCCAGGGCGGGGGAGCCGCGTTCGAAGGCGACGGCTCCGGCGACGCTGTGGAAGACGCCGATCAGGCGCGGGTCGTCGGCGCGGCGCAGGACGTCGCTGATCTCGTCGACGAGCGAGGTCAGGGCTGTGGTGAGCCCGAGGTTGTAGAGGGCGGCGGCGCGTTCGATGAGAGCCTGGGCGGTGCGGCGGATGTCGTCGGACTCGGCGATGACGCGGTCGGCCAGGGGCAGCGCCTCGATCGAACGGCCTGCGCAGGTCAGGTCGCGGAAGGACAGCCACTCGTCTGCTAGTTCGCGTTCCGCCGTGAGCTGGACCACCCGATCGACTGTACTCAGCATCCGGGGCTGTGACCTGGGGCGGCACGGCTAACGGGTGACCAGCCTGGGCTTTCGGCCACTATCGACCCTATTCTCCAGATATCTCGTGAACGCGGCTCCCGGAATGTGAGATCGGAGCAGGCAGATGACCAGGTACCACACCCCCCGACAGTCTGCTTCGCTCGCCCTGGCCGGCACGCTGCTCGCCGCGGCGACGACCCTGCCCGCCGCGGCCCAAGCCGCAGTGCCCGGCACACCGTCCACCCCGGCGGCAGCCGGACCGGCCGGATCGGGCGAACCTTGCCCGACCCTGACGAGGTACCGGCCGCAGCGCTTCGGCGACGCCACCGACCTGGACAACGTCCACCAGCCGCTGCGCCCCGGTACGGAGATCACCCTGCAGGCCGTCGCCAACTCCGGCGGTGAACTCCTGCCACACGTCGTCGTCCTGACCGCGACCGACCTGATCAAGAAGATCGACGGGGTCTGGACGCGGGTGCTGTGGCAACGCGACTGGCGCGAGGGCGAGGCTTTCGCGTCGGCGCTGATCTTCCAGGCCCAGGACGACGACGGCAACATCTGGCAGCTGGGGGAGTACCCCGAGCTCGTCGAGGACGAGCTGCCCCCGGGTGCGCCCGGTGCATGGATCGCGGGCGTGGCCGGGGCGAGGGCCGGGGTCGTCGTGCCCGGCGACCCCGACCGCGACGAGCCGCCGTACCTGCGCGCCGAGGCCCCCGGCATCGGGCTGCTGGGCTGCGCGTTCGTCGTCGATACCGCCGACGAGGTCTGCGCCCCCGCCATCTGCTACGACGACGCGCTGGTCATCGAGGAGTTCAGCCCGCTGCTGGCCCCACCGGTACGCCGCGCCTACGTGCCCGGCATCGGCCTGGTCGCCGCGGCGCAGGCCAACTCCGACGGCGAGACGCTGTACCTGTCCGGCAGGCGCAACCTCACCACCGCCGAGCGCCTGACCGCGGCCTGGGAGGCGGTGCAACTGGAGGACAGGGCGTACGCGACCAGCGACGTTTATGTCGACACGCCGCCGATGCGGCTGCACGCCGAGGATGCGGCCGCCGAGGCGGTCAGGCAGCTACTCGGAGAGCGGCTACGCCATTGAGCTTTATTCCAGCAGCGGCGCCGCGCCCCGGGCGGCGCCGCTGCGCATGTGCCGGATCGATGGCCGCTCAGGCGGCCGCGACCTGCGCGACGGGCTGCGCCATCCGACCCGAGACGCCTTTGACCAGCAGGTAGCCGACCATCCAGAACTCGCCCGCGGTGGCGGGCAGGACCAGGGCGGACACGACTCCGGTCGCCTCGGGCAGGGTGACGGCGACGACGAGGCTGAGCACGTAGCCGACGCCACCGGCGATCAGGAGCCGGCCCAGCGCCCGTGGCAGGTGACCGGAGCGGATGGCCAGCCAGCCCATCGGCATCAGCCACAGGCCGAAGAACAGCGCGCCGAGGGTGAAGGCCGCGCCGTTGAGCTCGTACAGCAGCAGCGCCTGGGCGGCCGAGGCGGCGTCGGCGCGCTGGGCGATGTCGAGGGCGGTCGCCGTGAACATCGTGCCGACCAGGATCGTCACGGAGTTGACCAGCCCGAACAGGGCCAGCGTGCCGGCGGCGACGGGGTCGGTGGGCCGGAACAGCCGCCAGAACCAGACCGCGGTGACGGCCTGGGTGGCCACCATGCCCAGGTCGGCCAGTACGCCCAGGCGGGCCAGGGTTTCGTGGGCGGTCAGGTTGGCGGCGGTGCCGGTGGCGTCGCCGGGCACGTACAGCCGCTGGCGGATGAGCAGGAAGCCGAGCAAGCCGGTGACGGCGAGGCCGAGGTAGGCCAGGCCGGTGATACGGGCGGTGCGTTTGATGTCCGTCATGGCACTGCTCCAGGAGTGAGGTGTCAAAAATGTTTGACACCATCGACGGTAGGGCTGGGGCGGCGGCGAGTCAAATATTCTTTACATCCACGGCATCCGCTCGCTCACCCCCCACGGGTGCGAGTCCGCGCCCACGGCGGCGACTTCGGCGAGGAACTGCACGACGGCAACTTCATCTGCGACGGCCTCGTCTTCCCCGACCGGACGCCGTCGCCGGGCCTGCTCGAATACAAGAAGGTCATCGAACCAGTCCGGATCACCGACGCCGGATCAGGGGCGTTCACCATCGAGAACCGCCACGACTTCACGGACCTGACCGGCCTGGCGCTGCGCTGGACATACGAGATCGACGGCGTCGCACACGGCGGCGGCGAACTGACGTGCCCTGGGCTCACGGCCGGTAGCTCCGAGGTCATCGCGCTGCCCGCCCTGGACCTCGCGGACCAGCCCGGCGAGGCCTGGTGGACGGTGAGCGCCGTGCTCGCCGACGACACCGCATGGGCTCCGGCCGGGCACGAGATCGCCTGGGGCCAGTGGCCCGCACCAGCCACGGCGCACGCCCGCAGCCCGATGTCAGATTGGCCGACCCCGTAACGTCCGAGCATTCGGCTGTCGGCACGTCAGAGGTGTTCGCCGCGCCGCGCGCCGCCCGGTTTGACGAACGGGGCAGGCTCGTCGAGCTCGGCGGGATCGGGATCGTCCGGCCACGCGTTGACCTGTGGCGGGCGCCGACCGACAACGACGCGCCTGCCCTGGCGGCGCAGTGGCGGTGGGCGGGGCTGCACCGCGTACACGAAAGGGTCCTTGATGTGGCGGCTGACGCCGACGCGCTCACCGTGCGCACCCGGGCCGCCCCGGCGGCCGTCGACACCGGACTCCTGGTCACCTACCGGTGGAGCGAAGCCGGGGACACGCTGCGCCTGCAGCTCGACATCACCCCCGACGGCGTATGGACCGTCCCGCTGCCCCGCCGCGGACTCCGTTTCGGCCTGCCCGCCGCCTACGACCAGGTCACCTGGTACGGGCTCGGCCCCGGCGAGGCCTACGCCGACACCCGGCTCGCCGCCCGCGTCGGCCGGTACACCACCACCGTCGACACCATGCAGACCCCGTACGTGTACCCGTAGGAAAACGGCGCCCGGCTCGCTGGGCGACGATTACCGACGCCGCCGGTTCCGGCCTGCGGATCGAAGCCGACCCCCTGTACCAGCTCACGACCCGCCGCTGGACGTCCGAGCAGCTCGATGCCGCCCGGCACCTCACTGATTTGGTCCGGGGTGACCGCGTGTGGGTGAACGTCGACCTGGCGCAGCATGGCATCGGCAGCAACTCCTGCGGCCCAGGTGTGCTCGACGAGCACGTTCTGATGGCTGGGCCGGCGTCGCTGGCGGTTCTGCTGCGGCGCTGCTGAGCGGGCCTTGGCCGGGTGTGGTCTGGTGGCCATGCTTGTGTTCGTGCTGGGGGTGCGCGCTTCGGCTCCGGAAGCCTCAGGGTAGGAGCGCGGCTATCTGCTCTTGGAGGTCCGGGGCGTCCAGGCGGTTGTCGATGGTCAGGTGGGGGACCGGCGGCTCGATGCCTGCGCGGATGGCTGCCAGGTAGGAGTCGAAGGCTGCGAGCTTCTGGCCGTCGCGGGCCAGGGCTCGGGAGGTCAGTCGGGCGTGCAGGGTGGCGGCGTCGGTGCGGATCCAGACCAGGTGCACCGGGTCGCCGCCGAGTTCGGCCACCCATGCTGCCCAGCGGTCCGGATCATGGATCTGGGTGGTGAACGGGGCGTCCAGGAGGACCGGGCAGCCGTGGGAGCGGATCAGGCGGGCTGTGGCCGTCATGCCGGCGTACTCGTGGATCTTGACGTGCTCGTCGTACCAGGCACCCTCACGCTCGCCGTGGGGGCGGTTGGCGGCCTGGAGGGTGGCGGCTACGAAGCCGCCGTAGAGGACGTCCTTGTCCAGGAGGGCGGGGACCTGGTTGAGGGATGCAAGGAGCAGGTGGGAGACGGTGCTTTTGCCGGCTCCTGGAGGGCCGGCCACGACCCATACGGCGGCGTTCACGGTGGGGAGACTACCGACAGCGGTAACCCGATGTGCGTGATCACCGGGGGCCGTGTATCGTTGTGGCTCGTGCGGCTGATGCCGGACACCAGCGGAGATGTGTCTCCGGAGGTGGTCCGGAGAAGGTCGGACACCACCGGTCCGGGTGGCGGAATGGCAGACGCGCTAGCTTGAGGTGCTAGTGCCCGTATAGGGCGTGGGGGTTCAAGTCCCCCCTCGGACACCATTTAGCATCACCAGTGATGTATTCGCGTAGCGCGTGTCCAAGTGCACTTGGACACGCGCTTTCGTTTGCCAAGCACTAGAAGCTGTCTCAGTCCTAAGCCTTGTGGTCTGCGACGACTTGCGATTGAGGGACGAGATCCACCGCGTGCTGTGGCCGTAGCGATCATCGCTCACCGCCGGTGCGGCGCGCTGGGCATCGGCGCGCACGGATGGGCCGATACCTGCGCAGTGACACGAAACCGGCCCGGCATGAACGAGGTCTCCAGGAACCCGTTGGTCCGCTCGACACCTTGACGCTCGGCTGGATGGCGTCACTGTGCTGCGGCACCGGCAACCGCTGCCTAGCTGGTGCCCACCGGATGAACGCCAGCCTCGTACCGCGGTGCGGCTGGCCGAGCTGACCGCACGACAGCTGCTTAGCGTGTCCTCCGACCGCATCGGGCGTACGGCGATGCGGTGCGCGGCACTGCAGGCGCAGCTGGCGTTGTGGGAACATCCAGTCGATCGCAGCGGCGCCGGGTCGGTCGTCGAGGTGTACCCAGCCGGCTTGCTGCATCGATGGGGCCTGCCGTCGACGGGCTAAAAGACGACCAAGAATATTGCTGTCCTCGACAGGCTGGTCGATCTTTTGCTGATCGTGGCACCCTGGTTGAACTTCGGTGGTGGCGAACGCGAGTGCCGCAACAGCGATCACGTGTTTGACGCGGTGGTCGCGGCGCTGACCGCCCGCGCCGCAGCATTGGGCCTGACGGAGCCCCTCAGCCCCTCACGTCAGCGCACCGTGGCCGTCGAAGGCTGGATTGCGCTGCCGACGCCCGAGCTCTCGGCACTGCTGCCGTCGGGCGGATCGACAGGCGAACGGGGAGAGTACTGATCCCTGGCTCGCATCGAATGGAATCACGGGTCCTCGGGTCTTGCAGCCCGAGGACCCGGCCAGGGTGCTGACCGATATTACGATCGGCAATCCGGAGATGACGACTATTGCTCATCAAACGGCTTGGAGCATCGGGTTCGACGCGGCTACTGCACCTCATTGCGCGCATCCACCAGTGTGCCGCCACCGCGTGACGAACGGCTCCATCACCGGTGCTTGGCCTCCGCCGGACCGGCCGTCGGAAACTCGGACGGTCAACGATCCATGTCGACAAAGCGCAGCTGCTCCCATAGCCGCCGTACGTCCCCGCCGGTGCCGTGTAACCGCCAGAAAACCGTTAGCAGGTGTTCTGCTCGTTCCCGCAACTTCTGGGAGTCTTTCGGCGCGACGGTCTTGTACCCGTGTGCCAACACGGAGCTGTTTCGTGTCTCGGCTAGGGAACGCAGGTTGCTGACCCCGTCGGGCGTGTTCAGCTGCGCTTTCACGCTGAGACTGTCCCGTAGTGCGTAGAGCAGGGTGACCGCCTGCATCATGGAGATGTCCGGTGGGAGTGTGTCGGTGTCGCGGCCGTTCGTGTCCATGACGGCCTGGAGGTATACCGCACGCACGTCGTCGGGATCGCCGATCAGCTTCCAGTCAGGTGCTTTGCAGCTGAAGCCCGGGTATTTCAGTTCCAGCCGGCGGGACAGGCAGCCTTCGATGGTGCGGTAGAACAACAGGGCCGCGAAGTCGTGCCGGCCGAGCCTTTCATAGTGCCGACCCAGCACGAGGAAGCTGACGAGCATCGAGGCGGGATCCGGACGGGCACCGGTGAGGGTCTTGAGGAAGTGGAGCTGTTCGCCGATCACGCTGCTGGTCTTCTGGCTGATTTCCTGTGCGGCTGCTGCCTTGGTGGTTTCCACCGCCCTGATGCACGAGGCCAGGTTTGCGAGGTCGAGGTCGCACCATGCGCGGTAGAGCGCGCTGAGCGCACGCATGAACCGGGCCCGGGCTGGGTTGGCGACCTGCTCGCATAGCTCGTGGTAGCGGTCGTAGGCACTGCTGAAGCCGCCGCTGCGGAATGTCTCCAGCGCGGCGGCCATCTCCTGCTCACCGAACAGCGCGGTCGGATTGTCCAGCAGCAGCGGCCGTTCGTCGCCGGGCACGACGCGGCCGAACTCCGTGTCATAGTCGCCGTCGAGGTAGCACAGGCTGAGGTTGAGCTGCCATGCCGCGAGCGCGGCGGCGGCGCTCATGACCTTCTTGCCGCCGGTGATCTCGATCATGGCGGATAGGGTGCCGTTGGTGGTCGCCCGGTCGAGCTCGGCCTTGACCTCGCGGTAGATGCCCTGCGGGTCGGTGGGGTCGACCGAGCGGTGGGAGAAGTCGAGCTGCCGGAGTCGGCCGGGCCGCAGGACACGTTGAGCGATGACGTCGACGCTCGTGCCGGCCTGTTCGGAGTAGATGACCAGGAGCCGGGTAGGCCGGATGAGTTCGTAGGCCAGGATGGTCGTCAGCGGTGAGAAACCGCTCATGCTGATCAGCAGGTCCACGGGCCGTTTCAGAGCGGGGTTCTGCTTGCGTACCCTGGCGACTGTCTCGTCGAGCATCGTGTCGAGGAAGAAAGCGGTCGCCTGCTCGGAGGCTGTTCCCTCGCCCCAGGTGTCGTGGCCGCGCAGGATCTGGCGCAGCTTTAGGGCGTTGTCATCTGCCATGGGAGTCTCCTGTCGGAAGTGCGGTGGGGTGGCAGCGCCAGCAGGACGGCCTCGTGTCAGACAGACCACAGGTGCCGCAGTGCGGGCAGACGGTGGCGTGGGTCGCAGAGGCATGGCAGTTGGTGGCGAGGACGTCGATGCCGAGTACGTCTGCGGTGCCGAGTGGCTGCGTGCCGGTGTTCTGGCGGCGGAAGATGACGGGGTAGGTGCGGGCGCAGTTGCCGCACGACTGGGTGCCCCATCTCGTGTGGCACTGCCGGCACTCCGCAGTGAAGGTTCCTTCGCGGGGCTGGAAGTCCCGACTGGAGCCGACGGGTTCACCGCAGACCGGGCAGGTGGCGAGTCTGCGCACGATCGCCAAGGCCGCGTCGAGCTGGCTGTTGAAGCGTTCTGCCACGACTTGCCGCTCGCGGCGCTTCGCGTCCGGCAGCCGCTGGTCCCGCCAGGAGCTGACCTGTTCTTGCAGATGCTGCCACTGGGCTTGACTCGGATGCCGGAGCACAGCCAGCGTGTCGGCAGCGTTGCGGCTCGTCCAGTCAGTGTCGGCGGCTACGTCGATGAGAGTTGCCTGCGCCGACACGACCGGCGGGTAGGCCGTCGCGTCCGGGGCGGTGCGGGCCCACTGCAACGCTCTGGCGACCCGTTCCACGCTGTCGAGTTCTGTCGGGGCGGCGGGGATCAGCCCGACACCGGTGCCCTCGGCTAGATCGTGACCGGGACTTTCGAGGCGGGCCCGCACTTGGCGCGGCAGCGATTGACGTTCGACTCTCGTGCTCGGGTAGATCAGGACCCGGTGGTGCCCAGCCGGAGCCGGCGTGCGGAGGTCGTCGAGCAGCGCGTCGAGTTGTCGGCTGGTCACCGGTGCCGCGAGCTGGTGCGGCACCGGCACCACGGTGAGCAGGATTCGCTGGTCGCGGCAGAGTTCGAGCGTTCCGTCCGCCCTGACGCTCAGGGTGAGCTGATCGTCGGCGCGGTTCGTGTAGGCGACTTTCGGGCCCCCCGGCAACGGCTGCAGGGTCGTCAGCGCCCGGAAGTCGAGAGATTCCAGCGCACGTGCGGTGATCAGGGCCACGAACTGGTCGTATGCGTCGCAGAACGCCATGGGCGAGACGGCTGAGTCGAGTCCCGTGGATGCGTCGACCAGAGCCCATGCCTTCCACAGTCCGTGGATGCGACGGTAGTCCTCGTGGAACAGGAACAGGTTGGTGGGGCGTAGCCCGGTGCCGATCACGGCGGACCGGCTCACCTGGCGGTTCCGGCACAGCCGCGATGCGTGCAGGCCGAGTAGTCGTGCTTGGCGCTGGCGCGTCTGCTCCAGCAGGTCGTCGATGCCGGCGAGCAGATCGGCGTGATCATGGAACTCGGCCAGCAGCTGGGACATGCGGTGCGAGGTGCGCCACCGTCCCGTGCCCAGTTGTGCGGCGAACCGGTCCAGGTCGTCAAGGACATCTACGGCCGCCTCCAGGCGTCGGCGGCGCCACTCGAAAAAGGCTGCGAGATGAGCCAGGAGGCGCAGCGTCGCGCGGTTCTCGTAGAGGTCCAGGTCCTCGTCGTTGCGCAGGGACTGCACCCGTCGAGGATGCACCCCGCCCATCGTTCGCTGCTGCCAGTCCTCGGTGTGGCCGGCGAGGTAGTCGGCAGCCCCTGGTGCGAACCGGCGAGCGCGCGACAGCGCCGTCAGTTCGACCTCCCGGCGTAGCCGGGCCACTGGCTGCTGACATACCGCCGCCAACTGCGGAAAGGCAGCGTCGAACTCCCGCTCGAACAACGGAACGGGGTCGTCGGGGGCGACGCCACGCAGCTGCGCCAGCACATCGCCGGCCAGTGGCGGAACCGCGATCCAGCGCTCGTATTCCGTCGTATTCTCCGGGTCATCCGTGCGGAGCACGGCTTCTGCCAACGCAGCGGCGATCGCGGCGGCCCGGCCGGCCAGCGCCGGGTCGGGTTGCCCGTCGTGGGCGAACCGTCCACTGGCGCTCACCCCTGCGACTTCCGCCGACCACCGGGTGGAAGTACCGGGAACGACGGCCGCGTATGCGGCAGCCGGTTGCCCGTTGGCGAGGCCCGCCGAGCCGAGCCGGTAGCGCCCGAGCAGCGGCTGGTCAGGCAGCTTCCGAAGGTGGCGGGCGGTCACCCGATCCCAGAATGGATCGCTCATGGCTCACCCCCGCGCCTCGGCGAGTTCGTCGAGCAAAGCCAGGGTCGCGGTGGGGCCGTTGTCGGCGGTGACCGTTCCCCTGACCAGGCTCGGCCAGCTCGACTCGACGATGTTGCGCAGGCTTCGCAGGTCCGAGTCCTTCAGCGCGTACCGGTTGCGTAGTTTTCGTACAATCCTGGTGGCGATCACGTGGTCGGCCGCTTCCCCGACGCTGCCGCCTGCAGCAACCACCACCGGGGCGTAGCCGCGGATCTGGCGTTCCAGCCGCGGTCCCCAGCCGAGTTTGAAATCGTCGCGCATCGGCTGCACCAGGTGCTCGCGCAGGAAGTGCAAGATCTGCTCCGACGCGTCCCCGTGCTGGCGATGGGCGCGGTCGAAGGCGTCCTCGAGCGCTTTGAGCGACACCGGCTGCCGCTGCTGCGGGGGCTGCGGCGAGATTGCTGGAGGTGTGGCGGGCAGTTCGATGACATTGGCCCGGTCATAAGTCTTGTCGGCGAACTGCACGGTGGTCTCGTCATGGTTCGACGTGCCGAAGAACCACACGTTCGGCGGCACCGGCAGGTGGGTTCCGCGTTGCCGCGACAGGTGCTGTGGGGCGGGCTCCAGCACCTGGTTGGACAGCTGGAGACGGATCTGCTCGCCGGTGTTCTCCAGGCCGGAAAGGATGTCGGCGAAGTACTGCTCGGGGTGGGCCAGGTTCATCTCGTCGAGGATGACGAAGAATGGCCTGTCCTGGTGCGCCGCGCAGCCTGCCTGGTAGACCGCCTTCGTGAACGTGGTCTCGTAGTATCGGCGTTCGAAGGCGTTGAGGTGGCCGACCAGGTCGGCCCGGTCTCGCCACCCGGCCTGCACCTCGACGACGGCGTAATCGGCGCCGATCGCGCGCGCGAACGCCTTGGGCAGGCTGGTCTTGCCGATGCCGCTGATGCCCTGGAGCAGGTGCAGCCGGCTCATCGCAAGGCCGCCGAGCAGGCAACGCAGATCACGTTTGTCGAAGGACAACGGCGACGAGGCGCTGCTGAGGATGCGGTCGGCGTGAATGTGCCGCTGGATGTGGTCGAGGAGGTCGTCCAGATCCGGTGTTTTGCGATTGGTGGGCCGGGCCGTCTGCAGGCCCGGTTCCGCGTCGAGCTCGTCGAGGCCGGGGAACGGCCGCGGCGCGCGTTCGCCGCCGAGCAGCGAGTCGACCTCCTCCTGCTTTTCCCGGAGTAGCTTGCGGTGTGTGCTGATCGAGTGCTGCAGGTGGTCGCGGTGTTCGCGAAGCTCCTCCACCTCGGTGGTGGAGATCAGGTAGAGGTTGTTCTCGGTGCGCAGGCTGGCGCATTGGTGCTCCAGCGCCAGAATCTGCTGTGCCTGCAGCGCGTTGTCCTCGCGTAGGCGGGTGATCAGCTGCTGATCCTCGATCGTCAGCGAGTTTGCCAGCTGGGCACGCAGCCGTGAGTTGTCTTCGTTGAGTAGCCGGATCTGCTGTTGCAGGCGCGCAGGGTCCTCGTGCCCGGCGTCACGGGCGGCAGCGTCACGTCGGTCCAGTTCCTCCCGGAGCCGGTCGGCGTGCGCCTTCACCGTCTCATGGGTCTGGGTGAGCTGGTCGATCTTCAGCTGACGGCGTTGCAATTCGGCCGCCACCGCGAGTTCTGCCCGCTGGCGGGCTAGGTCCTCGTTTTCCTGCTCGTTCTCGGCCATGGCACGCAGCATGTTCTGCTCCGACCGCAGGGCGCGGCGCTGCTCCTCCAGCTCTGCGCGCTGGGCCTCGAGTTCGGTGGCGCTGTGCTGGCGCAGCTCGTCGAGTTCGGAGCGCTCCCGGGCGACGGCGGAGGCTGCCTCGGCTCTGCTCCGGTCGATGTCCTGGTCCATCGCAGCGCGTTGCTCGTCGAGTCGTCGCTGGTGTTGGCGTTCCAGGTCCATGAATCCGGCTGCGCTGTCGATCCGCTCCTGCCGGGTCTGCGCCGCCCATTCCGCGACTTCCTGCGTACGGCGTCGCAGTGCCGCCAGCTCCTTCTCGAGATCTGCACGATCAGCGGCCAGCCGGGCCTGGTCCGCCGCCAACTGGAGTGTGTCCCGCACCAGGCCGGCCTGGTCCTGGTCCTGCTTCGCAGTCTTGGCCTGCAGCTGGTCCCGCTCGCGGGCAAGGTTCTCGGTGTCGCGTTCCAAGATCTGCAGGGCCTTGCGGTAGACGCCGGCCACGCGCGACGCCTCGGTCCACAATTCCTGAGCTGTCGTGAGCGGCAGATCCGCGCCGGGAAGCTCGGCGGGTTCGGCCTCGATCCCCCTCTGTTCGGCGACCTCCTGCGCGTTACGAGCCGCCTTCCGGGCTTCCCGCAAGAGCGCGTCCCCGTGGGAGTTCTGCTGAGGTGGACCGGAGCGGGGGTGTCGCGGAGCCATCATCTTCCTTAGCGGGGATCGTCGGGGCCATGAGCAGGTGTTCGGTGGTCCAGTAGAGGAGCTCCACGATCTCGGCAGTCTCCTCCGGCGAGGGTTCGTGATCCCCGCGATGAGAGGCGTCGTTGCGCAGCTTCGCCGCCCGGTCGAGCTGATCGCACAGCGTCGGTCGGCGGTGCAGGGCGCCGAGTAGCGGATGCCGAGGATGATCGAGGGTCGCGATCAGCACCCCGGCCAGCCCGGCGCGAAATGACGGAAGGGTTCCCGCAGCGGCACGTGCCACCTGATCGTGCTGCTGGCGGCGCACACCTTCCGGTACAGCGGCAACGCCGGTGTGTGCACGGACTCGCCTTAGGTTGTGCTCCAGCATCCTGGTGCCGTCTCTGCCGTCCCTGAGCTGATGTAGGCGTGCCGAGTTCAACGGGAAGCGTCGGGCCAGCCTGAAGAAGATCTCTTCGAACAGTTTGAGCGCGTTGTTGACCGCAGACTGCCGACGCCTGCCGCCCAGCGAGCCGAGCGCCACCGCCTGAGCATGGTCCGCTTCGATATGGGTGAGCAGCTTGAGGACGTCGGCGTACTCGGGATCCAGCAGCCGGCGGCCAAGGCGGTCCTGGGCTCGGACCTCGGCCTGCGCGAGTCTGCGCTGTTCCTGCTGCTGCGCGGCGGCATCCTGATTGACCAGGCGGGACCGGATGCGGCCGATGGTTGCGGCTAGCCGTGTGTCCTCCTCGGCGCGTTCGAGGATGAGCTGCTTCAGCTCAGCGTGAGGCCACCCGGTGAACGGGTCCAGCGCCTCCCAGTCCGCACTTGTGTAGGCGCCCTCGGGCAAATAGGCACAGGTCAGCAGGAACACCGGCTCCGGTTGCCCGCCGACGTACGACACCCGTCCCGCCTGGGTGCCAACCGGCGGCGCGGCGGCAGTCTGCGTCTCTTCACCGGACACCCGCGTTGCGGCGGTGCGGATCGCGGCGGCTATCGCCTCGGACCGTGGCCGGGCGGGCGGGCGTACCCCGACCGTACTCACGATCATCGGGTGGATCGGCGTCGCGTCGCGTCGCGCGTCGAGGCGCAGCCGAGGCCGCCCATCATCCAGGTAGTCGACGTGTGCATAGTCCAGGCTCGGCCGCGCCGCAGGCCACAGCCATGCCGAACCCGGCCCCGTGAAGGGGCTCTGGAACACGAACAGCAGCCGCTGGGTGGAGGCGTCCCAGGCTTGCCCATCGAGCGCTCGGAGGCCTTGCACGGTCAGCCGCCGGTGATGGTCGATCAGATGCCGCTGCCGGAGCATCTGCATGATGTTCTGGCACATCCCCATGTGCAGCCCGCTGACCTCGGCCTGCTCGGCAGGGTCGGTGAGGCCCGCCTGGCACAGCATCGCGACGACTCGCAGGAACGGGTCGAGTTTGCGGTGCACGTGGTCGGCAGCGAGTACCCGCCAGGACCAGGCGGGCCACAGCATCCATGCGCTTCCAGGCGGTGCGGAACCCAGGCGTCCGAAGTCGAGGATCGGTGTGTCAGCGGCGAACGACACGTCCATACCTTCCGTCCTCGCACAGGGACAGGAACTTCGTCAGCTCGGACGGGCCGGTGCTGGACGGCTCTCGGAACATGGCCGCATCGCCGACTGTGATGAGCAGCCGTTGCTGGCGGCTCATTGCCACACACAACCGGTTCGTGAGGAGCAGGTGTCCATACTTGCGGCGGTCAGCCGTCGGAGAACCTGAAGCCAAGGTATTGCTGCGGGTCGCTGAAAGGAGGACGACGTCGAACTCCCGTCCCTGGAAGGCGTCGACGGTGCCGATGTACAACCGATCCGCCAACGCTCCTACGGCGCGGTACCGGCCGTGGCTGTCGCGCTCGGCGAGCTTCTCGTCGTTCAGCGCCTGCCAGATCAGCTGAACCTGCGCTCGGTAGAAGGCGATCACGCCAACCTTGGCAGCTGGCGGAGCCTCGGCCGCGAGTTTCTTCAGTTCCGCCGCGATCCACTCGGCCTCGGCCCGCCGAGACTTGCTCCGGCCGCTCGTTTCTCCGCCGTGGGTGGCAAAGGGCAGGTCGGCCCACACCGCGACCGCGTCGCCGTAACGCTCGATGCCGTGGCGCAGCTGGACCGTGTTCGTTCCAGAACCCAGCTCGGTGTCGCTGGCGTAGAACGCCTCTGCCACGAAGCGGCCGAGCACTGGGTGCATACGGAACTGAGTATCCAGCGTGATCTCGCGGCGCAAGCCGGCTCTTCCACGGTCCTCACGTCGCAGATACTCGAACAGGCGCTCGAACATACTCTGCTTGAGTGCCGCCAGCATCTCGGTCTCGGTCGAGATCTCCAGGTCGCGTTCGATGTCAGGCTCCAGCAGGTGGGGAAGCTGCCGGTGATCGCCGACCAGCACGATGCGCCGCGCCGCGAGACACAGCGGAATCATGAGGTCCAGGGGGTTGGCTCGGGCGGCTTCGTCGACGATCACAGTGTCGAACCGGATGTCATCGCCGGTCACCAACTCGGACATGAGGCGGGATCCGGACTGCTGGCAGGTCGCGGCGACGACGGCGGTGAAACCACGAATCGCCTCGCCGACCGCCTCTGGGTCGTTCTCAAGGTCGTCGAGAAATGCTTCGACGGCGGCCGCGACCCCGTCGGGAGACACGACAAGGCGGCTGCGCAGCTCTGCGGTAACCTCGCTCAACAGCGCGACGATCTCCTCGTCGGCGACCGCGTTGAGGGGAACTGCGGGCGTGGTGAGGCTGTCGAGCAGACGGTCGCGTGCTGCTGTCAGTTCTGCAAGGAACGGCGGCTCCGCACCCTCCCATTCAGCCGCCTGCTCGATCACATTGAGGTGCTGCGCCAGCTCAGTGTGCGCGCGCAGGCGCAGCAAAGCGCGCCGGGCCATATGTGGCCCGTCGTCGGCAAAGGAGACTGCATCGACCCGGATCCCTCCGACGGCTCTGCGCAGTGGCTCCAGATCAGCGCTCGCCACAGCAACCGGAGCGCCGTTGGTCAAGGCGCTACCGGCCATTATTAGCCGGCTGCGCAGCGCAGCGGACAGGTAGTGGCCGCACAGGCCGTCCAGCTCCGCGATCAGCCTGGCAGTGCCAGCCGGAGTGGGTGGTTGCTGGCCGTAGCCGAGCACCAGTGCCTCGGCCCGGCGTGCTGCCTGTAGCAGCAGCCCGCCCGGCGTACGTTCCGCGCGCAGCTGCGCGGCCTTCTCACGGCACCACTGCGCCACGGCGTCGCTATTGCCCTGCGGTTGCCGAGAACTCACCTTGACGGCGGGTAGGCCGAAGACCTTCGTCCGGCGGACCACTTCGTCGACGGCGTCGTTCTGGAAACTCGTCAGCAGCACGCTGTGCTCGATCGTGCCGGCTGCCTTCGCCATCTCGGCCAGGCAGTCCTGGATCGCGGTGATGACACGAGTCTTGCCGGTGCCGGGAGGTCCCTGGATCAACGCGATGTCCGGCGTGTTGATGGCTATCCGGACGGCCTCCTCCTGCTTGTCCGTAAAGTTCTGGTACGGGGCGAACGCTTTCAGCGAGCGTGGTTGCACGATCCGAAGGCCAGCCCGTGCCGAGGGCATGGGCTGGCCTTCCAAGAGCAGGCCGAGTTGTGGCATCGGCGTGCTCAGTGTTTCGATGCGGTGCCGGGCCCGCCGCTGGCGGTTGATGCGAACCCGATCACCCAGCAGGCTGAGGTAGAGCACGCCACGCGCTGGTGGGTGCTGCAAAGTGCGGTCTTCGGGGACCCGCAGGCCGAGGCTGTTCGCAGCGGGGTTCACCCAGGCGATGTCTCCGGTGAAGTTTTCCTCCATGTCGCGGCCGTCGAGATCTAGTGTGCCGTTCTGCAGGCCGTCGGGGGCATGGGTCGAGGCGGCGAGCCGGCCGTGCTCGTCGCCGAGCCGAGACATGAACTGCTGACCGTCATCAGAGTCGAGCTGGAACCGGTAGGTTCGCGCGTCCTGCTGGTGTACGGCGTGATAGTGCACCGCGCCGAGTCCGATCGCTCGCGCGATGACCTGTGCCTGATCCATCCTGCCGTACTCGTCCCAGTGGTTGAGGTACTGCTGCCCGCTGCTGAGCAGGCGCTGGAACTCGTCCAGATGCTGTTGCTTGAACGTATGGGCGTGCGTGCCATCGGCGAAAGTCAGGTCTGCCTCGACCAGCGTGAGTGCGACCTCGCGTTGGCCACGTCGGCCAGGTCGCCGCAGGGTCTTGAGCCACAGGACTCCATCGCGGGACTCTAGATGGGCCTCTGTGGTGCGTCCATGCAGCACGAACCCGGTGCTCAGGTCGAGCGACTGCTGACCTGCCGATCCGAAGACCCGCACCGGGCGGCCGTCGGCGCTCGGGGCGAGGACGAACTCGTCCGCGAGCCAGCGGACGAGGTCTGCCGAGGTGCGTGATCTGTGCAGGGCGCGTTGAACCGCCCGGACTGCGTCGTCGTCGACCCCGATCACCAGCTTCTGATCCCAGGTCAGCCGGTGCGCGAAGCGGTGTACTTGGACGGCGACCGAGTCGGGTGCGGCGACCCGGCTCACCCAGGCGAGCACGGGCAGGTTTGTGCCGATGACGTCGGTGAGCACCTGTTCGTCGGTCGGCGTGTCACCGGCCGCCTGCCAAGCATTGGCGCCGATGCGCAGCAGGAGATTGCCCCCGGTGGATGAGTACAGCAGCGATGCCTCGTCACCCACCCGTGCGACCGTGGCGGGATTCTCGCCACCGCGGGTGCGCAGCGTGATCGCCGATGCCGAGTCGGTGCGCAGGTCCCTCAATCTCACGGCCGTCCCTCCGGAACCACGTCGAAGCAGAGCCACCGATCGGCTCGGCCTGCCGTGCCGATCCGGATGCTCCACACGGGCGCGGTGCCGTCGGCGCGGAGATCTGCCACCTTGTCAGCGAGCAATGTGTGGATCTTGCTGCCGTCTGGGGACACCAGTTCGACGGAGCCGCCGCTCAGGTTTACGATCTTGAGGCGGCCCTGCTCCCAACGCAGCTGGAACATGGACTGCTCGGCCTGTGCCACCGCACCAAGCACTGCCTCGCGGGCCAGCTCGACCTCTTCGCCGTCTGACAGCACCACCCGGCAGCGTTCGACGTAAGGCGCGCGGTCCGGCGTTTCATCCGCGCCGTCGTCTGGGTCGCCGCGCAGGTCCAGGTAGCTCCGGGTGTGCAAGGTGGCGGGCCTCGGTAGCTCGTCGCACCAGGGACACGACTGCTCTTCGGCGTCGAAGTAGGAACTCATTCGGCAAGCAGCGCAGGATACTGTCCTGGATGCCGCGGCCCGCAGGAGCGTTCGCCAGTGACCGAGCCCTGGCCTGCGGTCGCGTCGGGTCAGCCCGTCAACGAAGGTCGCTTGGAAGGCCAGCGCCAACGCTTCGTCGAGCACCAACCATCGGGACTGGATACCTCGGCTGGACCGGTTGGATGCGTCTTTTGGATGATCGACAAATACGTGTATACCGTCCAGGACGGCGGCCTCTTCGTCCTCCTCGCTCTCGTAGACGACGTCGCCAACGAACGGGTGGTCGAATGTCAACGTCTCGAACGCCAGCACTGCGAAGGCGAATGCGTCGGAGAGGCTGTCGGGGCGGTGCAGGCCGCCATGCCGCAGCTCGGGCGCGTGATAGCGCGGAGTGAAGACGCTGCCGCGCTGCATAGTGGCGTACGAGAGGTTGTCGCAATCGATCAACCACACCTGCGCCGTGTCGGCGGAGTCGGAGATGAATAGGTTGTTCGGCGATGGGTCCTGATACACGAGGCCCAGCGCGTGCAGCCGTGCCAGTGTCTCCGCGGCTGATGCCAGCACCTTCAGCCGTTGACGCAGACCGCCGGTATCCCGGTAATGTTCCACTGCGCTTGCCCCAGACGGCACGCGGCACATCTGCGACAGCGGGACCATGCCGACGATGAGCTCCATAACGTAGCCGACGAGAGGCGCTGCCAGGGTCTCGAGTGGCCGCGCCACCGGTAAGCCCTCCAGAGGAAGGCGACGGATGGCCTGAATTCGCTCCACCCATCCGTCCGTCTCTGCCGCGTGCCGTCCGGACAAGATCTTGACGGCATGCCGTCCACCGGCCACCTCGTACACGGCGCCCTGGCCGCCGCGGCCGAGCTCACGCACCAGTTCCAAGGTCACACCGCTAGCCGTCTTCACTCTGTGCGGCAGTGTCATCGGCTGCCCCATGGTTTTCCTCCCGTGTCGTCCAGTGCAGCGCTAGCGTCTTGTCGTCGAAGTGGCCTGGCGTCGGCCAGGCGCGCAGCTGCGCACAAAGGCGACCGTGGCGGGTGCGCGGTGCCAAGGGTGCGAAGTCCTGGGACAGGTGATCGATCAGTCCGGGCAGCGCGCCGGGGAGCAGGTCTGCGGAGACCCCATCGGTCGCCAGCAGCATCTGCCGCCCTCCGGAAAGCAGCGGGAGGCGCCGAACGTGCCATTGCGGCCGCCGATCGGCAAGCCCCAGCGCCTCGGTCTCATTGCCGAACCCGTCGGCGGGCACGAAGACCTCTAGACGCCCACCTTCAGTGAAGGCAATCAAGCCGTCACCGAGCTGACACAACAGGACCTCACCGCTGCGATGCGCCAGGGACAGCAGTACTGTCGTGGCAGCCTGGGCCGCGTCGAGGGGGGCCAGCGCCTCACGCCAGCGTGCTTCGAGTCGCCTGGTGAGCAGCTCCGGGTCCGGCATGTCCTCGGTGGCCACCTCGACAACGGCTCGGTGGGCCGCGCGACAAACTTTCTGCGCACCCAGCCGGGCATGAGGTCTCGATCCCATGCCGTCGGCGACCACGACGAGGGAGCCGAACTTCCCTCGGGTGCCGCGCCAGGCGTCCTGGTTCGAGGTCCCGGTGCGGCGGTGCGCCGGACCACACACCGACGCACCGAACCAGCCCGCGTTCCTGCGGTCAACTGCCATGTCAGTCGATGACGATGTCGGCAGTGCGCTCGGCCAGCGGCAGCGGCGGCCTACCATCGACGATGCCAGTGGTGGCCTGCTGGCTGACGCTCATGGTGAGCCATTCGAAGAATTCGACGATTCGGTGGACCTCGGTAGCCTGGAAGACGCCCTCGTTACCGTCCCCGGCGAAGCGCTCGAGAACCGCCATCGCCTCCGCGTCGACCTCCCGCCCGACGGCCACGGCGTACCGTGCCGCCTTGCCGGCCCGCGGGGCCTGCAACAGGCGGTCGAGCGGCTCCCGCCAGTTGTCGCTGGGGTGGCCCTGGCTGTCGGTCGGCTGCCCGTCAGATAGTAGGACCAGCACCGGCCTGGCGGATCGGCTCGGGACCTGGCTGCGGTCCTCAAGCACGTCGTGGGCGAGCAGCAGAGCCTTGTCGAGGGGGGTGACACCACTGGCGGACATGTCCTGCCAGGCCAATTCGCGCGCGGGGGTGAGGGGAACGTGCAGCCCGGTTAGGCCCCCGAAGGTGATGACGCCGACAGTGATCTCGTACGTCGCCTCGCCGAAAGACTTGAAAGACCTGATCATTTCGCCGACGCTGCGGTTCAGTGTCTCGATCTTGGATTCGTGGAACATGCTTCCACTCACGTCGGCGAGAATGAGAACCGGAAGTTGGCGAGGAGTGGCGGCGACGAAGTCTCGGAGTGGCATGGAGATCCTTCTGTCGTGCGAAGATGGCTGCTTCAGTGCCTGATGGGATCAGGTCACTGGTGGCATTGCTGGATCATAAAGGCGGACGTAATGAATGATCTACGTACAAAAGCCTTATGTCCATGATCTGACAGCCCGTTGATCGTTGTCTGCGCCTCGCGTGATCCCCGGCCATAGCGGCAGCTGGCTGACCGGGGACGTTGGACAATCGGCTCGGCTCAGGCGAGCCGATACCGAAATCAGACGTGCGCCGGAAAGCTCGATTTGGCTGCGCGACCGACCAGAGCGGTGAGGGCTGCATCCACCCCGGCTCCGACCACGCCCCCCGCAAGTGGAATGCCTTTGGCCAAGGTGATGACCGACCGCTGCGTCCCGTACTTGGCGATGAGCATGAAGCCCACCCGTGTGTTGATCTTCCGAATGACGGCGATGGGGATCGCCTTGATCATCTGTGCGGTCAGCTTTGTCCCGATCTTGACGCCGACCCCCTGGAGCGTGCTCGCGAGCGTCCCGCCCGCCGTCGCGAGAGTGATGACGGTTTGAACGTGCGGGTCCGAGATGTTGTAGCCCCGTAGGTATGCGATGGCCCCGACCAGTCGGGCATTGATCAACAGCGCTCCCGCGACGTTCGCGGGGAGCGTGATTGGCATGGTCACGAACCCGCCCAAACCGGTGAGGAAGCCGTTTGTCGATGATGCGGCCACTGCCTCCTTGATGAGCCGACCGATTACCTGCTCGATGGCCTCCTGACTCACATGGTCACGCAATGGACCGCTTTCGGGTTCCGAGAGTGGGCCGCGTAGGTCTGGGTCGACCTTGCCGAGGCGTGCCTCCGCGTATGCGACCGACCCTGTGATGGGGCCAACACCGTCTTCAATGACCTTGACCACCATGTTCTGGAAGTAGCGGACCACCGCATTGGATGGACCCCCGTCGTGCTTGTCAGCGTCTGTCTCGTCCGTGTCCATCGTGCTCCGTTCCTGGTGGCGGGTGCGGCTCATCGAACCACAGAAGGGCCTGTCGTCAGAGGGGGCGAAAGTCCTGAAAGGAGACATCCAAGTGGGTGCCGGGCCCCGGCATTTCGCCGGGGCCCTCGCACTTCTGCGTCAGACGGTCCAGTAGCCCTGGACGTCGCCGAAGTCGTCAGTCAGCTCGACCCCGCGACCTTGTCCGGGTCGACGTCGAACACTATGTTGTCGTTCTTGCGCTGCCCCTCGTTGACCGTAGTCATCGCATCAAGCTGTGGGTCGATGCCGACGACGAGGAACTCGGCCTTGTAGACCGTGCCGTCCTTGGCGATCAGGCGGAAGTTCGACGGGCCGAGGTCGGTGTCGCCCTTGGCGGCGAAGATGTCAACCATCACGGCGACGAACTGACCACGCTTGGGCTGCGTGAACTGGTTCGGCGACATCGCCTTCTTGATGGACTTGACCGTCACCCTGGTCTCGTCGTTCAGGAACTTGACGTTGATGGCCTGGCCGACCTTCACCGTTGCCGGCCCCTTCGGCTCGACGTTTGGCGCCAGCGACGGGGCGGCATCGGAGGTGGCCGGCCCCGGGCTGGTGGGCGGGTTGTCGGTCGCAGCGACGGACGTGGACTTGCCGGTGTCGTCGCTACTGGCGAGGACGGCCACGGTGCCCAGCACGCAGCAGAGGGCGAGGAGCGAGCCGACGACGATGGCGATGATCCCGCCGGTGCTCAGGCTCTTCCTCGGTGGCGCGAGCGCCGGGGTTCCGACGCGCGGCATGTCAGGGGTGGGGCTGTTGTGCGTCATGGGATGGGTCTCCTCGGTAGGTTCGGTTGCAATGAGTTGAGCGATCTAGCGTCAGTGACTGGACTGAACAGAAACGGCGTCGGCGTCGGCTGGTCGACGGTGGCGCGGCGGGTCCTGCCGGCCGCGGAGTGTCACAGCCGCGCGAGGATGTCGAGCACTGAGCCGTGCAGGTGCCGAAGTTCAGTGACGGATGGCGCTGTCTCGTAGTAGTGGTGGTGGGCTGCCCGGGACAGGGTCGTCCAGGCGAACGTGGCTTGGCGGGTGAGCGTGCGTTCGCAGCGGTTGCGCAGCAGCAGGAGCTTGGTCCGCCCGCTCCCGTACTGCGCGACGGCGGGGTTCATCCGCTGCCAGTAGGCGTCTATCGCCGTCTCGAGTGCGAGCCGGATGAGGCACGCACAGGCTTTGGGCCACCAGCCCTCGGAGACGGCGGCGGATCCGACGGGGCCGTGGCCGCGGAGCATGCTGTCGGCAGCGGTGAGGTAGCAGTGCGCTGCCGCCACGGCCGCAGGCTGAGCAGTGGCCGGTGTCGTCATTTCAGAACCTCGGCGATCTGGCGGACCTGGCGGACGAGGTCGGGCAGGTCGCCGTGCCATTGGCCGTGGACGCCCCGGCGGCAGGCCTGGTAGGCGTCGCCGGCTCGGCGCCCGTAGGCGCTGTTGATCCGGGAAAGCACATCCCCGCCTCTGTTGACGTCGTCGAACAGCGCGAGCGCGAAGGCCAGGGTGATGTTCTTGCCAGCCTTCTGGAGGTCCGTTTCGATGTCGAGACGGCACTCACCCTTTGCGGTGCGGACGCGCCAGACGACCCGGTGGCAGGCCGCTTCCAGGGCGGAGCGGCACAGCTCGGCGACGACGGGCGCGCGGACCTCCTCGGGGATGTCCCGGGACAGGGCCACCGCACCGGCGTCGTCAAGGTAGCGGGTGACCGGGTCGAGGCCAGGCCGGATAGTGACGACTGACCGCTCCGCCCGCACCACCTCCAGGATCTGCGCATCGATCTCCAGCCGGCGTACGGCGTCGGGCAGGCGGCTGTCGTGGGTGAACACGAC
Organism: Catellatospora methionotrophica; assembly: GCF_011297335.1. GTDB lineage: Bacteria > Actinomycetota > Actinomycetes > Mycobacteriales > Micromonosporaceae > Catellatospora > Catellatospora methionotrophica. The sequence goes on along the minus strand of NZ_JAAOTJ010000003.1, from coordinate 175,767 downwards.
GACCTGCCGCTCGTCGGCGAGGTCGGCGAGCACCTTCGCCAGCGCGTCGACCTTGGACGGGTCCATGCTCTGCACGGGGTCGTCGACGACGACGAACCGGAACGGGCTCTCGGCCGTGCAGCTGCGCGGTAGGAACGTGGCCAGCCCGAGCGCCTGCAGCTCGCCCTGGCTCATCACGCCCAGCGCGGTGCCGTTGTCTACGCCGTCGACACTGACCTCGAACTCGACCTTGCGGCGCGTGTTGGCGCCCTGCAGGGTCATCGTGCCGAGCTCGACGTTGCTCTCCTGGCGCAGCTGCGACCAGATGCCCTGCGAGTGCGCGGCGAACGGGGCCAGGCGTGCGTTGCGGATGTCCTCGGCGGCGTTCCTGAGCCACTGGCGTGCCGCCTTGAGCCGCGCCTGCTCGGCCTTGAGCGTCGGTACTCGGCGGGCGTCGACGGACCAGGACCGTAGCTCTACGGCGACGGTCTGCCAAACGGTGTCGCGCTCGCGCAGGTAGGCGCGAGACTCGTCGCATACCAGCTCGGCAGCATGGGTTACCAGCGGATAGCGGGCAGCCAGGTGCGCGGCCAGCTCGCCCGGGGCGCCGGGTACCGCCAGCAGGTCGGCGAGGGCGTCATGAAGCTGGGCGAGCGCTACGCCCTCGCCCTGAGGCAGCTCGATTTCGGCGATCATCTGGCGGGCGCGCCGGGCCAGCTCGGTGACCTGCGACGAGGCCCGGCTGGCCGACAGCGACAGCTCGCGCAGCTCGCGGAAGGCCTGGTCGGCTTCCTGCCGCCAGGCACCGTCGAGCGTGCCGGTGTGGCACACCGGGCAGGGGCCGTCGCCGGTTTCCTCATGGTGGTCCACCGCGAGACGGAGCAGCTCGGCGGTACGCACCGAGGCCTTCGCCTGCCGCTCCTCGTACCCCCTGCTCTCCTCTACCGCAGCGGCGAGGCCCTCGGCCAGGCGCGCGATCGCGGCTGGCTCGGGCAGGCTGAGGTCGGCGAGCCGGTGGTGCAGGGTGAGCGTCTCATCGGTGCCGGCGTCGACAGGCTCGGCGAGGACGGCGTCGATCAGGTCGTGCTCGGGAGAGGCCGAGGCAAGCGCATGTGCGGCACGCCGGGCCCGGTCATCGTCGATCGGGTCGAGCGCGACCCGCAGCACGAGGCGCCGGTCCCGGATGTTCGTGAGCGCGGCGTCGACGGGCCGGGCCGCGGCCGCCAGCCGCTGGCCGGCGTCGGTGAGCAGCTCCAGCCCAGGATCGAGTTGATGGAGTCGTGCAGCGCGCTGGGCGTGCTGGTGACCAGCCTGCTGAGATCGCCTGCGGTGAGGAACGGCCGGTACAGCTTCAGCGGCCGGGCCAGCGCCAGCGCGTTCAGGTTGTCGAAGCTGCCCGCGGCGCTGGTGACGGCCACCGACGCCGAGGTCAGGTCGCCGCCCGGCGCCCAGGTCCGACGGATGCGGGTGGGCGTCGTGACGCCGTCGATGCGCAGGTCGAGGGTGATGGCGCACGTGTCGGGCTGGTGCAGGTTGCGCCAACCGCTGCGCCACACGCTGTTGCGGTCGGCCCAGCGGGCGCTGTCCCCGGTGAGGGCCAGCTCGATCGCCTCGGCGAAGCTGGACTTTCCGGAGCCGTTGCGGCCCACGACCAGGGTCAGGCCCGGGCCGGGCCGCACCGGCAGGGTGCGCTGCGGACCGACGCCCCGGAACCCACAGATGGTGACCGAGTCCAGGTAGACGTGGGCGCGCTGCTGCTGCGGGACCTCCCCCGCGGGGTCGAGGCGGGTCGGCCGTGTGTCGAGGGCGGCCCGCAGGTCGCCGTCACCGCCGACCGCACCGAGCACGACCTCGGCGACATCATCCGGTACGCCGTCGGTGGCGAGGCGGTCGAACAGCAGCTCGACCAGTGGTTCGTCGTGAGTCATGGCAGCGCCTTCACAGATTGTCGGCAGGGGAGGGAGCAGCGGCGTCGCCGGTCGGGTGTTCGCGCACCCAGACCGACCATCCGTGCTGCGAGATCGCGCGCAGTGCGGGAACGTTGACCGCGATGACGGTCTGCCCGTCCGGGTACACCAGTCCCCAGCGGCACCACGAATTCAGAAGCTCGGTGACGATCGACGGGACGTGCCGCGGGTCCGCGCCGCACGCGGTGATGGCGACCAACTCCTGCTCGACGACCGACCCCCGGTCGGCGAGCAGGGCGGCGATGGCGCGCCGGTAGCCCAGCGTGGCGACGGGCGGCGCCGGTGGGCGCTCGTGCCACGTGGCGCGGCTGGTCAGGTGCCAGGTCTCGTGCTGGGGGCAGTGGTGACCCGCAGTGCGGTGCCGCGGAGACGGGAGCAGCGCAGCGCGACCGTGATGGCGCGCTCCTGGATGAAGTAGGACTTCTTTCCGCACGTGGCGCAGGTTCGTTTCATCGCGATGTCACCTCGTACTCGTAAGGGGTTCGGTGGCAGTCCAGCCACGGGAGTTCACGCGACCGACGATCGCCGATTTTGTGTACACTATACACACACCACGCGTGTACACAAATCGAAGTTCTGTGCTAAGCCGTCGTGTACACGGGGCGACGGTTCGTGTACGGTGTCGTCGTAAATGGAGGTGCACCACATGGCAGACGAGGTGACCGCGGCCGACATCGCGCGGCTGGCGGGCGTGGGACGAGCCGCAGTGTCGAACTGGCGACGACGCCACGCAGACTTCCCGCAGCCCGTCGGTGGCCCGCCGAACAGCCCGATGTTCGCGTTAGCGGACGTCGAGGCCTGGCTGCGCGTCAACGGCAAGCTGGAAGACGCATTGCCGGCACTGCCGAAGCCGACCGCAGCCGCGCGTCCAGTCCATCGCGCAGTCGATGACGAGGTGGCTGCCGCAATGGCGGCGTTGATGCCCGCCGTGCGGCAGGGACAAGTGCTCGATCCCGCCTGCGGTGCCGGCTCGGCGCTGGTCGCGGCGGCAAGGCGGTTCGGCAGTGCGGCCCGGTACGTGGGTCAGGACGTCTCCCCGGCTCGTGCGCAGCTGGCAGGCGAGAGGCTTGCCGAGAGCGGCCGAGTCTCGTCCGAGCTGGCCGAGGGCGAACCGTTCGAGCACGACACGCTGGCGGACTACCGCGGGCGGGCGGATGCCGTCATCTGCATGCCGCCGATCAAGGTGGCCTGGCAGGCCGACGACGGCGCCTTCGACCACCGCTGGGAGTTCGGCCCGCCCCATCACCAGGACACGGCCCTGGTCTGGCTGCAACTGGCCTTCGCGTACGTCAAGCCATCGGGCACCGCGACGCTGCTGATGCCGTACGCCGCGGGCGTCCGCGCCACCGGGCGCAAGATCAGAGCGGAGCTGTTGCGCGCCGGGGTGCTCCAGCAGGTGGTAGCGCTGCCGGAGGGGTTCGGCGGTCCCGGCGGTCCGTGGCTGATCTGGGTGCTGCAACGGCCTGAAGGCCAGCCCGCGTACACGCTCCGCCTGGTCGACCTGACCGACGCCGACCCCGCCGACGTGCCACGCGACGAACCCGGCTGGCAGCGGGTCTTCGCCGACGAGGCCTGCACCCGGGACGTGCCGTCGATCGAGCTGCTCGACGAGGAGGTGCTGCTCGTCCCGGCACGCCACATCGAACTGCCGGTCAGAGACGTCAGCGGCGACTACGAGGACCTACGCTCCTCGCTCGGCACAGCGGTGCGCCGCCTGGCCCGCGACCTGCCGTCGTTCACGGCCCGGCCGGAGCCGATCACGCTGCCGACGACCACGATCGCGGACCTGGCCCGGGCCGGCGCCCTCGAGTTCGCCGACAAGCAGGACCTCCAGCCGGGCGACATCGTCATCCCGGGCGGTGCCAACCGGTTCGACGCCGTCGTGGCGGCCGACGCCGAGGCAGCGCGAGAACGCCCGGTGGGCGAGGTCATCCGCTGCGATCCGCAGCAACTCGACCCGTACTTCGTGGCCTGCTTCCTGCGCTCGGAGAGTAACCGCCGCCAGGCCACCGGCACGCAGGGCGGCACCTTCCGGCTGGACGTCAGGCGCGCACGTGTGCCCCGACTGCCGCTTGCGGAGCAGCGCCGCTACGGCGACGCCTTCCGGCTGATCGCCGCCTTCACCGAACAGGCCGAGGCGGTCACCTCTCTAGCTGACGATGCCGTGCGAACGGCCGTGTATGGGCTCACCTCGGGTGTCTTCGCACCCGATGCGGCCGCCTAGTCCCTTATCCTCTCCTTTCCCGTTTAGTTGAGACGAGACGAGCACTCATCGTGACCACACACCAGGAACTGGCCGGATTCATCTGGTCAGTTGCCGACCTGCTCCGCGGCGACTACCGGCAGTCCGAGTACGGCAAGGTCATCCTGCCGCTGACGGTGCTGCGCCGGCTGGAGTGCGTCATGGAGCCGACCCGTCAGGCCGTCTGGGACCGCGACGCGTCGCTCAACCTCGACAACAAGGACCAGCTGTTGAAGATTGCGGCGAAGCTGCCCTTCTACAACACGTCGAAGCAGGCCTTTGCCACTATCGGGGCGGACGCGGCCAGCGCCGACAAGAACCTGCGCGACTTCATCAACGGCTTCTCGCCCAACGCCCGCGAGATCCTCGACAAGTACGACTTCGATGCCCAGATCACCCGCCTGAAGAACGCCAAGCTGCTCTACCTCGTTGTGCAGAAGTTCGCCGACGTCGACCTGCGCCTCGACAAGGTCGACAACCACCAGATGGGGTACGTCTTCGAGGAGCTGATCCGGAAGTTCTCCGAAATCTCCAACGAGACCGCCGGTGAGCACTTCACCCCGCGCGAGGTAATTAAGCTGATGGTGAACCTGCTGCTGGCACCGGACGCGGGTGCGCTCACCGAACCCGGCCAGGTCATCAACATCCTCGACCCGGCCTGCGGGACAGGCGGCATGCTGTCTGCGGCCGAGGACCACATCGCATCGCTCAACCCGGGCGCGACCGTCACGCTGTTCGGTCAGGAACTTAACGCCGAGTCGTACGCCATCTGCCGGTCAGACATGATGCTCAAGGGCCAGGACCCGGCCAACATCGTGCTGGGGAACTCGTTCAGCGAGGACGGCCACCAGGGTCGGACCTTCGACTACATGCTGGCCAACCCGCCGTTCGGTGTCGAGTGGAAGAAGGTCAAGGAGGCAGTCGAAAAGGAAGCTGCCTTCGGCCACGCGGGCCGATTCGGGGCCGGCCTGCCGCGCATCAACGACGGCTCGTTCCTGTTCCTGCAGCACATGCTGTCCAAGATGCGGCCGGTGGAGAAGGGCGGCTCCCGGCTGGCGATCGTCTTCAACGGCTCGCCGCTGTTCACCGGCGCAGCTGAGTCGGGAGAGTCGAACATCCGTCGCTGGATCCTGGAGAACGACCTGCTGGAAGGCATCGTCGCGCTGCCCGACCAGCTCTTCTACAACACCGGGATCTCCACGTACTTCTGGATCCTGTCCAACCGCAAGGCATCCAAGCTGCGGAACAAGGTGGTGCTGCTCGATGCCCGCGACCAGTGGGCAAAAATGCGCAAGAGCCTTGGCGACAAGCGCAAGCTCATCACCGACGACCAGATCTCTGACATCACCCGCCTGTACGGCGAGGCCCTCACCGTCGCGTCCGACCCGGACCATCCCGGACACGCCAAGGTCAAGGTGTTCGCGACCACCGACTTCGGCTACCAGCGCATCACCGTGGAGCGCCCCCTCAAGCTGCGCTTCGAGATCACCGAGGAGACGCTGGCGGCGTTGGCCGAGGCCAAGCCGCTGGCGAGGTACGACTACCGCGACATGCTGATCACCGCGTTCAAGCCGCTCGTCGGCACGGTGTGGTGGACGAAGAAGGAAGCCAAGGTCACGCTGCTTGAGGCCGCAGCCGGATCGGGCGTGCCCTGGCCGACCGCCGCTGTCGAGAAGGGGTTGTGGGCCTCGATTGCAATCAGCGATGCGGACGGCGAGGTGCAGCAGGAGAAGTGCGAGGTGGTCCCCGACCCCGACCTGCGCGACTACGAGAACGTGCCACTCAACGAGGACGCTGATGAGTACTTCGCCCGCGAGGTGCTGCCCCATGTCCCTGACGCCTGGATCGACTACGCCAAGACCAAGACCGGGTACGAGATCCCATTCACCAGGCACTTTTACGTGTACACCCCGCCGCGGCCGCTCGCCAACATTGACGGTGAGCTGCGACAGCTTGAGTCCCAAATCCAGTCCCTGCTGCGCGAGGTGACCAAGTGATCCGAAGTGAAGTACCACTTAAGCGGTTGGTTGACCCGTACCGCCCGATCACCTACGGCATTGTTCAGGCAGGCCCGGACACGCCCGGTGGAACGCCATACATCCGCCCAGCTGATATGACCCCGAATGCGGGTGTGTTAGATCCTGAATCGCTCTTGCGCACTACACTTACGATCGCCGATTCGTATCGGCGCTCGACCATTCGTGATGGGGATCTCGTAGTTTCTATTGGACCTTCGTTCGGGAAGGTCATGATTGTCCCGCCCGCCCTAGCGGGCGCTAATCTTACCCAGGGGACTGCTCGGGTTGCTCCGGGCCCTAATGTTGAAGCTCGTTTTCTCTACTGGGCGTTGCAATCCGCGATCGCTGTCAAATTCTGGGAGTCAAGTGTCGGCGGTGCGACTTTCCGTGCCCTGAATCTTGAACCGCTGTCGCGCACACCTGTCGCCCTCATGGACTTGGGCGAGCAGCGGCGCATCGCCGACTTCCTCGACTCGGAGGTGAGTCGCCTGGACGAACTAAGTGCATTACGGCTCAAACAACTAGCAACCTTATCTGAGTATCTACTGTGTGCCGTCTCTTCGATCGCCGATGGCGCTCGGGACGTTCCCATGGTGCGTCTTGGGTATTTGGCAAAAGTACAGTCGGGTATCACTGTGGATTCCAGTCGAGATTTGTCGGGCGATGTTGTGAGGCGTCCGTATCTGCGAGTCGCCAACGTCCAGGAGGGATTTGTGGCGCTCGATTCAGTGACTGAAGTGACAGTCCCGAGGCAGATGGCGGCGGTCAGCACGCTTCGTCCTGGCGATGTTCTCATGACGGAAGGGGGGGACCTCGACAAGTTGGGGCGGGGTACCGTCTGGCGGGGCGAATTGTTTGACTGCCTTCACCAAAACCATGTCTTTGCGGTTCGTCCAGATCCTCGAAAGCTTGACCCAGATTATCTTGCCTTGTTGACCCGGTCGACCCATGCACGCTCTCATTTCGAGAGCACGGGGGTCAGGACGACGAACCTGGCTTCAACAAGCAGCAGTAAGATTCGTGATCTCAGGGTTCCGTTGGTTGACCTTGAGGAGCAGCGAGTGACTGTTCGACGGATCAACGCGGAGGTCGAAAAGATTGCGGCCCTTCGCAGGGCACTCACGGATCAGCTTTCTTTGATCAGTGAGCGACGTCAGGCGATGGTCACTGTGGCGGTAACCGGTCAGCTGGACGTGTCGACGGCTAGGGGAGCGGACCTATCGTGAGAGTGCGGGCGTGTTTAGGGAGGCGCCCTCTAGGAATAGAAGCCAGAACTCCTCGGCTCCCTTGGGGAGATGTGTCCGTACCTGTTCGGCAGCCTGGCGCAGGGCTTAACGGCCAAGACCGTCGACGTCTCAGATCTTCAGATGATGTGAGTTTCGGTGCGCCCTCCCGTTGAACAACGGGAAGGCGTTGCTCGTATCAAGGGCACGAAATAGCTCATGGGCAGTCTCGCGAATAAGGCCGGGTGCCGAATCTTGCTGCTGAATGAGCAGCGCAGGCGATCATGGCCACGACGGTGGTGAGAAATTCGATGTCTCAGTTGAGGAAAGGGCACGTTGTGACTATTGAAGCTGCGCGTCAGGTCACCGTCATGGCCGAGGCACTTAAACGCGATTTCGCTGACCTCATCGACATCAGCGACTTTACGCATCCGGATCTCGGCGAGAGGCGTCGCAAGTTCCTGACGCGAGCACTGGGCGCACTTGTCGTACGCGACTACGTCGGTTGTGACGCTCGGGCCGCGGCTGACTTCGTCGTCGACGGTGGCCAGGACTTCGGCATTGATGCACTGGCAATCTCCGAGGGCGCGCCCAGGTTGTGGCTGATTCAGACCAAGTGGAGTGACAAGGGTGAAGCCAAACTTGGCGAACTCGAAGTCATGACTATGGTCGACGGGCTGCGGAAGATCGACCAATTTGACTTCGCCCGGTTCAACCCTCGGTTCCAGCAGCACGCGGAGCGCGTGAAGACGGTGCTGAGTGACCGGCGCGCTCGCATCACGCTGGTGCTGGCGCTCATGCGGAAGGACGAACTCCACGAGAACGTGACCCAGCGACTGGAGGACGTCCGGCGTGAGTTCAATGCGTATGGCGAGCACCTTGACGTGAAGGTCCTCTACGGACGAGACCTCTGGGAGATGATGCGCCGATCAAGTCAGCCGGACCCGATCGACCTTGCCCTGATCATGGATCGTTGGTTCCAGTTGGAGACACCGATGCGGGCCATCGTCGGGGTCGTCTCGGCGGCGGAAGTCGCCGACTGGCACACCACCCATGGCGACCGACTGTTCAGCAAGAACATTCGCGAGTCGCTCGGGCTCACGCATGTCAACGCAGGTCTCGTTCGGACTCTCACGGAAGACCCCCACGACTTCTGGTACTACAACAACGGCATCACGGTGCTGTGTGACGACCTGGATGTGAAGCTCCGGTCGAAGGGTCTGCCAAGTGGGCCGGTCGACCTGAAGATTACGGGTGCCAGCGTCGTGAATGGGGCCCAGACCGTCGCGGCCGTCGCACGGGCAGTGAACCAGGAGGAGACCGCAGGCTATGCATTTGTCAATGTCCGAATAATCGAGACGTCGGACACTGCCGTTGGTTCACAGATCACCAAGGCCACGAACACGCAAAACCACGTCGAGCGCCGGGACTTCGTCGCCCTCGATCCGATCCAGGCCCAGATCAAGGATGAATTCGCCGCAGCGCTGGGGCTAACGTATTCGATCCGGCGTAGCGAACTCGAGCCGCCGGCGGAATCCGGGTGCTCTGTTCGGGTGGCCGCGGTGGCGCTCGCCTCTGCCCATCCTAGCGCCGAGCTTGCCGTGCGGGCACGCGTCGCCGAGGATCTGTTGTGGGAGGACGGGCCTAAGGGTGCCTACCGGCTGCTCTTCGGCTCGAAGCCTAGCGCGATCCAGATCTGGCGGTCGGTGCAGCTTCTGCGGTCTGTACTCGAATCACTCCATGCTGGCCAGGCATCCAGGGAGGGCCGAGCCGCCGCAGTAGCCGAGCATGGGAACCTGCTCGTCGCGCACCTGGTGTTCCAACGGATCGGCCGTGACGGTGTCGACGACCCCGACTTCGACTGGAACGATGTCCTCGGTCAGGTGCCCGGGCTGGTCGATGTGGCATTGCAATGGCTCATCCATGCGGTGGATGAGATCATCGGCGCGAATAAGCTGATCGGTGCTACATTCTCGAACCCTGAACGCGTCAGATCGCTGGTTCAATTCGCCTTGCAGAAGCTGGACGAAGGAGCTTCGGTACCGGAGTTGCCGGATTCATATCGAGTCCTGCCTAAGCAGCGCACGCGCCGAGCCAGCAGTGTTCAGATTCTCGTAGATGCTCGCATGATTAAGGACGGCACCACACTCAAATTCGGAGCCGACACCGCTCCGGAGCGGGCCGCACTGGCCGATTGGTTGTCGGCTGACCCGCGTCGGGAGACGGCCACGTGGGTGAACGACCGGACGAAGCCGCTGCTTTGGGCAGTCGACGCGAAGCGATACAGCCCCAGCGGGCTGGTCATGCGAATGTGGGCTCTGGCGGAGTGGGCTGAGGCTTCGGTCGCAGTTCAGGGCACTAAACGCTGGTCAGTGCCCGGCGAAGGAACTCTGGTGGAGATGGCAGAAGCGGTGCTGCGTGCGGGGGAGCTGCCTTTGGCCGGGGAGGAGCTGCTGTGACCGGGGTATACAAGGAGAAGTCGTTCGAGGATGTGATAGAGGCTGAGCTCTTGGCCACCTGTTGGCATTCGGGTAATCCGGGCTCGTATTCGACGGAGCTGGGCCTTGACGGTGACGAACTATTCACCTTTATCGGTGCCACGCAGCACAACGCGTTCGAGCGGCTGGTCGAGGCGTATGGCGACATCGGCTCGGCACAGATTGCTTTCAAGAAGCGGCTGGCGGGAGAGATCGACAAGCGCGGCGTGCTGGATGTGCTGCGCAACGGGGTCAAGGATCGGGGCGTCACGATTCAGCTCGTGTACTTCCGCCCAGGTCACACCCTCGCCGCTGGTGCGCTAGACGAGTACAACGCCAACCGGCTGACGGTGGTACGCCAGTTGCGCTACTCGGCCAGGACGCCGGAGAAGTCACTGGACCTGGCGTTGTTCGTCAACGGCATCCCGGTGGCGACCGCCGAGTTAAAGAACCCACTGACCGGCCAGACGGTCGAGGACGCGAAGGAGCAGTACCGCAATGACCGTGACGCGAAGGAGCTCATCTTCGCCAAGCGGACCCTGGTGCACTTCGCGGTCGACCCGCACCTGGTGTTCCTGACGACTCGGCTGGCCGGGGACCAGACCCGGTTCCTGCCGTTCAACATGGGCTCGCACGGTCCAGGCGTCTCCGGCGGGTCCGGCAACCCGTCCGCGAAGGAGGACGGCTACCAGGCGTCGTACCTATGGCGGCAGATCTGGCAGCGGGACGCCTGGCTGGAGCTGCTGCAGCGATTCATGCACGTGGAGAACCCACGCGCCCGCAACGGCAAGAGCGGCACCGCGGACCCGCACACCAGTCCGCTGATCTTCCCCCGGTTCCACCAGTGGCACGCCGTGCAGCAGATGACCGCGCACGCAGCACGCCACGGCGCGGGCACCAACTACCTGATCGAGCATTCGGCCGGCTCGGGCAAGTCGAACACGATCGCCTGGTTGGCCCACCGGCTGTCCACGCTGCACACCCCGGAGAGCCCTGCGGCGCTCGACGAGCTCGCGCTGAAGGCCGGGCTGCGGCCGAACATCCCGGTCTTCGACAAGGTCATCGTTATCACCGACCGGGTGGTGCTCGACCGGCAGCTGCAGGACACGATCTACCAGTTCGACCACGTGACCGGGGTCGTGCAGAAGATCGACGAGAACTCGCAGCAGCTCGCGGACGCGCTGGCCGGATCTACCGCCCGCATCGTCATCACGACTCTGCAGAAGTTCCCGTACGTGCTGGACAAGGTGTCCGCGTTGGGGGAGAAGCGGTACGCAGTCATCATCGACGAGGCGCACTCGTCGCAGTCCGGCGAGTCGGCGAACGCGCTGAAGAAGGCGCTGGGCCGGCACGGGTTCGACGACATGGACGACGGCGACCTGCTCACCGCCTCGGCGATGGCCCGCGGCCGGCACCCGAACCTGTCGTACTTCGCGTTCACCGCGACCCCGAAGTCGAAGACGCTGGAGCTGTTCGGCATGAAGGACCCGGAGACGGGTAACTGGCGGCCGTTCCACGTGTACTCGATGCGGCAGGCGATCGACGAGGGCTTCATCCTCGACGTGCTGCGCAACTACATCACCTACCAGGCCCGCTGGCGGCTGACCAACGCCGCAGTCGAGGCGTCGGAGCAGGCCGACCCCGAGGTCGACCCGCGTAAGGCCAAGGCGAAGCTGGTCCGGGCCGCCGAGCTGCACCCGTCGTCGCAGGACCAGCGGGCGCAGATCATCGTGGACCATTTCCAGAAGGAGATCGCCGACCGGCTGGGCAGCCGGGCCAAGGCCATGGTGGTCACCCGGTCGCGTGAGCACGCCGTGCGCCTCTACCAGGCGATTCGCCGGTATATCGAGAAGCTGGAACTGACCGACTGCACGCCGCTGGTCGCGTTCTCCGGCACGCTGAGCATCGACGACATCGACTATACCGAGCCGAAGCTCAACGGCTTCCCCGAGCCGGCGCTGCCGGACCGGTTCGCGTACACGGAGATCGACGATCCGCAGGCGCTGGCCCGCAACCAGACCGAGTACCGGATCCTGGTTGTGGCCGAGAAGTACCAGACCGGCTTCGACCAGCCGCTGCTCACCGCAATGTACGTCGACAAGCCGCTGGCCGGAGTCGCAGCGGTGCAGACGCTTTCGCGGCTCAACCGCACCAACCGGTACAAGACGCAGGACGACGTGGTCGTGCTCGACTTCGCCAACGACGCCGAGCACCTTCAGGCGGCCTTCAAGCCGTACTTCGAGACGACGATCACTGAGCCGACCGACCCGAACCTGCTCTACGACAAGGAGCGGGAGGTCATGGACCACCAGCTTCTGGTGGCCTCGGAGATGCAGGCGTTCGTGGACGCCCTGCTGAACGCCGAGCAGTCCTCGGCCAGCGAGGCGCAGCTGCAGAAGGCGCACGCGCAGCTCTACCACTTCACCCAGCCGGCCGTTGACCGGTTCAAGGAGCTGGCCGACCGGGAGCCGGAGCAGGCCGAGGAGTTCCGGTCGTCGCTGTCGGACTACTTGCGGGCGTACAGCTTCCTGGCGCAGATCGCCGGCTATACCGACCCGGAGCTCGAGCGGCTCTACCTCTATGGCAGGCACCTGTTCAACCGGCTGCCCCGCCAGCCCAGCGCGGGCGTCGACGTCGGCGACGCGACGCTGAGCCACCTGCGCATCGACAAGACCGGCAAGCACGATCTCAAACTCGCCCCGGCCGGTGAGCACCTGATTCCCGGCTTCTCTCCCGACGGCGGGGTCGGTAAGGAGGTCGAGGAGGTGCCGCTCAGCGAGGTCATCGCCGACCTCAACGACCGCTTCGGCCTCGACCTTGGCACCTCGGACCAGATCCTGCTGGTCCAGCAGATCGTGTCGCTGGTGATGGACGACAAGATGCAGGCCGTCGCGCTGCAGAACGACCTGGACAAGTTCGGCCAGGTCGCCGACAAGCAGCTCGACAACGTCGTCGCGGAGAATCACGACAGCAACACCGACTTCGTCCGGCGCTACTTCGACAACCCGGAGTTCCAGGCCGCGATCAAGCAGGTGGCACGCAAGCGGGCGTACGACCTGATCCGCAGCCCGGCCCGTGACGAGGCGCTGCGCAGGCTGCGGGCAGCGACCAACACGGACACGCAGGGTCGTGAGACAGTTACGCCTTAACGGTTGTGGCGGTCTCGCGGCCGTCGGGCACGGGCAGGGGTGGGCATGAGCGACGCGGCACCGATCGACGAGTGGCTGCTGGCCGGCCGCTACCGGGTCGACGCGCCGATCGGTTCCGGCGGCATGGGCGAGGTCTGGCGCGGCTATGACCAGCAGCTCGATCGCCGGATCGCGATCAAGCTCATGCACCGCCCCACGCCCATGCCGCTTCCCTCGGGCAGCCCCGAGGCGGCGGCCCTCATCGAGGCCGCCGTGCTGGACCGGGAGCGGTTCCTGCGGGAGATCCGCACTACCGCCCGGCTCGACCACTCCGGCATCCCCACCGTGTACGACTTCGGGGTCGAAGAAGCCAGCGGCCGCATCTACCTGGTCATGCAGCTGCTCTACGGCCAGACCCTTGCCGAGGCGATCCCGAACTCGCTACAGCAGCCGGTGTCGTGGAGCGCCGCGATCGGCGCCCAGATCGCGGCGACGCTCGTGGACGTGCACCGCGTCGACGTCGTGCACCGCGACATCAAGCCCAGCAACGTCATGCTCACGACCAGTGGCGTGATCAAGTTGCTCGACTTCGGCGTCGCCGTGCTGCAGGGCGCGGCTGCGCTGCCCCGGCTCACCCAGATCGGCAAGACGGTCGGCAGCCCGCCCTACATGTCGCGTGAGCAGGCCCTCGGTAACCTGGTCGGACCTCCGACCGACGTGTACGCCCTCGGTTGCGTGCTGTACGAGATGCTCACCGGCCGGGTGCCGTTCGAGGCCAGCCCCACCCGGTCGTACCAGGACCACCATGTCAACACCCCGGCCCGATCGGTGCGGTTGCTCCGCGGCGATGTGCCCGACGAGCTCGACGAGCTGATCCTGGCGATGCTTGCCAAGCAGCCGGGCGAGCGCCCCGAGGCGGAGGCCGTCTACGAGGCACTGCTGCCGTTCGTCGGCGCCGGCGTGACTGGCGTCCCCGGCGAACGCGACCCGCGCCGGCCGTTCCTGCGCCCGCTGGCCCCGACGCCGCGGTCAGTGCGCCCGCGCGGCCCAGCGCCCGCGAAGGTCGACGCCGTGCCGCTCGACGTCGATGAAGCCCTCGCCGTGCTTGCCCGGATGCGCGAACTGCTGGACGAGGGTCACCTGCAGCAGGCCGTCGACCTGCTTGAGGACGCGTACGCCCGGGCGGGACATCAGCCCGAGCTCGCCCTTGAGATAGGCCTGGACCTCGCCCTCGCGCTGTACGACGGCGACGAGTTCACCCGCGCCGCCGACCTGCTCGACCGCCTGCTGCCGGAGTTGGTGCTGCGTGACGGCGACGACGACGCCTACGTGCAATACCTGCGCTACGCGGCGGGAACCAGCCATGCGCAGATCGACAGCGCAGATGACGCGGTCCGTTACCTGACGGACTACCTCGCCCACGCCGACGCGAACGACCCGCTGTACCGGGATGCGATGTACAGCCGGGGGATCATGCTGCACGCCTCCGGCCACGCCGCCGCGGGCCTCGCTGACCTAGACGGTGTCCTTCCGCTGCTCGCCGCCGAGTACGGCCCGGACTCCATACACGTGCGAACTCTCGAACGCCGCATCGAGAAGCTCAGGAGTCAGCCATGATCCAGCTGGTTGCCGACGACGTATGGCCGGGTCTTGCCGACCACCTCGGCACCGAAGCCCGGACCGTCGCTGCCATCGCCTACGTCGGCGCTGCTGCAGCCGACCTACTTCAACTGGAGCCTGGAGATTCGGTGATCGTGGACGGCTCCGACAGGGTCGTCTCCGCTGGTGGAGTCGATCCGGAGGTCATCAGCACCTGGCTGGACCAGGGCGTCGACGTGCGCTCGCTGCCCGGCCTACACGCCAAGGTCATGCTCGTCGAGTCAGAACCGCCTGTTGGCATCGTCGGTTCTGCGAACGCCTCGGCGAACTCCCGCAACCTATTCGAAGCCGCGATCGTCACGACAGATAACGGTCTGTGCGACCAACTGAAGGAGCAATTGGACGTCTGGTGGACCCGAAGCGACGAGGTCGACGCCCGGTGGCTCGCCCACGCGCGAGCGATCTACCAGCCACCGCGATCGGGTCCAGGTCGGCGCTCGCCTGGATCGAAGGCCGCAGCGGCTGGGCCCATCTGGTTGGGCAAGACGACGCCGTCCGACTACGACCTGGGTCCGAAGGCGGAAGCTGAGCTGTCTCGTCTGACCGCGCGTTACGGCGAAGGGATGGTGGAGACCTGGCAGCTTTACGACGACGACGAAGATCGCCTGCTGAGAGGCCATGAGGTGGTGCTCTTCGAGGTCTCCGTCGAAGGCGGCGAGCCACACGGCAACACTGCCGCCTCCGCTCCCGCAGTCGTGGCACGGGTGATCGTGGACCCCGGAAGCTCGCCGGTGGCGCTGCTGGTCCGTACCGATGACACGTATGCGCAGCAGGGGATCAGGTTCGGTCGCGTACGGCAGGCACTCTGGGACGTCGGAGCCGAGGTCGGCTGGGACGAGCCATATGCGGCGAACTCCGCGGCCGCCGAGGCGATCCGTGGCCTGTGGATCCCGCGGCTGCGGAACCCACAGGCCTAGGACGCAGACGCCGGCTACTCGGCTGGGGCGTCGATCTCCAGACCGATCATCTTGGCCAGCTCGTCCGCAGTCATGCGTTGGCTCGATGCAGCCTTGCCATGAGCGTCGAACTGGACGCCCTCAGCCTCGAGCACGGCTCGTGGGTCATCGGTGCGCTGCGGGTCGGGCCAGCGGAACTCGGGCGAGATGGTTCCATTGAGCTTGAGGACACGGTGCGCGTTGGGCACCGCGACGGTGGCCACACGCACACCCACAGGCACCTGGTGGGAACCGATCACCGTCGCGACATCGGTGTAGCTCGTCCAGCGGCCGGCTGGCACCGACGCCAGCACCGTCGTCATCAAGGACCACTGCGGCTTCACGGGCTCAGTGCTCGCGGTATTGTCCGGGCCTGGCCATACCGTGATGATCTTCTCGGCGATCGCGCGCCCGCGCCGGTGGATCTCAGTACGTCCCCACCGCGGAGCGTCGGCTATCTCGCGGTTCATGACCAGGCCGCTGTCGGCCAGGATCTTCTTCTTCGCATCGAAGGTGTCGTTGGCGAGCTTGGAGTTGTACGCGGTCAGGCTCAAGTTGCCGAGGGTATGCACCAGCGAGCTGTGGAGCTCATCAGGGGCCTCGTCGGGCGCGTCTGTCGCCAGCATCTCCAGCCACTCGGGGGTGGGGGACTGCGGCAGAACGTGCTCGATGGTCAGCTTCGCGGTGGTGAAGTCCAGGGGCTCCGCGTGTTCGTAGGCCTCCTCGATGCACCGCAGTACATAGCTACGCTGTGGCCCGCGACCATTCCAATAGAATGGATTCGCCAGGACCGCCTCACGCACCAACGCGTCAGTCGGGAAGCGGCGTCGGGGCGCGGAAAGCAGCCGAGTGATCTCTGCCGCAGTGGGCACCGAGTCACGAAGGTCCTTCACCACCGACATGAGGAAGCGGTTGGTGTTGTTGGTCGCGATACCGGCGATCATGCGCCGCACGAGGTAACTCTCCACCACCCGCAGCGCACTTGCGGCTTCCTCATGGGTAAGGCGGCCGTCGTCCTGAGCCAGCGACACGAGCAAGGCGATCGGCTCGACAACGGCCGCACCCCAGCGCTTGAGCCGGTCCAACGCACGGCGCAGTGTCGGGTGCGGCTCCTTCTCCGGGCGCAAGATCCGGTCATAGAGCCGCGCTCGACGGTGCAGCTCGACGATCCAAGCCTCGACTTCAGCCTCGCCGGCGAGCTGCTTCAACCGCTGCTGTTGAAAGTGGTAAGTGGACTCCTGCGTGGCACGGTCATCGCCGCGGAGCACCAGGTCAAGCTAGACAAGCTGAGTGAGCTGGTCATCATCGAGCAGGTTCTGCAAAGGCAGCCACTGGAACTCGTATACGTGATCGGCTCGGGTCGTCAGCCGCATGAAAAGGTAATTGCGGAGCAGGTCTGCCTGGGTGAGCCGCTGGCCGGTGTGGTTGAGCGATTCGAAGATGCGGTGAACGTTGTCGTCGGCATGCGCGGCGATTTCCACAATGCTGAGGCGGCCCACAATGACCTGCTCGACCCGTGCCAGGTCGAGAGGTGGTTCGGTGTCGTCGGTCGTGGCGAGGACAGACCTGAAGAAGTTGTAGGCCTGGCCGACAAGGTCATCACCGCCCGCGTCAGGCGTGTGCTCCACAAGAGAAATCCATGACCTGCGATCGGCCTGCGTGGGTAGCAGCGTGTAACGCTCATGCCCGACCGCGTATTTGTTGAGTAAATAGAGATCATCGATTCTCGCGGCTGCGTGTGGGTCCCCATTCCTTAAATGATCACGAATAGCGCATAGCAGGATGCTGAGGGTGGTCAGTCGTTGCTGGCCATCCACCACCAGCCAGCTCTGCACACCTGCCGGGGTGTTGGCCGGGCTTGGAGCGAGAACCAATGACCCGAGGAAGTGTGTGGTTGAGGCGTCAGCGTGTTCCAGACTGAGGATGTCATCCCACAGTTGCTGAAGGTGATGGCGTTTCCAGCTGTATCGGCGTTGGTAGAGCGGAACCAGATACTGACGCTCACCTTGTAGGAGGCCCTTTAACGTCGTTTCGCTTGCCTTCACCGCGCCTCCAGCCGCTATGGATCAGGTGATCCTCCCACGCAGGGCAGGTCCATTAGAGGTCTGTCGGGAAGGCGACTGTCTCGTGGACTCCAGACGTGTCGGGTGGCGTCACCCCGAAACGGCACCGGTCTGGCCCGGTCGCGCACCCATCGTCTCGCGCCAGGCGTCAAACGGTCCCGCGCGCGGGGCTGTCGATCCCGAGGTTGCTGAGCAGCTTCGCCAAGTCATCCGCCCGCGTGCCGCTGCCGGGCAGCAAACGCAGATCGTCAAGCAACCCAAAGAGCGTTTTTTGGGCAGCCGATCGTTCGCCCAGGCCGAACTGAAGCAGGCCGATCTGCTTGCGTAGTTCGGACGTTCGTGGATCGGTCTCACCGTAGAACTGTCGTTTGTCGTCGAGTAACTCGTCCAGCTCGCGCAGGGCATCGCCCGGATTGCCGGTGAGCGCGTGGCAGCTCGCTGCCTTCTGCCGACATTCGAACAGCAGGTCCGCCAGATCAGAGTCGGCAAGATCCGCGGCTAACCCTTGATAGACAGGCGCGGCGCTGCGATAGTCGCCACTTTCGAACAGGGACTGTGCCAGCTCGTGTCGCACCTGCAGCACGTCGCCGTCAGTGCTGCCGAAGGTCTGCCTCGCCAGTCGTTCGACCTTCGCGAGCGCAGCAGCCGCCTGCCGGAAGCACGTTCGCTCGGCCATCTCACGTGCCTGGTCACGAACCGCGGCCAGCTGTTCCCTGGTCATCGGGTGCGGGGATGCCATGGCAGCGACGTCCGGTTCCGATGGGATGGTGGAGTTGTGGATCGTCGCTGCGGCGGTGGACGGAAATATCCGTTCCAAGGCGCCAGCGTAAAGGCGGACTGGCCCTTCCGCGGCAGACGTGTTCAGCGTCCCGCGCAGCGGGCCGAGGTCGGCGATGAACGACCCAGTCTGCCGCGGTGGTGTCCTCGCTGGTGACCACCGATCGTCCGGCGACAGTCACCAGCTGGTGCCAGTAGTAGCAGCGGAGATTTGCCCGCCATGCCTCCACCTGCTCGCCGGACCAGCCCGGTAGCAGTGGGTGAGGAACCGGGTTTTCGTCGGGCCGCAGGATGATCGCGGTCAGCGGGCGGACGGAGAAATCCGACTTGAGAAGTCGTGATCGCTGCTCGCGTTGGCGGCCGACCAGGTAGTCGGTGACCTCGCGCTGAGCCGTGACGTAATCGTGCTGTGAACGCGAGTCGGAGAGGGCATCACGCCATCCGGTTTTGGTCCAGAAGGTGTGCAGGTGAGCGACCCGTCCCGCATCCGGGATCTGGCGCAGCCAACGAGGACGTGTCCGCTGCGCCTCGGCGACCAACTCCGCAGCCTCGGCGCTGGCCTCGGTCGGCAGACGGTTCCGCCGGCCGGTGCCGATGGCCTTGAGGATTCGCTACCGAACATCGAGTTTCGGATGGCCCAGCACTTCGACCAGCGTGCTCGGCGCCATCATCACCCGAATCGACCGCCGGGTGACCTCGGCGTCGAACGTTCGCACCATGCCCGCGTCGCCCAGGTACGACCGCAGGTTGGTGTCGAGCATGACGCGCACGCTCAGCATCGTGACAAGGACGTCGATGCCATGTCGAGCAGTTTGTCACCCAGGCATACGTCTTACTCCATCGGTCGTGGCTGCAGACCCTGCGGGCTAGCCCCAGTCGGGTGAACATTGCTACAGCTGCCCGCTGCGGCGCTCGTCACCCGAGTCGGCGGTGTGATCCATTCTGGGGCCTATCGCATCGACGGCAGGGCTGCTGGGCCCCTGGTGCTAGCCTGCGTCCTGGGTTGACAGGCTCGGGGGAGGCGGCTGCCACGTGTTCGAATCCGATGCAGACAGGCTCGACGACCGCATCGAAGCTTGGCAGGTCGTGCTGGAAGACCGTGCCCGTCGGGCTGCAGACCTGGCAACGCAGGTCCGTGATCTGAGGGTCGATGCCTCCATTGGCCATGGGTTGATTACCGCAACCGTTGATCAGGCAGGGCGTCTCAAGGATCTCAAGCTCGACGAGCGTGTCCGTAGCTGGCCCGTGGAGCGGATTGCTCAAGGCGTGCTGGCCGCTACAGACGCCGCCCATCAGGCGCTTGCCGCACACGTTCGTGAACTCACTGTCGAGTCGGGATTCGGCAATGCTGACCACTGATGATGGCGGCGCGAGCGCGGAGATCGTTGCGCCCGACGAGCAGATCAGCCGACATGCCCAGACAGTCGATCGTCTGGCGGATCGCGCTGACATGGCATATGGAGCCGCACGCCACGTGAGTATGGATGGCGATGCCTACGGCAAAGCGTGCGCCTTCATCCCGGCGAACCTAGTGCCGCTCCAGACGCGCATCGCCGCGTTGATGCAGATGTCGGCACAACACATGGAGTCCATGGGTGCCGCTCTGAACTCGATCGGCCCGACCTATCAGGCCGCGGACAACCGGATCAGCGCTCAACTCGATGCCCTCACCCACAGCCGTTCTGGCGACAGGCAGGCCTGAGCCGTGCCGGACCCCGCTCTTCCACTGGTCGCGCCACGGGTCGACACGACAACGTGGTACTCGGGCCTCGGTATCGTCGAGACCCTGGACTTGCTGATCGGTGGCGTCAGGAGTGGCTCCTGGGTCGACGGCACACTGGGTGGTGTCGGTACCGTCGCCGAAGGCGCCGTTTGGGTACTCGATCCGGTGGGCGCACTCGTCACCGCCGGCTTCGGTTGGGTCGTCGAGCATGTCGAACCGCTGTCGAACGTGCTCGACTGGCTTGCCGGCGACCCGGACCAGGTCGCTGCGAATGCACAGACCTGGCGAAACGTCGCCGTGGAGCATGACGACATTGCCGACCTGTACCTTCGGGGCGTCCGCTACGACATCCCGGACTGGCGTGGTCCTGCCGCCGTTGCCTACCGCACGCAGGCCGCTGACACTTTCGAGCTGGCGATGGGCTTGGCGAAGGCGTCGGAGGCGATGAGCGTTGTCGTGGAGATGACCGGATCACTGGTCAGCCTCGTTCGCACCCTCGTACGCGACCTCATCGGCGAGCTGGTGTCAATCATCATCGCTCGGATCCCGCTGTGGACGGCAGAGACGCTCGGCACCTTCGGTCTCGCCACGCCCTACGTCGAGGCCCAAGTGGCAGCCCTCGTCGCGAAGTGGGGCGCACGGATCATGCGGCTGATCAAGGCGCTCACCTCCAGCCTGCGCAATCTGTCACCTGCGCTGCGGAAGCTGGACGAGATCGTCGAGACCATGGCTCGCCTTATGGCGCGCCGGTCCGGTACACCATCCTCACATCTCGACGGCGACGCGGGCTTCGACATCTTGCAGAGCGGCGGCATCGTCCGGCGGCCCAGAGACGCCGGCGACTGGGACGCCCGCTGGGCATCAGAGATGTACGACGAGATCCGATCAGCCGACGACGTGGCGGACGTGGCGGCAACGGCCGCCGAACACGGCTTCACGCCCGACGACGTCATTCAGATCAAGAACCACCTCTTTCACGAGGAGCACCTGCTCGACTATTTCCCGCCGGGGGAGATGGCGCGCTTCGACCCCAACCCGCGAATCGCCGAAGCGTGGCAGCGGCTCGCCAACGGCACCCCGCACCCGGCCGACCTCGACCTGCTCCGTCACGAGCTGTACGAATCTCAGCACATGGCCAGGACCGGCGATCCCAGTTACATGAAGGCCCACAACGCCACGATCGAGGCAGGCCACCCCTGGAACGAAGGTGCTGCCGCAGCCGACGGTCTAGGGTTCCAGGGGTAACGAAGGGGTCAGCGCGTGTTCGTACTGGGCGTGTTCAAAGTCGCGGAGCTGCCGAGCGGCGTCCTCTACCGCTGGGAGGCCGATGGCGGCAGCACGGCCGCAGGCTACGTGCTGTTCGACCCGGTGAGT
This sequence comes from Catellatospora methionotrophica, assembly GCF_011297335.1. Taxonomy (GTDB): domain Bacteria; phylum Actinomycetota; class Actinomycetes; order Mycobacteriales; family Micromonosporaceae; genus Catellatospora; species Catellatospora methionotrophica. The sequence continues at coordinate 154,202 of NZ_JAAOTJ010000003.1, read as the reverse complement.
CCGGCAGTGAGGCCATGTGCGGAGGACGGAGCCGTCCAAGGTGACCTCGTGATATCCGGCTCTCAGCTCGTGGTCGGCGGACACGACCCCTCATCCGACCGGCTCAAGGTAGTGCGGGTTGCCGGTGCGATCATCACAAAGTTTATGCAATCCGGTGAGGTACCGGAAACGGCGCACAAGTACTACGCGTGAACTGCGTTTAACCCCGCTGGTGCGGAAGAAATCGATCTCGCGCCGGCCCTCGCAGTTTCTGGCCCGATCTGAGATGAATTAGGCTGATATCGTGCTGCACATGAACACCCAAATGCATCATGGACGCCGAAAAGCGGTGTTCAAATGCCCCCTCGGACACCAATCAAATCCCAACGATGTTCGCCAAGATCAATCATGGCGAACACCGTTTGTGTTCCTGCGGATACGTCTGCCTTAGCCGTCGGATCGGTGCAGGTCGAGCTCGTCATTGGGTTCTGGCGCCGGACGGGTCTTTCTGGTGCCTCGCTCCGCTGTCTGCCGGTACCGCCGCGGCGGGTCACAATTGGTCGATGCCGTACTGGCGCAAGGTGCGCTGGGCGAGCACCAGGCGAGTGAGCTCGTGCTCGAATCCGAGCACCTCGATGATGTCAGCGTGCCACTCGTCGAGCAGTTGGTCGGCGTCCTGCGACCTGGACCGCAGGCTGTAGAGGTTGATGAGCATGGTCACGGCCGTGATGGTGAGCCGGGACAGCCGCCCGAGTTCCCGTTCGCAGTCGACGACGAGCACCTCGGTCGCGATCAGTGCCTGCTCGTCTTCGTCCTGCCGCCACAGCGTGAACGCCAGCCTGATCCGGGCGTCGAGGGTGACCGGATGGTTCTCGCCCAGGTGGGTGACGCAGTCGGCCAGCGTCCGTTCGAACTCCTCGCGGGCCTCGTCGAGGTGTCCCTGGTTGCGCAGCGTCGTGGCGGCGCGGACCCGCGCGATCAGCGTGTGCAGGTCGTGCGCGCCGCGCGCGGCGGTCTGGTCGCGTACGAGGGCGTACATCTCGTCGATGCCGCCCTCGGGTTCCAGGTCATCGGTGTCCGCCAGCGCGGGGCGGGGGTGGGCGGGGTCCGCCTTCGCGGCGGCGTGCGCGCCCGACGTGCGGGCGTGGGCTCGCCGGGCCCGGGCCAGGCCGTCGCGGACGTCGACGGTGTCCGCGTGCTGCGCGCCGAGGTGTTGCTCCATCTCGGGGACCAGGAGCTCCAGGATCCGGATCGCCTCGGCCGGGTCGCCGGCGCTGCGGAGGATCACCGCCCGGTTGTTGCGCGCCATGAACGTCGACCGGTGCCAGGGGCCGACGGTGCGGATGTGGTGGGCTTCGATCTGGTCGACGGTCGCCAGCGCCTCGCGGTGTCGTCCTGCGGCGTGGTAGGCGCCGCCGAGGTTCTGCATCACGTGCCAGATGTCCGGGTCGTCCGGGTCCTGCGTCGTCTGCCGGGCGGTCAGTACCTTCTCCAGCAGCTGCACCGCACGGGTGTGCTGGCCCGACTGCTGGTACGTCGAGGCGAGCGTCTCCAGGATGGACAGGGTGACCTCGTGTTCTGGTCCCAGCCTGAGCATGACGACGTCACGGGCTCGCTCCGCGAGCGGCACCGCCCGTTCGCCCATCTGGTGGTGCAGTAGGGCGACGATGGCGACGTTGTAGACGCGCAGCGAGATGGTGGTTTCGTCCTCGACCGGGGTGGCGTCGATCAGCGAGAGGATGCGGGGCAGTTGGCTGAGCACGACGGCGATGGCGTGCCGGCCCTCGCCCAGGGCGGTCAGCGTGTCGTGCAGCTGTCGGGCCTCCACGGCCACGTCGTCTGGCGGCGTCACCGGATCACGCACCGGTGTGGAGGTAGGCGGCCCAGACGGTGGGCGCGGCGGGGAACCGGGCGCGCAGCGCGCGGACGGCGCGGTGCAGGGCGGTCGCGGTCGCGGTCGCGTCGAGCGGCTGCCGGCCGCCGCCGGTGAGGTGGTGGTACAGCGTGTCGGCGAGGTCGACGGCCGTCCCGTCGGAGACCGGCCACAGCGAGCCGACGACGTGTCGGAAGCCGAGGAGCTGGAACGCCGCGGTCAGATGGACGGCGTCGTCGGCTGTCGACGGGTTGGTCTCGTAGGTGCTGCAGGCGGAGAGCACTGCCAGCTCCTTAGCCTCGAGGTGGAGGGCGGAGAGGTCCCGCACGGTCAACGGATCGGTCTCGTGGTCGGCCAGGATCAGTCGGCTGCGGGCGGGTTCGCGCAGGTCGGACAGAGCGTGGCAGGCGAAGTGGGCGTACGGGTGGCGGGCCAGGCCGGCGAGCACCTCGGCTTTGCGTGCGCGGCTTTCGGACAGCTGCTCGGTCTCGGGGACGTAGCGGGTGATCCGGTCGACCTCTGCGGCCACGCCCCCCAGGGTGCCGGCGCCCGGCAGGGTCGGCTGAGCCACGACCAGCATGCTCCCGCCCGACGGTGGCACGGGGCGGGCGCGCGCGTACTGCAGGGCCCGGATGCTGACGGTGTAGGACGACACGACCCTGTCCAGTACGGCGGCTGCGGTGCCCCGGTCGTGCGTGCCGGCGGCGTGCCAGGGCAGGTTGGCAAGGAACCCGACCGGGCACCACCAGACGCGGGGGAGTTCGGCGTCGTCGGCGTCGGGCACGGCCGCCGCGCCGAGTGCTTCCATGATCGGCTCGGCGGCGACGGTCCACAGCCAGGAGAGCATGCCGGTGACCTCGCGCTGGCCCCGTATCCGGGCCCGGATCGAGTACCCGGGGTCGGTGGCCACGGTGCGTGCCGCGAGGAATGTCAGGACCCGGTCGCTGGCCTGCTCGTAGGCGAGTCCGGGCAGGGGCACGTGGCGGACGGGCCGGTCGGCGTCGGCGGTGATGATCAGCGCGTGGCCTGACTCCCCGGTGGAGGCGACGATGATGATCGGGCCGTCGCATGCCTGTGCCCTCAGCTGCGACAGTCCCGGTGGTTTCAGGAAGTCGGTGAGCGGCGTGCTGGTGCGGATCCGTGCTATCAGCGCGTTGCGTTCGGCGATGGTGGTGCCGCGCAGGTCGGCGGCCTGGCGGTCCGTGCCCGGTGCGGGCTCGGCGGAATCGAGGCCGCGGATGCGGCGCAGCACGTCGTTGAACTGGGCATACAGGTCGCTGTCGAGGCGCTGCAGTTCGCTGAGGTCGCCGCGGGCGCCCAGGGCCTCGGCATAGAGCAGGCCGCGCGCCTGCTCCAGCAGCTCCACCGCGCGTGCGGGATCGCCGGCGGCGACGCAGGCCCGCACGATCTGGGCGGTGAGACCCTGCTGGTCGCGCAGGATCCGTTCCCGGTCCTGGCGGGACTGGTCGGGAGAGGCCACGAAGGGCAGGTGCGCGACGGCCTCGGCGAGCGCGTCGACCGCGGCCGCGGGCCGGTCGAGCCGCAGTGCCGCCTCGGCGTACATGCGGCCGGAGTTGACCCGGACGTCCGGCCGGGCGGCCGGAGCGTGCGTGGCGGCCTCGAATGCCGCCAGGGCCTGCTCAACCGCGTCGGTGCTGTCGGACTCGTGGTATAGCGCCAGACCGAGGTGCAGGCTGTGGAACGCCCACCAGGGGCTCTTCGGGTCGGTGGTGTCGCGGGCCTGGCGGGCGGCGAGCACGGCCTCGGCACCGGTCGCCTCGCCTTCGATCTGGCCGAGCAGGCGCAGGGCACGGCCCAGGTTGCCCTGGTAGGCGTAGCGGTCCACGTCGTCGTCGGGGGTGAGGGCCATGCCGCGCCGGGCGAGGTCGACGGCTTCCCGAGCGAACGTCGCACGTTCCGCGCCGCGCGTGCTGGCGGCCAGGTCACGCAGCACGTCGGAGTACGCGTGCAGGCGTCGCCCGTGGGTTCGGTCGGTGATGCCGGGTTCCGCGGCGAGTTCGCGGCGGATGTCGACGGCCTCCCGGAGCAGGCTGAGGTCGTCGAGGATGTGCGCGGAGTTGCGCAGCACCGCGGTGTGCGCGTGGAGCACCGACGCCCGCCAGGCGGCGACCGTGTGCCGGCCGGCGTCCGGGTCGTCGGTCTGGACGGTGTGCACGTCGAACAGGGTGAGGCTGTCGCCGGGGGTGCCGCCGGCCTCGATGTAGGCGACCGCTTGCCGGCTCACGGCCAGGGCTTCACGCTGGGCGGCGCGGTCTCCGGCCAGGTCGAACCGGCAGGCCAGGGAGGAGGCCAGCGACGCCAGCAGGGTCGCCTGGTCCAGGCTGGGCGAGGCCGGTGCCGCGCATGCCTGCCGGCCGAGGTCGATCGCCTCGTCGACCAGCGCGACGTCGCCGGAGATCTGGGCGACGGTGCGCATGCAGGAGCCGAGGTTGTGCAGGAGACTGGCGCGTTCGGCGTGATCGATGATCCGGCCGGTGCGGGTGACGGCGTGCGCCCGACGGCCGTACGCGATCGCGCGGGTCGCGTCCTGCAGCGTCCCGCGCGGCAACTGGTAGCGGCGCATCAACAGGTACATCAGGGCGATGAGGAACAGGGCGTCGAGTGGGGCGTCGGGTGGCTCGGGCCGGACCGCGCCGGTGCACAGCGCCAGCAGGGCGTCGTCGTCAGGGGTGGCCTGGAGTCCGGCCATCGCCTGTCCGAGCATGGCGCGCAGGTTCTTGACCGCGGCGTCGGCGACCGGTCCGGCGCCGGCGGCGGTCTCGCGCAGCAGTACCGCCGCCTCGTGCAGCAGCGCGTGTCGCGTGCCGAACGCGCCGAGATGGCCCAGCGCCCCGCCCAGGTTGAGCCGGAGATGGTCGCGTTCGTCCGCACTCCTGGCTAGCGGCAGCGCTTCCCGGAACAGGTCGACGGCCTGCTCGACCAGGTCCAGCCGGTCGGTGTCGCGCCCTACGGTGAACCGGGCCACCCCGAGGTTCTGCAGGAACAACCCCCGCGCCGGGTCGCTGGCGGTCATCGCGTCGAGCATCGCCTGGTTGGCCTCGGCCGAGGCGCGGGCGGTTTCGAGGTCGTCGACCAGTGGGCGCAGGACGGCCAGGTGAGAGGCGAGACCGCCGAGATAGCGCGTGCGGCCGGGGTGCCGGTCGCCGGCGGCTACGCAGGCCAGCCGCAGCAGACCGGTGACGAGCCGGGCCGTGGCGAGGTCGGTGTGGTCGGCGAGGAAGCGGGTCATGGGTTCGCGGACGAGCGCCACCCACACCTCAGGATCGGTGTTCATGCCCGTCTGCCAGGAGAAGAACTCCCGGGGGTCGGCACCGGTCGCGTAGAACGCGGCGACCATCGGCGGCAGGGAACCTGGGTCGGCGAGGTGGACCGGGCCCAGCAGCTGGCAGGCGGCCACGAAGGTGGGCAGCCGGGTCTGCTCCGGTGCGTTGAGGTGACGCAGATAGAGCACCCAGCCCACGATGGACAGGACCTCGAGGTCCGGGCCGTGCTCCGTGGCGGGTCGACGGTCATGGAGGAGATCGACCAGCTCGGCGAGGGTGGTGTCGTCGTCGAGGAGCTCCGTCGACTGGTGCTGCCGGGCGTGTGCCAGCTTGGCGTTCAGCAGTGCCAGCAGCCGTACCCGCACCCCCTACCTCCTCAGTGGACAGACCGCGTTAGCGCTGTTCTGTAGGTATACACTCACCCTGTGCTACCGGACAATCATTATGGTGATTCGACCGACGACGGGACAGAGCTGGCCGAGCGCATCGAGCGGCTCTGTCGGGCATTCGACCGCGGCGACCTGTACGAGGTGCTGGCGGCCGCCGATGCCGAGGAGCAGTTCGAGACGGCGCTGACGGAGATCCGTGCGGGCGCCTCCGACCCGGCCCGCATCCGCGGCGCGCTCGACGCGCTGGACGACCAGCTCCTGCTCGTGGGCGTGCACGGGTTCACCCGCGCCAACCGCTCGTTCCGGCTGCTGCCGCCCGGCCCCGGGTCCGAGCAGGTGTGGGTGTGCCCGCTGCGGATGTGCGTGCGCGCCGAGTCCCAGCCTTCGGCGAAGTCGCGCTGCGCTGTCGGTGGTCGCGGGCTCGAACCGGTGACGGTGCCGGGGTGACGCCCGGTCGTGCGCCGGCGGCGACGCCATGACGTCTCTGTTGCAGGAGCTGTCCAAGCGGGTGCTGGACCGCTGGGCCGCGGTCGTGTTCGGCCCCGGGCTGCTGTTCGTCGCCTGCGCGTGGCTCGGCCTGCGGCTGGGCCACCGCCACGCCGCAGACGTCGAGCGGGCTCAGGCGGTGATCGCGCGGTTCGGGGTCGGGTCCGGCGCCGACGATACGATCCGGGTGGGTCTGGCCTTGGCGGCGGTGGCGTTCGCGGCGGCCCTGTGCGGGGTGGGAGTGGCTTCGCTGGGTCGGGCTGTCGAGGCCGCGTGGGGTGACCCGCCCGGCCTGCTCGCCGACCGGGCGGCGGCGCGTCGCCGGCGGCGCTGGCTCGCGGCGGACCGGGCGCTCACTGCGGAGCTGGACGCGTTCGCAGCGGCGGTCGCCCGCGGCCGGCTGCGCACGGCCCCGCCCCGGCAGCGCGCCACCGCGGACGTACCCGAGGACCCCGACGACGCGCGGGCGCGCCGACGTCGGCTGCGTGCTAGGCGCGACCGGGTCGCACCGGCCGAGCCGGTGGCCGCGACGTGGATCGCCGACCGGCTCGCCCTGGTGGAACGCCGGGTGCTCGCCCGGTACGGGTTCGCGTTGCGGTCGGCGTGGCCGCACCTGTGGTCGGTGGCGCCCGAGCCGTTGCGGACGGACCTGACCAGCGCCCAGCGCGGGTACGCCGATGCGGCGCGCCTGTTCGCCTGGGGCCTGGCCTACCTCGTGCTCGGCCTGTTCTGGTGGCCCGCGCTACTGATCGGCCTGGTCGTCCTGGGCAGCGGCCGGCGGCGGGCGCGCCGTGCGACCGAGGTGCTCGCCCAGCTGCTCGAGGCCACCGTCGACCTGCACGGTCGGCAGTTGGCGATGGCGCTCGGCATCGCCTGTGACGGTTCGCTGACCACGGCGGTCGGCGAGCAGATCGAGCAGGTGCTCGCCAAGACCCTGCCGGAGCAGCCTGCGGCTGTCAGTACCGGGCCCTGACTCGCCGAGGAGCGGCCGCAGACCCACGACCGGGCTGCGGCGGCGTCGTCGGCCGCCACCGGCGCCGATCAGCCCGCCGAGCGGCCCGGTCCGGGTTGTTGACCAAGGCAACGACGTCGGGGGCCCGTGGGTCACGGCAGGCCGGTGATCCTGACGGAGCTGGTTGTCGCTCACAACCAGCGGACGCGGGATCTTATGGGTCGGCGTCAGCGTTGCCATCGACCTGCGGGAGGTTGCCGAGATGGTGAATGAACTACGGGGAAAGCCCGCCGACGTGGAAGAGGCTGTACGTCGTTTGATCTCGGCCTGACATGCCCGACCCGACAGACTGAGGCAGTTCCAGGACCTTCTGACGACTCGCGCTGGTGGTTACCTTCGCAACCCTGAACGCATGGCGTACGAGGTCGCGCCGCCACGGAGTTCGTGACGGCGCGACCTCGTACCAGATGGTGCTTGTCTACCTCAGGCGGCCGTTCTTGCCGATGCGGACGACGTCACCGTTCAGCCGTCCGACCCCGGCCAGTGACGTGCCGCCGTTGGCCTTGGCCCCGGCGTTGGTCGGCGGTGTGCCGCCCAGCCTGATGATCATGGCATCGGTGTCGCGGACGAGTACCGCCCGGACTTCGGCCTCGGGCACGAGCGAGGTGTTCAACGCGAGCGCGCGGAACTCCTTGAGCTGGCTGATGGCTTTGGCGTCTTTGCCGTTCGCCTCGGACTGGCGAGCCGCTGTCAGCTTGGCCGTCAGCTTCTTGTGCGCGTTGGCCGACAGCCGGCTGGTCGCCTTGAACCGGTCCAGCAGGTTCTGCATGTCCCGGAACGAGGTCGTCACGTAGAACCGCACCGTGGAGACCGTCTTGTTGCCGGCCTTGTCGGTGGCGGTGACCGTCAACTCGTGCAGGCCGAGCCGCAGCTCGTACATGGCCTGCAGGGTGCCGGTCGTGTACGCCGCGCCGTTGAGCGTCCCGACGACCGACGCGATGCCGGAGGTCGGATCGACGGCCTGGAAGGTGACCCGGACGTCCTGGCTGTCGCCGTAGAGCTGGCCGTCGGCCAACCCTGCCACGATGACGGTCGGCTGGTTGCCGTCGACCTTCAGGATGGCGGACTTCAGCGTCTCGACGTTGCCCGCCCCGTCGGTGGCCCGGTAGAGCAGCTCGTGCTGCCCGTCGCCGCCGATGTTGACAGGCTCGGTGTAGGGCGTCCACGGCCCGCCGTCCAGTGACCACTCCAGCTTGGCCACGCCGGCACCGGCGTCGGTGGCGGCGAGCAGCACCGGCACCTGCCCGGCGTGCCAGCCGTCGTCGTTGGCCGGTGCGAACGTCGCTGTGGTGACCGGCGCCGTGGCGTCGATCTTCACCTCGACGGTCTTGGCCTGCTCGACGTTGCCTGCGGTGTCGGTGGAGCGGTAGCGCAGCTGGTGCGTTCCTGTCCCGCTGATCAGCACCGGCTCGGTGTAGGCGGTCCACGTCGTGGCGTCGTCGAGCTGGTACTCGGTGCGCGTGACGCCGCTGCCTGCGGCCTCGTCGGCGGCGGTCAGGCTGACCGTCGGCGACTCGGTGTACCAGCCGGCGGTAGCCGCACCGGTCACGGTAGCCGTGGTCACCGGGGCTGTGGTGTCGCCGGCGCCTGGCGTGGTCATCCGGAAGTAGTCGAAGCTTGCCGGCTTCGACGCCGTCTGGTTGGCGCCGAGCGTGAACAGCCCGACCTTGGGAGTGTCACCTACGACCGTGTTGGTCAACGGCTCCAGCGCCGTCCAGGTGGTGCCGTCGGCGGAGTAGGAGGCCGTGTAGACGCCGCCCACCCGGGCCAGTCGCAGGTGCCATACCGCGCCGGTGAGGTTGGTGATTCCGGGTTGCGGGTTCTGCACGACACTGGCGATCTCGCTGCGGAACTCGATCCGCCGGCTGACGGGTGAGCCGGCCGTGTTGTCGACTATGTAGTCCAGCTTCAGGTAGTTGTCGTCGTCGAGGTAGACCAGCAGGCCTGCCTGCTGGTACTGCTCGTTGAGCTGGCTACCGTCCACCTTCGTCTGCAGCGTCCAGTCACCGGATGGCGCGTTCTGCAGGATGAAGTTGGTGGGCCCGGTGTTGGCACCTGTGTAGATGTCCCCGTTAGGCACATCTATCTCCAGCTTGCCGCCGGTGACCCGGTACTTGCCGGCTTCCTCGCGGACTACCGCGTTCCACTTGCACCGGTCCAGGGCTGACCCGTCGAACTCGTCGGACGGGTCGATCGGCCCGGCCGGAGCGTCCGGGGTGATCTGGAACCAGTCGAACGCCGCGTCGACGACCGGTGCGGTGGTGCCGCCGTTGAGGGCGAACATGCCCACCTTCGGGTTGACGATGCCGGCCAGCGCGGCCGACTGCCCGACCGGCGCGAATGTCACACCGTCAGCTGACCAGGCCGCCGTCAGGTTCACGCCGTCACTGATCAACCGCAGGTAGGCCGTGTCGCCGAGCTCTGCCGGGGCCCTGACCGCGTCGGCGGAGCCGTTGCGCGGCGACCCTGCGGTCTCCCGGATGAACTCGAACTTCCTGGAGCCTCCGTACACCAGGTCCAGCTTGGCGTAGTTGTCGTCGTCGCCGTACACGATCAGGCCGGCCTGCTGGTAGTCGGCCGCCACGGTGACAGACACCTTGGTGGTCGCCTGCCAGGCGCCATCCGGTGCCGGCTGCAGGATCAGGTTGGTCGCGTCGTTGCGGGTGCCGTAGAGGTCACCGACCGCGGTGGGCAGCCGCAATGTGCCACCGGCCACTGAGTAGAGCTGGTTCTCCCGGACCACGGTCGACCAGCGGCCCTTGTCCAGTGCGGTGCCGTCGAAGTTGTCCGAACGGGCGCCGAGGCAGGCGTTGTTCGGCGCTTGGACCCTGACGACCACGTTGGCGTACGACTTCGCGCCGCGCGCATCGGACACGGTCAGCGTCGCTGTGAAAGTGCCGGGGTTGGCGTAGGTGTGCGTGGCGTTGGCGGTGGCGGCTGTGGCGCCGTCTCCGAACTCCCACAGGTAGGTCAGCGGGCTGTCGTCTTCGGCGTCGGTCGCCGAACCGGTGAAGGTGACCAGCACCGGCGCGGTGCCGGTGGTGGGCGTCGCCGTCGCGGTGACCACCGGCGGCGCGTTGTCGGTCACGCCGCGTCCCAGGAAGTCGACCCAGTTGACGTTGAACAACGAACCCGTACCGGTGTCGCCTGCCGGGTTCTTCGCCACCAGGAACAGCGGCCCGGTCACCGTGCTCGGGCTGCTCAGCGTCGCCGTGACATCGGTGAAGGTCTGCCAGCCGCCGGTGCCCGGCACTGTCGCGGTAGCCAGCACCGGCCCGTCCGCCGTGCCGGTCCTTACCTCGATGCGTCCACCGGCGGTGGCCGACGCCACCCGGAACCGCAGCACGTCGATACCGGTCAGGTTCACCGGGGCGTACGACCAGAAGTCGCCGTCCTCGATGAAGCCGATGTTCTGGAAACCGCCGGCGGTGTCGGTCGTCGTCTCCAGTTGCACGCCCGGGTCACCGCCGCCGACGCCGTCGGGAGCCCGTCCGGTGGCGGTGAAGTACTCGGCCTGCTTGCGCTTGGGCTGCAGCTGTTCGATCGCCCTGCCGGTCAGCGCGTGGGAGCCGCCGGCTCCACCATCATCGGTGTAGGTGGCCTCGAACACGGCAAACACGTTGGCGTCAGCGCCGTGGCCGGAGGCCAGCGACGTCTGCACGGTGCCGGTGCACCCGGTGTACGACTGCAGGGGGTGTGCGTGCTGGTCGTGACCGAGGTAGTACTGCAGCCTCACCCGCGAGCAGTCGATCGTCCCGTCCTCCGGGTCGGTCACCGCGACGGTGTACTTGACCTGGTCACCCCACTCGAAGAAGCCGCCGTCCGGCGGGAACGAGATGGTGACCGTGGGTGCGGTGTTGCCGACCGTGACCGTCACGTTCGCGACGGCCGTGCGGTTGGCGGTGTTGGTGACGGTCAGCTGCGCCGTGTAGTTGCCGGCAGCCGGGTAGGTGTGCGACGGGTTGGCCACGGTGGAGGTGCCACCGTCACCGAACGTCCATGCGTAGCTCAGCGCCCCGCCGTTCGGGTCACGCGACCCGGCGCTGGAGAACTGCACCGAAAGTGGCGCAGGTCCGGAGTCCGGCGTGCCGGTCGCCACCGCGATCGGGGCCCGCTCGCCCGCTATGTAGTCGATGCGGTAGATGCCGGAGTCGCCGTTGTTGCCGCCGAATCCGGTGCCCCATTCGATCAGGTAGAGCGCGCCGTCCGGACCGAACTCGATGTCCATCGGCCGCAGGAAGGTCATGCCGCTGAGCATGTTGTTGATGTCGACCAGCGACCTGCCGTCGGCGGCGACCTGGAACGCGTACATCTTGTTCTGGTTCCACTCGCCGAACATCGCCTTGCCGTCGTGGTACGCCGGCCACTTGCGCTCGGAGACGAGGTCGGGGTCGTAGCGGTACACGGGCCCGGCCATCGGCGCGCCGCCGCCACCGATCTCCGGGAACAGTGCGTTGCCGCTGTAGTCGTAGTCGACGGTGGCGCTGACCGCGGGCGGAAGGTTGGTCAGACCCGTGTTGTTGGGCGAGTTGTTGACCGGGGCGGCGCAGTCGAACTTCGCGCCGGACGGTCCGCTCGGGAAGGTGTAGTCGTTGTAGGCGTAGTTAGCCCCGTGGCAGTACGGCCAGCCGTAGTTGCCGGGCTGGACGATGTTCCATTCGACTGTTCCTTCCGGGCCGCGGTTCGGGTTCGTCGTGCTCGCGTCCGGGCCGTAGTCGGCCACGTACAGCGTGTTCGTCTTCGCGTCGATGCCGATCCGGAACGGGTTGCGGAAGCCCATCGCGAAGATCTCAGGCCGGGTCATCGCCGTACCCTGCGGGAAGAGGTTCCCGCTCGGGATGGTGTACGTGCCGTCGGCCTCCGGGTGGATGCGCAGCACCTTGCCGCGCAGGTCGTTGGTGTTACCGGAGGTGCGCTGGGAGTCAAAGTTCTGGCGCCCGGTCCGCTCGTCGATCGGGGTGAACGAGTCGGACTCGAACGGGTTGGTGTTGTCGCCGGTGGCCAGGTACAGGTTGCCGGCGCGGTCGAACACCATCGAACCGCCGGCGTGGCAGCAGGTGGTGCGCTGCGTCGTCACCTCCAGCACGACCTTCTCGCTGGCCGGGTCGATGCTGTCGCCGCTGGCCGTGAACCGGGAGATCCGGTTACGCGTCATACCGTCGTTCGGCGCCCAGTACAGGTAGACCCAGTTGGTGGTGGCGAAGTTCGGGTCCAGCCGGATGCCGATCAGGCCGTCCTCGTTGCCGGTGAAGACATCCAGGTCGACCGCGGTCACCGTGGTGCCGGTGGCGGGCTTGATGATCTGCACCCGGCCGTCACGCTCGATGTAGAAGACCCGGCCGTCCGGCGCGACGTCCAGCTCCATCGGATTCTGCGTGTTGCTGTCCAGCGTCACCTTCTCGTACCCGCTGGTCAGCGACGCGCTGCAGTCGGAGTCGAGCGCACCGGCCGCGGTCTGGATGCCGCCGAGCAGGTGAGCCAGGAATGAAGGCTCGGTGTACGAAGCGATGGTGTGACCGATCCCGGTGTACCAGGACCGGCCGCCGTCATAATCCTGGCACCACGCGATCGGGTGATCGGCACCCATCGCACCGGTGCCCGGCGAGTAGGACCGCTCGTCCAGACTGGCCAGCACATGCACCTTGCTGCGCGGGTTCGCCTGGTAGTTGTACCACTCGTCGATCCGTGACCACTGCGCCGGCAGAGCAGCCGTGGACGGGTGCGCTGGGTCCTCGACCTTGATGGTCGCCTGCTGGTTGTTCGGGTGCGCAGAGAAGTATGCGCCGACCAGGCTGCCGTACCATGGCCAGGCATATTCGGTGTCCGATGCGGAATGCACGCCGGCATAACCGCCGCCGGCACGGATGTAGCGCTCGAAGGCTTCCTGCTGGGCGGCGTCGAGCACATCACCGGTGGTCGACAGCCAGATCACCGCCGCGTACTGCGCGAGGTTGGCGTCGGTGAACGCGCCAGCGTCCTCCGTCGCGGTGACCGTGAACCCGTTGTCGACACCGAGTTGCTGGATCGCTGCGATGCCGGCGGGAATGGAATCATGCCGGAACCCGGCGGTCTTCGAGAAGACCAGCACCGAGAACGGAGCGAGCGCCGCGTTGGCTTGACGGGTGGTTGCCGGCGCGGCCCGCGTGGGCGACTGCCCGACGGCAAGCGCGGTCACGGTCATGGCGAGCGCGAGCACCGAACCGAGCAGAGATCGCGCTCTGATATTCGGATGGGTGCGGCTGCGACGTTGTGCGGACACGAAGAGTCTCCAATGCCTGGACGGGACTTCAGAGCCCGCCGCGGCTCGCCGAAGACCTGTGGGGGTAATAGTTGAGGCATTGAACAAATTAGCGCCGCCACCGAAGTCTTGGTTAGATTGCTGCTGGTCAATTCCATAACGTTTCGATAACGCGCCCGACGTCGACAGACTCCTGGCCCGTTGTACGGTGGCTCGGGTCGGGCAAGGTCCGTTGGTTACCCTCACGCGTCGCGTCGCCACCGCAGTTCGATGAGTTCTTCCTCAGCTCGGCAGGCTCGCGGTGGCCCGCGGCGAGGAGCCCCGGAAGCTGCTCCACCGTGAAAGTGTCGAGACCTGGAACCCCGCCCCGATAACAGCTAGATCAACTGAATCGACGTCGACAGCGTCGAATCCGGTGGGGATTTCGTTTGGGTTACCCCTCGGATGCCGATTAAATCCATCCGACGCTCGGCAAGATCAGCGAAAATAGGTGACCCTGAGTCGAGCGGCTTCGGTAGCGGTCGAGCTTATGTTCGGATAGGTCTCTTTCCAGAGTTTGTGGAGCGTCGCCGAGTTCCCCGAGCGCGGCATAGACGCCGTCGATGGTCATCGGCTCAATGACGTCGTCAGGGTGCGAGGTGGGTCGACGCGCCAGGGCAGGACCGCGCCGAAGGTAGGTGACTGCTACTCCTGCGCGGTAACACGCATCGACGGGAAGCGACGACGCTGTTTAGTCGAGCCAGTCGAGTGCGGCAGCTCGCTAGACCTAACGCCCTGATCGAAGCATCGACAGAAGCCTTGTCCGGTTCGGCTCGGTCTCCTAGGCTGCGAAGGCTAGGTGACTCGGGAGGCGAAGGTATTTGTTCGACGCTGATGCGGACCGGCTCGACGCTCGAGTCGAACACTGGGCGAACGTACTTGAGGATCGTGCCCGCCGCGCTGCGGATCTCGCAGCGCAGGTTCGCGACTTGAGAGTCGACGCCTCGATTGGACGTGGAATGGTCACCGCGACCGTGGATCAGGGCGGTCACCTCACCGATCTGAGGCTGGACGGCGCGTCCGTGACTGGCCGGCGACGCGGATCGCGCAGGGCGTGCTGGCTGCCACCGACGCGGCCCGCCAGGCCTTGGCCGCGCACATCCTCGAGCTCACCACTGTAGCGGGATTCGGCGATGCTGATCGCTGACGATGGGGTGCCCCTCGAGCAGGTCGTCGCTCCGAGCGAGTAGATCAGCCGTCATGCGCGTACTGTCAGCGGCCTTGCCGACCGTGCCGACACGGTGCACAGCGCCGCGCGTAGGGCGAGCCTGGACATCGATGCCTACGGCCAAGCGTGCGCGTTTATACCCGCAAATCTTGCGCCGTTCCAAGCCCGGATCATCGCTGTGATGCAGATGTCGGCAGTGCATGTGGAGACTATGGGTGAGGCGCTGCGCGCGGTCCGCACGACCTACCAGATGGCCGATGACTCGGTCAGTGGTCATCTTGACCTGCTCGCCCGTTACCGACCTGCCGACAGGCAGATCTGAGCGGTGCCAGAAGCCAAGAACCCGCTCGTAGCGCCGCGCGTGGACACGACAGCCTGGTATTCCGGTGTCGGCATCGTCGAAACGGTCGACATGCTGGTCGACGGCGTCAAGAGCGGGTCGTGGGTCGACAGCACGCTGGGTGGCTTCGGTACTGCCGCGGAAGGCGCGGTGTGGCTGCTCGATCCTGTCGGTGCTCTCGTCACCGCCGGGTTCGGATGGGTCGTTGAGCATGTCCAGCCACTGTCGGACGCCCTCGACTGGCTCGTGGGAGACCCTGATCACGTGGCAGCCAACGCGCAGACGTGGCGAAACGTCGCCGAGGAGCAAGACAGCATCGCCGATCATTACCTGCGAGGCGTCAGATACGAGATTCCGGACTGGCGCGGTGCTGCCGCTGCGGCCTACCGGGCCCAGGCCGCCGATACGTTCGAACTGACAGCGGGGCTGGCGAAAGCCTCAGAGGCTATGGGCGTCATCGTCGAGATGACCGGATCGCTGGTGACGCTCGTCCGTACGCTGGTGCGAGATCTCATCGGGGAACTGGTGTCGATCCTCGTCGCCCGGATCCCGCTGTGGACGGCGGAGACGCTCGGCACCTTCGGTCTCGCCACGCCCTACGTCGAAGCACAGGTGGCAGCCCTGGTCGCGAAGTGGGGCGCACGGATCATGCGGCTGATCAAGGCGCTCACCTCCAGCTTGCGCAACCTGTCGCCTGCCCTGCGAAAGCTGGACGAGATCGTCGAGACCCTGGCTCGCCTCATGGCGCGCCGGTTCGGTGCACCATCCGCCCACCTGGACGGCGACGCGGGCTTCGACATCTTGCAGAGCGGCGGCATCGTCCGGCGGCCCAGAGACGCCGGCGACTGGGACGCCCGCTGGGCATCAGAGATGTACGACGAGATCCGATCAGCCGACGACGTGGCGGACGTGGCGGCAACGGCCGCCGAACACGGCTTCACGCCCGACGACGTCATTCAGATCAAGAACCACCTCTTTCACGAGGAGCACCTGCTCGACTATTTCCCGCCGGGGGAGATGGCGCGCTTCGACCCCAACCCGCGAATCGCCGAAGCGTGGCAGCGGCTCGCCAACGGCACCCCGCACCCCGCCGACCTAAACCTGCTTCGGCACGAGTTGTACGAGTCGCAGCACATGGCCAGGACCGGCGATCCCAGTTACATGAAGGCCCACAATGCCACGATCGAGGCAGGCCACCCCTGGAACGAAGGTGCTGCCGCAGCCGACGGTCTAGGGTTCCAGGGGTAATGAAGGAGTCAGCGCGTGTTCGTACTGGGCGTGTTCAAAGTCGCGGAGCTGCCGAGCGGCGTCCTTTACCGCTGGGAGGCTGATGGCGGCAGCGTGACCGCTGGCTTCGTGCTGTTCGATCCGGCGACCCAGGCAGTGAGGCCATGCGCGGAGGACGGAGTGGTCCAAGGTGACCTAGTCATATACGGTTCCCGGTTTGTGGTCGCCGGCCACGATTCGTCATCTGACCGGCTCAAGGTGGTGCGAGTCGCCGGGGCGATCATTTCAAAGTATCTGCAATCCGGTGAGGCGCCGGAGACGGCGCACAAGTACTACGCGTGAGCCGGGTCTAGCTCCACAGGTGCGCCAAACCGATGTCGCTCCCGCCCTCGTGGCTTTTGCCCGAGATCAATTACCGCTGGTGATGAACGTGCCCAGCCTCTCCGTTACGTGGAACCGTTCAGCCGTTGTATCGCCTGATCAGGTTCAGGAAGTTGCGCAGTATGGCGACGTCCTCCGCCCTGACGGGATCGGGATTGAAGTGCATGACAGTGTTGCGGACCCGGCGTATCTGGTCCAACCGCTGAATGAAGGTCTTCCGATCCAGCGGCCAGCCGAGTTGCGCCCAGCACGATGGATTATCGAGGACAGCCTGGTACTGGCCCATGGTCATCTCATGAAACGTCTTGAAGCCGATCTTCGCCGCCGTGCACGCCTGCCGTGCGGTCTCCTCGTCGAACGTGTTCTGGATCAGGAGGCGGAGTTCCTGATCGACCTCGCCGATGAGGAAGAACGGCGTCGCGGTCTCGTCGTACTTCTGTACCACGTCGGCGGTGGTGATGATGCCGTTGATCGTGTTGTCGAAGTCGCTGACGAATATGAAGCCGTCACGCTGTAGTACGTCGAGGACGTCGAGCAGGCGGGTACCGTAGCCGAAGACTTGAACATTGCGGTCGACGGCGTCGCTGAACTTCGCATCGGGCTTGAGGTGCCTCGCCTCAGCGATCGATTTCCACGAGACCGCCCCGTGCAGTTTGCGGGGAGTAGCGAGCACCGCAAGCTGAGAGTAGTCATTGAGTTGCATGGTGGTGACGGCTTCCTCGAACGTCGCCGAAGGGGAGACGGCGGCGAGTCGCCGCGTGCCGGACAACAGGTTGCCGAGCGTAAGGCCGATGTCGACACTCACCTCCTCGCTAGCCAGCCGAGCGGACGGCGAACTCGATTCCTCGAGGGAGGTTGCGGCGGGAATGGTGGGAGCCTCGACGGCAGGGGCGACGATGCGTACGACATGGTCCAGGCTTACCGCGCGGAAGTCGGGCACGGTGGTCAGCCCGTGGTTGGCCAGGTCTGACTCGATCTGCATGCTCGTGGAGCGATCCCGGTCCTCTGCGCCCCAGAGTTTCAGCATCTCCTGAACGGTCAGGGTGCGTGGCTCGCCGGAATCGGCGGCGCTGCGGGCGTCGTTCAAAAGGGCAAACCGCTGGGTCGCGGCGTCGGCCTCGGGCTCTGCGGTGCTGGCGGCCCGCGATACCTCGTCGGCTACCTCCTTCAAGAGCTCTTGACGAAGCCGATAGAGGTAGGGGCCGTCACGCCCGACGCGCCATGCGGACCACCCGGCGACCGCGGTGACCTCGGCGAGTGCCGTGGCTGCCGCAGAAGGCGAGCTGAATTCCCGCCCGTCATCTAGTCGCAGGCGCCCGCGTTCGGTGAGCACCGACCGGAATGGCTCCATGCCCACGCGCTGCTGGTAGAAAAGCTCCTGGCCGGGCTTGAGCAAGCTTGCTTCGATCAGGTCGGCGAGCCGCACGCGGCGCCCGTCGATGAGCAGCTCGCGGCGGGTCCGGGGCCGGTCTTCGAGCGACATGCGCGACTCTCCTGCTGTCGGGATGCGGTCGGCTGGCGACAGCCGCTCTGCACAGTAAACCGGGCGGGCACAACACCGCGGACGATCCTGTCCTATCCAGAGCGATACCGCAATCGGCGCAGGAATACATTTCCTCGACCGGGTGTCACTCGAAAGATGACCGGACGATGGCGGCAGTCTGGATCTCGTGGAAGGGTTGTCGTCTTGGTCGCCGTGGTGGGGGTTTGATATGCCGTTCGACAGCCCAGACATTAACCTCGGAACGCTGCTACAGGATGTCGGTCAGGGCAAGGTCCAACTGCCTGACTTCCAGCGAGAATGGAAGTGGGACGACCCGCGGATCGCCAGCCTGCTTGCGACCATCAGCCTTGGCTACCCGGTCGGGGTCGTGATGATGTTGGAGACGGGTGGCGATGACATCCGTCTGGCGCCCCGCCCTCTCGCTGGCGTGGCCGATGGAGCCGCACTGGCCGAGCCGGAGCAGCTGCTGCTCGACGGCCAACAGCGGCTGACCTCCCTGTTCCAGTCGCTCAAGGCCCAGCAACCTGTCGAGACCTGCGACCCGAACGGTAAGAAACTGCAGCGTTGGTACTTCATCGACATGGAGCGAGCGCTGGATGAGGACGGCGATCGTGAGGAGGCGATCCTCTCCGTGCCTGCCGACCTGAAATTGCGGAAAGACTTCGGCCGGGTGACCATCGCGGACTATTCCACGATCGATCAGCAATGTGTGGAAGGCGTTTTCCCGCTGTGGATCGCACTCGACGCGGCGAAGGTCTTCGAGTGGGGCGGCCGGTATGTCGCAGGGGACGCGGACAGAGTGCATCGTTGGAATGCCTTCTACGCGAAAGTACTGCAGAACATCATCAGCTACACGGTGCCTGTCATCGTTCTGAAGAAGTCGACGCCGAAGGAAGCGGTCTGCATAGTTTTTGAGAAGGTGAACACGGGCGGAGTGGTGCTCAACGTATTCGAGCTGCTGACCGCCACGTTTGCTGGAGATCGAAAGCACCAGGACTTTCGCCTCAACGACGACTGGCGGCAGCGGTACGAGCGGCTGGCCGCGAAGCGTGTTCTCGGCTCTGTGCAGAACACCGACTTCCTGCAGACGATCTCGCTACTGACCTCGTACGCGCGACGAGAGGCCCATCTGGCGGCTGGGAAAGACTCTGCGCAGTCGCCAGGGGTGTCGTGTAAACGCCGCGACATCCTCAAGCTCACGCTGGACGACTACCTCACCCACGCGCCTGCGGTTGAGGAGGGTCTGATCTGGGCCTCGGCGTTCCTTACCCGTCAGCACATATTTACTGACAAGGATGTTCCTTACCGGAGTCAGCTCATTCCGCTGGCGGCGATCAGGGCAGTGCTGGGTTCTGCCGTGGACACCCACAGCGCCGACATCAAACTGCGACGCTGGTTCTGGTCCGGGGTACTGGGCGAGCTCTACGGGGGTAGTACCGAGACGCGCTTCGCCAGGGACCTGGAGCAGGTCGTTGACTGGGTTCGCGGCGACAGGGCCGAGCCGGGCACCGTGTCGGACGCGAGTTTCCACGAGTCCCGGCTCTGGAGTCTACGGACGCGCAACAGCGCGGCCTACAAGGGCATCTACGCGCTGTTGATGCGGGAAGGTGGGCTGGATTGGATCCAGCCGCAACCGATAAATATCGCTAACTTTCTCGACCTTCAGGTCGATATCCACCACATCTTTCCTAAGACGTGGTGCGACAGGAACAACATCAGCCGGGCCGACCGTGAGTCGATCGTCAACAAGACGGCGCTGTCCTCCGTCACCAACCGGGCGATCGGTGGGCGAGCTCCGAGCAGCTACCTGGCGAGGGTGGAATCGGCAGCCGGTGTCCGGGGCGACAAGATGGACCAGATCATCGAGTCGCATCTGATTCATCCGACAGCGCTGCGCTCAGATGACTTCGAGACCTTCTTCGAGGATCGGCAGGTGAAGCTGCTGAATCTCATCAGCGAGGCGATGGGCAAGTCAGCCGTGCGTGATGTTCCTGAGGAGGGCGAGTTCGAGGAGCAGGACGACGACCCTGATTATGAGGACTGAATGTCCCGTCCTCAGCGGCGGTTCTCGGCAGCCCAGCAGCGGGTGAACGGCTTCTGACGCCCCGGAAATGTGATCATGTCCGGAGAACTCGGCGATCGTGTCGTGGTTGCCTGGTGTCGCAGACTGATCGATAGTGCTTTTCGCCGACCATTAGCGATCTGGGCTGACACAGCGTGGTGCGTCGATTACTGTATGGCACAGTCGATCGATGTAGGTACCTGGGGAGGGCCGGCGCGATGAACGTACCCCGTGGTCGGGATGTTGGCGCGGTTGACAGGTGCCTGTCGTGACCGGTCGGCGTCGCGCAGACACCGACCGGTCTCAGCAGCTGGTGCGGGACCAACTGGACGCGCAAGCCGTACTGGCGCCACGGTTCGCCCGTGGCGCGTTCGGCGAGCGACAGATCGCGACGGCCTTGATGGCACTCACCCGCCCGGACGGTGCCGGGCGGCAGCGATGGTTCTTGATGATCGACCGTGCCTGGCCCGGAACCCGTTCGGCGAACGTGGACATGATTCTGATCGGACCGCCGGGCGTATTCATCGTCGACGCGAAGGAGTGGACCAGCCAGCCTCAGATCCATGCCGGTGTGCTGTGCGCGGGTCTGGACAACCGGCAGGCCGAGATCGCGAAGGTGAAGGCGATGATCCGGCCCGCGCAGCACGCGCTGGCACGGCGGCTGCAGATCGTCGCCGACATCGTTCATCCGGTGCTCGCTTTCGCTGGTCATTCGGTGCACCGCAATCACCAGGGCGTGATGTTGCTGGGCGTGAAGGAGCTGCGCCCGACGCTGGCCGGAGAGCTGCCGTCACGTCTGTCGACGGCCGACGTGACAGCTGTGCACGAGGTCCTGGCACAGGTGTATCCGGCGTACGAGCCCTGCAACCTGCCGGCCGATCGGGTCGCCGTCCAGGCTGCCGCCCAGGTGGCAGGAGGACTCTTCGAACCACAGGACATCCTCGACGCCGAGGTCGCGGCCGCGACTGCCCGGCCCATGGAGCGCTGGATGACGTTCCTGCACGCCAGCCAGTTGGCGATCGTGCGACGCACCTACACGGGACCTGCCCGGATCAGCGGCCCGGCGGGCACGGGAAAGACGGTGGTGGGACTGTGGCGCGCTGTCGAAGCGGCCAAGAACACGACCGGTCCGGTGCTGCTGACCAGCCTCGTGCGCATGGTGCCGCGGGTGCAGGCGAGACTGCTCCATCAGATGCGCCCGGACCTGGCCCATCGCATCGACTGCGTGCATGTGCACGGGTGGGCCGCCAGGTTCCTTGCCGAGCGCGGCATCGAGGTAGCCTACGACGCGGCGGCTGCCGAGAACGAGTTCAGCCATGCCTGGCTGGCCATGCGCGGCTCGCCCCTGGCCGCGTTGGACCCGCGGCCGGTCTACTGGCGGCAGGAGATCGATGTCGTCATCAAGGGCCGGGGCATCGCCGAGCGTGGCCAGTACCGGGCTAGCGCGAGGCCCGGCCGGCAACTGCGGCTCACAGAAGGTCAACGCGACTTGGTATGGGACCTGTACGAGCGGTACCAGCAGCGTCTCGTGCACCGTGGGATCGCCGATGCGGCCGATCTGCTGATGCGGGCGCTCGCGGAGGCGCGGCGGGAGCCGCCGCAGCCCGGATACGGGGCGGTCATCGTCGACGAGGTGCAGGACCTGTCTTTGACGGCGCTTCGGCTGGTGTCCGCTGTCGCGCCACCGGGGGCGAACGGGTTGCTTCTGATCGGTGACTGCCGCCAGAAGATCTATCCCGGCGGTTACCGGCTGTCTGACGCGGGCCTGTCGATCACCGGCGGACGCAGTGAGGTTCTGACCGTCAACTACCGCAACGCCCCGGCGATCCTCGACGCGGCTCTCGACGTCATCGCGGAGCAGCGGCTGGAGGACATCGACGGCACGATGGTCACGGGGCGGCCGGCGGATCTGGCGGTGACTCATGGCGCTGGGCGGGTCGTGCGGGTGTCGGAGGAGACTGAATCCCAGCTCGAGAACCAGGCCGTCGCGGCTGTCCGGGAGCTGGCGGCCGGGGGAGGCTACGGCGAGGTCGCCGTGTTGTGCTACCGGGGAGCGCAGGCCAGGCGATACGCCGCCCTGCTGCGCAGGGAGGGCATCCCCGTTGTGGAACTCGATGCCTATACCGGTGACCCCACCGACCGGGTCAAGGTGGGCACCTGGCACAAGGCGAAGGGCCTGGAGTTCGCGCACGTCCTGCTGCCGGGCCCCAGTAGCGCGATCACCGACGCCGCCAAGGGGTACCAGTCCGATGATGAGTCGGCGACTCTGGCTCGACACGCTCTACATGTGGCGATGAGTCGCGCTCGGCTGACCCTCTGGTTGGGGGAGACGTCACGCGCGCCCGCCAAGCCTGGTGCCCTCGCGTGAGGCGTGCCGGGTTCGCTCAGCGCAGATGTGCCGACACCGTGAAGTCGGGCACGCCCAAGTCGTCGCGGGCGGCCATGTAGAACGCGTCCCGTGCCAGGTCCACGGCACGTTCCGCAGCCTGCCACGCCTGAGGATCGGTCGCCTCGCCCCGGACGTATGACACGGGGACCCGCAGCACGCGGTGCCACTCTCGTGCGGATTCGAGTGCGCCACTTCCGCCCAGTAGCAGCAGCGCTTCCCAGCTGACCGCCCGATCTGCGATCGCAGCGGACAGCAGCGGCAGGCCGTCCTCCGGCGTCAGTGGGTCGCCGCGGTTGTGGAATCCGTGGTGGGCCGCGATCCGGAAGGCGACGCTGTATATCCGCTTACTCGCCTCGCCGAAAGCGATGTACGCCGTCAGCCTGCGCTCGTCCCAGCGCACGTCCTGCGCCCGCTGCCACCGGCTACGTTCAGTCGCGGTGGTGACGAGATATGTCGCGACCGCACCGATCACGACACCGGCCAGTGGCAAGATGGCCGTCAGCGTCTCCATTGCCGCAGTGTAGTGATGCACGTCAACGTATTGGTACATCTTTGTGGATCTAGTGGCCTGTGGTCCGGCGCGGCAGTGGCATGAAGCGCTATCCGCTGGTAGGCGTTCGCTGTGCCGCGTTTGACGATGGCCTGGTGCTCCGTGGTCACCGGGCCATGTCATCGCTGCTCGGCGGGCAGCGTTACTCGTCCGTACGTTCTAGATCCGGTTCTGTCCGGTGTCCGGGCCCGGTGCGGCGGTGATGATCAGGCCAGCGGTCGCCGCAGTCCGGAGTTGGTCGGTGCGGATCCGTCCGCCCGCCGGCGATGGCGACGCTGTTCACCGGCGATTCCACTTCCAGGGATCGAGTGAGGAGCAAAATCGGCATGTTCAAGTCGGGAGCTCGGCGCGTTTTCACCGTCACCGCGATCGTTCTCGCGTCCGCCGTGGTGCAGTTGGTCGGCCCGTCGGCGGCCCACGCGGCCAACCCCCAGTGCGACGGCACAGGTCTGATCATCCGGCCCGACGACTACGGCGGGACGCATTCGGCGTGGATTCCCGGGTACCGGTCGAGCAACTTCAACTGCTGGCTGCTGCGCGGCTCGCACAACTCCGGGGTCGGCCAGCTGCAGCGGGCGCTGAACTACAACTTCAGATACTTCGACGGCTGGGTCATGCTCAGCGAGGACAACGACTTCGGGCCCAATACCGAGGCCGGCCTGCGGTTCGCCCAGAGGTGGTGGCACGACCACCTCGACGCGACCATCAAGATCGACGGAGGTTACGGGTCGCAGACCCGCAACATCATGTGCTGGCCTGCGATGAACAGCGGGAACTGTACCCATTACTGATATTGCAACGATGCCGCAGGCGGCGGCAGGATCGGCCCTGAGCAGGGCCGGCCCTGCTGCCTGCCGCGATCGCCCGCGTCGAGCAAAAGTGGAGCCTGCCGTCGCTGGTCCCGATGCTTCCATCCCGAACGTTGTGCACGCCTGGGCGAAGTCAGGGGACCTGGTTCTCTGGGTCTTGCGACGCCCCCTCCAGAAGGAGATCGACTATGCGACGTCGATCGGTGACCTCGATGCCGTGCGTAGGCTGACCGAGATCAGGGACGCGGCGATCGCGAAGATCCGGGAGGAGTGGTATGGATAGCGGGAGTGCTGATGCCCAGTCTCCGGGCGGCGACCGCGCCGCTGTCAAGGCGCTCTCCGACCACGAGATCATTGAGCTGATCGGCCGCGGGCGCACACTGCGTCGGGCCGCGCTGCTCGAGCTTATCGGCAGGGCAAGAACCGACGCTCATCTCGTCCAGCCGCTGGCAGACCTTGCCGAGGATCCCCGGCTCCGTGAGGACAGGTTGTTCCATCTCGTGTCGATGGCGTGGGTGGCGATCATCGGCCTGCTGGGCATCGAGACCCCCGGGTCGAGGGCGGCGGCGTCTCGGGCGTTCGCCGCGCTCGACCCACGGGATCAGGAGCTGCTTCTCGGCTACCTGCGGGTCGAGCGCCTGGAGGATGCCCACCCGGACCGGGTCTAGGCGTGGCTGAGCATGCTGCCCACGCCCTGGGTCAGGTATGACGACGTGCAGTCGCGTGGTGGGCGAAGCTGCCCTCGTTGTCAGCCCTGGGCGTGCCAGCTCGCGGGGCCTAAGCCGATCCGATGATGTGATCCAGGTCACCAGTCTGAACTTTCACCTGCTGGCCACGTCCTGATGACGCGTACCCCTCTCGCGTTCATCAAGGGAGAAAGATGCGGTCAGTACGCAAGTTATCGGCGCTGGCGGTGCTGGTGCTCGGCGTCTCGGCGGTCGTCCCCGGCGGCTCCGCCGCCGCGGCTCCGACCCCGCTGCCGAAGCCGGCGACCACACCCCCGGTCGCGTCGAAGCCCTCGACGGTCACTCTGCTCACCGGCGACACCGTCCACGTCAGCACGATCGACGGCCAGACCGCCGTCACCGTCGTGCCGGGCAAGGGCCGGGAACGGATCGCGTTCCTGACCCACAGCGCGGGCGACG
The DNA here is from genome assembly GCF_011297335.1 of Catellatospora methionotrophica. Lineage (GTDB taxonomy): Bacteria > Actinomycetota > Actinomycetes > Mycobacteriales > Micromonosporaceae > Catellatospora > Catellatospora methionotrophica. The sequence continues at coordinate 129,327 of NZ_JAAOTJ010000003.1, read as the reverse complement.
ACGTGCGGGTCATCCCCGCCGACGCCGTCGGCCTGCTCAACCGCGGCAAGCTCGACGAGCGCCTGTTCGACATCTCGACGCTGGTCGGCTTCGGCTACGACGACTCGCGTACCACTCTGCCGCTGCTCATCGAGCACGACGGCACCACCGGTGGCCTCACCGGTGCGCGGACCATCCGTGAACTCCCCGGTCTGAGCGCCGTCGCACAGAACCGCACCGACGCCGTCGCCTTCTGGAACAGCCTCACCGCAGCGACCGGCTCCGAGCGGCGGCTGCGCACCGGATACGACAAGATCTGGCTCGACGGTCTGCGCAAGCCGACACTCGACGTCAGCGTCCCGCTGACCGGCGCACCGCAGGCCTGGCAGGCCGGGTTCACCGGCACCGGGGTGAAGGTCGCCGTCATCGACACCGGCGTCGACCAGACCCACCCCGACCTCGCGGGACGGGTCGCCGCCGCGGAGAACTTCACCGCCGAGCCCGACGCCCTCGACCGGGTCGGCCACGGCACCCACGTCGCCTCGACCATCGCCGGTGGGGGAGAGGCGTCGCAGGGCCGGTTCAAGGGCATGGCGCCCGGCGCGTCGCTGTACAGCGCGAAGGTCTGCACCATCGACGGCTGCCCCGAGTCGGCGATCCTGGCCGGTATGACCTGGGCGGCGCAGCAGGGCGTCAAGGTCGCCAACATGAGCCTGGGCGGCCCGGACAGCTCGGCGACCGACCCGATCGAGGCGGCCCTGGCCGACCTGACCCACCGCTACGGGATCCTGTTCGTCGTCGCCGCCGGCAACACGGGCCTGGGCGGGGAGTCGACCGTCAACTCGCCCGGCAGCGTCACCGAGGCGCTGACCGTCGGCGCGGTGTCCAAGACCGGTGAGCTGGCCGAGTTCTCCAGCCGCGGCCCGCGCACCGGCGACGCGGGCATCAAGCCCGACATCACCGGACCTGGCGTGGCGATCGTCGCGGCGCGTAGCGCGGCCTCCGATCTGTACGCCAACGACGATAATCCGCAGTACGCGAGCCTGTCCGGTACGTCGATGGCGACGCCGCACGTGGCGGGCGCGGCGGCGATCCTGGCCCAGCAGCACCCCGACTGGACCCCGGACCGGATCAAGTCGACGCTGATGGCAGCCGCACAGCCCAGCACCGCGATCGGCGTGTACGAGCAGGGCGCGGGCTTCGTCGACGTCGCCCGCGCGATCGGGCAGACCGCCACCGCCAGCCCGGTCAGCGTCGCGTTCGAGCGGACCACCGCCGCGCAGAGCCGCACCGTCACCTACACCAACAGTGGCACCTCGGCCCTGACCCTGGCGCTGACCTTCGACGCCAAGGACGCCGACGGCGCACCGGCCCCGGCGGGGCTGTTCAGCCTCAGCGCCCCGACCGTGACAGTGCCCGCGGGCGGCACCGCGACGGTGACCGTCACCGTGCAGGCCAGCGCCGGTCTGCCCGACCGGTACTTCGGCGGTGAGGTGACCGCGACCGGCAACGGCACGCAGGTGCAGACCCCGGTCGCGGTGGATGTCGTACGCCGTCAGCTGACCCTCAAGCTGATCGGCCCCGACGGCGGCAAGCCGACCGCCGAGCAGGGCTGGGTGACGGTCCTGATGGACCTGGACCGGCAGACCCAGCTGGTGCTCGACGACCCGTCGGCCACCACGCACCGGGTCCGCGCGGGCCGCTACCTGGTCCAGACGTACATGCTGACCGGCGACCCGAACGCCCCCGACATCACGTCCCTGGTCCGCCCGACCCTCGACCTGACCAAGGACCAGTCGCTGACCGTCGACACCCGCAAGGCCAAGCCGCTCACGGTGTCGGTGCCGAACGCGAAGGCGAGCCTGGTCTTCCCGGACTCGGGCTGGACGATCCGCACGCAGCAACCGCAGATCTGGGGCAGCAACGACCCCTTCGGCACGCTGATGAACGTGCCGTTCGACCACATCCGCACCGCGCAGGTCGGGTCCGGTAGGACCCCCGGTTTCGTGTCCTACGTGCACGGGATCTGGGGCCAGGTCGACGCCGACGGCGGTCTGCACAACAGCCCGTACGTGTACCGGGCCTACTTCTACGAGCCGGGCCAGATGATGACCGGCCTGACCCGCCGGCTGCGCGCCGGTGACTTCGCCACGGTCCGGTCGCAGATCAGCGCGGACGTGCCCGGGGTGCCGGTCGCCCGCAACGCGGTCGCGCACGCGCCCGGTAACTCGCCGGTCTACCGCGACGAGCGCAACATCCAGCCGACCTTCACCTACGACGTGCCCGCCACCATCACCGAGTACTACCACACCGACAAGAAGGCGGTATGGCAGTCGGTGTCGGCGCAGACGCGCTACACCTACTACCAGTCGGACTGGACCGGCTACCAGCCGGGCCGTACGTACCACGTGAAGTGGGCCAACGCGGTCGCCGGGCCGGTGTACCCGCAGCCGAACTTCGGTCAGCAGTACGCGACCCGCTACTGGGGCGACCAGATCGGCGGACCCGGCCCGCTGCACGGTGACGGCACCGGGCACATGGGCTTCCGGCACGTACGTGGCGGCAGCGCCCAGGTCACCCTGTACCGCGACGGTGTCGAGATCGGCAGCGCGTCCGAGGTGCCGTACACGTGGCAGGTGCCCGCGCAGACCGGCGACTACCGGCTTGCCGCGACGTTCACCAGCGACCCGGCGTTCACCCTGTCGACCGTCGTGCAGGCCGAGTGGACGTTCACGTCCGGCCACGTGCCCGACGGGGAACTGGTGAAACTGCCGCTGACCGCGATCCGGTACAGCCCGAAGCTCGACATCGACAACAAGGCGGCGGCGGGCCGGCTGTTCACGATCCCGGTGTCGCTGGACCGTCAGGTCGGAGCCGCGCCGGGCCGGACGAAGGCACTGACGGTCGAGGCGTCGTTCGACGACGGCAAGACCTGGCACAAGCTGCCGGTGCTGCGCTTCGGTGAGCAGGGCACCGCGCTGATCTGCCACCCGGCGGGCACCGGTTTCGTGTCGCTGCGCGCCGCGGCGACCGACAACCGTGGCAACACGGTCAAGCAGACCGTGATCCGCGCCTACCGGTACTGAGCACCGGTCCCGGACGCGGCGCTGCCCGGCGCCGCGTCCGGGTCACCGGCTGATCAGCCGGTCGCGGATCTGCCGGGCGATCGGCGAGTCCGTGCCGTCGAGCTCTGCCAGCGCCTCCCGCCACGCCTGCCGCGCCCGGACCGGTTCACCGTGGCCGGAGTGGAAGTCACCGACCGCGACCAGCACCTCGGCGGTGTGATGAGCGGCCCCCGCGCCCCGGAACGTGCCGATCGCCTGCCGCCACCCTGCCATCGCGTGCGGCAGGTCGTCGATCATCGAGTACGTGTGCGCCAGCCACGCCTGCGTCGTGCCGACCCCGTGCAGGTCACCGAGGGCCTCGAACTGCCGCTGCGCCTGGGTGAACATGCCCAGCGCCGGCTCGTGGCGGCCCATCCAGGACTGCGCCCGCGCGATCGCCAGCAGCGCCGTCGTCGCACCCCGCTCGTTGCCTTCTGCCCGGAACAGGGTCTGCGCCGCTCCCGCGTGCTCGATCGCTTCGTCGTAGCGGCCCTGCTCGAGGCGGATCTCAGCGATGTTGTTCTCGACATGGCCCTGCTCGGTGCGCAGCCCCAGCCGTTCGAAGATCTTCCGCGCCCGGTCCAGGTGCGACAGACCGCCGTCGAGATCGCCCAGGAAGTAGCACGCGCCCGCGAGGCTGCGGTGCAGCAGCGCCCGCGCGACCAGGTCGTCGCCTACCGCGGCCAGGCCGATACCCGCCACGGCCGCCCACTGTTTGAACTGTGCCGTGTCCTGGAAGAAGTTCTGCATCGCCAGCGCGATCCGCCACGCCGTACCCGGCCGCCCGCGCCGCCCCGCCCGCGCGACGATGCCGGTCAGCACCCGCTGCTCGGCGGCGAACCACGCCATCGCCTCGTCCCGGTCGGTGAACGACCGCCCGGCGACCACCGACGGCTCCGGTTCCGGCAGCGGCACCTGCGGCAGCACCAGCAGATGCGCCGCGTACGCGCTCAGCTCGTAGAAGTCGTACATCCGCTCGACGGCCGCGTCACGTTCGGCCGCGCCGTCGTGCTCCTCACCGAGTTCAGCCGCGTAGGCGCGCAGCAGGTCGTGCATCCGCCACCGGCCGTCACCGGGCTGCACCAGCAACTGCGCGCCGAGTTCGGCCAGCAGGCCCCGCGCGGCCCGTGGCGTCAGCCCGCCCAGCGCCGCCGCCGCGTCCAGGCTCCAGTCCGCGCCCGGATGCAGGGGCAGCAGCCGGAACAGCCGCGCCGCCCCGGGCGACAGCGCCTGATACGACCAGGAGAAGATCGCCTCCAGGTCGGCGTACGCGTCGCCGAAACCGGCCAGCCGCCCGTCGGCCCCGGCCAGCTCACCGGCGACCTCCGGCAGGCTCAGCCCCGGCCGGCCGACGCTGCGGGTCGCGACCAGCGCCAGCGCCAGCGGCAACCGCCCGCACCGCACGATGATCTCCCCGACGGCGGCAGGGTCGGCGGCGACCACGTCCCCGAGCCGACGGGTCAGCAGTTCCCGGGCCTCGGCGTCGGTCAGCAGGTTCAGGTGCAGCGCGTGCGCGCCCGCCACACCGGTGATCCGGCGGCGGCTCGTCGCGATGACCAGGCTCGCGCCTGTGCCGGGCAGCAGGTGCCGGATCTGGTCACCGTCGCGGCAGTTGTCGAGCAGGATCAGCATCCGCCGCTCGGCCAGGATGCTGCGATACAGGCCGGCCTGGGCGTGCAGCTCCGCGGGGATCGCCGACGGCGCCACGCCCAGCGACCACAGGAACCCGCGCAGCGCCTCCGACGGCGTCATCGCCGCACCCGTGGCGTCGAACCCGCGCAGGTCGGCGTGCAGCTGCCCGTCGGGGTAGCGGTCGGCCAGCCGGTGCGACAGGTGCACCGCGAACGTGGTCTTGCCGACGCCGGGCATGCCGTCGACGACCAGCGCCGTCGGCCGCTGCTCCCCGGCCAGCAATTGTTCGACGGCGGCGAGCACGTCACGGCGGCCCGTGAAGTACGGATGGTCACCCGGCAACTGGGCAGGGCGTTCGGCCGCGCTGGTCGGGGCCTCGTGGCCGAGTAGGCTGTCGCGGGCCGCACGCAGCTCCGGGCCTGGCACGATGCCGAGTTCGTCGGCGAGCCGGTGCTCTATGTCGGCGAAGGCGGCCAGGGCCTCGGCCCGCCGGCCGTCGGCGGCCAGCGCGAGCAGCAGCCGCGCCTGCAGCGCCTCGTCGAGGGGCTCAGCTGCGGCGGCCTGCCGCAGCGCGGGCAGCACCACGTGAACGCACCCGGCGCGCAGCGCCGCATCGGCTGCCGCGCGCACTGCCGCATACCGTTCGCCGTCGACGGCGACGAAATCCGGGTGCGAACGGCCGTCGGTGTGCAGACCCGCGGCGCACCGGTCACGCCACAGGGCCAGGGCCTGCCGGTACAGCTCCACGGCCTGCTCACCGGAACCGGACTGGGCCAGGGCGGCCAGGTGCCGGAAACGCAGCAGGTCCAGCGAACGGCCGTCGAGCCGCAGCCGGTACTGCGCGCCGTCGCGGACCAGCACCGAACCCTGCTCCCGCGTGGGCAGGCCCGGCTCGAAGCGCCGCCGCAGCACGCCCACGTGCCGGTGTACGACGTTGACCGCGCTCGGCGGCGGGTCGGACTCCCACAGCAGGTCGACGAACTCCGCGACGCTGACCGCACCTCCGGCACGGGCGAGCAGCAGTGCGAGGATCAGCCGCTGTTGCCGGGTGCCGAGGTCGATTTCGGACCCGCCGCGCCAGGCCCGCACCGGGCCGAGTACGGCGAAGGTCAGTGGGCTGGTCATCTGAGTGCGATCCGTGTGGTGCAGGTGGTCACGATCGCCGTAGCGTGGCAGGGATCATCGCGCGCGACCAGCCGGGCCGGCGGCTCTGTGAACTTGACCTCGGGCCGGAACCGCGGCTCGGCAGGCCGCGTCTCAGGCGGCCTTGAGGCTGGTGCGCAGCGCGCACAACGCGTAGTGCGTCCGGGACTTCACCGTGCCGACCGGCATACCCAGCCGCCCCGCGACCTCCTGCGCCGACCGCCCGACCAGGTACACCTCGCACAGCAGGCGGCGCTGCGCCGGGCTCAACCGGCCCAGAGCCTGCCGCATCGCATGCGAGGCCAGCGCGGTGCCGGTCGTGTCGTCACCGGCCGCAATCCAGCTCATGTCGACGTGGACCTCCGACGGGCGGTTCGCGCCGCGCCGTACGCCGTCGATGACCAGCCGCCGGGCGACGGTCAGCAGCCACCGGCGTGCGGCGTCGGCCTCGGCGGGCACCGTGTCCAGGTGCCGCCAGGCCCGCAGCATCGTCTCCTGCAGCAGGTCCTCGGCCGACTGCCGCTGGCCGTGCGTCAGCACCGTCAGCAGGCGCAGCACGGCAGGGGCGTGGTCGGCGTGCAGCGCGGTCAGGCGCTGCGCCGCGGCGGTCGATTCGCCGGATGCCAGCAGCACGGAGACCCCCTAGGCAGGTGCGGCGGGTGAGTGCGCCGAGCCTAGGGATCATCGATGCGGATGGACTGACACATAAGTGCTGAATCAGTGCCGTGACCGTGGGTCCGCAGCATCTCGCTCAGCGCGAGACTTCGGCGCCGGTCCCCGTCAGCGACAGAGCTGCCTACCGGTCGGCCCGCAGGCACCGCAGCCGTGCCGCAGCCCGAGCGGCCGGACTGTCGTGCTCCTCGCCCAGCTCGGCGGCGTACGCCAGCAGCAACTCGTGGGCGCGGTAGCGGCCAGGCAGTTCCTCGCTGACCAGGTGGGCGCGGCTCAGCTCGCCGAGCAGTGCCCGCCCGGACCGCAACCCGACGTCGGCCGCGGCAGCCGCCGTGGCGACCGAGATGCCAGCACCAGAATGGACCGGCAGCAGCCGGAACAGCCGCGCGGCCTCGGGCGTCAATGCCCGGTATGACCAGGAGAAGGCGGCCCGCAGCCCGGTCTGCGGATCGTCGCCGTCGAAGCCGTCTAGGGTTCCGGCTGCCTGCGCCAGCTCTTCGGCGACCCGCGCGAGCGTGACGCCCGGTTGCCCTGCCACGCGGGCCGCCACAGCTGCCAGCGCGAGCGGCAGCCGCCCGCACGCCGTGACGACGGCGTCGACCGCGTCCAGGTCCGGCGTGGCGCCGAGCATCCCCACCAGTACTGTGCGGGCCTCGGCCTGGCTCGGCGGGCACATCGGCAGCGGGTGTGCCCCGGCCGTGGTCTGCAGGGAGGCGAGCCGGTTGCGGCCGGTGACGACAGCCAGGCAGCCAGGGCCGCCGGGCAGCAGGTGCCGGACCTGTTCGGCGTCACGGCAGTTGTCGAGCACGATCAGCAGCCGCCGGCCGGCGAGCCTGCTGCGGTACAGGCCCGCCTGCGCGTGCAGCTCGGCCGGGATGGCGTCCTGCGCCACGCCGAGCGAACCGAGGAACCCCCGCAGCGCCTCGGCCGGGCCCATCGGCTGCTCCCAGCCGTAGCCGCGCAGGTCGGCGTACAGCTGCCCGTCGGGGTAATCGGCGGCGAGCTCGTGGGCGATGCGCACGGCCAGGGCGGACTTGCCGACCCCGGGCATCCCGTCGATCGCCAGCACCGTGCTGCCTGCCGACACCGCTTTACCGGCCTGGGCGATCAGGTCGTCGCGGCCGTGGAAGCCGGGCAGGTCCGGTGGCAACTGCGCGGGCTGGGGCAGCGGCGACGGCGACTCGGCAGCCGCCGGCCGGGTGCGCTGGTGCAGCAGCCGGTCGTAGGACTCCCGCAGCTCCTCACCCGGTTCGACGCCCAGCTCGTGGGTGAGCCGGTGCCGCACCGCCCGGTACACCTCGACGGCTTCGGCCTGCCGGCCGTCGGCGGCCAGCGCCAGCAGCAACCGGCTCTGCAGCGACTCGTCGAGCGGATGCTGCTCGGCGGCCTGCCGCAACGCGGCCAGCACCGCCGCCAGCCGGCCGCACCGCTCGGCGGCGTCGGCGGCCTCCCGTACGGCCTGGGCACGTTCGGCCTCCACCGCTAGGAACACCGGATGCCGCCGCGACTGCGGTTCCAGGCCCGCGGCGCAGCGGCCTCGCCACAACCGCAGCCCGTCCAGCGCGTGCCGCAGCGCCGACGCCGGGTCGCCGTCGTGCAGACGGCTAGCCGCCTGACGGCTCAACGCCCGGAACCTCAGCAGGTCGAGCGACTGCTCGTCGGCGCGCAGCCGGTAGCCGGCCAGCTCCCGGACCAGGTGCCGACCGGTCGCCCGGTGCGGCAGGCCAGGTTCGAGCACCCGCCGCAGCTCGCCGATGTGCCGGTGGACGACATTGACGGCGCTGGCCGGGGCCTGCTCGTCCCAGAGCAGGTCGACCAGCTCGGCCACCGAGACCGGCGCACCGGCCCGGGCCGCCAGCAGCGCGAGCACCAGGCGCTGCTGGCGGGCGCCCAGTGGCAGCGCGGCGCCGGCCCGTACGACCCGGATCGAGCCGAGCACCGAGAACCCGATCGCCTCACCCGCCCCCGCCTGCACACCGGCAACCGTAACCGGCTGATCCGCCGGTCCAGCCCGCGCCCAGCCGCGCGCCAGCAGCCCGGGTCTGGGCGGGCCCCGGGACGCGACGCTGCCGTACCCGGTTGAACTGCTGAATCGTCTCCTGGTCACGGCCGCGTCACTGGCCTGGCCGGTCGGCCGTGGGCAAGACTCGACGGCGGCGGGCAGTCGCGCCGCCGCACAGCCGCAACGAAGCGCAGGGACCGCCCATGCTTGTCGGAAACATCCTCACCGGTCGCGGCATGCTGCGCGCCGTCGCCGCGGCGATCTGCGGACTGGTCCTCACGACCGCGTCCCCGGCCCCGGCCGCGCCGGGCCCGGCGGGCGGGTACGGCTCGTGCATCGCCACCCCGGCCGAGTACCGCGACGCCTGGCAGCGGCGGCAGGTCCGGTGCGTTTCACCGCAGCTGTTCGGCACCACCCACGCGGTCGGGCAGAGCTCGATCTACCCCGAGGGCTTCTGGTACGCCTGGGCCGGCTCCAACACCAACCTGGAGCAGTACCTGCGGCTACGTCGCGACTACGGCGACACCCCGGCGAAGGTCGGCATCGGCGTGCTGTCCTACGTCGGCTACCCGGGCCTGGAAGACTGGTCCACGCCCACCGGCCTGGCCGTGTACACCCTCCCGCCGCACCAGCGGGCCCAGGTGCCCAGCTTCGAGACCTGGTTCCGGCTGCTCGACGAGCAGTTCGGCGATACCGGCGCGTACCCGCTCGCCGCGCAGACCGACCTCGTCTACGCGTACTCCCGGCTGCGCCGGGGTCAGGACGTCGTCAGCGCGTTCCAGGACGTGACCGGCTGCCGCCGTGGCAGGCTGCTGCAGGGCGCCGCGCCGTCGGCGGCGATCGGCTGCGACCGTGACTTCCTCGGCGCGCTCGCCGCAGCCGGCCCGTCGCCGTACGACGGCGCGCAGTCCAAGGCGTGTTTCGCGAACTTCGCCGACCGCTACCGGGGTCGGCGCAGCGCGGCGGCGCTGCGTGGGGTGCTGTACCAGTGCCAGGACGCGGGTTTCCTCAACACCGGGGTGGGTCTGGGGTACAACACGTACGCCAACCCGTTGGTGTGCGGACCGGCCCGCGAGCAGAGTGTGCGTCAGCGCTACACCGGCCGCGAGTTTATCGTGCCGAACACGGCGTACGGGCAACTGCCCAGCTACGTCGACATCCCGCTGGAGCTCGGCCGACCCGGCGAGCGGGACTTTCTGAACGACGGCTACTGCTGAGCCGCTACGAGGGCGCCACCCGCCAGGTCTTCGTCATTGTGATCAGGGGCGGCGGGTGGTGGAGAGAAGCGGGGATCGCCCATGTGCGGTCAGTATCAGGCGCCATTCGTATCGGATGACGTGATGTCGAGGATGACGACGGGCTAGTCCGCCTAGTCAGGAAATGCATAGTGATGGACAGTTAACGTGCACCCTCGACGGCACTAGCCTGATATGGGTCTCTCACCCCGCTCGCCGTCGTAGGAAGGCACTCCGTGGTCGACTACAACAAGCGTCCGTCCGGCGCGGCTCCCGCTGCCCCCGTCTCCCTGTCGAAGACGTCGCTCACCAAGAGCAGCCCCAAGGTCTCGCTGACCAAGGCGACCGGCGCATCGGGGCAGATGCGCATCAACCTCAATTGGAACGCCCGACCGGCAGGCAGCAACAGCGGCGGGGGCTTTCTGAAGAAGCTTCTGTCGGGCAGTGACTCCATCGACCTCGACATCGGTTGCCTCTACGAGACCGTCGACGGCCGCAAAGGCGTCATCCAGGCCCTGGGCAACTCCTTCGGCAGCCTCGATCAGCATCCTTATATAAAGCTCGACGGCGATGACCGCTCGGGCGCCGCGAGCGGTGGAGAGAACCTGCTCATCAACCTCGACCACCTCGACCACCTCAAGCGGGTCCTGATCTTCGCGTTCATCTACGAAGGCGTCCCCGCCTGGGACAAGGCCGACGGTGTGGTGACTCTGTACCCCGTGGGTGGTGCTCCCATCGAGATCCGGCTCGATGAGAGTTCCGGTAGCCGCATGTGCGCGATCGCGCTGCTCGAGGCGGCGGGTGGTGGGCTGACCATCGGACGTGAGGTCCGGTACATCAATGGTGGTCAGGCTGATCTGGACCGTGCCTACGGTTGGGGTATGAACTGGTCACCGGGCCGCAAATAGTCCGGTCCGTATCACCGCGCCACCGACTCGGTCTCACCATGCCCGAGTCGGTGGCCTGCGGGTCTCTGTGAGCGGTCAGGCGGTGTTGCATCGTCGGGAGCGAATCGCATCGAGCCGTCACACTAGGACGGCAGTACCCATGTCGGTCGTCACGTCATGCGGCGGTGCGGCCGGTATGGGCGGAAAGTGCAGTCTCACCATTTGACCCTGCGGCTAAAGTGCCAATCGCCGTTGCGCTCAGGGGCTACGTCCCTACCGCGCGTCAGCAGTGCCGGTCGCACCACACGTTCAGGAGGACACACATGGGCGTCAGCCTCAGCAAGGGCGGCAATGTCTCCCTCTCCAAGCAGGCCCCCGGCCTGACTGCGGTGATCGTCGGCCTCGGCTGGGATACGCGAACGACCAGCGGAGCCGCCTTCGACCTCGACGCGAGCGCCCTCATGCTCAACGGGTCGGGCAAGATCCTGTCGGATCAGCACTTCGTGTTCTTCAACAACCTGGTCAGCCCTGAGGGGTCGGTGGAGCACACCGGTGACAACCTGACGGGTGAGGGTGACGGCGACGACGAGTCCATCAAGATCGACCTCGCTGCGGTGCCGGCCGAGGTGCAGACGATCACCATCGCCGTGTCGATCTACGATGCGGGCAGCCGTGGGCAGTCCTTCGGGCTGGTCCGTAACGCCTACATTCGCATCCTGAACCAGGTCGACGGCGGGGAACTGGCGCGCTACGACCTGTCCGAGGACGCCTCGACCGAGACGGCGATGATCTTCGGTGAGGTCTACCGGCGCAATGGCGAGTGGAAGTTCCGGGCGATCGGGCAGGGCTATGCTTCTGGCCTGGCCGGCATCGCCCGTGACTTCGGCGTCAACGTCGAATGATCGTGGACCGGGCCCCGCTGGCGGCCCGGGCGACGTACTCTTCCGGTGCGCTGAAGTCGGCTGGATCGAGCCCGGCTCGGGCCTTGCGGAGTTCGTGCATGATCTGCGGATCGGCTGGGACTGCCACGGGATGGCAGCAGGTGGCCGATCCCGCTATAACGATATCGAAAGCGACATGAAAGGGCGCGACGTGACGGTCAGTTTGAGCAAGGGACAGAAGGTTTCGCTGTCCAAGGCCGGTGGCGGCACTTTGACCCAGGTTCGGATGGGTCTGGGCTGGGACGCCGTACGCAAGAAGAGCCTTTTCGGCAGCCGGAAGCAGACCATCGACCTCGACGCGTCGTGCCTGCTGTTCGACGCCAGCGGCCAGCTGGCCGACCAGGTGTGGTTCCGGCAGCTGAAGAGCCGTGACGGCGCTGTGCAGCACACCGGCGACAACCTGACCGGTGACGGCGACGGCGACGACGAGTCGATCAAGGTCGACCTGTCCCGCCTGCCCGTCCACATCACGACGCTGGTCTTCACGGTGAACTCGTTCACCGGGCAGGACTTCTCCCAGATCGAGAACGCGTTCTGCCGGCTGATCGACGAGACCAACGGCCAGGAGGTCGCCCGCTACGCGCTCACCGGCTCCGGTAACCACACCGCCCAGATCATGGCCAAGGTGGCCCGCGACGGGCAGGGCTGGTCGATGACGGCGATCGGCGCGCCCACCTCCGGACGTACCTTCCATGATCTGCTCCCCGCGATGGCCGCACACCTGTGACCTGCCCCGCACCGGTCCGCTGACGTCGTAGAACACCGTTTCCCTCCCGCTGACCCCCCTCCACCTGTTTGACGTACGCCAAGGAGTCCTCCATGTCCGAACTCGACCTCGGTGGCGCAGCGCCCACGGCCCCGGGCACCGCGCTCGTACTCACTCCGCCGGCCCCTGTCGTCGTGGTGGAAAAGGAGCAGGCGGCCGGCGCCGTCCCCGTGGACAGCGGCAAGCAGGCGGAGCTGCGGTCGAGGGCGGAGGCGTTCGCCGGCGAGCTGAGCGCGCTGGACATGCGCTCGCCGGCGTTCTCCGAGAAGGTCGGCGCGATCACGTCGATGGGTGACCGGGAGATGCGGGCGTCGGCGAGCGTGTCCAGCCGGATGCTGGAGCGGCCCGCGGCGGCGCTGCGCTCCGGTCGTGGCCGCGGTGGCGACGATGCGCAGACGCGGGTCGCCAACACGCTGGTCGACCTGCGTACGACGGTCACCGAGCTCGACCCGGGTCGCGCCGACCTGAGCGGTGTGCGCAAGGTGCTGAAGTTCCTGCCGGGTGGTGACCAGATCCAGCGCTACTTCGCCAAGTACCAGTCGGCGCAGAGTCACCTCAACGCGATCATCAAGGCGCTCGACTCGGGCCAGGACGAGCTGCGCAAGGACAACGCGAGCATCGAGACCGAGAAGGCCAACATGTGGGCCGCGATGGGCAAGCTCGCGGAGTACAACGAGCTGGCCGCGGCCCTGGACGCCGCTGTCGAGGCCAAGGTCGCCGCGCTGGACGCTGCGGGCAGGGGCGAGGACGCGAACACGTTGCGCGCTGACGCGCTGTTCCCCATCCGGCAGCGGCGGCAGGACATCATGACGCAGATGGCGGTCGCGGTTCAGGGTTACCTGGCCCTGGACCTCGTCCGCAAGAACAACATCGAGTTGATCAAGGGTGTCGACCGGGCGCAGACGACCACGATCGCGGCGCTGCGCACCGCGGTCATCGTCGCGCAGGCGCTGTCGCGCCAGAAGCTCGTGCTCGACCAGATCACCGCCCTGAACACGGTCACCTCCAGCCTGATCGAGTCGACGTCGGTGCAGCTTCGCGTCCAGGGCGCCCAGATCAACCAGCAGGCCGCGAGTACGACGATCGACGTGGCCAAGCTCCAGGCCGCGTTCGACAACGTCTTCCAGACGATGGACGCCCTCGACACGTTCCGTGCCCAGGCCGTGGACAGCATGGCCCAGACGGTCGCGGCGATCGAGGGGCAGATCGAGCGCGCCAAGCCGTACCTGGAGCGGACCCGCCGCAACGAGGGTGGTTCGGCCGGCCAGGTCGGGGCCTGACGCAGACACCGTTCGGGGGATGGACGACAGCAGTGCGATGGTTTCGCAGAGAGCGTGAGACGCAGCCCGCAGAGTCGGCGCCCGTCGACGACAGTCCCGCAGTGCTGCGCCAGAACCTGGATGAGCTGATCCGGTTCGTCAACCGCAGTTCCGGCCGGCTGCCGGGGGAGGCGGTGGTGACCGCCCGGCGGGTGACCGACGTCCTGCGGGCGGTCATCGACAGTTCGGAGGTCCGCGAGCTCGACATCTACACCGTGGTGTCGGTGCGCGGGGTCGTGGACGACTACCTGCCCACGACCCTGAAGAGCTTCCTCGCCCTGGATCCGGCCCACCACGATGTGGCGCGGGCCAGGGGGCAGACCCCGGTCGAAGCCTTGCAGGAGCAGCTCGAGCTGATGTGGGAGTCGACGTCGGCGGTCCTGGTGGCTGCGCAGGCCCAGGACGTCGACGCGCTGATGACCCAGGGTAGTTTCATGCGCACGAAATTCTCTCGATCGGACCTGGACCTCTGATGGCAGTGATGAGACGCGGATCGAACGTGGCACTCACCCGGGAGATCCCCGGCCTGACCGGGATCGTGTTCGGCATCAACTGGGATGCCGGCTCTGAATCGCTGCTGTCGGACAACCTCGTCGTCGCGGCGATCCTGTGCGACGCGGCGGGCAAGGCCGTCTCCGACGAGCACTTCGTGTTCTTCAACCAGCTGAGCTCTCCCGATCTGTCGGTGACGCAGCTGGAGGAGGCCCTCGGCGACGACGAGGAGCAGATCGAGGTGAACTTCGCCGCCGTTCCCGCCGAGATCAGCCGCATCGCCGTCGTCCTGTACATCAACGAGGGCACGGCTCGCCGTCGCGCCCTGGGGCAGCTCAAGCAGTGCGGGATCCGGGTGCTGAACCTTGCCGACAACAGCGAACTCGTCCGTTCGGAGAACCTCGCGCAGGCGCTGAGCGCCGAGACCGGGATCTCGCTGGGCGAGGTGTACCGGCACAACGGCGGATGGAAGTTCAAGGTCGTCGGCGGCGGATACACCAAGGGAATCGAGGGTATCGCCGCCGACTACGGGGTGACGCTGTGAACCGGCCCGGACCGCACGACGCACCACGGCGCGACGATCTGCCGTTCCTGCGCCGCAGGTCACGCCCGAAAAAAGTGGTGACCCGGCAGTCGGCCCCTGCCGGCCCGGCCGCGCCCGTGGCCGCACCGGCTGCTCGCGCAGGCCTGGCCCCGCCGACCCCGGCACCGTCGACGGGTCCGGCCGGATGGTCGTCTGCCCTCGACCTGTCGGCTCCGGCGACGCCTGCGGCCTCTGCTGCGCCGTTGTCGCCCGCCTCGGCCGGTCAGTCGCTCGACCTGTCCACCCCGCCGAGTCCCACGGCCGCGGCGGCCGGACGCACGGGCTCGGTGACCGCGGCGCAGCAGACCGGCCCGGCTGCTTCCCGGGTGCCGCCCGCTGCCCGAGCCTGGTCGGGCACGCATACGATCCTCACCCCCAGGGCGCCGACCGTGACGCTCACCCGGCTGCAGACGGGGGTAGGAAGCCTCACCTTCACGGCCATGTGCTCGGACCTGGTGGGCGATCTGCGGCTGGGTTGCGCGTATCAACTGCGCTCCGGTCACACCTCGACCCTGCTCGACGCCGACGGCGCGGGCTCAGCCCCGAAAGGCTCGCCGCGTCCGGTGATCACCGGCAAACGCGACCGGCATGCACAGCTCAGCATCGACCTGCGGCAGTGTCGGCAGATCGAGCGTCTGATCATCTTCGGCTACTCGCCGAGCGCCACGGAGTTGAGCTGGGGCGGCGCCCTGGTGGTATCCACCCAGGGTCACGCGAAGATCGAGCTGCCGATCGACGCGGCGCCTTCGCGTGGTGTGTGCGTGTTCCTGTCGCTCTACAACGTTCGCGGAGAATTCGTTCTTCGATCCGAAATGGACGCGGTCAGCGCGTCGGTTCGTGACGCCTGCCTGGCATACGGCTTCGACCGGATCTCATGGCTCGACGCGAACACTCCTGTCGGGTGACAGGGCTTTCGGGCCGGGCCGACAGGCGAGATTATTTGTACCGATAGGGTAAAAACATGCGACTTGTCTGAAGTGACAGTGTGAGCGTCGGTCCCCGGCGGGATGACTATGCTCACAAGGCTTCAGGGCCGGATGGCGTCACCGCCCGTGGTCTCGTGATCTTCGGTGACTCCACCGATCGTCGTCACACGCATGGCTTTTCGGCCGACCGCCCTGGCGAACGGCTGAGCCGGGCACGCCGTTGCCGAGCCGGGTCGGCTCCTCGGGTCCGGGCGTAAGGACTTATGTCCGACTCGGACTGCTGAACCAGTCATATCTCTCGGTCCCCAAACCCTTGCCGTTGCCCCCAACCTGGTTGAACATGGTGATGGCCACTGCGCGGCATGGTGTTGATCATGTACGTGGGGGCTTCGTTCTTTCGGGGACCCGTGCACCTTGGCACCGTGTGGCAGACTTCCGGTCTGGGTGCGGCGAGCCGCGTTCCGATCGAGTGAGCGGGGATATGTCTGCCCGGTTCAGCGCGGGCATCGGCCCGCCGATCTGTACAGGAGGAATTTGTGGGAGTCAGCCTCAGCAAGGGCGGCAACGTCAGCCTGACCAAGGAGGCGCCGGGTCTGACGGCGGTGACTATCGGTCTTGGCTGGGATACCCGCACCACGACCGGTACCGACTTCGACCTCGACGCCAGCGCGATCATGTGCGACGCCGCCGGCAAGGTCATCTCGGACAGTCACTTCGTGTTCTTCAACAACCTGACGAGCGCGGACGGGTCGGTCAAGCACCAGGGTGACAACCTGACCGGCGAAGGCGACGGCGACGACGAGAAGATCGACGTCAACCTCGCCGCCGTGCCGGCCGAGTGCCAGAAGGTCGTCTTCGCGGTCTCCATCTATGACGCGGCTGCCCGCAGCCAGTCGTTCGGCCAGGTCACCAACGCCTTCATCCGCGTGGTCAACCAGGCCGGCGGCAGCGAACTCGCGCGCTACGACCTGAGCGAGGACGCCGCCACCGAGACCGCCATGCTCTTCGGAGAGCTGTACCGGCACGGCACCGACTGGAAGTTCCGGGCCGTCGGCCAGGGCTACGCGACCGGCCTGGGCGGCATCGCCTCCGACTACGGCGTGAACGTCTGAGCTGTGCTTTTCAGTGTGGGTCACCCGCTCGATCGGGTGACCCACACTACGCTTCGCGCCTTGTTCAACAACACAAAGAAAGGGCTGACCTGTGGCAATCAGAACGTTCAGCGGATCACTGATCTTCACCATTCTGGCCCTCGCCGCCGCATTCTGGTTTGGTGGCCCGACCATGCTCGCCCTCGTGGCGATCCTGGCCGTCCTCGAGATCTCGCTGTCGTTCGACAACGCCGTGATCAACGCAGGCGTCCTGAGCCGCATGTCCGTGTTCTGGCAGAAGATCTTCCTGACGATCGGCATCGCCATCGCCGTGTTCGGCATGCGGCTGGTGTTCCCCTTCGTGCTGGTGTCGGCGTCGGCGGGAATCTCACCGGCCGCGGTCGTCGATCTGGCGATCAACGATCCCGAGACCTACAAGAACGAACTGCTGGCCGCGCACCCGGCCATCGCCGCGTTCGGCGGGATCTTCCTGCTCATGATCTTCCTCGACTTCGTGTTCGAGGAGCGCGAGATCAGCTGGCTCGCCCCGATCGAGAAGGCCCTCGGCAAGGTCGGCAAACTCGACCAGCTGTCGGTGGTCATCGCACTCGGAGCGCTGCTGCTGGTCGCCGAGACCCTGGCACCGGACCCGGTCACCGTCCTGGTCGCGGGCATGCTCGGCCTGCTGACCTACCTGCTGGTCAACGGCCTCGGCGAGCTGTTCTCCAACAAGGCCGAGGACGAGGAGGAAGCCCAGCCCAGCACCGCGGGCGCCAAGAACGGCGTCGCGCTGGCAGTCGGCAAGCAGGCCTTCTTCCTGTTCCTCTACCTCGAGGTGCTCGACGCGTCGTTCAGCTTCGACGGCGTGGTGGGCGCGTTCGCGGTCACCTCTGACCCGTTCGTCATCGCGCTGGGCCTGGGCGTCGGCGCCATGTACGTCCGCTCGCTGACGGTCTACCTGGTCAACAAGGGGACGCTGCAGGAGTACGTCTACCTTGAGCATGGCGCGCACTGGGCGATCGGCGCCCTGGCGGTCATCTTGATGATCACGATGAAGTACCACCTCAACGAGATCATCACCGGGTTGTCGGGCGTGGTCTGCATCGCCGCCGCGTTCATCAGCTCCGTGGTGCGCAACCGCCGGTTGGCGGCGGCCCAGGCCGCCGACGACGATCCCGACCGCGAACTCGTGTCGGCCTGACGGCCGACCAGCACCACCACGTCGCCACGGCGAGAACGCCTGGGCCGCGCAGTCGCGCGTGCCCAGGCCGCTGGCGGCTTACCGCAGGCGGGCCTTGACGGGGGGCCGACACACAAGGAGGTTCCATGCGACGAGTCCGTGAATCGCCATCGCGACGGCCGCAGTCCGTGCTCGAACGTATGCCCGACGAGTTCACCCGCGCCGGATCCCACCCATCGGCGGCACCGGGCGCCGACAACGGCGGCGTGCCACGCCAGGCCGGGCGCACCGAAGCCGACCTGGACGGCACCGGTACGCCGGCCGTGTGGGCCGGTGACTGGGTCGCCGACCGGCTCGGCGTCGTCGTCACCATGAACACCTCCGCCACCGAGCAAACAGCCGAACAGACCGAATCCGGCGGCGGCGCGCAGGCGTCGCGATACGACAAGGTCATGCTCAGCGACCTCGCCGGGCTCGCCGTCAGGCGCAACACCCGCCGCGCCCACCTGGTCGTCTCGACGGTGCTGGGCAAGAACATCCCCGTCACCCCCCGCCGGGCCAGCGAGGCCGGACACCGCCTGGGCGAACTGGTCGCGCAGGCGATCGGGGCGAGCCCGGTCCTGGTCATCGGGTACGCCGAGACCGCGACCTCGCTGGGACACCTGGTCGCCGACGCCCTGCCCGACGCGGACTACCTGCACTCCACCCGGCGGCTGCTGCCCGGCGAGACCCCGGTCGGCACGTTCACCGAGGCACACAGCCACGCCACCGAACACCTGCTGGTCCCGGCCGAACCGGAACTGCTGGCCACCGAGAGGCCGGTCGTGCTCGTCGACGACGAACTGACCACCGGTCGCACCGCGCTGGCCACCATCGGGGTCCTGCAGGCGATCAGGCACCGCCCGCGATACATCATCGCGACCCTGCTCGACCTTCGCAGCGACGCCGACCGCGCCGCCTTCGCCGCCGACGCCGCGCGCCTGGGTACGCGGATCGACGTGGTCGCCCTCGCACAGGGCGTGCTGTCCACCCCCGACGACGTCCTCGAACGCGGCCGCCAGCTGGTCGCCGAATTCAGCGAGCCGTCCGAGCAGGCCCGGACCCCCGACCGCACCGGACGTGCCGCGACGGTCCGCGCCACCGTGCGCCGCGTCAACCCGCAGTGGCCCGCGGGCCTGCCGGTGGGGGGCCGGCGGGGAATCCCGGCGGCCCGGCGAGGCGAGCTGGACGACGCGGTCAGGCAGGTCGCCGCCACCGTGGCCGACCAGCTGCCCGCCAACGGTCGCATCCTCGTGCTGGGCACCGAGGAACTCATGTACACGCCGCTGCGGGTCGCGTGCGCCATCGCCGAGCAGCGCTCGGAGCACCCGGCGGACGAGATCCTGTTCTCCTCCACCACCAGGTCCCCGGCACTGGCGATCGACGACCCGTCGTACGCCATCCGCACCAGCCTGGCGTTCCCCGCACACGACCTGCGCGCCGTCGTGGTACGCGACACCGCCGGTCACCGCGACGCCCCGGAGCGGTTCGCCTACAACGTGGCCCCGTCGGCCCGCGAACCGGGATTCGCCGCGATCGTGCTGGTCATCGACGGCCCCGGCGACACCGATGCCCTGTGGGACCCGTCCGGGCTGGTGGAGGCGCTGCGCGGCGTGTGTGACGAACTGATCGTGGTGCGGCTGCCATGACCCCCGCGACCACCAAGACCGAGCCGGCCGCCCTGCACGGGCCGGCCTTCTCGTCGTACGCGGGTGACGAGGTGAGCTGGCTGCT
Organism: Catellatospora methionotrophica; assembly: GCF_011297335.1. GTDB lineage: Bacteria > Actinomycetota > Actinomycetes > Mycobacteriales > Micromonosporaceae > Catellatospora > Catellatospora methionotrophica. The sequence goes on along the minus strand of NZ_JAAOTJ010000003.1, from coordinate 109,602 downwards.
GACCGATCTGTCCCACGTCGCCCTGGAGATCTCGACCGAGCAGCGCGAAGCGGCCATCCAGTCCGGCGCCGGCCACTACGCCGAAGCCCTGCCGATCGAATACCAGCCGACACCCGAATACCAGCAGCTGTTCCACCAGGTGATGGCAGACACAGCCACCCGCGTGGCGACCGCGGTCGGCGTCGTGACCGAGCTGATCCTGTCGACCCGGCCACGGCCGGTGCTCGTATCGCTGGCCCGCGCCGGGACCCCGATCGGCATCCTGATGCGGCGCTGGGCGGCACAGCACCACGGCCTCGCCCTGCCCCACTACACCGTGTCGATCGTGCGCGACCGGGGCATCGACCGGGTCGCGATGCGCTACCTGGCCGCCCGCCACGACCCGGCCGACATCGTGTTCGTCGACGGCTGGACCGGCAAGGGAGCGATCGCCCGGGAACTGCGCGCCGCACTGGACGAGGTACGCGCCGAGGACGGCCTCGACTTCGATCCGACCCTGGCCGTGCTCGCCGACCCCGGTCACTGCACGACGGTGTACGGCACCCGCGATGACTTCCTGATCCCCTCGGCCTGCCTCAACTCGACCGTGTCGGGACTGGTGTCGCGTACGGTGCTCAACGACCGGCTGATCGGCCCGAGCCAGTTCCACGGCGCGAAGTTCTACCGCGAACTGAGCGCGAGCGACGTCTCCGGCACCTTCCTCGACACCGTGTCAGCCGAGTTCGCCGCGGTCGCGCCGGACGTCGCGGCCCGCTGGCCGGTGCTGGCCGCCGCCGACCGCACCCCGGACTGGCGTGGCTGGCAGGCAGTCGAGCAGCTCGCCGAGCGCTACGGCATCGGGCGGGTCAACCTGGTCAAACCAGGGGTCGGTGAGACCACGCGGGTGCTGCTGCGCAGGGTGACCTGGCGCGTGCTGGTCCGCCCGGACGCCCGCGACGAGGTGCGCCACGTGCTTCTGCTGGCAGCCCAACGCGGGGTGCCGGTGGAGGAGGTCGACGACCTGCCGTACTCCTGCGTGGGCCTGATCGCCCCGCAGTCGCCAGGACCGCGGCGGTGATGGCGGACCGGTGAACACGATCGTGGCGACCGACCTCGACGGGACGGTCATCTTCTCGCCGCGCACCGGCGGCGACGGCGCGGACCTGATCAGCGTCGACGAGTACCGCGGGCGGTCCTGCGGAGCGATGACCGCGCAGGGTCACCGCGCCTGGGAGCGGCTGGCCCGCACCGGCGCGCTGGTGCCGGTGACCACCCGCACCAGCGCCCAGTACCAGCGCATCCGCCTGCCCGGCCCCGCACCGCGGCTCGCGCTGGTGTGCAACGGCGCGCGGCTGCTGGTCGACGGAGACCCCGACCCGGCCTGGGACCGGCGCGTACGCCGCGCGACGGCGGCCTCCGCGGCACCGTTCGGCACCGTGTGGGCCCACGTCGCCAGTTGGGCGCAGGCGCACCCCTTCACCGACGTCAAGTCGGCCGAGGACTTCTTCGTCTACGCGGTCGCCGCCGAACCGGCGCCGTGGCTGAGCGCCGTCGCCGCCGAGGCCGGCAGGTGGGCCGAGCCGCGCGGATGGCGGGTGTCGCTGCAAGGACGCAAGCTCTACCTCGTACCCACCGTGCTGGACAAGGCGTGGGCGGTGGCCGGTGTAGCCGAACGGCTGGCTGCCGACAGGGTCGTCGCCGGTGGAGACTCGCTGCTGGACGAGGGGATGCTGCTGGCCGCCGACCGGGCGGTGCGTCCGGCCCACGGAGAGCTGCACACGGCCGGGTTCCGCGCGCCGCACTGCCACACCACGGCGACCAGCGGCGCGGCCGCCGGCGCGGAGATCTCGGCCTGGTACCTGAGCCAACTCGATGACGGCAAGCACTCGCATCCGAAGGAGATGTTATGAGCACAACCTTGGTCAAGGGGCAGAACATGCCGGTGCCGACCGGCCAGCTGCAGGTGACGGTCGAGACCAGTACGCCCGCCGATCTGTCGGCGCTGCTGGTCACCTCCAGCGGCAAGGTGCGCTCCGACGCGGACTTCGTGTTCTACAACCAGCCCGACGGGCCGGGTGTCTCGGTCCGCCAGATTCCCGGCAGCACCGCCTGGAAGATCGACCTCAACCTGCCCGCCGTGCCGAACGACATCGACAAGGTCCGGATCGTGGTGAGCCTCGACGGCACCGGGACCCGGTTCGGGCAGTACGGGCCCCCCATGGCGCGGGTGACCGACGGCGGCGGCGCCGAGATCGCGGCCTACCAGATCACCGGCCTGGCCACGGAGAGCATCGTCGTGGCGATCGAGGTGTACCGGCGTGAAGGCGCCTGGAAGGCGCGCGCGGTCGGCCAGGGCTACGCCGGCGGCCTCGACGAACTGATCTCCGACCACGGTGTCGTGGTCGACCAGCCGGCCGCGCCCACCGCACCGCCGGCCGCGCCGCCGACGATCCCCGCGGCCCGCCCGGCTCCCGTCGCCGCCGCACCGTTCGCCCCTGCACCCGCCGCCCCCGCACCCGCGGCGCCGCCCGCGATGCAGACCACCGGGCGTCCCGGCGCACCGGTCAGCCTGGTCAAGGGACAGCGCGTCTCACTGGCCAAGCAGAACGGCTCGACGCTCACCATGGTGCGCATGGGCCTGGGCTGGGACCCGCTCAAGAAGAAGAGCATGTTCGGCAGCCGCGAGGTCGACATCGACCTCGACGCCACGGCGATCATGTTCGCCGACCGGCAGCCGGTCGACCTGGTCTTCTACAACCAGCTGCGGTCCAAGGACGGCTCGGTGATGCACACCGGCGACAACCGCACCGGCGACGGCGACGGCGACGACGAGTCGGTCATCCTCGACCTCGCCCGCGTCCCGGCCCACGTCACCTCGATCATCTTCATCGTGACGTCGTACAAGGGCCACACCTTCACCCAGGTCGCCAACGCGTTCTGCCGCCTGGTCGACGAGACCACCCGCACCGAACTCGCCCGCTACACGCTGTCGGGTGGCAGTGCGGCGACCGGCATGGTGATGGCCAAGCTCTACCGCGACGCCTCCGGCTGGAAGATGCACGCCATCGGCGAGCCGATCCACGCCAAGAACCCGATGGAAGCACTGCCGGTGCTCAACCACTTCGTCTCGGCCTGACCAGGCCGCACGATGTCGATAGCGCTGGCAAAGGGCCAGAACACCACACTGTCCGACCCGTCGCTGCAGGTCACGGTCGACGTCGCGGGCACGATGGAGCTCTGCGCCCTGCTGCTGTCGACGACGGGTCGCGTACGCGCGCACACCGACCTGGTGTGCGCCGCGTCGCCCGTCGCCGACGGTGTTTCCTGGCACGCGGCCACCGTGGACGTGCCGTCGCACCTCACCATCGCGCTGGACGTCGTGCCCGCCGACGTCGCCCGGGTGCTGGCGGTCGTGAGCATCGACGCCGCCGCCCACAGCCTCGCCGTCGCCCCGACGGCACGGGTGCACACCGGCGGCGGGGGTGAGCTGTTCACCTTCACAATGACCGGTCTATGCGGCGAGCGCGCACTGATCGCCTGGGAGTTCTACCGGCGAGACGGCGCCTGGAAACTACGCGCGGTAGGCCAGGGCTACGACGGCGGACTGCCCGAACTGGCGCTCGCCCACGGTGCCACGGCACCTGCCGCACCTGCGGCACCTGCGGCACCTGCCGTATCCAGCAGGGCCCACCGCGGTCTGCGCGCCCCGGGCGAAACCGCGGGTCCGGCAGGCGCGCAGCCCCCGGCGCCGGCCCCACAGGCCTGGTCGGGCCCCGGCTTGGGAACCGGCGTGGCCGGCTCCGGGGCACTGGTCGACGCCCAGGCTGAGGAGCAGCTCTACGACCTGTCGTGGAGCATCTACGAGGACGCGGCGCGCTCGACGGCCGCGTACAAATCGGCGACCTCCTACGCCGAGCAGCGGCGCGACGACGAGCTCAGTGCGGTGTTCGCCGACCCCGCGACGCGTAACTCGCCGCTCACCCACGCCAAGCAGGCGACCGCGGAGAGCCGCTACGACGATCTCGTCCGCCGTGCAGAGGCCGACTACCGCCGCGACATGGGCCAACTCCTCGGCGAGGTGCGTGAACTGCGGGCCTCGCTCCCGCCGACGATGGCGCACTGGGACAGCCACGTCTGGCGCGGCTGGAACCCGCCGACCAGGAACGCCGTCGCCGTCCGCGTCGGCGACCTCTACGGCGGTGACGCGCCCGAGCTGCTGCTGCCCATGCTGGTCCGGCTGCCCCTGACCACACCCCTGTGGATCGACTCCGGGTCGGGCAACCGCGACGCCGCCCGTGCCGCGGCGCGGGCGCTGATGATCCGGCTGCTGGCCTCGTGCCCGCCGGGCGGGATCACCATCCACGTCGGCGATCCCGTGGGCGCCGGGGCGGCGCTGCGCAGCCTCGCGCCCCTGACCGGCTCAGCGGCGGGCATGGGCGTCGGCGGTTCAGCCGACACCCCGCAGCAGCTCGCCGAGCTGCTGAACACCCTCGTGGCCAGGGTCGACCTGACCCGGATGGCGCGCGGCGGCAACGCGATGGACATGCTCGCCGTGCGCGAGACGCCCGCACAGCACGTGCTGGTGCTGCACGACTTCCCGTACGGCCTGGACGAGCGTGCGGTGGGCCAGCTCCGGTACCTGCTGGAGCTGGGCCCGATGGCGGGCGTGGGCGTGGTGGTGGTCGCCGATCCGGCCGACGTGATCGGGGCGAGCCCGCTGATCTCGGTGATGTGGCAGGCGTTCCTGCGGTTGTCGGCCGTGCCCGACGACCACATCGGCGATCCCTGGGTGGGCCTGCGGTGGACCTACGTACCCGACGTCGTCGGCGATCCCGGGGCCATGCAGCAGGTCCTGGCACGGCTGGCGACCGGCTGACGACGCATCCCCGTGCCTGGAGACGAACCTGTTCCCAGGCACGGGGATGCGTCGCTCAGCGCGTTTCGATGTCGCCGCCAGCCTGATTGATGATGGCGTTGCCGTCCGCGACGGCGGACTGCGTGACATCTGCTCGCTGCGGCTGCTGCTCGGAGTCGCGGGTCAGATGCCACGTCCACACCGCGATCAGGAAGCTGCCGATGCCGGCCAGCCAGCTGACGACCTCCAGGCCTCCGGCGCCGGCGAACACGGCGGCCGCGACGCACACGGCTATGAGCAGGCCACCGGTGATCCGGCGCTTGACGCGAGTAGTCATGGTGGGACCTCGCCGGGCTCAGTAGTTCTGCCTGGCGATGACGTCGCCGACGCGGGCGCTGGGCTGTTGGCCGCAGCTGTAGTCCACGTTCAGGCGGGCCATGGGATTACCCGCCCCGGATGCGCCCTTCGCGATCCCGATGGACTTCACGGCGTGCTCGCGCTCCTCGGTCGAGGCCAGCAGGTAGTCGCCGCAACTGCTGTCCTCGGTGATCACCGTTGACGAGGAAGAGCCACCGATGAAAGAGATGATCTTCACGGCCCCGAACCCGCCGACGATGAGCAGGACAGCGATCACCGCGATGACCGCCAGCGGCCCGCCGAAGCTGGTCCTGCGGCTGTTGTCGTGGCGGATGTCACGACCGGCCTGGTTCACCTGCGCGTTGCCGCTGGCCGTGGCCTGCTGGTGAAGGGAAGCGGGCTGGGGCAGCGGCTGGCCCGACGCGGTGACGAAGTTGCGCACCCGCGTCTCGGCTGAGGAGTCGGCGTACATGAACTCTTCCAGGCGCGCCTGCCAGGTCGCTTCGACCGCGCTGCGCTCGGCCGTGCCCGACAGCAGCGACGCCCGCGAATCGTCCAGGGTCTGCGCCATCTGCGACTCGCGGGCGGCATTGTTGCGGCCGAGCAGGTTGACGGCGAACGTGCGGGTCAGCGCCCACTGCTCGGACTGCATGTCCTGCACCAGCGCCCGGCTGGCGACGGTGGCTAGCTCGCGGGTAGTGCTCTGCGACATCTGAACCTGCTCCCATGCCGTCGGGTCCGGTGCGACGCATGTTATCGACGGGCGCCGACGCCTGACAGGCTCATTTCGGCCGCCGATGTGAACCCGCATCGCATAGCGGACGCGACCTCGGACCGTTGCACGTTCACCCCCGCCGAACAGGACGCCAGGCCTAATCCTTTCGGGGTCGTGCGGTAGGACTGCTTGCCTGACCAACCGCCGCAGCCAGGCCGACCCGGCGACCGGGGCTGCCGGGCCGGCACCTTCTGCCGACCCGACCCGGAGAACGACGTCACGGCAGGTAGCTGGTCAAGTACTCTTCGGATGAGCGGTCGGGGCTCTGCACGCGCTTGCGGCCCTCGCTGCGACCTGGCCAAGGAAGGAACAGGACGTGCCGATCCCGCCGCTGCGTGAGCGCCCCGCCTACGCCGCCCTCGCCGAGCACCACACGCAGCTGCAGCACCGCCACCTGCGGGACCTGTTCGCCGAGGACGCCCAGCGCGGTGAGCGCCTGTCCGCCGAGGCGGCCGGGCTCTACCTCGACTACTCCAAGAACCGCGTCACCGACCAGACGCTGCGGCTGCTGTTCGACCTGGCCGAGCAGTCACAGCTGCAACAGGGCCGGGACATGATGTTCGCCGGAGACCGGATCAACGTCTCGGAGAACCGTTCGGTGCTGCACGTCGCCCTGCGGATGCCCAGAGACGCGTCGCTGACCGTGGACGGCGTCGACGTCGTCGCCCAGGTCCACGAGGTCCTGGACCGGATGGCCGACTTCGCGAACAAGATCCGCACCGGTGCGTGGCTCGGCCACACCGGCCGGCCGATCCGCAACATCGTCAACATCGGCATCGGCGGCTCCGACCTCGGACCCGTCATGGCGTACGAGGCACTGCGCCACTACACCGACCGCGACCTGACGTTCCGGTTCGTCTCCAACGTCGACGCCACCGACTTCGTCGAAGCGACCCGCGACCTCGACGCCGAACAGACCCTGTTCATCGTCTCGTCGAAGACCTTCGGCACCCTGGAGACCCTCACCAACGCCACCTCCGCCCGCGACTGGCTGATCGCCCGGCTCGGCGACCCCGCCGCCGTCGCCAAACACTTCGTCGCCGTGTCCACCAACGCCGAACGCGTCGCCCAGTTCGGCATCGACACCGCCAACATGTTCGGCTTCTGGGACTGGGTCGGCGGCCGCTACTCGGTGGACTCCGCCATCGGCCTGTCCACCATGGTCGCCCTGGGCCCCGAGCAGTTCGGCGAACTGCTGGCCGGTTTCCACGCCATGGACGAGCACTTCCGCACCGCCCCCCTCGACCGTAACCTGCCCGCGCTGATGGGCCTGCTCACCGTCTGGAACGTCGACTTCCTCGGCGCGCAGTCGATCGGCGTCATGCCCTACGAGCAGTACCTCAAACGTTTCCCCGCCTACCTGCAGCAGCTGACCATGGAGTCCAACGGCAAACACGTCACCCTCGACGGCACCACCGTGGACTACCAGACCGGCCCGGTGTACTGGGGCGAACCCGGCACCAACGGCCAGCACAGCTTCTACCAGCTCCTGCACCAGGGAACCCGGCTCATCCCGGTCGACCTCATCGGGTTCGGGCGCAGCCTCAACCCGCTGCGCGACCACCACGACATCCTCACCTCCAACGTCTTCGCCCAGGCCCAGGCGCTCGCGTTCGGCAAGACCGAGCAGGAGATCCTCGCTGAAGGAACGTCGCCCGACGTCGCACCGCACCGCGTCATGCAGGGCAACCGTCCCAGCAACGTGCTGCTCGCCGAGACCCTGACCCCGCGGATCCTCGGCGCGCTCGTCGCCCTGTACGAGCACAGCGTCTTCACCCAGGGCACGATCTGGGGCATCGACTCCTTCGACCAGTGGGGCGTCGAACTCGGCAAGGTCCTCGCCGTGGCGATCATCCCCGAACTGGGCGGAACCGAACCCGCGCTGAACCACGACTCGTCGACCAACACCCTGATCCGACGCTACCGGGCACTCAAAGGCGGGGGAGACCACGATGGCCACTGACCGGCCCATGCAGCTCGGCATGATCGGACTCGGCCGGATGGGCGCCAACCTCGTCCGGCGGCTCATGCGCGACGGACACCGCTGCGTCGTCTACGACGTCGACGCCGACGCGATCAGGCAACTCGAAGCCGAAGGCGCGACCGGCGCCACCTCCCTGCAGGACTTCGCCGCGAAACTCGACCCACCCCGCGCCGCCTGGCTCATGCTGCCCACCGCGATCGTCGACGCCACCCTCACCCAGCTCGTCCCGCTGCTCGCACCCGGCGACACCATCATCGACGGCGGCAACTCCTACTACCGCGACGACATCACCCGCGCCAAGCAGCTCGCCACCCAGGGCATCCACTACGTCGACTGCGGCACCAGCGGCGGCGTATGGGGCCTGGAACGCGGCTACTGCCTCATGATCGGCGGGCAGGTCGAGGCCGTGAACCACCTCGACCCCATCTTCAAGACCATCGCCCCCGGCAAGGGAGACGTCGAACCCACCCCGAGCCGCACCCGCACCGACGGCACCGCCCCCGAGGGCTACCTGCACTGCGGTCCCAACGGCGCCGGCCACTTCGTCAAAATGGTCCACAACGGCGTCGAGTACGGCATGATGGCCGCCATCGCCGAAGGACTCAGCGTCATCAAACACGCCGACGCCGGCAAGCAGACCCGCACCGTCGACGCCGAGACAACCCCACTGCGCGACCCCGAGGCCTACCAGTACGACATCGACGTCGGCGAGGTCGCCGAAGTCTGGCGGCGCGGCTCGGTCGTCGGCTCATGGCTGGTCGACCTGACCGCCGACGCGTTCGCGCGCTCACCCGAACTCGACGACTTCACCGGGCGGGTCTCCGACTCCGGCGAAGGCCGCTGGACCGTGCTCGCCGCACTCGACGAGGGCGTTCCGGCATCGGTCATCACCACCGCGCTGTACGAACGGTTCGAGTCACGCCAGCTCGGCGAGTTCACCGACCGGATCCTGTCGGCGATGCGCAGCGAATTCGGCGGCCACGCCGAAAAGAAGCCCTGACGGCGGTTTGGTCGGTTGCGGGGGTGGTGTCGCCCTCAGTTGCCAGTGGAAGGCCCCGCTCGCCATAGACAACGCTATTCAGCAGCGGTGACTGCCATGCTCGTCGGCGTTCTCATAGCCCTTTCAGGGTCACGTGCTCGTGGTTGCATATAATCCTCCTGTTTGGAGGCAAGTTATCACAGCGTCGGGCGGCAAGTGGCCCCGAACATTCGTCGTGACTCATCCTCAGAAGCATATCTGCTGGTGGCAGGCTACTTGAATAAATTTCGCGAGCCAGCTCATCGTCGGACGTGGATAGATCAACGATCTTCGTGGAACCGGTCGAGCGCCTTTGTTGCACAATGCAAATACTTTTATTTGCGTATTGCAACTATATTTAGGTATTGACATATCCGTCGGTCAGAGGCGAGAGTGGCTCTTGGCACGCATGTGCTGAATCGTGGCAGAGAAAGGGGGATAACATGCTACGAATGCTCGAATCAGTTGGCGATCGCCTGCTGGCTATGGTCGTTCCTCGTGTCGAGGCTTCGGCCGACCCGGGTTGTGAATGCGCCGGTCAGGCCGGCAAGGTCACCACCCCGTACTGCGGCTGTCGCGCCTGCGGCGCAGGCTCGTTCGGCACCCGGTACTACGACCGCTGCGAATGCGACGGATGTCACTGGTATTGCAGGGGAACCTGCCAGCCCAGCTACCCCACCGTCTGCATCTGCTAGCCGGTCACGGCTCCGTGACCGGTCGGTCGCGGAGCCGTCACCATCCATTCGCGCATACGGTTTGGAAGGGTTCGTGACATGGGGGAACTCTGGACGGTCGGTGCACGCTGCGCAATCATCGTGGTGTTCACCGTTTCCGTGGTCGGCAAGGTGCGCACCCGCGCGGCGTTCTCCGAATTCACCGACTCCCTGTACGGGTTCGGGCAGCCCACCGCAGCCGCGGCCCGCCTGCTGGCCGCGGCCACCGTGCTTGCCGAGGCGGCCATCGTCGGCCTGACCGTGCTCTCCGCGACATTTCGCTGGGGACTGCTCATCGCCGCAGGCGTGCTCCTGGTCTTCGTAGTCGCCATCGTACGAGCGCTCCGGCGCGGTCTCGCACCGAGCTGCCGCTGCTTCGGCAGCGGCGTCTCCCGGATGAGCCGCATACACGTAGTACGCAACCTGCTGCTCACCGTGATTGCGCTCACCGGCCTACTCACCGCGGCCATCGGCACGCGAGCAGCCCTCAACCCGGCTGGCGCAGGCCTGGCCGTGTGCTGCGGCGCAATGGCCGCGGTCGTGCTCATCCACCTGGACGACATCGCGGCGCTCTTCGCGTCCGAGCAAACGGGCACCACGCGCCGCCGTGCCGATCACTCATCCTAGGAGGAACACATATGCCATATCTCATCGCCGCTGTCGTCTTCGTCGGCGTGATCTGCACCGTGGATCTCGTCCTGACCCTCGGCGTAATCAAGCGTCTGCGTACTCACTCCGAGCTTCTGGCCGACAGGGGTGGCAGCCACTCCGACGCCGCCGCCGAGATGATGGCGCCCAAGGGGTCGACGGTGGGGGGATTCTCGGCCGTCACGCTCGATGGCGACGCCGTCGCACTGGACCTGCTCGAAGGTCCGACGCTCGTCGGTTTCTTCTCACCGACCTGCGAACCGTGCAAAGAGCAGGCCCCGGAGTTCGTGAAGTTCGCCGAGGCAATGCCGGGCGGCAAGGCACGGGTGATCGCCGTGGTCGTCGGGGACGCCGACCTGGCCACCGAGTTCGCCCGGCCGATGGTCGACGCGGCCAAGGTCGTCGTGGAGTCCGGCAACGGGCCGCTCGCGAAAGCATTCCAGGTCGACGCCTTCCCCGCGGTAGGGCTGGTCGACGAGCACGGCGTGGTGCTGGACTCCAGCTACCGCGTCGAACGGCTGACGGCGCTCGCGGCGTTCTGACGCTGGGCATGGACACGACGACGCGCACCCCCGGGGGGATGCGACAAGCGCTGCTGCTGGTATGGCGTGCCGCCAGCGGCAGCGCGGCCGTCCAGGTGCTCTCGGCCCTACTGGCAGGCGTGCTGCCGATCGGGCTCGCGTGGTTGAGCAAACTGGTGATAGACGGGATCGCGGCAGGCGACAGGGACCTGCGGCGGCTGCTCGGCCTCGCGGTGGCGATGGCCGTTGCCGGGCTGCTGGCCGCGATGATTCCCTACCTGATGCAGTACGCGGCCGCGCAGATGGGACGGGCCATCGTGCTGGTCGCCCAGGAAGCGCTCGCGAGGTCGGTCAAGCGCCTGAGCGGCCTCGCCCGGCTCGAAGACCCGGTCTTCTACGACCAGCTCCGGATGGCCACCCAGGCCGGCCGGGGCGGCCCTTCGACGATCTTCACCGCGCTGCTGGCTATCGGGCAGGGGCTGGTCACCACCTTCGGGTTCCTGACCGCGCTGATCGTGCTCAACCCATGGTTGATGTTGCTCGCACTCATCGCCGCCGTGCCGACCATCCTGCTCCAACTGGACCTGTCACGGCGGCGCACGGCGATGATCTGGCGCCTGAGCCGGGTGGAACGTCGGGAGATGTTCTACGAGGGCCTGCTCACCCGGATGGACGCCGCCAAGGAGATCCGCCTTTTCGGCCTCGCGGACTTCTTCATCCTGCGGATGCTGCGCGAGCTCATGGCCATCCATCGCGAGCAGCGGCAGATGGACCGCCGCGAACTGAGCTCGCACGGCACGATGGCCGTGCTGGGCGCCCTGGTCGCGGGTGCCACCATCGTCTGGGCGGTGCTGTCGGCCGGCGCCGGCCGACTCAGCGTCGGCGACATAGCGATCGTCGTCGCCGCCTCCGGGGGCGTGGTCGGCGGCCTGTCGGGAGCCATCGACCGTATCGGCGCACTGCACCAGGCGCTTGCCCTTTTCGATCATTATCGGACTGTGGTCGCCGCACCACCGGATCTCTCGGCCCCGGCCCGGACCACGGCCGTGGAGCCGCTCCGTCACGGCATCGAGTTCTGTGACGTCTGGTTCCGGTACTCCGCCGAGCATCCATGGGTTCTCAACGGGGTCAACCTGCACATTCCGGCAGGCAAGGCGCTCGGGCTCGTCGGGCTCAACGGTGCCGGCAAGAGCACCTTGATCAAGCTGCTCTGCCGGTTCTACGATCCGGTCCGCGGCAGCATCCGATGGGACGGCGTGGACATTCGTGACTTTCCCGTAGAGGAGCTACGGTTGCGGATCGGCGCTGTCTTCCAGGACTTCATGACATATGACCTGTCGGCCGCCGAGAACATCGGGCTCGGCGACCTGGCACAGTTGTCCGACCGGCGCAGCATCATCGCTGCGGCGACCAGCGCCGACATACACGAGGTTGTCGACAACCTGCCAAAGGGCTACGAGACGTTGCTGAGCCGCACGTTCCCCGACGACGACCCGAACACCGCCGGGGTGTCGCTGTCCGGCGGCCAGTGGCAGCGGATCGCGCTCGCCCGAGGGTTCCTGCGGCAGAACCTGGACCTGCTCATCCTGGACGAGCCCTCGTCGGGGCTGGACGCAGAGGCCGAGTACCAGATCCATCGCCGGCTGCACACGCTTCGCACGGGCCGCACCAGCGTACTGATCTCCCACCGGCTGAACACCATCCGTGACGCCGACTCGATCGCTGTGATCGAGGGGGGCCGTGTGGTGGAACAGGGCAACCACGACGCACTCATAGAAGGTGGCGGTTCATACGCTCGCCTGTTCATGCGCCAGGCGCAGGGTTATCTTGTCGACGTGCCCGCCACGTCTGGGCTGGACTGAGGCAGAAGACCATGTGGGTGCTGATAGGTGCGATGGTACTGGTCGCCGTGATGGTGCTGATTCTCGCGAACCGGTTCCTGGTGGCGGCAGCGGTAACGGGGCGGTCGATGCTGCCGGCATACAGGGAGGGCGACCTCGTGCTGGTGGTCAGGAGATTCGGGACGGCCCACCTGCGTATCGGACAGGTGGTGGTGGTCCGCCGCCCACGCGTGAACACCGCACCACCAGCCCGTGACACGGTAGGCGACGCCGATCCTCGCCGCCTCATGCTCAAACGGGTGTTGGCACTGCCCGGAGACCCCGTGCCGCGCGCGTCGGTACCCGCACTCGCCGACCGCCCGGAAACGGTCGTGCCACCAGGGATGATGGTGCTGGTCGGCGACAACGCCACGGCGAGTTACGACTCCCGCCAGATCGGCTACTTCCCGGCGAGCTGGCTGATCGGCGTGGCGGTACGCAAACTGCGCAGCGCTCAGGGTCCGCTGTTGACACCCACTGCGCGCACCTAGCGCATGTGTCGAAGTCGTTAGGTGTCGATGATCGATAAGGAGTGAGGTCTCCGGTAAAGGGCTCAGCGACCAAGCAGAACCTGTATACCGGAGACCTCGTGGCTACCTTAACGGTGACGAGGCGGCACGATCTCACCGACGCGCAGTGGGCGGTCCTGGAGCCGTTGCTACCGGCAGGCGCGCGGGTGGGTCGGCCGTCGGCATGGACGAAACGGCAGCTCATCGACGGTATCCGGTGGCGTGTCCGGGTAGGTGCGCCGTGGCGCGACGTACCTGACTGCTACGGATCCTGGCACAAGGCATACAGCAGCCGTGCCAACCGCGACCTGTTGCGTCGACGCGGGATCAATGCCACCTTCCCGACCCGGGCAAACCGGGCCGGCCACCGCCGTCGACGCGGCCAGGCCGGTGGCCGGCCACCACCGATGTTCGACCCGGTCGCCTACCGGCAGCGTCACGCTGTCGAGTGCGGCATCAACCGGCTCAAACGCCACCGCGCCATGGCCACCTGCTACGACAAGCTCGCCGTCCGGTACCTCGCCACGATCCACATCACGGCGATCAACGAGTGGCTACACGCACTTCGATACACGACCTAGTCGGCGGTTCCGTCGAGCAGCGCGGCAAGCGGAGCGGGCAGAGCGTCGGTGGACAGCGCCGCTTCGGTGAGCAGCCGGGCGTAGCGCAGGTTGCGGTGCGAGCCCGCGCGCAGGAACCGCCACAGCTGCCGCTCGGGATCCTGGCCGCGCCAGGCCGGCTGGCCCTGCAACGTGCGGAACGATCCCAGATCACCCTGCGAGGCGAACAGGGCCTCGACCCCGGTGACGCCCACCGCGCGCAGCAACTCCTGCTCGAGGTCGTCGACGCAGACGTGGAAACCCAGGCGCGCCATGTCGGCGCGCGTGCCCGGCGAGCCGAGGCCCGCGGCGGTCAGTGCCCGCCGGAAGATCTCCTCCTCGCGTACGTCGCACAGCCCGCCCAGGCGCAGCCGGGTCGCCAGCGGGCCGAGCTCGGTCAGGAAACGGCCGATGGCGTGCGCCCCGCCGATCGGCACGACGACGACACGCTCGGCGACCAGATCACGGCCACGGCCCGCCGCGGCGGTCTCCACGGCGATCTGGTCGCTGACCCCCTCGACCAGGATCAGCCCCGCAGCATCGGCGATCCTCGCCTGGGCACCGGCGAGCGCCCGGTTGGTGGCGTCCGGGCCGCTGTCGTAGCCGTCCAGCGCCCGGCGGGCGAGTTCACGGCGTCTGGCGAGTTCCATGGCGGGTTCCGTTGCTGGTGGGGTCAGCTCGCTCGGAGCAGACCGCCCGTCACCGGTCGGAGACCGGCAGACGAGTGGCGGGTCCTCGCCGCCATCATCGTCCGCAGCGCAGTCCGGCGACAACACGTTTACCAGGTCGTCCGACTGCCGGTCGCAGGTTCGCCGACGCTGGCCGGTGCCGCGGGCAGTCCACAGTTCGCGGCGTGGCCGCAGCGACCGGGCGGACGTCCGTCACAGGAGCTGGCAGACGCTCTGTTGAGGACGACGCTGAATGGCGAACAAATAATTGTATGCAGTGCTGAACGCGGTGCATTCGTCGTAGGAGATCTTCTCCACCGACTGGCCGAAGTTCGGTGTCTTGTCGATGAGCCGCTGCCGAAGGGCCTCCCCGGCCTCCTCGGTCTCCTCGATGCTCACGCCGAGATCGCCGTATGCCTGCTGGCCACCCGCAGCCGGGTAGAGCAATTCCTGTCCCTTTGCCTGGTATTCCTGCAGCCGGTGGTATAGGTGATTCTTCACGTCGTCTGACCAGACGGAGGCGCCTTTGATGTACACCATGGTGTAGACCACGGGACCAGACACCACGATCATGAAGAAGTACGGCCTGTCCCTGTAGGACTCGAACGTCAGCAGGTCCTCGACCGAGTGAGGGCAGTACCCACCCTGGTATCCGATGGACGCCGACGGGTGGGCGTGTACGAAGCCGAAGCAGTTCGGGTCGTCGATCCCGGCCATCAGCGTCGGGTTGATCGAGTTGCGGTTGCCGGTGATGGTGGCACCGTGGACGAACGTGCCCGATGCTGGGTCGAAGGTCAGGGCATGCCCGGATTCCAGGGCCTTCGTCTCGGTGAAGGCGTACAACTCGTCGAACTTCGCGAGCATGTCCTCCGGGAAGATCAGGCCGGATGGTTTCGGCGTAGGCCCTTTGCGCAGGGCGGTCAGGTAGTCGGTGAGGGTGACTGAACCGTCGGGGGCCAGTTGATCGGGTTGCATCGGATCTCCTCTGCGGTACGCGCCGGAATGGAATCGCGCTACCGGTGAGAGGGCGCTCCCGCCGCCGTTAGTACATCGCGCCGGATATCCGACGCATGCGCGGCAGCGTACCTACTGCTCCTGCCCGTCCAAGACTCGTTGCCACTCGCCGATCAGGCCGATCGCGAGCGATTCGTCCATGCGACCTTCCTCGACCCAGCCGATCGCTTCCCCTGCGAAATCAACAGCGAACGACACCTGACGCTCGCCGGAGATCCGGCAGATCTCCCCGAGGAGTTCCTTTGCCTCGTTGAGGTGGGCGCGGTCGATCGTGCGGTCCAGGTCGCCGCCCCAGGGTGGCCGGGCGGTGTAGACCGACAGCGCCAACCCCAGCGACCGGCCCTCGCGACCGGCTGGTTCGTCGGACAGCTCAGGCGGCCCCAGGACCCATTGGCGGTGGCTGGCCAGCCGCTGAGACGACGCGTGCATCGCATCGGCGACCGGTGCGGTCACTGGTGCCTGCACCGTGGCGATCAGACGGTCGATCGGATGGTGTTCTCGCATCAAGGGCTCCAACGAGACCGCATAGTTGTCGATGCCAGCGTGGTCCAACCTCGGTGTCAGGGCGCTCAGGCTTGGTCTGCGGGCGCTGGTGCGTCGCTGCGGGGCGGCCAGGGGACGATCGGCGAGGTCGTCGCCCGGTAGCGGGCGTATTCGGGGTAGCGGGACAGGGTGATGGACTCCGTGAAGATCGTCGAGCCGACGAACAGCGCGGTCAGCAGGACCGGTCCTAGGATCGTCCACTGCAGCGACGACCCGGCTGCGACGGCTCCGAAGCCGAATACCACCCACCACTGCGCCTGCTCGAAGAAGTAGTTCGGGTGGCGCGAGTAGCGGAACAGCCCGCTGCGCATGAACCGCGACGGCGGCACGCGGCCCTCGGCGAGCGCCGCCTGCTTGTCGCGGTGGAAGTTCCACTGCTGCTGGTCGGCGACGGTCTCCCCGGCCAGCAGCCCCAGGAACACGAGCGCGAGCACGGCGTCGACCGGGCCGAATCCGCCGCGGTGGGTCAGCATCGTGTACGCGGGCAGCGCGATCAGCAACAGGATGATGTTCTGGTACACCGTGATGAACAGCAGGTTGAACAGCTGGAACTGCCACCGTGCCAGCCGGGCGCGCAGGATCGGCCAGCGGTAGTCCTCACCGCCGGGGGCGTACCCGCCGCGCCGCGCGAAGTTGAACGTCAGCCGCGCACCCCACAGCAGCACCAGCGCCGCGACGACGTTCAGCCGGAGGTCGGCGAAGCCAGCCGCGGCGGCGAAGACGCCGACGTAGACGACAGGGATGATCGACCAGATCCGGTCCACCCACGAGTGCTCGTCGGTGATCAGGGAAGCGATCCACGTCGCGGCACAGGTCCCGGCGCAGATCCACAGGCAGACGATGACAGCGTCCATGATCGGGCACTGTAGTGGCCTGGATCCGGCCTGGGTAGAGGCCTGAAGGACAGCCCCGCGACTGACGTCGCGAGCATCTGTCACGGGCGCACGGGCTCCAGTTCACCCGGCTTTCCGGGCAGGTGAGCTGACGGCGTCCCGAGATACGCACAGGTGCCGGGCAAATCGAGTGATCAGTCGGGGATCCGCAGTATTGTCGAACCGACAGTAGTGATCATGGATGGAGTGCGACAGTGACCGGATATCCGCCGCCCGAGCCGCGGCCGACCGTGACCTACGCCGACTGCACGGTCGCCGTGGTGCCCGGTTTCCGGCCGCTGCACCTGGACCTGCATCTGCCGCCGGGCGACGGGCCGTTCCCGGTGCTGCTGTGGGTACACGGCGGCGGCTGGCTGGAGGGCAGCCGGGTGGGCCTGCCCCCACCGGTCGCCCCGCACCGCTTCCACCAGCGTTTCCTCGACCGGGGCTGGGCGGTCGCCGACGTCGACTACCGGCTCGTCCTGGAGGCTCAGTATCCGGCCCAGCTGCTCGACGTCCAGGCGGCCGTGCGGTGGCTGCGCCTGTGGGCCGAACAGCTCAGCCTCGACCCGGCCCGGTTCGCCGCGCTGGGGGAGTCGGCCGGTGGACACCTGGCCGCCATGGCCGGGCTGACCGGTTCCGGCGACACCGCGATCCAGGCCGTCGTCAACTGGTACGGGGCCGTCGACCTGCTCGCCTTCGACGACCTCGACGATCCGGCGAGCCCGCCGGCGATGCTGTTCGGCGGCCCGCCCAGCGGGCGTCGCGAGTTCGTCGCGTTCGGTAATCCGATCGACCGCGTACACCCCGGGGCGCCGCCGTTCCTCACCGTGCACGGCACCGCCGACCAGATCGTCCCGGTCGGGCAGGGCGAGGCGTTCACGCAGGCGCTGCGCGCCGCCGGGGTGCGGGCGGACCTGCTGCTGGTGCCCGGAGCCGACCACTGCTTCGAGGGGTACGACGACATCGGCGGCCTCATCGAGCGGGGCATCGACTTCCTGGACGAGGTACTGCCGGGCAAGTGAACGGGGGCGCCCGGAGCACCCGGGCGCCCCCGTTCGCGGGTCAGTAGAGCAGGTACGGGCGGCGGCGCCGTTCGAACGCCGCCAGCTCCGCCGACCACGCGCCCACCACGTCGTCGACGTCGGCGCCCGCGTCGATCATCGTGCGCAGCCGCGGCGAGCCGGTGAGCTTGTCGACCCAGTACGGCCGCACCGGGTCGTAGGCGTCGGCCCGCCACGCGAACGCCGCGTACTTGCGCGCCTCCACGAGCATCGCGACCGCGGTGCGGATCGGGTCGTACGCGGCCCGGTCGGTCACCTTCACCTCGACGCCCGCGCACATCTTGTTCAGCAGCGGCGGGTGGTGCCCGGCGATCGTCGGCACGAAGTACGCCTCCCGGAACCGGACGCCGGGCAGGTCGCGGGCGTTGAGCCGGTCCGACCAGTGGTAGTCGAAGTCGGTGGCCAGTCCGCCGACCAGCTCGAACGGGCGGGTGGTGCCGCGGCCCTCACTGATCGAG
This sequence comes from Catellatospora methionotrophica, assembly GCF_011297335.1. Classification (GTDB taxonomy): domain Bacteria; phylum Actinomycetota; class Actinomycetes; order Mycobacteriales; family Micromonosporaceae; genus Catellatospora; species Catellatospora methionotrophica. The sequence continues at coordinate 91,145 of NZ_JAAOTJ010000003.1, read as the reverse complement.
GCGACACCTTCGAACAGGCCGGTGCCCGGGTAGGTCAGCGCCGTGTCCGGGGTGGGCATGTTCGGGCTGGGCATGACCCACGGCATGTCGGTGTCGGCGGCGAACATGTCGCGCTTCCAGTGCCTGCACGCCACCACTTCCAGCTCCACCTGGGCTCCGGCCTCGGCGGGCAGGAACTCGGCGTTGAAGAAGCGGGCGAGCTCGCCGACCGTCATGCCGTGCTGTTGGATGATCTCCTTGAGGCCGACGCCGGAGGTGAACTCCGGGGTCATCATCGGCCCGTAGGCGCGCCCGCCGATCGGGTTGGGCCGGTCGAGCACCACGTAGCGCAGGCCCAGCCGGGCGGCGGCGACCATCGAGGTGTACATGGTCCAGATGTAGGTGTAGAAACGCACCCCGACGTCCTGGATGTCGAACACGACGGTCTCGACCCCGGCCCGGGTCATCAGCTCCTCCCACTTGGCCTGGGAGGCGCCGTACGCGTCGTAGACGGTGACGCCGGTGCGGGCGTCGACGCCGGTGCCCTCGCTGCCGCCGGCCTGCGCGGAGCCGCGGAAGCCGTGCTCGGGCCCGAACGCCGCGACCAGGTTCACCCGGCCGGATTCGTGGATGAGGTCGACCAGGTGCCGGTAGTCGGCGTCGACGCCGGTCGGGTTCGACACGACGCCGACCTTCTGGCCCGCCAGGGTCGCGAACCGGTCGGCGACCAGCCGGTCGAGTCCGGTCTCCACCCGGCGGGGTTTCGGTGCGGCGTACGCGGGCTGTGAGAGCACGCCCGCGCCCAGTACGCCGGCTGCGGCGGCGGCACCGGTGATCAGGTTTCTGCGTAGCAAGGGTTTTCTCCTACCAGGTGAGGCCGTGGCCGATGGGGTAGAGCGTGGTGGCGGGGTCGGTGGCGGCGGGGATGGTCACCGGCAGCCGCCCGTGCGGCGACAGGTCGCCGTGCAGCGCCCGGACCAGGGTGTCCATCGCCGCCGGGGTGTAGGTGTAGGCGGCCAGGTAGGTGCTCACCCCGGGCAGGGCGGCGATGTCGTACGGGTCGCGCACGGCCACCACGATCACCGGTCTGCCGGTGGCGACCAGGGCGGCGACCAGTTGCTGCTGGCTGGCGCGCGGATCGCCGACCGCGGTGTCCCAGGCCTTGTTGACCAGTACGACCGTCAGATCGTGCTGGGCGGCCTGCGCTGCCGCCGCCGCGATCGCCGACGCCGACGGCAACGTCGCGGGCAGCGCGGTGGTGCGCGAGCCGCGGGCGGTGAATCCGCCGGCGAGCCGCCCGATCGGGTTGAACGCGGCGTTGTTCCACCCGGTGACCAGCACGGACCGGTCTGCTCCGGCCAGTGGCAGCAGCCCGGCGTCGTTACGGACCGCGGTGAGGGTCTGGTCGGTGACCTGCGCGACCGCCGCCAGATGCGCGGCGCTGCCGACCGAGGCGACGGCCGCGTCGGCGTCGACGTACGGCGACCCGGCCAGGCCCTGGCGGAACTTGACCGACAGGATCCGGCGCACCGACTCGTCGATGCGCTGTTCGGTCAGCTCGCCGCCGCGCACGGCGTTCAGCACCGCGTCGTAGGCCAGCTGCAGGTTCGGTGGCATGAGCAGCTGGTCGGCACCGGCTTTCAGGGCGAGTACGGGGACGCGGGCGTCGCCGTACTTCTCCCGTACCCCGGCCATGTTGAGCGCGTCGGTGACGACGACGCCCTGGAAGCCGAACTGCTCGCGCAGCACCCCGGTGATGATGGCCGGCGACAGGGTCGCCGGGTCGCCGGACGGGTCGAGCGCGGGCACCACGATGTGCGCGGTCATGATCGAGTCGATGCCCGCGGCGATGGCCGCCCGGAACGCGGGGGCGTCGATGGTTTCCCACTGCTCGCGGGTGTGGCTGATGACCGGCAGGCCGGTGTGGCTGTCGGTGGCGGTGTCGCCGTGGCCGGGGAAGTGCTTGGCCACCGACGTCACCTGCGCGCCCTGCTCGAAGCCCGCCACCTGCGCGGCGGTGAGGTCGGCGACCAGGGCCGGGTCGGCGCCGAAGGACCGGACCCCGATGACCGGGTTGGCGGGGTTGACGTTGACGTCGGCGACCGGCGCGTACGGCTGGCGGATGCCGACCGCGCCGAGCTCGCGTCCGGTGATCTCGGCGGCCAGGCGCGCGGCGGCGGGCGAGCGGGCCGCGCCCAGCGCCATCGAGCCCGGGAACTGGGCCGAGGGTGCGGGCATCCGCTGCACCAGGCCCTGTTCCTGGTCGGTGGAGATGAGTAGCGGCACGTCGTCCTTGCCGCCTTCGCCGAGCGCGGCGGTCTGCAGGCCGTTGGACAGGGTCGCGATCTGCCGGACGTTGTCGAGGTTGTGCGACCAGGCGAAGTAGACGACGCCGCCGAGGTGGAAGCGGTCGACGACCTGCGCGGGGGTCTCCACGCCGAAAGCCGCCAGGTTCGCGCTGCGGTCGGCGGCCGAGGGGCTGGTGGCGTCGGAGCCGTAGACGTAGGTGGAGAAGAGCTGGCCGACCTTCTGCTCAAGACTCATGTGCCGCAGGGTCGAGGTCACCCAGCCGTGTTCGGCGGCTGGTGGGGGAGCCGGCCGCGCCGCGGCGGGGGAGGGAGCGGACCACACTGTCGCCAGGGCTGCGACGGCGGCGACGAAACGTTTCATCGACGGCCTCCAGGGAGAGTTGTTCGACTATGTGAAAGTTAGCTACATATAAGTAGAGGGTCAAGAAGCTAATCTTCATCATCGCGGTACGGGCTTCCGTGCGGCATGTGCGGACAGTGAGGGCCCCGGTGGCTTCCGCTCGGGTCACGATCGGCGCGGCGGTCGCCGGTGCGACAGTGTTCTCGCACGTGCGAGCTGCGCTTCGAGACGATCCACTGTGTACCGCGCCCATGGGACGGCTATGGATCGAGGCGTGGGTCGCGGTTACTGTGTGGAGACTGGCACGAACGAAGGATTTGCGTTCTGTAATCGCGGCGTAACTTTGGGTTGGTACAAGTTCGCTTGACTGTCAATGCCGCACAACAGCACCAACCGTTCTCATGTCAGCGAAAGCGTGGAAAGGGAGCACCCGATGCGGGACGCCTCGCTAGTCGTGGTCGCCAGCCGTCTGCCCATCAACGACGCCGCCGCCTCCGAAGGAGTCTTCGAATGGCGGCGCAGCCCCGGTGGCCTGGGTGAAGCACTGCACCCCGTCCTGGTCAACACCCCGGCCACCTGGATCGGCTGGGCCGAGAAGACCGGCCCCACCGCGCCGCTGCCCGACGTCGACGGCGTACACCTCATCCCCGTCGAGCTGTCCGAGGACGACGTCCACGACCACTACGAAGGCTTCGCCAACTCGACCCTGTGGCCGCTCTACCACGACGCCGTAGAACCCGCCGTGCACCACCGCCGCTGGTGGGAGGCATACCAGCGGGTCAACCAGCGCTACGCCGACCAGGCCGCCCGGGTCGCCGCCCACGGCGCGGTCGTCTGGGTACAGGACTACCACCTGCAACTCGTACCCGCGATGCTCCGCGCACAGCGCCCCGACCTGCGGATCGGCTTCTTCCTGCACGTCCCGTTCCCGCCCCCGGAGCTGTTCATGCAGCTGCCGCGCCGCGCCGAACTGCTACACGGCATGCTCGGCGCCGACCTGATCGGATTCCAGCGCATCCAGGCCGTACACAACTTCCACCAGCTCGCCGCCAAGGTGCTCGGCGCGAACGCCGACGAGCACGGCGTCACCGTCGACGGCCACGTCACCCGCACCGGCGCGTTCCCGGTGTCCATTGACACCGCCGAGATGGAGGCCCTGGCCAGCCTCGACGAGGTCGTCGAGAAGGCCGCCAAGCTGCGCGCCGACCTGGGCAGCCCGCAGCGGGTGATCCTCAGCGTGGACCGGCTCGACTACACCAAGGGCATCGAGCACCGGCTCAAGGCATACCGCGAACTGCTGGCCGACGGCCGGCTCAAAGCCTCCGAGACGGTGCTGGTGCAGGTCGCGATCCCGAGCCGGGAACGGGTCGAGCAGTACCGGCTGCTGCGCGACCGGGTCGAACGGGAGGTCGGCCGGATCAACGGCGACTTCGGCCGCCTGGGCGTCGCCCCCGTGCACTACCTGAGCCAGGTCTTCGACCGCACCGAACTGGCCGCGCTGTACCGTGCCGCCGACGTCATGGCCGTCACCCCGCTACGCGACGGCATGAACCTGGTCGCCAAGGAGTACGTCGCGGCCCGGGTCGACGGGTGCGGCGCGCTGCTGCTCAGCGAGTTCGCGGGCGCGGCCGCGGAGCTGACGCAGGCGTACCTGGTCAACCCGCACGACGTGGAAGGGCTCAAGGACACCCTCGTCGAGGCGCTGGAGGCCGACGCGTCCGAGCCGAGCCCGCAGATGGCGGCCATGCGCGCACACGTACGCGAGCACGACATCCAGGCCTGGGCCCGGTCATACCTGACCGCACTGGAAGCGGCCTGCGCCGAGCGGTGACAGCGCGATAGATGACAGGCCCCGTCGCGAAATGCGGCGGGGCTCGTTTATTGCCGTGGCGGTACGGGCGCGCGAATTACTCTCGCATTCAGCCGGTCGCCGATCGGCAGTGGCCCGATGGTCGATGCCGGCGGCGAATGACGCGAACACGCCTCGCGTATGCGCCTGCCCGACGGCCCCTCGGCCTATCGTGAATGATCATGCCAATGCGGTTTCACTGGCCGTGGCGCGGCGGTGCCCGACCGTGTCGGCCCATGGCGGTTCAGCCGTGTCGGCATTAGACGACGCCGAAACGCCTTCTCTGGTGTCCGGTATGGATTCCCATCACAGCCCCGACGACCTGGCGTTCGAGAGTCGGACCGACATCTGCTGGGAAGGCCGATTGACATCATCCGGAAGAACGGGATCGCTTTCGTTCGACTGGTGATCGACTATCCAATGTCGTCGAATACCCGGTCGTCTCAGGCTACCCAGGGATGCCGGTCGGCCATAACGAAACGTATTCACTCGGAAGCATGTTGTGCGCCCCATGGTGCTGCGCAAGACTGCGCCATGGCGTCAATCGACCGGCTGCATAAGGCCCGCCGGTAATCGATCGCCGCACAGCACACGGTCACCGGTATGCGTACCGGGCCGTTCGGTTCATCGGTCGGCCAGGAGGTGGGCAACGTGCATGACTCCCGCCCTCGGCCTCGGTACAAGGTCCGGAGTGACGCCAGATGATCTCGGTGCGGGTGGGCACGGCCACGGACTGCGGCAACGTCCGCCGGATCAACGAGGACGCGTCCTTCACCAGCAGCCACCTGTTCGCCGTCGCCGACGGCATGGGCGGACACGCGGCCGGCGACGTGGCGAGCGCGATCGCCGTGGCCCGCCTGGCCCGGCTCGCCCAGCGTGCGCATCTGCAACCAGGCGACGTACGCACCGAGGTGACCGAGTGCAACCGCGAGATCCTCGCCGCGGCCGCCGCCGACCAGACACGTTCGGGCATGGGCACCACCCTCGCGGGCGTCGGCGTCACCCGCCTGGGCGGCACCGACCACTGGGTCGTCTTCAACGTCGGCGACTCCCGCGTCTACCGGTTCACCGACGGCAGCCTGGTGCAGGTGACGGTCGACCACTCGGAAGTGGCCGAACTGGTCGCCGCGGGCACCATCCGGGCCGACGAGGCCCACCTGCACCCCAAACGCAACGTCATCACGCGCGTACTGGGCATGCGCCCCGACCCGGCACCTGACCTGTGGGTCTTCCCGCTGACCCCCGGCGAACGGTTCGTCATCTGCACCGACGGGCTGTCGAGCGAGCTGACCGACGACCAGATCGCCCGCGTGCTGTACGCCGAGCCGACCGCGCCGTCGGCCGCACAGCAACTCGTCGCGCAGGCCGTCGCGGCGGGCGGGCGGGACAACGTGACCGTCGTTGTCGTCGACCACCTGATCGCCGCAGCCGACGGTCTGGACGAGGACACGCTGCAGCGTTCGCGGGCGACCGGGGCAACGGCATGAGCGGGCCCGAGTCGGTCGCCACGCGGTACACGCCAGGTCCCTGGGTCGGCATGGCCACCGCCCGGATGTGGCTCATCGCCGACCTCGACCAGCACGACCCCGTCGTCACCACCTGCTGGGAGCTGGTCAGCGCGACGGCGACAGTCGACCAGGTGCTCGCGGTGCTCAGCCGGCAGCGTCCGACCCACGTGCCCAACGTCGCGGTCGCCCGTCGCGGCGACGCGGGCACGGAGATCGTCGTGCTCGGCCAGGCGCAGGCCGACGTCACCGGCGACGCCAGTGCCGAGTCCGAGGTGCTCCAGCTGCGGGCCGGTCACGGGCAGGTCGCCGACGCGACGGTCGAGTCGTTCCAGGCGATCAGTCTCCGGCTCGCCGGGCACGCACCGCACGGCGAGGAGTCGACGGTGTCGCTCTCGCTGGTCAGCGGAGTGGTTCCCGCCGCCGTGATCACCGTCGACGCCGTCAGCGGCACGGCGCTGGTGCCGGCACCCGTGGCCACGGCGATGGAGTCCGCACCCGCCGACCCACCGGTCCAGGCGTCGGCCCCGGCCGCCCTCCCGATCGAAGTGTCCTATCCCGGCGGCCTCTCGGCGGCGGAACCCGAACCAGCCGCCGGGGCGGTGCCGGAACCCGGACCAGCCCCCATGACGGTGCCGGAGTCCGAGCCGGGTGGGCGTTTCGACGCCTTCTTCGGTAAGACCGTGCACTCCACAGCCGAACAGGCACAGGCCGAAGCGGTGCCCGACGAGTGGATGGCAGGGATGCGCCCGCCCGGCGGCCCCCTGCCCGACGCGACACTGCTCCCGCCGCACACCACCGGCGACCAGTGGCAACCAGAACAGCACCGCGTCGTGGAGCACCGCGCCGTGCAGACGCCGTACCGCCAGCCGGCTCCCGCCGCGACACCCGCCGTCGGAGCCGACCTGTTCGCGGACGTCTCCTGGGCCGACATCACCGACGAGCCCCGCCCGAGCGACGACCCGTACCCGATACACCCCGCAGGCCCGGCCGGTGTCGCGCGGCCCATGGCGGCGATGCCGCAATTCGTCGCGCCGAGCGCACCGGCGACCGGGGGCATCGACCCCGAGCTGCTGTCGACCACCCGCCGCGCACCGAGCACGCCGCCGCCGACCGGACCCATGGTCGTCACCGTCAGCTGCGGCCTGAGCCACCTGAACCCCCCGTCGGCCATGCACTGCCGGATCTGTGGCGGCGCCATCGCGTCGCAGACACCGCAGTCCAGGCCGCGGCCCCGGCTCGGCGTGCTGCGGCTGTCCACCGGAGAGGTGGTGTCGCTGGACCGGGGAGTGATCGTCGGCCGCGCTCCGGGTGCGCCTGACGACTTCGGCCCCGAAGCGCCGTACCGCATCCAGCTGCCCAGCCCCGACGCCAGCATCTCGCGCCGGCACGTCGAGGTGGTCCTGCAGGGCTGGACGGTCACCGTGGTCGACCTCCAGTCGACGAACGGCACCCAGCTCGCCGCGCCGGGCGGCGTCGCCGAGCAGCTGCCGCCGGGCGGCCGCCGGACCATCGACGACGGCTGGCGGGTGAACCTGGACGCCGCCACCTGGTTCCAGTACGAGGTGATCGAATGAGCGCGACACCCCCGCCGCCGCAGCTGCCCGGTTTCGCCTACGTCGGGCCCGTCGACGGCGGCGACGGCGGCTACGCCAAGGTCTTCCGGTACGAGCAGCAGTCGCCGCGCCGCATGGTCGCCGTCAAGGTGCTGCGTGTCCAGGGCATCGGCGAGGCGCACTACCAGGCGATGCTGGACGAGGCCACCGCGATGGCGGTGCTGGAGACCCACCCGCACATGGTCCCGGTGTTCGAGGCGAAGATGTCCACCGACGGCCAGCCCTGCATCATCATGATGTACTGCGGCGGACCCAACCTGCTGACCCTGGTCACCGACCGGGACAGCCCGAGCGGCCGCCCGCGCCTGCTCGGCGTACGCCGGGTCATCCGGCTCGGGATCCAGATCGCCGGGGTCGTCCAGGCGGCACACGACAAGGGCATCGTGCACCGCGACATCAAGCCCGCCAACATCCTCACCGACGACCGCGGCAGCCCCCGGCTGACCGACTTCGGCATCGCCGGCCGCCTCGACGGCGCCGACGACGACCAGCAGTTCGGGCTGTCGCTGCCCTGGTGCCCGCCGGAGATCCTCGCCGGACGGCCGGCCACCGCAGCCTCGGACACGTTCTCCCTCGGCGCGACGCTGTGGCACCTGCTCGTGGGGCGCTCACCCTTCGACGTGCCGGGCCGCAACTCGCAGGCGGAACTGGAGGCGCGCATCGCCGACCCGTGCCCCGCGCCGCTCGGCCGCTCCGACGTGCCGCCGCAGCTCGAACAGCTCCTGGCACGGATGATGGCCAAAGCGCCGTCCGCGCGGCCCCGTACGGCCGCCGAGGTCGCCGTCGCGCTCACCGCGATCGAGCAGAGGATCGGCGCCCCGCGCCCCGACGAACCGTGGCACACCGGCGACCCGCGTCCGATGACTCCGTCCGTCACGCCCGAACTCGTCCGCACCGCCGGCCGGGCCACACCGTCGCCGCCGCTCCGCGCGGTCCCGGTGCCGCCTGCCGGGTCGCCGCCCGAGGACCCCATCGCGATCCTGGTGCCCGTCGCGACCGAGCTGAAGCGGCGCGAACGCCAGCCCGACCCGATCCCGGCCGCGCCCGCCGCGCCTGCCGCGTCGCGTACCGCCCGGTGGGCCTGGCTCGCCGGGGTCGCCATAGTCGCGGTGGCCGCGGCCGGGCTGCTGCTCGTCGACCGCGACCCGACGCCGCCCACGACACCGGCTGCCGTCGACGAGACCACCGGTGGCGCCGACGGCGGGGGCGCGGGCAGCCAGGGCGACAGCCTGCCACCGGGCAAGCCGGAGATCACGGCCGTCCGCGTCGACGACCGCACGCTGCGTTTCACCTGGACCTACTCGGCCCCGCTGGACAGCGACACCTACCTGTGGCGCGTGGTGGCCAGCGAACAGTCCAAGCCGGTGACCGAACCGGCCGTCGACGTGCCCAGCCCGCGCGGCACCGAGGTCTGCATCGTGGTCAAGGTCGTGCGCGCCGACGGCAGCAACGGCACCGTCGCCTGGTCGGACCAGGGCTGCGGGAGCTGACCGCCGATGTCGACCACCGCCACCGTCGAATTCTGCGGCCAGACCTACCCCGTCGCGCCGGGAGAGCCGTTCATCATCGGCCGCGACGGACCCCTCGCCATCGACGACAACCCCTACCTGCACCGAGCCTTCCTGCAGATCAGCGACCAGAACTCGATGTGGTGGCTGACCAACGTCGGATCGCTGCTGACCGCCACCGTCGCCGACGAGCACGGCATGATGCAGGCCTGGCTCGCGCCCGGCGCGTGGCTGCCCCTGGTATTCGAACGCAGCGTCGTCTGGTTCACCGCCGGCTCCACCACCTACGAGGTCGACGTCGCCCTCGCCGATCCGCCGTTCACGCCGCTGGCCGCCGGGCACGCCGGGCAGGCCAGCCCGGCCACGATCGGCCGGACGGTCTTCACCACCGACCAGAAGCGGCTCATCCTCGCCCTGTGCGAACCGACGCTGCGACGCGGCGTACGCGGCTCAGGCTCGGTGCCGACGTCGGCGCAGGCGGCGGCCCGGCTCGGCTGGGCGCTGACCCGCTTCAACCGCAAGCTCGACAACGTCTGCGACAAGCTCGCCCGCGTCGGCATCCGCGGCCTGCACGGTGAACCCGGACGCCTCGCCGTCAACCGCCGCGCCCGGCTCGTCGAGTACGCCCTGGCCGCCCGCCTGGTGCAGCGGGCCGACCTCGAACTTCTGGACCATCCCGGCGTATGCCCGACAGACAAGGACGACCAGTGATGGCCCGGTCCCACCGAGCAGACCCCCACGCCCTACGCCGTGGCCGCACGCCCCGGCTCCGCACCCGTGGCCGCTGGCCGTCGCTGGTGTCCACCGTCGTGCTCGTGGCCGGGCTCGCCGCACTGGTGCTGTCGGCCATCCACGCCGAAGGCTTCCCGGTGCGCCACGTCGAACTCAACGACGGCGGCATCTGGGTGACCAGTGACAAGGACGGCCTGTTCGGCCGCCTCAACCGCCCCGCGGCCTCGCTCGACGCGGTGTTCTACCCACCCGGCGGGGCCCACCCGACCTACGCGCTGGACGTGCTGCAGGACGGCTCGGCCGTGGTGGCCTGGGACCGCACCGAAGGCAAGGTCTTCCCGGTCGACGTCGCGCGCGGCGTCACCGTCGGCTCGCAGGGCCTGCCCGTCCCCGCCGGCTACCAGGCGCAGCTGCTGGGCGGCACGCTCGCCGTGCTCGACCCCGCCACCGGCAAGGTCTGGGCCACCCGCGTGGACCAGGCCAGGAGCCTGACCGGATTCCGGGGGCTGGACTTCGAGCAGCCCCCGCTGGCGACGGCCGACGTGGGAACGCCCGGTGAGGCAGGCACCATCCGGTCGGCACTGGCGGTCGGCGTCGACGGGACCATCCACCTCGCCTCCGTCACCGGCCACACCACCGTCGTCCACCCGGCGGGCTCGGGTTTCGGCGCGGCCGAGGCAGGCGAGCTCGGCTGGTCGCCGACCGAGGTCGCCGTCACCGCGGTCGGCGACCGGATGGTCGTGTTCGACCCGGCGAGCGGCCGCGTCGCGGTGCCCGGCGCCGCCCCGGTGACCCTCGCGGGCGTCGGGACCTCCGCCGAGGCCACCCGGCCGGTGCTGCAGCGGCCGAGCCAGCCGCTGCCCGGCGCGGCCAGTGTGCTCATCGCGACCTCGGCCGGGCTGGTCTCGGTGGCACTCGACGGCGGCCGGATGTCCACCCTTTTCGACGCCATGACGGGCACCCCGACCGCACCGGTGCGGATGGGCGGCTGCGTCCACGCCGCCTGGGCCGGCACGAGCGGAGGCTACGCCCGTGGCTGCGACGGCGGCGAGGTCAAGAAAGGCGACCTGGAGCACGCGCAGGTCCTGCAGCGGCCGGTGTTCCGGGCCAACCGGGGCGTCGTCGTGCTCAACGACCTGCGCAACGGCGCGACCTGGGATCTGATCGACCAGCAGCGGATGGACAACTGGGCGCTGGTCAAGCCGCCTCCGGTCGCGGACCCGTCGAAGGAGAAGCGCACCGACCCCGACCGGCAGGTCCTGCGCGACCAGCCGCCCAAGGCGGTCGACGACGTGCTCGGCGCGCGCCCCGGCCGGACCACGCTGCTGCACGTACTCGACAACGACTCCGACCCGGCCGGCAGCATCCTGTCGATCTCGGCGGTCAGCGCCACCGACGTCGCCACGGCGAAGGTCTCGATCTCACCCGACGGCCAGACCGTCGCCATCACCGTCACCGAACCCGGCGGGCCGGTGCACTTCACCTACACCGTCGACGACGGCCGCAATTCCAAGCAGGCCGCGGTCACGGTGAAGGTGCGCACGGCCGACGAGAACGAGACACCGAAACTGCGCCCCCAGTTCGTGGCCCCCCGCTGGTCGGTGCCCTCGGGCGGGCGCCTGGCCATGCCGCTGCTGGCGGACTGGCGCGACTTCGACGGCGACCCCATGGTCCTCACCGACGCCAAGGCCACCCGCGGCTCGGTGACCACCCGCACCAACGGATTCCTCGACTACCTCGCCCCGCCGGCCGGTGGCACGTACCGCGTCAGCTACGGCGTATCCGACGGCATGGGCACGCCGACGCCCGCGAACATCGACGTGACCGTGCTCGCCCCGACCGCCACCACCACGGTCGCCCCGACCGCCCTGCCCGATGTGGCGCGCGGGCAGGTCGGCCAGCCGATCGTCATCCGCCCGCTGGAGAACGACGTGCCCGGCGCGGACCCGAGCGCTCCCGCCGCGAAACTGGCCCTGGCTGGAGACGTCGGTGGCCAGGCCGACGCGATCGTGGTCACGAACCTGGCGACCGGCACCGTCGTGGTCACCGCCACCAAGCCGGGCCCGTACCAGCTGACCTACCGTGCGGCGTTCGGCAACGCGCCGTTCAGCGACAACGGCATGATCCGGGTCGACGTCCTGCCGGTGCCGAAGTCACCCGCCGCACCGGTCGCGATGCCGGACACCTCGGTCCTGCACGGGCAGCTCCCGGCCACCGTGGACGTGCTGGCCAACGACTTCGACCAGGCCGGTGGCGTACTGGCGGTGCTGCACGCCGCACCCGCGCCGAAGGGCCCGAAACTGCAGGTCACCGTCATCGAGGGGCAGTGGCTGCGGATCAGCGCCCTGGAGGCGGCCCGCACCAGCACCCGCCAGGTCGTCCGCTACACCGTCGACAACGGGCTGACGGCCCCCGTCACCGGTGAGGTCAGCGTCACCCTGCTGCCGGACGCGGCCGACACGACGCCGGTGCCCGCCGACGACGTCGCCACCGTGCGCTCCGGTGACACGGTCACCGTCGCCGTGCTCGACAACGACACCAACGCCGGCGGCGCGCCGATGATGCTTGCCGCCAACGTGCTCGACGCCCCGGCACCCGGTCAGCTCGTGGCCAGGGCGCCCGGCGCGCAGGACCCCGGAGCGGCCTACGTGACCGGCAACCTGGTCCGCTACACCGCGCCCGCGGTGACCATCGCGCAGCCGGTGACCGTCGACTACGTCGTACAGAACGCCGCAGGTGACACGGCCGTCGGCCACCTGAAGATCACGGTCACGCCGCCGCCCGGCGACAAGTTCGCCAACCGCCCGCCGGCCCCGGTCCCGGTGGAGGCCAGGGCCGTCGCCGGCCAGACCGTCACCATCACGATCCCGACGACGGGCGTCGACATCGACGGCGACCCGGTGGCCGTGTCCGGCATCGCGACCGCGCCGACGCAGGGCCGCATCATCGCCGCGAACGCCACCTCGATCGCGTACCAGGCGTTTCCGACCAGCGCCGGCACCGATTCGTTCAGCTACCTCGTGACGGACCGCTTCGGCGCGGTCGGGCGGGCGGGTATCCGCGTCGGCATCACCCCGCCGGGTTCACCGCAGCCGCCCGTCGCCGTCGACGACCTGGTCACCGCCGCGCCCGGCGCGCAGCTGCAGCTCGACGTGCTCGCCAACGACCTGCACGCGCCAGGCGACGCGCTCACGATCCTGCCGCTGGCCGACCGTAACCCGCAGCTGCCGCCGGGGGCGAAACTGTCCGGCCCGCGCGGCCCGATCGAGGTGACCGCGCCCGACGAGCCCGGCAAGGCGGTGGTCGTCGTCTACGCGATCACCGACGGCATCGGCGAGCCCTCGGTCGCCACGGTCACGGTCCGCAGCCAGGACGACTACAACAACCCGCCGATCGCGTACGACGCGTACGCCGATCCCGCACCCGGCGCGACCGAGGTCGAAGTGGACGTGCTCGGCCGCTGCGCCGACATCGACGGCGATCTCGCCGACCTGGTCGTCACCCGGGTCTTCGAACCGAACGCGACCTTCCTCGGGGGCCGGGTGAAACTGCAGGTCACCGGCGTGCCGCGCACTGTCGGCTACGAGGTGCGCGACGCCGACGGCGCCACCGCGGTCGGCCTGATCCACGTCTCGACGCCGGGCTCGGGCCTGCCGTACGCCAAGCCCGGCGCCAGCATCACCATCGGCAAGAACACCAGCGCCAAGATCGACATCAGTGAGTACGTGGTGTCGCCGTCCGGTAAACCGGTGCGGCTGACCACCACCGACCGCATCTGGGCGTCCCCGCCCAAGGGCCTGGTCGCCGCCAACGACGGGCAGACCGGCCTCCAGCTGACCTCCGCCGGTGACTACATCGGACCGGCGGCGCTGTCGTTCGAGGTCACCGACGGGCAGACGCTGTCCGATCCGCAGGCACGCACCGCGGTCGTGTCTATCCCGGTCCAGGTCGGCCCGGACACCCCGGTGCTGCACTGCCCGCTGGAACCGATCGAGGTCATCGAGGGCGGACCGGTCGTGACCATCGACGTGACCACCGTCTGCCACACCTGGACCGCCGATCCCAACCGGCTGCCCGAGCTGCGATACACCGCGTCGTGGAACCAGCGGGCCGACGGGATCGAACTCGGCGACAGCGGCGGCCGCGCGATCACCCTCTCCGCCGACACCGGCACCGTGCCGGGCACCACGGGCAGCATCACCGTCGGCGTGGACGGCACCGAGGCGGTTCCCGCGACGCTGCACGTCAAGGTGATCCCGGCAGCCCCGGCGTCGTTCAGCCCGGCCGAGATCCCCGCCGTCAAGGCCGGAGACACCGCCACCGTCGAGGTGACCGGCTACGTGCGCTCGGTGCTGCGGCAACCGGCGGTGTCGGTCGTCGCCGTGGAGCAGACCAAGGGCATGGCGGCCAAGGCGTCGTTCGACGGCGCGAAGGTCGTGATCACCCCGGCCGCCGAGTCGCACGGCGACATGGTCTTCGCGGTGACCGTCACCGACGTCGCCGACACCGGCCGCGGCGACCGGCACGTCACCGGCCAGGTCGTCGCGCACGTGCTCGGCGTGCCCGACGCGCCCGGGACGCCGTCCTCAGGCGCGGAGGTGCTCAGCCACTCAGTCCAGCTGAGCTGGGACAAGCCCGCCAACAACGGGGCGCCGATCGACTACTACGAGGTCGCCTGGAGCGGCGGCACCCAGCAGTGCGCGGCCTCGCCGTGCCTGATCACCGGGCTGGCCAACAACGTCGGCTACGCGTTCACGGTCAAGGCGCACAACGTCGTCGGCTGGTCCAAGCCCAGCGCACGTTCGGCCGAGATCCGGCCCGACGCCGCACCCGGCGCGGTGACCGGGCTGAGCGCGTCGAACCCGCAGGACCACACGCTCACGCTGACCTGGCAGCCGGCGACCACCGACGGCTCGCGGGTCAAGAGGTACGACATCACCTGGAGCGGCGGCGGACGCGGATCGGCGACCGGCACCACCTTCAACCCGCCCGGCCTGGACAACGACCTGCAGTACACGTTCACCGTCATCGCGGTCAACGACAAGGGCCCAGGACCGGGCACCCAGGTCAGAGGCCAGTCGGCCGGTGCGCCCGCCGCCCCCTCGGCACCGGACTTCGCCTCGCTGACCTCAGCCGACCGCACCACCCGCGCGGTGACCGTGTCATGGAACGCGGTCGGCCCGAACGGCCCCGGCCCCACCACCTACACCCTGGTGCGCCGGGGCTCGGGAACCGTGACGGTGTGCGCCGACGTGACCACGACCTCGTGCCCGGACGACGGCATCCCCAACGACGGCACGATCTACACCTACACGGTGGTGGCCGCCAACGCGGCCGCCGCCGGCGGGCCCGGCCACACCTCCCCGCCCAGCGCCGGGGCGAGCATGGAGGCGACCGCGACCCCCGACCCGATCACCGACTACACCATCGCGGCGACCGGCACCGACGGGCAGGCGCAGCTGTCGTTCGACGTGCCGGCCTCGCACGGCGCCAGCTCGACCGTGACGTGCACCTGGAGCGGCGGCAACTGCGGCTCCTGGAGCTATCCCGTCGGCGGCCAGTCCGGCGTGGTGCGCACCGTCGGCGGTCTGAACAACGGCCAGAACACCACTGTCAGCCTGCAGGTCTGCAACGGCAGCAGCGGCGGCGCGGGAGCGGGGACCCCGTGCAACACGGCGGTCGGCCGCAACGTGACGACCTACGGGAACATGAACAGCCTGACCATCAACACGTCGGTCAACGGCACGGTCGTGAACTTCACGGTCGCGGTCAACCCCAACGGCAAACCCGCCACGGTACGGGTGCAGTCCAGGGTCCGCGACACCACCTTCACCACCGGGGTCGGCGCGGGCAGCTGGAGTTACAGCGACGACGTCGGCTACAGCACCACCGACAACATCACGGTGACCGTCTCCGACTCCGGCCGCCCGACCCTGACCCAGTCGGCCAGCGCCACCACCCCGCCGCCCCCGCCGACGGTCGGTGTCTCGGTCGGTGCCGCCTGCGGGCCCAGCACCGGGACAGCCTGCGCGGGAACCGGCACGTGTTCCGGCACCTGCTACTACATCACGGTCACTACGGCGAACTTCTCCGGCAACCAGACCTGCACCTTCAACAGCAGCCTGGGCTCTGACGGGTTCGTGACGATGAGTATCGGCCCCAACCAGACCAAACAGTCCGGCAACTGGTTCGGAGGGCACGGCGGCTGGGCTACCGCCACCTGCGGTGGTGTCACCGGACGCCGTGACAACTGGCCGTGACCGGCTCCGAACCCGACCATCCCGACCCTCACAAGGAGGCAGGCACCATGCCAGTGACACAGGAGCAGGCGTACCGGTTCCAGGCGACCTTCGACGGACTGTGCGCCAACATCAACGCCGCGATCCTGGGCAAGGACCACGTGGTACGGCTGGCGCTGACGTGCCTGCTGTCCGAGGGGCACCTGCTGCTGGAGGACTGCCCCGGCACCGGCAAGACCTCGCTGGCCCGCGCCCTGGCCAACACGATCGCCGGCACCCAGGCACGCATCCAGTTCACCCCCGACCTGCTGCCCTCCGACGTCACCGGAGTGCAGGTCTTCGACCAGAACACCGGGCAGTTCGACTTCCACCCCGGCCCGATCTTCCACTCGATCGTGCTCGCCGACGAGATCAACCGCGCGTCGCCCAAGACCCAGTCCGCCCTGCTGGAGGTCATGGAGGAGGGCCGCGTGACCGTCGACGGCAAGCCGCGAGAGGTCGGCAAACCGTTCATGGTCATCGCGACGCAGAACCCGATCGAGCAGGGCGGCACCTACCCGCTGCCCGAAGCCCAGCTCGACCGGTTCCTCATGAAGACGAGCCTGGGCTACCCCGACCACGAGGCGATGGTCGCGCTGATGCAGGACGCCGCCCGGCGCGACCGGGCCGGGCACGTGCAGGCGGTGATGCCCGCGGCCAACATCGCCCCGCTCAGCCGCCTGGCCGACCACATGACCGTGCGACCCGAGGTCCTCGGCTACGTCAGTGAACTCGCCACCGCCACCCGCCAGCACCCGCACGTCAAGCTCGGCGTGTCCGCCCGCGGCTGCCTGGCCTACGTCCGGTGCGCCAAGACCTGGGCGATCTCGCAGGGCCGCACGTCGGTGACCCCCGACGACATCCGCACCCTGGCCAAACCGATCCTCAGCCACCGCGTGCTGGTCAACGACGAAGCGGTCTTCGACGGCGTGACCGTCGACGCGGTGCTGCGCGAGATCTTCACCCAGGTGCCCGTACCCCTGGTCCGCGCGGCGTGATCCGGCTCGGCACGAGGCAGAAAGGACGTCGACGATGAAACGATGGCAGGTGCGCGACCGCGTACGCGCCGCGGGCCGCCGGATCGACGCGACCCGCGAGACGATCGCGCGGTTGCCGGTCGTCTCGCTGTTCACCCCGCTGGGCGCCGCCGTGCTCCTGGCCTCGCTCACCGCGTGGGCGGCGGGCGCGATTGTCGGCTGGGCCGAACTGTTCCTGGGTGCGGGTACCGGGCTGCTCGTGCTCGCCGCGTGCTCGCTGTACGTCCTCAACCGCGCTCAGCCCACCGTCGACATCGCCCCGCGACGGCGGCGCTTCACCGTGGGCGAGTCGACCGTCGTCGAGGTCCGGGTCACCAACGGCACCGCCGCGGCCATGCTGCCCGTGGAACTGGAGATCGCCGTCGCCGCGTCGGTGGAGACGTTCGCCCTGCCCAGCATCGGCGGGAACGCCACCTGGCAGGACAGCTTTCCCGTGGTCGGCGCCCGGCGCGGGGTCATCCCCGTCGGCCCCGCCACCACGGTGCGCGGCGACCCGCTGGGCCTGCTCGAACGTCGCGTGCGCTGGACGCAGACCACCGACCTGTTCGTCCACCCGGCGACCACCGCGCTGCCGCCGCTGGGCAGCGGACTGCTCCGCGACCTCGAAGGCCGGGTCACCAGCGAACTGTCGATGAGCGATCTGGCCTTCCACGCCCTGCGCGAGTACGCCCCCGGCGACGACCGCCGGTTCATCCACTGGCGCTCCTCGGCCAAGGCCCTCAGCTCGGGCGGGAACCTGATGGTGCGCCAGTTCCAGGACACCCGGCGCACCCAGCTGCTGGTGGTCGTCGACGGCGACCGCGACGGCTACGCCGACCTGGACGAGTTCGAACTCGCCATCTCGGCCGGGGCGTCCGTCGCCGTGGAGGCGGTCCGCGAGGAACTCGACGTGGCGGTGCTCGTCGCCGACCAGCAGGTCAGGCGGCAGGGCGCGCGGCGGCTGACCAGCCAGCAGGTCCTGGACGCCTGCTCCCGCGCCGGGCTCGGGCGCAGGCGCTTCGCCGACCTCATCGGCGACGGCGTACGCCAAGCACAGGACGTCACCTTCGCCTTCGTCGTCACCGGCTCGCGTCCCGACTTCGCCACCCTGCGCCGCTGCGCGTCACGCGTGCCACGGCACGTGCGCACCGCGGTCGTACGGGTCGTGCCGGGGGCCAGCCCCGCCGTCGCGCCCGGCGCGTCGGTGTCCGTGCTGACCATGGGCAAGCTGTCCGACCTGCGGAGCCTGCTGCGCAAGGGAGAGAAGTCATGAGACGGCACACGGTCACCGGCGCGCTCGTCGACGGCGGTTTCGTGGCGGGGCTGGGCATGCTCGCGATGCTCGGCTTCGCCACCACCTTCGACGGATCGTCCTACCTGCTCGTCGCAGGTATCGCCCTGCTCATCGGGATGCTGCTGGCGTACGCGACGACGGCGCTGCGCGGCCCGGCCGTGACACTGGCCGCGGCGGCGCTGCTGGCCTACTTCGCCGTCGGTCCGCTGCTCGTGCTGCCCGCGTCGTCGTGGACGTCGATAGACACCCACCGGCAGCTCGCCGCAGGTGCCGTGCTGGGCTGGAAGCAGCTGCTCACCACCGTCCCGCCGGTCGCGGCGGACAGCCCGCTGCTGGTGATCCCGTTCCTGCTGGGCCTGGCCACCGGCGCGGCCGGCCTCGGCGCGGCCCGGCGGCTCGACAGCCCGGCCCGACCGGGCAGCCTCGCCGCGCTGGCCCGCGCGGGCGCCCCCGCCCTCGTGCTGCTGACCACGCTCGCCGTGGTGGTGGCCTGCGGGACCGACGAACCCGCGGCCAAGGTACTCGACGGCGTCGTCTTCGCGCTGGGCACGCTGCTCTGGACGTCGGTGCGGCTGCGCAGGCAGCGTCCGGCGGCCCGCACGACCTCACGCCGGGCGGGTCGCGCCGCGACCGCGACCGGCCTGCTCGCCGCTGCGGCGACCCTCGCGGCGCTCGGCGCGCCACTGCTGCCCGGGGCGCAAACCCCACGCGCCGTGCTGCGCGACTACGTGGTCCCGCCGTTCCGGCTCAGTGACTATCCGAGCCCGCTGGTCGGGTTCCGCAAGTACACCAAGGATGCCAACCGGCTTTGGGACCAGGAACTGTTCACGGTCACCGGGCTGCCGCCGGGGTCGAGCGTGCGCATCGCGACGCTCGACGACTACGACGGAACCGTATGGGGCGCCACCGAGGAGGCCTCGTTCCGGCTGGTGTCGTCGCGGATCAGCCCACGACCGGCCGGGCCGGTCACCACCGTGCAGGTGTCCATCGCCGCCGCGTACGCCGCGTCGCTGGACGTCAACGCGTGGCTGCCCGAGGCGGGCACCGTGTCCCGGGTCGAGTTCGCCGGCGGGCGGGCCCCCGAACTCGCGGCGAGCCTGCACTACAACCGCGACCTCTCGGCCGGGATCGTCACCGTGCGCCTGCGCAAGGGCGACGTGTACACGCTGCAGACCACGGTGGCCGACCAGACACTGCCCGAAGACCTGCAGCCCTTCGCCAGCCCGTCGCTGACCGAGAGTTCCCAGGCCATGCTGTCCAGCAAGATCGCCGCCTGGACGAAGGGCGGCACCGGACTCGGGGCGCGGATCCGGGCGCTGGCGACCTATCTGAAGGACAACGGCGCCTACACCGACGGCGGACCCGGCGAGAGCCGGTACCTGCCGGGCCACAGCATCGGCCGGCTGACGGCCTTCCTGCAGGAGAAGGCCCCCGCCGGCGACGACGAGCAGTACGCGTCCCTGTTCGCGCTGGCCGCCAACCACCTCGGGATACCGGCGCGGGTGGTGCTCGGCGCGCGACCGGACGTCACCGGTGTCGTACGCGGCAAGGACGTGCACGCGTGGGTGGAACTCCACCAGGCCGACGGCTCCTGGGCCGCGGTCCCCGAGGCGGCGTTCATGCCGGACCCGTCGAAACGGCCCAGCAAACAGCCGCCGGAGAACTTCGAGAACAAGGAGGCCGCGGCCGTGCCGCCGCCCAACGTGCAGCGGCTGCCGACCACGTCGACCGACACCAGCCGGGTGGACCCCTTCCCGCAGGCGCCACGGGAGGAGACCATCCTGGGCCGGATCTTGGAAATCCTCCTGCTGGTCGCGCCATGGGCGGGCCCGCCGCTGCTGCTCGCCGGTGGGCTGATCGCCGCGATCCGCGGGGTAAAGGCCCGTCGCCGTCGCCGCCGTCGCCTACACGGGCTGCCGGCCAACCGCTACGCCGGAGCGTGGCAGGAACTCCTCGACCGGGTACGCGACCTGGGCGAGGTGAACACCGCGCTGCGCGCGGCCACCGCCGCCACCGCCGCGACCCGGAGTGAGCAGGCCGCGGCCCTCGACGCCTCGGGTCTGCTCGGCGGTGTCGGGTTCCGGGAACTGGCCGCGCGCATCGACGAGATCGTCTACGGGTCGGCCGAACCGACCGAGCAGGAAGCCCACGCGTTCTGGGCGGACACCGACGAGATCATGCGAGGGCTCATGGCGGGCCTGGGCCGCACCAGGCGATGGCGCGTCGCGCTGAGCCTGCGCTCGCTGCGTGCCACCGACCGGGCCGCAGCCCGCGCGCGCTCGCGGCGGCGCACCCGGACCGTGCCCGTCGCCGCCCCCGCCGGAGGTATCGCATGAAGATCAAAATCACGTTGCAGCGCAGCGGCGCGTCCGCCGTGGACCTGATGGCCACGGTCGACACCGGAGCCACCGTCGGTGACCTGGCTGAGCGGCTGTGGCGCGCCGACCCTGCCCCGCACCACGCCGGGCACATCCAGGGCCGGCCCACCCTGGTCATCAAGGGCGCCACCGACGCCGCGCTCGACCCGACCTCGAAACTCACCGACAGCGGCCTGCGCTCCGGCATGACCGTCGGCCTGACCTGGGCACCGGAGGGCTACTCCGCGACCGGCGGCGAGACCGTCGCGATCGCCACCGTGGTCGACCCGTCGGGCGTGCCCCGCGACGTCCCGCTGCGCACCCGCGCCGGGGTGATCGGCCGCGACCGCGACAACGCCGTGGTCCTCACCGACACCCTGGCCTCACGCCGCCACATCCGGTTCGCGATCGGCGCGCTGCCCGAGATCGTCGACCTGGCCTCGGCCAACGGCGTCGAGGTCAACGGCTCCCGGATCACCCGCGCGACGCTGCGCCCCGACGACGTCGTCCAGCTCGGCGACACCAGGCTCTCGATCCGGGTCACGTCGACCGGACCGGCCGACGGCGCGGCCGACGGATTCACCCGCCCGCCGCGCCTCGATCCCCGCTACGCCGGTCAGGAGTACGACGCTCCCGAGCCGCCCAAGCGCCCCGAGACGCCACGGTTCCCGATCATCGCCCTGCTCGTGCCGCTGCTGATGGGGGCGGTCCTCTACCTGATCACCCGGTCGACGCTGTCGCTGATCTTCATGGCGTTCAGCCCGCTCATGGTCGTGGGATTCGCGGTCGAGACGGCCATGGCCGGACGGTCGGGCTTCCGCAAGGCCGTCGCCCGCTACCGGGCGGACCTCGCCGACCTGTCCACCGAAGCCGCCGCCGCCGCGCAGACCGAGATCGAGTGGCGTCGCCGCGAACACCCCGCCACCGACGTCTGCGTCGAGGCGGTACGCCGGCGCGGTCCGCTGCTGTGGACCCGGCGACCCGCCGACCCCGGATTCTGCGAATTCCGGATCGGGCTGGGCCCGCAGCCCTCCCGCAGCGTGATCAAACTCCCGACCGGGCGCGACCTGCCCCGCGACCTGATGGCCGAGGCCGTCGCGATCGCCCGCGAGCACGCCACCGTCGAGGGCGTCCCGGTCATCGCCAGCCCCGCCGAGCACGGCGCGATCGGGGTCGCCGGAGCGCGGGACCTGGCCCTGGGCGTGGCCCGCGCCCTCATCGCCCAGGCGGCCTGCCTCCACTCGCCCGCCGAGCTGATCATTGCGGCCTTCACTGACGACGAGAGCGCCCGCACGTGGGACTGGCTCAAATGGCTGCCGCACACCACCTCCCCGCACAGCCCGCTGCCGCCCAGGCACCTCACCAGCACCAATGAGGGAGCCGTCGCGCTGGTCTCAGCCCTGGAAGAACAGGTCGCCCTGCGCGCCGCCGAGCAGGAGCCGACCACCGCCCCGGCGATCCTCGTACTCGTCGAGGACCGGACCCCGGTGGATCGCAGCCGGCTGGTCGAACTCGGCGAGCGCGGCTGGCGTCACGGCGTACACGTGCTCTGGATAGCCGGTGACAGCTCCCAGCTTCCGGCCGCGTGCCGCACCTTCGTCGAGGTCCCCGCATCGACCACGAAAGCCACCGTGGGGTACGTCCACAGCGGAGACGCGGTGACACCGCTGGCCGTGGAACTGCTCGACGCCCAGGGCGCAGCAGCCGTGGGGCGGCTCATGTCGCCGCTGGTGGACGTCGGAGCCCGCGTCGACGACGACAGCGACCTGCCCCGGACCGTCTCCCTGCTGGCCGTCGCCGACGAACCTGTGACGGCCACCGCTGAGCACGTGCTGGAGAACTGGGTGCAGAACCGGTCGATCCTCACCGGGCCGTACGCGGCAGCCGGCCCGAGCCGCAAAGCCGGCACGCTGCGGGCCGTGATCGGCCGCACCGCGCTCGGCCCGCACACCCTCGACCTGCGCGAGGACGGCCCACACGCGCTGGTCGGCGGGACCACCGGCTCCGGCAAGAGCGAACTGCTGCAGGCGTGGATCCTCGCCATGGCCGCAGCACACAGCCCGCAGCGGCTGACGTTCATGCTCATCGACTACAAGGGCGGCTCCGCCTTTAAGGACCTGGCGCTGCTGCCGCACACGGTCGGCAACTTCACCGACCTCGACCCGCACCTGGTCCGCCGCGCCCTGACCTCACTGCGGGCCGAACTACGCGGCAGGGAGAGGCAGTTCGCGCTGCACAAGGTCAAGGACCTCATCGAACTGGAGAAGACCGGCGTCGCCGACGTGCCGCCCAGCCTGGTGATCGTCGTCGACGAATTCGCCGCCCTGGTCAAGGAACTGCCCGAGTTCGTCGACGGCGTCGTGGACGTGGCCCAGCGGGGCCGCTCGCTCGGCGTACACCTCATCCTCGCGACCCAGCGCCCGGCCGGCGTGATCACCGACAACCTGCGCGCCAACACCAACCTGCGCCTGGCGCTGCGCACCGCCGACGAGGGCGACAGCGTCGACGTGCTCGGCTCGCCGCAGGCGGCGTTCTTCGACTCGGCGATCCCCGGCCGCGCGGTCTCCAAGACCGGACCCGGCCGGCTCGTGCCGTTCCAGACCGGCTACGCCGGCGGCTGGACCAGCGAGGCGCCACCACCACCGGAGATCGTGCTGGAGGAACTTCGTTTCGGCGCGCGGGTGGTGTGGGAGGCGCCCGAGGTCGACCAGAGCCAGGCCGACCTAGGGGCGACCGACATCCAGCGGATGATCGCCGCGATCAGCCTCGCCAGCCGCGAGGCCCAGATCCCGCGCCCGCGCCAGCCCTGGCTGCCCGCCCTGGCCGGAGTGCACGACCTGGCCAGGGTGCCCACCCTGCGCCAGGACACGCAACTCGTCTTCGGCGTATGCGACCAGCCCGAGGAGCAGGACCAGCCGCCGATCGCGTTCAGGCCCGACGAGCAGGGAAACCTCGCCGTCTACGGCACCGGCGGCTCGGGCAAGAGCACCCTGCTGCGCACCCTGGCCATCGCCGCGGGGTTCACCGTCCGCGGCGGACCCTGCCACGTCTACGGCCTGGACTTCGGCAACCGCGGCCTGGCCATGCTGGAGGAACTGCCCCACGTCGGCAGCATCATCAGCGGCGCGGACACCGACCGCACCATCCGGCTCATCAAGTGGCTCACCCAGCTGGTGGCCGACCGGGGAGAGCGGTACAGTCGGATCGGCGCGGGCAGCATCACCGACTACCGCACCCTGGCCGGCGCCCCGCACGAGGCACGCATCCTGCTCCTGGTCGACGGCACCGACGCGTTCCGGCAGGCGTACGAGACCGTCGACCGCCTCAAACACTTCGACGCCTTCTGCCAGCTCGCCCGCGACGGCCGCGCGGTCGGCCTGCACGTGCTGCTCACCGCCGACCGGCCCGCGTCGGTCCCGTCCGCCCTGGCCTCGGCGGTGCAGACCAGGGTCGTGCTGCGGATGGCCGACCCGAACGACTACAGCGCCCTCGACGTGCCCGTCGACGTCCTGCAGCCTTCCTCACCGGTCGGCCGGGGCCTGCTGCTCGGAGAGGAACTGCAGGTCGCGCTCCTCGGCGGCGCACCCCAGACACAGCTGCAGGCAGCGGCGGTACGCGAGTTCGCCGACGCCATGATCCGCGCGGGCATCTCCGCAGCGCCACCCGTACGCGGCATGCCCGACCGGGTACTGGCCCGCCAGCTGCCGTCGACCGACAACGGCCTGCCCGTCGTCGGCCTGCTCGCCGAGACCCTGTCACCGGCGACCGTGGTCCCGCAGGGCGGCTTCCTCATCTCCGGACCGCCGCAGTCGGGCCGGACCTCGGCGGTACGGACGATCGCCCGCGCCCTGCACCGCTGGAAACCCGACCTCGGCCTGCACCTGCTGTCCCCGGCCCGCCGCTCCGACCTGGCCGACCTGCCGCTGTGGCGGACCCAGGCGTGCGGACTCGACGAGGTACGCGACCAGGCCAAGACACTCGCCCAGCAGCTCACCGCAACCGCACCCCAGGCGATCCTCATCGAGAACGTCGGTGAGTTCGCCGCGTACACGATGGACACCGACACCGCCGACGCGGTCACCGAACTGGTACGCGTCTGCCTGGACCAGGGTGGCTTCGTCGTCGGCGAGAGCGACACGAGCACGCTGGGCTCCAAGTCCGGACCCCTGGAGCTGCTCAAACGCAGCCGCTACGGGCTGGCGCTCAGCCCCGACTCCGGCGACGGCGACCGGGTGTTCACCACGGAGTTCCCGATGAAACTGCCCCGTGCCGACTTCCCGCCAGGCCGTGGCCTGCTCGTGCGGGCAGGCCGGACCGCGGTGGTCGGCGTCGGCTTCGAAGAGGGCTGACACCCGGGGGTGGGGAGTGCTCCCCATTCCCGGTCACGAGGCAGATACGTACCGTCAGCCATGACCCGACCTGGGCTCTTGGCTCATCACAAGAAGGAGAAACGATGTCTCTCACCGGTATGGACATCCAGGCCGTCCGGCACCTGGCCAAGATGCTCGGCACCAAGGCCGACGAGATCGAGGCCATCGCCAACTCGCTGACCCACCAGCTCGGCAGCGTCGAGTGGCGCGGCGCCGACGCCGACCGCTTCCGCAGCGAATGGAACTCCGGCCACCGCAGCCAGCTGCTGAACGTGGCGTCGGCGCTGCGCGACACGTCCTCCGTGGCGACCCGCAACGCCAACGAGCAGGAGCAGGCCGCCGCCCACTGAGGCCACGGCACCCGGGTCGCCGACGACCGGTCGGCGACCCACATCGTCCAGCAGCAGGTCGCAGGAAGGGAGCCAGATGCCCACACAGGGCTTCGTCGGGGCCGATCCGGAGCAGCTCGACGCGTTCGCCGACCAGCTCGACCGCGGCGCGCGGTCCCTGGAAGGCGTCCGCTCGACCATCGGCGGCACCCTCGGCCGCGTCCACTGGGAGGGGCGCGACGGGGAACACGTCAGGCAGGAGTGGCGTCAGCGACAGACCGCCGTCATCAGCGCGGCCTGCGAAATGCTGCGCCAGACCGCCCGCACCCTGCGCACGAACGCCGCGCAGCAACGCGGGGCCAGCGAATCCGGCGGCGGCACCCTACAACGCGGATCCGGCTTGCAGGGCCTCCAGGTGATGCCGCTGCCGTACATGCTCGACCTCGACGACCTCGGGGACCTGCTCGACGGCTTCCAGGCGCTGGACTGGACCAGGGGCCTGGATCTCGACATGACGTGGCGAACACTCAAGCACCTCGACAATGTGCTGCCTCTCAAGGTCGGCCCGCTGGACGCACTCTCCGTCGCTGTAGACGTTGCACAGCTTCGGGAAGAATTTCTGCGTGGCGACGTTCAGCCCTTTACCGTGGGCAAACTCGTCTGGGACGTCACCTCCGCCGTGGTTCCACGCGTCGGCCTGTTGACCGGTGCCTGGGAGACCGGCATGTACATCGGAACAGGGATCGGGAACTTCTTGCAGGAGAAGACCCACTTCCAGGACGCGATCTTCAACAGCATCGTCGCCGACCGTTATGGCGGCTCCTTGTCGCCCGCCGAGCTCGCCGAGATGACCGAGCGGTACTCCGGCTGGGACGGTCACCTCCGCTACGGCGCCGACCTGCTGGTCTCGGAAGCGCACTTCATCGGTGACAGCGCCAAATCACTGTGGGACAGGCTGTTCTGAGAGGGAGACCCCCATGGAAAAACTGGCATTGACCAGCGGCGAGCTCGCATTTCTGCTGACCCTGGCCGACGCGGACCAGCGGCGCACGGCGTGGGCCAGGCTGCGCCTGACCGAGCAGAACAGCGGCGAGCTGCTGCTGCGGGAAGGGCTCGGCTCGCTCACCGTGCGCGGCCTGGCGACGGGCACCGGCACCGAACTGACCCTGGCGGCTCCGCTCGCGGCCGTTCTGCGCGGCCTCACCGAGCCGGTGCTGTGGGTGGAGGTCAGCCTGCTCACCGGAGACACCGCCGACGCCGCCCACCTGTACGTTCACGACAGGGGCATGTTCCTGCTCGCGCCGCGCGCCTACGGCACCTTCGAGATCCAGGGCGTACGCGCCGGGGTTAGCCCGGTCGAGCTGCTGGTCTCCGTGGCCAGGCGCTACCTCGGTGAACCCCGGCCAGCGCTGGTGGCCTGCCGCAGCGAGTCGGCCAGCGGTGGCGGCACGGCCGCCGTGGCCGCGCTGGCCGACGGCGGCTGGAGGGTGCTGCGCGGCGAGGCGGATCCACGCCAGCCGGCGGCGACCCTCGACGAGGCGCTGCGGTTGTTCGGCGAGGCACTGGCCTCGCTGCCTACGGCGGTCACCGCCTGACCCAGCGTCCAGGAAGACTGTGAAACACGGTGTGAGAGAGGTTCTGAGGTTGAGTGGTCGCGCTCGACACCTGAGTGACTAAGTCGTACGCTGACAACGGTGCGAGCTATGAGAGCGCCCCGCCTTCTTCACACGAGGGCGGGGCGGTTCTTATCGCCGCCCTCAGCATTGATCGCGAACGGCGCTCACCGCAGACTGGTGTCGTGACCACGCTTATCGCCGTCGTTGGAGACATCACGAAGCAGGCCGTGGACGCCGTCGTCAACACCGCGAGCAACGCGGTGATCGGTGGAGGTGGCGGTGGAGTGAACGGCGCGATTCATCGGCTGGGAGGACCAGCGATTCTCCACGACTGCATCACCAGGTTTCCGAACGGGCTTCTTACCGGTGATGCGGCCTGGACTACGGCGGGCAACCTGCCTGCGAAGTGGGTCATCCACACAGTTGGACCCGACTACACGGCTGGGCAGCGCGATCGATCGGTCTTGGAGTCCTGCTACCGGCGCGCACTGGAAGTCGCCGACGATCTCGGCCTGCGCACTGTGGCGTTTCCACTCATCGGCTCTGGCGCCTATGGCTGGCCGCGACATGACGCCATCTCCGCAGCCGTCGCGACGATCGCAACCGCCGCCACTCGCGCTGACGAAGTACGGCTTGTGGTTACGGACGAGGACGTCCTTGAGGAGGTTCGCCGGGCACTCGCACGCTCGACGCCGTTACGCATCCTTCAAGGCGTGCAAACTCTGCACCAACGTGGCTATCACAGCGTGCGCGTACTACCGGGGATGAGCGCGTCTGGCATGTACTGGCGGGTCGCGGTCGCCGCTCCCGACAACTTCGTCAGCGAACACGGCTACCTCCACGTACGCAACGAGAAGCAGGCGGTCTGCTACACGACTGGCGCGCTGACCGCGTTCGCGGGTGGAGAGGTCACCGTCACCACCGCGCCCGATGTAGTCGCCGACCTCATACTCGGTGCGTTGCCTACGATCGCGGTCACCCATGACGATCCCGCGTACGTCGCCTGGTTCGCTGGACTCATGCAGCTCGTCGAGAAGCACAACGCGCCCCCGATCGCTTACGCCGACTACTTCGACGATACAGAGGGATGGGAGGTCGGCTGGGGTAGCGGCATCAGGCATCCGCGCCCGCCGGCGTCCCCATCGCATCAAACACGCTAAGTTCCCGCTAACACGGGACGTGCATCGCTCGCTGGAATGTGTTAATGGGCTTTCGATTAGTGAGAAGGGCGACCGACGCCTCAGACCTCGACGACCACAGGTTGCGCAGGGGTGAAAATGCCGTGCGGTAAGAAACTCGGGCAGGGAGCGGAAGCCGGAAGCGGCATAGCGACAACATGAGGCGGCAGGTTGCGGCTCGCTGACACGATGGCCACATGCTCCAGGTGAAGCGGTCAACCCTTGTTGCGATCTCCGTAATTTCCACCGCCGGATTCGTTGCCACCTCGTCCCTTCTGGCGGTGCAAGCACGTTCGGCCCTATCCATGCCTGGCGCGGAAGGCGTCTCGGCACTAGTAGCAGCGATCGCGCTCTGCGGGGTGTCGGTCTCGCTCGTGTTACAGCATCGGGAGCATCGGACTAACTTGCTGTACACGATGAACCAGCGGCAGTTCGAGCTGGTCAAGTACACGCTCGAAAATCCTGCCTTGACCTATAGTTGGGGCGAAGAGGGCGACGATCCGAACTACCGGCTCCGCGTCTTCTGTAATCTCATCTGTACCCACTGGCTGACGCTGTGGCGCATTCGCGACATCGATGAACTGATGCTCCGCGCCTCAGCGGAGAGATTCTTCAGAGGCTCCGTCGCTCGCGCCTTTTGGACCGACGTAGGTGCGACTTGGATTCGGCAGCCAAGCCGTCGGGACGCCTACTTCATGGCGGTAATGACCGAGGAGTTGCTCAAGGCCACGATGAGCGGCCCTGCCGCGGTCGTACCTCCCGCCGTTCCGCCAGTTCTGCCCGTCAGGCGGGGCTTCTATCGGTCGAGTCGACAGTTCGACAGCGGAATGCGTCTCTCGGAAAGCTCTGGACGAGGCGCAAGACGGCAAGCCGGATGGTCCTCACGAACATGACGAAGCAGAGGGAGCCGATTACACCTATGCTTGGCCGCTGTGCCCGACACCTCCGCAACTGAACTCTGGATAGCCGCCGGCGCCGCTGCCGCAACTGCTGCGAGCACCGTTGCTGCGTTCTTCGCGTGGCGTACAACAGCAGCGGCAAAGAAGGTCGCCGAACAGGCGAACACCATCGCAGAAACGGCAAACTCGATCGCGGTGAGCGCTGCGCACACTGCATCGGCTATAGCTCAGGTCGAGCATGACAGGTGGCATCGTGAGCTAACGCCAGCTCTCCGGTACGAACTAGAGAAGCCGAACCGGCTAGTCGACCAAGTTCGCCTTCACATTCACCTCGACGGGCCAGTGGGCCTGGATGGTGTCGATGGGCTGACCGTGTCGGTCCGCGATGATGGCGACCACACGCCGCAGGTACCGGGGGTCAATGCTCCGACGGCCCAGGAACTCGCCGACACGATCTGGGGTCCGCTTCGTTTCAAGCCCCACGTTGACGAAGCAGACCCTGTCGGACGAAGTGTGCCCAGAAGGCCGCTGCCAGTGGGCAGCTACCTCGTCTTCGCGTTGGAGGCCTCACGGGCACCGCGCTGGATAGAGCAGCCCGATTGGGAGCGGCAGTACAGAAACGGCAGGCTGCGACTCATCGTCACATGCGAGAAAACCGGCTACCGTCCATGGCACATCCCCTGGGAGAGCGCAATTCCGATCGATTGATCGGCCGAGCTCAGCGAGGTCGCACGGAGGGCCGTAGGCGACGACTCTGCCCGTACGTAGGGCGGGAACTGGCCGCTACGCCGTGCTTCCGAGAGCCGGTGAAGCGGGTGGTCGAGATACCGGGCAGACATACGGGGTCGTGTTCACCTTTGCGCGCAACCCGTCCGCGAACGTTGGCCCGTGCAGGCGCTGACTGGCCCCCGTATCGAGCCGATTAGCGCTTTCTTGCTATGCAACTAGTTTCATAGCATCATGGCTCGCGTGGCACTCGAACACGCGATCCTCGTCTCGCTGCTGGAGCAGCCGGGATCCGGCTATGAGCTGGCCCGGCGCTTCGACAGGTCCATCGGCCGGTTCTGGACCGCCACCCACCAGCAGATCTACCGCGTCCTCAAGCGCATGGAAGTCGACGGCTGGGTCACCGGGCAGGACGTCGACCAGGAGGGCCGCCCCGACAAGCGGTCCTACTCGGTGGCCGCACCCGGCCGTGCCGCGCTGACGACCTGGCTGCGCGAACCCGTCCAGCCGGAGACCGTCCGCCACGAACTCGCGGTCAAGATCCGCGGTGCGGCGTTCGACGACGCGGCGGGCCGGGCCGCGCTGATCGCCGAGGTCGAGCACTACCGAGCCGACCACAAGACCACGCTGCACCGCTACCTGACCGGCGAGCAGCGCGACTTCCCCGATGAAGCCACCCTCGGCGAAGGCCAGCGGTTGCAGCACGTCGTGCTGCGCGGCGGTATCGCGTACGAGCGGATGGTTCTGGCCTGGCTCGACGACGTCCTCGACACTCTCCACGGCCTCGGCCGCTGACATCCCGGAAGGCGGCTGCCGCCATGCTGCTGAACCCGCACACCTACGACCCCGCGCACTTCGACGACGACACCCGCAGGCTGCTGCGCGCCACGATCGGCTTCTTCGAGGACCGTGGCAAGAAGGTGCTGGTCGACAGCTACAACGACCGCACCTGGTACGCCGACTTCCTGGACTTCGTCGCCAAGGAAGGCCTGTTCGCGACGTTCCTGACCCCGGCGGCCGACGGCACCGGGACCCGCTGGGACACCGCCCGCAACGCGGCGCTGAGCGAGATCCTCGCCTTCTACGGCCTCGGCTACTGGTACACGTGGCAGGTGACCGTCCTGGGCCTGGGCCCGGTGTGGCAGAGCGCCAACGGAACCGCCCGCGCCCGCGCCGCCGGGCTGCTCGCCGACGGCCACGTGATGGCGTTCGGCCTGTCCGAGCGCACCCACGGCGCCGACATCTACGCCACCGACATGGTCCTCACCCCGGACGGCGCGGGCGGGTTCACGGCGACCGGCGGCAAGTACTACATCGGCAACGGCAACGTCGCCGGGCTCGTGTCGGTGTTCGGGCGCCGCGCCGACGTGGACGGGCCCGACGGGTATGTCTTCTTCGCCGCCGACAGCCGCCACCCGGCATACCACCTGGTCAAGAACGTGGTGAACGGGCAGATGTACGTCAGCGAGTTCCGGTTGCAGGACTATCCGGTCCGCGAGCAGGACGTGCTGCACACCGGCCGGGCCGCGTTCGACGCCGCACTCAACACCGTCAACGTCGGCAAGTTCAACCTGTGCACCGCCTCCATCGGCATCTGCGAACACGCGATGTACGAGGCGGTCACCCACGCGCACCGCCGCGAGCTGTACGGCAGGAAGGTCACCGACTTCCCGCACGTGCGCCGCGAGCTCACCGACGCCTACGCCCGGCTGGTCGCGATGAAGCTGTTCAGTGACCGGGCCGTGGACTACTTCCGGTCCGCGGGCCCCGACGATCGGCGTTATCTGCTGTTCAACCCGATGACGAAAATGAAGGTCACCACCGAGGGCGAGCGGGTCGTCGACCTGCTGTGGGACGTGATCGCCGCGAAGGGTTTCGAGGCCGACACCTACTTCGACAAGGCCGCCAAGGACATCCGGGGCCTGCCGAAGCTCGAGGGCACCGTGCACGTCAACCTGGCGCTGATCCTCAAGTTCATGCCGAACTACCTGTTCGGCCCGGCCGACTACGCACCCGTGCCGACGCGGCTCGACGCCGCCGACGACGAGTTCCTGTTCCGGCAGGGGCCCGCGCGCGGGCTCGGGGCGATCCGGTTCCACGACTGGCGCGGCCCGTACGACCGGCACGGCGACGTCGCCAGCGTCGCGGTGTTCCGGGAGCAGGCCGACGGGCTGTGCGCGCTGCTGCTGGCGCATGCCCCCGATGAGGAGCAGCAGCGGGATCTGGACTTCCTGCTGACCGTGGGGCAACTGTTCGCGCTGGTCGTTTACGGGCAGCTGATTCTGGAGCAGGCGGAGCTGACCGGTTTGGACCGCGACGTGCTCGACGAGATCTTCGCGGTGCTGGTCGGTGACTTCTCGGCGTACGCGACGGAGTTGCACGGCAAGGCCGCGACCACCGCGCAGCAGGCGGACTGGGCCGTGGCGCACCTGCGCCGCCCGGTCCGTGACGCTGCGCGGACCGCCGCCGTGTGGGCGCGGGTCGAGGCGCTGTGCGGGGCGTACGAGATGCGGCCTTAGCTCGCCGCCGGTTGCCAGGCCCGGTGCAGTCACCGGGCCTGGCCGGCACGTTTTACGGGTTGCGCAGCAGCAGGCAGGTGGCGAACGCGGCGAGGCCTTCGCCACGGCCGGCGAAGCCGAGACCGTCGGTGGTCGCGCCGGTCACCGACACCGGCGCGCCGATCGCCTCGGACAGGACGCGCTGCGCCTCCTCACGCCGGCTCTTGATCTTCGGGGCGGGGCCGATGACCTGCACGACGGCGTTGCCGACCGACAGGCCCGCCTCGTCGAGCAGCCGCTTGACCTCCGCCAGCAGGGTCAGGCCGCTCGCACCCGCCCAGCGCGGGTCGTCGACGCCGAACACGGCACCCAGATCCCCGAGACCGGCCGCCGACAGCAGCGCGTTGCACAGGGCGTGCGAGGCGACGTCGCCGTCGGAGTGGCCCGAGCAGCCGCTGACGCCCGGCCAGTGCAGGCCCGCGATCCAGCAGTCACGACCCGCCTCGACGGGATGGACATCGACTCCGAGACCTACCAGCATCCGCGCTCCTCAGCCATTGACCCGGGCGGGGGCTGCCTGCCGACGCCCGGCGCCGCCGCGGCACCCGGTGATCATATCGGGTGCCCGGATCCGGGCCGGGATCCTCACCCGGCGGCGGACAACGGCAGCCGCTGCACCACACGCGAACGCAGGACCAGGTCGTCCATCGTGTCCATCAGCCACAGGTCCGGCGGCCGGACCGCGACCTGGACCCGGCGCTGGTACCGGCGGACCAGGTCACGCAGCGCGGCGTACTGCTCGCCGTGCACGTCGCCGGTCAGCTGCA
Organism: Catellatospora methionotrophica; assembly: GCF_011297335.1. Lineage (GTDB taxonomy): Bacteria > Actinomycetota > Actinomycetes > Mycobacteriales > Micromonosporaceae > Catellatospora > Catellatospora methionotrophica. Next base: position 57,919 of record NZ_JAAOTJ010000003.1, on the reverse strand, counting down.
GGTAACCGGCCAGCATCGGCCGGGGCGGGCTGCCGAGCCGGGCCCGCACCGCGGTCAGTTGCCGGGCCGAGGCCGTGTCGGTCGCCTGGACCGGCAGGTAGATGCGCCCGGCGTTGAGGCGGCCCAGCCACGGGCCGCGGACGATCAGGTGGACCGGGGCGAGGACGTCACCGGTCAGCCGCGTGTCCGGGTCGAGTTCAGGGGCCAGGGTCGTGTGGACCAGCTCGGCGCGCAGCCGCAGGCCGGGCCACCAGACGCAGGGGCCGGCCGCGTCGCGCAGTTCGTCGAGGAACGCGGTGAAGCAGGTGTCGGCGCGCAGGACGGCGTCGTCGATCGGGATCACCGCGGACCTGATCGGCGGCCAGTACTCGCCGGGCGAAAGGTCACCGTCGGCGAACGGGGGCCGTGGGGACTCGTGCAGCAGGGGAAGGTGCCGCCGCCGGTAGCGGTCGTCGAGCCGCAGTACGTCGTGGCCGTCCCAGTCGAACTCGGCACGCTGGGCTGCCAGTTCGGCGAGCGGGTCCAGCAGCGGGTCGGGAGTCGTGGCCACGTTCGGCAGCGTATGCCAGTCCGTGCTCCGCGCCCGCGACGTTTTGCCGGGTCCGGTTGACGAAATCGATTTCAGTGGCCATGCTCGGGGACCATGAGCGTGGGTGTGGCGGTCGTCGGGTTGGGGTTCGGCGAGGCGTTCCTGCCGATCTACCAGCGTCATCCGGACGTCGGCCACATCACGATCGTCGACGCCGACCCGGCCCGGCTGGCCGAGGTCGGCGACCGGCACCGTGTCACCGACCGGGCCACGGACCTCGACGCGGTGCTGAACGACCCTCGTGTCGACGCCGTTCACCTGCTGACACCGGTCGCCTTCCACGCCCGGCAATCGATTGCAGCGCTGACCGCGGGACGACACTGCGCCTGCGCGGTCCCGATGGCGATGTCGTTGGAGGACCTCGGCGCGGTCCGCGCCGCGGCGCACGCATCGGGCCGGGTGTACATGATGATGGAGACATCGGTGTACGCCCGGGAGTATCACGCCGTCGAGCGGCTGCACCGCAGCGGAGAACTGGGCGCGGTCACGTTCTACCGGGGCTTTCACATCCAGAACCTCGACGGTTTCGCCGCCTACTGGCGCGGCTACCCGCCGATGGCGTACGTGACGCACGCACTCTCGCCGATCCTGGCGCTGCTGGACACGACCGTCACGAGCGTGCACTGCCTCGGCTCGGGCAGGCTCACCGGCGACCGCGAAGGCTCGTTCGGCAACCCGTACCCGCTGGAGGCGGGCCTGTTCCGGCTGCGCGGCAGCGATGCCGTCGCCGAGGTGACGATGGCGTTCCATCAGACGGCACGGGCGTACACCGAAGGTTTCTGCGTCTACGGCGACCGCACCGGCATCGAATGGCCCTCTGTCGAAGGCGGCCCGCTGACCCGGTTCGACATGACGGCGCCGGGGCCAGGCCAGCGCGGTAATCCGGTGGAACGCACCGTGTTCGAGCCCGCCGACCACGGCCATCTGCTGCCCCGGGAGATCGCCGGGTTCGCCGCTCACCGCGACGCGCACGGCGGTTCGCACCCGCACCTGGTGCACGAGTTCGTCCGCAGCATCGTCGAAGGGCGCCCGTCGCGCATCGACGCCGACACCGCTGCGGCCTGGACCGCGCCAGGCATCGTCGCGCACGAAGCGGCCATGCGCGGCGGAGTGACCCTCGACGTCCCCGACTACCGCCGCTAAGTGGCCGGTCAGCGGCTCGGCGTCGGGGACGGGGCCGCGGGCAGGTCGTACAGCGCGCCGATGATCGCCATGGCCAGCGCGTTGGCGGGCTGCCTGCCGTCCGCGGCGGCGGTCAGCGTGGTCAGCACGATGACGGTGTCCTTGCGGACGGGGTCGTGCGCCATGAACGAGTTGAAGCCGGGGAGCTGGCCGTCGTGGCCGTACAGCGGCCCGAAGCGGGCGATGGCCAGGCCGTAGCCGACCTCGATCGGCGCCGGGGTCTGGATCGGCTGGATGCTGTCCAGCCGGATCTGCTGCGTCTTCGCGTCGAGCAGCCCGCCGCCGACCAGCGCCGTGGCATACCTGGTCAGGTCAGGGGCGGTGGAGATCGCGCCGCCTGCCGCCCACGCCCACGACGGGTTGCTGACGGTGACGTCCCGGGGCTGCAGGGTGCCGGCGGCGACGGCGGCCTGCTCGGCGGGCGGCAGCGCGGGGTCGGTGAGGGTGCTGACGTTCGTGCCGAACATGTAGCCCTGCGGGTGGGGCGTGGGCAGGTCGGACTCGGTGGCTGCGGGTAGCAGCGTCTGCTTGAGGCCGAGCGGGCCGAAGATGCGCTGCTGGAACTCGTCCTGCAGGGAGTGGCCGGTGAGCTGCTCGACGATCAGCCCGGCCAGGATGAGGTTGGTGTTCGAGTAGTGGAAGCCCGCGCCGGGGGCGAAGTACGGCGGCTTGGCGAACGCGATGGCCAGCAGCTCGTCGGGCTTCCACACGCGCAGCGGGTCGCTGTCCAGGTCGGCGTTGAACTGCTCGTCCTCGGAGTAGTTGTACAGCCCGCTGCGCATGCTCAGCATCTGGGCGATAGTGATGTTGTCGCCGTTGGGCACCTCGGGCCGGTACTTCGACACCGGGTCGTCCAGGCCGATCTTGCCTTCCTGGACGAGTTGCAGCAGCGCCGTGCCGGTCATCGTCTTGGTGTTCGAACCGATCCGGAAGTGGTCGCCGACGTTGATCGGGGCGTTGCCGTCGAGTTCGGCGGTGCCGAAGGTCTGCGCCCAGTCGCCCTTGGCCGGGGACGTGATCATCACGACCGCCCCGGGCACGTGCAGGTCGCCGACGATGGTCTGCAGCGTCCTCTCCAGTTGCGCGGCGTACGCGGGCACGGCCGGGGTCGGGGTGACCCAGGTGGCCGGTTCGCCCATCGTATTGCCGCAGGCGGCCGTGAACGCCGCCATCGCGACGAGCGAGATGGTCACCTTGCCAACGCCGAACCGCTGCATGCCGGACCCCCGTGTTGACGCGACACGGCCGCCGAGGGGAGGCCGAATGCTGCCATACCACTGCAACCGAGTACATCAAATGCCAGACCGCTCGGCAGGGTTTCGGCCCAGTTGCGCATACGGGCACCGACACCGCGCCGACACTCAGTGGTCATCCGGACGGCCCTGCGGGGCGTCAAACACGTCGATACCCTGACGGTGTTCTCGAACCCCGGCGGGAAGCGGCGGCAGATGGATCCTTTCGCGATCTTGGGAACCGGCAGCGGTGGCGGAACGTGGCTCGTCACCGACTCGAACCGCTACCTGACCGTGCACAACCACAGCAGCCGCACCGTCTTCGTCGCGCTGTGCGGCGGCCGGGACTCCCACGCCGTGGGCTGGTGCGCCTTCGCCGACGGCGAGGGCCGGACCGTGCCGATCGCGGTGCCCCGCAACGGCTGGGACACGGTCTGCCTGTTCGCCAGGACCGCCGACGGCGGCTGGTCGATCGGCGGCACCGAGAAGTTCTACGTCGCGCAGCCGCGCGGCGGCGACGCCCTCCGGCAGGGCTTGTCGTTCCAGGTCAAGAACGCCCGCACACAGAGCCCGTCGATGGTGGCAGGGGCCGGTGAGCTCAGGATCGTGGGCGGTATCGGCATCCCGATGCGCGGCGACGTCTCCTACCGGATCGGGTAGGGCGCGCTCGCCGACGGCGCGCACCGGCCCGCTACCTTGGCCGCATGGCGCGCAGATGGATGTTGGCCGTTCTTTTCGCGTTGGTCGGCCTGGCGATGGCGGCGCGGCAGGTGAGCACCGGATCACCCGGTGCCGGGGTCGCGCTGGGGCTGGTCTTCGCCCTGCTGGCCGTGGCGGTGTCGCCGCTGGTGTTCCCGCGCTCGCTCGCCGCGGCCGAGGCGCAGCGGCGCAGCGCGGCCGACGGCCGCCCGATCGTCTACTGGCGGCCCGGTTGCCAGTACTGCCTGCGCCTCCGCCTGCGCCTGGGTGCCCAGGCGCACCGGGTGCACTGGGTCGACATCTGGCGTGACCCGGACGGCGCGGCGGCGGTGCGGGCCATCACCGGCGGCGACGAGACGGTGCCGACCGTCGTGGTCGCGGGTCGGCCGCACGTCAACCCCGATCCCGGCTGGCTGCGGCGGCAGTTGGCCTGAATCCAGCGCCGACGCGAACCGGCCGGGTGCTGACGCACCCGGCCGGTCTCCGTTTCCGTCAGGAGCGGTGCGCGTCGGTGCCGCGCGGGCGGAACATGCTGCGCGCCATGACGACGAACATCGCCAGGACGCCGCCGACCAGGGCCAGCCACGACCACGCCCAGCCGACCGTGACGGTCAGCACGACGAACCCGGCGATCGCGGCGAGCCAGATCGCCACGGTGTAGATGCCGAACCGGGCGGCGGCGGCCGGATCGCCCGCGAACACGTCGCCGATCTGCTGGTGCTCGCGCTGCAGGCGGACCATCCAGGGCTTGTGCCGGTTGGTCTGGGTCACGCCGAGCCAGGTGAACGCGACAGCGGCGGCGAGCAGCAGCACCCCGCCGGTGACCAGCAGCCCGACCGGCCACCGGGGGTAGGCGGCCGCCACGCATCCGGCACCGGCCAGGGCCACCGTCGCGGCGGTGCCGTAGCCGGCGGCGCGGGCGGTCGGCAGGGGATAGCTGGAGGTGGTCTCCTGGCGCAAGGCGTCGGCGACGATGACGCCACCGGCCAGGGCCAGCACCGCCACGGCCAGCGGCTGCCAGCCGCGCGCGGCGCTGTCGAGCACGGACCAGGCCAGCAGCGCCAGTGCGGCGGCCGCCAGCAGGGACAGCAGCAGGGTGCGTACGACGTAGCCGGGACGTGGCCGGACGCGCTGGTCGAGCCACGGGGCCGTGGACGGCGCGGCGGCGGTCTCGGACACGATCGAGGAGATGTCGCCCAGTTCGGCCATGGCGCGCTGGGCGGAGGTGTCGCTGCCGACGCCGGACTTCTCGAGTTCGGCGATGCGGGCGACGAGGTTGGCGCGCATCTCCTCCTTGAGGTCGCGCGCCTCGGGGGTCATCTCGATTCCGGCGAACGCCTCGTCGAGCAGGCGGTGGATCGCCAGGCTGCCGTCGGTCATTGCTGTGGCCTTCCGGGTCGGGTGGTGCCCGTACGGGCTGGTCTGCCGAGATCGAGCAGGGTGTCGATGAGGCCCCGGGTGATCTCCCAGGCGCCGACGTTGTCGCGGTACACCGCACGCCCGGCGTCGGTGATGCGGTAGTACTTGCGCCGGCCGCCCTGGGTCTCGTCGCCCCAGTAGGCCTCGACGAGGCCGTCTTTGAGCAGGCGGCGGTAGCTGGCGTAGAGCGTCGCCTCCTTGATCTCGTAGGCACCGCCGGTGGCGTCGCGGATCGTCTTGAAGATCTCGAAGCCGTAGCTCTCGCCCTGGCTCACGACCGCCAACACGATCGTGTCGGTATGCCCACGCAGGAGGTCGGCTGCGAAGGCGTCGCTCGCCAGAAAGGTATCGCTGTCAGTGTTCTCGGGCACGTTGAGTACTGTAACAGATAAAGTACTCGACTACGCAAGGCCGCATGGCGGCCGAGCTCGGCTGTCACCTCACCGCTGGTCGCGGCGCAGCGGGTGGTCGGCGGGAACCTCGACGAGCACGATGCGCACCCCGTCCGGGTCCTCGATCCACATCTCGTCCAGGCCCCAGAACTCTCGCCGGGGCTCGCGCACGATCGCCACACCCCGGGCCGCGAGGCGCTCGTGCTCGGCTCGCAGGTCACGGACCTGCAGCCAGATGCCGGTCGTCCCCGGGCCCGAGTCCGCGGTGCCGCCGGATACCTCCAGCAGGCCCTGGCCGAGAAAGAAGACCACGCCGGGATGCTCGGGCGGCCCGAACTCGCGGTAGACCGCCAGCCCGAGCACGTCGCGGTAGAAGCGCTGCGAGGCTTGCGGGTCGGCCGGGCGGAGCAGGATGCGGCTGCTGAGGACGTCCATGGCCCGATCATCTGTCATCGATGGCGGGGGAGGGGTGGTTCCTATTAGTTGCACGTACCGACGAATGCGCCTACGCTGGCCACCGCGCGGGCAAGTCGGGGCAGCGATCAGCGATCAGGCATACGTGCCTGTGGGCATGACGCGATCCGCCCCATCATGGGGCCTCCTCCCCGAGGTAGGTCATGAAAAGACTGCTCACTTCCGTCGGCGTCGCCGTACTGGCCGCCGCCGCCTCCGTCCTCGTCGCCGCCGCCCCCGCTGAGGCGGCCGTCGGCCTGCACATCAGCGGCCGCAACATCGTCGAGGCCAACGGCCAGAACTTCATCATGCGCGGCGTCAACCACGAACACGTCTGGTTCACCGGCCAGACCCGCGCCTTCGCCGACATCAAGGCCGCCGGAGCCAACACCGTGCGGGTCGTGCTCGGCAGCGGCAAGCGCTGGGGCCCGTCCACCGACGTCGCCGACGTCATCACCCTGTGCAAGCAGAACCGCCTGATCTGCGTCCTGGAGGTACACGACACCACCGGATACGGCGAGGACGCCGCGGCGGCCACCCTCGACGAGGCGGTCAACTACTGGATCAGCCAGAAGAACGCCCTGGTCGGCCAGGAGAACTACGTCGTCATCAACATCGGCAACGAGCCCATCGGCAACACCAACGCCGGGCAGTGGACCGCCGCGACCACCGCGGCGATCCAGAAGATGCGCACCAACGGCTTCCAGCACCTGCTCATGGTCGACGCACCGAACTGGGGCCAGGACTGGCAGTACGTCATGCGCGACAACGCCGCCACGATCCTCGGCGCCGACACCCAGCGCAACACGGTGCTGTCGATCCACATGTACGACGTGTTCAACACCGCCGCGTCGATCCGCGACTACCTCGACCGGTTCAGCAACAACGGCTGGCCGCTGGTCATCGGCGAATTCGGCTGGCAGCGCTCGTCCAACAACGTCGACGACCTGACCCTGGTCGCCGAGGCGCAGGCCCGCGGGCTGGGCTACCTGGGCTGGTCCTGGGCCGGCAACAACGATCCGTACCTGGACATGACCGTCAACTTCGACCCCACCCAGCTCACCACGTGGGGTCTGCGGCTGATCAACGGCGTCAACGGCCTCAAGGCGACCGCGAAGGAAGCCACGATCTTCGGGGGTACGCCGTCGCCGAGCGCGTCGGCGTCGCCGCGGCCCTCGGCGTCGCCGAGCGCCTCCCCGAGTCCGTCGGCCTCGCCGCGCCCGTCCACCTCGCCGAGCGCGTCACCGCCGCCCGGCGGGCGTGCCTGCACCGCCACGTACGCGGTCGTGGGCCAGTGGCCGGGCGGATTCCAGGCCGACGTACGGGTGACCGCGGGCAGCGCGGCGATCACCGGCTGGACGCTGACCTGGACGTTCGCCAACGGCCAGACCGTCACCCAGGCCTGGAGCGCCACCGTCACCAGTAGCGGAGCGGCCGTGACCGCCCGCAACATGAGCTACAACGGCAGCCTGGCCGCCGGTGCGGGCACGACCTTCGGGTTCCTCGGCTCCCACACCGGCACGAACGCCGTACCCACGGTGACCTGCACCGCGAGCTGATTGCGGGAGCCGAGCCGCGCGTCGCACGCCCGGCTCGGCTCCCGCTCCGGTCCCGCCCGCTCCGGCGCGCGCTCCGGCTCCGTGCTCGGGCTCCGGGTGGAGATCACTGTTTTGGGTCGAAAGGTGGGGCCGGACCTCACTTTCTGACACGGAACAGTGATCTCCGGCGTCCCACGGCGTTGCCGGGACCTGCCACTATCGGAGCGTGGCGACGGTTTATCGCGGTGGGAAGGGGCGGCGCAGCTCCAGGGCGCGGGCGCGGCTGTGGCGCACGGCCGGGGTGGTGGCGGCGCTGGCCGTGGTGGTCGGGGCGGCGGTCTGGCTGTGGCCCGCGGGTCCGCGGCCGGTGTTCCAGCTGCCCGTCGCGTGCGGTGAGAAGTGGCAGCTGGGCACCTATCCGGGGCACGGCGCCAACGACGTCGACATGTTCCCGATGTCCGGGCAGTCCTGGGGGCGGCCGGTGCTCGCGTCCTACGGCGGGACGGTCGTCGAGGCCGGGATCAACGGCGAGCTGGGTGGGCGTACGCAGAAGAATCCGCAGGGTCCGCGGGGTAGCGGCGGCGGCTACTGGGTGAAGATCGACCACGGCGGCCGGTGGGTGACGGTGTACATGCACCTGCTCGAACCGCCGATGGTCAAGGAGGGCCAGCGCGTCGAGCAGGGCGATCAGCTCGGCAAGGTCGGCAGCACCGGTGCCTCCGGCGCGGCCCACCTGCACTACGAGCAGCGCCGTGGCCTGCAGAAGGTCGAGACGTACTTCGACGGCGTCGCGTCGGGCATCGTCGACGACGACCGCGAGTACACCGTCATGCGCACCAGCGGCAACTGCGCGGGCGCCAAGCGGTAGCCGGCCCGGCACGGGCAACGAGACGATCACGGTCATCGGGTACGGCCATCACCGGCGGCACCCGGTGCGGGCGCACATCAAGGCGAGGTACGTCGGCGGCTGGCGGGCCGAGCTGGTCTACCGTCCGGTCATCCTGCGCGCGGTCCACGCCGCCGAAGGCGAGGAGCGCACCTGCCACCGCTGGCGGTACGACTTCTGGCCGACCGAGCCCGAGTACGGCGAGCACCTGGCCGTCATCGCCGCCAGCATCCAGCGCAGCCTGCACGGGAGCCGGTGAGCCTCACCTGCCGAAGCGGTGCACGGCCGCGCGCCGACCGTCGTAGGGCGCCCAGCCGTGCGCGGTCAGCGCGGCCCCGCCACCGGCGGCGAACGACAGCCACGCCTGGCGCAGCGCGCGGCCGTGCCCGGTGACGTCGTCCCAGCTCTGCCCGGCGAGCATCGGCACCTGTGCCCAGGCGTCGGCGTCGCCGAACAGCCAGGGCAGGTCGCTGCAGTGTCCCGCCCGGTACGGCGACGCCGAGGCCGCGCCGTCGATGCCGTACATGAACACCCGCGCGCCCGCCCCGGCCAGCAACCTGGCGAACCGCAGCGTGGGCCGGGTGAACGCGGTCCAGGTGACCATGCCGATGACGCCGTTCTCGACGGCGCGCCCGACCAGCGGCACCCGCTGCGAGATCGGGCCACCGGCCAGGAAGTAGGCCATCTCGCGGCGGGTCGTGCCGAGCACCACGTCGAGGTCGGCGGCACCGGCCCGGCATGCGGCCAGCCATCCGGGGGCGCCGGGCAGCGGGTCCGCACCCGACACCGGCCCGTACGCCGGAGTGAACCCGCGCCCCGACAGGTCCTTCTCGGCCGCCTGCTGCGCGGTGAGCAACTGCTCCAGCGTGGCCTGCCGGGGGTCGACGCCGAGCCGGGCCAGGAATCGCTCGCCCAGCCGCCCGGTGTCGGGTGCGCCGCCCAGCCCGAGCCCCAGCGGCGGGCTCTGCAGCACGACCCGGCGGAACAGCGGCCGGGCCTGCTGCACACCGAGCAGGCAGGCGATCGAGTGCGCGCCGGAGGACTGCCCGACCAGGGTGACGTTGTCCGGGTCGCCGCCCAGGGCGGCGGCGTTGTCGCGGACCCAGCGCAGGGCCTCGATCTGGTCGAGCAGGCCCAGGTTGCCGGGGGAGACACCCGGTGCGGACAGGTAGCCCAGCGCCCCGAGCCGGGAGTTGACGCTGACCACGACGACGCCGCCCTCGCGGGCGAGACGGTCGGTGCGGTAGCGGTCCCAGGAGCCCGCGCCGGAGCGGTACGAGCCGCCGTGCAGCCAGACGATCACCGGGCGGCGTGCCCCGTCGGCGGCCGGGGTGACGATCGTCAGGTTGAGGCAGTCCTCGGACTGCGCGCCGATCTCCGGTCGGCCGCCCGCGGACCCGGGCCTCGCCTGCGGCTGCGGGCTGACCCCGCCGTGCTGCACGGCGTCGCGGACCCCGGACCAGGGCTGCTCGGGCACGGGCGGGCTGAACCGGGCCGCGGTGGCGTACCGTACGCCGCGCAGCACCGTCAGCCCGTGCTCGCGCCGTCCGCGAAGCGTGCCGGCGCGTACCGTGACCAGCGCGTCGTCGCCTGGGGTCGCCTGGTCGCCGCGGTGGACGGGGGAGTCGGAGCGCACGCCGTCACGATATTCCGGAGAAGTCCGCCGATGCACTCCGGTGGTGTGCCAGTCCTCGGTCAGCCCGCCGTGACCGCCCCGTCGGTCTGCTGCGGGCGGCGCTGCGCACCCGGCAGGACACTCGCGCCCAGCGCGGTCTCCAGTTGCTCCCAGCGGGTCACCAGGTCCGAGATCATCAGCATCATGACGTCGGGGAACGCGTACAGGAACGTCTTGTACCGGTAGTGGTCCAGGTAGTACAGGCGCACGTCGTCCACGGCGGTGACGGTCGCGGTGCGGGCGTTGAAGAACAGGTCGTGCGCGCCGAGCAGCGCCCCGCGGGACATGACCGCGGGCTCGTACACCCCGCCGAAGTCGACCTCGACGCGGCCGTCGGCGATCAGGTAGATCCCGTGCGCGGCGTCGTCCTCGCGGCACACGGCCTCGCCAGGCGCGAACGACAGCTCGTCGAACATCGACGCCAGCGTCTCCAGTTCGGCCTCGACCAGCGGCGCGAGCAGCCGCACCCCGTACGGGTCGACGCCGTCGCGCAGGCACGCCACGCGTTCGCGCAGGTCGTGTTCGGCGAGGTGACTCATCCGCATCCGGGCGAACCGCTTCATCCGGTCGATGTCGCGGCGCTGGCGGCGCGGGGTCTCGGCGCTGGGCGCGGTGTACAGGGAGGTGTCGCCGCTGATCCGGGCGGCCTCGCGCAGGCCTGACTCGTAGGCGCTGTGCACGCAGCCCCAGTGGTAGGAGTTGGTGGCCTCGCCCGCGAAGAACAGCCGTCCGGCGACCGGTTCGGCGAGCACGCCGATGTCCTTCGGGGAGGCGTCCACCCCGATGCAGGCGTACGAGCCGCGCGCGAACGGGTCACCGGACCAGCCGGTGCGGGAGACGTGCGCGGGGGCGGGCGCGTCGGGGCCGAACAGGTCCCGTACGACGGTGTCGCCGTACTCGGCGACCTGCTCGTCGGACCAGGTCTCCAGTTCGCGGCCGAGCGAGCCGCCCAGCAGCATCACCAGGATCGGCTTGCCGTGCGACTTCCACATGCTGATCACGACCGTGGGATGGCGGTCGGTGTCGCGGCACAGGTAACCGAAGGCGTACTGCTCCAGCGGCCAGAACGGCTCCGCGAAGTGCAGTGCGATCTTGTTGAGGGTGCCGAACCCGAGCCTGTCGATCGCCGACTGCTTCGGCTCGGGCAGCGGCGGGTCGAAGGCCACGGTCCCGCTCTTGAGCACCCCGAGCGGCAGGGTGACCAGCACCTTGTCGGCGGTGAAGTCGCCGTGGGCGGTGACGGCCCGGACCGGTCCCGGCCCGCCGGTCTCGATCCGTGTCACGACGTGGCCCAGGCGTACGTCCAGGCCGTCGGCGAGGGCGTCCACGACGGACTGGTAGCCGCGGTGCAGGACGCTGTCGCCGTGGCCGTAGACCAGGTAGCCGTCCTCCCAGAACTTCAGCGACAGCCGGTCGGCGTCCTCGGCGACGTCCTCGCGCAGCACCACGTTGAGGTGGTAGCGCACGGCGTGCTCGTCGTCGGGGCTGTAGCCGCGGGCGGCGAGGATCTGCGTGATGGCCTGGGCCAGTGACATGTCCGGCAGTTCGCGTCGGCGGGCGTGCTCGGCGCGCTGTTCGAGTTCGTGCAGTACGCCGTCGGCCAGTTCCAGGGTGCGGTTCTTGGCGGCCTGGCCGATCATGCGCCGGTCCGCGCCGAACAGGTCGAGGCTGTCGAAGCCGCCGGTGTAGGAGCTGTCCCCGCCGACGTAGCTGTAGCCGATCTCCAGCCGTTCGACGAGCTCGGTGATCGGGTTGCCGTCGGTGCCGTGGATCCAGTGCGCGCCCAGGTCGACGCCCTCGGCGTCGGTCCAGATGCGCCCGCCGACCCGCTCGCGTGCCTCCAGGACCGTGACGGTGTGGCCCAGCCCGCGCAACGCCGTGGCGGCCGCCAGTCCGGCGATCCCGGCCCCGATCACGAGCACCGTGTGCAGACCTTCACCGGACACGTCACCGGACACTGGATGACCGTTTTGCTCAGACATAGGAGAATTGTCGACCACGCCGGGCCGCCGCCGGAAGAGGCGGAAAAAGGAGCAGATCGCCCCGGCGTGGCGTCGAGCGCCGACGATGATCGCCGTCTCGTGCCGAAAAGTGCGGCAGGACTCCACTTGTGACCCTAAGCGGCGATCATGGACGGCGGTCGTCCGATCCTGGCCGATGGCAGGCGATCCTCCTGTCGAGGGCCGTTCGATCAGGCGAGCTCGAACACGAAGCGGTGGCTGGAGCGCCCGGCTGGGGCCAGGGTGGTGCAGGTCAGGCGATATACCCGGTCGGGTTGGGCCTGGTGGTCGCTGGTCGGCTCCACGGAGACCGCCGCCTGGGGGCAGTCGTGGGTGAGGGTGGCCAGGCCGTCCCAGTCGGCAGAACCGGTGGCCAGCACAGGTTCGCGGCGGCTGATGAACAGCTCCTCGACGGGCAGGTCCCGTGCGGCGTCGATCTCGTCGGTCAGTTCGAGCCGCCCGTCGGACCAGCGGAAGCGCCGGACCAGCGAGCGCAACCCGTCGACCTGGTACGCGCCGGTCAGGTCGAGGTCGAAGCTGACCGTGCCGCCGTCGTCGGCGTGGTGCAGCACCTTCGCGGCCCGGTCCGGCCCCGGTAGCTGGGCCTGGCCGTCGATGACCGGAACGGAGTGACCGCGCGCCGACGGGTGCAGGAACGCGTGGCGGCCGGGTCCGAAGTAGCCGGCGGTGTACTCGCCCGCGCCGAGGTCGTCCAGCACGCTGACGCCGTGCGTGTGCAGGACGAAGTGGCCCAGGTCGTTGTGGTTGTGCGGCTCGTCGTTGTTGCCGCCCTTGGCCGCGAACCCGGTCCGCCCCCGGTGCACCACCCAGGCCAGGTCCGGCAGGTAACTGCTGTTCCCGGTGGGCGCGGGCGCGGGCAGCGGCCGGAACCAGGCCAGCGTCCGGGACAGGTGCCCCCACCGGTAGCAGTGGTCGTCGTGCAGCGACGGCACGACCCGCGCGGGCGGAGTGCCGAACCGTTCGGCAAGCCGCGTGAGCAGCCCCGCTGGCAGCCACGGCCGCTCGGAGGCGTCGGAGAACGGCACGTACGCCCCGCCGCCCAGCGCCACCCGGTGCGGGAACGCCGCGATCTGCGCGACCTTCGCCGAGTCCAGCAGGTCGTGGCCGGTGTGCTCGCGCAGCGCCTCGGCGAAGTAGACGAAGTAGCCGAAGCCGTAGACCCAGTAGTCGACGCCTTCGGCGCAGCCGCCGTCGTCGCCGAACCCGCCCAGGTAGCGGTCCATGGCCCGGCGGCTGCGGTCGAGCATCGCGGCCAGTGCGGCGGCGTCGGCGGGGGAGTCGTGCAGCAGTGCGAGCGCGGCGAGCCCGGTCGCGCCCGCGCACACGGCTTCCCAGTTGTTGCCGTGGCCTTCCCAGTTCAGCGGCCGCGCGTCGAGGTACGGCTCGAAGACGCGCCGCCGCACCTGCGACCGGACCCGGTCGCCCACCCGCCGGTCGAGCCGGTCACCGAGGGCGGCCACGGTCTCGGCGACGGTGTGGGCGGTCTCGGCGGCGAACAGGTCCAGGCACTGTTCGGGTCCCCGGTCCTGGTCGGCGCTGTGGCGCACGTGCGCCGGCAGGGCCCAGGTGTACTCGTCGCAGACCGACCACAGGGTGTCGGCCAGCGGCCCGAGGTCGGTGTCCGGGTCCAGCAGTGCCTGGGCGGCCTGCGCGGCCAGGCGGGCGCGGCGGCGGAAGTAGCGGCGCTCGTAGCGGATGCGGTTGCCGGTGTCGAAGTAGTCGCGGTAGGCCGAGAAGCCGAGGTCGGGCAGGGGCTCACCGGTCGCCGCGGCCCGGATGTCGCGCAGCAGCGAGGTCAGCTCGCCCGCGGGGCGTGCCAGGGCCGGCATGGTCACTGGCGGGTGCCGCTGGAGTCGCGCACGATCAGCTGGGGGCTGATCAGCACCCGGTGCACCGGGCGGGCCGGGTCCAGGATGCGCTGGGACAGCAGCTGCATCGCGCTCTCGCCGATGGTGTACTTCGCCGGGCGGATGGCGCTCAGCGTCGGATTGGCCAGGCCCGCGACCTCGTCGTCGAACGCGACCACGGCCAGGTCGCCGGGGACGCCGATGCCGCGTTCCTCGCAGCGGGTGACCAGCGAGATCGCCTCCCGGTCGGAGTGGGCCAGCAGCGCCGTCGTGCCGGTGGCGAGCCAGGCGTCGATGCCGCGGTCGATCTCGGCGTCCCAGCGCGGATCGCGGTGGTCGGGGCTGATCAGTTCGGGGGTGCCGGGGTCCAGGCCGATGTCGGCGACGGTCTGCTGCCAGCCGCGCCGCACCGCGGGGGTGTGCGGGCTGCTGGCCGAGGCGAGGAAGCCGACCCGGCGGTGGCCTCGCGCGGCCAGGTGCCGCACGGCCAGGCTCGCGCCGAACGCGTGGTCAGTGGACACCGATTCGACGTGCTCGTGGTAGACGCCGACGGTGGCGGTGCGTTCGAGGAACACCACCGGGATGTCCAGTGCGGCCAGCCAGTCGATGAGCTGTGCGGCCTGCTCGCCCAGGGTCGGCGGGGCGATCAGCAGACCCTGGATGCCCGCGGTCTCCAGCAGCCACGTCGTTTGGCGGCGTACGTCGGCGACGTCGTCGTAGGACGATCCGCGCAGCACGATGCGCACCCCCGCGTCGGGCGCGGCGTCACGGGCCCCGCGGATGATCTCGGGCCAGTAGTAGTCCAGTGACGGCACGACCATGCCGACGGCGGGCAGTGACGACTCGTCGGCTGCTCCTGCGCGGCCGGGCTCGGCGACCGCGACGCGCAGGTGCGGCTGCCCGTCGTTGGCGCGGGGCAGCCGGATGCCGCCGTGTACGCGTTCGATCGCGCCCTCGTCGGCGAGCTGGGCGATGTCGCGGCGCACGGTGACGGTGGTGACGCCCAGCGCGCGGGCGATCTCGCTGACCCGCAGCGTGCCGTGGGTGTGCAGGTCGGCCAGGAGCCGTTCGCGGCGCTGGTCGGGCAGCAGCGGTGGCTCGGACAGGGTCACGGCTGGGCCTCCACGGTGGTGTCGCGCGTGTCGGGCTCGATTGTGCACGGACGCGCGGTGTGGCACGGCACGCGGCGGGCCGCCGTCCGGGCGGATCCGACCGGCCCGGACGGGCATCGACGGCGGGCTGCTCGCACCATCGGTCCCTCCCTCACACTTGAAACGAACATATTCGTTCACAAAGAAAAGCCCAGGTCTACGCGTTGCGTGTTACAGGTTCGTAACGGGCCCTTGTCGTGCAGTTTCTAGACTGGTCTACTTTGCGCACTGTTCGAACGAACATAAACAAACATATCAGCAAGGCTCTGTGAACCGGGGAGAGGCCACCGCATATGTACCGTCCGCAGGCACTGCTCGTGATGGGGCCCGAACCGTTCCGGCTCCAATTCGGGCCCGCAGAACTGCAGCGGCTGCGCGCGCTGGCCGACCTCGGCGACCCGATCTGGACCGACGACCTCGACGACCCGCACGTCCGGGCCCGCCTGGCCGACACCGACGTCCTGCTCACCTCCTGGGGCGCCCCGACGCTCACCGCGCAGCGGCTGGCCGCCGCGCCCCGGCTGCGGGCCGTCCTGCACTGCGCCGGCAGCGTACGCAACCTCGTCTCCGACGAGATCTGGCGGCGCGGCATCCTGGTCACCAGCGCCGCCGAGGCCAACGCCACCCCGGTCGCCGAGTACACCCTCGCCGCGATCGTGTTCGCCGGCAAGAAAGCCCACGTACTGGCCGCCGAGTCACGCCGTCGCCCCGCGAACTGGGACGCAGTGCACCACCGCGAGGACCTGTCCAACTACGGCCGCACCATCGGCATCGTCGGCTTCTCCCGCATCGGCCGCCGCGTCGTCGAACGGCTGCGCACCCTGGACACCGCGCAGGTGCTCGTCACCGACCCGTACGCCGACCCGGCCGCCGTCACCGCCGCCGGCGGACGACTGGTCGAACTCGACGAACTGCTGACCGCCGCCGACATCGTCTCGCTGCACCTGCCCGAACTCCCGCAGACCCGGCACACCCTCGGCACCCGCGAGCTGGCCCTGCTGCCCGACGGCGCGACCGTCATCAACACCGCCCGCGGGGCCGTGCTCGACACCGCCGCGCTGGAACGCGAATGCGCCACCGGGCGGCTCAACGCCATCCTCGACGTCACCGACCCCGAGCCGCTGCCCGCCGGATCCCTGCTGGCCCAGCTGCCCAACGTCATGATCACCCCGCACATCGCCGGGTCGCTCGGCTCGGAGACCCGCCGCCTGAGCGCCCAGGCCCTCGACGAACTCGAACGCCACGTCCACGGCCGACCCCCGATCGACGCCGTCACCAGCGAAGCCCTGGAAGTGATCGCATGAGCTCCCACCGCACCGCCGTCGACGAGCAGCAGGCGAGCCTGTCGCCGTACACCGGATGGACCCGCACCCACTGGTCCGCGCTGGCCGACCACCTGCTCGCCGCCGCCTGGCGGCACGCCTCACCGACCGGAGCGCTGATCACCCCGCCCGGGCCGCCCGGCGGCTACGGCACCGCCGTCGACGGCCTCGAAGGCTTCGCCCGCACCTTCCTGCTCGCCGGGTTCCAGATCACCGGCGAACACGGCAACGACCCCGCCAACCTGCTCGAACGCTACGCGGCCGGCCTCGCCGCGGGCACCGACCCGCGCTCGCCCGAACGCTGGACCACGCCGCGCGAGCACGGCCAGGCCAAGGTCGAGGCCGCGTCGATCGCGCTGATCCTGGACATGACCCGGCCGTGGCTGTGGGACAACCTCGACCATGGCGTACGCGACCGCGTCGTGGACTACCTCGCCCAGGTCGTCGGCGACCACGCCTACCCGCAGACGAACTGGGTCTGGTTCCGCATCGTCGTCGAGCAGTTCCTGGCGTCGGTCGGCGGACCCTTCTCACCCGACGACATGGCAGCCGACCTGGCCACCCACGAGTCGTTCGCCCGCGACGGCGGCTGGTACTGCGACGGGCCCGAGCGCAGCTACGACCACTACGCGGGCTGGGCGCTGCACCTGTACCCGATCCTGTGGAGCCGGATGACCGGCGCGCAGGACCGGGCCGCCCCGCTGCTGCCCACCTACCGCCAGCGCCTGGACCGCTACCTGCTCGACGCGGTCCGGCTGGTCGGCGCGGACGGCTCCCCGCTGATCCAGGGCCGCAGCCTCACCTACCGCTTCGCGGCCGCCGCACCGTTCTGGGCGGGCGCCCTGGCCGGCAGCGACGCGCTGGCCCCGGGCCTGACCCGCCGGGCCGCGTCCGGGATCGTCAAACACTTCACCGACCGCGGCGCACCCGACGACGACGGGCTGCTCAACCTCGGCTGGTTCCACCCGTGGCGGCCCATCGCCCAGCACTACTCCGGCACCGGCTCGCCGTACTGGGCGTCCAAGGGCCTGCTCGGACTCGCCCTGCCCGCCGAACATCCGGTGTGGACCGCGACCGAGCAGCCGCTGCCCGTCGAGCAGGCCGACCAGTTCGCGGTCGTCGCCGCACCCGGCTGGGCCCTGTCGGCGACCGCCGCCGACGGCGTCGTGCGCGTCTACAACCACGGCACCGACCACGCCCGCCCCGGCGACCGCAGCACCGACTCGCCGCTGTACGCCCGGTTCGGCTACTCGACCGCGACCGCCCCCGCGATGGACGACGACGGCTGGCACTGCCCGCTGGACCAGTCGGTCGTGCTGCTCGACACGCACGGCGAGGCCACCCACCGCAGCGGTTTCACCACCCTGGACGTACGGGCCTTGGACGGCGACGCCGCCGTGCTGGCCTCCCGCGCCCGCTGCCACTGGGTCACCCCGGACCCCGCTGCCCTCGACTACGGCTCCGGGCTGACCGGCCAGGCCGTCGACGCGGCCACCGTCACCACCGTGTCGGTGGTGCGCGGCGCGTGGGAGGTCCGGCTCATCCACGTCGACCCGGCCGCGGCACCCGGCTGGGAGCAGGTCACGGCACTGCGCGTCGGCGGCTGGCCCGTCCCGGCGGCACCGGCCGAGGACCGGTCGAGCCCGATCGACGCCCCGGCGCATCCGCAGCCCGCCAGCCCGGCAGCCGGACCCGGCCTGCCCGTCGCCGAAGCCGTCGGCACGACGCTGACCTCGACCGCCGTCGGGCTGTACGGCCTCGACGTCGCCGGGGTGCACACCGTACGCGACGCCACCCCGCTGGCCGCCCACACCGCCATCCCCTGGCTGCAGACCAGGCCGCAGACCGGCTGGCACGCCGCCGCGTTCGCGCTCAACGGCGGCGACCTCGCGCCGCTGGCCCAGATCTCGGGACCCGAGGACGCGCCGGTCGTCCGGGTCACGTGGCCCGACCAGGTCACCACGACGGCGGCGCTGCCCGCGCCGCCGACCGGCCCGCACCACCACGCACAGAACAGATCCTCCGCCGCGTAAGCGGCCGTCCTTTAGGAAGGAACGTTCGTGAAGAGAAGGAAGATGCTGGCAGCGGCCGCCCTGGCGATGGCGGCGACCCTGCCGCTGACCGCGTGCGGCTCCGGCGGCGACGAGACCGAAAGCGGCCCCGTCGAGCTCACCGTCGCGGTGTGGAGCCTGGCCTCCACCCCCGAGTTCCAGACCCTGTTCGACGCCTTCCACCAGGCGAACCCCGACATCACCGTCAAGCCGGTCGACATCCTCGCCGCCGACTACCCGACCAAGGTCACCACGATGCTCGCCGGTGGCGACACCACCGACGTCATCACCATGAAGACCCTGGCCGACTACGTGCGCTTCGCCGGACGCGGACAGCTCAAGGACATCACCGCGGCCGCGACGTCGGCCGAGGGCGGCAAACTCGCCGGGCTCGACCAGTACAAGCAGGAGAGCGACAAGTACTACGCGCTGCCCTACCGGCAGGACTTCTGGGTCCTGTACTACAACAAGAAGATCTTCGACGCCGCCGGCCAGCCCTACCCGACGAACCTGACCTGGGACCAGTACGTCGAACTGGCCAAGAAGCTGACGTCGGGCACCGGCGAGAAGAAGGTCTACGGCGCCTACCAGCACACCTGGCGCTCCATCGTGCAGGCCATCTCCGCCGCGCAGACCGGCGGCGACCAGCTCGGCGGCGACTACAAGTTCTTCGCCGACCAGTACAAGACCGCGCTGGCGCTGCAGGAGGCCGGGGCCACCCTCGACTTCGGCACCGCGGTCACCCAGAAGACCGGCTACGCCTCGATGTTCGAATCCGGCAAGACCGCGATGCTGCCGATGGGCACCTGGTACATCGCCAAGATCCTGTCGGAGAAGAAGAAGGGCACCACCGACGCCGACTGGGCCATCGCCCCGATGCCGCAGCGGCCCGGCGCGACGGGCGTCACCACGTTCGGCGCACCGACCGCGTTCGCGGTCAACAAGAAGGCCAAGCACGCCGCCGCCGCGCAGAAGTTCGTCGAGTTCGCCAGCTCGCTGGCCGGCGCGAAGGCGATCACCGGCATCGGCGTCGTCCCGGCGTACCAGAGCGACGAGATCCGCCAGCAGTACTTCACGCTGCCGGGCATGCCCACCGACGACCTGTCGAAGAAGGCCTTCGCGCCCGAGAAGGTCAACCCTGAGATGCCGGTCAGCGACAAGACCGCGAAGATCGACACGATCCTCAACGAGGAACACCAGCTCATCATGACCAAGCAGAAGGCGATCGAGGACGCGATCAAGGAGATGGAGTCCCGCGTCAAGAGCGAAGTCAACTGACCCACGCACGCGGGGACGGCCACCCGGCCGTCCCCGCCCGGGAGGACGAGATGGCAGACCTGCTCACCGCGGCACCGGCGACCGCGAAGCCCGCACCGTCGCCGCGGGCGCGCGACCGACGCCGCGCCCGGCGCAACACGCTCATCGGCTGGAGCTTCATCCTGCCGAACTTCCTCGGCTTCGCCGTGCTCACCCTCGTGCCGGTGATCGCCGCGTTCACCCTGTCGTTCATGGAGTGGGACTCCTACAACCCGCCCGAGTGGGTCGGCCTGGACAACTTCCAGCGGCTGCTCGACGACGAATCCACCAAGATCGCGCTGCGGAACACGGCCTTCTACGCCCTGGGTCACGTGCCGCTGACCATGCTCGCCGCACTCGGCCTCGCGCTGCTGCTCAACCGGAGGATCGCCGGGGTCGGCTTCTTCCGTGCCGCCGCGTTCTTCCCCTACATCACCTCGCTGGTCGCGGTCGCCATCGTCTGGAACATGCTGTTCAACCCCGAGTTCGGCCCGGTCAACCAGTTCCTGCAGTTCATCGGCGTCGACGACCCGCCCGGGTGGACCACCAGCACCACCTGGGCCATGCCCGCGGTCATCCTCACCAGCGTATGGCGCGACATGGGCTACTACATGGTGCTGTTCCTGGCCGGACTCCAGGCCATCCCGCACGAGCAGTACGAGGCCGCCACCGTCGACGGCGCGAGCACCTGGCAGCGCTTCCGCGCCGTCACCCTGCCCGGCCTGCGGCCGGTCACCTTCCTCGTGCTCATCCTGCTGACCGTGCAGAGCTTCAAGGTCTTCGACCTCATCGTCGTCATGACCGACGGCGGCCCCGGCCGCGCCACCCTCGTGCTGTCCCAGCAGATCTACCGCCGCGGCATCATCGAGGGCGAGTTCGGCTACGCCTCGGCGATCTCGCTCGTGCTGTTCATGCTCGTGCTGGTGTTCACCCTCGCCCAGTTCTGGTTCAACAACCGCCGGGAGCGCCGATGACCACCGCCGCATCCGAGCCCGCGCGCGGCGCGTTCGCGCTGGTCCGCCGGGTCGTTCTGTATGTCGTGCTGGGCCTGGCCGCGCTGGCGATCCTGGTGCCGTTCCTGTGGATGATCAGCGCGTCGCTCAAACGCAACAACGACGTGTTCACCATCCCGGTCCAGTGGATCCCGAAAGACTTCCAGTGGCACAACTTCGCCGACATCTGGTCGCGCGTGCCGCTGGCCACCTACCTGGGCAACACCGTGTTCCTCAGCCTGGTCATCACCCTGCTGCAGGTGCTGACCGGCAGCTTCGCCGCCTACGGGTTCGCCAAGGTGCGCTTCCGGGGCCGCGACGTGCTGTTCATGCTGTACATCGCGACCATCGCCGTGCCGTGGCAGGCGTACATGATCCCGCAGTACATCATGATGCAGAAGGCCGGGCTGACCGACACGTTCTGGTCACTGATCCTGCTGCAGGCCTTCGGCGCGTTCGGCGTCTTCCTGATGCGCCAGTACTACCTGACCATCCCCGACGAACTGTGCGAAGCCGCCCGCGTCGACGGCCTGTCCGAGTACGGCATCTGGGCCCGGATCATGCTGCCGCTGTCCAAACCGGCGCTGGCCAGCCTCGCCCTGCTGACCTTCGTCAACACCTGGAACGACTACATGGGCCCGTTCATCTACCTGACCAGCAACGACCTGTGGACGATCCAGCTCGGCCTGCGCTCGTTCGTCGGCCAGTTCGACGCCGACTACGCCATGATCATGACCGGGTCGGTGCTGTCCGTACTCCCCATCACGATCATCTTCCTGCTCGGCCAGCGCCACTTCATCCAGGGCATCGCCACCTCCGGCATGAAGGGATGACCTGACATGCGACTACTCGCCCGGCTGCCCTACGACACCGTCTTCAGCACCGTGTACGCCGGACTGAAGATCAACCTGTGCCTGCTCGCCGCCTGCCTGCCCCTGCTCGCGGCCCTCGCCGCCGGCGGCAGCCCACTGCACGCCTGGCCGTTCTACACCGCGCTGGCGGCACTGTGCGGACCGGCCGCAGCCGCCGCGTTCGCCGCGTTCGCGGCCCTGTCCGACGGCGAGCACCGGGTCGGTCGCGCCTTCTGGAACGCCTACCGCACCTCGTTCGGCCGGGCGCTCGCCGTCTCCGCCTGCGCGGCCGCCGCCGTGATCGTGCTGGCCGCCGACTTCCAGCTCGCCCTCGGCGGCCCGTTCGGCGCGGTGACCCCGCTGCTCGCCCTGCTCATCGCACTCGTGGCCGCCACCGCCACCGCGCTGCTGGCCGCCGACGCCCGCCTGCGGCGCACCACCGTGCTGGCCTGCGCCTACGTGTCGATCCGGTACTGGTATCTCAGCCTGGCCAACCTGGCGATCCTGGGCATCCTGGCCGCGGCAGTCGTCGCCAAACCCGCGATCGGCCTGTTCCTGCTGCCCGCCCCCGCCCTCTACGCGGTCTGGGCCAACGCCCGCCACCTCACCGCGAGGGTTGCCGACGCTCGATAGCTCAGGCTGTGTTGATCTGTGTTACGGGAGTACGATAATCGTATGAGCACCGAGCGTACCGGGACGGACCGTACCTCCGTCAGCCTGCCCGTCGACCTGGCAGAGTATGCCCGTAGCAAGGGCAACGCCTCGCAGTACATCGCTGGTCTTATCGAGCACGACAAGAAGAAGGCCGAGGAGACCGAGGCCCTGCACGCGATGTTCGAGCGGCACGGCTACACCGGGGACCATGCCGTCACCGCCGACGGCATCGCCAAGATGGGCGGGCGCCTGCGTGATCTCGAGGCGCGCCGTGCGGCAGCCCGTTTGCGGCGCGCTGCGTGAGGATCGGAGTCGTCCTCGACGCGAGCGCTGTGCTGGCGTATGCGCGGATGGACGCCATCGCGGTCGGCGAGCTGATCAGTTCCGCGTACGAGGGCGACGCCCGCACCGGGATTCCCGTGCTGGTGCTGCTCGACGCGTGCAGAGAGCTCTCTCCGAAGGAGTGGGACCTGGTGACCGAACTGACCTCGCGCGAGGATGGTCCTGTGGCGGTCATCGGCCTGGCCGCCCATCAGGTGCCCGGGGTGGCGGTCAACATGGACGGCCTGGACCACGCCGCAGCCCAAGCCGTCGCCGCTGTTCGGGACCTAGGTGCGACGCTGGCCACCTACACGCCGTCGGCGTATACCGCCTACCTCGACGACTACGACGTGCTCGCACTGTCCTGACCGCCTGCGCGAGGAACGGCACTACGTCAGGCAGGCGGGGTCGAGCGGAGGTAAGCGAGCACCGCCAGCACTCTGCGGTTGGTGTCGTCGTCCGGCGGAAGTCCGAGTTTGGCCAGGATGTTGCCGACGTGCTTGCCGACCGCCGCCTCGGTGACCGTCAGCCGCCTGGCTATCGCGGCGTTGGAGTGGCCCTCGGCGACCAGCGCCAGCACCTCCCGCTCGCGCGGGGACAGTTCGGCGACCGGGTCGTGGCGGCGGGCCAGCAGATGGCGTACGACATCGGGGTCGATGACCGTGCCGCCACCCACCACGGCCCGCAGCGCCCCGACGAACGCGGCGATGTCCACGACCCGGT
Organism: Catellatospora methionotrophica; assembly: GCF_011297335.1. Classification (GTDB taxonomy): domain Bacteria; phylum Actinomycetota; class Actinomycetes; order Mycobacteriales; family Micromonosporaceae; genus Catellatospora; species Catellatospora methionotrophica. Next base: position 34,625 of record NZ_JAAOTJ010000003.1, on the reverse strand, counting down.
CCTTGAGCAGGTAGCCGACCCGCCGCCCGTCGCCGCTGTCGAGCAGCCGCGCGGCGAACTCGGCCCGCACGTACTGGCTGAGCACGACCACGGCCCGGCCGGGGTCCGCCGCCCGTAACGCCAGCGCGGCCCGCAGGCCCTCGTCGGTGAAGCTCGGCGGCATCCGGATGTCGGTGATCACCAGGTCCGGGTCCTCGGCCGCGACCGCGTCGAGCAGCGCGGCGGCGTCACCGACCGCGGCGACCACCGCGAACCCGAACCGCTCCAGGACACCGGTCAGGCCCTCCCGCAGCAGCACCCCGTCCTCGGCCAGCACGACCCTGGTCAGCTCAGGCACGGCAGCTCCACACGCACGAGCGTAGGGCCCCCGGCCGGGCTGGACAGCAGCAACCGCCCGCCGACCGCCGCGACCCGGTCGGCCAGGCCGGTCAGGCCCGTGCCGCGCATCGGATCGGCCCCGCCCGCGCCCTCGTCGCGGACCTCGACGACCAGCAGGTCGCCGTGGCGGGCGAGCCGGATCGCCGCAGCCCCGGTGCGCGCATGCTTGGCGACGTTGCCCAGCGCCTCGGAGGCCACGAAGTACGCGGTGTTCTCGACCCGGGCCGGGTAGCGGTCGGCGACCTGCGGCGCGACGGTGACGGTGACGTCGAGGGGGCTGCGTTCGGCGAGATCGCGCAGCGCGGCGGGCAGGCCGAGATCGGCCAGCGTCTGCGGGCTGATGCCGTGCACGAGGTCGCGCAGCAGCACCATCAGATCCTTGGCCTCGGTCGTCGCCCGGTCCAGCGCCGCCGCGGCGGGGGTGTCGTCGGCCAGGTCCAGCCGGGCGACGCCGAGCTGCAGGGTCAGGCTGGTCAGCCGGTGCTGCGCGCCGTCGTGCAGGTCGCGTTCGATACGGCGGCGCTCGGCGTCGAACGCGTCGACCAGCCGCGTCCGCGAGCGGGCCACCTCCCGCAGCTCGGCCTGCCCGGTCCCGCCCAGCAGGGCGCGGGCGGTCGCGGCGTGCCCGGCCGCCAGCAGCCCCGTCAGATACGCCAGCACGGGCAGCAGGGCCAGGCCGAGCAGCGCGAACGGGATGGCCTGCGCGGGGGTGTCGGCCTGCCAGGGCCCCATGGTGATGGTGACGGGTCCGCCGTCGAGTTCACGGGGGACCAGCAGCGGGCTGATGATCAGCGTGCCGGTGATGAACGTCGCGAAGGCCAGTGTGCCGTAGACGACCGGTGCGACCGTGCCCAGCAGCACCAGGAACAGCAGTTCGCGCCACGACGCGGCATCGGCGTAGCGGGCACCGATCCAGGACGCGACGGAGTCGGCGCGCGGCACCGGTTCCAGCGGGCGCGGGTCGACGATGCCCAGCCGGCGGCGCTCGACCGCCGCGAACGGGGCTGCCAGCAGGGTGCCGAACGCCGCCAGCGTGAACGTGGCGAGCCCGGCGAGCGACAGCAGCGTCGGGCCGTGCAGTCCCGCGCCGGTGAGCTTGACGATCGCGGCCGTCCCGACCACCGTGACCGGCGTCAGCAGCAGCGCGGCGATGCCGACCACCGGCAGGGCGGTCAGGACGGAGAACAGGGCACGCCAGGGCCACTCCGAGATCAGGTAGCGGCGTGAGGTGATGGCGGCGAGGAGGAAATGTGGCTGCTCAGCGGGCATGTGCTCACGCTAGCCAGCGAGGTCGGCCCGGCCCAGCCGCCCAAGGGGCCGAACCGGGGTAGGGCTAGGCATACCCGGCTCGGCTGCGGCGCTGCCGCCGGCGGCGCTTCTGCGTTGCGGACGGCGTGCCCCGCGTTTCAATCGACAGTGACCACCACCTTGCCGCGGGCGCGTCCGGCCTCGACGTAGCGCATCGCCTCGGGCAGCTCGGTGAACGGGTAACGGCGGTCGATGACCGGCGTGACCGCTCCGCTGTCGAACAGCGCGGTCAGCTCCGCCAGCCCGGCGGCGTTCGCGGGGCTGATCGGGGTGGCGGTGATGACCACGGACTGGGAGGCGAAGCGGCCCATCGCGGTGGCGGCGATCATGTGGTCGACCGGGCGGACCCACCGTCCGGCGTCGCCGCCGACGACGACGTACGTGCCGGTCGGGTTCAGCGTGCGCCGCGCGGCCCGCACCGACGGGCTTCCGGCGATGTCGAGCAGGGCGTCGAAGCCGCGGGCGACACGGGTGAAGTCCTGCGTCGTGTAGTCGATGGCCTCGGTCGCGCCGAGCGACCGGACCAGTTCCACGTTGCGGGTGCTGCACACCGCGGCGACCTGCGCGCCCGCGGCTCGGGCCAGTTGCACGGCGAACGTGCCGACCCCGCCGGAGGCCCCGTTGACGAGGACCTTCTGCCCTGCTCGGACCTTGGCGTCGTCGCGGATCGCGACGAGCGCGGTCAGCGCGGCCATCGGCACCGTCGCGGCCTGCTCGAAGGACAGGCTCTGCGGCTTGGGTGCGAGGTGGTCCTCGCGGACGATCGCGTACTGCCCGAAGCTGCCGTGTTTCACCAGTGCGTATACGGCGTCGCCGGTCTGGAACCGGGTGACCCCGGAGCCGACCGCGGCCACCTCACCCGCGAGGTCGCAGCCCTGGATCGCCACGTTCGGTCGGCGCTTGCCGAACCCGCCGCCCATGAACCGCGCGGCGATCGGCTCGCCACGCATGTGGTGCCAGTCGTAGGGGTTGATCGAGGTCGCGCGGACCCGGACGAGGACCTCACCGGCCCCCGGCGTGGGCTGCTCGACGTCGCTGAGCCGCAGGTTCGCGGGCGATCCGTAGGAGTGGAGCAGGTATGCCCTCATCGGTCTCTCCTGTCCTTACGTTGTAAGTCTTACGTTGTAAGGTAGCGGGCTGATGCAAGACGGTCAATGGCGGGCCTCGTGTGGCAGGCCACGCGCGTCCACCCGAACGGCGATGTCCGGCTTGTTCCTTCCACTCACGCGAGACGCCCCGGCCCGTCAAAGGAGGGCCGGGGCGTCTTCAGGTCAGAGCGGTGTCCCGGCGATCAGCTCGGAAGACTCACCTGACGGCTGGCGGACCCGTCAGCAGAGGGCCACGCCGTCGTACGACCCGATCGACCACCGGTAGGTGAACTCGTAGCCCGCCTGCAGCGTCACGCAGCTGCTGTCCGGGCCCCAGGCGACGATGACCCGCACCTTCTGGGTCGTCGAGCAGTCGTTCTGCACCAGCGCCGACTGGGTCGCCGGCGGTCCGAAGACCTCCACGCAGCTGGGCGCCCAGGCCGCGTGTGCGGCGCTCGCGGGCAGCACCACACCCGCGAAGGCCAGGCCGAGCCCACCCGCCACCGCTGCCAGTTTCCTCGAACGAAGCTTCATCTGCATCCTCCCTGGATGACAGCCGGGCCGAACCGGCCCGGCGTTCCTGCCGACCTGGCGTCGCGGCATCACCCGCACCGCCAGTGACTCGACGGTATGCAGCCGTGGTGGAGGGCAAGCGGAATCGGAGCCGTCTCCTTCAGCGCTCCAAATAAGACACGAAACAGCCGCGCCACCTGCGTCTGGCCGGTCCGGGCCGGGAGGCCTGCCCGGCAGTTCCCGGCAGAATCAACCGGCAGAATCGACCGCCGCGCAGTGGCGGCCGACCCGGTGGACACCGATTGCGGTCAACGCCGGCGGTCGAGGCCTTCGAGCAGCAGATCCAGCCCGAACTCGAACTCCGACTGGTCGTCGCACCAGCCCACCGTCGAGTCGGGATCGTCGTGCATGACCTCGGCCAGCATGCCGACCAGATGAGGTAGCCGGGCCGCCATCGCCGCCATCACCGGATCGGGCTCGCCGGTGGCCGGTCGGTCGCCGGGGCTGAACAGTTCCTGGCTGAATCCCATCGCCCGGCTGCCCAGCGCGTGCATCGCATGATGGGCCAGGTCGTTGGAGAATCCGCCGTCGCGCATGATGCCGACCAGCCCGTCGAAGTACAGCAGCACCGCAGGGCTGGTCGTCGACCGCGACTCGAACAGTGCCGGAGCCCACTTGTGCCGCAGCAGCACCTGCCGGGCGGTGAGGATGCGCTCCCGTGCCGCGGCTTTCCACGCCGCGCCGTGGGTCGGCAGCGTGATCCGGCCGACGGCCTCGTTGATCTCGGCCGCGATGACGTCGACGACGCCGTCGAGGACCTGATCCTTGTTGGCCACGTGGTGGTAGAGCGACATCGCTTCGGCCCCGAGGTTCTCGGCCAGGCGGCGCATCGTCACGGCGGCGATACCGGCCTCGTCGGCGATCTCGACCGCCGCCCGCAGCACGCGGTCCCGGCTCAACGCCGGGCGCGACGCGGTGCGCCTACCTCGGGTGACCAACGACATCAGGCCCTTCACTCGCAGGCCATCGTACAGTGGCGGCGGTGGGCGTCCGGCCGCGTGAACACCGGGTCAGTGGCCGTCGCGTAGCACGATGTCCGCGCCCGCCAGCACCCGGCCGTTGACCTGGATGTCGACGCGGTGCGGTCCCGGATACAGCTGACGGATGCTGACATGCTGGAACGTGTGGCGGCGGGTGACCTGGCGGGGCAGTCCCGGTTCCAGGGTCGCGGTGGTCAGCTTGAACACCTTGGGCGCGCGGGCCCCCCGCGCACCGGCGTAATGCACGACGTAGTCGACGGCGGCCCGCACGTCGCTGTCCGCGGTGAGCGTGAACGCGATGGTGACCTGCCCGCCGATCGCCAGCGTGTCCGGCGTGACACTGAGGTCGGTCACGGTCACGTCGACCCCGTGGTCGAAGCCGAGCAGCCCCAGCGCCTCCGGGTGGCCCTGCTTGATCAGTGAACGCAGCGCGTGCCGGACCACCCAGGCGGTGCCTTCGCCGCCGCTCGCGGACCAGCGGCGGGCCGTGGCCAGGGCGACGTCCGGGTGGTCCTTGGTGATGTCGTTGAGGTGGTTGGCGACCGAGCGACGTACGTACGGCTCGGGGTCGTCGTGCAGGCGGTCCAGCAGCGGGAGGGTGACCTGCGGGTCGGCCAGCGTAGGCACGCGCGACGCCCACGGCAGCCGGGGCCGGGAGCCTTCCGAGGCCAGGCGACGCAGGTGCTGGTCGGGGTCGGCGGCCCACTGGTGGAGCTGGGCGAGGGTGCGTTCGGGGTGCCTGGCGAGGTAGGGCCTGATCGCGAACTCGGCCGTGGCGTGCGGGGTCAGCGCGGCGAGCGCGGCCAGGGCGTCGTCGGGATGCTCCAGGCCGTGCACGGCGATGTAGTCGGTGGCGGGCCAGCCGCTCCACATGTCCAGCGGCGTCGCGGCGACGGCCTCGCGCAGCACCTGCGCGGCGTGCGGGAACGACTGCGGCAGGAACGTGGCGAGCTGCGCCGACACCGCCGATACGCGCTGTTTGAGCGCGAGCGGCTCCAGCCCCCGGCGCGCGGCGGTCACGAAGTCCGCGCTCGGGAAGGCGGGGTGCACGCGGGCGACGGCCGTGGCGAGCCGGGTGATGCTCGCATCGTTGACGTGGTCCTTCAGATCGGCCATGACGGTTGCGGTCGCCCTTCGTACGGTCCGGCGGCGTGGGTCGAGCCGGTGGAACCAGTAGACCGCAGGCCTCTGACATGCTCGAACTCGGTCGCGGGTGGGGCACCGGGGTCGACCTGAGACCCGGTCAGGCCGTGAAGTGCGGTCAACGCGGCGCGAAGCGGGCGGCGAGGCGGTCGAGGGAGCGGGTGATCGCGCGGCGGTTGCGGCGCGGGAACCAGCTGAGGCTGATCAGCAGCGGCACGCGCGCGGTCGACCAGTCGAACTCCTCGGTGACCAGGGTGGTTCCGTCGGCGTGCGGATCCAGCCGCCAGCGCCAGCGGTGGCCGTTGAAGTGCCGCCACGCGATCAGGCGGCCCTGTTCGAACTCGACGACGGTGTTGAGGATGCGGTAGCCCGCTCCCATGCGCATGTCCATGCCGAACTTCATGCCCAGGGCCAGCCGGCGCGGCGTGCCCCGAGCGGCCAGCACCGACCCGGACCCGTCGATGAGCGGGTGCTGGGCGGGGTCGGTGAGTAGCTCGAAGATCTCCTCCGCCGACGCGGAGACGACCCTGCTCTGGCTGATGAGACGGCGCATCCGCGAACCTTACCGGGGACGCCCGTTGCGAAGATCGCTGGTTCGGGCCAGAAGCCGAGGTCTGAGCCTAGGTTCTGACCAGAAACGGCGATCTTCGTCGCGTTGCGGCGGTCTGCCGTGTCGGAGGATGACCGGCGCTGCGCGGGGTCAGAACAGGGTCAGGGGTTCGGTCGACAGGGGCTGGGGGAGCGGTGGCAGGTCGGGGACGTGGGCGCGGACCTCGTCGTGGAAGCGGCGGGCGAGGTCGGGGGCGTCGGCGTTGTCGGGGGTGTGGAGGAAGAAGGTCGGCGAGCGGCCCTCGCGCAGCCAGCCGGTGACCGTGGCGACCCAGGGCTGCCAGCCTTCGACGGTGGCGGCGGTGTCGTCGCGGCCCAGGTAGCGCACGATGGGACGGTCGGTCAGTGCGCGGGAGCGGTGCGGCATGCGTGGCTTCTTGGCCCAGGCTTCGCGTTCGGCGTCGCTGGTCGGCGGGGACCGGAAGAACGCGACCGTGTCGAACGGCACCCATTCGGCGTCGGCTGCGGCGAGCAGGTCTTCGAGCTGGCGGGCGGCGCGGTCGTCGTCGAAGAACGCGCGGTGGCGGACCTCGACGGCGTAGCGGTGCTCGGCGGGCAGGCGGTGCAGGAACGCGGCCAGGGTCGGCACGTCGGCGGGGGTGAACGAGCCGGGTAGCTGCAGCCATACCGCGTGGGTCCGGGGGCCCAGGGGTTCGATGGCGTGCAGGAAGGCGCGCAGTTCGGCGTCTGCGCCGACGAGGCGGCGCTCGTGGGTGATCAGCTTGGGCAGTTTGACCACGAACCGGAAGTCGGGGTCGGTCTGCCGCGCCCAGGACTCGACGGTGGTCCGGGCGGGGGTCGCGTAGAAGGTGGTGTTGCCCTCGACCGCGTCGCACCATCCGGCGTACGCCCGCAGGCGCTGTTCGGCGGTGGCCGGATGCGGCAGGTAGCGGCCCTGCCAGGATTTGAGGCTCCACATCGCGCAGCCCACGTGCAGGCGCGGGGCGTTCACTTGTCGTCCGGTGCGGCCTGGGGCAGCCGGGCCTTGGTGCGGCGGGTCGCCGGGGCGGACGGGGGTGGTACGACGGGGCCGATGTCGCCGTCGGGGGCCTCGTCGAGGTCGACGATGACCGGGGCGTGGTCGCTGGGGCCGGTGCCCTTGCGGGCGTGCCGGTCGACCCAGGCGGCCTTGACCCGCGCGGCGACCGGCGCACCGGCCAGCACCAGGTCGATGCGCATGCCGAGGTCCTGGTGGAACATGCCCGCGCGGTAGTCCCAGTAGGAGAAGACGCGTTTGTCGGGCCAGTGCTCGCGGACGACGTCGTGCAGCCCGGCGGCCTGCAGGTCGGCCAGTGCGGCCCGTTCGGGGGCGGTGACGTGGGTGTGACCGGCGAACGCGGCGGGGTCGAACACGTCGGCGTCGGCTGGTGCGATGTTGATGTCACCGGCGACGATCACGGCGTCGGATCCGGCGGTGACGGTGTCGCGCAGCGCGGCGAGCCAGGTGAGTTTGTACTGGTAGTGGTCGGAGTCGGGGGTGCGGCCGTTGGGCACGTACACCGAGTGGACGCGGATGCCGCCGCAGGTCGCCGATACCGCCCGTGCTTCGGGGTGGGGGAAGCCGGGTCCGCCGGGCAGGCCGGTCACGACGTCGTCGAGCCCGACGCGGGACAGGATCGCGACCCCGTTCCAGCGGGACTCGCCGTGTGCGGCGTATTCGTAGCCGCGGTCGGCCAGTTCCCCGGCCAGCAGTTCGGTGAAGGCGGCGTCGGCGAGTTTGGTCTCCTGCAGGCAGACCACGTCGGGTCGCCGCTGGTCGAGCCAGGGCAGCAGCCGGGGCAGCCGCTGCTTGACGGAGTTCACGTTCCACGTCGTCACCCGCATTCGATCCACGATATACGGGGCGCGGACGCGCGGAGGCGCGGCGGGGGATCAGCCCCGCCGCGCGTCCGTGGAGGTGTTTCAGCAGGCGTTGGTGCGGAAGTCCGAGACCGCCGTGCCGCCGTAGCCGCAGGTGAACGGGGTGAAGCGGGCGTCCTGGTTGAGCCAGCGCTTGAACCAGGAGACCAGGGCGCGCGAGGTGGTCGCGTTGGTGGTCTGCGGGAAGAAGTGGCTGGCGCCGTTCAGTTCGACGTAGCTCTTGGAGCCGCCGAGGGAGTTGTAGAACGGGATGGAGTGCGAGCTGACACCGGCGACGGTGTCGCTCTCGCCGCCGATGATCTGGACGGGCTCGTTGACGTTGTTCCAGGTCTTGTCGGAGTTCCACGGCGCGAGCGGCACACCGGCCTTGACGTTGCCGGTGGTGTCGGCCGCGAGGGCCTCCAGGGTGCCGCCGCCGCCCATGGAGTGGCCGGCGACGCCGCGGCGGCTGCCGTCGGCGCGGGAGGTGATGGCGCTGGGGGCCGAGTTCACGGCCCAGTTGAGGGCGGCCAGCAGCTGGCTGCCGCGGCTGGCGGGCTGGTCGTAGACGCTGTTGGTCTCGATGCCGACGACGACGAAGCCCCACGAGGCCAGGCGCGGGCCGATCCAGCTGATGCTGGACCAGCGGGCGGTGAAGCCGGGGGACACGGCCACGACCGGGTAGCGCCCGGCGGTGCTCGGGTAGTACGCCACGCCGCCGCCGAAGCCGGTGACGAGGCTGGAGATGTTGTACGTCGAGACGGAGAAGCTGCCGTTGCCGGTGATGTTGGACGACGTCGGCGCCTGTCCGATCTCGTCGGCGTACGCGGGGGTGCCGGTGCCCAGGGCGGTTCCGGCGGCCAGCGCGGTGGCCACGAACGTGGTGGCGATCAGGCGGGTGAGCCGGCGGCGGGGGGACGAGATGGTTTGCTGCACTGTTCCACTCCTGACGGTGAGGAACCAGGCGCCCAGCAGCGGTGCTGCGGGGGACGGGCGGCTGGTCGATCGAGCAGTGGAGTCAGTTTCATCGATGTTAACGGAACGGGCATCGGCAGAATCACCGGTCGAACCGGTGGCAGCCCGGCGTTGGGGCTAAAGCGGGTGATGGGCGCAATTACCGGTCGGCGGGCGGCGGGGCGGTGCTGTCGCGTACCACCAGCCGGGTCGGCACGAGCGCGGTGCCGTGTGCGGTCTCGCCGCGCTCGATCTGGCGCAGGATGCCGTCCACACAGCGGCGGCCGACCTCGGCGAAGTCCTGGTGCACGGTGGTCAGCGGCGGGATGAAGGAGCCCGCGTCGGGGATGTCGTCGAAGCCGACGACGCTGACGTCGGCGGGCACGGCGCGGCCCCGTTCGTGCAGGGCGCGCAGCACGCCCAGCGCCATCTGGTCGTTGGAGACGAACACGGCCGTGCAGCCGGGTTCGTCGGCCAGGGCGAGCCCGGCGCGGTAGCCCGAGGCGGCCGACCAGTCGCCGTGCAGTGCCGGGGGTGCCTGACGGCCGGCGGCGGTGAGGGTGTCGCGCCAGGCCTGGGCACGCCGCTGGCTGGCGAAGGACTCCTCGGGCCCGGTGACGTGCCACACCGTGCGGTGGCCCAGTTCCAGCAGGTGCGCCACCGCCTGGCGGGCGCCGTCGGCCTGGTCGGTGTCGACCACGGTGTACCGGTCGCCGGCGTCGGAGTCGACGACCACGACCTGGACGTTCGGCGGCAGGGTGACCGTCGCCGCGTCGAGCAGGTGCACTTCCATGATCACGATGACGCCGTCGACGGCGAGCTCGCCGAGGCGGGTGAACGCGCCGAGCACGCTGTCCTGGGTGGGCATGGCGACAGGAATGAGCGTGATGGCATATCCCTGCAGCGCCGCATGGTCGGCGATGGCTTCCAGGGTGCGGCTGTTGCCGGTGCTGGACAGGGTGAACAGGATCACGCCGATGGTGCGGAACTGGCCGCTCTTGAGTGCGCGCGCGGCGCTGTTGGGGCGGTAGTCGAGCTCTTTCATCGCCGCGAGCACCTGCTGGCGGGTGCTGCCGACGACGCTGGAGTGGCCGTTGGCCACGCGGGAGACGGTCTGGGAGGACACGCCGGCGAGCCGGGCCACGTCGGCCATCGACACGCGGGCCGCCTTCGGCCGGCTCATCCGTGCTCCTTCGGGAGTGCTCCGGGTAACGAATCCGAAACCGGTTCTTGACGTCTGTTCGGCGTCGGTGACACTATCACCGAGCTGATGTTTACGTAAACATTACGTAGCGTTATCGAGCGATCTCATTTTGTGCAGATGTGGACGCCTGTGACGTGAGCGCTATGTTTGCGTAAACATCTGGCCTGACCAGCCATTCTTGAGATCTGTCGGAAGGAGGAGACATGACGGTGCTTGCCCCTCCGACCATCACACGCACCGGCCAGACCGCTCCCAGACCGGCGCGCCGCCGCCGCTCCTGGACCGGCTGGGCGTTCGTCGGCCCGTTCATGACGGTGTTCGCGTTCGTCTTCGTCGCACCCATCGCCTACGCGATCTACCTGAGCGTGTTCCGGACCCGGCTGATCGGCGGCACGAGCTTCGTCGGGCTGGAGAACTACCAGCAGGTCTTCACCGACCCGCAGTTCTGGTCGGCGACCTGGCGGGTGACGCTGTTCCTGCTCGTACAGGTGCCGATCATGCTGATCCTGGCGCTGCTGATCGCCCTGGCCATCGACAGCGGCCGGCTGTACGGCAAAGCCTTCTTCCGGGTCGCGGTGTTCATGCCCTACGCCGTGCCCGCCGTGGTCGCCACGCTCATGTGGGGCTTCATGTACGGCTCCCGCTTCGGCCTGGTCGGCAACATCAACGACACGTTCGGCATCTCACTGCCCGACCCGCTGTCCCCGGACCTGGTGCTGGCCTCCATCGGCAACATCGTCACCTGGGAGTTCGTCGGCTACAACATGCTGATCTTCTACAGCGCGCTGCAGGTCGTGCCGAAGTCGCTGTACGAGGCCGCCGAACTCGACGGCGCGAGCCAGTTCCAGGTCATCAGGGCGATCAAGCTCCCGGCGATCCGGGGCGCGCTGCTCATCGCCACGATCTTCTCGATCATCGGCAGCTTCCAGCTGTTCAACGAGCCCAGCATCCTGCAGAGTCTCGCGCCCAACGCGATCACCACGTACTTCACCCCGAACATGTACGCGTACTCGCTGTCGTTCTCCGGCCAGCAGTACAACTACTCCGCGACCGTCGCCATCGTCATGGGCATCCTCACCATGATCGTCGCCTACGCCGTCCAGCTGCGTGGCACGCGGAAGGACAGGTAGATGACGAGCCCCCGCCGCTCGCTGCGCGCCAAGCAGACCAGACGCAGCCCGCTGCTGACCGCGCTCACCGCGCTCATGCTGATCTACAGCCTGGTGCCGCTGGTATGGCTGGTCATCAACGCCAGCAAGACCCAGGAAGGCCTGTTCACCTCGTTCGGGCTGTGGTTCGACGGCGACTTCGCGTTGTTGCGCAACATCCACGACACGCTCACCTACGACAACGGCGTGTTCGTCCGGTGGCTGCTCAACACCCTGCTCTACGTCGTGCTGGGCGCGGGCGGCGCGACCGCGCTGGCCACCCTGGGCGGCTACGCCCTGGCGAAGTTCGACTTCCCCGGCAAACGCGGCGTGTTCGCCGTCGTCATCGGCGCGGTCGCGGTCCCTGGAACCGCCCTGGCCGTGCCGACCTTCCTGATGTTCTCCAAGCTCGGGCTCACCAACACGCCCTGGGCCGTGATCATCCCGTCGCTGATCTCGCCGTTCGGGCTCTACCTCATGTGGACCTTCGCGGCCAGCGCCATCCCCGGCGAACTGCTGGAAGCCGCCCGCGTCGACGGCGCGGGCGAGCTGCGCACCTTCGTACGCATCTGCATGCCGCTGCTGGCCCCCGGCATCGTCACCGTCGCGCTGTTCACCATGGTCGCCACGTGGAACAACTACTTCCTGCCGCTGATCATGCTCAAGGACCCGGACTGGTACCCGCTGACCCTGGGCCTCAACGCGTGGAACGACCAGGCCGCCACCGCCGGCGGGCAGGCCATCTTCCACCTGGTCATCACCGGCTCGCTGCTGACCATCCTGCCGCTGCTGGCCGCGTTCCTGTTCCTGCAGCGCTACTGGCAGTCCGGCCTGGCCGCCGGCGGCGTCAAGGACTGACCCACCGACCTCACCGCTCACGCAAGGCGCAACACCCCCGTTTGAGAGGACACCGATGTTCACCAACCGACGCGCGTTCCTGCGCACAGCGGCGCTCGCCACGGCCGCGATCACCACCGCGGCCCTGGCCGCCTGCGGCTCCGACGACAGCGGCGACACCACCACCCCGGTCTCGGCAGACCAGGTGCAGGCCGCGCTCGACAAGGGCGGCTCGATCACCGTCTGGGCCTGGGAGCCGACCCTCAAGCAGGCCGTCGCCGCGTTCGAGGCCAAGTACCCCAAGGTCAAGGTGAACCTGGTCAACGCCGGCACCGGCAACGACCAGTACACCGCGCTGCAGAACGCCGTCGCCGCCGGTTCGGGCGTGCCCGACGTCGCGCAGATCGAGTACTACGCCCTGCCCCAGTTCGCCCTCGGCAAGTCGCTGACCGACCTGACCGCGTTCGGCGCGGGCGAGCTCGACGGCACCTTCACCCCCGGCCCGTGGTCGTCGGTCAAGACCGGCGGCGGCACCTTCGGCCTGCCGATGGACTCCGGCCCGATGGCGCTGTTCTACAACAAGGAGGTCTTCGACAAGCACAAGATCGAAGTGCCGACCACCTGGGACGAGTACGCCGCCGCGGCCAAGAAGCTGCACGCCGCCGACCCGAAGGCCTACATCACCAACGACACCGGTGACGCGGGCTTCACCACCAGCCTCATCTGGCAGGCCGGCGGTAAGCCGTTCGCCGTCGACGGCACCAACGTGAAGATCAACCTGGCCGACGAGGGCTCGGCCAAGTTCGCCGGCACCTGGCAGAAGCTGCTCAGCGACAAGCTCGTCGCACCCGTCGGCTCGTGGAGCGACGGCTGGTACAAGGGCCTGGGCGACGGCAGCATCGCCACCCTGGTCATCGGCGCGTGGATGCCCGCCAACCTGGAGTCCGGCGTGCCCGGTGCCAAGGGCAAGTGGCGTGTCGCGCCCATGCCGCAGTGGACCGCCGGGGCCAGCGCCGCGGCCGAGAACGGCGGCAGCTCGCTGGCGATCCCGAAGGCCGGCCCGAACAACGCCCTCGCCTACGCGTTCCTCAAGTACGCCACCGCCGGTGAGGGCGTGAAGATCCGCGTCGACAACGGGGCGTTCCCGGCCACCACCGCCGAGCTGAAGTCCGCCGAGTTCCTGGGCAAGGAGTTCGGCTACTTCGGCGGGCAGAAGGCCAACGAGATCTTCGCCAAGTCGGCCGCCGACGTCGTTCCCGGCTGGTCGTACCTGCCCTTCCAGGTGTACGCCAACAGCATCTTCAACGACACCGTCGGACAGGCGTACGTGACGGACAAGCCGCTGACCGACGGGCTCAAGGCCTGGCAGGACGCGTCCGCCAAGTACGGCAAGGACCAGGGTTTCACGGTCGGCTGACCGTGGCCCGCGCCGCGGACGGGACACGACCCCGCCCGCGACGTACCCCGCGCCGCGGACGGACCACCCCGACCGTCCGCGGCGCGGCCCTCTCGCACCACCTCGCAAGGAGCGACCCCGTGACCCCTCCCGCCCGCCCGCAGTGGCTGCGCCGGCCCGACAACGTGGCACCCGGCCTCGCCTACGGCGCCGACTACAACCCCGAGCAGTGGCCGCGGGAGGTGTGGCGCGACGACGTACGCCTCATGCGCGAAGCCGGCGTCAACATCGTCTCGCTCGCCATCTTCTCCTGGGCGAAGCTGCAGCCCGCCGAGGACACCTGGCGCTTCGGCTGGCTCGACGAGGTCATGGGCCTGCTCTACGACAACGGCATCGCCGTCGACCTGGCCACCGCCACCGCGTCGCCGCCGCCGTGGCTCACCGCCAAGCACCCGGAGATCCTGCCGGTCAACGCCCGCGGCGAGACGGTCTGGCCCGGCGGACGCCAGCACTGGCGACCCACCTCCCCGATCTTCCGCGAGCACGCCCTGGCCCTGGTCGACAAGATGGCCGCCCGCTACGCCGACCACCCGGCGCTCACGGCCTGGCACGTGTCCAACGAGCTGGGCTGCCACAACGTCTACGACTACTCCGACGACGCCGCGCGTGCCTTCCGCGACTGGCTGCGCGACCGCTACGCCACCCTGGACGCGCTCAACCACGCCTGGGGCACCGCGTTCTGGTCGCAGGAGTACAGCGACTGGGCGCAGATCCTGCCGCCCCGGCTCGCCGCGACCCACCCCAACCCGACCCAGCAGCTGGACTTCAAGCGCTTCTCCTCCGACGCGCTGCGCCAGCACCTGCGGGCCGAACGCGACATCCTGCACCGGCACACCCCGGACGTGCCCGTCACCACCAACTTCATGATCATGGGTGGCACCAAGGGCATGGACTACGCCGCCTGGGCCGCCGACATCGACTTCGTGTCCAACGACCACTACGTCGAGCCCGGCCCGCAGGCGTTCGACGAGCTGTCGTTCTCGGCGAACCTGACCGGCAACATCGCCGGGGGCCGCCCGTGGTTCCTCATGGAGCACTCCACCAGCGCCGTCAACTGGCAGCCGGTCAACGTCGCCAAGAAGCCCGGCGAACTTGCCCGCGACTCGCTCACCCACGTCGCGCACGGCGCCGACGCGGTCTGCTTCTTCCAGTGGCGGCAGTCCGCGGCCGGCGCGGAGAAGTACCACTCGGCGATGGTCCCGCACGCCGGAGAAGACAGCGACGTGTTCCGGGCCGCCGGCGCCCTCGGCGCGACACTGCGCGACCTGGCCCCGGTCGCCGGGACGACCCGCGAGCAGGCACCCGCCGCGATCGTCTTCCACTGGGACTCGTGGTGGGCCGCCGAGGCCGACTCCCACCCGACCGACCGGCTGCGCTACCGCCAGGAGGCGCTGGACTGGTACACCGCGTTGCTGAACCTCGGCATCCGCGCCGACGTCGTCCCGCTGGGCACGGCACTGGACGGATACTCCCTGGTCGTCGCGCCGATGCTGCACATGGTCAGCGCACCGGCCGCCAAGGAGCTGCAGGCCTACGCCGAGTCCGGCGGGCACCTGGTCACGACGTACTTCTCCGGCATCGTCGACGAGCACGACCACGTCTGGCTCGGCGGGCACCCCGGCGCGCTGCGCGACCTGCTCGGCGTACGCGTCGAGGAGTTCGCGCCGCTGCTCGACACGGAATCCGTGACCGTCGACGGCGACCTGGCCGCGACCCTGTGGACCGAACGGGTCCAGGTCACCGGGTCCGACGTGGCCGTGCTGTCACGCTATGCCGGCGGCGAGCACGCCGGGCACCCTGCCGTCACCCGACGCGCCGTCGGCGCAGGCTCAGCCGCCTACGTGTCGACCCGGCTCGGCGCGCAGGGCGTCACCGCGATCCTGGCCGGGCTGGCCGAGGCCGCGGGCGTGACGAGCGAACTGCCGGCCGAGGCACGCGGCGCGGTCGAGCTGACCGTGCGCCACCGGGGACGGGAACGTTTCGCGTTCCTGGTCAACCGCACCGACCAGCCGACGACCGTCACCGGCCTGCCCGGCGAGGCGCTCGTCGGAACCCGCGGGCCGGACGGGGAGCTGCCGCTGGCACCGCGCGGCGCGGCGGTGCTGCGCCTGGCTTGAGTCCGGCACACCACCGGCGACATCGGACGGAGCGGGACCGCGAGCAGGCGGTCCCGCTCCGTCCGCCGATACGGCGACCCTTTCCGTGGAAGCCGTTCGGGCACCACTCGGCAGCGCACATTGACGTCCCTTCTTGTCCGGTACGTAAGCTTTGTGCTTCCCCTCCGACGTGCAGATATCTGTCTGTCACGTTGTGGAGGAATCCGTTGCGACCGCGCGCCGCGGCCGGATCGTAGTGATGTCCACACCGCTGAAGCCGCCGGTGTCCGTTGCGCTGAGGAGCCGTCATGGCCGCATCCGCATCACCCCTGTCCGAACCGGATCCCACCAGGATCCGCACCGTCCGCCTCCCCGCGAGGCTGCGCGTGCGCCTGCTCGGCGCGCTGGCGACGGTGCTCGCGCTGCTGGCCGGGCTGCTGCCGTTCGCCCCGCCCGCCCATGCCGCCGGGCCCGGGTACCCGTTCCCGCTGCCGGACTTCAGCCACCCGGCCAGCCCGCACGCCCCGCTGTTCCACGACCGCGGCGACACGCTGATCCCGCTGCTGGTGGTATACGCCACGTTCAACGACCTGACCAACGTCACCGAGGCCGACATCGAGGCGAAGTACTTCCCGCTGTTCACCTTCGGCAACGTCGCCGACTACTACCTCCAGCACGACCTCGGGGTGCTGGTGCCCGCCATCGAGTCCTTCGGCGACGCGGACAACGGCGTCGTCGTGGTCGACCTGGGCGCGTCCGGGCCGGGCATCGCGATGGACCCGGCGCAGCGGCGGCGCAGGATGATCGACCTCGCCGACCCGTTCGTCGACTTCGCGCGCTACGACACCGACCGCGACGGCACCGTCGAGGACACCGAACTCGGCGTGGCCACGATCTTCACGTCCCGGCCCGGCACCGACAACTGCGGGCAGACCCGCGAGGTCGCCGCCGGCGGCAAGCTCGACGGCAAGACCATCGGCTTCCGCACCGCCGACAGCGGCACCGCGACCAACCGCATCACCCTCGCCCACGAACTCGGCCACCAGCTGTACGACCTGTACGACCACTACGGCTTCGGCGTCGGCAGCTGGGACCTCGCCGGACCCACCTGCGCCGGAGGTGAGCTGTGGTACGAGCCGAACCAGTGGACGAAGATGCACCTCGGCGGGCAGAAACCGGTCGTGGTCACCGCCGACCGCTACGTCACCGTCTCTGACCTCAGCATCGCCACCACCTACCTGATCTACGACCCTGAGCGCGGCACCGAGGACTACTTCCTCATCGAGGCCCGCACACCCCGGGCGGGCACCTACGACCAGAGCGTCCCGGACAGCGGCGTCGTCGTGTTCCGCATCGACGAGCGCAACGTGCGCAGCACCCAGGAGCACGTACGCGGCGTCGAACTGATGCGCCCCGACGGGGTGCGCACCCCGGGCTGTGTCGACGAGGACGTCGACGGCCGCACCGACGAGGACCCCGTCGACAGCATCGACAACGACGGGGACGGCCGCGTCGACGAGGACCCCGCCGAGACTTCGGTGGCCTGCGACGGCGGCAGCGACATCGACGCGTGGGACCCGAGCGACTCCCGTACGCCGCAGCGCACCATGGACCGGCCGTGGGCCGACGGCACCCCCGCGAAGGTCGCCGTGCGTGCCATCGGCAAGCCGTTCTTCGCCGGTGGCCCGGCCGACACCTGGTGGTCCCAGGTCTACCTCGACGTCCGGGGCCCCGGTGTGCTCGTCGACCCGGCCGACGCCCGCGGCAACGCCCCGCGGCCGACGCTGACCATGGGCACGCCCACCGACCTGTCGTTCACGGTGCGCAACACCGGCGAGGAGACCGACACCTTCGACTTCACCGAACTGGTGCCCTCGACCTGGACGGCCACCACGCAGCGGATGACGCTCGCGGCGGGGCAGCAGGCCACGGCGACCATCAAGGTCACCGTCCCGGCCGGGGAACGGGTCGGCCAGCACTCGCTGTTCGCGCGGGGGACCAGCACCACCGACACCGACATCCGGACCGACTACCAGTTCCTCGTCGACGTGCGCAAGAGGCCGCTGGACATCTCCTACACCGGCGACGCCTCCGTCGACCACTCGGACCCGGCGGCCCTGTCGGCGGTCGTCCGCGACGGCATCACCGGCACGCCCGTTGCCGGCAGGCAGGTCGACTTCACCGTCGCCGGCCAGACGCTCACCGCGACGACCGGCGCCGACGGCGTAGCCAGGGCCACCTGGCTCGCCGACCGGGCCCCGGGCGACTACCCGGTGCTGGCCCGCACCCCGGCGGACGGGCTGTACGAGGCGGCGGCCACCGACACGACACTCACCGTCGAGCGGGAGAACCTCACCTTCACCGTGACCGGCCTGGTTCAAGCGGCGGGGACCGGTGCGAAGCTGACACTGCAGGCCACCCAGGAGGCCGACGGGTATCCGGCCGACCTCAGCCGGGCCGGCGCCCACCTGAGCCTGTCGCCGACGCTGACCAGCGGCAGCCGCTCCTACGACGTGGTGTTCGACGCCGCCGGACGGGCGGAGGTGTCACTGACGGCGGCCCCGGCCGACATCTGGGCGCTGCGCGCCGACCTCACCGGCGCGTACTTCACCGGGCCGCCCGTCGACGCCGAGCTGGTCCTGTTCAACCCGGCGGGCCGCGTGTCCGGCACCGGCCGCGGCGACGACCGGGCGGGCACCGACCTGCGGATGACCTCCTCGATCCGGTACCAGGGCGGCGTACCCAGCGGTTCGGTCCGCGTCGACCGCGCGGCGCAGCGCTTCGACGTCGACACCGTCACCTGGCTCGTCGTGGTCGGTGACCGGGCGGTCTTCCAGGCCACGGGCCGGTTCGGCGGCAGCCCCGCCACGCTGCGCGCCACGCTGTTCGACGGCGGCAACCCGGGCAAGGGCCACGACACGTTCTCGCTGCGCATCACCGGCACGGGCACGCCGTACGAGTCGGGTGTGGTGACGCTGGACAACGGCAACCTCGGCGTCCAGTGACACCACCGCCCGGTCCGCCGACACCCTGTGCGGGTGACGGCGGACCGGGCGGTCCGTGCTCAGTGCCGGTACTCGTGGTGGCGCCACAGCATCGCGGCCAGCATCGCGGGAAACATCAGCAGGTGGCCGCCCATCATCAGCCCGTGCCCGGAGAGCACACCGAACGCGTACGGCACCAGCAGCAGCAGGAACGGCGCGAACATCGCTGCGGACATCTCGGCGATGGGCGCCCAGCGGTGCTTGCGCAGCCGCATCCACAACGCCATGCCCACGGTCATGTTCGTGGCCATCACCAGTGCGCTGGGCACCGCCAGGTCGGCCAGGCCGGGCCAGGCCAGCGACCACAGCGGGCCCAGCGCGAACATCCCGACGAGCATGGCGACGACCATCTCGGCATAGTGCAGGGCGAAACGCAGGTTCTTGCGGGTGGCCGACCGTGCGGGCGGGTGCTCGGCGGCGGTCGAGTCGGGCGTCGAAGTCGTCATGGGAGCCATCCTGGACCAGCCGGGGCCGCGCCCACAGGTGCCGGAAGTCATGGGCGGGGTCACGCCTCGGCACGACCGGGGCGGAAATCAGAGCAGTCCGAGCGCGCGGGCCCGCAGCGCCGCCTGGGTGCGGTCGCGGGCGTCGAGTTTGGCCAGGACCCCGCTGACGTGGTTCTTGACGGTGCCCTCGGCCAGGAACAGCGCGGCTGCGATCTCCCGGTTGGAGCGGCCGTCGGCGAGCAGGCGCAGCACGTCCAGCTCCCGTTCGGACAGCGGCACCAGCAGCGGCTGCGGCCGGGCGGGCGGCTGCTCGGCGGGCAGCCGCGCGAACCGCGCGACGACCTTCGCCGCCACCGACGGCTGCAGGACCGCCTCGTCGCGGGCGGCGGCGAGGATCGCCTCCACCAGCCGCGCCGACGACACGTCCTTGAGCAGATACCCCAGCGCCCCGGCGCGCAGCGCGGCGAACACGTCCTCGTCGTCGTCGAACGTCGTCAGCGCGATGACCCGCACCGCGGGGTGCTCGGCCCGCATCCGCCGGGTCGCGGCGACCCCGTCCAGGACCGGCATCCGCAGATCCATCAGCACCACGTCGGGCCGCAGCGCGGCGGCGCGGTCCAGGGCCTGCGCGCCGTCACCGGCCTCACCGACCACCACGATGTCGTCGCGCACGCCGAGCAGCACGGCCAGGGCCTCGCGGAACAGGGCCTGGTCGTCGGCGAGCAGCACCCGCACCGGCCTCACCCGGGCACCTCGACGCTCAGCGTCGCGCCCTGACCGGGCACCGACGCGATACTCATCCGGCCACCGGCGTGCGCGGCCCGTTCGCGTACCCCCAGCAGGCCGTATCCGGCCAGGTCGGTGATCTCGGCGGGCAGTCCCGTGCCGTCGTCGCGGACCTCCAGCCGCACGGCGGCCCCCGCCGTGTAGTCGAGCACGAGTGCGGCCCGGGTCGCCCCGGCGTGTTTGCGCACGTTGGTCAGGCCCTCCTGGGCTGCCCGGTACAGCGACTCCTGCGCCGCGGTCAGCAGCGGGCGGGCCTGTCCGGCGATGTCGAGGCTGGTCGGCACCCCCGACGCCGAGGCCTGCTCGGCCAGCTCGCGCAGCGCCTCGGCCAGCGGCGCCTGGGCGCGCGGGTCACGCATCGCGCCCACCGACCGGCGTACCTCGGCCAGTGCCTCCTCCGCCTGTTCCTGCGCCTTGGCGAGCACGGCGTCGGCCCGGCCCGGATCGGTGCCCAGCACCGCCCGGGCCGCCTTGACCTGCATCTGCACCACGGTAAGCGAGTGCCCGAGCCCGTCGTGGATGTCACGGGCGACCCGGTTGCGCTCCTGCGCCACCGCCAGCCGCTCGACCTGCAGCGCGTACTCGCGAAGCTGCTCGTGGGCGCGGGTCAGCTCCTGGCGGGCGAGCTGCTCGCGCACGATCAGACGGGTCAGCACCGCGGCGAACGCGGCCGCGGCGAGCATGCCCAGGCCCTCCCGTAGCCCGGGCCGCCACGCCATGCCCAGGTGCGCGAACGGGACCAGGCCGACGACCAGCAGCGCTCCGCGCGAGGGCAGCAGCAGCACGCTCTGGCTCACCAGCACCAGCAGCAGCAGGATGGCGCCCACCGACGCGCCCGACGCCACGAACACCGCATAACCCGACACCAGCTGCGCCACGACGTACGCGACGCGCGGCCCCCGCCGCGACACACTGCGGATCCGGGCGAAACCTGCCGTGGCCGCCCCGGCGTAGACCGCGCCGAGCACGATCGCGGCGACCGGATGGTGCGGCATGGTGACCGGAGGTTCGGCCACGGCGACCCCGGCGACCAGCGTCAGGTACGCGGCCACGGTCAGCGCGTGGAGGGCACGGTGCACGCCTCCACTGTGGCCGGTCGGCCGCACCTGGTCAACGCCGGGCGGGTGCTCACCCCACCGGGTCCGGTGCCGACGTCCACGTGGCGAGCAGCTGTGCGACCTCGACGGTGCGCAGGTGGCCGTCGCCCTGTACGGCCCGCATGTCGGTCAGTACGCCGGTCAGTTCGCCGACCGCGCCCGCCGCGTCGCCGCCGCGGTGGCGCAGCTGCGCGTGCAGTTGCCGGGTGCGCAACGCCCGGGGGTGGGTGTGCCCGAACACCTGCTCGACGACGATCTGCAGCTCCGCCAGGGCCGCCATGCCCGCGGCCGGATCGTCGGCCAGCCCGGTCCAGTAGGCCAGGTTGGTGCGGAACGTCAGCGTCGTCGGGTGCCGCGGCCCCAGGGCCCGTTCGGCGTCCTGGGTGGCCACGCTGAACTCCTCGACGGCCGCCGTCGGCTGCCCGGCCAGGCCGCGCCAGTAGGCCAGGTTGTGCCGGGCGGTCAGCGTGTCGTGGTGCAGCGGCCCGTGCACCGCGGCCAGTCCCAGCATCGCACGCTGGTAGGTGTCGACGGCCCCGTCGGCGTCACCGGTCTCGCCGATCCACCGTCCCAGGTCCGACAGCGTGCTGAGGGTGTCCGGATGGGCCGGGCCGCGCTGCTGCGCCAGCTCGTCGGCCAGGGCCGTGAACCACTGCCTGGCTCCGGCGGGATCACCCGACATGCCCCGGCACAGCGCCACGTACCGCCGGGTCGACAGTGTCAGCGGATGGTCGTCGCCGAGCACGGCCGCGGCCCGCGCGTGCAGCGGCACCATCTCCGCCAGGGCCGTGGCGGGTGCGCCCAGCTCGAACGGCTGCAGCGCCTCGCGCTGGCGTATCCACAGGGTGTCCGGATCGTCCGCGCCGAGCAGCCGCTCGGCGTCACGCCGCAGGACCGCCAGTGCGGCGTGGGCCGTGGCGGGGTCGCCGAGCTCGCCGACGGCCTGGGCCTGCTGCGCCGCCAGGAAGATCACGTCGCGGTGCTCGCCGCCGAGCCGTTCGCGGGCCTGTTCGAGCAGCTCTCCCGCGGTGTCGCGGGCCGCGCCGGTCCGGCCCACGGCCATCAGGTGTTCGGCGAGCCGCCGCAGCACCGGATGCATACCGGGGCGCCACAGGTGTTCACCGGCCGCCCGCCGCAGCGCCAGCAGGCTGTCGTAGAGCGCGGCCACCGGCAGGGCGGGGTCCGGGGTCGCCCAGGCCTCGTCCAGCGCGTCCGCGGCGGTGCGGGCCAGCGCGGGCAGCTCGGACTCCGGGACGGCTTCCCGCACCGCGCGCTGCACCAGCGCGTGCATGGCCACCGTCGGCGCGTCGTGGGTGAGCAGGCTGAGCCGGTGCAGGGCCCGCAGCGCGGCCAGCGCCTCCCGGCGTTGCGCGCCGACCCACGTCCGGGCCGCGCCGGTCAGCAGCAGGTCCTGCGGCACGCCCACCGGGGCCAGCAGCGACACCAGCTCCAGCATCCGCTGGGCGGTGCCGGGCTTGGCCAGCGCCGCGGCCCGCTGCGCGGCCAGCTGCCAGGTGCTGGCCACCGTACGGTCGTGACCGTCGGCCGGTGACGACGGAGGGAACAGGTCGGCGAGCCGTTCGCGTTCGTCGTCGAGCAGCCGCCGGTATGCCGCCACGTCCGTGCCGGTGTCGATGAGGAACGCCGCGGCCTGTGACAGGGCGAGCGGGAAGTGCCCCAGCGCCGCCGCCAGCTCGGCCAGTTCGCCGTCGGGCGGGGGCTGGCCGCGTCCGGCCGAGGGGTCCAGCGACAGGCGGTTGCGCAGGTAGTCCACCGATTCCGGGCCGGTGAACATACCCACCTGCACGACCCGTGCGGCGGGGCGCAGCACCAGCGCGTCGCGGCGGCGGGTCGTCACAGTGGTGCGGCCGTGCTCGCCCATCGGCCACAGCCCGTCCAGGTCGGCCGGGTCGTCGGCGTCGTCGAGCACCACCAGCCACCGCTGCGGCGTGGACCGCAGCCACGCGACCAGCAGATCTGCCTGGGTCTCCTCGTCGTGGCCGTAGCCGTCCGGGTGCGCCGGACGCCCGCCCGGCGCGGCGGGGGCGTCCAGGACACCGCCCGCGACCGCCCGCCAGACCCGGGCGTATCCGGCCAGCAGCGACTGCCGCGACGACGCCGACACCCAAGCGAACAGGCCCCCGCCGCCGCGCGCCCGGTGGAACGCCGCAGCCGCGAGCTGCGACTTGCCCGACCCGCCCGGTCCGGTCAGCAGCACCTGGCGCACCGCGGGGTCGCGCAGCGCGTCATCGATCGCCCCGGCCAGCTCCGGGCGTTGGCGCAGTGACGCGGCGTCGCTGGGGGCACGGCCGACCACCAGCTCGGCACCGGCGGCCGGGGTGGTGCGTACGGCGGTGCGCTGCTCCTGCGCGGCCCGCCACAGCTGGCGCCACCGTTGCAGCGACTGGCTCGTGGCCGACCCGCCCGCGGCCGTCTCGACGGCCTGCACGAGCGCGTGCACCTGCTCGAAGTCGCGGGGCACCGAGCGGCCGTGGAGCCATTCGCCGAGCCGTCGCGCATTGACGGCGACCCGCCGCCCGGACGGCAGCGCGGTCAGGCTCGCCCGCCGGGCCAGCACCTCGTCGGAGACGTCGGGCAGGCGACCGCGCAGCTGCGCGAGGGCGGCGGTGAACGCGGTCCGGGGCGCGCCGTCGGGGTCCTGCGACAGTTGCGCCATCGTGGTCCGCGACCTCCCGTGTCCGACGTCGACCTGATTCTAGGCGTACCGATGTGGACGGTCGGGCCCCGCGCCGATCGCCGGAGCGGCCCGCACCGGGGAACCGGCCGAGAACCGCACCACCCCTGCCGAGCAGGCCGAGCGCGGGCACTGCGCGGCAGTTGCCGCAGCGGGCGGCGGGCCCTGCCGGTTAGCTTCCCCGCGACGGCATGAGGCCGGTCCACGATAGGGAAGGGTTCGGTGACCATGCGCAAGCTGAGTTCCCGGGATCTCGAGCGGCTGGTGCGCTCGCACCGCAATCTGAAGATCTCGCTGTGGGTGTTCGCGGTGGCGATGGTCGGGGTGCTGGCCCTGCTCATCGTCAATGAGGTGACGCTGTCACCGGCGTGCGGCACGGCGGTGGGCGTCGGCATCGGTGCGTTGCTGCTCATCCCGCAGCGGCAACTGCTGTCCGAGCTCGGGCTCAGCCGTGACGAGGCCAGGCAGATCCTGCGCGACGAGCGCGAGCGCCGCCGGAGCGCGGGCAACTGAGCCCGCCGGATGCCGAGGCCAGGGATGGATGTCGATGGATAAAGCTTCTTTCCATCGATATGCTCACGGGAGGTGACGAGGCGCCACGGTGTGTCACCACCGTCGGCGTCTTCGCCGTCCGACCTCCCTGCCATCATCCGTGCGGAGCCGCCCAGTGCACATCAGCAGACCTGGCCTGGACACCGTCCCGCCGGGACCCTTCCGTGACCTGGTGGACGCTCTGCACGAGCTCTACCTCAACGCCGGATGCCCGTCGGGGCGGGTGGTCAGCACCAGCATCTACCGGGACCGCTCGCTGGAGGTCGTCTCACACGAGACCTACCGGGCCGCACTGCGGGGCGCCTACCTGCTGTCCTGGCCGAAATACCACTCGATCATCGTCGAGCTCAACAGGCGCTCGCGTGCCCCGCTGGACGAGGCCGTGCTGGTCGCCGAGTTCCAGGCGCGGTGGAGGCACGCGCGGGCGAACAGCCCCTGACGGTCGCGTGCGCGCCGAACGCGTCCAGATAGGACGCGGACCTGAGTCGATGATCGCCAATTTTTGTCAAACAGGAAGATTGGCACAGTTCAGCGCCCTTCCGGGCTCTATCTTGGGATTCCAGGGCGCGCTGCCAAGCACCCGAATGTCGCCGACCGGCCGCCCACCGTAGCGCAGTGATGGGGAGCAATGGTGGACGCTGCAAACACGTCAGGGGCGGCAGTCACGTGGGCGCCGCTGGTGGACCTGGCCGACCGTCCTGTTCTAGAAGTGATCCAGGGCGGTGACGACGCACTGGCCCGAGCGGCCCGCCGCGTGATCGGCGCGCTCGACGACCCCGACGGGATCATCTCGGCGTTCCAGTCGTTCACTTCGTGACCATGCCGTCGGCCGGCGGCAGCACGATGGCCCTGCGGCAGGCGCAGCAGGCGGCGGCAGCGTGGCCGTACGCCGAGCTCGACCCGCAGCGGCTGCACGCCGCCGGCTGGCGGCCCACCCCGGTCCGCGACCTGATCCTCAAAATCCATCAACGGTGCAACCTCGCCTGCGACTACTGCTACGTCTACGAGTCGAGCGACCAGAGCTGGCGCGACCGCCCGGCGGTCATGCCCGACCACGTCTGGCAGGCCGCCGCCGACAACCTGGCCCGGCACGCCGAAACCCACCACCTGAGTCACGTCCGGGTGATCCTGCACGGCGGCGAACCCCTGCTGTGCGGTCTCGACCGCATCGAACGGCTCGTCGGCCGCCTGCGGGCCCGGATGCCGCCCGCCACCCGCACCCTGGTCGGCATGCAGACCAACGGCGTGCTGCTGACCCGCCCCGTCGTCACCCGCCTGCGCGAGCTGGACATCGCCGTCGGGGTCAGCGTCGACGGCACCGAAGCCGACCACGACCGGCACCGCCGCACCCACGCCGGGCGAGGCAGCCACGCCGCCGTCGCCCGCGCCCTGGACCTGCTGCGCGAACCCGCGAACCGGTCCGTCTACGCGGGGATCCTCACCACCGTGTCGCCCGACACCGACCCCGTCGGCACCTTCGAGGCACTGTCGGCCTTCACACCGCCGACGATCGACTTCCTGCTCCCGCACGCCAACACCAGCGCACCGCCACCGCACGCCCGACCCGGCACGACCCCCTACGCCGACTGGCTGATCGCCGTCTTCGACCACTGGTACGGCCGCCGCGAACCGGTCCGCATCCGGCTGTTCGACGACATCCTCGCCCTGCTGCTCGGCGGCGCAGGCAGCTCCGAACAGGTCGGGCTCAGCCCCGCCGGAATGCTGGTCGTCGAGTCCGACGGCGCCCTCGAACAGGTCGACGCGCTCAAATCCGCCTACCCGGGCGCCGCGGCCACCGGCCTGGACGTACGCCACGACGAACTCGACGCGGCCCTCGCCGACCCCGGCGTCATCGCCCGCCAGCTCGGCCTGCGCGCCCTATCCGCCACCTGCCTGTCCTGCCCGGTCGTACCCGTCTGCGGCGGCGGCCACTACGCCCACCGCTACCGGCCCGGCACCGGTTTTCGCCACCCGTCGGTGTACTGCGAGGACCTGAGACGGCTCATCGACCACGTGTCCGCCCGCGTCGCCGCCGACCTGCGCCGCGCCGCCGCCCCGGAGAAGCCTTGACGACCTACCACGAACTCGGCCCCGCACCGTTCGCCGCGCTCGCCCGCGGGGACGGCGGCCCTCAGGCCGTGACCGCACTCCGGGCCGCGCAGCTCAGCCGCCATCTCCTGCTCATCGGCCACCTGCTGCGCCACTGGCCCGGCGGCACCGCCGAACGCGACACCATCGCCGACACCCTCGAACGCGCCCGCCGGGCCGCCCCGGACCGGTTCGCCGAGGTGCTGAGCGCACCGCTGGTCGGCTCCTGGACCGGCATCACCGTGCGCGCCGCCGAACGCGGCGTCGCGGCCGCCGCCGACTTCAGCCAACTGTGCGGCCTCGCCGCCGTCGCCGCCGCCGCCGCGGGCGTGCCGGCCGACCTGCCGGTGCCGGTACGCGACGGCGTGCTGTCCGTACCCGGCCTGGGGGCGCTGTCCGTCGGTGACGCCACCGCCGCGCGGCTCACCGCCGACGACGGCCGCCTTTCCGTCACCGCGGGCGGCGACCCGTTCCGGATTCCCGCGGACCTGCGCGACGGCGAGCCCCGGTGGCAGGGCGACGACCTGCCCGGATGGCAGCCCGTCCGGCGGCTCACCGCCCCCGACGCGCCCGGGGTAGCCCTCGACGACGTCGACCCCTACCGCCACGGCCACCACGCGCCGCCCGCCAACCGCCTCGACGACGCCGAAGTCGCCCAGTGGCAGGCCGTGTTCGCCCAGGCCTGGACGATGCTCGCCCGGCACCTGCCCGGACGTGCCGCCGAACTCGCCGCCGGGCTGCGGGTGCTGGTGCCGCTGGCGCAGACCGATCCGCACTCGGCCCGCAGCGCCACCGTCCGGCACGCCTTCGGCGCGTTCGGCCTCACCCGCCCCGCATCGGCGGCGGACCTCGCCGTCACGATGGTGCACGAGTTCCAGCACTCGAAACTCAGCGGCCTGCTCGACATCACCCCGCTGACCGACCCGGCCGACACCCGCCGCTACTTCGCGCCGTGGCGCACCGACCCGCGCCCGCTCGCCGGGCTCCTACAGGGCGTCTACGCCTTCGTCGGCGTCGCCGACGCCTGGCGCGCGCTGCGCGCCGAGGACAGCCTCACCGCACTGGCCAGTTCACGGTTCGCCGAAGCACGCCTGCAGGTCGACCGGGGACTCGGCGCGGTCGAGGCATCCGGCGCCCTCACCGGCGCGGGACGGCTGCTCGCTGTCGGGCTACGGCAGCGCACCGACGAACTGCTCGCCGAACCGCTGGACGCGGCGGTGGTCGCCGCGGCCGAGCAGGGACTGAGCGCCTCACACCGCCAGTGGCTGGACCGGAACAAGGCGGTCGCCGCAGCGTGATCCCGGCTCAGGCCGGGGCTTGCGGCCAGTCGGGCCGGGGTTGGGTGAAGCGCCAGCGGCGGGCCTTCAAGGACGCGATGACGAGGTCGACGGCGTCGACGGTCTGGCTGCGGTCGCCGCCGCCGTCGTGCAGGAGCACCACCGCGCCGGGCGTGATGCCCGCCCGCAGGCGGCGCACCAGTTCACCGGTGCCGGGGGTCTCCCAGTCGGCGACGGCCAGCCGCCAGCCCAGTGGCCGCATGCCTAGTGCCTCCGCCACGGCCGGGCTGCCGCCCCAGGCGCCATACGGTGCACGGAAGTACGGAATGCGGGCACCCGGCAGAGCGCGGCGGATGGCGGCGCTGGTCTCGCGGAGGTCGGCGGCGATCTGTTCGGGTGTCCAGGAGCTCATGTCGTCGTGGTGCATGCCGTGGTTGCACAGCGTGTGCCCGGCGGCGGCGATGCGGCGTACCAGCTCGGGGTGCTGTTCGGCCTGGTCGCCCTGGAGGCAGAACACGGCCGTGACGTCGTGGCGGCGCAGCACGTCGAGCAGAGCCGGAGTGTCGGCCGGGTTGGGCCCGTCGTCGAAGGTGAGACTGACGACGTCGCCGTCGCCGTGTGCGGTGTCGATGATGGCGGCGCTCACGCGGATCAGAAACCATTCGGCCGTGTGGTGTAAACGATTCGGGACGCCGCTCCATTCTCGCCAGGCCGCTCCGGGCCGTCAATGGCTTCCGGAGACGGTCGAGCGAGGCGGGGCGACGGCGTCGGTGGGGCCACCGGCCGCCGATACTTTCCGAAAGTCATTGACGTCGATCGGTGCCGCGCAAAATACTGCGAATGCTGTGGCCAGCGTGTCGGCCGTTCACCGCTGTCCCGGCGCGTTGGAGGAGGCGCCGTGACCGGCGGTGGCGACCGCACGGGGTTGCGCCGGGGTGTCTCCGGGCGCGACCGGGGCGGCAGGCCGGCGGCATGGCCGCAGAGCCGGTCCGTTCCGAGGGGCCCGGCGTCGCCGGGCGGCGCGAGGACACGACGGCGGCGGGCGGTGTAGGGCCGCCCGCCCGCGTCGCGCCGCCCGGTCCCATCCACCCGGACCCGCCGAGGCCCTGCGGTCTGGAGAACCAGACCGCAGGGCCTCGCCCCCGTCGGGCTACCTGCGCGGCTTCTGCGCGATGCGCGGCAGCACATACGGCGGGCCGGCGTAGATCAGGTCCGCCTTCATCAGGTGGTACGCGCGCTTGGGCTGGTAGTTCTCGTCGTAGATGTTGGCCATGCCCTCGTTGCCGAACCAGTCCGGCACCCAGGAGTGCTTGTCGGTGAAGCCCCAGACCGTGAACGACAGGCAGTGCCGGTCGGCCAGGCAGGCCTGCAGCAGCACGCTGTAGTTGGCCGCCGACGCCTGCAGCCGGGGATTGATCTCGTTGGAGTCCCCGTTCCGCACCGCCTCGGTCAGCTGGCTGCGCACGTCGACCTCGGTGAACGCGGTCGCCAGTCCCAGGCCCGCGAACTTCTTCAACGCCGCGGCGACTTGCAGGGTGTCGTAGTTGCCGTACTGGGTGCCCAGGTGGCCCTGGCTGCCCACCCCGTCGATCGGCACCCGCTGCGCGAGCAGGTTCTTGGCCATGTCGTACACGAACTGGGTCTTGTCGTCGGCGGGGTCACCGGAGCCGAACGCCTCGATGTTGTAGTCGTTGTAGAACAGCAGCGCCTTCGGGTCGGCCGCGCGCGCCCAGCGGAACGCGTCGGCGATGTAGTCCGGGCCCAGGTGCTGCGCCCAGAAACCCTTGTAGTGCAGGGTCGACGGGCTGTCCCAGGGGTCGCTGACGGCCTCGTTGACGACGTCCCACTGCCAGATCCGGCCCTTGAAGTGCTTGACCACGGTGGTGATGTGGTTGCGCAGGATGTCGCGCAGCTGCTCGGTGCTGATCGAGCCGTCCTCGACGCCGGTGGTGAGCCAGCCGGGCAGCTGGTTCTGCCAGACCAGCACGTGGCCGCGTACCCGCTGGTTGTTCTGCTGGGCGAAGGCGAGCAGCTCGTCGGCCGGCGCCCAGTCGTAGGTGCCGCGGGTGGGCTCCAAGCTCTCCCACTTCATCACGTTCTCTGCGGTCACCGTCGAGAACTGCGAGGCTACGAGCTCGCGGTAGCGCGGGTCGGCGGCGTCGTTCAGGGCCGCCATGTCGACGGCGGTGCCGATGTACAGGTCGTGGCGTAGGCCGAGGTTGCGCAGGCTCTGATCGGCCGGGTTGTACGGGCGGCCGGCCGAGGCGGGCAGGGTGTTGAGCGCCCCGACGGTCGCGATGGCGACGGCGCCGGTGGCGATCCACCGTTTGATTCTCATGAGCGTCCTTCCATGGTGGGCGTCGACCGGAGTCGACGGGATGGTCAGTACTCGAGGTAGGTGGCGTGGTCGTAGTCGGCGTGTACGCCGTCGTTGCCGAGGTCCTGCACCCACAGGCCGAGGAACGCGCCGGTGAAGCCCCACGCGGCGGGTTCGCCGTCGATGATCAGCGCGGCGTGTTCGTCGGACAGGATGGTCGCGTCCAGGTCGACAGGCAGCTGCCGCCAGCCGTCGCCCAGGTCGTAACCGAAGCGCACCGCGGGCCCGTCGAACTCCGCGCGCAGGCCGACCCGGCCCGCGGCGCTGACGTCGACGGTGAGGGCCGGGTGGGCGGTGCGCCGCCCGCTGTCGGAGCTGAGCAGTTCCAGCACCGGGCGTCCGTCGTCGGCCCTGGTCAGGTAGAGGTAGTGCCAGTTGAGGGTGTTGTAGTAGGCGGTGATCCCGGCGAGGTGGCGGTGGTCGGCGGGGTCGAACTCGACGACGGTCTCCAGGGCGCAGCGGGTCGCGCCGACGCGGCGGGCGACGAGGCTGGGGGTCTGCTTGCCGACCGGTGACTGCCCGCCGCGGATGCGCAGGTGCGAGGGCCGGGAGCGCAGGTCGATCCATGCGGGGCCGGCCGGGCGGCGCAGGGTCGACCACGAGGTGGACAGCTGGGGCGCGTCGAAGTGGTCGGTCGCGGGTTCGGCGGGCCAGGCGTGCGGGGTCAGGCCGGGGGCGGCGATCTCGTCGGCGGGGATGCCGCCGGGGATGCTGGGCCAGCCGCCGGGTGTCCAGTCGACCTTCTGGATCGCGGTCTCCCGGCCGAGTACGCAGTTGCCCAGCGGGGTGTAGGGCCGGGCGGCCAGGTGGGCGAGGTACCAGTCGCCGTGCTGGGTGCGGACGAAGCTGCCGTGCCCGGCCTTCTGCAGCGCCAGGTCGGGACGCCCGGCCGAGGTCAGCAGCGGCCCGATCGGATCGACCTCGTACGGCCCGTGCAGGTTGCGGGACCGGGCGACGGTGACCTGGTGTTCCCAGCTGGTGCCGCCCTCGGCGGTGACCAGCCAGTACCAGCCGTCGTGGCGGTACAGGTGCGGGCCCTCGGTCAGTCCCGCCGCGGTGCCGGTGAAGATGATCTGCGCGTTGCCGACCAGCTCCCGTTTGGCCCGGTCGTAGCGCTGGATCTCGATGCCGCCGAACCGGTCGCGCCCCGGCCGCCAGTCGGCGCTCATCGCCAGCAGCCAGGTCGTGCCGTCGTCGTCGTGGAACAGCGACGCGTCGAAGCCGTGCGAGTGCAGGGCCACCGGGTCTGACCAGGGGCCGGTGATGTCGGGTGCGGTGGTGAGGTAGTTCTGGGGGTCCCAGTAGCCGCTGGCGAAGCTGGCGACGTCGCTGTAGACGAGGTGGTAATGGCCGTCGTGCCAGGTGAGGTCGGGTGCCCAGATGCCGTTGGAGTCGCCGCAGCCGCGTAGGTCGAGTAGTCGTCGTTCGGTGACGATGCCGCCGAGGGCTCGCCAGTGGATGAGGTCGCGGGAGTGGTGGACGCGGACGCCGGGGTACCACTCGAAGGTGGAGGTGGCCAGGTAGTAGTCGTCTTCGACGCGCAGGATCGAGGGGTCGGGGTGGAATCCGGTCAGGACGGGGTTGCGGATCGACCGGGCGGCGGTGGCCACGTCTGCGATCTCGGTCGACATGTTCGGCTCCTTGTGTTCGGGGTGGCACTGACCTGTCTTCCGGCACCGTTCCGAGAATTATCGGACCGATGGTTCAGAAATCCCGCCCACCGTAGCGGTTCGAGTCGAGATAAGACAGCCCCTTGACCCCGTGTGCGCCCACGTCGTAACGTGCCCGCCATCAACTGAAAATACCGGCTGCGTACTGAAAGTTTCGGAGCCGTGTTTCCGCACCTCCCGCCGACCCGATCGGCATCCGAGCACCTGGTAAGTCCTCGAAGGGATGGCACATGACAGCGCACCTCTCCCGCCGAACGCTGCTCGGCATCGCGGGCGCCGGCGCGGGCGCATACCTGCTCAGCGCCTGCGGCAGCGACGAACCGAGCACACCGGATGGTCCGCAGACCATCAACTGGTGGCACATTCAGAACACGGAGCCGATGCTGCCGGTCTGGGCGGCGATCGCGAAGGAGTACGAGACCGCGCATCCGAACGTCAAGGTCGTGATCCAGCCTTTGGAGAACGAGGCGTTCAAGGCCAAGCTGACCACGGCCACGCAGGCCGGTTCGCCGCCGGACCTGTTCCAGTCCTGGGGCGGTGGCGTGCTCAAGCAGCAGGTGGACGCCGGTCTGGTCAAGGACATCACGGCCGATGTGCAGCCGTGGATCGGCAGTCTGCTGCCCGCGTCGGTGCAGCCGTTCACGATCGACGGGAAGATCTACGGGGTGCCGTTCGACGTGGGCATGGTCGGGTTCTGGTACAACAAGGACCTTTTCGTCAAGGCCGGTGTCACCGCGACGCCGACCACGTGGGCGGAACTGCTCACCACCGTCAGCACCATCAAGGGCAAGGGCATCGTCCCCATGGCCCTGGCGGGCAAGGAGAAGTGGCCGGGGCACTTCTACTGGGCGTATCTGGCTATGCGCATCGGTGGTCTGGGAGCGCTTCAGCAGGCTGCCAAGGACAACAACTTCGATACGCCGGATTTCATCGCGGCTGGTCAGCGGTTGAAGGAGTTGGTGGATCTGCAGCCGTTCCAGAAGGGTTTCCTGGGGGCGGAGTACGGGTCGCCGGATGGTCAGGCCGCGACGATGGGCAATGGTGGTGCGGCGCTGGAGCTGATGGGGCAGTGGGCTCCGTCGGTGCAGGCGTCGTCGTCGACGAGTAAGAAGGGCCTGGGGGACAAGCTGGGTTACTTCGCGTTCCCGGCGGTCGACGGTGGCAAGGGGACCGTGGCGGAGGCGTTCGGTGGTGGTAACGGGTTCGTGGTCGGTAAGGACGCTCCGGCGTCGACGACCGATTTCCTGAAGGTGCTGCTGGACGCGGCGAATCAGCGTAAGTCGGCGGCGACGGGTGCGGTGCTGCCGACGGTCAAGGACGCCGCGGACGCGATCAAGGACCCCAACAGCAAGGTCGTGGCCGCGAGCCTCGCCTCGGCCACCGGGTTCCAGCTGTTCCTGGACCAGGCCTACCCGCCGGCGGTGGGTCAGCAGGTCAACGACAGCGTCGCCGAGCTGATCGCCGGTTCCAAGACCCCGGAGCAGATCGTCAAGGACATCACCAAGGTCGCGAAGAGCCAGTAGCGATGTTCATCGACCAAGAACCCGTAACCGCGTACGAGAAACGAGTGGAGCAGGCACGATGACGCCATCGACGATCACCGGCCCGCGCACCGGCGACGCGGCGACCGAGCTCTTGGCGGCGGATCCGGCGGCCGCGCAGCAGCGTGGCCGCCGGACCCGGCTCCGGCCGCGCCGCCGCCTGGGCACCATCGCGCTGTTCCTGGCCCCGGCACTGGTGCTGTTCGGGCTGCTGGTGATCACCCCGATCGTGGTCGCGGGCTATGCCAGCCTGTACAAGTGGAACGGCTTCGGCCTGCCGGAGAACTTCGTCGGCGTCGACAACTTCACCCGCGCCTTCGGTGACCCCACATTCCTCGGCGACCTGTGGCGGGCGTTCGTGCTCATCGGCATGTCGCTGCTGATCCAGCTGCCGGTGTCGCTGGGCCTGGCGATGCTGCTCAACCAGAAGCTCAAGGGCCGCAGCGTCTACCGCGTCATCTTCTTCGCCCCGTACGTGCTGTCCGAGGTCACCACCGCCGTGCTGTTCACCCTCGTGTTCTCGCCGAACCGGGGCCTGGGCGACACGCTGTCGCAGTGGCTGGGCGCCGACGCCGGAGCGATCTTCGCCGACCCGGACACGGTGCTGTTCGCCCTGTTCCTGGTCATCTCGTGGAAGTACTTCGGCTTCCACATGATCCTTTATCTGGCCGGTCGCCAGGGCATCCCGGCCGAACTCAGCGAGGCCGCCACCACCGACGGCGCCAGCGCCTGGCAGGTGTTCCGGCACGTGACGCTGCCGCTGCTCGGTCCGACGATCCGGATCAGCGTGTTCCTGTCGGTCATCGGCAGCATCCAGCTGTTCGACATGGTCTGGGTCCTCACCGGCGGCGGACCCATCCACGCCTCCGAGACCATGGCCGTCACCATGTTCGACCGCGGCTTCCGCCGCTTCGAAGTCGGCTACGCCAGCGCGATCAGCATCGTCATGTTCGTGCTGAGCTTCGTCTTCGCCCTGTTCTACCAGCGATTCGTGCTGCGCCGCGACATCGAGGGCGCGATCACCACCCGGGGAGTGCAGCGATGACCACCACCGACAATCCGGCAGCGCGCGCCCGGCGCGCCGTGCTGCACCTCGTGTCCATCGCCATCGGTGCGCTGATCGTGGTGCCCGTCGGGTTCGGCGTGCTCGGCGGCTTCAAAGACAACGGCCAACTGTCCACCAACCCCCTCGGCTGGCCCGACCCCTGGCAACCCGACAACTACACCAGCATCCTCGCCGACACCGTCTTCTGGCGACAACTCGCCAACAGCACCCTCATCGCACTAGCCACCGCAGCCGTCGTCGTCACCGCCTCCGCCATGGCCGCCTACATCTTCGCCCGCTTCGCCTTCGCAGGCCGCGAACTCATCTTCACCCTGTTCGCCATCGGCCTCATGTTCCCCTTCGCCGTCGCCATCCTGCCCCTGTTCATCCTCCT
>NZ_JAAOTJ010000029.1 GCF_011297335.1 Catellatospora methionotrophica | reverse complement strand
GCCCGGCCCGCCAGGGGCGGGGCGGGGGTGGCGGGGGCGGGGCGGGGGTGGGGAGTGGGTGGTCAGGCGGGAGGGGTGAAGGAGGTGGTGCGGGTCATTGCGGCGGCGCGGCCTTTGGCGGAGATGACGAGGGCCATCTTGCGGGAGGCTTCGTCGATCATCTCGTCGCCGAGCATGACGGCGCCGAGGCGGCCGCCCTGCTCGGAGGTGTAGTAGTCGTAGGCGTCGAGGATCAGTTCGGCGTGGTCGTAGTCGGACTGGGCCGGGGAGTAGACCTCGTTGGCGGCGTCTAACTGGCCGGGGTGCAGGACCCACTTGCCGTCGAAGCCGAGCGCGGCCGAGCGCCGGGCCACCTCGGTGAAGCCGTCCACGTCCTTGATCTGCAGGTACGGGCCGTCGATGGCCTGCTTGTCGTGCATGCGGGCGGCCATCAGGATGCGCATCAGGATGTAGTGGTACGGGTCGCCCGGGTAGCCGGGGATGAGCGAGCCGACGACCAGGGACTTCATGTTGATCGAGGCCATGAAGTCGGCGGGGCCGAAGATGATGGTCTCCACGCGCGGTGACGCGGCGGCGATGGCGTCCACGTTGACCAGTCCGGCGGCGTTCTCGATCTGGGCCTCGATGCCGATCGCGCCGACCGGCAGGCCGAGCGACTTCTCCAGCTGGGTCAGCGTCAGGTCCAGCCACTCCACGTGCGACGCGCTCTGCACCTTGGGCAGCATGATGGCGTCCAGGTTGGCGCCCGCGCCCTCGACGATCGCGATGACGTCGGTGTACGTCCACGGCGTGGTCAGGTCGTTGACCCGTACCACGCGGGTCTTGCCGGCCCAGTCGCCCTCGTTGAGCGCGGCCACGATGTTCTTGCGGGCCTCAGGCTTGGCCAGCGGTGCCACCGCGTCCTCCAGGTCCAGGAAGACCTGGTCGGCCGGCAGGCCCTGGGCCTTGCCGAGCATCTTGACGCTGGAACCCGGCACGGCCAGGCACGACCTGCGGGAACGCCCGAGAGCGGCCATCGATACTCCTTAGGCTTCGCTGCCTGCCCATGACTTCGTCACGGGGTGTTCAGTAGTTGACGCCACGGTAACCTCACTCCCGTCGAGAGGAGAACGGGACTGTGGAAGATCTCACGCGGCATGCGGTGATCACCGGTGCCACGTCCGGCATCGGGCAGGCGGGCGCTGTCGCGCTGGTACGCCAGGGCTGGCAGGTCACTCTGGTCGGGCGCGATCCGGGACGGCTGGACGCGGCGCTGGGCACGGTGCGCGCCGCGGCGGCGGGACCCGAGCCGATCGGCCTGCTGGCCGATTTCGCGCAGCTGTCGCAGGTGCGCGACCTGGCCGCCAAGCTCTCCGGGCAGCGCGTCGACGTACTGGCCAACAACGCGGGCCTGGTCGCCAACCGGCGCACCACCACCGTGGACGGTCACGAGCTGACCATCCAGACCAACCACCTGGCCCCGTTCCTGCTGTCGCACCTGCTGCGCGACCAGCTCGCACCGGGCGCCCGCATCGTCAACACGGCGTCGATGGCGCACTCGTTCGGCACCCTCGACCCGGACAACCTGGACCGGCGCGGCGGCATCTACAGCGCCTGGCTGGCGTACGGCGGCTCGAAGCGCGCCAACATCCTGTTCGCGGCAGAGGCCGCCCGGCGCTGGCCGGAGCTGCTCAGCTTCTCGTTCCACCCGGGCGTGGTGCGGACCCGTTTCGGCACGCCCGCCGCCCGGCTGTTCTACAAGATCGGGCCTGGCATCGCGACCCCGGAGCAGGGTGCCGACCAGCTCGTCTGGCTGTCCACCGCGGACCCGGCGGAGCTGCAGAACGGCGCGTACTACGTGCTGCGCAAGCCGACCCGCCCGCACCCCGGCGCGCGTGACCCGCAGTTCGCCGCGCGCCTGTGGGACGCGAGCGCCGCCGCGGTCGCCTGACCCGCACCCCGCCCCGAACGAGCCGAGGCTCCGTCCCGCTGATCGCGGGACGGAGCCTCGTCCGGGGTACGGCGTCAGTAGCTGCTCGAACCGCCCGCGCCCAGCACGGCCAGGAACGGCAGGCCGAAGGCGCAGAGGCAGCCGATCACACCGAGGCCGGTGATGATCCAGCCGACGATGATCGCCGCCTTCGCCAGCCCCTCGCCGTCCTCGCCGCTCTGGCGGATCTGCTTCATCGCGGAGTGCCCCAGGATCGCGCCGATCGGGGCGGTGATCCAGGTGAGCAGGCCGACCAGGGAAAGGATCAGCGCGACCAGGGCCATGCTGTTCTGCGGCCGGGCCGGCGGGTAACCGCCGTAGGGCTGCTGACCGTAGGGCGGCTGGCCGTACTGCAGCTGCGGTGCGGCGGCGTACGGGTCGGCGGCCTTGTACGGGTCGCTGTACGGCTGTGCCGACTGCGGCGCGACCGGCGGCACGCTCGTCGGCGGCGGCGCGTACGGGTTGGCCGCCGGCGGCGGCGCGTAGGGGTCGGGCTGGCCCTGGTAGGGGTCCTGGCCGGACGGCGGAGGCGGGTAGGTCATGGCTTCTCCCAGCTAGTCCCAGTCGCTGCTGCTGCTGCCGTTCTGGATCTCGTCCCAGAAGGTCGGGTCGTTGGCGATGATGATGACCACGATCACGATCCCGATGACGGTCAGCGCGACGGCGGACCATCCCGTGATGATGCCGGTGATGGCCAGACCCTTGCCCTCCTGCTGGCGCTCCCGGATCTGCTTCTGGCTGACGTGACCGAGGATCGCGCCGATCAGGCCGGGCAGCGCGCCGATGCCGTAGCACCAGCACATCAGCACGCCCACGATGCCGAGCACCATCGACGCGATCGCCATGCCGTTGGTGCCCTGGGTGGCGGGGCCCGCCGCGTACGGCATCGGGGGCACGACGTACGCCCCCGGCGGCGGCGCGGCGTACGGGGCCGCGCTGACCGGCGGTGCCGCATACGGGTCGGCGCTGACCGGCTGCGGGGCGTACGGGTTCGGGGTGGGTGGCGCGGCGTACGGATCGGGTTGCTGGTTGAACGGATCCGGGCTCGCGGGCGGCGGATATGTCATGAAGGGCTCCTGACTCGACGGTTCGCTAGAAGGAGCCGAAGCCGCCGTTGAGGTTCAGCGCCAGCCCGGCGATGCCGTTCAGGATGCCGAGACCCACGCCGACGTAGCCGCAGATGACGCCGGTCAGGGCCTGCGACCGGTTGGACTGACCCAGCTGGGCGATCTGCTTCATGCTGATGTGGCCCATGATCGCGGCAGCCGCGCCGACCGCGACGCCGAGCAGCGCGCAGCACGCGGACGGGATGGAGATGATGCCGACGATCATCGCGGCAAGGGCCAGGCCGTTGGTCTGCTTCACCGGTGCGCCGCCCCAGGGCTGGGCGTAGGGCTGCTGCAGGCCGGGCTGCTCGCCGTACGGCTGCGCGGGGGGCTGCGGCTGGCCGTACGGGTTCGGCTGCTGCGGCTGCTGGGCGTAGGGGTCCGGCTGCTGGCCGTAGGGGTCCTGGCCGGGCGGGGTGTAGCTCATGGGGTGCCTTGTCTCTCGGTTGAGGGTTCAGCGCACGTTAGCGAACCCGGTGAACCTTTTCACAGTGACGGTGCTGTCAAGCGCCTTGGATGGGACTGGGGCCCGGCTCATACTCAGCTCACCTGAAGGTTCGTTCAGTCCCGGGAGGCTGACAGATGGCTCGTCTCGCCCGCACTCCAGGCTTGTCCGACGTGCAGACCGCGATCCTCGAGACGGTGCGCGAGTTCGCCGACAAGGAGATCATCCCCCGTGCGCAGCGGCTGGAGCACGCCGACGAGTACCCCGAGGAGATCCTCGCGGGGATGAAGGAGATGGGCCTGTTCGGCCTGACCATCGGCGAGGAGTACGGCGGGCTCGGCGAGTCCCTGCTGACCTACGCCCTGGTCGTGGAGGAGCTGTCGCGCGGCTGGATGTCGGTGTCCGGCATCGTCAACACCCACTTCATCGTGGCCTACCTGATCGGCCAGCACGGCTCCGAGGAGCAGAAGCAGCGCCTGCTGCCCCGGATGGCCACCGGCGAGGTGCGCGGCGCGTTCAGCATGTCCGAGCCGAACACCGGTTCCGACGTCGCCGCGATCACCTCGAAGGCGGTCCGTGACGGTGACGCGTACGTGCTGAACGGCCAGAAGATGTGGCTGACCAACGGCGCGTACTCGTCCGTCGTGGCGACCCTGGTGAAGACCGACCAGGGCGCGGACAGCGTCTACGGCAACATGACCACGTTCCTGCTGGAGAAGGAGCCGGGCTTCGGCGAGACCGCGCCCGGCCTGACCATCCCCGGCAAGATCGAGAAGATGGGCTACAAGGGCGTCGAGACCACCGAGATGGTGCTCAACGGCCACCGGGTGCCCGCGTCGGCGATCCTCGGCGGCGCGGACAAGGCCGGTCGCGGCTTCTACCAGATGATGGACGGCATCGAGGTCGGCCGGGTCAACGTGGCCGCCCGCGCCTGCGGCATCTCGATCCGCGCGTTCGAGCTGGCCGTGGCGTACGCCCAGCAGCGCGCCACGTTCGGCAAGCCGATCGCCCAGCACCAGGCCATCGCGTTCAAGCTGGCCGAGATGGGCACCAAGATCGAGGCCTCGCACGCGCTGATGGTCAACGCCGCCCGGCTCAAGGACTCCGGCGAGCGCAACGACGTCGAGGCGGGTATGGCCAAGCTGCTGGCCAGCGAGTACTGCCACGAGATCGTCACCGAGTCGTTCCGCATCCACGGCGGCTACGGCTTCTCCAAGGAGTACGAGATCGAGCGCCTGATGCGTGAGGCGCCGTTCCTGCTCATCGGCGAGGGCACCAGCGAGATCCAGAAGACGATCATCTCGCGCGGCCTGCTCAAGGAGTACCGCGCCCGCTGAGGTGCGGGGTCGCGGCACCGGCCTGGCTCAGCTCGACCGCAGCTCCGGCGGGGCCTCGTCGAGGTGGGCCAGGTCGCCGCGGCGCTCCGGGTGGTCGTAGTAGTACTGCAGGACGGCGGCCACGTCGCCGTCGCGCATCCGGTAGTCCGCGCCGCGCAACCGCACGGTGCCGTCGGCGGTCTCCAGGCGTACGCCCGCCCCGCTGTTCAGCCGCGCCGAGCGCACCTGCGACCAGGGCACGTGCCGCCGGTGTACGCGCACGCCGCTCGCGTTGAGCACGACCTGCCGGGAGTGGCCGTGCGCCGGGCGCACCACCACCCAGAGCAGCCCGAGCGCGAGCAGTGTCCAGCCGATCGCCAGCCAGAGTTCGCGCGTGCTGTCCAGCCGCGCCCAGCGGGCGATGATCGGCAGCTGCACGGCGAACCACAGCGCGGTCAGCACGCGGTCCGACACCGGAGTGAGCACCAGACCCGGTTCACCGTCGGCGGCACCCTGCCGCCAGCGCCCGTTCGGGTGACGCATCAGGTGGAAGGAGCGCGCGATGGCGGCCCCGGCGCCCAGCACGATCAGCCAGACGGTGTCGGCCTCGTCGGCGGACATCGGGTGGATGGGCGTGGTGCGCCCGTACCACCACGCGCCCGCGATGAGCAGCAGCCCGGCCACGGTGAGCACGATGGCGCGGGCACGCGGGGTCGTCGGCACGGCGTTCACCCGCAAAGGCTACGAGACCGCTTCACCTCCACCAACGGCGCGGCCGGTGTCGATTCGGGGTGCAGGTAGTCTGGCTGCCGTGCGACGACTGCTCACCCCCGGCTGGCTGGCCGGTCATGCGCTGGCCCTGCTGGCCGTCGTCACATGTCTGGCCCTCGGCTGGTGGCAGGCGGGCCGTGCCGCCGAGGGAAACACTTTGAGCTGGGCGTACACCTTCGAGTGGCCGATCTTCGCGATCTTCGTGGTGGTGATCTGGGTCCGCGAGATGCGGCTCACCCTCCGCAAGGGCCGTGCCGAGTCCCCGGCTCCGGCCGTTGACCCGGTGGACCGGCCCCG
Source organism: Catellatospora methionotrophica (assembly GCF_011297335.1). Lineage (GTDB taxonomy): Bacteria > Actinomycetota > Actinomycetes > Mycobacteriales > Micromonosporaceae > Catellatospora > Catellatospora methionotrophica. Next base: position 48,180 of record NZ_JAAOTJ010000029.1, on the reverse strand, counting down.
GCCGGTCATCACGCGGCGGGTGAGTCAGCCCACTGCCGCGGACGAGGATTCCGGCGATCCGCAGCTGGCCGAGTACAACCGATACCTGGCCTGGCTGAACGAGAACCCCGATGCACGCCCCAGCGACTATCCCGCTAAGGAGTATCGATGAACGGCGCACTCACCCGGTACCGCATCATCGCCTGGATCGTGGGCGTGCTGCTGCTCGCGCTGACCCTAGTCGCCATGCCGATGAAGTACTTCGGCGACAACAACCTCGGCGTGATGATCATCGCCCCGGTGCACGGCTGGCTGTACGTGGTCTACCTGGCCGCCGTCGCCGACCTGGCCCGCCGGGTGCAGTGGCCGGTCACCCGCATCCTGCTGGTGGCGCTGGCCGGGACCATCCCGTTCCTGTCGTTCATCATGGAGCGGCGCGTGGTCGGCTGGCTCAGCGGCGCCGACCGGCAGCCCTCGTTCACAGAAGCGTGAGCTGGACGCCCGCCGCCTCCGAGGCGGCGGGCGGTTCCGTCTCCTCCCCGGTCAGCACCAGGTCCCGAGGCGTGTCCCGGGCCGACAGCCCGTGCCGTCGGCAGGCCCGGCGCACCTTCGCGGTCACCAGGCGCTGGTAGTCGGCGCTCACGTAGGCCCGCTTGCCGGGGTAGAGCCGCTCGTAGAACGGCACCAGCTCGGGACGGTTCGCGGCGAGCCAGCCCAGATACCACTCCCGCGCGCCGGGCCGCAGGTGCAGCACCAGCGGCGTGATGCTGGCGGCACCCGCCGCGACCAGCGCCCCGACCGTCGCGTCGAGCTGCTCCTCACTGTCGGACAGTCCGGGCAGGATCGGTGCCATCAGCACCCCGACCCGCACCCCCGCGTCGGTCATCCGGCGCACCGCGTCCAGCCGCCGCGACGGGCTCGGCGTGCCCGACTCGACCGAGCGCCACAGCGCCTCGTCGAGAAAACCGATGGAGAACGCCACCGACACCCGGGCCCGCTGCGCCGCCCGCTGCAGCAACGGCAGGTCGCGCAGGATCAGGGTGCCCTTGGTGAGGATGGAGAACGGGTTCGACCAGTCCGACAGCGCCCCGATGATGCCCGGCATGAGCTGGTAGCGGCCCTCGGCGCGCTGGTAGCAGTCGACGTTGGTGCCCATCGCGATCGGCTTGCCGTCCCAGCGGGGCGAGGCCAGCTCGCGGCGCAGCAGCTCGGGGGCGTTCACCTTCACCACGATCTTCGAGTCGAAGTCGTGTCCGGTGTCCAGGTCCAGGTAGCTGTGCGTGTTGCGGGCGAAGCAGTTGTGGCTGACCACGCCGTTGGCGATGAAGTCGCCGGTGCCGGTGGTGATGTCCCACAGCGGCAGCTCCAGGCCCAGCGGCTCGATCGAGGTCACGTGCAGCGGCACGGCGCCCTTGATGGCGACCCCCTGCACCGTGCGTCGCTTCGTCACCGCCGGGTCGGTCAGGTGGAAGAAGCGCAGCTTCTCCGGCAGCCCGCCGAGCAGGCGCAGGCTGAGCAGCCCGATCGGGTCGCGCCGGTCCTCGACCACGAAGTCGAACCCGAATCCGCGCAGCGCCGCCCTGGTCGGCTCGACCAGCTCCGGGTCGGTGTGCACGACGCGCCACAGCCCCTGGGTGTGGCTGCCCTCGGCATCGAAGACCCCGGCCAGGAAGCCCTTGTCCCACTCCGCGTCGCGTTCCTCCGGCCGCTGCAGCAGCACGCCGATCAGATCGAGATCACGCCGGGCGTACGTGCGCAGCCCCGTGCGCTGGCCCAGCGGCGTGTACTCGGCGGTGTGCACGCCCGACTCGCGCAGGTAGCCGATCGTGCGGCTGAGCAGCTGCGGCTCGGCCGACGCCAGCCGGAACCGGGGCACGGTGCCGTACGGGTCGCGGTAGCCGGTGTCCGGCTCCGGGCGCAGCACGGCGTGCAGGTAACCGCGCCGGTACTCCGGGGACTCCTTGGGCTGCTCGGCGAAGCGGCCGGTGCCCATCAGCTTGTTGCCGGTCGTCAGATGCGGCCGCTGCTCCGGTCCCGACCGGGTCCCGGTGACGTGCTTCCAGCCCCGGTCGGTCAGGAACCGGTGGTCGCCGCTGGCCACCAGCTCGGTGCCGTCGCGCAGGGTCACCCGGTAGGCGGGCTTCACCGTGGACCACTTGTCGCGCACGTGCGTCACCGCGTAGCGCCGGTACGAGCCCTCGCGGACGGTGCCGATGATCGCGTCGCCGACGCGCAGTTGGGAGATCGGGGTGGTGCGCCCGTCGGCCATCAGCACGGGAGTGTCTCCGGCCAGGCAGTACGAGCAGGCGTGGGTGCAGCCGCGATAAGGGTTGATCGTGTACTCGAACGGCACGCCGCGCGGCTCGCCCGCCACCTTGTTGATCAGTGACTTGGCGCGTACCTCGTAGAACGTCATCCCGGCGAAGCCGGGGGTGTCGAACGTACGCACGACCGCGCCGGGCAGCTGCTGCTGCACCGGCGCGGTCGCGTCCGGCGGGGTGCTGTCGGTCAGATGGGTCCAGCGCACCCCGCTATTGAAACATATGTTCGAACGATCGAACGTCAGGCGGCGGTCGCGTCCGCCTTCACCTGCTCCATGTCGAGCTCGCGCACCTTCTGGAGCAGGTCCAGGAAGGCGGCCTCGGGCAGCGCGCCCGGCTGCGAGTACACGATCACGCCGTCGCGGATGGCCATGATCGTGGGGATCGACTGGATGTTGAAGTGCATGGCGAGTTCCTGCTGCGCCTCGGTGTCGACCTTGCCGAAGGTGACGTCCGGGTTCGCCTCGGCGGCCCGCTCGTAGACCGGCGCGAAACGGACACACGGGCCACACCAGCTCGCCCAGAAGTCGACGAACGTGATGCCGTCGCCGCTCGTCTTCTCGCCGAAGTTTTCGGTGGTGAACTCCACGGTGCCCATCGTCGTGCTCCTCATTTCATAGAGTGACCAGCGTCCATCTAAACCACTGCGCCATCCTGTGCATTCCCGTCCTGTCCACGGTACCGACGGTGAGGTGACACACAGGGCATCCCGCCGAACAGCGGGCGAGTTGCGCGCGACGATGTAGAGGTGACCGCCACCTTCGTCTACGACGGCGACTGCGCCTTCTGTACGCGGTGCGTCGAGTTCATCCGCCGCCGGATCCCGACCGACGCCGCCATCGTGCCCTGGCACCGCGCCGACCTGCCCGCCCTCGGCCTGACCCGGGAGCAGTGCCTGGCGGCGGTGCAGTACGTGGAGCCCGGCCGTCCCGCGCTGGCCGGCCCGGACGCGATCGCCGCGCTCCTGCGCGCGAGCCGCTCAGCCTGGCGTCCGCTGGGCGCCGCCCTCGACCTGCCTGGCGTCGGCCTCGCCTCCTGGCCGGTGTACCGCTGGGTCGCCCGCCACCGCCACCAGCTCCCCGGCGGCACCGCCGCCTGCGCCGTACCCCCACCTCGTCCTTGACCCGCGACGCTGGCCGGCGCTCCGCACCCGCCTTTGAATAGACGCTGGCCTATTACATCGAATTTGATCTACAAATACTCGATGTAATAGGCCAGCGTCTATGAAAATGGGTCTCCGGGGACCGCGGGGTCACTCGGGGGCGGTTTCGGGGCGTTTGGGGACCATGACCTTGCGCTTGAAGATGCAGACCATGGTGCCGTCCTGGTTGTAGCCCCGGGTCTCGACGCTGACCACGCCGCGGTCGGGCTTGGAGCCGGACTCGCGCTTGTCGAGGACCGTGGTCTCGCCGTAGATGGTGTCGCCGTGGAAGGTCGGCGCGACGTGGCGCAGGCTCTCGACCTCCAGGTTGGCGATGGCCTTGCCGCTGACGTCGGGCACCGACATGCCCAGCAGCAGTGAGTAGATGTAGTTGCCGACCACCACGTTGCGCTTGAACTCGGTCTGCGTCGCCGCGTAGTGGGCGTCCAGGTGCAGCGGGTGGTGGTTCATCGTCAGCAGGCAGAAGAGGTGGTCGTCGTACTCGGTGACCGTCTTGCCGGGCCAGTGCTTGTAGATCGCCCCGACCTCGAACTCCTCGAAGTAGCGCCCGAACTGCATGGTCCGTCTCCCGCCCCTGGATGCGGCGAACGGCGGGGCCTGCCCGGCACCCGCCGCCCGCCCTGGTGAAAAGGATTCTGCACGGCCGTTACCGGTGAGTACATAGACCGTGCCGAGAACTACATCACAGACAACGGGTCCCCGGTCCGGGGGTGATTGACACGCTTGGCGGCAAGCGTCCGCGCTTGCGGCATATGCTGACCTCAGGAGGGTCGCCATGCCGAGTAATTCCGCAGCGGATCACCTGATCTCGCGCCAGCTGTACCGGCGGGAGATCGCCCCACTGACCTTCGAGCCGCACGAGTGGGAGCTGCTGACCCGGCTGCCCGCCCGTGTCATGATCGCCGCCACCTCCGCCGAACCCGACAGCGACCGCCGTACGGTCGACGAGGGCCTGGCCGGCATCAACGCCATCGCCGCCGGAGCCGACGTCGACTCCGAGCTGGTGAAAGCCATCGTCGGCGCGATCTACGCCGAGGCCGAGCCCGATCCGCCCGCCGCCGAGCAGTTCCGCGACCCGCACGCCGCCATCACCGAGGTGCTGGTGAGCTGCCGCGCCGCGGCCATCGTGCTCGATTCGCGGGCCACGCCCGCCGACGGGCAGGCCTACCGCCGCTGGCTGAAGGCGATCGCGGACCAGGTCTGCGGCGCGTCCCGGTCCGGCGGCCTGCTGGGCATCGGCGGGGTCACCCGCAGCCCGGCCGAGCAGCGCTTCCTGGCCGACCTGCTGGACGCGCTGCGCAACGTGTGACCAGCTAAAGTCCTTCACTTGTGACCATCGAACGCGACGCTGACGCCGCCGCACCGCCGCACGACCGGCGACCCGGCGGCGTCCGTGTGCCCGCCGAGCGCACCGGCCGCGATGCCCCGCCGTCGGACCGGGCCGTCGCCGACGGGGCGGTCTCCGACGGCTTCGGCACGGGCGGCCCGGCCGCCGACGACGAGCTGACGGTCGGCGTGGGGCCGTGGGCGGGGCCGTGGCCGTCCGGCGACCACTACGACCCGGAACTGCTGGCCGCCGGGGACCGGCGCAACGTGGTGGACCGGTACCGCTACTGGCGGCACGCGGCGATCGTCGCCGACCTGGACACCCGGCGGCACGACTTCCACGTCGCGATCGAGAACTGGCAGCACGACTTCAACATCGGCACGGTGGTACGCACCGCGAACGCCTTCCTGGCCGCCGAGGTGCACATCGTGGGCCGCCGTCGCTGGAACCGCCGCGGGGCCATGGTCACCGACCGCTACCAGCACGTACGCCACCACGACGCGATCGAGCCCTTCGCCGCCTGGGCGCACGGGGCGGGGCTGGCCGTCATCGGCATCGACAACCTGCCCGGCAGCCTCCCCCTGGAGACGACCACCCTGCCGCGGCACTGCGTGCTCCTGTTCGGCCAGGAGGGCCCGGGGCTGTCCGAGGCGGCGCGGGCGGCCTGCGACCGGATGTACTCGATCGCCCAGTACGGCTCGACCCGGTCGGTCAACGCCGGGGTGGCCTCGGCGGTCGCCATGCACGCCTGGATTCGCGCGTACGCCGGGCCGCCCCCCGCCTGAGCCACAGGCTGATCTTGGTGAGTGGCTTGACGTGCTCCGATGGCGGGGCGGACAGTTGTCCTCATGGGGCTCGCGGTGTCATGTCCGCGGTGCGGTGGCGATCTGCGGCCGCCCGGTCTTGCACACTCCGGCTGGGTCTGCGAGCGCGACGGACCGGTGCCGCCGCTGCACACCGCCCGCCATGTCAACCATGACGTCCTGGCCTGCGCGACCAAGCGCGCGGCCGAGTCCGGGGTGCCGCTGTGGTGCCTCTGGCCGCTGCCGACCGGCTGGACCGTCACGGGCGTGGCGTGGGCGGGCGACGACCGCTTCGGCGTGTCGGCCACCGCGCTGGCGTGCAGCGGCCCGACGCCGTTCAGCGACGGCCCGGCCGACGTCGTGCTGGTCGCCGAGGAGCCGGGGACGGGGCTCGGCGCGCACTACGCCGGGCTGTCCGGCCCGGACCCCGGCCCGGCGCTGCTGGACCGCGAGGGCGGGCACGGCGCGCACGCGAAGGTGAAGGCCGACGGGCATCCGACTCCACTGTGGGCGGTGGCCACGCCCGACGACCGCAGCGCGTACGCGGGGGAGGCTCGGGGCCGCTGGCTGTACGCCGTGACCTGGCCCGCACAGGCCGGCTACCTGCTGTCCGAGGACGTCGTGCTGCAGGACCTGAGCGACTGGCTGCCGCCGGAACTGGTGTTCGGCGCGCTGTCGCCGCGGCTGCGTCCCACGCGTTGAGTCGACTTCCTTACTTTCCTCATCGGACGCTGCTCAGGGACCATGGCACGGATATGCGCTAATGATTCTCGGCAGGCACCGTTACTGATACGCTGAGTCTCGCCACGGCCACCTAATGTCGAGTGGACACAGGCCAGGCGGAGGGGGATAGCCCGACATGATCAAGAAGATCCTCACGTGGGGCGGCATCGCCTTTTTGATCTTCTTTGTGGCGTTCCGGCCCGATTCTGCGGCGAACGTCGTGAAGACACTGGGTGGCACCGTCATGGACATCGCCCAGGGTTTCGGTGACTTCTTCGGCAGCCTGGTCGCTTAGCTCACATGATCGGCGGTCTGGGGCCGGACGAGCCAAGCGAAGAGCGCACTCCGGGCCCTGACGGCCCGGAGTGGTCCGGTCGCCGTGAGCGCGACACGGAGCCGATCCCGCGAACGCGTGCGGAGGCCCAGCCACCGGCTGAGGACGAGCACATCGATCCGGGCGACCACGCACACTTCATCGGCATGGCCACCGTGGGGGCCAACGCCGGTGCCGCCTCGGGCGGCGCCGGAGGCAGACCCCCCGGTGACGCCTCGACGGCGCCGCTGGGTGACGAGCTTCCGAACTTCAGCGAAGAGGAACTCGCCGGACTGCGCTTCGACGCGTCCGGGGTGCCGCTGGGCCCGCGCCGGGTGCTCCCGCTCGAGGACGAGCCGAGCTCCATGGTCGCGCGCTACCTGTTCCCCACCGAGCGTTACCGCGGGGAGTGGAAGCGGCACTGGGTCCACCTGACCAACCCGCTGCTGATCGGCGTCTTCGCCACCTTCGCGCTGGGCTACCTGTCCGGCTTCCTGGCGAAGCAGGACGTCGCGGGCATGTGGGTGGTGGCGGTGGTGATCTGGGCGCTGGTGATGAGCTGGGTCGCCTGGGTGGTCGCCGACTGGTACTTCGACCGCTTCATCCTGACCAACAAGCGACTGATGCTCGTCAACGGGCTCATCACTCGCAAGGTGGCGATGATGCCACTGCTGAAGGTCACCGACATGAAGTACGAGCAGTCCCCGCTGGGCCGCATGCTCAACTACGGCACGTTCGTGCTGGAATCCGCGGGCCAGGACCAGGCGCTCAGCAAGGTCGACCACATGCCCAACCCGAACGAGCTCTACCTGCGCATCGTCGAGGAGATGTACGAGCCCGCGGCCGTCGAGGCGCGGCTCGGGCGCGAAGCGGAAGAGGATTAGCGGGCACTATTCGGTCTGGGCCGAAAGGGCCGATCGGTGGACAGGAAAGTTCACTGCCAGATCTAGATCCGCTAGCGCGAGCATGGCAGTGTGTCCGTTGAGGCTACGCATACGGGGTATCCCACCGATACCGGGAACCGAACGGCGTGCGGAAGCCTCATACACGGGGTGATGGGCGCGTTCGGCGCGCCTCGGTCAGGCGTCCGCGACGTACGCCTGCGATGGGAGGTGCGTCTGTGAGCCACCGGTCGGCCATGGAGGACGAGTTCCGCGAGTTCGTGACCGCACGTTCGGCTGCCTTGCTGCGCACGGCATACCTGCTGGCCGGTGACTGGTCCACCGCGGAGGACCTGCTGCAGACGGCGCTCACGAAGACGTACCTGGCGTGGAAGCGCCTGGGACAGATCGAGGCGGTGGAGCCGTACGCCCGCCGGGTGCTCGTGAACACCGCGACCAGTTGGTGGCGGCGACGCTGGCACGGCGAGCGACCCACCGAATTCCTCCCGGAACGGGCAGCCCCGGACAACCTCGAAGAGCAGCTAGAGCGCGATGTGATGTGGAAACATGTCAAAGCTCTGCCGGCACGACAACGCGCCGTGCTGGTCCTGCGTTTCTACGAGGACATGTCTGAGGCGCAGACAGCCGCGATGCTGCAGATCTCGCCCGGGACCGTGAAGAGCCAGACGTCACGCGCCCTGGGCACGCTGCGGCAGCGGCTGGCCGCTGAGGGAATCACCGGCAGGTTGCCGTCCGCGCAGGCGGCGGAGCCGGCGGTCCCGAAGCAGCGGGCGGGCAGGGTCGTCAAGGAGTTGCTCGACCTGCCTGTGGGCGAGGTCATCCTGACGGCCGAGCCCACCCCGGTCACCGCACCCGCGGTGCCGTCGCCTCGGAGGGAAGCTGTTCGACCGGCCCGTGTGCCGGTCGGCCAACCTGGGCGGTGACCATGCTTGAGGACGAGCTGCGTGAGATGTTCGCGGCTCGCGCGCAGACCCTGCCTGCCGCCGCCGACCCGGCCGGCCGCGCCATCCGCAAGGCGCGCCGGACGACGCGGCGACGGCGGACGGCGACGGGCACGATGACGGTGTTCGCCTTCGCGACCGTGCTCGGCGGCGCCGTCGCCGCGCAGGGGCTCGGCCCCGCGACGATGACCGCCACCGACCCCAACCGGGTCACCTCCCAGAACCTGTGGGGAGCCGACCAGCCCGCCACCAGCCGCCAGACCCAGCTGCCGACCATGGAGCTGCCGGTCGACCTGCTGGTCGGCCAGCAGTTGTGGACCAGCGACGGGCAGCGGGTGGACCTCGACCACGTCGGCGACGTCTCCATGATCGCCAAGGTGCCCGAGGGCTGGGTGTACTCCGACGCCAACACCGTGCGCCTGCTGCCCAACAGCGCAGGCACGCCGGTCACGCTGTCCGGGCAGGCGGAGTGGACCGTGAGCCACGACGGCACCCGGGTCGCCACCAACGACCAGGGCACGCTGGCGGTCACCAAGGTCACCGGCCAGGACCGGGGCACCACCATCGCCTCGTCGCCGGTGCCCGCCACGGCCGCCCCGGTGGCCTTCTTCGGCGAGCGCGTGGTCGTCGCCAGCGACAAGGGCTTCGACTACTGGAGCGCCGAGGCGCCCTCGCGGTACACCGAGACCTGGAACGCGGAGCTGCTCGCGGTGTTCGGCAGCGCCGGGGCCAACGCCGCCGTCGGCATCGTGCGGGGCCGGGACGAGCTGCTGTGCCTGGTCGACGTCACCGCGGTCAAGAAGGGCCTGAAGATCGGCGCGCGGCTGGGCTGCGGCGAACTGCTGGCCCGAGCACTGGTCAAGCTGCACGCAGCGCTCTCCCCCGACGGCCGGTTGCTGGCCGTGGCGGCGCCGAGCGGGCTGCAGATCCTCGACCTGGACAAGTCGCGGATCAACGCCGCGTCGGCAGGCAAGAAACAGACGCAGGTGGAAGCACTCGTGTTGCAGGCCGACTGCCCGATCACCGCGGTGGACGCGGTGGTCTGGTCCGACGCCCGGACCGCGCTGGCGCAGACCGACGCCCACGGCATCTTCGCCTGCCGGACCGACGGCACGAAGCTCCAGGTCACGCTGCCGCCCGACGTCCAGCCCGGGTGGACCATGATCCCTTCGTACGGCGCCGGCAAGTGACGATCGACCTGCACCTGCACTCCACCGCGAGTGACGGCACCACCCCTCCCGACGAGCTGATGCGCCAGGCCGGTGCGGCGGGCATGGCGGTCGTCGCGCTCACCGACCACGACACCACCGCCGGCTGGGCGGCTGCCGCCGCCGCGCTGCCGCCCGGCCTCACCCTGATCCGTGGCGCGGAGCTGAGCTGCCGCTGGCACGGCGCGGGCGAGTCCATCCCGCTGCACCTGCTGGCGTACCTGTTCGACCCCGCCGACGAGCAGCTGACCGCGGCACTGGCCCGGGTCCGCGAGTCGCGGCTCGGGCGCGCCGAGCGCATGGTCGCGCTGATGCGGGCCGACGGCATCGACATCGACTGGGACGACATCCTGGCCCACGCCGACGGCGGCACCGTCGGGCGGCCGCACCTGGCCGCCGCGCTGATCCGGGCCGGGCTCGTCGCCGACACCCAGGAGGCGTTCGGCCCGCGCTGGATCGGCAACGGCAGCCCGTACCGGCTGCCCAAGGAGGACCTCGACGTGTTCGAGGCGCTGCGCCTGGTGCAGGGCGCGGGCGGGGTGACCGTGTTCGCCCACCCGCGTGCCCGGGTGCGCGGGCGGGTCGTGCCGGAGGAGGTCTTCGGGCAGCTCGCGGCCGCCGGGCTGGACGGCCTGGAGGCCGACCACCACGACCACAGCCCGGCCGAACGCGACGAGGTCCGCCGCGTCGCCGCCGCGCTGGGGCTGTTCGTCACCGGCAGCTCGGACTTCCACGGCACGCACAAGAAGGTGCGGATCGGGGAGTACACCACGGCCCCCGGAGCCCTCGCGCGGATCGTCGCGGGTGCGACCGGCGCCACCCCGGTCACGGGAGTCGTCGGCTAACCCTTGCCGGGCGTGCAAAGATCCGGTGTGGATTGGAAGTTCTTCGGCGAGGTCTTCGTCACCCTGCTCGTCATCACCGACCCGCCGGGAATGGTGCCCATCTTTCTCGCGCTGACCGGGGCACTGCCCGCCCGGGAGCGCCACAAGGCCGCCACGCACGCGGTCGCGCTGGCGCTGGGCGTCATCGCGGTCTTCGCGGTGGCGGGCCAGACCATCCTCGACTACCTGCACATCCAGCTGCCCGCGCTGCAGGGCGCGGGTGGCCTGCTGCTGGTCCTGGTCGCGCTGGAACTGCTCACCGGCAAGGCCGACGACCCCGACCAGCAGTCGACGTCCAACATCGCCCTGGTGCCGCTCGGCACGCCGCTGCTGGCCGGGCCGGGCGCGATCGTGGCGACGATGCTGTTCGTGCAGCGCGCCGACAGCGGCGGTGACTACTTCGCGATCGGGCTCGGCATCGTGGCGGTCATGGTCGCGGTGTGGCTGGTGCTGCGCTACTCCGGGTTCATCGTGAAGGTGCTGCGACCCGGCGGTATCGAGGTGCTGACCCGGATCGCGGGCCTGCTGCTGGCCGCCATCGCCGTCCAGCTGATGGCCGACTCCGTCGGCGCCTTCGTCGAGATGTTCACCACCGCCCACCCGTGACACACCCTGGCTTCTCATAGACGCTGGCCTATCACATCGACTCCGATCGCCGGATTTTCGATGAGATAGGCCAGCGTCTACAAAAGGCGGCGGGTCGGGTGGCCGGTGTCCCACCGGGCTGGCAGGATCTGGCGGTGAGCCGAACCCCCCAACCCCGCCGTGGCAAGGACGTTCCGGAGCAGCTCGGCTTCGATCTGATGCCTGAGCGCCTGTTCGTGTGCACCCCGAGCAAGCTCTCGTCGTACGCCGACTGCCCCCGCCGCTACCGGCACACCTACCTCGACCGGCCCGCCCCGCAGAAGGGGCCCGCCTGGGCGCACAACTCGCTCGGCGCGAGCGTGCACACCGCGCTGCGCAACTGGTGGGACGTGCCCGTGGAGCGGCGGAACAGCGCCGCCCTGCCGCGCCTGCTCAAGGCGACCTGGGTACGCGAGGGCTACCGCGACGACGAGCAGGAGCGGGCGGTGTACGAACGCGCGCTGGGCTGGCTGGAGGCGTACACCGCGGAGCTGGATCCGGAACTCGACCTGCTGGGTGTGGAGCGCACCGTGGCGGCGAAGACGGCCGTGCTGGCGCTGAGCGGCCGGGCCGACCGCATCGACGCGCGCAACGGCGAAGCCGTGATCGTCGACTACAAGACCGGCCGCACCGGCCTGGACGCCGACGACGCCCGCGGCTCGCTGGCCATGGCGCTGTACGCGTTCGCCGCCGAGCGGGTGTTCCGCCGTCCCTGCCGCACCGTCGAGCTGCATCATCTGCCGACCGGCACGGTCGCCGCGCACCAGCACACCCCGGAGTCGATCGCCCGGCACGTCAAGCGTGCCGAGGACACCGCCGGTGACATCGTGGCGGCGGAGAAGGCCCTGGCCGACGGCACGCCGCCCGACGAGGCCTTCCCGGTCCGGCCGAGCAGCCTGTGCAGCTGGTGCGACTTCCGGCGGGTGTGCCCGGCGGGCGCGGACGCGCCGGTGAAGGAGACCTGGGCCGCGGTGGAGACGGCGACCGTCTGAGTCAGGCGGGGGTGCGGTCCTCGGCGGCGAGCCGCTGGCAGGACGGGCACAGGCCCCAGTAGGTGACCTCGGCCTCGTCGAGGGCGAAGCCGTGGGTCTGGCTCGGGTCGAGGCACGGGGCCTGCCCGGTGGCGCAGTCGACGTCGGCGATCGCGCCGCAGCCACGGCAGACGATGTGGTGATGGTTGTCGCCGCTGCGGGCCTCGTAGCGGGCCGGGGAGCCAGCCGGTTCGATGCGCCGGGCCAGGCCCGCGCGGGCGAGCGCGCCGAGCACGTCGTAGACGGCCTGGATGGAGACGGAGTCGAGGCGCTGGCGCGCCTGCCGGGTGATCTCCTCGACTTCGAGGTGGCCGCCCTGGCCGAGGATGTCGAGCACGGCGAGGCGCGGCCGGGTCACCCGCAGGCCCCGCGCGCGAAGGAGAGCCTGAGGCTCGATGTCGCCGGTCATGACCACCATTTCAGCAGCTAACTTGGATCCTCTCAAGAAAAGGTCCGATTTACGTGGTCTGCGACACGGGCCATTCCCCCTCTGTCCCATCGACGTGGGCGGGTCTAGGCTCACCATGACCTTGGGTACGCACCCCCGGAATCCACGTGGAGGCACAGTGTTCGAGGAACTGCTCGGCCTGCCGGCTCACCCCCTGCTCGTGCACGCCGCAGTCGTCTTCGCCCCGCTGCTGATCGCCGCAGTGGTGGTCTACGCGTTCGCGCCGTCGGTCCGCCGCTTCATCGGCTGGGCGGTGCTGCTGCTCGCGGTGGGCGCGCCCATCGCGCTGTGGTTCGCGCGCCAGAGCGGCGAGGCGCTGTTCACGACGCTGGTCGAGAAGGGCTACCCGCCGCAGATCCTGGCCCAGGTCGACCTGCACAAGGACTACGGCGACGCCGCGGCCTGGGCGGGCACCCTGCTGGGTGTGCTGGCCATCGCGCTGGTGCTGTTCACCCACTCCGCCGCGAAGAAGCCCGCGACCAGCGGTTCGCGCGCCATCGGCTGGGCGCTGATCGCGCTGAACCTGTTCGCCGCCGCGGCCACCGCGTACTACGTGTTCAAGACCGGCGACACCGGTGCCCAGGCGGTGTGGAGCAACATCTGACCGTCAGGTCCGCCACTGCACGCAGGCGACAAGGATCAGCACGATGCCCGCGGCGATGCCGAGCGCGTTGGTGAACCGGTCCGCGCGCTCCTCGGCCAGATCGATCGCGTCGTGGTCCAGGGCGGGCAGCGGACGCGGGGCGACCGTGCGCGGCGCCACCGCCGGATGCCAGCCTGGCGGGGGCTGCACCGCCGGAGGCGGCCCGGGGTACGCGGCTTCGGCTCGATCAGCGTCGGCCCCGCTGTCGGACGGGTTGGGCCGTCGCCACTGGTCGTCGGCGGGCCGGGTCACCACGGCTGCCCTATGCTGCGAGGGTGAGCACTGAGGCTGGGTTCGGCGGTCGCGACGACGACCGGGTGGTGGAACTCGACGACGACACGCCCGTGCTGCCCGACCAGACCCGTGAGGACACCGACCGGGGTTGGGGCGAGCGGTCGTGGAGCAACGACGACCGGCTGCGTGACGAGCGCCCGCCGCACTGGGACTGACCGCAGGCTACGGCGGGAGCGGAGCTGACGCACCGCCGCACTATAGCGCGCAAACGGACATTGCGGGCGAACCTCAGGAGCTGCCGCTGCTCGCGCTCGACGATGCCGAGGTGGTGGACGACGACGTGCTGCTGCTCGACGAGGAACCGCTGCTCGAGGAACCGCTGCTCGACGAGCTGCTGCCCGACGAGCTGCCGGCCGCTGCCGGGGTGGTGCCGGAGCCGCTGCCGCGCGAGTCGGTGCGGTAGAAGCCGGAGCCCTTGAAGACCACGCCGACCGAGGAGAACAGCTTGCGCAGGGTGCCCTCGCACGTCGGGCACTCGGTCAGCGGCTCGTCCGCGAAGGACTGCACGGCCTCCAGCTGGTGACCGCAAGCGGTGCAGGCGTACTGGTAGGTGGGCACGTTCCCCTCCATGATCATTTCTGGCACTCGGGTATACCGAGTGCTAATAGTGCCTGACCGCCCCGCGACGTGCCAAGTGGCTGTCGCCGATCACACTGTCGGCGTCAGCCGGGAATGCGCCGCAGGCCGCTGGGCAGCAGTACGCCGCCGACCCGCTGGTCGTGTGCCTGCGCGGGGACCTCGTCGACCAGTTCGCCGTCGTACAGCAGCGCGATGACCGGCGTGTCCCCGGCGACCCTGGCCAGGGCCCGGTCGTAGCTGCCCCCGCCGCGGCCCAGCCGCACCCCGCGCCGGTCCACGGCGACGGCCGGGACCAGCACGAGATCAGCGAAGGTGATCCCGGTCACTCCGGTGCGCCGGCCGGTCGGCTCGCGCAGTCCCCGCGCGGCGGGCACCAGCGAGTCCGGCCCCTCGTATCGGGCCCAGTCGAGGTCACGGTCGGGCAGCAGCACCGGCAGCAGCACGCGGGCCACGCCGGGCGTGGCGGCCAGCCGTCCGGGCAGCTCGGGGCCGCCGGGTTCGCCGGTCATCGGCACGTACGCGCACACCGTCACCGCCGCGTCCGGGGAGATCAGTTCGGGCAGCCGCTCGGCGAGCGCCGCGTCGAAGCCGGTGCTCGCGTCACCGAGTGCGCGCCGGGCGGCGAGTACGGCAATGCGCAGGTCGCGCTTGATGGCGGACGGTGTGGTCACCGGGCGCTCGCGGCGCGGCGGGGGTCTGCCGGGTCGGTTACTGACAAAACGGAATATTCACTCATAACGTCCTCAGGTTGCACAAGCGTCGCATCCTAGTCCCGCGTTCGCCGTTGAAGCCGATGACTTCACCGCCGCCGAGGGGGAAAGTGTGACACTGCGCGCACGGCTCACCACCGCCTTCCTGGCGGTGGTCCTCAGCCCCGTCCTGCTGGGCGCCTTCTTCGTCGGCACTATGGTCAGCAAGGTGTCCCACGAGCGGGCCACTGAACGGCTGGCCGTGGCCGCCGGCTCGGTGCGCACCTCGGTCGGCGCGCTCTGCGGCCAGCTGCGCGCCGTCGCCGAGGGCGTCGCCGCCGCACCCGCCGACCAGCGCCTGGCCACCGCCGAGCGCATGGTCGCCGCGGGCCTCGCGGGCGGCGTCCACATCGACACCGGCGTCGACGGCGTCACCACCGCCCAGGCCCCGGCCCCGCCGTGGGCCGACTGCTCCGGTCCGGACCCGCAGGTGCGGCCCGACGCGGTGGCCGGTTTCGAGGCGCTGTCGGCCCGCGTGCCGCTGGCCGGCCCGAACGGCGAGCCGACCGGCACCGTCTCGGCCGCCCTCACCGTCGACGGCGACCTCATCCGCCGCCTCGCCCAGGCCAGCGGCGCACAGCTGACCCTGCTGCCCGGAGCCGGTGTCCCCGCGACAGCCGACCCCGACCAGCCCACCGGCGACGACCCCGGCGCGGCCGACCCGGACGGCACGGCTGGCACGGACGGCACGACCGGCGGCGCGCCCGGCGACGACCTGACCGGCGAGGACACGACAGATGACATCGAGGGCGCGGGTGCCATCGGCGGGATGCCCGGCGCGGTGCCCGGCGGCATCGGCGCGGCCCCGGCCGGGGCGACGGCGGCGCAGCCCGGTGACCTGACCGGCGGGGCGCTGCCCCTCGACCCGACCGCGGACGGCCCCGGCACCGCCGTCACCGGTGCGGGCGCGGCCCTGGGCGGCACCGCACCGGGCGGCACCGGCGCGGACACGGCGCTGGGCGGACCCGGCACCGGGGTCGGCGCTGTCCCGGACGGCGCGGGCGCCGGGACGGACGACGTAGCCGACGACACGGGTGATGCGGTCGGGGGCGAGTTCGGCCGCGAGGTCGACCTGGCTCCGGCTCCCGAGGAGACGGGTTCCGGCGGGCCGGTGCACACCACGATGCTCGGCGCGGACGCGGCGACCATCAGCGGGTACGCGGGCAAGCTCCGCGACGGAGCGACCGGCTCGGCCGACAACGGCCACCTGGTGGCGCGGGTCGGTCCGGTGGCGGGGGAGCCGCTGCCGCTGGCGGTGTCGCTGCCCGCGCGGCCGCCGACCGGCCTCTACCTGCTGCTCACCCTGGTCGTCCTGATCACCGCCGGGGTCGCCGTGTCGGTCGCCTGGTGGCTGGCGAAGACCGCCACCGAGCCGGTGGTCGAGCTGGCCGCGGCCGCCGACCGGGTCGCCGGGGGCGACCTGGACGCCCGGGTGCCGGTACGCGGCAACGACGAGATCGCGCGGATGGCCACCGCGTTCAACCACATGACCCGCGAGCTGCACACCTACGTGGCGGCCCTGACAGCCAGCCGGGACCAGCTGCGCGGGCACCTGGGCGTGCTCGGCGACACCCTGTCCAGCACCCATGACCTGGACCGCATCCTGCGGGTCATCCTGCAGACCGCCCGGCACGCGACCGGCGCGTCGGCCGGCATGGTGCTGCTGGCCGACCCGGCCACCGGGGCGCTGGTCGGCCAGTGCACCGAGGGCCTGCCCGAGCAGTGGACCACCGGCGAGCGGGGCACCCTGCGCGTGCCGTACGGGCTGGGCCTGACCGGCCTGGTCGCGGCCACCGGCGTGCCGAGGCTGGGCCGCATCGAGCGGGACGGCCCGCGGCTCGATCCGGGCGAACCGGACTGCCGCACGTACATGGTGGTGCCGTTCTCGGCCCCGGGGCTGGGCGAGGCGAGCGCGTTCCCGCAGCCGGGGGCGCTGCCCGCGGCGCGCGGCGTGCTGGCCCTCTACGACCGGCTGGGGCGCGACGAGTTCGACGACTCCGACCTGGTCACCCTGCGCACGTTCGCCGGTCAGGCCGCGGTCGCGGTCGACAACGTGCGCGTACACGAGGAGGCGCAGCGGCTGTCGGTGACCGACCCGCTGACCGGGCTGTTCAACTACCGCTCGCTGCGTGACTCGCTGCGCCGGGAGTCCGAGCGGGCCGTGCGCTTCGGCCGCAGGCTGTGCGTGCTCGCCCTGGACCTGGACCGGTTCAAGGAGATCAACGACACCTACGGCCATGCCGCCGGGGACGCCGTGCTCGCCGAGTTCGCCCAGCGCATCCGGTACGAGATCCGCGAGGTCGACGTGGCCTTCCGGCACGGCGGCGAGGAGTTCGTGGTGCTGCTGCCGGAGACCGACGAGGTCGGCGGCGTCGCCGTGGCCGAGCGGCTGTGCGAGTCGGTGCGCCGCGAGCCGATCGTCGTGCCCGCCCGCGACGGCGGACCAGACCTGTACGTCAACATCACGGTCTCGATCGGACTGGCCGTGCTGCCCGACCACGGCCAGCAGGGCGCGGGAGTGCTCCAGGCGGCCGACGAGGCCCTGTACGCGGCCAAGGCCGCCGGGCGTGACACGTTCCAGGTTGCGCTGCCAGGTGGGGTTCTGTGCCCATCCGGCGGTGTGTCGAGCAGCCCACAAGCCCCTCGACAGGCTCGCGGCCGTTAGTCTCGCGACATGTCGGAGCACACCCCCCACGCACAAGCGCACGGTCAGCGGGCCACCAAAGCGGTCATTCCCGCGGCTGGTCTGGCGACGCGGTTCCTCCCGGCCACCAAGGCGGTGCCCAAGGAGCTGCTGCCCGTCGTCGACCGGCCCGTTCTGCAGTACATCGTGGAGGAGGCGTCGCGGGCAGGCATCAACGACGTCCTGCTCATCACCGGTCGTGGCAAGACCAGCATGGTCGACCACTTCGACCGCCAGCCCTACCTGGAGGCGCGGCTGGAGGCCAAGGGCGACATGGAGCGCCTGGCGGCGGTCCGCGGCACGTCCGAACTGGCCGAGATCTACACCTGCCGCCAGGGCGAGCCGCTGGGCCTGGGCCACGCGGTCTCCTACGCCGAGTCGCACGTCGGCGACGCGCCGTTCGTGGTGCTGCTCGGTGACGAGTTCACCGAGGAGTCGCAGCCGCTACTGCCGCAGATGATCGAGCTGCAGTCGCGCACCGGCGGCATCGTGCTGGCCTTCATCGAGATCCCCGACGACCAGGTCAACCGGTACGGCATCGCCTCGGTGTCGGACGCCGGTCCCGACTACGCCGACGTGGAGAACGTCGTGCGGGTCACCGGGCTGGTCGAGAAGCCCGCCATCGGGGAGTCCCCGAGCAACCTGGCCGTCGTCGGGCGGTACGTGCTGCCGGGCGCGATCTTCGACGCGATCCGGCGCACCAAGCCGGGCAGCGGCGGCGAGATCCAGCTCACCGACGCGATGGCGCTGCTGCTGGCCGAGGGCACCCCGGTGCACGGCATCGTGTACCGCGGCCACCGCTACGACACCGGGATGCCGCTGGGCTACCTGCAGGCCGTCGTACAGCTGGCCAGCGAGCGCGACGACCTCGGCCCGGCGTTCACGCAGTGGCTGAAGTCGTTCGTCGCTGGTCTCGACGGCAATGCGGGGAAGGCCGCCTGACATGACCGCCACGGTCAGGTCCACTCCGGACCCCGTCCAGCTCGACGCGGCCGCGGCCGCGGGCGAGCTGACGCCACTCGCCGACTACCTGGGCAGCGTGCTGCGCAGGTTGCGGGCGTTGCCGGCGTTGGATCTGGACCTGACCCAGGCGCATGGCAACGTGCTGGCCGACAACGTGCTGGCCGCCCACCCGTACCCGGCCTTCGACCAGGCCGCGATCGACGGTTACGCGGCCCGCTCGGAGGACATCGCGGTGGCGGCTCCGGGCCGTCCGGCCAGGCTGAACGTGGTCGGCGACCTCGCCGCGTCCAGCTGGCGCCCGGCCCGGCTCACGCCCGGCACCTGCTTCTCCGTCGCCGCCGGGGCGGCCCTGCCGCAGGCCGCCGACGTGGTGGTGCCGATCCGCTGGACCGACCAGGGCATGGCCTCGGTCGAGGTGCACCACCCCGCCAAACGCGGCTACGGCGTACGCCGCACCGGCGAGATCGTCACCGAGGGCATGGTGCTGGCCCGCGCCGGAACCACGGTCACCCCGGCACTGGTCGGGGCACTGGCCGCCAGCGGGATCGGGCACGTGATCGTGCGGCCCAGCCCGCGCGTCGTGATCGTGTCCACCGGCGACGAACTCGTCGAGGCCGGTCGCGTGTCGCAGGCCGGGCAGGTCGTCGACGTCAACTCGCACGCGCTCACCGCGGCCACCGCGGAGGCGGGCGCGCACGCGTACCGCGTGGGCATCTGCGACGACGACCCGGAGGCGCTGCGCGCGCTGCTGGAGGACCAGACGCTGCGCGCCGATCTGATCATCACCACCGGCGGCTCCGGCACCGGGCCGGGCGACATGGTGCGGCGCATCCTGTCGCGCCGCGACGGCAGCCGCGCGGGCATGGTCACCTTCACCGACGTGTCGCTGTACCCGTGCGGCACGCTCGGCTTCGGCACCGTCGGCAGCGCCGAGGAGGTGCCGATCGTGTGCCTGCCCGGCGAGCCCGGCGCGGCGCTGATCGGATTCGAGGTGCTGGCCCGCCCCGTGATCCAGGTGCTGGCCGGGGCCGAGCCGGTGTTCCGGCCGTCGGTGCGCGGCCACCTGCTGGAGACCGTCGCGTCGCCCGGCGGGCTGCGCGAGTTCCGCCCGGCGCTGGTCGCCGAGCGCCGCGGCGGCGGCTACACGGTGCAGCCGCTGCCGGGCGGTGCCCGTACCCTGGCCGGTATGGCCGAGGCTAACGGACTACTGGTGCTGGGTGAGCGGGTTACCAGCGCGGCTGCGGGCTCCACCGTGGACGTGCTGCTGCTGGACCGCCGGCGATGACGGGGCGAGAGCGCAACGGGGAGCAGGCATGAGCGCGGTGGGCTATCCCGCGGTGCTCACCGACGGGGACATCGTGCTGCGGCCGTACCAGCGCGGCGACGCCGGGTCGTGGGTCGAGGTGCGGACCTACAACGAGGCCTGGCTGCGGCAGTGGGAGGCGACGCCGCCCGCGGCCTGGGCCGAGCTGAACTCGACCGCCGCGTTCCACATGATCCGGCGGGCGATGCGGCGCGGCGCGCGGCAGGGCGAGTCGATGCCGTTCGCGATCTGCCTGCGCGAAGGCGGCCGCGAGCGCCTGGTCGGGCACATCAACCTGGGCAGCATCGTGCGCCGCGCCTTCTCGTCGGCGTACTGCGGCTACTGGATCGACTCGCGGGTCGCCGGGCGCGGCATCATGCCCACGGCGCTGGCGCTCGTCGTCGACCACGCGTTCGGGCCGGGCAGGCTGCACCGCGTGGAGGTCAACATCCGGCCGGAGAACAAGCCCAGCCGCCGTGTGGTGGAGAAGCTCGGCTTCCGCGAGGAGGGCTACCACCCGCACTACATGTTCATCGACGGCGCTTGGCGTGATCACATCGGATATGCGCTGACCTGGGAGGACGTTGCCTCCGACGGCGGCCTGCTGGCACGCTGGCGGCGCCGGCGCGGCTGAACCGGACTTCACCTTCTTACGGTGTGGCGTTACGCGATCACGTGATCACGAACGTAGGCTCCCCTCACTGGAAGTCTTACGGTGACCGATCGATCAGGCCGGCCGCCGTACCAAGGGTGACGCCGGTGGCCAGTCCACGGCGGTCCGCCGACCCGGCGGGCTGCCCGGAGCAGTCGCCGGCGCAGGGAGGGGAGAGGGTGCCGACCTCGGTGCTCCTCGCCGTCCTCGCTGCTGCGGGCCTGCTCGCTCTCGCTCCGGCGCTGGTGCGCCGGTACGACGCCACCGAGCGGCTGGTGGCCGAGCGGGCGATCTCAACCGCGCGGGTGCTGTCACGACAGCGCCGCCGCCGCACCGTGCCCGGCCGCCGCCCGATCCGGCCGCCGCGAGCGCTGTGCGCGATGCCCGTGTCCGCGCCCCCGGCCCTGCAGACGGCGCGACCCGGCGGACGGCGGTCCGCCGACGAACCCGGCAACGGCCCGTCGCGTACCCCTTTGCGGCTGGTCGGCCAGCGCGAGCGGGAGAACGCCAAGCCCCTCCGGCGGCACCGTCCGGCCGTGTACCGCCGCCGGCGGCTGCTCGCCGGGCTCGTGCTGCTGAACCTGGTGCAGCTCGCCGGGGTGCTGCTGGTCAGCCCCGGCTTCCTGATCAGCGTCTCGGTGACCGGCTCGGTGCTGCTGCTGTACGTCGCCCACCTGCGCGGGCAGGCGCTGCGGCTGGCCCGCCGCCGCCGCGCCGAGGAGCGGCAGGCCCAGTGGCTCGCCGAGCAGCAGGCCCAGGTCCGGCTCGCCCAGCGCCGCCGCGCCCTGGCCCGCCGCGAGGCCGCCCGCCTGCTCCAGGAGGAGCTGCTGCGCGCCCAGGAGGAGCTGGCCGCCCTGCAGGCCCAGGCCGACACCCTGGCCGCCGCCGCGCCCCCGCCACCCCGCGTGGCCACCATCTCCTACCGGGGCCGCCAGTCCGGCGTACGCGGCAAGCCGTACCACGCGGGCCCCGCCGCCTGACGCGTCTCCGCTCAAGATCGCCGTTTCGGGTCAGAACGTGGGGCCGGACCGCAGGTTCGGACCGGAAACAGCGATCTTCGAAGGTGACCCGCGACGCACCGGGGTATGGGTTCGCGTCCGTTCCGCGGACCTGCTAACCTTGGCCGGTCCGTTAGGCGGACCAACCGGGGGACGTGGCGCAGCCCGGTAGCGCACCTCGTTCGCATCGAGGGGGTCAGGGGTTCGAATCCCCTCGTCTCCACCAAAGAAAGCCCAGCTCGCAAGAGCTGGGCTTTCGCCGTTTCAAGGGCCATGTCCCGCCGACGCCGAAGGCCCGTGGCGGCGTGCCCACGGGCCTTCGGTGAGGACGTGCTCAGATCCAGTTGTTGCCGAGGATCATGCGTTTCTGCCAGTCCACGTACGGGATGGGTTCACCGGTGTAGATCGGGTAGAAGAAGGCGAACATGATCACGACGAGCAGCACGAACGCGCCCAGCGCCACCGAGCCGACCAGCTGTCTGTTCTCGTTCTGCGGCAGGCCCGGCGGTGAGGTCATGATCGCGCCGAAGACGAAGATGACGGCCAGGATCAGGAACGGCTCGGCCGGCATGGCGTAGAAGTAGAACATCGTGCGGTTCGGGAAGAAGAACCACGGGATCAGCGCGGCGCCGGTCATCGCCAGGATCGCCCCGGCCCGCCAGTCGCGGCGCGCGATGCCGAACCACAGCGTCGCGCCCAGCGCGGGCAGGAAACTCCACCACAGCAGCGGCGTGCCCAGCAGCAGCACCTCCGCCGCGCACTGGTCCACCCCGCAGCCGGGATCCCCGGACCAGTAGAAGGCCACCGGCCGCCCCAGCAGCAGCCACTGGATCGGCGCCCACGGGCCCGCCGACTGGTACGTGTGTTCCGAGCTGAGCCCGTTGTGGAACTTCTGCGCCTCGTCGTGGTAGTGCCACAGGCTCTCCAGCCAGTTGCCGGAGTAGTCGCGGTAGTAGCCGCCCTCGGTGAAGATCCAGCCGCTCCAGCTCGCCAGGTACACGCCCAGCACGATCGGGATGCAGGCGAGCACCCACAGGCCCTCGTCGAGGATCGTGTCGCGGATCGGGTGGCGCACCCCAGCACTGCGCCGCGCGCCGACCTCCCACCAGATGACCAGCAGCACGAACACGGGCAGGAAGGCCAGCGCCGACCACTTCACGGCCAGCGCGCAGCCCAGCAGTACCGCCGCGGCCAGCCGCCACCACGGCACCGCGAACGCCGGGCGGCTCGCGCGGCCCTTGGCGTGCGGGTCGCCGCCGCCCTCCACGAAGCGCAGCCAGCGCAGCCGCCGCTGATCCCGGTCGAGCACCAGCGCGCCGAACGCGGCCAGCAGGAAGAACATCAGGAACAGGTCCAGCAGGGCGGTGCGCGACAGCACGAAGTGCATGCCGTCGAACGCCATCAGCAGGCCCGCCGCCCCGCCCAGCACCACCGAGCCGAACATGCGCATCGCGATACGGGTGAACATCAGCACCGAGATGGTGCCGAACACCGCCGCCGACAGCCGCCAGCCCGCCTCGTTGTACCCGAGGACCTGCTCACCCAGCCCGATGATCCACTTACCGAGTGGGGGGTGTACGACATAGCCGGCAGTGCCGTTCTTCTCGTCCCACTCGAACCCCTTCTCCCACAGCCAGTGGGCGTCGGTGGCGTAGTAGGTCTCATCGAAGATCTTGCCGGGCGGCTTCGCCAGGTTGTACAGGCGCAGCACCCCCGCGAGGAAGGTGACCGCCAGCGCGGCCAGCCACGCGTGCGGGTTCAGCCGCTGCTCCAGGGGCAGCAGCCGGCGCCGAACGACACTGAGCACGTGCGGCTCGGAAGAGATGGGCGCCTGCGGGGGCACCGTCGCCGTCTGGGTCACGCCAAGGATCGTAGGCTGAAAAACTCCGAAACCGTCGCCTGAGTTCACGGTGATCGGCAAAAACGTATCGAAGGCAGGGGACAGATGGCGCAAGTCACCGGGCTGGTGCTGTGCGGCGCACCGCTGGGCAACCCCGCGGACGCCTCGGCGCGGCTGCGCCAGGTGCTCACCGCGGTCGACCTGGTCGCCGCCGAGGACACCCGGCGGCTGCTCCGGCTGGCCCGCGACCTCGACGTGGTCATACCCGGCAGGATCGTCTCGTACTTCGAGGGCAACGAGGAGCGGCGTACCCCCGAACTGGTCGAGGCGATGCAGGCCGGGCAGTCGGTGGCGCTGGTGACCGACGGCGGCATGCCCAGCGTCAGCGACCCCGGCTACCGGCTCGTCGCCGCCGCCCTGACCGCCGGGCTGCCCGTCACCTGCGCCCCCGGCCCGAGTGCCGTCACCACGGCGCTGGCGCTGTCCGGGCTGCCCTGTGACCGGTTCTGCTTCGAGGGCTTCCTGCCCCGCAAGGGCGGCGAGCGCCGCGCCCGGCTGGCCGCGCTCGCCGCCGAGGAGCGCACCCTGGTCTTCTTCGAGTCCACCCACCGGGTCAGGGACACCCTCGCCGACCTGGTGGCGGCGTTCGGCGGCGACCGCGCCGCCGCGCTGTGCCGCGAGCTGACCAAGACCTACGAGGAGGTACGCCGCGCGCCGCTGGCCGAGCTCGCCGAGCTGGAGGAGGTCCGGGGCGAGATCACCCTGGTCGTGGCCGGGGCCGTTCCGGACACCACCCGGCCCGCCGACGAGCAGCTCATCGCCGAGGTCACCGCGCTCGTGGCCGCGGGCTCGTCGCGCCGGGACGCCGCCGCCGCCGTGGCCGCCGCCCACCACCTGCCCAAGCGCGACGTCTACGACCTCTCCACCCGCCGCTGACGGCCCCTTCACGCGGCGCGTGCTGCTACGCCGGGGTTCGCGCCCCGTTTTTCCATAGACGCTGGCCTATTACATCGAGTTTGATCTACAAATACTCGATGTAATAGGCCAGCGTCTATGGAGATGGGGTGGGGGTGTGGTCAGAAGGTGGCGGCTAGGAAGCCGATGGTGATGAGGAGGGGGCCGGCGAAGGCAAGGCCGATGGCGGCGAGGCGTTCGCGGCGTTCCGGCAGGCGCAGGGCTCCGGTGGCGAAGACGATGCAGATCGAGCAGAACATCACGATCGACAGGCCGATCATCCAGCGCAGGTGCAGGCCGCCGGTGCCGTTGGTGACGTACGCCCGGTGGCTGCCCGCCCCGACCATGCGCGCCGGTGCGCTCAGCCCTTCGGCCTGACCGGGCGGGCCGAGCACGCTGACCGACTCGGCGGTGAAGTCGCGTGCCGGGGTGGCGAACTCGCCCACGCAGCGCTGCAGCAGCCCGCTGCCCGTACAGCTGGTGACGGTCAGCGTGCCGGTCTTGCCGTGCCCCACCGCCAGCCACAGCGGCTCCGCGCTGACCCAGCTGAAGAACGCGGCCACCAGCCCGAACAGGATCAGCAGCGGCATCGCTATCCCGGCCCGGCGCGGCGACCGGGGACGCCTGGCCCGCTTGCGCGCCGGGGCGGCCTCCAGCCGTCGTCTGCCGCCGTGCAGCCGCGGGTCGATCCAGCTCTCCCGTGGGACCTCCTGCACCGGCATGGTGAACGCCTCAGTGGGCGTGGAGAGCCCGGGGTGCGCGTGCGGCGGCCCCGCGACCGTGGGCCGCTGCGCCCCGGGCTGACCGAGCGCGGCGTACGCGGAGGCGGCCGCCGCCCGTGGCATGACGGCGGTGCGTTGCGGATCGGGCAGGTCGCCGTCCTCACCGTCGTGCTCGGCCAGGTCCACCGTCACGGCGTCGCGCGCGCCACGCAGCTGGCCGGGTGCGGTGGCGGGCCGCTCCACGGCACCGGCCGCCGGTGGTTCGTCGAGTAGCGCGTACTGGTCGAACGGCTCGTCCGGGTCGGCGGCGCGGGTGGGCTCGCCGAGCCAGGACGGGTTGCGGCCGCCGGGCTCGGGCAGATCGAGGTCGAAGTGCCCGGTCGGCTCGCCGAGCCACGCGGGATTCTCCCGCTCCGACGGGTACGCGGGCTCCGGTTCGCCGGTCTGGTCCGCGTCCACGACGCCGTCCGCGCGCGGTGGTGCCACCTCCTCGCCCGCCCGCTCCGGCTCGGCAGCCGGGCCGGGCACGGCGACGGGTGCCGGGGCTTCGACCACGAGGTCCTGCGGCACCGCCGCATCCGGTTCAGCGGCGTCCGGGTCGGCCGGCGACGTCGTGCCGTCCGGGCCCGCAGCTCGGCCGACTGCGCCGTCGTGGCTGTCGTGGGTAGCCGGTGGTGGGGTGGTCGCGGCGTCGGGTGCGGTGCGGCGCGGCGGGGGCGGGTCGTCGGGGCGGCGCCACGGGGCATCGGTGTCGCCGGACGACGGCAGGGCCACCAGGCCGGGCGGCGGCGGCGCGACGAGCGTGCCAGGCCGGCTCGGCCGGGAGGGAAGCGGTTCGTCGCGGGCGGGGGGCGCGCCGGGCTCTGCCCGCTGGGTGGGCTCATCGTGCGCGAGGCTGTCCACGTTATCCCTCATACTTGGTCATTTCACTCCAGTCGGACACCCGACAAGGGGATTTGCCGGGCGTGTCGTACGAGGTGACAACCGGTTCGCGCGGCAGCGGTAGCCTTCACTACGCTGGTTAGTCATGAGTCACGTTCTCGCCGCGGTCGCCTGGCCTTACGCCAACGGCCCGCGCCACATCGGTCATGTCTCCGGTTTCGGAGTGCCCTCCGACGTCTTCAGCCGGTACATGCGCATGGCGGGCCACGACGTGCTCATGGTGTCGGGCACCGACGAGCACGGCACGCCGATCCAGGTGCAGGCCGACGCCGAGGGCATCACGCCCCGCGAAGCGGTCGACAAGTACAACCGGATGATCGTCGAGGACCTGCACGGGCTGGGCCTGGCCTACGACCTGTTCACCCGGACCACCACCCGCAACCACTACGCCGTGGTGCAGGAGCTGTTCACCGCGCTGTACGACAACGGGTACGTGATCGCCAAGACCACCCAGGCCGCGATCTCCCCGTCGACCGGCCGGGGCCTGCCCGACCGGTACATCGAGGGCACCTGCCCGATCTGCGGCTACACCAGCGCCCGCGGCGACCAGTGCGACAACTGCGGCAACCAGCTCGACCCGATCGACCTGATCGACCCGAAGTCGAAGATCAACGGCGAGACGCCGGAGTTCGTCGACTCGGAGCACTACTTCCTGGACCTGTCCGCGTTCGCCGACGCGCTGGGCTCGTGGCTCGACACCCGCGAGGGCTGGCGGCCCAACGTGCTGCGCTTCTCCAAGAACCTGGTGGCCGACCTGCGGCCCCGCGCGATCACCCGGGACCTGGACTGGGGTGTGCCCATCCCGAAGGAGGGCTGGGACACCAAGCGCTTCTACGTCTGGTTCGACGCGGTCATCGGCTACCTGTCGGCCTCGATCGAGTGGGCCCGCCGCTCCGGCGACGCGGAGGCGTGGCGAAAGTGGTGGCAGTCCGAGGACGGGCTGTCGTACTACTTCATGGGCAAGGACAACATCGTCTTCCACTCGCTGATCTGGCCGGCGATCCTGCTCGGCTACGACGGCAAGGGCAACAAGGGCGGCAAGCCGGGCGAGCTCGGCGAGCTGGGCCTGCCCACCGAGGTCGTGTCCAGCGAGTACCTGACCATGGAGGGCCGTAAGTTCTCCTCGTCGCGCCGGGTCGTCATCTACGTGCGCGACTTCCTGGAGCGCTACGACGCCGACGCGCTGCGCTACTACATCGCGGTGGCCGGGCCGGAGACCACCGACACCGACTTCACCTGGGCGGAGTTCCTGCGCCGCAACAACGACGAGCTGGTCGCGGGCTGGGGCAACCTGGTCAACCGGACCGTGTCGATGGCGGTGAAGAACTTCGGCGCGGTGCCGATGGCCAGCGACCTCACGCCGGAGGACACCGCGCTGCTGGAGACGGTGCGCGGCGGCTTCGCCACCGTCGGCGGGCTGCTGGGCAACCACAAGCAGAAGGCCGCGATCAACGAGGCGATGCGCATCGTCGGCGAGGCCAACAAGTACCTGTCCGACCAGTCGCCGTGGAAGATCAAGGCGGAGGAGGACCGGCCCCGGCTGGCCACCATCCTGCACACCGCGCTGCAGGCGATCACCGACTGCAACACGCTGCTGACGCCGTTCCTGCCGCACGCCGCGCAGAAGATCCACGAGCTGCTCGGCGGCGAGGGCGTGCACGCGCCGATGCCGCAGATCGTCGAGGTGTCCGATCTCGACGGCGGCCCCGGCTACCCGATCCTCACCGGCGACTACACCGTCGGAGCGAAGTGGGAGCCGCGTGAGCTGCGCCCCGGTACGCAGCTGAGCGCGCCGACGCCGGTCTTCAAGAAGCTGGACCCGTCCATCGTGGACGAGGAGCTGGCCAGGCTGGAGAGCTAGAGCGGGTAGGCGATGTCGACGTCCTGGGCGTCGGTGACCTCGGTCGCCGGCGCCCAGGCCTCGTACACGCCCCGTTCGTAGCACTGCGCGCCGAGCGCGGCCACGTTCGTCGGGTCGGGGCGGCACAGGCGCAGCCGGACCCAGTTGCTGTCGGCCGCGAGCACGGTGCAGGGCGCGCCGCGCCAGTGCGCGTAGCGGGTACGCCGGAGCAGGGTCTCCACCGGGTAGCGGGCCGCCCGGCTCATCGCCAGCACCCGGAACTCCTCCGGCGGGTCGGCGACGGCCTCGTACTCCTCGCCGCGGAACGCGCCCACCAGGCGGCTGAACACCGTCTCGGTGCGCGGGATCGGCAGGTACTCCTGGTCCGCGCTGATCTCGCGCAGCGGGTGCAGCAGCCGCCGCCACTGCGGGCCGACCAGGCGCAGCCAGCCCCGCTGCTCGGGCTGGAAGGTGTAGAGCACGATCTCGGTGCCGTCGGGCACGTACGCGACGATGGCGGCGTGCGCGGGCAGCGGCAGGTCGGCGAAGTCCGCGGTGATCCACTCGGGGATGAGCTCGCTGCTGCTGGGCGCGAACCCGGTGCCCAGCACCGCCGCGCCGACCCGGTCGTGCGGCGGCATGGCGACCAGCCCGGCGACCGCGTCGCCGATCGACGGCATGTAGTCGCGGGCGTCGACGGCCCGCCAGCGCAGCACGTAGGCGATCTCGTCGGCGGGGTCCTGCGCGCCGGTGCCGCCCGCGCCGAGCACGGCCAGCTCCGCGGGGGTGCGCAGGTGCGCGATGTCCCACTCGCGGTAGCAGAAGCCGTGCGGCAGGCGGCCGCGCAGCAGCGCCGTGACGGTGGTCGGGTTCAGCGGCATGATCATCCGGGTGCCCCGGCGCACGGTCGCGCTGGCCCGTACGGTGCCGACCAGTTCGGCGGCCTGCCGGTCGCGGGGCGGGCGCTGGCTGAGCCGGTGCACGTGCTCCCAGCTCAACGCCCGCGACAGCGGCGCGCACAGCGGCGACTCCGGGTGCGTCGCGGCGAGTTCCTGCGCGCCCGCGGCGACCTCGGTCGCCGGCACGAACCGGTGGTACGGCCACCGGGCGGGACTGTCCAGGCGCAGGAACCCCGGCGCGGGCACCTCGCTGAACAGCTCGTACGCGGCGCCACCGGCGACCGCGTCCGCGGCGTAGGCACGGCCGTCCACGAGGACCGTGCCGCGCTCGGTGTCATTGACGGTCGTCACGAACTCTGACGCTAATCTCCGCGCGTGCCTCCCAGGTGAACACGGTCTGAACAGACGGCCGCGCGGAGGGTGACCGACCTCGCAGGAGCGGTGTCCGCGACCGGTTCCGGCGGCCCCGCCGGGCGAGATCGGCCGGATGGGATCATGGGCTGGTGACCAACGATCGCGCCGCGCGGGCCGCCGAACGCCGCTGGGAGTCCTTCCCGCCCGCCCCGGAGGCGCTGCCGCACCCCGTGCTGGACAGCCACACCCACCTCGACATCGTCGCGCGCGACGGCGGCGACCCGGCCACCCAACTCGACGCTGCGGCCAAGGTCGGCGTGGACCGCCTGGTGCAGGTGGGCGTCGACGTGGCCTCCTCGCGCTGGGGTGTGGCCTGCGCGAACGAGTATCCCGCCGTCGTCGCGACCGTGGCGCTGCACCCCAACGAAGCCCCCCGGCTGTCCGACCTGGACGCGGCCCTGGCCGAGATCGCGGCGCTGGCCGAGGACCCGCGGGTGCGCGGCATCGGCGAGACGGGCCTGGACTTCTTCCGTACGGCCGAAGAAGGGCTGGAGCCGCAGGAGCGCAGCTTCCGCGCGCACATCGCCCTGGCCAAGCGGGTCGGCAAGCCGCTGGTCATCCACGACCGCGACGCCCACGCCGACATCCTGCGGGTGCTCGACGACGAGGGCGCGCCCGAGACGGTGGTGATGCACTGCTTCTCCGGCGACGAGGCGTTCGCCGCCGAGTGCGTGCGGCGCGGCTTCGTGCTGTCCTTCGCCGGGACGGTGACCTTCAAGAACGCCCCGCAACTGCGCGCGGCCGCCGCGCTGACCCCGCCGGAGCAGATCCTGGTCGAGACGGACGCGCCCTACCTGACGCCGATGCCGTTTCGCGGGAGGCCCAACGCGTCCTATCTGATCCCGCTGACCGTACGGGCGCTCGCCGAGGCCAAGGGCATGCCGCTGGCCGAGATGTGCCACGCGATCTCCGCCAACGGCGAGCGCGTCTTCGGCCCCTGGTGAGCCTTCCCTGACATGGAGAACGCCCTGCTCCCCGGTGATCCGGGAAGCAGGGCGCCGCTGGTGCGATCAGACGGCCTTGGGGTTCGGGCCGTAGGAGTTGTCCTGCGGCTGGCCCGCGCCGACCAGCAGGGCGAGCAGCCAGAACCCGCCGATGATCGGCACGAACGAGATGAAGTACCAGCCGCCGGAGCGGCCGGTGTCGTGCAGCCGCCGCCACGTCACCGCGAGCGTCGGGATGATGGTGCCGATGAAGTACGCGATGTACAGGTAGTAGAACGCGCTGACCTCGGTGGCGCTGTACAGGCCCACGAGCGCGAACAGGATGATGACGTGGATGAGCGTGAACATCCAGAACTCCTTGCGGCGGGCGCGGCCGCCGAAGGAGGCGTACTTCTTCAGCACGTCCAGGTAGTAGCTCACTTGCGATTTCCTCCCGTGAAGGTCAAGTTCGCTGAACGTAGGCAGCTGAAGATCAACCGTCAACGGGCTGAAGGTCGACAGAGAACGGGCCGACCGGTGATCAGGTTCACCGCGTGGGCCGACCCGCTACGTCACAGGCGAGGACACGTGGGCCGGGCCGATGATCGCCGCCGCTGGCCGGGTGTCGCCGGGCACGTCTAACCTCGTCGATGTGACGACGCAGACGATCCCTTCGCCGCCAGGGCTGCCGCTGCTGGGCAACCTGCGCGAGATGAACCGGGACATGCCCGGTTTCCTGCAGCGCACGGCCCGCACCACGGGTCCGGTGAGCCGGGTGCGGATGGGCCCGCTGTCCATGCTGCTGATCGCCGATCCGCTGCTCGTACACGAGATGCTGGTCAAGCGGCCGCAGGAGTTCGCCAAGTCCTGGCGCACCACCCGCCTGCTGCAGGGCCACGTCGGCGACGGTCTGCTCACCCGCGAGGGCGCCGAGAACCGCCGCCACCGCCGCCTGGTGCTGCCGACCCTGCACACCCAGCGCATCGCGCGATACGGCGAGATCATGGTCGGCGAGTCGCAGCGGCTGCTCGGCTCCTGGGCCGACGGGCAGCGGGTCGAGGTCGTCGAGGAGATGACGCAGCTGACACTGCGGATCGTCGGGCAGTCACTGTTCACCGTGGACGACGACGGCGACGAGGTCTTCGCCGCGGTGCACGACTTCGTCAACTCGCTCAACGCGTACCTGCTGTCCTTCGGGTTGCTGCCCGGCTGGCTGCCGACGAGGACCCACCGGTGGCGCAAGGCCAGCGTGGCTCGCATGGACCGGATCTCGTACGAGCTGATCAGGCTGCGCCGCGAGCGCGGCGGCGACGGCGGCGACCTGCTCTCCATGCTGATCGGCGCGACGGACCCGGAAGGCGGTCCCGCGCTGACCGACACCGAGATCCGCGACGAGCTGCTGACCATGTTCTTCGCCGGACACGAAACCAGTGCGACAGCGCTGACCTGGGCGTTCTACGAGCTGGGTCGCCACCCGGAGATCGTGGCGAAGCTGCGCGCCGAGCTCGCCGCGGTGCTCGGCGAGCGCCCCGCCACCATGGCCGACCTGCCGCACCTGCCCTACCTCGGCCAGGTCGTCAAGGAGACGCTGCGCCGCTGGCCGCCCGGCTGGATCTTCGACCGCACCCCGCTCGTCGAGACGCAACTCGGCGGCCACACCGTCACGCCGGGACAGATCCTGTTCTTCAGCCCGTACGTCATCCACACCGACCCGGCGTACTGGCCCGAGCCCGAACAGTTCCGCCCCGAGCGGTTCGCGCCGGGCACGGAGATCGCCCGCGAGGCGTACCTGCCGTTCGGGGACGGCCCGCGCATCTGCGTCGGCAACCGCTTCGCCGAGGCCGAGATCGCCCTCGTGCTCGCCACGCTGGTGCCCCGGGTGACCCTCGAACCGGTCTCCGACCAGCCCGCGCAGCTGTCCGGCCAGGCCACCATCCGGCCCAAGGGCGGCCTGCGCATGACGGTGCGCCGCGTCGCCGACACCGCCCGATAGCCTGATGGCGTGACCGTTGAACAGGCAAGACTGCTCGGCCCGGCGGAGATCCGGGAGCTGGCCGCGCGGCTCGGCGTCGCGCCGACCAAGAAGCTCGGGCAGAACTTCCTGCACGACCCCAACACCATCCGGCGCATCGTCGCCGCCGCCGAACTCGACCCGGCCGACGTCGCGCTCGAGGTCGGCCCTGGGCTGGGCTCGCTGACGCTGGGGCTGCTGCCGTACGCGGCGCACGTGCACGCGGTCGAGATCGACCCGCCGCTGGCCGCGGCGCTCGGCGCGACCGCCGCCGAACGTGCCCCCGGGCTCGTCGACCGGCTCACCATCCACCACGGCGACGCCATGCGGGTCACCGCCGCGGAGTTCGACCCGCCCCCCACGGCGCTGGTGGCGAACCTGCCGTACAACGTCGCCGTACCGGTGGTGCTGCACCTGCTGGCCGAGCTGCCCGGCATCCGGCACGGCCTGGTCATGGTGCAGAAGGAGGTCGCCGACCGGCTCACCGCCGCGCCCGGCAGCAAGATCTACGGCATCCCGTCGGTGAAACTCGCCTGGTACGCCTCGTCCCGCCAGGCGGGCAAGGTGCCGCCCCCGGTGTTCTGGCCGGTGCCCAACGTGGACTCCGGCCTGGTCTCGTTCACCCGCCGCGAACCGCCCCGCGACGACGTGCCCCGCGACGCGGTGTTCGCCGTCGTCGACGCGGCGTTCGCCCAGCGCCGCAAGACCCTGCGCGCCGCACTGGCGGGCTGGGCAGGCAGCGCCCCGGCCGCCGAGACCCTGCTCCGCAAGGCGGGCATCGACCCGTCCGCCCGCGGCGAGATGCTCGACGTCCACGCCTTCGCGGCCCTGGCCGCCGCGAAGCTCTGACCCACCCCCGCCCCGCCCCGCCACTGCCCCGCCCCGCCGCCGCATCCCGACGCGCGCTGCATAGACGCTGGCCTATCTGGATGAGTTCGATCACGAAATCGTCATCCAGATAGGCCAACGTCTACATAAGGCGGGGGGCGGGGGAGTGTGTGGGCGGGCCGTGGGCAGGGGTGGGGGGAGCGGGGTGCTGCGGCGGCGGGTGATCCGGGTGGGGCCAGTACGCTGGTCGGCGTGACAGAGGCGTGGACGCTCGGCGGCGACGACGATGACCTGGCGGGAGCCTTGTCAGGACCGGTCCGGGTGAGAGTGCCCGCGAAGATCAACCTGCACCTCGGGGTCGGCCCGCTGCGGTCCGACGGCTACCACGAGCTGCACACCGTCTACCACGCCATCTCCGTGTACGACGAGGTCACCGCCCGGTCCGGGGACACCCTCAGCCTCACCATGCAAGGCGAGGGCGTCGGCGAGCTGGAACTCGACGACAGCAACCTGATCATCCGCGCCGCGCACGCGCTGGCCGCCACCGCCAAGGTTCCCGCCCACGCGCGGCTGCACCTGCGCAAGACGATCCCGCTCGCTGGCGGCCTGGCCGGCGGATCCGCCGACGCCGCCGCGACCCTGGTCGCGCTGGACGCGCTGTGGAACACCGGCCTCGGCCGCGACGACCTGGCCCGCATCGCCGCCACCCTCGGCTCCGACGTGCCGTTCCTGCTGTACGGCGGCACCGCCCTGGGCACCGGCCACGGCGAGGCGGTCAGCCCGGTGCTGGCCCGCGCCAACCGCTGGCACTGGGTCGTCGCGTTCGCCGACGGCGGCCTGTCCACCCCCCAGGTCTACGGCGAACTGGACCGCATGCGCGCCGCGGGCACGGCCCCCGCCCCGCTGAACAGCAGCGACGACCTGCTCAGCGCGCTGCGCCAGCGCGACCCGGCGGTGCTCGGCGCCGCACTCGGCAACGACCTGCAGGCCGCCGCGCTGTCCCTGCGGCCCGCGCTCGCCGACACCCTCGACGTCGGCGACAAGGCGGGCGCGCTCGCCAGCCTCGTCTCCGGCAGTGGCCCGACCTGCGTCTTCCTGGCCCGTGACGAAGCCCACGGGGCGGACCTCGCCCAGGCGCTGCGGGAGTCCGGGCTGTGCCGCGGGGTGCAGCAGGCGTACGGAGCCGTGCACGGCGCCCGGATAGGCTGACCTCACCATGGCCAATATCATCAATCTGGACCGGGTCGGCAAGGGCTACGGCCCGACCGGTCCCCTGCTCACCGACGTCTCCCTAGGGCTCGACGACGCCGACCGGATCGGCGTGGTCGGCCTCAACGGCGCGGGCAAGTCGACCCTGCTGCGGATGCTGACCAAGGCCGAGGACCCCGACTCCGGGCGCGTCACCCACCGCCGCGACCTGCGCGTGTCCGCGCTGCCGCAGGCCCTGGACCTGGCCCCCGAGCTGACCGTACGCGACGTCGTGCTGGGCGACGCCTGGCTGCCCGCCGCGTTCGAGGCCGAGCACGAGTGGGCCGGCGACTCCGGCGTCCGCAACATCCTCGACGGCCTCGGCATGCCCGGCCTGGGACTCGACCAGCCCGTCGGGCCGATGTCCGGCGGCGAGCGGCGGCGCATCGCGCTCGCCGCGCTGCTGGTGCGCCCGACCGACCTGCTGATCCTCGACGAGCCCACCAACCACCTCGACATCGCGGGCGTCAACTGGCTGGCCCGCTACCTCAACGAGAGCCTGCGCGGCGCGCTGGTCGTGGTCACCCACGACCGGTGGTTCCTCGACGCGGTCTGCAACCACATCTGGGAAGTCGCCGACCAGCAGGTACGGGCGTACGACGGCGGCTTCGCCGCGTGGATCCTGGCCCGCGCCGAACGGGAACGCGTCGCCGCGGTGACCGAGTCTCGCCGCCAGAACCTGCTCCGCAAGGAGATCGCCTGGCTGCGCCGCGGCCCGCCGGCCCGCACCTCCAAGCCCAAGTTCCGCATCGACGCCGCCAACGCGCTCATCGCCGACGTGCCCGAGGCCCGCGACCAGGTCACCCTGGCCAAACTCGCCACCGCCCGGCTCGGCCGCCAGGTCTACGACCTGGAGAACGTCACCCTGTACGCCGGACCCAAGCTGATCCTCGACGACGTCACCTGGCACGTCGGCCCCGGCGACCGGATCGCGCTGCTCGGCGCGAACGGCGCGGGCAAGTCGACCCTGCTGCGGCTGCTGGCCCGGGTCACCGACGCCCCTGGCTTCCGGGCCGGTCAGACCGTGCGCCCCGCGTTCCTGTCGCAGGAGCTGGCGGAGCTGCCCGGCGAGCTGCGCCTGCTGGAGGCCGTCGAGCAGGTGGCCCGCCGGGTCAAGCTCGGCGATCGGGAACTGTCGGCGTCGCAGCTGGCCGAGGTGTTCGGCTTCACCGACCGGCGGGTGTGGACCCCGGTCGCCGACCTGTCCGGTGGCGAGCGCCGCCGCCTGCAGATGCTGCGGCTGCTCGCCGGCGAGCCGAACGTGCTCATCCTCGACGAGCCCACCAACGACCTGGACACCGACACCCTGGCCTCGCTGGAGGACCTGCTCGACACCTGGCCCGGCACGATGATCGTGGCCAGCCACGACCGCTACCTGGTCGAGCGCGTCTGCGACAAGGTGTACGGCCTGTTCGGCGACGCCAAGATCCGCCACCTGCCCGGCGGCGTCGACGAGTACCTCCAGCGCGTCGACCACGACGCCGCGCGGGTCGGCGGCGCGTCGGCCGGGTCGGTCAAGGAGCTGAAGGCCGAGCGCACCGGCGGGCCCAGCGCGGCCGAGGTGCGCGCCGCGAAGAAGGAGGTCTCGCGGGTCGAGCGGCAGATCGACAAACTCGACCAGCGGGTGGCCAAGGTGCACGCCCAGATGGCCGAGCACGCCACCGACTTCGCGAAGATCGCCGAACTCGACGCGAGCCTCAAAGCACTGCAGGACGAGCGCGGGCTGCTGGAAGACGAGTGGCTCAACCTCGCGGAGCTGATCTCCGAGTAGCTGGCGGGAAACGGGTCAGGGGAGGCCTGATAGCCTCACGCATCCCCTGACCCCTCGTACCGTCGGAGCTGCGACATGGCTTCCCACATGCCCGTCAACCACTCGCTGCGCCCGCTCTACCGTGCGCTGGCCCTGTTCGCCGGGCTGTTCGTGCTGGCGTTCGGCGTGCTCGGCTTCCTCGACAGCCAGGGCGAGCCGCTGTTCCACCAGGGCGAGTCCAGCGCGCTGGGCCTCAAGACCAACCCCGCCTTCTCGTACGCGAGCATCGCCGCCGGTGTCGCGGTGCTGCTGGCCACGCTCGTCGGCCGCAACGTGGACCGCTTCGTCGACATGTGGGTCGGCGTCGGCTTCATGCTGGCGGGCACCGCGATGCTGGCGCTGATGCACACCGACTCGAACGTGCTCAACTTCACGATGGCGACCTGCATCGTCTCGTACCTCATCGGCTCGGTCCTGTTCACCGCCGGGATGTATGTCAAGGTCGGCCCCGCCGCGAAGGCCGCCGCCGAGGAGAAGCACCGCGCCGGCGTACCGGCCTGATTTGCCGCGAATCGGTCCCGCCGGGACACTCCCGGCGGGACACTGGGCCTATGCATCTACCGGTCAATCACCGACTAAGGCCCCAGTGGCGCTTCCTGGCCGGACTGTCGGGTGCGTACCTGCTGACGTTCGGCATCGTCGGTGCGATCCGCACCGCCGGTGAACCGTTCTTCGCCCGCACCGACATCGAAGCCCTCGGCCTGAAGACCAACCCCGCGTTCGCCTGGCTGTCCGTCATCGTCGGCGCGATCGTGCTCGGCGGCGCCATCGTCGGCCGCAACATCGACCACTTCATCAACATCTTCGGCGGCGCCGTCTTCATGCTGGCCGGGCTCATCATGCTCACGGTCATGCAGACCCCGGCGAACCTGCTCAACTTCGAGATCTCCACCTGCGTGGTCTCGTTCATCCTCGGCACGATCATGCTGATCGCCGGGATGTACGGCAAGACGGGCACCCCGGCCGACTCCATCGCCGAAGAGGTGCTGCGCCACAGCACCCGCCCCGGCGACAAGTTCGCCGTCAAGCCCCACGCCAACAAGTAGGAGTTACTTGACGCCCTTGCGGGTCAGCAGGACCGGCTTGGCCTCCAGTTGCGCCAGGCCGTTCCAGCACAGGTTGACCAGGTGCGCGGCCACCGTCTCCTTGCGCGGCTTGCGCACCTCCAGCCACCAGCGGCCGGTCAGCGCGACCATGCCCACCAGCGCCTGCGAGTACAGCTCCGCCAGCTTCGGGTCGTAGCCCCGCGTCTTGAACTCCGCGCCGAGGATGTGCTCGACCTGATGCGCGACGTCGTTGAGCACCGAGGAGAAGTTGCCCGAGGAGGACATCACCGGCGACTCGCGCACCAGCACGCGGAAGCCGTTGGTCTCCTCCTCGATGTAGTCCAGCAGCGCCAGCGCCGCCTGCTCCAGCAGTTCACGCGGATGCCCCGCGGTCAGCGCCGAGGTGACCCGGGTCAGCAGCGAGGTGACCTCGCGGTCCACCACGACGGCGTACAGGCCTTCCTTGCCGCCGAAGTGCTCGTACACCACCGGCTTGGAGACCTTGGCGCGGGAGGCGATCTCCTCGATCGAGGTCGCGTCGAAACCGCGCTCCGCGAACAGTTGCCGACCCACGGCGATCAGCTGCTCGCGGCGCTGGGAGAAACTCATCCGCACACGTGAGCCGGTCTTCGGGGCGGCAGTCTGCCGGGCCGGCCGGACGTCACGGGGTTCGTCTGCCACGCCCCCATCCTGCCAGGAGGATGAGGGCGGAGTCGGGGTGCCGGTCGTGTCGACGGTCAACGGGCCAGCTTCAGCTCGGCGTCGCGGTCGAGCATCTTCGCCTGCAGCCGGTCGGCCTTGGGCCACTTCACGTTCGTCGCCCAGCCGAACTTCTCGAAGAACCAGATAACCCGGGCCGAGATGTCGATCTGACCGCGCATCACGCCGTGGCGGGCGCAGGTCGGGTCCGAGTGGTGCAGGTTGTGCCAGCTCTCGCCGAAGGACAGGATCGCCAGCGGCCAGAAGTTCGACGCCTTGTCACCCTCGCGCATCTCGAACGGGCGCTCGCCGTACACGTGGCACACCGAGTTGATCGCCCAGGTGACGTGGTGCAGCAGGCCGATCCGGACCAGGCCCGCCCAGAAGAACGCGGTCAGCGCGCCCTGCCACGACCAGGTCACCAGACCGCCGACGACGGCCGGGGCGAACGCGGTGGTCAGCGACAGCAGCCCGAACAGCTTGTCGACCTTGGCGATGTCCTTGTCGGCCAGCAGGTCCGGCGCGAACCGGGCGCGGTTGGACAGCTCGCGGGCGAACAGCCAGCCCACGTGGGCGTGGAACATGCCCTTGGTCAGGCCCTTGAAGGAGTTGCCGAAACGCCACGGCGAGTGCGGGTCGTCCTCCAGGTCGGAGTACTGGTGGTGGCGGCGGTGGTCGGCGACCCACTGGGTCGGCGAGCCCTGCACGGCCATCGCGCCCGAGACCGCCAGCGTCACCCGCAGCCAGCGCGTGGCCTTGAACGAGCTGTGCGTCAGGTAGCGGTGGTAGCCGACGGTGATGCCCAGCCCGGTCACCACGTACATCACCGCGAAGATGATCACGTCGGTGACGTTCAGCCAGCCGCCCCAGGCGATGGGCACGACCGCGAACAGCGCCAGGAACGGCAGGACCACGAAGGCCCAGAGCCCGATCAAGGTGCCCTTGGACTGGGCTCCCTCGGTCAGCGGCTTCTGTCCGCGCGCAGGCGCGGTGCCGGTAGGCGTGTCGATGGCTGTCGTGGTCATGGCACCTCGCTGGAGCTGGGTGGAAGGCATGTTTTGTGCTACCTACGACACCGTAACCTACGGGACCGTAGTTTGACAGTGCCGATGTTGGGAATTTGCCGGCGACGTCGTACGCGCGTTCTAAGTTCATCGGGTGGCTAAGACGGAATTGCGCGAACAAGCAGTGGTGCTGCGTGAGTCGGGATGCTCGGTGCCCGACATCGCAGCGAGGTTGGGCGTCGCCCGCTCCACGGCCTTCCGATGGGTGCGCCATCTGCCGCTCGATGCGGATGCCGCGGCGGCCGAGCGTCGCCGGGCGCATTCGCGCGCCATGACTGACGCGCGCTGGGGCGCACACCGGGTGCACACAGCGGAGCGCAGGCAGGTGGCGCAGGGTATCGGGCAGGCGGTCGTAGGCGAGTTGACCGAGCGGGATCTGGCCCTGGCCGGTGCCGTGATCTTCTGGTGCGAGGGGACCAAGGAGAAGCCGTGGCGGGCGAACGACGGGCGGGTGACGATCACCAACACGGATCCGCGCCTGCTGCGGATCTTCATCGCGTTCCTGGAGTCCGTCGGCGTCGAGCGCAACGAGCTGACCTATCGGGTCAGCATTCACGAAACCGCCGACTCGGATGAGGCGGCGCGCTGGTGGGCGGCCGAACTCGACGTGCCGTTGGAGCGCTTCCGCAGAGCGACGATCAAGCGGCATCACCCCACCAGCTCACGGCACAATCAGGGTGACGGCTACCACGGATGCCTAGTGGTGACCGCGCGGCGTAGGCGGGAACTCTACTGGCGGATCGAGGGCATCATCGACGAACTCGACCGTCGCACCGGTGCGGCATCCACGGCCGAACCACGATAAGCTTTGGCGCCGGATGGGGCGTGGAGTAATGGCAGCTCACCAGACTTTGAATCTGGACGGTCCTGGTTCGAGTCCAGGCGCCCCAGCTAGTAAGGCCACGTAAGGAGATGGGCAGCTCGTGACTCGTACGGTGATCGTTCTCGCGGCGGGCGAGGGTAAGCGGATGAAGTCGGACCTGCCGAAGATGCTGCATCCGCTGCTCGGCCGCTCCCTGGTCGGCCACGTGCTGACCGCAGCCGCCCCGCTCGGCGCGCAGCGCACCCTGGCCGTCGTCGGCAACCGGGCAGACCAGGTCACCGCGCACCTGTCCGAGATCGCGCCGGACGTGAGCACCGCGCTGCAGGCGCAGCAGAACGGCACCGGTCATGCGGTGCGCATCGCGATCGAGGCGCTCGGCGAGCTGGACGGCACCGTCGTGGTGCTCAACGGCGACGTGCCGCTGCTGCGGGCGCAGACCCTGCAGGACCTGGTCGAGGCGCACGAGTCGGCGGGCGCGGCGGCGACCGTGCTGGGCGCGTCGGTGCCTGACCCGACCGGCCTGGGCCGCCTGGTCCGCGACGCCGACGGCGGGCTGTCCCGCATCGTCGAGGAGCGCGACGCGACCCCGGAGCAGCGCGCGATCCGCGAGATCAACGCGGGCATCTACGCGTTCGACGCGGCCGCGCTGCGGACCGCGCTGGCGAAGCTGACCACCGACAACGACCAGGGCGAGGAGTACCTGACCGACGTCTTCGAGCTGTTCGTGACACAGGGCTCGCCGGTGCGCGTGCACCTGGCCGGCGACGCGGCCGAGACGCTGGGCTGCAACGACCGGGCCGAGCTGGCGTCGCTGCGGGCGCTGCTGCGCGACCGGATCAACCTGGACCTGATGCGCTCCGGCGTGACCATCGTCGACCCGGCCACGACCTGGGTCGACGCCACCGTGACGGTCGAGCGCGACGCGCTGCTGGAGCCCAACGTGCAGCTTCGCGGGGCGACGAGCGTGGCCACCGGCGCCGTGATCGGCCCGGACGTGACGCTGATCGACACCGTGGTGGGCGAGCAGGCCCAGGTCGTACGCGCGCACGCGGTGCAGGCCGAGATCGGCCCGAACGTGTCCGTGGGCCCGTACGCGTACCTGCGTCCGGGGGCGCGGATCGGGCGCAAGGGCAAGGTCGGCACGTTCGTCGAGATCAAGAACGCGTCGCTGGGCGAGGGCACGAAGGTGCCGCACCTGACGTACGTGGGTGACGCGACGATCGGCGAGCAGACCAACATCGGCGCGGGCAACCTGTTCGCGAACTACAGCGGCAGCACCAAGAGCCACACCGTGATCGGCTCGCACGTGAAGACGAGCTGTGACACCACGTTCGTGGCGCCGGTGCGCATCGGCGACGGGGCGTACACGGCGGCCGGTTCGGTGATCGACAAGGACGTCCCGGCGGGGGCGCTCGCGGTGGCGCGGGCGCACCAGCGCAACATCGAGGGCTGGGTGCGCCGGTCGCGTCCGGGCAGCGCGGCGGCCGAGGCTGCCGAGCGCGCCGAGCAGGCGACCTCCGAAGAGGGCTGAACATCAAAGAAGGCGCGGCCCCTCGCGGGGTCGCGCCTTCTTTCGTATGCGGGCCAGGGTCAGCGGCGCTCGGGCTGCTCGTCCTCGCCCTCGAGCCAGCCGCGCTTGGCGGCCTCGGCCCCGAGGGAGAACTGGTTCTTCGCGCCGGTGGCCTGCTTGAGGTTGGCGATGTGGTCGTGCACGGCGCGCTCGCTGAGGAAGACCAGCTTCGTGATCGTCTGCACGGTGAAACCTGCGGCGAGCAGCAGGAGGATCCGGCGCTGTACGAGCGTCGGTTCTCCGGACCGGTCCCGGGCCATCGGGTGCAGCCTCTCTGTGCGGACACCTGTGCCTAACGAAGGTAGCGCCCGCCCGTGGGACCGGGCAAGGCACCCTCATGTCAGCTGCGTGAACTCGAAGGCAAGCGATCTGTCCGTGATCTGTCGCACCCGGGAACGGCCTTGCTGGCTGGTTGGCGAACCGCCGGGAGAGGATGAACCGAAAAGGTGATACTGACCGCAGACCATCGTGAAGGGGCGGCAAGCCGATGGGCAGCATCGTCACTGAGAACCGCAAGAATCTGATGCTTTTCTCGGGCCGGGCCTACCCCGAGCTCGCGAAGGAGATCGGCGAGGTGCTGGGTGTGGGGGTGACCCCCACGACGGCGTATGACTTCGCCAGCGGTGAGACGTTTGTCCGTTACAAGGAGTCCGTCCGCGGTTCGGACGCCTTCATCGTCCAGTCCATGACCCAGCCGGTGAACAACTGGATCATGGAGACCCTGCTGATGATCGACGCGGCGAAGCGCGGCTCGGCCAAGCGCATCACCGTGGTGCTGCCGTTCTACCCGTACGCCCGCCAGGACAAGAAGCACCGCGGCCGTGAGCCGATCTCCGCGCGGCTCATCGCGGACCTGCTCAAGACCGCGGGCGCGAACCGCATCCTGACCGTCGACCTGCACACCGCGCAGATCCAGGGCTTCTTCGACGGCCCGGTGGACCACCTGTTCGCGATGGACATCCTCGCCGACTACGTACAGGCCAACTACGGCCACCGCGAGCTGACCGTGGTGTCGCCGGACTCGGGCCGGGTGCGGGTCGGTGAGCGCTGGACCGACCGTCTTGGCGGCTGCCCGCTGGCGTTCATCCACAAGACCCGTGACCCGCTCAAGCCGAACCAGGTGGTCGCGAACCGGGTCATCGGCGAGGTCGCGGGGCGCACCTGCATCCTGGTCGACGACATGATCGACACCGCGGGCACGATCTGCAAGGCCGCGGACATCCTGTTCGACAACGGCGCGGCCGACGTCATCGTGACGACCACGCACGCCGTGCACTCCGACCCCGCCACCGAGCGCCTGAAGAACAGCCGCATCAGCGAGGTCATCGTCACCAACACGCTGCCGCTCGGCCCCGACAAGGCGTTCGACAAGCTGACCGTGCTCTCCATCGCCCCGCTGCTGGCCCGCGCGATCCGCGAGGTCTTCGACGACGGCTCCGTCACCACCCTCTTCGGCGGCCTCAGCTGACGAGCCCCCTTCACTCGGCTCCCCTCGCAGGTGGGTTGCCCGAGCCCTGTTCCTGATCGACGCTGGCCTATCACATCGAATTTCACCGCGAATTCTTCGATGTGATAGGCCAGCGTCTATGTGAGGCGAGGCTTGCCCGCGCGCGCCGGGGCCGGGTCGCCGGGACCGGGCAGGTGGGGGTGGGGCTGGCGTTTCAAACGCGGGAGAGGGGTGACATGCGTTGCCCCGGCGGGGATCACCGAAAGTGATCGGGTACAGTAATCGGGTTGCCACGGCGAGGGTGCCCTGCGGGTCGAAAAGCCTGTTGATGGCGCCGTGATCGACGCGGTGCTCCGGGTCATGTCACCCCGCGCGCCCTCGTTCGCTCGGCCTGACAGAGACCCGTTGAGCAGGAGATGAATCGTGTCTGAAGTTAAGATCAGCGCCGAGCCGCGTACCGAGTTCGGCAAGGGTGGCGCGCGTCGCACCCGTCGGGCGGGCCTCGTGCCCGCCGTCATCTACGGCCACGGTGAGGCCCCGCGCCACATCGCCGTGCCGGCCCGTGAGTTCGCCGCCGCGATCCGCCACGGTGGCATCAACACCGTGTTCGAGCTCGTCGGCCCCGACGGCACCAAGACCCTGGCGCTGCCGAAGGCCATCCAGCGCGACCCGCTGAAGGACACCTTCGAGCACATCGACATGCTCATCGTCAAGCGCGGCGAGCAGGTCACCGTCGACGTGCCGGTGCACCTGGTCGGCGAGGCCGCCAAGGGCACGCTGGTCATGCACGAGCACGACAAGATCTCGCTGATCGCCGAGGCGCTGCACCTGCCGGAGTTCGTCGAGGCCTCGATCGAGGGCCTGGAGGCCGGTTCGCACGTCACCGCCGGTGACATCAAGCTGCCGAAGGGCTCGCAGCTGGCCGTCGACGCCGACACCATGGTCGCCATCGTGTCCGCGGCGCCGACCGCCGAGCAGCTCGAGGGCGAGACCGCCGAGGCTCCGGAGGCCGCCGAGGCCGAGGCCGACGAAGCTGCCGAGACCGTGGCCGCGGAGGCCTGATCCACGTTCGACCGTGGCGTCCTTCATGCTGTGAGAGCGTGAAGGACGCCACGAGTGTATTCAGGGAGTGTTGATGGAGCAGGCCGCACCGTGGCTGATCGTCGGCCTGGGCAATCCGGGCACGCAGTACGCGGGTAACCGGCACAATGTCGGGTTCTTCATCGCCGACCTGCTGGCCGAGCGCACGAGGGTGAAGTTCGGCCGGCACCGCAAGGCCGTCGCCGACGTCGCCGAGGCCCGGCTGGGCGTCGGGGTGGACGCGCCCCGGCTGATCCTGGTGAAGCCGCTGACCTTCATGAACCTGTCGGGGGGTCCGGCCGCGGCGCTGAGCCAGTTCTACAAGGTTCCGGCGGAGCAGATCATCGCGGTGCACGACGAGCTGGACATTCCGTACGGGCAGCTGCGGCTGAAGGTGGGCGGCGGCGAGGGCGGCCACAACGGGCTGCGCTCGATGACGAAGTCGCTGGCCACCAAGGAGTACGTGCGGGTGCGTTTCGGCGTGGGCCGCCCGCCCGGCCGCCAGGACCCGGCGGACTTC
The DNA here is from genome assembly GCF_011297335.1 of Catellatospora methionotrophica. Classification (GTDB taxonomy): domain Bacteria; phylum Actinomycetota; class Actinomycetes; order Mycobacteriales; family Micromonosporaceae; genus Catellatospora; species Catellatospora methionotrophica. The sequence goes on along the minus strand of NZ_JAAOTJ010000029.1, from coordinate 3,970 downwards.
GTGCTGTCCGACTTCTCCACCGCCGAACGCAAGGAGCTGGAGTTCCTCGTGGACCGGGCGGCGGACGCGGTGGAGGCGGTCGTCAAGGGCGGCCTGGCCGCGGCGCAGCAGACGTACCACACCGCCTGATCCCCGACAGCTCGCCGCCGTCACATTTGCCCCATTATCGCGTTGTAACCGTCAGGCGCACCTGCCCTGCCCGATTTCCGTAGGCCGCAGGTGTCGCCGGGTCGTGACGGGGGGCATTTCCATGGAGCAGCGCCGAGACGACGACCGGCGCGGCCCGCGGCCCTATCCGCAGCGCCACCGGCACATCGACGCGTCCGGGGCGCTGTCGTACACCGCGACACCCACGCCCGCCGGTCCCGCGCCGTTCAGCCCCGCACCGGTGGGCCTGGTCGCGGTACGCCCGCAGACGCCGACGAACCGCCCCGCGGCGAGCCGCCGCCCACTGCACCGGGGCAGCACCCACATCGGCACCCCGATGCGCGTGCTGGACCGCCGCAAGGGCTGGGAGCAGCGTTACCTGCGTACCCTGCTCGGCTCGGACCTGCTGGTCGGCGCGGCGGCGGGCGTGCTCGTCTACATGCTGCGCTTCGGCACCTCGATCACGCCGTACACCAGCACCTACGTGCTGCTGTCGCTGGCGTTCCCGTTCGCGCTGCTCGCGTCGCTGGCGCTGACCAGGGCCTACGACAAGCGTTACCTGTACGTCGGCACGCAGGAGTACGACCGGGTCATGCGCGGCGGGCTGTGGCTGATCGCGACCGCGGCCGTCGGCTCGTACGCCCTCGAACTGCCCACCGCCCGCTCGTACGTGCTCATCGCGCTGCCCGCCGCGACCGGCACGCTGGTGGTGACCCGGTTCGCGATCCGCAAGCGGCTGCACCGGCGGCGCGAGCGCGGCTCCTGCCTGCGCCGGACCATCGTGGTCGGGCACGAGCTGGCCATCATCGGCCTGACCCGGCAGCTGTGCCGCGAACGGTTCCACGGCCTGGAGGTCGTCGGCGCGTGCGTGCCGCGCGGCAGCGACGGCCGGGTAGGGCTGCCGGTGTACGGCACCTTCGACGACGTCGCGCCCGCCGTACGCGCCGCGGGCGCCGACACCGTGATCGTGCTCAGCTGCCCCGAGCTGGACGGGCACGCGCTGCGCCGGATGGCCTGGCAGCTGGAGCGCGACGAGATCGACCTGATCGTGGCCAGTTCGCTGATCGACGTCGCCGGTGGCCGCACCACCATCCGCCCGGTCGACGGGCTGCCGATGTTGCACGTGGAACATCCGCGGCTGTCCGGCGGCAGCCGGGTCATGAAGGAGCTGATGGACCGGGCCGGGGCGGCGCTGCTGCTGGTGCTGTCCGCGCCGCTGCTGCTGGTGATCGCGATGGCGCTGCGCATCGACTCGGCCGGACCGGCGCTGTTCAAGCAGGTCAGGGTAGGTAGGGACGGCCGCGAGTTCGTCATCTACAAGTTCCGTACCATGTACACCGACGCCGAGGCGCGGCTTGCCGAGCTGAAGCATCTCAACGAGCACGACGGAGTGCTGTTCAAGATCCGGGATGACCCGCGGGTGACCGCGATGGGCAAATGGATGCGCCGCTACTCGCTGGACGAGCTGCCGCAGTTGCTGAATGTGCTGCTGGGGCAGATGTCGCTGGTGGGGCCACGGCCGCCGCTGCCCCGCGAGGTCGCCGCGTACGCCGACGACGTGCGGCGCAGGCTGGCGGTGAAGCCCGGGATGACAGGACTCTGGCAGGTCTCCGGGCGATCCGACCTGCCGTGGGAGGAGGCGGTCCGGTTGGACCTCCGCTATGTCGAGAACTGGTCAATGTCCATGGACCTGCTCATACTCCTGCGTACGCTGACCGCCGTTGCCCGTAGCTCTGGAGCGTACTGATGCCCCCGGTGGAAGACGGCGCCTTCGCCGTATGGCTGGCCCGACAGGCCGGCGACCTGCTGCTCGCCCTTCGTGACGAGCTCGGTTTCGACGACCCGGCGGGCCTGCGCGCCGCCGGTGACAAGCGCTCGCACGACCTGCTCATGACGGAGCTGGCCCGCTGGCGGCCCGCCGACGCGGTGCTGAGCGAGGAGGGCGTCGACGACCCGGCCCGGCTCACCGCCAACCGGCTGTGGATCATCGACCCGCTCGACGGCACCCGCGAGTTCGGCGAGCAGGGCCGCGCCGACTGGGCCGTGCACGTCGCCCTGTGGCGGCGTACCGGCGAGTCCACGGGTGTGCTCGCGGCCGGGGCCGTCGGCCTGCCCGCGCAGCAGCGCGTGCTGGGCAGCGAGCCCGCCGCGCCGTACCCGCCGCTGTCCCCGCAGGTCGCCGCAGGCGGCCCGATCCGCATCGCGACCAGCCGCACCCGCCCGCCGTACTTCCTCGCCGCGGTCGCCGAGCAGGTCGGCGCGGAACTCGTGCCGATGGGCTCCGCCGGTGCCAAGATCGCCGCAGTGGTGACCGGTGAGGTCGACGCGTACATCCACGGTGGCGGGCAGTACGAGTGGGACTCGGCCGCGCCGGTCGCCGTCGCCGCTGCCGCCGGCCTGTTCACGTCGCGCATCGACGGTTCGCCGCTGATATACAACCAGTCCGACGCGAGCCTGCCCGATCTGATCGTCTGCCGCCGCGACCTGGCCGCTGACCTGCTGTCGGCCGTGTCACAGCATTCTTGATCGGCACGCGCGACCGCGTGTAGGTTAGATTCCCGAGTAATTCACTAGGAAAGGTCTGGATATGATCCAGCCTGCGTCTGAGCAGCCGGCTGCGTACCGGGTCTCCCACCTCGACGCTCTCGAAGCCGAGAGTGTCTTCGTGATGCGGGAGGTGGTGGCGGAGTTCGAGCGGCCGGTGCTGCTGTTCTCGGGTGGCAAGGATTCGATCGTGATGCTGCGTTTGGCGCAGAAGGCGTTCGCTCCGGGCCGGATCCCTTTCCCGGTGATGCACGTCGACACGGGTCACAACTTTCCCGAGGTGCTCGAATACCGGGACCGCCGGGTGGACGAACTCGGTTTGCAGCTGATCGTGGCGTCGGTCCCGGAGGCGATCGCGCGTGGTCTGGTGACGGAGCCCGCTGGTGGTTCGCGGAACCGGATTCAGACGCCGGTGTTGTTGGACGCGGTGGACAAGTACCGGTTCGATGCGTTGTTCGGTGGTGCGCGTCGGGATGAGGAGAAGGCTCGGGCCAAGGAGCGGGTGTTCTCGTTCCGGGACGAGTTCGGGCAGTGGGATCCGAAGAACCAGCGCCCTGAGCTGTGGAGCCTTTACAACGGTAGGCATCACCCTGGTGAGAGCATTCGGGTGTTCCCGTTGTCGAACTGGACCGAGCTGGACATCTGGCACTACATCGCGCGGGAGGAGATCCCGCTGCCGTCGATCTACTACGCGCATGAGCGTGAGGTCGTCAACCGTGACGGGATGCTGTTCGCGGTCAACGAGTTCATCACCGCCAAGCCCGGCGAGAACGTGTTCAAGGCCCGGGTGCGCTACCGCACCGTCGGCGACGCGACCCTGACCGCGGCGGTCGCGTCGGAGGCCGACACGGTCGAGAAGGTCATCGCCGAGGTCGCCGCCACACGGGTCACCGAACGCGGCGCGACCCGTGGTGATGACAAGGTCAGTGAAGCGGCGATGGAAGACCGCAAGCGTGAGGGGTACTTCTGATGACCGCTGTTGCTGAGCCCACGTCCGAGGCCCGTGCGGAGGCCAGGGTCGACCTGCTGCGCTTCGCGACGGCCGGTTCGGTCGACGACGGTAAGTCGACGTTGATCGGCCGGCTGCTGTACGACACGAAGTCGCTGTTCGAGGACCAGCTCGAAGCCGTCGAAGCCGTCAGTGCGGCGCGTGGTGACGAGTACACGAACCTGGCGCTGCTCACCGACGGCCTGCGCGCCGAGCGGGAACAGGGCATCACCATCGACGTCGCCTACCGCTACTTCGCGACCCCTCGGCGCAAGTTCATCATCGCCGACA
>NZ_JAAOTJ010000028.1 GCF_011297335.1 Catellatospora methionotrophica | reverse complement strand
GCGGGGAGGGTGGGGTGGGGTGGGGTGGGTTAGAGGTGGGTGAACCAGGTTTGGGCGGCGGTTACGCCGGGGGCGTCGCCGAGGGCGGACATGAGGGCCAGGCGGGCTTTTTCGGCGCGCAGGCCGCGGGCGGGGATCGCGCCGAGGCGTACGGCCATCGCCATGTCGCGGGGCAGGTCGCGTGGACCGGGCGAGCTGTGGCTGCGGGAGGCGATCACGACGGGGATGTCGTCGTCGATCAGGTCGCTGATCGCGGTGAACAGGTCGGCCGGGACGTTGCCGTGACCGGTGCCTTCCAGCACGACGCCCTGCACGCCGCGGTCGGCCAGGCCGCCGAGCAGGCCGGGGTCCATGCCGGGATGGGTCTTGAACAGGGCGACGTCCCACTCGGGCTCGCCGCTGCCGTACGGCGGGCGCGGCGGTGGGGCGGCCAGCCGCTGCACCCGCCCGTCCACGACCCGGCCGACGGGCCCGTACGGCGCCGAGCTGAACACCGGACCGGACGCGTCGGCCCAGGTGGCCCAGCGGGCGGCGTGCAGTTCGCCGTTCGCGCAGACGAGCGCGCCCAGGCCCCGTGCCGCCGGGTCGGCCGCGGCGGCCAGTGCGGCGGCCAGGTTGGCTGGGCCGTCGGTGCCGTCGTCGTCCAGGGCGCGGGCAGCGCCGGTGAGCACGATCGCGGCCCGCTCGGCGGCCGGGCCCGCCATCAGGTCCACCAGGTACGCGGTCTCCTCGACGGTGTCGAACCCGTGGGTGAGCACCACGCCGTCGTACTGCTCCGCAGCCTGGCGCACCCGGCGGCCCAGGGCCAGCATGGTCGTCGGCGAGATGTCCCAGCCCGGCTCGGAGGTCACGTCCACGACGGTGACGTCCGCGCCGACCGGGCCCGCCGCGGCGAGCAGTTCCGCGCCCGACGCGACGGACTCGCGCCCGGCACGCCGCCGGTACGCGATGGTGTCCTTGGTGGCCAGCAGCAGGATCCGGCTGTCCATGATGGGACTCCTCTGGACTCAGGCGGGCGGGTTGAGGCCGGTCGGCAGGGTGACGCGGCCGCCCAGGGCCAGGAACACCCGCAGCACGGCGTATCCGGCCAGGGCGACCAGGCCGATCCGGCCGATGGTGAGCACCACGTGCCCGAGCGCGTCGATGGTCTCGGGGAAGGTGTCGACCCAGCCCAGGCCGCCGAGTCCGATCAGGAAGGTGACGCCGCCGAACAGGATCGCGACGCCGTACTCGATCAACGCGACCAGCGCGAAGATCTTCGATCCGGCCAGCTGCGGACTCACGTGCGTGGCGATCAGGACGGCCAGCAGCGGGAACGACATGACGAACAGGTCCAGGAAGCCGGCCGACTGCGAGCGGGAGATCAGCGTGGTGTTCTCCGCCGGCAGGACCCAGTTCAGGAACTGGAAGCCGAGGTGGAGCGCGACGTAGCCGAGCAGCGCGAGCGTGAACAGCAGCCGCAGCGGCTTGACGCTCTGGTCGGCCGATGTGGTGACGGGGGTGGTCATGGCGGCATCCTAGTGCCGGGCTCGGGGGACCCGCACGGCGTGGCGCTTGACGGCGATCGTACAGGCGTTCGAGAATGCGCAGGTGAAGCACAGGGAACGGGCGATCGTCGCGGTACACCTGATCCTCCGGCGCGACGATGACGTGCTGCTGGGTCTGCGCATCAACACGGGCTGGTCCGACGGGTGCTGGCACCTGCCCGCGGGTCATCTGGAGGCGGGTGAGTCGCCGCTGGACGCGCTGGTGCGCGAGACGGCCGAGGAGCTGGGCCTGTCCCTCGACCCCGCGCAGGTCGAGCTGGTCCACACGGTGCACTGCCGCGGGGAGGCGTCTCGGCTGCAGCTGTTCTTCCAGGTGCGGCAGTGGTCGGGCAGCCCGGTCAACGCCGAGCCGGACAAGTGCGCGGACCTGCACTGGTTCTCGCTGCGCAAGCTGCCCACGCCGCTGGTCGGCTACACCGGGGCGGCGCTGGCGCGGTTGCTCGACGGCGCGCCCTACAGCGAGTGGGACGACGCCGGGTCCGTCGCGCGGTAGGCCAGGTGCCGCAGGCCCCGGCGCACCTGCGCGCGTGAGCCGAACCGCAGGTCGCCGAGCCAGCCGGGCGCACTCTCGCCGCGTAGCCAGGCGTAGTTGGCCAGCGCGTAGGCGTACAGCGGAAGGGTCATGCCCGCTCGGCTGCGCGAGCACCGCACCGCCACCCGCGATCCGAACAGGCCCAGCCCGAAGTAGACGGTGACCAGGTCGGCCAGGCGCTCGGTGTCGGCCTGGTCGGGTTTGATCCGCCCGTCGCCGACGAGCAGCACGTGTCCGAGTTCGTGGGCGATCGTGGCGACCAGGGGCACCGGGTCGGCGGCGTGGCCGAACGCCACCGCGATCACCGGGTGGCCGTCGCGCAGGCGCAGGTGCCCGTCGGGGACCTGCCGTGAGTGCAGTTCCAGTTCCACCCGCACCGGGTCGACGGCCATGCGCAGGCAGATCGCGTCGAGCAGGGTGCGCGCGTCCTGTACGCCCCCGGTGTATCCGGCGGGCACCAGGTCCATCGGGCGCACCGGCGGCAGTTCCAGCGGCCCGCGGCCGAACTCGCCCACGAGCCACGTCAGGGACGACGCCATCCAGGCGTCCTCCTCGGGACTGACGGGGCACCGGGGACCGAACCAACGCATGATCAGCATTGTGCGACGCCCGCGCCACTATGAGCTAGTGTCTTGCCCGCAGTCGTCCGGGTACGGTCCGCACCCGGTGCTGTTCGGGCTGGTCAAGGGGGTGCTGTCGCGGTCGGCAATCCGACCGTACAGTTTGCGCCCCGCGGCGTGCCGAACGTCCGTGCGCACCGGCGCGGCCGCAGGCCGCAGCCCCGAGAACGAAGGAAGGGCACCTTCCACAACGCGCGGCGATGGGAAGGTGCCCTTCCTTCGTTTGTCAGGAGTGGAGCCAGGAGGTGTCGGTGCCGATCTTGCCGGGGGCGGGGTTGCCGGGCAGGGCGAGCACGTACACGCGCAGGTTGCCCTTGCCGGAGGCGGTGGCGGTCAGGGTGCCGGTGGTGACGGTGACGGAGGCCCCGGTGACGGCGTCGGTGTAGACGCCGTTGGGGATGCCGGTGAAGGTGGCGCTGCCGGAGACCGTGACCAGCGCGAAGCTGTCCACCGCGCCGCTGGTGTAGCGGCGCTTGTAGGCCATCTGGCCGGTGACGCCTTCGGTGGAGTACTGGCCCATCTGCAGCGCGGGCACGGCGCGGCGGATCTGGTTGAGCCGCTGCAGGTGCTTGACCAGCGGCTTGTTCAGGGTGGTGGCGACCGCACCGGAGGCGGAGGAGACCACCCCGAAGTCGGGGGCGGTGACGCTGCCCTCGACGTTCGCGCCGTAGTAGGCCCGCCCGGTGCCCGCCAGCGGACAGGTGGGCCCGCAGTCGATCTGCTTGCCGGCCTGGAACTCGATCTCCGAGCCGTAGTAGAGAGTCGGCACGCCGCGGAAGGTCCACATCAGCGACATGTTCTCGGCCCAGGCGTCGGTGCCCCCGGCGTAGCGGGTGCTCGACTTGTTCGGGCCGTAGTCGTGCGAGTCGACGTACACCACGTTGTAGGTGGCGTCGTTGACGCTGTCGTCGCTGTCCCTGCCGTTGTTGAAGGCGTTGGGCGCGTCCCCGAAGTTCATGTGCATGCGCATGTCGATGATGTTCATGCCGGAGAACTTCGTGTGGTCGGGCGCGTGGTAGACGTTGCCCTGCAGGAACGCGTTGGTGCTGGTCGGCTGGTTGCCGGTGCCGAGGTTGTTCTCGTAGTCGAACTGCTCGATCGCCGCGGTCGCGTCGTCGGCGCTGTAGGTGGCCCGTTCCTTCCAGGTGAAGAACTGGGCGGAGTGGTTGACCGAGCCCCGGTTCCACTTGTCGTTGACGAACGCGGCGACCTCACCGAAGACGTAGAACTCCTTGGCCTTGGCCGCGCCGTACTTGCTGATCAGCTTGGTCTCCAGCGCGGGCAGGAAACGGCGGTTCCAGGTGACGCGCGGGATGTGCACGGCGGTGTCGATGCGGAACCCGTCGACCCCCATGTCGATGAACCGGTTGTACGCGTCGATCAGGTACTGCTGCACGGCCGGGTTCTCGGTGTTGAAGTCGGCCAGGTCCTCGTGCAGCCAGCAGCTGCGCGCGTCCTCGCCCTCCCAGTTGCCGATCCAGCACTGGTGGTAGAGGTTGCTCGGGAACATGCCGCTGGTCGGGCTGGGCCACTGGCAGTGGTAGACCTTGTAGCCCTCGGCGCTGTAGAACCCGCTGAACGCCCCCCAGTTGCGGCAGGTGCTGCCCGCTGGCTGCGGTGTCGACCACAGGTCACCGGTGTAGTAGCTCTTGCCCGAGCCCGGCTCCACCGACAGTCCGTCGTAGGTGAACGACGGGTTCGGCACGTCGTAGTACCAGCTCCACTGGCTGTCGCGCACCCCGTACACGGCGGGGGTGAACAGGCCCTTGGCGCCCCAGCGGGAGCTGTGATTGTAGACGACGTCCTGGTAGATCTTCAGGCCCTTGGCGTGCGCGGTGTCGATGAGGTTCTGGTAGCTGCCGCCCGGCGACTCCAGCCGCGCGTCGATGCGGAAGAAGTCGTAGCCGTGGTAGCCGTGGTAGTCGTAGTCGGACCGGTTGAGCACGACCGGTGTGATCCATACGGCGGAGAAGCCCAGGCCTTTGATGTAGTCGAGCTTCTGGATCAGCCCGGAGAAGTCGCCGCGGAACATCGGGTCGCCGTTGGCCGCGTTGCCGGACTTGGTGTGCTGGCTGCCGCCGCGGTTGTTGGCGGTGTCGCCGTCGAAGAAGCGGGCCGTCATCACGAAGTAGATGGCGTCCTTGCGCGGGTCGCCGCCGAGCATGGTGCCGGTCGTGGTGGGCGGCGGCGTGCTCGGCGAGGTGGACGGCGTCGGTGACGGCGACGCGGGTGGCGAGGTGGTCGGCGACGGCGAGGCGGTGGCGCACGGGTCACCGGTGCCCTTGACCCCACCGGAGACGGTGACGTTGCCCGTACCCAGGGCGTAGTTGGCCCCGCCGTTGTTGTCCCAGGTCCCGGAGCCGTTGTTGAACACCACCTGCAGGCCGGTCGCCGTACCCAGGCTGATGGTCTTCTTGCGCCAGCCGGTGCAGGCGGCGTCCATGGCCACGCCCGGCACCGCCGTCCACGACCCGCCCGTCGGCGCGTAATGGATGTTGACCGTGGTCCAGGCCGTGTTCGGCCGGTAGAACACGGTCACGTTGCCGCCGGCCGACGACGGGGTCGGCGACGGCGAGGCGGTGGCGCACGGGTCACCGGTGCCCTTGACCCCGCCGGACACGGTGACGTTGCCCGTACCCAGGGCGTAGTTGGCCCCGCCGTTGTTGTCCCAGGTCCCGGAGCCGTTGTTGAACACCACCTGCAGGCCGGTCGCCGTACCCAGGTCGATGGTCTTCTTGCGCCAGCCGGTGCAGGCGGCGTCCATGGCCACGCCCGGCACCGCCGTCCACGACCCGCCCGTCGGCGCGTAATGGATGTTGACGCTGGTCCAGGCCGCGTTCGGCCGGTAGAACACGGTGACGGTGTTGGCGGCCGACGCGGGCAGCGTCAGCACGGGTACCAGACTCGCGACGAGACCGGTCAGGGCGAGCGCCATTGCTCCCCACCGGGCGCGAGCACGACGATGTGCGCTCACGACAGCTCCTCACACGGGGCCGTGCGGCATCGACGGAGGCCGGTTCATCCTCGGTGGATGCGGACACCGTTCTTGCGCAAGGCGATTGAAAGTTTCTGAAAGCTAGCAACAGATTTCGGGCATGTAAAGAGCCGCACATATCTATGGCATGCGCCTGACCCGCATGCCCTGCTCGGCACGCGGTCTGAAATTCCTTTCAACACCCGGGGGTACGCGGCACGCGCTCCGCACCGCACCAGGGTCAGGCCAGCAGCCGCGCCCCCAGCGGGCGCTCGCTCACCACACCCGCGCCGTCGGCCTCGACCAGGTAAGCGTCCGCGCCCTCGACGCTGGTGACGGCCTCGGCCAGGGCCGTGCCGACGTAGTGCAGGCCGGTGCCGTCGTCGGTCGCGTAGCCCGCAGGAAGCAGGCCACTGCCGACATACTCGTGGAACCGTTCGCGGCGGGGCTGGTCCGGGAAGTCGTGGTGCACGCCGTTGCTGTACGGCAGGAACGCCAGCGCGTCGGTGACCGGGTCGAGGTCGTCGGAGAACGAGTCGGTGCTGCCGCCCACATGCCAGCAGATGCTGCCCGCGCTCCCGCCCCCGAGCACGACGCCCGCCTCCCACGCCTCGCGCATGACCGCGTCGAGCCGGTGCGCCCGCCACACCGCCAGCAGGTTGACCACGCTGCCCCCGCCGACCCAGATCAGGTCCTGGGCCAGCAGGTGCGCCCGTACGTCGGCATGGTTGGGCTGCGGGAACAGCCGCAGGTGGGTGACGGTGTGCTCGGTGTCGCCGAACGCCTGGCCGAACGCGGCGATCGCGGCGGGGTCGTCGCCGACGGCCGTCGGCACGTAGCAGATCCTGGCCCGGCGCACGCCGGTCAGCGATACCGCGTGCTCCATCAGCAGGCTGCGCCTGCGCGGGGTGACGCCCTGCGGCAGGCGCAGCAGTCCGGATGCGGCGAAGATCTGCGGCGGGCGACTCATCAGGTGATCATCCCACGGCGGAACTGCGACCAGGCCCATGTCGACACTCTGTCCGGAATAGAACACAGATCGTATCGGGACAGTCCGAACGCGACTTCTTCTCTACGATCGGTTCACGTTCCGTTCCGATAGTAAGGGGAAGCTATGGGAAGAATGCGCAAGTTGGCGGTGGCGCTCTGCCTGGCGGGCGCGGCGGTGCTGATGCCGGCCGCACCGGCCGCGGCCGTGGTCCCGGGCACACCGGGCGACGTGGCCTTCATCCGCGGCGGCAACCTGTTCGTCGCCGAGCCGGGCGGGACCGTCTGGCAGGCGACCACCGGCGGCGGCTACGAGTGGCCACGCTGGCGCTCGCACTCCGCGGACCTGGCCGTCCTCAAGGACGGCAACCTGTGGGTGGGCTCCTACTCCACCTCCGACCACGCCTTCCACGCCACGCAGCAGATCACGTCGGGCGCCGTAGTCGGCGCGGCCGCGTGGTCGCCTGACGGCAACCGCCTGGCGTACGCGCAGGGGAGTTTCGCGCCGAGCGTCTACATCGTCGACTTCGGTCCGGTCGCGCCATCGGCCAGGGGACTGACCGCGGCGCAGCCGGTGCGGGTGGACACCCGACTGAGCCCGCAGGCGCAGCGGATCGCCGACCGGCTGCCGAAGAAGACCCAGCGCGCCGCCGCGGCGGCCGCACCGACCACCTGGCACGCGGCCCGCAACTCACTGGCGGTCGCGTGGTCGCCCGACGGCCGGTACATCGCCTACCCGAACGGTGAGTGCTTCGCGGTCTTCGACGACTGCCTCGGCATGATCGACCTCACCACCGGGAACGAGGTGTGGGTGGCCGCGTTCGGCGGCGGCGGCGCGACCGAGGACGGTTTCGCCACCATCCCGGCGTTCACCGCCGACTCCACCCGCATCATGTGGACCCAGCAGACCCGGCCGCGCTACGAGGCGGATCCGCAGATCAGCTACATCAAGACCATGTCGGCCCTGGTCGCCGACCCGTTCGGCAGCCAGTCCCAGGTCGGCGCGGCCGGTGAGTACAGCGCCGTCCCGTCGCCGGCCGGGGGCACCACGGTCCTGGTCACCAGCGGCCGCAGCGGCGTCGCCTGGGTGGCCCGCCGCGCCGGCTCCACCCGCACCTGGCTCTACCAGGGCTACCAGCACGACTGGCAGTCCCTGCCGTAACCGGGTGACACCACCGGCCGTCGCCTCACCCGCGGCGGCCGGTGGTGTGCGTGGCCTACCCTGCACCGCATACGTCCGAGGAGGCCACCATGACCGACAAGCAGCCGTCCGGGAGCCCGCTCCCGCCGCCCTACCCGTACGGCCCCTACCCGCCGCAGCCGCCGTACAACGTCTACGCGATCCTGTCGCTGGCGCTGGGTCTGTTCGTCCTGCCGCCGCTGGGCATCTACTTCGGCACGAAGGCCAAGCAGCAGATCGCGGCCTCCGGCGAGCGCGGCATCGAGCTGGCCAACGCCGGGGTCATCGTCGGCTGGGTGCTGACCGGCCTGTTCGTCGCCTTCTTCGTGATCTGGTGCGCCATGGGCGCCCTGATGTTCGGCTGGTTCGGCCTGTTCAGCGCCACCACGATCAGCACCACTGGCTGACCGCGCTCAGGCCGGGGGCACCCGGTCCAGGATCGCGGCCAGGTCCAGGCCGGGCGGCAGGGTGCCGAAGGCCAGACCCCGGTCACCGGCCAGCCGCGAGGCGCAGAACGCGTCGGCGACCGCGGCCGGGGCGTGCCGGACCAGCAGCGAGCCCTGCAGCACCAGCGCCATCCGCTCGACGATGCGCCGGGCCCGCAGCTGCGCGTCGGCGGTGTCGGCCAGCTCCTCGCGCAACTCCTGCCAGGCCTGGTCGAGCCGGGCGTCGCCGCCCAGGCCCGCCACCACCTCCCGCTCGTACGCGGCGAGGCTGCGCGGTTCGCGGGTCAGCGCGCGCAGCACGTCGAGGGCGTTGACGTTGCCGGAGCCCTCCCAGATTCCGTTGAGCGGCGCTTCGCGATACAGGCGCGGCATGCCGGAGTCCTCGGTGTAGCCGTTGCCGCCCAGGCACTCCAGTGCCTCGGCGACCATCGCGGGCTGCCGCTTGCACACCCAGTACTTGGCCAGCGCCGTGGCCAGCCGGGCGAAGTCCTGCTCGCCGTCGTCGCCGCGGGCGGCCCGGTCGACCGCGCCCGCGACCCGCATGACCAGCGTCGTCGCGGCCTCCGACTCGACGGCCAGGTCGGCCAGCACGTTGCGCATCAGCGGCTTGTCCAGCAGCGGCCCGCCGAACGCGTGCCGGTGCCGGGCGTGGTGCACGGCCTGCGTGAGCGCGGCGCGCATCCCGGCGGCCGAGCCGAGGCCGGAGTCCAGCCTGGTCAGCGACACCATCTCGATGATGACGGCCACGCCCCGGCCCTGCTCGCCGACCAGCCACGCCACGGTGTCGTCGAACTCCGGTTCGCTGCTGGCGTTGCTGCGGTTGCCGAGCTTGTCCTTGAGCCGCTGGATGCGGAACGTGTTGCGGGTCCCGTCGGGCAGCACCCGGGGCACCAGGAAGCAGGACAGCCCGCCGGGGGCCTGGGCCAGCACGAGGAACAGGTCGTTCATCGGCGCGCTGGTGAACCACTTGTGCCCGCGCAGCAGCCAGTTGCCGTCGGCGGCGGGCGTGGCCGTGGTGGTGTTGGCCCGTACGTCCGAGCCGCCCTGTTTCTCGGTCATGCCCATGCCCGCGAGCAGTCCGTCCTTGGTTTCGGGGACGCGCAGGCCCGGGTCGTACACCCGGCTGGTCAGCAGTGGCTCGAACCGTGCCGCCAGCTCGGGCTGGGCGCGCAGCGCGGGCACCGCGGCGTACGTCATCGAGATCGGGCAGGTGTGGCCCTGCTCGACGGTGCTCCACACGAGCAGCCCGGCGGCGCGGGCCACGTGCGCGCCCGGCCGCGGGTCGACCCACGGGCCGCCGGCCAGCCCTTCGGTGACCGCGACCCGCATCAGCTCGTGCCACGACGGGTGGAAGTCGACCTCGTCGACGCGGTTGCCGTACCGATCGTGGGTGCGCAGCACCGGGGTGTGCCGGTTGGCCTCGTCGCCCCAGCGCTGGGCCTGCTCGGTGCCCCCGAGGCGGCCCAGCCGGTGCAGGTCGTCCAGGTGCCAGGCCGCGCCCTCGCGCACGACCGCGTCCAGCAGCGGCGGGTCGGCGGCGACGTCGTGCCCGGCCAGCGGCGGCACCTGGTTGAAGACCTCGTGGGTGGCGGCCATCTTCACATCCTGCCCCACCGGCTGAAGGAGCGTCAGCCCTCGGGAAGCGCCCGTGTCGCGGCCGGACCGCCGTCGGCCGGAGCGGGCGCGGCGGCCGGGCCGCGGACCAGCCGCACCCACCCCGCCAGGTTGCCCAGCGCCACCAGCACCAGCGCCAGCAGCGCGAACCCGAAACCACCCTGATCGTGTACGAAGTCGCCGACGTCCTTGCCCGCGGGCAGCGGACCGGTGAGCTGCTCGCGCAGCCGCTCCTCCACCAGCACCCGCACGGTGGCCTGGTTGACCAGCAGGAACAGCGCCGCCATCGCCGCCAGCGCGGCGACCACCCCGCGCCGGGTACGCGCCCGTCCCACGCCCGCCGCGATCAGCACCCCGATCACGAGCAGCACCAGCACCACGCCCGCCAGCGGCTGCGGGGCCAGCACGTCGCTGCGCCGCTGCTCGGGTGGCAGCAGCTTGTCCGCGGTGACGTCGGGCGTCCCGCCGGTGGCCAGATCCCAGCCGGTGTAGGTGGTCGTGCCACCCGGCGCGGCCCGGCCGTAGCCGCCCGGCGCCTCACAGGACACGGTCAGGAACGGGGCCAGGAACAGCAGGCCCGCCAGCACCAGCCCAGCCGGGCTGAGCAGCCGGGAGAACCGGCGCACCGATCGACGCTCGTCGTCTGCCATTCGCGACAGCGTAGGCGGCTCCCGCCGTCCCGTCACCCCCTCCCGCACCCCACCTCGCCGGAATGCGCCGCGGTTTCGGGGAAACCGCGGCGATGGGCGAGGCCGTGGCCGCACTTTCCCCGAAACCGCGGCCGCGACGGTCGGCGGGGCAGGCTGCGGGTGGGCATAATCGCCGGGTGTTCGAGGAACTGTGGGTGGCGGCGGAGCATGTGCGGGCGCTCGACGAGCGGGTGCGGGGGCTGGTGACAGGGCTGTTCATCACCGGGTCGGTGCCGCTGGGCGACTACTGGCCGGGGCGCAGCGACATCGACTTCGTCGCGGTCATGGACCGCGCGCCGACGGCCGAGGAACGTGGTCGGCTGGCGAACGCGCACCTGGCGCTGCCGGAGGGCGGGCCGGTCTACGACGGCATCTACCTGACCCGCGCCCAGCTGGCCGCGCCGCCCGTCGAGGGCGACACCGCGCCGCAGATCCTCGCGGGCGACTTCTCCCCCGCGAAGGCGGGCGGGCAGCTCAACCCGGTGACCTGGCTCGAACTGGCCCGCCACGGCCTGCCTATCCTCGGTGAGCGCCCCGAGGTGGCCCTGGACTCCGACGTGCTGCGCCGGTGGCTGCTGGACAACCTGTCGGGCTACTGGGCGAACTTCGCCGTCACCGCGATGCCGCAGTTCGCGGCGCTGCCACCGGACATGGCGATACCCGCCGAGCCGGTGCTGTGGGCGGTGACCGGGCCGGGCCGCCTGCATTACACGCTGGCCACCGGCGAGGTGACCACGAAGACCGGCGGCGCCCAGCACACCGCCGAGATCCTCCCCCAGTGGGCCGACCTGTGCGAACGCGCGATCCGCTCCCGCGCTGGCGAGGACGTCCCGTTCACCGCCGCCGACGGCGTCGCCTCCCTCCGCCTCATCGCCGACGTCATCACCGCCGCCCACCCCTGACCCCACCCCAAACCCCCGACCCACCCCGCCCGCGCGCCCCCGCCGCCGCGCCCGCTTCGTCCCGCTCGACCGCCAGAGCCCCGCTTTTTCATAGACGCTGGCCTATCTCGATGAATTTGATCTACTTTTTTTCAACCAGATAGGCCAGCGTCTATTGAAAACGCGCCACGCGCGTCGCAGCACGCGAGGGCGCGCGGAGAGCAGCCTTCTCGCGAGCTTTTAGCAGGTCAGAGTGCACGTAGACCGTGTCGCGGGCGAGGACTTCGCGTTGGTACACGATGTGCTGCTCCATCGCCGCCGTGCCGCGCCCGGGCGACCCGAGGTAGGCCCTCGCGAGGCCGACCGTGCCGAACAGGTTCTCGGTCACGGAACGGTCAACCACTACTTCCATCTATTCGCATTAATCATTTCGATGGCTAGTCTGCGCCTGCCGGTAACCCCCGGCACACCCCGTGATCTCCTGAGGAGTCAGGCCTTGCGACCCTACGCAGCAAAACGTGCCCTGCTCGCCCTCGCGCTGGTGGGCACCGCGCTGGCCGCGCCCGCGGCCGCCACCGCCGCCCCGGCGCCCGTCGCCGCGAAAGCCGCGGCGCTGGCCCTGGCCGCGCCGGACATCTCGCTGACCAACGTGAAGGCGCACCTGCAGCAGTTCCAGACGATCGCCAGCAGCAACGGCGGCAACCGCAGGTCCAACACCGCGGGCTACACGGCGTCGGTGAACTACGTCTACAACAAGCTGGTCGCGGCGGGCTTCTCCGTGGTCAAGCAGAACTGCACCTCCGGCTGCACCAGCGGGGCGGGCCCGAACGTGATCGCGGACTGGCCGGGCGGCGACGCCAATACGGTCTACATGTTCGGCGCGCACCTGGACGGCGTCGCCGCCGGTCCGGGCATCAACGACAACGCGTCGGGCTCGTCGACCGTGCTGGAGATCGCGCTGACGCTCGCCGCGACGAACCCGTCGATGCTCAACCACGTCCGGTTCGGCTTCTGGACCGACGAGGAGCAGGGCCTCAACGGCTCGGAGTTCTACGCCAACAGCCTGCCCTCGGCCGAGCGCACCAAGATCAAGGGTTACTTCAACTTCGACATGGTCGGCTCGACCAACGGCGGCTACTTCATCAACCGGATCACGTCGAGCATCGGCCAGGTTCTGAAGGCGTACTACGACACGAACTTCCCGGGCCTGAACCCGGAGGAGAACGTCGAGGGCGCCGGGCGCTCCGACGACGCGTCGTTCAACGCGGTCGGCATCCAGACCTCGGGCGTGGCCGCGGGCGCGAGCGCGAACAAGACCTCGGCGCAGGTCACCAAGTGGGGCGGCAACACCGGCGACTACGACCCCTGCTACCACTCGTCGTGCGACACGTACCCGGCCAACATCAACGACACGGTCCTGAACCGGGCCGGCGACGCCGCGGCGTACGCGCTGTGGAGCCTGGCCACCGGCACCCCCGCGACCACGGTGTGGACCGACACGTTCGAGACGGCGACCGGCTGGACCACCAACGCGAGCGCGACCGACACCGCCACCACCGGCGCCTGGGAGCGCGGCGACCCGGCCGACACCAACTCCAGCGGCGCCAAGCAGCTGGGCACCACCGTGTCCGGCAGCAACGACCTGTCCACCGGGCGGCTGGCGGGCACGGCCGCGGGTGACTACGACCTCGACGGCGGCGTGACCAGCGTGCGCTCGCCCGCGGTGACCCTGCCGTCCAGCGGGACGATCAACCTGAGCCTGAACTGGTACCTGGCGCACGGGTCGAACGCGTCCAGCGCCGACTACTTCCGGGTCTCCATCGTGCACAACACGGGCACGGCGGTGCTGTTCACCCAGGCGGGCGCGGCCAGCAACCGCAACGGCTCGTGGGCGGTGGGCACCTGGAACATCTCGGCGTACGCGGGCCAGTCGGTGCGGATCCTGATCACGGCCGCCGACGCGTCCACGGCGAGCCTGGTCGAGGCGGGCGTCGACGACGTCAAGATCACGGTTTCCTGACCTGCGTCGATCATCGGAGCCCCACCTGTGCTGCTCGGCGGCGCGGGTGGGGCTCCGATCACGTCCACGGCCGGGCGTCACCCACTCGGAGTATGAGTATCGCCACAGTGCGTCGCGGCATCCCGAAGTCGGCACGTTCACCATTTGGCCCTAGACTCCACCGTCGGCAACCAAACGGGCCGCATTCACCATTTTCACTGGAGGATTAGCGAGACGATGGCGATGACCAACGGCAAGACCCTGGTCACCATGATCGCGGCAGGAAACCGCGAGATCCAGGACTTCCTCGAATCCGACCAGCGCGAGACTCCCTACCTGGTCATTGATCTGAAGGTCGCGGCGCAGCAGTTCCGCCGCCTGACCGGTGCCTTCCGCGAGACGACCGTCTTCTACGCGGTGAAGGCCAACCCCCAGCCGCAGCTGATCAGGCAACTCGCCCAGCTCGGTTCCTCGTTCGACGTGGCGAGCCCCGCCGAGATCGACCTCTGCCTCTCCGAAGGCGCCGATCCGGGCCGGCTGTCGTACGGCAACACGATCAAGAAGGCCGCGGACATCCGCTACGCCTACGATCGCGGCGTACGCATGTTCGTCTTCGACAGCGAGGCGGAGCTGCGCAAACTCGCCGAACACGCCCCCGGCTCCGCGGTGTTCTGCCGCCTGCTGGCCGGCAGCGCGGGTGCGCAGTGGCCGCTGAGCCGCAAGTTCGGGTGCGCCCCGGACATGGCGGTCTCGCTGCTGGTCCAGGCCCGAGATCTCGGCCTGCGACCGGTCGGGGTGTCGTTCCACGTCGGCTCGCAGCAGCTCGACCCCACCCGCTGGGATCCCAGCATCGCGCAGGCCGCGCAGGTCTTCCGCGAGGTGGCCGAGCACGGCGTCCACCTGACGCTGCTGAACTGCGGCGGCGGGTTCCCCGCCGGCTACCAGGATCCGGTGGAGCCGATCGACGCGTACGCCGATGCCATCAACTCGGCGGTCGAGCGGCACTTCGGCCCGTACCGGCCGACGCTGGCGATCGAGCCGGGCCGCTTCATCGCGGCCGACACGGGAGTGCTGCGGGCACAGGTGGTGCTCGTGTCGCAGAAGTCCTACGAAGACGATCACCGATGGGTCTACCTGGACATCGGGCGCTTCGGCGGGCTGGCCGAGACCGAGGGCGAGGCGATCCAGTACCGCCTGGTCACCGCGCGCGACGGGGAGCCGACCGGTCCGGTCGTGCTCGCCGGGCCGACCTGCGACAGCGTGGACATCCTGTACGAGAAGGCGCCCTACCGGCTGCCGCTGGACCTGGAGCCCGGCGACTACGTCGACATCCTCGGCACCGGCGCCTACACGACCACGTATTCTTCCGTTGGATTCAACGGTTTTGCACCTTTAGCAACGTTTTGTATCGGAGACAGCGCGTGACGACGATCCCCAAGCTGGCCTTCAGCGGCCGCATCCTCCTGCTCGGCAGCGGCTCGGTGTCGCAGTGCCTGCAGCCCCTGCTGCTGCGCCACGTCGACATGGACTTCACGCGCCTGACCGTGATGGACTTCGAGGACCTCGCCCACACCGCCGCGGAGATCACCGCCGCCGGCGCGACCTACGTGCGCGACCGCATCACCCCGGAGAACATCGAGACCAAGCTCGCCGAGTACGTCGGCGACGGCGACGTCCTGATCAACCTGGCCTGGAACATCGACACCGGCGTGATCATCGACTGGTGCCAGCGCCACGGTACCCTCTACGTCGACACCTCGGTCGAGGAGTGGGACCCCTACGCCGACCAGCTCAACGCGACCCCGCAGTCGCGCACGCTGTACGCCCGGCACATGAAGCTGCGCGAGCGGGCCAAGGGATGGAAGGCCGACGGCCCGACCGCCATCGTCGAGCACGGCGCCAACCCCGGCCTGGTCAGCCACTGGGCCAAGATCGCGCTGCTGGACATCGCCACCGCGATGCTCAAGGAGCCCGAGCGCCTGCCCAAGCCGCTGGACGCCGACCGCAAGGTCAAGCTCGAAGAGGCCCTGGCCAACCGCGACTTCGCGGCCCTGGGCATGCTCACCGGCACCAAGGTGATCCACATCTCCGAGCGCGACACCCAGGTCAGCGACAAGCCCAAGCAGGTCGGCGAGTTCGTCAACACCTGGTCCGTGGAGGGCTTCTACGAGGAGGGCATCGCGCCCGCCGAGATGGGCTGGGGCACCCACGAGCCCACGCTGCCCGCCAACGCGTACACCCACGAAACGGGTCCGCAGAACCAGATCTGCCTCGCCCAGACCGGCATCACCACCAAGGTCCGCTCCTGGGTGCCGCTCGGCGGCCCCATCATCGGCATGGTCGTGCGCCACGGCGAGGCGTTCACCATCAGCGACCACCTGACCGTGTGGGAGGACGGCAAGGCGGTCTACCGCCCCACCGTGCACTACGCGTACCAGCCGTCCGACGCCGCGCTGAACAGCCTGCACGAGTGCCAGATGACCGGGTACACGCTGCAGACGAACCAGCGCATCATGAACGACGAGATCATCAGCGGCATCGACGAGCTGGGCGTGCTGCTGCTCGGCCACGAGCTCAACGGCTGGTGGGTCGGCTCGCAACTCGGCATCGACGAGTCGCGCGCCCTGGTCCCGCACCAGAACGCCACCACCCTGCAGGTCGCGGCGTCGGTGCTGGGCGCGGTCTACTGGATGGTCAACAACCCGAACCGGGGCCTGTGCGTCCCCGACGACCTCGACCCCGAGGCCGTCCTCGACGTCGCCAACCCGTACCTGGGCCCGGTCCCCTCGGTGCACACCGACTGGACCCCGCGCAGCTCCTACTACGAGCCGTTCGCCAACTTCCGCCCGAAGACCGGCGACGACTCCGAGCCCTGGGCCTTCGAGAACTTCCTGGTCTGACAGGAAGATCGCCCTCCTGACACGACAGCCCCGTTCACCAGCAGGTGAACGGGGCTGTCGCGCGTCGGGTCGCGGAGACCGGGCAGCAGTGGCTCAGGCCGGCAGCTTCTCCAGGCGGTGCTCGGCGGCCGTCATGATCCGGTCCAGCCACCATTCGGCGGTCTTCTGGTCCGGGCCCATGCTCGACACCGTGGTCACCACCCCCGCGCGCCCCAGGTAGGCGTGGCAGTTGACCGATCCGGCCACGGTGAAGCACGCCGCGGCCCCCCGCACCGGCTCCGGCAGCTTGATCTTGTTGCTCGCGGTGCGGCGGTAACCGTCGCCGTGGTCGGCGTAGCTCGCACAGCCTTTCAGGGTGCTCGCCGCCTTGGCCACCACGTCCTCGGCCCGCTGCCGGGGCAGCACGTGCACCTCCTGGGTGAGCACCACCCCGTTGACCACCCAGGCCCGTACGTGCGCCCGCACCTGCTTGGCGTCCTTGGTGGACGAGACCGCCCGCGTCCCGCAGGCGGTGACGGTGCCGGCCGGGAAACCCGGCGCGCGCTCGCCGTCGTAGGCACGCTCCAGATCCGTGCCCGACGTGGTGAGCTCAGCCGCCAGCGCCTCGTCGGTGACGAGGACCGCGGTCAGTCTCTGCGCCGGGGTGAGCGCCACCACGGGTGACGGGGCGGTCGACACGGACGGGACGGCCGGCGCCGACGGGGCGGGAACCCACGCCGCCGGGGCGGCGGGGGCGCAGCCCCCAGCGAGCAGTGCCGCCGCGACGGCGAGGGGTGCGAGGCGTCTCACGTTCATCTCCGGCGGCCGGGGAGGGGACGTCGCAGGATACCTCCGGGGCGGGCGCGGCGACCGGCACGGCCTTCGCCCGGCGGCGCAACTGGAGCACGGCGACCGAGGCCAGCACCGCCAGACCGCCGGCGGCCTGAGCCGGGCTGAGGCGCTCGCCGTAGACCAGGGCGGTGGTGGCGACCGTCACGGCGGGTTCGGCGCAGGACAGGATCGCCGCGGTCGACGCGCCGACGTCGCGTACGCCGACGAAGATGCCCGCGATCGGCACCACGGTCGACACGACGGCCAGCAGCGCGGTCCACACCCAGCCGGACGCCTCGTGCGGGGCGTGCAGGCTGCCGGTGGCCAGCCCCGCCACGGCCAGGCTGGCCGCGGCCGAACTGCACACCACCGCGGTCACCGCGAAGATGTCGAGCTCGGCGGGCAGCCCGGCCGAGACGGTCAGATAGAGGGCGTACGCGACCGCGGCCCCAAGTGCCAGCAGCACTCCCCCGGTGGCGGCCGACCCGCCGACCCCGCCCGCGCCGAGCATCAGCAGCAGCCCGGCGGCCGAGCAGGCCAGCGCGGCCAGCCGGCGGCGGTCGGGACGCTCCCGGCGCAGCGCGATCGCCAGCACCGTGACCAGCCCCGGGTACGCGTACAGCAGCAGCGCCGTGAGCGAGGCGTCGATGCGGGCCAGCGACCCGAAGTAGAAGCCGGACTGCAGCGCGTAGCCGACCGCGCCGAGCCCGACGCAGACGGCCAGGGCCCGGCCCCGGGGCAGCGGCGCGCGCCGCCAGGCGACCACGGCCCACAGCAGCGCCGCCGCGAGCACGAACCGCCCGGTCAGCATCGTCGGCACGTTGAAACCGGCCGCGTACGCCTGCTTGGCGAACACGGCCGACATGCCGAAGCCCGTCGCGGAGACGAGCACCAGCACGGTGCCGCGCCGGGCGGAGCGGGTGATCGGCGCGCTCACGAGGGCGGGCGCGGAGACGGTGGCGGTCATGGAACAGAACGGTAGGTCGCCGGCAGTCATCGAGGTAGCCTTTGTTTCCAGCGCTGCCCACAGGAATCTCCTATAGATCGAACGGAGCCGTCCGCGTGCTCTCCCTGCACCAGCTCCGCTGCTTCCTGGCCACCCTGGAACACGGTTCGTTCACCGCCGCCGCTACCGCGCTCGGCTACGCCCAGCCGTCGATCTCCGAACAGGTCCGGCTGCTGGAGCAGCAGCTCGACACCACCCTGTTCCGGCGGGTCGGCCGGGGCCTGGTGCCGACCGAGGCCGCCCGCGCCCTGCAACCGCACGCGTCCGCCGCGCTGGCCGCCGTCGCCGAGGCCGGGCGGGCCGTCGCGTCGGTGCGGGAACTACTGACCGGCACGGTGCGCTTCGGGGTGTTCCGCACCGCGCGCTTCTACCTCGCCGCCGACCTGGTCGCCGACGTGCTGCAGCGCCACCCCGGGGTGCGCGTCGAGCTGGTCGGGCAGAACTCCGCCGAGGTGCTGGAGCACCTGCGCAAGGGCCGCCTGGAGGCGGCGGTGATCGCGCTGCCGGTCGAGGACGAGAACATGGTCGTCACCCCGGTGCTGCGCGACGAACTGGTGTACGTCAGCGCCGACCCGGCCCGGCTGCACGCCCGGATCACGCCCAGCGATCTCGCGTCAGCCCAGCTCGTGCTGCCCGACGCGAGCTGGCGGGAGACCGACACCACCCGCCGCCAGCTCGCCCAGGCGGTGCAGCGCACCGGCCACCCGCTGCGTCCCCGCATCGAGGTCGAGGACACCGAGACGGCCCTGGACATCGCGGCCCGCGGCCTGGCCGACACGGTCACCTGGCGCGGCGTGCTGCACGGGCTCGGCGACCGGCTGCCCGCCGGGCTCGGCTGGGCCCCGCTGCGCCCCGCGATGTACGAGACGTTCGCCGTGGTGCACCGCGAGGGCGAGCTGTCGCCCGCCAGCCGCGTCGTGGTCGACCTGGTCACCGACCGGATGCGCGGCCTGGACCGGGCGATGCGGGCACGGACCGCCTGATCCGCGCCCGCCTCGCTCAGGCGGTCTCCTCCGTGGCCGTGTCGGCGCCGCCACCCGGCAGCGGCTGCGACTCCAGCGACGGCTGCAGCGCCCGGATCGACTCGTACATCCGCACCAGCTCGGCCCGGCTGACCTTCTGCACCTTCTCGATGCCGCGCATGGCCTGGCTGCGCCGCCACTCCACGCCGGCCTTCTGGTACAGGAACATGCCGGTCTCCACCGCGACCTCGACCATGCCCTCCGCGTCGCCGAGCGGCGGCATCTCGTCCATCGACGGCAGCACCGGGAACACCTCGTCACCGAGGTTCACCAGCCCCATGAACCAGCTCCCCCAGCGCCAGATCCGGGCCACCCCCGCCGCGTACGCCTCCCGCCTGGCCCGGCCCCGGGCCAGCCACCACAGCGACAGCTCCTTGAGGAACTCGTTGTACGCCCGCCAGAACTCCCGCATCCGGGCCAGGTCCAGGGACTGGTCGATGTGGTCCTCCATCGCCTCCATCATCTGTTCCCAGGTGCCCCAGCTCCTGATCACCATGACGTCGGCGTGGGTGAGGTCCTCCGGCGCGGGCAGCGTGACGGCGAGCTGGCGCTCCAGCGCGTCCCACGCCTTGAGCTTGGCGTAGTTGCGGGCCCGGTCCAGGACCTCGGCGCCCGCGTCGGCGAAGTCGGCGCCGGCGGCGTCGATCCGGGGCGCGACCCGGCCCCAGTCGAGCTGGGCGTCCAGCGGCGTCGGCATGCCGTTCGGGGTGAAGGTGCGGGCCTCGATCAGCGACGGCAGGTTGCTGTTGTAGACCACGTCGAACCACTTCTTCAGCTCGAACGTGAACCGGTCGCCGTGGTAGCGGGAGGCCACCGGGTCGTTGCGGGTGATGTACTTGCGGTAAAGCTCGTTGCGGTTGGGTTTGGTGCGGCGCACCCACTTCGCGACGCCCCTGAGCTCGTCGGCCAGCTTGGCGCGCTCGCGGGGGCTCGCCGAGCGGTCGCCCAGCAGCGCGGTGACCACGAGGTCGAGCCGCTGCGGGCCCATCTCCAGCGGCAGCTGCAACTGCTGGCGGAAGCGCACGGCGAGCCGGTCGTTCTCGCGCTCGTTCTCGGCCCCGTCCGCACCGCCGAGGCGCACGCATTCGACCTCGGTCAGCGAGGCGTCGCCGACCAGGCGCAGCACCGCCTTCTCGCCCGCGTCGAGCACGTGGAACGAGGGCCGCTGGGAGAAGTCGCTCTCGTTGAACAGGTACGGCATGATCGTCTTGCCGGCGATGAGGCTGACCAGCGCGTCGTGGTCGTCGGTGCCGCTCAGCAGCGAGGACACCAGCACGGGGTTGTTCCAGAAGGACGCCCGGTTGACCACGATCCGGCGCGAGTACAGCAGGCTGCGGATGTACTCGGTCTTCGACTCGTTGAACAGCTGGGTCGAGATCGGGTCGGGATGGTCGGAGATCGCGTTGTTGAGCAGGCCCTTGAGGGTCAGCCCGCGTTGACGGATCCTGGCGAAGAGGTCCGCGGTCATGAACTGGTTGTCGATGGACTGCGGGAACACCACGCTGGCGCCCTGCGCGCGCAGATCCGCCGGGCTGATGATGCGGGTCATAGGGGAGACTCTCCGGGGGCGTGACAGTCGGACCCCGATACTTTCAGTCCAATCACGATGGATGCCAGCGGCTTACCGGATCGGGTGCACCGGTCCGCTACGCTCACCCTCGATCGCCCCATCGGTGCCCGCACCTCGCAGATTGGCGTGACTCATGACCGATCGGCAGACCCGGCGCTCGGCTCGGCTCGCCGCGTACGACCGTCTGCGCGAGCAGCGGCCGCACCTGTTCGCCAATCCGCCCGGCGCGGCGTACGAGATCGTGCTCGATCCCGACCTGCAGGAGCAGGTGGCCGACGAGTCCGCGTTGAAACTGGCCGCCGCGGGCCTGCCGGAGCAGAACGGCGACATCGGCG
Source organism: Catellatospora methionotrophica (assembly GCF_011297335.1). GTDB lineage: Bacteria > Actinomycetota > Actinomycetes > Mycobacteriales > Micromonosporaceae > Catellatospora > Catellatospora methionotrophica. The sequence goes on along the minus strand of NZ_JAAOTJ010000028.1, from coordinate 42,591 downwards.
TGGTGTACGCCGACCGGTACACGATGCTGGTCCGCGACGCGGTGCGCTTCCCCGACGGCGCGCTGGGGGTGTACATCCGCGCGATGTCGCCACACGACGGCATCGGCGCGGCGGTCCTGCCGGTGCTGCCCGACGGGCGCATCCTGCTGGTCCGGCATTTCCGCCACGCGACGCGGCGCTGGCACTGGGAGATCCCCCGCGGCTTCGCCGAGCCCGGCGCGGACGGGGCGGCCACGGCTGCCCGCGAGGTCGAGGAGGAGGTCGGCGTCGCCGCCGCCGAGGTGGTCTACCTCGGTGTCCTGGACACCGACACGGGTGCCGGGGTCGGCGGGGACGAGCTGTACCTCGCGCGGCTGGCGGGCGTGCCGCAGGAGCATCCGGCCGGGGCGGCCGAGGAGGGCATCGACGAGTTCCGGGCGGTCACGGCCGAGGAGTTCACCCAGCTCATCCGTGACGGCGAGCTCGGCGACGCGTTCGCCCTGGCCGCGTACGCGTACGCGCTGGCCCGCGGACTGTGGCCCCCGGCCCCTGCCGCCTGACCTGCACCATCCGCCCCACTCCACCGTCGCCGCGTGTCCGCTGCGGCGACGGACACTCCCGCTAGGTCGTCCTAGGCTGCTAGGTGAATGGCCGGTCCACGGACGACGGCACGTCGCGTGACACTTCGCCGTCTAGCGTCACTCTTCTATGTGTGGTAAAAACCTTCCATCGCTGCGCAGCGGATGGAAAATAACTCCACACCCCGAGGAGCATCCCCCATGTCCCGCTTCGTACCCCGCGCCCTCACCGTGGTCCTGGCCGGTGTCGTCGCGTCCGTGCTGGCCTTCGCCAGTCCCGCGCACGCCGCCACGTTCCTCACCCACTCGCAGGCGGCCTCGCAGCTCAACGCGGCCGGCGTCGGCTGGTCGTCGAGCGGCAACTGCAACGACCGCAACAACGCAAGGTGCACCTCGTTCACCGACGTGCGCCAGGTGACCATCAACGGCATCAAGACGCTCAAGAGCGCCAGCGGCTGCTCGATCAACATCACCGCGGGCACCGAGACCGGCCACGCCGGCGGCACCTACAGCCACTGGAACGGCTACAAGCTCGACATCAGCAAGTACGCGTGCATCAGCAACTACATCACCGGGCACTTCACCTACCTCGGCTACATCGCCGGGTGGGGTTACCAGTACCGCTCCGGCGCCGGCAACCTCTACACCGACGAGGGCAACCACTGGGACATCCTGTTCTACAACTGCGGCGGCTGCTGACAGGCCCCGGCCCGTGCCGCTCTGGCGCGGCACGGGCCGGTCAGCGCTTGTCCGGCTTCGCGGGCTCGTCGCGGACCAGGAAGATCTCCTTGTTCTCGGCGACGAACAGCAGGTCGTGGGTGCCCGGCACGTAGCTGCCGCCCTCCACGGAGGCGTTGCCCGCCGCCGAGTCGAACCTGGCCGTGTGCACGGGCTTGCCGCTCATCGCCTTGCGCAGGAAAGCGTCGCCCTTCAGCTTCGGGTCGGCCGCGAACACCCAGTACCTGGCGTGGCCGGCCAGCGTGAGGCGGGTGCGGTCGTCGGAGACCGCGCTGACCGAGATCTTGTCGACGCCGTAGTCGAACTCGGTCACCGGCAGCAGCGCGACCGGCTTGTTGCGCTCGGCGGGCAGCACCACCCGGTACACCGGGGAGTTGGCCGTCTTGGCGAAGATGTAGAGCTCGCCGTCCAGCCAGAGCATCGCCTCGGCGTTGCGGGTCTTGCAGCCCGGTGCCGGGTCGGGGAAGGCCAGCGGATACCGCGCGGTGACGATGAACGGGTCGTCGGTGTCCGGTTCGGGCTCCAGGGTCCGGTAGAGGTACTGCTTGCTGACGCAGTCGTTGGCCCCGATGTCACCGATCCACAGGTTGTCGTCGTCGTCCATGACGACGTCCTCCCAGTCGGTGTTCGGCGCCTCGAAGACCTGCGCGAACGGGAAGTTCTCCCCCCGGCGTACGGGATAGGCCTGGGCGTCGTCGCCGAGCCGGATGGTGTACAGCGCGGCCCTCGGGCGCTGCGTGGTGGCTCCGCCGCCGTCGCGCAGCCAGTAGAAGACACCGGGGTGGCGGCGGCTGGCCACCAGACCCGAGGCCTCGTTGGCCGGCAGGTCGGCGGTGTGGATCGCGATCGGCCGCCCGGCCCTGACGGGCGCGCCGGGCATGGTCAGCGAGGGGGCGTCCTCGAACGGCGCGGCAGGCGCGGCGGTCTGCGCGGCGGCCGACACCACCGGCTCCCCCGCAACGGTGGGACCAGGCACGGCCTGGGCGGCCGGATCTGGCTTCCCGGGCCACGGTCGGCTGTCGGTATCCGTCGCCGACAGCAGGGCGAAGGCCGTCAGCAGCACCGCGGCCATACTGATCGCGAATCGGGTCATACCCTGCTAAACGGCGCAACACGCAAGACGCAACCGGCACGGCTGTGCGGTGCGTCTTCCTCACATGATGATCCCTCGCCGGCACCGGCGCATGACCGCGGCACTCCTGCTGGCTCTCACGCTCACCGCCTGCACGGAACCCGGCACCTCGGCGCATGGCGCGCAGAACGGCACGGCCACCCCCAGCGGCACCCCCGCACCTCTCGCGACGTTCCGCTCACGGCACTCAGACGTCGTCGGTATCCCGACCAAGGGTTGTCGGCCGGACAGGCCCATCCCCACCCACAGCACGTACCAGGGGATGGACCTCTACTCCGGAGGCGAGCAGTTGCAGCGGGTCCTGCAGTCGATCCAGGAGGCGGGAGAAGGCCGGTTCAGGGCCTTCCACGCCGGAGCCGAGGTCGCCGAGGACCGGGGTGAGGGCGCGGTCTTCCGGGTGCCCGACGCGGGGTACGACGCCTTCATCATCGCGACGGCCGGTGACGTCTGCCTCTTTCTGGCCGAGGCCCGGTTCAACCACGTCACGCTGGACGCCTTCGCCAGGCGGATCCTCGCCGACGACGATCACTGGAAGGCGCAGGGCGTCGACCTCACCGGGGTGAGCGGGAGCAACCGAGGCGACGGCGTCACGGTATACGTGACCCCGGCAGACGCCGCCGATGCGCGCATCGAGCTGCCGAAACGGTACGGCACGCAGATCCCGATCCGGATCGAGGAGAGAGAGGCGTTCACGGCGGCATAAGGAAGGTGGGCAGGCTCACCCGGCCCGCCGTGCGGGGCGCGGGCGGGCAGGCGGCACACTTTGTCGGTGACCGACACCGCTGCTGACTTCGTCCGCTCGTACGCCGCGCTCGCCCCGGTGGCCTTCCTGCCGGAGCTCAAGCTGCACCAGGCCGAGGAGCCGATCGGCCTGTGGGAGCTGACCGAGGGCGAGTACCGCAGCGAGCAGCCGCCGCCGTTCTGGGCCTTCGCCTGGGCCGGTGGCCAGGCGCTGGCCCGCTACCTGTTCGATCACCCCGAGACTGCCGCCGGCAAGCGGGTGCTGGATCTGGCGTCGGGTTCCGGGCTGGTCGCGGTCGCCGCCGGGCTGACCGGGGCGGCCTCGGTGCGCGCGGTCGACATCGACCCGCTGTCGGCGGCGGCGATCGGGCTGAACGCGACGGCCAACGGTGTCGCGGTGGACGTCGACCAGGCCGACATCCTGGGCGGTGACGCCGGCGACGCCGAGATCGTGCTGGCCGGGGACGTCTTCTACAGCCAGGCGATGGCCGACCGGATGACCGGTTTCCTGCGCCGGGCCGCCAAGAACGGCGCGCAGGTGCTGGTCGGCGACCCGGACCGGGCGTTCCTGCCCAAGCCGCTGTTCCGCGAGGTGGCCGCCTACGACGTGCCGACGCCGTTCGCGCTGGAGAGCGTCACGGTCAAGCACACCCGCGTGTGGGAGCTGCGCGGTCCGGCCAAGGCCTGATCATGCCTGCGGTACGCCGAGGCCGCTGAGGATCAGCTGCCACACGCCGTCGTAGGCGGCCTTCCGGTCCGGGTCGTTCCACTCGGCGATGTGCGCGGGATGGTGGAAACGGCTGGTCGCGTCGAAGACGGCGCGGCCCGCCCGGAACGGGTCGGCGACCGTGAAGTCGCCCCGGCCGACCCCGTCGGCGATGATCTCGCCGAGCTGGGCCGCCAGCGCGTTGATGTGCGCGCGGACCACCTCGTCGGCCTCCAGGGCCAGGTGGTAGTACGTCGTGAACAGCTCGGGCTCCTCGCGGGCCCGGCTCTGCTTGGCGTCGCACAGGGCGTCCAGCCAGCGGCGCAACCGGGGCTGGGCCGGGCCGCGCTCGGCGGCGATCTCGGCCAGCGGCTCGGACAGCCGGGCCAGCCAGCGCTCGGCGACCGCGTTGCGCAGCGCCGCCTTGCTGGGGAAATGGCGGTAGACAGTGCCGTGGCTGACGTTGAGCGCACGTGCGACATCGACGACGTTGGCCTTCGCCGGTCCGAAGCGGCGGAGGGCCTCCTCCGCCGCTTCGAGGATCCGGTCCGGAGTGAGAGGTGCATCTGCCATGTCGAGGCAGACCTTACCGCTCGCTGTGGAGCGCCGACATCGAATGCGGGTCATAGCGGTCTCCGGCCACGCCCGGGTCGCCCCGGAATGCGCCCGCCGCGGTAGCCCTGTCAGGTGACAGATTCACGTTCTGTCACTCGTAGGGTGTTCGCCGTCATGCCCCCTGCGGCGCGGGAGGCGGCGACCGGGCCTGGGCACCGGCAGGTCGCCGTGGCGGTCTCGGACGTCGCGACGGTAGGCCCAGGCCTCGTGCCAGACGTGCAGGTACACGCCGCGGGTGAAGTAGCGGCCCGGTCCGGTGATCGGGTAGCCGTCGTGGTCGTGGTAGAGCCACCACACCGGCAGCACGCTGAACAGCGCGTAGTTGAGCCCGACCAGCGGCAGGTAGCAAGGCCCCAGCAGACGCGCCTGCCGGACGTGGAGGTCCTCGTGGCGCTCGTTGGCCGCGGTGCCACCGGCGACGACGTTGCCCAGCGTGGTGGCGTACCCCCGGATGGCCTGCTCGTGGATGTCGATCCGGCCGCGGCCGCGGCAGCGCGGCGGGTCCAGGTGATGCCCGCGGGCCAGGCTGACGGTCAGGAAACCCGCCCCGGCGACCGTGTTGACCAGGCTCCAGCTGTGGTCTACCGCGAACAGCGCCGCCCCGCGCACGCTGCTCGGATATGCCCTAACCCGCCCGACCGCCCACCCGTACGGCAGCGCGGCCACTGCGACCACACCCGCCGCGACCAGCGCCCCGGCCGCGCCCAGCAGCGATCCCGCCACGGCCGCCGCCGCGACCTGGACGAGCACCGACAGCGCCCCGACCGTATACGCCCCTATGCCCCGTACCCTACCCATCCGCCACCGCGCGGCGGACCGCCCCGGCGGTCAGCCGATGACGTCGAGGAAGGCGCGGGCGATGACGGCGTGCCCGGCCAGGTTCGGGTGGATGCGGTCGTCGGCCCAGTCGGCGGGCGTGGTCGAGGCCAGCACCCGGTCGAAGGCCGCCTGCACGGGCACGTGCAGCGCGCCGAAGTCCTTCGCCAGCACCGCGACCGCCGCGGCGTAGTCGCGGGTCATCGCGTACTGCGGCTCGTCACGGTCGGACTCGATCACGTACGGATCGGCCAGGATCAGGCGGCAGCCGGTGTGCTCGACCGTCGTGGCCAGCAGCGTCCGCAGCGTCTCGGTGTACTCGTCGAGGGGCACCGCCTCGCCGTGCCGGTTCTCGAAGAAGCGCCACACGTCGTTGATGCCGATCTTCACGCTCAGCCAGTCGGGCCGCTGGTCGAGGACGTCGGCCTGCCAGCGGGCGGCCAGGTCGCGCACCGTGTCGCCGCTGACGCCGCGATTGACCCAGCTCAGGCCTAGTTCGGGGCGGGCTGCGGTGACGAATGCCCGCACCAGGCTCATGTAGCCGTCACCGTACGGCGCGGCGACGTCGCGCCGCCCGCAGTCGGTGATGCTGTCGCCGATGAACACGATGCGCTGACCTGGCTCGAAAATCACGGGCCCATGCTAAGCGCCCGGCCGCCCGGGGCGCGACCCTCAACCCGGCGAGAACAGCCAGGGGTCGGTCAGGTCGTGGTAGGACAACATCGTGGTCAGCCCCTCGGCCCGGTCGAGCGCGCCCTGCAGTTCCGGCGGCAGCCGCCGCTGCTCGCCCGCGCGGGCCTGCTCGACCGAGGTGAAGTACACCGCCTCGGTGAAGGTCCCGTCGTGGTGCAGCGCCACGGTGCCGCCGATGAGGTCCGGGCGGAACGGGTGCAGGCTCGCCGACAGCCGGGTGACGGTGTCCATCATCATGTCCGGGTCGGTGGTCTGGCCCGTGATGACCTGGACGAAGCCCGCTTCATCGGAGCCGGTGGCGAGGTAACCGCGCACGTCGGCACTGTCGTGGAAGGCCGGGTCGGTCACCAGCGCGGCGGTCTCGCGCCACCAGCGGTCCTGCTCGGGCCGCCTACTGTTGGCCTGGGCCGCCTCGGCCGAGGCGAATCGCGCGAGCACCACCAGGCGGCCGTCGGCGGTGACCCCGCCGGTGGTGCCGAGCCAGCCGTCCGCACCCGGGGACAGCTCGCGCGCCCAGCCCTCGAACGCCTCGCGCGCCGCCTCGTGGTCGGCCACGCGGCCACGGATGACCTGTACGAACATGGCGGACCTCCTCCCCCCGACGGTACGGCCCACCCGGCCGCCCGGGTCCCCGAAGCCGGATCTCGGCCGTGGTTCAGGCCGCGCTGAAGGCGGTGGCGTGGGTGGGCTGGTAGACGCCGAGGGTCGCCCCGCCGGGCAGGCGCACCACGGCCTCGGTGCCCCACTCGCGCCGCGCCGGGGCGACGATGATCTCGAGGCCGCGCTCTGCCCACTGCGCCACGGTGGACTCCACGTCGTCGGTGGTCAGATACAGCTCGCAGCGGGTGTGCGCGTCGGCCGGATGGAAGGCGATCTCCGAGGGCGGAGCCCTGAAGATCAGCCAGCCCTCGCCGGTGTCCACGTGCGGGAAGCCCAGCACGTCCCGGAAGAAGGCCCGATCGGCGTCCGGGTTCGTGCTGTAGATCAGAGCATGCATACCGTTGATCATGCTTTGATCATATGCCGTTTGACCTGGACCGCAGCGCCCTTCACGGCGGTCCGGTGCGCACGGTCGGGTCACTCGAACAGCGAGTGCGGCGCGTCGTGGTCCTCGCGGCCGCGCTGGCGCCGCCGCCGGGCGATGACGATCAGGTCGACGACCGTGACGGCCATCAGCAGCACACTGAACCAGCCCAGCCAGGTCAGTCCGAAAGCGAACGAGATGACCGCGAGCACAGCCGCGAACACCAGCCCGAATCCGGCGAGCGCCAGGCGGAGGTTGAGCGCGCTGTACGGATGGTCGTGAGTGCCGTCCGGCCGCTGTCGTGTCATGGTGCCCTCCAGGGTCAGTCTAGTGCGCACCGGGACGGCGCAGGATGTTCCCGGGTGAGCACGTCGGCGTCGTGCGCCCGCGACGCCCCCGATCGGCGCGGGTGCGCGTAGGCTTGTGGGTATACGTTGGCTCCGGACCTCGGCGACGTCCATGAAACGTCGATTCCGGGAGGTCTGGTGATCACGAAGGTCTCGGGCGGCCCCGCCGTGCGACGTGTGCCGGTGCGGGCGCGACATGGTCAATGAGCGCGTCATGCGGATCTGGGCGCAGGTCGGCAAGCAGACGATGGGAGCACCGGCGACGGTGGGGCACGTCTGCGCGGCGGCGATGGCGGGCGTCAATGTGGATGGAGCAGGTGTGACGATCATGGCCGGTTCCACCGCCCGGGATGTGCTCCACGCCTCCGACCGGGTGGCCGCCGACCTGGAGGAGTGGCAGCTGACGTACGGGCAGGGCCCGTGTGTCGACGCCTTCACGAGGGGTGGACCCGTGATCGCCCCGGATCTGCGGTCATCGGAGAGCCTGAGCCGCTGGCCGGTGTTCAGCCCGGCAGCCCTGGACAGCGGGGCGCGTGCCGTGTTCGCCCTGCCACTGCAGATCGGGGCGATCCGGCTGGGCGTGCTCGATCTCTATCGCGCCCGGCCCGGCGCGATGAGCTCGTACGAACTCGCCGACGCGCTGGCGTTCGCCGACGCCACCGCCATGATGGTGATCGACGACGCAGCGGGGCTGCAACCGGACACCTCCGAACTGGCCTGGCAGCGCGATGACCCGACCGCGCACCAGGTTCAGGTGCACCAGGCCACCGGAATGATCATCGCGCAGCTCGGGGCCAGCGCAGAGATCGCGTTCGCCCGCCTGCGCGCCTACGCCTACGCCCACGACCGCAGGCTCGGCGACGTGGCGCGGGACGTGGTCGAGCGCCGTCTGCGGTTCGAGCCCGACTCCCTGCGGGAGAGCATGGAACAGGATGAGGTGTGACGGCATGACCGCCCAGGATGCTCATGTGCGCGCGGAAGACTATCGTTGCAGGGGGAGCGCCCATGAGTGAACGACAGCTGGCCGAGGCCTTCGTCGAGCTGGCAGACACGCTGGTCGACGACTTCGATCTGATGGACTTCCTCCACCAGGTCACGGTGCGGTGCGCGCGAGTCCTCGGCGTGGCCGCGGCGGGTGTGCTGCTCACCGACCAGCGGGGGGCGCTGCGGGTCGCGGCGGCCTCCACCGAGCAGACCCGGCTGCTGGAACTGCTCCAGCTGCAGACGGACGAGGGACCCTGTCCGGAATGCTTCCACTCCGGCCGGGCGGTCGCGGTCGCGGACCTGTCGGCGGCCGCCGAGCGCTGGCCGCGCTTCGTCACCCAGGCTCGCGAGAGCGGATTCGCCTCGGTGCACGCGCTGCCGATGCGTCTGCGCTCGGACGTCATCGGCGCATTGAACCTTTTCGGCGGGCAGCCGGGCGCGCTCGACGAGCGCACGATCCAGCTGGGACAGGCGCTGGCTGACGTGGCCACGATCGGGCTGCTGCAGGCCCGCGCCATCCGCCACCACGAGACGCTGGCCGAGCAACTGCAGACGGCGCTCAACAGCCGCATCATCATCGAGCAGGCGAAGGGCGTCATAGCCGAGCGCCGCCAGGTCGACATGGACGAGGCGTTCGAACTGCTCCGTCACACCGCCCGCCGCAACAACCGGCAGCTGTCCGAACTGGCCCGGTCCATCGTCGACGGATCAGAGACCCGCTGGCTCGGCGAGCCGGCGCCCACGGCGTACGCGCGAGCGCCGATCCCCTTGCACCGCTCGGACGGGGGCGTAGGCTGAACGCGCGTCGGACAGAACACCCGATGTGCTGGCCGTAACGCCAACAGCGTCACCCGTCACCGCGTAGTCATCCACGCCGCCCGGACCCCGCGGTCGTGACCAGGCAACACCGGCTGTCTCAGCAGAGGCCGCCGGCTCAGCCGGCACACCGCTGCCTCCAGTCCCAGGGCGATGATCCGTATGACCGTTCATGCCGAGCGTACGACCGAGCCATCAGCCGAACAGCTGCTGCACCGACGCGACGAGCTGCCGCCCGGTCACCCCGACCGGGCCAGGATCCGCGCCCAGGTCATCGAGGAGAACCTGGCGATGGCACGGCGGCTCGCAAGGCGCTTCGCCGGACGCGGCGAACACCTCGAAGATCTGGCGCAGGTCGCCGCCCTGGCGCTGATCAAGGCGGTCGACAGGTACGACGCCGCGCAGCAGGTGCCCTTCACCGCGTACGCGGTGCCGTTCATCGTCGGCGCCCTCAAGCGGCATTTCCGTGACGCCGTATGGGGCATGCGGGTGTCCCGCTCGGTCAAGGAGCTGGGTCCCCGGGTGGCCGCCGCCACCCACGAACTCAGCCAGCAGCGCGGTCGAGCGCCCGCCGCCGCCGAGGTCGCCGACCACCTGGACATCGCGCTCACCGAAGTGCTGACCGCGATGGAGTCCTGGAACGCGTACCGGCCGCTCTCGCTGAACACCTCACCGGCGGGCGGCGCGGGACCCGAGCTCATCGACAGCATCGGCGCCGTGGACGGGCGCTACGCCGTGGTCGAGGAACGCATGTGCCTGCGTCCCGCGCTGGCCAGACTGGCGCCGCGGGAACGGCGCATCCTGGTCATGCGGGTGTACGCCCGGATGAGCCAGTCCGAGATCGCCGCCGAGACCGGCCTGTCCCAGATGCACGTCTCGCGGCTGCTCAGGCAGACCCTCGACCGGCTGCGGACGGCGATCCCGAACTGAGGACCGTCCCGGGGCCGCGTCGCGGCGAGGCGTGGCCTCGCTGCGACGCGGCCGACAGGCGGGTCAGGACAGCCACGAAGCCTCGATGAGGGCCTGCGTGGCGGCCCGCTCGTAGACCGCCGCGGCCACCCAGGCCCGGGTGAAAGTCTCCGCGTCGTCGCCGGTGAGGCGGCCGAACGGGTCCCGCGGCCGCGACCGGGCCGCCGAGGCGAGTTCGGCGAGCAGGTGCGCGCCCAGGTCGAGGCGGGCCCGCCGCAGGCGGCGCTCCTGGTCGTCGGCGAGCGCGTGCACCGCCCGCCCGCCGCTGACCACCCGTTCCAGGTGGCGGCGCAGCAGCTGCAGCGCCGGATCACCGGTCGCCGGTGGACGCCCGGCCACGGCCGGCCCCTGCCTGCCGGAGAGCAGCTGGCTGCGGTGCAGCCGGTCGTACCCCAGGTCGGCATGGCCGGACCAGGCCGCGGGCAGCCGCAGCCCGTCGCCGGTGCCCGGCGCGACGCCGATCGACAGCGCCTCGACGGTGGCCCGCCGGGCGGGGTCGGGACGGCCCACGACCAGCAGCTCCAGGCCCGCTCCCGCGCCCAGCACCCGCATGTTGTCCCGGTACGCCAGCTCCGGATGGTCGTCGGCGACGGTGAGCAGCACCGCGGCCCCTTCGGCGGTCTCGGCGAGCACCGCGTCACCGGTCGCCGCGCCGCCCAGCCGCACCGACAGGAACACCAGGTCGGAGCCGGCCAGGCGATCCGCGACCGGCTCGGCGAGTGCGGCGAAGGCCCGCCCGACCTGCTGGTCCAGTGGCTGCTCCCACAGTGCCCGCAGGGGCGGTTCGGTCCAGGCCGCCCCGGTGGCGCGCACCGCGCGCACCGACTTTCCCGCGCCCAGGCGGCCCGAGGCGCTGGCCGTACCCCCGGAGACGATCATGCCGGCCCGGGTCAGCTCGCGGTGGGACAGCCCGGCCTCGCCGAGCGCCACCGCCGTGTCGCCGGAACGGGCCGCCCGGTCCGCGCCGCCGGGCGCGACGTCGGTGACCGTCCACAGCCGCCCGTCCCGGTCCACGACGTAGGTGGCCGTGCCCGCGTAACCGGACTCGGCGACGACGGGGACCGTGCACAGGCCGTACAGGCGTAACCCGGCCTGCGGGTCGTAGCCCCGGCGGGCCACGCCGAGCAGGTCGGCGGACTGCTCGGCGGGCAGGTTCCCGGCACGCAGCCGGTGCGACACGGTCAGCAGTTCGCGCAGGTCGTCGGTCAGCTCGGCGAGCCGGAACTGCGGCTGCGACTCCCGCAGCGCCTGCAGTCCCGCCGCGACCCGGGTGCCCGCCGCCGAGGCGCGGTGCAGCCCGTTGGCGCGGCCCTCGTGCACCGCGCGCAGCAGCGCGGTACGCAGCACCAGCCCGCTGCCCGACGTGCCCGCCGCGAGCACCGCCGCCCCCGCCCGCCACAGTCCGTCGGCAGCGTCCCGCTGCCGCGTGGTGAGCACCGCCCGCACGTCACCGTCCGGCTCCGCCGCACCGGCACGCTCCGCCTCGCCGACGACCGCGGCGGATCCGGCGTCCACGGGCGACGGTGCGGGGTCCACGGGGTCCGCCGGTGCGGCGTGCGCCGGGTCGTCGTCCACGCCGTCGTGGACCGGGGCCAGTGCCAGCACCGCGACGCGGTGCAGGCAGTTGGGGGCGAGCAGGCAGCTGCACCGGGCGTCGGACCCGGTGCGGACCACGCCGCCGGTCAGCACCAGGGTGACCGTGGTGCCCTCGTCGACGGTGACGCTCACCTGGCCGTCGGCTGTGGACACCGTCCAGGCCGCGGCCCGCGTGACGGCGTCGTCGACCTTCTTGCGCAGCCGTCCCGGCAGCGCGTCCAGCGTCTCCGCCAGCGCCGGGGCGGTCACCGGGGGCAGCCCGCTCATCGCCGCTCCCCCGTCCGGCTCAGTACGCCGCCCACCGTGCTCGTGGTCACGAGCGCACCTGCTCCCCGACCCAGCGGGCCAGTTCGAGCGGGCTCAGCGCCGCGATCGGCATACCCGCCGCGACCAGCTGTCCCGCGGCCGACACCGAGTAGCGCGGGCGTCCCGCGTCGTCGAGGCTGGCGCAGCCGAGCACGGTCGCGCCGGACTCGACCAGCGCGCGCACCTCTGCCAGCAGACCGCCCATGCCGTACCCCTCCTCGAAGTCGCTGATCAGCACCACCAGCGTCCGGGTCGGCACGGTGACCAGCGACCGGGCGTGGCGCAGCCCGGCCGCGATGTGCGTACCGCCGCCGACCTTCACCTCCAGCAGCAGGCTCAGCGGGTCGCCGACGCGGTCGGTCAGGTCCACCACCTCGGTGGAGAACGCGACGAAGTGCGTCGTCAGCGCGGGCACCCCGGCCAGCACCGACGCGGTCAGCGCCGACCAGATGACCGACTCCTCCATGGAGCCGGACACGTCCACGACCAGCACCAGCCGCCAGTCGACGCCGCGCCGGGCGCGGGTGCGGAACACGGGCCGCTCGGGCACCACGGTCACCCGGCCGTCCTCGCCACGCCGGGCGGTGGCCATGTTCGCCCGCAGGGTACGGGCCAGGTCCAGCCGCCCACCGGGGCGGGAGGTGGGCCTCGGTGTCGTGAGGCCGTTGAGGGCCGGGCGCAGCGTGGTGGCCAGTTCCCTGGTCAGCTCCGCGATGATGCGGGCGACCAGAGGACGCAGCCGGGCGACCGTCGCCTCGGGCAGGCCACCGGCCAGCGACAGCACGTCGCGCAGCAGGTCCATGGACGGGCGCACCGCTTCGGGGTCGAGTTCCAGCGCCGCGTCGAGGCGGCCGGACTCCACGGCGGCGGCCAGCACCTCTTCGCGTACACCCGGCCCGAACAGCGCGGACAGCTCCTCGGACCATTCGCGTACGCCGGGGAACGACGGTTCGCGTCCGGCCCCGGCCGCGCGGTCCTCGCGGGAGCCCTCGCCCCGGCCCATGCCGTACAGCTCGTCCAGCGCGGTCGCGTACCGCCTGGCCTTGCCGCCCATGCCCTGACGGTCGCGGCCCAGGATGAGCCGCCAGCGGTCGGCGGGTGACAGCTCGCCGCTCGGCACGGGCTTGACGTCCCTGCCGGTGGCGGCATTCGCCGGTCCGGCGGCGCGGTCGTCCGCCTTCGGCGCACGGTCCGGCCCAGGCACGTCGGCGGTCCGGGCTGCGGCCGCAGCCGACGGGCGGGCCGTCGCGTCGTCCGTGCCGAGCAGGCCCAGTTCAACCAGTGCCGCCCTGCCCGCGCGGTCGGCGAGCAGCCGGGCCAGCAGCGCGTCCGGGTCGTCGAGGTCGCCGAGGTCGCCGACGTGGCCGCCGAGGCGTTCGTCGACGACGGCCAGCAGCCGTTCGCGCCCGGCGGGGCTGGCAGTGTGGAAGCCGCCGCGCAGCGCGGGCAGCCGGGCCAGGAACGCCTCGTCGGGCAGCGTCTCGACGCGGTCGAGCAGGCCGGTCAGCACCCCGGACGCAGCCTGCAGCAGCGGTTCGGCGACCGCCAGCAGGCCGCTGACGTGGCCTTGCAGGGCGCGGCGGGCCTCGTCGGTGCCCGCGGTGTCCACCCAGGACGCCACCCGCACCCCGAACTCCTCCGCCGGGACGTGGCCGAGCAGCACCCGCACCGCACCGGCGGCGGCGGCCATCAGCGGCGTGCCACGGGCGGCCAGCCGGGTCAGCGCGTCGGCCAGGCGCAGCGCCGACCCGGACGCCTCGGCGCGCTGGGCCAGTGCGGCCAGGGCGCGGGCGTCGTCGACGGCCTCGGACCCGGCGAGCCCGTCGACCTGCCGGACGGCGGCGGTCTCCACCGCGTCGGCGGCTGCCGCGACGGCGGCGCGGTCGGGTTCGGGCAGGCCGGGCACGTGGCCGTGGCGCAGCCGGTCGAGCAGCGCCAGGGCCGTCATCGCCTCGGTGAGCGAGCCCTGCGCGGGCACCACCGTGGCGACCTCGTCCAGCCGCCGGGCGGCGAGCGCGGGAAGGCCGCACACCGCCGCGTCGTGCAGGCCCGCGACGATCTCGGCGGCGGTCGGGCCGCCCGCGGTGGTCTCGCGGCGGCGGCGTTCGCCGAGCGCGCCTTCGGTGGCCTGTTCCAGGGTCACCCCGCGCAGCCCGGCGACCTCGATCCCGGCCTCGGTGTGCGGGGTCCACTGCAGCCGCCAGCGGCTGGTGATCGCGTCGACGCCGCCCGCGCCGCCGTCACCGGCGACGGGTTCGGCGTACGTCACGCCGCAGGCGGCCAGCCGCTGCAGGGTCACCTCGCGGCGGCGGTCCAGGTCGGAGCGCAGCGGGTCGAGGCGGGTGTCCTTGGCGGCGTCGCCGGGGCCGGGCAGCCGCAGCGCGGCCAGCAGCTCGCGGACCGCCGGACCGAGGCCCGAGCGTGGGGTGCCGGGGGCCAGGCGTCCGCGCCGGTCCCCCACCATCACGTGCTCCATCGCGGTGGCCACGACGCGGCCACGGCCGAGCACCTCGCCGTGGGCGAGCACGCTCTGCAGCGCCTCGACCAGCTCGCCGCGTCCCGGTGCGGGCAGGCCGCGCAGCCGAGCCAGGTCGACGGCGAGCCGGACGGCCTCGCGGGCCTCGGCGGGCCCGGCCGGGTGCCCGGCGGCGCGCACCTTCGCGCACACCGCCACGACGGCGGCCAGCGCCGCCGCCTCCACCTGCGCCGGGTCGCCGGCGGCGGTCAGCACGGACTGCTGCCACTGCGGGTCGCGGATGCCCGCCGGATAACCGGACCGGGCGTCGAGCAACCCGAAGGTGTACGGCACCAGCGACGTCACCACCTTCGGGCCCGTCGCAGCCGGGTTGACCGGACCGGCTTCCCGCAGCGCGGGCGCATGGAACGCGCCGACCAGCACCGCGACCCGTTTCCCGGCGTGTTCGGCCAGGCAGCCGCGCATGTACGCCTCGCGGCGCAGGTCCAGGGTGGACACCCCGTCTCCGGTCTCGGCGTCGCGGCGCAGCGCCCACCCGACCAGCAGCGCCGCCCGGCGTACCGCCTCGGGGTCGGCGCCGGGCGCGCGGGCCTCGACCATGCGGTCCCACATGTCCTCGTCGGCCCGGCCGGTGGCCGCGCCCTTGAGCGCGGACGCCAGCGACAGCCGTTGCCCGGCCGGGCCCGCCGTGGGCTGTTCCCGCTCGTGCCAGGCCCGGTCGGCCAGCGGCAGGTCGCACGGCACGACGGGCACGCCGTGCCGGTGCGCCCAGCGGACCGCGGCCAGCTCCGGGGAGAAGTCCGCGAACGGGTAGAACGCCAGGCCCGCGTCACCGACCGCGCCCGCCAGGGCGACGGGCGCGGTGGTGTCGGGGTCGGCCAGCCACGGCAGCCACTGCCCCAGCTCGGGTGGCAGCTCCAGCAGCAGCGCCTCGGGGGCGTACCGGTCGAGCAGGTCCGGCAGCACCACCGACAGCGCGGGCGAGTGGTGCCGTACGCCGATCAGGAACGGGTCGCGCTGCCCGGCCAGCTCGGCGACGGCGACCGCCGGGTCGCCGTCCAGCGCCGTCGCGGCAGGTGCGGCGGCACCGGCGGTCGCCGCCGGTGCCGCCGTCGTCTCAGCCACCGAGGACATCGCGCAGCTCCCAGAGCCGCCGCCACAGCCGCGCACCGTCCTCCGCGCGGCGGCGCACCGCCCCGTCCCAGTAGCCGAGCAGCTTCGCGCCGTCGGCCGGGTCGTCCTTGCGCACCACACCGAGCAGGTGCCCCGGCAGCAGCGACAGCACGTCCCGGTCGCCGGGGAAGTACGCCTGGGCCAGCGCCAGCGAGGTCGCCACGGCGACGGCCTCGGCGGTGCTCATCACCGTCGAGGGCCGTTCCACGTCCCAGCCCTCGACCGAGCGCCCCTCGCGCAGGTCCCGGAACGCGGTGACCAGCGCCTCCAGCACCGCGTCGTCGACCGCGAACGGTGCCTTGACCCGCTCCATGGCCGCGCGGGCCTGCCTGCCGACCAGCGCGGTCTCGGCGGCGAGGTCGCCGATCGGGCCGACGGTCTCGAAGTTGAAGCGGCGCTTGAGGGCCGCCGACATCTCCGACACGCCCTGGTCGCGCAGGTTCGCGGTGGCGATCAGCGTGAAGCCGGGCGCGGCGTGCACGGTCGCGCCGTCGGTGCCGGCCAGCTCCGGCACCGCGATGCGGCGGTCGGACAGCAGCGACACCAGCGCGTCCTGCACCTCGGGCAGGCAGCGGGTGATCTCCTCGACGCGGGCCACGGAGCCGGTGCGCATCGCCGACAGGATCGGCGAGGGCACCAGCGCCTCGCTGCTCGGGCCGTGGGCCAGCAGCAGGGCGTAGTTCCAGCCGTAGCGCAGCTGGTCCTCGGTGGTGCCCGCGGTGCCCTGCACGACCAGCTCGCTGGTGCCGCAGACGGCCGCGGACAGCAGCTCCGACAGCATCGACTTGGCCGTGCCGGGCTCGCCGACCAGGAGCAGGCCGCGCTCCCCGGCGAGGGTGACCACGCACCGCTCGACCAGGGCCCGCTCGCCGACGAACTTCGCCGGGATCGCGAGCTTGCCCGGCAGGCCCTCGCGCCGGTCCTCCTTGGCCAGCTCCAGCTCGCGGCCGTCGCTGCCGGTGATGAAGGTGACCACGGCACGCGGGGTCAGCCGCCAGCCGGGCGGGCGCGGCCCGCCGTCGTACGCGGCCAGGAACGCCAGCTCACTGGCGTACGCGTGCTCGGCAGGGTCGACCTGCCGGGCGGTCGTGGTGGTGGTCATCGGCGCCTCTCGGTTACCAGCTCGTCGAATCGGGGTCCGTCGCCCGCGGTGATCCTGTCCCAGGCCAGCGCGAACAGCTGCGGCGCGGGCGCGACCGGCAGCACGATGTCCAGCCCGGACACCCCGTTCTCGCCGCCGATGAGCAGCGGCAGCTTCCACCGCTCCAGCGGCAGGTGCGGGGCCTTGAGCGCCAGCCAGCCGCCGGGCAGGAACAGGCCGCGCCCGGCCCGCGGCCGCTTGGCCTCCACGACCAGGTCGGTGGCGGCCAGCGCGGCACGGGCCGCCTTGAGCCGGGCCGGCTTCCAGCCCGTCCACAGCGCGACGTTGCGGTCGGTCGGGTCGGGCAGCGCGAGCAGCTGCAGGTACAGCGCGGCGGCGTCCGGGGTCAGGGCGCGTTCCTGCGCGACCCGGGTCACCAGGTCGGGCACCGAACGGGTCGGGTCCTGGGCGAAGCCGTCGATCCCGGCGGGCACCGGGTAGCCGACCAGCCTGGCCAGCTGGCCGCCGAGCAGCGCGTGCAGCGCGGCGTCGACGCCGTCCTGGTGGCTGTCCAGCCTGGCCCGCAGCACGTGCAGCACCGGGTCGTCGGCGCCGGTCAGCAGCGCGGGGCGTACGTGCACCACGCGCCAGCCGGTGTCCGGCGGCAGCAGCACCGCTCCCGCCGAGATGCTGCCGTCGGCGCCGTCGACCCTGGTCGCGCCGGTCGCCGCCAGCAGGGCATCGATCTTGCGTTCGGTGAGGTAGCCGATCGGCAGCGACTGCGCCGGGTCGGCCAGCCGGGACTGGGCCAGCTCGACCGCGCGCGGCAGCGCGGCCCGGATCGGGTCGTCGGCCGGCAGGTGGTAGACCAGCCACGGCAGACACTTTGCGAGCGCGACCAGGACGTCGTCGTCGTCGATGCCGTCGGCCGGGCCGCGCAGCCACCCGCAGGTGTCCGGGTTGGCGATGCCGTGGATCAGCTCGGACGGGTTCATCGAGCCGTCCACGTCGGCCTTGTCGATCGCGACGATCAGGTCGTCGCGCACCGGGCGGCGTACGCCGTTGCCCGCCGTCCACGCGGCCGCGAATCGCGCGACCGCCGGGCCGGACCGCCACAGCGCGGCGAGATCGGCGGGCAGCAGCAGGGCCAGCATCCCGGCAGTGGACGCGACACCGCCGCCCCGCATCCGGCTCGCGGCCACGCCCGCCGCGGCGGCGTCGACGCCGAGCAGCTCGCGCACCCACTCCGAGTCCGGCTTGTGCCACGCCTGCTGGGGCAGGCCGGCCAGCGCCATGGTCGCCTCGGCGAGGCTGATCCCGGCGGCCTCGGACAGCGTGCCGACCCGCTCGGGGTCCCAGGCGATCGGCCCGTTCGCGGCCAGCAGCCCGGTGAACTCGGCGATCAGGTCCGGGGTGGCGATGCCGGTGTCGAGCATCCGCTCGCCGGTGATGGCGTATCCGGACAGCGCGCCGAACACCCCGTCCGGGGCGTACTCCAGGCCTTTGACCTCGCGGTCGTCGGCGTCGGCCGACAGCACCAGCAGCCGCCGCGTCCCGAAGGTCAGCACCGTGCCGGGCAGGCCTTCCTCGTCGACGGGCTGGTCGGCCTTCAGTTCGACCAGGCGCAGCCGCGATCCGGGCGTGAGCAGCCCGCTGCGGGCGACCACGCCGAGCAGCTCCACCAGCGCGGCCCGGTGCTCCGGACTGGTCACGGGACTGACCGCGCGGTACATCGCGGCGGGCAGGATGCCGAGCGCGTCGAACCAGTCGTCGTCGGCGTCGAGATGCAGCTTCCCGGTGGGCGGCTGCTCGGCGGTGAACGCCGCGCCTGTCGCGGCGAACAGGCGCACCGCGCTGTCGGTGCGGCTGTAGCAGTACCGGAGCAGGCCGGACAGGGCGCCGATGAGCACGTGGTCCTGCACGCCGCCGGTCCACTCCTGTGTCGACGGCGCGGCCGTCTCGGCGGCGCGGCCCTCGCACCGGTCGCGCAGTTCGGCCAGCCGGGTGACGTGCACCGCGGCCCGCTCGACCAGCCCGGCGACCCCGGCCCGCAGCGACGGGTCGGTGACCTCCGGCAGGTGCCGGGCGACCAGCGCGATCAGCGCCTCCTGCGCGGCGGCGTCGTCGTCGGCCGCGTCGATCGCCGCGACGGACTCGCCCAGCAGCTGCCCGCACCACTCGTCGGTGACAGCGCGCAGCGCCGCCGAACCGGCCTCGTCACGCGGGCGCAGCAGGTGCCAGTACGCGGCGGTGGGCACCAGGCGGGTGCCGCGGGCGTACGCCGACGGGCCCTGCGGCACCGTGTACTCGCCGAGCAGCCTGCCCTCGGCGTCGGCCAGAGACATCGCGCTGCGCCGCCAGTCGCGGGTGGTGAACACGCCGCAGACCGTGTCCGAGCCGGGCATCCGCACCGCCGCGGACAGGTCGCCGCGTACGGCGGACCCGGCGGGCAGGGTGTACGCGACCCCGTCGGTCGACTGCCCGGCGAGGCTGCCGTCGGCGCGGCGGCGCACCCGCCAGCCGAGAAGCGGGCTGTCGGCGGGTGCGAGCGGGTCGCGGGGCGCGAGCCGGGACAGGTGCAGCACCAGCGACTCCCCGTCGGCCGCGCCGTCCTCCAGGAACGAGGGCAGGCTGGCCCGGCCGCGTTCGCCGGTGGCCGGGTCGAACTCCTGGCAGACCAGCTTGTCGCCGTTGTGCCGGATCACCCAGTACGAGGCGCCGTCGGTGAGCACCCGCCCGGTGTGCCGCTCGCTGCGGTCGCCGACGTGCAGCGGGCGGCTGCCGAGGGTACGGCCGCCGCCGGGCAGCGGCAGCGAGACGGCGTCGTTCATGTCGAAGGCGTTGTCGGGCACGGTGAACACGTCGTCGGGCGCGCCGCTCCAGTAACCGGACCGCTCCCGGCCGATGTCCCAGCACACCAGCAGCTGCCGGTCGACGTAGCGCAGCACCAGGCGCCACAGGTAGTGCCGCTGGTCGGCGGGGATGCGCAGCAGGTGCTCCAGCTCGACGCCGTTCTCGCCGACCACCAGCACCATGTCGCCGCGTCGCAGCACCAGGTACGGGTACTGGCTGACGATGCCGACGGTGTCCTCGTTGTCGGCGGCGGTCACGCCGAGCCGGGCGACCGCCTCCTCCAGCGCGGGCCAGCCGAGCTCGTCGAGCACGCCGGTCCGCAGCGAGTGCCCGAGCATCGCGGCCACGTCGTGGCCGAGCACCCGCGCGGTCGCCTCCGGGTTGACGGCCACGCCGTCCGGGCTGCCCAGCAGCGCCAGCCGGTCCAAGTTGCGGCTCAGTGTCGGCAGGCCGTGCCGGGCGGTGTCGGCGGCGATCAGGTCCAGCAGCGTGTGCGACGCGGTACGCAGGCCCGGCACGGCCGTGACGGCACGTACCTTCTCCGGATCGCCCGCGGTCTCCCGGTAGTTCGGGCGCAGGTGCTGCTCGACGGCCTCGGCGAGCGCGCCCAGGAAGCGGCCGTCACCGGCGAGCGCGACCAGGTCGCGGCGTCCGTCGCGCTCGTCGGACAGCCAGCGCGAGACGCCGTAGCGGGCGGCGCTGTCGGGGTCGGCGACCGGCACGCCCAGCGCCAGGCACGCGTCGAGCAGGTCGAGGTCGACACCGCTGTGGCGGCGGCACAGCACCACCGGCAGCCCGTCGGCCTTGAGCCGCCCGGACATGCGCTCCAGCAGCGCCAGCAGCTTGACCGAGCGGCCGCTCTCGCGCCAGCCACGGCGCTGGCGGTGCGCGTCGAAGCGGCCCAGCCAGCCCGCCGGGCCGTCGGGCGACTCGGCCGCGACCGGCACCGTGCCGTGCGGCTCGGTCAGCGCGGTGACGGCACCAGCCCGCTCCAGCACGTCGAGCCAGACGTCGTCGGCGACGTGCTGCGGGAACATGCCGAGCAGGCGGCCGCGCAGGGCCGGGTCGGCGGCGGCGAGTTCGGCCAGCGGTGCGGCGTACGCGGCCCAGAAGCCCTCCGGCGCACGCGACAGCGACGGGGCGGCCAGCAGCTGCGCGAGCACCTGCCGGTCGGCGTCGCCCTGGTCGAGCTTGGCGGCCTTGGCCAGCCGCCGCAGGTCGGTGTGCATCTGCGCGTACGGCGGCAGCCCGCCCAGGGTCCGTTCCACGCACAGCCGCAGGAAGCGCTCGTAGGCGTCGGCGGGGGTGCAGCGCGCAGCCAGCTCCCGGGCGTGCTGCGACAGCGCCTTCGCGGTCAGCGCCCCGGCCAGCGCGAACTCCAGGAACACCGCGTGCTGGCGCTCCTCGTCGATGCGCAGCGCGTACGCCCGTTCGGCGTCACGGGCCTTGCCGAACATCGTCGCCGCGTACGTGGTGCTGTCGGCGGCCAGGAACGCCCGGCCCGCCTCCTCGTAGTAGGTCGGCAGGAAGTGCGGCACGGCGCGGGCCAGCCGCTCGCCGAGGGCGTTGAAGCCGTCCTTGGCCGGGCCGATGCGCGACTTCGCCTGCCGGGCCAGCCGCTCGATCTCCTTGACCAGCGCCAGCGCGTGGTGGCCGTTGGCCGGGTCGTTGACCAGCGCCCAGGCCGGGAAGCCGAGCGCCTGCTGGCGGACCAGGCCGACCTCGTTGACGGGCGTGGGCTTGTCGAACCCGAGGAACTCCATGCTCAGGTCCTCGGCCGCGCCGATGGTCGCGGGCACCAGCCGCACGACGAAACGCTCGCCCAGCACCGGGTGCCGGTAGGTGCGGGAGGTCAGCGCGTCGACGGTGTCGTCCTTGGCCACCGGCGCACCGGCGGGCAGCACCGCTCCCGCCTCCAACAGCGTCAGATTCTGCTCGCTCACGTCAGTCCTCGTCCTCGTCGTCATCGTCTTCGTCGGCGTCTGCGACCTGGTCGTCGGCCGCGTCCTCGTCCTCGTCCTTCTCGACGACGCGGCCCGCGTACAGGGCGGCGGCCATGCGGGTGCCCTCGGACCAGGCGACCGGGCCGACCTCGGCCAGGGTCAGCGAGGTGCCGTTGCGGTCGGTGAAGACCAGGTCACCGGTCTCGGTCTCGTAGTACGGGTCGTCCGAGCCGACCCAGGAGCGCGCCTCGACGGCGACGCCGTTCTCGAACACGCGGCAGACCGCGTTGCCGCCGCGCACCGGGTAGCCGAGCTTGGTCGCGCGGGCGGTCAGGTGGCGCAGCTCGGCGTACTTGCCGCCGGAGTACTCCCCGATCCGCCGGGCGGCCGGATCCGTATCGGCCGGGCGGACGAAGATCTGCCGGAACAGCTGGTCCACGGACTGGGAAACGCCCAGGTCGGCGGCGAACTCGCGCAGGTCGTCGAGGTCGGGCAGGGTAACCGGGTGCGGGATCACCACCCGTGTGGCCGGCAGCCGCACCGTGTCGCCGTCGAGGTTCACGATGCCGATCTGCCCGGCGGACGCGTCCCGCAGGAAGCCCACCTCGTCCGGGTCGAACGCGCCGTCCTCGTCGAGCACCCCGACCACCAGGTCGGTCAGCGCCGCGCGCCAGGTCTCGTCGGGCCACACGTCGGCCAGCACGCCGACGGGCACCGGCAGCGACCGGACCATCCACCGTTCGATGTCGGACCGGCACTGCACCTCGTGCCGCCCCAGCCACTCGGTGAGCTGCCGCAGCCCGGTCACCACCGGGTCGTCGCGCAACGCCGACGGCACCGACTTGAGCTCCTTGCCCTTGGCGTTGCGAGCGATCAGATCGCTGCCGCGCAGGGTGACTTCATAGCCACCCGAGGCCACCAACCATCCCATGTGGACGGCCACCTTCCTGTCGAAGACACCGGACGCTAAACCACCGCGCCGACAGTCCGGCAAACGGCTGGTCGCGGCCCCGCCCCGTGCGCGGCATACCGACCGGGAACCATTCGGCCACACCGCCCGCGCCGGCGCGCAGCGGGGTCCGCGCCGCGCCGCGACCGGCGGGTCCGGGGGCGCGACGACGTGCGGACGGTCATCTCGGCGGGGAATCCGGACACGAGCGCACACCTCGGGAGTACCGTCGAAGGTCCAGCGCCGGGTGCGCCGCGGGACGACGGCGGCGGGCGCCGCGGTGCTGGGCAGGGCGTCGGCAGTGGTGAAGGAGGCGGCGGGTGAAGGGCAGAGCGCTCGTGCTCGGTGGCGGCGGGGTCACCGGCATCGCCTGGGAGCTGGGGATCCTGGCCGGACTCGCCGAGGCCGGGGTCGACCTGAGCACCGCCGACCTGCTCGTCGGCACCTCGGCGGGGTCGGTGGTCGCGTCGGTGATGGCGAGCGAGCCCAGCCTGGAGGAGCGTTACCAGACCCAGCTGGAGGACCCCAAGGACGAGGTCGCGGCCCATCTGGGCATGCGCACCCTGCTGGGGTACGGCTGGGCGATGGTGCGCAGCCGCGCCCCCGAGCAGTATCGGGCCCGCCTGGGCGCGCTGGCGCTGGCCGCCGCGTCGATGACCCCCGAGGAGCGCAAGGCGGTCATCGCGTCCCGGCTGCCCGTGGTCGAATGGCCCGCCCAGCCCCTGAAGATCACCGCGTCGGACGCGCACACCGGAGCGTTCACCGTCTTCGACCGCGACAGCGGCGTGGAACTCATCGACGCCGTCGCCGCCAGCTGCGCCGTGCCCGGCGTATGGCCGCCCGCGGCTGTCAACGGCCACCGCTACATCGACGGCGGGATGCGCTCGGCGACCAACGCCGACCTGGCCCAGGGCCATGAGCGGGTGGTCATCATCGCGCCGGTGACCGTAGGCGGCGGCCTGGTCACCAGCACCGCCCGGCACGTCGCCGAACTGACCGCGGCGGGCGCGCAGGTGACCGTCATCAGCCCCGACCGCGACTCGCGGACCGCGATCGGCCGCAACATGCTCGACCCGGCCCACCGCGCCGCCTCGGCCCGCGCCGGCCGCACCCAGGCCGCGCAGGTCGTCACCCAGGTCGCCGCGGTGTGGTGCTGACCGTCCCTTCACGACATGGCGGGCGACACCGACGACGATCACTGCCGAAGACACTCTGACCTGGCAGAACCCGATGTGACGGCACTCTCCTCAGCTGCCCTCGACCCGGAGTGGCCAAAGCCTTCCGCTAGCGCTATGCTCGGACGTGACGCCCGTCTTGGCGACTTCCCCCGTGGTTGCCAAGACGGGCGCTTTCTATTGCCTCCGCTTGTATCTTCACCGTCCACAATGGCCGGATCAGCTCCTCTCGGCGCTGTTCGCACAGGGGATAGCCCTC
The DNA here is from genome assembly GCF_011297335.1 of Catellatospora methionotrophica. GTDB lineage: Bacteria > Actinomycetota > Actinomycetes > Mycobacteriales > Micromonosporaceae > Catellatospora > Catellatospora methionotrophica. The sequence goes on along the minus strand of NZ_JAAOTJ010000028.1, from coordinate 18,642 downwards.
GTCAGCGGCTACCGGCGGCAGGCCGGGGCGGGCGGTGCGGCGGCGTGTCGGTCGGGTCGGGTATCGTCCCGCGCGGCGAGGCTGTAGCGCAGAGGTCGTCGCGCCTTGACTGCAAGCTGGAGGACGTCGGTTCGAATCCGACCAGCCTCGCCCCCACCTGACCCGGGGAGGGTGCATGCCGCACCGCAGCACGGACGTGCCTGTGGCGCGCGTGTCCGCGACCGGTGCGCCCGGCCCGGGGGGTTCCGCCGTGCCGGTCGGTGCGTCCGATCTGGACGTCTGTCTGCGGGTGCTGGCCGCCGCCGGGCGCGGCGAGCTGGACGGCCCGGCGGCGCTGGCCGTCGAACGGGCTGTCGCGGCGGCCTACCGGGGGGACAAGAAACGCCGCAAGGCCGACCGGGCCGCGCACCGCGAGCAGACCGACCGGCAGTTGCTGGCCACGGCCAGCCGCTTCCGCGAGGAGATCCCCGCCGCGACGGCGCGCAGCCTCCCACCGACCGGTGAACCTTCCGCACTGCTGCACCGGCCGCGCCGGTGCTACGTGTGCAAGGAGCAGTTCCGGCAGGTCGACGCCGACTACCACCAGCTGTGCCCGCCCTGCGCCCAGCAGAACCGGCAGCGCCGCGACGCCCGCTGCGACCTGACCGGCCGCCGGGCCGTGGTCACCGGCGGGCGCGTGAAGATCGGTTTCCATATCGCGCTCAAGCTGCTGCGCGACGGCGCGCACGTGCTGGTCACCAGCCGGTTCCCGCGCGATGCGGCCCGGCGGTTCGCGGCGCTGCCCGACGCGGCGGCGTGGTCGCACCGGCTGCACGTGCACGGTGCCGACTTCCTCGACCCGGCCGGGGTGATCGGGCTGGTCGACGCGGTCACGCAGCGCTGGGACCACCTCGACATCCTGGTCAACAACGCCGCGCAGACCCTGCACCGGCCCGCGGCGTACCACCGCGAGGTGCGGGCGGCCGAAGTGCTGCCGCTGACCGGCCCGGCCGCCGCGATCGGCACGACGCCGACCCGCCACCGGACCGACAGCGCCGTCGTGCTGCCGGAACCGGCCCAGGCGCTGTTCCCGGCCGGGCGCACCGACGAGACCGGCCAGCCGCTGGACCTGCGCGAGGTCAACTCGTGGACCCTGCACGCCCACGACGTCAGCCCGCGCGAGTGGCTGGAGGTGCACGTCGTCAACGCGTTCGCCCCGTTCCTGCTGACCTCGCGGCTGCGCCCGCTGCTGGCCGCCGCCCCGTCGCCGCTGCGGCACGTGGTGCAGGTGTCGGCGATGGAGGGCAGCTTCTCCCGGGCGAACAAGACCCAGCGCCACCCGCACACCAACATGGCCAAGGCGGCGCTGAACATGCTGACCCGGACGCTGGCCGACGACTACCGCGCCGACGGCATCCTGATGAACAGCGTGGACACCGGCTGGGTCACCGACGAGCGGCCGCACCCGGACAAGCAGGCCCAGCGTGAGGCCGGGTTCCGGCCGCCGCTGGACGTGATCGACGGGGCCGCGCGGGTGTACGACCCGATCGTGCGCGCCGAGGCCGGCGACCCGGTGCACGGGGCATTCCTCAAGGACTACCGGCAGGTGGCATGGTGACCGAGCACGAGACCCCCGCGAATCCGGTGCGCTGCCCGGCGATCAGCCATCCCGAGACGGGGCTGGCCGACCCGGCGGACTTCGCCGCGCTGCTGACCCGGCTCGCCGACCCGGCCGGGGTCGCCGCGGCCGAGGACTTCCCGCGCGGCACCCTGCAACCCGACGGGCGGCTCGACCTGTGCAAGCAGGGCCTCGGCCCGCAGCTCGCGGCACGCGTGGTGCAGGCGGCGGTGGGCTTCCCGCACGCCACCCACCTGCTGCTGGGCACCAACGGCCTGGGCAGCGACGGAGCCCGCGCGGTCGCCGACGCGCTCGCGCCCGGCCACCACGTGCAGACCGTCTACCTGGGCTGCAACCGCATCGACGCGGACGGCGCGGGCGCGCTGGCCGACCGGCTCGCCGACGACGCCACGGTGCGGGCGCTGTGGCTCAAGCGCAACCCGATCGGCGACGCAGGCGTGGCCCGGCTGTGCGCGGCCCTGGCCGCCAACACCACGCTGCGCACCCTGGACCTGGTCAACACCGGCCTGACCCGGCACGGCCTGGCGGCGCTGGCCGACGTGCTCGCGCACCGGGCCACCCCGCTGGAGCGGCTGTTCCTCGGCGGCAACGGGCTGGCCCCCGACGCCGTGCCCGCGCTGGCGGCGATCGTGCGCGACGGCCGCGTACGCGAGCTGTACCTGGCCGCCAACCACCTCGGCGACGCGGGCGCGGCGGCGCTCGGCGAGGCCGTCGAGGGGCTGCCGATGACGCTGGGCCTGGGCGGCAACGGCCTGTCCCCGGCCGGGGCGGGCGCGCTGGCGGCGCGGCTGGGCGCGTGGACGGCGCTGGACCTGGCCCGGCCGCCGTCGGAACGGGCCCTGGGCGCGCTGCCCAACACCGTCGGCGACGCCGGTGCCGCCGCGCTGGCGGCGGTGCTACCCGCGAGCCGGCTGCGGCGGCTGGACCTGCGCTTCACCGGCATCACCGGTCGCGGCGCGAAGCTGCTGCTGGCCGCCCTGAACGACGACATGCCGCTGCGTTACCTCGGCATCAACCACGGCGTGCCCCGGCGGCTGCGGCGGCTGGCCGCGGCCACCCTCGGCCCCGCCGAGCAGCCGCACCCCGACATCAGCGCGATCGCGAGCGTGTACCGGTGAGCGACGCCGAACTGACCGTCTGGCAGCGGATCCGCCGCTACGCCGTGCCGCCGCGCATGATCGCCGAGTGCACCGACCGGCGGCTCGCCGGGGACTGGCGCGGGGCGTGCGCCGCGGGCCGGGTCGACACCGACATCGACCTCGCCGCGGTGGGCCGCGCCCACGGGGCGCAGGTCGCCGAGCGGGTCGAGGCGGAGCTGCTCGACTTCGCACCCGACCTGCTGCGCTGGCACCTGCCCCGCGCCCTGGGCGGGCGCACCAGCCTGGCCACCGGGCTGACCTTCACCCTCGCGCCCGACCTGGACCGGGTGGGCCAGGACACCGTGGCGTTGCAGGTCGAGCTGCCCAAGACCGTGGACGGCTCGCAGCGGCTGCGGCTGACCGTGGCGGCGCTGGGCAAGGCGCCCGGCCCCGAACTGCCCGGCTGCCTGTGGCGCGGCCGCGACGCGAGCGGGCTGCGGCAGGCGTACGGCGGCGACGGGCAGCGGCTGCCGTTTCTCACCCCGGACGGTGCGCCGGTGCCGTTCGCCGGGTTCGCCACGGCCGAAGGCGAGGGTGCACCGGCACGGGCCGAGCGCTCCGCCGCCCAGCTCGCGGCCGGGCGGCTCGCGCAGGCGTGGCGCGAAGCCGGGCTGGAACTGGACGAGACGCTGCCCGCCGCCCGGTACAGCCAGTACCAGGTGAGCCTCGACCAGGTGCTCGGGCAGCGACTGCACCTGGTCGCGCTCGCCCCCGCCGTGCGCGGGCTGGCCCGGCGGTACGCCGCCGAGGGTGTGACGCTCAACGCGGACTGGCGGCTGCGCTTCCTGTTCACCCCGGACGGCGACACGGTGCGGGTCAGGATGCTCGGCGACGAGCGCCGCGGTGAGCTGCCCGCGCTGGCCGAGCCGCTCTACCGCGTACCCCCCGATCTGGAGCTGCTGTATCGCGGTCTGATCGCGCCCGCGGACCTGCACCCGCTGGTGCGCGCGGCACTGTTCCCGGACGCGCCCGGCGGCGTGGCGACGGCCCGCGGCCCGGCGTTCGCACCGGTGCGGGTGCGCTGCCGGGGGCAGTGGCACCGGATCGACGCCACCGGCGGGCGGCTCGTGCCACTGGACCACACGCCCGAGGAGGTGCAGCGCGAGCAGACGCTGCGGGCACTGGGCGGCAAGGTGGCCGGCTGCTTCGCGGCCCGGCAGGGCTGGACGGACGGCAGCACGCGGCTGCCCCGGGCGCTGCGGCAGCAGCGGCGCGAGCTGATGCAGACGATCCTGCACGGCGACACCGACACGCTGCTGGAGCTGCTCGACGCGGGCCTGGACCCGTACGTGCGCGACGGCCGCGGTTCGACCCTGCTGCACCTGCTGCGCTGCCTCGACCACCGGGTGCTGCTGCCCCGGCTGCTGGCCGCGGGCCTGCCCGTCGACGTCCGCGACCACCGGGGGCGCACCCCGCTGCACGTCGCGGTCGGCTGGGTGGGCAGCCCCGCGCTGGTGCAGGCGCTGCTGCGGGCGGGTGCGGACCCGAAGGCCGAGGACGACAACGGCACCTCCCCGGCAGACCTCGTCGAATACAAGGGTTTCGAGTACTACGAGCAGGAGAGCGGCGAGGGTCACGGCGACCTCAAGCTGATCTCGCAATACCTGGAGGAGCACCGGGTGAACGGGGAGAACGCATGAGCCTGGCCCTGCGTACGGCGGACGAGCTGATCGCGGCGACGCGGGCCTGGCGCAGCGAGCCGGTGTCGGACCCGCGCGTGGAGGCGCTGGCGCTGGCCGTGTCGGCGAACCTGCCGGTGCTGCTGTGGGGCGAGCCGGGCATCGGCAAGTCCGCGTCGCTGCAGCAGCTCGCGACGGGGCTGGGCGTGCCGCTGGAGACGGTGATCGCCAGCGTGCACGAGCCGTCGGACTTCTCCGGGCTGCCGATCGTCGGCGACGACCCGGCCGCCGACGGGGTGCCGATGGCCCCGCCGGACTGGGCGGTGCGGCTCGCCCGCACCGGGCAGGGCCTGCTGTTCTTCGACGAGCTGTCGTCCGCTCCGCCGGCGGTGCAGGCGGCGCTGCTGCGGGTGGTGCTGGAGCGCCGGGTCGGCAGCCTGGAGCTGCCCGCCGCGATCCGCATCGTCGCCGCGGCGAACCCGCCGGCCAGCGCCGCCGACGGCTGGCACCTGAGCCCGCCGCTGGCCAACCGCTTCGTGCACCTGCACTGGACGCACGACCCACGGGTCGTCGCCCGCGGCCTGGCGGGGACCTGGCCTGCGATCACCGTGTCGACGGTGCACGCCGCGCGTACGGCCGGGGCGGTGGCCCGCGCCCGGGGCACGATCGCCGGCTTCCTGACAGCGCGGCCGGGCCTGGTGCATCACCTGCCCGCCGACGCCGACAGCCGGGGCGGGGCATGGCCGTCGCCGCGCAGCTGGGAGATGGCGCTGCGGCTGCTGGCGTTCCACCTGGCCACCGACACCGGCCGGGACGCGCTGACCACGGCGCTGGTCGGCGCGGTCGGTGACGGCGCGGGCCTGGAGTTCAGCACGTACCTGCAGGAGCTGGACCTGCCCGACCCGGAGCGGGTGCTGGCCGACCCGGACGCGTTCGCGCTGCCCGACCGGGGTGACCGGCAGCTGGCGTTCCTGACCGCCGTGGTCTCGGCGGTGCAGGGGCGCACCACCCAGCAGCGCTGGGACGCGGGCTGGGTGGTGCTGGCCAAGGCCGTCGATGCCGGGGTGCCCGACGTCGCCGCGCGGGCCGCGCTGGACCTGGCCGCGCTGCGTGACACGGACTGGCCGGTGCCGCCCGCGATCGACGCGTTCGTCGAGGTGCTGAGCCTGTCCGGCATGCTCCCGGCCGCTCGGTGAGCACCGCCCCCGCGCCGGGTGCCTCCGCCGCGGATCCGGACCGGCGCGGGCAGCAGGCGGGCACGACCTCCGCGCACCCGGACCCGCCCGAACGGCAGGCGGGTGCGACCGCGCCGACGCGGCGGCCGCTGGACCGGGCGAAGCTGCTGGCCGCGCGGTTCCGGGCGGCCGGGCACCGGCCGTACCTGGCCACCGCGCTGTACAGCCTGACCGTGGTGCCCAGCGACCGGGTGCCGACGATGGGCGTGGACCGGCACTGGCGCTGCTACGTGTCGCCCGCGTTCGTCGACGACACCTCGGTCGAGCAGCTGGCCGGGGTGTGGATCCACGAGGTGGCGCACCTGCTGCGCGACCACCACGGCCGGGCCGACCGGCTGGCCGCCGAGCTGCGCGCCGACCACCACCGGGTCAACCTCGCCGAGGACTGCGAGATCAACGACGACCTGGTCGCCGACGGCCTGCCCCTGCCCGAGGGCCGGATCCACCCCGATCTGTTCGGCCTGCCCACCGGTCAGCTGTTCGAGCAGTACCTGCCGTCGATTCCCGCCACACCTCCCTGCCGTGGCGGCTGTGCGGCAGGCGACGCGGGCCCGCGCTGCGACTGCCCGCCCGTGGAGTGCGGGTCGGGCGCGCACGGCCACCGTTCGCCGTGGGAGCTGGGCGAGGCGGGTGCGCCGATCGTGCGCGGGGTCGAGGCCGACGCGATCCGGCGGCAGACCGCGCAGGCCGTCCGCGCCCACGTGCGCGGGCGCGGCACGGTGCCGGCGGGCTGGCAGCGCTGGGCCGAGCAGGTCCTCGAACCGACGATCGACTGGCGGCAGGCCCTGGCCGGTGCGGTACGCGAGGCGGCCGCCTGGGCGGGCGGGGCGGTCGACTACACCTACCGGCGGCCGTCGCGGCGCGGGGCCGCGCTGCCGGGCGTGGTGCTGCCGAGCCTGCGGCGGCCGCTGCCCCGGGTCGCGATCGTGATCGACACGTCGGGCTCGATGTCCGACGACGACCTGGCGGCGGTGCTGGCCGAGGTCGGCGGGGTGCTGCGCGCGGTGGGCGTACGCGGCAACCGGGTGGCCGTGCTGGCCTGTGACGCCGACGTGCACGCCGCCCGCCGGGTGTCCACCGTCGGCGAGGTCGTGCTGGCCGGCGGGGGCGGCACCGACATGCGGGTCGGCATCCGGGCCGCGCTGGACGTGCCGGAGCCGCCGCACTTCGTGATCGTGCTGACCGACGGGTACACGCCGTGGCCGGACGCGGCGCTGTCGCGTACCCGGATCATCGCCGGTCTGGTCGGGGTGGACGCCCCCCAGCCTCCATCCTGGATCGAGGCGATCCCGATCACCATGACTTCAGGCAAAACGTGAACTGCGTCCGGGAAAGGGTGCTTTTGTAATACCCAGCAGATCTGCGGATCTCGGGGAAGGAAAAGCAGCCATGGGACCGTCTCTCCGGCGTGCGGCCGTGTCCGCAGCCATCGGCGTCGCCGTCGCGGCGCTCGCCTGGCCGGCGGTGGCGTTCGCCGCGGCCGACGTCACCGTCAACCCGTCCGCGGTCGCCCCCGGCGGCAAGTTCACGCTGTCGGCGTACTGCGGCGCGGGGGCGGGCTCCGCCTCGGTCAGCGGCACCACGATCGGCGGCCCGTCGGAGATCACGCTCAACCCGTACACCGCGGGCGGGCCGGGCGCGTTCAACGCCGAGCTGACCGTGCCCTCGACGACCCTGCCGGGCACCTACCAGCTCAACGTCACCTGCAGTGACGGCGAGACGGGCACCGGCACGCTGGTCGTCTCGCCGACCGGCGCTCCGGCGGGCGGCGGCGGGTCCACCTCCGACGGCCCCAGCCTGGCCCTGCTCGGCGCTGGTTCGGGCCTGCTGGCCGTGTCCGGCGTGGGCGGGCTCGTGCTGCTGCACCGGAGCCGGAGGTACCGTGGCCACCACTGCGCCTGAGCCCGCGTCCGATCCCGTAACAGGGCCCGCGACCGTGCCGGGCCACGAGCCGGTTCCCGACGACCAGCCCCGTGCCGCGGCCGCGATCGGGGTCGAACCCCTGACCGCCGTCGACCTCGCGCCCTCCCACGGCCGCCACCGCGGCAAGGCGCGCGCCGGACGCCGCGCCGTGCTGACGCTGGCCGGCGCGGCGCTGGCCGGGATCGGGCTGGTCGCCGCCGCGTTCCTGATCACACCCGCCGGGCCGCCCCAGCCCGCCGACGACGCCGCAGGGCGCTACCAGCTCGTCGACATGGACCGGCGTCCCGACGCGCGCGGTATCCGGCCGCTGGACCGCTCCGCGCCGGTGCGGGTGCGGATCCCGTCTATCCAGGTCGACGCGGTCGTGGTCACCGTCGGCACCAACCTCGACGGCAGCCTGCAGGTGCCCGAGCTCAAACACCCGGACCTGACCGGCTGGTACCGCTACGGGCCCAGCCCCGGCGAGCGCGGCAACGCCGTCATCGTCGGGCACGTCGACACCCGTACCAGCGGCCCCGCCGTGTTCTTCCAGCTCGGCTCGCTCAAACCCGGCACGAAGATCGAGGTCCAGCGCCTGGACGGCTCGCTGGCGACCTTCACCGTCGACGTGGTCAAGTCCTTCCCGAAGGACGACTTCCCCGCCCACCGCGTCTACGGCGCGACCGACGACATGGGCCTGCGCCTGGTCACCTGCGGCCCGCCCTACGACCGCACCGACCGCAACTACCTCAACAACATCGTCGTGTTCGCCACCCTCACCAAGACCCGCCCCGCCAAGCCCAGCTGAGCCGCCCCTGGCTCACAGGGCGGCGCGGTGACGGGCCTGGGAGATCGACCAGGCCGCGTTGACCAGGCCGATGTGGCTGAACGCCTGGGGGAAGTTGCCGAGCAGTTCGCCGGTGGCGGGATCGACCTCCTCGGCGAGCAGGCCCACGTCGTTGGCGTACCCGGCGGCGCGTTCGAAGACCTCGGTGGCCCGGTTCACCCGGCCCGCCTCGGCCAGGGCCTGGGCCAGCCAGAACGTACACAGCAGGAAGGTGCCCTCCTCGCCGGCGAGCCCGTCCACCCCGCCCTCGGTGCGGTAGCGGTAGACCAGGCCGCGCTCGTCGGTGAGCCGGTCGGCGATCGCGTCGATGGTGGCCAGCATGCGCGGGTCGTCGGCGGGCAGGAAGCCCACGATCGGCATCATCAGGCAGGACGCGTCGAGGTCGGCGGAGCCGAAGTACTGGGTGAACGCGCCCACCGACGCGTTCCAGCCCTCGCGCAGCACCCGCTCGCGGACCTCGTCGCGGGCCGCGGACCAGACCGGCACCCGGTCCTGTGCCTGCAGCCGGTCGGCCAGCCCGATGGCCCGGTCCAGGGCCACCCAGCACATCACCTTCGAGTAGACGAAGTGCCGGGGCTCCCCGCGCACCTCCCAGATGCCGTGGTCGGCCTCGCGGCAGCGGACCACGGCCGCGTCGGCGAGTGCGACCAGGAACGCGCGCATGTCGCAGTCCATCTCGGAGATCTTGTCGGCGAGCAGGTGGGCCGCGCCGAGCAGTTCGCCGTACACGTCGATCTGGTGCTGGTTCCACGCGCCGTTGCCGACCCGCACCGGGCTGCTGTCGCGCCAGCCGCGCAGGTGGGGCAGGGTGCGCTCGGTCAGGTCGTGCTCGCCGTTGACGCCGAACATGATCTGCAACGGGTAGTCGGGGCCGATCGCGCCCGCCGCGGCGGTGGTCATGAAGGTGAAGAAGTCGCCCGCCTCGTCGGGGCAGGCGGCGACCCACAGCGCCTCCATGGTGAAACTGGCGTCGCGGACCCACGAGTAGCGGTAGTCCCAGTTGCGCTCGCCGCCGACGCCCTCGGGCAAAGACGTGGTGGGCGCGGCGACGATCGCGCCGCTGGGCCGGAAGGTCAGCCCCTGCAGCACCCGCCCGCTGTGGTGCACCAGTTCCCGCCACGGCCCCTCGTAGTTCTGGTGCAGCTTCGACCAGGCCCGCCAGGCCTGCACGGTGACCGCCAGCCAGTCGGCGATCTCCTCCTGCGACCAGATCCGGGCCGGTTCCAGGCCCCACGTCGAGCGGTGCAGGGCGAACTGCAGCTCGTCGCCGGCCCGCAGCGTCACCTCGCCGTACGCGCTGCTGTCGGCGCAGGCCAGGTCCATCGGGCTGGACAGCATCAGCCACTCCGGGCCGCCGCGGATGTTCAGGCCGCCCGGCACGTGCGACATCAGCGGGCGCAGCAGGCCGTACTCGGCGCGGGGCTCGATGCGCACGCGCATCCGGACCTCGCCGTCGCGGCAGCTCACCGACCGCACCAGCATGTGCGGGGCGCCGTTGCCCAGGGCGTGGCCGTGCGGGTGCTCGTTCGGCCCCACGGCCATCGCGTCGGTGACCGCGAGGGTCCCGGTCGGGGTGTGGAAGGTCGTCTCCAGCACCAGGGTCTGGTCCAGGTAGCGGCGGGTGGCGGTGAACGCGCCGACGGGCCTGATGGACCAGTGTCCGGCGTCGTCGTCGAGCAACCGCCCGAACACCGACGGGCTGTCGAACCGGGGGCAGCACAGCCAGTCGACCGAACCGTGCCGGGTGACCAGCGCCGCGGTGTGGCAGTCCGACAGCAGCGCGTGGTCGGCGATCGGCACGTCGCTCATCGCTCAGCTCCCGGAACGTGCGACGACCAGCTCCGGGTCCACTCCCGCGGCCAGGCACTCGGCGACGGCCTCCTGCCGGGCGGCCTCCCAGTGGCGGCGGCGGGCGGCGATGGCGGCAGCGAGGGCGGCGAGTTCGCGCACCGAGCGCGAATCGGCGTCCGACGGCGGGTTGCTGCGAGCCGCCTCGTACGCGCTGGAGATCGCCTCCGGCTCGGCCTCGGCCAGTTCCGCGATCTCGCCGAGTTCCCACTCGTGGTGCACGACCAGGTTCGCGGCGTACAGGTTGCGGTTGGCCGCCACCACGTCCAGGTGATAGCTGCTGAACCGCACCATGTCGGTCGCCTTGTGCACCCGGGTGAGCGGGTCGGCGGGCAGCATGAGCTCGGCCTCGCGCAGGTGGTGCACGGCGGTGGCACGGGCTTCGGACAGCAGGTCGCGCAGCTCGCTGGCCAGCTGCTGGCGGTGCAGCAGCTCGTGCCCGGCGTCGTGCAGGTGCTGCGGGGCACTGGACCACTGGGCGATCAGCCGCACCCGCCGCTCGTCCGCCCGGTGGCCGCAGATCATCTCGGCCAGGTCCTCGGTCGTCCAGTCGCGGTTGCCGTGCAGGTAGGCGGCGGCCTCGTCGCGCGCCCGCAGGGCGGTGCCGTAGGCCTGGCGGATGTCGGCGCTCACCGTGCAGGCCCGCATCGCCCCGGAGGTGGTGCCGAGGTCCTGCACGGCCCGCAGATCAGAGCGGAGCCGGGAGACATTGATATGGGCCAGCGGGTCGCTGCCGACGCCCGCCCGCGACGCGTCCATTAATGCAGCGTACGCCCCTGGACGGCGACCCGTGACCGGTCAGCTCACAAGGGTGCCCACGACCGCCGCGCGACACGCGCGCCCCTCATTCAAGCCATCGACGTCCGTTTGCATGTTGGAGAAATATTTCAGTGTATCGATTGACTGCGAAGCTCTCCGACGTCCATGATGTTCGACAAACGTCGATGGGCCCATCGTCGCTCCTCCTGGTAGACACCCCCCACCATGAAAGGAGGCGGACAGTGGCTGCACTCACCGGCACGATGTCGTGGTTCTGCTGCGGCAACTCCTGGGGCCCCTGCGGCACCGCCGGACACGGGGCATGCGGCACCTGCAACAGCGGGAGCTTCCAGCACGCCTGGCCGAACGCATCGGCCGCCTGTTTCAACATCACCCGGCCCGACGCCTGCGGCGTCACGATGTCGCGCCGCGGCTGCGGATTCCGGCACTACACCACCAACCGCTGCAACGGAAAGCGCGTCGGCACCACCATCGCCGACTGCGGCCCGCAGACCGACCTGTGGTGCGGCGAGCGCGCCTGCTGCGGCTCGGTGTGCGGCACCAACCGCATCGTCGACCTCACCCCCGCGGCATACAGCCAGATCGCCAGCCTGTCGTCCGGCCTGCAGCCCTGCAGCGTCGACACCGTGTGAGCCGGAGGCCGACATGACCGAGAACCTGGACCGCCGCCGCCTGCTCACCTCCGCCGTCGTCGGCAGCGCCGCCCTGGCCGGGGCGACCGCGCTGGGCTCGCTCGCCCCCGAGGCCGCCTTCGCCGCCGGTGAACAGGCCATCGAGCCCGGCGCACCCGACCCCAACTTCGCCGAGGGCCGCATCACCGGCATCAGCGCCGGGATGCTGTTCGTCACCGGCTCCGACACCGCGCTGTGGCGCATCCGGATCACCGGCGGCACCAGCATCTGGAAACTGCGCCCCACCACGTTCGAGCAGGTCGCCGTCGGCGACGGCCTGTACGCCCGCGGCCTGCGCCTGCCCGACGGCACCCTGGCCGCCGACTCGGTGTGGGTGAACATCGTCAACGTGCACGCCCACATCGCGGCCATCGGCCGCAACCTGCTGCACCTGGACCACAAGGGCAAGCGCATCGTCGGGCACCTGGTGCCCGGCACGTCGGCGGCCCGCTACAACAACACCCCCGCCGTATCCGACATGTCGATGCTGCGCGTCGGCAAGCACGTCCAGGTCATCGGCGCGTGGGTGCCCGACACCAACGAGGTCCAGATCGCGACCGTGTACGCCAACGCCTGATCGCGCGGCGGCGTCGGCCCTCCCACAGACGCCGCCGACCCGGGCGGACGCCCGCAACCCCTGGGCGTCCGCCCGCCCCCCACACCCTTCGACATCCCGGAGGATCGATGCTCTCGTGGATCGCGCCGCTGCAGCCGCTGCTGCTCGGCCTCGTGCTGCTCTGGTCGGCCCGGCTCAAGCTGCTCTCCCGCGACGCCGCCGCGGCCGCCGGGCGCAGCGCGCTGGCCCGCCTGGTCGGCGACGCGCGCGCACTGCCCGCGTTCCGGCTGGTCGGCGCGGTCGAGGCGGCCCTCGGCCTGCTCCTGCTAGCCCCGCCCGCTTTACCGGCCGAAGCCCTGGCCGCCGCCACGCTGTCGGTCGGCTTCGCCGGTTACCTGGCGTACGCCCGCGTCGCCGCACCGGACTCGTCGTGCGGCTGCCTGTCCGCCACGCGTACCCCCGTGCGCTGGCGTTCGTTCGCCCGCACCGGCGGCCTGCTGGCCGCGAGCCTGCTCGCCCTGCCCGCGACCGTGGGCTGGACCGACGTCCTGGCGACCAGGCCGCTGTCGGCCGTGGCGCTGCTGCTGGGCGAGGCGGCCGTACTGGTCGCGCTGTCCCCCGAACTCGACCGGCACTGGCTGGAGCCGCTGCGCCAGCTCCAGGTCCGGGTCACCCGGCCGCTGGCCGGGGGCGGGTTCGCGGTGCCGCTCGACTCCACGGTGGAGCAACTGCACCGCAGCCCCGTCTGGCGCCAGACCGCCGCCCTGCTCACCTCCGACCTGCGCGAACACTGGGACGACGGCGAGTGGCGCATCCTCGTGTTCACCGCCCGGCACCGCGGCGACGAGGTGTCCGCCGTCTACGCCGTCCCCCGCCTGCGCTACCAGCCCGCCGCCGTCCGCATGGTCCTCCTCGACGAACCCACCGGCCAGGTGGTCCTCACCCTCCACGCCCCACCCGACTCCCCCGACCCCGACTGGCTCCACCCCTCCCCCGCCCCGGCCACCGCGAGCGCCGTCGGGAGCGCCGTCGCGCTCGGCTGACCGCCGAAGATCGCCGTCTCGGGTCAAAACCTATGGCCTGATCTGAGGTTTTGACCCGAGACAGCGATCTTGACGGGGAAGTGGGCGGGGAGTCGGCCGAAGCGGACCGGGGGCGGGACGGGGCGCGGTGGCGGAATCCGGTTTCCCGGAGAGTGGGCGGTTGGCAGCGCGGGGCGTGGTGGTGGTGTGAACTGTAGGGACGAGCGCAGCGTCGGGCTCCCGCGGCGACCACCCCCGCCGCATCACCGCGTCGCGCTCCCCACCCCGAGTCGCGTACGCCGCGACCTCCGGGAGTCACCGTGCTCGCAGCCGTCCCCCCGCTCCACGCCTCCGCCCTGCGTCACGCCACGACGGGTCTGACCACGGCCGCCGCCCTGCTGGCCGGACGCGGACGGCGCACCGTCGACGCGTGGCCGGGCCTGCCCGCGCTGCCAGCCGCGTGGACGGCCGATCCCGGCAGCCGGATCAGCACCGCGACCCAGCGCTTCGCGGCATACCGGCGCGGCGCCGTCGAGATCCAGGTGCACTCGGTGCTCGGCTTCGACGAGGACACCCTGGAGCGGCAGATCGCCCGGATCAACCTCGGCCCGCACCGGGTACGGGTCAGCGCGGGCACCACGTGGCGCGGCTTCGAAGCCCGCTGGGCCTGCGACGACGTCGCGCACCGGCTGGTCTGCCGGGGCCCCCAGCGCCTGGCCGACTTCCTCGACCTGCTGCTCGGCCTCGACTGGGACCGGACCGCCTCAGTCGAGTAGCCGGGCCAGGTGGGAGCCCTGGCCGAAGGCGAGCACGTGCGCCTGGTCCAGCGGCAGCCAGCTCAGGTCGAAGCGGATCGGCTCGTGCGCGCCGTCGCCGGTCTCGTACGCCGTCCAGTGTTCGGGGACCTCGTCGGCGCCGACGGCCAGCTCGTAGAAGTGCCGCACGTGCACCGCGTCGGTCGACGGCCGCCCGTCGTACTCACCGACGCCCAGGTAGCGGACCAGGCGCAGGCCGGGCAACCCCGTCTCCTCGTACGCCTCGCGCAGCACCGCGTCCTCGGGCAGCTCGCCGGGCTGCACCGTGCCGGCGGGCACCTGGATCCCGGCCAGCGCGAGGGTGTCGTGGTCGCCGTGCGCGAACACCACCACCCGCCCGCCGCGCACGATGTACGCGACGACCTTGCTGACCCGCTTCACGAGAAGAACACCCTGGTCACCGTCTCGGCCACGCAGCAGGGCTTGGCGGAGCGGTCGGACTCGACCGTCATCCGCGCCGTGACCTGCACCCCGCCGCCGGCCTCCGCGACGGACACGACCTGCGCCGACAGCCGCACCGACGCCCCCACCGGCACCGGCGCGGGAAAGCGCACCTTGTCCAGCCCGTAGTTGACGACCATCCGCGCGCCCTCGAACCGGTACAGGTCACGCACCAGCAGCGGCAGCAGCGACAGGGTGAGGTATCCGTGCGCGATGGTCCCGCCGAACGGCCCGGCCGCGGCGCGCGCCGGATCGGTGTGGATCCACTGGTCGTCACCGGTCGCCGCGGCGAACGTGTCGACCCGGGCCTGCTCGACCGGGTGCCACGGGCCGGGCCCGATGTCCTGCCCGACGGCGTCGGCCAGGTCGGCGGCGGAACTGAACACTCGCACGGGCTACCTCCGGATCGCGGCTGGTCCCGGTGATCCTAAGCGGCGAACGCGGGCAGGGAGACGGGCCGCCCGCGCCGTCGGGCAGCCCGTCTCAGGGTGGATCACGGCTCGAAGGGAGACAGCCGTGCTCCGGGGATCGTCACGGCGTGGCGCAGGTGAAGCCGCTCGCCGTGCTGTTGTCGCTGCTGGGGCGGCTGACCTGGAACCCGAACGTGGTGCTCTGGCCGGGGGCCAGCGCGCCGTTGTAGTTCGCGTTCTTCGCGGTCCCGGTCCCGCCGCTGACGGTGATCACACCGTTCCACTGGCCGACGAGCGCGTGCCCGGACGGCAGCGTGAACGTGACGGTCCAGCTGCTGATCGCCGAGGTCCCGGTGTTGGTGACGGTGACCGGCTGGATCACGTAGCCGCCGCTCCACTGGGTCTGCACGGCCGCGGTGACCGAGCAGCCGCCGCCCGTGCCGCCGCCGGTGGTGGTCACCGTGACGGCGCTGGACGCCGCGGAGACGTTGCCCGCCGCGTCGCGCGCCCGGACCTGGTAGCGGTAGGACGTGCTGGCCGACAGGCCGGTGTCGCTGAACGACGTGGTGGTCGACGTGCCGACCTGCGCGAACGAGCCGCCCGAGGTGCCGGGGGCGCGCAGGATGTCGTAGCCGCTGACGCCGACGTTGTCGGTCGAGGCCGTCCAGGACAGGGTCACCCCGCTCGACGTCACCCCCGAGGCGGTCGGGGTGCCCGGAGTGCTCGGGGCCTGGGTGTCGCCGGTGCCGCCGCCGGTCGTGGTGACCGTGACGGCGCTGGACGCCGCCGAGGTGTTACCCGCCGCGTCCCGCGCCCGGACCTGGTAGCGGTACGAGGTGTTCGCCGACAGGCCGGTGTCGCTGAACGTGGCCGACGTCGACGTGCCCACCTGCGTGAACGAGCCGCCCGAGGTGCCCGGCGCGCGCAGGATGTCGTAGCCGCTGACGCCGACGTTGTCGGTCGAGGCCGTCCAGGACAGGGTCACCCCGCTCGAGGTCACCCCCGAGGCGGTGGGGGTGCCCGGCGTCGTCGGGGCCTGGGTGTCGTTGTTCGGGCTGCCGCCCAGCGCCGTGTTGATCGCCGTGTACGCCGGTTTGACGGCGTAGCTGCTGTCGTAGGGCAGCGCGAAGCCCTCGCTGGGGAACGTGTCCGGCACCCAGGAGTACTTGTCGGTGAAGCCCCAGATGGTGATGCCCGCGCACGCCGTCACCGCGAGGCACGCGTTGACCACGTTGGTGTAGTACTGCGCCTGGACGGTGTCCTTTGCCGAGGTGCGCGGGGTCAGGATGCGCACGTCGAGTTCGGTGACGCGCACCTGCACGCCCAGCGCCGCGAACCGGGCCATGTTCTGCTGCAGGTCGCTCGGGAAGCCGTACTGGGTGGCCAGGTGGCCCTGGAAGCCGACGCAGTCGACGGGCACGTTCTGCGCGCGCAGCGACTGGACCAGGTTGTACATGGCGGTGCTCTTGGCGTTGATGCCCTCGACGTTGTAGTCGTTGATGCACAGCTTCGCGTCGGGGTCGGCGGCGCGGGCGTAGCGGAACGCGTCGGCGATGAAGCTCTGGCCCAGGGTGTTGTACCAGAAGCTGGAGCGGAAGCTGCCGTTCTCCTCGAAGACCTCGTTCACCACGTCCCACGACTGCAGCGCCGTATTACTGGCGTAGCGGCCGACCAGGGTGGTGATGTGGTCCTGCATCGCGGTGCGCA
Organism: Catellatospora methionotrophica; assembly: GCF_011297335.1. Taxonomy (GTDB): domain Bacteria; phylum Actinomycetota; class Actinomycetes; order Mycobacteriales; family Micromonosporaceae; genus Catellatospora; species Catellatospora methionotrophica. The sequence goes on along the minus strand of NZ_JAAOTJ010000028.1, from coordinate 2,032 downwards.
TCGCGGTCGCGCCCAGGCCCTGCACCCAGCCGGGGGTCTGGCTGTGCCAGACCAGGGTGTGGCCGTGCACGGCCTGGTTGTTGGCGACCGCGAAGTTGACGATCTGGTCCGCGCCGCTGAAGTTCCAGCTGTTGTCCGAGGGCTCGGTGGCGTCCCATTTCATCGCGTTCTCGGCGGTGATCTGGTTGAACTCGGTCTGCGCGATGGTGCGGTAGGCCGCCTCGTTGGCCAGCGGACTGGTCGCCGCCGCGAAGCCGATGAACTTGCCCTTGGCCGCGGCCAGGGTGCGCAGCGGCGTCGCGGCGGCGGCGGGCGAGGCCGACAGCACCGGCAGGGCGAACGTCGACACCAGCGCCAGGACGGTGAGCGCGGTGAACCGGCGGCGTGCTCTGTGGACGGAGACGCGTGGGGGCGTCATGGATGTCCTCCTCATGATGGCGGAGCGTCAGTGCGGTGCCCTGGGGTGGCTCGTGCGCTGGACGTGCGGCGTCTGGTCCGGGCAGGGGACGCCGGGCGGTCGAGGGCACTCAGGACACGGCATGCATCGATGGAAGCGCTCCCAATCCTGCGCTCCGCCATCGGGTTAAGTCAATAACTTCCGGAAACTATCGAGCCCGCGTCAGCCGCGCGGCGGGGCGGTGCTGTCGCGCACGACCAGTTCGGTGGCGAGCTCGATGCGCGGGCTCTCGATCTTCTCGCGCTGGGCCAGCCGCAGCACGGTGCGCGCGGCGACCATGCCCATCTCCGACAGCGGCTGCCGGATCGTCGTCAGCGGCGGGGAGGACCAGCGGACTTCGGGCAGGTCGTCGAAGCCGACGACGCTCACGTCGTCGGCCACGCGCAGGCCCTGGCGGCGGATGGCCTCGTACACGCCCAGGGCCATCTGGTCGCTGGAGGCGAAGATCGCCGTCGGCGGCTCGGGCAGTTGCAGCAGGCGGCTGCCGCCCGCGTAGCCCGACTCGTGGTAGAAGTCGCCCTGGTAGATCAGGTCGTCGTCGACCGGCAGCCCGGCCGACTCCAACCCTGCCCGGTAGCCGTCGAGCCGGGCGCGGCTGCACATCAGGCGCGGCGGTCCGGCGATGAAGCCGATGCGCCGGTGCCCGAGCCCGATGAGGTACTCGGTGGCGCGCAGGCCCCCGGCCCAGTTGGTCGCGCCGATGGTCGGGGCGTCCATGGGCGGCACGCCCGCCGGGTCGACGATGACGACCGGGATGTTGAGGCGGCGCAGCTCGGCCTGCAGGGGCGCCTCCACGGTGGACGTCACGAAGATGACGCCCTCGGTGGCCCGGCTGCGCATGTTGTCCAGCCACTGCTTGGCCGACGACGAGCGCCGGTGTACGGCCGACACGACGGTGCCGATCCCGGCGGTGTGCGCGACGTCCTCGACGCCCCGGATGATCTCGACGGCCCAGGGGCTGTCCAGGTCGGGGAAGACCAGGTCGATCAGGCCCGAGTTGGTCCGCATGCTGGCCGGGCGGCGGCGGTAGCCGTGGCGGGTGAGCAGTTCCTCGACGCGTTCGCGGGTCTGCGGGGAGACGTCGGAGCGGCCATTGATGACGCGCGAGACCGTGGGCACCGACACCCCGGCGAGCCGCGCGATCGCGGCAATGGTGATCTTGCGGGTCTCTTCCGCAGCCACGGGCACTCCTTCGTCACCGCTTGCGCCTACCGCCGGAAGGTTTCGGCGCGGCAGAGCGTACCTGGGGCACGCACGGCCGTCACTGCCTACCCTCGGACGTCCGAGAAGTTGCGGAAATATACCGGAAGAACCGGGTACGCCGTCAGCCCTTGACGCTGCCGGCGAGGCCGCCGATGAGTTGTCGTTCGGCGATGGCGTAGAAGCCGAGGGCGGGGATCATGGACAGGACGACGTAGGCGAGGACTTTGGCGGTGTCGTCGGCGTACTGGCCTTGGAAGGCCTGGACGCCTACGGGCAGGGTCCACCAGGTCTGGTCGGTGAAGACGACCAGGGGGAGGAAGAAGTTGTTCCAGCTGGCGACGATGGCCAGGACGGTGACGGTGGCGAGGGCTG
>NZ_JAAOTJ010000027.1 GCF_011297335.1 Catellatospora methionotrophica | reverse complement strand
TCGACCCAGATCCGGCCCGCGCGGGCGACCTGGGCGCGGGTCGGCGCGGCGGCGACCGATCCGGACGCGGTCCCCCGCCTCACCCCCACCCCCCAGTCAGCCCACAGCGAACAGAGGTGTGATTTGTCCAGAATGGGGGGGACCTGAGCTGAGAAAACGCTGAACGTTGTGCGATGGGGAGCACGCATCAGCCAACCGAAGGTTTCTACGGTGTACCGTCGACTAACCGGGCCGCGCCCGGTGAGCTGACCGCCTCTATCGATCAGGAGGACACGGGCGCGAACAAAAGCGTCCGGTAACAGCATGGAGCGTACGCGTTTCTTCCGCCGGCCGATCTTCTGGATCTTCATCGTGGCCATCGGCGCGATCCTGCTCAGCCAGCTCTTCACCAGCGGCCCGAGCTATCAGCCCGTGGACACCTCGGTGGCACTTGCCCAGCTGAACAACGCTGGTCCGGGTGCGATCAAGGAAGTGCAGATCCGGGACAAGGAGCAGACGCTCCGGATCGACCTCGCCAATAAGGCCAAGTTCGGTGACGTCGAGACCGACAAGATCGAGGCTCAGTACCCGGCCGACGCCGGGCTTGAGATGTTCAACCAGGTCGATGCCGCCAAGAAGGCCGGCAAGATCTCGGGTGACTACGACACCGAGGTCACCGAGGAGAGCGTCTTCCTGTCGCTGCTGGTGAGCCTGCTGCCGATCGCCGTCCTGGTGATCCTGCTGCTGCTGTTCATGTCGCAGATGCAGGGCGGCGGCTCGCGGGTCCTCAACTTCGGCAAGTCGAAGGCCAAGCTCGTCAGCAAGGACACCCCGAAGACCACCTTCGCGGACGTGGCCGGCTCCGACGAGGCCGTCGAGGAGCTGCACGAGATCAAGGACTTCCTGCAGAACCCCGCCAAGTACCAGGCGCTCGGCGCGAAGATCCCGAAGGGTGTGCTGCTGTTCGGCCCGCCCGGAACGGGTAAGACGCTGCTGGCCCGCGCCGTCGCCGGCGAGGCCGGGGTGCCGTTCTACTCGATCTCGGGTTCCGACTTCGTCGAGATGTTCGTCGGTGTCGGCGCCTCGCGTGTCCGTGACCTGTTCGAGCAGGCGAAGGCGAACGCCCCGGCGATCGTGTTCGTCGACGAGATCGACGCGGTCGGCCGCCACCGCGGCGCCGGCATGGGTGGCGGTCACGACGAGCGCGAGCAGACCCTCAACCAGCTGCTGGTCGAGATGGACGGCTTCGACGCGAAGGGCGGCGTCATCATGATCGCCGCGACCAACCGTCCCGACATCCTCGACCCGGCGCTGCTGCGTCCGGGCCGGTTCGACCGGCAGATCGCGGTGGACACCCCGGACATGGTCGGCCGCAAGGCGATCCTGCGGGTCCACGGCAAGGGCAAGCCGTTCACGCCCGACGTCGACCTGGACGCGGTGGCGCGGCGTACGCCGGGCTTCACCGGTGCCGACCTGGCCAACGTGATCAACGAGGCGGCGCTGCTGACCGCCCGCCAGGACAAGCGCGCCATCACCAACGAGTCGCTGGAGGAGTCGATCGACCGCGTGGTCGCCGGCCCGCAGCGGCGCACCCGGGTGATGTCGGACCACGAGAAGAAGATCACCGCGTACCACGAGGGCGGCCACGCCCTGGTGGCCTGGGCGCTGCCGCACAGCGCGCCGGTGCACAAGGTGACGATCCTGTCGCGCAGCCGCTCGCTGGGTCACACGCTGGTGCTGCCGACCGAGGACAAGTACACCCAGACCCGTGCCGAGATGATCGACACCCTGGCGTACGCGCTCGGCGGTCGGGCGGCCGAGGAGCTGGTGTTCCACGAGCCGACCACGGGTGCCGGCAACGACATCGAGAAGGCGTCGGCGCTGGCCCGCGCGATGGTCACCCAGTACGGCATGAGCTCGAAGCTCGGTGCGGTCAAGTACGGCACCGCCGGTGACGAGCCGTTCCTGGGCAGGTCGTACGGCCACGAGCGGGACTACTCCGACACCGTCGCCGCCGAGATCGACTCCGAGGTGCGCTCGCTCATCGAGCTGGCCCACGACGAGGCGTACGAGATCCTGGTCGAGTACCGCGACGTGCTGGACGCGATCGTGCTGGAGCTGATCGAGAAGGAGACCATCTCGACCGCCGACATGGCGCGCATCTGCGCCCGCGTCGTCAAGCGGCCGCCGATGGCCCCGTTCAACGGTTTCGGCAAGCGCACCCCGTCCACCCAGCCGCCGGTGCTCACCCCGGCCGAGGTGGAGAAGCAGTCGGCCAGCAACGGCCAGGCCACCGACACCGGCGAGATCACCGTCTCGACGACCGCGGAGGCCACGAACTGAACGGCGAGCGAGAGCTGGATCATCTCGCCGCCCGCCTGGTCGACGGCTCCCTCACCGGTGTTCCGGTGGAGGAGACCGTCGACCTCGCGCGTATCGAGAAGGCGGTCCGGGAGATCCTTGTCGCGCTGGGCGAGGACCCGGACCGCGACGGCCTGCAGAAGACCCCGTCCCGGGTGGCCCGCGCGTACGCCGAGCTGTTCGCGGGCCTGCGCGCCAACCCCGCGGACGTGCTCAAGACGACGTTCGAGGCCGACCACGACGAGTTCGTGCTCGTCCGCGACATCTCGATCTTCAGCCTGTGCGAGCACCACCTGCTGCCGTTCCGTGGCGTGGCGCACGTCGGCTACCTGCCCGGCGAGGACGGCCGCATCACCGGCCTGTCGAAACTGGCCCGGCTCGTCGAGGTGTACGCCCGCCGCCCTCAGGTGCAGGAACGTCTCACCTCGCAGGTCGCCGACCTGCTCCAGGAGCAGCTCCAGGCCCGGGGTGTGATCGTGGTGCTGGAGTGCGAGCACATGTGCATGGAGATGCGCGGCATCCGCAAGGCCGGGGCCCGCACCGTCACCAGCGCCGTACGCGGCATCCTCAAGACGGACCCGAAGACCCGCGCCGAAGCGATGTCCCTGATCAACTCCCGCTGACCCGTCATCGTCCGCGCCCGTCCAGCCTCCCGGCTCGACGGGCGCTTTCGTTCACAGGACGGCGAGCAGCAGGACCGCCAGCAGCGAAGGCGCGATACAGGCGAACGCGCCCACCGCGGCGGTCCGCGGCCGATCCGGGTAGACGGTGCCGACGAGCAGCCACCCGCCACCGAACGCCAGCGGCGCGACGATCAGCCCGCACACCGCGGCGAAGAACACCTGCGCCCCGTCCCCGGCCAGCCCCGCGACCGCCAGCTGCACCAGCAGCGCGGCCAGCCCCAGCGGCCCGTACACCAGCAGGTTGCGTGCCGTCTGCGACCCGCTGCCCTCGTCGTCGAACCGTGCCAGCGCCCCGTCGGCGACCTCGACGTTGGCCGCCGCCTGCCGCAACGCGGCCAGCGCGACCGCCGGGCCGCCCGCGACCGCCTCCGCGGCGGCGATCGACTCCACCGGCCCCGGCTGCAGCACCGGCGGCGGAGCCCCGGCCCGATCCGCCGCGTCGACCAGCCGCGTCGCCTGCATCCCCAGCCGTGCCTGCACCATCGGCAGCTCGTCACGGGCCGCCGCCAGCGCCGACACCTCACCCGCGGCCGAATCCGCCGCCTCCCGCCGTACGGTGTCCAACCGCACCGCCGCCCCCAGGTACTCCGCCCAGGCCACACCCCGCTCGCTCACCGGCCACCCTCACTTTTCCCCGCCCCGCCCAGCCCGCGTACTGGCTGCCGGTGCGACACGGACGACATGGACGACTGCCCGGCGGCACCGCGATCCCGGGCGGTCACGCGGGTTCCTGAGACAGCGCGGTGAGGATCAGGGGCGGCCCGGAGGCCGGATCACGGGCCTGCCAGAGGCGCTGACGCAGGGCCGCGAGGACCTGGGCGTCAGCGTCAGGGTCGGGAAAACGAACCGTCTTCTCGTGGCCACGGATCGCGCCGCGCGGCCCGCCCAGGCCGCCCGCGGTGTTGACCACCGCGCAGCCCAGCGGCAGGCTCGCCGCCGCGTCGTTAGTAGCCTCCAGCACGTCGCCGCCGCCCGGCAGCGCGATCCGCACCGGCACCTGCCCGAACAGCGAGTCCCGGCGGACGTGCAGCGCCTCGATGCCGCGCACCGTCTGCGAGCACAGAATCAGATGCACGCCGTACGTGCGCCCCCGCCGCCCGATCGACTCCAGCAACGCCAGCGCCTGCGCCGCGATCGGATCCGACCCCGCCAGCAGCTCCGGAAACTCGTCCACAGCACAGACCAGCCGCGGCAGTGGACGCTGCTCACGAGCCTGCGCGAACCGCTTCACACCCAGCTCCTGCCACAGCTGCTCGCGGCGGTCCAGCTCCTCGTCCAGCTCCTGCAACACCGCCAGGCCCTGCTCGCGATCACAGTCCAAGCCGACCACCCGCGCGTGCGGCAGCCACGCCGGATCAGGCTCGCCCCCCGCCGCGCCCGGCACGAACCGCCCGAACGCCCCGCCTGCCTTGAAGTCCAGCAGATACAGCCCCAACTCGTCAGGGTCGTAGCGGGTACACAGCCCGTACAGCACGTTCACCAGGAATGCCGACTTGCCACCGCCGGACCGCCCCCCGACCAGCCAGTGCGGCGTCAGATCAGCGAACACCAGCGAGATCGGCGTATCACCGGCCAGCCCCGCCGTCGTCGACATGCCCGCCGCCGACGACTCCGCCCACCAGTGATCCGGATCCGGCAACAGGTCCATCAGATGCACCTGCCCCGACAGGGCATACCGTTCCGCGAGCTCCCGGCACACCCGCGCCACCAGCTCGGCGGGCGGATCAGGATCGAGCCGCACCGGCACCGAAAGCCCTGGCCAGTTCGCCGTGGGGCTCGGCCCGCCGCCCACCGCCGGCTGGGCGAAAGGCATGCCACCCAGCAGCGCGTACGGGTTGCGCAACGCGATCTGCGTACTCATCGGCAACGGGGCCTGCGCCGACGGCAGCGACGTTTCCGGTGTCAACGGCGGAGGCGGCCACCCCGCCACGATCAGGTGCAGCCCCGTCGCCGGACCCGCCTGCGCCAGCGCTGTGATCCGGCTCAGCTCCGCACCCTGCACATCCGACGGCAGCGCCGCGACCAGCAACAACATGGTGCAGTCCCGACGCCGCGGCCGGGCCGTCGGGCGCCGCTGCGCCTCCGGACGGCTCGGGCGTACCCAATGCTCGGCCTCCGCCAGCACCGCCTGCAACCCGGCCCGGTCCGTGACCGGCGGCGGCATCAGCCCCGCATCGGCCAGCGCCCCGAACGGCGCGAACAGCGCCCCGCCGACCGCGTCCACCGCCCGCACCACCAGCGTGCCCGACGGCGCCGTCGCCAGCAGCCGCAACAGGATCGCCCGCAGCACCCCCGCCACCCGCGGATCCCGCGAATCGGCGCTGAACGTCAAATGACCCGTCCCCAGCAGCGGCAACACCGCCGGGAACTGCGCATCCTCCTGCGGCGCGGCCACCCCGACCCGCACGAACTCAGGCCGCCGCTGATCACCCAGCGGCGTGCCCACCGGCACCTCGTCCAGCACCGCACCCAGCCAGCCCGGCGTCAGCCGCACTGCGGCATCCCGCAGCCGCTGCGCGAGCGCCTGCTGCTCAGCCAGATCGGTCCGAGGCGGCGGAAGATAGGTGTCCAACGCGGACGCTGCCGCCTGAACCACCGCCGAAGCATGCCGGTGCAGGCTCGCCGCCTGGTCGATCCGTGCGTTCAATCCGGGCACGCCGACACCTCCGCTGCGTCCTCCCCGGGGGAGGGTAGCGCAGAGCGCCCGATACCTGTCGCAACTACGCGGAAGCAACTCCCGAGTAAACCCGACAGATCATCGGTCGACGCCGAGCTATTCGTCCTTCTGTAGGTAGTCGATGAAGCGCGCCCTGATCAGAGGCTCCTGGTCGCCGTAGTCGTGCCCGGTGAACTCCCGCCACAGCGACACGGAGTCGTCGACCGCCGAACCGATGTCGGCGAGTTCCCGCTCCTCGGTCTCCGGCGACGTGGGCAGGTGCTTGAACAGGTCCCAGAAGAACCCGATGTCCAGCTTCTCGCGCGCCTTCGTGAAGGCACGCTCGCGCAGTTCCTCGGTGGGCAGGGAATCCAGTTCAGCGAAATCGGTCACCCGCCCAGCGTACGGGGTGAGCCATCAGGCGGCTTCCTCGGCGGTGACGCACGGGGCTGTCGCCACCTCGTGCCAGCCCGCGCCGCGCGCTATCGTCATCGCGTGTACGAGACCCCGCCGCCGAAGCGGCCGTCGTTCTTGCTCGGCCTGGTCAAGAAGCCGATGATGCTCGCCATCGCCGGCGGGGCCGTAGTCCTGCTGCTGATCATCTTCTGCTGCTGCGGCCTGTGGCTGTTCGGAAATCTGAACGACGGGTCGGCCTGACGCGGGTCCCGTCCACAGCGGAACCACGGCCTGTGCGATGCGTGTCCGCTCGGCTACCCTGCCAGAGGGGCGTGTTGATGCTCGTCGTTGGCTATGAGACGTGAACATGCTGATGAGCGGGTTCCGCAGTACGAGGTCGGTGTTGCGGAGGGGCACGCTCGCGGGTCAGTTGTGGCGGCATAGTGGCTGCTGGTTCGAGGCCAGAGCGTGACGCTTTGCTCCAATGGCAGACGTCGCTCTTGTAGCGGACAGGCAGACTTGGTGGCGACGCGAGAATGTGGAGCATGGTGCGATCGTTGAGGTGGCGAAGGATTCTGCTGATCGTGGCGATCATCGTGGCGCTCGCCGGAATCGGGGGCGGGGTGGCAGCCCTCGTGACGTATAACGAAGCGACCAAAATCGACCGCAGCAATCCCAAGGTAGTTCTCGACGAGTATCTACGGGCAGCCTTGATAACGAAGGACGAAGTTGGCGTAAATCTTCATGTCTGCGGTAATCCCGCCGGACTTGTGCCGATCACGATCCTGCGCGAAGAATTCGATCGACGAGAGAGAGACTTCGGCGTCGTCGTACTCGTGACCTGGGGTGCCATAACGGGTGCCGTAAACGAAGAAGAGTCGACCGTGACGACCACGCTGACGATCTCAGGCCGTAAAGACGGCGCAGTTATCAGCAAACGTAGTGAGGTGTGGCGCTTCGGTCTCGTTTCGGAGGACGGCTGGCGAGTATGTGCGGCCGAGCGGGTCGCGGAGCCGACTCCGTCGGCTTCAGCCTCGCCCTAGCTATTCCAGCCAGAGTTCGGAGATAGGAACTGCTCTGGTCGCCGGTGCTTGGCCCGTGGCGGCCCACCGGTACCACTCGTGTTCTTGCGCCACCCGAACTTGCGCATTCCCTTCGGGCCCAGAGTGAGCCTCAGTGACCGCCCGGAGCCCTCGTTGCTCGCCGTCATTACCGGTCTGGACGAGGCGACGACCCGTTAACTGACCAGTCGCCTGAGCTGCCATGAGCTCAGCGGGAACCGCTACTCGGGTGGGCGGTGAGTCCAACGAGACCAGCGTCAGGTTGTCCGTGCTCGCCGTTCGCTCCGCCGATGTACTGATCGTCTCGACCCAGACCCGCTCCACGGGCACGAGAGCAGCGAAAACCTCTACTCGCTCACGCTCCGCGCGATACCACTCCGCCTCGGTTAGGACGGGGATGAGGCTTCTAGCTCCTTGGCGAATCATCGAGTCTCCGCGTAACCCTGTGCGCCAACCGTGCCCGGGTAGACCGATCATTACCCGCGCACCGCGCAACACACCGCCGCTACTGATGACGGTAAGTGCGGGCACGGGCACGATAGGGGCAGGTGGCGTACGCCATTCGGCTGCCCATGCCGCGAAGTCTGCCTCGGTCATGCCGAGTCGTTCTCCTTTCCGAGGGCAGCACCCTTGCTGGCCATAAACGGCACTGGGTCGATTGCGCCGCGGTTCGAACGGTCACCGTCGAGGTGAACCTGAAAATGCAGATGCGGTCCGCTGGAGTGGCCACTTGTACCTACGTATCCGATGACCTGGCCAGCACCGACGCGTTCGCCGACGCGAACGAGTGGCCTGGTGACCATATGGCAGTAACGCGTAATCACTTGGCCAGCGTGCAAAATATCTACAAACCACCCGCAGCCGGGAGTGGAGGGAGATCCGTCCCGATCGCAGTTGCCGACATCGCATTTGCTTACGATGACAACGCCGGCTGAGGCGGCTCGAATCGGTGTGTGACGTGACGCGCCCAGGTCAACGCCATTGTGGCTTGGCCTTTCGCGGGTGCGAAATCCCGACCACACTCCCGCATTCACTGGAGCTGTCCAGCCAGACGCGGCGATCTGCCCAAACCCTGCACACTTCAGCTGATTTCCGACCACGACGGCGCGTGCCGCACCGTCGGCGAGTTCATTGACGATTCGCGTCGCAGTCGGTTCATGCTTGGCATATGCGTTCGGGTAGGCGCTGACCTGCACCCGCTGAGCAGCGACGGTGAGTGGTAGTGCCTCCCAATCTTTGATCTTGATTAGCTTCTTGTAGAACTTCGTCGACGAGTAGACAGGATCCATGATCTGCTCAGCTGTACCCCAGCCTTGACTAGGTCGCTGTTGGAAAAGTCCCAATGAGTCGTGGTCGTTTCTGTCACCGAGGTGACCGTGGTTAGTCAGGCTGCTTTCCTGCATCGCCGTTGCAACAGCGATAACCCATCCTCGTGGCGGCACTTTGAGCTCTTGCCCAGTTTTGATGATGATTGCAGCGTTACGGATCTTGTCCTCGCCGTACGGGCCAATTCGCGGGAACTGCCCGGTGATACTAATGGCTTTGGTGCTGCCGCAACCGAGTGAGTTCGTAAGCGACGAGTTATTGGTGGCGAAGTCACCGAAGACTACGGCGGTCACTGCTCCGCCACAGCACAGCAACGCAAGCGCGGCAGTGACCGAAACGATCACGCTCGGCCGCATTATGCGCTTGCCCTTGTCGCGAAGAGGAGTGCCGAGCGTGGGCAGAGTGCTCATACCCGCTCCCAGTCGACGCCGTCCACCAGCCATTTGCCCCCGGAAGCCACCAAACGTAACCGCAGCAGGCCCGCGTCGATGGGGAAGACGACTTCCACGAAGGAGTCTGCGAGTGCTTCCATGCGAGCCGCACCTGTAATCCGGTCGGCGGGTACCCCAGCTGGATCTACGCCGTCGAGTTCGGTGACAAGCGCCTTAGTGCTGTGCGGTCGCAGGGAGTCGAGCCATGCGGCCGCACTTCGATCGTGCTTAATCCACTGCTGCGCAAATTTGGTCGCGACGGAGATCGCCTGCGGGCCGTTGTTGGCCTTCATGGGGCTGGGAGTCGGATCGAGCTGCACAAGCCCGTCGTCGCCCTCATGGGGGTCGACCGCGCTGGGCGATGCAACGGGTGGCTGAGCCGGGGAGGTCACGGGTGGTGGCGCATCGCCTAGGAGCTTTCCGAGGGCGACGATCATCGCGACCACGGCGGCCAGCCCGAGCGCCACCACGGTGCGGGGCCGTAGGGGAATTCGGGACAGCATGACTAGCTCCGTTCCGCCCACGTCTCGGAGCGGCGCTCAGCCCGCTGTGCCGGCTCCGTAGTCGGTTCTGTCCGTGCTTCCGCACGAGTAGCCGCCTGATGGGGCACCGTGGCAGGTCGGTATACCGCGTAGGCGGGAGACGACTCGGGTACGTCAGGAGAGCGCCACGTTTCCGTGCGGACGGGTTCGGCTCCGCCGCGCGCTTCGGCGCGAACTACGGCAGCGGGGTCCTCCGCGCTGACCGCAAGTTCCGGACGTGCCTCCGGCACAGTAGTGCTGGAGGTGCTACCGGGGGCCACAACTGTGGTCGGCGTCCGCTCGTTCGGCGAGGAGACCGCAGGTGCTGAGGGCCTAGCGGTTAGCAACGAGGTGCCGCTGCTGCCTCCGCCGAGCTGTGTGATCCGACGGTAAGGGCGCAGCAGGATCCAGCCCACCACGCCGCATAGCAGTACCAGCGTGACCTGAAGCCATCCCGCCAAGGACGAAGTACTCATGATGAGGTCGACGGCGAAGAGGTAGACGGCCGCGCCAGTCCCGAAGATCAGCACGTTGAACAGCGCCGCGAGCACCGAGTTCACCAGCCGACGTAGCCCTGCGCTGGCAGGACGCAGCAAGCCCACCGTGCCGAGAGCGGGTGCGGCGATAACTGCCCAGCGGATGATGAGGAATCCCAGCAGTACGAGCAACGAAGCCACGATGTCGAACGCGGCATAGCAGAAGGCGGAAAGGATCGCGACGAAACCCGCACCAATCCGTTCCATTCCCTTGGTTCCCCGCAGGTACTCGTAGGCCTCCGGGTCCTCTGTCTTGATCTGCTCAGCGACCTTCATCCAGTCGCTCTGCTTAGCTCGGATGATGCCGTCACGTCGACTCGAATCGTCCTGGATCGCCGCAACGTCATCCCAGCTCAGAGACTTTGCACGGTATAGCGCTGGCCCGTACTTCTTGGCCGTCTCGCTATCGGCGGATCCCAGGACACCACGAAGCCAGTTGCGGTACAGAAGCGCCTGCACCGCTGTGTCGCCTGCTCGCACAGCCGGTGGGCGCTTGTCCTCGCAGGCACCGGGCGTCGTGTCATCACAGACCGTGGGCGCCTGAGCCCGTGGCCCTACCGCGTCGTGCACGACGCTGAGGACGCTCACCAGCGTGCTGTCGGCGGCCTTCGCGGACTGGACGGGCCAGCTCGCGATGGCGGTCACGCCCACCATGACCAGAAGGGCCCAACCGACCGTGGTCAGCGCCATCGACATCTGGGCTTGGCGGGAACGCCAGAGCAGGTACACCCCGATGACGGCCAGCGTGATCACACCGAAGACGCTGAAGACCTGCTTGTACAGCGCGGTCGTCGCCTTCTCCACCAGCGGGTCGGCCCAGCCCCACATCTCATCTGGAGCCCAAGCCCGCTCACGCAGGGCGTTCGAGACACCGACGATGCCTGCGGCGAGCATGAACTCGCCGTTGGCGATGGTGTTCTCCAGCTTGTAGTCCGGGTGCATGACGGTCTGCACGCAGTTGATGTCGTACGTGGTGTAGTCGTACCCGGCGTAGCCGTATTCGCTGTAGAGCAGATAGCTGCTGCCGTCGGCACCAGTCGTCCAGGTGGGCTTGCTGACGAACCAGCCGCCCAGCCCGGAGTCCGGGGCGGCCGGGTTCGGGGCGCTCAGGCACTGCACGCGGGCGGCGCTGACCTCCTGTAGCCGCTTGATGCACTCGTCGAGCCCGCGGGCTGTCCATTCCTCCAGCGAGCACAGCTTGTCCCCGGGCGCGACCGCTGTCGCGCTGGCCGCCGCTGCCTGGACGGGTGCGCCGAACAGCGTGCCGAGCGCCAGCACCATGGTGGCGAGGATCGCGGGCACGAGCCGCTTCACCGCTTGCCTCCCTGGCCTGCCGCCTGCCCGGTCGGGGTGGTGTCGAGGGTTTCGAGCAGCCCCTGGACGTATGACACGTCGACCCGTACCCGCTGCACTCGGCTGTCGACGTCGCGCAGCACGAACTCGCGGTATCCGAGCCGGCCGGAACTGTTGGCGTCGGGCGCGGACAGCGAGGCGAGCACCGCTTCGTATCCGACGTCGGTCGGCACCCGGAGCAGCCGCAGCGCCTCGGAGGCGATCTCCGGGTCCTGGGCGATACGTCCGACGAACACGGTCGACACGAGGTTCTGCACGTCGAGTCCGAGGATGTCCTTCGGGTTCTGGGAGGCGACGAGTGCCGCGAGGTTCCACTTGCGGCTGTCTCGCGCGAGCCGGACCAGGAAGGAGCGGCCGGACCGCCAGCCTTCCATGAAGTGGGCCTCGTCGAGTCCGACGAGTTTGCGCTGGTGCATGTCGCCGGAGTAGCAGCGCCGGACGGCGAGCCGGTGGGCGGTGTGCAGCATCGGGAGCGCGAGTGCTTCCTCAGCGGACCAGTACTCGCGTTCGATCTTCAGGTCGGGTAGGCGCAGCCCGGACATGGTGATGACGGTTAGCGCGGAGTCGGTGCTGAGCAGGTCGCCGGGCGGGCTGCCGAAGAACAGCAGCGCGAGCGGCATCTCGGCGGTGTCGAGGAGCAGGTTGGCCAGTTCGCGGCCGGTGTCGTCGATGCCGGCGAGGCAGCGTACGACGTCGTCCAGGGTGGCTGTCTCCTCGGCGGGCACGGTGCGCACCGCGTGGCGCAGCAGCGTGGCCGTGGAGGCCTCGCGGGCGACCTGTGGCGGCATCAGCATGGAGCAGATGTCCTGGACCAGCATGCGGCGTTCGGCGCGGGCGTTGCTGACGGAGATCTCGTATTCGCGGTCGCCGTCGGCGCCGGGGCCGAACTCGGTGCGCTGCGGGGTCGGGATCAGCGAGTACGGGGCGAGGGTGCCCTGCTCGCCGCCGGTCAGGTTGAGCACGCGGGAGTACGGCTTGAGCTCGGGCATGGAGGCGAGGCGGGCGAGCGGGCCGCTCGGGTCGAGCAGGGTGACCTGGACGCCGCGGCGGGCGTTGAGGTAGCCCATGGCGCCGAGCAGGGTTGACTTGCCACCGCCGGGTTCGGCGACCATGACCGACAGGCCGGAGCGCTCGCGGACCTCCATGGGGAAGTGCGGGTCGAGGAAGACGGGGCGGCGGCAGGTGCCCGCGGTGCGGCCGAGCAGGTCGCCGCGGCGGTCGCCGACGACGGACGCGGCCTGGGGCAGTGCGGCGGCGAGCAGCCGGACCGGCATGCGGCGCAGGTAGCCGGTGTTGGCGACGGGTTCGCCGGGGATGAACTCGCGGGCGAGCTGGTCCTGCTGCTTGGGGTGCTGCAGGGAGACGCGCAGTTCGCGGCTGTATGTCGCGACGACGGAGCGGGCCCGTTCGAGGCATTCCTCGCGGTCGGCGCCGCTGACGGCGATGCGGTGCCAGCCGTGGGCGCGAGCCGAGTCGACGGGCAGGCCGGTGGTCATCTCGTCGCCCATGACCAGCGCGCGGCTGGCGAGGCGTTCGAGTTCCGGTGGGGCGTCCATGCCGTGCTCGAGGTAGTCCAGCTGCTGCGAGCGGATCATGCGCAGCCGGTGTTCGAGGTTGCGGAAGCTGTCGCCGGGTCCGAGGATGTCGACCCGCGACGACAGTTCCATGGGCCAGGGCAGGCGCTCGTGGAAGTGCAGCCAGGGCTCGTGCCGCTCGGGGATGTCGAGGGGTTCCATGCGGCCGACGGTGAGCACGGCGGTGTGCCGTTCCTCGCCGGTCATCCGGTTGACGAGCTTGACCGTGCTGCCGTACGGCGTGCGGTAGCGCTCGATGTGTTCGGTGAGGGCGAGCAGGTCGCCGGAGTCCCAGCGACCGTGGCCGACGGAGCCGAGCATGTTCGGCGGGCTCATGCCGAGCGCGACGGAGCGGTAGAGCAGCCATTCCAGCTCTCCGGCGGCGGCGCGCTGGCCGCGCATGCCGAAGGCGGCGAGCACCTCGTCGAACTGTTCGACCTGCTTGCCGAGCTTGCGGCGTTCGGAGTCGGGGGTGCCCTTGCCGAAGGCGCGCAGCAGCTTCTCGCTGAACGAGTCGCCGAGGGCGCGCCGGGCGAAGGTGACGCCGAGGTAGGTCTGGCCCTCGCTGTGGTTGATCTCGCGCAGGTGCCGCTGGGCGGCGACGAGGTGGTCGCCCCAGCCGGGCGCGCCGGGCACGGGCGGCAGCGGGCGGTGGGTGAGCTGGTCGAGCTGCGCGGCCCACTGGTCGGCCGGGAACGGCCGGGTGGTGCGGCGCAGGTGCAGGCGGAACCCGGCGAGGCCGGCGTACTGCTCGCTGATGGCCGACAGCAGCGACTCGCGGTCGGCGTCGGGCCGGAACGCCCAGCGCACCTCGGGCAGCATGTACCACGCGGTGACCGCGTGCGGGGTGAACGTGAGGTGACCGGCGATCTCGGTGATCGCCAGTTCCTGGGCGGCGTCGCGGTCGCGGGACGCCTTCGGCTGCGCGGGCGGCTTGACCTGCTTGCCGCGGCCCTTGGCCGGTTGTTGCCGCTGGGCCGCTGCGGGCGGGGCACTGCGGGGCGCGGCCTGGGGGGTGCCGCGCGGAGGCAGCGGGCGGCTGCTCAGCGGCACGGTGCTGACCGGCACGGAGCTGACCGGCATCGCGCTGACGGGGCGGTTGCGCAGGTCGGGCTGGGGGCGCATGGGCACCCCGCTGACCGGTACGCCGCTGACCGGGGCGTTGCGCGGGCGACCGGGCTGGCCACCGGTGCGGCCGCCCGGGGATGTGCCGTGCGACTCCGGTGCGCCGACGTAGCCGCCCTGCTGGGCGCGCGGGTCTGCGGTGCCGGGATAGCCGGCCTGGGCCGCGCGGGGCGCGTCCGAGGCAGTGCCGTGGTAGCCGCCGCGGTCGGTGGCCGGTCGGCCGGGCGAACCGGCGGGCGGTGCGGTCGGCGGCGGCGCCACCGGTGGCGGGGCGACCGGCGGCGTGTCCGCGCGCCCGGGCCGCTGCTGGGCACTGCTCGGGCGGCTGTCGGTTCGGGTCGGTCCGGTGCGCGCGGACGGCGACGTCCCGTCGGGGCGTCCCGTGGGCTGGTCGGTCGCGGTGGGGCCGCGTCCGGGCGGGGTGGGGCGCAACGGCGTGGTGGACAGGCCGACCGATCCGGGGTCGGCGGCCTCGGAGTCGAACAGTTCCAGGAACGGCGACTCTATGTCGGGGCCGGACGGGGCGGGCGGCGGCTCGTGGTCGCGGCGCGAGGACGCGGCCCGTTCGCGCTGCGCCTGGGTGGCGGCTTCGGCGGCGGCGCGCATCTCGGCGGCGGCGCGACCGGCCGCGCTCTGCAGGTCGCTGCGCAGGTCCGCGTTGCGGATGTCGGCGGTGCGCGCCTCGGGGCGGCCGCCCTCCTCCTCGGCGGGGCCCTCCGGCTCGGCGGGCTCGCGGCGGCGGGGCGGCTGGAACACGGCGACGGGGCCCGTCGCGGCGGTTCCCTCGACGGACGGGACGACGTCGGATACCGCGTCGTCCAGGTCGTACTCGGTATCGTTGCTGGTCATGTGATCGCCTGCCGCACGACGACGCGGCGGGCGACCAGGCGCGGGTCGCGGCGCTCGATGACCGGCTCGCGGGTGCGCTTCCAGTCGGTGAGCGCGGTGCGGATGACCATCCGCGCGGGCCGGTCGGGGTCGACGTGGCGGAAGATGTACGACGTGGTCACGATGGCGAGCGCGATCTCCCAGGTCGGGAAGATCTCGAACTCCTGGGTGAACAGCCAGTGCGCGCCCATGTAGAGCGGCACGAGCAGCACGAACAGGCCGTACTGGGCGTACGGCAACTGCACGGGGAGCGTGTAGCCGGGTGGGCCGAGGTAGACCAGCCGTGCCCGGTAGATGTCGTCGTCCGTACGCAGCCGCATCGCTACCGCCTACTCGAACATGATGTCGATGAGGTTCTCGCCGACGAGCAGCAGCGCGCCCGCGCCGACGATGAAGGCGACGCCGATGATGGCGATCGCTGAGCTGGTGAGCACCTTCGAGACCTCACCCTTGCTGGCCCGGCCGATGAAGATGACGCCGAGGATCGCCAGCAGGATCGGAGAGATCTTCGTGGCGAAGAAGGTGAGGATGTCGTTGGTCGCGATGCCGCCCTTGGGCTCATCGGGGGCCGCCTGGATCGCATCGGCGATCATGCCGAGGGTCGGCGTGGCATGGTTCCACGCCGCCTGGACCAGTTCCATGGCGATCATTCGGTACCTCCCCGGTGCGCGACCGGCGCTGCAATTGCTTAAGCCTTACTGATGGGGGTCCTCAGCGGTGGGATGCAGCCGATGACACCCTGCTTCGTGTCGATCACAGTTCGTAGTGGAGCGCCGGGGTTCTGCGGTTGTCTAGGACCGGTGTTCGATCCATAGCAGAGCGTACGGTGCCCCCACCGACCCGACAAGCTATGCAGGTGGTGGCGGGTGTCGGATGTCCGGCCGTCACCTTGTCCCGGTCATCGTCACGCTGACGTCGGTGAAGGTCAGCGGGATCGGGGCCTGTGGCTTGTGGACGGTCACCCTGGCCCGTGCCACGCGGGAATCGGCCAGGCAGGCATCGACGAGCCGCTGGGCGAGGGTCTCGATGAGGTCGACCGGCGGCCCCGCCACGATCTCGGCCAGCCGTGTGGCCAGTTCGCCGTAGTGCACGGTGTCGGCGACGTCGTCGCTGTGGGCGGCGGGGCGCAGGTCCAGCCCGAGCTCCACGTCGATCACGAAGTCCTGCCCGTCGCGCCGCTCGAAGTCGAAGACGCCGTGATTGCCCCGCACCCGCAGGCCGGTGAGCGTGATGAGGTCCATGGTCAGCCTTCGTAGCGCAGCCGGGGGCTGCCGGTGGCCCGCCACACCGCGAGGGCGTCGGCGGTCGAGCGCACGTCGTGTACGCGTACGCCCCAGGCTCCTGCCGCGGCGGCCAGCACGCTGGTCGCGGTGGTGGCGGCGTCGCGGTCCGGGGCGGGGCGGCCGTCGAGCAGCAGGCCGAGATAGGACTTGCGGCTGGCTCCGAACAGCACGGGAAGGCCCAGGTCGATGATCCGGTCCAGGTGCCGGGTCAGCGCCCAGTTGTGCTCGGGGGACTTGGCGAAGCCCAGCCCAGGGTCGACGATCAGCCGGTCGGCCGCGACGCCCGCGCGCAGCGCCTCGTCGACGCGGCGCGACAGCTCGTCACGCACCTCGGCCACCACGTCGCGGTAGGTGGCCAGCGCCTGCATGTCGGCGGAGTGCCCGCGCCAGTGCATGACGACATACGGGCACCCGGCGGCGGCGACGACGCGGCGCATGTCGGGGTCGGCGAGCCCGCCGGAGACGTCGTTGACGACCGCCGCCCCGGCCCTGACCGCGGCCTCGGCGACCGCGGCGCGGGTGGTGTCCACACTGGTCGGCACTCCGGCGGCGGTCAGCGCGGCGATGACCGGCACCACCCGCTTGATCTCGGTGTCCGCGTCGACGCGCAGCGCCCCCGGCCGGGTCGACTCGCCTCCCACGTCCACCAGGTGCGCGCCCTGCTCCCGCAGCTGCACCCCGTGCCGTACGGCGGCGTCGAGGTCGTCGTAGAGGCCGCCGTCGGAGAAGGAATCCGGGGTCACGTTGAGAACCCCCATCACCACCGGCGGCGTCGCGTGCATCAGGTCGGCTGCCACGCTGCGAGAATATCGGTCGTGACTTCGGTGGTCTTCTCGATAGGCAGCAACCTCGGCGACCGCGCCGACCATCTGCGCTTCGCGGTGCGCCGCCTCGCCGAGGAAGGCGAGCTGCTGGCGGTGAGCGGCGTCCACGAGACGCCGCCGTGGGGCGACACGGAGCAGCCGGCGTACTACAACGCCGCCGTGCTCGTACGCGGCGCACCGGCCGTGGAGCAGTGGCTGCTCACCGCGCAGGCGATCGAGCACGAGGCCGGGCGGGTGCGCCATCAGGCCCGCCGGTACGGCCCGCGCACCCTGGACGTGGACCTGGTCGCCGCGTTCGCCGCCGACGGCGAGCCGATCCTGCGCGACACCCCCGAGCTGACCCTGCCGCACCCGCACGCCCACCAGCGCGCGTTCGTGCTGCGCCCGTGGCTGGAGGTGCAGCCGTACGCGCAGCTGCCCGGCCACGGCTGGGTCAACGACCTCGTGCTGGCCGAGCCGATGGCGACCGAGGTCGCCGCGATGACCGCGCTGCCCGCCGTCCGGCTCGAAGTAGAGTGACCTTCATTCAGACGAGTGAGGGGTGTGGACCGAATTGAGCCAGCCGCCGATGCCGGAGCCACGGCTGCAACCCACCAACCCGGCCACCCTGATCGTCGCGGGCCTCGGCTCGGCCGCCGTCGCCTGGCTCATCATCAGCACCTGGTATTTCGACCTGGCGACGCTGCCGTTCCTCGGCCGTAACGGCTGGCTGCCCGCGTTCACGCTGCTCGCGCTCGCCATCGTGGAGTTCGCGCTCGCGCAGCAGACCCGGGCGCGGCTGGAGGCCAAGCCGGGCCGCGAACGGGTCGAGCCGCTGGCCGTCGCCAGGTACGCGGTGCTGGCCAAGGCGTCGTCGCTGGCAGGTGCGATCTTCGCCGGGTTCGCCGCCGGGCTGAGCCTGTGGCTGTTCATCGACGGGCAGCAGCGGCAGCTGGCGGCGGTGAGCCGCGACCTGCCGGCCGCGCTCACCTCGCTGGCCTGCTCGCTGGCCCTGCTCGGGGCGGCACTGTGGCTGGAACGGGCATGCCGGGTGCCGAACAACCCCGAGGACGACAAGCCGGACATCAAGTAACACCCGAACGGATCGGCGTCGGCCACTATCGGGTACCCGTCGGCTGCGGGATGTCATCGCCGGTAGACCCTGTTGCATTCACGTTTCAGCCGGTACGGTGCCTCGGGTATGCCGTGTCGTACCCCGCGACCGGCAGCCGACTCGGGAGGCGCGAGTCATGGCCTACGACAGCGAAGCGACCGACGCGACAGGGCAGCGACGGTACCGCGAGGGCTTCCGCGAGGAGTCCGATCTCAGATCCGAAGGCGGCGCGCACAGCGTCGTCGGCATGCAGTACCGGCCGCGGGCGACGCCCTCGGCCAACCTGGACGACGTCTTCGACGACCCGTCGCACGGCGAGGTCGGGCGCGACCGGCTCGGTGTGCACTTCGCGTGGGAGGGCGTGCTGCTGCTCGGCGTGGTCGCGATCGCCTTCCTGCTGCACAGCGGCCACCGTGACACGATCACCGGCGCGAACCTGAAGGAACTGCTCGTCTTCGGCTCGGTGCTGGGCCTGCTCGGCCTCGGCGCCTCGATGACACTGCGCGCCGGCGCGGTGAACCTGGCCCTGGGCCCGGTCGCCGCCGCGGCCGCGCTGTACTACGCCGAGCACGGTTCGGCGGGCGTGGTGCCCACCGCCGGCATCGCCGTCGCCTTCGCGGCCGGGCTGGGCCTGGTCGTCGCCGTCCTCGTAGTGGGCTTCCACGTGCCCGGCTGGGCGGGCAGCCTCGCGGCGGCGCTGGTGGCGATCGTCTGGATCCAGAAGCACCCGGCCCCGCTGACCGTCAGCGGCGAGTACGACCCCACCGGGCAGGCGCTGTACCTGTTCGGCGGCTTCGCGGCGCTGACCATCGTGGCCGGGCTGCTCGGCTCGATCCGGTCGATCCGGCGCGGCGTCGGCCGGTTCCGGCCGGTGACCGACCCGGCCCGGCGGCGGGGCGGCCTCGGCGGCGTCGTCGCCGCGCTGGCGCTGATCGGCTCCATGGCGATGGCCGCGGTGGCGGGCGTGGTGATGGCCGCGCTCAACGGGGCGACCGAGCAGGTCGTCGCGCCCACCGAGGGCTTCGAGCTGACCGGGCTGGCGCTGGGCGCGGCCCTGATCGGCGGCGTGAGCGCGTACGGCCGCCGCGGCGGCGTGTTCGGCACGCTGCTCGGCGTCACGCTGCTCGGCCTCGTGGTCTGGTACGCCGACGCGGCCCGGTGGCACATCTCGCTGTACGCGCTGGCCGCCGGTGCGATCGCGGTCGGCCTGGTGGTCACCCGCCTGGTCGAGACGTTCGGGCGGCCGCTGCCCCTGGACGAGGAGAGCCCGGACGACTGGTCCGACGTGGGCGTGCCCGGCACCTCGTGGTCCACCGGCAGCGGTGACACCTGGGCCAACCTGCCCGCGCAGCCCGCACCGGCCCGCGCCGACCAGTGGGGCGACGAGGACCGCTGGTCCTCCCTGCGCTGAGCTGAGAACGACCTGGAGCCCCGGCCACGCCGCCCTCGCGGCCCAGCCGGGGCTCCGGTCGTGGTGTGCCATCCTGCTTTCGAGTCGGGCGAAACGGGCGGGCGCTCGTTGAACCGTTCGTGACGAAGGTTCGGCGATTACCGGCGCGTCGCGCGCCGCGAACGGTTCCCGGCAAGCCGCGCTGGGTGACACAGCTGTTCAGGACGGGTCGGCGGCGATCCACGCGCGGAATGTTCTCGCATTTCAAGGCCGTGGAGCATTCCCCTCGCAAGCAACTGTCGGTAGCCTCTAGCAACATGCCGAACTCGGACACTCGCGATGAACAGCGGCACGCACGCTTGCTCCCGATCCTGTTCTGGGGCGGCGTCGGGCTGGCACCGCTGGCTGCGATTTTCCTGTTCGTGGCCGATGGCGGCACCGCGCTGCGGGCCGCCGTGGGCGTGGTCATCCTGTCGGTCATCCTGATAGGGCTGTCGATCACTCTCCGTCGCGACACCGAGACCGTTCGACTCGAACTCGAAGACATGATCCTCGATGAGATCGACACCGTCCGGGCCGACGTCCGCGACGACATCTCGACCGCCGCCCACGCCACGCACCGCGCCTTCGGGGAGAAGTTCCAGTACCTGGTCGACCAGCTGGAGGCCACCCGGCACGAGCTGGACGCGACCCGCGCGCAGTTGGAGCACGTACGCGCCGAGGCCGTGCGGGCAGCCGCCGCCCAGGCCGCACCGGCCCCCGCCGCCCGCACCAATGCCCCCGCGCCCGCTCCGCACCAGCCCGGCCCCGGCTCCGGCCGCGCGGGCATGCCGGGGGTGGTCCGCCACACCGAGACCGTGCAGGTCACCACACGCCACACCATCGTCGACCCGCACGGCGAGGACGCCCCGCGCGGCCCGGCGGTCTACGGCAGTCCGGTCAGCGGCGCGGCGGCCGGTTTCGACCGTGACCGTGACCGTGAACGGGGCCGCGAGCCGGCCGAATACGGCCACCGGGCCGAGACCCCTCGCGTCGAGGTGCAGCGCCCGCGGGCCGAGCGCGCCCGCGAGCGGGACCGGCACGAGGAGTCGTGGACCGAGCAGCGGCTGCGCGAGCAGCTGGAGCGCCGCCGCGACGCGAACGAGCCGGTCTCCGGTGGCGACAGCTGGACGCCGCGCCGCGAGCGCGGCGACGACCGCTGGTCCGACCGCCCCGCCGACGCGATCGAGGGCCGCTGGTCCGACCGCGAGGACGAGGAGCGGCCCGCCGTACGCGCCGCCGGGGACCGCTGGACGACGGTGCGCAGCGACGACCGCGGGCGCGAGGTGCGCATGGGCGAGCGCCGCGCCGCCCTGCACAGTGACAGCTCCGGCACCGAGCTGCGGATCGAGGACCGGTGGGCCGCGGTGCGGCGCGAGGACCGGGGGGTCGACGACGACCGGGCCGACGACGAGCGCGGCGGCTTCCCCTACCGGGACCAGGAGCGCCGTGAACCGCGCGCGCTGACCGGCGCGGACCGCGAGGACCGCTGGTCGGACTACGACGACGCGCGTGAGCGAGACCGGGATCGCGACCGGGATCGGGACCGCGATCGGGACTACGACCGCCGGTACCGCTGACCGTACGAAGAAGACGCGCCCTCCCGGACTACCGGGAGGGCGCGTTCTCGTGGCGGCGGCGGGTTACTTGTCGATGTCGCCGACGACGAAGAACATCGAGCCCAGGATGGCGATCAGGTCCGGCACCAGGGTGCCCGGCAGCAGCGTGGACAGCGCCTGCACGTTGGCGTACGACGCGGTGCGCAGCTTCATCCGCCACGGTGTCTTGTCGCCCTTCGACACCAGGTAGTAGCCGTTGACGCCGAGCGGGTTCTCGGTCCACGTGTAGGTGTGCCCCTCGGGGGCCTTGACCACCTTGGGCAGGCGTACGTTGACCGGCCCGCCGATCCGGTCGACCCGGTCCAGGCACTGCCGGACCAGGTCCAGCGACACGTACACCTGGTCGAGCAGCACCTCGAAGCGGGCGTGGCAGTCGCCCGCGGTACGGGTGACCACCGGGACGTCCAGCTCGCCGTACGCCAGGTACGGCTCGTCGCGGCGCAGGTCGAAGTCCAGGCCGCTGGCCCGCCCGACCGGCCCCGACGCGCCGTACGCGGCGGCCTGGGCGGCGCTGAGCACGCCCACCCCGACGGTGCGGGCCAGGAAGATGTCGTTGCGCCGGATCAGGTCGTCCAGCATCGGCATGCGCGAGGCGACCAGGTCGACGGCCTCCCGGGCGCGCCGGGTCCAGCCCGCCGGGACCTCCTCCTTCAGCCCGCCGATGCGGTTGAACATGTAGTGCATGCGGCCGCCGGTGGCCTCCTCCATGACGGCCTGCAGCACCTCGCGCTCGCGGAACGCGTAGAACACGGGGGTGATCGCGCCGATCTCCAGCGGGTACGACCCGAGGAACATCAGGTGGTTGAGCACCCGGTTCAGCTCGGCCATCGCCATGCGCAGCCAGACCGCCCGCTCCGGGACCTCCAGCCCCATCAGCCGCTCGACGGCCATCGCCGCGCCGAGCTCGTTGCTGAACGCGCTCAGCCAGTCGTGCCGGTTGGCCAGCACCAGGATCTGCCGGTAGTCACGGACCTCGAACAGCTTCTCCGCGCCCCGGTGCATGTACCCGATGATCGGCTCGGCGGAGAGCACCTTCTCGCCGTCGAGGACGAGTTTGAGCCGCAGCACGCCGTGCGTCGACGGGTGCTGGGGCCCGATGTTCAGCACCATGTCGGTGCCCAGCTGCTGGGCTCCCGCGCCCGCGCCGACCGTCAGCTGCCGGGTACCGCCCGTTTCCGCCATGCGCGCCATCGTAAGCCAGCCCCGGGAGAGGAAGGGCGCCTTGCCGGCGCTATTCGTGGCGGAAGGACACCCGCCGGGGGTCGAGGCCGACGCCCTGCGCGAGCCACCAGTGCGCACCCAGCCCGCCGGCCGCGGTCAGTTCGGCGATCTCACTGGCCTCGGCCAGCGCCCGGACGTAAGCCCCGGGATCGGTGGACGCCAGGGTCAGCGGCGGCCGCCGTGCGCTGAGGCCGAGGCGGTGCAGCGCGGCCCGCTGGTTGAGCAGCAGCACCTCGGCGGCCATGACCTGACCGGCATCGATCGCCGAACCGGTGCGACCGGCCGCCGCGATCGCGTCCATGGCCACGTGGCAGGTGATGTCGGTGCTGCCGTCGAAGGCGGGCGGCACCTCCCGGCCGTCACGGAACCCGGTGGCCGTGGGCAGGGCGGGCCGCTCGGCGAACAGGTGCCCGTAGTCGACGGCCAGTGCCAGGCCCGCGTCCAGCGCGCCCACCGCATCGGCCCAGGCCTCGTCGCGGCTGCGCCCGATCTCCACGATGTCGTCCGGCCCGGCGGGCCACCACCGCTCGATCCAGGCGGCGTCGGCCGGGTCGAGCGGGCCGCACGGGTGCAGGTCCGTGTCGAGGTAAGACCTGTCACGGGCGAGGTCCAGCGGCACGTTGTCGAGCCACTCCGTGGCCAGCAGCAGCCCGGTCAACCCGCGCGGCAGCTCGGTGCGCCAGCTGACGCCGTGGTCGTGTGTGCGGGTGCTGACCTCCACGGCCACCGGGCGGACGCGGGAGCGCAGCGGATCAGGCAGCGCGGCGAGCACGCCGTGCAGTAGTTCGCCCCGGCCCGCACCCACGTCCACCAGGTCGAACACGGCGGGGGAGCCGAGTGCCCGGTCGACATCGGCCACGAGCGCCGCGATCGCGCGGGCGAAGTGGGGTGACTGGGCGCTGGTCCGGAAGTGGTCGGCGGGCCGCTCGCGGACGAAGAAGCCGTCCGGCCCGTACAGCGCAGTTCGCATCGCGTCCCGCCAGCGCATCGGTGCTGTTCACTCTCCGTCCGTCGCCGGTTGCCCTGCCGAATCTACGGTCCGGCCCATGCGACGTATTCTCACCTGCCTCCCGGCCGGAGCCCTGGCGGCGACCGCGCTGCCCGGCATGGCCACGGCGGCACCCGAGCAGGCAACCCAGGGACCCGCGCTGCGCAGCGTCACGGCGTGACCCGCGAGACGGCGGTCACGAAAGGCGCTCCCGGGACGTGGTTCCGGGGGCGCTTTCTGTTGTGGGTATGTGAACGATCTGGGGCAGTGCGGTTTCGCACAGTCTCTGTCCAGTGATCAGGACACGGGGTCATACTTGCCCCGACCGGTACCCCGAAGAAGAGGACTGGATCAGATCATGAGTGCTGAGCTCACCATCGGTGTGATCGGCGCCGGCCGGGTCGGCGCGGTTCTGGCCGCCGCCCTGCGGGGCGCGGGACACCGGGTCGTTGCCGCTTCCGGCGTGTCCGCCGCGGCCAAGCACCGCATCCGCACCCTGCTTCCCGGTGCGCGCAATCTTCCCGCCGACGAGGTGGCCCGCGCCGCGGCCGATCTGCTGATCATCGCGGTGCCCGACGACGCCCTCGCCGGGGTCGTGACCGGGCTGGCCGCCACCGGCGCGCTGCGGCCCGGCCAGGTGGTGGCGCACACGTCCGGCGCGCACGGGCTGGCCGTGCTGGCCCCCGCCGCCGCGGTCGGCGCTCGCGCGCTGGCGCTGCACCCCGCGATGACCTTCACCGGCACGGCCGCCGACCTGGACCGGCTGCCCGGCATCTCGTACGGGATCACCGCCGCCGACGCCACCGTGCGCACCCTGGCCGCCGCGCTGGTCACCGACCTGGGCGGCCACCCGGAGTGGATCAGCGAGGACCGCCGCGCGCTGTATCACGCGAGCCTCGCCCACGGCGCGAACCACCTGGTCACCCTCGTGAACGAGGCCGCCGACCGGCTGCGCGACGCGGGCGTGCTGAGCCCGGAGAAGGTGCTCGGCCCGCTGCTGACCGCCGCGCTGGAGAACGCGCTGCGGATGGGCGACGCGGCGATCACCGGGCCGGTGTCGCGCGGCGACGCGGGCACGGTCGCCCGGCACGTGCAGGAACTGGCCCGCACCGCCCCCGACTCGCTCCCGGCGTACGTCGCGCTGGCCCGGCGCACCGCCGACCGGGCGATCGCCGTCGGGCGGCTGCGCGCGGTCGACGCCGAGCCGCTGCTGGGCGTGCTGGCCGAACCGGCCGCCGCCGACGCCGGGCAGCTCGGTGAGGCCGCGAAGTGACCGCCGTCGTACGCACCCGCGAGGAGCTGGCGCAGGCCCGCGCGGCGGCGCAGGGCTCCGTCGCGGTCGTGATGACCATGGGCGCGCTGCACGAGGGGCACGCCACGCTGCTGCGGGAGGCGCGTAAGCACGCCGACGTCGTACTGGCCACGATCTTCGTGAACCCGCTGCAGTTCGGCCCGAACGAGGACCTGGCCCGCTACCCGCGCACCTTCGACGCGGACGTGGCGGTGTGCGCGGCCGAGGGCGTCGACGTGATCTTCGCGCCGACCCCCGAGGTGATGTACCCGTACGGCCAGCCGCAGGTCACCGTGCACCCGGGCCCACTGGGTGAGGTGCTGGAGGGGGCGGTCCGGCCCGGTCACTTCGCCGGGGTGCTGACCGTGGTCGGCAAGCTGCTCCTGCTGACCCGCCCGGACCTGGCGTTCTTCGGGGAGAAGGACTACCAGCAGCTCACGCTGATCAAGGCGATGGTGCACGACCTCGAACTCGGGGTGGAGATCGTCGGCGTGCCGACCGTCCGGGAGGCCGACGGCCTGGCGCTGTCCAGCCGCAACCGCTACCTGAGCGAGGCCGAGCGGCGGGCGGCGCTGGCGCTGTCGCGGGCGCTGCGGGCCGGGGCCGCCGAGCGGGACCCCGGCGCGGTGCTGGCTGCCGCCCGGGCGGAGCTGACCGGCCTGGATGTGGACTACCTGGCCCTGCGCGGGGCAGACCTCAGCGAGGACCCGGCGGGCGGTGAGGCCCGGCTGCTGGTGGCGGCGCGGCTCGGCACCACGCGGCTCATCGACAACCTGCCCGTCCACCTCGACGGGACGACCGAGAAGGAAACGGCCTGATGTTCCTGCGCACCATGTTCAAGTCCAAGATCCATCGGGCCACGGTGACGCAGGCCGACCTGCACTACGTCGGCTCGGTCACCATCGACGAGGACCTGATGGACGCCGCCGACCTGCTGGCCGGTGAGCAGGTCGCGATCGTGGACATCACCAACGGGGCGCGGCTGGAGACCTACGTCATCCCCGGTGAGCGCGGCACCGGTGTGATCGGCATCAACGGCGCGGCCGCGCACCTGGTCAAGCCCGGCGACCTGGTCATCCTGATCTCGTACGCGCAGGCCGACGAGGTCACCGCGCGCTCGTACACCCCGCGGGTGGTGCACGTGGACGCCGACAACCGGATCATCTCGCTGGGCGCGGACCCGGCCGAGGCCGTGCCGGGCATGGTCGGCGACGTCGTCCGCGGCGACCTGACGCTGAGCCGCTAGGCATCCGGCCACGAAAACCGCGAAACGGGCGGCGGCAACGCCGCTGGCTGCGGATACGCCGCAGATTGTGATCTCGCTCTCGGCCGTTAGGACGATATGGGTCACGGCACCGTCGCTTAGGCTCGCCCAGGCTCTATGACCTGGGAGGTTGGGCGATGCGGGGACGCCTCACGGTCGGCACCATGCTGGCTGCACTACTGACGAATCTGGCCCTGGCCGGTTGCGGCTCGACGCTGCCCACCGAGGTGGACAGCGCGCTGACCGACGACTGGGTGAAGGTCGCCGACGTCAAGGCCTGGGCGCCCGAGGCGGGCGTATGCCTGGGCGGGGTCCCCCGGGACACCGGCCGATACACCGACCCGGTCGTGGACTGCGCGAAGTCGCACTACGCCGAGGTCGTACACGTCGGCGAGTTCCCGGGCCTGACGGCCGCGCCCGGCCCGAAGGACAAGGCCGCGGCGCTGGTCGAGTGCGACCAGAAGTCCGCCGCCTACCTGGGCCGCCCGTGGGGCCAGGCGCGGCTGGAGCTGGTGCTCGCCGTGCCGACCCCGTCCGCCTGGGACGGCGGCGCACGCTGGTTCCGGTGCGACGTCACCGAGGTG
The DNA here is from genome assembly GCF_011297335.1 of Catellatospora methionotrophica. Taxonomy (GTDB): domain Bacteria; phylum Actinomycetota; class Actinomycetes; order Mycobacteriales; family Micromonosporaceae; genus Catellatospora; species Catellatospora methionotrophica. The sequence goes on along the minus strand of NZ_JAAOTJ010000027.1, from coordinate 39,984 downwards.
GAGTCGGTCTTCGACGAGATGGACTGGACGCAGCGCACCGGCAGCCTGAAGGGCGCGGTGCCGCCAGCGCTGCTGGTCGGCTGCACGAACGCCGAGGAGAAGGGCGCGGCGATCGTCACGATGCCCGAGGTGGCCTGCACCAAGGCGCACGACAGCGAGTTCGTCGGCTTCTACCGCGCGAGCATGACGACCGCCTACCCGAAGTCCGAGCGGCAGTGGAACGTCGTGCACGACAGGTGCCAGGACCTGGCGGCGAAGTTCCTCGGCGTCGGCGCGGGCAGCGCGGACCGGATCGGCGTCATCTCCAGCCCGAACAACGAGAAGTCCTGGGCGGACGGCGACCGGACGGTGCGCTGTTCGATCTGGTTCGGCGACGGCAAGACCATGAAGAAGTCGGCCAAGGGCAGCAAGGGCAAGGGCGTTCCGGGCTGGTAGAAGGCCGACAGCACCGCTGTCGCGGTCGCGTTCTGTCGGTTAGGCTCCCCGGGCGGACCTGGGAGGGGCGACACATGGCATGGAGGCGGAGGATCGCCGCCGGTGCGGCCGTCTGCGCGCTGGCGGCGCCGGTGGCCGGCTGCACGTCACCGGCGGCCGGTGTGGACGGAGACCTCGCCGACGACTGGGCGCGCCTGCCCGCGGCGCAGGTGTTCATCCCCGGTGCCGAGGTCTGCCATGACAAGGCGTACGAGCAGACCGGCCGGGCCACCGCGTACCGGCCGGTCGACTGCGAGACCGAGCACTACGGCGAGACGGTCTACGTCGGCACGCTGACCGGAGCCGTGGCCGAGCGCGCCACCCCGCCGGAGGCCGACGACGCGCTGCTCGCGGGGGCTTTCGCGGAGTGCGACGAGCGCTCCACCGCGTTCGTCGGCCGGCAGTGGCGCGACGGCCGGTTGACCCTCGACCTGACGCTGCCCTCGGCCGCGGCCTGGCAGGGCGGCGCGCGGTGGTACCGCTGCGAGCTCAACGAGCTCACCACGGTCACCGACAAGGCCGACTGGGTGCGCCGCAGCGGCAGCCTGCGCGGCTCGCTGCCGCCGGGGCTGCTGCTCACCTGCTTCGCCGAGAGCGGCAAGAACGGCTCGGTGGACACCATGCCGGAGTCCGACTGCGCCAAGTCGCACAACGCCGAGTACGTCGGCACGTTCACCGCCGCGGCCGCGCGCAAGTATCCGGTCAGCGAGGCGGACTGGGACTACTTCCACGACAACTGCCGCAAGGCGATGGCCACGTTCATCGGCGTCAGCGTGAGCGCCACCAGCAAGTACGGCGTGATCTCGTGGCCGTACAGCAAGGCCACCTGGGCCGGGGGCGATCGTGGCGTGCGCTGCTACCTGTGGCTGGAGACGAAGAAGATGACCGGCTCCGCCAAGGGCACCGCGGGCAAGGGCATTCCGAGCTGATCCGTGACCCCACGGGTGTCGCCACGCGGTGGCGAGCATGAAATATGCTCCGCATTCATGTTCGGCAAGCTGGGGAGGCACTGATGCGTGAGGTGATCGGCCGAAGGGTCGCAGGGGTCGTGCTGGTCGCGGCGTCCCTGCTGGCCACGTCGGCCTGCGGGGGACAGCTGCCGCCGGGGGCGGACGGCGACCTCACCAACCAGTGGGCGGCGGTGGCCGAACCCCAGAGCTGGCGGCCGGACGAGGCCAAGTGCGCCGACGACTTCCGCGACGTGAGCTACCGCTCGGCGTACAAGCCGGTCGCCTGTGACCAGAACCACACCTATGAGACGGTCGCCGTCGCGGACTTCACCGGCGACGCGGCCTCCCGCACCACGCCGCCCTCGGAGGGCTCGCCCGAGCTGCGCGCCGCCTGGACGGACTGCAGCACGAAGGTCAGCACGTACGTCGGGGGCGACTGGCGGAACGGCGCGCTCTGGTTCGGCGTCGCAGTGCCGTCGCCGGCCGGCTGGGACGGCGGCGCCCGCTGGTACCGCTGCGAGCTGACCGCGCTGGACGGCCAGTACGGCGACCCGGTGGCCCGTACCACCCCGCTCAAGGGCGCGCTCGCGAGCCTGAAGTTCGGCTGCTACCAGTACGGCTCGCAGCTGGTCGCGATCTCCTGCGCCAAGGGCCACAACGCGGAGTTCGTGGGCGTGTGGAACGCGGGCAGCACCTCCTTCGCCAGCCTCAAGGGCATGAACACCAAGATCGCCAAGGCGTGCCGGGGCGTCATCGCGTCGTACGTGAAGGTGCCGAACGACGGCAACATCAACTACCGCACCGGTGTGGTGTGGAACTGGCCGTCGCAGGCCGACTGGGATGCCGGCGACCACGGCGTGCGCTGCCACCTGTGGCTGAGCAAGAAGAAGGTCACCAAGTCGCTGCGTGGGGCCGGGACCAAGGGCCTGCCGATCAACTACGCGTGACGCTCCGGAGCCGTCCCCCGGCCGCGTGCCGGGGGACGGTGAGGGGTGTCACGTGGGCCCGGGGGTGAACGCCGAGCCTCGGCGGGGTTGACTGTGCTGGTGCGCAAGGCGTTGACAGTCCCGGGTGATCTCCCGGTGTTGCCCCGGGCGTTGCCCGCGCGGCCAGCGAGCTGGTTCGAACCGACCGACGTCGTCGTGATCGGGTCCGGCATCGCCGGCCTGACCGCGGCGCTGCACCTGCGTGAGGCAGGTCTGCACGTCACCGTCGTCACCAAGGTCAACATCGACGACGGCTCCACCCGCTGGGCCCAGGGCGGCATCGCGGCCGTGCTCGACCCGCTGGACACCCCCGCCGCCCACGCCCGCGACACGCTCGTCGCCGGCGTCGGCCTGTGCGACCCGGCCGCGGTGGACGTGCTGGTCACCGAAGGCCCCACCCGGGTACGCGAACTGATCAAGATGGGCGCGGAGTTCGACCGCCACGCCGACGGCTCGCTGATGCTGACCCGCGAGGGCGGGCACCACGCGAACCGCATCGTGCACGCGGGCGGCGACGCGACCGGGGCCGAGGTGCAGCGCGCGCTGCACGCCGCGGTCAACCGCGACCCGTGGATCCGCCTCGTGGAGCACGCGCTGGTGCTGGACCTGCTGCGCGACGCCCAGGGACGGGCCTGCGGGGTGACCCTGCACGTGCTGGGCGAGGGCACCGAGGACGGCGTCGGGGCGGTGCTGGCCCGCGCCGTGGTGCTGGCCACCGGCGGCCTCGGCCAGATCTTCGCGGCCACCACCAATCCCGTCGTGTCCACCGGCGACGGCGTCGCGCTGGCGCTGCGGGCCGGAGCCGACGTCACCGACCTGGAGTTCGTGCAGTTCCACCCGACGTCGCTCTACCTGCCGAACAACCGCACCGCGCAGCAGCCGCTGGTCAGCGAGGCGCTGCGGGGCGAGGGCGCGTACCTGGTCGACGGGGACGGCAAGCGGTTCATGGTCGGGCAGCACGAGCTGGCCGAGCTGGCGCCCCGCGACGTGGTCGCCAAGGGCATCCACCGGCAGATGCTGGCCACGGGCACCGATCACGTCTACCTGGACGCCCGGCACGTGCCCGACCTGGCCCACCGCTTCCCGACGATCACGGCGTACTGCCTGGCCGCCGGGGTGGACCCGACGGTGGACCTGATCCCGGTGGCCCCGGCCGCGCACTACGCCTCCGGCGGGGTCCGCACCGACCTGGACGGCCGCACCAGCATCCCCGGCCTGTACGCCTGCGGTGAGGTCGCCTGCACCGGCGTGCACGGCGCGAACCGGCTGGCTTCGAACTCGCTGCTGGAGGGACTGGTCTTCGCCCGCCGCATCGCCGCCGACATCATCCGCGACCTGCCCGCGCAGACCGACCCGGTGCTCGACGAGCCCGACCCGGCGGGCCTGCCCCAGGGCGGGCTGGCCTGGACGCCGCAGGGCCTGGTCGCGGCGGGGGAGCCGCCGGTGGACCTGGCCGAGCGACGGCAGCGGCTGCAGCGCGCGATGACGCGCGGGGCGGGCGTGCTGCGCAGCGCCGAGTCGCTGGCCGAGACGGCGCGGGTGCTGCGCGAGGTCGGCGTGCCGCCGCTGCCGGGGCGCACCGCGGGCTGGGAGTTCGCGAACCTGCTCACGGTGGCGAGTGCGCTGGTCGCCTCGGCGTCCCTGCGCGCCGAGACGCGCGGCTGCCACTGGCGCGAGGATCATGCAGAGGCCGACGACGGCTGGCGGGGGCACCTGTTCCCCGGCCTGGCCGCCGACGGTACGACGAACGAGGCGTGGGAGGCGATGGCGTGAAGGACACGACGCAGGCGCAGCTGCTCAAGGCGGGGCTGGACACGGACGAGGTGCAGCGGATCGTGGCCAACGCGCTGCGCGAGGACCTGGGCCCGGACCGGCTCGACGTGACCAGCGTGGCGACCATCCCGGAGACCCAGGTCGACACCGCGGACCTGATCGCCCGCGAGTCCGGCGTGGTCGCCGGGCTGGCCGTGGCCGAGCTGGTGTTCGAGCTGGCCGGGCCGGGCGCGGAGGTCACCGTGCACGCGGCCGACGGTGACACGGTGGCCCGCGGCGACGTGCTGGCCACGGTCACCGGGCCGACCAGGACGCTGCTGTCGGCCGAGCGCACCGCGCTCAACCTGCTGTGCCGGATGTCCGGGGTGGCCACCCATACCCGCCGCTGGGTGGAGCAGCTCGCGGGCACCAAGGCGCTGGTGCTGGACACCCGCAAGACCACCCCCGGCCTGCGGCCGCTGGAGAAGTACGCGGTCCGCGCGGCGGGCGGCACCAACAAGCGCATGGGGCTGTACGACGTCGCCATGATCAAGGACAACCACAAGCTCGCGGCGGGCTCGATAACCGCGGCGTACGACCTGGTGCGGGCGAACTTCCCCGACGTGGGAGTGCAGGTCGAGGTGACCACGCTGGCCGAGGCGCAGGAGGCGGTGGCGGCCGGGGCGACGTTCCTGCTCTGCGACAACATGTCCCCGCAGTTGCTGCGCGAGGTCGTCGCGGCCGTCGGCGACCGGGCCGAGCTGGAGGCCACCGGCGGGCTGACGCTGCAGGTCGCCGCCGAGTACGCGGCCACCGGCGTCGACTACCTGTCGGTGGGGGCACTGACCCACTCGTCGCCTATCGTGGACATCGCCTTGGACCTCCGAGCGCGGAAGTAGACGTCGGGTGCTGCTCTGTATCGACATCGGTAACACCAACACGGTGCTCGCCACCTTCGACGGTGAAAAGATCGTGCACTCGTGGCGGGTGAAGACCGACGCCCGCAACACCGCCGACGAGCTCGGCCTGATGTTCCGCGGCCTGCTGGCCGGGGACAACGTCGAGATCACCGGCGTGGCGGCCTGCTCGACGGTGCCCGCCGCGCTGCGCTCGCTGCGCACCATGCTGGGCCGCTACTACGCCGGGCTGCCCGCGGTCGTGGTGGAGCCCGGGGTGAAGACGGGCGTACAGCTGGCCATCGACAACCCCAAGGAGGTGGGCGCGGACCGCGTGGTCAACACGCTGGCGGCGCACAGCATCTACGGCGGCCCGGCGATCGTGGTCGACTTCGGCACCACCACCAACTTCGACGTGATCAGCGCGCGGGGCGAGTTCCTGGGCGGCGCGTTCGCGCCGGGCATCGAGATCTCCTTCGACGCGCTGGCGGCCCGCGCCGCCCAGTTGCGCAAGGTCGAACCCGCCCAGCCCCGGTCGGTCATCGGCAAGAACACGGTCGAGTGCCTGCAGGCCGGCATGTACTTCGGCTTCGCCGGGCAGGTCGACCGCATCGTCGAGCGGATGATCGAGGAGCTGGGCGGGGTCACCGCGGTCATCGCCACGGGCGGGCTCGCGCCGGTGGTGATGGGCGAGTGCCGCACCATCACCCATCACGAGCCGATGATCACCCTGATCGGCCTGCGCATGGTGTACGAGCGCAACGTCAGCGCCTGACCGTACGCAGCACCTTGGTGACGTAGGGCAGCGCGAAACTGTCCCGCCCGGCCAGGTCGGGATGGGTCGCGCACAGCTCGAGGACCGCCTCGCGCAGCCGCCGCCGCTCGTCGGAGGGCGCGACGAGATACCAGGAGCGGGTGGCGATGAGGTCCACCAGGCCCTGCGGGGTCTGCGTGACGCTGTGCCGGAACTCGGACTGCTCGAACGGGGCGAACAGCTCGCCGAACGCGGCGTTCTCGGGGCGGTGGAACAGGGCCGACCTGATGATCACGTCGAGCTGCCGGACCCAGTCGACGCTCACGTCGCGGTCGTTGCGCATCGGCGCGAACACCCCGCCGGGCCGCAGCACCCGGATGATCTCCGGGTGGGCGCGCGCCTTGTCGAACCAGTGGTACGCGGTGCCGACCACGACGGCGTCGGCGTAGCCGTCGGGCAGCGGGATCGACTCCGCCGAGCCCTCCAGCGCGACGGTGCCCGGGGTGGCCTCGTCGAGCGCGGCGCGCATGCCAGGGTCGGGCTCGACGGGTACGACCTCGAAGCCCGCGGCCAGCGCCACCCGGGTGAGCTGGCCGGTCCCCGCGCCCAGGTCGACCACGCGGCCGGGGGCGGTGCCGATGGCCCAGGTCAGCGCCTGTGCCGGATAGCCGGGCCGCGATTGCTGGTAAATCCGCGCCGCCGCGCCGAAAGAGAGCCGGTGTTCGTCGATGGGGTCCATGTGTTCGCCTCCCGTGTGTCGGCGCCATAACGCCGTGGCCACCCTAGTGCAGACGGCCCGCGCGGGAATTCGCCCCGTTTCGGCGTATCGCTCGACAGCGCACTGCCGACGGGGCCGATACGCCCGCGCCGGGTGCGGCGAATCGGCCTGCGGCCGCGCACGCCGATCGCGTCCTCGCGGGCCGTCCGGCGGCCGCGTATTCGGCCCTCGGATAGGCGGGCGACGCACAGGGTCATCGCCTCGTCGCAGAGCGCGAATGGGTCAGGTCCGCGCGACGGCTGGTACCCACCCGACTGCGCAACGCGAGCGCGCCATGCGCGGGTATGCCGTGCGTCCGGCTCACAGGAACCGGTATCCACCGCGCGCTCGACGAGCCGCCAAATGGCGCTGCAATCCGTTTTCCCTTGTCAGAGGATAATCGACCCGGCTGCTGTCCCACTTTGCGCCGCGCCCGGCGAAGCTATGCCGAATAATAGGGTCACGCCGGAATTGATCCGCTGTGAATGAGTGGCTATCCTGGCGAGCGCTTCTTTATGAATTCATGGCACGCCCTTGACTGACGGGGAGGATCCGGGGCGGCGAGAAAGGATGACGGCATGGCCAGGCGCGAGATTGTGGTGCTGGCGGACGACCTCGATGGTTCCGAGGGCGACGTCCGCAGTGTGAGATTTGGATTCGAGGGCGCCAATTACGAGATCGATCTCGGCCCGGCGAACCATGACAAGCTGGCTTTGGCGCTGGCGCCGTTCCTCGCCGCCGCGCGCAAGGAGAGCGGCCGCCGTGGACCGGTCGCGGCCCCCAAGGCGAAGGCGCCGACCGCGGCTGAGCAGCGTGCCTTCAACCAGCGGGTGCGTGAGTGGGCCAAGGGTCAGAGTAAAGAGGTCAACGACCGGGGCCGGGTGCCGGCCAAGGTGATCGAGGCTTACTACGCGGCGGGTCTGCGTTAGTCTTGACATGTTTGCGACGTTCGTCGGATTGACGGTGTGATGCGAGGATTTCTTCGTGTCACACCGTTTTTCGTGTTCGGCGACGCGCCGGACGCGTCGACCATGATGTGGACACCGATATTTCGCTGTGCGCGTAGCGGTCCTGGATGCGGAACAGCCGCGGGCGAGGCAAGGTTGGCTCTGATGCCAGCCACGTCGGCCGTTTGCTGGGGCAGATGCCCTGTTTCCTCCGCTTTCTAGTCGACGGTAAGCGACCTGATGGTTACCCAACGGTGACCGGACGAGCGTTTCCGGCGGGCCGACATGGTCGGGGTCTGGCGTTAGAGTGAGTGAAACAGCTTCGCCGCCGCGGATCTCCGGCAGGAGTTCTCGAGGAACTGAGGCGTAGGTGAGGAGCGGGAATGTTCGAGCGGTTCACCGACCGGGCGCGTCGGGTGGTCGTCCTGGCCCAAGAAGAAGCCAGGATGCTCAACCACAACTACATCGGCACGGAGCACATCCTGCTCGGCCTCATCCACGAGGGTGAGGGCGTCGCGGCGAAGGCGCTGGAAAGTCTCGGCATCTCGCTGGAGGGCGTGCGCCAGCAGGTAGAGGAGATCATCGGCCAGGGCCAGCAGGCGCCGAGCGGGCACATCCCGTTCACGCCGCGGGCCAAGAAGGTGCTTGAGCTGTCCCTGCGCGAAGCGCTGCAGCTCGGCCACAACTACATCGGCACCGAGCACATCCTGCTCGGTCTGATCCGCGAGGGCGAAGGCGTCGCGGCCCAGGTGCTGGTGAAGCTCGGCGCCGACCTCAACCGGGTGCGCCAGCAGGTCATCCAGCTCCTCTCGGGTTACCAGGGGGGCAAGGAGCCGGCCGCAGCCGGCGCCGCCACCGGCGAGGCCGCTCCGTCCACCAGCCTCGTGCTGGACCAGTTCGGTCGCAACCTGACCCAGTCGGCGCGGGAGGGCAAGCTCGACCCCGTGATCGGCCGGGAGAAGGAGATCGAGCGGGTCATGCAGGTGCTGTCCCGGCGCACCAAGAACAACCCGGTGCTGATCGGTGAGCCCGGCGTCGGCAAGACCACCGTCGTCGAGGGCCTGGCCCAGAAGATCGTCAAGGGCGAGGTGCCCGAGACGCTGAAGGACAAGCAGCTCTACACGCTTGACCTCGGCGCTCTGGTGGCCGGTTCGCGCTACCGCGGTGACTTCGAGGAGCGCCTGAAGAAGGTGCTCAAGGAGATCCGCACGCGCGGCGACATCATCCTGTTCATCGACGAGATCCACACTCTGGTCGGCGCGGGCGCCGCCGAGGGCGCGATCGACGCCGCCAGCATCCTCAAGCCGATGCTGGCCCGCGGCGAGCTGCAGACCATCGGCGCGACCACGCTCGACGAGTACCGCAAGCACCTGGAGAAGGACGCTGCGCTGGAGCGCCGCTTCCAGCCGATCCAGGTCGGCGAGCCCTCGGTGGCGCACACCATCGAGATGCTCAAGGGCCTGCGTGACCGCTACGAGGCGCACCACCGGGTCACCATCACCGACGCGGCCCTGGTCGCGGCGGCGAACCTGGCCGACCGGTACATCTCCGACCGCTTCCTGCCGGACAAGGCGATCGACCTGATCGACGAGGCCGGCGCCCGGATGCGCATCCGCCGCATGACCGCGCCGCCGGACCTGCGCGACTTCGACGAGAAGATCGCCCAGGTGCGCCGCGACAAGGAGTCCGCGATCGACGCGCAGGACTTCGAGCGGGCCGCGCAGCTGCGTGACAAGGAGAAGCAGCTCCTTGGCCAGAAGGGCGAGCGGGAGAAGCAGTGGAAGGCCGGTGACCTGGACGTCGTCAGCGAGGTGGACGACGAGCAGATCGCCGAGGTCCTGGCCAACTGGACCGGCATCCCGGTGTACAAGCTGACCGAGGAGGAGACCTCCCGGCTGCTGCGCATGGAAGACGAGCTGCACAAGCGGGTCGTCGGCCAGCTCGACGCAGTCAAGGCCGTCTCCAAGGCGATCCGCCGCACCCGGGCGGGCCTCAAGGACCCGAAGCGGCCCTCCGGCTCGTTCATCTTCGCCGGCCCCTCGGGTGTCGGTAAGACGGAGCTGTCCAAGACGCTCGCCGAGTTCCTGTTCGGCAGCGAGGACGCGCTGATCCAGCTCGACATGTCGGAGTTCCACGACCGGTACACGGTGTCCCGCCTGGTCGGCGCCCCGCCCGGATACGTCGGCTACGACGAGGGCGGCCAGCTGACCGAGAAGGTGCGCCGCCGGCCGTTCTCGGTGGTCCTCTTCGACGAGATCGAGAAGGCCCACCCGGACGTCTTCAACACGCTGCTGCAGATCCTGGAGGACGGTCGCCTGACCGACGGCCAGGGCCGCATCGTGGACTTCAAGAACACCGTGATCATCCTGACCACCAACCTGGGCACCAGGGACGTGGCCAAGGCGGTCTCGCTGGGCTTCCAGAAGTCCGAGGACGCCGAGTCCAACTACGAGCGGATGAAGCAGAAGGTCAACGACGAGCTGAAGCAGCACTTCCGCCCGGAGTTCCTGAACCGCATCGACGACACCATCGTCTTCCACCAGCTCGGCGAGGTGGAGATCCTCTCGATCGTGGACATCATGATCAAGCGGATCGAGGGCCAGCTGCGCAACAAGGACATGGGTCTGGAGCTGACCGACAACGCCAAGAAGTACCTGGCGAAGAAGGGCTACGACCCGGTCCTGGGCGCCCGGCCGCTGCGCCGGACCATCCAGCGCGAGCTGGAGGACACGCTCAGCGAGCGCATCCTGTTCCAGGAGCTCAAGCCCGGCCAGCACGTGCTGGTCGACTGCGAGGGCGACCCGGAGCAGGTCGAGACGGCCAAGCTGACCTTCACGGCATCGCAGAAGGCGGCAACGGCTCCGCCGGAGGCCCCCGAGGCCCCCGCCGAGCCGGTCGGCAGCGACGCGGCCGCGTAACGAGCACGTACGAAAAGAGGGGCACCGCGCGAGCGGTGCCCCTCTTTTCACGTGCTCAGCCGATGTAGTCCTCCAGCAGGGCAGGCGTCAGCCCCGACTTGTAGATCGCGTTCAGCGCGCCGAGCAGGTCGTCCATCAGCGCCGGGCGGAAGTGCATCAGCAGCACGTCGCCGGGCAGCACGACCTTCTTCGAGGTCTGGTAACGCACGATGCCCTTGTCGACGGTCTGCGTCCAGAAGAAGGCGGCCTGTGCCCCGCAGGCGTGCGCCGCCTTCAGCGTGTTGGCGTCCTTGTTGCCGAACGGCGGGCGGAACAGCGTCGGCCGCCGACCGAACAGGTCCTCCAGCTTGTCGGCCGACCCACAGATCTCCTTCTTCTGGAACTCGTACGACTTGCCCTTCAGCGAGGTGTGCGTGATCGTGTGGTTCTCGACCATGCCCCCCGCCTCCTGGATCGCCTTGAAGTACGGCGTGTACTTCGTGGCGGCGGGCGAGTTGAGGAACATCGTCACCGGGATCTTGGCCTGCCGGATGAACTCGATGACCTCCGGCTTACGCGACAGCGCGCCGTCGTCGATCGTGATGAAAGCGACCTTGTTCGTGGTCGGCACCTTGAACAGCCACATGGCCGAGGCGCTCTCCGGCACCTTAACCCGCTGCGGGGCCGGTGCGGGCCCGAACTTGGGCGCCTTGTCCAGATACCACTGGAGGCTCTTGAAAGCCGCCGGGGACGGCTGCACCGACGGGCTCGGCGAGGCACCGGGGCTCGGCGAGGCCGACGGGCTCGGGCTGATGTCAGGACCGGCGAACGTCGGCTCCGGACCGGCGCTCTTGCACGCGGCAGGCGCGAGGAGGGCGGTCAGTAGGAACACGGCAACGGCGCGGCGTACGGGGGTGGATGCCACGCCCGGACTCTATCCAGGCTGGGTGAAATCGCAATACCACGGAAAGATCGGAGCGGAGTCAGAAATCGGCGGGAACACGCCCGGGCAGGCTGAAACGTTCCCCCCGGGGCACCACGAGGCCGTCGGCGAGCAGGCTGTCGAGGGCCCGCGTCCGCTGCACCGGGTCCGGCCACACCACGTCGAGGGCCAGCCGTTCCACCGGCCCGGTCGCCTGCCGCAACACAGCCAGCAGCAGGCCGCGCACCTGCCGGTCGGTGCCCGCGTAGGCCTGCGGCTTGCGGGACGGCCCCGCGGGCAGCACCGCGCCCGAGCGCCGCCACGCGCAGGTCTCCCGCAACGGGCAGGCCTCGCACCGGGGCGTACGCGCCGTGCACAGCACCGCGCCCAGCTCCATGAACGCCGCGCTGGCCCGCGCCGCCGCCTGCTCGGCCTGCGGCAGCAGCGACTCGACCAGCGCCAGGTCGGCCGGGGTGGTGGCCGCACCGGCGTCGGGCAGGCCGTGCACCGCCCGCGCCGCGACCCGGCGCACGTTCGTGTCCACCACCGGATGGCGCTGCCCGTACGCGAACGCCAGCACCGCCCGCGCCGTGTAGTCCCCGACGCCCGGCAACGCCAGCATCTGGTCCAGCCGCCGGGGCACCTGCCCGCCGTGCCGCTCCACGAGCGCCGTCGCGCACCCGTGCAGCCGCATCGCGCGGCGCGGGTAGCCGAGCCGCCCCCAGGCCCGGATGGCTTCGCCGGAGTCCTCGGCGGCCAGGTCGGCCGGGGCGGGCCAGCGGGCAACCCACTCCCGCCACACCGGCAGCACCCGTACGACGGGGGTCTGCTGGAGCATGAACTCGCTGATCAATACCGGCCAGGCGCCGATGTCCGGGTCACGCCACGGCAGGTCACGAGCGTTGACGTCGTACCACGCAGTGGTCAGCGAGGCGAGTTCGGACATGAGCCCCACCCTACTGGTGCACAATGCCCGTTGGAGCGAGCGAGTCCTGCCGCCGACGAGCCCAGCGAGGAGAAGGCATGACTGACGTGCACGGGGCCGAACTGGCCGTCACGGTGATCGGACCGGACCGCACCGGGATCGTCGCCGACGTCGCCGAAGCGCTGGCCACCCTCGGCGCCAACCTCACCGACTCCACGATGACCCGGCTGCGCGGCCACTTCGCGATGACCCTGATCTGCACCGCCCCGGCCAGCGCCACCGAGGTCGAGCACGCCCTGCTGCCGCTGTCCGCCGACGGTCAGCTGCTGGTCACGGTGCGCGACGTCGGCGGCGACGAGGCCGCCCACAACGGCGGCCTGCCGTACCTGCTCAGCGTGCACGGCGCCGACCGGCTCGGCATCGTCGCGGCGGTGACCCGCGTCGTGGCTGAGGCCGGTGGCAACGTCACCGACCTGTCCACCCGCCTGGTCGGGCCGCTGTACCTGCTCGTCGCCGAGGTCGACCTCCCCGAGGGCGTGCCCGGCGAGCTGGCCAAGCGGCTCGCGCACGTCGCCGAGGAGCTGGGCGTCGAGGTCAACCTGCGCCCCGCCGGAGCGGACGTCCTGTGAACGGGCCGAGCGTGCGGGACAAGGAGGCGGTGTGAGCATCGAAGGCTGGGACGTCACCGCGCTCGGGACGGGCCGGGTGCTGCCCGTCGTCACTGCCCCGGAGCCCGTGCTGAGCCGCGTCGGCGAACCCGTCGACCCCACCGACCCGCAGGTGGTGGCGCTCGCCGCCGACCTCGTGGCGACGATGGCCGTGTCACCGGGCTGCGTCGGGCTCGCCGCCCCGCAGGTCGGCGTCGGCGTACAGCTGTTCGTGGTGAACGTCACCGACCACCCCAAGGCGGCCACCGTGCACGGCGTGTTCGTGCTCGCCAACGCGGTGATCGTGGAGGCCAGCCGGTGGCGTCCGGGCCGGGAGGGCTGCATGTCCGTGCCCGACCTGACCGGCGACGTCAAACGTGCCGGGCGTATCGTCGTCACCGGCGAACTGCCTGGCAGCGGCCGCAAGGTGACGATCACCACCGATGCCTTCGAGGCGCGGGCGCTCCAGCACGAGATAGACCACTGCAACGGACTGCTCTTTTTGGACAAGGTGAGCGGAGCGCACGCGATCTATCAGCGGAAAGTCTATCTGTGACGCGGAGTTCGCGCGCTGAGCGTGTCGCGTCGTGCGTGTCGTGATCGTGGGCGATAGCGTGAGCACATCATGAGACTGATAGTCGGTCCGCTGCCCGCAGCCGTCTACTGGCGACGCCGCGCCATGGTGCTCGGTGCGCTGCTGGTTGCCGTTCTCATGATCACTCTTGCGGTACGCGGCACCGGCAGCGGCGGCGCCCAGCAGCCCTCCGCCAACGGCATGTCCACAGGCGCGGGCGTGTCACCGGTGTCGGCGCAACCGGCGCCGACCGCGGCGGCGTCGCCGAGCGACGGGATCATCACGCCGGTCTCCGAACTGCCGCCGTCGCCGAGCGCGGACGTGGCGGGCGAGGGTGAGGGCGACGGTGAGACCGACCCGAACGCGTGCACCGACTCCGAGATCAAGGTGACCGCGAAGCCGGCTCAGGCCACGCTCAAGCGGGGCGCTGACCTGCTCATCACGTTGCTGATCAAGAACACCTCGAACCGGACGTGTACGCGTGACGTCGGCGCCGATCTCCAGGAGCTCCGGATCCTGAAGGGCACCGAGAAGGTGTGGTCGAGCGACGACTGCGGCGGGCCGCGAGGGCATGAGGTGCGGTCGTTCCCGCCGGCGCATGAGCGGTCGTACACGGTGGTCTGGAACGGCCATGCGAGCTCCGCCTGCGAGAAGTCGATCAAGCGAGTCCCCGACGGACCTGTTCCCGCTGCCGGGGAGTACCGGCTGTACGCGCGGGTCGGCACCGCGATCTCGGGTTCTGTGACCCTGAAACTCACCTAGGCCTTCGGCTCGCTCCACCGGGTCGGCACTGTGCCCCACTGCCTCCGCGCACTGCGCACCCGCACTGCCTCCGCGCACTGCCTCCGTGCACTGCGCACCCGCACTGCCTCCGCGCACTGCCTCCGTGCACTGCGCACCCGCACTGCGTGCCCGCACTGCCTCCGCGCGCCGCTTCCCCGCTCTGCGTCCGCGTGTGCCGCGTCCCCACGCCGTGTCCGCGTGTGCCGCGTCCCCACGCCGTGCCCCCGTGTTGCGGCGGTGCGTGGCGATGATCGCCGTTTGAGGTCAGAACCTGCGGTTGGACCTCACCTTTTGACCGCAAACAGCGATCATCGCCGTGGGCGACGTCCATCCCCGTTGGGAAGGGCACCTTCCTCTACGCATAGCGATGGGAAGGTGCCCTTCCTTCGGCCGGTCGGGACGCGGCTCGCGGGACGCGGCTCGCGGTGCGGCGCGCGTGGTGGGGCGCGGTGGGGAGGGTTGGGCGGGTGGGGGCTAGACGTAGCGTTCGAGGATCGAGGTCTCGGCCAGGCGGGAGAGGCCCTCGCGTACGCCGCGGGCGCGGGCGTCGCCGACTCCCTCGACGGCCTGGAGGTCCTCGACGGTGGCGCCCAGGAGACGCTGGAGGCTGCCGAAGTGGTCGACGAGGCGGTCGACTATCGCACCGGGCAGGCGGGGCACCCGGGCCAGGAGGCGGAAGCCGCGGGGGCTGACGGCGGCGTCGAGGGCCTCGGTGGTGGCCGGGTAGCCCATGGCCTTGGCGACCGAGACGAGGTCGATGAGCTCGCTGGCGGTGAGCAGGTCGAGCTCTACCAGGGCCTCGTCGACCGTTCTGGTCTTGCGGTTGGGGGGCAGGTAGTCGCGGATGACCAGGGTGCGGTCGGCGTCGACGCCGGCCATCATCTCGTCGAGCTGGAGGGAGAGCAGGCGGCCGTCGGTGCCGAGTTCCACGACGTAGCCGGCGATCTCGTCGGAGATGCGGCGGACCATCTCCAGGCGCTGGACGACCGCGAGGGCGTCACGGACGGTGACCAGGTCCTCGATCTCCAGCGCGGAGAGGGTGCCGCTGACCTCGTCGAGGCGCAGTTTGTAGCGCTCCAGGGTGGCCAGTGCCTGATTTGCCCGGGACAGTATCTGTCCGGAGTCGTCCAGGGTGTGTCGCTGTCCGGCCACGTAGACGCCGATGATGTGCATCGACTGGCTGACGGAGATGACCGGGTAGCCGCTCTGCTTGGAGACGCGCTCGGCGGTGCGGTGCCGGGTGCCGGACTCCTCGGTGGGGATGGAGGCGTCGGGCATCAGGTGCACGGCGGCGCGCAGGATGCGGGTGCCGTCGGCGGAGAGCACGACGGCGCCGTCCATCTTGCACAGCTCGCGCAGGCGCGTGGCGGAGAACTCGACATCGAGCGGGAAACCGCCGGTGGCCAGGGTCTCGATGAGTTTGTCGTACCCGAGGACGATGAGGGCGCCGGTCCGGCCGCGCAGGATGCGCTCGAGGCTGTCGCGCAGTGGCGTGCCCGGAGCGACCCGTGCCAGGGTGGCGCGCAGCGGATCACCGCCGACTGCGGCGGTGTTCCAGGTGGTGTCGCGATCGATCGGCACGGGCACATTCTACGGGGGCCGCTGGAGCGACCCCGTCGGCCCGTGGTGGGAGCGTCACTCAGCGGACAATCGGGCAGCCCAGTGCAGTGCGGTACGCAGATCGGACACCTCTTCGACCCGCATGTCGCCGGCCGGGGTGCCCGTTGACGACGGACCGCAACCGGGCGGCACCAGAGCGTGTTTGAAGCCCAGCCGGGCCGCCTCGGCGAGCCGCCTGGGGACCGCGCCCACGCGGCGCACCTCACCGGTGAGACCTACCTCACCGATGGCCGCGAGCCGGGGCGACATGGACAGGTTGAGCCCCGCGGAGGCGACGGCGAGCGCGACGGCCAGGTCCGCGGCGGGCTCGACGACCCGGATGCCGCCGACGGTGGCCGCGAACACCTCCTTGTCGTGCAGCGCCATGCGCTCGGTACGCCGCTGGAGCACGGCCAGCACCATGGCCAGCCGGGCCGAGTCGAGCCCGGAGACGGTGCGCCGGGGCGAGCCGGCCACCGTCGCCCCGATCAGCGCCTGCACCTCGGTGACCAGGGCCCGGCGGCCTTCCATCGCGACGGTGACGCAGGTGCCGGGGACCGGCTCGGCATAGCGGGTGAGGAACAGTCCCGACGGGTCCGGCAGCGAGGCGATGCCACTCTCGTGCATCTCGAAGCAGCCGACCTCGTCGGCGGCCCCGAACCGGTTCTTCAGCCCGCGGACCAGGCGCAGCGAGGAGTGCTTGTCGCCCTCGAAGTGCAGCACCACGTCGACCAGGTGTTCGAGCACCCGGGGACCGGCCACGTTGCCGTCCTTGGTCACATGGCCGACCAGCACGGCCGCGATGTTGCGCTCCTTGGCGACGGCGATCAGCGCGGCCGTCACCGCCCGCACCTGGGTGACGCCGCCGGGCACGCCGTCGTTGCCGGGGGCGGCGATGGTCTGCACGGAGTCGAGCACGAGCAGGCCGGGCTTGACCGCGTCGAGGTGCCCGAGCACGGCGGCCAGGTCGGTCTCGGCGGCCAGGTAGAGCTGCTCGTGCAGGGTGTTCATGCGCTCGGCGCGCAGCCGGATCTGGCTGACGGACTCCTCGCCGCTGACGATCAGCGCGGGGCTGCCGGCCCCGGAGGCCCACTGCTGGGCGACGTCGAGCAGCAGCGTGGACTTGCCGACGCCGGGCTCGCCGGCCAGCAGGACGACCGAGCCGGGCACGATGCCGCCGCCGAGCACGCGGTCGAGTTCGCTGACGCCGGTGGCGACCGCGCGGGCGGGCACGGCGGAGATGGTGGCGATGGGCCGGGCGGGTTCACCGGGGGTGCGGGCAGCCACGTTGCGCATCGCGCCGAGGGCCGGGCCGGTCGAGGCCTCGATGACCGAGCCCCACTCGCCGCACTCGGGGCAGCGGCCGAACCACTTGGGAGGCTGATGCCCGCACGCGTCACAGACGTATCCGGGGCGTGCGGGCTTCGCCGTCTTCGAGGTGCTGCGCACTGTCACGTGCGCAACCTACCCCGTGGGTGTGTCAGTGGCCTTCGCCCTCGGTGCCGGCGCGGGTCGGCGGCGCGGTCGCGGGCAGGCGCGGCTGCGGGCTCAGCGGCGGTGCGAGCGGCACCACGGTGCCCGGCAGGGTCTCCAGGACCACGCCGTTGGAGAAGGTCAGCTTCAGGTGCACGCCCTCGCCGTTGGGGACCGCGTCCTTGAGCCCGGTCAGGGCGAGGAACTGGCCACTGCCCGGGGTCAGGTCGAGGTAACCGGCGGCCGGGATGGTCAGCTTCGCGGGGGCAGCGGCGGCCGGGCTGGCCGAGGGCTCCGGGCTGGTCGCCGCGTCGGGCGACGGGCTGCCGGAGGCCTTCGGGGACGGGCTGCCGGAGGTCTTCGGCGACGCGGCCACCGAGGGGCTCGGCGACGCGGCGGCCGGGCTCGGGCTCGCCTTCAGGTCGGCAGCCGAGGCCAGCTTGACGCCGGTCGCGTCATTGGACTCGAACTTGTCGAGCGTGATGGGCTGCTCGGTGTCGTTGAAGATGCGCAGCTGCAGGGGAGCGATCGCGCCCTTCGCGTATCCGGTCGGGCCGGCGTAGGCGAGCATCGCGTCGCGGAGCGCGACACTGCCCCCGTTGGGGCCGGGAGCGGTCAGACTGTAGCCGGGCACGGCCGCCACCTGGTCGGCGGTCTGCGAGTTCATGCCGGCGCTGCAGCCGGTCAGGGCCAGGGCAGCGGCGGCGGCACCGCCGGCCAGGAGCATGGTGATCGAGCGAGTCACGGGCCCAGCGTAGTGTCCGGCGATCGAGGCCCCGCAGGCGACCCGCCGCTGATCACAGCGCGCCGCTGAGCACCAGCAGAGCCAGGTCCACGGCGGCTACGGCGAGCAGTGCACGGAAGGCGGTGCGCGGTGCCGCGTACCAGCCGATGGTTATCAGGACGGCGGCCGTGAGCAGCGCGGCGGCCCCGGCCCACAGCGGCGGCCGGGCTCCGGCCAGCAGGGTGAGCGTCGCGGCCAGTAGCAGCCCGGAGGCCGCGGCGAGGCTGCGCCGGGCGCCCAGCCGCTGGGGCAGGCCGCGGATGCCGGTGGCCGCGTCGTCGGCCAGGTCGGGCACCGCGTTGAGCAGGTGTGCGGCGCCCGCCAGCAGCGCCGCCGCGGCGATCAGCCAGCCGGGCGGGGCGGGCGCGCCGGGCAGCGCGGTGCTCACGAAGATCACCAGCGCGGCGAACGACACCAGGTAGGGCACGATCGACCAGGCGGTCGCCTTGAGCGGCCAGTTGTACAGGTGGGCGGAGAGCACGGCGACCGCGAACCAGGCCCCGGCCGGCCAGCCCCACCACACGCAGGCGGCGAAGGTCGCGGCGGCGGCCACCCCGGCCGCGACGGCGACGGTACGCCGACCCGCCGGGTCCCCGGCCAGCGGCTTGTCGGCCCGCCCCACGGCTGCGTCGCGCGCGGCGTCGATCGCGTCGTTGGCCCAGCCGACGGACAACTGGCTGAGCGCCACCGTGGCCATGACCGCGGCGACGCCGCCTGCGGTGTGGCCCATGCCGACGGCGAGCAATCCACCGAACACGGTGACGGCGAGGGCGGGCAACGGGTGGCAGGCGCGCAGCAGGCCCAGCGGTGACATCCGATCAGTGTCGCGCGTCACCGCCCCCGGGCGACGGCCAGGCGGGCGTGACGATCACGGCGGGGGCGAGGGCGTGGGCGTGGGCGGAGGTGGCGGGGGTGGACACGGCCGGGCGGACGGGCGGGCCGGGCTGTGGTGCGTCCGGGGTCGACCGGGTCAGGCCGGGCCAGGCGATGAGCAGCAGGCTCAGCAGAGTGATCACCACCGCGATGCCGAGCACGACCAGCGGCAGCACGAGCGAAGGCTGATCAGGATCGTCGATGCGTTCGGGCAGGTGCAGCCGCCGTCGCCAGCGGGCCCGCCAGGCCGCCCGTCGCGCGGCCCTGGCTTCGGCTCGCAGTTCGTCCCGGATCCGCTCAGCCTCTTCGGCCAGCTCAGCGGGGTCATCGGGAATGACGACCTCTCCCCACTCGGGCGGGAGGTCCGGAAGGCCGTTGCCCAGCGTGCCCATCGCCGGCTCCTCGCGCGTTGAAGCACCGCGTCTCTCTACTGTCCCGCGTCGTACAGCCTCACGCTAGTGGCGCGTCGAAGGAGATTGAGGTCGGTTCGCGATGCGGACATCGGGGCCTACAGATGCCAATGAGTGCAGAAAAGGTCACCGAGAGTAGCGGAAGAAGCGCTGCTGAGCCGTGTCAAGCAGAAGAAATACGCCTCACAACGGGGGTGAGCTGCGCTAACTGTGCAAGACGGGCTGGGACTGCGCGGCACGCCCGTGTTACCCTAGACACAGCGAAAGGGGTTTCGTACCTATGGATTTCAGTGTCGGCGAGACCGTTGTCTACCCCCACCACGGGGCCGCACTCATCGAGGCTATCGAGACCCGCACCATCAAGGGCGAGGAGAAGCTTTACCTCGTCCTTCGGGTCGCTCAAGGCGACCTGACGGTGCGGGTGCCCGCCGAGAACGCCGAGATCGTCGGCGTGCGTGAGGTGGTTGGCGAAGAGGGCCTGTCCAAGGTTTTCGACGTCCTCCGCGCCCCGCACACCGAGGAGCCGACCAACTGGTCGCGGCGATACAAGGCGAATCTCGAGAAGCTTGCCTCGGGTAACCCGCTCAAGGTGGCGGAGGTCGTGCGTGACCTCTGGCGTCGTGAGCGTGAGCGTGGTCTGTCGGCGGGGGAGAAGCGGATGCTCGCCAAGGCTCGGGACATCCTCGTCGGCGAGGTCGCGCTCGCCGAGAAGAGCACCAAGGACGGAGCCGAGGTTCTCTTGGACAAGGTGCTAGCCGAGGCGTGACCCGCACAACGACAGTGTCATCTGATATCGATAGCCGCGACGTTCCTGCGCCCCATCGGCGCAAGGACGTCGCGGTTCTCGTTCCCGCAGCGGGCATGGGCCTGCGGCTCGGCGGCGGAACCCCGAAGGCGCTGCGTGAGCTGGCCGGCGAGCCGCTGCTGGTGCACGCGTGCCGCCGCCTCGCCCAGGCCCCGTCGGTCGCGATGATCGTCATCGCCGCGCCGCCCGCCGAGGTCGAAGCCGTCCGGGCGATGGTCCCCGCAGCGACCGTGGTGCCGGGCGGAGCCACCCGGCAGCTGTCGGTGGCCGCGGCCCTGGCCGCCGTGCCCGAGACGATCGAGGTCGTGCTGGTGCACGACGCGGCCCGCGCGCTGGCCCCGGCCGAGCTGGTCGAGGCGGTCGCCGCGGCAGTCCGGTCCGGCCGCGAGGCGGTCGTGCCCGCGCTGCCCGTGGTCGACACGATCAAGCGGGTGGACACCGGCGAGTGCGTCCTGGAGACCGTCGACCGGGCTCCGCTGCGGGTGATCCAGACTCCCCAAGGCTTCCGGCGCGTCACGCTCGTGCGCGCCCACGAGCACGCCGTGGACGAGCACACCGACGACGCCGGCATGGTCGAGCGGCTGGGGCACCAGGTGCACTGCGTCCCCGGCAGCGACCTGGCTCTCAAGATCACTCGACCACTCGACCTCCTCATCGCCGAGTCCCTCCTGGCCGCGCATCCACTCTGAGCGGCCTGGGCCCTCCGGTGTTCCGCGGTCAGTGCTCTGACCAGCCAGAAGGTGACGACTTGGCGGGATGCCAAGTCCGAATTAGACTTCGCGGGAGTCATCGACATCATGGTCGTGATCGGATCGACGACCCTCGGGCGCCGATGTCGCACTGTCGACACGAAGAGCGGCTGATCCGCCTCGCCGGTGTCACGGCCAGCCGAGCTGCGGACGCGGAAGATACAACATCCACTCGACTTGGGTGTTGATTGATTGTCCGATCAGCCACATTGCCTGGCTTCCTCTTGCCGTGAGCAGGAGACTCGCCGAAGCTTCAGGGTTAGCGTCAGCTGCGGCTTATCGCGTTCGGGCACCGGTGTCTACCGGGCCCGACTTCCTTTGGTTGGGCGGGAGAAAACAACTGTGCGAAGGCTAGGTCGCACCACGGTGGCAGGGACGGCGGCTGTCTGCGCCGCTCTGCTCTTGGGCGTCGGTCCGGCGTCGGCGGTGCAACCGCCGCACGACCGGGTGGTGTCCGCGGTCCCGTCGACCGCGACGCCGAACATCAACGACGGGACGGTCAACGCGATCGTCAAGGTCGACAACAAGGTCTTCGTCGGCGGCACCTTCACCGGGGTCACCGACCGAGGCACGGGAACGGTGCACAACAAGCCGTTCCTGTTCGCGTTCGACGCGACGACGGGTCTGGTCGACCCGACGTTCGCGCCGAACATCAACGACGAGGTGCTGTCGCTGCAGCCGGGCAGCCAGCCCGGCACGATCTTCGTCGGCGGCCGCTTCACCGGGGTGCTGGCGGGCGGCTGGAGCAGGCTTGTCCTGCTCGACACCACCGACGGCTCGGTGGTGCAGTCGTTCAAGGCGGCGGCCTTCAACGGCGCGGTGAACTCGATCAAGCAGTTCGGTGACCGGGTCCTGGTCGGCGGCTTCTTCACCACGGCCGCCGGCAACGTCCGCAACGGCCTGGCGACGGTGAACGCGACCACAGGAGCGTTCGACCCGTTCGTGAACATCTCGCTGACCGGGCACCACAACTACCCCGGCAGCGGCACCGGCGCCTCCTCGGCGGTCGGTGCGACCGAGCTCGACATCACGCCGGACGGCACGAAGGCCGTCGTGCTCGGCAACTTCAAGCAGGCCAACGGCGGCGACTACGACCAGGTCGTGACGCTGGACCTGACCGGTGCCGCGGCGGCGATCCGCAACTGGCACACCAACCGGTTCGACGATGCCTGCTCCTACGGCGTCTTCGACAAGTGGGTCCGCGACGTGGACATCGCGCCGGACGGCAGCTACTTCGTGGTCGTCAGCACCGGCGGATTCGTCGCCGGCTCGCTGTGTGACGCGGCCTCCCGGTGGGAGTTCAGCGCCACCGGCACGAGCCTGCAGCCGACCTGGGTCGCCTCCACCGGCGGCGACACGCTGCTGTCGGTGGCCGTCACCGGTACGGCCGTGTACGTCGGCGGTCACCAGCGTTGGATGAACAACCCCGACGTCAAGGACGCGGCCGGCCAGGGCGCGGTCACCCGGCCGGGGCTGGCGGCGCTGGAGCCGCGCAACGGCATCCCGATGTCGTGGAACCCGGGCCGCAACCCGCGTGGTGTCGGCACCTCGGCGCTGTACGCCACCGAGGACGGCCTCTACGTGGGCTCGGACACCGACTACATCGGCAACTATGAGCACATGCGCGGCAAGATCGCCTACTTCCCGCTCGCGGGCGGCACCACGCCGCCGGCCGGGGTCGTCGGCGACCTGCCCACCGAGGTGTTCTTCCCGAACAACAGCGTCTCGGTGCCGGCCAACGACGTGCTGTACCGCGTCAACGCGGGCGGCCCGGAGCTGGCGGCGACCGACGGCGACCTCGTGTGGGCGGCGGACACCGCGGCGACCAGCGTGTACCGCAACTCGGGCAGCAACCCCAACACCATCGTGTCGAACACGTTCACCACGCACGCGTCGGTTCCGGCGACGACTCCGCTCGCCGTCTTCGACGACCGGCGGTTCGACCCGTCGGCCGCGCCGGAGATGATGTGGAACTTCCCGGTCGCGGCGGGCACCCAGGTGGAGGTCCGCCTCTCCTTCGTGTCGCGGGACTGGAACTACAGCGCGGCGGGTCAGCGCGTGTTCGACATCAAGATCGACGGTGTGCTCCGTGCCGACAACTACGACACGGTCGCCCAGGTCGGGTACAAGGTCGCGCACACCCTGAAGTTCCCGGTCACCAGTGACGGGACGGTCAACATCGAGTTCATCCACGGGCTGCTCAACCCCGCGGTGGACGCGATCGAGATCGTGCGCACCAGCGCCGGCACCGGCTCCGGTGTCGCCAAGCGCTCGTTCAACGGCACCGCGGCCGGCGCCCTCACCGCTGTCGGCGGCGTGGACGGCACCGTGTGGGCCAACCTGCGCGGCGCGTTCCTGGTCGACAACACGCTGTACTACGGCATGTCGGACAGCAACATGTACAAGCGGTCCTTCGACGGCGTCAACTTCGGTCCGGCCATCCTGCACAACCCGCACTCCGACCCGCGCTGGGACGGTGTGCTGGTGGATGAGCGCCAGGGCACGGTCATGACGTACAACGGCAAGAAGACCGCGTTCTACACGGAGCTGCCGAACATCCGGAGCATGTTCTACAGCAACGGTCGGCTCTACTACGTGATGACCGGGTACAACACGCTGTTCTGGCGCTACTTCAGCCCGGACAGCGGCGTCATCGGCGCGCAGCGCTGGCAGCAGAACGGCACCGGCACCAGCACCTCGCTGGAGTGGCTGGCCGCGAACTCCGGCACGCTGTTCCTGTCCGGTGGCTACGTGTACTGGTCCCGCACGGACGGCCGGCTGGTCAAGCGGCAGTTCGACGGCACCTACTTCGTCGGTGCCGCGACCGCGGTCAGCGGTCCGGCGATCGACTCGGTGAGCTGGGTGACCCCGGGCGCGTTCCTCCGCGGCTGAGATCGACCCGAGTAGGAAAGGCGGACCGGTCACCTTCGGGTGACCGGTCCGTCGTGCTTTGCGGGACAGGGCGTTGCCGGATACGGGCTGAACGGCTAAAGTGTGCCGAATACTTCGGCCTAATTGTCGACAATAGACCCGTAATAGTACGTGAAGTGGTATTCACGCAAGCGATAAACCGGCATTCCCGTGGTCATCTGCCCGACAGGCTTTCCCGCCGATTCGTGGCAGCATCCGGACGTATGTATGGGTTCTCGATCGCGCGTCGCAGTAGGCGGCGCTCGGTGCTCGTTGCGCTGACCACGGCGGCCACCGCTGCCGCCGTCGCCATCGGCGCCTCCGCCTCGGCCGTATCGGTGCAGCACGCGGGGCTGGTCGGGCAGGATCCGGTGAACTGGACGCCGCACGCGCTCGACGGCACGGCCTTCAAGATCCTGGCCATCGGCAGCCGGATCTACGTCGGCGGCTCGTTCACCCAGATCCGGCCGTCGAACTCGTCGACCGTGACCACGCAGCGCCGCCTGTTCGCCTTCAACGCCACCACCGGCGCCATCGACACCACGTTCAAGCCGGTGGTCGACGGCACGGTCCGCACCCTGGTCGCGGCACCCGACGGCCAGTCGCTCTACATCGGCGGCGACTTCACCAACGTCAACGGCGTACGCTCCCGCGGCGTCGAGCGGATCAGCGCCACGACCGGCGCCTCGGTGTCCGGCTTCACCGTGCCGGAGATCAACGGCGGCGTCGACGAGCTGAAGCTCACCGGCAACCGGCTGCTGCTCGGCGGCCGCTTCCAGACCGTCGGCGGGGCGAGCCGGCGCGGCCTGGCCGCGGTGAACGCGGCCACCGGAGCGGCCGACGCCTCGGTCAACCTGAACCTGGACGGCGCGCGCACCACCGCTTCCGGGGCCACCTCGGCGGTGAAGGTGACCGGCATGGACGTCACCCCCGACGGTTCGAAGCTGGTCATCATGGGCAACTTCAGCAGCGTCGCGGGCCAGACCCGGCACCAGATCGCGGTGGTCAGCCTGGCCACGTCCCCGGCCACGCTGACGGCTTGGACGACGACCCGCTACCAGCAGCAGTGCTCGAACTCGTTCCCGACGTACATGCGCGCCGTCGAGATCTCCGCCGACGGGACCTGGTTCGTCGCCGTCACCACCGGCGCCAAGCGCACCGGCTCGCTGTGCGACACCGCCGCCCGCTGGGACCTGGTCAGCCAGGTCGCCAACAAGCAGCCGGTGTGGGCCAACTACACCGGCGGCGACACCCTGCTGTCGGTCGCGGTGGCCGGAGCGGCCGTCTACGTCGGCGGTCACCAGCGCTGGCTGGACAACCCGAACGGCTCGGACAGCGCCGGTCCCGGCGCCGTGCCCGCCGAGGGCCTCGGCGCGATCAATCCGGTGACCGGCAAAGCCTTCACCTGGAACCCTGGAAAAGATCGAGGCGTCGGCACCGAGGACATCTACCCCACCACCGCAGGACTGTGGATTGCCAGCGATACGGATACAGTTCATGGCGAGTTCCATGGAAGGATCGCATTCTTTCCATTGCCGGCAAAGTGATCGGGATACCTCCGATCGCCGATCACGAGAAATGTGATCAGGATCGGCAGTGAGATGTGCGGCGTCGTAGCGGACAATGCTTGTTCGCGACGGCGCCGCATACGGCTGCCATGAGCCAATACAGAGATCGCGGCATGGGCCGCGTGAACCTGCTCGGAGTCTGACTGTGGCCTACCCCGCGCGGAGCACCCGCTTCGCACCGCCAGAACGTTTGGACCCTCGATTACGACGACGCGGCTTCTGGCCGCCGTCCCGTGGCCGTTTGATCGTGGCCGCGGTCGTCGCCGCCTGCCTCGGTGTGGCACTGATCGGTGTGGCGATCGTGTTCGCCAAGGACGGCCCGCCCGAGACCACCTCCCAGCGCATCCCCGTGGGTGAGGACGGTTACGTCGTGCGCGAGGAGCCGGACACGGTGTTCGGTGGCCGGGACACCCTGGTGTCCGTGGCCCGCCCGGACTATTACGCGGTGACGTACCTGAAGTTCCAGGTCACGGCACCGTCCGGTTTCCGGGTCCAGTCCATGTCGCTGCAACTGCAGGCCGACGCCAAACCCCCGGCGTCGCTGCAGGTCCGCTCGGTGCTCACCAGCGACTGGTCGGAGAAGGAACTGTCGTACGCCACCCGGCCCGGCCTCGGCGAGGTGCTCGGCGGCGAGCCGACGGTCTCGGCGACCAACCTGGTCAGCTTCGACGTCAGCGCCGCGACTCCCACAACGGGCAACGGACCTGCCCTCTACTCGTTCGCGGTGACCAACGCCAGCGACAGCGAGACGCTGACGCTGTTCGCGGGCGAGCACGGCGCTGGCGCGCCGGCGCTGGCGGTGACGTTCATCGAGATCCAGGACACCGAGACGCTGGACGGCCACCAGCGCGGCGACGGCAGTGGCAAGCCACACCCGTCCGGCACCGTCTCGCCGGGTGCGTCGGCCTCGCCGTCGGTGGACCCCTCGGCTTCGGTCACCCCCGGCCAGCCCAACCCGCCGGGCAACATCCCGGCCGGGCGCACGCTGTGCGGCGTCGGCTTCATCCCCAAGAGCGGCGAGTCGTACACCCAGGGCATCGGCCGGGTCGACGGGCTGTACGGCGGCCTGGAGGCGTTCCGGACGTTCTACACGGGCGCTCCCTCGGCCTGGCCGGGCAACGCCGGCAAGGTGGGCCGGACGGTCGTGGTCTCCTTCAAGTACAACCCCAAGGAGATCCTCAGCGGGTCCCGCGACGCGTACCTGCGCAACTGGTTCGCCCAGGCGCCCCGCGACCGGGACGTCTACTGGGTCTACTACCACGAGCCCGAGGACAACATCGAGTCCGGCGTGTTCACCGCGGCCGACTACCGGGCGGCCTGGCGCAGGATCGCCGGGCTGGCCGACGCGGCCGGCAACCCGAAGCTGCACGCGACGCTGGTGCTGATGGACTGGAGCGTGTTCCCGCAGTCCGGGCGCAAGTGGAAGGACTACTACGCGGGCAGCGACGTCATCGACGTGCTCGGCTGGGACGTCTACAACTTCAACTTCACCAACCCGAAGTATCCCGACGCCGCGACCATGGTGAACCGGGTGGCCAACATCTCCAAGGCCGAGGGCAAGCCGTGGGGCATCGCCGAGCTCGGCACGGCCATCCTGCCCGGGGACAGCTCCGGCAACGGCCGGGCCGCCTGGCTGACCGACGCGGCCAACGCCTCCATCAGGGGTGGTGCGCTGTGGGTGACGTACTTCGACGTCGACTTCACCCGGGCCGACTGGCGGCTGCTGGACGGGCCCAGCCAGAAGGCGTGGCGGTCGTTCTGCGACGCGTGAGATAGCGCATGGAGAAGGGGCGGGATCCGCGGATCCCGCCCCTTCCGCGTGTTCGAGCGGTGCGTGTCAGATGCCGCGGCCGCGCTGGTGCAGGCGGCGCAGCACGGTGTCGGCCGACACCAGCCGGGTGGCCACCGCCAGCGCCAGGTACGAGCGCGCCTCGCGCGGGCTGTGCCGGATGGTCTTCTTCACCCAGCGCATCGCGTCCTTGCGGTGCCCGCCCGCGGCCTGCGCGAACGCGATCTGCCCGGTGATCCGGGCGTGCCCGCGCGGCGCGCCCTCGAACTCCGGGTAGCGCTCCAGCAGCCACTCCAGCGCCTCGGCGATGGTGCCCCAGCGCGCGGTGAAGTACGATTGCCGGTGCCAGCGCACCCGTACGCCCACGCCGGGCGCGTTGGCGATCGGCGCCCGCCGGGCCACCCGCAGCAGCAGCTCGTAGTCCTCGGCGTAACTGCCGGGGATGTTCTCGTCGACCAGGCCGATCCCGTCGACCAGTGCCGGGCGGCGGAACAGGAACGTCGACGGGTGCAGCTCGGTCAGCCGCGAGCGCAGCAGCTCGGGCAGCGTCACCAGGGGACGGTCCAGCGTGCGGTCCACGTCCTTGCCGTCGTAGTCGATGACGACGCCGATGGAGCACAGCTCGGACGCCGGGTGGGCGTCGAGCATGGCGACCTGGGCCGCCAGCTTGCCGGGCAGCCACTCGTCGTCGTCGTCACAGAACGCCACCAGGTCGGCCGCCGTGGCCAGGATGCCGGTGTTGCGGCCGCCCGCGAGGCCCTGGGTGCGCTCGTTGGTGATGACCCGCACGCGGCGGCGCGGGTCGTCGGCGCACAGGGAGAAGTCGGGCTCGCTCTGGTCGTACACGACGACGACCTCGACCGGGCCCGGATAGTCCTGGCCCAGGATCGCGTCGATCGCCTTGCGCAGCAGCTCCGGGCGGTTGCGGGTGGGCACGACCACCGAGACGCTCGCGGTCATTTCCTTCTCCAGTCCAGGTAGCCGTAGCGTGCGCGGCCGAACCACGTCATCACGCTGAGGATGCGGCGCTTGCGGGGCGCGAGCTTGCCGCGCCAGGCGGCGTCGAGCCGCAGTTCCAGCTCGCCGTTGGTGAAGCGCATCGGGTTGCCCGCGACGGTGTGGGTCGTCTCCAGCCGGGCCACTGGCAGCCCGGCCGCGGGCTGCGTCAGGCACTCGCCGCCGCCGGGACCGAGCCCCGCGAACGCGCGGATACGGCGCAGGCCGTCGGCGGGCCGGGCCACCACGTCCTCGTAGCGCAGCCGCAGGGTCGGCGTGCGCACCCAGTCGAGCAGGTGGAACAGCGCGTTGTGCGCCGACCACAGCACGCCCGACTTCACCGCCGAGTACTGCGGCATGAGCACCTCGGCACCCACGATCTCCGGCCGGCGCACCTCACGGCTCCACGAGTACGCCACCGCGCGGCCGTCCCGCACCAGGTGCAGCACCCGCAGGTCGATGCCGCGGGCGTGGCGCAGCGCGAAGGCCAGCGAGGCGTGCTTGCTGGAGTCGACGACGACGCTCGCGCCGGAGACGTCGGCCACCGCCCGGTAGATCCTGCGGTGCAGCTCGCCGTACGCCCGCAGGTCCCTCTTGCGGCGGTTGAGGAAGAACGGCAGGCCCATCCTCAGCACGAACCGCATCCGGTCGACCCGGTGCTTGAGCGCCATCGCGGCATTCAGGTCCAGTTTGTCCCATCCGCCGAACGCCAGATCGCCCACCTTCGCCCAGAACGGGCAGTCGGCGAAGGCGCTGCCGCACCCGCAGCGCTCGTTGTCGCGCAGCGCGCGCTCCCAGATGTGAGTCACCTCACCGACCGCGCACACGTCGCCGGCCTGGCCCAGGATGCGGTCGGTCAGCGTGGAGCCGCTGCGGCCCCAGCCACCGATGAACAGCACGGTGACCTCATCGGACGGTGTCGGGCGCGGAGTGCGCACGACCAGGCCGTCGGCGATCTCGCCCACCCGCAGTGCGGCGGCGGTCGCCGCGGCGCCCGCCTCGCTGCCGGAGATGCGCAGCAGGGTGGGCTCGGCCAGCGCGGCGTCGAGCGCGGCGCGGAACTCCGCCTCGGTGCGGCACAGCTCGACCATTCCCAGGCTGCCCATCCGGGCGGCGAAGCGCTGCTGGTGGTCGTCGACGTGCTCGTGCAGCGCCGGATCGCGGGGCACCACGATCGGCTTGTGCCCGGCCCGGCGGGCCTCGGTGATGGTGGCCGGGCCGCCGTGGCAGACGACGACCGCGGCCTGGCGCAGCCGCTCGTTGAGGGTCTCGTGGTCGAAGAACGCGGCCGAACCGGGCAGTTCGCGCGGCGTCGACGAGCCGTACTGCATGACGCAGGGCACGCCGGTCGCGGTGGACCAGCGGTCGGCCCAGTCCAGCAGCCGGTCGAAGGAGTGCACGTCGGTGCCGACCACGACCAGGACGGCGTCGCGTTCGGGGCGGCGAGGTGAGGGCACGGACAGCGCGGTGCGCTGGATCGGTGCGCCGGGGGAGGTGGTCGTCACAGCAGCGGCCCTACCAGCTTCGCGCCCTTGTACAGCCGGAGCTGCTCCTCGAACTGCACCAGCATGCGCGAGGTGAACGGCGCGCACAGCCGCGCCGTCAGGGTGCGCGTCTCCAGCCGGTCGTAGACCTCCACGTAAACAGTGGGTATCCGCAGCAGCCGGGCGACCACGAAGAACGGCAGCGCGACACCGGCCCCGGTCGAGATCACCACGTCGGGCCGCGTGCTGCGCAGCATCTTCACCGCGAGCAGTGCGTTACGTAGCAGATTCGGGATGTTTCGGGTGGTCGGGTAGTGCGCGTAGACCACGTTCTCCCCGTCGAGCAGGCTGTGCGCGTCCTGCGTGGGGAACGTCACCCAGGTGCGGAAACGATCTGTCCACCATGGACGCAGCGCGTACAATTGGGCGAGATGTCCGCCCGACGAGCCGACCAGCATGACATGACGTGCACGATTCGGTTCGCCCACCTCGGTTCCTCTCCTGTCGACGACCCGCAGCCTAGCGACACGATTTAACATTTCCGCGCGGACGATTGTCGGTAGCCTGACAGTGCATGTGATCTGACCGAACGGCAGGTCTGGGCGTCATACTCTTGAGCCCGCCGATGCGATCGTGGCGTCCAATAACTCCGGTCTGACACAGAAGTGGCCGTTTGGCTGAACGCGTGCCAGGCGGCGATGGCTAGGGTGAGGACCGTCTACCCAGGGCGTCTTCACCTGCGCCGCGCCGGTCGTCGGTCCTGTGTTCATGGGTTTGTAAACAAGGGGAATCAATGGCTACGAATGCGGCCTCGGTGCCGACGGCGAGCGTAGGCGATTACGTCGGCTGGCTGGCCCGCCGCTGGTGGCTGGTGGCGCTCGCGGTGGCGATCGGTGCGATCGGCGGGCTCGGGGTCGCGGCGACCCAGCCCAAGGTCTACGTGTCCGAGACCAAGGTTCTCGTGATGCAGGTCGGCCAGGACACCACGGTCAAGGTGAACCTCGACACCGAGTCGCAGGTGGTGCGCTCCACGACGGTCGGCAGCGCGGCCAAGAACCTCATCAACACGGACACTCCGGTCGAGGAGCTGGTCTCCCGGGTCACCGTGACCGTGCCCGCGAACACGTCGGTGCTGTCGATCACCTTCGACGCGCCCACGGTGGCCGAGGCGCAGCGCGGCTCGCAGGCCTTCGCCCAGGCCTACCTGGACCAGCGCGCCGCCGAGGCGCAGAAGAACGTCGACGTGCAGGGCGCCGCCATGCGCGACGAGATCGCCGGGCTCACCAAGCAGCTCGACGAGGTCGCCGCGCAGCTGGTCGGCCTGGCCGCCAATTCGGCGGACCGGCAGAAGGCCGTACAGAAGCAGCAGATCCTCACCGCGCAGATCAACACCCTGAACTCGCGCCTGATCCCGCTGCTGGCGACCACCGTCAAGCCGGGCAACATCCTGTCCGCGGCGACCAAGCCCACCTCCCCGGCCAAGCCCGACATGATGCTCTACCTGGTCAGCGGCGTGGCCATCGGCCTGCTGCTGGGCCTGG
Source organism: Catellatospora methionotrophica (assembly GCF_011297335.1). Classification (GTDB taxonomy): domain Bacteria; phylum Actinomycetota; class Actinomycetes; order Mycobacteriales; family Micromonosporaceae; genus Catellatospora; species Catellatospora methionotrophica. The sequence continues at coordinate 8,739 of NZ_JAAOTJ010000027.1, read as the reverse complement.
CGGGCGCGCTGGTGCTGGACCGGATGGACTCCCGGATCTACCACAGCCGTCAGATCCCGTACCGCAACGACGTGCCGGTGCTCATGGAGGTGCAGCGGGGCCGCGGAGCGGCGGTCGCCGACGCGGCCAGTGCGCTGGGCCGCGAGTTCAGCCTCTTGCGCAACGTGCTGCGGGTCGCTGCCGGGGCGGCCCGGGGCGGTCGCCCCTCGGCCACCGACGCGCTGCTGATCTGCGGCGCGGCACCCGGCCCGGCGGTGGAGTTCGTGGTCGCCAACCTCGCCGCGGCGTTCGCCCGCTCCGGCGAGCGCGTCGTTATCGTGTGCACCGACTCCACCTCGCACCTGCCCGACCTGCTGGGCGTGAGCCCGTCGCGCGGGCTCGGCGACGTCATCGCCGGTGACGTCACCCTCGACAACGCGCTCTACGCGGTGCCCGCGATCCGCGGCGTCTCGCTGCTGGGCGCGGGCCGCCTCGACCCGCGGGTCGAGCTGCCGGTCGCCACCGTCTCCGACCTGCTGGCGCAGCTGCAGCAGCAGGCCGACCGGGTGCTGCTGGCCACCGCGCCGCCGAGCCGGGCCGTCGACGCCCAGGCGCTCAGCGAGATCGCCGCGTCCGTCCTGCTGGTCGTCGAGACCCGGGTCGCCCGTGCCGACGACGTCGAGGAGTCGGTCGAGCAGGTCGCCCGCGTCCAGGGCCCGCTGGCCGGCCTGCTGGTCGTCCGCAGCCCGCGGGTCGCCCGCAACTTCAAGCGCAAGGTCGCCGCGGTCCCCGTCGCCGAAGCCCCGACGGTGCCGGTGTCGGAGCTGCCGCGAGCCGGCCGCGACTTCGACCAGACGATGGTCATCCCGCGGGTCGGCGAGGACGGCGACCGGATCGAGTTCTGGGCCCCGGGCTCCGACACCGTGGCCAAGAAGGCCAACAGCAAGCGCAACTCCTCCTCCGACCAGACCACCTCCGCCGATCTGCGATGAGCCGGTCACTTCGCCTGGGTGCGGCGGCCGTGCTGGCCGCCGCCGCGTTCACCTCCGGCTGCGGGGTCGGCCCCGCCACCAAGCCGCCGCCGGTGGCTCCCGTCGAGCAGTCGCCGTTCACGCTGCCGTCGCCGGACGCGGTGCGCCCACGCGCGCCGCTGACCGGGCTGGAGACCGAGGAGGCGACCAAGGCCAAGCGCGCCGTCATCGTGCCCATCGAGATCGGCACGGGCGCGGCGGCGCCGGTCGGGCTGGACAAGGCCGACGTCGTCGAGCTGGAGTTCGCCGAGGGCAAGCTGCTGCGGGTGGCTGCGGTGTACCAGTCCACCCCCGCGGACAAGGTCGGCCCGGTGGCGGCCGTACGCCCCGCCGAGATCAAGCTGCTCAACCAGCTCCAGCCGTACATGGTGCACAACGGCACCCCGAAGGGCTGGCTCGACCTGCTCACGCTGTCGAAGCTGGCGGCGGTCACCCCGGCCAAGAAGACCGGGTTCACCACCGTCTCCGGGCGCGTCTACGTCAACACGGGCACGCTGCAGGCGACCGCTCCCGCGCAGCAGAAGCTGCTGGCTTCGCTGTTCCAGTTCGGCCAGCCCGCCGAGCCCGTCGCCACGGGCAGCACCCCGGCCACCACGATCGTCGTCGCGGCCGCCGGACACACGGCGGTCACCTGGAAGTTCGACGCGACCACCCGGCGCTGGCAGACCACGCTCGGCGGGGTGCCCGTCGCCGCGGCCAACCTGATCCTGCTGACCACGCCCTTCAACAAGAAGGACGTCAAGGCGCTGGACCGTGAGGTGCTGATGGCCGACCCGGTCGGCAAGGGCGCGGCCCAGGTCTTCGGAGCGGGCCAGGGCGCCAAGGCGACGTGGGCCAAGGAGGGCTTCTTCTCCGCGCTCAACCTGCTCGGTCCCGAGCAGTCCGTGGTGCGGCTGTCGCCGGGCCCGAGCTGGATCCTGCTGCTGCCCTCCACCGCGAAGGTGACCGTCTCGTGACCACCCCCGCCCGCCGCACGCCGGGGGAGGCCGCCGCCACGGGCGCGGGCGTCCGCGCGGTGGTGGCCGTCCCCGAGCACGCCAGGGCGCTGCCGCCGCTGGCGGCGGTGCTGCACCGCCGGGGCGCGCACGAGCCGATCCCGGTCCGTGAGTGGGCGCTGTTCGCGATGATCGTGCTGTACCCGGTCGGCTGGCTGCTCGGCCTGACCCTGGCCTGGGTGCCGCTGCTGGCGATCCCGATGGCGCTGGAGCTGCTCCGGCGTCGCCGGGTGCGGATGCCCTCCCCGGTCTTCGCCTGGCTGCTGCTGTGCTTCCTGGGCCTGGTCGGCGTCGTCATGCTGGACGCCACCGTGCCGAACGCGCTGCCGGTGGAGATGGGCCTCGGGCGCATCCTGGCGTTCGTACGCCGCCTGATGGACATGGCCGCCGCGATCGTGGTGCTGCTCTACGTCGGCAACCTCTCCGAGAAGGAGCTGCCGACCAAGCGTGTCGTCAAGTTCCTGGCCTACTTCTTCGTGGTGCTCGTCGTCGGCGGCATCGCGGGTGTGCTGCTGCCGCGCATCGCGGTGACGACGCCGCTGGCCGAGGTGATGCCGAAGTCGCTGATGGCCAACGGCTGGGTCCGCTCGTCGGTGCGCATCGAGTTCGCGCAGTGGCAGAGCATCGTCGGCGAGTCGCCGTCGCCCCGCCCGGCCGCGCCGTTCCAGTACACCAACGCCTGGGGCCAGTGCATCGCGGTGCTGCTGCCCTGGTTCATCCTGGCCACGTACCACGATGCGAAGACCCTGTGGAGCAAGATCTGGCCCGCGCTCGTGCTGGCCGCCGCGATGGTCCCGATCGTGTACTCGCTGAACCGCGGCACCTGGGCGGGCCTGGGCATCATCCTGGCCTACCTGGTCGTCCGGATGGCGATCCGCGGCAGCATCATGCCGGTGGCCGGGGTGCTCGTCGCCGTGGCCCTGGCCGGGCTGCTGGTGCTGGCAACCCCGCTGGGCAGCACGATCACGGCGCGCATGGACAACCCGCACTCCAACGAGGGCCGGGCGTCGCTCAACGCCGCCGCGGTGGAGGCCGCGAAGGCGTCGCCGATCATCGGGTTCGGCGGCCAGTCGGAGACGATCGGCAGCGAGCGGTCCATCGCGATCGGCCAGAGCCCGTCCTGCGAGCAGTGCGGCAACCGCGACATCGGCAGCGACGGCCAGCTCTGGATGCTGCTGATCACGCAGGGCTTCGTCGGCGCGGGTCTCTACCTGCTGTTCTTCGCCTGGTATGGCTGGCGGTTCCGTCGCGACCATTCGTGGCTCGGCATCGCCGCCGGGGTCACCGCCCCGCTGGCGATCTGGTTCGCCACGATCTACAACTCCACCGGCATGACGCTGGTGATCATGATGGTTCCGCTGGCCCTGCTCTGGCGCAACGAGACGAACCGGGTGTACACATGAGCCGCGCGCGGACCCTGACCACGACCGGCCGCGAGGCGGCGAAGTGAGCGGGGAGTTCCTCACCGAGCTCGGCCGGCTCCTGGGCGATGACGTCGACGCCGCCACCGACGGGGTCTTCCTGGGCCGGGGCGCGGGAGCGGCCGGCGAGGTCTACACCGTCGTGCCCGCCATCGGCAAGGCACGGCTGCTCGTCCCGCACGGCGACCGGCGCGCGGCCGGTGCGGCCATCCGGCACACCAGCGCCCCCCGGTCCGCGAAGGACCGGCTGCGCCAGCGGGTGCTCGCCGGGGTCTTCTCCACCGGGCTCGGCAGCCGCACCCTCGGCGACCTGGTCTTCCGTGACCGGCTCGCGGTGCAGGCGCAGCCGACGCTGGCCGAGCACCTCAGCGGCCTGCTCGGGCAGCGGGTGCGGCTCAGCGTGCGCTTCGGGCCGCCCCGGGCCAACCGCAAGCCGGTGCTCCAGCTCATCGACGACCGGGCGCACACCGTGGCGTACGCGAAGATGGCCGTCAACGACCTGACCACGACCCTGGTCGACGCCGAGCACCGGGCGCTGAGCCTGCTGTCCGGCCGTGACCTGGCCCCCGCGCGCGTCCCCGAGGTGCTGCACTTCGGCACCTGGGCCGGTGCGTCCCTGCTCGTGGTCGGCGCGCTGCCGGTCAGCCAGGACGCCCCGCCGGACGGGCTGACCCCGCTGAGCCTCGCCGCGATGCGCTCGATCGCCCAGGTGCAGGGCGTCACCCGGAGCACGTACGCGGGGAGCTCGTACGCCGCCCGGCTGGCCGCGCAGGTCGACGCGCTGGGCGAGCGGCCCACCGCGGGTCTGATGCGGCGCGCGCTCGCCGCGTGCGCGGACGCCGAGCTCGGCTTCGGCTGCTGGCACGGCGACTGGAACGGCGGCAACATGTCCGTCCGCGACGGCGAGCTGCTGCTGTGGGACTTCGAACGCTTCACGCCGGACGTGCCGGTCGGCTACGACCCGCTGCACTTCGAGCTGCACGAGGCCGTCGCCGTACGGCATACCGACCCCGTGACCGCCGCACGGGCGGTGGCCGGGCGGGCCGCGGAACTGCTCGCCCCGCTCGGGGTCGACGCGGCGGTCGCGAACGAGGTCGCCGCCCTGTACTTCGTCGAGATCGGCAGCCGGTACCTCGGCGACGGTCTGGACAACCTCGGCCGGCCGATGGGCCGCGTCGACGAGTGGATCATCGGGGCGTTCGCCGGACTCGGCGGGCGATGGGCTTCTCTGGTGGGAGAGAACTGATGGCAGTCAAGAGCCGCGTACGGAAGTTCGTCTGGCGCAAGGCGGGCGCGCTGGCCCGGACCGCGGGACAGCTGACCGCGGACCGGCGCATGGTGCCGTCGTTCCTGATCGTCGGCACGCAGCGCGGCGGCACCACGTCGCTGCACAAGGCGCTCGCGCAGCACCCGTCCTACCTGCCGCCGCGCTTCCGCAAGGGCGTGCACTACTTCGACATGGACTACCACCGCGGCCACGCCTGGTTCATGGGCCACTTCGTCAGCCGCAGCAAGGCCGAGCGCACCTCGCAGGCCCTCGGCACGCCCGTGGTCACCGGCGAGGCCAGCCCGTACTACATGTGGCACCCGCTGGCCCCCGAGCGCATCGCCCGGGACCTGCCCGGTGTGAAGCTCATCGTGCTGCTGCGCGACCCGGTCGAGCGCGCCTACTCGGGCCACGCCCACGAGTACGCCCGCGGCTTCGAGACCGAGAAGTTCGAGCAGGCCGTCGCGCTCGAAGCCGGGCGCATGGCCGGCGAGCGCGAGAAGATGGCCGCCGACCCGAACTACCACAGCCACGCCGTACGCCACCTCGCCCACCTCGGCCGCGGCGAGTACATCGACCAGCTGCTGCACCTGGAGTCGCTGGTCGGCCGCGAGCGGCTGCACGTCGTCGACAGCCACGACTACTTCGCCGACCCGGCGCGCGTGTTCACCGGCGTGTGCGAGTTCCTGGGCATCCCGGACGCGCCGGGCATCGTGCACGACCAGCACAACGCCCGGCCCCGCTCGCCGATGTCGGACGAGCTGCGGGCCCGCCTGGAGGACCACTTCGCGCCGTACGACCAGCGCCTGGCCGACTGGCTCGGCCATCAGCCGAGCTGGCGGCGATGAGCGTCACCGCACCGGCGCACGCCGGGGCCTACGGGGCCGACCGCGGGCGCGTCATGCGCAGCAGCCTGTTCAACCTCGTCGGCGCGGGCGTCTCCGCGCTCGCCGGCCTGGCGCTGACCGTGGTCGTCACCCGTGGCTTCGACGCCAGCGTCGCCGGGGTGCTGTTCACGCTCACCTCGGTGTTCCTGATCCTGTCCGCGGCGGCGCTGCTCGGCGCGGAGACCGGCGTGGTCTACCTGCTCGCCCAGCAGCGGGTGCGCGAGGAGACCGGAAAGATCCGCGCCACGGTACGGATCGCGACGATCCCGGTCGTGGTCGCCAGCATCGTGCTCGCGGTCGGGCTGTGGTTCGCCGCGCCGTGGCTGGTCGACATCATGCTGCCGGACGCCCCGGCGGGCACCGTCGCCGCGATCCGGGTGTTCGGCGTCTTCCTGCCCACCTCCACCATCACCGGCGTACACCTGGCCGTGGGCCGTGGACTGGGCACCACCCGGCCCAACGTCATGGTCATGCGGGTGCTGCGGCCCGGCCTGCAACTGCTCGGCGTCGTCGCCGTGCTGATCGCGGGCTGGACCAGCTCCGTCGCACTGGCCCTGGCCTGGTCCCTGCCGTACGCGCTGGGCCTGGTCGTCGCGGTGCTCTGGTCGGCGAAACTGCGCCGCAAGGCCGAACGCTCCGGCAAGCAGCCCGTCGAGGCGCCGACCCGCGAGGACTGGGGACGGTTCTGGCGGTACGCCTCGCCCCGGGCGGGCACCGGACTGGCGCAGCTGGCCCTGCAGCGCCTCGACGTGGTGCTGATGGCCGCGCTGCGCGGCCCGGTCGACGCCGCGCTCTACACCGCCGCCACCCGCTTCCTGGTCATCGGCCAGCTCGGCGGGCAGGCACTCGGGCAGACCGTGCAGCACCGCTTCTCCGGACTGCTCGCGCAGAACCAGCACGACGAGGCCAACCGGCTCTACCAGATGACCACCACCTGGCTGATCGCGCTGATCTGGCCGTTCTACCTGACCTGGGCCATCTTCGGCGGCCAGCTGATGACGGTGTTCGGCCAGGGCTACACGGCGGGCGGCGACGCGGGCGTCGTCGGGATCGTGCTGTCGCTGACCATGCTCGTCGCGACCGCGTGCGGCATGGTCTCCACGGTCCAGGAGATGGCCGGGCATACCGGCGTCGCGTTCTTCCAGACCATGCTGGCGCTGGTCGTGAACGTGGTCCTCAACATCGTGCTGATCCCGTCCTACGGGATCGTCGGCGCCGCGATCGCCTGGTCGACGGCGCTGCTCATCAAGAACCTGCTGCCGCTGGTACAGCTGCAGCGACGGCACGGACTGTCCCCCCTCTGCCGGGGCGGGTTCGTCGCGATGGCAGCCGCCGTGGCCTGCTACGCCGCCCTGCCCCTGCTGGCCCGTGCCCTTTTCGGCGACCACCCGCTCGTCGGGGTCGCCTCGGTGCTCGTCGCGACCGTCGCCTATCTGGCGGTAGTGTGGCGCTGCAGACACGTTCTGCAACTGGCCGGCCTGCGCGCGCTCCGGCGTCGTGGCAAGACCCCGGCACAGACCTCACCCCCAGTGGAGACCCTCGTCCCATGAGAAGAGCATTACCGGCTGCGGGGCTGGTGATGGTGCTTCTGGCAGTGGCGGCTGCCGGCTGCACGACCGTCGTCCCGGAGGAGGAGCCGCCTATGGCGGTTCGTCCCAGCCCCACCCTGGAGCAGCTCCCCCTGGCCGCGTCCGGTCCGTTCACGACCACCGGGCGCGGGCCCGCGGTACCCGATACGGGCGCGTGGTTCGGCGCCTTCGTCAACGCGCAGAACCGGCGTACCGGCGACCAGCTCGACGCGATCGACAGCTTCGAGGAGATGGTCGACCGGCCGCTCGCGCTGGCCCACTCGTTCCACCCGTGGCAGGACGACTTCCCGTCGACCTACGACTACGAACTGGTGCACCGCGGCAAGCTGCTGATGATCTCCTGGGCGGGCACCGACACCCGCTCGATCGTGACCGGGGTCTACGACGAGGAGATCCGGCGGCGCGCCGAGGCCGTACGCAACTTCCGCACCCCGATCCTGCTGCGCTACCGCTGGGAGATGGACCGGCCGAACCTGTTCAACGTGGTCCACTCCCCGGAGGACTACGTGGCCGCGTGGAAGCACGTACGCGCCATCTTCACCGAGGTCGGCGCGGACAACGCCGCCTGGGTGTGGTGCCCGCACGCCGACGGTTTCATGGACGGCCGCGCCCAGCCCTACTATCCGGGCGACGACCAGGTCGACTGGCTGTGCGCCGACGTGTACTCCGGCCCTGAGATGTACACCTTCACCCAGCTGATGGCACCCGTGCTGGAGTGGGCCCGGCACCGTCCCCGCCCGCTGCTCATCGGCGAGTTCGGCGTCGTGCAGGGCAACCCCGGCCAGCGAGCCGCCTGGCTGCACGAGATGCGCCTGGCCCTACCCCAGCAGCCGCAGATCAAGGGCATCCTCTACTTCAGCAGCGAGCAGGACTCCCGCCCGCGCTACGCCACCACGGTCGACAAGGAACCCGACGCCGTCAAAGCCCTCACCCTCCTGGCCAAAGACCCCTGGCTCACCCGCCAACCCGGCCACTGACCCGGATCCGTCGACCTCAACCGCCCTGTCCCACACGATGATCGCTGTTTCGTGTCACATCGTGAGGTGGGGCCGCAGTTTCTGACACGAAACAGCGATCTCCGGTAAGCCAAAAGCCGCACCCTCCCGACGGGGAGGGTGCGGCTTCGGCGTTGGAGCAGGTCAGGCGGCTTCGATGATCATGCCTGCGGCGACGGTGCGGTTGGTGGCCTCGTCGATGATGATGAAGCCGCCGGTGGTGCGGTTGCGGCGGTATTCGTCGGCCATCAGCGGGACGGTGGTGCGCAGGCGGATGCGGCCGATGTCGTTCAGCCCTAGCTGCGTGGCGGTCTCGTCGCGGTGCAGGGTGTTGACGTCGAGCCGGTACTGCAGGCCCTTGACGATCGCACGCGCGGTGCGGGTGGTGTGCTTGATGGCGTACTTCGCGCCGACGGTCAACGGCCGGGTCTCGTCCATCCAGCAGACCAGGGCTTCGATGTCCTGCGCGGCCGCCGGGGTGTTGTGCGGGCGGCAGATCATGTCGCCGCGGGAGATGTCGATCTCGTCTTCGAGTCGGACGGTCACTGACATGGGTGGGAATGCTTCGGTGACGG
>NZ_JAAOTJ010000026.1 GCF_011297335.1 Catellatospora methionotrophica | reverse complement strand
GCGCCTTCCACGTGTGGTGGAAGGCGCGACTTTTTAAGAGTTGCGACGGGTGGGGTGCCGGGTGCCGGGTCGCACATCCGGTCCGTCCAGGTGTAAGACAGTTGACTGTCAATGGCGGGGGTTTGCCCTAGTGTGCGGCTTGAATGCCGTTGCCGCGCCGGAGGCGCGAGATCTGGGGAGCGCCATGGACGTCAGGACCGTCGGCGGGACGACGCGTCTGCAGCCCGACTTCACCAGGGTCAACGAGCTGGCGGTGCGAACAGAACGGCTGCCGCGCCGCGAACGTGACGGCGTGCTGCCGTTCCCTGGCGCGATGTGGCTGTGGGTCGGGCTCGCGGCGCTGGTGCGGCTGGTGGTGTGGACGGCCGCCGCGGTGCTGGCCGTGGCCGTCGTCGCGGCGGCGGCGGTGCTGCCGGGCGTGCCCGGTCCGGTGCTGTTCGTCATGGCGGGCGCGGGGCTGGTCGCGCTGCTGGTGCGGGTCGCCCGGGGGCTGCGGCGGCGCAGCGAGGCGAGCAGGCGGGCCGCGGTGGCCCGGGAGTACTGGTCCTGGCGTCGCCCGCCCGCGCGCTTCGAGCACGAACCCGGTGCCCTCGACCTGCCGTCCTGGCTGGCCGACCCGATGCACCGGCGGCTGCTGCGCCTGGTGCGCCCGCGCCGGACCGCCCCGCACGCCGACCGCGTGCGCTGGGCGCACCGCTGGGCGCGCAGCCGCGAGCTGTCCGCCCTGGTGCCCCGGCTGACCGTGGTGACCGCGCTGGCCGCGGTGCTCACCGTCGGCGCCTGGCGGGCAGGCTGGCTGCACGGGCACGCCCCGGTGGCGGTGCCCGCCGACGTGGAGCTGGGTGGCCGGGTGCCCAACCCGGACGTGCTGCCCGCGCTCGACGTGGCGGTCGCCGCGGTGGCCGACTACGCCTGGCATCTGGTGGACATGGTGCCCCTGCTGGGGCTGACCGAGGTGCTCGGCTGGGCCCGCCCGGCGGCGCTGTCGGGTGGCGGGCTGCAGGACGGCCTGGCAGTGGCGTTCCGGGTCGGGGTGCTGCTGATCCTGGCGGCGACGGTGGCCGCGACGCTGGGCCGCCGGGTCGAGGTCGACGCCAAGCCGCCGCTGCTGGCCGGGCAGGTCGAACGGGCCCTGGTCGAGGAGCTGGTCAAGGCGCGGCGGCTGCTGGCGGGCGGCGCCGGAGGCGACGATCAGCGGCTGCTCGACGCGGCCTGCCGCCGGTTGCGGGCCGACGCGGTCACGGTGCCCGCGCCGTACGAGCAGTGGACCGCCGAGTCGCTGTGCCACGCGCTGGCGCTGGAGCAGTCCTGGATGAACGACTGGCGGGTGCCCGAGCAGCGCTCGGTGCTGTCCTGACACACGCCGCAGCCCCACCTCGCGGGGTGGGGCTGCGGCCGTGACCTCAGTTGAGGATGTCCGACGACGGCGGGTTGAAGTCGCGCACCGGCTTGTCCTTCAGCGCGTTCTTCAGCGAGTTCGTCACCGCGTCCAGCGGCATGTTGTAGTTGCCGTCACCGGCCACGTTCTTGACGTAGTCGGGGTCGGCGATGAAGCTCGCCGCGGCCAGCTCGGGCGTGAACCCGACGAACCACGCGGCGCGGGTGTCGTCGGTGGTGCCCGTCTTGCCCGCGATCGGGCGCTCCATCATGGCGTACACCCGCGAACCGGTGGACCAGTCGCCGCAGCTGCCGCGGGCGGCCTTGTAGCCGGTCACGCAGCGGGCCGCGTCGGTGGCGGCACGGGCCACGTCCTGGCTGAACACGCGGGTGCACTGCGGGTCGGCGGCGACGACCTGCTTGCCGTCGACGGTCGCGGTGAAGTCCGCGCCCTGCGGGGTCTTGATGGACAGCACCGGGCTGGGCTTGCAGTACATGCCCTCGGCGGCGACCGTCGCGTACGCGTTGGCCATCTCCAGCGGGGTGGTGTCGGCGACGCCGAGCGTGAACGCGCCCCACTTGTCGGCGTGCTTGGGCGAGGCGTGCAGCCGGTCCACGTCGGTGTGCCAGACCAGGCCCATCTTCTCGGCCATGCGTACCGCCTTGTCCGAGCCCACGGCCTGCTCCAGCTGGACGAAGTACGTGTTGACGGACTTGCCGAAGCCGGAGTACATGTTCTGCTTGCCGGTCATGCTGGCGCTGGCGTTCGACGGGCACCAGCGGTTGCCGCAGGCGGCCGGGCCGCCGGGCTCCACCACGTAGATCGAGGTGAAGCGCTGCGGGGAGTAGAACGACTTCGACATCTTCATGCCCGCGTCCAGCGCGGCGACCATCGTGAACATCTTGAACGTCGACCCGGCCTGGTAGCCCGGGATGTCACCGCCGCCCAGCAGCGGCGCGACCGTGTTCGGGTAGCTGCCCTTGACGTTGAAGGAGCGCTTGATCGGGTCGGAGTTCGGGCCGTTCTTGCTCTGGTCCATGGAGTAGATCCGGTTGACGGCCATGCTCAGCACGCGGCCGGTGCCGGGCTGCACGAGCACGTTGCCGTACGCCAGGCGCATGTCGGTCTTCGACCGGCTCAGCAGGTCCTTCATGCCGTACGCCTGCAGCTTCGGGTCGAGGCTCGTGACCACCTTGTAGCCGCCGGTGCGCAGGTTGTCCAGGCGGGCCACCGGGTTGGGCCCGAACGCGGGCTGCTGCATCCACCAGTTCTTGAAGAAGTCGCAGAAGAAGCCCCAGTCGCGGTTGGCCGCGGGCACCGAGCCGCAGTCGCGCGGCGGGCTGCTCAGCTTCAGCTTGATCGGCTCGGCGGTGGCCTGGTTGGCCTGCTCGGGCGTGATGAGCTTGAGTTCGGCCATCCGCCGGATCACGTAGTTGCGCCGGTCCAGGGCCGGGCCGGTCTGGTTGGCCGGGTCGAACGAGGACGGTGCCTTGACCAGTCCGGCCAGGGTGGCGGCCTCGACCAGGGTCAGGTCCTTGGGCTCCTTGGAGAAGAAGATCTGGGAGGCGGCGTAGATCCCGTACGCCCGGTGGCCGAAGTAGGCCATGTTGAGGTAGCCCTCCATGATCTGATCCTTGGTCCACTGGCCTTCCAGCTTGATCGCCAGGCGGATCTCGGTCAGCTTGCGCTGGGGGGTCTGCTCGGTCGCCGCGACCGCCTCCTGGGCGGTGGTGGCGCTGTCGCGCAGCGCCATGCGCACGTACTGCATGGTGAGCGTCGAAGCGCCCTGGGAGACCTCGCCCTGCTGCCGGTTGGCCACGAAGGCGCGGGCGATGGACTGGAAGTCCACGCCCATGTGGGAGTAGAAGCGGGCGTCCTCGGCGGCGATCACGGCGTTGACGATGTTCGGGCTCAGCGATGCCAGCGGCACGAACTTGCGGTGCTCGTCGTAGAACATCGTGATCAGCGACTTGCCGTCGCTGGCGTAGACGTAGGTGGTCTGGCCGACCTGATGATCTTTGAGCTCGGTCGGCATGCTCTGCAAGATGGCCGCGCCCTTCATGGCTCCGATGCCCGCAGGTACGGCCAGCGGTAGCGAGGCGAGGGCAAGCACGACCCCACCCAGGACGCCGGCGCGGAGCATCCCGCTGTACCGGCCGAAAGCGCTGATTAACCGCTGCACCATAGCCACGAATATAGGCAGTTCAGCGTACTGAAGTGAGGAAGATTCATTAATGGTTATACGCGTCGGTCCCGTGTGGAGGGCTCAGCCCCGGAAACAGTCCGTGGGCCGCCCCACCACGTCCACCGGCTGGTGGGCGTACACCAGGCCGGCGTGCGGATCACCCGGCCGGCCCACCGACGCCGTGGTGATCACCAGCGTGTCCAGCCGGGGCCCGGCGAACGCACAGCTGGTCACCAGCGGGGTCGGCAGGGCGACCACCCGGTCGAGCCGCCCGTCCGGGGTGTACCGGCGCACAGCGCCGCCGTCCCACAGCGCCACCCACACCCCGCCGTCGGCGTCGACGCACATGCCGTCGGGGTGCCCCTCATCGATGTCCGCGAGCGTGCGCCGCCCGGTCGGCTGCCCGGTGTCCAGGTCGTAGTCGTAGGCGTCGACCCGCCCCGTCGGGGTGTCGATGTGGTACATCGTGGCGCCGTCGGGTGACCAGCCCAGCCCGTTGCTGATGGTCAGCCCGGTGAACACGGCCGTCAGCGCCGGGGCCCCCGGATCCAGCCGGTACAGCGTGGCCGCGCCGGGGCGCTCGTCGTAGGCCATCGTGCCCAGCCACAGCCGCCCCGCTGGATCGGCCTTGGCGTCGTTGGAGCGCAGCCCGGCGGTGTCGCCGGGATAGCCGGGCAGCCGCTGCTCGCCGCCGCCGGGCAGCATCCGCACCGGTCCCTGCGGCAGGCACGCCACGAAACCGCCGCCGCAGACCGGCACCGCCGCGCCGACGTGCGCCGACGTGCTGATCTCGCCGGAGTCCGCGCCGTCGGGCGAGCGCCACAGCACCCGCCGGCCGAGGATGTCGACCCACCAGACCCGGTCGTCGCGGTCGGCGTACAGCGGACCTTCGCCCAGCTCACAGCGCCGGGAGTCGAAGACCTCCACGTCCGGCATCGGGTCCACCCCTCAGGCCCGCCGCACGGGCCCACGCTTCACCATAATCGGCAGCGGCCGCCTCAGAGGGCGCTCTGCCACATCGAGATGTTCCGGAACCGTACCCGCCACGGGGACGCGCCCTCCTTGCCCACGGTGGACACGCCCAGGATCACCCGGCCCTCGGTGAACTGGGCGTTCTCGAACGGCGTCCGGGTGATCTCCTTGCCGCCGAGGAACAGCCGGAACCGCGGCCCCGCCGCGGAGATGCCCACGCGGGTGAACTTGCCCAGCGCCAGCGGCTTGTCCAGCGGGATGTCGACCAGGGTCCGGCCGTTGCTGGGGTCGTCGTCGGCGTGGCGCATCAGGCGGACCTTGTCCTCGCACACCCGCAGCTCGTAGCCGTGCAGGGCGCGGTAGCGGAACCAGATCCCGGCGCATGAGCCCTCATCCATCAGGGCGACGTCGACCTCGACCCGGAAGTCGGCCAGGGTGTCGTCCGGGCCGCTGCACTGGTAGCTCCAGTCCTTCAGCGTGGTCACCTCGAACGCCTGGTTGCCGTAGCGGCAGGTGGCCCCGTCGGGGTCGTCCGTGCGCACCGACCAGCTCTGCGCCCGGTTCAGCTTCTCCACCCGGTACGGCGCGGGCTTGGACGGCTTCGGGGTGGCCGACGGGGACGGCGAGAGCGACGGCGACGGCGACGTGCTCGGCGACGGGCTCAGGCTGGGACTCGGCGACGGCGTGGGGGAGGCGCTGGGCGACGTGCTCGCCGACGGCGCGGCCGCGAACCCGGCCGGCAGCGCCCCGGTCAGCAGCGCCACGGTGAGGCCGCCGAGCAGCAGCGTCGTCGCGCCGAGCCCGGCCGCGACCGGCTTGGCCCAGCGGGAGTCGCGCAGCCGTGGCGCCGCGTCGGGCCGCAGACTGGTCGGGTCGGCGTCGACCACGGCGAACCTGCTGCCCGCCTCGGCCGCCGCGGCCGCCTGCCGGGGCAGCTCGCCGGAGCTCAGCGCCCGGTCCGGCCCGCGGGTGAGCAGCCGGTCCAGCAGGTCGCGGGCCGTCGGGCGGTCCTTGGGATCCTTGGCCAGGGCCGCCTCGACCAGCTCGCGCAGCGGTCCGGTGAGCCCGTCCAGGTCCGGTTCGGCGGTCATGATGCGTACGGCGACCGCGGGCATCGAGTCGGCGGCGAAGGTGATCCGGCCGGTGCCCGCGAACGCGACCACGGCACCCCAGGCGAACACGTCCGCGGCCGGGGTCAGCGCCTTGCGCGCCTTGGTGTCCAGCCGCTCCGGGGCCATGTACGCGACCGTGCCGATGAGCTGGTCGGTGCGGGTGTTGCCGGGCTGCCCCTCGACCGCGCGGGCGATGCCGAAGTCGATGACCTTGGGCGTGCCCGGGGCCAGCAGCACGTTGCTGGGCTTGAGGTCGCGGTGGATGACGCCCGCGCCGTGGATCGCGGTCAGCGCCGTCGCCACGCCGATCGCCAGGCCGTGCAGGTTGGCCGGGGTCAGCGGGCCGCGCTGCTGCACCACATGGGACAGGCTGGGACCGTCCACGTACTCGACCACCAGGTAGGGGGAGTCGTGGTCGGGATCGGCGTCGAGCACCTCGGCGGTGCAGAACGGCGGCACCTGTTTGGCCCGCTCGACCTCACTGCGGAACCGTTGCCGGAACTCGGGCTCCCCGGCCAGGTCCGCCCGGATCACCTTGACCGCGACCAGGGCGTCCAACGGATCACGGGCCAGGTAGACACAACCCATGCCGCCCTCGCCGAGGCGGCCCAGCAGTGTGTAACCGCCCAGCTCACGTGGGTCCGTGGGCCGCAGCGGCCGCGAAGCGTCGGCGCCGACCATGGACGCGATCTCCCGTTCTCGATGCCCGCGCAGGCCGCGGCATGCCTTGCCGCGGCCTTACGGACTGTCCCCGCTGAGTCACGCGACATCCTGCCATCCAGGGGGCTGCCACGGTAACCCTTGCCGCGTCACCAGACGCGCGACGGGGGCCGGGAGGTTGCTCAGCTGGTGATGCGATGCAGGATCAGATCGTGGACATGGTGCGACTTCTCGTCGCCCCGGAACTCCATCTCGTACACGTGCGTGCCGACGTTGATGGCGATCGCGCCGGTCGAGAAGAACTGCCCCGCCCAGGACTTGTTGCTGACCACGCTCACGCTGGTGATCTTCGAATAGGGGATGCTGGTGATGGCCGTCTTCTTGCCCACAAAGGACTTGTCCTGAATGATCACGCGGCGGTCGGTGAGGCCGATGAAGCCCGTGCCCGTCCCGATGGCGTCGTACACGGCGATCACCTGCTCGCCGGGCAGCAGCCCGCTCTGGATCTGCTGGAGCTGCTCCTTGCGGTCGTACGCGATGCTGGTCGTCATGCCCCGACGCTAACCACGCGCCGCAAGCTCACCGCTCGCCGCACCAGTCGGCGAGCACCTGCGCGGTGTGCTCGCCCGGCAGGGCCGGGGGCCGGTCCAGGGCGGCCGGGGTGTCCGAGAAGCGGGGGGCGGGCGCGGGCTGGGTCACCCCGTCCCGCACCACGTAGGTTCCCCGTGCCGTGAGCTGCGGATCGGTCGGGGCCTGCGCCATCGACAGCACCGGGGCCACGCAGCCGTCGGTGTCGGCGAACAGTCGCGCCCAGTGCGCCTGCGGCTGGGCCGCGAACCGCCGCGCCAGCTGCCCGCGCAGCTCGGGCCAGGTCGCCCGGTCGTACTGCGGGGTGTCGGCGGGCAGGTCCAGCAGCCGGACCAGCGCGGCGAAGAACTGCGGCTCCAGCGCCGCCACCGCGACGTGGCGGCCGTCGGCGGTGGCGTACACGTCGTAGAAGGGCGCGCCGCCGTCGAGCAGGTTCACGCCGCGCTCGTCGCGCCAGGTGCCGCCCGCGTACATGCCCCACTGCATCGCCGTCAGGTGGGCCGCGCCGTCCACGATCGCCGCGTCGACGACCTGGCCCGGCCCTCCGCCGCGCACCCGCCACAGTGCCGCGAGGATTCCCGACACCAGGTACATCGCGCCGCCCGCGAAGTCGCCGAGCAGGTTGAGCGGGATCTGCGGCGGCCCGCCCGCCCGGCCGATCGCGTGCAGCGCGCCGGTCACCGCGAGATAGGTGAGGTCGTGCCCGGCGGTGTGCGCCCGGGGCCCGTCCTGGCCCCAGCCGGTGATCCGGCCGTAGACCAGTTGCGGCCGCCGGTGCAGGCACACCTCGGGCCCGAAGCCCAGCCGCTCGGCGACGCCCGGCCGGAAGCCCTCGACCAGCACGTCGGCCCGGTCGACCAGGCGCAGCAGCAGCGCCACCCCGCCGGGGTCCTTCAGGTCGACCGCGACCGCTCGCTTGCCGCGCTGCAGCAGGTCGAAGCGCGGGTCCACGGCAGTGATCCCGCCGCCCGGGCGGTCCACCCGCACCACGTCCGCGCCCAGGTCGGCCAGGTGCATGCCGCAGAACGGACCGGGGCCGATGCCGCCGACCTCCAGCACCTTCAAGCCGTCCAGCGGACCCATGGCGGTGATGGTACGCAGTCACTCGCGGCTGAAGGTCCACACCCCATTGGTGTCGATCACGACCACGACCGTGCCGCGCGGCAGCATGGTCTCGCCGGTGAAGTCGCCCTCCTGGCTGATCAGCGTCGCGCTGTCGGAGCCGATCGCCTGCACGGTGAACTTGCCCGTGCCGCGGTGGTCGAACGCGACCTTCACCGACTCCGCCGCGGTGCGCGGGATCAGCAGCACGTCCGCGCCCACCCCGGACGCGTTGCCGCTGAAGGTCTGCGCGGACGCCAGCGGCCGCACCACCATGCGCCAGCCGCCGTCGGCCTGGATGCTGACCGCGTCGGGCCGGATCTCGCCCAGGTCCAGCGGGCGTACGCCCTCGTAGCTCTCCGCGGCGCTGACCAGCGTCTGGATCTCCTGACCGTCGGCCTTGACGGTGCGCACCACGAACGCGCCGGTGCCCATGTAGGTGAGCGCGACGGTGTGGAAGGTGTTGCCCAGTTCCACCGGCACCGTCTGCGGTCCCTCGCCCTCGAAGATCTGGTCCTGGGGCTGGGCCTGCGCGGCCTGGCTGCTCGGCGACGGGATCGGCCGGGCCTGGGCCTGCTTGCTGGCCTCCGCTTCGGGCACCGTGCCGACGGCGGTGGCACCGGGTTCGGCGACCGCGGTCGAACCGCCGTCGCCCCACCGCACGGCGAGGAAACCGCCCACGCCGACCATGGCGCACAGCAGCAGCCCGGCCGCTCCGGCCAGCCCCCAGATCCACCACGGGCGGCGGGAACGTGTCGCGGCGTGCGCGGGCACGTGCGACGCGGCATGGGCGGGCAGGTGCGGCGTGCCGGGCGGCGTGCCGGGCGGCGGCGAGGCAGGGGCGGGCGTGGGCTCCGCCGCGAAGGCCATGACCGGCACCCCGGTCAGCGGCACCCCCGCGGTCGGCACGCCGACCGGCACGGGCTCGGGTTCCTCCGCGTCCTTCGGGTCGAACGCCGGCCACGCGATCCCCGACGTCAACGGCGCGGCGACAGGCACGGGCTCGGGCTCGGCGACCTCGGCGGCCGCCGCGACCGGATCGCCGATCGCGGCAGCGTCGACCGTCTCGACGTCGACCAGCGCGGACGTCGCTGCCATGACCACCGGTTCCCGCTCGACGCCGACGGGCTCGGACATCGCTGGCGTGACGGCCGGTTCTCGCTCGACGGCGACCGGCTCGGACGTCGCCGACATGGTGGCGGGTGTCAGCTCGGGTGCGGTGGCGGCGAACGCCGGGGCCGCGCCCGTCGTGTCCGGTGCGGTGGCGAACGCCGGGGCCGCGCCCGTCGTGTCCTGTGCGGCGGCCACGGCGTCGGTTGCCCCTGCCCAGGCCGGTTCGGCTGACATCGCGGGTGCGGCCACCCAGGCCGGGCTGGTCGGCTCGTCCGTCCAGGCCGGTGGCGGGGTGTCGGCCAGCGCCGGTTCGGGCGCGGGTTCAGCGATCCAGGCGGGTTCGGCCGTCATCGCCGGGTCGACCGGCCAGACCGGCCGCGGTCGCTGGTCGGACCACACCGCGTCGGGGGCCGCTGCGGCGTCCATGGCCATGGCGGTCTGCACGGCGAGCACCGGGGCCGGTTGCGGGTGCGCCGTGGTGGGCACCGGCTCGGGGAGCTGCTCCGGAGGCATCGTGGCGTCGCGCGCGGCGACGGCCTCGGTCGCCGGCCTCGCCCAGACGTCCGCCGGGGCCTGGTCGGCGGGTACGGGCTGCTCGGCCGCGTCCATGGCGGTGGCCAGGACCGGCTGCGGCGAAGGGTCGACGTCGGTGGCGTCCGCGGCGTCGGCGTCCTCCACCACGACGTCGGTCGCCTCCACCGCCGCGTCGGATGCCGACCGGGCCGTCACCGCGTCGGCGGTCGGACCCGGCCGTGGCGTGCCGCTGTCGGGCCGTTCGCCGCGCGGATGGTTGATGAGCTCGTCGAGGCTGGTGAACGGCCCCTCGTCCGGGGGCAGCTCGAACATCAGCGTGGGGTCGTCGGCCCCGTCGCTGACCCAGAACTGCCAGCCCTCGGGCGCGGACGGCCAGGCGGGGTCCGGACGCCAGCCCGCGGGAGGGGTCCAGTCCTCCGGCGGCTCGGGCCATCCCGGCGGTGAGTGGTACTTCCAGCCCATGCCCATACCCCCGTCTTGCTTGCCGCAGCGCACTGCCGTGCACTGCCGTCACCGGGGGTGACCTGATAATACGTGCCGTGCACGCTCCGTGTGCGTGATCCACAGACGACGCCGTGACCTGCCCGAGCTTGTCACGCGTTGCTCACTCTGCTGTCATACGGGGGTATCGATCAGGCGCGGTGGCGGAGGCAGCGGTGGCACGTACGAGGGAACCGGGCCGGGCACACCGGGAGCGGCTGCTGCACATCCTGTCCCGGGGACCGGAACGGCCGTCGCAGCTCAGCTTCCGGGCATGGCTGGGGGTGGCCCGCCGGACCGTGGTCGAACTGCTCAACGACGAGCTCGCCGACCGGGCGGCGGCGCTGACCTACTACAGCGTGACGTCGATCCTGCCCGGGATGCTGGTACTGGTCGCCGGGGTGGGCCTGTTCGGCAAACCGACCAGTGACGCGGTCGCGGAGAACCTGAGCGAGCTGACGCCGCCGCCCGCCCGGCACGCCGTGCTCGAGATCCTCGACAACCTGCGTTACGACCAGCGGGCGGCGGGCGTGGCCCTGGCGGTCGGTCTCGCTATCGCGTTCTGGTCGGCGACCAGCTACATCGGCGGTTTCATGCGCGCCGCGAACGTGATCTACGACGTGCCGGAGGGCCGGCCGCTGTGGAAGACGGTCCCGGTGCAGCTGTTCGTGACCGCGGTGACGGGCGTCTCGCTGGCCGTGAGCGCGCTGGCCGTGGTGCTCAGCGGCCGGGTCGCGACCAGCGTCGGGCGCGCTTTCGGCGTCGAGGACACCACCGTGAAGGTGCTCGACGTGATCAAGTGGCCGGTCCTGGTGGTGGTGATCAGCCTGCTGCTCGCGCTGCTCTACTGGGCCGCGCCGAACGCGCGGCTGGGCGGGTTCCGGTGGATCACGCCGGGGACCATGGTGGCGATGGGCACCTGGATCACCGTGTCGGCCGGTTTCGCGTACTACATCGCGACCTTCGACTCCTACAACCGCACCTACGGGGCCCTCGGCGGCATCATCGCGTTCCTGGTGTGGCTGTGGCTGACCAACGTCGCGGTGCTGCTCGGCGCGAAGTTCGACGCCGAGCTGGGCCGGGCGCGGGCCATCGCCGCGGGCCTGCCGCCCGACGCCGAGCCGTACCTGCCCCTGCGCGACGTGCCCAAGCAGGAGCCCCGCGACGGGCCGCCCGCCCTGGAGTCGGTGCCGGAGCAGCCGGCGGCACCAGCGGAGCCGGTGACCGAACCCGCGGCCGGGCAGGTACGGCCCGACGAGGACCGGTCCTGATCAGGCCAGGGCGCGCTCGACAGCCCCGACCAGCTCCGGCGACTCCGGGGTGGTCTGGGGGCGCAGCCGGGCGGTGACCGCGCCGGAGCGGTCGACGACGAACTTCTCGAAGTTCCACTTCACGTCGCCGGCCTCGCCGTCGCCGTCGGCGGTCTGCGTGAGCAGGTCGTACAGGGGGTGCCGGCCGGGGCCGTTGACCTCGACCTTCTCCGTCATCGGGAAGGTGACGCCGTAGTTCACGTCGCAGAACTCGGCGATCTCGTCGGCGCTGCCCGGCTCCTGCCCGGCGAACTGGTTGCAGGGCACGCCGAGCACGACCAGGCCCTGGTCGGCGTACGCCTCGGCGAGCTTCTGCAGCCCGGTGTACTGCGGGGTCAGCCCGCAGCGGGAGGCGACGTTGACGACGAGCACGGCCTTGCCGCGGTACTGGGCGAGGTCGGCGTCGCCGCCCTGCAGGGTCTTGATCGGTACGTCGTAAAGGCTCATGGGGGCCAACCATAGCGCCGGTGCCCGTGGCCACCCCGGTCTGCCACGATGTCGGTCATGACGAGCATCGAGCCCACCACCGGCGTGAGCCCCGCAGCCCGTGCCGCCCGCGCGGCGGGGTGCGCCTTCGTGTCCCTGGCCGTGTGGATGGGCCTGGCCTACACGGTGATCCAGGTGCAGGGCTGCGTCGGCGGCATGGAGTGCCTGGGCGACGCGCTCGGGATCATCTTCCTGTGCCTGCTCGGTGCGGCACTGTCGATGTGGGGACTGCTGCGGCTGGCGCGGGTGCGCCCGGCGTGGCAGGTCGCGCTGGCCGGGCCGGGAGTTTTCCTGCTGCTGGTGTTCGGCCTGGTCGGAGGGTTCTTCCTGGGTACGCCGCAGCTGTGGGTGATCGCCATCATGGCCGCGTACGCGGTCGCCGCGGTGCTGGTCGACGGGCGGGTGTCGGCGCGGGCGCGCTGGATCACGCTCGGTGTGCTGGTCGCGCTGCTGGTGGCGGGCGTCGCGGGGCTGGGGCGGCTCTGACGCATACCTGAGCGGCCGTTCAGGTTACTTCGCAGTAGGCTGCTGTCATGCGTGATGCGGTGATCATCGGAGCGGTCCGTACCCCCGTCGGCCGGCGCAACGGCGGCCTGTCCGGCGTACACCCCGTCGACCTGGCCGGGCAGATCCTGCAGGACCTCGGCGACCGCACCGGGTTCGACCCGGCCGACGTCGAGGACGTCATCCTCGGCTGCGTCTCGCAGACCGGCGAGCAGTCCTGGAACATCGGCCGCAACGCGGTGCTCGCCGCGGGCTGGCCCGAGACCGTGCCCGGCACCACCCTGGACCGCCAGTGCGGCTCCAGCCAGCAGGCCGTGCACTTCGCCGCCGCGACCGTGCTGTCCGGGCAGGCCGACTTCGTCGTCGCCGCCGGCGTGGAGTCGATGAGCCGGGTGCCGATGGGCTCCTCGGTCGGCGAACTGGGCGTGCCGTACGGCCCCGAACTGCGCACCCGCTACGCCGGGGTCGACGGCTTCGCCGGGGACGCCCCGGTGCCTTTCAACCAGGGCGTCGGCGCGGAGATGATCGCCGCACGGTGGGGCCTGACGCGGGCGCAGCTCGACGAGTACGCGCTGGCCAGCCACCACAAGGCGGCCGCCGCCTCGGACGGCGGGCTGTTCGCCGCCGAGATCGCCCCGGTCGGTGACGTGTACGCCGACGAGGGCATCCGGCGCGAGACGTCGCTGGAGAAGCTGGGCCAGCTCGCGACCCCGTTCAAGGCCGACGGCGTGGTCACCGCGGGCACCGCGTCGCAGATCTCCGACGGCGCGGCCGCGATCGCGGTCACCACCTCGGCCTGGGCCGCCGAACACGGATACGCCCCGCTGGCCCGGATCCACACCGCGGTCGTCGCCGCCGACGATCCCGTGATCATGCTCACCGCGCCCATCCCGGCGACGGCCAAGGCGCTCAAGCGGGCCGGGCTGTCCATCGGCGACATCGGCGCGTACGAGGTCAACGAGGCGTTCGCGCCGGTGCCGCTGGCCTGGCTGGCCGAGACCGGCGCCGACCCGGCGCGGCTCAACCCGCGTGGCGGGGCGATCGCGCTCGGGCACCCGCTGGGGGCCAGCGGTGCGCGCCTGATGACCACGCTGCTGCACCACATGCGCGACAACGGCATCCGCTACGGGCTGCAGACGATGTGCGAGGGCGGCGGCATGGCCAACGCCACCATCATCGAGCTGCTGTGATCAAGCGGCTGTGACGCGCGCGGGCGGCGGCACGGCCGCACCCGTCGCGGACTCACCGGGCCACGTCCGTGCCGCAAGGTCTGGTCACTGCACGCAGAACTCGTTGCCCTCGGGGTCGGCCATCACGACGTGGTGGGTGCCCGGTTCCTGCACTTCGCGCAGGATCGACGCGCCGAGTCCTTCCAGGCGCCTGACCTCACCGTCGCGCCGTTCCGGCCCGGCGTGCAGGTCCAGGTGCAGGCGGTTCTTGCCGTGCTTGGGCTCGGGCACCCGCTGGAACAGCAGGCGGCGGCCGAGCCCGACGCCGGTGACCGGCTGCACCGGGTCGTCCGGGTGGCGTACGGCGACCAGGTCGCGGAACGCCTTGCGCCCACCGGTCTCCAGGTAGACGTCCGGGCCGATCGCACCCTGTGCGGCGAGCTGGTCGATCAGCGCGGAGTTGTCCTCGACCTCGTAACCCAGCGCCTGCGCCCAGAACGCGGTCAGCGCGTGGGGGTCGGCGCAGTCGATGACGACCTTCCAGTCCAGTGCCATGACGGTGCTCCTCTCGTCCGGTCTGTACTCCCGTCATGTAACCACATATAGTGGTTACATGGAAGCGGGCATGGTGCTGCGGCCGCCGTCAGGTGGGGTGTTCCGGTTCGATCCCGGCACGCTCTGGCTGGACCTGCTGGTCTCCGGCGGTCCGGGGGAGCTGTCGGTGTTCGAGACGCTGCACGCGCCCGCCGACCTGGCCGCCTGGGCCGCGCTGAGCCGGCTGCGGCTGGACCCGGCGCAGGTGCGGGTCAGCCAGGGCGAGCTGGCCGCCGGGAAACGGCTGCGCGACGGACTATGGGAACTCGCCAGGGCGCTGATCCACCATGACCCCGTGCGGCCCGAGCTGACCTCGCTGGTCGACGAGGCGGCGGCGCCACCGTCGCTGGCTCCCCGGCTGCGTGGCGCGCCGGGCGGCTTCCGTCGGGAGTGGACGCTGCCCGCCACCGGCACGCAGCTGCTGTCCTCGGTCGCCCGCGACGTGATCGACGTGCTGAGCGGCCCGCACGCCGACCGGGTGCGCGAGTGCGGCGGGCACCGGTGCGGGCTGGTCTTCCTGGACACCTCGCGGCCGGGCAGCCGCCGCTGGTGCGCCATGCAACGCTGCGGTAACCGCAGCAAGGTGCGCGCCCTGCGGGAGCGGCGCGCACCTGATGCTCGTTAGGTCAGCTCTTGTTGCCGCCGCCCTTGTTCTGCTTCCAGGACCAGGGACCGGGCAGATCCACCCGGTGTGCCCGGGTGCGCGAGTTCCACGACCAGCGGCCGATGCGGAGACTCCATGAGGACAGGCCGCCCTGAGTGAAGTTCAGGCGCAGGGGGCCGAGTTTCCAGGTCTTGCGGAACAGCAGGCTCATGCGTCCCATGTAACCGCACGCGCACCACTCAAAACGTGAGGGCGCGTGCCAATAGCGCGGACCGGTCCAGCGGGTCCACTGCGGTCGCCGCGACCGTGCACGCGTGCGCTCCTGTAATCGCACCGTACGCCGCGCACCGCTCCGGCGGCAAACCCGTGAGCAGTCCATACAGGAAACCGGCGGCGAACGCGTCACCAGCGCCGTTGGAGTCCACGACCGGCCGCGGCGGCGTCACCGCGGCGAACCGGCGCACCGTGCCGTCCTCGCGGGTGAGCAGGTGACCGCCCCGCTCGCCGTCGGTCGCGACCGCGATCCGGGCCCGGCCCAGCGCCAGCACCCGGCGCAGCGCCGCCTCGGGATCGGCCAGCGCCGCCGCCGAGACGAACACCACATCGGCGGCCGCCGCGAACTGCTCGTGGTACGGGTTCTCGCCGTCCCAGTTGTGCAGGTCCGTGGAGACGGTCACGTCCAGGTCAGCGAGCTGTGCCAGGGCGTACGCCCCCGGATGGGTGATGCACACGTGCACGTGGCGGCAGCCCGCGGCCAGCTCGGCCAGCAGCGGCTCCGGGAAGCGGTCGTGCTCGCCGCCACGGCTGACGTCGTACAGCGACAGCCGCCGCCCGGCCGGGTCCACCAGGTTGACCGCGCGTTTGGTGCCGGTACTGCTCGGCAGCGCGGTGAACGCGATGCCCGACGTCTCGTGCAGGGCCCGGACCAGCGCGCCCTCCGGGTCGTCGCCGAGCACGTCGACGTGGTGGACGGGCAGGCCCAGCGCGTGCAGCCCGAGCGCCAGGAAGTCCCCGGTCTGCCCGGCCCGCATGGTGATCGCCGGGACCAGGTAGCTGTCCGCGTAGGGCAGCGGCAGCTGCGGAACCCGCACGATCGTGTCCACGCCCGCGCCGCCGAGCACCAGCACGCCACGTTCGGGGTGAGAAGGAACACCCATGATGTGTCGCCTTTCGTCGATGGGAAGTCGACGTTTCAGCCCGTACGGTCCGCAGCCGGGGCGGTGTCCGCCGAGGTCGCGACAGATGTGGTCGATCATCACGGAGATCGGGTAGGTGGGTCAAGGCCGTGCCGTCCGCAGAGGCGACCATGGCGGAGCCTGGCTAGGCTCCTGGAGCTGTGCCCCGGGACCGTATCGGGGCACCGATGGGGAGGGAACCACGTGAAGACACGACGTTTCGGTGTGGCGGCAGTAGGCCTGATCGCGCTCGCCGCGCTGGCGACCGGCTGCAGCAAGGCAGCCGACAAGCCGGGCGCGACCGCGTCCGCGAGCACGTCGGCGGCGGCGTCCGCACCGGCGCAGGGTGCGGCCGCGGCGTCTGACGCGCTCACCGCCGCCGCGGACAAGCTCAAGGGCACCACCGCCAAGATGACGATGAGCATGGGCGGCGCGGCTGGCGCGGCCATGAAGATCACGGGTCAGCTCGACGGGCCGGGCAAGAAGTCCGCCACCTCGATGGACGTGATGACCCTCAAGATGGAGGTCATCCAGCTCGGCGACCAGGTGTACATGAAGGCCGCCGGGGTGCCCGGCATGCCCGCGGGCTGGATGCACATCGACGTCGCGAAGCTCGGCGCGCAGAGCACGCTGCGCAAGTCGATCGAGGACCCGTCGTACACCGCGAAGATGCTGACCACGGCCGCGCAGGTGCAGTGGGACGGCACCGGCAAGGTCAAGGGCGTGCTCGACCTGACCCAGTCGCCGTCGATGAACCCGGCCATGGTCGGCACGCTCGGCGACCAGATCAAGGCCGTGCCGTTCACCGCGACCATCGACGACCAGGGTCGGCTGAGCACGATGACCGTGGCCCTGGGCGCGGTGGCCCCGGCCGCGGGCGTGGGTGACATGACGATCGCCTACAGCGACTTCGGTGCTCCGGTGACCATCGAGAAGCCGGCCGGCGAGATCGTCGAGGCCCCGGCCGCGCTGCTGGCCACGCTCTGACGCCACGACGGCGGTGACCCCGCCACGGCGCTGACGCCGCTCGCACCCCGGTGCGGGCGGCGTTTCGCATACCGCCGCCCGGGTAGGGATGGCGAGGTGATCATTGAACCGGTGAGAGACGACACCGTGCCGACCTGCCCCGGAGTCCGCTGATGGACGCCGAGCACCTGCTGCGCGCCGTCGTGGTGGTGACCGCGGCGCTGCTGGCGGCACTGGTCGCCGGATGGCTGTCGGCGGTGATCGTGCGACGGGTCGGCCGCCGGCGCTACCACCGGTTCATGGAGCACCTCAGCCAGGCCTGCCGCCGCCCGTGGCGGGCCACGCTCGTGGTGGTCGCCCTGCTGGTCGCGCTGCCGTTCACCGGCCTCGCCGGTTCGGCCCGGGAGATGGTGCACCACGGGCTGGTCATCGCGCTGATCGGGGCGTCGGCCTGGCTCGCGGTGCGGGTGCTGTTCGTACTGGAGGACGCGGCGTTCCGGCGGCTGCCGATCGACGTCGCCGACAACCGGCGCTACCGGCGGGCCCGCACCCGCATCGGCATGCTGCGCAGGCTCACCGCGGTCACCGTGACGCTGCTGGCCGTCGCGTCGATCCTGATGACCTTCGCGCCGCTGCGTACGCTCGGCGCGTCGCTGCTGGCCTCGGCCGGGCTGGCCGGTGTCGTGGCGGCGCTGGCCGCGCACGCCACGCTCGCGCACATCTTCGCCGGGCTGCAACTGGCCTTCACCGACGAGCTGCGCCTGGACGACGTGGTCGTCGTCGAGGGGGAGTGGGGCCGCATCGAGGAGCTGCGGCTGACCTACGTCGTGGTGCGGCTGTGGGACGAACGGCGGCTGGTGCTGCCCACGACGTACTTCACCACCACGCCGTTCCAGCACTGGACCCGCAACGACTCCCGGGTGCTCGGCGCGTCGGTCCTCTACCTGGACCACCGCATGCCCGTCGACGCGCTGCGCACCGAGGCGCAGCGGGTCGTGGAGGCGTCGCCGCTGTGGGACCGCCGCGACTGGGTGCTGCAGGTCGTCGACACCACCGAGACCGCGATGGTGGTCCGGGTGCTGGCCTCGGCCGACGACGCGGCGAAGGCCTACGACCTGCGCTGCGAGATCCGCGAGAAGCTCATCGCGTACGTGCGCGAGCACCACCCCGAGGGCCTGCCGCAGACCCGCGTCGCCGTCGTCGCGCCGCCCGAGCCGTCCTGACGGGTTCAGTCGAGCAGGCCCTGCTCCTCGGCGCGGGTGATGGCGTCGGCCAGCACGTCGAGGTCGACGATTGCGTCGCGGATGGTCGCGGCCACCTCCAGCAGCGGCTCGGTGTCGGCGGCGCGCACCGAGAACAGGTCGGCCTCGGAGTCGAACTCGACCTGGTCGAGCACTTGCGGCGCGCGGTCGGTCAGTAGCACCTGCACCACGCCCTCCCAGGCGTAGCCGTTGCCGAGCCAGCCCTGCTCGTCGAAGATGTCCACATAGTCGTCGAAGTCGTCGAAGGTCAGGCTGAACTCACCGGAGTCGTGCTCGACCAGCTCGCAGGGGTCGAAGTCGGGGTCACGTGCCATGTCCGCGAGCATAGGCCTTGGCGTATGCCATCGCGTTTTCGCCGAAAGGCCGACTTCACCTCCTCCGAACCGGTGAAGCACCAGCGATGATCGCCGTTTCCGGTCAGAAAGTGCGGTCAGGCCACGCTTTCCGCCCGCGAACAGCGATCAAGACGCAAAAGTCGCGGCGGGTGTGAGCAGGAACAAGCGTTTCGTGGGGCGAATCGGCGGTTCGACCATCTGTGCGACCGCGCGAGAACATGGCAGGCTTTCTCCTCGTGACGATGGTCAGGCAATGGCAGCGGGTCTCGGCGTACGGGTTGGCCCGCGAGGGCGACACCGTGCTGCTCGTGCAGATCGGCCGCAGCGCCCACGGGGACCTCGGCAAGTGGATGCCGCCCGGCGGCACCATCGAGCACGGCGAGCACCCGGCCGAGACGGTCGTGCGCGAGTTCGCCGAGACCACCGGGCTGGAGGTGCGCGTCGACGGGCTACTGGAGGTCGGCTCCGACCACCGGCAGCTGACCGGCGGCATCGACTTCCACGGCGTGTTCATGCTGTACGGCGTGACCGTGCTCGGCGGGGAGCTGCGTCCCCAGCCCGACGGCATCATGGTCGAGCCGAGCTGGCACAGCGCCGCCGAGCTCGATCAGATCCCCATGCTCGACGCGGTGCGCGACGTGCTGCGCACCGCCGTCAAGAAGTAGCGCCGCCCTCGATCGTCTCGCGGCGGACCTGGCGCAGCGTCTCGGTGATGCGCGGCCCGCGGCGGGCGAAGCCCAGCTCGGTGGTGGCCTCGGCGACGACCTCGTCCTCGGTGCGGTTGAGGCCGTCGCTCTCGATCCAGCGGACCAGGTCCACCAGCGTCTGGCGCGGCACCTCGGTGATCTGCGCGGTCGGCGGCAGCTCGGGCTTGGGCAGGCTGCGCGGGGTCGCCGAGGGCAGCCGCAGGGTGACGCCGTCGGCGACGGTGTCCATCGGCAGCCCGGCCGACTCCGACACCGCCAGGTCGTACACGGCCCGCGCCTTGGCGATCTCCACTTCGCGCTGGCGCATCCAGTCGGTGGACCAGATCCGGTGGAAGCGCCAGCCCAGCCGCTCCAGGTGCTG
The DNA here is from genome assembly GCF_011297335.1 of Catellatospora methionotrophica. GTDB lineage: Bacteria > Actinomycetota > Actinomycetes > Mycobacteriales > Micromonosporaceae > Catellatospora > Catellatospora methionotrophica. The sequence goes on along the minus strand of NZ_JAAOTJ010000026.1, from coordinate 48,287 downwards.
CTGGCGCAGCCGGTCGCGGTCGCGCACCGTCGGCGAAGCGTGATACGACGCCCCGTCGGCCTCGATCGCCAGCACCAGCCGCTCCGGGTCGTCGGGGTGGGTCGCCGCGAAGTCGATGCGATGCCCGCCGACACCGTGCTGCACCACCAGCGGGATGCCCGCCGCGGTGAGCTTGGCCAGCACGTCGGCCTCGAACGGGTTCAGCGCCGGGGCGGTGACCGCGGCCAGCGACTCGCGGCGGCCGCCGGAGGACGCGTACGCCAGGAAGTCGCGCAGCATCACCGCGCCCTCGGCCCGCAGCCGCTGCGGGTCCATGTCCAGGTGGGTGAACGAGCTGACCACGGTCATCCGGCGGCGCGCGCGGGTGATCGCCACGTTGAGCCGCCGGTGGCCGCCCTTGGTGTTCAGCGGCCCGAACCGGTACAGCATCCGCCCGTCCAGGCCCTTGGGGTAACCGACGGTCAGGATCACCGCGTCGCGTTCGTCGCCCTGCACCCGCTCGATGTTCTTGACGAAGAACGGCTCGTGCCCGTGCTCGGAGAAGTACGGCTCCAGTTCCGGGCGGGTGGCCAGCGCCCGGCGCAGCGCCGCGTCGACGCGCTCGGCGTGGGTGATGCCCATGGTGATCACGCCCAGCGACTCGGCGGGCCGCTGCGCGGCGTGGGCGAGGATCAGCTCCACCACCCGGCGCACCTCGGCGCTGCCGCTCTCGGCGGAGGCGTCCGGGTCGGCCTCGCCGGTGACCAGCACGTGGCTGATGCAGTCGCCGGCGTCCGCGCCCGGGAACGTGGTCAGCGCGTTGCCGTTCGGGGCGTACACATGACGGTCGGAGAACGCGATCAGCCGCTCGTCGCGGCTGCGGTAGTGCCAGGCCAGGTGCCGTACCTGCGGCAGCGGCAGGGTGTGCGCGAACGCCTGCAGCAGCGACTCGACGTCGTCGCCGAGCGCGGTGCCGTCGTCGGGGGTGTCGGCGTCGCCGTCGGCGCGCTGGAAGAAGTTCGTCGGCGGCAGCTGGTGCTCGTCCCCGGCGACCACGACCTGGCGGCCGCGCATGATCGCGGGCACGCCGTCGACCGGCTCGACCTGGCTGGCCTCGTCGAAGATGACCACGTCGAACAGCACCCGCGCCGGCAGCACCTGGCTGACCAGCAGCGGGCTCATCGCCCAGCACGGCTTGAGCGCGGTCAGCGCGTCCGGGGCCTGCTCGAACAGTTTGCGCACCGGCAGGTGGCGGGCCTTCTTCGCGGCCTCGCGGCGGACCAGCTGCTGCTGGTCGGGGAACTCGTCGAGCACCGCCATCAGGTTGCGGGCGGCCAGGTGCCGCACCCGCTGCGCGGCGGCGGTGATGTGCGCGGCGTCGGCGGTGTGGAACGAGGTCACCGCCGCGTGCAGGGCAGCGCCGTGGAACGTGGACAGGTGCTCGTCGGTGAACCGCACGTGCTCCAGCACCGAGCTCAGCCACGCGTGGTCGAACGCGGCCCCGGCGCGGGCGGTGTCGCCGCCGACGCCGCGCGCGGCCAACTCGTCCAGCAGCCGCCGGGCCCGCCACTCGACCAGCGACGCGGCCAGCTCGTTGCGGCGCGCGGTGCGCAGCAGGTCGGCCTGGTCGCCGGCGAGCCGGTCCAGCTCCGGTTGCAGCAGCGTGAGGTCGTCGTTGTCGACCGGCACGTACCCGCGCAGCGACTCCAGGGCCCCGGCGAACTCGGCGAACACGGCCAGCGAGGCGGCGGCCGACGGGCTGGTGCGCGGCGGCTGCCCGTCGCGGCTGACCACGCGCCAGCGGGCCAGCTCGTCGGCGGCGGCGACGGCGGCCTGGTGCAGCTCGGCGGTGCTCGGGCGGCCGGGTGCGATCCAGTGCGCCCGGATCTGCTTGAGCAGCTTGCGGCGCTGCCAGAAGCTCATGCTGGCGCGGTCGGGGCCGGTCTGCGACGCGGTCACCCAGGCGGCCAGGTCCGCGGCGTACGCCTCCGGGCGCAGCCGCCGCAGCGTCGCGTCGACCTCCGACAGCAGCGCGGCCATCTTCTGCGCCGAACCCAGCGTGCCCGGCACCGACAGGCCCAGTTGCGCGGCGAGCGCGGTCAGCCGCTGCCGCGCCGGTGCCAGGGTGGTCGCGGCCTGACCCGCCAGCGCGTACGCCAGCTGGGCGGCGGCCCGGTCGGGAATCGTGGAACGCACCCACGGCCCCGGTCCGGGCTCGGCGTCGAACGCGCCGAGCTGTGCCAGCTCCGTGACCGCGGCGCGCAGCCGGGCCGCGGTCGGCGCGTCGAGGCGGGCCAGGTCGTCGCCGGACCAGCGCTGCGGCGTCATGTCGGCGGGGCTGACGCCCAGCAGCCGCGACTGCAGCTCGAACATCGACAGGCCCCACGGGTCGTGCTTGGTGTGCAGCGCCGCGTGGTGGGCGGCCAGCGCGCCGCGCGCGTCGAGCAGGCTGCGGTCGGTGTCCTCGGTCGTCGGCCGGGTCTCGTGGCGGGCCCGCTGCAGCCGCGAGTCCAGCGCCCGCGCCAGCTCCCGGCGGCTGCTCTGGTCTCCGTGCAGGTTCTGCACCAGGTCGTCGAGGCCGACCTGGTTGAGCCGGTCCAGCACCGCGTCGATCGCGGCCCGCTTCTCGGCCACGAACAGCGCCGTGCGCCCGCGCGCCGCCAACGCCATGATCATGTTGGCGATGGTCTGGCTCTTGCCGGTCCCCGGCGGCCCCTTGACCACCAGGTGGTGCCCGGCCACGGCCGCGTTGACCGCGTAGCTCTGCGACGAGTCGGCGTCCAGCACCAGGAACTCGTCGCCCGGCGGCAGCCGGTCCGGCGCGTCCGGTTCGACCGGCGCGGTCGCGTACAGCTCGCTCAGCGCCCGCGGGTCGCCCGCCAGCGCGGCGATGACCTCGCTGCTCTCCAGCAGCTCGCTGTGCTCGGTGATGTCGGCGACCATCGGCAGCTTCTCGTACAGGAACGTGCCGACCAGCAGCTCCGGGCCGACCGTGAACCCGCGTACGTCCTGGGCCGCCTTGGCCAGCTGCTCGAACAGCGGCGCCGGATCGTACGGGCCGTCCGGCAGCGCGTCGAGCAGCGTCTCCGGGTCGATGTCGAGCCGGTGCTCCTTGAACAGCTTGAACAGCAGCACCGGGTTGACCGTCGGCTCCGTGTCCAGGGTCAGCGCGAAGTCGGTCTCGGCGGCCGAGGTGGTCCGCACCGTCAGCCGGTGCAGCAGCACGGGCGAGCGCGGCGTCCGGTCCGCCTCCCACCAGCTCGCGATCCCGCTGGCCAGGTAGCCGACGTCGACGCCGCGCTCCTCGGCCAGCGTGCGCATCCGGGTCCGGATCGTGCGCGTGCGCCGCATCGCGTCGGCGTGCGCGACGTCGTCGGGGAACAGCTGACGCAGCGTGACGGTGCGCCCGGCGGTCAGCACGGTCACCGCCTCCGGCCGCGCGGTGTCCAGCCGCAGCGTCCCGGCCCGCAGATCGCGGTAGTACGCCAGCTGGTTACGCCCGGAGTCGTCCACCAGCGCGTCCGCCCACCGCCTGGTGGCGAGCGCGACATGGGACGGCTGCGGCAACTGCGGAACACTGTCGGACACGGTCACGGCCCAACGATCGCAGACTCCCGCACCCCCGCCAAGCGCCCCACCGAAAGCAATCACACCCTGCCGTCGAGCTCGCGCGGCGCGCAGCTCACAGGTAGCAGCCGGTGGAGGGTTCGGGGGTGAGCTGGACGAGGTCGCGGTCGCCGCGCTGGATGGCGAACAGCTCCGCCAGCGTCGCGCCGGACGAGCTGAGGCCCACGGTGCTGCCCAGCCAGGCGCTGGCCTGCGCGAAGGGCAGCGGGCCGACCTCGATCTGGGCCAGGCAGCGGCCCGGCCTGACCACGGCCGGGTGCAGCTTGTTCAGCGGTTCGTTGGTGGTCAGGCCCACGAGCACGTCACGGCCCTGGGCGAGCAGCCCGTCGGTCAGGTTGAGCAGGCGCGACAGCGCCTGGCCGCTGGACGCCTTCGCCGCCGAGGAGATCAGCTCGTCGCAGTCCTCGACCAGCAGCAGCCGCCAGCGCCGCTCCTCGGACTCGTCGTCGCCGATGGCGACCTCCATCAGGTAGCTGGAGTCGTGGAACAGGTGCTCCGGGTCGAGTACGCAGTCGACCTGGCACCACGACGACCACGCCCGGGCGAGCGCGCGCAGCGCGGTGGTCTTACCGGTGCCGGGCACGCCGTGCAGCAGCAGCAGGCGGCCGCTGATCGAGTCCGGGGTGAGCGTCATCAGGCGCTCCAGCGAGCCCGCGACGTCGGCGGAGTAGTTGTCCCGGATCGCCTCCCACGACGGTGTGGTGATCGGCCGGGTGCTGCGCTGCGCGCCGCGCTTGGCCGAGTGGTGCCAGAAGCCCATCGGCACCGTGTCGGCGCGCTCGACGTGGTCCTCGCGCGCGTTGCGCGTGGCGGCGTCGAGGATGCGCAGCGCCAGCTCCTCGGTGGTCGCGGTGACGGTGACCTCGGCGACGCCGCCACGCCAGCGCGCGGCGCGCAGCGTCCAGCCGTCGCCGGCGGCCAGGTGGCTGCGCAGACCGTCGTCGGTGGCCACCCGCAGCACCCGCCCCTCCTGGGGCAGCAGGTCGGCGTCCTTGCGGACGCGGGGCAGGCGGGCGGTGTGGGCGTACGGCTGCTCGCCCGTGCTGAACGGGGCGAGGATCATCGCGTCGACGACGTCCCGAGGAGTGTCGGAGTCATCAAGGGTGAGGTTGGTCGACAGCTGTGGCAGAGTGCCCATACGTCGATGATCTCGCAATTGGACCTGCGCACATAGCCGTTTTCCAGGCCCGTCGCCGGGGCTGAGCGTGGCCCGCGCTCAGATCCCGAGTTTCGCCCACGGCCCCCAGATCGCGAACGTCATCCCGTGTACGGCCAGCACGTTCACGAACAGCGTGTGCCCGTCGGGGCTGAACGCGCAGCCCGCGAACTCGTCGGCCTCGCGGGACACCCCGGCACGGTTGGTGAGGCGGTTGAGCGCGATGTCGAGCAGCTGCCCGTGCCGGGTGAGCCCGCGCACGTAGTTGTTGTTCGCGCCGTCCTCGCACATGATGAGCGTGCCGTTGGGGCTGGTGGTGATGTTGTCCGGGAAGTCCAGTCCGTCGACCGCGGGCGCCTGGTACACCAGCCGCAGCACCTGCTCCGCGCAGTGGTACGCCCAGATCTGCCCGTGGCCGTTGCCGTAGCCGCTGTCGAAGGGCCCCTCGTCCTTCTCCGGGCGGCCGCCGCCCTGCGTGGAGGTGAAGTACACGACGCCCTGCCGGTACGTGGAGCCCTCCAGGCGCGAGAACAGCGCCGCCCCGCCGTCGCGGCCCTGGTCGCCCACGTACCGCAGCGCCTTGTGCTCGCTGGTCGGCGCGGGCACGCCCTCGGTGTACGGGAAGCGCGGCGCCGGGTCGTCGATGTCGACCCAGGTGACCGGGTACACCACGCCGGGCTCCTGCGCGGCGGCGAGGTCCGCCCGCTCGCGTCCCTTCACGGCCAGCGCCTGCAGCCTGCCCCCGTCGGCGATGCCGCGCCCGTCGGCCCGCAGCGGGTCCGGCGCGCGCGGCGGCAGGTACCGGTAGAAGCAGCTGGCGAAGGCGAAGTTGTCCTCGGTCAGGTACAGCGCGCCGCCCTCCGGGTCGTACGCCACCGACTCGTGCGCGAAGCGCCCCGCCGCGGTGATCGGCTCGGGCTCGACCGTGCCCTGCGCGGGCACCTCGAAGATGAAGCCGTGCCGCTCGCGCAGCTGGTAGTTGCCGACCCCGGCGACGTCGGGCCCGTGCACGGTCTCCTCGCAGCTGACCCACGTGCCCCAGGGCATACGCCCGCCACAGCAGTTGGTGTGCGTGCCGCTCAGGCTGGTGTACGAGCGCACCACCTCGCCGAACCGGGTCACCTCGATCGTGGTCGCGCCACCCCCGGCCGCCGGGTCGTACGTGACGTGACCCGGCCCGAACGCCGAACCGGTGACCTTGACCTCGTGGTTGCGTACCAGGATCGTGTTGCCGCCCGGCGCCTGGAACGCGCCCATGCCGTCGTGGCTGCCCGGCAGCCGCGAGCCGTCGTCGAGCACGACCGGCCACTCCGTGTCGTGAAAGGAGCGGTATGCGAAGCCCTCGGGCACCCACAGGCGCGCCACGCCGTCACGCAGGTCGGCCGTGGCGGACAGCTTGATCCGCGACGGCGGCTGCGGCGCGCTCTCGCGGGCCAGGAACCCGCTGAAGGGACCGGCGGCGAACAGCCCGCCAGCCACCGCCGCACCGCCGAGCAGTGAACGCCGTTTGATCACCATCATCGCGCTCACTTCCGTGCGTCGAGGGAGCTACGGCAGGTGCAACGAGCGAACCACCCGCATGATCACGCATCGACGCCATCAGTGGTCCTTACCGACGCCCTGCCGCGCTCCTCGCCGCGCGGATTCCTCCGGTGTCGTACCCGGGCTCTAGCGTGCGGGCATGTCGCTGGATGTGAGTGTCGGGGCCGGTGCGCTGGCCGAGGCTGCGGCGCAGTTGCTGCGGCTGCTGCCGGTGCGGGCGCATCAGCCCGCGCTGGCCGGGGTGCTGTTGCGGGCCGACGCCGAAGGGCTGGAGCTGGCCGCGTCCGACGGCGAGGCGTGGGCGCGGGTGCGGGTGGCCGCGACGGCGCACACCGACGGCGAGGCGGTGGTGTCGCGGCGCGCGCTGGCCGACACCGTGGCCACGCTCGACGCGCCGCAGCTGCGGCTGTGCACCGAGGGCGCCCGGCTCGCGGTGCGCACCGACCGGGCCCGCTTCGCGCTGCCCCGGCTCGACCTGGATACGTTCCCCCGCCCGCCGCAGCCACCAGCGGCCGTCGGCGTGCTCACCGGCGCGGACTGGCGGGCCGCCGCCGCGGTGGCCGGTGCGGCCTCCCGCGAGGACGCGCTCCCGCTGTTCACCGCGGTGCGGATGCGCTCGGTCGGCGCGGTGGTCTCGATGCTGGCCACGGACCGCTTCCGGCTCGCCGCGGCGCGCGCGGCGTGGCAGCCGGTGCCGGGGACGGAGCTGGACGTGCTGGTCCCGGCCTCGCTGGTGGCCGAGCTGGGCAAGCAGGCGGGCCGCGCGAGCGAGGTGACCCTCCATGCGCACTCTGGCCAGTTCGCGCTGTCCTGGCCCGGCTGGACGGTCGGCACGGCCAGTCTGGCGGTGGCCTTCCCCGACCGGCAGCTCGACCAGCTGCTGGCCGCGCAGGCCGAGGCGACGGTACGGGTGGCCGCCGACGCGCTGGCCGCCGCGGTCGGCCGGGCCGCGCACTACGCCGGGCCGCGCGGCGCGGTCACCCTCGAACTCGGCGACGGCGAGCTGTGCGTGCGCGGCAGCGACCCGCTGGCGGGCGAGTCGTCCGAGACGCTGAAGGCAGACCTGCTCGGCGACCTGCTCACCCGGCAGTACCAGGCCCGCTACCTGCTCGACGCGCTACGCCCCTTCGCGGGCCGTCAGGTGCGCCTGGAGATCCAGTCCGCCCTGCGCCCCACCGCCTTCACCGCGGCGTCCCTCGACCCGGCTGTCGACCTGCGCTACCTCGTCGTCCCCCTACGCCCCGCCGACCCCGCCTGACCTGCCCACACCCGAACCCGGCCCGGCACCTCCCCGCAACCGCAGGGCCGGACGGGGCCGGGTCAGAGGGTGGGGGCGGTGTCGGTGGTGCGTTGTTCGGTGGCGAGGGTGAGGAGTTCGGGGTACCAGGGGGCGTCGGTGAGGAGGAGGCGGCGGGCGTCGTCGAGGGGGTGGGCGCGTACCTCCAGGACGGTCTCGCCGTCGTCGGGGTTGACCGGCGGGTGTTCGACGCTCACCTCGGCGTAGCACCACAGCCAGGCCATCTCCGGGTGCGGCTGGTGCGGGCGGTACGGCGCGGGCAGGTCGGACACCGCGTGGTGCGCGCCGATGACGCGCAGCGGGCCGCGCAGCACCGCGCCCGCCTCCTCGCGCAGCTCACGGGCCGCGCACTCGGCGACGGTCTCGCCGGGTTCGCGCGTGCCGCCGGGCAGGAACCACACGTCACGCGCGTCGCGGCACAGCACGACCCGGTCTCCGGCGAAGCCGACGACGTGCACGTTGGTGACGAGCCGGTCGGCGGGCGCGGCGGTGGAGAACCGGCAGTCCACCCCGGCCCACTCCCAGCGCTGCGGAGCGAACAGCAGCGGAAAACGGTCATCAGGGGACGCCACGGCCGGATCGTAACCCAGCGCGCCCGCGTCGGCGGTCCCGCGCGGTGGCCGCAGCCCCGTCCCCGGTCTACGGCCGCGAGCGCGTCCGCAGGCACCCGCCCGTCCTGGAACCACGACGCGAACGGGTCCGGTGGACGGCGGTCAGGACAGCGGGTTGGCGGCCGGGACGGCGAGCAGGTCGAGGAAGGCGTGCTGGGTGTTGCCGGTGTCGCGCAGCAGCTCACGGGCCTTGGCCAGCGGGATGAAGCGGCAGGTGACGACCAGGCCGGTGTCCCATACGCCGGGGTCGCCGATGACGGTGTGCGGCCACTGGTGGCGGTCGTCGTCGGCGCGCAGGTGGAAGTAGACGTTCAGGTAGGGGCGGCGGGTGTCGGCGAACCGGCCGCTCTGCACCCCGACGACGCTGAGCACGGCCAGCGGGCCGGTCACGCCGGTCTCCTCGTACGTCTCGCGGATCATCGCGTCGTTGAGCAGTTCGCCGCGCTCGACGCCGCCGCCGGGCAGGTGCGTGCCGGGGGTGGCCGGATACTCGAAGACGAGCACTTCGAGGGCGTCGTTGCCGCCACGGGTCACGTAGCCGGTGACCCGCACCCGGGTCGGCCGGTGCGCGCCGATGCCGCTGACCGAGACGAACAGCCCGACCTGCACCAGCGTCACCAGTGCCGCGCCGACCGCCCACCACAGCGCGAAGTCGCCGAACACCGACGCGAGCACCAGGCCGAGCCCGAGGCCGCCCGCGATCGGCGCGGTGACCTGCCACCACAGCGGCGCGGCGGACAGGCGGCGGCGGTCGCGCCAGATCCACCACCAGGCGATCGCGGACCCGGCCACGGCCAGCACGGCCCCGACCGTGTCGAGCAGCCCGGGGCCGTGCGCGTCGCTGAACGAGACCAGCCGGGGGCCGTCGTCGGGCACGGCCAGCAGCAGGCCGCCGAGCACGGTGCAGGTGGCCCAGGCGGTGATGACGTGAGCTCGGCGCACCTTCGGCTGCTCCTCCACTGACGACGGTGGTTGCACCATATCGGCCCGCCTCACCGTTGTGGGGGAGCGTCGTGGTGTCCGGCCAGCAGCTCCTGGAACCAGATCTTCGCCTTGATCACGGGACGCCGCAGCTGCACCTCGCGCCAGGTCGACCTGGTCAGTTTCGCGGCCGCCTTCGGGGTGGGCCGCGTGTAGCGCCAGCGGGCCCAGGGGGAGTGCGGGCGGGCCAGCCGGATCGAGCCGACGATCAGCAGCACCGGGATGAACAGGCCGATCAGCCCGGTCCAGATCTTCCCTTTGACCAGGGTGAGCAGTACCAGGCCGAGGTGGGTGGAGGCGATGGCCCCGGCGATGAGCCAGCCGACGCCGCCCGCCGCCGCGGCGGCCAGCATCAGCGAGTCGATGCCCGCCGGGCGTATGCCGAGCACGAGCAGCCCGGTCACGGCCACCGCCACGAACACCGCGTCGATCGAGGTGCGGCCCTTCTCCGACCAGTACACGTCCTCCAGGTGCAGGATCAGCGCGAACTCGTCGAGCACCAGCGCCGAGCCGATGCCGAACAGGGCGGCCAGGATCGAGCGCCAGAGCACGTACTCGTCCGGCACGATCAGCGCGCCCACGCCTGCCACGAGCATGAACACCACACCGAAGACGACGTGGTGGATGTGCAGGCCGCCGCCGGGGGTGACGTTGCCGGGCCACCACTTCACCTGGGCCCGGATCATCCGGACCGAGAAGCGGATGAACACGAAACCGAAGATCACCCCGGCGAAGAAGCAGAACAGCGGCAGCCGGCCGGTCTCCACGACCGTGCGGTGGAACCAGCCGGACACCGACCCACCTCCGCCCCCATACCTGAGCTTTCATCGTATTTGCTGCGTTAAGTCTAGTGAGTGCCATATGTTCGTGTTGACGGCCTGAATACTTCGCCGAAGAGACGAGGTGGCATGTGGCCCCACCGGCTGCCGCACCGAAGCGCGCCAACGGACGCGACTGGCGCGAGAAGGTGCCCCGCGTGTTCGCCATCCTGATCGCCTGCATCGCCGCGATCAGCGCCATCGCCGCGGTCGGCGGCGCGCTCGGCAACAGCACCCAGCCGGTGCGCCGCATCCTCGACGACGTGCTCGTGCCGGTTCCGGCCAACCTCGCGTACGCGGCGTTCATGGCCGTGCTCGCCGCGGCCACCTCCCGGCGTAAGCGCATCGCCTGGTGGACCATGATCGTCTACCTGGTCATCGACGTCGGGTCCAGCGTGCTCGCGCTCGGCGTGCTCACCTTCGTGCCCGAGGGCGAACTGGTCGACGACGCCGGGGTGCCGCTGTTCAGCGGCTGGGGCCGGGTGGCCACGTCCATCGCGGTGCTGGTCGGCGTCGCGGCGCTGGTCATCCTGTTCCTGGCCCGCAGGCAGTTCTACGCCCGCATCCGCAAGGGCGCGGTCTGGAAGGCCCTGGCGGTGTTCGCCGGTGTCGCCGCGGTCGGCATCGGGCTGGGCTACAGCCTGGTCGCCGCGTTCCCCGGCACGCTGGGCGCGAACGCCGGGGAGCAACTGGCGTACGCGGCGGAGAAGGTCCTCGGCGGCGCGTTCGAGTTCGACGTGACCCGCGACGGCGCGGCCCCCGGCTGGGTCAACTTCGTGCTCGGCCTGTTCGGCGCGATCGCGGTGTTCGCGGCGCTGTTCACGCTGCTGCGCTCGCAGCAGGTCAACTCGGTGCTGGAGCCCGCCGACGAGGTGAAGGTGCGCGGCCTGCTGGACCGCTACGGCGAGCGCGACTCGCTGGGCTACTTCGCGACCCGGCGCGACAAGCTGGCCACGTTCTCGCCGAGCGGCAAGGCCGCGGTCACCTACCGCCCGGTCAACGGGGTGAGCCTGGCCAGCGGTGACCCGATCGGCGACCCGGAGGCCTGGGGCTCGGCGATCGAGGCGTGGCTGACCGAGGCGCGCAGCTACGCGTGGACCCCGGCCGCCATGGGTGCCAGCGAGGAGGGCGCGACCGCGTACCACAAGGCGGGGTTGAAGGTCCTCGAACTGGGCGACGAGGCGATCCTGCTGACCGACGACTACTCCCTCGACGGCCGCGAGATGCGCCAGGTGCGCCAGGCCGTCAACCGGGTCGAGCGGGCCGGGTACACGTCCACGGTGCGGCGGCACGCCGAGATCCCGCCCGAGGAGATGAAGGACATCGCCGAGCTGGCCACCCGCTGGCGCGACACCGACAGCGAGCGCGGCTTCTCGATGGCGCTGGGCCGCATCGGCGACCCCAACGACGGGCAGTGCGTGCTGGTCGAGGCCCGCGACCGCGACGGCATCGTGCGCTCGATGCTGTCGTTCTCGCCGTGGGGCCGCCGCGGGCTGTCGCTGGACCTGATGCGCCGTGACCACGAGGCCGAGAACGGCGTCATGGAGTTCATGGTCACCGCGCTGATGACCGCCGCGCCCAAGCTGGGCGTGGACCGGGTGTCGCTGAACTTCGCCGTGTTCCGGGCCGTGTTCGAGGAGGGCGGCCGGATCGGCGCGGGCCCGATCCTGCGGCTGTGGCGGCGGGTGCTGATGTTCTTCTCCAAGTGGTGGCAGCTGGAGCAGCTGTACCGGTCGAACATCAAGTACCAGCCGGAGTGGGTGCCACGCTTCCTGTGCTTCGGCGAGCGGCGCGACCTGGCCAAGGTCGGCCTGGCCTCGGCGATCGCGGAGGGCTTCCTGACGGTGCCGGGCACGCCGGTCGCGGCGCTCGACGCGACCGCGGAACCCGTGCTGGCGGGCCTGCCCGCGCCCGCCGAACCGGCCGCGCTGGCCGGGGCGGCCCACGACGAGAGCGTCAACGAGCAGATGGCGGTACGTCTGGCCAAGCTCGAACGGCTGCGCGCCGACGGCGTCGACCCGTACCCGGTGGGCTTCCATCCGACCGCGACCTGCGGGCAGGTCCACCAGCGGCACCCGGAGACGCCCGCCGACACCCGCACCGGGGACCGGGTGTCGATCGCGGGGCGGGTGATGCTGATGCGCGACCACGGGCACATCGCCTTCGCGACCATCCGGGACTGGGACGGCGACCTGCAGCTGATGCTCGACCGCGACGTCGCGACGTGGGCCAACGCGATCGACATCGGCGACCACGTCGGCGTCACCGGCGAGGTCGTCACGACCAGACGCGGCGAGCTGACGGTGCACGTGGACAGCTGGGAGATCACCGGCAAGTGCCTGCGCCCGCTGCCGGACAAGCACAGCGGCCTGACCGACCCCGAGGCCAAGGTCCGCCAGCGCTACCTGGACCTGATCACCAGCAGCGACGCGCGCGACCTGCTGCGGGCGCGCAGCGCGGCGGTGCACAGCCTGCGCCAGTCGTTGCGCGACCGCGGCTTCATCGAGGTGGAGACGCCGATCCTGCAGCGCATCCACGGCGGCGCGAACGCCCGCCCGTTCACCACCCACATCAACGCCTACGACCTGCGCCTCTACCTGCGCATCGCACCCGAGCTGTACCTCAAGCGGCTGGCCGTGGGCGGCGTGGAGAAGGTGTTCGAGCTGGGCCGCACCTTCCGCAACGAGGGCGTGGACTACAAGCACAACCCCGAGTTCTCCATCCTGGAGGCGTACCAGGCCTATGCCGACTACGACGCGATGCTGACGCTGACCCGCGAGGTGGTGCAGTCGGCGGCGCGCGCCGCCAACGGCGAGTGCGTGATCATCCACGACGGGCAGCCGCACGACGTGTCCGGCGACTGGGCGGTGCGCACCGTCGACGAGGCGATCTCGGCCGCGCTCGGCGAGGAGGTCACCGCCGACACCGACGTGGACAGGCTGCGCGCCCTGTGCGACGCCGCGAAGATCCCGTACGACCCGAAGTGGGGCCGTGGCGCGGTCGTGCTGGAGATGTACGAGCGCCTGGTCGAGGAGAAGACCGTCCTGCCGACGTTCTACAAGGACTTCCCGACCGACGTGTCCCCGCTGACCCGGCAGAGCCGCGTCGACGCGCGGCTGGCCGAACGCTGGGACCTGGTCGCCTTCGGCACCGAGCTGGGCACCGCGTACTCCGAGCTCACCGACCCGATCGAGCAGCGCCGGCGGCTCACCGAGCAGAGCCTGCTGGCCGCGGGCGGCGACCCGGAGGCGATGGAGCTGGACGAGGACTTCCTGCAGGCCCTCGAATACGCCATGCCGCCGACGGGCGGGCTCGGCATCGGGGTGGACCGGCTGGTCATGCTGCTCACCGGGCGGTCCATCCGGGAGACACTGCCGTTCCCGCTGGTGCGCGGAGCACGCTGACGACGCTATACGCCTAAATTGACCATTTTGGTATGGTTCTGGTAACCAGGCCGCAGGAGGCTTCATGCGTGCCGGACCGGCATCCGGGAACCGACGGCGCGTCATCGTCACCGCGCTGGTGCTGGTCGCCGTCATCGGCTGCGGCGGATTCCTGCTCGGAAACCTGGCCGGGACCCGCTCGCCCACGGCCGACCGGCCCGGCACCGCCAAACCGTCCCGCCCCGGACCGAAGGCACGGCTGGCGCTGCCGCCGCTGCCCGCCCGGCCCCAGCCGGTCACCGGGCCCGGCCGCCCCCCGCTGCCCGCCGAGCAGGGCGGGCCGTTCGGCAGCCGGATGACCACCGGGACCCCGGAGGTCGCGCTGACCTTCGACGACGGCCCGGACGAGACCTGGACGCCGCAGGTGCTGGCGTTGCTGCGCGACTACGGCGTACGGGCCACCTTCTGCATGATCGGGTCACAGGCGGCGCGGTATCCGCAGCTCGTACGCGACGTCGTCGCCGACGGGCACACGCTGTGCAACCACAGCTGGAGCCACGACGTGTGGCTGGGCCTGCGCGACGAGAAGACCGTGCTCGCCGACCTCCAACGCACCAGCGCGGCCCTGCTCGCGGCCGCCCCGAACGCGCGGATCTCGTACTACCGCCAGCCCGGCGGCAACTGGTCGCGGACGGTGGTCGCCGCCGCGCGGCGGCTGGGCATGACCGCGCTGCACTGGCGGGTCGACCCGCACGACTGGCAGGACGGGCCGTCGCACCGCATCGCCGCCGACGTCACCGCGCAGACCCGGCCCGGTGCGATCGTGCTGCTGCACGACGGCGGCGGCGACCGCGCCCGTACGCTGTCGGCGCTGCGCACCATCCTGGCGTACCTGATCACGCGGGTGCACCTGGCTCCGCTGCCGCCGGGCACGGAAGAGCCCCGGTCACCCGGGACCGATGGGTCCGGGCAACCGGGGCGATGACGACCGACGCGGTGGCGTGCGGTTATCGGGTCAGGGCGTCGACGACCTGCTGGGCGCGGGTCTCGTGCTTGGCGTAGTGGTACGGGAAGGCCGACACCTGGACCTCCTGGATGGCCAGCGTCAGCGGCATGTCCTGCCAGCCCTGGACGTTGTCCAGCGCCTTGTAGAACTGCGTCGCCGCGTACTTCGGCTGCATCAGGTTGCGCACGGTGCCCCAGCCGGAGGCCGGGCGCTGCTGGAACAGGCCCACCGAGTCGTGGTCGGAGCCCTCACCCTGGTCGGTGTAGTCGTACGACTCCGCGTACACGGTGCTGGCCAGGTTGTAGAGCTGGCTCTCCTGCATCGCGCAGGCGACGGCGGCCACGTAGGCGCGCTTGGGCAGGCCCAGCTGCTGACCGGCCTGCACGATCGCCTGGGCGTTGCGCATCTGGGTCATGTCCAGCCCGGCGACGGGGCGCAGGACGGGGGCGGGGGCGGCCTTCGGCTTCGGGGCGGCCTTGGGCTTGACGACCTTGGGGGCTGCCTTCGGGGCGGCCTTGGGCGCTGCCTTGGGGGCTGCGGCCTTCGGCTGGGCCTGCGCCGCCGCCTTCGGGGCGGCAGCCTCGACCGGCTTCACCGCGGCGGGCGCGGCGCGATTCATCGACCGGGTCGCGGCCTTCTCGGCCTCCGCCCGACTGACACTGACCGCCTGCAGGTTCACCTTGCTGTCGGGTGCTCCGGCACCGGACGCCACTCCACCGAGCGCGGCCGCGCCCAGGGCGCCGACCAGGCCGGTCACTGCCATCAGCTTGCGCGAGTCGGCCGACCTGAGCCGGTTGATCGCCGCCGCGAGGGACTTGAGGGGACTGGACAGGGGATTCTGGCGGGCGTCCGCTCGATGACGGCCTACTCCGCGCTGCTCGTGTGCTCCGTTGCCACGCATCCGCCGATCCTAGAAAGGCGATCGACCGCTGCCCACCTGCGAATAGTGTCCGGGGCCACTGCTGAGCGCTAGGAAGGCGCAGTTCAAGGCCCTAGTCCAGGCTTTCAGGCACTGTTGATGTAGTACTTTCGGCTGATGGCAATACGGACATTCTTCGCAGTATCGAAGGCTATCCAACCAGCCTGAAACGAGCCGAAAACGGATAACCTGTGAGCCGGACTCAGGCAGGAGCGCTATGGACTGGAACCTGCTGGCCTGCGCCCGGCACCACCTCACCTATGCCCCGGACGAACCGGAACTATGCGAGCACCTGCGCGTCGACACCGTCGACGGAGCCGCCTGGCGCTGCCTGCGCTGCGGGGACTACGTGCCCGGCCCGCCGCGCGCCACCGGCCCCGCCGACGAGGCCCCCGTCCCGCTGCGCGGGCAACTGCTCCGCGACGCCGTCGTCCTGCGCACCCTGGCGGTCGAGCGCGCGGTCCGCGGCCTGCTGCTCTTCCTCGGGGCGTACGCCGTCTGGCGCTTCCGCGGCGCGCAGCCCACCGTGCGGGCCGAGTTCGATCAGGACCTGCCCCTGCTGCAGCAGCTCGCCGAACGACTGCACTGGAACCTCGGCGACTCGCCCCTGGTGCACCTGGTCCGCACCGCCCTGGCCACCCGCCCGCAGACGCTGACCTGGATCGCCGCCGCGCTGGCCGGCTACGGCCTGCTCCAGCTCGCCGAGGGCACCGGACTGTGGCTGCTGCGCCGCTGGGGCGAGTACCTGGCCGCCGTCGCCACCGCGCTGTTCATCCCGCTGGAGGTGTACGAGCTCATCGAGCGGGTCACCTGGGTCCGCATCACGGCCCTGCTGATCAACATCGGCGCCGTCGTCTTCCTCGTCTACCGCAAGCGCCTCTTCGGCGCCCGCGGCGGCCGCCCCGCCTACGACGCCGAACGCCACCACGCCAGCCTCATCCACATAGCCCGCGCCGCCACCGGCCCCACCTGCCCCCCCTGACCCTCCTGCCCCCCTCCGTGCCGCAACTCTTAAAGAGTCGCGGCCTCAACGGGCCCTTGTTGCCGCAACTCTTTAAGAGTTGCGGCACGGGTCGGGCGGGGGCGGGCGGCCGGGGAGGACGGAGTGCGCCCGCTCGGCGGGGCCGGGCGGGCGCGGGTAGAGAGGCCGCTTGGGCGGCTTGGTGTCACTGGCCGAAGAATTTGCCCATCATCTGCTGGAGCTGCTGCGGGTCGGGCATCTGGCCCTGCGGCGTCGCCTGGTTGACGATCTCCGGCAGTACCTTGGCGAGGTCGTCGGCGGCCTGGCGCGGTGTGGTGCCCGCCTCCTGGGCCAGGTTCTCCAGGGTGCCGCCGCCCAGCGCCTGCTGGAGCTGCGCGCCGGTGACGTTCTCGTTCTTACCGGTGCCGACCCAGGACTGCACCTGGGGGCCTAGGCCTGACTTGCTCAGCTGATCCACCAGACCGCTGAGGTTCGCCTGACCGCCGCCACCGCCGCCGCCGGACATCTGGCTGAACAGGCCCTTGAGCAGACTCTGGATCTGCGGGTCGCTCATCAGCTTCATGATCTGGGTGAGGTCGACTGCCATTTCCCGTTACCCCCGTACTCGGTGCTGGACACTCTTCCTCGAACCCTAGAAGCTCGGCCGAACGGACGAAGCAAAAGCGGTGAAATCCCCTCATGTATGCCCGCCCTTCGGCCACAATGTGCCGCATGACGGAATACACGGACCAAGAGCGCCAGACCCTGCGTACCGCGGCTTTCGGCGCTGTCTTCCTGGTGTCCCACGCGGACCCCGGCTTCTTCGCGAGCTTCAAGGAGAGCATCGCCGGCGCCAAGGCGCTCGCCGGCGCGTCACCCGAACTCCAGGCCGTCTTCAAGACCGGCGGCCTGCCCGAGATCCCCAAGGGCTCCCCGGCCGAGCTGGAGTCGGGCGTCATCACCGCACTCCAGCAGTCCACCGGCATCCTGCAGGCCAAGTCGCCCGAGGACCTGACCGAGTTCCGGTCGGTGATCGCCGCCGCCTGCGACCAGGTGGCCAACGCCTCCGGCGGCGTCAAGGACACCGAGACCGCCGCCATCGCCAAGGTCCACGCCGCCCTCGGCTCCTGACCGCTGCCCGTGACCGTCCGGCTTGCCTGGCACCTGTGCGCATCTCGACGACGGACGCACCCGGGTGCCAGGCGAGCCGTGACTAGGGCAGGAGGTGGGCGGCGGCGCGGAGCTGGGCGGTGTGGTGGTGGAGGGCGGCGACGATGTCGGCGGCGGTGGTGTCGCGCAGGCGGGCCAGCGGGACCGAGACGCTGATGGCGTCGACGGCGGGGGAGCGCAGCGGCACGGCGACGGCCAGGCACATGATGCCCTCGGTGTTCTCCTCGCGGTCCTCGGCGTGACCGGTGTCGCGGATGCGGTCCAGCTCGGCGTGCAGGGCGTCGGGCGCGGTGATCGTATGCGAGGTGAGGGCGGCCAGCGGCCACTCGAGCAGCCGGTCGACCTCGCCGTCGGGGCGCGCGGCCAGCAGCGCCTTACCCAGCGCGGTGGCGTGGGCGGGCAGGCGGCGCCCGATCGCACTGAACAGCCGCAGCGGATGCGCGGATTCGCGTTTCGCTATGTAAACGACGTTCGGCCCGTCGAGCCGACCGAGATGTACGGTCTCGCCGAAGCGCTCCGCCAGCGCGTCCAGCGCGGCGTTGACCAGCTCGATCGAGTCGCCGCTGTCCAGATAGGCCGCCCCGACCTGCAGCGCGCGTACGCCGAGGCCGAAGCGGGTGCCGGTGGCGTCGGCCTCCACCCAGCCGCGCTGGCTCATCGTGCGCAGCAGCCCGTGCAGGCTGCTCTTGGGGATGTCCAGCTCGCGGGACAGCTCGACCAGTCCGCGCGGGCCGCCCTCGGCGAGCGCCTCGAGCAGTTCGAGGGTGCGGTCGGCGGACTTCACCGGCGGGCGATCGGCCCCCTGCTGGTTCATTGCCAATCCCTTCGTCCGCCACTATGGTCACATACGTGACTGCTGTTCACCAACATGAACGTTCATCTGACATCGTCCGGCTGCTGGCCGGTGACCGGCTACTGCCGGTCGTCATCCTCCCCGACGCCTCCGCCGCCGAACCGCTGGCCGCCGCCATCACCGCGGGCGGGCTGCGCTCCATCGAGGTCACCCTGCGTACGCCCGCCGCGCTCGACGCGATCAAGCGGCTCGCGGCCTCCTCGGACCTGCTGGTCGGCGCGGGCACCGTGCTGAACACCGAGCAGGCCGAGCGGGCCGTCGAGGCCGGGGCCCGCTACGTGGTCTGCCCCGGTTTCAGTGCCGCGGTCGTACGCCGCTGCCAGGACCTCGGCGTGCCCGTCTTCCCCGGCGTGGCCACCCCCACCGAGATCCAGATGGCCCTGGAAGCAGGCCTGGAAGCGGTGAAGTTCTTCCCGGCCGAGCAGCTGGGCGGAGCCCCGATGGTCAAGGCGCTGTCCGCGCCGTTCCCCGGGGTGCGCTTCGTGCCCACGGGCGGCGTGACCACCGCCAACCTCGCCGCCTACCTGGCCATCCCGGCCGTGCTCGCGGTCGGCGGCACCTGGATGGTCGCCGCGGACCTGCTGGCCGCCGGGGACTACGCCGAGATCACCCGGCGCACCGCCGCGGCCGTCGCGGCGACCCGCCCGGACACGACGGGAGACGCCGATGTCCGTTGAGGTCCGTCCCGCCGAGGACTGCCGCTACGACCTGGTCTCACTCGGCGAGGTGATGCTGCGGCTCGACCCCGGTGAGGGCCGGGTGCGCACCGCGCGCTCGTTCCGCGCCTGGGAGGGCGGCGGGGAGTACAACGTCGCACGCGGGCTGCGCCGGTGCTTCGGCATGCGTACCGCGCTGGTCAGCGCTTTCGCCGACAACGAGGTGGGCCGCCTGCTGGAGGACATGATCCTCACCGGCGGCGTGGACACCTCGCTGGTGAAGTGGCTGCCGTACGACGGCATCGGCCGCACCGTGCGCAACGGGCTCAACTTCACCGAGCGCGGCTTCGGCGTACGCGGCGCGGTCGGTGTCTCCGACCGTGGCCACACCGCCGCCGGGCAGCTTCGTCCCGCGGACGTCGACTGGGAGCACCTGTTCGGCACGCTGGGCGTGCGCTGGTTCCACACCGGCGGCATCTACGCGGCCCTGTCCGACACCACGCCCGACGTGATCGAGGCGGCGATGGCGGCCGCCCGCCGCCACGGCACCGTCATCTCGTACGACCTCAACTACCGCCCCAGCCTGTGGAAGGCGATCGGCGGCAAGGCGCGGGCGCAGGAGGTCAACCGGCGGCTGGCCCGCTACGTCGACGTGATGATCGGCAACGAGGAGGACTTCACCGCGAGCCTCGGCTTCGAGGTGCCCGGCACGGCCGACGACCTGTCGGACCTGGAAGCCGAGAACTTCGAGAAGATGATCGGCCAGGTCGTGCAGGAGTACGACAACTTCAAGGTCGTCGCCACGACGCTGCGTACCGTGCGCAGCGCGACGGTCAACGACTGGGGCGCGGTGGCCTGGAGCCGCGACGGCTTCGCCCACGCCACGCACCGCCCCGGTCTGGAGATCATGGACCGGGTCGGCGGCGGCGACAGCTTCGCCAGCGGCCTGATCTTCGGCCTGGTCACCACCGGCGACCTCGGCCGCGCGGTCGAGTACGGAGCCGCGCACGGCGCGCTGGCGATGACCACCCCCGGCGACACCTCGATGGCCACCCGTGCCGAAGTCGAGTCCCTGATGGCAGGCGGCGGCGCCCGCGTCCAGCGCTGACACCTCCGCAGCTGTTAGGAAGGGCACCTTCTACATCGCATCGCGATAAGAAGGTGCCCTTCCTTTGCTCAGGATGCGGGGAGCGGGTGGTACAGGTCGCGGGCGTGGTCGGCGACGGCCGCGCCGACGATGGTGGCCTCCAGGGGCAGCATGTCCAGGCACAGCCTGATCGCGTCGGTCATGCGGACCAGCGGCACGCGCATGGAAAGCGTGCAGTGCGGCACCCACGCTCCGGGCTGGTAGAACGAGCCGGTCTCGATACCCGCCGCGGTCAGCCGCCCGTGCACTGCGGCGTGATGGCTCAGCAGCTCGGCGGTCGGCACCGGGCCCAGCCAGAGCACCCGCCCCAGAAACTGGCCGATGTGGTCGAACGCCAGCCTGATCGGCGGCGCGATGGCCATCCCGCGCAGTGCGGCCTCGACGGCCGGGCCGTCGAGCACGTCCGCGCTGGTGATGGACAGGTGCGGCCGGTGCTTGCGGTGGGTGAGGTCGCGCAGGGTGGGCACGCCCTCGGCCTCCAGGGCGTTCCAGAGGGTACGCAGGCGCGCGGTGGCGACGGGGTCGAGATAGAGCTCCAGGGCGGCGGCCATGGTGCGAGAGCGTACCGCCATGATCGACCTTCGGACGACCGAGTATTGACCACAATCCAGCTCGAAGCCGTACTCCTGACCGTCCTCGTCTTCCTCGGTGTCCAGGAGGCCTGGGCCGTGGCCGTGGCACCCCGCTCCACCGACGCGCCACCCGCCACCTGATCCCGCAGCGGACGAGCCAAGGGCATGCCCACGACGGGCATGCCCTTGGCGTGGTCGCGAGGTCGGCGCGATCCTCAGGACGGGTGGGCGGCGATCAGGGCGGCGGCCATGCGGGGCAGGGCCTCGCCGATCGGGTCGCGGACCACCTCGTCGGCGACGACGTCGTACGGGGTCGGCTGGGCGTTGACGATGGTCGTCTTCGCACCCTCGGTCATCGCGATGGCGCACAGGGAGGCAGCGGGCTGCACCATCAGCGACGTGCCGACGGCCCAGAAGAGCCGGCACGCCTTGGCGATCGATCCGGCCTGGTTCAGCGTCTCGGAGTCCAGGTTCTCACCGAACATGATCGTGCCGGCCTTGAGGATGCCGCCGCAGGACAGGCAGGCCGGATCCGGGTCACCGGCCTCGACCCGGTCAAGGGCGTCGCGCATGGTGCCGCGCTCGCCGCAGCCCATGCAGCGCACCGTGAACATGGTGCCGTGCAGCTCCAGCACCTTGCGCGGCGTCGAGCCCGCCTTCTGGTGCAGACCGTCGATGTTCTGCGTGATGATCCGCACTGGGAAACCCGCCCGCTCCAGCTCGACCAGCGCCAGGTGCGCCGGATTGGGCTGGGCGTTCCACGCCGCGTTGTCGGCACGCGCCCGCCACGAAGCACGGCGCACGGCAGGGTCGGCCATGTAGTGCTCGTAGGTGAACATCTTCTCGGCGGCCGGGTCGCGGGTCCACACGCCCTGAGGTCCGCGAAAGTCCGGGATGCCGGAGTCGGTGGAGATCCCGGCTCCGGTCAGGACGGCGATCATCGGCTTGCGCTCGGTCATGTCAGCACGATAGTGAACGGCCGCAGGTGCGGCAGCTCATAATTCGGGGCGGCGGGCCTGGCTGCGTACGCGGGCGCGCGTTCAGTTCGACGTCAGCGGCTTGACCCAGCGGGACCACTGTGGTTGGCGGGCGTACCCGGCGGCCGTCCAGGCAGTGGCGGCGAGGTCGTTGTCGTCGAGCACCATCGCGTCGGCCCGCCGTCCGCCGAGGGCGGCGAAGCGCTGCTCGGCGGCGTCCAGCAGGGCACGCCCGATGCCCTGGCGTCGACGCTCGGGGTGGACGGCATACCGGTACAGGTGGCAGCGCCAGCCGTCCCAGCCCGCGATCAGCGAGCCGACGATCTCGTCGCCGTCGACGGCCAGCAGCAGCGCGTCCGGGTCACGGGCCAGCAGCGCGGCCACGGCCTGCGCGCTGTCCTCGCGGGAGGTGTTCTCGGCCGCGTACGACCAGAAGGCGAGCAGCGCCGCGATGTCGGCGGAGTCCGCGGTACGGAGAAGGAAGGCCATGGCCCGGGATTCTCGCAGCCCGGTGCGCGGCGTCCGGGTCGGCGGGTCACCGCCGGAGGCCGGCGAGGGTCGATGGCAGGGCCCACCACAGGACGGCGTGCCACGCGTGGCTGTGGATCGTCACGCCGTACCCGTCGGTGGCGAAGGCGAGGTCGGGTGCGATCGCGCCGATGGTCAGCGCCACGCCGTCGAACCAGCGGGGACGCCACAGTTTGAGCGGGACGACGGCGACGGGGTGGGTCGGCAGCGTCAACGGCATGATCCACATGGTAGGCGGCGGCCGTCGTCCCGCGTGGCCCGCGCGAGGCGGGCGGTGTCAGGGCCGGGTGTACGCGGTCAGGAAGGCCAGTTCGTCGGCGCACAGGTCCAGGGTGCGTGACACCGAACGGCTGCCGTGCCCGACGTCGCCTTCGCGGCGCAGCAGCACCGGCCGGTCGCCCGACGTGGCGTGCTGCAGCGCGGCCGCGAGTTTGCGGGCGTGCAGCGGGTCGACCCGGCTGTCCCCGTCGAACACGGTGAACAGCACCGCCGGGTACGCGGCGCCCTCCCGCACCCGGTGGTACGGCGAGTACGACAGCAGCCAGCCGAGCTGCTCCGGGTCGGTGGCGGTGCCGTACTCCCCGGCCCAGGTCGAGCCGAGGCCGAACAGTTCGTAGCGGACCATGTCCAGCAGCGGCGCGGAGCAGACGACCGCGGCGTACGCGTCCGGCCGCTGGGTCAGCGCCGCGCCGACGAGCAGGCCGCCGTTGGAGCCGCCCATGATGGCGAGCTGGCCGGGCGTGGTGGTGCCCGAGGCGACCAGCCAGTCCCCGGCGGCGTGGAAGTCGTCGAAGACGTTCTGCTTGCTGGCGAGCATGCCGTCGCGGTGCCACTGCTCGCCCTCCTCGCCGCCGCCGCGCAGGTTGGCCACCGCCCACACTCCACCGGCCTCGGCCCACGCGATGGCCATCGGCGAGTACCAGGGGGTCAGTGAGATGTTGAAGCCGCCGTAGCCGTACAGCAGGGTGGGGCGCGGCCCGGTGGCGGCGTCGGCGGGCGCGATGACGAACATGCGCACGTCGGTGCCGTCGGCCGAGGTGTAGGTGACCTGCTCGGTGACCACGTCGCCGACCGCGGCCGCGCCCGGCGGCCGGGCCCACAGGGTGACGGCGTTGTCGCGGGCGTCGAAGCGGTGCACGGTGCCGGGTGTGGTGTGGTCGCCGTAGCTGAACCAGGCCTCGTGGCCGCCGTCGCGCCGCGAGGTCAGCGGGCCGATGCTGCCCACGCCGGGCAGCGCGACCTTGGCGACCTCCTCGCCGGTGTGCAGTTCGTGCACGGTCAGCTCGCTGAGCGCGTGCCGGGTCGTGGCGACCAGCAGCACCGGCGTGGCCAGGGCGGGGCCGTCGAGGATCGCGTAGTCCTCCAGCACCGCACCGGCGTCCTCGCCGATCAGCTCGCGCCAGTGCGGGTACGCCGGGTCGGCGGGGTCGGCCACGCACAGCCGCCACCGGGGCGCGTCGCGGTTGGTCTGCAGGTAGAGCTGCCCGCCGTGGAAGTGCGGGTAGGTCATGGCGTCGACGCCCTGCTGCACGGGGCGCAGCGCGGGCGCGCCGGGCGGGCTCGCCGACAGGTCGGCCAGCCACAGGTCGTTGCGCGGGTCGGTGCCCTGTGTCTCGCTGATGGACAGCCAGCGGCCGTCGCGGGAGACGCGTGGCATGAAGTAGCGGCCCCGGGGCGAGCCGTCGCCGAGGATCAGCGGGTCGGTGTCCGGGTCGGTGCCGAGCCGGTGCAGGTAGACCCGGCGGTGCAGTTTCGGGTCGTCGCCGGGGACCGCGCCGGGCGCGAGGAAGCGCGAGTAGTAGAAGGCCTCGCCGCCGGGCAGCCAGGCGATCGTGGTGTGCCGCATCCGGTCGATCGGCCCGTCCACGATCTCGCCGGTGGCCACCTCCATGACCCGCAGCAGCGGCTCCTCGGTGCCGCCGACCGACATCGCGTACGCCAGCAGGCCGCCCTCCGGCGACGGGTAGTACCAGTCCAGCGTCGTCGCGCCGGTCGGGTCGACGGCGTTGGGGTCGAGCAGGACCCGTTCGGTGCCGTCGGGCTCGATCACGAGCAGCACCGGATGGTCCTGCTCGGGGGCCCGTCGCTGGAAGAAGCCGTAGGGGCCGTACCAGACCGGTGCGGTCACCGCGCCGACGGCCAGCAGCTGGGCCAGCCGGTCGCGCAGCGCGGCGCGCTCGGGCCAGTCTGCCCGGTGCGCGGCGAGCAGTTCGTCCTGGGCCTGGGACCAGGCGGCGGTGTCCGGGTCGGCGGGGTCCTCCAGCCACCGGTAGGGGTCGGCGATCCGGTGGCCGTGGATCTGCTCCACGAGGTTGAGCCGGGCGGCGGGCGGGTAGGCGGAGAGGGCGTGGTCCGTCGACATGCAGTAAAGGATGCACTACACGCGGTGGTGTCGCACGTGCGAGCAGCGACGTCTGACGCTGTCCGGTAGACCCGGCAAGTCGGGCAAAGAAGACATCTGCCGGGTCGAATGCCCGGCGGGCGCGGAAGAATCGACCTAGGGTGACGGCTATGCGAGGTTTGATCGTCGAGGCGGGACGGCCCGACTCGGCTCGGTATGTCGACGACCTGCCGGAGCCGGCCGAGTCCGAGGGCCAGGTCCTGGTGCAGGCGCTGGCCGTGGGCGTGTGCGGCACCGACCGCGAGATCGTCGCGGGGGAGTACGGCACCGCGCCCGGCCCGGACGACCGCCTGGTCATCGGGCACGAGTCGCTGGGCCGGGTCATCTCCGACGACTCCGGCCGCTGGCAGCCGGGCGACCTCGTGGCCGGGATCGTGCGCCGGCCCGACCCGGTGCCCTGCGTCAACTGCCTGGTCGGCGAGTGGGACATGTGCCGCAACGGCCAGTACGTGGAGTGCGGGATCAAGGAGCGGCACGGGTTCGCCCGCGAGCGCTGGCGCGTCGAGCCCGACTTCGCGGTCGGCCTGGACGTCTCGCTGATCGACGTGGGCATGCTGCTCGAACCGACCAGTGTGGTGGCCAAGGCCTGGGAGCACATCGAGCGGATCGGGCTGCGGGCCCGGTACGACCCGAAGACCGTCCTGGTCACCGGCGCGGGCCCGATCGGCCTGCTGGCCGCGCTGCTGGGCCGCCAGCGGGACCTGGACGTGCACGTGCTCGACCGGGCCACCGAGGGCCCCAAACTCGACCTGGTCGCCGGGCTCGGCGCGACCTATCACAGCGGCCAGGTGTGCGACCTCGGCTTCGAGCCCGACCTCGTGCTGGAGTGCACCGGTGCGCCGCCGGTCATCGCCCAGGTCATCGACCAGGTCGGCCCGAACGGCACGGTCTGCCTGACCGGGGTGTCCAGCGGCGGCCGCAAACTCGCCCTCGACCTCGGCGGCCTCAACCGCGACATGGTCCTGGAGAACAACGTCGTCTTCGGCTCCGTCAACGCCAACCTGCGCCACTGGCAGGAGGCCGCCCACGCCCTCCAGTCCGCCGACCACTCGTGGCTGTCCGCTCTGATCACCCGCCGGGTCCCCGCCGCCGACTACGCCAGCGCCCTGGAGAACCACCCCGACGACATCAAAGTCGTCCTCGACTTCGCCTCCTGAAGCCGCCGAGGCAACGTCTCGTCTGCGGGTTCGGGGAAACCGCACCAATTCTGGTCTGGACTGGTGCGGTTTCCCCGAAACCGCGGTTCCCGCACCGACGTCGGTTAAGAAGGTGCCCTTCCTTGCTCCTCGGGGCGGGTGGTGGCGAGGATGACGGCGGCCAGCAAGGCGGGGTTGTCGCTCATCGGGACGTGGCCGCAGCCGGGCAGGATCACGTGGCTGGCCTGCGGGAGGCGGTTGCGGGCGATAGCGGCCTGGCGGGGCGGCAGGATCCGGTCCCGGTCGCCCCACGCGATGGTGACCGGCACTGACGGTGTGCCCCGGAACTCGTAGCCGCGGGCGGCGGCCCGTGCCGCCGAGCGGAACCCGGCGCCGGTTCGCAACGCCAGCGCGTCGGCGAGTGCGCGTTCGGGGGCGAGGCGGCCGGGGTGGCGCATCAGCATCGCGAACGCCAGCGCCCGCGTGGCGGACGGGCGCATGTTGGCGCGTACCACCGGCTGCGGCAGCAGCGTGCCCCAGCGCATCGCGGTCAGCACGGTCAGCGCGTACCGCACGTGCCAGCGGGTCCAGAAGCCCGCCGGGGCGATCGCGGTCGCGGAGGCGGCCAGACCCGCCGCGGCCAGTTCCAGGGCGATCGCGCCGCCGAGGCTGTTGCCGGCCACATGCGGGCGGTGCAGTCCCTGCTCGCCGAGCCACTGTGCGACGGCGGCGACGGTCTGCGGCATGTCGGCGGGCATGCCGTCCGGCGGCACCGGCGAGCGGCCGAAACCGGGCAGGTCGATGGCGATCACGTCGTGGTGGTCGGCGAGTGGGTCCAGCACCGGCTCCCAGGCCCGCCAGTGGTGGCCGATGCCGTGGATCAGCACCAGCGGCTCGCCGGAGCCGCGGCGCTCGTACGCCACCTCGATGCTCATGCCAGCTCCTGCCTGGCCGCGCGGCACGGCCGCGGGCCGACGGTCATCGCGCATCCCCGCGCGCCGACTCCGCGCTGTGCGTGCCGAAGGACCGGCCCAGCGCCGCGACCTCCCGTTCCAGCTGCGGCACCAGGGACCCCGAGCGCCGCCGGACCAGCCGGTCGCTGAGCGCGCTGTTCACCACCGTGCGCAGCAGCTGCACGCCGCCGATGGCGCGCGGCACGTAGACGCGCCTGCGCCGCCGCTCGACGCCGCGGACGAACGCCGCCGCGCACTGCTGCACGGTGCTGGTCGAGCCGACCGGCCACGGCAGGCCGCGCAACGCGGCGCGAAACGACGGCAGGTCGTCCTTGGCGTCGCGGACCAGGTCGGTGTCGACCCAGCCGGGGTGGGCCGTGCCGACACCGACACCGTGATGGGCCAGCTCCAGCCGCAGCGCGTTGCCGAAGTGCTCGACGCCCGCCTTCGCCGCGCAGTACGCCGACATGCCCGGCAGCGCCGTGAACGCCGCCGTCGACGACACCAGCAGGTAGTAGCCGCGCGCGGCGATGACCGGCGCGGCGGTGGCGGCGGCCGTGCGCATGACGCCGATCAGGTTCACCTCGACGGTGCGGGCCAGCGCCTCGACGTCGCCGGTGGCGACCGTGCCCAGGCCCGCGATGCCCGCGTTGGCGATCACGGCGTCGATGCGCCCGTACGCCCGCAGCGTTCCGGCGACGGCCCGCTCCAGCGCGGCCGAGTCGGTGACGTCGGCTTCGAACCAGGCCGCGTCCAGCCTCTGCGACAGTTGCCGCAGCCGGTCGGGTTCGAGCCCGACCAGCGACAGCCGCGCGCCACGGGCGGCGGCCAGGCGGGCGGTGTGCTCGCCGATGCCCCGGGCCGCTCCGGTGATCAGGATGACCCGGTCCCGCAATCCGTCCTTCATCTGCGCTCCTCGGCGACGGGGGTGCGGGCCGGCACCGGCCGGTAGGCGGCGGCGTCGAAGCGGCGTGTGCGCAGCCAGTACGACCAGGTGTAGCCGGGCCACAGGGTGGAGTTGCGGCCGCTGGCGTCGAGGTACCAGCTGCGGCAGCCGCCGCTGGTCCAGACCGTGCCGTCCATGCGGCGGTCGACGTCGGCGTTGTACGCCCGCTGCGCGTCCGGCAGCGGCTCGATCGCGCCGGTGCCGGTGGCGTCGAGATGGCGCAGCGCGCCGAGCAGGTACGTGATCTGGCACTCGATCATGAAGACGACGGAGTTGTGGCCGAGCCCGGTGTTCGGGCCGAGGAGCAGGAACAGGTTCGGGAAGCCGGTGACGGCCATGCCGCGGAAGGCGTACATGCTGCCCGCCCAGTGCTCGGCCAGGGTGCGCCCGTCCGCGCCCCGGATCGCCCGCGCCATCGGCAGGTCGGTGACGTGGAAGCCGGTGCCGAACACGATGGTGTCGGCGGGATGCTCACGGCCGTCGGCGGTGACCACGCTGTCGGCGGTGACGCGGGTGATCGGCTCGGTGACCACGTCCACGTTGGCGCGGCCGAGCGCCGGATAGAAGTCGCTGGACAGCAGCACCCGCTTGCAGCCCATGGTGTACGACGGGGTCAGCCGCTCGCGCAGCACCGGGTCGGCGACCGCGCGGCGCAGGTGACGGCGGGCCATGTGCTGGCCGAGCCGCATCAGCGCGGGGTGCAGGAACGCGGTGGCCTGGAGTTCGCGGCCCCAGTACACCCCGGCCCGCACCAGCCAGTGGGTGAACGGCGCGGCGCGGAACAGCCGCCGCTCCAGCGCGCTGATGCGGCGGTCGCGGCGCGGCAGCACCCAGGCCGGGGTGCGCTGGAACAGCGTCAGCGCCTCGACCTGCGGCGCGATCCGGGGCACGAACTGGATCGCCGACGCCCCGGTGCCGATCACGGCGACCCGCCGCCCGGTCAGGTCGAGGTCGTGGCGCCAGCGCGCGGAGTGGAACGTGTCGCCGCGGAAGCCGGCCAGGCCGGGAAGGTCGGGAAGGGACGGTTCGGTGAGCGGGCCGCCCGCCGCGACGAGGATCTGTGCCGTGTACGGCCCGTGCGAGGTTTCCAGCCGCCACAGCCGGGCATCGCCGTCCCACGAGGCCGCGTGCACCTCGTGCCCGAGTCGCAGGTGCGGGCGCACCCCGTCGGCGCAGCGGCGCAGGTAGGCCCAGATCTCGGGCTGTGGCGAGAAGCTGCGGCTCCAGCCCGGATTGCGGGCGAAGGAGAAGGAGTACATGTGCGAGGGCACGTCGCAGGCGCAGCCGGGATAGGAGTTGTCGCGCCAGGTGCCGCCGACCTCGTCCCCGCGGTCGAAGACCAGGAAGTCGTGATACCCCGCGCCACGCAGCCGGAGCGCGGTGCCGATGCCGCCGAACCCGGCGCCGATGATCGCGATGCGGGTATGGCGACCCGCGTCGTCGCTGCTCACGGCTGACCTCCTCCGTGGTACCGCCGGGTACCGGCCCCTGTCCGAGAAATTACCATCGGGTAACAGGGTGGGGAAGGCCCGAAACCGATACGAGCCACCGGTACAGTCTCCACCCAATCGACCACGCCCGACCAGCGGAGGAGCTTTGGCCGCCCCGACCCGGACGCCCGAGTCGGTCCGCCGTGACCTGACCACGGCGCTCGCCGCCTGCGTCGCCGAGAAGGGTTACGCGTCCACCACCATCGCCGACGTCGTGGCGCTGGCCAGGGTCTCCAAACGCACCTTCTACGAGCACTTCGCGGCCAAGGAGGAGTGCCTGATGGCACTCTACGAGCACGTCTGCGACCGGCTGATACTGATCATCCGGGCGGCGGCCTCCGGTGACCAGCCCTGGCCGCAGCGCATCTCCGACGGCGCGGCGGCGTATCTCGGCGCGCTGGAGACGATGCCCGCCTTCACCCGGACCATGCTGATCGAGGTGCAGGCGGCCGGGCACCGGGCGTTCATGCTGCGCCAGCTCACCCTGCAGCGTTTCGCGGGCACGCTGGTGGACCTGGTGGAGGTGGGCCGGCTCAGCGACCCGGACCTGCGGCCGCTGTCGCAGGGGCAGGCGCTGGCCATCGTCGGCGGCATCAACGAGCTGCTGCTGCACGCGATCGACCCGTACACCGGTGCGGCCGGTGAGGACGTGCAGGGCCGGTTCGCAGCCCTGCACTCCGACGTGGTCACATTGATCTCGGCCGTGCTCAACCACCGTCCCTGAAACTTTCACCCGCTGGTCAACGCATAGATGTCCGGTGTTGTGTCGTGCTTGTTTCGTGTGCGACGATGACCGTGTTCGCGTGGGGAGCACACGCGATTTCATCGCCGAGGGCACCCGGTCTCGCACCGGGACGGCGTTGTCACGGACCGCGTTCCGGTCGTCTGCGTTCACCTCAGTTTCCGCCCGCCGGGCAGGGCAATCCGCACCACCTTCGTGGCGCCCCGGCGCGGCCCTCCTGTCGGCCGTTCTCCGTCGGCGTCCACACCGGATCCCTGTCCGGGGATCCGGCCACGGCCCAAGGAGAAGGCAATGAGATTCCCGATCAGGCTGTCCGGAAGGCGCAAGATCATCGCGCTGACCGGCGCGAGCACCCTGGTGTTCGCCGGCCTTGTCACGATCCCCGCGGCGATCGCGCACGCCGCCCCCGGTTGCGACATCGCGTACACCACCAACGACTGGACCGAGGCCCCCGGCAGCGGCGGCTTCACCGCGTCCATCACCGTCAAGAACACCGGCGACCCGATCACGAGCTGGTCGCTGAAGTTCGCGTTCCCGGCCGGGCAGACCTACACCCAGGGCTGGTCGGCGAACTGGAGCGCGTCCGGCGCCAACGTGACGGGCACCAGCCTGTCCCACAACGGCAGCCTCGGCACCGGCGCGTCGACGAGCATCGGCTTCAACGGCCGCTGGTCCGGCAGCAACCCGAAGCCGACCGCGTTCACGCTGAACAACGTCGCCTGCACCACCGGCGGGGTGACCCCGAGCAGCAGCCCCAGCACCCCGCCGAGCCCGAGCACCAGCCCGAGCCCGCAGACCCGCTCGATCATCATCTCGCCGTCGGCGGTGAGCGTCGCCGAGGGCAGCAGTTCGTCGGTGACGGTGAAGCTCAGCGCCGCGCCGAGCGCCAACGTGACGGTCGCCCTGGCCCGTAGCGGCGACACCAGCATCTCCGCGCCGTCGTCGGTCACGCTGACCCCGTCGAACGCGGTCGCGGGCGTGAGCGTCGCCATCGCGGCCGCCGAGGACAGCGACCAGACCAACGGCACCGCGACCGTGGCGGCGTCCGCCTCGGGCTACACCGGCGCCTCGCTGGCGGTGACCGAGATCGACAACGACATCACGCAGAGCGGCAAGGTCGACAACCCGTACTCGGGGGCGCGTGGCTACGTGAACCCGGAGTGGTCGGCGAAGGCGGCCTCGGTGTCCGGCGGCAGCCGGGTGTCGAACCTGTCCACCGCGGTGTGGCTGGACCGGATCGCGGCGATCGCGGGCACGTCGGGCAGCAGCTCGAACGGGTCGATGGGCTTGGCCGACCACCTCGACGAGGCGCTGCGGCAGGCCAACGCCGGTTCAGGTCCGCTGACCGTGCAGTTCGTGATCTACAACCTGCCGGGTCGTGACTGCTCGGCGCTGGCCTCCAACGGCGAGCTGGGCGTGGACGAGCTGCCGCGTTACAAGTCGGAGTACATCGACCCGATCGCGGCGATCATGGGTCAGGCGAAGTACGCGTCGCTGCGGATCGTGGCGATCATCGAGATCGACTCGCTGCCGAACCTGGTCACGAACCTCAACATCGCCAAGTGCGCGACCATGAACTCCAACGGCGGCTACGTCAAGGGCGTCGGCTACGCGCTGAACAAGCTGGGCGCGATCAGCAACGTCTACAACTACATCGACTCGGCCCACCACGGCTGGATCGGCTGGGACACCAACTTCGGCCCGACGGCGCTGAAGCTGAAGGAGGCGGCCGTCGCCGAGGGCAGCACGGTCAACAACGTGCACGGGTTCATCACCAACACGGCGAACTACTCGGCGCTGGTCGAGCCCTACTTCACCATCAACACCTCGGTCGGCGGCACCACGGTGCGCCAGAGCAAGTGGGTCGACTGGAACTACTACGTCGACGAGCAGTCGTTCGCGCAGGCGTTCCGCACCCGCCTGGTGTCGGAGGGCTTCAACTCCAACATCGGCATGCTGATCGACACGTCCCGCAACGGCTGGGGCGGTTCGGCGCGCCCGACCGCGGCGTCCACCTCGACCAGCGTGGACACGTTCGTCAACCAGTCGCGGATCGACCGCCG
This sequence comes from Catellatospora methionotrophica, assembly GCF_011297335.1. Lineage (GTDB taxonomy): Bacteria > Actinomycetota > Actinomycetes > Mycobacteriales > Micromonosporaceae > Catellatospora > Catellatospora methionotrophica. The sequence continues at coordinate 16,373 of NZ_JAAOTJ010000026.1, read as the reverse complement.
TATCCACGCCGGCAACTGGTGCAACCAGTCCGGCGCGGGTCTGGGCGAGCGTCCCCGGGCCAACCCGGCGACCGGCATCGACGCCTACGTGTGGGTCAAGCCTCCGGGCGAGTCCGACGGCTCGTCGTCGCTGATCCCGAACAACGAGGGCAAGGGCTTCGACCGGATGTGCGACCCGACGTACACCGGCAACCAGCTCAACGGCAACAACCTGACCGGCGCCCTGCCGGACGCCCCGATCTCGGGCGCGTGGTTCTCGGCCCAGTTCGCCCAGCTGATGGCGAACGCCTACCCGCCGCTCTCGTAACCACCTGAATCAGAGGAAGGGCACCTTCCTGACGCCCAGGCGTCAGGAAGGTGCCCTTCCTTGCTTCTGGCGAGTTGCGGCGCGGGCGGGTCAGCGGCCGGTTCCGGAGCGGGGGCCGCTGTCGGCCTCGTCGCCGCCGCGACCGGGGCGAGGTCCGCCGTTGCCACCGGAACCGCCGCCGTCGTCGTCCGACCCGTCGTCGCCGCTGTCGCCGTCGTCGTTCCCGTTGCCCCCGTCGTCGTTCCCGTTGCCCCCGTCGTCGTTCCCGTTGCCCCCGTTGTCGTTCGCGTTGTCGTCGTCATCGTCGTCATCGTCGCCACGGCCGGGACGGTCGTCGCCGTCGTCGTCATCGTCGTCGTGGGCGTCGCCGTTGCCGTCGTGCGCCTCGTCGCGCGGCTCGGTGGGCTCGGTCTTCTCCGGCTCGGGCGAGAACGCCGACGTGCGCAGCGGGGCGGGGAAGTCCTTGACCTCCAGGCCCTGTGAGCCGGTCGCCAGGGTCGCGGCGACGGCCCGGTACACCTGCGACAGCACCGCCGCGCCGACCGCGTCGGTGGGCGTGTCCGGGTTCGCCGCGATCGCGGCCGCCGCGAGCTGTGGGGTGTACGCCACGAACGACTCGGTCATGTTGTCGGTCGAGCTGCCCGTCTTGCCGGCCACCGCACGCCCGCCGAGCAGCCCCGACACCGCCTGGGCCGTGCCGCCGTCGCACCGGCCGAACGCCCCGTCCTGCCCGACCGGGCAGCGGGCCGCGTCGGTCGCCGCGCGGGCGACCTCCGGCGTGATCGCGGGCGCGCACGTGCTCTTGGCGATGTCGAGCGGCCGTCCGGTGCCGTCGGTGACCGCGGCGACCGGCAGCGGCGTGCAGTAGACGCCGTCGGCGGCCAGCGTCGCGTACGCGTTGGCGAGGTCCAGCGGCGTGGTCAGCGAGACGCCCAGTACGAACGAGCCCCAGCCCGCCGCGTCGGAGGCCGCGTGCGAGGCGTTGTCCGGGTGCCGGAGCTTCACGCCCAGCCGCTGCGCCATCTCGATCGTCTTGTCCGCGCCGACCTGCTGCTCCAGCCAGACGAAGTACGTGTTGACCGAGCGGCCGAAGCCGGTCCACATGTCGCGCTCGCCGTCCATGTAGGCCGGGTTGGCGTTGCGGGGGCACCAGAATCCGTCGCAGCTGGCCGGGCCGGGCGCCTCGGGCCAGGCCGTGACGAGCTTGCTGGGCGCGTCGAACCTGGTGTCCAGCGTCTTGCCCGCCTCCAGGGCGGCCAGCATCGTGAACATCTTGAACGTCGATCCGGCCTGGTAGCCGTGGATGCCGTTGCCGCCGGCGACGAGCTGGTTCATGGTGTTGCCCGCGCCGGTCGCGGCGCTGTAGCGGCGGTTGACCGCCAGGGCGAGGACCTTGCCGGTGCCGGGTTCGACGACCGCCATCGGCAGGGCGCGTTTGTTCGTGTACCCGTACACCTTGGTGATCTGCGCCTGCGCCGCGTTCTGGATCTTCGGGTCGAGTGTGGTGACGATGCGGTAGCCGCCCTGGCGCAGCGCCTGCTCGCGGTCTTCGGCGGTGTCGCCGAACGTGTCCTGGTCACGCCACCAGCTGCGGAAGTAGTCGCAGAAGAAGCCCCAGCCCTGGCGCGAGGCGGTGCAGTCGTTGGGGCTGGAGCCACGCTTGACCACCGGGGTGCTCGCCTTGGCCGCCTCGGCCTGCGCGGCGGTGATCGCGCCGGTGCCGGTCATCGCGGTGAGCACGTAGTCGCGCCGGGCCAGGGCGCGCTCGATGCCGCCGTTGAGCGGGCTGTCGGCCTCGGGCGACTGGAGCAGCCCGGCCAGCAGCGACGCCTCGCTCAGGGTGAGCTGCGCGGGGTCCTTGGAGAAGTAGGTGTGCGCGGCGGCGTAGATGCCGTACGCGCCGGAGCCGAAGTAGGCGATGTTCAGGTAGCGCTCGAGGATCTGGGACTTGCTCAGCTCCTTCTCGACCGCCAGCGCGTAGCGGGCCTCGCGGATCTTGCGGGTGGGCGTCTGCTCGGTGGCCTCGGCGCGCTCCTGCGTCGACAGTGACGGGTCGCTCTTGAGCACGTTGCGCACGTACTGCATGGTCAGCGTGGACGCGCCCTGGGAGACGCCGCCGCTGGCCCCGTTGGCCACCACTGCCCGCAGCACGCCCTTGAGGTCCACCCCGTGGTGGGAGTAGAAGCGGGCGTCCTCGGCGGCGACGACGGCCTGCGGCACGACCGGGGCCACCTCGGCCAGCGTCACGTCGCGCCGGTTCTCGTCGTAGAAGGTGGTGACGACCGTCTTGCCGTCGTTGGCGTACAGGTAGCTGGCCTGCGCCGTGGTGGGATGCTTGAGCACCTCGGGCAGGGTGTCGTAGGCGGGTGCGGACTTCTCCACCGCCCAGTTGGCCAGCGCGGCGGCGGGCATCGCACCGGCGGCGACCACGGCGCCCGCCATTACAGCGAACAGCGTCAGTCGAGTCATCCGGTTGAGCTGCGGCATCGCGGCACCTTCGGGGGAGAGGGCGGGGGTGGTCAAGACTGCCCGGAGATCTCCGTTCTGCCAGTATTTGTGGCGTGCATCTCATCTGAAAAGGGGCATATTCTGGCCGGTCGTGCGGTCTTCCTGTGGGTGAGCGTCGGAGGTGATCCGGAAAACAGCGTGGCACTACCCGAAATATCGTTGCGCCGCGTATAGTTGAACCGTCACGTAAAAAGCTTCGCCCCAACCGGAAGGCACTGACATGACCACGCTGAACACCCGCACCTGGAACGGCCTCACCATCCCCGCGCCGGGCACCTACGCCATCGACCCCGCGCACACGCGCGTCGGCTTCGTCATCAAGCACATGGTCGTCAGCAAGGTACGCGGCTCGTTCAAGGACGTCGCCGGCGAGATCGTCATCGCCGAGGACCCGCTGGCCTCGTCGGTCAACGCCGTCGTGCAGACCGCGAGCATCGACACCGGTGTCGCCGACCGTGACAACCACCTGCGCACCGGCGACTTCCTCGAGGTCGAGAAGTACCCGCAGCTGAGCTTCCGCAGCACCGGCCTGCGCGCCGTCTCGGGCGAGGACTTCACCCTCGTCGGCGAGCTCACCATCAAGGACGTCACCAAGACGGTCGAGCTGGCGCTGGAGTTCGGCGGCGTGAACAAGAACCCGTGGGGCCAGGAGCTCATCGGCTTCACCGCCACCACGGAGATCGACCGCGAGGAGTTCAACGTGACCTGGAACCAGGCGCTGGAGACCGGCGGCGTCCTGGTCGGCAAGACCCTCAAGATCGAGATCGAGGGCGAAGCCACCCGCCAGGCCTGAGCCCGTACGGGCTCCGCGCGGCCGCGACCGGACCTGGACGTCCCGCCCCGAAGGTGCTTGGGGGAGCACCCGGGAGCGCGTGGACGTCCAGCGGGTCGCGTCCGGGCGTGCCCGGACGTCACGCGTGGCCGCGCGTCGCGTCCGGCGATCGGGGAACCTGCCGCCCACCCGTCTCCTCGGGACGGCAGGTTCCCCGGCACGTTTCACGGCGGTGCGCACACCCGCCCCGGCACCCGGCCCCGTCGCAGATGCGAGGGGTAGATTCGCCCCATGACCGCATTTCGGATCGGGGAAGCGGCGGAACTGCTCGGCGTCAGCGCGGACACCGTACGGCGGCTGGTCGACTCCGGCCGCCTGCGGGCACAGCGCGACGAGCACGACCACCGGATGGTGGCCGGGGCGGACCTGGCGGCGTATGCCCGCGCCCAGGCCGACGACCCCGACGGCCGCGCCGACCGCTCCTCGGCCCGCAACCGGATGCGCGGCATCGTCACCGCCATCGTCAAGGACACCGTGATGGCCCAGGTCGACATCCAGGCGGGCCCGTTCCGGGTGGTGTCGCTGATGAGCCGCGAGGCCGTCGAGGAACTCGGGCTCGACGTGGGCAGCGTCGCCGTCGCCGTCATCAAGTCCACCAGCGTGGTGGTCGAGCGTGACTGACCCGCGAACGGCGGTCGGCCCAGGCCCGACCGTCGGCGGGTGGCCCGCGGGCCGCGCCCTGCTGTCGGCGCACCTGGTCGTCGAACGGCCAGGCTTCCGGCTTGACGTCACCCTGTCGGTGGCTCCCGGCGAGGTCGTGGCACTGCTCGGGCCCAACGGCGCCGGCAAGACGACGGCACTGCGCGCGCTGGCCGGGCTGCTGCCGCTGCACGCCGGGCGGCTGCGGCTGGGCGAGGAGGTCCTCGACGACCCGGCCGCCGGGCTCTTCACCCCGCCCGAGCACCGCCGCGTCGGCGTCGTGTTCCAGGACTACCTGCTCTTCCCCCACCTGTCCGCGCTGGACAACGTCGCGTTCGGCCCGCAGGCGCGCGGCGCGTCGCGCAAGGCCGCCCGCGCCGAGGCGGCCCGCTGGCTGGCCCGCGTCGACCTGTCCGCGCTGGCCCGGCAGCGGCCCCGGCAGCTGTCGGGCGGGCAGGCCCAGCGGGTGGCGCTGGCGCGGGCCATGGCGGTCAGCCCCGACCTGCTGCTGCTCGACGAGCCGCTGGCCGCGCTGGACGCCCGCACCCGGATGGAGACCCGGGCGCGGCTGCACCACGACCTGCGTACGCACGAAGGCGCGACGCTGCTGGTCACCCACGATCCGCTCGACGCGCTGGTGCTCGCCGACCGCCTCGTGATCATCGAAGACGGCGTGATCGTGCAGGAGGGCGACGCCACCGAGGTCACCGCCCGGCCGCGCACCGAGTACGTGGCCCGCCTCGTCGGGCTGAACCTGTACCGGGGGAGCGCCGACGGGCACACCGTCACACTCGACGGCGGGTTCACGATGGTCGCCGACGACGAGGTGCACGGCGACGCGTTCCTGGCCTTCCCGCCGTCCGCGGTCGCCCTGCACCCGCAGCGCCCCGCCGGCAGCCCCCGCAACACCTGGGCGGCGACCGTCGTCGGCGTACTCCCGCACGGCGACCACCTGCGCGTGGAACTGGGCGGCCCGATCCCCGCCGCCGCCGAGATCACCCCCGCCTCCGCCGCCCAGTTGGGCCTCCTCCCCGGCACCGAAGTCTGGGCCGCCGTCAAGGCCACCGAAACCCGCGCCTACGCCTACTGACCCGTGCCGCCTCCCACGCCGCCCGCGCCCGCGCCGCCGCCGGGCCGTTCCGGGGCGCGCCGCCGGGCTGTTCCGGGCCGTCGCTGCGCTGTTCCGCGCGACGCCGCTCGTAGATCACTGTTTGCGGTCAAAAAGTGGGGTCGGACCGCACTTTCTGACCGTAGACAGCGATCACGCCGCCCGACCCCGACCATCCCGGTGGGGAAGGGCACCTTCCTCTACCGTGGCGATGGGAAGGTGCCCTTCCTTCGGGTCAGACCTGGGCGAGGTAGGCGGGGGACGGGTGACGGGTGACGGCGGTGATCACCCCGGCGTCGCGGACGTCCTGCTCGATGAGCGAGAAGGGGTCTCCGGACGGGGCGGTCAGCAGGCTCAGCGGGGTGCGCATGGACACCTTCGCCGCGGACTTCGCGCGGCGCACCGCCTCGATCGCGGCGGTCGCGGCGGCCAGCGGGGCGGGGTCGCCGGCCGCGCCGTCCAGGTCGGACGGGGTGGGCCAGCCGGCGGCGTGGATCGAACCGGGCTGCCACCACGACCAGGCCTCCTCGGTCACAAACGGCAGCACCGGGGCGAGCAGCCGCAGCAGCACCGACAGCGCGGTGCGCAGGGCGAGCCGCGCCGAGTCCGCGCCCTCGGGGCCGTGCTGGCCGTACGCGCGCTGCTTCACCAGTTCCAGGTAGTCGTCGCAGAACAGCCAGAAGAAGCGCTCAGCGGCCTCCAGGGCCCGGCTCTGGTCGTACGCGTCCAGGGCCGTGGTCGCCTCGGCGATCACCGGCTGCAGCGCGCCCAGCAGGGCCCGGTCCAGCGGCTCGGTCACCGCGGCGGCCGGACCGGGTTCGCCCAGGCCCAGCACGAAGCGCGTCGCGTTCAGGATCTTCATCGCGAGGCGGCGGCCCACCCGCATCTGCCCGGTGTCGTACGCCGTGTCGGCCCCCGGCCGGGCCGCCGCCGCCCAGTAGCGCACCGCGTCGGACCCGTGCTCGGCCAGCACGTCCAGCGGCGTGACCACGTTGCCGACCGACTTGGACATCTTCTTGCGGTCCGGGTCGAGGATCCAGCCCGCGATCGTCGCCGTACGCCAGGGGAGCGTGTCGTGCTCGGTGTGCCCGCGCAGCACCGTGGCGAACAGCCAGGTACGGATGATCTCGTGGGACTGCGGGCGCAGGTCCATCGGGAACACCCGGGCGAATAGGTCGTCGTCGAAGCCCCAGCCGCCGGCGATCTGCGGCGTCAGCGAGGACGTCGCCCAGGTGTCCATCACGTCAGGGTCGGCGGTGAACCCGCCGGGCCGGTTGCGCTGTTCCTCGGCGTACCCCGGCGGGGTGTCCGAACTGGGGTCCACCGGCAGCGCGTGCTCGCCGGGCGTGATCGGCCGGTCGTGGTCGGGCAGGCCGTCGGCGTCCAGCGGATACCACACCGGGATCGGCACGCCGAAGAAGCGCTGGCGGCTGATCAGCCAGTCCCCGGCCAGCCCGTCCACCCAGTGCTCGTAGCGGGTGCGCATGTGCGCGGGCTGCCAGGTCAGCTCCTGGCCGCGCTCGCGCAGCCGGGCGCGCAGCGCCTCGTCACGCCCGCCGTTGCGGATGTACCACTGCCGGGTCGACACGATCTCCAGCGGCTTGTCGCCGCGCTCGTAGAACTTCACCGGGTGCGTGATCGGCTCCGGCTCGCCGAGCAGTTCGCCGCTGTCGCGCAGCAGCGCGGTGATCCGCTCGCGTCCGGTGTGCACGGTCGCACCCGCCAGGCCCGCGTAGGCCGCCCGGCCGTCCTCGGACAGCCCCTCCGGGGCGTCGGGGGCGAACCGGCCGTCGAAGCCCAGCACCGGCCGGATGGGCAGGTCCAGCTCGCGCCACCAGATCACGTCGGTGGTGTCGCCGAACGTGCACACCATCGCGATGCCGGTGCCCTTGGCCGGGTCGGCCAGCCGGTGCGCCAGCACCGGCACCCGCGCGCCGAACAGCGGCGTGCGCACCGTGCTGCCGAACAGCGGCCGGTAACGCTCGTCGTCCGGGTGCGCCACCAGCGCCACGCAGGCGGGCAGCAGTTCCGGCCGCGTCGTGGCCACGGTGATCGGCTCGGCTCCGGTCCCATCCGGGTGGAACACCAGCCGGTGGTACGCCCCCGGGCGGTCCCGATCCTCCAGTTCGGCCTGCGCCACCGCGGTCCGGAACGTGGTGTCCCACAGCGTCGGCGCCTGCGCCGGGTAGGCGTCCCCGCGCGCCAGCGCCCGCAGGAACGCCCGCTGCGACACCGCACGGGCCCGCGTGCCGATCGTCGTGTACAGCAGCGACCAGTCCACCGACAGACCCACCACCCGCCACACGTGCTCGAACGCCACCTCGTCCTGCGCGGTCAGCCGCTCGCACAGCTCGATGAAGTTACGCCGCGACACCGGCACCTGCTGCCTGCCGGGCTTGTCGGGCGGCGTGTACCCAGGGTCGTACGGCAGCGACGGGTCGCAGCGCACCCCGTAGAACTGCTGCACCCGTCGCTCGGTGGGCAGCCCGTTGTCGTCCCAGCCCATCGGATAGAACACGGCCCGCCCGCGCATCCGCTGGTAGCGGGCGATCATGTCGGTCTGGCTGTACGAGAACACGTGCCCCACGTGCAGCGAACCGCTGGCGGTCGGGGGCGGGGTGTCGATGGCGAACACGCGCTCGCGGGGTGCGGCACGGTCGAAGCGGTACACACGCTCGGATTCCCAGCGCTGTGCCCACTTGTCGGGCAGACCGTCGATGGTCGGCTTGTCCGGAAGGCTCATGACCTCACCTCGGTGGGGATAGGCGCCCGAACGCGAGAGAGGCTGGGTGACCGCCACGCGCCCTGGGGCGCGGCGATCGAAGGATTACGCGCGGCCCGAGTCGGCTACGCGTACTACGAACGACATGGGGAGCGCGTGGGTCATGGCTCCTCCTTCGTTGTCGTCCGGTGGTGTCGATGGTAACCCGCCGGGTGCGCCTACGTCGCATCGATACCGCCGGGCGGGTCGACGCTGGCTGTCGGGATGACCCGGGATCGTCTTTGTGGCGGTTGTCCACGGGTGGGGCTGTTGTTACGGTCCGTTTTCGCTGATCGCGGCTCGGCGATCGGCCCACCCTGACCAGAAGGAAACCTCTGTGACCACGACGACGGCGACCGGCAGCAAGTCCTGGCTCGTCACCCTGCTGCTCTGCTTCTTCCTCGGCGCCCTGGGCGTGCACCGCTTCTACGTCGGCAAGATCGGCACGGGCATCCTGATGCTGGTCACCTTCGGCGGCCTGGGCCTGTGGGTGCTGATCGACTTCATCATGATCCTGATCGGCAAGTTCTCGGACAAGCAGGGCCAGGCGCTCGCCAAGTGAGCTGACCCCCCGCCCGCGCGGTGACGCGGGCGGCAGCCGGCCCCTCGCGCCCGACGGCGCGGGGGGCCGCCGCTGTACTCTGACTGTCTTGTGACCACCTCTGACCTGGCCGACGCTCTCGGCGACGGGCGCCGCATGGCGCGCATCACCACGTTCCACCCCCGTCGCGGGCGGGTGAGCACACGCCACGAGGACGCGCTGACCAGGCTGTGGCCGCGCTACGGCGTCGACATCGCCGAGCCGTACCCGCCGCTGGACACGACCGCCCTGTTCGGCCGCCGCGCCCCGCTGGTGCTGGAGATCGGCTCCGGGATGGGCGACGCGACCGCCGCGATGGCCGCCGCCGACCCCGGCCGCGACTACCTGGCCGTCGAGGTGTTCCCGCCCGGCCTGGGCAACCTGCTGGCCGTCGTCGAGGAGCGCGAGCTGGCCAACGTACGGGTCGCCCAGGGCGACGCGCTGAACCTGCTGCAGCACATGCTCGCCCCCGGCAGCCTGGACGCGGTGCACGTGTACTTCCCCGATCCGTGGCCCAAACTGAAGCACCACAAGCGCCGCCTGATCCAGCCCGACAACGTCGCCCTGCTGCGCACCCGCCTGGCGGTCGGCGGCGTTCTGCACTGCGCGACCGACTGGGCCGCCTACGCCGAGCAGATGGCCGAGGTCCTGAACGCCGCCGACGGCCTGGCCAACCTCCACGACGGCTTCGCCCCCCGCCCCGCCCACCGCCCCGTCACCAAGTTCGAGCGGCGCGGCCTGGCCGCCGGCCGCCAGATCTTCGACCTCCTCTACCGCCGCACCTCCTGACGTCTGCGCGACCCCGGTTTCTCGTGGACGCGGGTGAGGGCGGAGCAGCGGCTGCGTGGAGGTAAGTTTCTTCATTGAGTTGTTACTTGTAGATTGTCGACGGGATTGATGTAAGTTCATTAATGTTTGGCCACCTGATCCTCTTCCTTCGGGAGGTTTCGCATGGTGGCTACCGCCACTCCTCTGCTGCGCCGTGCCACGGCGTTCGCGGGCGGCGTCGCGCTGACTCTCGGCGCGTTGTTGTCCGTGCCCACCGCTGCTCAGGCGAGCACCGACTACGGCCCGGCGGCCTGGGTGCCTGCGAGCACCAGTAACTACACCAACGCCAGCCGCGAGTCCGACTACAACATCAACTACGTGGTCATTCACACGGTCCAGGGCTCGTACACGAGCGCGATCAACTGGTTCCAGAATCCGGCCGCGCAGGTCAGCGCCCACTATGTGGTGTCCAAGGGCGGCGCGGTCACCCAGATGGTGCGCGAGGCCGACGTGGCGTGGCACGCGGGCAACTGGACCTACAACACGCAGTCCATCGGGATCGAGCACGAGGGCTACGTGGAGCAGGACGGCTGGTACACCGAGGCGATGTACCAGGCGTCGGCGGCCATCGTTCGCAGCGTGACCAGCAAGTACGGCATCCCTCGGGACCGGGCCCACATCATCGGCCACAGCGAGGTCCCCGGCGCGACCCACACCGACCCCGGCAACCGCTGGAACTGGTCGTACTTCATGCAGCTGGTCAACGGCACCACGCCGCCGCCGTCGTGGACGTCGACCGTGGACAACACCACTTCCGGCCGGTTCACCGCCTCGGCCAACTGGGGCACCTCGACGTACTCGTCGCAGAAGTACGGCGCGGACTACCGGTACGCCAACCCGCAGGCCGTCTCGGACGCCGCCTGGTACAAGTTCAACATCCCGGCGACGGCCAGTTACCGGGTCGAGGTCTGGTATCCGGCCAACACCGGCTACAACGCGACCACGCCGTACATCGTCGCCGCCACCGGCGGCAACCAGACGGTGGTGGTCAACCAGCAGGGCAGGGGTGGCGTCTGGGTGAACCTGGGCACCTTCAGCCTCGCCGGGGGCGACTACAACGCCGTCGGGGTGAGCCGCTGGAGCGGCGGCGCGGGCTACGTCATCGCCGACGCCGTGAAGCTCACCCGCGTCTGATCCACGCCGGCTCGTCACCGTGCCCGCGCCACCATGGTGGCGCGGGCACGGTCGTGTCCTCCCGTGTACGCGGATGCGGATCATCGTGCGGCCTGCTAGGCTCCTGCGCATGTACATCTGAGCGTGATCCCCACGCCCGCGCTCCGAGCGCGGCGAGCGTGCCGCGCCGGTCTCCGGGCCCGCGCCGTCTGATCCGTCTTGACCCACGCCCCTGCCCGTTCCGGCAGGCGTCGGCGTGCCCGCATCCGTAGGAGACATTCATGCGTGAAGATCACAGCTCGGAGACCCCCGCCGCGGACGAGTCCGCCGAGGAGGTCGAGCAGCAGCCCATGAACCGCGCCGAGCGCCGGGCCAAGGGCAAGAAGACCCAGCAGCAGGCGTTCGGCAAGCAGGGCGTCACGCCCAAGTCGAGCCAGGGCCACGGCCCGCGGCTGTGGGCCAACCGCCGCGCCGGCTGAACCCCGCCGACCCGATCCGCCGACCCGGCCGCACCTGCGGTCCGGGCCGGCGGATCTTTCTTTGTCGGTGCCCCTGCCTACACTCCCGCGGCATGACGATGCAGACCATTGTGGACCGTCTCACCCGGGCGGGTGGCAGATGTCCGGCCTCGTGACACACACCGAACTGCTCGACCGGGTGGCCCGGTCGGCGGACGCCGGCGACTTCGACGCGGCCGCGTCGTCGCTGGTGGCGCTGCGGCGCTCGGGCGGCGCGGCGGGCGGCGACGGGTTGCGGCCGCTGCTGGACCTGGCGGCGGGGCTGCCGCCCGCGCACCTGCAGGCACTGCTGCGGGCGCTGCTGCGGCTCCGGCGAGCCGACCGTGGCTGGCACGCCGACAGCGTGATCGGTGCACTGTGCCCGCTGCTGCCCGGCGAGCTGCCCCCGGACCTCGTCGCCGAGCTGCTGGCCTTCGCCGAGGACAGCTCGTACGACATACCGGTGATGACGCTGGCCAAGCTGGTCGCGCTGCACCTGCGCCACGCCCCGCTGCCGCCCGCGGTGCTGGCCACCGTCCGGCGGCGCGAGCGGGAGAGCCTGTGGCTGCGGGAGCTGGCCGCCACGGCGGCGGCCCGCTCGGCACGGTGACGCCGGCCGCCCGGCGGCGATCAGGGGCGGGCCGCGGGGGACCGCCGCCGGTCGGTGCACACCGGGGGCGACATGACCGTGCGGTCGGCGCTGTAGGCCAGCGTGACGGTGACGCAGTAGTCGCGGTCCTTGTCGAAGCCGGGCAGGGTGACCGTCTCGGTCCCGGCGGGCAGCGACTGCAGCGCGCGCATCGGCTGCCCGGCGGGCGCGGCCGACAGCACCACCGCCGCGGTCGCGCCGTCGGGGTAGGACCAGGTGATCCGCAGCCGGGTGCCCAGGTCGGCGACGGCCAGCCCGGTCACCGGCGGCGGCGCGGACGGGGCCGGTCCGCTCGGCGAGGCGGCGGGTGACGGCGACGCCTCATCCGGGCCGCTCCCGGTGGCCAGGATGAACGTGCCCACCAGCGCCACGATCGCGACCACCGCGGCGACCACGGCCAGCGCCGCGGCCCCACCGCCACGCCTGCGCCGCGCGGCCGGTGGCGTACGCGGCGGCGTGAGCAGCCCCGGCGGCGGTGTCGTCGCGATCGGATACGCCGGGTCGACGGGCACGTACGGCCGCCCGGCGGGGCGATACAGCGGGCCGGCGGGCTGGCCGGGGTCGGTGTCCTCCGGGCCTGCCGCCGCGCGGTCGCGTTCCCGGCCGTGGCTGTTGCGTGCCGTCTCCCGCACGGGCGAGCCGGACCCGGTCCGGTCGCGCGTGGCTCGTCCGTCGCCGGCCGGATCCCCGTTCAGCTCGCGGCGCCCCCGGCCGGAGCCACCTTGGCCGAGCAGGTCGTCGAGGCGGGCGTCGGTGTCGTCGTGGCGGGGCGGCGGAGCGCCCGCCGGGCGCGCACCCCGGGCGCGGGTCTGCCGGGCCGGGTCGTCGTAGCGTTCGAAGATCTCGTCGTCGGGCCACTCGCCCGGCTCGGCGGTGCGCGGGGCGGGCTGGTGCGGGCCGGGGATCAGGTCGTCGGCGTGCGGGATCAGCACCGGCAGCACACCCGGCCCCGGATCGTGCGCGCGTCCGGCCTCGTCCTCGGACGGCGCGGTGCCGCAGCGGTGCTCGGTGCGCGCCGGAGCCTGCGCCGCGGCCTGCAGCAGCCGGTGCACGTCGTCGGCGGCGGGCAGCACGGCAGCCTGTTCGCGCGCTCTGGCCAGCAGGTCGTGGGCCTGGTCGAAGTCGCCGCAGTCGCGCCACATGCCCGCCAGCCGGATGGTCATGCGCAGGTTGACCGGGTGCCCGGGGCCGTGCCGGGACACGTGCGCCGCCAGCACCTCCGACAGCTGCCGGCGCCCCTCGGCGCAGCTGCCGCGCGCGTGTTCCACGACGGCCGCGTCGGCCCGCGCGGACAGCGTGCGGTCGGCGTCGGGCCCTTCGGTGGCGGACAGGTCGTCGATCAGGTCGCGGTAAAGGTCGCCAGCGCGGTCGAGCGCGCCGGTGCGGTGCATGCAGACGGCCAGCACCCCGAGCGCGTGCAGGGTGCGCCGGTCCAGGTCGCCGTGCAGGGCCTGGGCGGCGGCGTGGGCGTACGCCGCCCAGCTGCGCGCCGCGTGCGGCTCGCCCAGGTGCAGCAGCACCCCGGCGTACAGCGCGGCGGTGTCGGCCTCGGCCGTGTCGGCGTGCCGCGGATCCTGGTGAGCCAGCGCGAGCTGGTCACGCAGCAGTTGCTGGGCAGCCGGGAAGTCGAGCCGGCTCACCAGCTCGCGGGCACGCGCCAGCCGTCCCCCCTCAGGCATGGGACTCATCGTGCCTGCTTCCGCACCATCTGTGAAGCCCTGAGGTTCCTTCAGGCGCGGCGGTGGCGGGGTCGTGCGGCACCGTCCGAAGCGGACGGCCAATAGGGATTCCGGGTCTTGTGACCTAGGCCACACGGACATTACCCTTCGGTAACCGCGTGCCCGCGCGGTGGTTCGTACCCCCTTATCCGCGTTTTCCGTACCCCCCGGAAGGCAGGCACCCATGCGTCTCGCGCGTCCGTCCCTCGCGCTCGCCGCCGCCCTGGCCGCGGTCGTCCTGTCGGCGAACCCGGCAGCAGCCGCGACCGGCCCCATCCCCAACTCGATGGCCAGCATGGGTGACTCGATCACCCGAGGCTTCAACGCCTGCGGCTGGTACGTCGACTGCACCGCCCGCTCGTTCAGCACCGGCAGCTACGCCTCGGTCAACAGCCAGTACCGGCGCATCCTGGCCAAGAACAGCGCCGTCGACGGCCGCAACTACAACGACGCCAAGAGCGGCGCGAAGGCCGCCGACATGCCCGGCCAGGCGAACACCGTGGCGGGCCGCAACGTCGACTACGTGACCATCCTGATCGGCGCGAACGACGCCTGCACCGGCTCGGAGTCGAGCATGACCTCGGTGACCGCGTTCCGGGCGTCCATCGACACGGCGCTGACCACGCTCAAGACCCGCCTGCCCGGCGCGCGGGTCGCGCTGATCTCCATTCCGGACGTCAAGCGGCTGTGGGAGGTCGGCAAGGGCTCCTCGTCCGCCCGCAACACCTGGTCGCTGTTCGGCATCTGCCAGTCCCTGCTGGCCAACCCGACCTCCACCGCGCAGGCCGACGTGGACCGCCGCGACCGGGTGCGCCAGCGTGTCGTGGACTTCAACACCCAGCTCGCGCAGGCGTGTGCCGCGTACGGGGCGAACTGCGACTTCGACGACAACGCGGTGTTCAACTACCCGTTCGCGCTGTCGCAGGTGAGCACCTGGGACTACTTCCACCCGAACACGGCCGGGCAGACGGTGCTGGCCCAGATCTCGTACGCCGCCGGCCACAACTGGTGAGCTGATCGGACCGGGGGCGCTCCGCGGGGTGGAGCGCCCCCTCCGCCGTGCCAGAATCGACAACACTCTTTACTGTTAACCGTCTTTAACTTAATGTGGCATCCAAGCTCATGAGCGTCCGACCGTCCCACAGCTCGCCGTCGGGCGACGTGCTCCCCGCAGCCGTCGCCCGCCGCGCGCTACCTCGAAAGGACCACCGCCTCATGAGAAGGTCCCTGCGGGCCGGGCTCGCCACGCTCGGCGTGGCGCTGCTGGCCGGCGCACTGTCCCTCGTCGCGTCGTCGCCGGCCCACGCCGCGACCGCGACGTTCACCAAGGTCTCCAGCTGGGGCTCCGGATACGAGGGCAAGTTCACCGTCACCAACAACACCTCGTCCACCATCACCAGCTGGAACGTGCAGTTCGACCTGCCGTCGGGCACCACCATGGGCGTGTTCTGGGACGCCGTGGTGACCACCTCCGGCCAGCACGTCACCGCGACCAACGTCGGCTGGAACGGCACCCTGGGCGCGGGCGCGTCGACGACCTTCGGCTTCAACGCCAACGGCTCGGGCAACCCGACCAACTGCACCGTCAACGGCGCGAGCTGCGGTGGCGGCACGCCGCCGAGCTCGTCCCCGCCGCCCGCGGGCGTGCCGGGCAAGCCGGGCAACCCGTCGGTCACCTCGGTCGCCAACACCAGCATCTCGCTGAGCTGGGGCGCGTCGACCGGCACGGTCACCGGCTACCGGGTGTACGAGGGCAGCACCGTGCGCGCCACCGTCACCGGCACGTCGGCCACGCACAGCGGCCTGGGCACCTGCACGGCGCACACGTACACCGTGAAGGCGTACAACAACGCCGGTGAGTCCGTGGCCAGCAACAGCGTCACCGGGACCACGACCGGCTGCCCGACCTCGAACTTCAAGGGCGCCGCGCCGTACTACTACGTCGGCTGGGGCAACCCGCCCGCGCCCGCCACGGTCATGAACGCCACCGGCATCAAGTGGTTCACCATGGCCTTCATCCTGTCCGGCGGCGGCTGCACGCCCGCCTGGGACGGCAGCCGGCCGCTGCTCGGCGGCGCCGACCAGTCGACCATCAACGCGATCCGGGCCGCGGGCGGCGAGATCGTGCCGTCGATCGGCGGCTACAGCGGCAACAAGCTCGGCCCGAACTGCTCCTCGGCGGCCGCGCTGGCGGGGGCGTACCAGCAGGTCATCAACGCGTACAACCTCAAGGCGATCGACGTCGACATCGAGAACACCGACGAGTTCGAGAACGAGGTCGTGCAGGACCGCATCCTGGGCGCGCTGAAGATCATCAAGCAGAACAACCCCGGCATCAAGACGATCATCACGCTCGGCACCACGACCACCGGCCCGAGCTGGTGGGGCACCCGCCTGATCAACCAGGCGGCGGCGCTCGGCGCGAACATCGACATCTTCACGATCATGCCGTTCGACTTCGGCGGCGGCGCGAACATGTACCAGAACACCGTCAACTCGGCGGTCGGCCTGAAGAACGCGCTGAAGACGGCGTTCGGCTGGAGCGACGCCACGGCGTACTCCCACCTGGGCATCTCCGGCATGAACGGCCTGTCCGACCAGCAGGAGCTGACCAGCACCGCGACCTGGACCCAGATCCGCGACTGGGCCAACGCCAACGCCATCGCCCGCCTGTCCTTCTGGGCGGTCAACCGCGACCGCGGCTGCGCCGGCGGCGGCGTGGTCTCCAACTGCAGCGGCATCGCCCAGCCCGACTGGGAGTTCACCCGCATCACCGCAGGCTTCACCCGCTAACCCCCCCACCCCCCCCCCCCCCCCCCCCCCCCCCCCCCCC
>NZ_JAAOTJ010000025.1 GCF_011297335.1 Catellatospora methionotrophica | reverse complement strand
GCGGCACGGCACGGCGCGGCGCGGCGCGGCGCGGCGCGGCACGGCGCGGCGCGGCGCGGCCGAGACCGGCCGGGGGGGCCAGGCCCGAAGGGACGGGCGGAGGCGGGGATTCGGCCACGGTGGCGGCGTGGCACGGATATATAGGACTTATGACCGCATCGGAGCCCGTGTTCGACCGGATCGGCGCGACCTACAGCGAGGCGTTCGCGGATCGGCCGGGCCAGCTCGCCGCGGGCCGGTGGCTGCTGGAACGCCTGTCCGACCGGCAGCACCCGCTGGTGCTCGACGTGGGCTGCGGCGCGGGCACCCCCACCGTCCGCCAGCTCATCGACGGCGGCAGCCACGTCGTCGGCATCGACACCTCACCGGTGATGCTCGAACTGGCCCGCAGCACCGTCCCCGAGGCGATCTTCGTCGAGCGCGACCTGTTCGACCTCGACGGCCTGCACCCCACCCAGCAGCGCTTCGACGCCGTGGTGGCCTTCTTCTCCCTGCTCATGCTGTCCCGTGCCGACATCGACAAGGCCCTGGCCGACATCCACCACGTCCTGGACCACACCGGCTACTTCGCCCTCGGCATGGTCGAAGGCGACTCCGACCACCTGATGCGCGACTTCCTCGGCACCCGGGTGCCCCTGACCGCGTACCCCCGCGAAGAGCTCGGGCACCTGCTCAACCGTCACGGCTTCGTCGTCGAGGACCTGGTCACCGACCTCTGGGAGCCGGCCCTGCCGACCGTCGACGCCCAGCCCCAGACCCACCTCTACGCCTACTGCTCCGTAGCCCGCCCGTACTGAAAAAGATCGCGACGATCCTGTGAGAACAGGACCGCCGCGATCGTGACGAGCGGGGTGGTACGGGCCTACTTCACGGCGCCCGCGGTGAGGCCGGACTGGATCTGCCGCTGGAAGATCGTGTACACGATGATCATCGGGATGATCGCGATCGACAGCGCCGCGAACAGCGCGGGCCAGTCGGCCTGGTAGCCGGCGGCGGTGGAGATGTTGGCGATGCCCTGGGTGAGCAGCCACTTCTCCTGACCCTCGGCACCACCGGGCAGCAGCGAGACCGGCAGCACGTACTGGTTCCACTGGCCGATGATGTTGAAGATCGTGATGCTGATCAGGCCGGGCTTGGCCATCGGCATCATCACCCGGAAGAAGAGCTTGGTGTGCGACGCGCCGTCGATCATCGCCGCCTCGGCCACCGCGTTCGGCAGCGTCTTGAAGAACGCGGCCAGGAAGAAGACGGTGAACGGCAGCGAGTACGCGATGTACACCAGGATCAGGCCGGTGTGCGTGCCCAGCAGGCCCAGCTCCTGCACCACGATGTAGAGCGGGGTCAGTGCCAGGTACACCGGGAAGGCCAGGCCCGCGATGAACAGGAAGTAGATGAACCTGTTGCCGATGAACTCGTAGCGGGCCAGCACGTAGGCGGCCATCGCGCCGAGCAGCATGGTGCCGAACGTCGAGATCGACACCACGATCAGGCTGTTCAGGAAGTACGTGCCGACCTTCGCCTCGGTCCAGGCCCGGCCGAACGACGCGAAGTCCCAGTGGCTCGGCAGCGCGAACGGGTTGCCGATGAAGATCTCGGTGTTGCTCTTGAACGCGGCCAGGAACGTGAAGACCAGCGGATAGATGATCAGGATGGCCCAGACGGCCAGCGCGACGTGGGACAGCTTGTTCAGGACGCCGGCGCTGTTGCGCTTCTCAGACTTGTTTGCCACGACAGACCCCGCTCAGTGCTCGACCGCGTTGCGCTTGCCGCCACGCAGGGACAGCACCGCGAAGATGATGGTGAAGACGGCCAGCGCCACGCCGAGCGCCGACGCGTAGCCGTAGTCCGACTCCCGGATGCCCGACTTGTAGATCTGCACCGGGAGCACGGTGGTGGCCCCGTCGGGACCGCCCTCGTCGATGGAGAGCACCATCACCAGCGCGAACGCGTCCATGGCCAGGATGCCCAGGTACACCCAGGCGACCTTGACGGTCTCCATGAGCAGCGGGATGGTGACCCGGAAGAAGATGGTGACCCGGCTGGCGCCGTCCATGACGGCCGCCTCGTAGATCTCGGCCGGGATGCTCGACATGCCCGCGGCGAACAGCACCACGTAGAAGCCGACCGCCTGCCAGACCAGCACGCCGAGGATCGACCACAGGCCGTACTCGGCCATGAACTGCACCGCGTCCACGCCGAACAGTTCGAGGAAGCGGTTCAGCACGCCGCTGCCGTCGGGGGCGTAGACCCGGCCGAAGATGACGCCGACGATGACGACGGCCAGGACCTGGGGGAGGAAGAACACCACGCGGTAGAACTTCGACCCCCAGACCCCGGTCATCATGCCGCCGCGGGTGCCCCCGCCCATGTTCAGCAGGAACGCGAAGAACAGGGCGAGGGCGATCGTGATCACCGGCAAGGTGACCAGCAGGAAGACGTGGTGCTTGGCTGCCAGCCATACCTTGTCGTCGTCCAGGAGCTTCTGGAAGTTCTCCAAGCCGACGAAATCGAAATTCGGGGACAGACCGCTCCAGTTCGTCATGGACACCTGGACCGCCGCGGCGATCGGGCGCAGGACGAACATGCCGTATAGGGCGAGTGGGGCGATCAGGAACCCGATGACGAACGGGTATTTACCTTGCCGCATGATCAACTACTCCGGCTTCGGGGGGATTTAGCGGGAGAACTTCTTCTCTGTCTTGTCAGCCGCGGCCTGCATCCGGGTGCAGAACTCGTCGGCGGTGCCACCCTGGAACATCAGCTTGTTGGTGGCGGCACGGCACTCGTCGTCCAGGTTCTTGTACCAGGCGTCCCAGCGGAAGCTGAAGTTGGCCGCACCGGCCGCGGTCAGCGCCGCATTGGCCGAGGTCAGACCGGGCGAGAGGGTCAGGCCCTCGGCCGCGCCGGTGACGACGGTCAGCGACTTGGTGAGCTCGGTGAAGCCCTTCGCGCCGGCCTTGGACAGCATGTGGCGCAGGTACTCCTTGCCACCCTGGACGTTCTTGCCCTTGCTGGCGACGAAGTACATCTCACCGGCGGCGGCGTAGAGGCCCGTGGCGGGCAGCTTGTCCGACGCGGTGGCGCCCGGGATGGCGGCGACCTGGTAGTCGAAGCCGGCCGGGGTGTCCTTGCCCTGCTCGTTCTCCAGCCAGGAACCCGACGGGTAGAAGCCCACCTTGTACTGGTTCTGCTGCAGCTGAACCTCGGTGTGCTTCAGGCCCAGGTGAGCCTTGTTGCCGTACTTGGCGCCGACCTCGGCCCAGAGGGTGGCGGCCTGCTTGACGGCGTCGTTCGTCCAGGCGCCCTTCTCCAGGTTGTCGATCGCCTTGAGGACGTCCGGGCCACCGATCTTCGCGGCGGTGGTCAGGATGACCAGGTACTGGTAGTAGGCCGCGTTGGCGCCCGCGTACGAGTACGGGGTGATGCCCTTGGCCTTCATCTTCTCCAGCAGCGCCGTGAAGTCGGCCCAGGTGGTCGGCGCGGTCCAGCCGTTGTCCTTGAACAGCTTGCCGGAGTACCACAGGCCGAACACGGTGTAGGCGTAGTTCAGCACGTACGGCTTGCCGTTGAAGGTGCCCTGCTCGATGGTGCCCGGGATCAGGGTGTCCGCGACGGTCTTGCCCGCGATGTCCAGCGACGGCGCGGCGAACAGGTCGCTCAGGTCGGCGACCTGGCCGGCCTCGACGAGCTTGCCCTGGTCCATCAGCTTCGAGCCGGCGTTGTTGACCATGTCCGGCGGGGTGTTGCTGGCGAACCGCGGCTGCAGGGTCGTGGAGACCTCCTGCGTCGAGGAGAAGGTCACCTTCGACTTCGGGAACTTCTTCTCGTACGACGGCACGTGCACGTCGGTGGCGTACTTGGTGCCCAGACCGCCATCGAAGATCACAACCTCGACCGGGGTCTCGGTCGCGACACCCAGGGGGTTCTCGGCGGTCTTGTCGCCGGTCGCCGAGGTGCTGGGCTCGTCGGTGCCGCCGCCGACACAGGCGGAGAGCAGGCCGGCGGCGGGGGTGGCCAGCAGGCCGACGGCCGCGGTCCGGCGCAGCACGCTGCGACGGTTCAGGGCCGACGAGCTGTCGGTGTGGTTGGACATCATTGTCTCCTCAGTTTCGGGTCGCTGAGATAGTGACTCGAGGGTGTGGTGAGGCGGTGCCTGTAGCAGTCGCGGTCGCAGGCGGACCCGCGGCCGCGGCGGACCCGGCCGCACCGGGTTGCAGTGCGGCACCACACCGAGCGTCGTTGCCCGATGTGGTGTCGGCCCAGTGCTCGATCGGGTCGAGCACGGTCTTGGACAGCACGGCGGCGGGGGCGGTCACAGGTCGCCCTCCTTGCTCTGGCCGTTGCTGAAGCGGTGCGCGTCCACCGCGCGGGCGGTGCGCTGGAACGCGGCGTGCGAGCGGTCGTGGGTGCGCTGGGCGACCGCGATGTAGAGCAGGTCCAGCACCACCAGCTGCGGGTGGCGCGCCGACAGCGCGTCGGGGCGGAACGAGGTGGCCTGGCTCGCGGTGAGCAGCACGATGTCGGCGAGCTCGGCCAGCGGCGAGCGCGGGAAACCGGTCAGCGCGATGGTGACCGCCCCGTGCGACCCGGCCTCGGCCAGCATCTCCACGGTCTCGCGGGTCTGCCCGGTGTGCGAGATGCCCAGCGCGACGTCGCCCTCGCGCAGCAGCGCGGCGCTGGCCAGGCCGTTGTGCACGTCCGGCCAGGTCCACGCGGCGATGCCGATGCGGTGCAGCGAGAACTGCATCTCCGCGCCGACCAGCGCCGATCCGGACGCGCCGTAGATGTCCACGCGGTTGGCCGAGGAGATCGCGGCCGCGGCCCGCTCGACCTCGGCGAGGTCCAGCATCGCGGCCGTGTCGCGCATCGCCTGGGTGTCGGCCGCCATGATCTGCGCGAGTACGCGCTCCAGCGGGTCGCCCGGCTCGATGGCCCGGCCGATGTCCTCGGCCCAGCCCGCGGAGCGGGCCGCGCGGCCGGTCTCCCCGGCGATGGCGAGCCGCAGATCGGCGTATCCCTCGAAGCCCAGCGCCCGGCAGAAGCGGGTGATCGAGGCGGGTGAGGTGCCGGAGCGCTCGGCCAGCTCGACGATGGTGGCTCGGGCCGCGCCCGCCGGGTCGGTCAGCACCTGCTCGGCGACGCGCTGCAGGGCCCCGGTGAACTCGGGCAGCTGCGCGCGAACCCGGACCAGCACGCTGTCGGGCCGGTCCAGTCCGCTGAGCCGGGCGTGCGGGATCCCCAGCGGGGCGGACTGCACCGCCGCGACCGGTTCCACGCTTTCCACCACTGACTTCTCCTACTGACCGGGTACCGAACAGTTAACCGAAAGGAAGTTAACTGTTAGTGGTAAAACTTCTTACTGGCGACCCCCTCTTGTCAAGTCCACGGGCAAACTTTTCAAAGCTGTTACCTGGCGATGCTGCCCGGCTCTTGCTCCCGGCGGCCACTACCGGCAGCATGAATGCCGCATAGGCCACACCGGCGTTGACCGTTTGGAGGAGGTACAGGCGGACATGTCGGACAAGCTGGTACTAGGTCTCGACGTCGGTGGAACGAGCACCCGCGCGGTCCTCGCCACGCCCGACGGCCGTCGGCTCGGGGCCGGGCGGGCCGGCGGCGGCAACCCGACCACCCACGGCGCCGCCGCGCTGGGCGAACTGACCGGGGCGATCCGCGCCGCGCTGGGCGACACCGCGCCGACGGCGGTCGCCGGGGCGGTGCTCGGCATGGCCGGGTTCACCAAGCTCGGGGCGGACCCCGCCCTGCGCGCCGCCTTCGACCAGGCCTGGACGGGCCTCGGCCTGCGCTGCGAGCCCCAGCTGGTCAGCGACGTGCTGGCCGCGTACGCCGCGGGCACCCCCGAACCCGACGGCACCGTGATCGTGGCCGGGACCGGCGCGATCGCCGCCCGGGTCCGCGGCCACCGGCTCGACCACGTCGCCGACGGTCACGGCTGGCTGCTCGGCGACCTCGGCTCCGGCTACTGGCTGGGCCGCGAGGCCGTCCGCTGCGCCCTGCGCGACCTGGACAAGGAGCGCGAACCCAGCGCGCTGGCCGCGGGCGTGCTGAGCGAACTGCTCGGCACCGACACGGTCGCGCCCCGCCGCCGCGACACCGCCGCCGCGCTGGTCCAGGCCGTCGTCGCGGCGTCCCCGATCGCCCTGGCCCGGCTCGCCCCGCTGGTGCTGCGCTGCTACGACGCCGACGACCCGGCCGCCGTGGACGTCGTGCAGCGCGGCGCGGCGCACCTGGCCGACACCGTCGCCATGGTGCGCGCGCCCGGCGAGACCACCGTCCTGGTCCGCGGCGGCGGCCTGCTCACCAACGACACCCCCCTGGCCGCCGAGCTGGCCGCCACGATCTCGGTGAGCTGGCCCGCCACCACCCTGCGCCCGGCGGGCGACGCCGCCGCCGCGGCCGCCTGGCTCGCCGCCCTGCCCACCACCGCCGACCCGCACAGCCTGCACACCCGCCTGCTCGCCCCCTGACCGGCCGCCTCCGGGCCGGACCCGACGGGTGTACGCGCAGCGGCGCGGACGCGCAACGGTGCGGGGCTGGCGGGGCGCGGGCCGGTGCGCCCGGTAACCTGCTCCGGTGCAGGTCTGCCAGTTCGCTCCCGAGTCGCCGCGATGACGGACGTCAAGGTCCGGGCCGCCGGTGGCACCCGCTGCGGCAGCTGCGCCGAAGCGCTGTGCCTGACCGCGCAGGTGCCGCTGCCCCGCTCCACCCGCACCCGCACCGTCGGCCTCTGCCCGCGGTGCGACGCGGGCCGCCCCGAGACCCAGGGCCTGCTGGCGTACTTCGCCGAGCACCCGCAGGTGCGCCCCGAGGACCTGCACCGCGTCTCCGAGCTGGTCGGACGGTGGCTGGAAGCCCTCACCGAGCGCGCCGAGCGGGACAGTTCACTGGCCGCCGACGTCGAAGCCTGGTGGGCCGGGCGCACGGGCTGAGCCGCCACGCCGCGAACAGGGTTGCCGCGGCCGCCGCCCGCGGGTTAAGAACCTCCTATGGTGACTTTGCGAACCGGTGCCGACGGCGACTTCGACCAGGTCAATCAGCTGGTCCAGCGCACCTTCCTGAACGACGGCGGCGGGCGGGAGTGGGACGAGGAACGGGCCCTGTTCGAGCCCGCCCGGTCGGTGCTGGCCGTGGACGGCGACGAGGTCGTCGGCCACGTCGGGACGTACACCCGTGAGCTGACCGTGCCCGGCGGCGTGCTGCCCGCCGGGTTCGTCACGGTCGTCGCCGTGGCGGGCACGCATCGCCGCCGCGGGCTGGCCTCGGCGATGCTCACCCGGCAGCTCGGCGAGATCCGCGACCGCGGCGAGCCGCTGGCACTGCTGTGGGCCAGCGAGGGGGGCATCTACGGCCGGTACGGCTACGGCCTGGCCAGCCGCCGCCTCGGCTTCGAGATCGACCGCCGCGAGGCGCGCATCGACGGCTCCCGCTTCGACAAGACGCGGCTCGACGGCCTGCGCCTGTCGGCCGGTCCCGCCGCCGGGCACCGGGCCCAGGTCACCGCGCTCTACGAGCAGCTGCGCCCGTCCCGCCCCGGCTTCGCCAGCCGCGACTCCCGCTGGTGGGACTACCGCCTCGCCGACCAGGCCTGGCACCGTGGCGGGTCCGGCCCGCTGCAGGGCGTCGTCTGCCACGACGGGGACACCCCCGTCGGCTACGCCCTCTACCGCTTCCGCTCCGACTGGGACAACAGCGGGCCGAACGGCGAGATCGGCGTCATGGAGGCGATCGCGGCGACTCCGGCGGCGTACACCATGGTGTGGGACTTCCTGCTCAACGTCGACCTCACCCGCAAGGTCGGGCTCTGGCTCGGCGCGGTCGACGAGCCCCTGCAGTACCTGGCCAACGACCCGCGCCGCCTCGGCATGCGGATGGGCGACGGCCTGTGGGCCCGCCTGCTCGACGTGCCCGCCGCGCTGTCCGGCCGCCGGTACGCCACCGAGGTCGACGTGGTGCTGGACGTCGTCGACGAGCTGCTGCCCGGCAGCGGCGGCGTGTTCCGGCTTCGCGGCGGCCCCGACCACGCCACCTGCGAACCCACCACCGACGAGCCCCACCTGCGCCTGGACACCGCCACCCTGGCCGCCGTCTACCTCGGCGGCAACAGCCTCGGCTCGCTCGCCGCCGCCGGCCGCGTCGACGAACTCCACCCCGGCTCCATGACCACCACCGCCCCCGCCTTCACCTGGACCCGAGCCCCCCAAGGCCTGGAAATCTTCTAACCCGCCCCGCCCCGCCCCGCCCCGCCCCGAATCGACGTTGGCCTATCCGGATGACTTTTTGGAGATCGAAGTCATCCCGATAGGCCAACGTCAATGCGGAACGTGGCGCTGAACGCCGGTCGGGAGTGCGGTCGGCGGGGACGGGGTGGTTTCGGGGGTGGGGTGTCGGGGTGGGCTGCCAGGATGGGGGCATGCTGTTCGCCGGGATCGCCGCGACGTCGGCCGCCGTGACCGCCACCTCGGGCCGCAAGGCGAAGGTGGAACTGCTGGCCGCGGCGTTGCGGGAGCTTGCCGCGGGCGGTGATCCGGTCGAGATCGCGGCGGGGGCCGCCTACCTCAGCGGCGAGCTGCGCCAGCGGCAGATCGGCGTGGGCTGGGCCTCGCTGCGCGAGCTGCCGCCGCCCGCCGACGCGGCCACTCTCGACATCCGCACCGTGGACGCGGCGCTGGAGTCGATCGGGCTGATCAGCGGGCAGGGTTCGCAGGCGCGGCGGCGCGACGCGGTGGGGGCGCTGTTCGGCGCGGCTACGGCGGACGAGCAACTGCTGCTCAGCGGCCTGATCCGGGGCGAGTTGCGGCAGGGCGCGCAGGCGGGGCTGCTGGCCGACGCGGTCGCGCTGGCCACGGGCGTGCCCGCGGCGGTGGTTCGCCGGGCGCTGCTGCTGTCGGGGGACCTGAAGGCGGTCGCCACGACCGCGCTGACCGAGGGCGAGGCGGGGCTGTCGGCGTTGCGGCTGTCGGTCGGCACGGCACTCGCGCCGATGCTGGCCCAGTCCGCGCCGGACCCGGCTCAGGCGCTGGTCGCGACGGGTGTCCCGGCGGCGGTCGACGCGAAGCTGGACGGCATCCGCATCCAAGCGCACCGCGACGGCGACGAGGTCGCCGTATTCAGCCGCAGCCTGGACGACATCACCGCCCGCGTGCCCGAGATCGTGGCCGCGGTGCGCGCGCTGCCGGTGCGCACGGTGGTGCTCGACGGGGAGGCGATCGCGGTGGACGAGCGCGGGCGGCCGCGCCCGTTCCAGGAGACGTCGGGCCGCGCGGCGCAGCGCGCCTCGGGGGCCCTGACCTCGTACTTCTTCGATCTGTTGCATCTGGACGGCACGGACTGGATCGACGAGCCGGGCACCGCGCGCTGGGCCGCGCTCGACGCGATGCTGCCCGCGGCGATGCGGGTGGAGCGGACCTTCGCCGAGACGCCCGAGCAGGCGCAGGACGCGTTCGCGGCGGCGCTGGCGGCCGGGCATGAGGGCGTGGTGGTGAAGGCGGCGCAGGCGGCGTACGAGGTGGGCCGGCGCGGCGCGGGCTGGGTGAAGGTCAAGCCCCGGCACACGCTCGACCTGGTGATCCTGGCCGCCGAGTGGGGCAACGGGCGGCGGCGCGGCTGGCTGTCCAACCTGCACCTGGGGGCGCGGGCCGCCGACGGCGGGTTCGTGATGCTGGGCAAGACGTTCAAGGGCCTGACCGACGCGATGCTGACCTGGCAGACCGAGCGCCTGCTGGAACTGGCGGTGCAGCGCGACGACTTCCAGGTCACGGTGCGGCCCGAACTCGTCGTGGAGATCGCGTTCGACGGGGTGCAGCGCAGCACCCGCTACCCGGGCGGGGTGACGCTGCGCTTCGCGCGGGTGCTCGGCTACCGCGAGGACAAGAGCGCCGCCGAGGCCGACACGCTGGACGCGGTCCGCGCGATCGGCGCGGCGCTGTCCGGCGAGGACTCCTGAGCAGGCGGGCAGCGCAGGCCTGCGTGAACGGCACGAGGGCCGTGCCGGAGGCCCCCGGCACAGCCCTCGTCGATCACGCGACGCGAAAGCCCCGCGCTCACTCCTCGGGGACGATCACCCACATCGCGATGTAGACGATGAACTGCGGTCCCGGCAGCAGGCACGACAGCAGGAACAGCAGTCGGACCAGCCAGGCGGGCATGTTGAAGCGCTGCGCCAGCCCGGCGCAGACACCCGCGATCATGCGACCGTGACGCGGCCGGTACAGCCGCCGACCCGTTGAGGCCATCTTGGTCAACTCCCCGAAGTGCGGTGCGGCGTGTTCGCCGCGGCTGTCTTCGACGGTAGAGGGCGGGGTCACCCCCGCCCTCGATCCCGAGATGGATAAACGCTGGTCGTCGCCCCGTACGGGCGTCCCCTATGGCACGGCTGTGCTAGGACTCACTTCATCTGCCCGGCGGTCAGGCCGGACTGCACCTGGCGCTGGAAGACGGCGTACACCACGAGCACGGGCAGCATGGCCAGGGTGAGCCCGGCGAACAGCCGCGAGTAGTCGCCGCGGTAGCCCTCGCTGATCGCGAGGTTGGCCAGGCCCTGCGCGAGCACCTGCTTCTCGTCCGAGGTGATCAGGACGACGGGCAGCAGGTACTGGTTCCAGTGGCCGAGGAAGTTGAAGATGCCGACGCTGATCAGGCCGGGTTTGGCCATCGGCAGCATGACCCTGAAGAAGGTCCGGAACGGCCCGCACCCGTCGATGTAGGCCGCCTCGGCGACCGCGTCGGGCAGGGTGCGGAAGAACGCGGTGAGGAAGAAGACCGTGAACGGCAGCGAGTACGCCGTGTAGATCAGCATCAGGCCGGGCAGGGTGTCGCGCAGCCCGACCCCACCGACGATCTTGAACAGCGGCACGAACGCCAGCACGACCGGGAACATCATGCCGCCGACGAACACGAAGTAGACCAGGCGGCTGCCCACGAACTTGTAGCGGGCCAGGGCGTACGCGGCGGTCGCGCCGAGCAGCATGGTCAGCGTCAGCGAGCCGACGAGCACGATGCCGGTGTTCACGAAGTACTGCCCGATGTGGCCGTGCGTCCAGGCGCGGGCGAAGTTGTCGAAGCGCAGCGCGCTGGGCAGCCCCCACGGGTCGCCGAGGATCTCCGCGTCGTCCTTGAACGAGCTGAGCACCACCCACAGCAGCGGCAGCGCGGTCAGCAGGCCCCACACCACCAGGAACGCGTGCGAGAACACGTTGAGCGTGCCGTCGAAGACCCTCCGCCCCCGGCCGGCCTCCTGCTCCGCCTGCTTCGTCGGACGGTCGGCCTGGTCGGCCTGCGGGCCGCGCTCGATGACGGCCGCGTCCATCGTCTGCTCGCTCATGAATGCTCGATCCTCTCGCGGCGGGTCAGGCGCAGGGACAGCACGGTGACGCTGAGGGTCACGAAGAACATCACGACACCGATGGCCGACGCGTAGCCCCACTTGTAGTCGCCGAACGCCTCGGTGTAGAGCCGCAGGCCGACGACGTCGGTGGAGAAGTTCGGGCCGCCGCGGGTCATCACGTGGATCAGCGCGAAGCCGTCCAGCGCGAGGATGGCCAGGTAGACCCAGGCGACCTGGATGGTGTCCCAGAGCAGCGGCACGGTGATGCGCACCAGGGTGGTCAGGCGGCTGGCCCCGTCCAGGGCGGCGGCCTCGTAGATGTCACGGGGCACCGACTGCATGGCCGCGCCGAACAGCACCACGTAGAAGCCGACGTTCGCCCAGACCATGACCGCGAGCACGGCCCAGAAGGCGTACGCCGGGTCGCCGAGCCAGACCTTGGCCAGCCCGTCCAGGCCGACCGCCCGCAGCGCCGAGTTGAGCAGGCCGCTGCGCGGGTTGTAGACCTCGGCCCAGAGCACGCCGACGATCGACACCGACAGCATCTGCGGCGCGAAGTAGATCACCTTGTACAGCGCGGAGCCGCGCACACCGGTGACCGTGCTGCGCCCGCCGCGCCCGCCGACGTTGAGCATCGTGGCCAGGAACAGCCCGAGCGCGATCGTCAGCAGCGGCAGCAGCACCAGCAGCCACAGGTTGTTGAGCAGGGCGTTCCACACGTACTCGTCGCCCATGATGCGCTTGAAGTTGTCGAAGCCGACGAACTCGTACGCCGGGGACAGCCCCTGCCAGTTCGTCATCGCGATCAGGAACGACTGGGCGTACGGGGACACCACGAAGTAGCCGTACAGCGCCAGCGGTGGCAACAGGAACGCCGCCAGCAGCGGATACTTCCCGTGTCTCACGTTTTGCCCTCCTCGTTGAGTGCGAATCGGCGTCCGCCACGCCTGGTGCACGTGGCGGACGCCGAGGTCAGCGCGTCACGCGCTGCGCTTGTACTTCTTGAAGCTGGTGTCGGCCGCGATCAGGTCCGCGCCCTTCTGGCAGGCCGCGAGGAACTCCGCGGGCGTGGTGCGCCCGGAGAAGAACTCGCCGCACGCCGCGTCCACCAGCTCGCGCTCCAGCTTGCGGTAGTACACGTTGTAGACCCAGTTGAAGCCGTTGCTGCCCGAGTCGGCCAGCGCCTTGACCGCGCTGGTCAGACCGAACGGCAGGGTGACCCCGTCGGCCGCCCCGGCCACCACGGACAGGCTGGAGACCTTGCCGGTGAAGTCCTTGGCGCCCTTCATCGACAGCATGTGCCGCATGAGCTCCATGCCGCCGCGCTCGTTCTTCGCCTTGGCGGGCACCACGAACGGCTCACCGGCGGTGCCGCGGATGGCGGCGAACGGCAGCTTGTCGCCCGAGCCGAGGCTCGGGGTCGGGGCGACGGCCATGTTGAAGCCCTCGGGGGTGACCGCCTTCTGCTCGCTCTCCAGCCAGGAACCGCAGGAGATGAACGCGGCGTTGCCCTTGCACCACTCGGTCTGCGACTGCTTGTGGTCCAGGCCGGGCGAGCCCTCGAGGATGTACTTGTCCTTGACGATCTGGTACCACGCCTCGGCGGCGGCCTTCATCGCGTCGGAGGTCCACGCGTTCGGCTCCAGGTTGTCGATCGCCATCGCGACCTGCGGCCCGCCGAACTTGATCGCCGTGGAGATGACCGGCCACGACATGTAGCGCGGGTGCTTGCCCTGGTAGGTCCACGGCGCGATGCCCGCAGCCTTGATCTTCTTGCACAGGGCGATGTGCTCGTCCCAGGTCTTCGCGTACTCCCAGCCCTTGGCCTTGAACAGCTTGTCCGAGTACCAGATGCCGTAGACGGTGTACGCGTAGTTGAGCACGTACGTCTTGCCGTCGAAGCTGCCGCTGTCGACCGTGCCGGGCAGCAGCGTGTCCCGCACCTTCTTGCCGGCCACGTCCAGGCTCGGCGCGTCCAGCAGCGGGGTGAGGTCGGCGAGCGCGCCCTGCGCGACCAGGCCGCCCAGGTCGATCTGCCCGGCGCCGGAGTTGTTCACGAAGTCCGGCGGGGTGCCGTCGACGAAGCGCGGCTGCAGTTCCTTGTTGATCTCCACCACGGCCGAGTGCTTGACCTCGGCCTTGGGGTAGGTCTCCTTGTACATCGCCTCGTGGGCCTTGGCGTAGTCCTCGCCGAAGCCCCCGTTGAAGATGACGACGTCCAGCGGAGCGTCCTCTTTAACACCCAGGGGGTTCTTGTCGCTCTTGGTGCCCTCGAATTTGCCGGACGTGTCGCCGGACGTGTCGTCGCCGAGCGCGCAGCTGCTGAGCAGCCCCGCGGCCGGTCCGGCGAGCACGCCCGCCGCGGCGGCACGCCGCAGCACCGTACGCCGGTTCAGGTCGGACTGTGCCATTCCCACTCCTTGCCAGAGACGGTCTGGTATTTCCCTACAAGTTTCGGCCGTGTTCTGAAGGATTCTTACGGCCGCCGTCGTCACTAGGCAAGATGTCGCCGCAGAAACGTTACGCAGACTTTCTACAGAACCCCCATAAGCCGCCTCCAGGCGTTCACGACCCCGCCGGTGAGCCCTACCCCTACCCACCCCGGTGAAAAGTTTCACCATCTCCCCGCCCGGACATGAAAAAACCCCGACCATGCTGTCTGACCAGCACGATCGGAGCCCGACCCTACAAGTTCCCCGCCTCCACCGCACCTCCCCCGCCACCCCGCCGCCACTAGCGCAAGATCGCCGTTTGAGGTCAGGAGCTGGGGTCAGACCCCACTTCTCGACCTCAAACGGCGATCATCGCCGTGGGCCTCAGTGCTGGGTGGGGAAGCCGAGGTTGAGGCCGCCGTGGCTCGGGTCGAGCCAGCGGCTGGTGACTACCTTGCCCCGGGTGAAGAAGTGCACGCCCTCGGCGCCGTGCGCGTGGGTGTCGCCGAACAGCGACGCCTTCCAGCCGCCGAAGGAGTAGTACGCCATCGGCACCGGGATCGGCACGTTCACGCCGATCATGCCGACCTCCACCTCGTGCTGGAAGCGCCGGGCGGCCCCGCCGTCGTTGGTGAAGATCGCCGTGCCGTTGCCGTACGGGTTCCCGTTGACCAGCGCCAGCGCCTCCTCGTACGACCCGGCCCGGACCACGCTGAGCACCGGCCCGAAGATCTCGTCCGTGTAGATCGACATCTGCGGCGTGACCTGGTCGAACAGCGTCGGCCCGAGGAAGAACCCGGACCCGTCCGCGTCCGGCAGCACGGTGCGCCCGTCCACGACCAGCTTCGCCCCGGCCCGCTCACCCGCGTCGACGTACGACGCGACCTTGTCCCGATGCACCTTGGTGACCAGCGGCCCCATGTCGCAGCCGCGGCGGCCGTCGCCGGTGCGGATGCCCGCCACCCGCTGCGCGATCTTGCCGACCAGTTCGTCGCCGACCGGGTCGACCGCGACCACCACCGAGATCGCCATGCAGCGCTCGCCCGCCGAGCCGAAGCCCGCGTTGACCGCCGCGTCGGCGGCCAGGTCCAGGTCGGCGTCGGGCAGCACCACCATGTGGTTCTTCGCCCCGCCGAGCGCCTGCACCCGCTTGCCGTGCGCGGTGCCGGTCTCGTAGACGTAGCGCGCGATCGGCGTCGAGCCGACGAACGACACCGCCTTCACCTGCGGGTGCGTCAGCAGGGCGTCCACGGCCTCCTTGTCGCCGTGTACCACGTTGAACACCCCGTCGGGCAGCCCCGCCTCGGCGAACCACGACGCCAGCAGCACCGCCGCGCTCGGGTCCTTCTCGCTCGGCTTGAGCACCACCGCGTTGCCGCAGGCGATCGCGATCGGCGCGAACCACAGCGGCACCATCGCCGGGAAGTTGAACGGCGTGATCACCGCGACCACGCCCAGCGGCTGCCGGATCGAGTACGAGTCGACCTCGGTGGAGACGTTCTCGCTGAAGAAGCCGCGCTGGGCCGACGGGATGCCGCAGGCGAACTCGACCACCTCCAGGCCGCGCTGCACCTCCCCCGCCGCGTCCGACAGCACCTTGCCGTGCTCGGCCGTGATCGCCGCGGCGAGCTCGTCGCGCCGCTCGTGGATGAGCTGCCGGAACGCGAACAGCACCGCGGTCCGCTTGGCCAGCGACGCGTCGCGCCAGGCCCGCGCGGCCCGGTCGGCGGCGGCCACGACCGTGCCGACCTCGGCCGCCGACGCGAAGTCCACCAGCGCCGCCACCTGGCCGGTCGCCGGGTCGTGCACCTCGCCCTGGCGGGTCGCGCCGTGCTCCCACGGCTTGCCGTCGACGAAATGCGTGATGTATCCGGTCATGCCGTCACCGCCTGCTGATGTGCCGCCGCCAGCGCGGCGGCCAGGATGTCCAGGCCTTCCTTGGCCTCGGCCTCGGTGAGGGTCAGCGGCGGGCCCATCCGGATCACGTTGCCGTACAGGCCGCCCTTGCCGACCAGCAGCCCGTTGGCCTTGGTCTCCTCCAGCACCCGCAGCGCCAGCTCCGGAGCCGGGTCCAGGGTGCCGGGGCGGACCAGCTCGAACGCGAGCATGAGGCCCTTGCCGCGTACCTCGGCCACGATCGGCGACGCCAGCCCGCGTACGCCCGCGTGGAGCACGTCGCCGACCCGGGCGGCGTTGGACTGCAGGTCGTGCGAGAGCACGTAGTCGAGCACCGCCTGACCGGCCGAGGCGCTGATCGGGTTGCCGCCGAAGGTGTTGAACGAGACCGCGCTCAGGCAGTCCATGACCTCGGCGCGGGCGATCACGCCACCGAGGGCGAACCCGTTGCCGATGCCCTTGGCGAAGGTCAGCATGTCCGGCACCGCGTCATGGGCCTGGTAGCCCCAGAAGTGCTCGCCGGTGCGGCCCCAGCCGGTCTGCACCTCGTCGGAGATCCAGAGGATGCCGTGCTCGTCGAGCACCTCCTTGATCGCCTTGAAGTAGCCGTCGGGCGGCGCGACGAAGCCGCCCACTCCCTGGATCGGCTCGGCGATCAGGCAGGCCACGTCGCCCGCGGTCGTGGTGGCCAGCACCTCGCGCAGGTCGGTGACCGAGCGCGCGATGTACTCGGCGTCGGACAGCCCGGCGAACACACCGCGCAGCCGGTCGCCGGAGTGCAGGTAGCTGACGCTCAACGGGGACAGCGAGGTCGCCGACCAGCTGCGCTGGCCGGTGACGGCGAGCGCGGCGAAGCTGCGGCCGTGGTAGCTGTTGCGCACCGCGAGGATCTGGTTGCTCCGCCGGTACTGCGTGGCCAGCATCAGCGCGGTGTCGTTGGCCTCGGTGCCGGAGTTGGCCAGGAACACCTTCGCGTCCGGGATGCCGGACACCTTCGCGATCTTCTCGGCCAGCTCGACCTGCTTGCGGATCAGGTACAGCGTCGAGGAGTGGGCGATGCCCCGGTCGATCTGGGCGCGGACCGCGTCGGAGATCTCCGGGATGTCGTACCCGATCATGTTGGTGAGCACGCCGCCGAAGAAATCAAGGTAGGTGCGCCCCGAGGCGTCGGCGACCCGGCAGCCCTCGCCGGAGACGAGCTCGATCGGCTCGGCGTACAGCGGGCTGATCCAGTTGGGCATGACAGCGCGGTGGCGGCTGAGCAGTTCATCGGTGCTCATGGGCTAACACGTCCTTCGGCGGGCGGTATACGGCTGTGTGTCAGATCACCCCGACGCTCCCAGCTCCGGGAGCCCCGGGCAAGCTACATCCTGCCAGCCGACGCCGTGTCCGCCTGACAGGTCGTCAAGCCACGAGGGTACGCGCCGCGCATCCCGCCTAAGAATCGAAGGCTTTGCCTCAGTATTTCTGTGGGTCAGCCCCGCAACGCGTCCCTAGCCAGCAGCGCCACGTGCAGCGACAGGCACGCCTGCACCGAGTCCAGGTCTACTCCCAGAATGCGCTCGATGCGAGCCAGCCGCTCGTAGAAGGCAGGCCGGGACAGGTGCGCCGCGCCCGCCGCGATCGACTTGTTGCGCCCGTGCTCCAGGAACATCCGCAGCGTGGGCAGCAGCGCGTCCTTCGGATGCTCCGCGTCGTAGGTCAGCAGCGCCCCGAGCTGCCGCTCCACGAACGTCTGCAGCCGCGGCTCGTCGCGCAGCAGGTGCAGCAGCCCCGGCAGGCCGACATTGGGCAGCCGGTGCACCGCCGGACCACTCGGATCGTGCCGGGCCGCCTGCGCCACCTGCCGGGCCTCCACCAGCGAACGCCGGGCCTCGCGCAGGCTGTCGACGCCCGAACCCGCCGCGATCAGCAGGGTGTCCGGCCGCCCCCGGCGCAGCGCGGCGGCGAACGACTCCAGCGCGGGCTCCTCCTCCCCGCGCACCGCCAGCAGCGCACCCACCGCCCGGTCGTCGACGGCGCTGGTCAGCCCGATCTGCTTGGCCTCGCGCACCGCCTGCGACACGGCGTCGGCCAGGTCGCGCAGGGCGGCCTGGGCCGCTTCGGTGCCCGCCGTCAGCGACTCGTCGCGGTGCCGGACCACCACCCCGACCAGGCGGCGGCGCTCCAGCTGGATGCCCAGCGCGGCGGCCCGCAGCGCCACCTCCGACACCGGCAGGCTGTGGTCCAGCAGCGCCGACAGCAGCGTGCCGTGCAACTGCCGCGCCAGTCCCTCGGCGTCGCGCCGGATCAGCCGCCCCAGCGCCAGCGTCGAGGCTGCCCGCTCCAGCAGGATGGTCAGCCTGGTCGGCGGCGTGACGGCCCGGTCCGGCTGCCCCGGGCCCGGCTCGGCTGCCTCCGGCGCGCCAGTCCCGTCCGGCGCGACCACGGCCGGGAACCGGGGCAGGGCGCCCAGCCCGGGGTCCGGCGTGTGCCCGGTCAGGTCCTGCATCGCCCCCGAGGCGGGCCAGCGCAGCAGCAGCCGCCCCCAGTCCTGGCCACGGGCCCCGACCGGCGTCACCAGCCAGCCCGTGTCCGGGTCGTAGCCGGTCCGGCCGCTGCCCGACGGCGTCGCCTTGACCCGGCGGGAGTGCTGCTCCCAGCCGTCCAGCAGCATCTCCGCGCGATCTCCGGCGGCGTCGTAGGCCAGCACCTGCCGGGCCAGGTTCTCGAGCACCACGGGGCACCCTGCGAGCTGCGCGGCCTGGTGCACCACCTCGGCGGGCTCGGCCCCCTCGACGCTCAGCTCGGTGAAGCGCTGGTGGATCTGCTCGGTGGCACGCAGCTCGGCCAGCTGCGCGTCCACGATCAGCGCGTGCACCGCCTCGGTGATCTGCACGAACGGCGTCGGTCGGCGCAGCTCGACCAGCGGCATGCCCAGCTTCTGCGCGGCGGCCGCCATCACCCGCGGCACGCTGGCCGTGTACCGCCGTCCCAGCTCCACGATCAGCCCGGCGACGCCCACTTCGGCCAGGTCGCTGATGAACGCGCGCACCCCCGCGTCGTCGGAGGGCAGCCCGATGCCGGTGGTCAGCACCAGCTCGCCGCCGCGCAGCAGGGTCGCGATGTCGGGCACCTCCGCCGAGTGCACCCAGCGCACCGGCCGGTCGAGCCCCGACTCCCCCGCCACCAGCCGCGGCGCGCCGACCCGCACCGGGTCCAGCGCGATCACCTCACGGACGGTCGGGAACACCGCGGTCACCGATGCTCCACGATGAGCCCGTCGGCGGTACGCATGGAGCAGGTCCCATCCCTCGCAGCCCGGCTGTGATCACCAGACTACGCAGGCGCGCACCGCGCGGCGAGCGCACTGCCCGCGTCACGGCGCCGGTTGCGGGGCGGCCGTCGCCGGTGCGGGTTCATACCGGTCGGTCAGGTGGTGGGCCACTCCCATCGGCACGAAGGCGAGCGCGGTCGCCAAAGCCGCCCAGGGCAGCGGCAGTTCGCTGTCGACGGCCATCGTGTACGCCGCGACGGCGGTCGCGGCCCACGCGACGCCGGCCGCGTCGCTGAAGATCCGCAGCGCCCGTGGCGCACCGGGTTGTTCCTCGGGTTCGGCCACCGCCGAGCGCCGCCGATCCCACCACCCGGACAACGTCGAGATCGCGGCGAAGATGAGCCACATCAGCGCGAAGCCACGCCAGCTGAAGGGCTGCGGAGCAGGCGCGCCGAAGGCCCAGCGCGCGGCCAGGGCGATCGAGTGCATGAGCCCGGCGGCGGCGAGCGCTCCCACGGGGACGCTCCACCAGCCCAGGCGGCGTCTCCACCGGGCAAGTCCGAACCGTCCCGCAGGGTGGTGTGGCTGGGTCACGGCGGCAGCGTACGAGACTGCCGCCACGGCCGCCGCCCCTCAGGCGGGGTCGTCGCGGGAGAGCTCCCAGCAGGCGACGGCGGTCGCGGCGGCGACGTTGAGGGAGTCGACGCCGCGCCGCATGGGCAGGCGCACCCGCACGTCGCTGGCGTCCAGGGCGTGCCGGGACAGGCCGGGCCCCTCCGCGCCCAGCAGCAGTGCCGGGCGCAGCCGCTGGCTGTCGGTGAGCTGCTGCATCGGCACCGCGTCGGCGGCCGGGGTCATCGCGAGGATGGTGTAACCCGCGTCACGCACCTCCGACAGCGCCTGCGGCCACGGGTCGAGCTTGGCGTACGGGATCGCGAACACCTCGCCCATGCTCACCCGCACGCTGCGCCGGTACAGCGGATCGGCGCAGGTCGGCGACAGCAGGACGGCGTCGACGCCGAGCGCCGCCACGCCACGGAAGATCGCGCCGATGTTCGTGTGGTTGTTGATGTCCTCCAGGATCACCACCCGGCGCGCGGCGGCCAGCACCTCCGAGGCGGGCAGCGCGGGCTGGCGGTGGAAGCTGGCCAGCACGCCCCGGTGTACGTGGAAGCCGGTGACCTGCTCCAGCACCTCCGGGTCGGCCCCGTACACCGGGGCGCCGTCGAGGTCGGCGACCTGCCCCGCGCGCTTGGCCTCGACCAGGAACGAGCGCGGCCGGTAACCGGCCCGCAGCGCGCGGCGCAGCACCAGCTCCCCCTCGGCGATGAACAGCCCGTGCGGCGGCTCCCAGCGCGTACGCAGCTCGACGTCGGTCAGCGCCCGGTAGTCGGCGATGCGCTCATCGCCCGGATCCGTGATCAGTTCCACGTCCCGATTCTGCCGTCCGGGGCGGCGCGGCCCGGCGGCGACACCGGGCTAGGGGCGATCGGGCCCTGCGGAAGGTAGGATCGGCCACCGCCGCCCGTCCATCGGCCGTCTGCCCTGACCTGCTCAGCCGGTCGGACGTCCCCAATCCTGAGGTATCGATGAAGAGCACCGCTCCGAAGATCACCGTGGTCGTGCCCACCTACAACGAGCGCGACAACCTGCCGAAGCTCGTCGACCTGCTGGCGGCGCTGCCGCTCGCGAACCTGCACGTGCTGGTGGTCGACGACAACTCGCCGGACGGCACG
Source organism: Catellatospora methionotrophica (assembly GCF_011297335.1). Lineage (GTDB taxonomy): Bacteria > Actinomycetota > Actinomycetes > Mycobacteriales > Micromonosporaceae > Catellatospora > Catellatospora methionotrophica. Next base: position 49,866 of record NZ_JAAOTJ010000025.1, on the reverse strand, counting down.
GGTGAGGTCGCCGACAAGCTGGCCCTGCAGGGGCCCATCCCGGTCGGGGTGCTGCACCGCACGGCCAAGGACGGGCTGGGCCGCGCGTACGTCGCGGGCATGACCCGGGCGCTGGACGAGGACGCCGACATCGTGATCCAGATGGACGCCGACCTGTCCCACCCGACGACCGCGATCCCGGCGATGCTGCAGACGCTGGCGGAGACCGACGCGGGCGTCGTGCTGGGCTCGCGCTACGTGCCGGGCGGCGCGGTCGCCAGCGACTGGCCGTGGCACCGCAAGGCCCTGTCGGCGTGGGCCAACTTCTACGTCAACGCGATCCTGCGGCTGCGGGTCAAGGACGCCACCGCGGGCTTCAAGGCCTGGCGCGCGTCGACCCTGCGCGCGATCGACGTCGCCTCGGTGCAGAGCAACGGCTACGCCTTCCAGGTGGAGATGAACCACCGGGTCGTACGCCAGGGGCTGCGCATCGCCGAGGTGCCGATCCACTTCACGGAGCGTGAGGAGGGCGTGTCGAAGATGAGCCTCGGCGTGCAGATCGAGTCGGCGCTCGTGCCGTGGAAGCTGCTGATGGGGCGCGACCCGCGCTGACCGCGTACACGACGAAGGGCCGGCAGTCGACGCTGCCGGCCCTCTTTCGTGCCTGTCCGTCACTCCTTGGGAAGACGGCTCGCCTCGATCTCGATCTCCTTGACGGCCGCGGCCGCCTCCGCCGCCATGCGGGCGGCCTCGGCCTCGGTCTCGGCGCCCGACTCGCGGGCGGCCTCGGCGGCCTCCGGGTCGCTGCGCAGGCCGCCGAAGGTCGACGCGATGCCGTCCAGCGCCTTGGTCAGCTCGACCGGGACGATCCACAGCTTGTTCGACGCGCCGGCCGCGATCTGCGGGAGGGCCTGCAGGTACTGCCAGGCCATCACCTTGTTGTCGGGCGCGGACACGTGGATGGCGTCGACGACCAGCTTGATCGCCTTGGCCTGGCCCTCGGCCTGCAGGATGCGGGCCTGCCGGTCACCGTCGGCGCGCAGCACGGCCGCCTGCTTGTCGCCCTCGGCGGTGAGGATCTGGGACTGCTTGACGCCTTCGGCGTTGAGGATCGCGGCGCGGCGGTCACGCTCGGCGCGCATCTGCTTCTCCATGGAGTCGCGGATGCTCGGCGGCGGCTCGATCGCCTTGATCTCGACGCGGGTCACCTTGACGCCCCAGCGGCCGGTGTTCTCGTCGAGCACCACCGACAGCTGCCGGTTGACCTCCTCGCGGCTGGTCAGCGAGCGCTCCAGGTCCATCGAGCCGATGACGTTACGCAGCGTGGTGACGGTCAGCTGCTCGATCGCCTGCAGGAAGTTCGCGATCTCGTAGGTGGCCCGCACCGGGTCGATGACCTTGAAGTACAGCACGGTGTCGATGGAGACCACCAGGTTGTCCGAGGTGATCACCGGCTGCGGCGGGAAGCTGACCACCTGCTCGCGCAGGTCGACCTTGGTCCGGACGGCGTCGATGAACGGCACCAGGATGTTCAGGCCCGGGGTCAGCGTGCGGTTGTACTTGCCGAGGCGCTCGACCACGTCGTTGCGCTGCTGCGGCACGATCTTGACCATCTTGATCAACGTGATCAGGACGATCAGCGCGATGATGGCCACCAGCGCGGTGATAAAAGTCTCCATCAATCCCTCCAGACCAGCGCCGTCGCGCCGTCCACTTTCACAACCCGGACCCGGTCACCCGGGACATATGCCTTCGTGGCGTCGTACGGCCGGGCCCGCCAGAGCTCGCCGCCGATCTTGACCAGGCCGTTGTCGGCGTCGACCCGCTCCATGACGAGCGCGTCCGAGCCTTCGGTGACCGACAGCCCCATGGCGGCGGCATCGGCGTCCTGACGGAACCAGCGGTGCTTCATCCACGGGCGCACGACCGCCAGCGAGAGAACGGACACCACGATGAACACGATGCCCTGGATCCAGCCGGGTGCCCCGCCCAGACCCACCAGCGAGGCGACCAGCGCGCCGGCAGCCAGCATCAGCAGCACGAACGTGCCGGTGAAGAGCTCCGCGATCACCGCCATCGCTGCGAGGAGTAGCCACCACATCCAATCTTCCACGTGCTGATCGTGTCACGCTCGCGCCAGTGATGGGGGGTGTGGATCTCCTCGTACGTTCGGCCAGATCCCGAGGTACGCGCAGCCAGCCGGGGTAACGCCTTGGCCCGGACGCCGTTGTCCGCATAGGTTGTCCAGCGCAGGTGGCAGCGCACGGGTGGATCGGTGCGCACAGGGTGGAGTGACGATGACGCTGAACACGCAGACCGCGGCCCGGATCGACGAGCTGGTCGCCGGGGCGCAGGCGCAGGGGCGTACCCCCTGCCTGGTGGCGGCTGTGGTGCGCGACGGGCGACCGGCCCACCTGGCCGTGGCCGGCACGGACCCGGCCACCGGGACCGCGCCGACCGGCGACACCCAGTTCCGGATCGGCTCGATCAGCAAGACGCTGACCGCGGTGCTGATGATGCAGCTGCGCGACGAGGGCGCGCTGGCGCTGGACGACCTGCTCTACCGGCACCTGCCCGGCACCCCGGTCGGCAGCGCGATCACGCTGCGGCAGCTGCTCGGGCACATCTCCGGCCTGCAGCGCGAGCCCGACGGCCTGTGGTGGGAGCGGCACGACGGCCCCGACCTGGACACCTTCCTCGCCGCGCTGACCCCGGACAAGCTCGCCTACCCGCCGCACCGCGCCTACCACTACTCCAACCTGGCGTACGGGCTGCTCGGCGCGGTCGCCCACCGGATCACCGGTCTGCGCTGGACGGACCTGGTCACCAAGCGGCTGCTGGAGCCGCTGGGCATGACCCGCACCAGCTACGCCGCGACCGAGCCGTTCGCCCGCGGCTACGTGGTGCACCCCTGGCACGGCACGCTGCAGGAGGAGCCGCGCACCGACGCGGGCGCGATGGCGCCCGCCGGGCAGCTCTGGTCCACCGCCGACGACCTGGTCAAGTGGGCCGCCTTCCTGGCCGAGCCGGACCCGGCGATCCTCGCCCCGGCGACGCTGGCCGAGATGTGCGCCCCGGTGGTGATGACCGACCTGGACGCCTGGACCACCGGCCACGGCCTCGGGCTGGAGCTGGTCCGCAGCGGCGAGCGCATCTTCGCCGGACACGGCGGCTCGATGCCCGGCTACCTGGCCCACCTGTGGGCGCACCGGCCGAGCCGGACCGGCGTGGTGACCTTCGCCAACGCGTACACCCTGCACGGGCGGCGGATGGCCGAGCTGAGCCGGCAACTGCTGGCCGAGGTCCTCGACGCCGAGCCGGAGCGGCCCGCGCCCTGGCAGCCCCAGCCCGTGGGCCAGCCGCACGAGCTGGAGGGCACCTGGTGGTGGATGGGCCGGGAGTTCGCCGCCCGCTTCGACGCGGCCGCGGGCGAGCTGGTGTTCACCCCGGTCACGGTGCCCGGCACGCCGTGGCGGTTCACCACGGAGGGCGCGGACGTGTGGCGCTGCCACAGCGGCAGCAACGACGGCGAGGTGATGCGGGTGCGCCGCGACGCCGAGCGCGCCCCGGTCGAGCTGGACATCGCCACGTTCGTGCACACCCGGCAGCCCTGACCACTCCTGCGGCGCGGTCTACTCCTGTGGCGCGGTCTACTCCTGCGGCGCGGTCACGAAGTCGATGAGCCGCTCCACCGAGTTGACCAGTGGCGTCTCCAGGTCGTGGTAGCTGTCCACGCGCGACAGCAGCCGCCGCCAGAACAGCGCCGGCTCCCCGACGCCGAGCGCGGCGCAGATGCCCTCCTTCCACGGGTGCCCGCGCGGCACGACGGGCCACTCCTCCATGCCCAGCCGCGACGGCTTGACCGCCTGCCAGACGTCCACGTAGGGGTGTCCGGCGATCAGGCAGTGCGGGCTGTCCACGGCCTGCGCCAGGCGGGCCTCCTTGGTGCCGCTGACCAGGTGGTCCACCAGCACCCCCAGCCGCCTGCCGGGGCCGGGTGCGAACTCGCGCACCGCGGCGGGCAGGTCGTCGACGCCGTGCAGCGGCTCCACCACGATCGCCTCGCCGCGCAGGTCGTCGCCCCAGATCCGTTCCAGCAGCTCGGCGTCGTGCAGGCCCTCGACCCAGATCCGGCCCGCGCGGGCGACCTGGGCGCGGGTCGGCGCGGCGGCGACCGATCCGGACGCGGTGCGGCGCGGCCGGGCGGGGGTGGCGGACGGCTGCGGGCGGCGCAGCGTGACCACCGTCCCATCCAGTAGGAAGGCGGCGGGTTCGAGGGGGAAGTGCCTGCGGCGGCCGTGGCGGTCCTCCAGGGTCACCGCGCCGTACTCGAAGCCCACGATCTCACCGCAGAAGCCGCTGCCCGCGTCCTCGACGACCATGCCCAGCTCAGCATCATGTTCGGGGGTCACCCGGTGGGGCTTGCGGCGGTCGAAGGAATCGAGCACATCATCGCTGTAGCGCATGCGACGGCACCCTAGTCCGCGCGCGCGTCATGCGCTCAATGACGCGCCGGTCCGGGACAAACCCCGGGAACAGCACGTACCCTGGTCGGCATGTCCCCCGCAGCGCAGGAGACCCTGACCACGCGCCGGTCCGCCCGCTTCGTCGCGTGGACCCGGGCCTGGCGCGCCGGACTGGTGTCCTTCGACGAGATCCTCGACGACCTGACCGCCGAGGAGGAGCAGCATGTGCGCGACCTTCCCGGCCAGTGGCGCGAGGAGGTCGAGCTGCGCGAGGCGCTGCCCGCGCTGGCCAAGCTGCACCCCGACGAGATCCGGCTGGTGCTGCCCGTGCCCGGCGACCCGCGCGGCCTGCCCGGCCCCGGCCCGTTCACGAGCCACGCCCTGGTCAGCGGCGAGGGCGTGGTCGCCTGCCGGCTCGGCCTGGTGCCGGAGACCCGGCAGCACACGTCCGGTTCCGGCGTCACCTTCACCACGGTGCTGTGGCGGGCGTTCGAGCTGCCCGAAGCCCCGAGCGCGCTGCTGCCGGGGGTGCGCGAGGCCGACGGCGCGCTGAGCCTGGCGCTGACCGAGACCACCACCCGGCTGGTACGCCTGGACGTCGCGCAGTGGCGTCCCGAGCTGGCCGGGGCGCTGCAGGCCCTGCGCAAACCCGACGCCGAGACCGACCTGCCCCCGGGCTACGACCCGAGGGCCCGGCGGCTCTACGCCCGCGCCTGCGTCCTCGACCGGGTGCTGAGCCTGGCTGGGCAGGCCGCGCCGGGCGGGGCGCTGAACAGCTTCGAGGCCCAGCAGCGCGACGACGCCCTGCGCCCCCTCGCCGGCGCCTGCCGAGCCGCCCTCATGGCCGCCTGCAACGCCCCCTTCGAGAGCTGACCCCCGCTTTTCCAATAGACGCTGGCCTATCACATCGAAAATGAGCGCCGATTTTTCGATGTGATAGGCCAGCGTCGATGCGAAACAGGGGTGGGGCGGGACCAGGTGGCCGGGGTCAGGCGGGCTGGGGTTCGGTGGGTTGCTCGATCGGCTGGACCTCGTCGATCAGGTCGGCGACGGAGTTGATGACCCGGGACGGGCGGTACGGGTGGCGCTCCACATCGGCCTTGGTGGCGATGCCGGTGAGCACCAGGATCGTGTGCAGCCCGGCCTCCAGGCCGCACAGCACGTCGGTGTCCATCCGGTCGCCGATCATCGCGGCCGACTCCGAATGCGCGCCGATCTTGTTGAGCGCCGAGCGCATCATCATCGGATTCGGCTTGCCCACGAAGTACGGCTCGATGCCGGTGGCCTTGGTGATCAGCGCCGCGACCGAGCCCGCGGCGGGCAGCGCGCCCTCGTTGGACGGTCCGGTCGCGTCGGGATTGGTGCAGATGAACCGCGCGCCCTTGTTGATCAGGCGGATCGCCGTGGTGATCGCCTCGAAGCTGTAGTTGCGGGTCTCGCCCAGCACCACGTAGTCCGGCTCGTAGTCGGTCATGATGTAGCCCGCCGCGTGCAGCGCCGTGGTCAGGCCCGCCTCGCCGATGACGTACGCCGTGCCGCCCGGCCGCTGGTCGGCCAGGAACTGCGCGGTGGCCAGCGCCGAGGTCCAGATCGCCGACTCCGGCAGGTCGAAGCCCAGCCGGGTCAGGCGCGCGTGCAGGTCGCGCGGGGTGTAGATGGAGTTGTTGGTGAGCACCAGGAACGGCAGCCCAGAGGCCCGCAGCCGGCCGATGAACTCCGTCGCGCCGGGCACCGGCTCACCCTCGTGGACCAGTACGCCGTCCATGTCGGTCAACCAGGCGGCGATCGGCTTGCGGTCGGTCATCGGGTTCCCTCTCTGTTGCTGCGCACCGGCGGCGGGCAGCAGTTGCTCGCACAGACATCCCAGTGTTCGAGCCTACCGAGCGCGGTCCGCTCCCGGCCGCCTGGTGCCATGCGCTCCAGCACGAGATCGCGCACCATCGCCACGAACCGCGGGTCGGCTCCCGGCGTGCCCGCGCGGGCGAATCCCAGGCCCAGCCGCCGGGCCGTCGCCGCGGCCTCCTCGTCGAGGTCCCACAGCACCTCCAGGTGGTCGGAGACGAACCCGATCGGGCTCACCACCACCTGGGTCACCCCCTCCTTGGCCAGCGTCTCCAGATGGTCGTTGACGTCGGGCTCCAGCCACGGCACGTGCGGGGCGCCCGAGCGGCTCTGCCAGACCAGGTCCCAGGCCAGGCCGGGCGCGCCGCGTTCGGCGACCAGCCGCCCGGTCTCGCGCAGCTGCGCCTCGTAGCGCCCGCCGGTCGGCCCGGCCGTCTCGGCCATGGCGACCGGGATCGAGTGCGCGGTGAACACCAGCCGGGTCGTCTCGTGCTGGGTCGCGTCGAGCGTCGACAACGCCGCGGTGACCGCGTCGGCGAACGGCTCGACGAACCCCGGGTGGTCGTGGAAGTGGCGCAGCTTGTCCACGAGCGGGGCACGCGGCCCGACCGCGGCCCGCGCCGACGAGATGTCCTGCAGGTACTGCCGGCACGACGAGTACGACCCGTACGCGCTGGTCGCCAGGGCCACCGCGCGCTCGATGCCGTGGTCGCGCATCTGGGCCAGGGTGTCGGCGAGCATCGGCCGCCAGTTCCGGTTGCCCCAGTACACCGGCAGGTCGAGCGCGTTGGCGGCGAAGTCGGCGCGGATCGCGGCGACCAGCTCGCGGCACTGCTCGTTGATCGGCGACACCCCGCCGAAGCGCAGGTAGTGCTCGGCGACCTCGGCCAGCCGCTCCGGGGGCACGCCGCGGCCGCGCGTCACGTTGTGCAGGAAGGGCAGCACTTCGTCCGGGTGCTCCGGTCCGCCGAACGACAACAGCAGGAAGGCGTCGTACATGCGTAAAAGGCTAGAACCCCGCCCGAAGGGCCCACACATCGCCCACCCCGGTCACCACTCAGGCCGCAACTCTTATGGAGTTGCGGCCTGAGAGTGTGCCGGTGCGCGCGACTGTTTAAGAGTTGCGGCAGGTGGGGGGCTAGGCGCCGAGCGCGTGGTAGCCGCCGTCGACGTGGATGATCTCGCCGGTGGTGGCGGGGAACCAGTCGGAGAGCAGGGCGCAGACGGCTTTGGCCGTCGGGGCGGTGTCGGTGAGGTTCCAGCCCAGCGGGGCGCGCTCGGACCAGGACTCCTCGAACTTCTCGAAGCCCGGGATCGACTTGGCGGCCATCGTGCGCAGCGGGCCGGCCGAGACCAGGTTGCTGCGGATGCCCTGGTCGCCCAGGTAGTTGGCGAGGTAGCGCGAGGCCGACTCCAGCCCGGCCTTGGCCACGCCCATCCAGTCGTACACCGGCCAGGCCACGGTCGCGTCGAAGGTCAGCCCGACGATCGAGCCGCCGTTCGGCATGAGCGGCAGGGTGGCCATGGCCAGCGCCTTGTAGGAGTAGGTGGACACGTGCAGCGCCGTGGCCACGTCCTCCCACGGGGTCTGCAGGAACGTGCCGCCCAGCGCGGTGGCCGGGGCGAAGCCGATCGAGTGCACGACGCCGTCGAGCCCGTCGACGTACCCGCGCACGTTGTCGGCCAGGGCCGCCAGCTGCTCCGGGTTCGTCGCGTCCAGCTCGATCACGGGCGCGGTGACGGGCAGGCGCTTGGCGATCCGCTCGACCAGCGACATCCGCCCGAACCCCGTCAGCACGACCGTCGCGCCCTGCTCCTGCGCGATCTTCGCCACGTTGAACGCGATCGACTGCTCCGTGATCACACCCGTGACCAGGATGCGCTTACCTTCCAGCAGCACGTCTACTCCCTTAATTCGATGATCACGGTGCAGGGGTGGCGACCCGCCGCCCCGCACTCCGCCAGTGGCTCGTCCCGGCGACCGCCTGGACGGCGGACCGCCGTGGACTCCCCACCGGCGGCCAGAAGTTCATGGTCGACCGCGTCAGGGGTCAGTGGCCCATGCCCAGGCCGCCGTCTACCGGGATGACCGCGCCGGAGATGTAGCCCGCGGTGTCGCCGGCGAGCCAGGTGACCACTCCGGCGACCTCGTCGACGGCGGCGATGCGGCCGGCGGGGATGGCCTTGCGGATCTCGGCCTTGCGCTCGTCGGTGAGCTTGTCGGTCATGTCGGTCTCGATGAAACCGGGGGCCACCACGTTCGCGGTGATGTTGCGGGTGCCCAGCTCGCGGGTGATCGAGCGGGCCATGCCGACCAGTCCGGCCTTGCTGGCCGCGTAGTTGACCTGGCCCGCGCCGCCGTAGAGGCCGACCACGGACGAGATGAAGATCATGCGGCCGAAGCGTCCGCGCACCATCTTCGTGCTGGCCCGGCGGGCACAGCGCCAGGCACCGGTCAGGTTGGTGTCGAGCACCCGGCTGAACTGCTCCTCCGACATGCGCATCAGCAGCGTGTCGTCGGTGATGCCGGCGTTGGCGACCAGCACCTCGACCGGGCCGAGCTCGTTCTCGATGGTGGTGAACGCCGCGTCGACCTGCGCCGCGTCGGTGATGTCGCAGGTGACGCCCAGGATGTCGGGGGCCGACGCGGGGTCGAAGGTGCCCCGGTGCGTGATCGCCACACGGTCGCCCTGCTTGGCGAACGCCTGCGCGATGGCCAGGCCGATACCGCGGTTGCCGCCGGTGACCAGGACGGTACGAGACACGGTCTTCTCCTTCGCGATCAGCTTGTTCCGCCTGAGCCTAGGGCGCTGCCCGGAAGGCGGCAGGTACGGGGGCGTGACTAAATCCGACTATAATCTTTGTGGAGGTCCGCCAAACGACTCGGTCGGGTGGACACGGAAACCCTGCCGGTACGGCTGATGCGGTCCACCATCGCCCATACGGTATGATCACGACGTTTGCGAGCTGGAATTCGGCCTAAGGAGGTGATCGCTATGCGAGATAGCGATCCTCCGAGTCATGGCCGGGTCCCGCGAGCCGTCGCGCGCTGACTCCTGCGCCTGACCTGCCTCGCATTCCCGCGCGTCCTCCCGCCAAAACCGAGCCGGTGCGTCTTCCACCGGCTGGGAGGCCTGCGCCTTGACCTGGTCATGACTCACACCCGCGTGTCCCTGTAGTTGCCTGCACAACACAGTCACCGGAGCCGTCATGAGCCGTTACCTCGCCCCGCTGGGCTTCACCCTCGCCGCGACCTGGGTCGGAGCCATCTTCCTGCTGGTCAGCCGCTGAGCCCCGGCAGTGCGCGCCCGCAACGCCGCCGGTGCGCCATACCCACCCGCGTGTGCTCTGCACCCGCCCGCGCAACACCTCAGACGGTTGCGCGGACGGGTGCAGAGCAAGCGTCTCCTGCCCACGTCAGGGCAGGCGCGAGGTCCACAGCAGGCTGAGCGCGCCCGCGCCCAGGCCCAGCAGCAGCGCCGCCGCCGCGAACCACTGCGAGACCTCCTTGGGCACCGTCTTGTGCCCGATCGACGAGCCCATGTCCTGGTACACCTGGGTCAACTCGGCCGCCGACGCCGCCTCGTAGAAGAAACCGCCGGTAGTCTCGGCCAGCTCGGCCAGGGCCTGCCGGTCCACCGGCACCCGCTGCAACTGGCCCGCGATGTCGACCATGCCCGCGTCGGTGCCGAACGCGATCGTGGTCACCGGCACGTTCGCCTCCACCGCCGCGACCGCCGCGTCCTCGATCGCCCGGCCGTACGTGCGGTAGCCGTCGGACAGCAGCACGATCCGCGCCGGTGGCGGCCCCTCGGCCCCGGCTCCGGGCACCGCCTTGATCGCGTCGAGCGAGGTGAACACCGCCTCGCCGGTCGCCGTCGCCTCGGCCAGTTCCAGCGCGTCGATCGCCTCGTTGACCGCCTCCCGGTCCTTGCCCGGCGAGACCAGCACGTTGGCCGACTTCGCGAAGGACACCAGGCCCAGGTTGTACGAGGTGGGAAGCTCCTGCACGAACTGCTTGGCCGCGTCCTGCGCGGCCTGCATCCGGGTCGGCTCCACGTCGTCGGCCTGCATCGACAGCGACACGTCGATGGCCAGGATGATGGTCGCCCGCTCCAGCGGCTCGTCGACCTCCACCGACGGCCGGGCCAGCGCCGTCACCAGTGAGAACAGCCCGGCCAGGAACAGCCCGGCGGCCACGTGCCGCCGCCAGCCCAGCCCGCGGGGCACCAGCGAGCGCAGCAGTTCCAGGTTCGCGAACGGCAGCGCCGTGTCGCGGCGGAACCGCCGCAGCAGGTGCCGGGCGGCGTACGCCCCGGCCAGCGCCAGCACCGGGATCAGTGCCAGCAGCCACATCGGATCCAGGAAACGGATCATCGGCTCCCCCCGCGGGAACGGCGGTGTCGTTGCGCGGCCACGAACCGCACCAGGTCGAGCAGCCAGTCGGAGTCGGTGCGCAGCCGTACCCGCCGTGCCCCGGCGGTGCGCACCGCGTCGGCGATCAGCTCGCGCTGCTGCTGCGCGGCCTGGGCGTAGCGGCGGCGCAGGTCACGGTCGCCGGTCTGCACCTCGTGCAGCGCGCCGGTCTCCGGGTCGCGCAGTTCGAGCACCCCGGCGGCGGGCAGTTCCAGCTCGCACGGGTCGAGCACCTCGACGGCCAGCACCTCGTGCCGGGTGGCGAGCTTGCGCAGCTGCCAGGCCCAGCGCTCGGGCGGGTCGAGGAAGTCCGAGATCACCACGGCCAGCCCCCGGCGGCGCGGCGGGCTGTTCAGCGCCTCGATCAGCGGGGCGAGGCTGTCGGCGGGACGCTGCCGGGCCCGCGCGGGCGCACCCTCGTCGATCAGGCGGGCCACCGTACGCAGCAGGCCCTGCGCCTCGCGGCGGCCGGGGCGGGCGGGCCTGCGGACCAGTTCCGGGCCGCCGGCGTTGATCACCGCGCCGACGCGGTTGCCGCCGCGCACGGTCAGGTGGGTCATCGCCGCGGTCGCCGCCAGCACCAGGTCGCGCTTGAGCATCCGGGCGGTGCCGAAGTCGAGGCTGGGCGACAGGTCCACGGCCAGCCAGGTCTCCAGTTCCCGGTCGGCCACGGTCAGCCGGACGTGCGGCACCGTGGTGCGGGCGGTGACCGGCCAGTCCATCCGGCGTACGTCGTCGCCCGCCCGGTATTCGCGCGACTCCCCCGCCTCACTGCCCGGTCCGGGCAGCAGACCCAGGTAGTCGCCCTGCAGCAGGCCGTCCAGGCGGCGGTTGACCAGCAGCTGCAGCCGCCGCAGCGCGGCCTGTCCCCCGGCCCGCTCCGGCGCGGTCGCCTGCCCGGCGACGCGCTCGGACGCGGCCGCGGTCATGTCGCCTGCTGGCGCGGGGCGACCGAGGGCAGCGGCACCGCCGCCAGCACCCGGCCCACCACGTAGTCAGCGGGGATCTCGTCGGCCAGCGCGTCGTAGCTGAGCACCAGCCGGTGCCGCAGGATGTCCGGGGCGATGTCGAGCACGTCCTGCGGCAGCGCGTAGTCGCGGCCGCGCAGCAGCGCCAGCGCCCGGGTGGCCCGGACCAGGCCGAGCGAGGCCCGTGGGCTCGCGCCGTACTGGATGAGCCGGGCGATGTCGGGCAGGCCGTGGTCGGCCGGGGCGCGGGTGGCCAGCACCAGCCGGACCGAGTAGTCGATCAGGGCATTGTGGACGAACACCTGGTCGGCGCGTTCCTGCAGGCCTTTCAGGGTCTCGGTGGACAGCACGGGCTCGGCGCGCGGCGGCGCGACGCCCATCCGGTACACGATCTCGCGTTCCTCGGTGTCGGTCGGATATCCCACCAGGATCTTCAGCAGGAAGCGGTCGCGCTGCGCCTCGGGCAGCGGGTACACGCCTTCCTGCTCGATCGGGTTCTGGGTGGCCATGACCAGGAACGGGTCCGGCACGGCGTGGGTGACCCCGCCCAGCGACACGTGCCGCTCGGCCATGACCTCCAGCAGCGCCGACTGCACCTTGGCGGGCGCACGGTTGATCTCGTCGGTGAGCAGGAAGTTGACGAACACCGGGCCCAGCTCGACGTCGAAGGTCTCGCTGCCGGTGCGGTAGATGCGGGTGCCGACGATGTCGGCGGGCACCAGGTCGGGGGTGAACTGCACCCGCGCGAACGTGCCGCCCACGACGGTGGCCAGGGTCTCCACGGCCAGGGTCTTGGCCACCCCGGGCACGCCCTCCAGCAGGCAGTGCCCGCGCGCCAGCAGCGCCACGAACATGCGCTCGATCAGCCGATCCTGGCCGACGATCACCTTCTTGACCTCGAACAGCGCACGCTCCAGCAGCGTCGCGTCCTGAGCGGGGGTGACGACCGTGGCGGGGGCGGCGTCGGCGCGGCCCGTGAGCTCGGGGCCGGCGGCGTTGTCGTAGGTGATGGGCTGCACCACGGCTCCTCGATTACCGACGGGTTCTGACCTGCCCCAGCCTCGCACGAACAGCCGACTTATGCGGCATAGTGCCGTAATTACGGCGAAACCATCAGGGGCGCTCGGCCGGTCGCGACGGCGAGTGTTTTCATCCGATCGGATGCCGTCGCACTCTTCCCTCCGCACCCGGCGCGTGGTTAATATTCGTGCGTTGCCGGGCGGCTTCCCCCGTGGCCGCCCGGCACGCCAAGCACCACCGCAGCCCGAGCCGAGCTCGGGCTTTTTCGCCGCCCCGGTAGGCTCCAGCACGTGTTAGAGGCCGGGGCTCCCCTGATCTGCTCGCGCAAGGGCTGCCGTGCCGCAGCCGTCTGGGAGCTGCGCTGGAACAACCCCAAGCTGCACGATCCCGAGCGGCGCAAGACCTGGCTCGCCTGCGGCGAGCACCGCCAGACCCTGGCCGACTTCCTGTCCGCGCGGGGCTTCCTGCGCGAGACGCTGCCCGTGGCCTGATCGTCTATCGTCGGAACGTGACCGAGCCGCGCCCCGAAGCAGTCCTGCACACCGCGTCGGCCGACCCCGCGCGCAGCGCCCTCGACCCCTGGCCGGGCGAGGTCACCTGGCGTCCCGTCTCGGCCCGGCTGGTGGGCCTGGAACTGACCAGGATCGCCATCAGCACCGCCGTGATGCTCGCCGTCTGCGCGGTGCTCTGGTTCCTCACCGGTTCCTGGTGGGCCGTGTCGGCGGGCGTCGTGGTGCTCGCGTTCACCGTGGTGCGCGGCGTGGTCGGGGTGCGCGCCGCCCGCTCCTACGGCTACGCCGAGCGCGAGCGCGACCTGCTGGTCCGGCACGGCCGCATGGTCCGGCACCTGTCCATCGTCCCGTACGCCCGCATGCAGTTCGTCGACGTCGTCGCCGGGCCGCTGGAACGCGCCTTCGGCCTGGCCACCGTGCAGCTGCACACCGCCGCCGCGGCCTCCGACGCGACCATCCCCGGCCTGGAGCCGGCCGAGGCCGCCCGCCTGCGCGACCGGCTCGCGGCGCTCGGCGAGGACGCCGGTGAGGGCCTGTGACCACACCTGCGACACCGCCTGATCCTCCGGCGCCCGCCGGGCCGGAGCAGCCCGCCATCGCTGAGCCTCCGCACGCCCCGGTCGTCGGGCCGGGGCAGCCGGTGCTCGGGCGACAGCGGCTGCACCCGCTCAGCCCTGTGCTGAAGAGCGTGCGCACGCTTTTCCTGGTCGTCGCCGCCGTTTCGTGGCGCGGCCTGCAGAACCTCGGGGCGGACAGGTACGCCCTGGTGCTGCTCGGCCTGCTGGTGCTCGTACTGCTCTACTCGGCCGTCGCCTGGCGCTTCACCGGTTACGAGGTGGTCGGCCGGGAGCTGCGCATCCACGAGGGCGTGCTGTTCCGACGCACCCGCGCGGTGCCGCTGGAGCGGCTCCAGTCGATCGAGGTGGTGCAGCCGGTGCTGGCCCGCCCGGCCCGGCTCGCCGAGCTGAAGCTGGACGTCGCCGGTGCGGGCAAGGCGGAGGCCCCGCTGGCGTTCCTGCCGCTGGCCGAGGCCGACGCGCTGCGTACCCGCCTACTGGCGCTGGCCAGCCGCACCGCTGCCCCGGCCGCCGAGACCGCCGCGCCCGAGGCGGCCCGGCCCGAGGAGCCCGACCTCTACCGGGTCGACAACAACGACGTGGTGGTCAGCCAGTTCCTGACCCCGCCGGTCATGTTCACCCCGCTGGCCGTCCTCTACATCGTCGGCCAGCTGGCCTTCAACAGCGACTTCGGCGTCTTCGCGGTCGCCAGCATGGTCACCGCGGTCGCGGGCACCATCGGCGCGCCCGTGATGCGCATCCTCAACTTCTGGAACTTCCGGATCGGGCGGGCCGCGCAGGAGCGCCTGCGCATCCGGCACGGGCTCCTGGAGACGCGCAGCCAGGTGGTCGGCGCGCAGCGCATCCAGTCGCTGGCGGTGACCTGGCCGCTGCTCTGGCGCGGCAAGGGCTGGCTGCGGGTCACCCTCGCCGTCGCGGGACAGAACGCGGTGAGCGCCGACGGCCAGCAGAGCCGGGCCGAGACCGACCGGCTGCTGCCGGTGGCGACCGTCGACACCGCGCGGGCGATCATCCCGCTGGCCCTGCCCGGCCTGGACATCACGGCGCTGCGCCTGTCCCCGGTGCCCGACCAGGCCCGCTGGCTGGCTCCGCTGCGCCGCCGGGTGCTGGCGGCGGGACTGACCGAGCACGCGTTCGCCACCGTCGACGGCCTGCTGACCCGCCAGCTGACCGTGGTGCCGTACGCCCGGATCCAGAGCGTGCGCGTCACCGAGGGTCCCTGGCAGCGTCGCCTCGGCCTGGCCACGGTGTACGTCGACGTCGCCGGGTCGACCCCGGCCGCGGCGGCGCACCGCCCGCTCGCCGAGGCCTTCACCTGGGCCGACGAGCTCACCACCCGAGCCCGCGCGGCCCGCGCCCTAGCCGTGTGAGGAGACCGATGACCGCTGAGGACAGACCGGCGCACTGGGTCGTGTGGCGGCAGGACGACAACGGCAACCGGTACGAGGTCCGCCGGTGCGAGAGCCGCGAGGAGGCCGACGCGCTGGCCGCCGAGATGGAGGCCCGCGGACACAAGCAGCTCTATTGGGTCGCGGGGCGCTGACCGGCATGATCACCTCCAATGTGTACGTGCCGGAGCACGCCACCCCGGCGGGTGACCCCAGCCGGGCGGGTGCGGGTGGCCGGATGTGCGCCTAGGCTGTGGCGCATGCAGCAGCTCACGGCAGGCCTGACGGCGAAGGTGCAGTTGACGGTGAGTGACGCGGACACGG
This sequence comes from Catellatospora methionotrophica, assembly GCF_011297335.1. Taxonomy (GTDB): domain Bacteria; phylum Actinomycetota; class Actinomycetes; order Mycobacteriales; family Micromonosporaceae; genus Catellatospora; species Catellatospora methionotrophica. The sequence goes on along the minus strand of NZ_JAAOTJ010000025.1, from coordinate 34,373 downwards.
CGCAGGCGCTCGGCTCGGGTGACGTCGGCGTGCTCGGCACGCCGCGGGTGGTCGCGCTGGTGGAGGCGGCCACGGTCGCGGCGACCGCGCGGGTGCTGGAATCCGGGCAGACCACGGTCGGGACGCGTGTCGAGCTGGATCACCGGTCGCCGACGCCGGTAGGCCGTACCGTGGTGGCGGAGGCGCTGCTGACCAAGGTCGACGGCCGCAAGCTCACCTTCGAGGTGACCGTGCGCGACGGCGAGGCGGTGGCGGCGGAGGGTCGGGTGGAGCGGGTGCTGGTGGACCGGCACCGCTTCGTGGAGAAGGCGACGGGGGCATGACGGAGTTCACCGAGCTCGCCGACGGGGTGTTCGTGCTGGTGTACCCGTACCTGCGGGTCAACTGCACGCTGATCACCGGTGAGACCGGCGCGCTGCTGGTGGACACGCTGTCCACCGAGGCCCAGGCCCGGGAACTGGCCGAAGCCGTGCTGCGGGTGACCGCCAAGCCGCTGGGCATCGTGAACACGCACTTCCACTTCGACCACTGCTTCGGCAACGCGACGCTGGCCGGGCCGGCGACCCCGATCTGGGGGCACCGCGAGTGCGTACGCGAGCTACGCGAGCACGGCCGCCAGTGGCAGCGCGCCTGGGAACAGGAACTGCTCGCCGACGACGAGCACGTCGCCCGGGAGCTGGGCCGGGTGACGCTGCGCGCGCCGGACAGCCCGGTGGAGCGCGAGGAACTGATCGACATCGGCGGCCGCCAGGTGAGCCTGGCCTGGCACGGCCGCGGCCACACCGCCGGTGACCTGGTGGTACGCGTCGACGACGTGCTGGTCGCCGGTGACCTGGTCGAGGAGGGCGCCCCGCCGGGGTTCGCCGACGCGTACCCGCTGGACTGGCCGGAGACGCTGCGCGCGCTGGCGCGTACGGTCGGGCCGGACACGGTGGTGGTGCCGGGCCACGGTGAGCCCGTCGACCTCGAATTCCTGACCATGGCCCATGACGAGCTGGCCGCCCTGGACTGGCTGATCCGCGAGGCGCACCGCGACGGCGGCGACGTGGCGAAGGTGGCCGCTGCCAGTTCGCTGGCCCGCTGGGGCGAGGCCGGGCTGCGCGAGGCCGAGCACGCGGTCCGGCGCGGCTACGCCCAGCTGGACGCGGCCACGCCGAACACGATCGGCTGAGCTCAGCCGATCGCGTAACCGCGCTTGAGCAGCTGGTAGGCGTCGCCCTGGAAGCCCTTGTCGTCCGGGATCGCGAAGTCGACCGCGTCGGCGACCCGGTTGATGGTGCAGAAGATCGCGCAGATGTGCACGACGTCGCGTGCACCCTGCTCGGTGACGCCGGCCGCGTAGGCCGCCTCGACCAACTCGGGGCCGACGTCGCCGGGGCGCAGGGTCAGCGGCTCCAGCAGCGCCAGCGCCGCCCGCAGCGCGGGCCGCAGCGGTGCGGTGCGCCAGTCGGCCAGCACCGCGGCGGTCAGTTCGCGCCCGAGCGTCGCGTCGACGATCGCGCCGTGGCTGCCCTCGCAGAAGCGGCACTGGTTGAGGTGCGACACGAAGGTCGCCATCAGCTCCCGCTCGGCGATGCTCCACTCGGACGGGCCGCGCAGCACCTGGTGCACCCAGGCGCTGAACGGCTCGCCGAAGAACTCCCGGCGGTAGTGCAGGATCTTGAGGATGTCGGCGGGCGGGCGGCCGCTGGCGAGCCGGATCATCTTGAGTTTGACCCGGTCGCTGAAGCGCCAGGAACGGCTCAGGCTAGGCAGCCGCATGCCGCGCCACCTCCGCCCGCAGGCTGTCCGGCCGGGGCGCGGCCGGCTGGGGCGCGGCCGGCTGGGCGGGCACGACGACCGGGACCGTGGCCTCGTCGGCCGACCGGGTCCGCGCCCGCGTGATCGCGGCGAGCCCGGCGTCCAGCCGCCGCTGCCCGGCGCCCAGCGCCACGGCCACGGTCAGCTCGTACACCTGGTCCTCGGACCAGCCCACGGTCAGCAGGTCGCGGACCTGCTCGTCGGTGCTGCTCCAGGCGTGCTCGCGCATCGTGTCGACGTAGCCGCGCAGCTCGTGGGAGACCTCGTCGAGCTTGGCGTGGGCGACGACGTGGCGCACCCGCGACGGCGTCGAACCGGGGCCGTCGAGCACCGCGTGGCGCAGCACGGCGAAGAGGCCTTCGGGTGAGGTGTCGTCGTTGTCCGTGTCTGGTACGTGGGGCACTAAGGCACCTTAGGCCGCGGCGGCGTGATTCGCTAGATCCAACCAGCCCGGTGCGTCCCACGGCACACCGCCGGAACCCAGCGCGGCCTGCAGGTTCGGTAACGTCGGCGTGACCGGCAGTCCGATCACGACGTCATTCGGACCGTCGGCGCGGGGCCTGCCGTCCGGGTCGTCGCAGATCAGGATCGACACCGCCGGGCCGCACACCAGCAGCACCGCGCCACGGCCCAGAGCACGCAGCCGCCGGGCGGGCCGCAGCGGCGGGACCGGCCCGTGCCTGCGGACCACGTCGGCGCCGCTCAGCACGGTCAGGTCGGCGTCGCGGCCGAACTCCTCCGCCACCTCCCACAGCCAGGGCACCGCACTGTCGGGCAGGCCCGCGATGTCGGCGTGCAGCAGCCGAGGGGGGCCCGGCGCGCGCCAGAGCCCCCGGGCGGCGACCAGAGCATCTGGTCTGAGCAGGGACGAGACTTCCACCAGGACCGGCTGCGCCATCCCGCCTCCCCTGACGGTTCCACCGGTCGCGGCCTGCGGTGTCGCACCTGGACGGTGTGACAGTGCGGACGCGTGCGCGGCGTCTGTTGTCAGAGTCAGCATGTCACTACGGTGACGGTTAGGAAACCATGGAGCCGACGACGGGTTTCGTCAGCAGGGCGGACTCGTTGCGGCCGACGCCCGGATCGAGCGTGCGGGCCACGAAGATGGAGTGCCAGACGCAGAAGACGAGCACCGTCCAGATCTTGCGGGAGTTGTCCGCGCCCCCGGCCCGGTGCTCCTTGAGCAGGCCGTCGACATAGGACAGGTCGAGCAGGTCGTCGGCGCCGGAGGTGTGCAGGATCTCGCGGGCCCAGTCGTACATCTCGCCGGCCAGCCAGACCCGGGTCGGGGTCGGGAAGCCCAGCTTCGGCCGGTTCACGATGGCGGGCGGCACGACCTGTTCCAGGGCCCGGCGCATGGCGTACTTCGTCGCGTGGGAGCGCGGCGGCACCTTCAGCTCCAGCGGGATCTTCGACGCGACGGCGAAGACCTCGCGGTCCAGGAACGGCACCCGCAGTTCCAGCGAGTGCGCCATGGACATGCGGTCGGCCTTGACCAGCACGTCGCCGCGCAGCCAGGTGTGGATGTCGACGTACTGCATGGTGGCCACGTCGTCGAGGCCGTCGGCGGCCGCTTCGGCGTACAGCGGGGCGGTCACGTCGGTGAAGCGGGCGTCGAGCGACTCGCGGCGGCGCAGCAGGCGGCGGATCTCGGCGTCGTCGGTGAAGATGCGCGAGTTGCCGCTGAACCGCTCGGTCAGCGGGGTGGTGCCGCGCTCCAGGTAGCTCTTGCCGCGCATGCCGCGCGGGATCGCCTTGGAGATGGCGCGCAGGCCGCGCTGGAACGAGTGCGGCAGCCCGGTCAGCGGGGCCAGCGACAGCGGCTCGCGGTAGATGCCGTATCCGCCGAAGAACTCGTCCGCGCCCTCACCCGACAGCACCACGGTGACGTGCTTCGCGGCGGTCTGCGCGACGTGGTAGAGCGGGACCAGGGACGGGTCGGCGACCGGGTCGTCGAGGTGCCAGACGATGCGCGGCAGCGCCTCCATCATCTCCTTCGCGCCGATCTTGGTCGGGATCGTGGTGACGCCGAGGTGCCGGGCCGACTCCTGGGCCACGTCGATCTCGGAGTAGCCGGGCACGTCGAAGCCGACCGTGAAGGTCAGGATGTTCGGATTCCACTCGCGGGCCAGCGCGACCACAGCGGTGGAGTCGATGCCGCTGGACAGGAACGCGCCGACGGGCACGTCGGAGCGCATGTGCAGCCGTACGCTCTCGCGCAGCGTCTCGTGGATCTGGGCGAACAGCCGCTTCGGGTCGTCGACCGACAGCCGCGGGCGCAGCACCGGCCGGAACCAGCGGCGCTTGGTCAGCTGCCCGCCGGTGCGCTCGCCGACCGGGCCGGGCCGCCAGGTCAGGCACTCCCCCGAGCCGATGCGCTCGATGCCGTGGTGCAGCGTGTGCGGCTCCGGCACGTACTGGAAGGTCAGCAGGTGCGACAACTGCACGGGGTCGATGCCCGCGTTGCCCGCCGCGGCGCTGGGCGCGAACGGGAGCAGCGCCTTCTTCTCGCTGGCCAGGAACAGCCCGTCGACGGTCTGCAGGTAGTGCAGGGGCTTGATGCCGAACCCGTCGCGCGCCCCGAAGGCCAGCCGCTCGTGCCGGTCCCAGATCACGAAGGCGAACATGCCCCGCAGCCGGTCCAGGACCGCCTCTCCCCAGTAGTGGTATCCCGCCACGATGACCTCACCGTCACCCTGGGTGGCGAACTTCGCGCCGTGCTCGTCGATCAGCTCCTGGCGCAACTCCAGGTAGTTGTAGATCTCCCCGTTGAAGGTGAGCAGGTAGCGGGCCTCGGCCGAGTCGGCGCTGTCCGGGCCGGGCGGCGACCAGGGCAGCGGCTCCTTGGAGAACTCGACGTCGATGATCGCCAGCCGCTTGTGCGCGAAGATCGCGTCGGTGTCGACGACGTCCAGCCCGGTGTCGTCGGGACCCCGGTGGTGCAGCCGTTCCAGGGCCTCGCGAAGGGGGCCCGAGTACGCATCAACCGTGCCCTGACTACTGAAAAAGGCCAAAAGTCCACACACGTGGGCAATCATGCCAGCTAGCGGCGGGCGATAGGCTCGGAACACACGAAGACCATGCCCGGAGGACGGCAATATGACTGAAGAGAAGAAGGGCACCGAGTCGCACGACCCTGCGTACCCGGAGAAGTTCCTGCAGTTCATGCGCACCGGATGGAGCGACACCGAGCTCCCGGTGACCCTGCGGGCGGAGGCCCCGAACCATGCCAAGCGGCGCTCCGCGCTGTCGGCCGCGTTCCCCGGCGAGACGCTGGTGATCCCGTCCGGGCGCGAGATGGTGCGGGCCAACGACACCGACTTCCCGTACCGTCCGGGCAGCGACTTCGTCTACCTGACCGGGGAACACGACCCGGAGAGCGTGCTGGTCCTGCGGCCCAACGGCTCGGGCCACGACGCCGTGCTGTACGTGCGCCCGCGCTCGCCGCGCGACACCGACGAGTTCTTCAAGGACCGCCGCTACGGCGAGCTGTGGATCGGCCGCCGCCACACGCTGCGCGAGAAGTCCGCCGAGCTGGGCGTGGAGACCGCGCACCTCGACACGCTCGCCGACGTCCTCAACGACCTCGCGCCCGGCCGCACCCGGGTGCTGCGCGGCCTCGACCCGCACGTCGACGGCCTGGTCCGGGCGACCACCCCGGAGCGCGACCGCGAGCTGGCGTACACGATCTCCGAGATGAAGCTGGTCAAGGACGAGTGGGAGATCGCGCAGCTGCAGGACGCGATCGACGCGACCGTACGCGGCTTCGAGGACGTGGCCCGGATCATCCCGGCCGACCGCGCGATCTCCGAGCGCCTGATCGACGGCGTGTTCGGCCTGCGTGCCCGCCACGACGGCAACACCGTCGGGTACAGCTCGATCGTCGGCGCGGGCGGCAACGCCACCGTGCTGCACTGGATCCGCAACGACGGCCGGACGACCCCGGGCGAGCTGCTGCTGCTGGACATGGGCATCGAGAACCGCAACCTCTACACCGCCGACGTGACCCGTACGCTGCCGGTCAGCGGCACGTTCACGCCACTGCAGCGCCAGGTGTACGACATCGTGCACGCTTCGCAGCAGGCCGGCATGGACTTCATCAAGCCGGGCGTCAAGTTCGCCGACGTGCACACCACCTGCATGCGGGTGCTCGCCGAAGGGCTGCACGAGCTGGGCATCCTGCCGGTGAGCGTGGACGAGGCGATGTCTAAGGAGTCCACCATCTACCGCCGGTGGACCCTGCACGGCTTCGGCCACATGCTCGGCATCGACGTACACGACTGCGCGCACGCCCGGCACGAGACGTACAAGGACGGCGCGCTGGACGAGGGCTACGTGCTCACCGTCGAGCCGGGCCTGTACTTCCAGCCCGAGGACGAGCTGGTCCCCGCCGAGCTGCGCGGCGTCGGCATCCGCATCGAGGACGACGTGCTGGTCACCAAGGACGGCGCGGTCAACCTCTCGGCGGGCCTGCCCCGCACGTCGACCGAGGTCGAGACCTGGTTCGCCGCCCAGCGCGAGCAGGGCCCGCGACTGCCCGGCTGATCCACCCCACCAACCGGGCGCGCTGCCGCGTCGGGAAGGTAGGGATCGATGCAAGAGGGCGGGCGTCCCACGGGGACGCCCGCCCTTCCCGTGTCACTTCGTGACGAAGACCGCCACGGTACGGCCCGGAACGGTGAACCCGCCCGTGGACGCCGTGTACGCGGACTGCCGCACCAGCGGGTCGGCCGAGCCGGCGAGCACCGGGTGCAGGCCGAGCCGCGCGTTCTTGAGGGACGCGACGGTCTGCGTGGTGCTCGACGTGGTGGCGTTGAAGACCACCACGACCGTCCTGCCGTCCTTCCGGATCACCATCGTGATCACGCCCGGGGTCTCGGCGGCCCCGGACAGCGGGAACGACACCGCCTGCTGCACGTCGGCCTGCGTACGCAGGGAGAACAGCGGGCTGGACGCGCGGACCCGCAGCAGCTCGGCGAACCGGTCCCCGGCGAGGTTGATCGCCTCGCACGAGGGCACCATGGCCGGATCGGCCAGCAGGGGTTTCGCGTACGCCCACTTGCTCTCGTTGTCGGCCGCCGGGGGCAGGCCGAGCCCGAACCCGTTGCCGCTCGCGCAGTCCCAGCGGATGGCGTTGAACCAGTCGCCGGAGTTGTACGAGTTGCGGTCCAGCGACTTGCTGCGCAGCAGGTCAGAACCGGCGGTGACGAACCCGGTGCCCTGGCTGAGCACCACCGTCGACAGCGCCAGCACCTGCATCCGGGCCCGGTCCAGCGCCGGGGTGCTCGCGGGCAGCTTGTAGGCCAGCGCGTCGAACAGGATCTCGTTGTCGTGCGCGTCGACGTAGGTGACCGCCTCCGCCGGGGCCTTGGTGTACCCGGCCGGTGCGCCGTTGTAGTCCACCTCCGCGCCGCTGACCCTGTTGCCCGCCGAGTCGTTGAACGTGAACCCGGCCAGGTTGCCGGTCAGGCCGACCTTGATCTGGTCCTGCTGGTGCAGCAGCCGCGCCCGCTGCTGCTCGGCGGTGCCGTTGGCCGCGTCCCCGTTCGGGTCGGTGAACAGCCCCGACGCGAAGCCCTGGATCCGCGGGTTGTCGTCGAACGGCCCCCCGCCGCGTACGGCGTCACGCAGCCGGTCGTTGAACGTGGCGATGCCCGTGCCGGCCATGTTGGCCTGGGTGGCCTGCACGAACCGGGCGTCGTTGGCGACCTCGCCGAAGTTCCAGCCCTCGCCGTAGAGCAGGATCGCCCTGCCGTCGACGCCGTCCTCGGCCAGGGTCAGCTTGTCCAGCGCGGCCCGCACGTCGAGCAGGTTCTGCTTCGGGTGGTGTCCCATCAGGTCGAACCGGAACCCGTCCACCCGGTACGTCTTCGCCCAGGTGACCAGCGAGTCGACCACGAGCTTGCCCATCATGGCGTGCTCGGGGGCGGTGTTGGCGCAGCAGGTCGAGTTGGCCACCGTGCCGTCGTCGAGCAGCCGCTGGTAGTAGCCGGGCACGATCCGGTCGAGCACCGACTTCGGGTCGTCGCCCGCCGCCGAGGTGTGGTTGTAGACGACGTCGAGCACGACGCGCAGGCCGGACCGGTGGATGCCGTCCACCATGGACTGGAATTCGACGTTGCGGGCGCTGCCTTCGGGGTCGGTCGCGTAGCCGCCCTCGGGCACGGTGTAGTGCAGCGGGTCGTAGCCCCAGTTGTAGCCGTCGGTCGCGGCGGCCGCGCCGACGCACTCCTGCTGCCGCGCCGAGTCCCGGGGCAGCGACGCCAGGTCGCAGGCGGGCTGCTGCTGGTCGGCGCGCCGCTCCGGGATGGTCGCGAAGTCGAACACCGGCAGCAGGTGCAGGTGCGAGACCCCGGCGTCGGCCAGCGACCTGAGGTGCCGCATGCCTGCGGTCTGCGGGTCGGTGAACGCGGCGTACGTGCCCCGCCGGTCCTGCGGCACCGTCGGGTCCGCGACGGAGAAGTCGCGCACCGACAGCTCCTGGATCTGGGCCCGGCCCGTGTAGGACGGGGACTTCACCGCCGCGCCCGGCAGCTTGGCCAGGTCGACGAGCTGGCTGTGCGTCGAGTTCGCCGACAGCGCGACGGCGTACGGGTCGGTGACCGACGCGGTGACGACCTGCCCCTTGGCGGGCTGCCACACGGTGACCTGGAACCGGTAGTACTTACCGGTCCAGTCGGCGGACCCGTCGACCTTCCACACGCCGGTGGTGTCGTCGCGGACCATGGACACGGTCCGCGGGGTCGCCGACGGGCTGTCGAACAGCTCCAGTTTCACGTCCTTGGCGGTCGGGGCCCACAGCGCCAGGCTGGGCCTGCCCTTAGTGAACACCGGTCCGAGCACGGCCTTGGCCGCGGCGGAGTACACGTCGTCGAGCGCGCCCGGGATCTGCACCCCGGTCGCGGACAGCAGCCTGCCCTCGTGGTCGCTCTCGGTGACCACGAGCTGCCCACGCAGCGCGTTCCTGAGGCCCGCGACCGTGGAGTTCACGTCGAACGCCCCGTACGCCCACAGGTGCGGGAACCTCTGCCGCTGCGCCTCGGACAGGCCGCCCGACGCGGACAGCCGGATCTTCGTGAAGTCCCCGGCCAGCGCGCCGTCCACCACGGACAGGCCGCCGTTCGGGGCCACGACCAGGTCGTACACCTTGCCGTCAGGGTCGTGCTTGTTCCACGCGATGGTGCCCCGGTCGAGGAACTGGGCGGACGACGTGGTCAGGTCGATGTCCAGAGCCGCGCCCTTGACCGACGGCCGCAGGTAGGCCTGCCGGCCGGACAGGATCCAGGCCTCGTTGCCGAACGTCGCGAGGTTCAGCCGCTGGTCGCCCGGCAGGTCCTTCTCGTCGCCCTTGTGGATGATGTAGTTCACCCCGGTCGCGCCGTCGACCAGCGGGATCCGCCAGTACGCGCCGAACGCGTCGGTGCCGGTCGGCAGCATCGGGCTGCCCCACTCCACGGGGTTGGCGTTGCCGTCCCAGAGGTGCAGGCCCCAGCCGTCGTAGTTCCCGTCCGCGCGGCGCAGGTGCAGCACAGCGGTCTGCTCGGCGGCGGCCCGGGTCGGGTGCACGGTCGCGTCGCCGGGCGCGAGCCAGGCCTCGCCGACGCCCATGTCCATGGCGAGGTCGGCGTTCGGGTCCTTCTCGTCGCCCCGGTGCACGATGAAGTTCACCGGCTTGGTCGCGTCGCCGACGGGCACACTCCAGTGTGCGCCGAAAGCGTCCGTGCCGTCCGGCTGGCGCGGAGCGGACCAGTCGGTGCCCGCCCCGGAGGCCAGTCCGTCACCCCACAGGTGCAGGCCCCAGCCGCTGTAGTTCCCGTCGGTCCGGCGGTAGTGCATGTCGACCTTGCCGGTGGCCGCCGCGCGGGAGGGGTAGACGGTCGCGTCGCCCGATTTCAGCCAGATCTCGCCGACCCGGCTCGGGTCGACGCTGCGGTCCGCGTCGACGTCCTTGCCGCCGGAACCGTCGACGACGAGAAACCCGACGCTGGTCGCGCCCGGCTTGACCTTCACCCAGGCGAAACGCCCGTAGGAGTCCTCTCCGGCGAACGGCTGGCCCTGCGGCCACGGGTGCTCCATCGAGCCGTCGATGTCGCCCCAGGTGTAGAGGCCCCACGGGTCGTAGTCGCCGTCACCGCGCTGGTAGTGGACCAGCACGTACTCCCGCTGCGCGGCCTGTGCGGGCGAGGCGACGGTGATGGCGCTGGTCGTGGACGCGGTGCGGCCCGCGCTGTCGCGTACGACGGCCTTGTAGGTGACGGCCGTGCCACCGGCCAGGCCGGTCAGGTCGTGGGACACGGTGTGCTCGCCGACGGCGTTCGAGGTGCCGAGCAGCTTCCACGGGCCGGTGCCGACCCGCGCCGCGAAGGTGACCGTGGACAGCGGGTCGCCGGTGACCCGGGCGGTGACGGCGGTCCGGGTGGCGACCTTCGCGCCCGCATCCGGGGCGGTGATCGCGATCTGCGGGGCAGCGGCGCTCGGCAGGGCCCGGTCGGCGCGCAGCACGATGCTGGACAGCGCGGGGACCGTGATGGTCACCCTGCCGTCGGCGGCGGCCGTCGCGCCGTCGCCCGCGACCGGGTAGAGCTGCCCGAACGCGGCGTTCGCGGTCGCGGTGTCCACGGTGACGGTCTTCGGGCCGGTGCCGCTGTTCGACGCCACCAGGTACTCGACGCGCTGCGCCGGGTCGATGCGGGAGAACGCGAACACGCCGTCGCCCGCGTGCCGGGTCACCTGCACGCCGTCACGCAGAGCCGCATGTGCCTGGCGCAGCGCGCCCAGCCCGGCGATCGCGCGGTAGAGCGGGTGCGCGGTGTCGAACTGGTCTGAGGCGTGGGTGCGGTCGGTGCCGAGCAGGTCGTCGTCGAGGTAGTCGGCGACCTGGCTGGCGAACATGTCCTGCCGGGCGTCCTTGTCCCCGCCGTTGCCGGTGAAGCCCTGCTCGTCGCCGGAGTAGACGACCGGCTGGCCACGGGTCAGGAACATCAGCTCGTGCGCGAGCCGGTCGCGCTGCAGCGCCGTCGCGGTGTCGACACCGCTGTTGCTGATGAACGTGCCGATGCGGCCCATGTCGTGGTTGCCGAGGAACGTCGGCAGGGTGGACGCGTCGGTGCCGGGCGAGGTGTAGAGGCCGTCTGCGGCGTACAGGTCGGCCAGGCCCTGGCCCGAGCCGCCGGTGACGAAGCCCTGCGCGGCGGCCTGGAAGCCGAAGTCGAGGGTGGCCTGCAGGCGGCCCTGGCGCACGTAGCTCGACATGATGTTCGGGTCGGCCGAGTAGACCTCGCCGAACATGAAGAAGTCGGGCTTGCCCGCCTTGCGCGCGTTGATCGCGATGCCCTGGCTGAACTGCGGCCAGAACTCCATGTTCACGTGCTTGGCCGTGTCCAGGCGGAAGCCGTCGACGCCGGTGGAGGAGATCCAGTCCGAGTACACCTGGGTCATGCCGCGCACGACCTCGGGCCGCTCGGTCCACAGGTCGTCCAGGCCGAAGAAGTCGCCGTAGGTGCTGTTCTCGCCGGAGAACGTCGAGTCGCCCCGGTTGTGGTACATCGTCGGGTCGTTCAGCCACGCGGGCGTCTTCGCCTTCGCGTCGGCAGGGCTCTTGAACACCGGGGTGTACGGCATCGACGTGCGATCCGTCTTCGGGAACCCGTTCCTGCCGTCGGCGTGGTTCACGTCCTCGAACGCCCGCCCGGCCGCGTCGGTGTACGGGCTGGTCTTCTTGTCCACGTACGAGTACTGGTTCTCCTCGTACGCGATGACGTCGGCGGTGTGGTTCACGATGACGTCTAGGTAGATCTTGATGCCCCGCTGGTGCGCGAGCTTGACCAGCTTCTTCAGGTCGGCGTTGGTGCCGAAGTGCGGGTCGACCTGGGTGAAGTCGGTGATCCAGTAGCCGTGGTAACCGGCCGAGGCGTCCGCGCCCGTGCCCTGCACCGGCCGGTTCTGGAACACCGGCGCGAGCCAGATCGCGGTCGTGCCCAGGCCCTGCACGTAGTCCAGCTTGTCGATCAGGCCTGCCAGGTCGCCGCCGTGGTAGAAGCCCTTGTCGGTCTTGTCCAGGCCGGTCTTGAGCCGGTCGCCGGACAGCCCGCCCCTGTCGTTGCGGGGGTCGCCGTTGGCGAACCGGTCCGGCAGCACGAAGTAGAACTGCTCGGCCCTTCGCCGTGGCGTGCTCTTCTGCGCGAGCGCGGCCTCGGTGGGTTCGTCGGCCCAGTAGGTGTCACCAGCCTCGACCCACTGGGTGGGCCCGTCGCCGCTCATCGCGCGGACAACTACGAACGGGGCCGCCGCCAGCACCAGCGCCAGCAGTCCGATGAGCAGGGTGCGGGGGTTTCTCAACGCTTTGCGAAGTGCCGCGGGGCGCACGAGGGCGCGTAGGGCTGCCATGGGCCTTCTCCGGGAGGGGTGAAGTGTCGGGGGCGTCACACGAGCAACAGCCGCAACATACGGGCAACTGAAATGTTTCCGCAAGCCCTTGCAATCTTTGACGTGTAGACGGCATCCGCCTGAAAGATCACCCCGTCCGTGGTCCTCCGAAAGCTCGTCAACCCTTGTCACATGTCGGGTATTAGCTATCAAATGGTCCTAATCGGTCGCCACACCTCCGCGACCGCGCTACGGAAGGTGGATCCCATGGATGCCATCACCGAACTGCTGACCAGCATCAACGACCTGCTGGCCAGCCTGATCTCCATCGTGCTCGGCGGCGCCGCACCCGGACTGCCCATCGACCCGAGCCTCCCGCCGATCCCCGAACTCCCCATCCCGACGCCGCCCCTGCCCCCCGTCCCGTGAGGGCAGGCGGGCACGAGAAAGGGCGCCTTCCCACGCTTCACGCGGGGAAGGCGCCCTTGTGGACTGCCTGAGGTCAGAGGACGTCGTGGCCGGGGTGGTCGGCGTTGCCGACGTCGACCCGGCGGGGCGTGCTCGGGATGACGCCGAGCTTGCCCGCCTGGTAGTCCTCGAACGCCTGGACCAGCTCGGCCTTGGTGTTCATCACGAACGGCCCGTACGCCATCACCGGCTCGCGGATCGGCTGGCCGCCGAGAATGAGCACATCCATCCCGGCCGCGTTGCGGCTGTCCTGCGACGCGTCGGCCTCGATGGTGATCACGTCACCGGCCCCGAACACGGCCAGGTCGCCCAGCTTCGCCGGACGCCGGTCGGTGCCGACCGAACCGGACCCGGCCAGCGTGTAGACCAGCGCGTTGAAGTCCGGCCGCCACGGCAGCCGCAGCTGCGCCCCCGGCGCGAGCGTGGCGTGCACCAGCGCGATCGGCGTGTGCGTGACACCCGGCCCCGCGTGCCCGGCCACGTCACCGGCGATGACGCGCAGCAGCACACCGCCGTCGGGCGAGCTGAGCAGCGACACCTGACCGGCCCGGATGTCCTGGTAACGCGGCGCGGACATCTTCATCTTGGCGGGCAGGTTGACCCACAGCTGGAAGCCGTGGAACAGGCCGCCCGACATGACCAGCTCCTCCGGCGGGGCCTCGATGTGCAGCAGGCCGCTGCCGGCGGTCATCCACTGCGTGTCGCCGTCGGAGATCAGGCCGCCGCCGCCGTGCGAGTCCTGGTGCCGGAAGATGCCGTCGAGCAGGTAGGTGACCGTCTCGAAGCCCCGGTGCGGGTGCCACGGGGTCCCCTTCGGCTCACCCGGCGCGTAGTCGACCTCGCCCATCTGGTCCATGTGGATGAACGGGTCCAGGGTCTTCAGGTCCACCCCCGCGAACGCGCGGCGGACCGGGAAACCCTCCCCCTCGAACCCGGACGGCGCGGCGGTCACCGACGTGACCTTCCGCTCCACCGCGGCCTGGGCCGGCACGGGCACCCGGGGCAGCACCAACAGGTCATCGACGGTAACGGCAGGCATGACGCCCTCCTCTGTACTAGCTTAGTTCCCCTGACAATAGTTGAACAGTCAACGATCGTCCAAACATTCCCGGTCAGGCGGGCGTCGGGCGGGCGTGGTCGGTGGCCATGCGGACGGCGAGCGCGCCGAGCACCGTGCCCATCAGGTAGCGCTGGACGCGCAGCCATACCGGACGCCCGGACAGGAACCCGGCGATCGTGCCCGCCGCCAGGGCGATCAGGCCGTTGACCGTGACCGCGACGACGATCTGCACCGCGCCGAGCAGGAAGCCCTGTGCCAGCACGTTACCGGCCTCCGGCTCGATGAACTGGGGGATCAGGGAGAGGTACATGATGGCGATCTTGGGGTTGAGCAGGTTGGTGACCAGGCCCATGGTGAACAGGCGGCGGTTCGAGTCGGGCGGCAGGGCGGTGGGCTCGAACACCGATACGCCGCCGGGTCGCAGGGTCTTGAAAGCCAGCCAGCCGAGGTATGCGGCACCGGCGAGCTTGACCGCGAGGTAGAGCGACGGCACCGCCACGAACAGCGCGGACAGCCCGAGGTTCGTGGCCGTCAGGTAGACCAGGAAGCCGACCGCGACGCCGCCCAGCGAGACCAGCCCCGCCCGGCGGCCCTGGGTGATGCTGCGTGACACGAGATACATCATGTTGGGCCCCGGGGTGAGCACCATGGCCAGCGCCACCGCGAACACCCCGAGGACCGCGCCCGTAGAGATCATGATCGGATCGTGCCACCGCCCGCTCCGCTGGTGGAGCACCAATTCGCAGCCGGTGGCCCTCCGGCCGCCTACTGCTCGACGAGCACGAATTCGAGGCGGTTGGCGTGGGGGTCCTCGGTGTGGAAGCGGCGGACGCCGGGGACCTCGTCGTTGCCCCAGGTCACCGGGTATCCGGCGGCCTCGATGCGGGCCGCCAGGGCGTCGAGGTCGGGGCGCAGCAGGGCTGGGTGGGCCTTGCGGGCGGGGCGGAAGTCGTCCTCGACACCGAGGTGCAACTCGCTGCCGAACTCGTCGTGGAACCAGCAGCCGCCGCGGACCGCGAGCGCCGGGGGTTTGGGTTTCTCGGTCATGCCGAGGACGCCGACGTAGAAGCCGCGCAGCACGTCCTCGCTGCCCCGGGGGCAGGCGACCTGTACGTGGTGAATCACATCCCGGAGTCTGGCACGGACTTGCGCACTAAACAAGACGGACGTACGGTTTGGGTGGCGGCATCGCGGCCGGTAAGCATTGCCTTACCTGCTGACGTGCCAGCCCCTGCGAAAGACTCAGGTGGAAACAAGACCCGCTGTGAAGGAGTACGACGTGGCGAGCCTCGACACGTTCGGTGCCAAGAGTGAGCTGCGCGTCGGTGACGCCGGCTACGAGATCTTCCAGATCACCAAGGTGGAGGGCCACGAGCGGCTGCCCTTCAGCTTGAAGATCCTGCTGGAGAACCTGCTCCGCACCGAAGACGGCGCCAACATCACCGCCGATCACATCCGCGCGCTGGGTGGTTGGGACCCCACCGCCGAGCCCAGCGTGGAGATCCAGTTCACGCCCGCCCGCGTCCTCATGCAGGACTTCACCGGCGTGCCCTGCGTCGTCGACCTGGCCACCATGCGCGAGGCCGTCCGCGACCTGGGCGGCGACGCCTCCAAGGTCAACCCGCTGGCGCCGGCCGAGCTGGTCATCGACCACTCGGTCATCGCCGACGTGTTCGGCCGCCAGGACGCCTTCGAGCGCAACGTCGAGATCGAGTACGGCCGCAACCAGGAGCGCTACCAGTTCCTGCGCTGGGGTCAGACCGCGTTCAACGAGTTCAAGGTCGTGCCGCCGGGCACCGGCATCGTGCACCAGGTGAACATCGAGCACCTGGCCCGCGTGATCATGCCGCGCAACGGCCAGGCCTACCCGGACACCGTGGTCGGCACCGACTCGCACACCACGATGGTCAACGGCCTGGGCGTGCTGGGCTGGGGCGTCGGCGGCATCGAGGCCGAGGCCGCGATGCTGGGCCAGCCGGTCAGCATGCTGATCCCCAAGGTCGTCGGCTTCAAGCTGTTCGGCGAGCTGCCGTCGGGCACCACCGCCACCGACCTGGTGCTCACCATCACCCAGCAGCTGCGCAAGCACGGCGTGGTCGGCAAGTTCGTCGAGTTCTACGGCCCCGGCGTCACCGCGGTGCCGCTGGCCAACCGGGCCACCATCGGCAACATGAGCCCCGAGTTCGGCTCCACCTGCGCGATCTTCCCGATCGACGCGGAGACGATCGCCTACCTGGAGCTGACCGGCCGCTCGGCCGAGCAGATCGCCCTGGTCGAGGCGTACGCCAAGGAGCAGGGCCTGTGGCACGACCCGTCGGTCGAGCCGTCCTACTCCGAGTACCTGGAGCTGGACCTGGCGACCGTCGTGCCGAGCATCGCCGGCCCGAAGCGCCCGCAGGACCGCGTCGAGCTGACCAACGCCAAGACCGCGTTCCGCTCGGTGCTGCCGGACTACGTCACCGACGAGGACGACGACGAGGCGGGCAAGGAGAGCTTCCCCGCATCGGACTCCCCTGCGCAGAGCCTCGCGCGGGCCAGCAGCCCGACGCCGGTGACCGCGGCCGACGGCACGACGTACCAGCTCGACCACGGCGCGGTCGTGATCGCCTCGATCACCTCCTGCACCAACACGTCGAACCCGCAGGTCATGCTGGGTGCGGCGCTGCTGGCCAAGAAGGCCGTCGAGCGGGGCCTGCGCGCCAAGCCGTGGGTGAAGACCACGCTGGCGCCCGGTTCCAAGGTCGTCATGGACTATTACCACAAGGCCGACCTCGTGCCGTACCTGGAGAAGCTCGGCTTCCACCTGGTCGGCTACGGCTGCGTGACCTGCATCGGCAACTCCGGCCCGCTGCCGGAGGAGGTCAGCGCCGCGGTCAACGCGTCCGACCTCGCGGTGGTGTCGGTGCTGTCCGGCAACCGCAACTTCGAGGGCCGGATCAACCCCGACGTCAAGATGAACTACCTGGCGTCCCCGCCACTGGTGGTGGCGTACGCCATCGCCGGCACCATGGACATCGACCTGTCCAGCGACCCGCTCGGCGTCGACGCCGACGGGCAGCCGGTGTACCTGCGCGACATCTGGCCGACCCCGGCCGAGGTGCAGGACACCATCAACAAGTCCATCTCGGCGGAGATGTTCACCAAGGACTACGCCGACGTGTTCGCGGGCGACGAGCGCTGGCAGGGCCTGCCGACGCCGACCGGTGACACGTTCGCCTGGGCCGGTGACTCGACCTACGTGCGCAAGCCCCCCTACTTCGAGGGCATGGCGGCGCAGCCGGGGCCGGTCGGCGACATCGCGGGCGCGAAGGTGCTGGCGAAGCTGGGCGACTCGGTCACCACCGACCACATCTCCCCCGCCGGCTCCATCAAGGCGGACTCCCCGGCGGGCACGTACCTGGCCGAGCACGGGGTGGACCGCAAGGACTTCAACTCGTACGGGTCGCGCCGCGGCAACCACGAGGTGATGATCCGGGGCACGTTCGCCAACATCCGGCTGCGCAACCAGATCGCACCCGGCACCGAGGGCGGCTTCACCCGTGACTTCACCGTCGCGGACGCCCCGGTCGCCACGATCTACGACGCCAGCCAGAACTACCAGGCCGCCGGCATCCCGCTGGTCATCCTGGCGGGCAAGGAGTACGGCTCCGGCTCGTCGCGGGACTGGGCCGCCAAGGGCACCGCGCTGCTGGGCGTCAAGGCCGTCATCGCCGAGTCGTACGAGCGCATCCACCGCTCGAACCTCATCGGCATGGGCGTGCTCCCGCTGCAGTACCCGGCCGGGCAGACCGCCGACTCGCTCGGCCTGACCGGCACCGAGACCTTCACCTTCACCGGCGTGGAGGCCCTGAACACGGGCACCACCCCGAAGACGGTCAAGGTCACCACCGACACGGGTGTCAGCTTCGACGCGGTCGTCCGCATCGACACCCCCGGCGAGGCGGACTACTACCGCCACGGCGGCATCCTCCACTACGTCCTGCGCCGCATGCTCGCGAGCTGACCGGCCCGTAGCCAGGAAGGAAGGGCACCTTCCCCACGCGTTCTGCGTGGGGAAGGCGCCCTTCCTTCGCTCTGGGCGCGGGGCCGGGGCATGATCGCCGGTTCGTGTCGAAACCTGTGGTCTGACCCGGGGAAGTGACACGAAACGGCGATCTTGGATGGGGCGGAGCGGCGGGGCTAGGGTAGTTGCATGAGCAACGTCGAGGCTGCGCCGGTGGAGACTGCTTGCGGGGGCGAGGCGGCGCCGGAGGGGCCGACGCATGAGCTGATGCCGGGGCGCGAGGTGGTGCTCGGTGGGCCGCGCGGGATGGTGGTCAGCCGGACGTTGCCGCACAAGGATCGGCGCATGGTCGGGGCGTGGTGTTTCGTCGACCAGTACGGGCCCGCTGAGCACGACATGCGCGTAGCGCCGCATCCGCACACCGGGCTGCAGACGGTCACCTGGCTGGTCGAGGGTGAGGTGCTGCACCGCGACAGCGTCGGCAGCAGGGCGCTGGTGCGGCCGGGTCAGCTCAACCTGATGACGGCTGGGCACGGCATCTCGCACTCTGAGGAGTCGCCCGTGCCGCGCACCACGCCGCTGCACGGTGTGCAGTTGTGGGTGGCCCTGCCGGAGGCGGCTCGTGCGGTCGCCCCGGCCTTCGAGCACCACCCTGACCTGCCTGTCGTCGCGCTGGACGGGGCCGTCGTGACAGTGATCATGGGTGAGCTGCTGGGCGCGGTGTCGCCCGCGACGGCGTACACCCCGCTGGTCGGCGCGGAAGCCGCACTGACCGCGCACACGGCGATCACACTGCCGCTGCGCCCCGATTTCGAGTACGCGGCGCTGGTGCTGGACGGCACCGCCCACGTCGACGGCGTACCGCTGGAGCCCGGCACCCTGCTCTACCTCGGCCGCGAGCGGACCTCGCTCGATGTGGCGGCGGACGACCCGGCGCGGGTGCTGCTGCTCGGCGGGGAGCCGTTCGCTGAGGAGATCGTGATGTGGTGGAACTTCGTCGGGCGCAGCCATGACGACGTCGCCGCCGCCCGCGAGCAGTGGATGGCGGCGGACCCCCGCTTCGGCCAGGTGACCGGCTACAACGGCCCCCCGCTACCCGCCCCCGTACTCCCCAACGCCCAGCTCAAGCCCCGAGGCCGCGTCCGCTGACCCCGCCCCGGCCAGCGCGGGCGGCCCAGCCACGACAGACGATGATCGCTGTTTCCGGTCAGAAAGTGCGGTCTAACCACAGCTTCTGACCGGAAACAGCGATCATCGCCCCGCCGCGCGGGTCAGGTGCGCATGCCTGCTTCGGCGAGGAGTTCGGCCGTGATGGCCGCCTCGTCGAGGCCGGTCAGGCCGCGGGCGGTGAACCAGGTCGCCACGTTGTGCACGTCGCGGGCCAGGAACCGTTTGCCCTGCGGGTTGGCCACCACGTCCACGATCTGCGGCAGATCGATGATGACCAGCCGCCCCTCGTGCACGAGGATGTTGTACGGCGACAGGTCGCCGTGCGCGAACCCGGCCCTGGCCAGTACGGTCAGGCCGAGCATGAGCTGCGCCCACAGGTCGGCCAGGCCGTTCTCGTCGGTGCGGACCTGGGCGAGCCGGGGCGCGGCGGTGCCGTCGGGCGCGCCGATGAACTCCTGCAGCACCTCGGTGCCCAGGATCTGCACCGGGTACGGGGTGAACGGCGCGACGTCGAGCTGCCGCGCGATCTCCCACAGCCGGGCCAGCGCGCCGAACTCGGCCGCCGCCCACTGCCCGGCGATGGCCTCCTTGCCGAACGCGCTGCGGTTGGCCATGGCCCGGTTGACCCGGGACTCCTTGTCGCGGCGGCCTTCGAGGTAGCCGGAGTCGCGGTGGAACATGCGGTGGTCGTGGCTGCGGTAGCGCTTGGCCGCCAGCAGGCAGCCCCGGTCGGTGCCGGGCACGTGGCGGTGCAGCAGGAAGACGTCGGCCTCCTTGCCGGTCTTCAGGACCCCGCGTTCCACGTCGACCGCGGCCAGCTCGGTGACGAGCCAGTCGGGGTGCGGCAACGGCCCGCGCTCGGTGGGCGTCGACAGGTCCCAGGTGGACCAGCGATCACCGAATTCGGGCTTGTCGGGGGTCTCGTCCCACTCGACGTCCTCGGCGTGCGACTTCTCGAAGGTCAGTTCGTCGTCGAAGCGGTTCCGGCGGTTGACGCGGCCGGCGCGCGGAAAGTCGTGCTCTCGCACTGGAAAAGCTCCTCGGTCGGAGAGAAGAAGAAAGAGGCGGAAAGTGCGCAGCGCACAGCGACGGCAACCATTCGGCTCAACCCCCTTCTCTCTCGACCCGGATCAGTTTCCGGGATCTCGCACAACGCGGACGAGTCTTCCGCCACCTCCCCGCACCTGTCAACCGATTTTCCGGAGCGACCCGCGTCACACCGGGTCAGCGGGCCATCCGGTGGGGCGGGTCGGCGGCGAGGACCGCGGCCACGGCCTGGATCGCGCCCTCGGCGATGCGGGTCGGGCCGAAGCGGCGCTCGGTCCACTGGCGGCCGCGGTGGATCCATACGCTGGGGATGCCGATGGTGGTCGCGCCGCCGATGTCGGCTTCGGGGCTGTCGCCGATCAGCCAGGCGCCGCGCAGCCGCATCCGGGCCCGCTCCGCGGCGATCTCGAAGATGCGCGGGTTGGGCTTGCGGCAGTCGACCTCCTGCGAGACGACCCAGTCGGCCACGAACCGGTCCAGTCCGGTACGCCGGATCTTGGCTTCCTGCTGGCGGGTCTCACCGTTGGTGACTATCACCGGGACCCAGCCCGCCTCGGCGGCGATCCGCAGCGCGGCCCCGACCATCGGGTCCAGCCGGGTGGCCTCGATCTGCCCCTCGTGCAACTCCTCGACCAGGTCGATCACGGAGTTGCGCAGTCGATACCGGTCACGGATCGCGTCGGCCAGGTCCCAGCGCGAGGTCAGGCCGTCCGCGTCGGCGTCCACCAACCAGTCGATGTCGTACGGCGGGGCGCTGATCTCGGACAGGAACCGAGTACCCCACATCCGGAAGGCGCCCTCGCGGTCGACCAGTGTGTTGTCGAGGTCCAACAGCAACAGAGGCACGCGGGCACCTTACGTGACTCAGGACACGCTGGTGAAGCCCCCCTTTGTGCGGGAAACCCCGCGGAAACGAAATCGATGCCTGGTCACACCAGATCCGCGTCCACGCCGAGGGCATCGCGCTGCCGGACTGCCTTGATCTGGTTGCGGGCCCAGTTCTCCCCCGGCGTACGCCCGTATTCGCGGGCCGTCCACTCGCGGACGAAGGCCACGCTGACCTGCTCGCCACGCGCGTCCGCTTCGGCGATCATCCGCTGGACCGGCTCCTGGAGGTGGTTGAGCATGCCGCGCGAGGTGATCTCGCTGGTGTCCGACAGCGGCCGGTGCCCCATCGGCTCGCGGCCGGTCGGCGCGCTCCACACCGACTCCAGGGTGGCCCGCAGGTCCGGGCCGAGGACCGTACCCCGCTCGTCGCGCTCCGGCACCAGGTCCTGCGGCACCGCTGCGGGCTCCGGCTGGTAGGCCGGCGGGGGCTCGGTGACGGCTTCCTGTTGCGGCGTCGGCTGGTACAGGGACTGCGGCGGGTAAGGCTCGTGCCCGTTCTGCTGGTGCCCGTTCTGCAGGTGCGGAACATTCTGCTGGTGCGACACGGGGTCGTGTGGCGGCACGGGCTGGTGGTGTGGGACAGGCTGGTGGGGCGGCATGGGCTGGTGGGGCATCGGCTGGTGCGACACCTGGGGCACGGTGCCCGGTGCGGCCCCGGGACGCCAGCTCGCCGAGCGGGCCCGGCGCACCTCGGCGCGGGCGTGGACCTCGACCAGCTTGGCCTGCTGCTCCTCGCGCACCAGCTGCGCGCCGTACAGCCGCCGCTGGCGCTTGGCCTCGCGGGTGTCCTCCAGGTGCGTCAGCGCGTTGCGCACGCTGGGCCGCAGCCCCTCGGCGGGCGGGTGCACGATCCAGGCCCGGCGCGCGGAGAACGTGGAGATCGGCGCGTAGAACCAGCGCTGGCCGAAGCGCGGGTAGCGGGTCTTGAGCGCGACCTCGTCGTCGTAGCCGGCCATGAACTGGTCGAGCAGCTCGTGGAACATCGCCATGCCCGCGAACGACAGGAACGCCAGGTAGAGGCCCGCCCAGATGGACCACTTGTCGCGGCCGTGCACGAAGTTCAGGGTCGCCGAGACGGTCGCCGCGGCGAGCACGATCTTGTATGCCCGGCCGGGGTGCCGCCCGCGCTTGACCGCGACGAACGCCCACGCGCCGAAGGAGATGCTGATGCCGTCGAGGCTGAGCGGGACCAGGACGTTGGTCCAGTGGTTCCAGCCCATGACGTCGTTGGCGAAGCCGGTGAGGCCGATGAAGGACACGCCCATCACGGCGAGCCAGACCAGCAGCGTCGGGATCAGCGCGGCCAGGAACAGGCCGGTGTCCTTGGCCTTGTCCGCGCGGGTGGCGTACCCGCCCGGGTTGGCCAGCCGGACGCCTCGCCGCCGCCCGGCCGAGCGTGCCAGCGGCACGCCGATCAGCAGGGAGATCGTCAGGATCGACACCACCAGCACCATCACCCAGGTCGGCACCCAGGTCTCGGTCAACTGTTCCAGGTCCACAGCTCGTTTCCTCCCCGGCGGGCCGCAGACCCTTGGCCTGCAACGGTTCGCACGGTGTCGCCTTACTGTCCCCGACGCTCAACGCACGCCGGCCGCGGAGGATTCTTCCATGCGACGGTCACGCGCGCATTGCGTCCTAGATCTGCCATCATCGGCGGTGGCCGGGCCCCTACCAGGTGTCAAGCCGTACGTACGGATTGCATGTGCCGGGCCGACCTGCGAAGATCGGCATGTGCCCAGGGTGAGTCAGGATCAGCTCGATGCGCGCCGCCACGAGATCCTCGCCGCGGCCCGCGCCTGCTTCGCCCGCTACGGCTACGAGGGCGCCACGGTGCGCCGCCTGGAGCAGGCGACCGGGCTGTCCCGGGGCGCGATCTTCCACCACTTCCGAGACAAGGACTCGCTGTTCCTGGCCGTCGCCGAGGACGACGCGGTCGAGATGGCCGCCACGGTCGCCGCGAACGGCCTGGTCCAGGTGATGCGGGACCTGCTGGCGCACGCCCAGGACCCCGACGCGGCCGGCTGGCTGGGCACGCAGCTGGAGGTGGCCCGGCGGCTGCGCACGGACCCCGCGTTCGCCAAGCGGTGGGCGCAGCACAGCGAGGCGATCGACACCGCGACCCGCGAGCGCCTGCAGCGTCAGGCCGGCGCCGGCGTGCTGCGCGAGGACGTGCCGCTGGACGTGCTGGCGCACTTCCTGGAGCTGGCGTACGACGGGCTGGTCAAGCGGCTGGCGATGGGCGGCTCGGCCGACGACTTCGGCCCGGTGCTGGACCTGATCGAGGAGACCGTCCGCCGCCGCTGAAGCGGACATCCGGCTCCGGGAATGACGAAACCCGGGGGTACCGCGCGGGTGCGCGGGCCGGCTGGACAAACCGGACGTTCCCCCGGGAATCGGGTGGCTCCCTTGGATTCGCCAGGGCCGCTGACACACGGCCTCGACGCTCCAGTCGAACCTTCAGGTATCGACAGAAGTGCAGTCGATGACAGCCGCCTAGCGGGCAGCCACCTCACGTGTCCTGTAGCTACTCAAAGCTGGACCACCTCCTTTCCCGTGTACCGCCGACATTAGCCACGAGATCCACGCATCGACAAGATATTTTCTGGAGAGCTTTCGGCCGCTACAGTGCCGCCCATGGGCGCCCTCAAACCTTGGCATCTGCTCCTCGGCGGCAC
The DNA here is from genome assembly GCF_011297335.1 of Catellatospora methionotrophica. Classification (GTDB taxonomy): domain Bacteria; phylum Actinomycetota; class Actinomycetes; order Mycobacteriales; family Micromonosporaceae; genus Catellatospora; species Catellatospora methionotrophica. Next base: position 10,897 of record NZ_JAAOTJ010000025.1, on the reverse strand, counting down.
GGTCTGCTGCGCCACCGTGGTGGTGGTCGCGCTGGTGGTCTTCCTGGTACTACGTAAGAGATGAGAACCGCCCTGGTCCGCGAGCCCGGTTCCCGGCTCGCCGACGGCATCGTCACCCACATCGGCCGCAGCGACATCGACCTGTCCCTGGCCCGCGCCCAGCACATGGCGTACGCCGACGCGCTGGCCTCGGCCGGGTGGGAGGTCTACCCGGCCCCGGCCGCCGACGACTGCCCCGACGCGGTCTTCGTCGAGGACGCGGTGGTGGTCGTCGACGACCTCGCCGTGCTGACCCACCCCGGGGCCCCGGCCCGCCGCGGCGAGATCTCCGGCGTCGAGCAGGCCGTACTGGAACTGGGCCTGCGCACCGCGCACATCGCCGAGCCGGGCACCCTGGAGGGCGGCGACGTGCTCCAGGTCGGCACGACCGTCTACGTCGGACGCGGCGGGCGCACCAACGCCGAGGGCATCCGCCAGCTGCGGGCGCTGCTCGCCCCGCTGGGACGCACCGTCGTGCCGGTGCCGCTCGGCGCGGTGCTGCACCTGAAGTCCGCGGTCACCGCGCTGCCCGACGGCACCTTCCTGGCCCTGCCGCACCTGGTGCCGACGGGGCTGTTCCCCGCCGTGCGGCCGGTCGAGGAGGAGGGCGGCAGCCACGTGGTGCCGCTCGGCGGCGACCGGGTGCTGCTGGCCGCGTCCGCGCCGCGCACCGCCGAGCTGCTGGCCGATCTCGGATACACGCCGGTCGTGGTGGACATCGGCGAGTTCGAGAAGCTCGAAGGCTGCGTCACCTGCCTGAGCGTCCTGGTCTCCCGCTGATTGCGGCGATGGTCCATCATGAGGGCTCCCTCGTCGAAGGAGCTCCCGTGGCGGACACCTGGGGCATCTCTGGCCCCACCTTCCTGATGCTGTTCGCGGCCGCCGCGGCGGTGGTGCTGGTGGGCACGCTGATCCACCGGTCCCGCCTGTTCGCCGGACCCGGCCAGGTCCGCGTGGACCAGTTGTCCCCGCAGCACACGGCCTACCTCAACGGCGGCGCGGCGCTGGCGGTGTACTCGTCGCTGACCTTCCTGCGCCAGAGCGGTGTCGTGGCGGCCGACAGCGCCGGGCGGCTCACCCGCACCGGCGGGCTGCCGCCGGGCGGCACCCCGCTGGACGCCGCGGTGCTGCACGCCGTGGGCAACGGGCTGCGCACCAAGGAGCTGCACACCGACCGCTCGGTGGCCGAGGCGCTGGCCGCCATCGGCGAGGAGCTGCGCCGCGGCGGCCTCACCGTCGGTCCCGACGTGGTGTCCCGCGCCCGGCGCGGCCCGCTGCTCCTGCTCGCGCTGTTCGCGGTCGGCGTGGTCCGGATCCTCTCCGGGATCGCCAACGACCGCCCGGTGACGTTCCTGGTGCTGCTGGTGATCCCGGTCGGCATCCTCGGCCTGGTGCTGTTCGTGCGCAAGCCGCGCCGTACCAGGGCCGCCGAGAACGCGCTGCTCCAGGCCAAGCGCCACTTCAACCACCTGCGCCCCGCGTCGCGGCCCGCCTGGGACACCTACGGCCCGGCGCAGACCGCGCTGGCGGTCGGCCTGTTCGGCACCGCCGTGCTGTGGGCCGCCGACCCTGCCTTCGCCGGGGAGAGCGAGATCCCGGAGCGCGACGACACCAGCGGCGCGTACGGCCCCTTCTACAGCGGCTCCGACGGCGGCGGATCGAGCGGCGGCGACAGCGGCGGCGGTTCCTCCTGCAGCAGCGGTTCCTCATGCGGCGGCGGCTCCTCGTGCGGCGGAGGCGGGTGCGGAGGATGACCCCGCTGGCCGGACGGGGCATCGGCATCGGCTGGCGCCCCGAGATCTCCGGCTTCGTCGCCGAGCTGCCCGGCCTGCGTTTCGTCGAGGTCGTCGCCGAGTCGCTACCGCACTCCGGTGAGCCCCCGGAGGCGCTGGCGAAGCTGCTCGCGGCCGGTGTCGCCGTGGTGCCGCACGGGGTGAAGCTGTCCCTCGGCGGAGCCGAGCCGGTCGACCCGCACCGGGTCGAGCACCTGGCCGCCGCTGCCCGCGCCGTCGGCGCACCGCTGGTCAGCGAGCACATCGCGTACGTACGCGCGGGCGGCGTGGAGGCCGGTCACCTGCTGCCGCTGCCGCGCAGCCGCGAGGCCGTCGACGCGGTGGTCGCCAACGTCGCGCGCACCACCGCCGAGCTCGGCGTGCCGCTGGCGCTGGAGCCGATCGCGGCGCTGTTCGATTGGCCCGACGACGAGCTGACCGAGGCCGCGTTCCTCACCGAGATCCTGGAACGCACCGACGCGCTGCTGCTGCTCGACATCGCCAACGTGTACGCCAACGCGCTCAACCGGGGCGAGGACCCGGTCGATCTGCTGACCCGGCTCCCGCTGGAGCGCATGGCGTACGTGCACGTCGCCGGGGGCCGCCTGCACGAGGGGCGGTACCACGACACGCATACCGACCCGGTGCCCGGCGAGGTGCTGGAGCTGCTGGGCGAGCTGTGCGCGCGCCAGCGCCCGCCCGCGGTCCTGCTGGAGCGCGACGGCCACTACCCGCCCGCCGCGGCCCTGCGCGCCGAACTCGACGCCCTGTCCGCCGCGACCGGCTACCCGGCGATCACCGGAGCCCCGGCCCGATGACCGGCGGCGCAACGGTCGGCCGGGCCGGTGACGAGCCCGCCCGGCAGCGGGTGCCGGTCGGTGCCGGCGGTGACGGGATCGCGCTGCGAGGGCACCCGGTCGGCGCTGGTGGCGGTGGGCTGGCGCGGCGGCAGGAGGAGCTGGTCCGCGCACTGGTGGCCGGAGCCGCGATGCCCGCCGGCTTCGATGCCGCGGCGGTCGGCGCGACGCGGGACGCGCTGCTGCGCAAGCGGGCCGAGGAGGTCGCGCGGACCTGGCCCCGGCTGGCCGCTGCGGCGGGCCCCGGGCAGTGGGCGCGGACGTTCTCGGCCTGGGCGGCGGGGCGCGCGCCGCAGGGTTCGCTGCGCGACGGCTGGGACTTCGCCCGCGCCCACCCGCCGCGCGATGCCGCGGCCGCGCGCGAACTCGCGCTACGCGAGCTGCTGTGGGCGTACGACGGCGAGACCGCGCCCCGGCCACGCCGCGGCCCGGCCGCCCGCCTCCACGGTGGAGAGCTGCACCTGCGCTGGCGTGGCCGCGCCCACACCCTCGGCCGCCGCTGACCGCCCCGCTGCGCCGTGGGACCCGTCAGGCAGGCGTGTCGGCCAGCCGGGGTGAGGTGGGGGTGGTGGTGAACTGGGTGCGGTAGAGGTCGGCGTAGAGGCCGCCGGAGGCCAGGAGCTGTTCGTGGGTGCCGCGCTGGACGATGCGGCCCTGGTCCAGGACGAGGATCTGGTCGGCTTCGCGGACGGTGGACAGGCGGTGGGCGATGACCAGCGCGGTGCGCCCGGCCAGGGCGGTGGACAGGGCCTGCTGGACGGCGGCTTCGCTCTCGGAGTCCAGGTGGGCGGTGGCCTCGTCGAGGATGACGATCGAGGGGGCCTTCAGCAGCAGGCGGGCGATGGCGATGCGCTGCTTCTCACCGCCGGAGAAACGGTAGCCCCGCTCGCCCACCACGGTGTCGAGACCGTCGGGGGTGGCCCGGACCAGGGTGTCGATCTGCGCGGCCGCCAGCGCGGCCCACAGCTCGTCGTCGGTGGCGTCGGGCTTGGCGTAGCGCAGGTTCTCCGCGATGGTCTCGTGGAACAGGTGCGCGTCCTGGGTGACGACGCCGATGGTGTCGCGCAGCGACTGCAGCGTGGCGTCGCGTACGTCGACGTCGCCGACGAGCACCGCGCCGCTGGTGGCGTCGTACATCCGGCTGACCAGCATCGAGGTGGTGGACTTGCCCGCGCCGGAGCTGCCGACCAGCGCCACCATCTGGCCGGGTTCCACGGTGAAGGAGACGCCGCGCAGCACGGGGGCGGTGACGGTGCGCTCCAGCGTCGCGACGTCCTCCAGGGAGGCCAGCGAGATCTCGGCGGCGGTCGGGTAGCGGAACGCGACGTCCCGGAACTCGATCTTCGAGGAGCCCCGCGGCACGTCGACCGCGCCGGGCTTCTCCGCGATCGCGGGCGGCAGGTCGAGCACCTCGAAGACCCGGTCGAAGGAGACCAGCGCGCCCATCACGTCGATGCGTACGTTCGACAGCGCGGTGATCGGGCCGTAGAGGCGGGTCAGCAGCAGCGCCAGCGCGACGACGTCGCCCGCGTCCAGGCTGCCCCGCACGGCGTACCAGCCGCCCAGGCCGTAGACCAGGGCCTGGGCCAGCGCCGCGACCAGCATCATGGCCGCGAAGAAGGTGCGCGAGTACATGGCGCTCTGCACGCCGATGTCGCGTACCCGCCCGGCGCGCTCGGCGAAGCGGCCGGACTCAGTCTCGGGGCGGCCGAACAGCTTCACCAGCAGCGCCCCGGCCACCCCGAACCGCTCGGTCATGGTCGCGTTCATCTTCGCGCCGAGGTCGTACGACTCCTTGGTGATCTCGGCCAGCCGGTGGCCGACCCGCCGCGCGGGCAGGATGAACACCGGCAGCAGGATCAGCGACAGCACGGTGATCTGCCACGACAGGGTCAGCATGACGACCACGGTGAGCACGAGCTGGATGAGGTTGCCGACGACCCCGGACAGCGTCGAGGTGAACGCGCGCTGCGCGCCGAGCACGTCGCCGTTGAGCCTGCTGACCAGCGCGCCGGTCTGCGCCCTGGTGAAGAACTGCACCGGCATGTGCTGCACGTGGTCGTACACCTGGGTGCGCAGGTCGTAGATGAGGCCCTCGCCGATGCGGGCCGAGTAGAACCGCTCGACCAGCGACAGCCCGGCGCTGATGAGGGCCAGCAGCGCGATGACGACCGCGATCGTGACGACGGTCCGGCCCGCGCCCGCGGCCATGACCCCGTCCGTGGGCGTGATCGCGGTGACGACCCGGCCCGCCAGCAGCGGTGTCGCCACCCCGATGACCGCGCCGACGACGATGGTCACCAGGAAGAACGCGATCTCACGGCGGTACGGCCGGGCGAAGGACAGGATCCGCTTCGCGGTGGGCTTGCCGATCTTGCGGTTCTCGACGGTCTGCCCACGGCGCATGGACCGCATCAGCGTCTCCATGCCCGCTCCCCCACCCGGATATGTCACCGGTGAAACCTCCCACTGCGAAAGACCCGACGTGCCGCTCAACGTGGCCCGCCGAACGAAAATTCCTTAGCCCGGCTCATTAACTATTCCGCTGGGCAGACAATGGCACACGACGCCGATGCCGCCCGCTCACCGGAAAGGAGAGAGCGGCCGTCTTTCCACCATGACGAATCAGCCACTCGTATGACGCCCGAAAGAGTGGGTCACGGTGCGGGAAAGGGATGGCGGAACCGATACCGCCGGAAAGTCACTCGCCCAGGCCGGCCAGGTCGCGGATGCGGCGCGTCTGCGCCTCGCGCTCCGCGCGCTCCTGCACGGCGAAGCCGCGACCGCCCGCGGCGGCCAGCAGGGCCTTGATCTCGACGACCGCGTCACGCGGCGCGGCCAGCACGGCATTGGCCAGATCGGCCGCGGCGGCGTCCAGCTCGTCGCGCGCCACCACGAGGTTGACCAGGCCGATCCGGTCGGCCTCGGCCGCGTTGACCCGGCGGCCCGTCACGCACAGCTCCAGCGCGCGGGCGTAGCCGACGAGCTCCACCAGGCGCTTGGTGCCGGTGAGGTCCGGCACGAGCCCCAGCGTCACCTCCGCCATGGCGAACAGGGCGTCTTCGGCGGCGATGCGCAGGTCGCAGGCCAGTGCGAGCTGGAAGCCCGCGCCGATGGCGTGGCCCTGCACCGCGGCGATGGTGATCAGATCAGGTCGGCGGAGCCAGGAGAAGGCCTGCTGGAAACCGGCGATCCGGTCCGCGCACTCCTCCGGGCTGACGGTGGCGAGCTGCTGGAACTCGCCGCCCTGCACCACTTTCAGGTCGAGGCCCGCGGAGAAGGACCGCCCTTCCCCGCGCACCACCACGACGCGCACATCGCCGGCGAGCCCCCGTGCGGCTTCGGCGAGACCTGCCCAGAGCTCGGGGGTCTGCGCGTTGCGCACCTCCGGGCGGTCCAATGTCACCGTCGCGACCGGACCGTCCTGGCTGATGCGAAAGCCGGCCGCTGCCATCTCAGACATCAACCGGCTCCCCAAGCTCTGCGTGGCGCGGGTGAATCATGCCTTCTTGCGCCGACGGGCTCCGCCGCGCTGACGCAGCGCGACTCCGGACTCGGTGAGCACGCGGTGGATGAATCCGTACGAACGGCCAGTCGACGCGGCCAGCGCGCGGATGGACTCACCCGACGTGTAGCGCTTCACGAGGTCCTTGGCGAGCGTCTGGCGTTCGGTCCCGACGATCCGGCGACCCTTCTCGGTGGTGGTAGCTGTGCCGGTGGCTGCCATGTTGAAATCCTCACGTCCCGGACGATGCGGTTTGCGGTCCAACCTATTAGACCGCCTCCGACGATCATGCGCTAGATATCAATTCCATGCCAACCGACACGCACGGTGCTGTCGGGTACCCGATAGCGTGTCTCGCCGTGACCACCGTCGACCCCCTGAGCACCCGCGACCGCGAACGGCGAGACCTGTTCGGCTGGTTCGTGCTGGTGACATTCGGCCTGCTCGCGACCTGGCTGGCGGTGCGCGCCGGGGCCCGGCTGGGCACCGCGAGCGCGCCGTTTCTGGGCCGCTATCGCCTCGAACTGTCGCCGATGTCGTTGCTGGCGCCCGTCGTCGCGACAGCCGTGCTCGGCGCCGCCTGGCGCGGCTGGATCCATCGACTGCCGTGGTGGGCGGTCAGCCTCGGGGCGACCGTCGCGTTCTTCGCCTGGGCCGTCTCGCTGGCGCTCGTCGACGGCTCCGACGGGCTGACCCGGTCGCTGACCCCGGACAGTTACCTGGGCGACGTGCAGGAGGTCGGCGACGACCCGCTGGGCTACCTGCGCAGCTTCACGGACCGCTCGGCCGAGCACACCGCGGCCACCCGGGGGCACCCGCCCGCGCCGGTGCTGGTGCTGTGGGCCGTGCAGCGGCTCGGGGTCACCGACCACCTGGCGCTGGGGCTGCTGGTGACCGCTGTCGGGGCGCTGTCGGTGCCGATGGTGCTGGCCGCCGTACGCGACATGAGCGGCGAGGCCGCCGCGCGGCCGTACGCGCCCGTGCTGGCGCTCGCGCCGTACGCGGTGTGGACGGCGGTGTCGATGGACGCCGTGGTGGCCACCATCGGCGCGGCGATGACGCTGGCCGGGGTGCGCGCCACCCGCCGCCACGGCTGGCGGGCCGCGGCGTGGGCGGTGCTGGCCGGGCTGCTGCTGGGCACGGCGGCACTGTTCTCGTACGCCGTGGCGTGGCTGGGGCTGTCCGTGGTGTTCCTGAACTTCGCCCGTCGCCGCGCCGCCCTGAACATGTTCGCCGGGCTCGGCGTACTGCTGCCGGTGCTCGGCGCGGCCCGGCTGGGCTTCACCTGGACCGACGGGCTCGGCACCGCGTACGCCGACTTCGCCCAGCGCATCGAGCCGCACCGGTCAGCCCTGTGGTGGGGCCTGATCAGCGTGTGCGCGCTGCTGCTGGCCGCCGGGCCGCCCATCTACGCCAGCCTGCGCAAGGTGCGCAACACCCCCGGCTGGCCGTTCCTGGTGGGCGCGTCCGGCGCGGTGCTCTTCTCGGTCGGGGCGGGCCTGGCCCGCGGCGGCGCGGAACACGCCTGGCTCCCCTACTTCCCGTGGCTCACCATCGCCGCCGTCGCCCCCGAACGCCCCGGCGGCGACCCCGTCCCCGCCCCACTGACCCTGGTCGCCGTAGGCGCCCTCTCCGCCATGATCATCGAAGCCGTCCTCTCCACCCCCTGGTGACCCGCCCACCCCGCCGCCGCGCCTCGCCACCACGGCCCGTCGCGCGGCGCGCGCCGTTTCGGTCCGCAACTTTGAAAGAGTCGCGGCCTCGGCAGGTGCCGGTGGCCGCGACTCTTTAAGAGTTGCGCGGGGGGTGGGGCTGGCGGGTGGGGTGGGGTGGGGTCAGGCGAGTTCGACGAGTTCGAGGAGGTCGTCGGACCAGGCGTCCTCGTCGCCGTCGGGGAGGAGGATGGCGCGGTCGGGTTTGAGGGCGGCGACCGCGCCGGGGTCGTGGGTGACCAGGACGATCGCGCCGGGGTAGCGGGCGATGGCGTCGAGGACCTGCTCGCGGCTGACCGGGTCGAGGTTGTTGGTGGGCTCGTCGAGCAGGAGCACGTTCGCGCCGGAGCAGACCAGGGTGGACAGGGCCAGGCGGGTCTTCTCGCCACCGGACAGGACTCCGGCGGGCTTGTCCACATCGTCCCCGCTGAACAGGAACGCGCCCAGGATGCGGCGCAGTTCGGTGTCGGTCTGCTCGGGGGCGGCCGAGCGCATGTGGTCGAGGATGGTGCGCTCGACGTCGAGGGTCTCGTGCTCCTGGGCGTAGTAGCCCAGGCGCAGGCCGTGACCCGCCTTGACCTCGCCGGTGTCCGGCTCCAGGATGCCGGCGAGCATACGCAGCAGGGTGGTCTTGCCCGCGCCGTTGAGGCCCAGGATGACCACGCGCGAGCCACGGTCCACCGCGACGCCGACGTCGGTGAAGATCTCCAGCGAACCGTACGACTTGGACAGTCCCTCCGCCGTCAGCGGCGTCTTGCCGCAGGCGGCCGGGGTCGGGAAGCGCACCTTGGCGACCTTGTCGGTGGCCCGCACCTCGTCCAGCCCGGCGATCATCTTCTCGGCGCGCTTGGCCATGTTCTGCGCCGCGATCGTCTTGGTGGCCTTCGCGCGCAGCTTGTCGGCCTGCGCCATGAGCGCGCCGGCCTTCTTCTCCGCGTTGGCCCGCTCGCGCTTGCGGCGGCGCTCGTCGGTCTCGCGCGCCTCCAGGTACGTCTTCCAGCCCATGTTGTACGCGTCGACGACCGAGCGGTTGGCGTCGAGATACCACACCTTGTTGACGACGGCCTCCAGCAGCGAGGCGTCGTGGGAGATGACGATGAGGCCGCCCTTGTGGCCGCCGAGGAAGCCGCGCAGCCAGGTGATGGAGTCGGCGTCGAGGTGGTTGGTGGGCTCGTCGAGCAGCAGGATGCCGCCGCCGGTCTCGGTGGCGTCGCGGAACAGGATGCGGGCCAGTTCGACACGGCGGCGCTGACCGCCGGACAGGGTGCCCACGGTCTGCTGGAGCACCCGGTCGGGCAGGCCCAGGTTCGAGCAGATCCGGGCGGCCTCGGCCTCGGCGCCGTAGCCGCCGAGCGCGGAGAACTGGTCCTCCAGCTGGCCGTAGCGGCGCATGAAGCGCTCGTCGTCGGCGAGCTTGCCCTCCAGCTCCTTCATCTCGTTGCGCAGCACGTCCAGCCCGCGCGCGGACAGCACCCGGTCGCTGGCGGTGATGCCGAGGTCGCCGGTGCGGGGGTCCTGCGGCAGGTAACCGACCGGGCCCCGGGTGTCGATCTTGCCCGCGTACGGGGTGCCCTCGCCCGCGAGGACCTTGAGCGTGGTGGTCTTGCCAGCCCCGTTGCGCCCGACGAGACCGATACGGTCGCCGGGCTGCACGCGCAGGGTGGTGTCCCCCAGCAGGATGCGCGCTCCGGCGCGCAGTTCCAGACCGGTGGCCGTGATCATGTATTGCTCCCAGGTCGGGGGTGGGCCACCGGGTGGCTTCGGGAAGGAGACTCCAGTCTACCGAGCACCCCGAGCCGCCCTGCCACGGCATTTACCCTTGAGACAGCCTGATTTGGGTGTGATTCGCCACAAAACTGCCTACGCTGGCGAACGTGAGCATCAACGAGAACGCCGAACTCGACCCGTCACAGGTCGAGGACATGCGTGGCGCCGGGGGCGGGCGCGGCGGAGGCGGCTTCAACTTCCCACCCATGGGCGGCGGAGGCGGCGGGGGCGGCGGCGGGATGGGCGGCGCGGGCGCGGGCTGCCTGGCCGGGCTGCTGCCGATGCTCATGAAAAGCAAGATCGGCATGGCGGTACTGCTGGTCGGCGCGCTCTGCGTCGGCTTCCTGATCTGCACCGGCGGCGGCTCCAGCCTGTTCAGCGGCGTCGGCGGGCTGACCCCCGAGCAGCAGCAGAACCAGCCGGGCCCCAACGACGTCAACAGCAGCGCGCTGGCGCAGCAGTGTGACAAGTCGAACCCGAAACGCTTCGACAACCCGGCCTGCCGCAACCTGCTCTACATCAACTCGATCCAGGCGTACTGGCGCTCCGCGATGCCGCAGTACCTCGGCCAGCCGTACCAGCCGGCGACCACCCGGTTCTTCACCGGCTCGGTGAACACCGCGTGCGGTCCGGCCACCGCCGGTGTCGGCCCGTTCTACTGCCCCGGCGACAACCACGTCTACATCGACCTGAGCTTCTACGACGAACTGGCCAACCGGTTCGGCGCCAAGGGCCAGTTCGCCCAGGCGTACGTGCTGGCCCACGAGTACGGCCACCACATCCAGACCCTGCTCGGCACCGAGGCCCAGGTGCGCCGTGCCCAGCAGCGCGACCCCGCCAACGCCAACAAGTACTCCGTCGCCATGGAACTGCAGGCCGACTGCTACGCGGGAGTCTGGGCCAACGCGGCCGCCAAGACCACCGACGCCACCGGCCAGCCCCTCTTCAAGTCCATCACCCAGCAGGACATCGACCAGGCCCTCGAAGCCGCCGCCGCCGTAGGCGACGACGCCATCCAGCAGAAGGCCACCGGCCGCATCAACCAGGAAGCCTTCACCCACGGCTCCTCCGCCCAACGCCAGCAATGGTTCGACCAGGGCTACCGCACCGGCGACCCCCGCCAGTGCAACACCTTCGGCAACTGACACCACCGCCCACCCCGCCCCTCCCACCTGGGGCAACTCTTAAAGACTTGCGGCCTCCGCCACGCGCTGAGGCCGCAAGTCTTTAAGAGTTGCGGCACAG
>NZ_JAAOTJ010000024.1 GCF_011297335.1 Catellatospora methionotrophica | reverse complement strand
CCGCGACCCCGCCCCGCGCCGCGACCCCGCCCCGCGCCGCGACCCCGCCCCGCGCCGCGACCCCGCGCCGCGACCCCGCCCCGCGACACCGCGCCGGGCGGGCGGGTGGGTCAGGTCACCAGGCCCAGGCTTCGGGGCCGGGGCCGCCCTTGCCTACGGGCGGGAAGAGTTCGTCGAGGCGGGTGAGGGTGTCCTCGTCGAGGGTGAGGGTGAGCGCGCCGAGGGTCTTGTCGAGCTGGTCGGCGGTGCGCGGGCCGATGATCGGCGCGGTCACGCCGGGCCGCGACAGCAGCCAGGCCAACGCCACGTCGGCGGGGTCGGCGTCGAGGGATTCGCACAGCTTCTCGTACGCCTCGATGGTGCCCCGGTGCTCGGCCAGGGCGTCGGTGGCGCGGCCATCGCCGGAGCGGGCCGCCGTACCGTCCTTGATCTTGCGCAGGGCGCCGCTCAGCAGCCCGCCGTGCAGCGGCGACCACGGGATGATGCCGACGCCGTACTGCTGCGCGGCCGGGATCACCTCCAGTTCGACGTGTCGCGTCATCAGCTAGATGGGTACCAAGCTAAACAGTCGAATATAAGGCAGCCCCGGACGGTGTTAGCGCACCGCGACCCGGGGCCTGACGGAGAGGTACCTCCGCTATGCGCAAGCGTAACGACAAGGACAACCCCCCGGTGACGCACCTGCCGTGGTGCCCGCCGGAGTGCCCGGCCGAGCGCGACCGTGTGCACATCGGCCCGGACCACGCGGTCGAGCTGAACCGCGGCGCGATGGACGTCTACATCTCCCAGGTCGCCGAGCCGGACGCCCAGGTCCGCATCGTCATGGTGGCCGGTGAGTGGGGCCTGCCGTCCGAGTTCCTGGAGCTGTCCCTGGACCAGGCGGCGAAGCTGGCGAACCTTCTCGGCGACCTGATCGTGAAGGCCGCCGAGGGCGAGCCGTCCCCGGTCGTCGACGAGGTCCAGGCGGCGCTGGAGAGCTACGGCCGCCGCCAGTACGCCAACGGCTACGTGGACGCCCTCGACGGCAAGCAGCCCGCCGAGCGCTGGCCCGTCAACGCGCCGCGCGCCGCGAAGACCTCGGACTGCAAGCCGGGCCGCGACGTCGTGTCGGTGAAGCTGTGACGGCCCCGGCCCCGCACCCGTCGTGGTGCCAGACCGTGCACGGCCGTGAGCGGCAGATGCACACCGGCGTCATCGGTGAGGTCGTCGGCGTGCCGGACCCCGGCGAGGACGTCGAGATCGTGCTCGTGGAGATGAACGACTTCCTCGACGGCCGGGGCGCGCTGGTGACCCTGGGCGTGTCCGGGGACGGCTCGTACTCGTCGGCGGACCTGACCGCTGGCCGCGCCCGGGAGGTCGCCTCGCTGCTCGGCCGGGCCGCCGACCTGCTCGACGGGGGTGCCCGATGAGCCAGGACACGCGCCGCGCCGACCTCGAGCGGAACCTGACGATCGCCGAGCAGTCCGGCTACGCGTACGTCGCCGAGCAGAACCGGCGGCTCCTGGCCGCGATGGACGCCCGTGAGGCGGCTCCCGAGGTGGCCCCGACCAACACGGAGCGCGCTCGGGCCCTCCGATCGCTCGTGTGGTCGTGGCTCCCGGAGGAGTCGATGCCGTGCGAGGGCGAGCGGCCGACCCCGGCTGAGTCGCGGGTGACCGTGCTGGCGACGCTGGAGCAGGTGCGGGAGGCTCAGCAGTTCCTGGCGAACTGGACCGACCGGCTGGTCCGGCTGGCGTCGGAGAACGGTGCGAGTAACCCGGACATCGGGGCGGCGCTCGGCGTCGGTAAGAACGCGATCTGGAAGCGGCTCCAGCGGGAGCCGGGCAAGTAGTAGTGCTGGTGGGGCGGGGTACACATCTGGTGTACCCCGCCTCAGCGTGTGGCGACCGCGAGCCCGAGCGACGCCAGGGACACGAGCAGCGCGACGGAGGGCAGCGGCCAGCGGCCCTTCTCCAGCGACCGGAGCCGGGCCTCGTGGTCGGCGTTGTCGCGCTCGTGCTCGTCCTGCTTCGACACGAGCCGCTCGACCTTCGTGTTGAGCACGATCAGTTGGTCGTATATCGCCCGGAGGTCGATGACGACGTACGGCGGGGGCTGGTCGAGTGCCATCAGCCGACCGCGAGCTTGTCCGCGAACTTCGCTACGACGGCGGCGGCGACCTCTTCGGGAGTCGCGCCGGTCTCCAGCAGCGGCCCGAGGGCGGCGGCCAGGGCCTGCTCGTCGACGTCGGTGAGCGGCCGGTTCAGCGCGGTGTAGAGCTGGTTCGGCTCGGTGACCGCCTTGGCGTACGCCGTGCCGAGGTCGGCCCGCGCCGGGATGAGCACGGTCGGCCGGTTGGCGAGGATCGCCTCCAGGCGGTAGTTCATGACGTGGAGCACCCACGCCTGCTGCGGTGTCATGTCGTCCTCCGTGAGCCATGGCTCGGTGTTGTCGTAGGGGCCTGTGCTCGCGCCGTCCGGGCCGACTCCGGCCGAGACGTGCACGTGGTCGTGGTAGTCGCCGGTGTGCTCGCGCCAGGCCCAGCCGCGGGCGGCGGACGCGATCCGGTCCTGGTAGATCACGTACTTGCCCGCGGGGTGTCGGCGGGCCCGGATCTCCTCGGCGAGCGCGCCCAGGTCGAGACCGTGGCCGGGCATGATGTCGATCGCGCACACCACGCCGGAGCGGTTCGGGTTGTGGTCGGACTCGCGGGCCTGGTGGTCGGGGTCGCCGATGTCGTACACGGTGGTCCGCGGGGACCGGGCGTGGATCTCTGCGGTGAGGACGTCGAGGCTGCGCGCGTTGCGGGCCATGGCCGTGCTCACACGAACCAGACGACGGAGACGAACCCGGCCGCACCGGCACCACCGGCCGACGCGCCGCCGCCACCGGACGCCACGGCACCCGACCCGCCCGCGCCCGGCTGCGTCCCGTTCTGCCCGGCCACGGTCTGGCTGCTGCTGCCGACCACGCGGCCCAGCCCGCCGCCGGGGCCGCCGCCGTTGCCCGACATGCCGAGCCCGGCGTCGCCCCACCCCTGGCCGCCAGGGAACCCCGGCAGGAGGATCTGGCCCGTGCCCGTTGCCGCGCCCGCCCCGCCAGCCACACCGAACGCCGCAGCGGAGCTCGCCGCGTTGGGGCCGCCCGAGCCGCCGAGCGCGATGACCAGAGTGCCGACCGACGTCGAGCCGCCGTTGCCACCGGTGCCGCCGCCCGACGCGCCCGCAGTGCCTGCCGCGCCGACCGTCACGGTCTCGCCCCCGGCCACCGACGCCGCGGACAGGAAGCTCTCGCTGTAGCCACCCGACCCGCCGCCGCCGCCCTTGGTGTGCTGGCTGGCGGTTGCCGCGGCGATGCCGCCGCCGCCACCTCCGCCGCCCCAGCACCGAATCCACACCCACTGCGCGCCGCTCGGCTTGGTCAGCGTGCCGCTGGCCCCGAACGTTGCCGTGACGAGCGTGTTGAACCAGGCTGCCCTCGCGACTGAGGCGATGGCCCAGTCACCCGATACCGGCTGCGTCATGTCCTCATCCCCATCTGAACGTGTCGGTGATCCACACCTGGTCACCTGTGCTGTGTGTCTTGTCGGTGCCTAGACGGACCAGCGTCAAGGTCAGGTTCGGGTGCGTGCCGGTGATGCCGGTGCACGAGTAGGTCAGGTTGTTGATCGTGACGTTCAGCGGGAACGCCCCCGGCTTGGTCGCGGTGGTCACCCACGTGTCGGTGCCGGTGGTGACGTCGGCCGCGGTCTCGCTGGTCGTCAGGTCCTCGGCCAGGAACGTGGTCGCCGCGCCCCACCGGGCCTGCCCGTTGGTCGGGCTGTCCGACGTCCAGATGCCGATGCGGTAGGCGCCCTCGGGCACGGTCACGAACGTCACCGTGCGGGTGTGGGAACCGATCGACTCGGTGTAGCCGGGCACGTGCAGCCGGGCCGTCCCGCGCGGGAGCCCGGCCAGGGTCATGAGGTCGCCGATGTCGACGCCCTCAACGTCGGCCTCGATGCTCGGCGTGGCGACCAGGTCCACGACCACGCGCGGATAGCGGGGGTCGGCGATGGTGCCCTTGGCGCGGTTCCAGCGGGCGATGTCGGGCAGGCTGGCGTCGTCGAGCGGGTTGACGTCGACCGTCGTGGACGTCCGCCCGACGCCGTCCGGCGGGGCGAGCACCGACATCGAGCCGGTCTCCTCAACCGAGCGCGCCGAGCCGGTCGGGCTCTTGGCCGTGACGTCGTTGCGGGTGTCGAGGTCGTCGATGTCGGGGTCGAGCGGCGGGGCGACGTGCGTCGGGAACGTCAGGTCGAGCACGGAGGTCTGGTTGAGCCGGTCCAGGCCGGTCCGGTAGGTCAGCCCGAGCGTCGCCCTGGTGTCGAAGATCAGGCCGTCGTCGGTGCTGGCGATCTCGGCGAACTGGTCGAGCACCGCCGCCGGTGTCTGCGGGCCCATCGGCTTGGAGTCGGCCGCGCTGCCCACGATCGTGGCGGTGATGCCCTCCTCGGTGCACAGCCGCTCGAACCGGTCCGCGGCCAGCTCCCCCACCCAGCCGGCCGACGCGTCGGTGCCCGGCCCGGCGGTCGCGTCCATGTAGACGTTGACCTGCCCGATGGCGGGGATCTTCGTACCGACCTCACCGACCTGGTTGAGGCTGATGCTGGTCATCCGAGTCAGGGTCGACGACGCGAGCAGCGTGACCGTCCGCGCGACACCGTTGATGTACATCTCGGTGACGACGTTCGTGCCGGACTGGTAGACCCGCACCCGGATGTGCCGGGTAGCGCCGTCGTACACGTCGCCCTCATCGACGGCGTCGTCGCGCTGGAAGGCGCCCAGCTGGTTGGTCGTGAAGGTGAACACCTCACCGGCGGTGTCGGTCTCGATCTCGACGCGCTCGGTGTCGCCCGTGCTGCCGGTCGCGGCGAACTGCATGCGCAGCGCCGACACCGAGAACCCGCCGGTGAACCCTCCGGCCTGCCACCGGCTCATGAACTCGACTTGGTAGCCGGTCGTGGTGACGAGCGTGTGCGCCGGGATCGGCAGGTCGATGCGCGTGCCGTTGGACAGGTCGACGATTCCGGACGTGCCGCCGACGCCATCGGTGAGCAGCTGCAACGGCTGGCGTACGGCCGGGCCGACCGGCGACGCCACGATCTCGCCGGGCAGCACGCCAGCCGTGGGCGAGGTGAGGTCGAGTTCCAGCGGCCACCAGGCCAGCGGCGAGGCCGACGACAGCGCGCGGGTCAGCGCCGACTGCAGTACCTTCTCGCCCTGGCCGAGCCGCCACAGCTGCCCGGCGGCCTCGATGTGCACCCAGGCGTCGCCGCGCTGCTTGGCCAGGTCGACGTTCTCGGTGGACCGGCGGGGCTTGTACGACACGACCTCGCCGACGAAGCGGACCGAGCTGCCCTCCGAGATGCGCAGCGGAGTGTTGCGGCCAGCCTTGCCCGACAGCGGCGACAGCGGATTGCTCGGATCCCACTCGTCGGTGCGGTTGTCGAGCGTGAGGCTGGCCGTGGCCGGCGTGATGCTGCCCGACTCGGGGCTGCTGCCGCGGGTGATGCGGATGCCGTCGCGGATGTAGACCGGCACCTCGTTCCAGGTGCCTGCGTAGTACAGCTCGACGACCGCGTCCTGCTTAGGCACGGGAGCCTGCACGAACGAGAACGATGCCGCGACCACGGAGAGTACGAAGCATGACTTCAACCAGAGCATCGCCGAATTGCGTGCCATCAGACGCCACCTCCAACCTTCCGACGTTGCCACCGGAAGTGCTCGGAGTCACCCGCTCTCCGGCTTGAAGCAGCGTCATAACCTCCTGGCCGGGGGTGCCCGGAACGACACCTCCACTGTGGAACTTCGGCAGGCGCGGTGCACCGATCGTGTTGCCGCCGATGACCGGAACCCAGTCGGGTACGGACCATTGGAGCTTGCCGATGGTGTTGTTCCATGCGTCAGCGACGAAGTTGAATGCCGCGCGGAAGGGTCGGCCGATGAACTCGGCGACCTTCATGAACGCCGATCCGATCTTGGCGGGCAGCTCCTTGAGCCAGTTCCAGACGTCGACGGCGGTCTTCTTGATCCAGCCCCACGACACGCGCCACGCGTCCTGGAAAATGGTCGTCTTCGTGGCGATGAGCACGATGATGGCGATGAGCGCGCCGACCGCGATGATGATCAGACCGATCGGGTTTGCGGACATGGCGATGTTCCACAGCCACTGGGCGGCCGTCACCAGGCCGACGATGCCGACGAGCGCCGACAGGATCGGCGTGATCAGTTGCAGCTTCTCGGCCCACTCGGACAGGCCGGTCGGGTTCGCCTCGCGCTGAGCATCGGCCAGGTCGAGCTGGGCAGCCTCGGCGTCGATGACCGACTGGGTCGCGTCGCGGGTCGCCTGCTCCTGGTCGACGGTCGCCTGCTTCGCGTCCTGCTGGGCCTGCTTGAGGTCGAGCTGCGCCTGCTTGGCCTCGTCGGAGTTCTTCCCGTGCTCCTTGACCGCCGCGGCGTAGTCCTTGAGCGCCACCGACGCGTCGAGCGCGGCCTGCTCGGCGTCGATGGTGTACTGGCCGGAGTCGACCTGCGCCTGCTTGCCGTCCAGCAGCGCCTGGTTGTAGTCCTCCTGCGCCTGCGAGACGTCGTTGAGCGCGCGGGCCAGCCGGGCGCTGCGCAGGGTCGAGTACTGCTGGATGTCGTTGACGGCGGTCAGCGAGGCGCCCACCGAGTCGATCGCGTCGGTGGTGCCGGTGACCGCGCTGCCCAGCCTGCCCATGCGGGTGGCCAGGTCGGTGGACTCGGCGGCGGCCTTGGCGAAGTCGGCCGAGGCGGACGTCGCGGAGGTGCCGACGCCGGCCAGCGACTGCTCCCCCCGCTTGGCCTCCTTGGCGAGGGAGTCGGCGTCGCCCGCGAACGTGAGCGTGACTTTGTTCGCCATCAGCTGACCTCCAGCCCTGCGCCTTCAGCGACGCGCACGAGCGCGCCCTGCAAGATGTTGGTGAACTCGGCGTTGCCCTTGCGCAGCGTCGGGTACAGGTAGCGGCCCTCCTTGCGGAACGGGCGCTCCACCGACCGGTTCGGGCCGGTCTTGCCGCCGTAGTCGAGCCACGGCATGTACGGGGCCTTCGGGCCGCCCTCGCTCACGCGGACCGCGGTGCGGGTGGACGCGGCCTTGAGCGACGCCCTGGCCGCGCCCGTACGCGACGGGATCAGCGGCCGGGCCTCGGTGATGAGGTAGTCCGACGCCCCGTTGAGCGCGATCCGCAGCGCCTTGGGCGCGTCGGAGCTGACCTGCTTGAGGGAGCGCGAGAGCCGCGACAGGCCCTCAACGCCGACCCGCTCGATCATCCCCCGCCCCCTCTCGCCAGCTGCTCACGTTGTGCCTTGCGGCCGTAGTAGACGACCCAGCCCGTGTACTCCCCGCCGCTCATCTGCCGCATCTCGGCGACGGTCCGGCTGAGCCGTTCCGCGAGGTAGTACTCGAACTCCAGGTCAGTCGTTTCCATCTCCAGGTACGTCGCTTTTGGCGGCGTCCTTCCCGATGCCGGACAGCCGGTTCACCACCGACGACACGGCGTTGATCTCGTTGGGCAGCGACGACCGCTGCCACACGCCGACCTCATCCTCGGTGAGCTTCGGGTCGAGCAGCGCGGTCGACAGGCTGAACCGCTCCTGGGCCATCGCGTCGTCGGGGTACTTCTTCTGGGACAGCAGCACTTCGAACCGCGACAGGGCGCGGACGTGGACCGTGCCGACGCCGGGGATCTCGACGTCCTCCGTGGCGACCTCGACGCGGTTGGCGAGCAGCTTGCTCTTGTCCATGGGTGGCCCCTCAGGCTGACTGTGCGGTGGAGTCGATGGTGTCCGAGAACGTCATGTCGCACGACCAGGTCACGTAGTCCGCGACCGGGTTGCTCTCGGTGTACTTCTTGACCAGGACGTCGACCTTGTCCTGCGGCTTGGTGGAGCCGGTGCCCTCCGGCTGGCGGATGAACTCCACGACGGTGCCGACCAGCGGCTCGATGATGGCGCGCGGGCCACCCACCGCGGTGTCGTAGAACCCGCCCATGGTGGCGGAGCCGCCGAGCAGGCCACCGGCGACGACGTGAGCGTCCTTGCCGTACGTGGTGACGTCGTGCTCGTCGCCGTTCTTCTCGAAGTTGCTCGTGTTCGTGAAGGCGGACAGGTCGTCCCCGTCCAGCTTCACGACCGTGCGCTTGCTGTGCGCGAGTGCCATGGCCTGTCCTTCCTAAGCGCTTCCCGGCCCGCCGATGTCGAGCCGGAACAGAACGGAGATGTAGTCGATGCCCGCGATGGTGATCACGTCGAACTCGGCGGACTTCACGCGGACCTCGTCGAACGAGGTGTAGGTCCCGGACTCGATGACCTGCTTGACCGAGCGCGTGCCCGAGCCGGCCGCGTAGGCGGAGATGCGGTCGCGTGCCCCGCGGTCGGTAGCCTTGCCCTCGACGATCACGATGGGCAGGTCGAGGATCACGTCCACGCCGCGCCCGTAGGTGGCGTCGAACTCGACGCGGTCCGGGTACGACACGATGCCCGCGGGCGGGGTGACGGTCGGCGGGGGGAAGTCGGACACCCGGAGTCCGGAGATGGTGTTCAGCCGGGCGCCCAGCTCGTCCATGACGGCGTTCAGGTCCATCAGGCAGCCCACCTCTCGCGCCGGTACTTCGACCCGAGCGACGTCTTGAGGTCGGGGTCGAGGGTGGCCAGGAGCCGGAGTTCGCTGCCCTCGGTGGGCGAGCCAGCGACACCGAACGGGCTGTCGCGCCGGGCCGACAGCCGCGCGCCCTGGAGCAGCGCGGCGTTCTTCACCGGCACGGGCACCGACGTCCAGCCCCACGGCGCGGTGATGAGCAGCGGGCCGGACACGTTGACCGCGATGCGCTCGTACGGCTTGCCCTTCTTGAGCGCGTTCACGGGCAGCAGTGAGTAGTCGGTGACCTCGTTCGCGTCGGCGTCGAGCACGACCAGGTCGTCGACGTCCATCACGTCGTCGATGAACCCGATGTAGCAGCCGAGGTGTCGGTCGTACTGGGTGGTGTACTCGCGCTCCTCGGCGGTGACGCTGCCGAACTGCCGGTGGCAGAACCCGTCGACGGCACGGGATGCGGTCGTGGCCCAGACAGCGAGCAGCGTGTCGTCGAGGTTGTCGTCGATCCGCAGATACGACTTCAACTCCGACAACGTCACATAGTCCGGTTCCCAGGCCACGACCGCGCTCCCGTCAGAACCCGTGCGGGATGGCGAGCAGGACCACGCGGATCACGTGGGTGTCGGTGGTGCCCGACGCGCGGGTAGCCCGCACGCGGATCCATGGGCGCCCAGCCTGGAGCTGGATGCCGACGACCGCGTACTGGTTGCCGGTGCCGCCGGTCAGCGCGCCGGTCGTGACCGCCGTGGCCGGGGTGCCGATCGAGCCCGCGTTGTCCGGGGCGTCCTGCACCGAGAACGTGGTCGTGTCCGTGGTGCCCGACGTGCTCGCGGTGATGACCGCGACGAGTCGGTCGCCCGGCTGGAAGTTCGCGCCGACCGCGACCTTGACGTCGTCGGGGGTGCCGAAGTCGACGTTGGTCGTGGTGACCGTGGCGATGGACGCGGTGCCCGTGGCGAGCACGCGCGGCCGGACGAGTTCACGAGAGGTCATGGCTCAGCTCTTTCCGCTCAGCGCGATGTACGCGTTGGTGTCCTGCTGGGTGGCGTCCATCCGGGCCCAGGCCGTGAACTCGACCTGCCGGTTGGCCATGCGGCTGTACGGGTTGACGAGCAGCTGCACGCTCTTGACGTCGCGGATGACGTAGCCCTGGCGGATGTCGCCGAACGCGCCGAACAGGTCGGTGCTGTCGTCGACGTCCAGGTCGGGCATGGCCTGGTCGATGGTTACCGGGTAGCCCAGCACCGTGGTCTCGTTCAGCGCGGTCTGGATGTTGCCCGCGTTCGAGATAGCGATCGGGTCGCCGTGGCTGTCCTTGAGCTTCTGGATCACGGCCATGGTGGCGTCGTTCCACACCCAGCGCGCCGAGCCGCGGTAGGCCGGGTCCACGCTGTGGATCCAGTTCACGAGGTCGTCGTAGGTGATGCCGGTGTTCGCCGCGGTCTGGACCGGGGTGCGTCCGGTGATCAGGCCGAGCGGCTGCTTGACGCCGGTGCCGGTCGCCAGGTGGGTCGCCTGGATGCGGGCGATGCGGGTGCCGAGCAGCCGGGCGAGCAGGCTCTCGACGTCGAACGCCGAGTCCTGGAGCAGCTCGAGCGAGACCCGCAGCGGAGTGCTGGAGCCGCCGCCGGCCGCGTAGCTGTACGAGCTGAGCGCGTTCGAGCCGAACACGACGTCCGCGCCCGCGCTGAACGTGCCGCCCTCCTCGACGATCTCGCCGACGTTGGCGGTGTCGTCCAGGGTCGGCCACTCCACCGGGTTGCCGTTGCCGGTCGAGTAGCGCTCGGCGATACCGCCGATGCCACCGAACGCCTTCATCTTCTCGACGAGCTTCGTGCGGAAGCCCTGCGGCACGAGGAAGCCACCCTCGGACGGGACGCCCTCCGACTGCGCGTTGCTGATCAGGTCAGCGTTCGGCTTGCCGGTCCGGAGGTAGTTGTTGAACGCGGCGTCGTAGGTGTCCTCCACGCGGGTGCCCGTACGGGGCAGACCAGCGGGGATGGTCACGGTGTTGTACGCGGCGTTGCGCTTGCGGATCTCGTCGGACTGGCGGACCGAAGTGAGCTCGGCCTCCATGCCCTCGTAGTTGGCGACCTCTTCGGCGGACAGGCTGCGCCCGGCCGCGCCGTCGATGAGCGCCGTCATCGCGGTGGTGATCTCTTCGATCGTCCGCACGGTGTCACCCCTTCTGCAGTACGCGGGCGCGAGCCCGGATCAGCTGCGACGTCCGGTCTTCCGGCGTCGGTGTGTCGTTGCCGACGCGGTCAGCGAGACCCGCGTCTACCGCCGCGTGGGCGGTGTACCAGGTGCCCGACCGGTTGTTGGCGAGCATCGCGGCCCGCCAGTCGGAGGGCTTGCCACCGGCACGATCGGCGTAGACAGCCGCGATCGTGTCGGACGTCTCGTCGAGCAGGTCGGCGTACTCGCGGAGGTCTCCGGCGTTGCCGAGCGCTACGCCCATCGCGTCGTGGATCATCATTCGGGCGGGCTTCTCGATGACGATCTCGTCACCGGCCATGGCGATGAACGACGCGGCGGAGGCCGCCAGGCCGTCAACGTGGGTTGTCACCTTGGCCCGGTGGTTCTTGAGCGCCGAGTAGATCGCGATGCCGTCGAAGACGTAGCCGCCGGGGCTGTTGATGTGCAGGTCGATGTCGTCCACGTCCAGGGCGTGCATCTGCTGGACGAAGTCGTCCGCAGTCAGGTCCCAGCCGCCGACGACGTCGTAGACGTAGACCTTGGCCCGCGTGCCCTTCGTGGCGTTGACGATCCGCAGCGACCAGCTCGGCGCACCGTTGATCGGCCGGAACCGGGCGGCGCGGTCACTCAGCTGCCGGAGGTCCATCCGTCTCCTCCTCTTCGTCCTCGGTGGGCGCCGGGAGCGGCGGAGGTGGCGGCGGGATCAGCTCGTCCCCACCCTCGACGGGCGGCAGGTTGAGCCGCTTGCGCGCCTCGTTCACCGAGAGGATCGGCTTGCCGCCGGTTTGCTTCATCAGCAGCTCGACCTCGTCCTTGGGCGACGGGCGCTCCAGCCCGGCGAAGTCGAACGCCACGAACCGCGGCTGAGCCAGCAGCCGGGAGTTGCGCTGCTCGAACCGCTGCGCCCACGGCGACAGCACGGTCCGGCCGAGCCCGCGGTTCTGCTCCTCGATGCCGGTGCCCCAGCTGGTCTGCTTGTCGGTCTGCATGAGCAGCGTCGGGTGCACACCCCACCAGCGGGCGATCTCCTCGATCGAGAACTGCCGCGACTGGAGGAACTGCGCGTCGACCGCGGACAGCGTCCAGGGCGTGAACGTCAGCCGCCGGTTGACCACGGCGATGGCTCCGGCGTTGTCCCAGCCGGACACGTTCTGGTTCAGCTGCCGCTTGATCTCGCCGACCTCTTCGGGCTCCATGTCCTCTTCGGGGGAGACCAGGCCGGAAACGAGCGCGCCGGACGAGAACATCTTGGCCGCGGCCCGGTCGCCGGCCGCGGCGGTGCCCAGCGAGTTGCGGGCCACCTGCAGGGGCGACAGGCCGCGGAGACCGTCCATCGACAGCGCCGGGATGTGGGTGATGTGCTCGGCGTCGAACCGGGCCGCCTTGCCGTCCTTGAGGGTGACGTCGAACCACTTGCCACCGAGCGGCAGCTTGCCCGACCGGTACTCGTCCATGGTCGGCTCGACGATGTTCACGCCCAACGGGTGCAGCAGCTCCAGGGAGACCAGGCCACCGGCGTCGTTGCGGACGTGGAACTCGAAGCAGTTGCCGTGCAGCAGCAGGTGCGCGAACGCGGTCTCTTTCCACTCGTACGGCGTGGGCCCGTACTGCCCGCCGGGGTTGTCGAAGATCGACCCGACAGGCTCGGTCTCGCCGTCCGCGGTGGTGCGCAGCGAGCGCAGGGGCAGCGACGCGAGCGTGCCCGCGATGACCGCGACGGAGCGCCAGACGGCGGACAGGGCGAGCACGGACGACTCGCTGATGTCGACGCCGGAGTAGTTCTCGGCACCGGTGCTGAACCACTTCGCCAGCGCGGGGTCGGAGATGGACAGCGCGTTCCGCACCCACCTGCGAATCCTCGGCCACCTCATGCCCATAGCATACTATGCGCTGTACCGTATAGATATGCAGTCCTTGTCGGAGTGGTTCGAGGTGGCGTTGGCGGCCACGACGGTGGAGGACCGCGACCGCGCGACGGTCGAGCTGGCCCGCTCCTACTGCCTGGCGATCGACGCTGAGGCACCGCTCGACAAGTTCGGCCCGCTGCTGCTCAAGGCCCTTGAGGCGCTGGCCATGACGCCGCGCTCCCGCCTCACGACGGACAAGGGAGGTGCGACCAATGACGATCAGCCCAGCCCTCTCGACGAGCTCCGCGCCCGCCGCCGTACTCGGGCACACCGTGCCGCGGCTGTGGACGCCACCGCTTCGTGAGCTGACCCCGGACACCTCCTACGGGTTCGAGCTGATCGACTTCGCGCGGTCCATCGACTGGCCCCTCGACCCGTACCAGGAGTGGCTGGCCATTCACATGGGCGAGCTGCTGCCCGATGGGCGCCCACGGTTCCGCACGTACCTCGCGCTCATCGCCCGGCAGAACGGCAAGTCCCTGTTCTGCAAGCTGCTCATCCTCTACTGGATGTTCGTCGACCAGGTGCCACTGATCGTCGGCACGTCGACCAGCCGCGACATGGCGAAGGTGTCCTGGCGCGAGACCATCGAGATGGCCGAGGGCATCGACCTGCTCCGTGCCGAGATGGCCCCGCTGCACACCCGCGAGACGATCGGCGAAGAGGCGTTCTTCAACCTGGCCGGGAGCCGCTACCGGTTCGCCGCCCCGAACCGCCGCGCCGGCCGATCCCTCACCGTGCACCGGGCCCTGCTCGACGAGCTGCGCGAGCACTCGACGTGGGACGTGTGGAACGCGCTCGTGAAGGCGATGACCGCGGTGCCCGACGCGCAGGCCATCTGCGTCACGAACCAGGGCGACATGAACGCCGTCGTGCTGGACTCGCTGCGCGACATGGCCATCGAGTACATCGAGACCGGCGTCGGCGACCCGCGTCTCGGGCTGGCCGAGTGGTCCGCGCCGAACGGCTGCGACCCGACCGATCCCGACGCCATCGCCATGGCCAATCCGAACCTCGGGCGGCGCATCGAGCTGGACTCCATCATCGGCGACGCCATGCGCGCCAAGCGGGCTGGTGGCATCGAGCTGGCCGGGTTCCGCACCGAGACGCTGTGCCAGCGGGTCACGATGCTCGACGCGGCGATCGACGAGGACGCGTGGACAGCTGCGGGCACCGACACCCCGATCGACCTCGCCGACCACCGCAAGCAGGTCGCGCTGTGCTTCGACGTGGCGCTGGACATGACGCACGCAACCCTGGTCGCCGCAGCCACGATCGACGGCACCACGCACGTCGAGGTCGTCCAGACGTGGAACGGGTACGGCTGCACCAAGCAGATGCGCGCCGACCTGCCCGGTCTGGTCGAGCAGATCAAGCCCCGCACCCTGGCGTGGTTCCCCGGTGGGCCGAGCGCGTCGGTGGCGGCGGACCTCGCCAAGCGGCCCGGTCGTCGGGCGTGGCCACCGCGCCGGGTCGTCGTCGAGGAGCTGAAGGCTGAGACGCCCGCGGTGTGCATGGGCCTGGCCGAGGTGGTGCTCGCCGGTGAGGTCCAGCACCCGAAGGACGACGTGCTCACCGGTCACGTGAAGGCCACCCAGAAGCTGATGCAGGGCGACCGGTGGGTGTTCACGCGCCGGGGCAGCACGCCCATCGACGGCACATACGCGCTGGCCGGTGCGGTCCACGCGGCCCGCACGCTACCCCCTCCGCCGCCGCCCCTGGCCGTGGCCTGATCGCACACACAAAAACCGGGCGGCGGGTGTTCCGTGGCTGGGGGTCGCTGAACTTTTGGGGCGTTCGCAAAGTTGCAGCTCACCAGCTGGACACCCGCTTCGGTGGTGGCTCGTGCTGGGGCTGTGCCTTCTTGCGTGCGAGGTTGCAGGCCTGGCACGCAGCGCGGCAGTTCGCTGGGTCGTACTTCTGCCCGCCCATGCTGAGCAGCACGATGTGGTCCACGTGCCCACCGTCGAGGGGTGCTGTCTTGGTGCAGCCCTTGCCCTGGATCTGGCAGGTGTAGCGGTCGCGGGCGAGGATGGCGGCTCGGAACGCACGCCATCGCGTGTCCGATCCTCCCCGCCATTCCTTGCTCACTGTGCGCCCCTCAGCTTGGCTGCGTGCCTTGCCCTCAGTCCGTGCTGTCGTGCCTCGTGCAGCTGCTTGCGTACGGCTGCGCTGGTGGCCTTGCGTGCGGCGTACGCCTCAGCGCGCTCCCTGGCCTTGTCTGCGATCACGTCCTCCAGGCCGGGGTCAGGGGAGGTCATCGCGGGCCCACTGCTGCGCGACGTCGTCTACGCCATCAGCCCAGCCCTCAGGCCACAGCTCCTCTGTGAAGTGCTCTGTGGCGTCCTGGGCACCCTTGCCACGTGCCACTTCTGCCACATCCGCCACATCGCATGTGGCACTTGTGGCAGTCCCCTCATCATCATCACTACTACTACTGGGTGTGTGAGCTGTGTGTGTGGCAGATGTGGCAGTTGTGGCAGGCCCCATGGGAGTAGGTGTGGAGTAGGTGCCACGTCCGGGCTGGGCCAGCTCTCCGGCGTCCAGGAGGCGGCGTAGCTCCTTGCGGAGCGTCCCGGAGTTCAGATGTGGCAACGCCTTCTCGACGTCGCCCGCTGAGACGGGCCGGAAGACGGAGCGGACGTACTGGAGGATCTGCTGGGCGGTGTCCCCGCGGGGCTTCTTGCGCTTGCCCGCGCCGAGCCCGTTCAGGGCCTGCTCTGCGCTGCGGTCGGTCTCGCCGAGCCAGTAGAGCCGCCCTACGTTCGCTGGGCCTTCGTCGGTCTCCACGATGTGGTTCCGGATGGTGTACGTCATGTTCGGGTGGTCGGAGCGTCCCAGGTTGTTCTTGGCCTGGCTGAGGATGACGACGCGCTCCTTGGGCTCCCTGGGGGTGTCGTCCTCGTCCTCCTCGTCCCGGTCGTCGACCGCTACGGCCAGGGCGGCGCGGGCGACCTCCGCGAACGCCCGGGAGCCTGCGATCTTCGTCAGGACGTCGGTGCCGGTGCTCTTGTTGAAGTGGCACAGCATCACCACGGCCATGCCGTAGCGCTCGGCAGCGCGGCGGAGGCCTTCCAGCGCGGGGCGCACCTCGGGCGTCTTGAAGGTGTCGATCCGGTCGTCCAGGAACGACAGGCCGGGGTCGAGCATGAGCACGGACGCGCCGACGTCGAGGCCAGCGGCCATGACCTCCGAGTTGTCCTTGGGCAGCGTCATCTTGGCCTTGCCGGTCTCGATGTCGACGACGTCCACGCGGTAGACCAGGTCCAGGTTGGCCCGTGCGGCGATGAGGCGGGGCACGATGGTGTGCTCCCAGGAGTCCTCGGCGGCGGCGTACAGCACGGCGCGCGGGGTGCCCTCGAACTCGCCGGGCAGCTCCCCGCGGGTGATGGCACGCACCATCCACGCGAGGAAGGTCGACTTGCCGGACCCTTCGCGCCCGGCCACGAGCGTGATCTCGCCGGTGGGAACGCGGCCGTCCCACAGCCACTTCACCCGCTTGGGCTTGATCGCGGACGCTCGGGTGAGGACCACTCTGCGCCCGGGTGGCGCTGGCGGGGTCGCCGCGCCCAGGTCGACGGCGGGCCCACACCCGCACATCTCGCGCAGGTTGGCGTGCGGTGTGCAGAAGTCGGGGTCAGCCACGGGTCACCGCGCGCCGGACGCACTCGTAGCACCAGTCCCAGCGGGGGGAGCTGCCTGGCCGGACGACGGGCCGCATCCGGACGTGGCAGCGGTTGCAGGGCAGGTGCGTCGCCTTGGACGCGACGGGGTTCGGTCGCCGCCAACGGTCGGGGACGGCTGCTACCTTCGGCGCAGACTCTTGCGAGGGGTCGGCTGCTGGGGCGTCCACGGTGTGGACGCCCTTGTCGTAGGTCAGCATGGCTACCGCCGGACCGGCGGCAGGAGGTTGCGCAGCTGCTCGATGACAGCTGGCGGAAGCGGGGGGCCGTCGCAGCCGGCCTTGATGGCCTTGGCGATGCGGTGGGCTCTCAGTGCTAGGTCGGCCTGGGCGGCGGTGTCGTGGTCGCCGTTGCGTACGGCGATCGCCTTCCGCGCCCGGTGGTGCCGTGGGGACTCCAGGAGCACGACGAATCGGCCCTCTCTCGGGATGGACACACCGAGATCGGGGCTCGCCAGCGTAAACCCGCAGCGTGACGTACTTGCGTCACCGAGCGTCAGTTGCCTACTAACGCGTTAAGCGGGTACTGTCCTGCTGACGGCAGAGGCCGCGCCAACGGCATGTCGTCCGAGCTCCGACCACGGTCGGTGTCTTGCCTCAGGGGCCCGGCTCACGCTGGGCCCCTCTCCATGTGCGTCGTCAGACTAAACCACTTCGTACGTTAGTGCCAAGTCGCCGAGCGCCCTTTTCTTGGCTGCGTTGCACATGTGCAACGTTGGGCAACGTTGAGCATCGTAAGCCGCTTAGCACACCGGTCGTACTAAGGTCTTTCCTTGCAGTTCCGCAAGGTTCTTGCTGTTCAGCGGGCTCGCGGCGCTAGCACACCGATCGCAAGCCGTTTAAACAGTGCGATGTGTGCGTGTATCGACTAGCGGCTATCTCTTTCACGAACGAAAGAAAGAGCGGATGGCCTATTCGGGGACGCATTGCAATGCAATTCAATGCAATGCAACGTAGTTCAGTAAACGCCATACGAGTTCATCTGAGTTCGTCCCGCGACGTCCATCCACGTTCCGGGACGTACATCGAGGTCCAAAGTTGCACAAGATCATCAGTCATGCTCCAGCCCCGGCCCACCTTTCTCCCCACGATTGCGGGTCGCCTGTCCACCGCGATTTCCCCAGCCTGTGGAAGTCGAATAGGCGCCCGCCCGGCGCGGCGGCCTGGTCCACGACGATGGTTGCCATGAACAAGACGACGCGTCGCCGCGCGGCCATCGGGGCATCCTCCCAGCGGACACGAACGTCCGCGCCCGGTTCGAGGATCGCCCGCAGCGCCGGCGGCACCCCAGCCGCGTCGGCGCGGCGCTGGGCAGAGCGGATCTGCCCGGCGATGTCGGCCTCGATGACGGCCAGCGATGCCGGGGTGGTCTCGTGCCGGGCCGCGGACAGCCGCCACCCGGCGAGGATGTCGTCCAGCCGTGCGATCTCCTCGCGGGCCTTCACCACCTCCTCGTCGTCCTCGACGCCGTGCTGGCGCAGCTGCTCGTACACGTCAGGTCGGCTCAGCTTCTCCAGGACCATGTTTTCGACGAACGCGTCCGTATCGCGCTGGACGATGGTCACGCACCCGTTGTCCAGGCACCGGTACCGGCCGCGGACGGCGGTCAGCGATGCCCCGCATGGCGAGCAGGTGCCCAGGTAGGACAGCAGGTGCACGGCCCGGCCGGGCCTGGTCGTGACGCGCTTCGGGTCGGTGAGCACGCGCTGGACGGCGTAGAACGTCTCGGCGTCGACGATCCCCGGCCAGATGCCCTCGGAGATGCTGCCGTTGTAGACGCGCTGGCCCAGGTAGGCGCGGTTCATGGCGATGTCGCGGACGCGCACCCGGTACCACTTGACCGCGCCGGAGGTCTTCACGCCGCGCTCGTTGAAGTCGTCGACGATGGTGGACACGGCCTCGCCCTTCTTGATCCGGGCGAAGATCTCGCGCACGATCGGCGCGGTGTCGGGGTCGATCTCCTGCCCGGCGAGCTGGCCGGTGCCGGGGTCGTATCGCCGGACGTACCCGAACGGCGTGCGGCCGTGCGAGGGACGGCCTGCCGCTGCGGCCCCGGCGTGGCCACGGCGTACCCGCACCGAGATGAGGTCGGACTCGCCGGCGGAGTCGACGCCGGACTGCGCGAGGGACTTCCAGTCCTTGTGCTTGCGGGGGTCGTACAGCCGCTCGTCGGAGACGACGTAGATGCTAACGCCCTTGTCGCGGCAGAGGTCGAGCAGCTGCGACCAGGTGGTGAGGGTACGGTCTCCGCGGCTGGCCTCCCACAGGATCAGCACGGTCAGCGCGCCGGAGGCGATGTCGGCGAGGACGCGTTCCCAGTCGTCGCGGCCCTTGCGGGCGTATCGACTTGCGGAAGAACCGTCCTGGTAGGTGCCGCTGACCTTCCAGCCATTTTCGCTGGCTACGGCCTGTCCGGCATCGAGCTGTTCATCGATCGACTTTGCTTTGTTCCTGCTCTGTCGCCCGTAGACGCCAGCGAGTAGTTGCGCGATCTCCGTCATGCGGCGTAGCTTACAACCTAGGTACCTCGTAAGAGGTTGTAGATGCACTGCTCGGCGACCAGGCCGAGGAAGTGGCGGCTGCGGGCGGCCTCCTGGGCGGCGGCGATGTGCCAGCCGGCGAAGTTGGACGAGCCGACGTAGAGCACCTTGCCCGCGGCGACCAGGGTCTCCATCGCCTGCCAGATCTCGTCCCACGGCGTCTTCCGGTCCACGTGGTGCATCTGGTACAGGTCGATGTGGTCGGTCTGCAGGCGGCGCAGCGACGCGTCGGCGGCCTTGACGATGTGCCGGGCGGACAGGCCCTGCTCGTTGGGCCACTCGCCCATCTTGCCGTACACCTTCGTGGCCAGCACGACCTTGTCGCGGCGGCCGCCGCCCTGGGCGAACCACCGCCCGA
The DNA here is from genome assembly GCF_011297335.1 of Catellatospora methionotrophica. Taxonomy (GTDB): domain Bacteria; phylum Actinomycetota; class Actinomycetes; order Mycobacteriales; family Micromonosporaceae; genus Catellatospora; species Catellatospora methionotrophica. The sequence goes on along the minus strand of NZ_JAAOTJ010000024.1, from coordinate 51,409 downwards.
TGATCTGCTCGGTGACGCCCTCGCCGAGCTGCCAGCCGTACACGTCGGCGGTGTCGAAGAAGTTGATGCCGTGGTCGAGGGCGCGGTCCATGATGGCGTGGCTGTCGGGTTCGGACGTCTTCGGCCCGAAGTTCATGGTCCCGAGGCAGAACCTGCTGACGGTCAGGCCGGTGCGGCCGACATTGGTGAATTCCATGATTTTCACCCTATCCCCGCTGGAACGGTGTCAGGGCGGGGTGAAAGTGAAACAGCGTGCTCGTTTCGGGAGACGTTAGGGTCCCGAAACGAGCACGCTGGAACGAACTCAGTTCTCCCGAGCCGCCGGTGCGCCGCCGAACAGCACGTCGTCCCAGCTCGGCAGTCGCTTGCGCGGCTTGTCGCCGGTGGTGTTGGTGTTGTCGACGGGCTGCCGGCGCGGGCGCAGGACGGCCAGCGACGGCACGGCCGGCACCTCCTTGGGCGCGTCGGCGTCCTCGTCGAAGGCGCTGCTGTCGCGGCCACCGGCCAGCACGGCGCTGGCCGGACGCTGGCGCGGCGCGTCCGAGGGCACGTCGAGGCCACGGCCGGGGCCGCTGCCCAGCGGCCGGTCCATCGCGGCGACCAGCGCGTCACGACCGGCCCGGATCGGGTCGCGGCCGGGGCGGCGCGTGGTGTCGGTGGGCGTGGGCAGCCCGTGGCCGCTGCGGCTGGGCGCGGCGGTCTGGCCCGCGGTCGGGTCCTGGCCCAGGATCTGGGTCGGGCGCTCGGCGCACAGGTACTGGGCCATGTCGTCGTGCGGGGACACCGACTGGCGGTTGCGGTCGAGCTCCCAGATCGCCTGCGCGGTCGCCTTGCCCGACGGCCAGGTGGCCACGATGCGCCAGGTGCCGTCGTCGCGCCGGTACGCATCCCAGGAGATCTTCTCGGTGTCGATGCCGTGCTGGGCCAGCCGGCCGTCGACGACGTCGGCGAGGGTCGCGCCCTTGTCGGAGCTCTTGAGCCGGGTGCGGCGCGCGTGCTGGGCCAGCATGGCCCGCTCCTGCAGCACCGGACCGGCGTAGCGCAGCACGCGGTCCACCGGGACGCCCGCGATGCGGGCCACGTCCTCGGCGCTCTCGCCGGAGCGGATGCGCGACTGGATGTCCCGTGGGGACAGCACCGTGGCCGCGTCGAAGGGCGACGCGGTGATGGTCATCGTGTGCCCGTTGGAGCCCCGGTCGGGATGCGTCGCGGTGGCGACCCGATCGTCGATGGGCAGCGCCAGTAGACGGCCGACCTCGTCCGCGAGGACGAGCGCCTGGCCGTCTTCGGAGAGGGCGACGAACCGTACGGGTCGCATCGTCTGCCTCCGTCCCCTGTGCCGGTCCATGCCGTGGCTGCCGGGGGGAGTTCCCGGCCACGGTATGACGTTCCCAAGAGAACACCGTACGCGGTGAGGGCACACCCGCGCACCCGCCACGCCGAGTCTGACGACACGCTCACATTCGCGTGCGGACATATCCGGCGTGTCCACGGTGGCCGGTCAGGGCGGTTCAGTCCCTGCGTACGGCTGCCAGGGAGGTGGTGAGGCTCCGCTTGAGACGGCTCCCGAGCGGGCGCTCCACCCAGCGGTGGATCAGCCACGACACGCCGAGCATCAGCGCGACGATCCCGGCCAGCAGCAGCCAGTGCGGCACCCGCTCGCGCAGCGCCAGGATCAGCGTCTGCCCGATGGCCTGGTGGATCAGGTACAGCGGGTAGGTCAGCGCGCCCGCGACGGTCAGCCAGCGCCAGGAGACGGCCTGGAACGCGCCGAGCGCGATCGCCGCCAGCAGCGCGAAGCAGCCGGTGACCACGGCTGCGACACTCCACCAGCTCAGGTGGAAGTGCTCCAGCGCCGGGTAGCCCTGCAGCCGGTACAGCGCGATCAGCCAGTTGACCCCGACCAGCCCCCATAGCAGCAGGTTCGAGCCGAACCGGTGCACCAGGAACAGCGCCACGCCCGCGACGAAGTACGGCGCGAACTCCGGCACGATCATGTTGTCGATCCAGCGCTGGTCCCAGGTGGTGGAGAAGACGGCGACCAGGGTCCACACGGCACAGAAGTAGACGACGCGGCGGCAGGTCACGCCGAGCCAGACCACGATCGCGAACAGCAGGTAGAAGCGCAGTTCGGCGCCGAGTGACCAGTACGACCAGTCCTGGTCGGTGACGCCCAGGCCGCTCTGCAGCATGGTCAGGTTGACCAGCGACTCGGGTGCGGGCAGCGGTCCGCGCAGGCGTGGCCAGGCGGCCAGCACCACGGTCGTCAGCACGACACCGAGCCAGTACGCCGGGAACAGCCGGACGACCCGGGACACCGTGAACTCGCCGAGACCGCGGCCCCAGCTGCTCAGGCAGATGACGAAGCCGCTGATGAGAAAGAACAGGTTCACGCCGAGCCAGCCGTAGGAGGCGACGGCGGCCAGCGGGCCGAACAGCGTGCCGGGCTCGACGCCCCACGGTCCGCGTACCAGATGATGGGCGACCACCATCAGCGCCGCGGCCAGCCGCAGCCCGTCCAGAACCAGCAGCCGGGGTGTCGCGGGGCGGGCGGCGGGCGCCTCGGCCGCGGGAGCCGGCTCGACCGGTGCGGCCGTCGGGGCGTGCGCTGGTGGCGTCGCGACCGGGGCGGCTCGCTTTACCGTCAGGACACGCGGTTCTACCGCCGGAGTGGAGACGCCCGGCGTCGCCTTCGCGGTCTGCTCCGTCTGCGTCGTCACCAGTGGGACCCCTTGCGCTGGTCGGCGTGCTCGCTCTCTGGCGGTTGCCCAGCCGTGCCGCTGGCTACACCCGGCGGAAGGGGCGAGCCTATCCAAGACTCGCTTTAATGCCCCCAAATGCCACAAACATTCACCGGTACGCGGACAAAAATGCGGCGGAGCCCGTCGGGCCCCGCCGCATCAGTGACGCGAAACGGTCTACAGCTGCTCGATCACGTAGTCGATGCTGGCGGTCAGCGCCTGCACGTCCGACGGGTCGATGGCCGGGTACAGCGCGACCCGCAGCTGGTTGCGGCCCAGCTTGCGGTACGGCTCGGTGTCGACCAGACCGTTGGCCCGCAGCGTCTTGGCGATCGCGGCGGCGTCCACGCCCTCGGCGAAGTCGATCGTGGCGACCACGTTGGAGCGCAGCCCCGGGTCGGTCACGAACGGGGTCGCGACCGGCGACTTCTCCGCCCAGCGGTACAGGATCTCGGCGCTCTCGGCGGTGCGCTGCGCCGCCCAGGACAGGCCGCCCTGCGCGTTCATCCAGTCGGTCTGCTCGGCGGCCAGGAAGACGGTGGCCAGCGCCGGGGTGTTCAGGGTCTGCTCCAGCCGCGAGTTCTCGATCGCGGTGACCAGGTCCAGGAACGCCGGGATGTACCGCCCGCCCGCCTTGATCTCCTCGGCGCGCGCGATGGCGGCCGGGGACAGGATGGCGATCCACAGGCCGCCGTCGGAGGCGAAGCACTTCTGCGGCGCGAAGTAGTAGACGTCGCTCTGCGTCAGGTCCACGTCCAGGCCACCCGCGGCCGAGGTCGCGTCGTGCAGGATCAGCGCGCCCTGGTCGGCCCCCGCCACCCGCTGCACGGGCACGGCGACACCGGTCGACGTCTCGTTCTGGGTGATGCCGTACGCGTCCACGCCCGCCTCGGCGGTCAGGAAGGCGGCACTGCCCGGCTCGCCCTTGTGCACCGTCGGCGCGCCCAGGAACGGGGCGTCCTTGACGGCCTTGGCGAACTTCGCGCCGAACTCGCCGAACGTGGCGAACTGCGCCCGGTCCTTGATCAGCGAGAACGCCGCCACCTCCCAGAAGGCGGTGGTGCCACCGTTGCCGATGATCACCTCGTAGCCCTCGGGCAGGCCGAAGAAGTCGGCCAGGCCCTGCCGGAAGCGGGCGACCTGGTTCTTCACCGTCTTCTGCCGGTGCGAGGTGCCGAGGAAGGAACTGGAAACCGCGCTGAGCGCCTCCACCGCCTGGGGCCGAACCTTGGACGGGCCGCAGCAGAACCGGCCGTCGACAGGCAGGAGCTCGGCAGGGATCGTGATCGGCGTCTCGGCCATGACATCAGTCCTTCAGGCGTGTCAGATCGTGCGAGAAAGCATCGGCGACGCTGCCAACACCGCATTCTCCCACCTCAACGACGCACCCCCACCCCCCGTCCCACCCATTCGCCCGTGACGGTCCTCACGCCCACCCCCTGCCGCAACTCTTAAAAAGTCGTGGTGACCAGGCCGCCCTGAGGCCGCGACTCTTTAAGAGTTGCGGCGGGGACGGCGAAGGGCGCCCGCGGAGCGGGCGCCCTTCGCCGTCGGTTCGGGTCAGTGGTGGCTGATGGCGTTCCAGCCTTCGACCTGCTGGGCCTTGCGGGTGCCGGGGCCGACGTACGTCGCCGACGGGCGGACCAGGCGGCTCAGCTTCTTCTGCTCCAGGATGTGGGCGGACCAGCCGGCCACCCGGGCGCAGGTGAACATCGAGGTGAACATGTGCGCGGGCACCTCGGCGAAGTCGAGCACGACCGCGGACCAGAACTCGACGTTGGTCTCCAGCACCCGGTCGGGGCGGCGGGCGCGCAGCTCGGCCAGCGCGGCCTTCTCCAGCGCCTCGGCGACCTCGTAGCGGGCCGCGCCCAGTTCCTTGGCGGTGCGGCGCAGCACGCGGGCACGCGGGTCCTCGGCCCGGTAGACCCGGTGGCCGAAGCCCATCAGGCGCTCGCCGCGGTCCAGCACGCCCTTGACGTAGCCCTCGGCGTCGCCGGAGCGCTCCACGCCCTCGATCATGTGCAGCACCCGCGACGGGGCGCCGCCGTGCAGCGGGCCGGACAGCGCGCCGATGCCCGACGAGATGCAGGCCGCGGCGTCGGCGCCGGTCGAGGCGACGACGCGGGTGGTGAAGGTGGAGGCGTTCATGCCGTGCTCGGCGGCCGAGATGAAGTACGCGTCGACGGCCTTGACGTGGCGCGGGTCGGGCTCGCCGCGCCAGCGCTTCATGAAGCGCTCGACGATGGTCTGCGCCTTGTCGATCTCCTTCTGCGGCACGGCGGGCAGGCCCAGGCCGCGGGCCGACTGCGCGACGAACGACAGCGCCGTCACCGACACCCGGGCCAGGTCCTCGCGGGCCTGCTCGTCGGAGATGTCGAGCAGCTGGCCCAGGCCCCAGTACGGGGCGAGCATGGCGACCGCGGACTGCACGTCGACGCGGATGTCACCGGAGTGCACGGGCACCGGGAACGGCTCGGCGGGCGGCAGGCCCGGCCCGAACTTGCCGTCCACCAGCAGCGCCCATACGTTGCCGAAGGAGACCTGGCCGATCAGATCCTCGATGTCGACGCCCCGGTAGCGAAGCGCGCCGCCTTCCTTGTCGGGCTCGGCGATCTCGGTCTCGAAGGCGATCACGCCCTCCAGGCCCGGTTTGAAGTCGGACATGTCGTTCTCCCGGTTCTCGGACCTGAGGTTAGGTTCAGTTCGAGCAACATCTTGCCCCGCGGGTAACCGTTTGGCGACCCGCCCCGCACGTGCCGGACGCGACATCTTCGGTCGACGATGGCCTTGTCAACGGGATTTCCACCGGGGGCGACCTGGCACGACACGATTTACGCTGGCAATACGCAGCGCGACAGGACGACTACGTGACTTGGAGCACATCTTGACCACCGGCCCCCAGGACCTCGCGCGCATGCGCCGTGAATACGAGGCCGCCGTCGGGCACCGCCCGGCCGTACGCGAGGAACCGCTCGTCGAGGCGCACCTCGCGGCGGACTGGCCGACCCAGTTCGGGCGGTGGCTCGCCGAGGCGGTCGCCGCCGAGCTGCCCGAGCCGAACGCGATGATCGTCGCCACCGCCGACGCGCAGGGGCGGCCGAGCAGCCGCACCGTGCTGCTCAAGGGCTACGACGGGCGCGGCTTCGTGTTCTTCACCAACTACGGCTCGCGCAAGGGCCGCGAGGCGCTGGCCAACCCGTACGCCAGCCTGCTGTTCCCGTGGTTTGCGATGGGTCGCCAGGTGGTGGTCTGCGGCCGGATCACCCCGGTGGAGCGGCACGTCAGCGAGGAGTACTTCCGGGTGCGCCCGCGCGGGGCGCAGCTCGGCGCGTGGGCCAGCGAGCAGTCGTCGGTGCTGCCGGACCGGCAGGCGCTGGAGGGCGCGTACGCCGCCGCCGAGCAGTCGTTCCCGGCCGAGGCCGACGTGCCGCTGCCCGAGCACTGGGGCGGGCTGCTGGTCGAGCCGGAGACCGTGGAGTTCTGGCAGGGCAGGCGCAGCAGGCTGCACGATCGGCTCCGTTTCCGCAGGGAGCCCGACGGCGGCGCGGACAGGTGGATCGTGGAGCGCCTGGCGCCCTAGAAAGCAATGTAGGGTGCGAGTTCGTGACCAACTTTCGGCCGTCCGGCACCCAATGGACGCTCAGCCACGGTGACCAGACCGCTACCGTCGTCGAGGTCGGCGGCGGTCTGCGCGGCTACACCGTGAGCGGGACGGAGATCCTCGACGGGTACGCCGAGGGCGAGCTCTGCCCGGCCGGCTCCGGCCAGCTGCTGATGCCCTGGCCGAACCGGATCCGTGACGGGCACTACCGCCACGCCGGTGTGGCGTACCAGCTGCCGCTCAGCGAGCCGTCCCTGCACAACGCCATCCACGGCCTGGTGCGCTGGCTGCCCTGGCGCGTGGCGGAGCAGTCCGACGGGCTGCTCGCGCTGGAGTGCGTGCTGGAGCCGCAGATCGGCTACCCGTGGCGGCTGGACCTGCGCGTCGAGTACCGGTTGGGCGATCTCGGCCTGACCGTGACCCACCACGTCGCGAACCGCTCGGCCGACGCCGCGCCCTTCGGCGTCGGCACGCACCCTTACCTGCGCATCCCCGGCCACGCTGTGGACGACCTGACGCTGACGGTGCCCGCGCGCACCCGGCTGCTGGTCGACGGCCGCATGCTGCCGATCGGCGCGGCGAAGGTCGCCGGGGGCGAGTTCGACTTCACCGAGCCGCGGCGCATCGGCGCGCTGGAGCTCGACACGGCGTTCGGCGACCTGGTGCGCGACGGCGACGGCGGCTCGACGGTCAGCATCAGCGCCCCCGACGGGCGCGCGGTGCACGTCTGGGCCGACGCGAACTTCGGCTGGTGGCAGCTGTTCACCGCGCACACGCTGACCGGCGAGCGGCACCGCCGCGCGATCGCGATCGAGCCCATGACCTGCCCGCCGGACGCGATGCGCTCGGGCCGGGACCTGATCGAGCTGGCCCCCGACGAGACCTGGCAGGGCACCTGGGGAATCCGCGCCGACCTCGGGGCCTGAGCGTGGAGTTCGCCGACGTCGTACGCCGACGCCGGATGGTGCGCCGCTACGACCCCGACCGGCCCGTGCCGGACGAGGTCGTGCGGCGGCTGCTGACCCACGCCACCCGGGCGCCCTCGGCGGGATTCGCGCAGGGCTGGGCGTTCCTGGTGCTGGAGACGGCGGCCGAGCGGGAGCGGTTCTGGACGGCGGCGAGCCCGGGGACGGGCACGCGCACACGCTGGCTGGACGGCATGCGCACCGCACCGCTGATCATCGTGCCGCTGTCGGACAAGTCGGCGTACCTGGACCGGTACGCCGAACCCGACAAGGGCTGGACGGATCGTGACGAGGCCCGCTGGGCGGTGCCGTACTGGCACGTCGACACCGGCATGGCCGCGCTGCTGATGCTGCTCACCGCGGTCGACGAAGGACTGGGCGCGTGCCTGTTCGGCATCCCGGCGCAGCGGCTCGGGGTATTCCGGGAGGCGTTCGCCGTGCCGGAGGCCTACGCTCCGGTGGGCGCGGTGACCGTCGGCTACCGGGCTGCCGACCACCGGTCGGCGTCACTCGCCCGGGGCCGCAGGTCACTCGACGAGGTGGTCCACCGCGGGAGCTGGGGAGTCACCGTGGAAGCGGCACAGGCGTCGGCGGGTGCGCGTAACGTCGCCGACGGCGGTTAGGCTGAGCGCACTCTGTTGCGGAGGGGAGGGCAGGCGTGATCTTCAAGGCGGTGCGCGACGGGCAGCCGTACCCGGAGCACGGGTACACCCTCAAGCAGTGGGCAGAGATCCCGCCGGAGCGGGTGTCACTCAACCAGCTGATCACCATCAAGCTGGAGATGGCCCTGGACCGGGTGCTGGCGGACGACTCGACGTTCTATGGCGACCTCTTCCCGCACGTGGTGCAGTGGCAGGGCGAGCTGTACCTGGAGGACGGCCTGCACCGGGCGCTGCGCGCGGCCCTGCAGCAGCGCCACCAGATCCACGTCCGCGTGCTGGTCCTGAGCTGAGCCGGGCTTCTGCGGCGGCTTAGCCGCCGTTAAGGTGGCCTCGTGACCTCTCCGGTGCTCCCCCTCGACCTGCTCGACCTGGACTCGCTTCTCACCGACGAGGAGCTGCAGATCCGCGCCGTGGTCCGGCGCCTGGTCGACGACAAGGTACGCCCGTACGTGGCCGGCTGGTATGAGACCGGCCACGCCCCGGTGCGCGAGCTGGCCCGTGACTTCGGCGCGCTCGGCCTGCTAGGCATGCACCTGGAGGGCTACGGCTGTGCCGGGTCGTCCGCGGTGGCGTACGGGCTGGCCTGCCTGGAGCTGGAGGCGGCCGACTCGGGCGTGCGCTCGCTGGTGAGCGTGCAGGGTTCGCTGGCCATGTTCGCGATCTGGAAGTACGGCTCCGAGGAGCAGAAGCAGCGCTGGCTGCCCGGCATGGCCTCCGGCGAGCTGATCGGCTGCTTCGGCCTGACCGAGCCCGATCACGGCTCGGACCCGGCGAACATGTCGACCCGGGCCCGCCGCGACGGCGACGGCTGGGTACTGCACGGCGGCAAGATGTGGATCACCAACGCGCCGCTGGCCGACGTCGCCGTGATCTGGGCCCGCACCGACGAGGGCGTACGCGGCTTCGCGGTGCCCATGGACACGGCAGGCGTGACGGCCAAGGAGATCACCGGCAAGCTCTCGCTGCGGGCCAGCGCCACCGGCGAGATCGTGCTGGACGAGGTGCGCCTGCCCGCCGACGCCCTCCTGCCCGGCGCGCAGGGCCTCAAAGCCCCGCTGAGCTGCCTCACCGAGGCCCGCTACGGCATCGTCTGGGGTGCGCTGGGCGCGGCCCGCGACTGCCTGCACACGGCCATCGCGTACGCCGGGACCCGCACCCAGTTCGGCAAGCCGATCGCGGGCTTCCAGCTCACCCAGGCCAAGCTCGCCGACATGGCCCTCGAACTGCAGAAGGGCTTCCTGCTGGCGCTGCACCTGGGCCGCACGGCCGACCGCGGCGCGCTGCGACCGGAGATGGTCAGCGCGGGCAAACTCAACAACGTGCGCGAGGCGATCGCGATCGCCCGGCAGTGCCGCACCATCCTCGGCGCCAACGGCGTCTCCGGGGAGTACCCGGTGCTGCGCCACGCCAACAACCTGGAGAGCGTGCTCACCTACGAGGGCACCTCGGAGATCCACCAGCTCGTGCTGGGTCAGCGCCTCACCGGCATCGCCGCCTTCGGCTGACCGCGCCCGGACCGTTCGCGGATATCGCGTATCAGTCCGACCGCGAAGGGTGCTTGTTGTCGTGGTCGGGTAATACCGTGGTGTCCGTACACCCCCAGCGGTCAGACAGGAGACGTCACATGGGCGCCGCCGACGAGCCGACGCAGAACCTGCCGGAGTTCAAGCCCGGCCGGTCCCGGCCGACCGAACCGCTGCCCCGGCAGCGTCCCGACGACGACGAGGAGACCCTGCTGGTCGAGCCGCCCCGCCGGTCCCGGCTGGGCCGGGCGCTGCTGGCCCTGCTGGTGGTGCTCGGCGTGCTGGCCGGTGGCTACTTCGGGCTGACCGCGTCCGGGCTGCTCCCGAAGTTCTCCAACCCGTTCGCCGAGCAGAAGACCGACAACACGGGACCGCCGCTGCTGCTGTCGATCAAGGACTTGAGCCGGTTCGTCGCGGCCGAGGGCAACTTCGAGGTCATCGTCGACCTCAAGGAGGACCGCAAGTTCATCCCCGACTGGCTGCTCAACCAGCGCACCCTGTTCGTGGCCGCGGGCACCGTCGAGGCGTACGTCGACTTCAGCAACCTCTCCGACGACAAGATCGTCGTGTCGCCGGACCGCAAGTCGGTCACCATCACGCTGCCTCCGCCGCAGGTCGCCGAGCCGAAGCTGGACCTCGACCGCAGCTACGTCTTCGCCGAGGAGCGCGGCCTGATCAACCGGGTCTCGGAGTTCTTCGACGGCGACCCGAACCGGCAGCAGGAGACCCTGCTGCGGGCTGAGCAGCAGCTCGCCGACGCGGCGAAGAAGAGCACCCTGCAGCAGCGGGCCGAGGAGAACACCCGCAAGACGCTGGAGAGCATGATGCGCTCGCTGGGCTACACCTCGGTGACCGTGATCTTCGAAGGCGCGTGAGTTCAGGTCCGGGCGGCGGGAGCGCCGTCCGGACCCAGCATGCGGTCCATCAGGTTCGCGGTGGCGCGCTGGATGCGGGCGTCGCGGTAGCCCGTCCGGTTCAGCGCCAGCGGCCAGTTGAAGGTGCCCGCGCAGAACACCACGGCACCTGACGGAGCCTCGTACACACTGGTGTTCTGCACCGCGGTCTTGCCCTTGACCGTCGTGTACGGCGACGCCGACAGCAGGGTCTGCACCCCCTCGGCCAGCGGGTACCCCCGGTCGCGGCCGTCCGCCTCACCGTCGACCAGCCGCCGGATCGCCGTGCCGTCGCGTACGCCGGTGCCCTGCCACATCCAGTGGTCGGCCTGCTGGACGATCAGCGGCGCGGCGGTGGCGACGACGCCGTTGTACTGCACCCCGAGCAGCCGCTGCTCCGCGTCCTGCGGCCCCAGCGCACGCCACGTGGTGGTCGCCCGGCGGGTCGGCGTGCCGGGATCCTCGGCGGTGCTCTTGTAGCAGCAGATGACGCGGTCGGGCCGGTCACCGGCGGCCTCGTAGTCGATGTTCCAGTAGACGTTGTTGGCGGCGAGGAAGGCCAGGCCCACCCCGCCCGCCACGGCGGTCTCGGCGGCGGCGCGCATCTGCGAAGACCAGTACTCGTCGTGACCGGGGAACACCAGGCCCGCGTGCCGCAGCGGGTCGATCCGCCCGGCGTGCAGGTCGACGCTGGTGGCGTAGGTGACGTCGTAGCCGAGGCGCTCGGCCCACTGCACCAGGTCGTAGTCGGTGTCGAACAGGTAGGGCAGGCCCGAGCCGCTGTAGGGCCGGTCGAACGAGGTCTTGCGGGACCGTTCCTCCGTGTTCACCACCCCGTCGATCCGGTAGCCGGTGTAGAGGTCGCGCCCGAGGCGGCCGTCGCGCGGCCACGAGTTGTACGCCTGGTACGTCGAGAACGGCAGGACGACGCACAGGTTGCCGCTGCGGCGGTCGTCGCGGACCACGAACACGGCGTGGCTGCGGTGGTTCGACGCGGTGGTGAAGGCCGCCACGTAGACGCCGGACACCCAGTCGGCGGGCACCTTCAGCGTCCACGCCACCGGCCAGTGGCAGGCGACCAGGTTGGTGGGCAGCGTCCGGGCCGCCCTCGGCTGCGGCCTGCCGTGCAGGGTCGGGCTGCTCGCCACGTGCCGTGCGCCCGCCCCGCCGTAGTGCCCCAGCCGGAAGACCTCGGCGCGGTACGGCTCCCCGCCGCCCACGTGCACGTGAAAGTCGATCGATTCACCGACGTCGACACTGGTCGCCGAGGCGTACGCGGCGATCTGCTGCCCGATGTCGTCTGCGGCGCGCACCGCCGGGTCGGCCCGCAGCCAGCGCTTGCCGACGGGACGGCGGTTCTCGGCGGGCACCGGGTTGGCAGTACGCGCAGTACGGGGCCGGCCTGCCGGCGAGGGGGCTGCCGGCGAAGGCGTGGAGCCGCCGGTGCGCTGGTGCGGCACCGTGGGCTCGGCGCGCTGCGGCGTCCCGGCGGGCGCACAGGCGGCCAGGGCCCCGACAGCACCCGCGGCCAGGCCGCCGACGGCGGTGCGGCGCGAGACAGAAGGCATGGCAGAACTCCCCCGTGTGATGTAGCCGGGGCCGCATGCCAACTGCTCACTGGGGTCGCTCACGGGACGTGTGCCGGCGAACGGGGGGACGCGAGGGGTCGGGGGCGCGGAACCGGTTCCAGTCGGCCGAAGCGTACTCGGCTGACGGTCCCGCTGGTAGCGGAGCTACTGTTGCAGCGTCCGTTCCAGCGTCGGAAGGTACACCCCGTGATCAGCGTCTTCGACCTTTTCAAGATCGGGATCGGGCCCTCCAGCTCGCACACGGTCGGGCCGATGCGCGCCGCGAACCGGTTCGCGACCGGGCTCAAGGCGGACGGGCTGCTCAGCGACGTCACGCTGGTGCGCGCGGAACTCTTCGGCTCGCTGGGCGCGACCGGCCACGGCCACGGCAGCGACAAGGCGGTGCTGCTGGGCCTCGCCGGGGACGACCCGGAGACGGTCGACACGGCCACCGCCGACGCCCGGTTCCGCGAGATCAAGGCGGCGGGCCGGGTCCGGCTGCTCGACATCGAGGACGCGACCTTCGAACTCACCCTGCACCGCCGCCGCTCGCTGCCGTACCACCCGAACGGCATGACGTTCGCTGCCTTCGACGCCACCGGGGCGTGCGTACGCGAGCGCACCTTCTACTCGGTCGGCGGCGGCTTCGTCGTGGACGAGGCGGCGGCCGGGGCGGACCGCATCAAACCGGACGACACGGTCGTGCGCTTCCCGTACCGGACGGGCAACGAGCTGCTCGCCCTGGCCAAGGACACCGGCCTGCGGATCAGCGACATCGTGCTGGCCAACGAGCTGTCCTGGCGCTCCGAGGCCGACGTGCGGGCCGAGCTGCTGCGCATCTGGCAGGTCATGCAGGACTGCGTGGAGACCGGCTGCACCGTCGAGGGCACCCTGCCCGGGGGCCTGAAGGTGCGCCGCCGCGCCGCGGAACTGCACCGCACCCTGTCCAAGGAGCACTTCACCACCGACCCGCTGCGGGTCATGGACTGGATCACGCTGTTCGCGCTCGCCGTGAACGAGGAGAACGCCGCCGGCGGCCGGGTCGTCACCGCGCCCACCAACGGCGCGGCGGGCATCGTGCCCGCGGTGCTGCACTACTACGCCCGCTTCGTGCCGGGCGCGGACGCCGACGGCGTGGTGCGCTTCCTGCTCACCGCGGCCGCGATCGGGGTGCTGTTCAAGGAGAACGCGTCCATCTCCGGTGCCGAGGTCGGCTGCCAGGGCGAGGTCGGCTCGGCCTGCTCGATGGCGGCGGCCGGGCTGGCCGAGGTGCTGGGCGGCACGCCCGAGCAGGTGGAGAACGCCGCCGAGATCGCCATGGAGCACAACCTCGGGCTCACCTGCGACCCGGTCGGCGGCCTGGTACAGATCCCGTGCATCGAGCGCAATGCGGTGGCCAGCGTCAAGGCGATCACCGCGGCCCGGCTGGCGCTGCGCGGCGACGGCAACCACTTCGTCTCCCTGGACAAGGTCATCAAGACCATGCGGGAGACCGGGGCCGACATGAAGGTCAAGTACAAGGAGACCGCGCGGGGCGGCCTCGCCGTCAACGTGATCGAGTGCTGAGGGTCCCGGTTTCACCCGTTTGAGGCCCGCTCGCGTTGTTAGCGTGGGACGCGACACCTGACGTGGGAGGGGCGACGGCGACGTGACACTGCTGAGCATCGTGCTACCCGCGTACAAGGTGCAGGGTTACCTGCGCGAGTGCCTGGACTCGATCCTGGACCAGGATTTCGGCGACGTCGAGCTGATCGCGGTCGACGACCGCTCGCCCGACCACTGCGGCGAGATCTTCGACGAGTACGCCGCCCGCGACTCCCGGGTGAAGGTGCTGCACCTGGCCCAGAACGTGGGGCTGGGGGAGGCCCGCAACGCGGGGCTGGCCCAGGCGCGCGGCGAGTACGTGTGGTTCGTCGACACCGACGACACGCTCACCCCCGGCGCGCTGGAGACGGTCGCGCGGGCGCTGCGCGAGCAGTCGCCGGACGTGCTGATCGTGGACTTCGAGCGCACGTACCCCATCGGGCGGCCGCGCCGCAGCAGGCTGCGCCGGTCGTTCGCGGCGGCGGCCGGGCCCAACGGAGCCGACCTGCAGTCCCGCCCGGACCTGATCAAGACCATCCACACGGTATGGAACAAGATCGTCAAGCGGGACCTGCTGGCCAAGCTCGAGCTGAGGTTCGCCCCCGGCTGGTACGAGGACGTCTCCTGGACGTACCCGCTGCTGGTCGGCGCGGAGCGCATCGTCACGCTGCCCGAGGTCTGCTATGCCTACCGCCAGCGCCGCCAGGGTGCGATCACCCGCACCGTGAACCCCCGCCACCTGGAGGTCTTCACCCACTGGGAGCGGGCCTGGGAACTGATCGACCTGCAGGGCGGCCGGGCCGACCCGGTGCGGCCGGTGCTGTTCGCGCGCATGATCTGGCACCTGATGCAGACCGTCGGCAACACCGACCGGCTGCCGCCGCACCTGCGCCGCCACGCGTTCCTGCGCACCGCCGACATGTTCGCCCGCTACCGCCCCCCGGGCGGGTTCGCCCCGCCCACCGGCGCGGACGGGCTGCGCTACCGGCTGGTCGCACGGCGCGCCTGGCGCTCGTACACGGCCCTGCAGGCGGTGCGGCGCGCCCAGCGCGGCGTGCAGAGTGCGCTGACGCGCGAGCGCTCCGGACCGAGCGGTCTGGGCCTGCTCGCCCGCGCCTACTACGCGCTGCAACGCAGCCTGCCCCTGGACCCGAACCTGGCCGCCTACGCCGCGTACTGGTACCGCGAGGTCTCCTGTAACCCGGCCGCCGTCGAGCGGGCCGCCCGCCGCCTGGCCCCGCACGTGCGCGGGGTGTGGATCGTCGGCCGGGACGCCTCGGGCGAGGTCCCCGCCGGCACGGCCCACGTCGTCGAGGGCACCCGCGCCTACTACCGGCTGCTGGCGCGGGCCAGCTACCTGGTCAACAACGTCAACTTCCCCGATTTCGTACGCAAGCGGCCCGGCCAGGCGCACCTGCAGACCCACCACGGCACCCCGGTCAAGGCGATGGGCCTGGACGAGCAGCGCTTCCCGGCGGGCGAGCGGCACAACTTCGCCGCCCTGCTGCGCCGCAGCGACCGCTGGGACTTCAGCGTCAGCGCCAACGCCCACAGCACCGAGACGTGGGAGCGGGTCTACCCGTGCGCGTTCGAGTCGCTGGAGACCGGCTCGCCCCGCAACGACCGGCTGGCCCGCGCGGGCGCCGCCGAGTCCGCGGCGGCACGGGCGGCGCTGGGCGTCGGCGGCGACGAGACCGTCGTGCTGTACATGCCGACCTCGCGCCCGGACCCGCTGACCCTGCCGCCCTTCGACCCGGCGGCCCTGGCCGCGGCGCTCGGCCCGCACGGGCGGGTGCTGGTCCGCGGCCGCCTGGTCCCCGGCGTGGACTCTCCCCACCCGCAGGTCCAGGACGTGTCCGCGTATCCGGTGGTGGAGGACCTCTACCTGGCCGCCGACATCCTGGTCAGCGACTACTCGTCAGTCGTCTTCGACTTCGCGGTGCTGGACCGCCCGATCGTGCTCTACGCCCCGGACTGGGCGCGCTACCGCGCGGCGCGCGGCACGTCGCTGGACCTGATCGCGCACGCGCCCGGCCCGGTCGTCGACAGTTTCCCCGACCTGGTGTCACTGTTCGCGGAGCACCGCGCGAACGCGTCGAGCGAGCGCCGCGCGGCCTTCCGCGACCGCTTCTGCGCCTGGGAGGACGGCCACGCCGCCGAACGCGTGGTACGCCGCGTCTTCCTCGGCGACGACGTCCGGCGCTGACCGCGAGCGGCCGGTCCGGCGCCGACCGCCGAGCGGCCCGGCGTGATGATCGCCGTTTCGGGGCGAAAAGTGTGGTGATACCCGGGTTTTCGACCCGAAACGGCGATCATGCCTGGCCGGTTTCGTGGGGCGGTGCCGCCCACTTCCGGCCTGAGCGGCGGGACGGGGCCGGGCCTGGCGGTATGTGCCCTCCTAAAAAGACACGGTGTGTTCGTGGGCGAATCCGCAGCGTCGTGAACTGCGCGGGCAGCAAGGTAATACGTCCGTGACCGCGTGAACATGGAACGTTTACCCGATAGGAAGCTGGGGGATTTTTCGAGAGTGTGTCCAGATTCGGGGCCGGATCGAGGGCTGTGGGAGGAGACGGTGACAACCGTCGCGCTCAAAGACGTCACCAAGGTTTTTCCAGATGGGACCGTAGCGGTCGACAACGTCAGCCTGGACGTGGCCGACGGCGAGTTCATGGTGCTGCTGGGTCCGTCGGGCTGCGGCAAGTCGACCGTGCTTCGCATGATCGCCGGACTTGAGGACCCCAGCAGCGGCGCCATCATGCTGGACGGCCAGCTGGCCAACCAGCTGCCGCCGCGTGACCGGCGCATCGCCATGGTCTTCCAGGACTTCGCGCTGTATCCGCACATGACAGTGGGTGAGAACATCGGCTTCCCGCTGCGGCTGTCCGGCATCGAGCCGGAGCCGCGGGCGGAGCGGGTCGCCGACGTTGCCAGCGCACTGGGCATCGGGGACGTGCTCGGCCGCAAGCCGAGCCAGCTGTCCGGCGGCCAGCGCCAGCGGGTGGCCATGGGCCGCGCCATCGTGCGCCGTCCGGGGCTGTTCCTGATGGACGAGCCGCTGTCCAACCTCGACAGCGGCCTGCGCGCGGAGCTGCGCGCCGAGATCTCCGGCCTGGTCCGTGAGCTGGGCGTCAGCACCGTGTACGTGACGCACGACCAGGCCGAGGCGCTGACCATGGCCGATCGGGTCGCCATCATGCGCAAGGGCGTGCTGCAGGACGTGGGCACGCCGACGCAGGTGTACGGCAAGCCGGCCACCCTATACGTGGCCGCCTTCCTGGGCAGCCCGCGCATGAACCTGCTGGAGGCGTCGGTCTACGTGCACCTGGACCGCTACGTCCAGCTCAACCTGGGCGAGCAGTCGCTGTACCTCAAGTGGGACGACATCCGCGCTCGCGCCGTGTCGCACTTCCACGGCGAGCGCATCGTCATCGGCGTACGGGCCGAGGCCCTCACGCCGGTCGCCCCGGACACCCCGGGCGACGTGCTGCAGGGGCGCATCCGCTACCTGGAGCACCACGGTCACGAGTCGCTGGCGTTCGTGGACATCGGCGCGACCGCGGTCGTGGTCGACGAGATCGGCCGGTCCGCGGCCGAGCAGGAGGAGAACGGCTCCCGCCTGCGCCGCTTCGGCCATGTCATCAACCGGATGAAGGGCCGCTCCACCGGTGCCGCGACGTCGGTGGTCGAACGGCCGGCATCGCGCGAGCGGGAGAGCGTTCTCTCGGATCCCGGACGCCACCACCGGCGCTCCGCCGAGCTGGCGGTGCGGCTCGCTCCGTACCCGCAGATCAGCTCGGGTCACCCGCTGTCCATCGCGGTGCGCATGGACGCGCTGCACTTCTTCGACGAGCGCGGCGACCGGATCGACGTCGGCTGGCGCTGACGGATTTCTCCGCGCTCTTGCCAAGATCGCTGTCTCGGGTCGAAATCTGGGGTCTCACCTCACCTTTCGACCCGAGGCAGCGATCTTGCATTCCACGGCGACCCCTTGCCGCCGAAGGTTACTGGCCGGTAACGTCCTGGGGATGACGATCGACGCCACCGCCGTCGCCGAGGGCCTGCTGCGCACCGTGCCGTTCGCGCGCACCATCGGCATCACGTTCACCGAGATCACCGCTGACGCCGAAGGCGTACGCGCCGTCGCGGCCCTGCCGGACGATCCCGCCGTGCACAACCACGTCGGCGGCCCGCACGCCGGTGCCATGTTCACCCTCGCCGAGACCGCCTCCGGCGCGATCGTGCTCGCCGCGTTCGGCGACCAGCTGCACCGGGCCACGCCGCTCGCGGTGCGCGCGGGCATCGCGTACCAGAAACTGGCCATGGGCGTCGTCACCGCGACCGCCACGCTGTCCCGGCCCCCCGCCGACATCGTGGCCGAACTCGACGCCGGGCAGCGCCCCGAATTCGAGGTCGCCATCGTCATCGCCAACGCCGCAGGCGTCACCACCGGCGAGATGACCATCACCTGGACCCTGCGCCCGAACCGCTGATCCTCCCCCGGCGCGACTCGCGGTCCACCTCGCGCGCCTCTGAGCCGGTGACCCGGCTCAGGCGAGCGCCGTCGGCTGGGCGGCGGCGGCCGGGCAGGTCGCCGCAGCAGAACGGCGGCTCGCCTGGCGCAGACCCCAGCGGATGATGTGCGGCGCGGTCAGCCCCGCGACGGCGAAGATCGCGGCCAGCGCGCTCCAGCCCGGCGCGCCCCAGCCGACGACCAGCGCCGTGATGACCGGCGGCCCCACCATGTTGCCGATCTGCCGCCCCGTCTGGTGCACGCCCTGATACTGCCCCTGCGCCCAGTCCGGGGCCAGATCGAAGACCACCGCGAACGTCGCGCTCGACAACCACAGCTCACCCAGCACATGCACCGTCGACGCCGCGAGCACCAGCACCGCCACCAGCCACGACGGCTGCCCCGCCGAGAATCCGAACAGGACACACGACGCGGCGACCACCAGTGCCCCGCGCCGGGCCACCCCGACCGCGTCGGCGGCGGTGTGCGTACCCCGCGACGCCCATACCTGCAACGTCACGCAGCCGATCGTGTTGACCAGCAACGCCGCCGAGACCAGCGCCACCGGCGCCCGCGTGTGCGCGATCAGCCACAGCGGCAGCGCCAGGCTCAGCACCTCGTTGTAGAGCGCCGCCACCACCCCGTCCAGCAGCGCGAACGCCAGGAACGGCCGGTCTCGCAAGGCGACCATCCGTGGCGCGCCCGCTGGGATTGACATGCGCGCGACCGCCGTGACCCGGGTGACGACGGCGGCTGCCAGCAGGAACGTCACCGCGTTGCCGAGCAGCACCGCCAGGTAACCCGCGCGGGTGTCCAGCAGCAGCGGCAGGCTGCCCGCCAGTGTGCCCAGTGCGATGCCCGCGTTGTTCGTGGATCGGATGAAGGCGCGGGTGCGCACCCGCTCCGCCTGCGGCACCGCACTGGCGATCATCGCGCCGTTGGCCGCCTTCACCGTCGCGTCGGCCACCGCGATCACACAGGCGATCAGCACGTACGACCACAGCTCGCGCACCTGGGTCAGGCCCGTGAAACAGACCGCCAGCACGATCAGCGCCACGATCTGGACCTGCTTCGGGCCCCGGCGGTCGGCGAGGTAGCCCATGGGGGTGGTCAGCACCATTCCCGCCAGCGCGGCGGCGCTCAGGCCGAGCGCCACCTGGGCCGGGCTCAGGCCGACCGAGCGGGTGAGAAACAGCGCGCTGGTCGTCAGGTAGGCACCGTTGCCGAAGGTGTTCACCAGGGTGGCGAACATGAGGACGCGTGGCGTGCCGGGGGCGGGGAGGAACTTGCTGATCACGGGCTCGATCTAACAATACGTACGTACGGTTTGTAAAGTTCGGGGCGGTGAGCAGGGCTGGAACACGGCGGGGTGCCGCGGGCACCTCGTACAGCGAGATTCCGCGCCGGTCGCTAGACTGTGCACTCGCGCCCTCGTAGCTCAGGGGATAGAGCAACGGTTTCCTAAACCGTGGGTCGCAGGTTCGAATCCTGCCGAGGGCACCAGATCAGGCAACTGATTAACGATCTTCGGGCTAATCGCCTTCCGCAGGTGCTTCTTGCGCGACCGATGGCCGTGAAAGCCATGGCGTCGGTACTAAGTAGCTGCGGGGCAGTACATGGACCGCAATCGAGTTGTGAAATTCTATACGTCTTCAAGGCGCCGCCGACGGGCGCGGCGGACAGCCGAGCCGCAGGCTCAGCGGCCCGCGTGCTGGGAAGTCGAGGCGACGTTGACCACGGACCCAGGCGTACCTCACGCGTGTGCAGGCCCGCTTGGGCTCCGGGGGTTTACGACGAGGCGCTTTGGCTAAGGGGTGTTCACCGTCATCGCAGTGACGGTGAACACCCCTTAGGGCCTGCGGATTGGGCGATCCGGCCCACATGCTCGTCTTGTTGCTAGTGGCTGGCGGACGATGAAACCCGGATCGTCTAGTTTGTTGGCGTTCCCGAGCCGCGCAAACTGGTCGATTAGGTTCACCGACGGGCCGTGGGTGAGGCTGTCGGAGGGTGAGACTGGATGCCGATCGCGCCGTGCGCGTTGCTGTGAGGTTCCTTCGTCTAGATAAAGACGAAGGATGGTATCGCCAGACTCACACGATGTGAATCCGTTCTTTCTCCCCGTCTTTGTTGACGACTGTGAGGCTGCCGCCACCCTGCTCTACGAGCTCGTTGATGAGGGCGTATACCAGGAGGGCGCGGTTGATGACGTCCGTTCGGTTGTCGCCCGTTAGATCAGTTGAGCGTTCTAGGGCGCCATACGCTCTCGGTGTCAGGTTCACCGTCACACGGACGAGCTGATTGCCTCCCCCGCCTCCAGACGGCGGGTCATCATCGACGCCGCGTCGGGTGGTGGATGACGGTGGTGGCTGGGTTCGAGAGGCCTTACCTTCGCGTGGTGCAGCCTCATCTGTCAGTTCGTCTGCGCCGGTGGGGCTTAGCACGCTACCGGGTCTCATGTTCAGCTCCCCTCTGAATCGCGGTCGTGCGGAGCGGAAACCCGCGTTAGACGCGAGCCACTAGCATCTACGGCAACAGCAGCGAAATCGTTCATACGTACAGCCATTAACGCTGCGACGTATGCATGATGCTCGCCTCGGACTCCCGCTTCTGGGTACGATAGGCATATTTTCTCATCACGTCGACCCCCTTGTGGACCTTGTCACGGACACTTTAACGCACTGATGTCCGATTTGAAACCTAATGCCGCACTCTCATGGGCGACATGGAGAGAACGAGCAGCGGGTCACTGGGGACGCACGTTCCGTAAGTCGCATAGGTGACCGTGTGCGCATGTGATGTGTGATACCAGTGCGATCGCTGACCGGCATGCTGACCGCGTGGTACGTCCTGGGGTATCTTGATACTCGAACTGATCACTTGCCCGGTTACCCCCGGGGCATCAGCTCAAACCCCCGAAGAAGCACGGGTCAGCGCAGGACGCGATTACCCGGGAGTAGAAACGGATCGGTGCATGACCACAGAAGGTCAGCCAGGGCGCCAGGTCGAAGTTGTCGACCTGACCGCCCATCCGGTCGAAGGCACGCCCAGCGAAACCGGGAAGGGCCTGGGGATCACTGCCGAATTCAAGGGCAGTCCCTGGTCACTCCGTTTCAAGTTCGGCTTCCGGGACCATGGTTCTCGGACAGCGGACAGCTGGAACGTTGTCATCCGGGGTCTCGGTGTGGCTGTTCTCGTGTGCGTCGCGGGCGGACTCTGCCACGCTGTCGGTGCAGACGGAAACGTGACCGCGTGGGTCGGCGGCGGCGTATTCATCGTCGGGGTGCCTATCTGCTTCGGCATGATCACGCCGAAGGCCGGCCGCACGGTGGACCTCGGCAAAGATCTGGAATCGACTTACCACGCCCTTCCCATTCAGCCGACCGACAGTTCGCGGCCCCGCGCCAAGCGCAAGCCGTCCCGGTCTGGCATCCGGGGGCGTCGCCGTAACCGCTGATCTGCGGTTTGGCCTTTTATTCCGGCACGGTTCGGAGCGCATCACCGAGGCTAGGTGGGCGATAGCTTCGAACCGTGCCGGTGCGACCTCCGGGCACTGAGTGTTGACCGCCATCGGACTGCACCCCGACGACATCTCGTCCACGCCGGTAGCAGCCGGAACAGCAGCCCACGAACTCGCACCGATAAGTTCGTAGCCGATGCCGTCACCGGAGGTTTGCCATGCCCGCGCCGCTGCCCGTCCTGGCCGAGCAGGCCGATCGCCTGGTGGCGCTGGGTCTGCACGAGGTGGCGGGGCTTACCGCAGGGCAGGTGAGGGCGGCCGCCGAGACCGGCGCACCCGGCGCGCTGCTGGTGATGCACCGGGACCGGGTGCGGCCGTCGGTGCTCGCGCCGCTGTTGAGCCGGGAGGGCAGGGCGGGGTTCGTGGTCGAGGACATGACCGACGTCGACGCGTTCGCGCCGATCGACGGGGCGGTGCCGCCGCCGTCGGCGCTGTACCTGGTGCACGGTGTCGAGCGCGGGGACGCGATGGCGAACTGGAGTCCCGACGAGGCGCTGCCGGCGATCACGGCGGCGTCGCGTACGCCACTGTTGTTGTCTGAGGGGCTTTTCTGGCTGCTTCAGCAGCCGGAGGCGCTGGAGCGTAACCGTTGCTTCATGACGATCGGGTCGCGGCTGCGCAAGGCGAACGGCTCCCTCGACGCGCGGACCCCGGCGCTGTGGATCAGCAACGGCACCGGCCGGGACGGCGCGGCCAGGCGGCATGCGCCGAAGGTGGGCTGGTGCTGGGCGGGCAACCGGCACACCTGGCTCGGGTTCGCCTCGGCGGCGCGGCGTTCGCCGGTGGGGGCCGTTGCGGCGTGACGTCGGGTCGCCGGGTGGCGCGGGTGTCACATCATCCTTATCGGATGTGATCGGCGGCCAAAAAGTTGGTGTCGGCTGCCGGGCGGGTCTGGCACCATGAGCGCGCTCCCGCACCCGCGTGGAGCACCACGGGGAGTTGACATGACAGTTGACAGTTCCGCACGCCCAAGACATCCCTTTGTTCGCGGCTCACTGGCCGTTCTCGCGGCAGGCGTCACCATCGCCGGCGCGGTCCTGATCGGACCGGCCGCGTCGTACGCGGACCCGAGCCAGCCGCCGTCACCGAGCCCGTCGCCCGCGCCCACGGCCTCGCCGTCACCATCGCCGACTCCGGTGCCGGGACCGTCGGTCAGCGCGACCGGCGATCCTCAGCCGAGCCCGTCGGGAACGCCGGACGCCGAGCCGAGCCCGGAGCCGTCGGTCACCGAGACCGCTGAGCCGACGCCCAGCCCTTCGCCGACCGGCCCGGTCACGACCTGCGGCGGGCCGCTGGCGCTGGGGCAGATCGTGGTCTGCCCGTCGATCAGCGGCGACGAGAAGCACGTCTACACGGTCACCGTGACGAAGAAGTCGGACACGCTGTACACCACGCGTACTCGCGGCTCGGGCACGTGGCTGGAAGGCACGATCGCGGCCCCGAACGGCGATCTCATCTGTGCGCTGTACACCGACTCGGGCACCTGCCAGCTCGGCCGGGCCGGCACCTACACGATCACGGTGCAGGTGCCGTGGGGGCAGGGCACCGGCGACTACGCCCTGGCGGTGGAGTCGCGGCTGACGCCGTCGTCCTGCACGGCGCTGCCGAACAGCTTCTTCTCCTTCGCCTCGCCAGGACAGTCCGGTGTGCTGGCGCTCGGGGCGGCGGCGCACTGCTTCCGGTTCAACCAGCCGGTGGGCACAGTGCTGAAGATGCTCGCGCCGTCGACGGGTTCGGGCGACGTGCAGGGCGCGATCCTGGACGCGCAGTACCAGCCGGTGTGCCCGGTGCGGTACACCACGGAGTGCACGCTCACGTCGGCCGGGCCGTACCGGCTGTTCCTGCACGAGTACTACGGCAACGAGGCGCCGTACACGCTGCGCATGCCGCGGCTGAGCAACGCGGCGGGCTGCCCGGTGCTGCGGCCCGGCGCGTTCGGTGACCAGGGTGCGGCGACCGGTTCGGGCACGCTGCCGCCGTACGCCCCGAGCTGCCACCGGCTGCACGCCGCCGCGGCGGGTCCGGTCGCGCTGCGGTTCAACCCGGAGCAGTCGATCAACTGGTCGGTCTACGACGACGCGGGCCAGCGGATCTGCGAGCGCTGGGCCGAGCGGCGGTACTGCGATCTGACCACGGTCGGTGACTACACGGTGCTGCTGGAGGCCAACGACCCCTGGGGCGAGTCGATCGACTACCAGGTGTCTGCCACGGCGCTGTACCGCAGCGCGGGGTGCGCGCCGGTGACCGCCACCCGTTGGGACACCCCGACGCTGGTGGTGCGCCAGACGTCGTCGGTGCAGGTGAACTGCCAGCCGTTCAAGGGCACGGCCGGGGATCGCGTGGAGACCTACGCGGCCCCGACCTCGTACAACGACGTGATGGTGTTCCTGATCGACAGCACGGGTCACCCGGTCTGCTTCGCGTACTCGGAGCAGGACGGATGCGAACTGCCCGCCACCGGTACGTACCGGGCGGTGTCCTACCTGGGCAACTGGTGGACCGAGACCGGTGAGGATGCCTACCACCTGCAGGTGCGGCGGCTGTCGAACCCGGTCGGCTGCCCGGTCGTGGCTCCCGGCGCGTACGGCGCCGCTCCGGCGCTGGCCGGGATCCGCTGCCGGATCCTGGACATCCCGGCGGCGGGCCGCTACCCGCTCAAGGCCGTCGACGCGGCGGGCTGGACGTCCGACGTCCAGGTGTACGACCCGGCGGGGCTCAAGGTGTGCATCACCTGGAGCGGCTGTGACTTCACCGCCCCCGGCCGCTACACGGCGGTCATCCGGATGTACGGCAACACCGAGATCGTCGACAACGACCACCAGTGGGCGTACTCGCTGCTGACGGCCGTGCCGGCCGGGTGCCCGCAGCTGGCGGACACGGCGAGCCCGCTCGCCGTGCACCGGGGCGCGTTCGCCGGGGTCGCGCAGGTCGACTGCGTGCAGCTGGCCAGCCCGGCCGGGGCGCGCATCGTCGAGGTGCTGCCCGGTGACGCGACCGGCGCGGCACGGCCACCGGTGACGGTGTTCGACGCGACCGGCGCGTACGTCTGCGACTCGTCGTGGGCGCTGCGGCAGCAGTCGTGCGAGCTGACCGGCACGGCGCCGTTCTATGCCGTGTACGCGATGCCCGACGGCCAGACCGGTGGCGCGTACGCGCTGGCCTTCCCGCGAGTCGACACGGCCCCGGCCTGCCCGGTGCTGCCGCGTACGGCCGAGGGCGCGTCGGTGGACAGCGCGGCGGACGCCTTCGGCTTCTGCTTCGCGGTCCCGGCCGCCGAGCACGCGGCGCGGGAGGTCTTCACCTACCGCCGCACGGCGGGCAGCGGCGACGCGACGCTGTGGGTGTTCGACGGCACCGGGGTGCGCTACTGCGGCAGCCTCAGCCCGTCGATCGACCGCACCGTCACCTGCACCCTGCCCGACGGGCCGGTCACGGTGCTGCTGGAGACCGACGCCGTCGACGCGACGTACCAGCTGACCCACCGCGACGCGGCCACACCGTAGGCACGCGGGTCGTGAACACCGAGCCCGGCCGGTCCACCTGGACCGGCCGGGCTCCGGCGTTCAGACGGCTGCTTCGAGTTCGCGGTACTCGTCGTCGGTCAGGGTGATCTCGGCGGCCGCGATGTTCTCCTCGACGTGCCCGACGCTGGACGTGCCCGGGATCGGCAGCATCACCGGCGAGCGCCGCAGCAGCCAGGCCAGGGCGAGCTGGGCGGGGCTGGCCCCGTGCGCCTGCGCGGCCTGGGCCAGCGGCCCGCCCGGTTTGGCCAGTTCACCGGTCGCGATGGGGAACCACGGGATGAACGCGAGGTTCTGCTGCTCGCAGTGCTGGAGCACGTCCTCGGCGCTGCGGTTGACGAGGTTGTAGAGGTTCTGCACGGACACGATCGGGGCGAGCTTGCGCGACTGCTCGATCTGCGCCACCGTCACCTCGGACAGCCCGATGTGGCGGATCTTGCCTTCCTGCTGGAGCAGGACCAGTTCGCCGAGCTGGTCCTCCAGCGGCACCTGCGCGTCGATGCGGTGCAGCTGGTAGAGGTCGATGCGGTCGAGGCCCAGGTGGCGCAGACTCAGTTCGCACTGCTGGCGCAGGTACTCCGGGCGGGCGAGCGGGCGCCAGTCGCCGGGCCCGGCGCGGGTCAGCCCGGCCTTGGTTCCGATGACCAGGCCTTCCGGGTACGGGTGCAGCGCCTTCTTGATCAGCTTCTCGCTGACGAACGGCCCGTACGAGTCGGCGGTGTCGATGAAGTCGACGCCGAGTTCCACCGCGCGGCGCAGCACCCGGACCGCCTCGTCGGGGTCTGCGGGGTCGCCCCAGACGCCGGGGCCGGTGAGCTGCATCGCGCCGTAGCCGAGCCGGTAGACGGGCAGGTCGCCGCCGATGGAGTAGCGGCCCGAGGCCGCCGCGGGAAGGGTGCTCTGCGCGGTCATGGGTGCTCCTCGCCTGCTGATCGCCGGACGTCACGCCTCGACGATCAGCCTAGCGTCGGGCGCCGGGCCGAGGGACGGAAAGGTCAGCGGTCGCCGAACCGGCTGTCGCGTACGGCGGCCCACTCCAGGGCGTGGCGCACGCCGTCGGCGACCGTGTACTCGCAGCTGAAGTCGAGCAGTTTGCGGGCCCGGTCGACGCGGGTGTACGCGCCGAGCACGTCACCGGCCCGGCGGGGGGCCGCGACGGTCGGCAGGGGCACGCCGCGTACGGAGTCGAGCGCGTCGACCAGCTCCCGCACGGTGGTGCCCTGGCCGGTGCCGATGTTGACGACCAGGTGCGGCTCCGGCTCGCCGGCCAGCACGTCGTCGAACTGCTGCAGGGCCGCGACGTGGGCGCGGGCGAGGTCCCAGACGTGGATGTAGTCGCGGATGCCGGTGCCGTCGCGGGTCTCGAAGTCGGTGCCGGTGATCTGGAACGGCTCGCCGGTCTCCACCGCTTCGATCATCTTGCCGAGCGCGTGGGTGGGCCGGGGCAGTTGCAGGCCGGTGCGCATCCGCGGGTCGGCGCCGATCGGGTTGAAGTAGCGCAGCGAGATCACCGCGAAGTCCTCGGCGGCGCACACGTCGGCGAGCACGGACTCGACCATGGCCTTCGTCCGGCCGTACGGGCTGACGGGGCCGATCGGGGAGTCCTCGTCGACGGTGAACTCGGGGCCGGGCTGGTAGATCGCCGCCGTCGAGCTGAAGATCAGGCGGCGGCAGCCGTTGCGGACGAGCCCGTCCACGAAGTCGACGGTCTTGGCGAGGTTCTCGCGGTAGTAGCGCAGCGGCTGGGCGACCGAGTCGGGCACGACGGTCAGGGCCGCGCAGTGGACCACGGCGAAGATGTCGGGGTGCTCGGCGAAGATCCGGTCGAGCAGCCGGCCGTCGGCGATGTCGCCCTCGTAGAACTCCCGCCCGGCGGTGAACTCGCGCCGGCCGGTGGACAGGTTGTCGACGATCACGGGGGTGATCCCCGCATCGAGGCACGCGGTGGCGATAGTGCTGCCGATGTAACCCGCTCCGCCGGTGATCAGCACCTTCGAGGCCCGGTGCGTGGGTGCGCCCGGCACACTGTCCGTCATCGTCTGTCCTGGCTCGTCGTCTACCGCAGAGGGCATGCCGGTGGCCTAAACCCGTGAGACGCCGAAGTTAGCAGGGCCGACACCCACCAGGCAAACAGCAGGCCGGGCCCATTTGCGGCGGTCGATCGGCCTCGTCGGCGGGGATCTTGTGACCATTTGGGCCTGGCGGCGGGTAGTGCGCATCTGGCACCCTTTGCGGACGTGAGACATGAATCCCCCTCGCCGTCGCCTCGCATCTCGTTCGTCGTCCCCGTCTACGGGGTCGAGCGCTTCCTGGGGGAATGCCTCGAATCGCTGCTCGCCCACCCCGGCGGCGACATCGAGGTCGTGGCGGTCGACGACGCCTCCCCGGACGGCTGCGGGGCCATCCTGGACGCCTTCGCGGCCCGCGATCCCCGCGTCCGGCCGGTGCACCTGACCGTCAACGTCGGGCTGGGCGGGGCGCGCAACGCCGGGCTGGCGCAGGCCAAGGGCGACTATGTCTGGTACATCGACTCCGACGACTGGATTCCGGACGGGGCCGTGCGTGCGGTGCTCGACCGGCTGGCGCTGCACCAGCCCGACGTGCTGATCGTGGACCACGCCGAGGTGTTCGGCGACGGGTCCGTGGTGCCCCGGGTCTCGGCCGGGCTGCTGGGCGACGCGCCCACCCCGCTGCACCTGTCGCGGCGGCCCGAGCTGCTGCGCCTGGCGCAGTCGGCGTGCACCAAGATCGCGCGGCGGAGCTTCCTGGAGGAGAACGACCTGCGGTTCCACGCGGGCTGGTACGAGGACGCGGCGTACAGCCACCCGCTGCTCATGACGGCCGACAGCATCGACGTGCTGGACCTGGTCTGCTACAAGTACCGCCAGCAGACGCCCGGGGCGATCACGGCGTCGGTGTCCACGCGCCACTTCGAGGTCTTCGAGCAGTACGACCGGGTGTTCGCCGCCGTGGAGAAGGCCGGCGGCAAGCTGGAGACGTTCCGGCCGGAGCTGTTCCGCCTCATGATCAATCACTACCTGGTGATCATCGGGCACGACCGGCGGCTCGGGCAGAGCATGCGCAAGGCGTTCTTCCGCCGGATCGCCGAGGACTATCGTCGCCGCCTACCCGAGGGTGGCTACCTGCCCCCGGGTGGACTGGGTGGGCTGAAGCACCGGCTGGTGCGCTACAACGCGTACGGGGCGTACACCCTGCTGCGCGTGGCGCACCGGCTGACCTCGCAGCGGCTCGCGGCCCTGCGCGGCTCCCGCCAGGCCGCCCCGGCGCTGCGCCTGCCGGTCCCGACGAGCGGCGTCGCCGCCGTCCCGCGCCAGCGCGCCGAAACCGACGCCGCCGTCCTCGACCCGACCCCCTGACGTACCCACCGGACCGCGTGGCGGCGCCACGCCGCCCCCACTGATAGACGTTGGCCTATCTGGATGACGATTTGGTGATCGAAGTCATCCAGATAGGCCAACGTCTATGCGAGGCGAGGCGGGGCGGGGCGGCGGGGCGGGAGTGGGGCGCGGGGGCGGAATGGCGACGGCCGCCGGGGCCCGGAGGACGCGGCGGCCGTCGACGTTCGAGCAGGCGGGTCAGCCGCCGATGACCACGCGGTCGGTGCCCGCCCAGCGGGCCGGGTCGGTGACGCGGCGGCCGTCGACCAGCACCCGGACGCCGGGCAGCTCGGCCGGGCCGAGGTTGCGGTACTCGGCGTGGTCGGCCTGGATGATCGCGGCGCTGACGTCCTCGCCCTGGTGCGGCGGCAGGCCGTGCGCGGTCAGCTCCTCGGCGGTGTACATCGGGTCGCTGACGAACGCGTTCGCGCCGCGGGCGCGCAGCGCCTCGACGGTCGGGAAGACGCCGGAGAAGGCCGTCTCCTTCACGCCGCCACGGTAGGCCGCGCCCAGCACGAGCACGTTCGCGCCGGTCAGGTCGCCGTACGCGTCGGCGAGCAGCTGCACGGCGTAGTCCGGCATGGCGGCGTTGGCCTCGCGGGCGGCGCGCACGACGGTCGCGGCCGGGTCGTTCCACAGGTACATCCGCGGGTAGATCGGGATGCAGTGGCCGCCGACGGCGATGCCGGGCGAGTGGATGTGGCTGTACGGCTGGGTGTTGCAGGCCTCGATGACCTTCGTGACGTCGACGCCCACGGTGTCGGCGAAGCGGGCGAACTGGTTCGCCAGGCCGATGTTGACGTCGCGGTACGTGGTCTCGGCGAGCTTGGCCAGCTCGGAGGCCTCGGCGGAGCCCAGGTCCCAGACGCCGTTGGGCTTGTCGAGGTCGGGGCGGTCGTCGAAGTCGAGCACGGCCTCGTAGAAACGCACGCCGTGCGCGGCCGACGCCTCGTCGACGCCGCCGACGAGCTTGGGGTAGCGGCGCAGGTCGGCGAAGACCCGGCCGGTGAGCACCCGCTCAGGGCTGAAGACCAGGGAGAAGTCGCGCCCGGCGGTCAGGCCGGAGCCCTCCTGGAGCATCGGGGCCCAGCGGCTGCGGGTGGTGCCGACCGGCAGCGTGGTCTCGTAGCTGACCAGGGTGCCGGGGCGCAGACCGGCGGCGATGGCCCGGGTGGCGCTGTCCATCCAGCCGAAGTCCGGCACGCCGTCCGCGTCGACGAACAGCGGCACGACCACGACGACGGCCTCGGACTGGGCCACGGCGGCGGTGGTGTCGGTGGTCGCCGACAGCAGCCCGGCCGCCACGGCCTCCTTGAGCTTGACGTCGAGGTCGGTCTCGCCGGGGAAGGGCACCGCGCCGTCGTTGACGAGGCTGACGACCCGCTCGGAGACGTCGGCGCCGATGACCTCATGGCCCTTCGCGGCGAACTGCACCGCGAGCGGAAGGCCGATCTTTCCCAGGGCTACCACACAGATCTTCATGCTGTCTTTCTTCCTCAAGGTCAACACGGCCGCGAAGGGCGGATGAGCTGGTCCATCCTGACAGGGGCCGGGCACAGCGGCAAACGGCCGGTAGGGTGCTGCCGGACTCGCCCGGCGGCGTCCTCGGATTCGGCAGGAGTCTACGGTATGGCGATCGGCCGCCCGCGTGTCCGCAGCCCCGGCCTCGGGCGGAGCCCGGCACTGCCGTTGTCGATCTTTGTCGAAGCCGGTCGGGCCACGTATCGTACGTGTCGGCTCGATCGCACCCCGCCCTCCCCAGGCGCACCCTCGAACTCAGGAGACCGACATGAAGGTTGTCAGCATCGTCGGGGCACGTCCTCAGCTGGTCAAACTCGCTCCGATCGCCGCTGCCTTCGCGAAGACGGACCACAAGCATGTGATCGTGCACACCGGCCAGCACTACGACGTGAACCTGTCCGACGTCTTCTTCTCCGGCCTGGGCATCCCCGACCCCGACGTGCACCTGGGTATCGGCTCCGGCAGCCACGGCGTGCAGACCGGCAACACCCTGGCGGCCCTGGACCCGGTGCTCGCGGCCGAGAGCCCGGACTGGGTGCTGGTGTACGGCGACACCAACTCGACCCTGGCCGGGGCGCTGAGCGCGGTCAAGCAGCACCTGCCCGTGGCGCACCTGGAGGCGGGCCTGCGCTCGTTCAACCGGCGTATGCCGGAGGAGCACAACCGGGTCCTCACCGACCACGCTGCCGACCTGCTGCTGGCCCCGACCGAGGAAGCCATGCGCCACCTCGCCGCCGAGGGCCTGGCGGGCAAGTCCGTGCTGGCCGGTGACGTGATGGTCGACGTCTGCCTGCGTATGCGCGACGCGGTGCGGGCCGGGCAGCACCCGCAGCCGCAGTTGCCGCCGGGCATCGACCCCACCCAGCCGTACCTGCTGGCCACGCTGCACCGCGCGGAGAACACCGACGACCCCAGGCTGCTGGCCGAGCTGATCGCGTCGCTGGCCGCGCTGCCCCTGCCGGTGGCGCTGCTGGCCCACCCGCGGCTGGTGGCCAAGGCCGGGGAGCAGGGCCTCAAGCTCGCCCAGGGCTCCGTGCACGTGGGCCGTCCGCTCGGTTACGCGGCCATGGTCGCGGCCGTGATCGGTTCGGTCGGCGTCGTCACCGACTCCGGCGGCCTGCAGAAGGAGGCCTACCTGCTCGACCGGCCGTGCACCACGCTGCGCACCGAGACGGAGTGGATCGAGACGCTGGAGGGCGACTGGAACCGGCTCGTGGCGCGGCCGTCCGCGCTGAGCGCACAGGAGTGGATCGACACCGCCACCCGGCCCGCCCCGGCCGCGCCGCGCGGTCTGCCCTACGGCGACGGCCGCGCGGCCGAGCGGGTGGTTCAGTTCCTGGCGGGCGGGCTGCCGGGCAGCAGCCTGGCGTAGACGTCGTCGAGGACGCGGGCCTGGGCCTCCCAGGTCCACTTCTCCAGCACACCCGGCTTGTCGTACGCGGACCGGTAGGTCTGCGTGTCGGCCAGCACGATGTCGAGCGCACGCAGGTAGTCGGTGAGGTCTCCCGCCCGGAAGACCTCACCCTGCCCCGTCGAGCGGGTCGTGTCGGCGATGATCTTCACGTCGCTGACCACCAGCGGCAGCCGGGCGTGCGAGTACTCGAAGAACTTGGTGTTGAGCGAGATCTCGTTGTTCGGGAAGTGGTGGTTCGGGATCACGCCCACGTCGGCCCCGGACAGGAACCGCACCACCTGCCAGTGCTGGACGTAGGGCACCATGTGCACCCGGTCCGCGACGCCCAGTTCCTCGGCGCGGGCCATGAGCTGCTTCATGTAGCCCGACTGCGGGCGTCCCACGACGTAGACCACGTGTGCCTTCGGCACGTGCGGCAGCGCCTCGATCATGATGCCGCAGCCGCGCTGCGGGGCGGCCGCGCCGCTGTAGACCAGCAGCGGCACGTCGGGTCCGACGCCGCAGCTCTCGCGCAGGTCCGGGATCTGCTCACCGCTGGTGTCGGGGACCTCGGCGTTCGGGGCGTTGAGCACCACCGCGGGCAGTGCGGGCAGCCGGTGCTCCTGCTGCAGCATCTCGGCCAGGCGCTCGGAGACGGTCACCACCGCGTCGGCCTCACGGGCGTAGTAGCGCTCGTGCATGACCTGCGCGGGCAGCCAGCGCGGGTTGTCCACCCAGCTGTTGAGGCCGGGCAGGAACTCGTGCGCGTCCCAGACCAGCTTCACGGGGTGGCCCGCGGCGCGCAGCCGCCGGGTGGCGCGCGCGCCCACGCCCAGCATCCGGAAGTCGTTGGCGTGGATGAGATCGGGCTTCAGTGAGTCGATCACGTGGCCGAACGCGACCTCGAACTTCCACAGCTGCGGGTCGAGCCGCTGCCAGGCGCGGTCGCCCAGCACGCCCTTGTAGACCACCAGGGCCGTGTTGTCCCAGCCGCGCCGCACGCCGTGGGTGACCTTCTCCCCGGCCGTGCGGATCCCGTCCAGCCTCCGCTTGCGAGGCGCGGCGGCGGCGACCGGTGCGGCAGCGGCGGCGGCGGGCTGCGCCGCGGCGGGCGCGGCAGCGGGCGGCTTCGCGCCCAGGACGCGGCGCTTGGCACCGGACGCCTTGCGGCGCACCCACCCGTTGGCCCGTGCGGTGAACGTGCGCGGCATCGGCACCAGCCGCACGTCGGCCTCGCCGAGTTTCCAGGTCACGACCTTCTGGCCGGGCGCCATGCCCAGCAGGACGACCTCCCAGCCCGCGTCGGCCGCGGAGCGGGCCTGCTTCTGCACCCGCGAGTCACCCTTGACGCCGTTGTCCACCAGCATCACCACGCGACCCCGGTAGGCCCCGGTCCCCGCAACGCCGCCTTGCTCCATGATCGCCTCGCCACATCGCATCGCTCAAGCCGTTGACGTGTGTAGGGTAACCGCCCCTGCGGGCAGCGCGGGTGCGAGTGGAGCAGGCAGGCCCGGTCCGGCCGGAATGCCCTTGACAGGGCCACTTTTGCATGATCAACATCTTGGCCGTCCGCGGGCTGGCCCATAGGATGCACCGGTGCACACCCCCGTCGTCGACGTCGCGCCGGTCACCCCGCCGGTCCCGGCGGACCGCCCCGCTGGACGCAACCATGGACTCGACGCCCTCCGCGTCGCGGCGATCTGCGGAGTCGTGGCGATCCACGTCTTCGGCGAGATCGTCGGGAACCGCGAGATGCGCGGCAACACCCAGTGGTGGATCGCGACGGCGATCGACCTGGGTGTGGTCTGGTGCGTGCCGGTCTTCATCATGATCAGCGGTGCGCTGATCCTCTCGCCCAGGGCCCACGCGGCCGGTCCGGCGGAGTTCTACCGCAAGAGATTCGCCCGGATCCTGCCTGCGATGATCTTCTGGCACGTCGTGTACCTGGTGCTGGTGCGCATGATGATGCACGGTGAGCGACCCGGGCCGGGCCGGCTGGCGGTGAACTTCCTGGACGCCAGGGTCTACACCGCGCTCTACTTCCTCTGGCTGATCGCCGGTCTCTACCTGATCGCGCCGGTGCTGGCCGCGTTCCTCAGGGACGGCGGCGAGCGCCGAGCGAAGATCATCGCGGGTGTGGCGGTGCTGTGGAGCGTGGGCGCGTACATGACCCCGGGCGTCGCGGCGATGCTCGGCGAAGGCCGCCCGATCACGCTGGGCGCCTGGAACATCTGGTTCCCCTACGTCGGCTTCTTCCTGGCCGGCTGGGCACTGCGCAAGGTCGTGCCCAGCCCGCGGGGCATCGCGCTGGCCGCGCTGGTGGCGGTCGTGGTGCAGGCCGAAGTGGTCTGGCAGTACGGTGTCCGCCCCGACTACCCGTGGCTGCAGGCCGTGTTCCCGGTGACCGCGAGCGGGCTGGCCACCACGATCGGTTCCGGGTGCCTGTTCGTGGTCGCCCTGGGCCTGGGCGCGCGGTGGACGGTCTCGGAGCGCGGCGGGCGCAGGCTCAAGCAGCTCTCCGACGCGTCGTTCGGCGTCTTCCTGATCCACATGCTGGTGTTCGAGGTGGTGATGCGGTTCGTCCCCGCAGTCGCGCAGGGCACGTCGCTGGCCTGGTCGGCCGGGGCCTACGTGGTGGTGCTGGTGACCGCGTTCGCGCTGTCGATCGTCGCCGGGAAGATCCCGTACCTGCGCGCCGTGGTGTAGCCGAGGATCAGGTCAGCGGTGCGCGGCGCCTGGCCAGGACGCGGTCGAGCAGGTTGCCCGTCGCCCGGCGGATCCGGTCGTCGCCCTCGGCGCCCAGGAAGCGCGACCAGATCAGGGAGCCTGCGGCAAAGATGATTGCGCCGCTGGGCGCCTCGATGAGGCTGGTGTGCTGGGTCCGCTCGACACCGCTGGTGGTCGTGTACGGCGACGCGGCCAGCAGCGTCTGCGTACCGTGGCTGTGGGCGACGTCGGGGCTGACGCCGTCGGCCTCCGCGCCGACCACGCCCTCGATCCGGTCCCCCTCCTGCACCTCGGTCCCGGCCCAGAACCAGTGGTCCGCGCCCTGCACCACGAGCGGCACCGGGCGGGCCAGGATGCCGTTGAACTGCACCCCCAGCAGCCGCTGCTCGGGATCCTCGGGTCCGGGGGCGGACCGCCACAGGCCGGTGCGCTCGCCGAGCTCGCCGCCCTCGTCGGACCGGCCCTTGTAGCAGGTCAGCAGCCGGCCGGTCCGGCCGTCGCCCACCTCGGGCAGCCGCACGTGCCAGTAGACGTTGTTGGCCGACAGGAAGACCAGGCTCGTTCCGGCCGCCACGGCGTCCGTCGCGCGCTGGCGCATCTCACGCGACCAGTACTCGTCGTGCCCGGCGAAGACCAGTGCCGCGTACCGGGAGGGGTCGATGCGGCCCTCGTGCAGGTCCTGCGAGGTGGCGTAGACGACGTCGTAGCCGGACTCCTCCGCCCACGCGCCGAAGGTCCAGTCCAGGTCGATGTTCGACGGCCTGCCCGCGTTGGCGTACGGCCGGTCGAAGGAGACCTCCACGGCGCGCACGGTGTAGTCGAGCTGCCTGGTCGGCGTCGCCCCCTCGGTGGTGGCCTTGAGCGCGTACCCGTAGTAGAGGCTCTTCCCCTTGCGCATGTCCTTCGGCCACAGGTTGTACGCCTGGTAGGTCGTGGTCGGCGCCACCACGCACAGCTCGGCCCGGCGCTCGTCGTCGCGCACCACGAAGGGCACGTAGCTGCGCCAGCCGTCCTCCGTCGTCAGCACGCCGAGGTAGTTGCCGGACATCCAGTCCCGGGGCACGGTCAGCGCCCAGACCGAGGGCCACTCGCAGGTGATGGAGCCGGAGCCCGCCCGCGGCGAGGGGACCGTCTGCCGCACGCCGTCCAGCACCGGGCTGGCGCCGAGCCAGCCGGCCTCCTCGGCGCCGTAGTGCCCCATCCGGAAGATGTCGATCTGGTAGCGGCCGCGGGCCGCCATCGAGACGTGGAATTCGAGTCGTTCGCCGAGGTTCACACTGGTCGAGGACGCGTACCCGGTGATGTCCAGCCGCTTGTCGGACGATGCCCGGATGCCCGGGTCGGTCAGTTTCCATCCGTGGCCGGGCAACCCCCGGCGCTTCGCCTCGGTGACGGCCGGGGTGGGCGCGGGGGCGGGTTCCGGGGCGGGGGCGGGCACCGGCACGTCGCCGGGCACGGCGCGGCCGCCGCGGGGCCGGGGGGCAGGGCTGCCGGTGGTCGTCAGGAAGGTGCCGCCGGCCAGGCCCGAGGCCATTGCCGCCAGCACGGCGCGACGCCGGAGCTTTGACATGGGGTACTCCTGCCGTGGGGGCGACATGACGCGCGTGAAAGCTGGGGCGATGGTAGCCGGGGCAGGGCCCTGCGCGGGGGGCGGCGGCCGGGATCTGTTACCCATCGGCAATATGCGGTGACCAGGGGCTCGGCCCCTGGTCCAGTGCCGCGGCCCGATGTCGCGTTGCGCCACCGGGCCGCGGCGCAGGTCAGCCGAGGAACGTCGCCAGTGCGGCGGCGGTCCGGCGGCCGTCGTGGAACTCGCGTGCGAACGCGGCCGACGCCGATCCGATCCGAGCCGTGCCGGCCCGGTCGCCGAGCATCGACTCCAGGACGCTGACCAGGTTGTTCGGCGTCGCCCGGACGATGGGCAGGTCCGGGCCCACCGCCTGGGACACCCGCTCGCTGATGTACGCGACGACCGGCTTGCCCGCAGCCATGGCCTCGCAGCCGAGCGTGCCGTACGCGCCGGTGGTGAACTGGTCGAGCACGATGTCGGACTCCTGGACCAGTTCCTTCATCTGAGCCCACGGGAGGCCCTCGGCCAGCCGCAGGTCGATGACCTCCTGCTTGTGGAGCCTGGTGAGCGCCGGGAGGATCCGGTCGGTGCCCTTGGTCCAGCGCTGCGAGGGCGCGTGCATGACGATGGGGCGCTTGCGCTCCATCACCGGGCGGTCGTTCGCCCACAGCTCGATGTCGATGACCAGGGGCGCCCAGGTGGCGGTCGGCAGGTCGTCGAGCAGGTCGGGGGTGGTGACGAACAGCGGCAGCCCGCACGAGTCGGCGATCTTCTGGTTGCGCCGGGTCTTCTTGGTCAGCGCTGCCGCGATGCCGTCGGGGGCGTCCCGGAACAGCGAGAACTCGTGGTTCTTCAGGTGCCGGCGCGGGTCGCGGATCTCGCTGCCATGGGCCAGGATCGCGACCTTCACCCCCGCGCGGGCCAGCATGGGCAGGTCGCCCTCGATGGTGGTGCCGTTGAGGTGGCCGAAGACCGGCATGAAGGCATCGGCGAGCACGTGCGTGTACCGGCCGATGATCCGGTGGATCTGCTGGGACTGCACGTTGAAGTCGGAGAGCCGCTTCACGTCCAGGTACACGTTGGCCGGGAAGCCGAAGGACGCCGCCTGCCGGACCATGACGACCTCGGCCGAGACGTCGGGCCTCTCCCGGCAGATCGCCTTGGCGAAGGCCGCGCCCTGTCCGGCGTAGTTGGCCGGGCCGAGCCCGAGCCGGACCCGGGTGTCGCCGATCTCCCGCCAGTCGCCGGTCAGGTACTGCTCGGCGAGGGTCTCCTCGTCCTCCTCCTGGGAGTCCCAGGGCAGGTCGAAGGTCTCGCTGGGCGACTGCGCGGACAGGTCGCGGTACAGGCGCAGCAGGGCCCGGCTCTGGTACTCCCAGGACAGCTCGTCCAGGATCGGCTCGGTGATCCTGGCCCGCAGGGCCGCGCGCTGCGCGTACGCCTTCTCCGCAGCCTCGGCGAACGCGTCGGCGTCCTCGGCCGGGAAGACCTCGCCGATCCCGTTGTCCTCCACGAACGCGCGGACCACCTTGACGTCGCTGGTGACCAGCGGCAGGCGGGCGTGCAGGTACTCGGAGATCTTCGTGGGCAGGGAGATCTCGGTGTTGGGCACCCGGCGGAACGGGATGAGGCCCAGGTCGGCCGAGTTGAGGTAGGCGGCGACCTCGTGCTGGGGCACGTAGGGCAGCAGGTGGACGCGTTCGCGTACGCCGACCTCTTCGGCCTGCTGGAGTAGCTGGGCCAGCAGCGGGTTGCTCCGGCCGACGACCAGCGCCAGGTGGTATCCCGGCAGCTTGGCCATGCCCGCGATCACGATGTCGAGGCCGCGCTCCTTGCCCATCCACCCCGCGTACACCATGAGCGGGGTGTCCTCGGACAGGTTGCACAGCGTCCGTACGGACAGCCGGGCCGTGGGCTTGATGATCTCGCGGACCGGGGAGTTGCCGACGACGATCGGGGCCACCGAGAGGTCGTGGTCGCTGCGCAGCATGTCGGACAGCTGGGTCGACACGGTGACGACGGCGTCGGCCTGGTGGATGAACTCGCGCTCGGCGGAGATGCACCCGGACGCCTGCATGCGGTTGGGCCACTGGACCCCGCGCACGTACTCGTGGGCGTCGTAGAGCCAGGAGCAGTTGTGGCCGGCGGCCCGCAGCTG
This sequence comes from Catellatospora methionotrophica, assembly GCF_011297335.1. Taxonomy (GTDB): domain Bacteria; phylum Actinomycetota; class Actinomycetes; order Mycobacteriales; family Micromonosporaceae; genus Catellatospora; species Catellatospora methionotrophica. The sequence goes on along the minus strand of NZ_JAAOTJ010000024.1, from coordinate 13,557 downwards.
GTCGGCGGCGTGCGCGGCGACGACGATCGTGCCGATGTCGTTGGCGTGGATGACGTCCGGGGCGAGGTCCACGATGACGGGGACGAACGAGCGGTCGAGCTGGACCAGCATCGGCCAGTCGCGCCGCCAGTCGCCGGTCGGCGCGGCCTGCGCGGTGCGCTTTGCCCGGATCTGGCGGACCTCGTGGCGCACCTTGCCCACCACCCGGCGGGCGAAGTGCATGCCCAGCTCGCCGACGCGGGCGACGCCGCGGGCGCGGGACCGGTTCTCGGCACCCGAGCCGGACCTGGCGAGCCGGTCGGCGGTGCGCCCCAGTCGGCTCTGCTGCCGGGCGGCGACCACGGGGACCCGGACGACCTTCAGCGAACCCATGGTCGTGTGCTCGATCTCGGTGCCGTCGGTGCGGCCCACCATCGTGACGTCCCAGCCGTCGCGTGCCGCCGCGATCGCCGTCTTCTGAACCCGGGAGTCTCCTCTGATGTCGTTGGCGACGACCACCACCAGCCGTGGTTGGCGGACATGGGATGCCATGCGGTCCTCCGTGAGCCTGATAATCATCAAGCCGATGGCCCGCCAACGCCCCTGCCCTGGTGGGCGGGTCGCTGGTGGGCCATCGGCATCACCGTCGTTTCCAGCAATGGGCTGGCTGCACCCGCTACGTCGTGGCGGGCAGCTGCATCGTGGACTTGGACCGGGCCGAACGCAGCACAGCCGAGGCCACCTCGACCGTACGCAGACCCTGTCGCAGTGTCACGATGTCGCTGGGCTTGCCCTCCACCGCGTCACGGAAGCGCTCGTGCTCGACGAGCAGCGGCTCCCGCTTCGGGATGGCGAACCGGATCATGTCACCCTCGGCCACGCCGCGGAAGGAGCGCAGCGCCTCCCACTCGGTGGTGATCGCACCGTTGGCGTAGAAGGTCAGGTCGGCGGTGAGCGTGTCCGCGACGAAGCAGCCCTTCTCGCCGGTGATCACCGTCGAGCGCTCCTTGAGCGGGCTGAGCCAGTTCACCAGGTGGTTGACCATGGAACCGTCGGCGAGCTGGCCTACCGCGGCGACCATGTCCTCGTGCGGGCGTCCGCTGCGGAACACCGTGTGCGCCGACACCGAGACGTACGACTGGCCGGTGACCCAGCTGGTCAGGTCGATGTCGTGGGTGGCGAGGTCCATGACCACGCCCACGTCGGCGATGCGGTGCGGGAACGGGCCCTGCCGGCGGGTGACCACCTGGAAGACCTCACCCAGCTCGCCCGCCTCCAGGCGGGAGCGCAGGCTCTGCAGCGCCGGGTTGTAGCGCTCGATGTGACCGACACCGGCGACCAGGCCGGCTGACTCGAAGGCGTCGACCAGCCGCCGGGCGGCCTCGATCGAGGGGGCCAGTGGCTTCTCGATCAGCGCGCACACGCCGTTGGCGGCCAGCTCCAGGCCGACCTCCTCGTGCAGCGCGGTAGGGCAGGCGATCACCGCGTAGTCGATGCCCAGCGCGATGAGCTCGGTGACCGTGGGGACCACGGGCACCCGCAGCGTGCCGGTGCTGTCGCCCATCGGGTCGACGACCGCGACCAGCTCGACCCCGGCCAGGCCGGACAGCACGCGGGCGTGGTTGCGGCCCATCGCGCCGAGGCCGATGAGACCGGCGCGCAGCTTACGCTCGCCGTTCACAGCCGACCTGCCACGGTGTTCACGCCGTCGGCGATGTACTCCAGCTCCTCCGCCGTCAGCGACGGGAAGACCGGCAGCGACAGCACCTCGGCGGCCGCCTTCTCGGTCTCCGGCAGGTCCCACGCCGTGTTGACCTTGCCCTCGGCCGTCAGGTACGGCTTGAGGCGGTGGATCGGCGTCGGGTAGTACACCGCGCTGCCGATGCCCTTCTCGGTCAGGCCCGCCTGCAGCGCGTCCCGGTGCCCGCCCTCGACCCGCACCGTGTACTGGTGGTACACGTGCTTGGCGTTGTCCGCGACCGGCGGGGTCACCACGGTGGTTATCCGCGAGTCGAGGAACTTGGCGTTGGACTGGCGCTGCTCGGTCCACTGCGGGAGCTGCTTGAACTGCTCCCGGCCGACCGCCGCGGCGACGTCGGTGAGCCGCATGTTCGCGCCGACGATCTCGTTGGCGTACCGCTGCTCCATGCCCTGGTTGCGCAGCAGGCGCAGGGTGCGGGCGAACTCGGCGTCGGCGGTGGTGATCATGCCGCCTTCGAGCGAGTGCATGTTCTTGGTGGGGTAGAAGCTGAACGTGCCGGCGATGCCGAACGCGCCGACGGGGGTGCCGTTGAGCGCGGCGCCGTGCGCCTGGCAGGCGTCCTCCAGGACGGCCAGGCCGTGCCGCTCGGCCAGCGCCATGATCCGGTCCATCGCGGCGGGGTGGCCGTACAGGTGGACCGGCATGATCGCGACGGTGCGCGGGGTGATCGCGGCCGCGGCGGCGTCGGGGTCGAGGCAGAAGCTGCCCGCCTCGATGTCGGCGAAGACCGGCTCGGCGCCGACCAGGCGTACCGCGTTGGCGGAGGCGGCGAAGGAGAACGACGGCACGATGACCTCGTCGCCGGGGCCGACGCCCATCGCGATCAGCGCCAGGTGCAGGGCGGACGTGCCCGAGTTCACCGCGACGCTGTGACGGCCGTCCACCAGGGTCGAGAACTCGTCCTCGAACGCCTTGACCTCGGGGCCCTGCACGACCATGCCGCTGCGCAGGACGCGCACGGCGGCTTCGATCTCGGCCTCACCGATCACCGGTCGTGCCGGGGGGATGGGCTTTCCGTTCAAGGGGTCCTCCTCGTTTCCTTTTCCGTGCTGTTCAACGGACCCGTACCGATGGTGAGTCCGATTCTATATTCGCTGGTGAGACTCACTTGGCGGTGCTGAATTCCTCATACGCCGCCAGCACCTCGTCGGTCGGGCCGTCCATCCGGATCACGCCCGACTCCAGCCAGATCGTCCGGTCGCAGGTGTCGCGAACCGAGCTCAGGGAGTGGCTGACCAGGAAAACCGTACCCGCGCCGGCCCGCAGTTCGCGGACACGGTCCTCGCTGCGCTTGCGGAACTTGGCGTCACCGGTGGCCAGCGCCTCGTCGATGAGCAGCACCTCGTGCTTCTTGGCCGCCGCGATCGAGAACCGCAGGCGGGCACCCATGCCCGAGGAGTACGTACGCATCGGCAGCGAGCTGAAGTCGCCGCGCTCGTTGATCCCGGAGAAGTCGATGATCTCCTGGGTCTTGGCGCGCACCTCACCCTTGGGCATGCCCATCGCCAGGCAGCCGAGCACCACGTTGCGCTCGCCGGACAGGTCGGCCATCATGGCCGCGTTCACGCCGAGCAGCGAGGGCTGGCCCTTGGTGTAGACGGCGCCCTTGGTGGCGGGCAGCAGCCCGGCGATGGCCCGCAGCAGGGTGGACTTGCCCGAGCCGTTGGTGCCGATCAGGCCGACGGCCTCGCCCTCGTGGGCGGTGAAGCTGACGCCCTTGACCGCGTGCACCTCGCGCACGGTCGCCGACGGCCCGCGCGAGGCGATCCGGCGTAGCGCGCCCAGCGGCGAGGAGTCCTTGGCCGCGCCGTGCACCCGGTAGACGATGTGCACGTCGTCCACGACGACGGTGGGGATCCTGGTCTCAGCCACGGCCGTACTCCTTCTCGCCACGCCAGAAGTAGAGGAAGCCGGCCGCGCCCATGACGAGCGCCCAGCCGGCGGCGACCGCCCACATCGAGGACACCGAGAAGTGGGACGCCGGGGTGGTCGTGATCAGCGCCTCGCGGGCCAGCTCGATGAAGACCAGCATCGGGTTGAGGTGCAGCAGCGTCGAGGCCCAGGTCGGCATGCTGTCGGTCGCGGTGGTCAGGCTGTAGAACACGCCCGATCCGTAGAGCCAGGTGCGCAGGACGAACGGCATGATCTGCTTCAGGTCGACGATCTTCGAGCCCAGGCGGGCCAGCAGCAGCGCCAGGCCGCCACTGAAGACGGTCTGCAGGAACAGCAGCGGGATGAGGGTCAGCCAGGCCAGCCGCGGCGGCTCGCCGGTTACCAGCACGATCGCGATCAGCACCGCCATCGAGGCGAGCAACTGCTGGAACTGGGTGATGGTGACCGACAGCGGCAGGCTGGCCCGGGGGAACTGCAGCGCCCGGATCATGTTCAGGTTGCTGGTGATGGCCACCGTGCCCGCCGAGGCCACCGCCGACGTGTAGCCGAAGATGAAGATGCCGCAGCACAGGTAGGCGACGAAGTTCTCGATCCGGCTACTGGTGCCCAGGATCACACCGAAGATCAGGTAGTAGACCGCGGCGTTGGTGAGCGGGGTCAGTACGTGCCAGAGCTGTCCGAGCCGTGCGGTGGTCAGCGTCGCGACGTTGCGTGCGTTCGCGAACGCGATGATGAAGTGCCGGTAGGCCCACAGCGAGCGTACGTACTCGCGCAGTCCAGGCCGGTCACCCGCGGCCCGCAGGCCGTGCATCGCCGCGAGCTGGGCCGGTGCGAGGGCGGGATAAGGCTCTGTCACCACAGCTTCTGCCATGGTAAGGGCTCCGATCTCCAGACTGGGGATGAGTGGCGGTCACACACGGTAGCCGACGTCAAGGAAGAGACGCCACCGTATCGACGTAAAAGTGATGCTAGTCGGCCGCGCGTCGCGACGCAACCGTTGCGTCGCTGCGCTATCGTATGCACGTGCTGGCTGAGAGTAGGCGCGTCCCCGCGGGGGCGGCCGTGTTGAGGGGGGATATCACCGAGGCGATCCAGGCCGCGGTGGTGGAGGAGCTTGCCCTGGTCGGCTACGGCCGGCTGTCGATCGAGGCGGTGGCCCGGCGCGCCGGTGTGGCGAAGACCGCCGTCTACCGGCGGTGGGGTTCCAAGCTCGAAATGGTGCTGGAGATCGTGTCCGGCCTGGCGGGCCAGAAACTGCCGCTGCCCGATACCGGGACGCTGCAGGGCGACCTGATGATCTTCCTGCAGATCCTCACCCGGGCGCTGCGGCATCCGCTGGCCTCGCAGGTCATTCCAGACCTGCTGGCCGAGGCTGCCCGCAACCCGCAGATCGGCGAGAAACTGCAGCACGCGCTGCGCGCGAACCAGCACGAGGTCGGCGCGCTGCTGATCGGCCGTGCCGTCGAGCGCGGCGAGCTGCCCGCCGACACCGATCCCGACGTCGCGGTGGACCTGATCGTCGGCCCCGTGTACTGGCACCTCGCGGTCACCCGCAACCCGGTGCCGGCCGACTACGTGCCGCGCCTGGTGTCGGCGATCATCGCGGGCCTGTCGGGCTGATCCGAGCACACCGTGCGCGGCCGGGCACCCGGGTGGCCGGCCGCGCACGGTGCTGGTCGTCATGCTCCGGCCTTCGTCACAGGCCGGTGGGCCGCTCCGCGTCGCGGGACACGATCTGGCCCTTCTCGTCGACCCAGCCCAGGTGCCGGGCAGGGTTGCCGGCCACGAGCTGGTTCGGCGCGACGCTCTTGGTGACCACGGAACCGGCGGCGACCATCGCGTGCTCGCCGATGACCGTGCCGCAGACGATGGTGGCGTTCGCGCCCAGCGACGCGCCCCGCTTGATCAGCGTCGGGGTGATCTGCCAGTCCGGGTTCTGCGCGCGCGGCCGCAGGTCGTTGGTGAAGACCACGCACGGGCCGACGAAGACCTCGTCCTCGATGGTGACGCCGTGGTACACCGACACGTTGTTCTGGATCTTCACGAGGTCGCCGATCACGACCTCGGCGTCGACGTACACGTTGCGGCCGATCACGCAGCCCGCGCCGATCGTCGCGCTGTTGCGCACGTGCGCCAGGTGCCAGATCTTGGTCCCGGCGCCGACCTGCGCGCCTTCCTCGACATCGGCGCTCGGGTGCACGAAGACGGGGGGAGTGGAGGGGTTGCCAGTCATTGTCGACCACCGTGTTCCGGGGCGCTCCGCGCCAGGTTTGGGCTGCTGGCGCAGCCGGTCGCGTACGAGATTAACCCGTGGCGACCGCGTCGTGGGCGGGGGTCGGCGCAGCTGACCGGGTCAGTTTCCGCCGCGGTCGACCTGCACCACGACCTGGCTGTCCGTGATCTCGGTGATCTTGACCGTGAAGTCGCCGACGCTGACGCCGTTGCCGCGCTGCACGGTGACCTCCTGCCCGGCGACCTTCAGCGTCGCCGAATCCTGGTTCGCGCTCACGAGCTGCACTTCGACGCCCAGGATGGAGATCTTGGCGTTGGTGACGCTGCGCTCGAAGGTGATCGTGCAGCCGGTCGTGCTGCAGGTGCTGGTCGCACCTTCGCCGCTGCAACCGGCCAGGGCCCCACCGGTGAGCGCGGCCACCAGCGCTGCGGTGGCGATGAGACGCTTCGTCCTCCGTGCGAACATTGGACGATCATAAACCCACCAGGATCGGGGCACGGCGATGATTGACCGGATCGTGGAGATTCTGCGGGAGACCGCGGAGACGGTGGTTCTGCCGAGGTTCCGCAACCTGGCCGACGGGGAGATCGTCGAGAAGAGCCCCGGTGACCTCGTGACGGTCGCCGACCGTGAGGCCGAGGTCATGCTGACCGCACGGCTCGCGGCGCTGCTGCCCGGCTCGCTGGTGGTCGGCGAGGAGGCCGTCGCGGCCGACCCGGACGTGCTCACCCGCCTCGACGACGACGGCGCGGTATGGCTGATCGACCCGATCGACGGCACCGGCAACTTCGCCGCCGGGCAGGAGCCGTTCGGCATGATGGTCGCCCTGATGCGGGGCGGCGTGCCGGTGCTCGCGGTGATCTACGAACCGGTCCCCGGAACCGTCGCCGCGGCCGAGGCCGGAGCCGGTTCCTATGTCGACGGCGTGCGGGTGGTGCTGGACCACACCCCGGTCGCTCCGGAAGAGCTGCGTGGCGTCGTGATGACCAGGTTCCTGCCGCCGGACCTGCGCGACCAGCTGGAGTCCCGGCTGCCGAACCTCTCCGAGGCGATCCCCGGGATGCGCTGCGCCGCGCGGGAGTACCCGGAACTGCTGCAGCAGACCCGGCACTTCGCGCTGTTCTGGCGGGCCAAGCCGTGGGACCACGCGCCGGGTGCGCTGCTGATGCGCGAGGCCGGCGGCGTGGTCAAGCAGTTCGACGGCGCCGACTACGACCCGGTGCACCCGCGCAACGGTCTCGTCGTGTGCCGTGACGATGCGGTGTTTGGGCTGGTACGCAGCGTGTTGCTCGCATGAACAACTTTCCTGCCGGCGCGGCGCTGCGGTAACCTGCCTCGCGGCCGCACGTCTGCGGGTGCCCCCGACTCCCGTGGCGGCCGCCGCCGCGCGCACCCCCAGTTCCTTCCCTTCGCGGCGTGAGACGGAAGGATCCACGTCCGTGACCCTGACGGTGCGCCGTCCCCGGCGTCGTTTCGTGTCGGCCATCGCCGTCGCCGTGGCGGCAGCGTTCCTGGTGACCACGTTCCCCTCCGCCGCGCTGGCCGAGCCCAACGAGATCTCCTCGACGAAGATCGCGCAGCTGCGCCAGACCCTGGAGAGCGCCGCCGGTCAGTACCTGGAGGCCGAGGGCCTGCTCGCCAAGGCCAAGACGGAGCAGACCGCGCTCAACAAGACGCTGGTGCTGGCGGAGAACCGCTACCTGCGCGCCAAGACCGGCGTGCAGAAGTACGCGGCCGAGGCCTACAAGGCCGGGCGGCTCGGTGTCATCGGCGTCATGCTCAACGCCAACTCGCCGGACGCCTTCCTGGCCCGCTCCGCGGCGTTCGAGAAGATGACGGCCCGCGACGAGGCCCGCATCAGCGAACTGGTCGAGGCCCGCAAGGAGATCGACACGACCAAGGCCGAGATCGACGCCCGGGTCAAGGAGCAGGCCAAGCAGGTTTCCGAGATGACCAAGCTGCGCGCGGCGACCGAGCGGGCGCTGTCGGCGGTCGGCGGCTACGCGACCAACGGCTGGGTCGACCCGTACGCGCCGACCTCCGCCTCGGCCAAGCGCAACTCCGACGGCAGCTGGCCGTCGCAGGGCTGCACCGTGGACGACCCGACCCCGGCCAACGGCTGCGTCACGCCGCGCACCCTGTTCGCCCTGCAGCAGGCCCAACGCTGGTTCCACCACTACGTCTCCTGCTACCGCTCCGGCGACATGTACGAGCATCCCAAGGGCCGGGCCTGCGACTTCTCCTCGGAGCCGGACGGGTTCAAGAACTTCTCGTCCAAGGGCGCGAACAAGCTCTACGGCGACAAGCTGGCCTCGTTCTTCGTGAAGAACGCCAGCAGGCTCGGCGTCATGTACGTGATCTGGTACTGCAAGATCTGGCTGGCCGGATCGGGCTGGAAGACGTACCGCTCGGCGGGCGGCAACTGTGGCGACGACCCGGCCGGCGACCACACCAACCACGTTCATCTGTCCGTGCTCTAGCTGTGCGCTACACCGCATGGGCGGTCGTTGTGGGTTGCGCCCACATGGCCGCCTGTGAGGTGTCTCTCTAGCGTGGTCCGCGACCCCGAGGTGACTCGCTCCGGCAACACCGCATTAACAGAGCGACCTCGCGGCATCGACAGACCACTCAATGAGGAGATGCAGTGAGCGAGCGCAGCAGACTGCACGTTTTTGCAGATAATGCCGGGTTGTCCCGGCGGGTGTTCGTTGCCTCGACGGTCGCCGCGGCCCTGCTGGCCGCGGCCGGTTGCAGCAGCCCGCAGGAGGCCGCGCAGGGCACGGGCGGGGACGGGGCCCCGGTCAAGGTCGGTCTGGTCTACTCCCAGTCCGGCGCGCTGGCCAGCTACGGCAAGCAGTACATCGACGGCTTCAAGGCCGGGCTGGCCCAGGCCACCAACGGCACCAACAAGGTCAACGGCCGGGCGATCGAGCTGCTGGAGGCCGACGACGCCGGTGACCCGGCCAAGGCCGTGTCCGCGGCGAAGGACCTGATCGGCAAGGGTGTCAAGATCCTCGCCGGGTCGGCGTCCTCCGGGGTGGCCCTGCAGGTCGCGCCGGTCGCCGCGCAGGACAAGACGCTGTTCATCTCCGGCCCGGCCGCCACCGACGGCATCACCGGCGTGAACCGCTACACGTTCCGCTCGGGCCGCCAGTCGTACCAGGACGTGCTCGCCGCCAAGTCGTTCATCGGCGACGCCAAGGACAAGAAGGTCGTCGTCTTCGCGCAGGACAGCGCGTTCGGCAAGGCCAACGAGGCGGCGGTGACCGCGGTCATCGGCGGCGCGGGCGCGAAGGTGTCGGCGATCCTGGTCCCGGCCAGCGCGACCGACTTCACCCCGTTCGCCAGCCAGGTCAACGCGGCCAAGCCGGACCTGCTGTTCGTGGCCTGGGCGGGCACCACCGCCACCGCCATGTGGGGCGCGCTGGACCAGCAGGGCGTGCTCGGCAGCACCACCGTCGTCACCGGCCTGGACCAGAAGGCGTCCTACCCGGTGTTCGGCGCGGCCGGCGAGAAGATCTCCTTCCTGTCGCACTACTTCGACGGCGCGACCAGCAACGAGGCCGCCAAGGCGGCCGGCGCGAAGATCACCGGTGGGCTGGACCTGTTCAGCCCCGACGGCTTCAACGCCGCGCAGATGGTGGTCCGGGCGGTCAGCGAGGGCGGCGACGACGTCGAGAAGATGGTCACCGCGCTGGAGGGCTGGAGCTTCGACGGGGTCAAGGGCAAGATGACCATCCGCAAGGAGGACCACGCCATGATCCAGCCGATGTTCCAGGTCAAGCTCGTGGGTGTCGGCCCGGCTGCCAAGCCGCAGCTGGTCAAGGAGCTGGCGCCGGAAGACGTCACCCCGCCCGCCGTAGCGATGAAGTCCTGACCTGTGGACCACCCCACCACGGGTACGACCGAGGCCCCGCCCGCGCCGCAGCAGCGGCCCGGACGGGGCCTCGGCTCCCCAGAAGCCTCCGCCGCGGTGCTCGCCACCGATGCGCTGACCTGGCGTATCGGTGAGGTCGCCATCGTCGACGGCGTGTCCCTGCAGCTGCACCCCGGTGAGTTCCTCGGCGTGATCGGCCCGAACGGGGCCGGCAAGACCTCGCTGTTCAACCTCATCTCGGGCCTGCGCGCGGTCACCGCCGGACGGGTCCTGCTGCACGGCGCGGACATCACCACACTGGCCCCGCACCGCCGGGCGCAGCGCGGCCTGGGCCGCACCTTCCAGTCCTCGTCGGTGTTCGGCAGCCTGTCGGTCCGCGAGAACGTACGCCTCGCCGTTCAGGCGCACCGCGGCGGCTCGCTGGCCCTGTGGCGGCGGGCGGCGGCCTACCGCGAGGTCGCCGAGCGCGCCGACGAGTGCCTGGCCACGGTCGGGCTCGGCGCGCGCGGCGACGCGCTCGCGGGCACGCTGGCCCACGGCGAGAAGCGCAAGCTGGAGATCGCGCTGCTGCTGGCGGGCGAGCCGTCGGTGCTGCTGCTGGACGAGCCGATGGCCGGGGTGTCCGCCGAGGACGTGCCCGAGCTGGTCGAGGTCATCCGGGAGCTGACCGCCCACAGCGGTCGCAGCGTGCTCATGGTGGAGCACCACATGGACGTGATCCTGGACCTGGCCGACCGCATCGCCGTCATGCACCACGGCGCGCTGCTGGCCTGCGACACCCCCGACGCGGTGATGGCCAACGCCACCGTGCAGGAGGCATACCTGGGGGAGGGCTTGTGACGGCCGAGCGAGCTGGGGCGCCGGGCCCCGACGGCACGGTGACGGCCGAGGAGCGGGCCGTCGGAACCGGCACGGCGAACCCGGGCGGCGCGCCGGCGGCGGCCGAGCGGACCGCCGGGCCGCCGGCCGACGCCGCATCGGCGAGCCTGCTCCAGGTGGCCGACCTGTCGGTGCGTATCGCGGGGCTGCACATCCTGCAGGGCGTCTCCTTCGACGTCGCCTCGTCGGGGGTGACCGTGCTGCTGGGGCGCAACGGGGTGGGCAAGTCGACCACGCTGCGCGCGATCCTGGGGCTGACCCCGCGCAACGGCACCGCGACCGGCTCGGTCCGGCTCGGCGGCGAGGAGATCCTCGGCAGGCCCACGCACGCGCTGGTCAAGGCGGGGCTGGGCTTCGTGCCGGAGGACCGGTGCGTGTTCGCCGGGCTGACCGTCGCGGAGAACCTGCGGCTGGCCGAGCGCACCGACGCCCCCGACTACGACCTGGTCTTCAGCCTGTTCCCCGAGCTGTCGAAGCGGGCCAAGCAGCGGGCGGGCTCGCTGTCCGGCGGGCAGCAGCAGATGCTGTCGCTGGGCCGGGTGCTGCTCAACAGCAACCGGCTGCTACTCATCGACGAGCCGACCAAGGGTCTCGCGCCCAAGGTGGTCACCGAGGTGGCCGAGGCTCTGGAACGGGCCGCGCAGGCGGTGCCCGTCCTGCTCGTCGAGCAGAACCTCGCCGTCGTACGCAGGCTCGCCGGCGACGCCGTCGTCATCGCCGCGGGCCAGGTCGCCTGGACCGGACCGGGCGAGCAGTTGCTGGCCGACCCGGCGCTCACCAAGTCTCTGCTGGCCGTCAACGCTGCCGGGGGGCACTGATGTCGACGATCGTCCTGATGACCGTCACCGGGCTCGGCCTGGCGGCGCTGTACTTCCTCGTCGCGTCGGGGCTGTCGCTCGTGTTCGGGCTCGCCGACGTGCTCAACTTCGCGCACGGGCTGTTCCTGTCCGTCGGCGCGTACGCCACCTGGTGGGCCGCGGGCAACCTGCCCGGCGCGGGATCGGACGGATGGGGCTTCGTGCTCGCCGTCGCGTTCGGCGTGCTGGCCGGGACCGTGGTCGCCGCGCTGGTCGAGCTGGTCATGATCCGGCCGCTCTACTCGCGCACCATCGAACAGGTGCTGGTCACCGTCGGCCTGTCGCTGGCCGGGGTGGCCGCACTGCAGGCCGGGTTCGGCGCGGACCCGCGCCCGTTCCCGCGCCCGTCGTGGACCCAGCAGGTCGTCACCATCGCCGAAGCCCGGGTGCCGCTGGACCGGCTGCTGCTGATCGTCGCCGCCCTGGTGGTGCTCGGCCTGCTGCTGGCCTTCCTGCGCTGGACCCGGTACGGCCTGATCATCCGGGCGGGGGTGGAGAACCGGGAGATGGTCACCGCGCTCGGCATCGACGTGCGCAAGGCGTTCACCCTGGTCTTCGCCATCGGCGGGGCCGCCGCAGCCCTCGCGGGCGCGCTGTCCGGGGTGTACTTCGGCAGCGTCTCGCCGACCAGCGGAGCCTCGCTGCTGATCTTCGCCTTCATCGTGGTCGTGATCGGCGGCATGGGCTCGGTGTCGGGCTCGGCGATCGCCGCGGTCGCGGTGGGCCTGCTCCAGCAGTTCGTCAACTACTACGGCACCTCGGGCGCCGGAGACATCTGCGTGGTCGCACTGCTGGCCGTCGTGCTGCTGTGGCGTCCCGCGGGCCTGGCCGGAAAGGCGGCGACAGCATGACGGCGACGCAGACTCCCGTGGCGCAGACCCCGGACCGGCCGGGCGTGCCCACCGCGCCCGCCCGTCCGGCGACGTCGGCGCTGGTGAAGCGGTTCTGGCCGGTGGCGGCGTTCGCGCTGCTGGCGGTGCTGCCGTACAGCGGGATCACGATTCCCGGGCTGTTCGACGGGCCGATCAACTCGCCCGGGGCGCTACAGGTGCTGGCGCTGTGCCTGGTCTTCGGCGGGCTCGCGGCCGGATACGACCTGCTGTTCGGGCGCACCGGGCTGCTGTCGTTCGGGCACGCGCTCTACTTCGCGCTCGGCGTCTACGGCACCGACATCCTGATCACCAAGTACGGCTACCCGCTGCCGCTGGCCGCGCTGCTGGCGGTGCTGTTCGCGACGACCGTCGCCACGGCGCTGGGCGCGGTCGCGCTGCGGGTGCACGGCATCGCGTTCTCCATGGTCACCCTGGCGTTCGGGCAGGTCGGCGCGATCCTGGTGGCCCGCGACCCGGGCGGCCTGACCGGCGGCGAGGAGGGCCTGGCGCTGGCCTCGTCCGGGCTGCCCGACGCGCTGGTCGGCGTCGTCAACACGGTCAACCTGTACTGGATCGCGCTGGCGTACCTCACGCTGGTCGTGGTGGTGCTGCACCGGGTCGCGCAGTCGCCGACCGGGCGGGTCTTCGCCGGGCTGCGCGACGACGAGCGGCGCATCGGCGTGCTGGGGCTGGACCCGTACCGCTTCAAGCTGGTGTCCTTCACCCTGTCCAGCGCGCTGGCCGCCCTCGGCGGCGTGGTGTACCTGCTGCTCGCGGCCGGTGCCTCCCCGCACGTCGCGTCGTCGGACCTGACCCTGACCCTGCTGGTCATGGTCGTGCTCGGTGGACCGGGCACCCGGTTCGGCCCCGTAATCGGCGGCGTCCTGTTCACCTACCTGGACCACCGCCTGACCGACTTCGGCGGCTCCGACGCCGTCGACTCCCTACCCGGCGTGCTCGCAGGCCCCCTGTCCCAGCCCCTGTTCGTCCTGGGCACCATCTTCATCCTGGCCGTCTACTTCTTCCCCGGCGGCCTCGCCAGCCTCGGCACCCGCCTAACCGCCCTCCGCCGAGCCGTGACCCCACCACCCCGCCCCTGACCCCCCGGCCCCTGACCTCCCCCTGCCGCAACTCTTAAAGAGTCGCGGCCTCCGGACCCTCCTGACGCCGCAACTCTTTAAGAGTTGCGGCGCGGGTGGGGCGGG
>NZ_JAAOTJ010000023.1 GCF_011297335.1 Catellatospora methionotrophica | reverse complement strand
GACCAAGAAGAGACGACGTCAGCACGGGCGACCACCACCACGGCACCACCACCCCGACCACGGCCGCAACCGCCACGCACGGTTTTCACCCGTGAACGGGCCGCCATTCAGGCGAAGGGACTAACCCGTGCAGTCACCAAGGTCCAGGACGAGCGGAGCGCCAGGGTTGTCGGGCCTCCAGCCCTGATGAAGAGCGGTTCGTATGCTCGCTGCCACGATGGCGGGCAGCACGGGTTGAACCGGGAGTTTCAGCCAGTTGCTCGGATGTGGCGCTGAGGTGCGAACAACCAGGACCGTGCCAGTACCCTCCGCCGACTCGACTGCGAAGGTCAACGGGGTCCAGCCCATACCTTGGCAGTAGGTGGGCTTCCTTCTCACGGTCCAGCGGTAGCCACGGGCGTCAACGGTGATGTGCCGGCTACCTCGCTTCGCCAAGCTCACACTGCCTCCATCAAGCCTTGAACTGGCTCGCAGGGTACAGCGTGGACGACGGGCGAGTCGTTCGGGCGGCCGGACGTTGTGCCTCACTCGCCCACGGCGGGCGACCTACGCCCAGGCTAAGACACCGTGGTTCGCATCTACGTTTGAGATCGTCTTCAGCCTGCTGACATCCGCGTATGGCGGAGCCGCACCCCACGACGGGAGGAGTTGTCGTGGGGTGCGGCGGCAGGCGGACCGGATCAGCGGGTGATGTTGATTGCCGCCTCCGCCTCTGCGGCGCGCTTGCCGCCGAAGCCGAGCACCGACAGGAACGCCAGCAGTGCCATGACCGCGGCCACGCCGAGGACCGCGGGCACGGTGCCGAACCCGTCGAGCGCGAACCCGGCGACCAGCGCCCCGATGGAGTTGGTGCCGGACGCCAGCAGCATCGAGATCGACCCGACCCGTCCCTGCATCCGGTTGGGCGTGGTCTTGACCTGGTACACCATCCCGGCCACGTTCGACACGCCCGCCCCGTACACGATGGCGGTGTAGATCGCGGCGAGCACGACGGCGTTGTCGGCGAACGCGATGAGCGGCATGAGCACCGCCCAGCTGATGTTGACGAAGATGATGATGCGCCGGATACCGATCAGCTTCATGAAGAAGTTGCTGCTCAGCGCGCCGAGCATGCCACCGATCCCGTTGACCGCGAGCACGAAGCCGATGATCGCCGGCGAGCCGCCGATGTCCTTGACGATGATGATCAGGGCGAGGTTGAGCACCTGGAACAGGATGTTGCTGGCCGCGATGAGGCTGAGCGCGCGGAGCAGGTACACCTGCTCCCAGACGAACGCGAAGCCTTCGCGGACCCGGGCCAGGATGCGCGGCGGGGTGCCCTGCTCGTCGAGCGGCACCCGCAGGTCTTTGCGGATGAACAGCAGCGTGGTCAGCGAGATCAGGTAGGCGATGGCGCTGAAGCCGAACGGCATCCAGCGGGTGAGGGCGTAGAACAGCGTGCCGACGGGCTGGCCGATGAGCCCGGCGGCCTGGCCGCGTGCCTCGTTGCCGGCCATGGCCGCGCCGAGCTGGGTCTCGTCGACGACGTTGCGGACGGCGGCGCGTTCGGACAGGCGGTAGAACACGCCGAGGCTGGCCTCGACGAACGCGGCCGCCATGATCAGCGGCACCCAGACGTAGCCGAGCAGCACGGCGGCGAACACGCCGCCGACGGCGACGATCCGGCCCACGTCACAGATGATCATCGTCTTGCGCCGGTCCCACTGGTCGACCAGGGCCCCGGCGGGCAGCTGCACCAGCAGGTTGGGCAGCAGCGCCGCGAACCCGACCAGGCCCGCGGCGGTCGCCGAGCCGGTGGACCAGAAGACCAGCAGGGTGTACGCGATGGCGCTGACCCGGCCGCCGAGGAACGCCATCCCGGCGCCGGTCCACAGCAGGATGAAGTCGCGGTTGCGCCACAGGCCCGGCGGCTTGGGCCGCTGCTCGGGCTCCGGGGCCCCGTCCGTCCCGGTCGCCGGGTCCGAGCGGACCGCGGGTGTCGCCCCTGCGGCCTCGGTGGCTGCCTTCTCGGCCTGGAGGGCCGTCACCAGGGCCGCGGCTGCCTCCGCCGGGGCGGCCTGGTCCGGCGGCGACTGCTGTGCCCCGGTCTGCTCGCCGACTACCGTCATGCGGTCTCATCCTCTCCGGGCGCGATCGAGCGGCACCAGTCAAGGACCGCCATCGCGCTGTACATCTTGTTCTCGGCCTGGAAGAAGGCGAGGCTGGCCGGTCCGTCGAGGACGTCGGCGCTCACCTCCTCGCCGCGGTGTGCGGGCAGGTCGTGCAGGAACACGGCGTGCGGGCTGTGCCGCCACAGGTCGGCGGTGACCTGGAAGGGGGCGAACACGGTGCGCCAGTCCGGGTCGGGTTTGCTGGTGCCGGTGGTCTGCCAGCGGGTGGTGTAGATCGCGTCGACGTCCTTGGGCAGCTGGTCCATGTCGTGGCGTTCGACGATGACCGCCCCGGTCCGGGCCGCCTGGGCGTGTGCCCGTGCGGCGAGGTCGGCCGGGAGCCCGTACCCCGGTGGGGTGCGCAGTTCCAGGGTGGTGCCGGGCAGGCGGGTCATGGCCAGGGCCAGGGCGGTGGCGGTGTTGTTGCCCTCGCCGACGTAGAGCAGGTGCAGGTCGTGCAGGCGGCCGAAGTGCCGGTACAGCGTGGTCAGGTCGGCCAGGGCCTGGGTGGGGTGCTCCTGGGCGCTCATCGCGTTGACGACCGACATCCGGTCCTGCCCGGCCCAGCCGCGCATCTCGGCCTGGTCGGCGGCGGTGCGGGCGACGAGCACGTCGAGCATGCCCGACAGCACCCGGCCGGTGTCCTCGGTCGTCTCCCCGGTGTTGAGTTGCAGGTCGCCGGGCCCGTACGCGATGAGCCGCGCGCCCAGCCGCAGTGCCCCGCTGGAGAAGGCGGTGCGGGTGCGGGTGGAGGTCCGTGCGAAGTAGACCCCCACCACCTGGCCGGCCAGGGGGTGGTCGTGCTCCCCCCGGGCCATCCGCGCGCCTGCCCGTGCGACGGCGACGATGTCGGTGTCGCTCAGGTCGTCCATCGAGATGAGGTGCCGCGCACCCATCGGTTGCCTCCTGGTCATGGCCGGGTCCACTCGTCGCTGCGGCTGAGGGCTTCCCCGACGAACTGGATGATCTCTTTGCCGTTCTCGCCGTTGGTCAGCACGACCACGCCCGCCCCGGCGCGCAGCCGGGAGAACGCCATCGCGCGGTGGCCGGCGGGTTCGCCGCCGTGGCCGAACTCGATGTCGTCGCCGGTCGCGTCGACGATGCTGCCCAGGCCGTAGAGGCTGGCCGGGTGCATGGTCAGCAGCTGCTCGGCGTCGGTGCGGCGCAGCACCCGGCCGGTGTCGTACAGGTGGGCGTTGCGGATCTCCCGGGCGACCTTGGCGAGGTCGGGGGCGGTGGTCCACAGGCCTGCGGCGGCGGCGTCGACGCGTTCACGCCAGCAGCCGTCGATCGGGCGGCCGTGCCGGTCGTGGCCGATCGCCACCGGGCGGCCCTGCGGGAACGCCTGGTCGAAGCTGCTGTCGGCCATGTCCAGCGGGTCGAGCACCAGCTCGCGCATGAGTGGCGCGAACGGGGTTCCGGTGATCGACTCCATCAGTTCCTGCAGGACCCAGTAGTGCACGTTGGCCTTGCGGTAGGCCGCGCCGGGCACGCCTTCGGCCCGCAGGCCGCCGAGCAGGTCGCGTAGCGACGGTCCGGTGGTGCCGGGCGCGTGGCCGACGTGGTCGACCGGGGCGAGCCCGGACAGGTGCCCGAGCAACTGGCGGGCGGTGACCGGGTGGTCGCCGGGGACCCGCAGGCCGCGCAGGTGGTTGTTGACGTCGTCGTCGAGTGACAGCGACCCGTTCGCGGCCAGGCGCAGCACGCCCAGTGCGGTCAGGTGCTTGCTGACCGAGCCGACGGCGAACACCGTGTCGGCGGTCACCGGGTGCCCGCCGGGGGTGAGCACCCCGAAGGCGCGTACGTCGGCCAGTTCGCCGCCGTCGATCAGCGCGACGACGGTGCCGGGCACGTGCTCGGTGGCCATGGCCGCCAGCGGGCTGGGCAGGGCCCGGCCGGTGCGCCAGCGCAGGGCGCGCAGGGTGTCCTCGGCCAGGCGGGTGACCTCGCCGTGGTCGTGGGCGTCGGCGTGGAAGGCCCAGCTGAGCTGGAGCCTGCCGCCGTCGACCGCGGTCTGCACGGCGACCGGGGGCCGTGGCGCGTCGGCGTCGCGGACGATCCGGTCGAGCTGCCAGCCCTTGCGCCTGCCGTTACGGGCCCGGTGGTGCAGCCGCACCGTCGCGCCGGTGCCGCCGACGGCCCGGTTGACCGCCGCGACCAGCACCTCGGGCAGGGCCGAGGCGTCCAGCAGCAGCGCGGCGGTGGCTTCGACGGACAGTTCCATGACGACCCGCTGCGGGGCGACGTCGAGTTCGCTGAGCCGCTCGACGGTGACCGGTGTCGCGGGCAGCACCTCGACCGCGCCGGTGCGGCGGGTGCGTTCCGTGCCCTCGTTCAGGCTCGTGACCACGTCGGCCCAGTCCAGGTCGGACAGGGTGTCGGCGGTCAGCGCGACCAGCAGGTGCACGGGCTTGCCGTTCGTCTCGACCAGGGCGCTGTGGCCCTGCTCGATCAGCGCGGCGAGTTCCCCGGCCCGGCGGCGGCCGGCTTTGCCGACCTCGGCCCGCCGGAGCTGGCCGAGGTTGACGGCGCGGGTGGCCAGGGCCGTGGTGACGGCGCACCAGGCCTGGTCACCGTCCATGCCGGAGGGCACGGACAGCTGTACGACGCACTGCGCCTGGGCCGGTGCGGGCTGCTCCGGTTCGTCGGCCGGGGTTTCCGGGGCGACGGCCGCGGCGAGGTCGCGCAGGGTCTGGTCCTGGTAGAGCTGGCGCAGGCCGAGCGGGAGACCCGCCTGCCTGGCTGCCGCGATCACTTGGATGATCAGGATCGAGTGGCCGCCCAAGGCGAAGAACCGGTCGTCCAGACCGATCCGCTCGACGCCGAGCACCCGCTGCCAGATCCCGGCGAGCAGCGCCTCCGTCGGCGTCGACGGGGGCACGTACGCGGGGCCGCTGTCGGCGGTGTCGGGGGTGGGCAGGGCCCGCCGGTCGACCTTGCCGTTGGCGTTGAGCGGCATCTCGGCCAGCGCCACGAAGTACGTGGGGACCATGTACTCCGGGAGGTTCTGCTGGCAGTAAGCGGCCAGGTCGGCGGTGTCGCCGTCGGCGACGTAGTAGGCGACCAGGCGGCGGTCGCCGGGGCTGACCTCGTACGCGGTCACGTACGAGTCGGCGACGCCGGGGTGCGCCGACAGCGCTGCCTGGATCTCGCCGGGCTCGATCCGGTAACCGCGGATCTTCACCTGGTCGTCGATGCGGCCCGCGAAGTCGACCACGCCGCTGGGCAGCCAGCGGGCCAGGTCGCCGGTGCGGTACAGGCGCGACCCGGCCGGCCCGAACGGGTCGGGCACGAACTTGGCCGCGGTCAGCTCCGGCTGGCGGGCGTAGCCGCGGGACACGCCGTAGCCGCCGACGTACAGCTCGCCGATGACCCCGACCGGCACCGGGCGCATGTTCACGTCCAGCACGTGCATGGTCATCCGGGGCAGCGGGTGGCCGATCGGCAGCACGTCGAAGTCCTGCGGCCCGTCGACGGGGTAGATGCAGGTGCCGACGGACGCCTCGGTCGGGCCGTACTCGTTGACGACCTTGGTGGTCGGGGACAGCGCGGTCCACGCGTCGAGGGTGCGGCGGGTGAACGGTTCGCCCGCGACGACCAGCACCGGGGTCAGCGCTGCGGCCTCGGCGGCGGTGAGCTGGTGGGTGAGCACGTCGAGGTGGCCGGGGGTCAGCTTGATGAAGCTGAACGGGCCCGCCGCGACGAGCTGCCGCCCGAGGTCGTCGAGGGTCGCGTCGGCCGGGAACAGCCAGGTGCGCCGCCCGGTGATCAGCGGCGCCCACACGTTGGGCACCACCAGGTCGAACGCGACCGAGGAGAAGACCGGGGCGCCGCCGGGGCGGTCACCGATCAGCTCGGCTGCGGCCCACCGGACGTGGTTGGCCAGGCCGCCGTGGGTGACCTGCACGCCCTTGGGGCGGCCGGTGGAACCCGACGTGAAGATGACGTACGCGAGCTGGTCGAGGTCGACCGGCGGCTGGGCGGCGGGTTCGTGCCCGGCGATGGCGTCGGCGTCGCGGTCGAGCAGCACCAGCCGCACCCCGTCGCCGAACCGGTCGGCGGTGGCCTGCTGGGTCACCACGACGTCGGCTCCGGCGGTGGCCAGCATGTGCGCGATCCGCTCGGCGGGCTGCGCCGGGTCCAGCGGCAGGTACGCGCCGCCGGCCCGCCATACGCCCAGGAAGGTGGCCAGCAGGTCGGTGCCGCGCTCGACGAGCACGCCGACGGCCTGCTCCCGTTGTACGCCGAGGGCGAGCAGGTGGGCGGCGATGCGCCCGGCCCGCGCGTCGAGTGCGGCGTAGGTCAGGTCCCCGGCCGCGATCGCGTCGGGGGTGGCCGCGACCTGGGCCGCGAACAGCTCCGGCACCGACGCGGTGACCTCGGCCGTCAGCGCGGCCGGGTACGCCGGGTCGTTCCAGGTGACGGTGACGTCGTGCAGCTCGCCCTCGGGCAGCAGCGCGACGGTCGCGTCGCCGTCGGCGTCGGCGGCCATCGCCTCCAGCACCTGCCGGAAGATCTGCGCGACGCGGCGGGCGCTGTCGGGGGTCAGCGAGCGGGTGTCGGTGCGCAGCACCAGGTGGCCGGGTTCGGTGGCCACCGACAGCGGGAACTCGTTGGCGCCCGCGCCGATGGTCGCGCCCTCGGCGACCAGGTCCCCGACGACCTCGTCGAAGTCGTGGTAGCTGAAGTAGACGTCGATGAGCCGTTCCCCGGCGCCCTGGCCGCGGCGGATCGCCGGGGACGGGTAGCGCCGGTGCGGGAACATCTCGATCTCCCGGGCGTACACCTGCTCGACGAGTTCGCGCCAGGTGCGCGCGGACCGGTCGTGGGCGAACGGCAGCGTGTTGAGCGACATGCCCAGCACCCGTTCGGCGCCCAGCACGGCGGGGCGGCTGTTGGAGACCAGTCCGGTGGAGAACTCGGCCTGGTCGGTCAGGCGGCTCATGACGTTGAGGTGCGCGGCGTGCAGCACGCTCTTGAACGACACCCGGGCCTTCGACGCCAGGGCGCGCAGGTCGCGCTCCAGGTCGAACAGGCGCACCCGCACCGTGTACGGCTGCCCGGCGCTCGACGGGTCGCCCCAGCCCGCGGGCAGGGTGAACTTGTCGAACCGGTCGACGAGGCGCTGCCAGTGGCCGCGGTCGTCCTCCGACGCCAGGGCCTCCTGCTCGCCGGCGATGACGTCGGCGAAGCGCACCGCGGGCAGCGGCTCCAGCTGCACCGGGCCACCGGCCCGCAGCTGCCGGTACGCCGACAGGATCTCGGTGAGCAGCGCGTGCAGGCTCCAGCCTTCCAGGATCACGTGGCAGACGGTCAGCCCGAGCCGCCACGTCTCGTCGGTCTCCAGGTGCGCGTCGACGCGGATCAGCGGCGCGGCGGTGACGTCGAACGGGGTGGCGTACTGCCGGGCGGTGAACTCCCGCACGGCGGTGTCCTGCTCGGCCTCGTCGAGGTGGCGCAGGTCGTGCACGGTCACCGGCAGCGTCGCCGCGCGGTGCACGAGCTGCAGCGGCTCGCTGTAGTCGGTGGCGTCGACGCTGGTGCGCAGCACCTCGTGCCGGTCGGCGACCAGCTGCACCGCGTCGGCGAGGGCCACCGCGTCGAACGGTTCGGCGTCGGGGATCCGGAACGAGGCCACGTTGTGGTAGGTCCGGGTCTCGCCCTCGGTCATCAGCTCGACGAGCATGCCCAGCTGCACCCGGGCCAGCGGGTACGCGTCGACCACGTCTTCGGGCAGGCGCTCGCGGTCGGCGTCGGCGATCAGCGAGAACGGGGCGGCCTGCCGCTCCTCCTCCACGTCGCCGTCGCGTTCGGACAGGGCCGCGCACAGCGCCTCGACGGTCTGCAGTTGCAGGATGTCGCGGACCGTGGCCGCGAACCCGGCCGCCCGCAGCGCGCCGACCAGCGCGATGGCGCGGATCGAGTGGCCGCCGATGTCGAAGAACCCGTCGCGCACGCCGACCCGGTCCACCCCGAGCACGGTCGCCCAGACGGCGGCGACCTGCTCCTCGACGGGCGTGCGCGGGGCGACGTACTCCCATACCGCGGCCTGGGCCGACGGGTCCGGGTGCGGCAGGGCCCGCTTGTCGAGCTTGCCGTTCGGGGTCAGCGGCAGCGCGGCCAGCGGCACGAACGCCGACGGGATCATGTAGTCGGGCAGGGTACGGGCCAGCATCGTGCGCAGCTGCGCCGGGCGCGGCACCTCCTCGCCCTCGGGCACCGCGTAGGCGACCAGGCGCTTGTCGCCGGGGGTGTCCTCGCGGACGACCACGACGGCGTCGCGGATGCCGGGCACGGCCGCCAGCGCGGCCTGGATCTCGCCGAGCTCGATGCGGTAGCCACGGATCTTGACCTGGTCGTCGATGCGGCCCAGGAACTCCAGGCTCCCGTCCGGCAGGCGCTTGGCCAGGTCACCGGAGCGGTAGAGGCGCGAACCGGCGGGGCCGAACGGGTCCGGGACGAACCGCTGCGCGGTCAGCTCGGGCCGGTTCAGGTAGCCCCGCGCCACACCCGGGCCGGCGACGTAGATCTCGCCGGGGACCCCGGCGGGGACCAGGTTGCCGCTGGCGTCGAGCAGGTGCACCCGCAGGTCGGACAGGGGGCGGCCGACCCGGTTCGGGGCGCCGGGTTCCAGGTCGCGCTTGGTGACCCGGTGGTAGGTGGTGTGCACCGTCGTCTCGGTGATGCCGTACATGTTGAGCAACGCGGTGCGGGCCAGGCCCATCCGGTCCACCCACGGGCGCAGCTCGGGGATGTCGAGCTTCTCCCCCGCGAACACCACCGCGCGCAGCGACAGGCGCTTGACGCGCGGGTCGCCGTCGCGGGCCAGGCCGACCAGGCCCCGGAACGCCGACGGGGTCTGGTTCAGCACGGTCACGCCGTGCTCGACCAGCAGGTCGGCGAACTCGTCGGGCGAGCGGGTCACGTCGCGCGGGACGACGACGAGCTTGCCGCCGTACAGCAGCGAGCCCCACAGCTCCCAGACGGACACGTCGAAGGCGTAGGAGTGGAACAGCGGCCACACGTCGGTCTCGTCGAAGCCGTAGTGCTCCTGGGCCACGAGCAGCAGCCGCAGCACGTTGGCGTGGGTGAGGCTGACGCCCTTCGGGCGGCCGGTCGAGCCGGACGTGTAGATGACGTAGATGAGGTTGTCGGGGGTGCCGAACACGGCCGGGTTGGCCTCGGGCTCGGTGTCGAAGGTCTGCCTGTCGAGCAGGATCATCCGGCCGGAGTACACCTCGGACAGGGCCGGGGCCAGGTCGGATGTGGTGACGACCAGGGACAGGCCCGCGTCGTCGACCATGAACCCGAGCCGGTCGGCGGGCTGGATCGGGTCCAGCGGCAGGTACGCCGCCCCGGACTTGAGCACGCCCAGCAGCGCCGGGACGAGTTCGGCTCCGCGCTCCAGGTGTACGCCGACCAGGGTCTCCGGGCCCGCGCCGAGCCCGCGCAGGTGGTGCGCGAGCCGGTTGGCCTTCGCGTTGAGCTGCGCGTACGTCAGCTCGACACCCTCGAACTCAACCGCCGTGGCGTGCGGGGTCGCGGCGGCCTGCGCCTCGAACGCCTGGTGCACACACCGGTCGACGGCCTCGGCCGGGGTGGAATCGGCCGCGCCGAGCAGCCGCTCCCGCTCGCCCGGGGGCAGGCACGGGGCCTGGGCGTTGCCGTCGACGTCGGCGACGATCGCCTCCAGCACCGCCCGGTACATGGCCGCGATCCGGTCCAGGTTGGCGCGGCTCAGGGTGCGGTTGTCGGTGGACAGGCTGTACGCGCCGTCGCGGGCGACGACGGCCAGGCCGAACTCGGTCGAGCCCTCGCCCATGCGTACCCCGACCCGGCCCTCGCCGGAGTGCTCCCCCGCCGCCCTGGTGAAGTCCTGGTAGCTGAAGAAGACCTCGATCAGTCCCCGGCCGACCTCCTGCTGGATGGTCGGCAGCGGGTAGCGGCGGTGCGGCCACAGCTCGACCTCGCGGGCCAGCGTCGCGGTGATCAGCTCGCGCCAGGTGCGCGCGGACCGGTCGTGGGCGAACGGCAGCGTGTTGAGGTACATGCCGTGCACCCGGTCAGCGCCGGTCAGCTCGGGCCGGGCGTCGCAGACCAGGCCGGTGAAGAACGACTCGTCGCCGACGAGCTGGCTCATCACCTTCAGGTGCGCGGCGTGCAGCACCGCCTTCAGCGACGACTGGGCCGTGCCGGCCACGGCGCGCAGGCCGTCGGCCAGGTCGCGGTAGTCGACGGTGGCCCGCAGCGCCTCGCGCGGCGTGCCCTCGTCCTCGCCCCACCCGGCGGGCAGCGTGAACCGCGCGTGGCGGGCCACGACGTCGTGCCAGTAGGACCGGTCGTCGGCGGAGTTCAGCGACGCCAGCTCACCGGCGATGAAGTCGGCGTAGCGCAGCGGCGGCCGCTCCAGCGTCACGGGGGTGCCGTCGCGCAGGCCGTCGAAGACCTCCAGCAGCTCGGCCAGCAGCGTGTTGACGCTCCAGCCCTCGGTGACGGCGTGGCACATGGTGAACGTCAGCCACCAGGCCTGGTCGCTCTCCAGGTGCGCGGCGATGCGCACCAGCGGCGCGGCGGTCAGGTCGAACGGGCGGGCCCGCTCGGCGGCGATGAACTCCTCCAGGGCCGCGCTCTGCTCGGCGGCCGGCAGCCGCCGGCCGTCGACGATCGTCACCGGCGGCGCGACCGTCTCGTGGACCAGCTGCATCGGCGTCGACAGGCCGGTGACCTCGAACGAGGTCCGCAGCACGTCGTGGTGCCCGAGCACCGCCGACACGGCCTTGGTGAACAGGTCGGCGTCGAAGGGCCGGTCGTCGCTGATCCGGTGCGCGATGACGCTGTGGTAGCTGCCGCGCTCGTCGCCCGCGGCCAGCTCCACCAGCATGCCGAGCTGGATCTGCGACATCGGGTACGCGTCGGCGAGCCCACTACGGGCGTGCAGCGCGGACCGGTCCCAGTTGGAGATCAGCGCGAACGGCTCGGTCGAGGTCACCGCGTCGGCCGCCTCGCCGAGATCGATCGTCGCGGCGAGCGCGGCGATGGTCCGGGTCGCGAACACGTCGCGCACCGAGGTCGCGATACCGGCCTCGCGCAGCGCGCCGACCAGCACGACGGCGCGCATCGAGTCGCCGCCGAGGTCGAAGAACGAGTCCTCGACGCCCACCTTCTCGGCGCCGAGCACGGTCGCCCAGACCCGGGCGAGCCGGGCCTCGGTCTCGTCGCGGGGGGCGACGTACTCGCCGGTGACGTAGGCGTCGGTGTCGGGGGCGGGCAGCAGGCGGCGGTCCAGCTTGCCGTTGGGGCTCAGCGGCAGGGCCGCGACCCGCACGAACGCGCTGGGCAGCATCGTCTCCGGCAGGGACCGGCGCAGCTGCTCGCGCAGCTCGGCCGGCTCCGGGGACTCCCCCGGCGCGGGGACGACGTAGCCGACGAGGCTGCGGCGGCCTGATTCGTTGGTGTAGACGCTGGCCGCGGCCTCGGCGACGCCGGGGCAGCCGCGCAGTGCGACCTCGATCTCGCCGAGCTCGATGCGGACACCGTTGAGCTTGATCTGGGTGTCGATCCGGCCCAGGTAGTCCAGGCTGCCGTCGGGCCGCCACGAACCGGCGTCGCCGGTGCGGTAGAGCCGCCCGCCGACGTCGAACGGGTCGGGCACGAACTTCGACGCGGTCATCGCGGGCTGGTTGTGGTAGCCCCGCGACAGGGCCGTGCCCGCGACGTACACCTCGCCGGGAGCGCCGACCGGGACCGGCTGGAGCTGCTCGTCGAGCACGTACAGGCGCACGTTCGGGTACGGGACGCCGATCGGGGTGCGCTCCAGCGCGCCGACGACCGCCGGGTCGCAGGTCCAGTGGCTGACCTCGATCGCGGCCTCGGCCGGGCCGTAGCCGTTGGCCAGGGTGCACCACGGCATCGCCGCAGTGACCCGGCGGACCAGGTCGATCGGCAGTTCCTCGCCGACCGCCTCGATGGTCTTGAGGTCGCGGCACTGCTCCAGGCCCTCGCCCAGCATCACGCCGAGCATCGACGGCACGAACACCACGACGGTGACCTTCTCGTCGCGCATCAGGCCGGTCAGGTACGCCGGGTCGCGGTGCCCGCCGGGGCGGGCCACCACCAGGCGGCCGCCGACCAGCAGGGTGCCCCAGATCTCGCCCATCGACAGATCGAAACCGGTCTCGGTCTTGAGCAGCACCGTCGACGTCGCATCCACGCCGAACGCGGGCGCGGCGCCGAGCAGCGACCGGTTGACCAGGGCCCGGTGGGTGTTGAGCGTGCCCTTGGGGCGACCGGTCGAACCGGAGGTGTAGATGACGTAGGAGATGTCGTCCGGGCTCGCGGTCGGGACCGGGTCGGTGGCGGGCCGGTCGGCCCACGCCTGCGGCTCGTCGAGCACGACCAGGGTCGCCGCCGTCTGCGGCAGCTCGCCGACCAGCGCCCGCTGCGCCAGCAGCACCGGCGCGGCGGTGTCCTCGACGAGGTACGCCAGCCGGTCGGCCGGGTACTCCGGGTCCAGCGGCACGTAGCCGCCGCCCGCCTTGGCGATGGCCAGCACGGCGACAACCAGCTCGGTGGAGCGGCCGGCGCACACGGCGACCAGCACGTCCGGGCCGACACCGAGGTCGCGCAGGTGGTGGGCGAGCCGGTTGGCGCGGCCGTTCAGGTCGGCGTACGTGACGTGCACGCCGTCCTCGGTGACCGCGACCGCGTCCGGGGTCGCCTCGGCCTGCGCCTCGAAGGCGAGCTGGGCGGTGTCCGGCAGCACGGTCGACGTGCCGGTGTCGGTCCAGGTGTGCAGGATCGTCTCCCGTTCCGTGGCGGGCAGGTGATTGACGCGGGCGTCACCGTCGGGGTCGGCCGCGATCGCGGCCAGCACCTCGCGGTACATCGCGCCGAGCCGTTCGGCGTCGGCCCGCCCGAGGGCGGCGGTGGTCAGCACGATGTGCCCGCCCGCGGTGCTGACCGCGAGCGCGAACTCGGTGCTGCCCTCGCCGACGCTCTCGCGGGCGTCGATCGGGCCGTCGGCGACCTGCCGGAAGTCCTGGTAGTTGAAGATGACGCCGATCAGCGGCCGGCCGCCCGCGTCGCGCTGGATCTGCGGCAGCGGGTAGTGCCGGTGCGCCCACAGCTCGTTCTCGCGGTCGAAGACCCGGTGCACGAGTTCGCGCCAGGTGCGCGCGCCACGGTCGTGGCCGAAGGGCAGCGTGTTGATGTACATGCCGTGCACCCGGTCCGCGCCGGGGGCCTCGGGGCGGGCGTCGGCGACCAGGCCGCTGGAGAACGCGGCCTCGGTGGTGAGCTGGCCGAGCACCTTGAGGTGCGCGGCGTGCAGCACCGACTTGAGCGACACCTGCTCGGCGTCGGCCAGGGCGCGCAGGGCCGGGGCGAGGTCGTGGTACGGCACCCGCACCTTGACGGTCTCCCCCTGGGCGGACCAGGTCACGGGCAGCGCGAACGGCGCGTACCGCTCGGCGACGCCGGACCAGTAGGCCCGGTCGTCGGCCGAGGCCAGGGCGGCGAGTTCACCGGCGATGAAGTCGGCGTAGCGCACGGCGGCGGGCGGCGCGGTCTGCGCCGGGGTGCCGTCGCGGTGGGCCTGGTAGCGGCCGGTCAGCTCGGCGAGCAGGGAGTTGAAGTCCCAGCCGCCGGTGACCAGGTGGCTGACCGTGACCGTGAGCCACCAGCCGCCGTCGCCCGGGTGGGCGGCGATCCGCA
Source organism: Catellatospora methionotrophica (assembly GCF_011297335.1). Taxonomy (GTDB): domain Bacteria; phylum Actinomycetota; class Actinomycetes; order Mycobacteriales; family Micromonosporaceae; genus Catellatospora; species Catellatospora methionotrophica. The sequence continues at coordinate 67,633 of NZ_JAAOTJ010000023.1, read as the reverse complement.
GCAGCCCCGGCCGGTCCAGGCCGAACGGCAGCGAGCGCTGCCCGTCCAGGTAGGACTGGTGAGCCGACGCGTCATCGGAGACGGTGACGTCCACACTGGTCGCGTCGTGCACGAGCTGCAGCGGCACCGAGTAGCCCGCCGGAGCGAACGAGGTGCGCAGCGTCTCGTGGTGCACGACCAGCTCCGCCACGGCGGCGCGCAGCGCGTCGCCGTCCACGGCGGACCCGTCGCGGACCTTGACGGCGGTGACGATGTGGTACGCCCGGTCGCCGCTGTTCTGCGCGGCGACGACCATGCCGATCTGGGCCTGCGACATCGGGTACGCGTCGGTGACGCCCTCGGGCAGCAGCGCCCGGTCGGCGTCGGTGACCAGCGCGAACGGTGCGACAGCCGCGACGGGGACGGCGACGGTGTCCCCGGCCAGCTCGGCCAGGCGGGCGACGCTCTGGTGCACGAACACGTCGCGTACGCCGATCGCGAAGCCCGCGGCGCGCAGCGCCCCGGCCAGCGCGACGGCCCGCAGCGAGTCGCCGCCCAGCTCGAAGAACCCGTCGTGCACGCCGACCTGCTCGACGCCCAGCACCTCGGCGAAGACCCGGGCGAGCCCGGCCTCGGCGTCGGTGCGCGGGGCGATGTGCTCGCGGGTGCGCAGCGCGGACTGGTCCGGCGCGGGCAGCGCCCGGCGGTCCAGCTTGCCGGTCGAGGTCAGCGGGATGCGGTCCAGCGCCACGAACGCCGACGGGATCATGTACTCGGGCAGGGTCTGCCCGAGCGCGGTGCGCAGCACCGCCGCGTCGAGGGTGCCCTCGGCGATGACGTAGGCGACCAGGTTGCCGTCACGGACGATCACGACCGCGTCGGTCACGCCGTCCTGCGCCCGCAGCGCGGCCTGGATCTCGCCCAGCTCGATGCGGTAGCCACGGATCTTGACCTGGTCGTCGATGCGGCCCAGGAACTCCAGACTGCCGTCCGGCAGGCGCTTGGCCAGGTCACCGGAGCGGTAGAGGCGCGATCCGGCGGGACCGTACGGGTCCGGGACGAACCGCTGCGCCGTCAGCTCCGGGCGGTTCAGGTAACCGCGTGCCACGCCGGGGCCGCCGACATGGATCTCGCCGGGGACACCCACGGGCACCAGGTGACCCTGCTGGTCGAACAGGTAGACGGCCAGGTCGTCCAGGGGCCCGCCGACCGGCGAGACGCCCAGGACGCGCATGTCGTCGGCGGTCACCGGCCGGAACGTGGTGTGCACCGTCGTCTCGGTGATGCCGTACATGTTGACCAGCACCGGGGCGTCGAGCCCGACGCGGTCCGTCCACGGGGTGAGGTCGGCCAGCTCCAGCTTCTCGCCGCCGAACACCACGACCCGCAGGGCCAGGGCGTCGACGCGCGGGTCGCCGGACGCGGCGGCCGCGACCAGGGCACGGAACGCCGACGGCGTCTGGTTGAGGACGGTGACCTGCTCGTCGACCAGCAGCTGGAGGAAGTCCTCCGGCGAGCGGGCGACATCGAACGGGACGACGACGAGGCGGCCGCCGTACAGCAGCGGACCCCACAGCTCCCAGACCGAGAAGTCGAACGCGTAGGAGTGGAACAGCGTCCACACGTCGGACGAACCGAAGGAGAACTCGGGCAGCTCAGCGGTCACGGTGAACAGGCGGTGCACGTTGGCGTGGGTCAGCGCGACGCCCTTGGGGCGGCCCGTGGACCCGGACGTGTAGATGACGTAGATCAGGTCGTCGGGGGTGGTGACCGGCGGCGGGTTCGCGGCCGGGTGGGCGCTCAGGTCGGTCTCGTCGAGCAGGATCAGCTCGCGGTCGGCCGTGAACAGGCCCGCGTGGGCGCGTTCGGTGAGCACGATGCGGGCGTCGCCGTCGGCGAGCATGAACTCGCGCCGGTCGGCCGGGTACGCCGGGTCCAGCGGCAGGTACGCCGCGCCGGACTTGAGCACGCCCAGCAGCGCCGGGACCAGTTCGGCACCGCGGTCGAGGCAGACGCCGACCAGGACACCGGGTCCCGCGCCGAGCCCGCGCAGGTGATGGGCGAGCCGGTTGGCCTCGGCGTTGAGCTGCGCGTAGGTCAGCGATCCGGTTCCGGCGGTCACCGCGACCGCGTCGGGCGTCGCGGCGACCTGGGCCTCGAACAGCTCGTGCAGCGTCCGGCGGTCCTGCGGGGCGTCCGCGACGACCGGGGCCGGGGTGAGCAGGCGAGCCTCGCCCGGCGGCAGGTACACGGCCTGGGCGTCGCCGTCGGGGCCGGCCGCCATCGCGGCGAGCACGGCCTCGTACATCAGGGACAGGCGGTTCATGTGGTGCCGGTTGAACACGCCGGTGTGGCTGCTCAGACCCAGGTAGCCGCCCATGGTGGTGACGGACAGGTCGAACTCGGTCGGGCTGTCGCTGATGGTGCTGTCGGCGTCGACGGTCTCGCCGTCGATGTTGTGGAAGTCCAGGTAGGTGAAGATGCAGTCGATCAGGCGTACGCCGCCGGCCTCGCGCTGCACGGCGGGCAGCGGGAAGCGGCGGTGCGGCCACAGCGCGACCTCACCGGCGAACACCTGCTGCACCAGCTCACGCCAGGTGCGGGCGGTGCGGGCGGTGCGGTCGAAGCCGAACGGCAGCGTGTTGAGGTGCATGCCGTACACCCGCTCCGCGCCCAGGACCTCCGGGCGGGCGTCGCAGACCAGGCCCGCCGAGAACGACTCGGCCTCGGTCAGCTGGCTGAGCACCTTCAGGTGCGCGGCCAGCAGCACCGACTTGATCGGCACGCGGGTCTGCGCGGCCAGAGCCTTGAGCCCGTCGGCGAAGCGGCCCAGGGCCACGCCGCCACGGATCGGCTCGCGGGCCACGTCCGCGTACGCCCACCCGGCCGGGATCGCCACCGGCGGGTACGACGCGACGACGTCGCGCCAGTAGCCGCGGTCGTCGGCGGACTCCAGCGACGCCAGCTCGGCGGCGATGAAGTCGGCGTAGCGCACCGGCGGCTTGGCCGGGTCGGCGGCCCGGCCGCCGTCGCGCAGGGTGCGGTAGCAGTCCAGCAGCTCCATGAGCAGGGAGTGGTAGCTCCAGCCCTCGGTGATGGTGTGCGACTGGGTGAACGTGACCCGGTAGGCGTCGTCGGACAGCAGGTGCACGGCGAAGCGCAGCAGCGGCGCCTGGCTGAGGTCGAACAGCACCTCCCGCTCGGCGGCCACGAACCCGCGCACAGCGAGGCGCTGCGCCTCGGTGTCGAGGTCGCGCAGGTCGTGCACGGCCACCGGGATCTCGACGCCGTCGAGCACGAGCTGCATCGGCACCGAGTACGCGGTCAGCTCCATCGCGGTGCGCAGGATCTCGTGCCGTCCGGCGACCTGCCGCGCGGCGGCCCGGAACGGCTCGGCCGCGAACGGCACGTCGTCGGCGATCCGGAACGAGGTCACGTTGTGGTAGGCGTTCTTGCCGTCCCCGGCCAGCATCTCCACGAGCATGCCGACCTGCGCCTGCGACATCGGGTACGCGTCGACCACGTTGCCCGGCAGCGCGGCCCGGTCGGCGTCGCTGATCAGCGCGTACGGCGCGACGGGCGTGAACTGCTCGGCCGGGGCGGTGCGCCCGCCGACCAGTTCGGCCAGCTCGGCGACGCTCTGGTGCTCGAACACGTCGCGCACGGCCAGGTCGAACCCGGCCGCGCGGGCCGCGCCGACCAGGGCGACCGCGCGGATCGAGTCGCCGCCCAGGTCGAAGAAGCTGTCGTGCACGCCGACCTGATCGACGCCGAGCCCGTCGCGCCACACCTCGGCGAGGCGCTCCTCGGCGTCGGTGCGCGGCGCGACGAACTCCCGCTCGGCGCGCAGCGCACCCCGGTCGGGGGCGGGCAGGGCCCGCCGGTCGAGCTTGCCGTTGACGGTCATCGGGACGGCGTCGATCGCCACGAACGCCGACGGCACCATGTACGGCGGCACGTGCGCGCCGACGTGCTCGGCCAGCTCAGCCGCCGTCGGCGCGGCGACGTTGCCGGCCGCGTCGGCGGTGTCCGAGGCGGTGTCGGCGGCGACCGTGAAGTAGGCGACCAGGCGCTTGTCGCCGGGGCTGTCCTCGCGGACGACGACGACGCCGTCGCGCACCCCGGGGTGGGCGTTGAGCGCGGCCTGGATCTCGCCGAGCTCGATGCGGTAGCCGCGGATCTTGACCTGGTCGTCGATGCGGCCCAGGAACTCCAGGCTGCCGTCGGGCAGGCGGCGGGCCAGGTCACCGGAGCGGTACAGGCGCGAACCGGCCGGGCCGAACGGGTCCGGGACGAACTTGCTCGCGGTCAGCTCCGGGCGGTGCAGGTAGCCGCGGGCAACGCCGGGGCCGCCGACGTGGATCTCACCGGGCACGCCCAGCGGCACCAGGTGGCCGTTCTGGTCGTACAGGTGCACGGTCAGGTCGCCCAGCGGGTGCCCGACGGGGTTGCCGGTGCCGGACGCCACGTCGGCGGCCTGCACCTGGTAGAAGGTGGTGTGCACGGTCGTCTCGGTGATGCCGTACATGTTGAGCAGGCGCGGGGCCTCGTAGCCGCGGCGCGCGGTCCACGGGGCCAGCTCGCCGAACTCCAGCTTCTCCCCCGCGAACACCACGGCGCGCAGTTTCAGCGCGTCGATGCGCGGGTCGCCGTCGCGGGCCAGGCCGACCAGGCCCCGGAACGCCGACGGGGTCTGGTTGAGCACCGTGACGCCGTGCGTGACGAGCAGGTCGAGGAAGTCCTCCGGCGACCGGGTGACCTCGCGCGGGACGACGACGAGCTTGCCGCCGTAGAGCAGCGAACCCCACAGCTCCCAGACGGAGACGTCGAACGCGTACGAGTGGAACAGCGGCCACACGTCGGACGGGCCGAAGCCGTAGTGCTCCTCGGCGATCAGCAGCAGCCGCAGCACGCTGGCGTGCGACAGGCTGACGCCCTTGGGCCGGCCGGTCGAACCGGACGTGTAGATGACGTAGATCAGGTTGTCGGGCGTGGACACCGTCACCGGGTTCGTGTCCGGCTCGGTCTCGAACGTCTGCTCGTCGACGAACAGCAGCGTGCCGGGGTAGCCGTCGAACAGGTGCGCGTGGGCGAACTGGGTCACCACGACCGGCGCCTGGGCGTCGGACAGCATGAAGCCCAGCCGCTCGGCGGGCTGCGCCGAGTCCAGCGGCAGGTACGCCCCGCCGGACTTGAGCACGCCCAGCAGCGCCGGGACGAGCTCCGCGCCCCGGTCGAGGCATACCCCGACCAAGGTCTCCGGGCGCACGCCCAGGCCGCGCAGGTGGTGCGCGAGCCGGTTGGCCTTGGCGTTGAGCTGCGCGTAGGACAGCACCTGGCCGTCGAACTCGACCGCCGGAGCGTCCGGGGCCGCCGCGACCTGGGCCTCGAAGACCTCGTGCACGCAGCGGGTCGCGGGCACGGACCGCACCGCGTACGAGCGCTCGGCAAGGACCGTGGCGTCGACGGCGGGCAGCAGCACCCGCTGGGCGTCGCCGTCCGGGTCGGCGACGATCTCCTCCAGCACCGCCCGGTACATCGCCGCCAGGCGGCGGGTGTTGTCGCGGCTCAGGTGCGCCGAGTTGGCGGTGAGCATGAACGCCCCGGCCCGGCTGGAGACCGTCAGCGGGAACTCGGTCGGGCTGTCGTCGATGCTGGCCTGGTAGTCGACCAGGTTCGTGTCGACCTGGTTGAAGTCCTGGTAGTTGAAGTAGACGCCGATCAGGCGCTCGCCGCCGGCCTCGCGCTGCACGGCGGGCAGCGGGAACCGGCGGTGCGGCCACAGCGCCACCTCACCGGCGAACACCTGCTGCACCAGCTCACGCCACGTGCGGGCGGTGCGGTCGAAGCCGAACGGCAGCGTGTTGAGGTACATGCCGTAGACCTTGTCCGCGCCGAGCAGTTCGGGGCGGGCGTCGCAGACCAGGCCCGCCGAGAACGACGCGGCCTCGGTCAGCTGGCTGAGCACCTTGAGGTGGGTGGCCAGCATGACGGCCTTGAACGACACCTTCGCGCTCGCCGCGAACGCCCGGAGCTGGTGGTCGAGGTCGTGGTAGGGCGCGGGCTGCACGTACATCTCGGCGGGCGCGGAGTCGTCGCCCCAGCCCGTCGGCACGTCGAAGCGGGGGTACGCGGCGACGACGTCACGCCAGTAGGTGCGGCTGTCGGCGGACTCCAGCGCGGCCAGCTCGGCGGCGATGAAGTCGGCGTAGCGCACCTGCTGGGCGGGACGCTCGGCGGGGACGCCGCCGGAGCGTAGCGCGCGGTAGACCTCCAGCAGCTCCATGAGCAGCGAGTGCAGGCTCCAGCCTTCGAGGATGGCGTGGCACTCGGTGACCGACAGCCACCACGCGCCGCCGTCGACCTGGTGCGCGTGCACCCGGAACAGGGTCGGCGCGGCGAGGTCGAACAGGGTCGCGCGCTCGCTGGCGGCGTACGCCCGCAGGCCTTGGGCGATGCCAGCGGCGTCGCGGCCGGTGAGGTCGGTGACGCCGCTGGCCATGACGGCGCTCTCGTGCACGAGCTGCAGCGGCTGCGAGAACGAGATCAGGTCGAAGCCGGTGCGCAGCACGTCGTGGCGGGCCACGACGGTCGCGGCGGCCCCGGCGAGAGCGTCGGCGTCGACCGGGTCGGCGTCGACGATCCGGAACGAGGTGACGTTGTGGTAGTTGTTCTGACCGGTCCCGGTCAGCATCTCCACGATCATGCCCGCCTGGACCTGCGACAGCGGGTACGCGTCGACGATCCCGGCCGGCAGCTTGCCCCGGTCCAGTTCGGAGATCAGCGCGTACGGCGCGACCGTGCGCTGCTGCTCGGGGGCGGGGCGGCCGGTGACGTGCTCGGCGAGCGCGGCGACGGTGCGGTGCTCGAACACGTCGCGCACGGCGACGTCGAAGCCCTCCTGGCGCAGCGCGCCGACCAGCGCGACGGCGCGGATCGAGTCGCCGCCCAGGTCGAAGAAGCCGTCCTGGACGCCGACGCGCTCGGTCTTGAGGACCTGCTGCCAGACGTCGGCCATGCGCTGCTCGGCGGGCGTGCGCGGGGCGACGTAGTCGGCGCCGCTGACGATGGTGGCACGGTCGGGTGAGGGCAGGGCCTTGCGGTCGAGTTTGCCGTTGGCGGTCAGCGGCAGGCGCGGCAGGGCCAGGAACGCGGTCGGCACCATGTAGTCGGGCAGGGTCCGGCCCATCAGGGCGCGGATCTGCACCGGGGAGGGCAGCTGCTCCTCGCCGTCGGGCACGGCGTAGCCGACCAGGCGCTTGTCGCCGGGGGTGTCCTCGCGCACGATGACGACAGCCTCGCGGATGCCGGGCACGGCGTTCAGCGCGGCCTGGATCTCGCCCAGCTCGATCCGGTAGCCGCGGATCTTGACCTGGTCGTCGATGCGGCCCAGGAACTCCAGACTGCCGTCGGCCAGGCGCTTGGCGAGGTCACCGGACCGGTAGAGCCGCGATCCGGCGGGACCGTACGGGTCCGGGACGAACCGCTGCGCGGTCAGCTCGGGGCGGTTGAGGTAGCCGCGGGCCACGCCGGGGCCGCCGACGTGGATCTCGCCGGGAACCCCGATCGGGACCGGGTGGCCGTGCTGGTCGAGCAGGTACACCGACAGGTCGTCGAGCGGACCGCCGACCGGGGACGCGCCGAGCACGCGCATGTCCGCGCCGTTGATCGGCCGGAACGTGGTGTGCACCGTGGTCTCGGTGATGCCGTACATGTTGACCAGCACGGGACCGTGCAGGCCGACGCGGTCGACCCACGGGGTGAGGTCGGCCAGTTCCAGCTTCTCCCCGCCGAACACGACGGCCCGCAGGGCGAGCCGGTCGACCCAGGGGTCACCGGACGCGGCGGCCGCGACCAGGGCACGGAACGCCGACGGGGTCTGGTTCAGCACGGTGACCTGCTCGTCGACCAGCAGCTGGAGGAAGTCCTCCGGCGAGCGGGCGACATCGAACGGCACGACGACCAGGCGGCCGCCATACAGCAGCGGACCCCACAGCTCCCAGACCGAGAAGTCGAACGCGTACGAGTGGAACAGCGTCCACACGTCCGACGTCCCGAAGGAGAACTCGGGCAGCTCGGCGGTCACGGTGAACAGGCGGTGCACGTTGGCGTGAGTCAGCGCGACGCCCTTGGGGCGGCCCGTCGAACCCGACGTGTAGATCACGTAGATCAGGTCGTCGGCGGTGTTGCGCAGCTCGGGGTCGGTGTCAGGCTGGGCGGCCAGCTCGGGGGCGTCGGTGTCGACGAGCACGGCGTGGCCGGTGAAGCCGTCGAGCAGCGCGCGGTGCTCGACGTCGGTGACCACGTGTGCGGCGGCCGCGTCGTCGAGCATGTACGCGATGCGGTCGGCGGGCACGGACGGGTCCAGCGGCAGGTACGCCGCACCGGACTTGAGCACGCCCAGCAGCGCCGGGACCAGCTCGGCTCCCCGGTCGAGGCAGACTCCGACCAGGACACCCGGCCCCGCACCCAGTCCGCGCAGGTGGTGGGCGAGCTGGTTGGCCTTGGCGTTGAGCTGCGCGTAGGTCAGCGACACGGTCCCTGAGGTCACCGCGACGGCGTCGGGCGTGGCCGTGACCTGGGTCTCGAACAGCTCCTGCAGGGTGCGGTAGTCCTGCGGGGTGGCGGCGGTCAGCGGCGCGGGGGTGACGAGCGCGGTCTCGGCGGCGTCGAGCAGGCCGAGGTCGCCGACCCGGGCGGACGGGTCAGCGACCACGTGCTCCAGCAGCCGGATCAGGTGCGCGGCGAAGCGCTGCACGGTCCGCGCGTCGAACAGCGCGGTGGCGTACTCGAACCGCCCGGCCAGGCCGCCATCGAGGCGGTCCTCGACGTGCAGGGTGAGGTCGACCTTGGACACCTGCCAGCGGATCGGCACCGGGGTGATGCCGACGGTGCCGTCACCGGCGGTGCGCTCCTCGTGCATGGTGAACACGGTCTGGTAGAGCGGGCTGCGGGACATGTCCCGGTCGGGCTGCAGCTCGTCGACCAGCTTCGCGAACGGGGTGTCCTGGTGGTCGAAGGCGTCCAGCACCGTGCCCCGGACCCGGCCGAGCAGCGTCGTGAAGTCCGGGTCGTCGTCCCACTGGGAGCGGATGACCAGGCTGTTGATGCCGTACCCCAGCAGCTGCTGCAGCTCGGGCCGGTTGCGTCCGGACACGACGGTGCCCACGGCGACGTCGGCCTTGCCGGTGTAGCGCGACAGCAGCGCCTGGTAGGCGGCCATCAGGGTGACGAACACGGTGGTATCGGCCTCGGCGGCGAGTTTGCGCACCCCGGCGGCCAGGTCGGCGGGCAGCACGATCGGGACCGAGCCGCCGCGCCAGTCGCGCCGGGCCGGGCGGGCCCGGTCGGTCGGCAGTTCCAGCGGCTCAAGGTCGGCGAGCTGGGTCCGCCAGTAGGCGAGCTGGCGGTCCAGGATGTCGCCGCCGAGCCGGGCGCGCTGCCAGGCGGCGAAGTCGGCGTACTGGACCTGCGGCTCGGCCAGCGGGGCGCCCGCGTACAGGGCGCCCAGCTCGCGGACGAACACCTCGGTCGACCAGGCGTCGCAGGCGATGTGGTGGAACGTGGTGACCAGGATGCGGTCGCCGTCCGACAGCCGGATCAGGTGCCCGCGCACCGGCCACTGCCGCTCCAGGTCGAACCCGGTGACGGTCTCGGTGTCGACGAGTGCGGCGGCGCGCTGCTCGCGCTCGTCGGCGGCCAGGCCGGTCAGGTCGGTGACGGTCAGCGCGCCGTCGCGCGGGGCGTCGACGACCTGCACCGGCTCGTCGTCGACCAGCTCGTAGCGGGTGCGCAGCACCTCGTGCCGGGCGATGACCTGCTGCCAGGCCGCCGCGAGGGCGGCCTCGTCGACCGGGCCGGTCAGCCGCAGGGCGACCGGCACCAGGTACTCGGCGCTGTCGGGCTCCAGCCGGTTCAGGAACCACATCTGCTGCTGCCCGAACGACAGCGGCAGCGGGCGGGTCCGGTCCGCGGCGGGGATGCGCGTGCGGCGGGTCCCGGCCGACCCGGCCAGGCGGCGGCGGATCAGCTCCTCGCGGGACTGCGCCTCGTACGCGGTGCTGGTCATGCCGAAAGCTCCTTCAACGACGTCTGCGCTGCGGTGGGGGCGGACTCCTCCGCCCAGATGCGGTCCTCGATCGCTTCGGCCAGGCCGGCGACGGTGGGCCGCTCGAAGATGAGCCGGATGGACAGGTCCAGGTCGAACTCCTCCTGCAGGCGCGACACCAGCCGCACGGCGAGGATGGAGTGGCCGCCCAGGGCGAAGAAGTTCTGCCGTACGCCGTGGACCGGCGTGCCGAGCAGTTCCGTCCAGATGCCGGCGATGCGCTGCTGGGCCAGGGTGGTCGGCGGTTCGCCGCCCTCGGGGGCGGTGGCGCTGTCCGGGTCGGGCAGCGCGCCGCGGTCGACCTTGCCGTTGGCGTTGAGCGGCAGGTGCTCCAGCGGCACGAACGCACTGGGCATCATGTAGTCGGGCAGCCGGGTGGCGCAGTGCTCGGCCAGTGCGGCAAGGTCGTCGCCGACGACGTACGCGACCAGGCGCTTGTCGCCGTTGGGGCGCTTGTCGACCACGACGGCGCTGCTGCGCACGCCCGGGTGGGCGTCGATGACGGCCTTGATCTCGCCCAGCTCGATCCGGTAGCCCCGGATCTTCACCTGGTCGTCGATGCGGCCGAGGAACTCCACGGCCCCGCCCGGTAGACGCCGGGCCAGGTCACCGGTGCGGTACAGGCGCGTGCCGTCGGCGGCGAACGGGTCGGGCAGGAAACGCTCGGCGGTCAGGTCGGGCCGCCCGGCGTAGCCGCGGGCCACGCCGGTGCCGCCGACGTACAGCTCGCCGATGACACCGTCGGGCAGCAGCCGCAGCCCGGCGTCGAGCACGTGCATGGCCATGTTCGGCAGCGGGTAGCCGATCGGCACCACCTCGACGCCGTCCTGCGCGACGTTGATCGGGTAGATGCAGGTGCCGACGGACGCCTCGGTCGGGCCGTACTCGTTGACCAGGCCGCCCGGTCCGAGCAGGTCCAGCCAGCGGGTTGCCAGCGCGCCGGGCAGGCCCTCGCCCGCCACGACGATGATCGGGGCGAGCGCGGCGGCCTGCTCGTCGTCGAGCTGGTGGCCGAGCAGTTCCAGGTGGCCGGGGGTCAGCTTGATGAAGCTGTACGGTCCGGCCTCCGACAGCAGCTTGCCGAGCTGGGTGACCTCGACGTCGGCGGGCAGCATCCGCACCGCCTGCCCGGTCACCAGCGGACCCCACAGGTTCGGCACGACCAGGTCGAACGCGGTCGAGGAGAACAGCGGCGCGCCGCCGGTGCCCTTGGTCGCGAGTTCCTGCGCCGCCCAGACCACGTGGTTGGCCAGGCCCCGATGGGTGACCATGACGCCCTTGGGCAGCCCGGTCGAACCGGACGTGAAGATGACGTATGCCAGCTCGTCGGGCTCGGTGTCGCGGCGCAGCGGCTTGGCCGGCGACGCCGCGATCATGAGGGCGTGCGTGTCGACGAGCAGCATCGGCACGTCGAACCGGTCGGCGTACGCGGCCTGGGTGACCACGGTGCGGGCACCGGCGATCGACAGCATGTGCGCGACCCGCTCGACCGGGTAGGTCGGGTCGACCGGCAGGTATGCCGCGCCGGCCTTCCATGCGCCGAGCATCGCGGCGGGCAGCGACGCGGAGCGGTCCAGCAGCACCGCCACCACCGAGCCCGGCCCGGCTCCCATGGCGCGCAGCTGGTGCGCGATCTGGTCGGCCATGGCGTCGAGTTCGGCGTAGCTGATGTCGCCGGTGTCGGTGGCGACCGCGACAGCCTTGGGCCGGGCCGCGGCGCGCGCCTCGAACAGGTCGAGCACGCTGTCGCTGGTCCGCAGCACGGCCGCGTCGTTGTAGGTGACCAGCAGGCGGTGGCGTTCCTCGGCGGTGATCAGGTCGAGTTCGCCGAGCGGGGTCGCCGGGGCGGCGACGGCCTGCTCCAGCAGGCGTACGAACCGGTCGGCGAGCAGCTGCACGGTGCCCGGGTCGAAGATCGCGGTGGCGTACTCGAAGGCCGCCTCCAGGCTGCCGTCCTCACGCCGCCACATGAACAGGGTCAGGTCGGTCTTGGCGACCTGCCAGGCGCGCTGGAAGGCGTCCATGGCCAGGCCGTCGCTCGCCACGACGCTGGTGCCGCCCTCGTCCTGCAGGTCGAAGGCGACCTGGTAGAGCGGGGTGCGGGACAGGTCGCGCTCGGGGGCGAGCTCGTCGACCAGCCGCTCGAACGGCACGCTGGAGTGCGCGAACGCCTCGGTGCAGGTCTGCTTGGCGAGCCGGACCGCGTCGGTGAAGGTCAGCTCCGGGGTCAGCGTGTTGCGCAGCACGAGCGAGTTGAGGAAGAACCCGGCCACGTTCTCGATCTCGGGGCGCACCCGCCCGGCGACCGGCGTGCCGACGGGCACGTCCCACTGCCCGGCCTGGCGGGCCAGGGTGGTGGCGAACCCGGCGAGCAGCGTCATGAACGGGGTCGCGCCCTCGGCCCGGCCCAGCTCGGTGACGGCGGCGGCCAGTGCGGGACGGATCGTGACGCGCACACCGGAGCCGCGGCTGTCGCGCTCGGCCGGCCGGGGCCGGTCGAGGGGCAGGTCCAGCGGGGTGAGATCGGCGAGGTTTTGCCGCCAGAACGTGAGGTCCTGGGCGATGAGCTCGTCGGTGAGTTCGGCGCGCTGCCAGACGGCGTAGTCGGCGTACTGCACGGGCAGGTCCGGCAGGCGGGCCGGGCGGCCCTGCGCCAGGGCGGTGCACAGTTCGCGCAGGTCGCGCTCCAGCAGCACGGTGGTCCAGCCGTCGGAGGCGATGTGGTGCAGGGTGACCAGCAGGACGTGCTCGGCGGCGGGCAGGCGCACCAGCATGGCGCGCCACAGCGGGCCGTCAGCCAGGTCGAAGCCGCGCCGGAACTGCTCGCCGAACAGGCCGGTGACCTGGTCCGGGGTGGCGTCCTCGACGCGCAGCTCGACCTCGCCGGCCTCCACGATGACCTGGCGGGGTTCGCCGCCGCGGGTGACGTAGCGGGTGCGCAGGGCCTCGTGCCGCTGCTCCAGCAGGCGCAGCGCCTCGTGCACGGTGGCGGCCGAGGTGTCGGCGGGAAGGCGCAGGAACAGCGGCGACACCCACTCGGGGCTGCCGGGGTGCATCCGGTCGAGGAACCACAGCCGGTGCTGGCCGAACGACAGCGGCAGGCCGTCGCCGCGCTCGACCGGGGCCAGGGGGCGGGTCTCGGGTTCGGTGCTGTCGTCGAGCAGCTGCGCCTGGGCCTGCACGGTCGCGGCGCGGAACAGCTTGCGCAGCGCGATACGGCCGCCGGAGTGCGCGTTGAGGCGGTTGGCGAGCCGGGTCAGCACCAGCGAGGAGCCGCCCAGCTCGAAGAAGTCGTCGTGCACGCCGACGGTCGCCACCCCGAGCAGGTCCTGCCACACCTGGGCGACGGCCTGTTCGGACGGGGTGCGCGGGGCGACGAACGCGCGGCGGACCGGCTCGTCGATCGGCGGCAGCGCCTTGCGGTCGACCTTGCCGCTGGGGGTCAGCGGCAGCGTCTCCAGGAATCGCAGCGCGGTCGGGATCAGGGCTTCGGGCAGCCGGGTGGCGAGGAAGTCGCGCAGTCCGGTGCTGTCCAGTTCGGAGCGCTTGACGACGTAGGCGGCCAGCCGCTTGGCGCCGCTGGCGTCGGTGTAGGAGGTGACGGTCGCCGACTGCACGCTGTCGTGGCCGACCAGGGTCGCCTCGATCTCGGCGGGCTCGATCCGGACACCGTTGATCTTTACCTGGTCGTCGATGCGGCCCAGGTATTCCAGCACCCCGTCGGCGCGCCAGCGCACCTGGTCACCGGTGCGGTAGAGGCGGCCGCCGGCCGGGCCGTACGGGTCGGGCACGAACCGCTCGGCGGTCGCGTCGGCGCGGCCCAGGTAGCCGCGGGCCAGCGCGACGCCGCCCACGTGCAGTTCCCCGGCCATGCCGACGGGCACCGGGTCGCCCTCGTCGTCGAGCACCAGCAGGCGGGTGCCGTCGATCGGGCGGCCGATCGGGATCGGGCCCGCGGCCAGCGCCGGGTCGACCTCGAACGCGCTGACGTCGATGGAGCACTCGGTGGGGCCGTAGGTGTTCCACACGGTCAGCGCGTGCGGGCCGCGCAGGCGGGTGGCGAGTTCGGCGTGCAGCGGCTCACCGGCCGAGAAGACCAGCCGCAGGCTGGCACAGGCCGCCCAGCCGGGCTCGTCGGCCAGCAGGCGCAGCACCGAGGGCACGCCCTGCAGCACGGTGACGCCGTGCTCGGCGATCGCGGCGACCAGCAGGCCCGGGTCGCGCTCGGCGCCCTCGGGGGCCAGCACGATGGTGCCGCCGCTGCTCAGCGGGCCGAAGAACTCCCAGCCCGCGGCGTCGAAGCTGATCGACGTCTTCTGGATGACGCGGTCGCCCGCGCCGAGGCCGTGGCGGCGCACGGTCCAGGCGACGCGGTTGGCGATGCCCGCGTGGGTGATGACGACGCCCTTGGGGCGGCCGGTGGAACCGGAGGTGTAGATGGCGTACGCGGGGGCGTCCGGGCTGACCTCGACCTGCGGGTCGTACTCCGGCTGGCCGTGCAGGGCGTCGGTGTCGTCGAGCAGGATCGTGTCGACCGCGGTGCCGGGCTCGATGCCGCGCTCGGTCAGCAGGATCCGCGCGCCGGTGTCGGCCAGGATCCAGGCGCGGCGGTCCACGGGGTGTGACGGGTCCAGCGGCACGTACGCGCCGCCGGCCCGCCACACTCCGAGCAGGGCCGTGACCAGGTCGAACCCGCGCTCCAGGCATACCCCGACCAGGCTTTCGGGACCGACTCCGCGGTCACGCAGCAGGTGGGCGAGCCGGTTGGCCCGGCGGTCGAGCTCCCGGTAGGTCATCGTGCGCACGCCGTCGGCGGCCGCGATGGCGTCGGGGGTCGCCGCGGCCTGGTGCGCGACGAGGTGGTGCAACAGCGAAGGCAGGTCGTCGCCGGTCCGGTGGGCCGGGGCTGCCGTCAGTGGGGCGTCCATCGCGTTCCTCGCTCAGTTCGGCTGGTCAGGGGTGGGGGGTCAGGCGGTCGCGGTCGCCATGCGGCGGCGCAGGCTGGCCGGGCGCATGTCGGTCCAGACCTCGGCGATGTTGGCCAGGCACTCGTCCTTGGTGCCGGTGAAGCCCTGCGCGGTCCAGCCGGCCGGGATCTCGCGGTCGGCCCACCAGATCGAGTACTGCTCCTCGTCGTTGCGCACGACGGTGTAGCGGGTCTCGTCGCTCACGGGTTTGCTCCTTCGTTGGTGTGGGACGGGGCGGCCGCGGCGGCCTGCCCGGAGTCGTTGCCGGTGATGAACCCGGTGACGGTGGTGCCTACGCCCTGCCGCAGCGCCTGGGTGCGGACCCAGGCCGCCAGGGCCAGGTCGAGCACGCCGAGGCCGAAGGGCGAGAACACGACGGTCCGGGCCGGGCCGGGGGCGTGCGCCCGGCCGCGGATCAGCTGGCCGATGGACGCGTCGATGAAGTCGCGCCCGCCGGTGGCCTGCTCGGCCAGGTGCAGCGAGGTGCGCTCCCGGCAGACGTGGTCGGCGTCGTCGACGACGTTGGCCGCGCCGAGGACCGCCTCGACGGTGAGGTCGCGCAGCGACACGTGCAGCACGCGGCTGCCCGGTGCGCAGGGCGACAGGTCCAGGTGCGGCTCACCGGCCGTGGTGGCCAGCGAGATCAGGGGCTGCGCGGCCAGGGCCCCGGTCGCCGACGCGGCGACGGTGAAGGCCGCCTTCGGGCACAGCGCGGCGGCCCGCACAGCGAAGTCCTCGGCCCGGGCCGGGTCGTGGTCGTACACCACGACCTGCTCGAACGGCGGCAGCAGCGCGGCCAGGAAGCGCAGCACCTCGAAGTTGATGACCCCGCAGCCGATCAGCGCGACCCCGGCCGGTCGGGCCTGCCCGGTGAGCAGGTCGGCGGCGAGCGCGGCGCTGGCCGCGGTGCGCTGGGCGGAGATGAGCGCGCCCTCGATGAAGGCGACCGGGTGGCCGGTCTCCAGCGAGTTCAGCACGACGGCCGCGCTGGCCCGCGCGACGCCCCGGTCGATGTTGCCCGGGAACGAGGAGATCCATTTGAGACCGGCCACCGGCTGCGGCCCGCCGACGTAGGCGGGCAGGCCGATGATCCGGTCGCGCGGGGAGTCCGGGAAGCGCAGGAAGACCGAGTGCGGCAGCGCGGTGTCGCCCTCGTCGTGGCGGCGGTACGTGTCGCGCACCAGCTCGACGACGTCGAGCTCGCGGTCGGCGAGCACCGCGCGCACGTCGTCATGGCCGAGAATCAGCACGGGTGTGTTCCTTCCACAGGTGCGAGACCTCTCCGAAGTGCCGGTGCACCCATTCGTCGGAGTAGATGGTGTCGAGGTACCGGTCGCCGCCGTCCGGGAAGATCATCACGGCGGTGGCGCCGGCGGGGATGCGCGGCAGGTGCCGCTCCAGGGCGGCCACGACCGCACCGGACGAACCGCCAGCGAGGATCGCCTCGCGGTTGACCAGCAGCCGGCAGGCGACCACGCACTCCAGGTCGGAGATGTGCGCGACCTCGTGCGCGGCCGTCGGGTCCAGCAGCGGCGGCACGACCGACGCGCCGTGGCCCGGAATGAGCCGCGGGGCGCGCTGGCCGCCGAAGATGACGCTGCCGATCGCGTCGACGGCGACGAACTTGGTGCGCAGGTCGTGCAGCCGCGCGTAGTCGGCGCAGCCGCGCAGGGTGCCGAAGGTGCTGGTCGAGCAGAACAGGTAGTCGACCCGGCCGCCCAGGCCGTGCACGATCTCGGCCATGGTGCGCTGGTGGGCGCGCGGGTTGAGGTGGTTGTGGTACTGGTTGGGGCTGTACGCGTGCGGGATGCTGCCCACCAGTTCCCGCACCCGCGCCATCCGCAGCGGCAGGTACTGGCTGGTGTCGCCGTCCTCGGCGCACACCATCTCGATCTCGGTCTGGTAGGCGCGCAGGATCGCCAGGTTCTGCTCGGTCGTCTTCGGATCCACCACGCAGATGAAGCGGATGCCGTAGTACGCGCAGATCTGGGCGATGCCGATGGCGAGGTTGCCCGAGCTCGACTCCACCACGACCGCGCGGCCGGGCACCAGCTCCCCCGAGTGAATCTTCGCGAGCAGCATGCTGAGCGCCGAACGGTCCTTGATGCTGCCGCCGGGGTTGAACCGCTCCAGCTTCGCGAAGACCCGGACGGGAGAGCCGTGGAACAGGTTTTCCAGCTCGACCAATGGCGTATTGCCCACCGTCGAGAGAATGCCTTTGACGCTGATGGTTGCCACGGCCTTCTCCTTCCCTCGGGGCCGCCATTCCGTTGTCCTCGACAAGGGTGTGGCGGCCCGCTATACCGGGTCTATACGGAATCGATGACTCAGGCCGAGCCGAGCGCGAACAGGCGCGACTGCTCGTCGGCGTCGACCAGGGACACCCGGGACAGCCGGGTTTGCGGGGCGTCACAGGCGACCGTGACCACCCGCAGCAGGTGGTCGGCGAAGCGTTCGAAGGTTTCGCGCTCGTACAGCTCGGTGTCGTAGCGCAGCGCGACGCTGAAGCCGCGCGGCCCCTGGGTGAACTCGACGGTCAGGTCGGTCTGCCCCTCCAGGTGCGGCACGTCGAGCATCTGCACGGTGTGCGGGCCCAGCCGCACCGGCGGGTCGCCGGCGGTGGGGATCTGGTCGGCGCGCTGCGCGGCGACCATGGTCACGGTCGTACGCACGAGCGGCCCGTCCGCGCTTCGACCGGCGTTGACCAGCGCGAACGGGTACGTGCCACGGGCCATCGCGCCGGTGAGCCGGTGCCCCACGGCGGCCAGCGCCTGCGCGACGGTGTCCGTACGCGACATGCGCACCCGCAGCAGGACCGTGTTGACCAGCAGCCCGACCACGTCCCGCAGGACCCGGCTGCGCCGGGTGGTGGTGGGGCAGCCGATGGTCAGGTCCTCCTGGCCGGTGTAGCGGTGCAGCAGGATCAGCAGTGATCCGGTCAGCACCGCGAACGGGGTGACCCCGGTGGCGACCGCGGTCTCGCGTACCCGCTGGGCCAGGTCGACCGGCAGGGTGCGGACCACGGTCGCCCCGGTGTATCCCGGCCGCGAGCCGCGCGGGTGGTCCGGCGGCACGGCGGCCGCCTGCGACCCGTCGGCGACGTCGCGCCAGTACGCGGCAAGCTCCGCCGCCAGGGGCGAGGCCAGCATGTCGCGTTCGTTGGTGACGTAGTCGTCGAAGGTGCCGCGCTGCGGCGGCAGTTCCGGCTCGGCGCCCGACGCCAGGGCCAGGTACGTCGCGGCCAGTTCCCGCCAGACCAGGCGCTGGGACAGCGCGTCGGTGGCGATGTGGTGCACCGCGACCACGAGCACGGCGTCGTGCGGGCGGTGCAGCAGCACCGCCCGGAACACGCCGTGTTCGAGGTCGAAGGGCTCCCTGGCCAGCTCGCGGGTCAGCGTGAGCAGCGCGGCGTCGTCGAGACCGGACACGTCCCGCCGCACCAGCCCGTACGAGCCGGGCGGCGCGATCTCCCGCACCGGCCCGTCGCCGTCGCGGACGAACCGCGAGCGCAGCATGTCGTGCCGGGTGACCAGCAGGTCCACGGCACGGCACAGTGCGTCGGCGTCGGGCCCCGGCGTGAACAGCGCCGCGTCGGCGTCGTTGTAGGCCGAGCTCTCCGGGGCGAGCGTGTGGTGCAGCCACAGGGCCTGCTGGCCGGCCGACAGCGGCACGAGGGTGCCTCGGCTCACCTCAGCCGACCCGTGTCCCGGCCACGAAGTCGACGAGGTGGCGCACCTGGATGAAGGTGCTCACGTCGTCGTCGGGCACGGTGACGTCGAACTCGCTCTCGGCGGCGGCCAGCAGGTCGACGCGGTTGAGCGAGTCCATGCCCAGCTCCTCGAAGCTGGTGTCGAGGGTGATCTCGCGGTCGGTGAGCTCGGGCATCACCTGGCGGATCAGCCGGACGATGTCGGTGAGCACTGCGTTTTCGGACATGTCGATTCCCATCGCGGTTGTTTCGGATCGGTCTTCCGCCGGGCGGCGGGCGGTCAGGTCAGGGCATCCGGACGATCTGTCCGGCGTAGGTCAGGCCGGCGCCGAAGCCGAGCAGCAGGACGAGGTCGCCCGGTGTGGTCTTGCCGCTCTCGCGCAGGCGGGTCAGCGCCAGCGGCACCGAGGCGGCCGAGGTGTTGCCGGTGTGGATGACGTCGCGGGAGACCTGGTCGTCGGCGAAGCCGAGCACCCGGGTGAGGGTGTCGATGATGCGGCGGTTGGCCTGGTGCGGCACGAACCAGGCGACGTCGGACATGGCCACGCCCGCCCGCTCGCACGCCTGCCGGGCCACCTTCGGCATGGTCGCCGTCGACCACTTGTAGACCAGCGGGCCGTCCATCGCGACGTACTCGTTGCCGTCGTCGAAGATCCGGGTCTCCAGCACCGCGTGCCGGCCGCCGTCGCTGCCCCACACCGAGGGGCCGATGTCGGCGCGCTCGGAGCGCGACACCACCGCCGCCCCGGCCCCGTCGCCGAAGATGACGTACGTGTCCGGGGTGTCCTTGTTGATCAGGTCGGAGGTGCGCTCGGCGCCCACGACCAGGGCGTTGCGGGCGTCGCCGAGGCGCACCGCGTTGGACGCGTTGGCCAGCGAGTAGGTGAAGCCGGCGCAGACCGCGTTGACGTCGAACGCGCCTGCCGACGGGATGCCCAGCCGGCTGGCGATCTGCGCCGCCGCCCCGGGGATCCGCTGCAGCCGCGTCGAGGTCGCCAGGATGAGCAGGTCCACGTCGGCGGTGTCGACGTCGGCCATGGCGAGTGCCTTGCCGCACGCCTCGACCGACATCGTGACGATGTCCTCGTCGGGTGAGGCGTGATGCCTGGTCTGGATACCGGTGCGGTCGACGATCCAGTCCGGGGTGACCGAGGTGAGCTGAGCCAGCTCCTCATTGCCGACGCAGTGCGCCGGACGGTAAGCCCCGAGTCCCGTAATGGTCGACCCGTACACGTCGAGCATCGCATTCCCTTCGTCGGATGCACCGCATTGGCGGTGGTACGCGAAAAGGAACTGTCGACACCGTGGCTATATGTTTCCTATACGAATTCCCGGGGCCGCGTCTATAGGAACGGTATAGCGGGCCTGCGTAGTTTTCGGATTCGCGCTGATCCGACTACGAGGGCACGGCGAGGGAGAGCATCATGGGCGGCCTGCCCGATTTCGACGAGGTGACGCCCGCGCGCTGCGGGGAACTGGCGGACCGGTTCGGTTCGCCGCTCTACGTGTACGACGGCTCGACCCTGGTGCGCTCGCTGCGCGAGCTGACCGGCGTGCTGCACCCGGCCATGGAGGTCTTCTACTCCCTCAAGGCCAACCCGAACATCAGCGTGCTGTCGCTGCTGGCCGCGCACGGCGCGCGCGCCGAGGTGTCGTCGCTGGTCGAGCTGCGCACCGCGCTGGCCGCCGGGGTCGCCCCGGCCGACGTCATCTTCCTCGGACCGGGCAAGAAGCCCGACGAGCTGCGCGCCTGCCTCGACGCCGGCATCTACGCCGTGGTCGCCGAGTCGTTCGCCGAGCTGTCCGAACTGGACGCTCTCGCGGCCGCCGCGGGACGCCGGGTGCGGGTGCTGGTGCGGGTCAACCCGGCCGAGACCGCGCAGGGCGCGCGGCTGGCGATGGGCGGCAAGCCCCGCCAGTTCGGCATCGACGAGGCGCAGCTGCTGGCCGCCGGTGACCTGCCCGGCCGCCACCGCCACCTGGACTTCGCCGGAGTGCACGGCTACCTGGGCACCCGCATCCTGGACCACACCACCGCCGTGGCCAACACGGTGCAGGTGCTGGCGTTGGCCGAGCGGCTGGCCGAGGCGACCGGCATCGGGATCGACGCCGTCGACGTCGGCGGCGGCCTGGGCATCGCGTACTTCGACAAGGAGACCGACCTCGACCTCGACGCGCTGCGCGCCGGGATGTACGAGGCCGTCGAGCCGTTCCACCGCCGCCACCCGCACACCCGGCTGCTGTTCGAGGCGGGCCGCTTCCTGGCGGGCCGGGCCGGGGTCTACGTGACCCGGGTCCGCTACGTCAAGGAGTCGATGGGCCAGCGGTTCGCGGTCACCGACGGCGGCACGCACCACCACATGGCCGCGGTCGGGGTGGGCTCGTTCGTCAAGCGCAACTTCCCCGTCGTGGCGCTGAGCAGCCCCGATGCCCCGGCCACCGGCCCGTGGCAGCTGACCGGGCCGCTGTGTACGCCCAACGACCTCATCGCCAAGGACGTGGCCCTGCCCGACCTGGCCCCCGGCGACCTGGTCGGCATCGCGCGCTCCGGCGCGTACGGGCCGTCGGCGTCGCCGGTGCTGTTCCTCAGCCACGGTCACCCGGCCGAGGTGCTCGTCCACGAGGGGACCGCGTACCTGGTGCGTGACCGTGACGAGCCCGCGGACCTGCTGCGCCAGCAGCACCTGCACCACTTCCCCGCCACCGTCCCCGCGACGGCCTGACCACCGTTTCAAGGAGTGCGCACATGAACCGCAACGACGTCATCGACCAGATCCGGATCGTGGTCGGCAAGGTGCTCGGCCACGAGATCAAGGCGCTGTCGCCCGACGAGCGGCTGCTCGACGGCCTGAACCTCGACTCGACCAGCATGCTGGAGATCCTGATGGAGCTCGAGGACACCCTCGGGTTCGAGGTCGACATCGACTCGCTGGACCCGGCCGTGTTCGAGACCGTGGGCAGCTTCGCCGACTACATCGTCGACGCCGTCCAGAAGGGCTGAGCCGGTGTCGCCCGCTCTGATCAGCGTCGCGGCCGGTGAGCTCCGGCGCGTCGCGCGCGAGCGCGGCCTGGCTGCCGGGCTGGGCGCGATCATCCGTGGCGGTGTCCCGGTCCCCTGCTCGGCCACGGGCCTGACCCTGCTGCCGGTCGGCGTGCTCGGCGAGGTCGCCGCGTGGCGGCTGCCGGGGGCGACGGTGCCCGCCGACCGGGCCACGGTCACCGTGCTGGCCCACGCGCTGGGCGAGACCGAGGGCCTGACCCAGGTCCGGATCGTCGCGCGTGGCGAGCAGGTGCCGTCGCAGCGTACGGCCGAACCCGAGCCGGACGACGCGGTGCTGCTGCTGGCGTCGGTGCGGCTGGGGCTGCTGGAGCACATGCTCGAAGCGGCCGTCGCGCACCTGAACAGCCGGATCGTCGACGGCAGGCCGCTGACCACCCGGCAGATGATCCAGGCCGCGGTCGCCGACACGGTGACCGTCGCCCGGACCATCGCGCACGTGCTCGACGACCCCGAACTGCCCGGCGGCGCGCTGGCCGAGGCGCACGAACGCCTCGACGAGGCCGGCTGGACCGTGACCACCCTGTTCGGCGCGGGCGGCTACCTGCGTGAGCACCCGGTGCGCTGCCTGTACGTGGCGGGCCTGGTCCACGACGCCTGGCACACCGACGACTACCGATAGGAACCCCTGTGGACCCCGACGACGAGCTTGAGGCACTACGCGCGCAGGCCGGTGAGCATGCGGCGCAGCTGCGTGCGCTGGCGCTGTCCGTGGACGCCGCACCCGATCGCGTGGACGAGCATCTGTCGTCCCCGGCGATGCAGGCCGTGCGCGGGCTCGACCCGATCGCCCTGGGCGCGCGGCGCACCGTGGCGATGCTGGTGGAGCTTGCCCGCGGCGACGCAGGCATGGTGCTGGCCTGCCCGGGACCGGCGCTGGCCGGGGTCGTCACGGGCATCATCGGCTCCCCCGAGCAGCAGGAGCGCCTGCGGTCGGCCGTCGCCGACGGCCGCGGCTGGGCGTTTCTGGCCATCACCGAACCCGATGTGGGCAGCGACGCGACCGCGCTGCGCACCGAACTGCGCCCGGCCGGCGACGGCACCTTCCGGCTGTACGGCGTCAAGCGCTACATCGGCAACGGCGCGCGGGCCCGGATCGGCGTCGTGCTGGCCCGCACCGGCCCGGGGCCGCTCGCGCTGCGCGCGGTCCTGGTCGACGGCGCGAGCCCGCAGTTGCGGGCCCGCCCGCTGGACATGGTCGGGCTGCGCGGGGCGCAGATCAGCGAGCTGGCGTTCGACGGCATGCCCGTCGGCCCCCAGGACCTGCTCGGCGAGCACCTGAGCCCGCTGCGGCGCGGCATGTGGGGCGTGATGCAGGGCTTCACCACGGTACGGGTGCAGATCGCCGCGATGGCGGTCGGCACCTCGCTGGCCGTGCACGAGTACGTACACGCGCAACGGCGCGGCTGGCGGACCGGCGAGCTCGCCGTGCTGGACCGCGCCCACGCCGAGATCGCCGCCGTCCACCGCCTCACCCAGCGGGCCGCCGCCGCGGTGGACGCCGACCGCCGCCACACCCATCCCGCGTCCCTGGCCAAGCTCGCCGCGGTGAGCCTGGCCAGGACGGTCACCCGCCGGCTGCCCCGGCTGCTGGGCCGTGGCGCGCTGCTGGAGCACCCCCTGCTCGAGAAGTGGTGGCGTGACGTGTGCGCCTTCGAGTTCATGGAGGGCACCAGCCACATCCAGCGCCTGCACGTGGCCCAGCACTGCCTGAAGAACGGGTTCGATCATGACAACTAACGTTCGGGTCGGAGTGGACGTGCTGCTGCGCGAGCGGTTCCACCGCCTGGCGCAGCACCCCCGCTACCGGGCCCTGCTGTTCACCGAGGACGAGCTGGGCCAGGCCCCGGCGGGCGCGTCGCCGCAGCGGGTCGAGGAGTACCTGGCGGGCCGGTTCGCGGCCAAGGAGGCCGTGGCGAAGGTGCTGGGCACCGGGTTCCTGCGCGGCATCGTCTGGCACGACATCGAGGTGCTGCGCGACCGGCTCGGCGGGCCGTCGGTGACCCTGCGCAAGGGCGCCCGGCGGGCGGCCGAGGAGAACCGGCTCAGCGACATCTCCGTCTCCATCACCCATCAGGGACCCGTGGTGGTCTCCGTCGCGGCAGGACTGTCATCGTGAGCGAACAGAGCTGGGATGCCATCGTCGTCGGCGCGGGCCAGGGCGGTCTCACGGCGGCGGCCTACCTGGCCGCCGTCGGCGGGCAGCGGGTGCTGGTGCTGGAGGCCAACGCCATCGCGGGCGGCAGCACCCAGGTGTTCCGCCGCCGGGGCCGGTTCGAGTTCGACGTGGGCACCCACTACCTGCCCGAGTGCGGGCCCGGCGGGGTGCTCCACGCCGCATACCAGGGCCTCGGGCTCGGCGAGCGGATCACGTTCGGCCGCCTGGACCCGGACTGCTTCGACCGGATCGTGCTGCCCGGCGGCCTGGACGTGGCGGTGCCCAGCGACCCGGCCGGCTACCGCGAGCGCATGGCCGCCGCGCTGCCGGGCGAGGCCGACGCGGTACGCGCCTACGCCGACCTGCTGTCGGAGCTGTACGACCAGGTCCGTGGCGCGGTGATCCGCCCGCTCGGCGGCGCCGAGAACCCCGCCGCGGGTCCGGCGGTGCCGAACCGGTGGAGCACCGCGACGCTGGACCGGCTGATGCGCCACTGCGGGCTGTCCCCGCGCGCGCGGACCGCGCTGTCCGCCCAGTCGCTCAACTACGGCCTGGGCCCGTCGCAGGTAAGCGCGCTGGGTCACGCCGCGATGCTGGGCGACTACCTGGCCGGGGCCTGGTATCCGCACGGCGGCGGCCAGATGCTCAGCGCGACCCTGCTGGAGGTCATCGACGCGTACGGCGGAGAGCTGCGCACCCGCAGCCGCGTCGGGGAGATCCTGGTCGAGGGCGGGCGGGCCGCCGGGGTGCGCCTGACCGACGGCACCGAGCTGCGTGCCCCGGTCGTGGTGTCCAACGCCGACTACCGCCGCACCATGCTGGAACTGGTCGGCGCGGAGCACCTGCCGCCCGCGGTCGCGGGCCGGGCCGAGCGTGCGGTGATGGCGCTGCCGCTGGTCAGCGTCTACCTGGCAGTGGACGCGGCGGCTGTGCGCCCACAGGCACACAACATCTGGTGGTACGAGACCGACGACGTCGACGGCGTCTACGAGCGCCTCAACGCGGGCGAGTTCGAACGGCCGGAGATGGCGTTCCTCAGCTCCGGCAGCGCGAAGAACCCGCTGCACGAGGCAGCCGACCACCACACCATCGAGATCGTCACCGTGGTCCCGCCCGGCTGGGCCCCGTGGGCCGCCGAGCCCGCGGTCGCCGAGTCCTACGCGTACCGCCGCGACGAGGCGTACCAGACCGAGAAGGAGCGGGTCGGGCAGCTGCTGCTGGACCTGGCCGAACGGGCGCTCGGGCCGCTGCGCCCGCACCTGCTGCACTACGAGGTCGCCACGCCGCTGACCCAGACCCGCTTCGCCGGGGCCACCGGCGGCACGCCTTACGGCCTGGCGACCACGCCGCGCCAGTACGGCGCGCTGCGCCCGGATCACACCAGCCCGGTGCCAGGGTTGTTCCTGGCCGGGTCGAGCAGCCGCAACGGGTGCGGCATCAGCGCGGTGACGGTCGGCGGGGTGCGCTGCGCCGAGGCGGTGCTCGGGCAGTCGCTGCTGTCGGAGGTGCTGGCGGGCAAGGTGTACGGCTCGGCCGCGGCGCTGCCCGAGCGCGGGCCCGGCTGGGATCCGCTGCTGGCCTCGCGCGGCAGCCGGGCGCTCAAGCACCGGAGGCGGGCATGAGCGCGACCTCGCTGGCCGCCGTTGGCAGCTTCCTGCCAGACACCGACGTGACCCTGGAACAAGCTGCCACCGTGCTGGGCCTGACCGACCAGGAACTCAAGCGCTACCGGCGCTTCTTCGGCCTGGACCGGGTGCGCTGGGCGACCGGCGCGCGGCAGGAGGACCTGCTCGTCGCCGCGATCGGGCAGCTGCCCGACCTGGACGCCTACCGCGGCCGCATCCGCTACGCGATCCACGCCCGCACCATCGAACCGACCGGGGCGTACTCCTCGCAGCCCCTGCACACCGCGCTGGCCCGGACCGGACTCGGGCACGCGCAGGCGTTCGCGCTGAGCCAGCACGCCTGCTCCTCGGGGCTGCTCGCGGTCGACCTGGCCGGGCGGCTGCTCGACACCGACGGCGACCCCGACGCGCTGGTGCTGGTGCTGACCGGGGAGAAGACCTATCCGCACGTGGCCCGGTTCATGCCGGCCGCGATGGTGATGGGCGAGTCCTCGGCGGCCTGCCTGGTCGGGCGGGACGGCGAACGCGACCGCGTGCTGGCGTACACCACCCGCACCTACGGGCAGTTCAACGCGGTCACCGTCCGGTCGGGGCCACAGGCTGCGGCGTTCGAGCAGATGTACATCCCGGGGCTGGCCGACCTGATCCGCGACACCGTCGCGCAGGCCGGGCTGACCCTGGACGACCTGCGCCTGGTGCTGCCGCACAACGTCAACCGGATCTCCTGGACCCGGCTGGCCAGGCTGCTGGACCTGCCGCTGGACCGGCTGATGCTCGACAACATCGCCCGGACCGGGCACTGCTTCTGCGCCGACCCGTTCGTCAACTACTCCCGCGCCCGCGAGCTGGACCTGCTGCGGCCGGGCGACCACTACCTCATGGCGAGCGTGGGCCTGGGCGCCACGTTCTCGGCCATGCTGCTGCGACACTAGGAGACGACGTGCTCAGGCTCACCGCCGTCAGGCACTTCCCGTTCGACCTGGACGACGCGCGACCCTCCTGCCACGGGCTGGCCGAGGTGTTCGCCGAGCGGCTGGCCGGCGACGGGGTGCCCGCCGACCCGGCCGCCGCACTGGTCGGCAACCGCAACAGCTTCTCGCTGATGAGCGCGCACGTGGCCGCGCAACTGTGCCCCGACCCGGACGTGGTGCTGGTCGGGCACGCCGCGCACGACTGCGATCTGAGCACGTCGGTCGCCGGATACCTGCAACAGCGGCTGCCCGGCGACCCGCTGGTGCTGGCGGTCAGCGAACAGGGCGCGACCACCGGCTTCGCGGCGCTGACCATGGCACGGGCGCTGCACGACACCGGCGCGGGCCGCCGCATCCTGGTCGTGCTCGCCGACCAGGCGACCTTCACCTACGACGATCCGCGCCTGTCCGGCCTGGACCGGCGGCGTGACCACGCCGTGGGGCTGCTGTTCACCGACGACGGCGGCACCCCGGTGACCGAGCTGCGGGTGCTGGCACAGGTCGACCGGCAGTCGCTGCCCTCGGCACTGGCCGCGGCGGCCAAGGAGGCCGTGTCGGCCCCGCACGGGGTGCTGGTCGCCGGAGCGGGACTCAGCCCTGCCGACACCGCCGCGGCGACCGGCGGGCAGGTGGCCGTACGCCACGCCGCCGCCGACCGGCTGACCACGGCGGTCTGGTCGGCGCTGGCCGACGAGCTGGCCGCCCCCGCCACGTGCGAGCGCACCGTGGTCGCCGTCGAGTACGAGCCGGACCTCGGCTACCTGTCCACCCTGGCGCTGACCGTGCCGCCCGCCCCGACGTCTGGAGCCGTCCGTGACTGACCTGCTGCATGACCTGCTCGACCGGGCCGCCGCGCGGCTGCCCGACGCCCCCGCGCTGACCTGCAACGAAACGACGCTGACCTGGGCCGGGCTGGCCGAGGGCAGCAGGCGTGCCGCGGCCCGGCTGCGCGCCCGCGGGGTGCGCCGCGGCGACCGGGTGGTGGTCATCGCCCCGAACCATCCGTCGGTGGCGCTGCTCACCTACGCCTGCTCGCGGCTGGGCGCGGTGTTCGTGGTGCTGCACGAGCAGGTACGCGGGCCGGGCCTGGTGCACGTGCTCACCGACGCCGAGCCCACGCTGCTGGTCACCGACGCGCCCGCGGCCCGCTGGGAGGCTGCCGAGCTGGGCATCGCCGTGCTCGGCGTCGACGAGGCGGCGGGCGGCGACCCGACCGCCGAGGAGGTCGCGGCGCTGGCCGAGCTGCCGGGGTGCCGGGCGCTGGGCGTCGACCCGCTGTGCCTGATCTACACCTCGGGCAGCACCGGCATGCCCAAGGCCGTCGTCTCCACGCACGCCCAGCTCGTGTTCGCCGCCCGCGCGATCCAGAGCCGGCTGAACTACCACGCCGTCGACACCGTCTACATCGCTCTGCCGCTGTCCTTCGACTACGGGCTGTACCAGCTGTTCCTGGGCGCGCTCAGTGGCGCGCACTGCTGGGTGGGCACGTCGGCGGAGATCGGCCCCGGGCTGCTGCGCAACCTGCGCCGCTCGCGGGCCACGGTGCTGCCCGCGGTGCCGTCGCTGGCCGAGAACCTGGCCCGGATGCTGGCCCGTTACGGCGGGGACCTGCCGCTGCGGCTGATCACCAATACCGGCGCGGCGATGCAGCCGGCCACCCTGGCCCGGCTGCGGGAACTGCTGCCCGACCTGAAGGTGCAGCTGATGTTCGGGCTGACCGAGTGCAAGCGGGTCGCCATCATGACCCCTGACGAGGACCTGCGCCGCCCCGGCGCGTGCGGGCTGCCGCTGCCGGGCACGGAGGTGCTGGTGCTCGACGACGACGGCGAGCCGGTGGCACCGGGGGTGATCGGCGAGATCGTGGTGCGCGGCCCGCACGTGATGAGCGGCTACTGGCGCCGCCCGGAGCTCAGCCAGCAGCGCTTCCCGCGCCGCGAAGGGCTGTTCCCGCAGCTGAACTCGGGCGACTACGGGTGGCTGGACGCCGACGGCTACCTGTACTTCAGCGGGCGGCGCGACGACCTGTACAAGGCGCACGGTTTCCGGGTCAGCGCGACCGAGGTCGAGGCGGCCGCGTGCCGCCTGCCGGGGATCGAGGCCGCGGCGGTGCTGCCGCCCACCGCGCAGCGGGCCGAGCCGCTGCTGTTCGTGGTCGGCAAGCTCACCGGGGCTGAGGTGCTGGAACGGCTGCGGGCGGAGATGGAGCCGTACAAGGTGCCGCCGCGCTGCACGGTCGTCGAGGCGATGCCGCTGACCGGAAACGGCAAGACCGACCGCAAGGCGCTCGCGGTGACCTACGGCTGAGCTGCGCCGATGCTCACGGGCGGCCCGGTGTTCACGCCGGGCCGCCATCGTCACGTGCGACCTGCGATGGCACCCGATAGGGCGCCGCGCAACGGCTCGCGCCATACCG
The DNA here is from genome assembly GCF_011297335.1 of Catellatospora methionotrophica. GTDB lineage: Bacteria > Actinomycetota > Actinomycetes > Mycobacteriales > Micromonosporaceae > Catellatospora > Catellatospora methionotrophica. Next base: position 38,645 of record NZ_JAAOTJ010000023.1, on the reverse strand, counting down.
GAAACCCGCTCGCGTTTCAATGCGTCACCGCAGGTCAGCGGCTTACGCTCTGCGGCGGGCGTCGGCAGCATGTTGCCACGGCAGGTTGATGCAAGATCGAAGCGCGGATTTCTTTCTCCAGGGTCGGTAGAAATCAATTCAGCAAAGCAAGTCCACCCCCAAAGGAGATCGAAATGCGCACCTCGACCAAGGCGATCACCGGCCTCGTGGCGACCACCGTGATGGCCCTCGGAATGGCCGTTGCCGTCCTCGCCGCCGGCGCGGACACGACCGCCCCGACGAACGGGATCCAGGCCGAAGGCTTCGGCTGGGACAGCGTCGAAGGCGGCTTCGGCTGGGACTCCGTGTCGCCCTCACCCAGCGCTTCGCCGCAGGCCTGAACTCGGCCGGTGTGACCGGCCTGCGCACCGATGGTGCGGCCACCCCTCTTATGGACACCTATTACATCCGGATCGGAAAGAGATGGAATTTCGAATTCTCGGACCTGTGGAGGTCTGGGGAAGCGACGGGGAAATACCACTCGACGGTTCCAAACAACGCACCGTTCTAGCCGCCCTCCTCCTCGCTCGGGGCCGCATGGTCTCCGACTCGCACCTGTGCCGGCTGCTCTGGCACGACAACCCGCCGGCGACCTTCAACGCCCAGATCTACACCTACGTCTCCCGGCTGCGTAAATACCTCGGGAACGCGGTGACGATCGCCCGCCAGCGCCCCGGATACCTGCTGCGGGTGGACCCCCGCCAGGTGGACTCGGAGAACTTCGCCCGGCTCGCCCGCCTGGGCGGCGAGGCGCTCAAGGCCGAGGACTACGACCTCGCTTCCGGGCTGCTCGGCCAGGCGCTGGAGCTGTGGCGCGGGCCGGCGCTGACCAACGTGACCCAGCAACTCGCCGACGAGCAGGCACATCGTCTCGACGAGTCCCGGCTGGTCGCCCTGGAGGGCCGCATCGAGGCGGACCTGGCCCTGGGCAGGCACGTGGACCTGCTCCCCGAACTGACCGGTGTGGTCGCCGAGCATCCCATGCACGAGCGGTTCCGCGCCCTGCTCATGTCGACGCTGTGGCGCTGCGACCGGCAGGCCGACGCGCTGGCCGTGTTCCACGACGGGCGTAAGGTTCTGGCCGAGGAACTCGGAGTGTCACCCGGCCGCCTGCTGACCGACACCTACCGGGCGATCCTCGTCGGTGAGACGCAGCAACGGCCCGGCCGGGCCGCCACGGTGAGGCACGCCGCCGCGGTGTAGCACCCGGCCCCGAGCCGAGGCACGGCGATCGCTCCAGCCCCCCGCACCTTCGATCCAACCATCGCCGTTCTCGCACCCGGGGAAGGACCATGCCTCGAATCACCCCGTCCACGGACGTCCACGGGATCCACCGATGTATCTCGTGATCGCCATCGTGGACACGCCCGGGCACCTCGCCGAGCTGGAGACCGTACGGCGGCGCCTCGTCGAGGGCGCCGCCGGCACGGACCGCCTCGAACACGTCTACCTGGCCATCCGGCCCGGCGGCATCGCCTGCTCCCTCTACCTGCGGGCAGAGGACGAGGGGCAGGCCCGGCAACTGGCCGAGCAGCTGGTCCGGCGCACCATGGCCACCCTGCCCGGCCTGGACCAGTGGTCACTGCACCTGCTGTGGAACCGGTGAGCGGCCGGCGGGGGGACCCGCCGGCCGCTCACGCGAGGTCGGCGTCGGTGATCCAGCCGCGTTCGGCGGCGAGCACGCCCGCCTGGAACCGGCTGCGCGCCCCGAGCTGCTGCAGCAGATCGGCCGTGTTGCGGCGCACGGTGCGCACCGACACGCCGAGCTTGCGCGCCATCGCCTCGTCGGTATAGCCCGAGGCCAGCAGCCGCAGCACCTGCTTCTCCTGACTGGACAGGCCGGAGTCGTCGCTGACCCGGCTCACGCCCAGCGGCGTGGAGATCTCCCACACGAAGTAGAACAGCGAGACCAGCGCCTCGACCAGCCCGGCCCCGGACAGCACCACCGCACCGGCATTGCTGCGGTCGCTGTCGATCGGCACCACCGCGTGTTCACGGTCGACGATCAGCATGCGCACCGGCAGCACCGGGGTGGTGCGCACCTCGCTGCCGAGTTCCTGCAGCCACAGCGCGTACGCCGTGGTGCGGGCGTCGTTGAACATGCTGTCGAGGTACACGGTGCGGATCTTGACGCCACGGGCTACGGCAGCCTCGTCGAGCACCCGGCTGGCCCGCAGACCCTCCGGGGACTGCGCGCCGCCCGGCATGAACGACAGCGCCTCGGTGCGGCAGGAGACCGCCAGCTCCTCCAGCCGGCCACGGATGGCGTCGAGGCCGATCAGCCGCTCGACCGCCGGGTCGTTGCTGTTGGCCTTGATCTCGGCGTGGTTGATCAGCAGTTGCGCCACCGCCGCGCGGCTGCGCGCGATCTCGTGGTTGCGCTGGGCCAGCTTCTCCTGCTCGCGTTCCAGCAGCGCGGTCAGGCCGAGCTCCGGGCTGACCGCACGGAACTCGCGCGGCTCCTCCCAGCGCAACCGGACCAGTTCCAGGTGTGCGAGCTGGTCGAGGGTGCAGCGCACGGTCTGTTCGTCGACGCCCAGCTCGGCCGACACGTCCGTCACGCCGATGTCCGGTTGTCTGAGCACCGCCAGATACACGGATTGCATAAGGTCACTCAAGCCCAAGGATTCGAGCATGTTTCCCCCATGAAACATCGATGTGCCTTGCACACGAAGACGCACACTACCGGACTGCCATCCGCATGCCATCAGGTCGTTTCACCATGTGAATGAAGGGTAGGGCCAATCAGCTCCTGGTTAACAGCCTTCCACCTTGATAAATGTCGATATTTCCGCAACGTCCTATGTGGTCACTGAAGGGAGACTCGCCGGTAACATAGAAGTCTTCGGAGATCAGGACGTCACGATTGTCGATTGGCGACTCAGTTGTCGGAAGCGCGACTATCAGCGCCGATCGTGGAGGGCAACCAAACGCAATGCGATCAGCGTAAGACAGCTGGATGGCGTGCCGGGGCGGCCGCCCGCAGCGCCGTCAGCGCCGCGTCCAGAGCAGCCGTCAGCGGCTCGATCGACCGCATGGCCTGGGTCAGCAGCAGGCCGCCCTGGACCGCGGCGAACACCGCCAGCGCGAGCCGGCCGGGATCGGCGTCGGCGCGCAGCAGCCCGCTCTCACGCATCCGGCCCAGCCCGTCGCGCAGGAGGCCGCGCCACCGGTCCATGTGCCCGACCACCTCGGCCGCGGCGGCCGGGTCGGTGCCGACCAGCTCGCTGACCAGCGTGCCGATCGGGCAACCCCAGTGCGGCTGCGAGCCGTAGTAGGCCACCAGCGCGTCGCGCCAGCCGTCCCACGCCGCCCAGGTGTCGAGCGTGTCCAGAAACGGACGCTGCGCCCGCAGCACCCGCTCCATCTGCAGGTCCGCGATGGCCAGCACCAGCTCGCTCTTGCCGCCGGGAAAGTAGTGGAACAGCTGGCTCTTGCTGGTCAGGGTGCCCGCGCGCACATCGTCGAGGCTCGTGCCACCGACCCCGCGCGCCAGCACCAGGTCCGCCGCGGTCGCGACGATGCGCGCCCGGGTGGCGGCTCCCTTGGCGGTCAGCCGGGCAGGGGTGGCGGTCGTCATCAGGCCATTCTACTGTTACTGGACCGCAGGGTCCAATACTGGCGGGTCCTCCCACGGCGTGGGCGACCGACACCTCGTGAAGAAAACTTTTGTACGCTCCCCCATGAAGCTGCTATTTCCTACACAGGGAGCGTTATGAGCGAGCCCGCGCAGACCATGGCGGTGGCGGTCTCCGCCGCCGGGCTGTGGACCTCACCCGATGCCGCGCGGACGCTGGACGCACCCGCCCTGGACACCCCCGCGCGGCTGCGCGCCTGGGCCCGCGCCCAGGGCCCCGACGAGCGCCGCGACCTGTGGGGCCGGGTCGACAGCCAGCTGCTGCTCGGCGAGACGGTGCTGGTCCGGGAGGTGCGCGACGGCTGGGCCCGGATCAACGCCCCCGCCCAGCCCACCCGCAAGGACCCACGCGGCTACCCGGGCTGGCTGCCCCTGGCACAGCTCGCCGCCCCCGCCGAACGGACCGGCGCGCACGTGGTGGTCACCGAGCAGGTCACCGACCTCAGGGACAGCCCCGGTGGCCGCGTCGTCGCCGACGACGTCAGCTACGCCACGGTGCTGCCCGCCCGGCGGCGGCAGGACGGATACACCGAGGTCGGCCTGCCCGGTGGCGGGACCGGCTGGCTGGCCGACAAGCACCTCGACGACCACCGGGCCCGCGGCCCGCTGCCGACCGGCGAGCAGCTGGTCACCGCGGCCCGGCTGTTCCTGGGCCTGATGTATCTGGCCGGCGGCACGCACGGGCTGATGCTCGACTGCTCCGGGCTGCCCCACCTCATCTACCGGCGGTTCGGGCACACCGTCCCGCGTGACGCCAGCGACCTGGCGCTGCTCGGCGAGCACGTGGAGGTCGCCGACCTGGCCCCGGGCGACCTCGCGGTCTTCCAGAACGACGAGACCGGCGACGTCTACCACACCGGTGTCTGCACCGGCGGCGGCCAGGAGGTGCTGCACGTGTCCCAGACCGACTGGGCCTGCGTGGACGGCGTACTCACCGAACGCCGCCGCCGCCACCTGGTGTCGGGCCGCCGCCTGCGCTCGGCGTAGCGGAACGCCGGCTGACCCGGCGGTTGCCCGTGGGCCCCGGACCGGAGCCCACGGGGTCGTGCGTCAGCCGCCGTTGACCTGATGGAACGGGGTCAGGTCGACGGTCGGGCGGGTGGTGCGGGCGCCCGCCTGCGCGACCGGGGCCGGGATCGAGTCGAACAGCTGGCGGCCCAGCACCGCGTGCGCCTCGACGGCCGGGTGGGTGGCGCCGTAGTTGTCCAGCCCGCCGAGGGAGTCGGCGAAGAACGCGAACGTCAGTGCGGGCGCGCCGGAGCTGTCGAACATGATGCCGACCTCGTGACGGCCCGCGCCCAGGGTGTTGAAGTCGGCGCCGTACTTGACGGCCACCCGGCTGCGCTCGTTGGAAGACATGTTGCGCCGGATGCCGTCGTGGTAGCCGTTGACCCAGCGCATGATGCCCAGCAGGAAGTCGCAGGACTTCGCCGACAGCAGGGTCTTGTTCGCCAGCCGCCACAGCAGGTCGTGCATCTCCGCCGGGGTGGTCTTGCCCAGGAAGAACCGGTTGGGGTTGGCCACCGGGACGACCCGGGTGTTGACGAAGCCCTTCGCGGCCAGGATCTGGTTGATCTCCAGCGCGGGCACGACCCGGCCGCACATGCGCACCGCGGTGTTGTCCGAGACCAGCAGCAGCGCGGTGAGGAAGTTGGCGACCGTGATGTCGTCACCCCACACGGTGTGCAGGTGGTAGATGCCGCTGCCGCCCAGGATGATGTCGGCCTGCAGGTCGAGCTTCTGGCCGAGTTGCAGCTCGCCCCGGTCGACCTTGTCCATCACGGCCACCGCGACGGCGACCTTCTGCACGCTGTATCCGTCGACGATCGCGTCGACGTCGTCGGCGATGACGGTCTCCAGCACGCCGGCCGCGTTCAGGGCGGCGACGTGGGAGTGCCATACGCCGCCGGCCTTGGTCTTCTGTCGCTGGTAGACCCGGCGCAGGTGGCCCGGACCGGTGCCGCGTTCCTCGTCGGCCGCGAGCGCCGGGGTGGCCGCGCCGAAGGTGGCCGCGGCGGCGCCGAGCCCGAGGCCTCCGATGGCGGCGCGGCGGGAGAGAGGTGTGGACACGAGATTCCCCGTTCGTCGTGAAGGGATGGTCCGGTCGATCCTAGGCACGGGATCGCCCGGCCGCCGACCGTGATCGGCCGGGCCCGCCGCCGCCCCGGTGGGTGTGGTGGCGATCAGCCCGGCGGTGACCGGGGCACGGTCGGCCGCGGGCCGCAGACATCCATCCGGGCGCATGCCCGCGCCGGTCGGCCGGTCCACAGTCGACTGTGGACGACCCTGGTGAGCAGCGACGATCGCCGGACGTGCGAACCCGATCGGGTGACTGTCGCGAAGGCGACCCGGGTGCGGAGGTACACGAATCGTGTTCATGACGCCGTCTGCCTGGCGGTACGCATGATCGATCTGCCGTGAGAGCGGTCCTGGCCCCTCATTCAGGAATGGGGACAGGTCGGCCGGTGTCGGGCGCTTCGCCGGGAGTGCTACCTAGGGACTCTGCACCGGCTTCGGCAGAGGAGACAGACCGGCGTGCTCGCGGACGATGAGACCAGGCACTGGGCGGAACGCCTCGCGGCGGCGACCGCACCGCAGGAGATCGGCGTCGCGGGGGGCGTCCTGGAGGCGTACCTCGCCGGAGGCTCGCAGCGCCAGGCGATCCTGCGCCCCGGCCGCACCGGCTCCGGCTCGGCCGGCGTCGAGCTGGTCACCGCCCTGGCCGCGATCATGCACGCGATCGACGTCGCCGGAGTGCACCTCAGGGCACTGCTGGCCGCCGCCGCCACCGGCAACTCACTGAACCCGCTCGCCCTCATCGTCGGTTTCAAGGCCTACCGCAGCCCGAAGGCCCGCGCCCCGCAGGACCCGCCGCTGGACCCGGAACTCACCGCGCGGGCCAGGACCGCCGTCGAGATGTGCCCGCGCCTGACCCGGCGACTGCCCCGATGACCACCACCGCACCGGTCGCCGCTGTCACGGCGGCGCTGCCGCGCCCCCTCGTGCCGCCGTGGCTGTGGCTGTTCTCCGGGCTGTGCCTGCTGGGCACCGCATGGAACCTGCCCCGGCTGCTCACCGACCCGGTGGCGGCGGCCCGCGACGTGTTCGACCGCGGCTCGCACGCCGAGCCGGCGGTCACCGCCATGCTCGCGGTGCTGGGCGTCTGCTCGGTGCTGCCCACGCTGCTGATCGGCCTGGCCCTGGTCGCGGTGCTGCTGCCGCGCGTGCGCGGGCGGCTCGTCGAGCGGCGGCTCGTGCCACCGGGTGCGCTGCCGGCCCGCACCGCGGCCGCCGTCGCGCAGATGCAGTCGTTCGTGGACGGGATCCACCACGGCGTCGTGGTACGGCTGTCCGGCGCACCCGGCAACGGCGGCGCGCAGGTGTACGCGGCCGGCTGGCGCGAGCCCCGCATCCTGGCGTACCCGGCGCTGGTCGCCCTGTGGGAGCACGAGCCCGCCGCCGCCCGCGCGATCCTGGTCCACGAGCTGGGCCACATCCGCAACGGCGAGCACCTGCTCGTCGGCCGGCTCGGGCCGTTCGCGCTACTGGCCCGCGCCTGGGCACCGGTGTACCTGGCCCTGCTGGCGGTGCCGCCGCTGCTGCTGCCCATCGCCGACGAGCAGGCCTTCGCGGTGGCCGCGTCACTGCTCGGCGGCGCGGTGACCGCCGCACCGTCGGGGCTGATCGCGCCGGTGCTCGCGTTGTGGCTGGCCGAGCTGGCCGCCGACCGGGTCGCCGCCGACGACGGCCGGGCAAAGCCACTGGCCGGGACGCTGACGCGGGGGCGGCGTACGTTCGGCCGCCTGCTCACCCATCCGCCGCGCTGGCTGCGCCGGGCGCTGTTGCGCCGTCCCGACCCGGCGACGGTGCTGGTGCTCGCCGCCTGGCCGCTGACGTTCCTCGGCGAGCTGGCCCTGCTGGGCCTGGCGGCGCTGATCGCGTCGGCGGGTGAGCGGTGGACCCTGGCCCAGGCCTGGCACCACTACACCGGCGCTGGTTACGGGGTCGCCTCGGCGGGGCTGCGGACCTGCCTGGTCGCCGCCCTGTTGCTGCTGTGCTGGCCGTGGCTGAGCGGCGGGTGGCCCGCGCTGTGGACCCGTGGCCGGGTGCCGGTGCGGCGGCGCAGCGGCGTCGCACTGCACGTGGCCGCGGCGATGATCCCCCTCGCGGTCGCCGCGGCGGTCGTCGCCGTGCGGCCGGTGCCGCCTGGCCAGCTGTGGAGCCTGGACTATCCGACCCGGCTGACCACCGAGCTGTCCGGCTTCGGCACGGTCATGCGCCCGGAGCCGGACCTGCCGGGCAACGCGGGGCCGGGCTGGACCGGCGGGCCGCTGGCGTACCCGGTCCGGCTGCGGACCACCGCCGTGGTGTCGCTGACCCTGGTGGGCGGTCGCGGGGACCGGGCCGCCCGGGCCACCGCGGTCGTGGTCGGCAGTGTCTGGGAGTTCACCGCCGACGGCCGCCTGGTCTGCCGCCCGTCCGGCGGGCGCAGGCCGGTGCCGGGCACGTTCACCGCCGACGGGCCCTGGCTGCACGCGAGCGCGTTCCCCGCCGACTTCACCGACCTGACCTCGGACAACGTCGTCGGCCGGTTCGACCTGCTCGCCAGCCCACCACGGGCCGAGCTGCACTGGATCATCGGCTGGTCCGCCGACGGCGACCACAGCTCGTACCGCATCGTCGTCACGCTGACCCCGCAGGACACGCCCTGAGACAGCCTGACCCCTCGGGCTGGGGGCCTTCGAACAGGGCCCCAGCCCGGAGGGTTAACCCGGAAGACGATCCGGCAGCGGCGGCAGATCTGCCGCCGTACTCTGATTGAACATTCAGCTTTCGGCCCTAGGCTCAAAGGATGCTGAGTCGCGCCGGAAAACTCGACCGCCTCCCGGACCCGCCCCCGGTGGCCGTCCCGGACGACGCCGAGCCCGCACCGGCCCCCCGGCGACGGTGGTGGCGGGACAGCCGTGCGCTGGTCGCGGCGGGTGTCGCGGTGGCGCTGGCGGTCACGGCCGTCGTCGCGTTCCAGTGGGGCGCGGCCGACAACGTCCCGCCCGCCGTCGTCGCGCCGACACCGTCGCCGTCGGACGACGGGATACTCACCGTCGCCGAGGTGCGCCAGGTCCTGGTCCCGTCGGTGGTGTCGATCCGGACCACCGGCCCGGGGGACGCGGCGGCGTCGGGCACCGGCGTGCTGGCCAACGCCGACGGCACGATCCTGACGGCGTTGCACGTGGTCAAGGGCGCGGCGAAGATCGAGGTCGGCTACGCCGACGGCAGCACCACCCCGGCGAAGATCGCCGCCGCCGATCCGGCGACCGACATCGCCGCGCTGACCCCGGAGAAGCTGCCCGAGGTGCTGGTCCCGGCCGTGATCGGCGGAGTGCCCGGCATCGGCGAGCAGGTCGTGGCGATCGGCGACCAGCTCGGCCTGACCGGCTCGACGACGACCGGGGTGGTGTCGGGGCTGGAGCGGTCGGTCACCGTCGACGACGTCGGCAGGCTCGCCGGGCTCATCCAGTTCGACGCCGCGGTCAATCCGGGCAGCTCCGGCGGCCCGCTGGTGAACATGCGCGGCCAGACCGTCGGCATCGTGGTCGCGCTGGCCAACCCGACCGACGCGGGCACGTTCATCGGTGTCGGCTTCGCCGTGCCGATCGCGACGGCCGCCGCGGGCGGCGGCCCGCCCCCACCCCTGTGACCTCGCCCGACAATCGTCTTGAACACTCGATCCGATGAGGACGGACCCATGAACACACCCGTTTCCGGCAACGGCCACCTGCCGCCCTCCCGCCCGCTCGGCGGCCCGTCCCCGGCCGCCGGTCAGAGCACCGTCGAGCAGGTGCTCTACGAGGTCAAGAAGGTCATCGTCGGGCAGGATCTGCTGCTGGAGCGGCTGATGGTCGCGCTGCTGGCACGCGGGCACATCCTCGTCGAGGGCGTGCCGGGCCTGGCCAAGACGCTGGCCGTGAAGTCCCTGGCCGAGGCCGTCGGCGGGCAGTTCCACCGGGTGCAGTTCACCCCCGACCTGGTGCCCGCCGACATCACCGGCACCCGCACCTACCACCAGCACAGTGGCGAGTTCCAGGTGTCGCTCGGGCCGGTGTTCACGAACCTGCTGCTCGCCGACGAGATCAACCGGGCGCCCGCGAAGGTGCAGAGCGCGCTGCTGGAGGTGATGCAGGAGCACCAGGTGACCATCGGCCGCGAGACGCACCGGGTGCCGGAGCCGTTCCTGGTGCTGGCCACGCAGAACCCGATCGAGTCCGACGGCACGTATCCGCTGCCCGAGGCGCAGGTCGACCGGTTCATGATGAAGGTCCTGGTGGGCTACCCGAGCGCCACCGAGGAGTTCGTCATCGTCGAGCGGGCGGTCAGTCCGGGTGCGGCGATCCAGCGCATCATCGACCCCGAGCAGCTGATCGTGCTTCAGCAGCAGGCCGACCGGGTCTACGTCGACCCGTCGCTGATCGAGTACGCGGTCCGGCTGACCGCCGCGACCCGCGAACCGGCGCTGGTAGGCCAGCAGCAGCTGGGGCGTTACATCACGTTCGGGGCCAGTCCCCGCGCGTCGATCAACCTGGTGCTGGCCGGGCGGGCGCTGGCGTTCCTGCGCGGCCGCGACTACGCGCTCCCGCAGGACCTGACCGACCTGGCCCTGGACGTGCTGCGGCACCGCCTGGTGATGTCGTACGAGGCACTGGCAGACGAGGTCAGCGCCGACGCGGTGCTGGACCGGATCATGTCGTCGCTGCCCGTGCCGGAACTCGCCATGCAGGGCCGCTGAGCATGACGGCGGCGTCGGACCGGTTGCTGCGGCGGCTGGAGTGGCAGGTGCTGCGGCGGCTCGACGGGCGGTTGCAGGGCGGGCACCGCACCGTGTGGCGCGGGGCGGGGCTCGACTTCAGTGACGTGCGGGCGTACACGCCTGAGGACGACGTCCGGCACATCGACTGGAACGTCACCGCACGGATGGACGAGCCGTTCGTGCGCCAGTACACCGAGGATCGTGACCTCACCGCGTGGCTGGTGCTGGACCGGTCGGCGTCGATGCGCGGCGCGGGCGGCCACGGCAAGGACGTGACCCTCAGCGAGCTGGCCGTGTGCCTGGCGCGGCTGCTGACGTACCGCGGCAACCGGGTCGGGGCGATCCTGTTCGACAACCGCCACCAGCGGGTCGTGCCGCCGCGTACGGGCCGCGACCAGGTGTTGCGGCTGACGCACGAACTCGGCGTGCCGGTGCCGCGCGCCGACGCCGGGTCGACCACGGACCTGTCGGCGATGCTGCGGCTGGCCGCCGCGACGGCCCGGCGGCGCAGCCTGGTGCTGGTGCTGTCGGACTTCATCGGCGACCCCGGCTGGGAGCGGTCGCTGGCGCTGCTGGCGCACCGGCACGAGGTCGTCGCGGTGCGCATCGTCGACCCGGCCGAGCTGGAACTGCCCGACCTGGGCATGATCGTCGTCGAGGATGCCGAGACCGGCGAGCAGTTGCTGCTCGACAGCGGTGATCCGCTGCTGCGCGAGCGCCTGGCCGCCGAGGTCCAGGCGCGGGAGGCCGGGCTGACCGAGACGATGAACCGGGCCGGGGTGGCGGCCCATCGTGTCACCACCGACACCGACCTCGTCGACGCCCTGGTCGACATGGTGCGCCGGACGAGGCGGAGAAGCCGATGACCGTGCAGTATCCGTTCCTGATCGCGCTGGCGGTGGTCGGCACCGGCGCGGCCGTGCTGGCGTACCTGCGGCTGCAGCGCCGGCGGACCGCCGCGCTGCGGGTCGCGGGGCTGGGCCTGACCGCGGCGGGCGGCCGGGGCGCGGTGCGCCGTCACCTGCCGTACATCCTGTTCCTGGCGGCCCTGCCGATGCTGCTGATCGGCCTGGCCCGGCCGAGCGCGGAGCTGCCGGTGCCGCGGGTGTCGGGCACGGTGATGCTGGTGTTCGACGTGTCCAACAGCATGGCCGCCACCGACGTCGAGCCGTCGCGGCTGGCCGCGGCGCAGTCGGCCGGGGCGAACTTCGTCGACCAGCAGCCGTCCACGGTGGACGTCGGGGTGGTCATCTTCGGCCAGGGGGGCCTGCTGACGCAGACCCCGACCGACGATCGGGCGGCGGTGAAGAACGCCATCACCCGGCTGAGCACCAGCGGCAGCACGTCGCTGCGGCAGGCGATCCTGACGGCGCTGTCGGCGATCGTCGGCGAGCCGGTCGAGCTGCCGACGCAGGAGGACGCCGCACCGCCGGACCTGGGCTACTGGGGTTCGGCGACGATCATCGTGTTCTCCGACGGGCAGGAGACCGAGAGCCCGGAGCAGGCGCAGGCTGCGGCGGCGCTGGCGGCGGCGGCCGGGGTGCGCATCGAGACCGTCGGCGTCGGCACGCCGCAGGGCACGACGGTCGAGGTCGAGGGCTACCAGGTCGCGACCGCGCTCGACGAGCAGCTGCTCACCGACCTGTCGGCGATCACCGGCGGCACGTACCACCCGGCCCGGGACGCGGCCGCGCTCCACGACATCCACCGGTCCATCGACCTGCGCATCACCACCGAACCCGAGTACATCGAGCTCACCGCGCTGTTCGCGGGCTCCGCGCTGCTGCTGCTGACCCTCGGCGGACTGCTGATGATCCGCTGGTACGGAAGGATCGTCTGATGTCGCTGGCCTGGCCGTGGGCGCTGGCCGCCCTGCTCGTGGTTCCGCTGCTGCTGGCGCTGCGCTGGTGGCTGAACCGGCGGCGGCGCAAGGTGGCGGTGCGGGTGTCGAGCATCGCGCTGATCCGGGCCGCGCTGCCGGGCCGTTCGCGCTGGCAGCGGCGTATCCCGGCGGCGCTGTTCGCGCTGGGGCTGCTGGCGCTGGGGCTGGCGCTGGCCCGGCCGCAGGCGTCGATGGCGGTGCCGCAGGACTCGACGTCGATCCTGCTGGCGATGGACGTGTCGCAGTCGATGTGCTCGACCGACGTGCCGCCGAACCGGCTGGCCGCGGCGCGCGACGCGGCGCGGGAGTTCGTGCTGGCGCAGGAGGACGGGACCAGGATCGGGCTGGTCGCGTTCTCGGGCATCTCGGGGTTGCTGGTCGAGCCGACCGACGACAAGCAGGCGCTGCTGACCGCGATCGACAACCTGCGCACCTCGCGCGGTACGGCGATCGGGCAGGCGATCCTGACCTCGATCGACGCGATCGCCGAGATCAACCCGGCGGTCCCGCCGACCGGGGTGGAGCTGGGCGCGCCCGGTTCGCCCGGCGCGGGCGAGTACGTCGCCGACACGATCGTGGTGCTGACCGACGGCGCGAACACCCAGGGCGTCGACCCGGTGACGGCGGCGCAGGAGGCCAAGGCGCGCGGCCTGCGGGTGTACACCATCGGGTTCGGCACCACCGATCCGGCGCCGCTGATCTGCAGCGCCGACCAGATGACCGCGGGTTCGGGTGCGCGGCCGGAGTGGCAGGGCCGCGGCGGCGGCGGGCGGCGCGCGCAGCTGATCGACGAGGAGACCCTCGGCGAGGTCGCCGAGCTGACCGGCGGCGAGTACTTCCGGGCGCAGGACTCCGAGCAGCTCGTGGACGTACTAACGGACCTGCCGGGCACGATCACCGTGCAGAGGCAGGACGTCGAGCTGACGGTCTGGTTCGTGCTGGCGGCGACGCTGCTGGTCGGGACCGGGGTGGGACTGTCGCTGCGGTGGAACCGGTCCTGACCCCGCGTACGCACGAACAGTCCCGCATAGACGCTGGCCTATTACATCGAATATTTGCAGGTCAAACTCGATGTAATAGGCCAGCGTCTATGGAAAGCGGCATCCCGCCGGAGCCCCGTCTTGCTGCCGGTCAGGCCGGGGTCAGCACGACGCTCCAGCCGATCGCGCGGGCCGAGGCGACCGTGCTCGTCGCCGTCACCGCGGGCCACGGGCCTGCCGCGACGCCGCCGGTGTCGGCCGCGAGCGCGACGAGCCTGCCGCCGCCGCTGCCGGTGGTCGCGGTCCGGGCGGTGACGGTGCCCGGCGCCGACCAGGTCGCGGTCGCGCTGACCTTCTGCACCCAGTAGCTGGCCACCGCCGACCCGCTCGCGCCGACGGTCGTCGCGGCTGTCGGGTGGGTGGTCTTGGTGGCGGTGTCCTCGAACGCGGCGGCGGTGACCGGTCCCGCGCCGGAGTACGCCAGGATCACCAGGCTGGCCTTGGTGATCGCGTCGAACGTCGTGGTCACCGACGAGCCCGCCGTGTCCGCGACCGCGGTGCGGGTGAACACCCAGGACACCATGTCGGTGCCGTCGGTCTTCGTGCCGAGCAGGGTCCATCCGGCCGGGGTCGTCATCGTCGCGGCCCGGTTCACCGACAGGAACAGCAGCAGCGTGTCACCGGCCTGCACGGCCGCCGGGACCGTCACCGCGGGACGCATGACGTTGGTGTCGACGCCGGTGGCGGCCCGGTAGGCCACGGTGCCGCCGGCCGGCGCCGACGTGACGGTGACGGTCCGGGTGAGGCTGCCGGTCGCGCCGTCGTCGTCGGTGACGGTCAGCGTCACCGGGTAGGAGCCCGCGGCGGCGTAGGTGTGCGGCGGGTTCGGGCCGGTGGCGGTGCCGCCGTCGCCGAACGTCCAGGCGTACGCGGTGACGTCGCCGTCCGGGTCGGTCGAGCCCGAGCCGTCGAACGTGCACGCCAGCAGGGTGCACGAGGAGCTGAACGCCGCGACCGGGTCCTGGTTGACCGGCGGCGTGCCGCCGTCGGGGACGAGCACGACGGTGTACGCCTGCCCGCCGCCCCCGGCCACGGTCACACCGGAGATGCCGGGCACGGTGATCGCGGTCGGGCGGCTGGTGACGGTCCCGTCGCCGAGCTGCCCGTCGGCGTTGTAACCCCAGGTCTTCACCGAGCCGTCGGCCATCGCCGCGACACCGTGGTCCCGGCCTGACGCCAGCGACACCGCCGAGGTCACGCCGGTCACCGGCACCGGCCTGGTCCGGTTGACGTTCGTGCCGTCGCCCAGCTCGTTGCGGTAGTTGCGGCCCCAGGACAGCACCTGCCCGTCGGCGCGCAGCGCGTACGTGTGGTGCGCGCCCGCGATCACGTCGGCGATGCCCGAGGCGAAGATCTGCACCGGTGCCGTCCGGTTCGTCAGCGTGCCGTCGCCGACCTGCCCGTACGCGTTCCAGCCCCACGCCCACAGCGAACCGTCGGCCAGCCGCGCCAGCCCGTGGTCCCGCCCGCCCGCGAGCTTGGTCACGTTGGCCAGCGAACCGACCCGCACCGGCGAGGTCCGCTGGGTCGTGGTGCCGTCGCCCAGCTCGCCGTTGCTGTTCTGCCCCCACCCGTACGCGAACCCGTTGGCCCGGATCGCGTAGCTCATGTCCCGGCCCGCGGCCAGCGACACCGCGTCGGTGAGCCCGGTGACCGCGACCGGTGACAGCCGGTTGGTCGTCGAGCCGTCGCCGATCTGCCCGGTCGTGTTCAGGCCCCACGTGTACACCGCGCCCGACGCGGTACGCGCCAGCGAGTGGTCATGACCGGACGCCACCTCGACGATCCCGGCCAGACCGGGCACCAGCGTCGGCGACAGCCGGGTGCTGGTGTTGCCGGTGCCGAGCTGCCCGAACGCGTTACCGCCCCAGGTCCACACGCGGCCGTCCGCGTCCAGGGCGACGACGTGGTCGCGGCCGCCCGCGATCTGCACGATGTCGGTCAGCCCCGGCACCGCGCCCGGTGTGCGCCGGGCGGTGGTGCTGCCGTTGCCGAGCTGGCCCAGACTGTTGCCGCCCCAGGTCCAGGCGGTGTACGTGACGTCGGCGGCCGCGGTGACGGCCGGCGTCGCGACCACCACCATCAGGGTCGCCAGTACCACGCCGAGTTGCTTCACAGACACGCGCATTCGCGACTCCCACCCCAAAGGTCTGCGCGAACCTAACGTGCGGGCGAACCTTCGCGGCAGGGCCGGTTCAGCCATATTCCGGTCGTGATTCCGACCGGCGATGCCGCCGGGCCGCCCACCCGGACCACCCGATCCGGCGAAGCCGGAAGGACGTCGGCCGAGCGCGTGCTCCCGACGGTGTCCACCCGCGTGGTTACCCTGGACCGATGATCGATCGGCGGCAGGTGCTCCACTTCCGGGTCCAGGCCCAGCAGCTCGACCGGGCGTCCGGGACGCTCGCCGACACCGCCGTGCTCGACCTCGGCGTCCAGGACACCGGCCCGGACGGCGCGGCCTGGGCGCTGGCGGTACGCGGCGTCGACGTGTCCGCACTGCCCGCCAAGGACACCGTGCTGCTGTGGACGGTGCGCGGCGCGCCGCACCTGTACCGCCGCGCCGACGTCGGCCGGATCGCGGCCGCGGTCGAGCCGTTCTCCGACGCCGACGCGGGCAAGCGCATCTACGACGCGTCCAAGCCGCTCAAGGCCGCCGGCATCGCCAACCTGGCCGCCCTCGACGAAGTCGCCGCCCGGATGCGCGAGATCGTCACCGAGCCGACGGTCAAAGGCGACATGTCAGGTGCTCTGGCCAAGGTCATGCCCGAGCCCTACCTGCGCTTCTGCCGCCCCTGCGACGCCACCCACCTCTACGAGATGCCGTTCCGCCTGGCCGCCGTCCGCGCGGGCCTGGAACTCCAGCCCGGCACCTCTCCCCCGGTCCTGCAGCGCATCGCCGGTTTCCGCAAGGCCGCAACACCAGGCGAGAAATTCGACGTCGTACGCGCCTACCTGCGCCTGCTCGGCCCGGCCACCCCGAAACACGTCGCCGGTTACCTCGACGCCCCGGTCAAGGACGTCCAGGCGCACTGGCCCGACGACGTCGTCGAGGTGACCGTCGACGGCGAGAAGCGCTGGCTGCTGGCCGCCGACGAGCACGCGCTGGATGCCCCTGCCACCGACGCGACCCGGCTGCTCGGCCCGTTCGACCTGTTCCTGCAGGCCAAGGACCGGTCCACCCTGGTCCCCGACGAGGCCCGCGCCAAGCAGCTGTGGCCGGTGCTCGGCCGTCCGGGTGCGGTCCTGTCCGGCGGCGAACTGGTCGGCGTCTGGCGTCCCCGCAAGTCGGGCAAGAAGTTCACGGTCGCCGTCGAACCGTGGGGCCCGATGGCGGCCGCGACCCGCACCGCGGTCACCGAGCAGGCCGAACGGCTCGCCGCGCATCGCCAGGTCGAGCTGACGGGCGTCGCGTTCGGCGACTGAGCCGTGCGGGCTTCAGACCGGCCAGTACGACAGCAGTTTGCTCAGGCTGACCAGCCGCCGCACCGATTCGCCGTGAACAGCCGTTCCGCAGTTGGCGTTGATCTCGACCAGCAGCGACCGGCCGTCGCCGTAGCCCAGCACGATCTGATACTGCTCGCGATCCATAGCCAGGCAGGTGATCCGGTCCGCCGGCCGCGGCGCGTCGTTCAGCAACGCCGTCACCTCGTCCGCCGATCCCGGCAGCGGCGTCGACGCCGACAGGTCCAGGGTGTCGCCGGTCTGCCGGTAGGCGCAGAGCAGCGCCTTCGTCGCGTGCTCCGGCACGAACGGCGACCCGCCGCGATCGGCGGTGGTGTCCTCGCCGCCGTCGCGATGCGCGGGACACGCGTAAGCGGCCAGCGACCCGGCGTCCGTGGGCCGACCCTCGGCCCCGTCGTCGAGCACAGCGGACAGTCCCCAGGCCGACCCGGCCACCAGCGCGGCGACGGCGAGGGCAGCGAGCACCGTCTTCCCGCTCCGGCCCCGGCCAGGACGGCGACGTTCGTCGCGTCCGGGTGCCGGGGAGGAGTCGTCAGCCATGTCGGACCTCATGCTTTCGCTACCTCTGTGCTCGTGGTGATCAGCATTGCGCACGACAGCCGCCGTGCGGCCACCGAGGAGCAGTGGTCGCCCGGCCGCTCACCGCCTCATCACCTTAGTCATCCTAGTACCGGCGTGACACCGAAGGTGCTCGTGATGGTGGGCCAGTCCTGGTAGAAAAACAGCTCGCCGTTGTCGCCGCCCTTGGCCACCGTCACACCCTTGACCCGGACGCCGGTGCCGTCGAGCGAGAACACGGGGGCGCCACTGTCGCCGCCCTGGCACGACGGCAGCCCGTCGACCTGCACGGCCCAGTACATGTCGTAGGTGTAGAAGCAGTCGCCATCCGAATCGCAGCCCCAGAGATTGCCCCAACTGCCCAGCGTCTCGATGTCGCACACGGTCCCACTGCGGTAGCCGGACTGGCAGAGGTACTCGTGGGACACGGGATTGCCTGCGCTGCGCACCGGCTTCGAGTAGCTGGTCCCGGGGGCGCCGTCGAAGATCCGGCCGTATCCGCGCGCGTTGATGAGCATGAGGTCGTAGCCCCAGTCGTCGTCGTACACGCCGCCGATGAACTCTCCTGCCGCGTCGTAGAACTTGTTCGACGGGTTCGCGCAGTGCGAAGCGGTGATCAGGTAGGTCTGGCTGCCTTTGCGTACGCCGAAGCCGGAGGTGCAGTTGTTGACCCGGGTCGCGCTGAGCGGTATGCGCAGATGGGTTCCGCCGTTCCACGCGGCCTGGTCGTTCTCCCGCGTGCAGGCCCCTGCACAGGCCGCACGGGTGACCCCGGCCGTGGCGACGGTGACGGCGACGGGCACGTCGAGTCCCATCGTCGCGAGGATGGACTCGACCCGTTTGGGCGCGCGGCCACCGAGAGCCGCCTGCCGAGCCGCCATGGCCGTCGCGGGCATGCGCTGCACCTCCAGGCCCGAGCCGTCGGGCCTGGCGAAGACGCTCTGGATGTCGGAGCCGAGGCCCGTCGCGGCCGAGACCCGAGTGATCGCCGCGTCTAGTTCGGCTTTCGAATAGCGCGCCGGGCGCGTGCGGACGGTGCCGAACTTCGCCGCGGCTCGCACCGCCGCCTGGATGACCGCGGGAACGTCGCCCCTCCAGTAGACCGAAAGGCCGCCGTCCTCGAACGACATGCTGGTGAAGCCCGAGGCTGACAGCCTGCCGATCTCGTCGTACAGCAGGTCGACCGCCGGGTTGAGCGCCTCCTGCCGCCGCATCTCGGCGAGCAGCGCCGGGTCCAGGTTGTCAGTGGACCGGCTGTCAGCGACCCCGGAGGCAAGCGATGCCGACGATTCCCCGGCCGCGCGCACCGGGCCGGGCGTCAGCGCGGCCGACACCGCGAGGAACGCCGCGAGCAGCGCCGATGCGGACCGCATGACCGACGTTCTTACGCCCGCCCCGACGTCCGTCGAGTCTGATCGTCCCCGTTGCATGAAGAACTCCTCCTATCAGGAGGTCCGAAAGGAGGCCGCCACTGGCGACCTTGTTCGAAGTTTATCAATGCATGCCATTCGCATACAAGGGGTCGATTACTACAGGGAGTTGGATCAGCACGCTCAGTGCGCAACGCCTACGCGGTGCCTCGTAGCACCCGCGCTCTGCCGACCAGGTAGTCGAGCAGTTCCGGCTCTGCCAGGTGAAAGACACCCGGATCAAGCACGCCGCGGACCGGGAGCCATCTTCACCAGACCCAGGTCGGCAAGGTCGGCCGCGCCACGGGCGGCGTGCTCGCCGCCCGCGAGCACCAGGGTCCGCGCAGCCTGGTATCGGCACCCGGCGGCCTCGAAGGCGTCCACCACGGCGAGCAGTGCATCGTGGTCGCCGTCGAGCAGAGCCTGCGCCCGGTCGACGATCGCCCCGGCGACCGGGTTGCCCGCCACCACCGCCCGCGCCTCGGCCACGCGTGCGGCGGCGTCGGGGCTGGCGGCGAGCACGGCGGCCTCGGCGCGCAGCGCCACGTACCAGTGCAGCCAGATCCAGGTGACCCATTTCCACACGTCGGCGGGTTCGGGGGCCATCCGGTCCAGTGCCTGCCGGGCCCGTCCGGTGTGGAGCATGCCGATCGCGTCGAAGACCGCGCCGTAGCCGTACGTGTGCTCGGGCGGCGCGCCGAGCTGCCCCATGATCGCGTCCCACTCGTCGCGGGCGTCGTGGTCGCCGCGCAGGCCGTGGATCATCGCGACGGCGGCCACGGCCGGGCCGAGCACCGAACGGGCCGGGCTGCCCGCGCGCTGCCACGCTTCGAGGAACCGGGCGCTGACGGCGCGGACCTGCTCGACGTCGCCGGCCAGGGCGTCGGCGACCAGCAGCCAGCTCGTGGCGCGGTGGCCGACCTCGGCCAGCAGCGGGTGGTCGGCGAGCTGGCGGGCCCAGCGGCGGGTGTCGGTGAGGTCGCCCGCGCCGAGGCCCGCTTCGGTGGCCATGCCGAGCGCGTCGATCAGCTCGTGGGTGCGGGCCGGGCTGTCGGGTGCGGACGTGAGCAACGTGATCCTGCGCCGGGCCGTGGTCGCGGCCCCGAAGGTGTCGCCGTCCCAGCTCCGGGCTCCGGTGAGGGAGTCGAGGGCGGCGGAGGTGGCGAGCGGGTCGCCGGTGCGCTGGGCGAGGTCGACGGCGCGTTCTGCGTACGCGATGGTCTGCGGCACGTCGTTGTCGGCGGGACCCTGGGCCGCGCCGTACGCGTCGAAGATGACCCCGGCCTCGGCCAGCGCGACCGCCGCGAGGGCGGCCGGGTCGTCACCGGCCAGGTCCCGGGCCTGGTCGACGAGCGCGACGGTCTCGTCGCGGGTCGGCAGGTGTTCGAACTTGCTCCAGAACCGGTGCGCGTTGGTGGCGGCGGTAGCAAGGTCACGGGCCGTGGCGGCGGTGTCCCCGGCGCGGCGGGCGGCGTCGGCGGCCTGCTGGTGCAGGCGGTACATGTCGTCGCCGCGCATCCGGCACCCGGCCACGGCGGCGGCCTCGCGCAGCGCCGTCGCGGCGTCGGCCGGGTCGGCGGCCAGCGCGGCCGCCTGCTCGAAACGCAGCTGCGATTCGCCGACGAAGGTACGGGTGAAGGTCAGCCCGCCCATCAGCAGCGCGAGCCGGTACGCGTCCGCGCGCTGCTCGGGCCGGTCGGCGGCCCACGCCAGGGCGGCGCGCAGGTCGTCGGCGACGGTGTCGAAACGGGCCCGCCAGTCGCCGCGCACCGTGGCCAGGTCGGCGGCCCTGCCCAGGCACCAGTGCAGGTGCCCGGATCGGGCATCGGCCAGTTCACCGGCCTCGGTGAGCTGCTCGGTGCCGTACTGCCGGATCGTCTCCAGCGCCCGGAACGTCGTCGCGCCCGGTGACGACGTGACCGCCAGCAGGCTCTGCTCGGCCAGCCGGGCCAGCCCGACGGCGACGCTGCCCGGCTCGGACCCGGTGACCTCAGCCGCCGCGTCCACGGTGAACGGTGCCACGAACACCGACACCCGGCGCAGCAACGCCCGGTCGGCGGGCTCCAGCAGGGCATGGCTCCAGTCCAGCGCCGCCCGGACCGAGCGGTGCCGGTCGTCGGCCCGGGAGCCGCCCTCCAGCAGCCGCAGCTGGTCGGACAGCCCCGCGGTGAGACCGTCGAGGCCGAGGGCGGGCCACCGGGCGGCGGCCAGCTCGATCGCCAGCGCCACCCCGTCCAGCCGCTCGCAGACCGCGGCGATGTGCTCGCGCATCACCGGGTCGGCGGGCCAGCGCAGCTCGGTGGTCCGGCCGAGGAACAGCGCGACCGCGTCCGATTCGCCGTCGCCGTCCAGCGACATCGGCGGGACCTGGTAGACGCGTTCGAACGGCACCATCAGGCGGGCGCGGCTGGTGGTCAGCACCGTCAGCCCGGGGCAGGTCGCGAGCAGCCGCTCCAGGAACGGGGCGACCCCGTCGCGCACGTGTTCGCAGTTGTCGAGGACCAGCAGGGCATTGCGGTCGGCGAGCGCGGCCGACACCGACTCGTCCATGGTGCGGCCCGGCTGCTCGCCGATGCCCAGCGCCCCGGCGACCGCGCCCGCGACCGCAGTGGCGGCCTGGTCGCTGACCGGGACGAGGTCGACGAACCACACGCCGTCGGCGAAGTCGGCGGCCGCGTCGGCGGCCACTGCCAGCGCGAGCCGGGTCTTGCCCACTCCGCCGGGGCCGACCGCGGACACCTGCCGGTGCGTCTTGACCAGCTCGGCCAGTGCGGCGCGTTCCCGCGAGCGCCCCACGAACGAGGTCAGCGGCGTCGGCAGCACCTGCGCGGGCTGCGCCCGGTCGGTGCGGACCGTCTCGGCGGCACGCTGCGCGAGCGCACGCCGGTCGGGCGCCTCCAGCTTGCGCAGCAGCGACGAGACGTGACTTTCGACCGTACGCACCGAGATGAACAGCCGTGCGCCGATCTCGGCGTTGCTGAGGTGCTCCCCGAGCAGTGCCAGCACTTCGGCTTCCCGAGCCGAGATGTCCACCGTCGTCCCCGCCATGAACGACATTCTCGCGCACCGGTCCGTGGCCGGTTTCCGAGGTCCGTTCCGTGGTCGCCACGGATGTGGGCGCACTCCCGCTAACGGCAGGCTGTGACCAGTTCCCGCTCATCGATGAGCGACACGACCGGGCCGCCACCGGCCCACCACCATAGGAGTGATCATGAACGGCTCGACCACCCAGGGCATCAAGACCGTGCTGCACCCGGTGTCCGACCTGGCCGCCGCCAAGGCCGTGTACGCCGCGCTGCTCGGTTTCGCCCCGCAGACCGACTCGCCGTACTACGTCGGTTTCGAGGCCGAGGGCCAGCAGATCGGGCTCGTCCCGCACCGCGCCGGGCAGGCCATGGCCGCGCCGGTGGCCTACTGGCACGTCCCGGACATCGCGGCGAAGCTCGCCGAGGTGACCGCCGCGGGCGCCATCGTGCAGCAGGCCCCGCACGACGTCGGCGGCGGCCGCCTGGTGGCCACCGTCACCGACCCCGACGGCAACGTCCTGGGCCTGCTCCAGGACAGCTGACCCGCCCGGCATCCGCTGTCCGGGGCGGCGGCCCGCCGCCTGGACAGCGGGGGGCCGCTGGGTCTGCGAGGATGCCACGGTCGCGTTCCTTCGCCCGCGAGGTGATTTCTTGAGGCAGGTGGCGCTGCTCTCGCACGCCCGGCTGCCCCGGCAGTACGACGACCGCCAGGTCCTGGCCACCACCGTGGACGCGTGGGGCAGGGCACAGTGGTTCCTCTGCCCGCAGGTGGGTCTGGTACCGGTCACGCACGGCGGGCACTACGCCCGGCCGTCGCGCTATCCCTATGACGGCGTACTCGTCAGCAGCGACGGAACCGCCGTCCGCGAACGGGTCCTGCGGGGCGTCGACCTGCGGCCGAGCCATCTGGACACGCTGCCCAACGAGCGGGTGCTCCTGCAGGGGCGCACCGCAGACCATGCGGGCGGCGCCCAGATCTATGGCCGTGACGGCCGGCGGCGGCGCTCGTTCGACATGGGCACCGCGGTCGAGCAGGTGCTGGCCGACCGGCACCACCATCTGTGGAGCGCCTACTTCGACGAGGGCGTCTACGTCGATCCGATCAGCGCCTCCGGCCTGGTCCGCTGGGACAGCGGCGGCAACCGGCAGTGGGGCTACTCCGCCCCGCCGGGCGTGGCTTACATCGATACCGTGTACGCGTTCAATGTCGACGACCGGATGGCCTGGGCCGTGTACTACCCGACGTTCCCGCTCCTGCAGGCCCACGCCGACGGGCGCGTCCGGTTGCGGCGCAACCCCCTCGGCCGCCCCTCGGGCCTGGCTGTGCACGGTGACCGGCTGCTCCTGCTCGGCTGCGACGGGACCGGCAGCCTGCACTACTGCCGGCTGACCGACGACGAGGTCGTCGTGGTTGACGAAGCGGTGCTCACCCGGCCGGACGGCGGCCCGCTGCGCGGCCGGATCCAGACCGTCGGCCGTGGACGCCACCTGTACGTGCGCCCCGCGTCCGGCTGGACCTGGCACGTGCTGAGCCTGTGATCGGCCCCGGTAGCCTGCTGCGGGTGATGCTGCCGCTGCCGCCCGGGGAGTTCCGGGCCTACCTGTTCGACTGCGACGGCACCGTCGCCGACTCGATGCCGCTGCACTACCGGGCGTGGTCGCAGGCGGTCGGCGAGTGGGGCTGCGACTTCCCCGAGGATCTGTTCTACGCCTGGGGCGGGCGTACGGTGCCCGACATCATCGCCGACCTGAACAGCACGCGCGGGCTGGCCATGCCGCCGGCCGAGGTCGACGAACGCCGCGAGGGTCTGTACCAGGAGCTGCTGCCGCAGCTGACCGCGGTGCCGGAAGTGCTGGCGCACATCGAGCACGCCCACGGGCGGGTCCCGTTCGCGGTGGTGTCCGGCGGTGCCCGCGCGTCGGTCGCCAGGTCGCTGACGACGCTGGGGCTGCTGGACCGGTTCGACCTGATGGTGTGCGCGGAGGACTACACGCGGGCCAAGCCCGACCCGGAGGCGTTCCTGCTGGCCGCGCAGCGGCTGGGGGTCGCGCCGGAGCACTGCGTGGTGTTCGAGGACACCGACCTGGGCGTCGCGGCGGCGACCGCGGCGGGCATGGCATGGGTACGCGTGCCGCCGCCCTGGCAGCGTGCGGCGGCCTGACCGGGTACACGCAAAAGCCGGGGTGCGCAGGTTCGCGCACCCCGGCTTTCAGTTCACCGTGATCAGGGCTGCATACCGGCCGTACCGGCCGGACGCACGATCACCGCGGAGCTGACGACGGTCACACCGGGCACGGTGGACGCGATCATCTCGGTGGTCAGCGCGCCGAAGCCGGTCTGGATGCCGCGCACGTTGACCGTGTACGACGCCGTGCCGCCCGGAGCCGGGTCGGTGCTGGTGACGACCAGGTCCTGGGTCGGCAGGGTGCCGACCGGGAGCTGCTCGCCGCCGGTGCCGTCGGCGCTCTCCGCGCCCACGATGTACGCCTGCCCGTTCGGGTCGGCGGGCAGCGCGGCCGCGTCGTACGCGTAGGAGATGTCCTGCGTGCCGTTGACGCCGATCCAGATCTGGAAGTGACGGTTGGAGTTGGTGCCCCACACGTCGACCTGCCACTCCAGCACCAGCCAGGTGCTGACGCCGTCGGTCAGCGTCGCGACCCGGATGCCCTCGTCGTTGGTGCCGTCGAGGTCGCTCCAGAACGGGGCCAGCACGTTGTTCGGGCGGGCCGGGTCCGGGATCTGGGTCAGGTTGCAGCAGTTGTTGTCCTCGCTGGTGGCGCCGCCGACGACCGCGTAGCCGTTGGACAGCACTCCGATGGAGGTGTACGTGATGCCGTTGTAGACGTACGGCGGCACGGTGTAGTTGACGACGGACTCGTCACCGAGCGGGTCGGGCGTGATGCCGAACGCCGCCAGCGGGATGTAGCCCGCCGGTCCGGCACCGGGGTCGATCGACGGCACGCCGGGCTTGGCACCGGTCAGCGTGACGCCGTTCTTGGTGACCAGCCACGGCGTGCTCACGGTGGCACCGGTCGCGCCGGTGGCCTTGAGCTTGCCGTTGAGCACCGTCTTGAAGTCGGCGGTGGCGTCGGCGAACGAGTTGTTCGTCGCGGTCACCGTGCAGGTGGTGTTGCCCGACAGCGGGATCGAGCCCGCGGCGCAGGTGCTGGTCAGGCTGACGCTGCCCTGCTGCGGCACGAACGCCACCGGCAGGTGCAGGGTCGGCATGCCGGCCCGGGTCGCGTCCAGGTCGATCTGGCCGAAGTACTGCCCGGTGGGCGCGCTCGACTCGATCGTGATCTTCAGCGCCTTGGACTTGCCCGGGTTCAGCGTGAACGTCGCCGGCGCAACCGTGATCTTGCTACCCGCCGGGGCGGACGTGGTCACGTTGTACGTCTGCGCCTTGCTGCTCACGTTGGTCGCCGTGCGGAACGTGGAGACCCGGCCCGGCAGGACCGGCACGTTGACCGACGGCAGGTTCAGGTGCACGGCCGCGTTCGGGTCGTTGCCCAGCGAGAACATCCGCTCGGCGGTCTCGTCGAAGGTGATGCCCGGGTTGGACGCCTTCGTCAGGTCGAGACGACCCGAACCGGTGTCGAACGGGTCGGCCGGGGTGACCGTGTCCTCCTTGACGACCGACGTCTTGGCCGTCGTCATCATGGCGGACTTGATCTGGCCGGGCGTCCACGTCGGGTGCGCGGCCTTGAGCAGCACGGCCGCGCCCGCGATGTGCGGAGCGGACATCGAGGTGCCGGCGATCGCCTGGAAGTACTCGCCCGCCGGGCCGCCGTCGATGGCGTCCGGGGTGGGCGTGTTACCGGCCAGGATCTGCACACCGGGCGCGGTGATGTCGGGCTTGATGCCCAGCCCGCCCGGTCCGCGCGACGAGAACGCCGCCATCACGTCGCCCTGGCCGTTCTGCTTCTGCCCGGCGGTGAAGGACGCGGTGATGCCCGCGGGGTGCGCGGTCACGAACGCGTTGAACTGCGTGCCGTCGGCCAGGTGCACCGTCGGCAGGTAGTGGTTGTCGGTCTCGATGTCGGCCAGCGCGGCGTTGAACAGGATCATGCCTGCCGCGCCGCCCGCCTTGACGTTGTAGCCCTTCTCGACGCGGGCGTTGACGCCGCGCTGGCAGGCCACGATCTTGCCCGCGACCGAGGCCGGGGCCGCGCTCTGGCACAGCGGGTCGCCGTAGGACGACGACATCACCACGGGCAGCTCGCCGATCCCGGCGGTGATCGACGCGCCGGTCAGCACCAGGGTGTCCGCACCCGACTTGAGGGTCAGCGTGGACACGAACTCGCGGGTCTGGGTCGACGCCGCGACCGTGGTGACCCACGGGGACACGTGGTCGGTGGTCGCCGAACCCGGGCCCGAGTTGCCGGCCGAGGCCGACACGAACACGCCCGCGGCGTACGCGTCGAGGAACGTGAGCTCCACCGCGTCGGTGAACGGGTTGCTGCCACCCGAGATCGAGTAGTTGATGACCGATACGCCGTCGAGGATCGCCTGCTGCGCGGCGGCGGCCAGGTCGGAGCTGAAGCCGCCCTGCGGGCCCAGCGCCTTGTAGACCGACAGCCACGCGCCCGGCGCGACGCCGTTCAGCGGGCCGCGCTCGACGCCGAACACCATCGCCGAGGCGAGCTTGTTGCCGGCCGAGGTCGACGCGGTGTGGGTGCCGTGGCCACCGCTGTCACGCGCGGAGTGGTAGACGTCGTCACCGGTCTGCGCGTCGTAGGTGTCGAGGAACTTGCCACCGCCGATGAGCTTGTGGTTGCAGACGAAGACGTCCGTGGCGGGGGTCAGCGGGTTGTCGCCGAAGTCGCACTCACGGGCCGTGCCGTCGGCCTTGGCCGGCGGGGCGCCCAGGTTGCCCTGGTCGGCGAAGGACGGGTGCTCCGGCCACGCGCCGGTGTCGATGACACCGATGATGACGCCCTTGCCCGCGTTGGCGGTGCCGCCCAGGCCCGGGTAGAGCGAGGTCGCGCCGATGAACGGGG
Organism: Catellatospora methionotrophica; assembly: GCF_011297335.1. Classification (GTDB taxonomy): domain Bacteria; phylum Actinomycetota; class Actinomycetes; order Mycobacteriales; family Micromonosporaceae; genus Catellatospora; species Catellatospora methionotrophica. The sequence continues at coordinate 11,783 of NZ_JAAOTJ010000023.1, read as the reverse complement.
CACTGGCGTCGGTGAGCGGCTGGCGCAGCTCGTCCTTCTGCACCGCGGACACGCCGGGGATCTTCAGCACGTCGGCGATCTTGTTGGCGGGAACGGTCGCCGCGACACCGCCGTAGACGGTGCGCAGCCGCTGCCCGGCCTTGGCGCCCTTGACGTTGCCGAGGGCCTTGACGAACGCGTCCTCACGCTGGGCGAGGTAGCCCTCGTAGCGCTTCTCCGCGGCGTTGCCGGACAGCTTCTTGCCGGTGACGCGCGGGCTGGTCGCGGCGTAGCCGTCGATGCCGCCGGCGTAGGTCGCCACCGCGTCGACGTCGAGCTTCACCAGCACCGGCAGCAGCGCGGTGTCGGTGCGGCCGAGCAGCGACGGGTCCGTCTGCGCGAGGCGGCTGCTGGGGGTCTTGTCCGCCGTGATGTGCGAGGTCGCCGTCACCTTGTTCGCCTTGAAGGGCGAGGGCTGCGGAGCCGCCATTCCGGGAGTGGTCCACGTCGCGCCGGTCAGCGGCACGACGAGAACCCCCACGAACGCAGCTCGTAGCCACCTGGGTGATCTCATCCGGACACCTTTCTAGGGCATGAGCGGAGGTGGCGGCGCACGGAGCCGCAGAGCGGTCCGAAACAGGAGAGCGCCGCTGAAGGGAATGCGAAGGGATCGTTGCACAAGAAGGCAATCCGGCACCAGGGTCCCAACGGTCAGAACGCCGTCGAACAGTGTCCGAACAGGACCCAAACGATGACCCAGGTCGGCCGAATCGGTGACGTCGACGCAGCTCTATGCCGCCATGGCGAGCACCGTCGACACCGGCGGGCGAGTATCGCCGCCACGGCCGCCGACGATGAAGCAAATGCACGTCAGGAATCGACCGATGGCGTCGCTCCGCCTATGTCCGGACATTCCTTCTTCGCCCATTCACGTGGTCACTGCGGGCCCTTGCGGCTCGCAATGTGCCGCAGCGCGCGCGGTGACCCGGAAGCTGAGCGCTCCAGCGCCGAGAGGCTCGCCCAGTCGCACACCTCGGCCTGGTCGCGCCGACGGCTCTCGGTCTCGGTCTCGGTCTCGGTCCCGGTCTCGGGGAGGATCTCAGGCTCCCGGCCGCGGGCGCGGCCCCGCGGCCGGGAGCGGGGGCCGCGCAGGTGGTGCGGTCGTCGACGGCCTCGGCTGGAGGTGATCCGGTCGGCCGTTCCGGCATCGTGGGGTTCGACGTCGGCGTTCGACCGCGTCGGCTCAATCGCCGAAGCGGTCGAGCAGCACGGCGAGCCGCTGTTCACGACCGTCAGGGAGCAGACGGCCGTCGCGCATGAGGGTGGCAAGCCCGTGCAGGCTGGCCCAGAACACCTCGGTGCGCACCCCGAGGTCGTCGTCGCCGACGAGCGGCCGCACCACTTCGAGCAGCTCGCCGAACGCCTCCTGCAGGGGCGCGGGGGCGGCCGGGGTCGCGAACGGCAGCCCGACCGCGAGCGCGAAGATCGCTTCGTACAGCGCGGGCCGCTGCTCGGCGAAGTCGGTGTACGCATGGGCGACCGCGGCGAGCGCCGCCACGCCGTCGGCTGCGCCCGTGCGGGCCGCGCGCAGCAGCACAGCGAGTTCCGCGCAACCTTCGACGGCGACCGCCGCCATGATGGCGTCCTTGCCCTTGAAGTGGCTGTAGAGCACGGGCTGGCTGTATTCGATGATCTCGGCCAGCCGCCGCGTGGTGACGGCGTCCCAGCCCTGCGCCTCGGCGAGGTCGCGGGCGGCCGTGACGATGAGCCGTTCACGTTCGGCCAGTTCGCGCTCGCGGCGCTTAGACGTCGACATGGCCTGATTCTAGCGTCGCTAGCGACCCTGTCAAAGCTATGTTAGTGTCGCTCTCGTTCCTAGCGCCGCTAGATTTCGAGGAGTACGCCATGCTCACCCCCACCGCCTACGGGCTCGCGATCGTGCTCGACCTGTTCATCGTGTTCATCGGCCTGCGCTTCCTGCTCGTCCCGCAGGCGTCGGCGGCCGGCTACGGCGTGCCCGCCAAGCCCGGCGGCGACGCCGCCTACCTGACCGTCAAGGGCGTACGCGACCTCACGTACGGCATCCTCGGCCTGGCCCTGCTCGCCTTCGCCGGAGCCCACGCCGAGGCCTGGTTCATGCTCGTCGTGGCCCTGATCCCGCTGGCCGACACCGTGATCGTGCTACGCAACGGCGGCACGAAGGCGGTCGCGTTCGGCATCCACTTCGCCACCGCCGTCGTCGTGCTCATCAGCGCCGCGCTGCTGTTCGCCGTCTGAGTGCGGCCGGCCGAAAGACGCGAGGATCGCTGTCCGGTGTCGGAAACCGCGGTGCAAGCCGAGGTTTCGACACCGAACAGCGATCTTCGCGGCGCGGCGCAAGCTAACGGCTGTCGCGCCCGGCCTGGCGGCGTGCCCCGGCTGCCCGCGAGGAGGCCTGCCGTTTGCGCAGTCCTGGCGAGTCCGGCGACCGGTCGGTCACCTGGCTGCCCGGACGGGCTTTCACCGGTGGGCGCGACGGCCGGGGCGGGTTGGTGTTGCGGCTGTCCTTGGCCATCTGCAGTCGCTCGGACTTGAGCTGCTGCGCGCTCGCGCGGGCGGCGGTCGCCACGGCCCGGCTGACCCGGGCGAGCGCGTCCTCGAAGACCTCGGCCTTCTGCCGGTCGCGGGTGCCCTTGGGGTTGGCCTTGCCGCGGCCGCCGGACTCGGCGACGCGCAGACCGGACTGGCGGCGGTAGAGCTTGACGTACTTGTTGCGGGCCCGCCGGATGCGATCGTGCAGGTCGAGCAGGCCGTCCTCGTCGAGTCCGGCGAGCTGTTCGCGCTCGGTGTCGCGGATCAGCATCATCTCGTCCTCGGTGAGCGTGTTCAGGATGGCTGTGGTCATTGCTCGCTCCCCCGACCTCGCACGCGCATCAGCGGTCTGTCACCGGCTGTCGCAGGTCATGCTATGTCTGCGGCGGACGGCCGGGGGTGCGAACGGGGCATCGTGCCGGTCGTCGCGACCGGTGCGATGCGCTGGGTGTCGATCAGGCCGGGCCGTTCGGAGGCGAAGCGGCTCACCGCTTCGAGGGCTTTGAGGTCGTCCTTGCTCTTCTCCCGGGCGGCATCGTCGTCGGCTTGGGCTCCCAGCAGGTGGCCGGCCATCTCCCAGCGTGGGTTGCCGAACAGGTGCCCGACGGTGTGCACGGTGCGCGCCACGAACCGGCGCGACAGGTTGGCCAGTTTTTCCTCGGTGCCCATGACGGCGCTCCTCTCACCCCTGGTTACCTGTGGAAACCGTCGAGGTCTCCTCCTTGATGATGCGTGGTCCGGGCCGCCGTCCGGAAGCACTCGTTCAGGTTTGCGTCGGTTTGCGCATCGATCGACGCGGGAGCGACGCATTGACGTAGGTCGCCACAGTCTCCAAGATGTCTCTCTATACGAAACACTGTTTCGCCTACAGAAACGGAGCATCGCCTTGAGGACCTCGACCCACCGTGTACGGCGCACCGCCGTCGCCGCGCTCACCGCCGCCCTCGCCGCCGTGACCGCGGTGCTGGCGGTGCCCGCGCCCGCCGCCGCGGCCTACTCCTCTGTCGCCGTGTACGCCAGCACCGTCAACGGCGACGCCGCCGACGTCTACCACCCGGTCACCGGCTCGCCGCACGACCCGTGGCCGGTCGTGCTGCTGCTGCAGGGCGCCAATGTGGACAAGGCCCACTACTCCGGCTACGCGAGCAAGGTCGCCTCGTACGGCTTCGCGGTCGTGGTGCCCAACCACTTCCAGGTGCTGTTCGGCCAGCCGGGCCTCTACGCCACCGGCGCGCAGGCCGGCTGGACCGTGAACTGGGCGCAGACCGAGAACGCCCGCACCGGCTCGCCGCTGCTGGGCGCGCTCGACCCGAGCCGGCTGCTGCTGCTCGGGCACTCCTTCGGCGGCGCGGCGGCGCTCAACCTGACCACCGGGCTGTGCACCCCGCCGTTCTGCACCGTGCCCGCGCCCGCTCCGCCGCAGCTCAAGGCCGTCGCACTGTACGGAACCAACAACACCCAGCCCGGCACCGGCACCACCCCGCCGGTCGCCAACACCGTCCCGGTCGCCCTGATCCAGGCCAGCGCCGACGGCATCGGCAGCCCGGCCAACGGGTACGCCACCTACCACGCGCTCACCTCGCCGCCGAAGCTGTACGTGAGCCTGCTCGGCGTGAACCACTACGGCATCACCAACACGCAGAACCCGGCCGGGGCGCGGCCGGACCTGTCCCCGCAGACCCTCGCCCAGGCGCAGAGCGTGGAGACCGCGGCCCGGTGGAGCGCCTACTGGCTGCGCGCGCAGCTGGGCGACCCGGTCGGCCAGGCCTGGGTCTACGGCTTCGGCGACCTCGTCGACGCGAACGTGACCGCCGAGTTCGTGTACTGAGCCGAACGAACAGGCCGGGCCGCCACGGGGCGGTCCGGCCTCACCATGTCATCGCTGAGCATCTATTGACCGGGATTTGCGCGCATCGTATCGTGAGAGCGCTCTCTCACGCACCCGGAAGCCTGGCTCGCCGCGATGTAGCCCTGCATCGCAGTCACGCCGGTCGCAGCCCTGACCCGATCCGGAGCTTGGAGAGCGCTCTCGCAGTCGCCCGCTGCGGGATCCGTCCACCTCATCTCGAATGTGAGGTTCCGCGATGCGTACCAGAAGAAAGGTCCTCGGCGTGCTCGCCGCGACCGCGCTGGCCGTCCCGCTGGCCGTGGCCGCGACCGCCTCGCCCGCCCAGGCGATCGGACCCGACCCGCTCCCCGTCACCGTCACCAACAACACCGGCCGCGGCGACGCGGTCTACCTGTACGTCATCGGCGTGCAGCTGTCCACCGGCCGCCTCGGCTACGTCAACAGCGGCGGCGGCTTCACACCGTGGACCGGCGGGCAGCTGCCGCCCTCGCCCGCACCCGACGTGTCGATCGCCGGTCCCGGCAACGGCGCCAGCAGCACCATCCGCTTTCCGCGCGGCTTCTCCGGCCGGGCCTACTTCTCCTTCGGCGAGAAGCTCAAGTTCTTCCTCACCCCCGACGGCCTGGTCCAGCCCGCACCGTGGGCGTCCGGCGACGCGAACTACAACATCCTGTTCGACTGGAGCGAGTTCACCTACAACAACGACGGGCTGTGGATCAACAGTTCGCAGGTCGACATGTTCTCGGTCCCGCACGCGGTGACCGTGACCGGCGCGTCCGGGGCGACCAAGCGCACCGGCGACGTCGTGTCCGACGGCCGCAACAACGTCATCAACCAGATCCGGGCCCAGTCGGGCTGGGCGAACACCGTCTACACCCGCCCCTCGGACGGCACCGTGCTGCGCGTGCTCGCCCCGGGCAAGGCGGCCGGAGCGGGCCTGTTCAGCTCCACCTACCTCGACGGTTACATCAACTCGGCGTGGAACGCCTACGCGTCCAAGACGCTGACCGTGGTGCCGTTCACCGACCAGCCCAACACCCGCTACTTCGGGCGGACCAGCGGCAACGTCATGAACTTCACCAACTCCGCCGGCCAGCAGGTCGCCTCGTTCAACAAGCCGACCAGCGCCCACGTGTGGGGCTGCGACGGCAACCTGGGCGCACCCAACGACCTGGTCGTCGGGCCGATCGCGCGCACCCTGTGCGCCGCGCTCAACCGCGGCACGCTGGGCACCGTCGACACCCAGCCCAGCACCAACGCGGGCCAGTTCTACCAGAACAGCCCCACCAACCAGTACGCCAAGATCATTCACTCGAACATGGCCGACGGCAAGGCGTACGCGTTCGCGTTCGACGACGTCGGCGCGTTCGAGTCGCTGGTCCACGACGGCGACCCGCGCTCGGCCAGCATCGTGCTGAGCCCGTTCGGCGCCGGCGGCAACCCGCCCGGTGGCGGCCCGATCTCGTCGACCACCTGGTATAGCGTGATCAACAAGACGAGCAGCAAGTGCGTCGACGCCCGCGCCTCCGGCACCGCCAACGGCACCGCCATCCAGCAGTACACCTGCAACAACAGCTTCGCCCAGCAGTACCTGTTCCAGCCGACCAGCGGCGGCTACGTGCGGATCAACAACCGCAACAACCCCGCGCAGGTGCTGGACGTCAACGGGGTGTCGGCCGCCGACAACGCCACGATCCACCTGTGGGCCTACGGCGGCGGCAACAACCAGCAGTGGCTGCCCGTGTCCGAGGGCGGCGGGTACTACCACTTCGTGTCCCGCCACAGCGGCAAGTGCCTGGACGTGCCCGCGGCCTCCACGGCCGACAGCGTCCAGCTGGTGCAGTACACGTGCAACGGCTCTGGTGCGCAGTCCTTCCGGCTGACCGCCCAGTCCTGAGCACCAGAGCCGGGGCCGCCGGGTGTGATCATCCCGGCGGCCCCGGCCGCTGTCCGTCACGACGGGTCCCGCCACCAGGCCCTGTGCCAGACTTGTGACGGAGAGTAGTTTCCTTTCACCACCGGAGGCTCGTCACGGCGGCGGAGGATGGCGCACGCGAGACCCGGACGGCCGCAGCCGGACCCGACCGGGCCGTGCTGGGCGTCGCCCTGGTGGGCGCGGTCTGGGTGATCGTCTACGCGATCCTGCTCAAGACCACCAGGCACTCCCCCGACGCCTCCCGCTTCGTCGGCGAGGTCCTCTACCTGGCGCCCATCATGGCCGCGGTCGCGCTGGCCGTCTACGCCGCGCGCCACACCCGCCAGCGCGTCGGCACCGCGTGGCGGATGCTGGTCGTGTCGAATTCGCTGTGGCTGATCGGCGAGTCCACCTGGGCCGTCTACTCCTACATAGCCCCACAGGGCGCACCCGTACCGTCGTTCGCCGACGCGGCCTACCTGCTCTCGTACGCCGTGGCGCTGCCCGCCATCGTGATCGGCCTGGGCCTGGGCGTGCTCGGCCGGACCCAGGGACTGCTCGACGCGCTGCTCGTCGCCGCGGGCGCCGCGGCGATCGGCTGGCAGACGCTGATCAGCCCGCTCGTACCCAGCGCCTGGAACGCCGCCGCGGTGGTCACCTTCCTCTACCCGGTGTTCTCCGTCAGCATCGTCAGCATCCTGGTCGCGGTCCTGCTCAGCGGCGCGCGCCACGTGCCCCGCTCGATGATCGTCGTGGGTATGTCGTTCGGCCTGGCCGCCGTCACCGACGGCGCGTACGCCTACCTCACGGCCGTGAGCCGGTACCAGAGTGACAGCTGGGTGAACCTCGGCTGGCAGATCGAGGCCGTGCTGCTGTGCGTCGCGGCCGTCGTCGCGGGCCGCCGCGCCGAAGCCGACCAGCCCCGCACCGTCGAGCCGGACCTGGCGTTCCTGCCCGTCGTGGTGGCCGTGCTCGCCGTCGGCGGCCTGGCCGTCGCCGATCTGGTGCTGGTAGGCCGACTCAGCCTGGTCACGCTGGTGGTGACCACCCTGTTGCTGCTGGGTCTGCTGGTGCGGCAGGTGGTGGCCACCCGGGACCGGGCCCGGCTCACCCAGGGCCTGCGCACCGCAGCGATCACCGACCAGCTCACCGGCCTGTACAACCGGCGCTTCTTCAAGGAGATGATCGACGTCGAGGCCGAGCGCTCCGACCGCCGTGGCCTGCCGCTCAGCCTGGTCCTGATCGACCTCGACCACTTCAAGGAGGTGAACGACACCTACGGCCACACCGTCGGCGACGCCGTGCTCACCGACGTCGGCCAGCGCCTGCGCCGGGAGGTACGCGGCAGCGATTTGCTGTGCCGCTACGGCGGGGAGGAGTTCGTCTGCCTGCTGCCCGGCACCGGCGCTCAGGCCGCGTACGAACTCGCCGAGCGGCTGCGCCAGACGCTGCGCAGCACCCCGGTGATCGTCCCCGGGATGGCCGAACCCGTCCTGCTCACCGCGTCGCTCGGGGTCGCCACCGCCGAACCCGGCCTGCGCGGCCGGGTCGACACCGACGCCCTCATCAACGAGGCCGACCAGGCCGTCTACCGGGCCAAGGCGCTCGGCCGCGACCGGGTCGTCGGCTCGGGACAGCTCTCACCGACCGCCGCCGACCCGGTCGCCGACCTGCCCCCGGCGCTGGTCTGGATGGCCGACCGGATCGACCGGGCGCTCGGCGACCAGGAGTCCGCCGCAGCGGTGTCACGCTGGGCGTTTCGCACCGCGTCGCGGCTGGGCCTGGACGAGGCGGCGCAGCGGCGCACCGCGGCCGCCGCCCGCGTGCACGACATCGGCCTGATCACCCGCCTGGCCACCCGGCAGCCCGACCAGCCCGACGGCGACCACCGGGCCGACGCGCGGGGCCACCCCGCCCAGGGCGCCCGGCTGCTCGTCGAACTGGCCGCGCGGCCGGACCTCGCGCCGGTGGTAGCCGCCCACCACGAGCGCTACGACGGCACCGGCTACCCGTACGGGCTGGCCGGCGCGGACATCCCCGTCGAGGCACGCATCATCGCCGTCTGCGACGCCTGGGCCGACCTGCGTGCGGCCGGTCCCCAGCGCCCCGTGGCCGCCCGGCCGCCCTGCCGCGACGCGCTCGTCCGGGAACGCGGAACCCGCTTCGATCCCGTCGTACTCGACGCCTTCCTCGCGCTGCTCGACGACGGTGCCGTCGACGACCCCGCCTGGTTCGACGACCGGCCCGCACGACCCGCCCACGCCGTGTAGAGAACCGCCGGTCCGCTCCGACCTATGGTCAGACGGGGCGGCCGCCCCGCGATCGACGAGGAGCAAGACGATGAGCAAGGTCACCTGCGACATGGCGATGTCGGTGGACGGTTACACCTCGGGACTGAACCAGCGCCTGGACGCGCCGTTCGGCGACGGGGTCGGGCAGAGCCTGCACCGCTGGATGTTCGACGAGCCCGACGACAACGCCGAGGAGTTGTCGGCCATCCTCGACGCGGGCGCGTTCATCATGGGCCGAAACATGTTCACCCCCGACCGCGGCGACTGGGACCTGGACTGGACCGGCTGGTGGGGCGACGAGCCGCCGTACCGCGCGCCGGTGTTCGTGCTCACCCACCACGGGCGCGAGCCGCTGAAGATGGCGGGCGGCACCGTGTTCCACTTCGTCACCGGCGGGATCGGCGAGGCCATGGAGCGGGCGCGGGACGCCGCGGGCGAGCGCAACGTCTCGATCGCGGGCGGGGCCGCGACGGTGAACCAGTTCCTCAACGCCGGGCTGATCGACGAGCTGCGGCTGCACATCGCGCCGGTGCTGCTCGGCCGTGGTGAGCGGCTGTTCGTGGGTGTCGACCGCACGGACCTGGTGCAGGTCGGGGTGCGGCACACGGACCTGGTCACGCACGTGCGCTACGAGGTGGCGCGCCCGGCGGCGGCCTGATCGGGGCCGCCGCCGGGGCGGATCACCATCGGCGAAGGCGGCCGCCGAGGGTCGAGGAATTTCCGGAAACTATCGGCGTACTCCTATCGAACGCGCGGCGGTCCGGCGCTGTCGCGGACGACGAGTTCGGTGGCGAGCTCCACGCGCGGGCTCTCCACGTGCTCGCCCCGGGCCAGTCGCAGCACGGTGCGGGCGGCGACCATGCCCATCTCGGCGAGGGGCTGGCGGACGGTGGTCATCGGCGGCGACGACCAGCGCACCTCGGGCAGGTCGTCGAAGCCGACGACGCTGACGTCGTCGGCGACCCGCAGCCCCTGCTGGCGTACGGCCTCGTACACGCCCAGCGCCATCTGGTCGCACGAGGCGAAGATCGCCGTCGGCGGGTCGGGCAGCCGCAGCAGCCGGGTGCCGCCGGTGAAGCCGGACTCATGGTAGAAGTCGCCCTGGTGGATGAGGTCGTCGTCGATCGGCAGCCCGGCCGACTCCATGGCGGCCCGGTAGCCGTCCATCCGGGCCCGGCTGCACATCAGCTGGGGCAGGCCGGTGATGAACCCGATGCGGCGGTGGCCCAGCCGGATCAGGTACTCGGTGGCGGCCAGGCCGCCGGCCCAGTTGGTCGCGCCGACGGTGGGCGCGTCCTGCTGCGGGATGCCGTCGGCGTCGACGAGCACCACGGGGATGTTGAGCCGGCGCAGTTCGGCCTGCAGCGGCGGCTCCACCATCGAGGTCACGAAGATGACGCCCTCGGTGGCGCGGGTGCGCAGGCTGTCCAGCCACTGCCGGGCCGAGGAGTTGCGGCGGTGGATGGCCGTGACCACAGTGCCGATCCCGGCGGCGTGCGCCACGTCCTCGACACCCCGGATGATCTCGACGGCCCACGGGCTGTCCAGGTCGGGGAAGACCAGGTCCAGCAGGCCGGAGCTGGTGCGCGCGGCGGACGGGCGGCGGCGGTAGCCGTGCCGGGTCAGCAGTTCCTCGACGCGCTCGCGGGTCTGCGAGGCCACATCGGAGCGGCCGTTGAGCACGCGGGAGACCGTGGGCACGGAGACCCCGGCCAGATCGGCGATCGCGGCGATGGTGACCTTGCGCGTATCGTTCTCAGCCACAGACAGCTCCTCGGGACCGGCGCGACGGCAGCGGTATGCCGTCCCCGCGGCCGCCGGTCAGGGGTCCGGCGGCCTGGGCACAGCGTAGTCATGAAAGTTTCATACGACTACCGATACATGTTGCGGGTCAAGATTTTGTCAGCGGATGCAGCCGCGCGGCGCGGCGGCGCTGTCGCGTACGACCAGTTCGGTGGACAGCTCCACCCGCGGGCTCTCGATCTTCTCGCCCTGGGCCAGGCGCAGTACGGTGCGCGCGGCCAGCAGGCCCATCTCGGACAGCGGCTGCCGGACGGTGGTCAGCGGCGGGGAGGACCAGCGGACTTCGGGCAGGTCGTCGAAGCCGACGACGCTGACGTCGTCGGCCACGCGCAGGCCGCGCTGGCGGATGGCCTCGTACACGCCCAGGGCCATCTGGTCGCTGGAGGCGAAGATCGCCGTCGGCGGGTCGGACAGCCCCAGCAGCCGGCCGCCGCCGGAGAACCCGGCCTCGTGGTAGAAGTTGCCCGGATAGACGAGCTTGTCGTCGATCGCGATGCCCGCGGCCTCCAGCGCGGCGCGGTAGCCGTCGATGCGGGCGCGGCTGCACATCAGCTGCGGCGGTCCGGCGATGAAGCCGATGCGCCGGTGCCCGAGCCCGATGAGGTATTCGGTGGCCCGCAGCGCCCCGGCCCAGTTGGTCGCGCCGATGGTCGGCGCCTCCTGCGGCGGCACCCCGGCCGCGTCGACGATCACGACGGGGATGTTGAGGCGGCGCAGTTCGGCCTGCAGCGGAGGTTCCAGGGTGGACGTCACGAAGATGACGCCCTCGGTGGAACGGGCACGCAGGTTCTCCAGCCACTGCTTGGCCGCCGAGGTGCGCCGGTGGATCGCCGACACCACGGTGCCGATGCCCGCCGCGTGCGCGACGTCCTCGACCCCGCGGATGATCTCGACGGCCCACGGGCTGTCCAGGTCGTTGAAGACCAGGTCGATCAGACCGGAACTGGCCCGCATGCTCGGCGGGCGGCGGCGGTAGCCGTGGCGGGTGAGCAGTTCCTCGACGCGTTCGCGGGTCTGCGGTGAGACGTCGGAGCGGCCGTTGATCACGCGCGAGACCGTGGGCACCGACACCCCGGCCAGCCGCGCGATGACCGCGATGGTCACCTTCCGGTAGGCGTCCATCCTCAGCCCTTGACGCTGCCGGCGAGGCCGCCGATGAGCTGTCGTTCGGCGATGGCGTAGAAGCCGAGGGCGGGGATCATGGACAGGACGACGTAGGCGAGGACTTTGGCGGTGTCGTCGGCGTATTGGCCTTGGAAGGCCTGGACGCCTACGGGCAGGGTCCACCAGGTCTGGTCGGTGAAGACGACCAGGGGGAGGAAGAAGTTGTTCCAGCTGGCGACGATGGCCAGGACGGTGACGGTGGCGAGGGCTG
>NZ_JAAOTJ010000022.1 GCF_011297335.1 Catellatospora methionotrophica | reverse complement strand
GCGCGCGGCCGGGCGGCCGGCGCGCGGCCGGGCGGCCGGCGCGCGGCTGGGCAGGGGCTGGGGCTGGGCTGGGGCTGGGCTGGGGCAGGGCGGTGTGGGCGGGTGGGGTCAGTTGAGTTGCCAGATGGCGTAGTTGAGGGCGGAGGCGAAGGTGACCCAGAGCCAGTAGGGGGCGAGCAGCCAGGCCGCGAGGGCGGAGATGCGGCTGAAGAGCAGGACGGTCGCGCCGATGGCCAGCCAGAGGGCGACGATGTCGGCGAACGCCAGGCCGCGCAGGCCCGCGCCGAAGAACAGCGGGGTCCAGATCGCGTTGAGGACGAGCTGCAGGGTGTACACCCACAGGGCCGGACCCCAGCCCACCCGTCGCCAGACCAGCCAGCCCGCCACGGCGATCATCGCGTAGAGGACCGTCCAGACCGGGCCGAACAGCCAGGACGGCGGTGCCCAGCCGGGCCGGGACAGGGCCGCGTAGTCGTCGGCGGGTTGCGCCACGGCCAGCCCGCCGAGGACCGCCACCACGGTCACCGCCGCGAAGAAGCCGGCCAGTGCCCACCACTGTGCGGCGGGACGTCGGGTCAGGTGAACTGTCATGACTCCGCTATAGCCGGGCCCCTACCGAGGGAAACGGTGTTTCGCGAAGTTGCGTCGATTCGCGGATCGGTATCAGGCGACGCGGCGACCCGGCCTGACAGGATGGGCGGATGGCCCACGTCGTGCTGTTCCACTCCGTCATCGGGTTGCGCCCGGCCGTGCTGACCGCCGCCGAGCGGCTGCGGGACGCCGGGCACACGGTGCTGACGCCGGACCTGTTCGACGGGGTGGTGGTGGATACGGCCGACGAGGGGTTCGAGCTGCTCCGCGAGATCGGCCCGGAGGTCGTGCAGCAGCGTGCCCGGCAGGCGGCGGCGCACCTGCCCGGCGGCGGGGTGCTGGCGGGGCTGTCGATGGGGGCGAGCTTCGCGCAGGCCATCGCCGAGCGCGAGCCGCGGGTCGGCGGCCTGCTCCTGCTGCACGGCACCGCGGGCACGCCCCGCCGGATGCCCTCCGGCCTAGACGCCCAGCTGCACATCGCCAAGCAGGACGAGTACGAGTCGGCGGACGAGATCATGGCCTGGGAGATGGCGATGGCCCGGCTGGGCGCCCGCCCGGAGGTGTTCACGTACGCGGGCGGGCATCTGTTCACCGATGATGCCTCGCCCGACTACGACGCCGCGTCCAGCGAGCTGGCCTGGGAACGCTGCCTGGTCTTCCTGGCCGCGCTCAGCCAGCCCGGCTGAAGTCGACGACCGTCCGGGCGGCCAGCCGGGGGCGCAGCCACTGCGCCAGCTCCAGATGGGCCGGGTGTTCCTGGTATCCGCGCAGGTCGGCCTCGTCCTCGTGGGTCGTGATCAGGCACAGGTGTGCCGAGACCGGGGTGTGCAGCTCGTCCAGGTGCGCCTGGAGCGTACGGACCTGCGGAACGACCCCGACCAGCCCTTCCAAAAGATCCTTCGCCTTGGCAGCATCGTCTGCGTCGGTGAACGTCATCAGCACTACGTGAGAAAGCATCACGACCTCCGGTCGACCCCTGTTGTAAACGCCCCCGCGAGTGTAGTTTCGGGAAACAGCGTTTCGCTAGGGGAACCGGAGACACCACATGGCTCCAGTACGGGTCGCCGCGGTGCAGCTCGCGGCGTCGCAGGACGTCGAGGCCAATCTCGCCGCCTGCCTGCGCCTGATCGACGAGGCCGCGGCCCAGGGCGCGCAGCTGATCGTCCTGCCCGAGTTCTGCAACCACCTGTCCTACTACGCCGACCGGGACGAGGCGCACCGCATCGCGACCCGGCCCGGCGACCCGTTCCTGACCGCCGTCGCCGACCGCGCCCGCACGCACCGGGTGTACGTGAAGATCAACGTCACGCACGCGCACCCGGACGGCCGCACCGGCGGCACCAACTTCATGTTCGGGCCGGACGGCGCGATCCTCGGCCAGTGCGACAAGCAGACGCTGATGGGCGCGGAGAACGACCACCTCGACCCGGCCGGCGAGGTCGGCCCGGTGCTCGACACCCCGCTCGGACGCCTGGGCATGTACGCCTGCATGGAGGGCGTCATCAACGAGGTGGCCCGCGGGCTCGCCCTGCGCGGTGCGCAGGTGCTGCTCAACAGCCTGAACTCGTTCGCCACCGACGAGGCGAGCCTGCACATCCCGGTCCGCGCGGCCGAGAACAAGGTGTGGGTCGTCGCCGCCAACAAGGTCGGCCCGCTGCTGCCCGAGGAGCACCTGCCGCGCCTGAGCGCAGGTCTCGGCGTACCCGCGGAATGGCTGCACGGCGCCGGGGAGAGCCAGATCGTCGCGCCTGACGGCACGGTCGTGGCCAAGGGGCCGCGCACCGGCGAGGCCGTCGTGGTCGCCGACATCGACCCGTCCCTGGCCGACGACAAGCGCCGTCCCGACGGCACCGACATCTTCGCCGCCCGGCGGCCCGAGCTTTACGCCCCGATCGCCGCGCCGCCGCAGGGCCGCCGCCACGAACCCGGCGCGGCGACGCTGCCCGTCGCGATCGTGCGCGGCGACAGCGCGACCGTGCTCCGCGAGACGGCCCGCGCCGCCGCGGCCGGAGCCCGCCTCATCGTCACCACCGAGACCGACCCGGCGCTGCTCGCCGCCGCCCTCGACGGCACCAGCGCGCACGCCGTGACCGCGACGCCGACCGGCCCGATCCTCGTCGACGCCAACGGCGAGGTCGCCCGCCAGCCCCTGCTGCACCCTGCCGGGAGCGGCGGTGCGGCCGCACCGGCCTTCACCGCGCCGGACCGGAACGCCGCGACGGCCACATCCGACGCCGACGCGGTTCGCGTGGTGCAGTTGCCGTGGGGGCGACTGGCCCTGGTGTCGGGGGCAGACTCGATCTTCCCCGAGGTGTTCCGGCTGGCCGCGCTCGCCGACGCCGATGTGGTGGCGGTGCCGTTCTCGGCGGTGGAGCCGTGGGAGCTGAGCCTCGGGCTGCCGGAGCGAGCGGCGGAGAACCGCCTCAACGTGGTCGCCGCCGCGCCACTGGAGCAGGACAGCGCGGTGTTCGCGCTGTCGCCCGACTTCACCCTGTGGACCGCGTGGCAGGGCCCGTTCACCGGGCGGATCAGCCATCCGGTCGTCACCACCGTGCCCGCCGGACAGGTGTCCGGGCGGGCTGACGTCGCCCCGGCGCAGGCCGCCAACCGGCAGGTGTCGCGGCGTACCGACCTCGTCGACGGCCGCCCCTGGCGGCTCGTGCAAGCCCTCACAGAAAGGTAGACCGGCAGTGGCCGAGACCCTGCGGCACGTCGAGGACATGGTGGACAACTCCCCCGCCGTCGACGTGCACGAGACGTTCCACCTGTACCAGGAGCTGCTGGCCGAGCTGAAGGCGAAGATCGACGCCCGGTTCGAGCTGCAACGCGACCCGTCCACCCTGGAGCTGGAGTCGTACGGGCAGTACCCGGACGGCCCCGGCGGCTCGCTGGCCGCGTACAGCGGACCCGAGGTCGACTGGATGGTGCACTCCTGGCTGGGCAACCCGTCGGCGAGCTTCGCCAACCTGCACCTGACCGTGTGGCTGGGCCCGCAGGTCAAGGTGCCGCACCTGGGCCTGGCCCTGCTGGTATGGCCCGAGGGCTGGTTCTACCTCGACTCCGTGCCCCGGGTGAACCTGATCGCCGACGGCGATTACTACGACAGCTACTACGCCCCGCTCGACGCCGACTGGCTGGCCCACCGCGCCGACCCCGAGTTCGAGTACTTCGTCAGCCGGGCGGGTTTCATCCGCGCCAGCCTGAGCCCGACGGCGTACTGCTACTCGTTCGGCCGCAGCGAGCGCAACATCGACATCGTCCGCAAGCTGACCCACGCGCACGTGGACCGCTGGCTGCGCTGGGTCGACGAGGCCCCGCCGGTGCCGGAGGACGAGCGGGCCGCGCTGGCCGAGACCGACCTGCGGATGCGCCGCAACATCGCCGAGCGCGACCCCGCCAACGTGATGGGCGTGCGCTTCTTCGGCCAGGAGACCACGGACAAGCTGGTCCGCGGCCTGTGGGGCGGCGACCGGAAGCTGGCCCGGCCGTGAAGGTGATCCGCTCGCTGTGGTGGGCCGCCACGATCCCCGGCTACGAGGCCCCGTTCGACACCGCGCACCTGCGCGTCTACTACCCGGCCCGGCCGGACGGCTCGGACCGCGAGCGCCTGTCCGGCGTGATGGCGGCCGACGCGGACGGTGCGCCGTACCCGGTGGCGGTGATCGTGTCCGGGGTGAACGTGGGCCAGGAGGCGTACCGCTGGCTGGCGGTGCGGCTGGCCGAGCAGGGCGTCGTCGCGGTCACCTACGACTGGGTCGGCACGCTTTTCGGCGGCCTGCACGGCATCACGCCGGGCGTGGACCTCGACGCGGCCCGGCCCGACGGCTACGGCAAGCGGCCCACCACGCCTTCGCTGCGGCCGGTGCTCGACGCCCTCGCGGCGATGACCGGGCCGACGGCGGGGCTGCTCGACCTGAACAAGGTCGCCCTGATCGGGCACTCGGCGGGCGGCACGGTCGCGCTCCAGTCGGCGAGCTTCGTGCCCGAGGTGAAGGCGGTCGCCACGTACGGCGCGCACACCATGGTCGCGACGATGCTGGGCTGGCCCGCGGGCACCGTGCTGCCGGCCCAGGCCGACTGCCCGGTGCTGCTGGTCGCGGGCACCAACGACGGCGTGATCAACGGCTCGGCCGACCGCTACGGCGAGGACGCGGCCACCCGCCGCGACCCGATCACGCGGACGTTCGACGAGGCGCTGCCCGACCGGGGCGGCGACAACGCGCTGGTACGGCTGGCCGGGGCGAACCACTTCGCGATCGTGCACCCGGTCGACCACACCGCCGCGCGCGCGTTCCTCGACCAGCCCGCCGACGGCGACCCGGCCGCGCACCGCGAGCTGCTGGCCGATCTGCTCGGCACGTTCTGCCGGATGCATCTGACCGGCGACCAGGCGGCGTATACCGAATGGGACAAACTCGCCGAGCACGGCGGCGTCGCGTCGATCCAGCGGAGGTAAGCCATGTTGAAGAACTTCTGGTACGCGGTCGAGTTCGCCGACCGGGTGACCACCAAGCCGGCCCGGATCACGGTGCTCGGCCAGCACCTGGCCCTCTACCGCACCCCGAAGGGCCGCCCCGTCGCGCTGAGCGACCTGTGCGTGCACCGCGGCGCGGCGCTGTCGGGCGGCACCACCAAGGACGGCTGCATCGTCTGCCCGTACCACGGCTGGGAGTACGACGCCGACGGCCAGTGCGTGAAGATCCCGGCGAACCTGCCCGGCCGCCCCATCCCGAAGAAGGCCCGCGTCGACTCGTACCCGGTGGCCGAGAAGTACGGCTTCGTCTGGGTGTTCATGGGCGACCTGCCGGAGTCCGAGCGCCCGCCGATCCCGGTGTGGCCGGAGTTCGACGACCTGAAGGAGAACGGCGGCCGCTTCCGGGCGGTGACCGGCGAGTTCCTGTGGAAGGCCAACTACGAGCGCATCCTGGAGAACGGCTGCGACATCGCGCACGCGCCGTTCGTGCACGCGGGGGCGTTCGGCAACCCGGAGCGCCCCGAGGTCGCCGAGTACGAGCTGGAGACCCCCGACGAGTGGTCGGCGTTCGCGACGGTCGACCTGTACCCGCCGCGCCCGAAGGGCATCTGGGCCGCACTGAACCGCAACAAGGGCGACCTGGCCAACCGGCCGCCGGTGCGCACCTCGGCGGGCTGGATGCTGCCCAACATGATCAAGCTGCACGTGCGGCTGCCGATCGGCGAGCTGATCATCTACGACACCAACATCCCGATCGACGAGACGACCACGCTGGTCAAGTGGGTCGCGCTGCGCACCTTCTTCACCGGCAAGTGGGCCGACAAGAACGCGATCAGCCGCACCTTGAAGATCTTCTACGAGGACGCCGAGGTCGTGAACAAGGTGCGGCCCGAGCTGCTGCCCTTCGACCTGGGCGCGGAGCTGCACATCAAGAGCGACCTGATCGCGGTGCACTACCGCCGCCGCCGCCAGGAGCTGGCCGAGAAGGGCTGGCTGCTGTCCGAGGAGGACAGCATCACCGGCGACGTGCCGCGCCGCACCGCGACCGTGATCGCGTCCCCGGCCCGCCGGGAGAACCCCGAGCTGGCCCGCGCCTGGGTGCACAAGGCCCGGGGCGAGCACCCGACCGTCCAGGCCGCCTGGGACGCCGCCGCGGCGGCCGAGTCCGAATCCACCCCTGAGGAGCGACCGTGAGCCTGCCCGCCGACCTGTGCGAGCGCACCCTGCAACGTATCCTCGCCCGGCACCCCGACCTGGTCGCGCAGGACACCCCGCTGGCCGAGCTGACCAGCCCGATGTCGCCCGCCCCGGTCGGCTCCGTGCGGATCTTCCGCGGCGAGGCCGTGGCCAAGGTCGTGTACGTCGGCCTGGTGGTCCCGATGATCCACCTGGACAGCCACATGATCTTCGCGTTCACGCCCGAGGACTCGGCCGTCCCGCACTTCACCCTCGACTCGGTGTACGGCGGCTCGTACCACGCGTTCCACCTGGACCTGATCCCGCGCGCCGACCTGGCCGTGAACCTGGCCTACCTGGACGCGGCGTTCCACCCGCTGACCCCGGTGTTCGAGGCCGCGTCGGCGACCGAGGGCCTGTCGGCGGCCGCGGTCGGGCCGCGCCAGCGCGCCGTCATGTCGCCGTGGATGCTGGTCAACCGGGCCACCGAGGAGGCGTTCGCGAGCATCGACGCGCACGTGAACGCGTACGCCGACCACTGGTCGACGCTGGTCGAGAAGGGGCTGCCCAGCCCCGACGGCGTCGACCTGGCCGCGCGGGACGCCGCCGTGCGGGGCAACATCTTCAGCCGCGACGTCGACCCGGTCTGGGCGCAGGTGTCCCGGCTGCTCGGCGACGCGACCACCGACGCGATCCGGGCCGAGCTGGTGGCCAATGGCTGAGCCCAGCGAGTGGCAGAAGCGCATCACCGGGGAGTGGCACGGGCGGCCGTCGCTGTTCGACGCCACCGGGACGTGGTGCGGATACGAGGACATCCGGCGCTCGTCGGTCTTCGACAACGGGGTGACCACGTACTACATGGACGGCGGGCTGACCGGGGGCGGGCCGCTGGCCGGGCAGTTCCGGCTCGGCGCGCCGTTCGCGTTCGGGGTCAAGGACGCCGACGACGACCGGGTGTACACCGGGCCGGACTTCTACGGCACCGGCCAGCCCTACGGCTCGTTCGTCGACTCGCACTACTACGGCCCCGGCTGGCAGGTCGACCTGAACACCTGGAACCAGATCCTGCCCGACGGGCAGACCCAGGTGTACTCCTCCGTGCTCTACCAGGGCTGGGCCGTCGTCGGCTGCTTCAACGGCGTCTACACCCGCAGCACCGACCACGACGACAACCCCGCCACCCGGGAGCGGGTCACCGACTTCCTGGCCGCCGAGACGCGCCGGGGCCCGGTCCCGCACATCATGCCCACCAAACAATCCGGGGCGTACGCGGGCAGCTGCGAACTCTGGGGCGCCGACCAGAAGCCGCGCGGCAACGTCGACGTGCGCATCGGCCTCGAACCGCTCGACCTGCTGCACACCCGCCGCACCCTCGCCTGGTCCGGCGCGCTGACCCGCAGCGCCACCGCCACCGCCCGGCGCGACGGCAACCGCCTGTTCCACGAGGGCCCCGACGCCTGGGGCAACGCCGTCGCCTTCGGCCGCGCCGCGTTCGGTTCGCTGCACTTCACCGACGTGACCAAGCTGAAGTACCGCGAGTTCATGATCGACGCCGAGCCGGGCATGACCGCCGGCAAGCGGCTCGCGGTCGTCTACGAGATCTTCCAGGGCAACGTGCTCGACAGCGTCCTGCACGGACTCCTGGAATGGGAGGACGCGGCATGACCGAGCGCGGCGAGGCAATCATGAGACCGTTGGTGGTCATGTCGACGCCGGAGGCGGCGGCATGACCGGCAAGGTCGTGGTGGTGACGGGTGGGACCAGGGGCATCGGGCTCGGCCTGGTCCGGGAACTGGCCGCGCGGGGCGCACAGGTCGTGTACTGCGGGCGCTCCGTCGACTCCGTCAAACGCGCCGGGGAACAGGTGCCGCAGGCGTACGGCGTGGTCGCCGACGTCACCGACCGCGAGGCCGTGCGGCGGCTGTGGGACGCGGCGGTCGAGCGGCACGGGCGCGTCGACATCTGGATCAACAACGCGGGCATGTCCCCGGCCCGGCGCAAGCTGTGGGAACTCGACCCCGAGGCGCTGGACGCGACCGTCGACCTGAACCTGCGCGGCCTGCTGCACGCCAGCGCCGTCGTGCTGGCCGGAATGGCTGCCCAGGGCGCGGGCGCGCTGTGGAACATGGAGGGCTTCGGCTCCAACGGCATGCTGCGCCCCGGCCTGACCGTGTACGGCGCGACCAAACGGGCCGTCACCTACACCACGGACAGCCTGGCCAAGGAGGTCGAGGGCACCGGGGTCACCGTGCACCACCTGTCGCCGGGCATGGTCGTCACCGACCTGCTCACGCACGACTACACGCCTGAGGAACTCGCGCAGGCGAAGAAGATCTTCAACATCCTCGCGGACCGGGTCGAGACCGTCACCCCGTGGCTGGCCGAGAAGGTGCTGGCCGGAGCCAAGAACGGGGCCCGGGTGGCGTGGCTGACCCGGGGCAAGGCGTTCGGTCGCTTCCTGACCGCGTTCCGCAAGCGTGACGTGTTCGGGGAGGACGCGTGAACACCAACGACTACCCGGTGATCATGGCGCTGGAGGACTACGTCCCCACGCTGCTGGCGCTGGCCGGGTTCTGGCTGCTCGGCGGGGCGTCCGCCGCGATCGACCGGCGGGTCGCCGTTTTCGGCCGCGTCGGGGCCGTGCTGATCGGGCTGGGCGGGGTGGCGAAGTCCACCTGGAAGCTGATCCTTTCCGCGTTCGGCGAAGACGTGCGGTGGCTGGAGCAGTCGCTGTTCCCGCTGATGGCGACCGGGGCGCTGCTGGTGCTGTGGTCGCTGCACACGACCTTGCGCGGGCGGCGCGCGCCGTGGTGGCCGTACGCCCTGGTGGGTGTGGGGGTCGCCGGGGCCGCGGTCGCGCTGGCGAGCGTGCAGCCCGCGTTCGTCGCGGCCACGACGGGGGTCACCGCGATCAGCGTGCTCGGCGCGGTGCTGGCCGGGCGCCGCCGGGCCTGGGGCGCGGTCGTGCTGTACGTGCTCGGCATCGTCGCGGTCACCTCGCTGGTGCCGCTGCGCAACCACCCGCAGCACGACACGGCCGCCTTCCAGTGGCTGGAGCAGGGCACCAACACCCTCGCCCAGGCCGTCTTCCTGACCGCCGCCCTGCTCACCGTCCGCGCGGCCCGCCGGTCGGCCGTGCCGGCCGCGACGGCGGACCCGGCCAGGGTGACCGCATGAGCCAGACCACCACCCGGGCGGTCCGCCCGGCCGACCGCGAGGAGCGGCGATGACCGACGCACTGGGCTGGCGGCGCAAGTTCGGCGTCATCGCGCCGTCCACCAACACCATCGTCGAACCCGACTTCTACTCGATGACCGTGCCGGGCGTGACCGCGCACTTCTCCCGCATCCACATCCGCAACCAGGACCTGTCCGACGACGCGAACTTCGAGCACCTGCTCACGCAGATCCGCGACGAGATCGGGTCGGCCTGCGAGCGGGTGCTGACCTGCGAACCCGACTACATGGTCATGGGCATGTCGGCGGAGACGTTCTGGGGCGGGGTCGAGGGCAACCGCGAGTTCGTACGCCAGATCAAGGCCATCACCGGTCTGGAGGTCGCGACCGGCGCGGAGGCCTGCGAGCGGGCGCTGAAGATCTACGGAGCGCGCCGTATCGGTGTCGTGACGCCGTACCAGCCCGTGGGCGACCAGAACGTGGTCAAGTTCTTCAGCGAGATCGGGTTCGAGGTGACCGCGATCGAGGGCCTGAAATGCCCCACCGCGGTGGCCATCGCCCACGTCACCGAGGACGAGCTGCGCGACGCGATCCGCAAGGTCGACGGCCCCGACGTCGACGCGATCGTCCAGTGCGGCACCAACCTGTCCATGGTGCGCCTCGCCGACGAGGCCGAACGCTGGCTCGGCAAACCCGTCATCGCCATCAACGCCGCCACCTGGTGGATGGCCCTACGCGACAACGGCATCGACGACAAGGTCCACGGCGCAGGCTCCCTCCTCCGCGACCACTGACCCCCCTTTTTTCCATAGACGCTGGCCTATTACATCGAGTTTGATCTGCAAATAATCGATGTAATAGGCCAGCGTCTATGGAAAACGGGGTGGCGCGGGCCGGTTGCCGGGGGCGTGGCGCGGATTGTGCGGGCGGGGTCAGTGGTCGCGGCGGGTGGTGACGGGGAGGGCTAGGCGGAGGGCGTCGCTCAGGTCGGCGGGGCGGGAGACGCCGGGAGGCAGGGGGTCGCCCCAGCCGGGGCCGGCGGCGGCGATCAGGGCCGGGCGGGGACGGGCGGCGAGGACCGGTTCGAGCTGGGCGGGGTCGCCGGTCGGGGTGAACTGGGACCAGATGAAGACGGCGGCGGGGCCGGTACGGCGGATCGCGTCGGCCAGGGCCAGCGGTGGTACGCGGGCGCCCAGCATGCGGCTGCCGCAGCCCTGCTCGGCCAGCGCGGCGGCCAGCGCCTCCAGGGGCAGGGTGTGCTGCTCATCGGCGGCGCAGGCGAGCAGGGTACGCGCGGCGGACGCGCCAAACGGCCGGGGCACCGTCCACAGCACCTCCAGGATGCAGCGCGACAGCAGGTGCTCAACCTCGATCATGTGGTGGTCCGGCTCCTGGCGGCGGGCGACCTCGACCAGCACCGGGCAGAGCAGGTGGTCCCAGGCGTAGACGACGCCGCGGCCGCGTACCGCCGACGCGATCGTGGACAGCATCGCGGGCATGTCCAGGCGCACCGCGGCGACGGTGAGCCCGCGCGCCGACGGGTCGGCGACCGGGGCGAGGCGGGCCGGGGCGGGTTCGCCGGGCAGCCCGGCCAGCGCGATCCGGGCCGCCTCGTGGGCGGGCACGCCCTCGGTGGTCAGGCGGCACATGACTTCGAGGCGGGCGACGTCGTCGGGGGTGTACCGGCGGTGCCGGTGCGCGACGTGCTCACTGGGGCCGAGGCCGTACCGCTGGTGCCAGGTGCGCAGCGTGGTCACGGCGACGCCGAGCCGCCGCGCGACCTCTCCGACACTGCGCCCGTACTCGCTCATGTCCGGCGCTCCCCCGTGGCGCGGGACATGTCAGCCGCCGACGATGCGCTGTGCGGCGAGCTTGCCCGAGATCAGCACCATCGGCACGCCCACGCCGGGGGTGGTGCCGGAGCCGGTGAAGACCACGTTGGACAGGGCCGGGTGCAGGTTGCGCGGCCGGAACGGGCCCGACTGGGTCAGCGTGTGCGCGGCGGCGAACGGCGTGCCCGCGTCCATGCCCAGCTCGGCCCAGTCGACAGGGGTGATCACGGTCCGGGTCTGCACGCCCGCCTTGAAGCCCGTGTAGCCGCGCGCTTCGAGGACGTCGATCAGCTCGTCGGCGTACCGGTCGGCGAGCCCGCCGCGCCAGTCCTGGTGCCCGGCGACGAGGTTCGGCACGGGCGCGAGCACGTAGTAGGTGTGCCGCCCGGCGGGGGCGACCGACGGGTCGGTCCGGCTCGGGTTCGTGACCAGCAGCGACGGGTCGCTCATCAGCTCGCCCCTGGTGATCACCTCGTCGAACGTGCGCCGCCACTGGTGCCCGAAGTGGATGTTGTGGTGCCCGGCCTTGGTGTACTCCGCGCTGGAGCCGATGTGCATGACCACGCACGACGGCGAGTAGCGCAGCTTGCGGGGGTGCGAGCCGGGCAGCAGCGCGTGCGCGGCGGCGGTGTCGGGGTTGAGCACTACCGCGTCGGCGGGGATGCGCTCGCCGTCGGTGGTGACGACGGCGGTGGCCCGCCCGCCGCTGGTCTCCACGCGCAGCGCCTGGGTGCCGTAGCGCATCCGTACGCCGTGCTTCTCGGCGGCGGCGGCCATGGCAGTGGGCAGGGCGTGCATGCCGCCGCGCGGGAAGTAGACCCCGGCGACGGAGTCGAGGTACGCGATGACGGTGTAGACGGCGAGGGCCTTGTGCGGGGACAGGCCCGCGTACATGGCCTGGAACGAGAACACCCGCCGGGTGCGTTCGTCCTTGAGGAACGTGTCGATGCGGTTCTGCAGCCGCCCGAACGCGCCCGCCGCGACCAGCCGCAGCAGGTTGGCGGTGAGCAGGTCGCGCGGGGTGTCGAAGTTGCGCTCGATGAAGTCGTGGCGCTCCAGCTCCCAGAGCCGCCGGGCGTAGTCGACGAAACGCCGGTAGCCGTCGGCCTCGCGCGGCCCGCAGACCTCGGCGATCTCGGCCGCCATCCGGTCGGGGTCGGCGATGACGTCGAGCTTCGAGCCGTCCGGGAACCAGGCCCGGTATGCCGGGTCGAGCGGGTCGAGGGTGAGCCAGTCGGCCAGTTCCTCGCCGACCGCCGCGAACGCCTCGGCGATCAGCTCCGGCATGGTCAGCACGGTCGGGCCGGTGTCGAACGTGTAGCCGTCGCGGTCGAGCCGCCCGGCCCGGCCGCCGGGCACGTCCTCGCGTTCCAGCACCGTCACCTGGCGACCGGCACCGGCCAGGTGCAGCGCGCACGCCAGCCCGCCCAGCCCTGCCCCCACCACGACCACGTGGTCGGTACGTCCGGGAACCGTCCGCATGCGTGCGCTCCTTCCGGTCATGCCGCGCGCCAGGCGACAGCGGCGGCGAGTGCGCCGAGCGCGGCCTGGACACCGGGATCGACGGGCGCGTGGGCGAGCGCGCCGTGGGCGTCGGCGACCCGTTCGGCGATCATGTCGCCGAGCGTCGACGCGGCCCCGGTCTCGCGGACCAGCTCGCCCAGCCGGGCCACGTCGGGCTGCTCGGCGGCCAGCAGTTTATCCAGCTCGTCGCACTGGGCGGCGCTGGCCTGCGCGCGGGCGAGCAGCAGGAGCATGGTCGGCTTGCCGAGGTCGTCGCCGACCGGCTTGCCGGTGACGGCGGGTTCGCCGTACAGGCCGAGCAGGTCGTCGCACAGCTGGAAGGCCTCGCCGACGGCCAGGCCGTAGCGGGTGTAGGCACGCCCGAGCGGCCCGCGCGCGAAGGTCGCCGACGGGGCTCCGGCCAGTGCCGCGCCGTAGTGCAGCGGCCAGGTCGCGGTGTAGCCGGCGGTCTTGAGCCGCGCGGTGCGCAGCGCCCGCTCCGGGGACCAGGTGGGCACGTGGTCGCCGAGCACGTCCAGGAACTGCCCGGCGATGGCCTCGACCCGCATCCGGTCGTATGCCGCCCGCGCTCCCGCCAGCGCCGCCGCGTGCACCTTGGCCCGGCCCATCAGCCGGTCTGCCCAGACCAGGCACAGGTCGCCGACGAGGATCGCGCCCGCGTCGCCGAAGCGTTCGGCGTCGCCGCGCAGCCGCTGCCCCACGTGCGCGGCGGCGAGCGCCCGGTGCGCGGTGGGGCGGCCCCGGCGGGTCGCCGAGCGGTCCATCACGTCGTCGTGGACGAGCGCGAACGCGTGCAGCAGTTCGAGGGCGGCGAGCGCGGGCAGCACCGGCTGCACCGGCGCGTCGGGCCCGGCCACGCTGCGCCAGCCCCAGTAGGCGAACAGGGGCCGCAGGCGCTTGCCGCCGCCGAGCACCGCGTCGCGGGTGGCGGCGAGCAGCGGTTCGAGGGCGTGGTCGACGTCCAGCAGCGCGGCGGTCTCCGCGAGAACGAAGTCGCTGAGCGTGGCCTCGACACGTTGTTGCAGGTCGGCGGCGTGGTCTACCGACCCTGGGCCCGCTGGCAGGGTAAAGGAAGGAGCGGTCGCGGAGAAGGTGTCGTTTGCCACGGGCCAAGATTAACGTAGACTCGGAGTTGCGTCGATTGTTGAGTCGATTTTTCTGACAGGAGAGCCCCGTGGAGCCTGAACTCGCCGCGGCGTACGAGCGCTGCCGGCAGCTGCACCGCCACCACGGCCGCACCTACTACCTGGCCACCCGCCTGCTCCCGGCCGCCAAGCGCCCCCACGTGCACGCCCTGTACGGCTTCACCCGCTACGCCGACGAGATCGTCGACAGCACCGACGACCTGCCGCCCGCCGAGCGCGCCGCCCGGCTGCGCGAGTGGTCCGACCGCTTCGTGGCGGGCCTGCACGGGGCCCGGGTCGACGACCCGCTGCTGCCCGCGGTGCTGCACACCATCGAGCGCTACGACATGGACCGCGCCGACTTCGCGTCGTTCCTGCGCAGCATGGCCATGGACCTCGAAGTCACCGAGTACGCCGACTACGACGACCTGCTCGACTACATGGAGGGCTCCGCCGCGGTCATCGGCACGATGATGCTGCCCATCCTGGAGCCGGAGAACGCCGCCGCGGCCCGCGAACCCGCCCGCCAGCTCGGCCTGGCCTTCCAGCTGACCAACTTCCTCCGCGACATCGGCGAGGACCTGCAGCGGGGACGGATCTACCTGCCCCAGCGCGACCTGCGCACGTTCGGGGTGAGCCCGGCCGAGCTGTACCAGGCCGCCGCGCGCGGCACCGCCACCACGGCGATCCGCGAACTGGTCCGGTACGAGATCGTCCGGGCGCGGGAGCACTACGCCGCCGCCGCACCCGGCGTCACCATGCTCGCGCCGACCTCCCAGGCCTGCATCCGCACCGCGTTCCACCTGTACGGCGGCATCCTCGACGAGATCGAGCGCGCCGATCTCGACGTGTTCGCCCGCCGCGCGACCGTGCCCACCCGCCGCCGGTTGCAGGTAGCCGCCCGCTGCCTGCTCACCCCCGCCGGCACCCCGATCGCGACGCCCCGCGCGCCGGAGCGGGCGAGCTGATGGACCCACTGCGCTACCTGTTGATCCTGGCCGCCTGCGTCGCCGTGACGCTGCCGCTGGAGCTGGTCCTCGGCGCGCGCGTCTACCGGCAGCCACGGCGGCTGCTCCTCGCGCTGGCGCCGGTCGTGGCCGTGTTCGCGCTCTGGGACCTGATCGCCGTCGCGCGCGGCCACTGGTGGTTCTCCGAGCGGTACACCACCGGCGTGATCCTCGCGGGCCTACCGTGGGAGGAGTGGCTGTTCTTCCTGGTCGTGCCGCTGTGTGCGCTGCTCACCTTCGAGGTGCTGGGCCGCGGCCCGCAGCTGCTGCGCCGCGCCCGTGAGGCCCGGTCGACGCACCGCCGCGCCACCGACGGGGAGCCCGCTCAGCCGCAGCTGCCCGCCACCGGGAGCAGCCGTGGCCGCTGAGTACACGATCGCCGCCGTCGCCGCTCCGGTGGCCGTGGTGGGGCTGGAGCTCGCCGTGCTGCGCACCGGTCTGCTGCGTACGGTCCGGTACTGGGTGACCGTGGCGATCTCGCTGGCGTTCATGGTGCCGGTCGACGGCTGGCTGACCCGGCCCGACGCGACCGTCGTGCACTACGCCGAGGAGCAGATCAGCGGTCTGCGCGCGCCGTGGCACATCCCGGTCGAGGACTACGGTTTCGGCCTGGCCCTGATCACGCTGACCCTGCTGCTCTGGCAGCGCCAGCGCGGCCGTACGCCCGCCGAGGGCGAGGCCCGTGATGGCTGACCCGGTGGGCGCGTTCCTGCGCCGCGGCTTCACGTACATGGTCCGGCGCGACCTGCGTGGGGTATGGCTGCGCGGCGGCCTGCCCCGCGGCCCGTTCGTCTGGGCCGCCAACCACCACAGCTGGTGGGACCCGTTCGTGGCGTCCGTCGTGCTGGACCGCTCGCAGCATCAGGCGTGCCTGGTCATGCAGCAGGACAACCTGGCCCGGTACCGGTTCATGCGCCGGGTCGGCGTGTTCGGCACCGCCGAACCCCGCACCGGCCTGCGGCTGCTCGCCGACGGCCGCTCCCTGGTGATCTACCCCGAGGGCGAGTTGCGCCCGGCGGGCCCGCCCGGCCCGCTGTCGCCCGGCGCGGCCTGGTACGCCCGCCAGGCGCGGGTACCGCTCTACGCGGTCGCGGTCCGGGTGGTGCTGCGCGGGCAGACCAAGCCCGAGGCGTACGTCTCCTGCACCGAGGTGACCCGGCGCGGCCGTGACGACCAGGTCACCGAGCTGCTCACCGACACCCTCGCCGCCGACCTGTCCGCCCTGGACAGCCAGCTCGCCGCCGCCGAGCCCCGGCGGCCGCTGGCCAGCTTCCGCCGGGTGCTGACCGGGCGGCGCAGCGCCGACGAGCGCATCGACGCCGTGCAGGGGGCCGCGCCGTGGGCCTCCTGAGCACCGCCGTCACCGGCTTCCACCTGGTCAAGACGGCCGGGCTGGTGAGCAATACGCGCTCGTTCCCGGTGCTGGCGCGCGGGCAGTCCACGTCCGGCCGGCCGCGTACGTCGCTGCTGGTGCCCGCGCGGGACGAGGCCGCCCGGCTGCCGTACACCCTGCCGGGCCTGCTGGCGCAGCCCGCCGAGGAGATCCTGGTCCTGGACGACGGCTCGACCGACGGCACCGCGCGGATCGTGGCGGGTTTCGACGACCCGCGCCTGAAGCTGATCACCGGCACGCCCCGGCCCGACGGCTGGATCGGCAAGAACTGGGCCTGCCACCAGCTCGCCCGGGCCGCGACCGGGGACCTGCTGGTCTACCTGGACGCCGACGTGACACTGCGGCCCGGCGCGCTCGACGCGGTCTGGACGCAGGTGCGCCGCCAGCGCGCCGACGTGTTCTCAGTGTTCCCGCGCCAGCAGACCGGCACCCTCGGCGAGCGCTTCCTGGTCCCGCTGATCGACGAGAACCTGCTCGGCTTCCTGCCGCACCAGCTGCTCGACCTGCCGATCCGGGCCGCCGCCGTGGCCAACGGGCAGCTGCTGGCGTTCCGGCGCGCCGCGTACGAGCACGTCGGCGGGCACGCGGCCGTCGCCGGGGAGATCGTCGAGGACCTGGAGCTGGCCCGGCTCAGCCGCCGCAAGGGCCTCAAACTGGGGCTCGCGCTCGGCGGCGACCTGGTCAGCACCCGGATGTACGACGGCTACCGCAGCGCCGTACGCGGGGTCGGCAAGAGCATGCGGGCCGCGCACGGGGGCAGCGACGTGCTGCTGGCGGCCAGTTTCGCCTGGAACGTGACCGCGTACACGCTGCCCTGGCTGCTGTGGCGGCGCGGCGGAGCCTGGCGGGCCGCAGCGCTGCTCGGGCTCGCCGAACGGGTGCTGTCCAACGCGAAGACCGGGCGCGGCGCGTACGCCGAAGCGGCGCTGGTGCCGTTCACCGCGCCCGCCGCCGTGCCCGTCTACCTGACCGCGCTGCGCCGCACCGCCGTCTGGAAGGGACGGGAGTACCGGTGAGCCTCCCCTCCCCCGCGGGCACGCCCCTGCTCGGCCACCTGTGGCGCTGGTCCACGAACCCGGTCCGGCTGCTGCAGGACGGGGCGCGCACCGGTGACGTGTTCCGGCTGCGGCTGTGGCGCACCGCCGTGGTCGGGTACACCCCCGACTGGAACCGGGCCGTGCTCGGCGACCTGGACACCTTCCGCAGTATCGGCAGCCTCAGCGGGCTCACCCCGTACCTGTCGGCGGGCGTGGTGTACCAGGACAACCCCGAGCACGATCCGCGCCGCAAGGAACTCAACCCGCACTTCCACGCGCGCGCCCTGGACCACCTGCTCGAACGCCTCGACCTGGTGGGGCGTGCCGACCTGCCCACCGGCCGGTTCGAGGCGCTGGGCTGGGCCAGCGACGTGGTGCGCCGGATGCTCAACGCCGCGTTCTTCGCCAACACCATGCCCGATCGGCTGCTGGCCGACTTCCTGCACCCGCTGCAACGCGCCGCGCCCGGCCCGATGATCCCGCGCCCGCTGCTGTTCCGCCGCCTCGACGCCGCCATCGCCGCGATCCTCGCCGACCCGCCGCCGGGCAGCCTCGCCGAGGCCATGTCCGGGATGGACGGCGCGGTCGCCGAGATCCGGGTCGGGCTCGCCGCCGGATACGACACCACGGCGCACACCCTCGCCTGGGCGCTGTGGCACCTGGCCGGTGCGCCCGAGTGGCGGCAGGCCGACACGCTCGGGCAGGTGCTCGACGAGATCCTGCGCCTGTACCCGGCCGGGTGGCTCGGCAGCCGCGTCACCGCCCGCGACACCACCGCCAGCGGCGTCCACCTGCCCGCGAACACCCTGGTGCTGTACTCGCCCCTGCTCACCCACCGCGACCCTCGGCTGTGGCCCGACCCGCACGCGTTCCGGCCGGAACGCTTCGACGACGGCCGTCCCGCGTGGGGTTTCCTGCCGTTCAGCGCCGGACGGCGCACCTGCCTCGGCGCGCACCTGGCCCGAGCCATGCTGCTCGCCGCCCTGCGCCCCTGGTCCGACGCCAAACTAGCCCAGCTAGAGGGCGACCCCACCCCCTCCGCCGCCATCGCCCTACGCCCCCGCGGCCCCCTCCACCTCGACCGCCGCTGGTAACCGCCCTACCCGGCGCCCTGCGAAGCGGCCTGCGGCCGAAGATCGCCGTTTCAGGTCGAAAGGTGAGGTCTGGCCGCACTTTTCGACCTGAAACGGCGATCTTCGCCTCGGGACCGGCAGCGGGTCTGCGGACGATCGTCAATGGATCGCGGGGCGTGCAACCGGCCGACGCTGCAACAATCCTGCAAACGGTGATCCATTGACTTCGTCTCGTCCGGACTGCACCGTGTTAGGGAATGCGCTTTCCCGAAGCGCCGGCGGAACGGGCCTCCCGCCGGTCGTGACCGGGGCGCGTGGCTACCGGCGCCCGGCCGTTCCCCGATCGGGCGGCTCCGGCTCGAGACGGCAGCCCGCGACCCCGACGGTTCGGCACGAGCGCAGCCGCCGCCGGCCTCGAAGGCCCGATTCCTGGCCGCGACGGCACCGAGGTCCGATCCATCGCGACAACAGCACCCCTCCCCCAGGTCGATCCGCGACCCGCCGGCACAGGCGACAGGCCCGTAGCCTCGCCGACCCGCCGCGTCGACCATCACCCGCGGCGTACC
Organism: Catellatospora methionotrophica; assembly: GCF_011297335.1. Taxonomy (GTDB): domain Bacteria; phylum Actinomycetota; class Actinomycetes; order Mycobacteriales; family Micromonosporaceae; genus Catellatospora; species Catellatospora methionotrophica. The sequence goes on along the minus strand of NZ_JAAOTJ010000022.1, from coordinate 109,415 downwards.
TCCGCGACCGAACACGAAAGCGAGACGACGATGAAACGACGACTCGGATGGCGGCTCCCGGCCGCACTGGCCAGCACGGCCGTGGTGGCCGCGGTGGGCGTGGCCCTGCAGGCCCCCCAGGCCGTGGCCGCGACCGGCGGTGTCACCGGCTACGCCACCCAGAACGGCGGCACGACCGGCGGCGCGGGCGGCGCGACGGTGTCGGCCTCCACCGGCACCGCGATCCACGCGGCCCTGTGCAACCGGGCCAGCAGCAGCACCCCGATCATCATCCAGGTCTCCGGGACGATCAACCACGGCAACACCACCAAGGTGTCCGGCAACAGCTGCAACACCGCCGCGGACAAGATCGAGCTCAAGGAGATCAGCAACGTCACGATCATCGGGGTCGGCGGCGGCGCGATCTTCGACCAGCTGGGCATCCACATCCGGGACTCCAGCAACATCATCATCCAGAACGTGACCGTCCGGAACGTCAAGAAGTCGGGCTCGCCCCTGTCCAACGGCGGCGACGCCATCGGCATGGAGAGCAGCGTGCGCCGGGTCTGGGTCGACCACGTCACGCTGGAGGCCTCCGGCGGCGAGTCGGAGGGCTACGACGGCCTGTTCGACATGAAGGACGACGTCCAGTACGTGACGCTGTCCTACGCCATCCTGCGCAACTCCGGCCGCGGCGGCCTGATCGGCTCCAGCGAGAGCGACACCGGCAACGGCTTCATCACGTTCCACCACAACCTGTACAGCAACATCGACTCGCGTACGCCGCTGCTGCGCGGCGGTATCGCGCACATGTACAACAACCACTACGTGAACCTGCACGAGTCGGGCATCAACTCCCGGGCCGGCGCGAAGGCCAAGGTGGACAACAACTACTTCAAGGACTCCAAGGACGTGCTCGGCACGTTCTACACCAGCGAGCTGGGCTCGTGGCAGGTCTCCGGCAACATCTTCGACAACGTGACCTGGTCCTCGCCCGGCACCGACAACCGGCCCGCCGGTCCGAACGTGGTGTCCAACACGACCGTCAGCATCCCGTACGCGTACACCCTGGACGCGGCGAGCTGCGTGCCCAGCGTCGTCGCCGCGACGGCGGGTGCCAACAAGGGCCTGCAGGTGTCCAACGGCAGCTGCACCCCGGTCTCGCCGAGCGCGGGCCCGACCAGCAGCCCCACCCCGCGCCCGTCGGCGAGCACCAGCCCGTCGGCGCAGCCGTCGGCCTCGCCGAGCAGCAGCCCGCAGCCGCCGAGCGGCACCAACCTCAGCCTCGCCTCCGACGCCGGTGCCGACGGCTCCAGCAAGGCCAGCGGCACCAGCTACGGCAACGTGAAGGACGGCAGCCTGACCACGTTCTGGTCGCCTTCCGGCGCGACCGGTGACATCTCGGTCAAGTGGAGTTCCGCCAAGTCGGTGTCGCGGGTCATCATCCGCGAGGCGTCCGGCTCCACCGGTGCCATCGGGTCGTGGCAGCTGCTCAACGGGGCCAACGGCGCGGTCCTGAAGTCGGGCAGCGGCGCGGGCACGATCACCTTCACCGCCACCTCGACGACGAAGGTCACCCTGCGCATCACCAGCTCGTCGGCCACGCCGAAGGTCGCCGAGTTCGAGACCTACGCCAGCTGACAACGTCCGAGCGGGAGCCGTCGACCTGACGGCTCCCGCTTTCCTGTCAGCCGGTGACCGCTCGCCTGCGGCGCGGCATGAGCAGCAGGAACCCGATGCCGGGCAGCAGCAGCGCGGTGCCCGCCAGCACGATCACCCAGTGCTCGTCGCCCGGCCCGGTCTTGGCCAGCGTGCCGCCCGGCGACTGCGGCGCGGGCGAACTGCCGCCCGTACTCCCGAAAGAGATCTTCGTGCTGGTGGCGTTGGCCTTGACGATGTCGTCCGAGGCCGACGACGGCAGGATCTGCGCCGCGATGACGCATTGGCGCGTGGTGCAGTCGAACGAGCCGAACTTCTTCGCCACCCGCAACGTCACCGAGGGGATCTTCCCGCTGGCGTCGGCGTTGACGAACTGCGCCCCGCCCGCGAGATTGCAGTCGGTCGGGCCCTTCACCTCGGCGATGCACTGCCCGATCGCGATCTGCTTGAGGTTCGCGGTGAACCCCGAACCGTTGACCGTGATCGACGTACCGTCGCTGAGCCCGGTCGCCTTGCTCAGCGTCAGCACCGGTTTCGCGGCGGCCGGTGACGCGATCATCGGCACGGACACCGCCAGGACGGCGACGACCGCGACCGCACGTGCTCTCCACATGGGAACCTCCTTCAGACGGGGGCACCTGATCGGTGCACCGCGGCGGTATCGGCGCCGAGGTACGCGGCGACCACGGCGGGATGGGTGCGTACCTGGTCGGGTGTGCCGTCGGCGATGACCCGGCCGGAGTCCATGGCGACCATCCGGGTCGCGAGCCGCGACAGCAGCGGCAGATCGTGCTCGATGACCAGCAGCGCCACGCCGAGCTCCTGGTTCACCCTGGTCAGCAGGTCGGCCAGCGCCACCCCGTCGGCCTGCGACACCCCCGACGACGGTTCGTCGAGCAGCAGCAGCGACGGCTCCAGCGCCAGCAGGCAGGCCAGCTCGACCGTGCGGCGCGTCCCGGTGGACAGCTCCCCCACCTGCCTCTGCGCGTACGCCGCGAGCCCGAACAGGTCGACCAGGTCCCCGGCCAGCGCCTCCTGCCGCCGCTGCGGCCCACGCCCGCCGAGCGCGGCGGTCAGCAACCCGGTCGGCGCGAGCCGCTCCCCCGCGACCAGCAGCGACTCCCGCACCGTCAGCGTCGGAAACAGCCGCGCGTCCTGGAACGACCGCACCAGCCCCAGCCCGGCCCGCCGCTGCGGACTCCACCCGGTCACGTCCCGCCCCGCGAACGCCACCCGCCCCTGATCCGGCCGCGTGAACCCGGCCAGGATCTCGAACAGCGTCGTCTTGCCCGCCCCATTCGGCCCGATGATCCCCACGACCTCCCCGGCCCCCACCGCGAGATCGACCCCGCCAACGGCCCGCACCCCACCGAACGCCCGCGCAACCCCCCGCGCCTCCAACAGCGCCCCCGCCCCGACCACGACCGGCACCGCCCGCCGCGGCAACCGCACCGCCCTCACCGCGCCCGCACCACCGCCCGCACCCGTCGAGCTACCGCCCGCCGAGGCCCCACCCGGAAGATCGCCGTCTCGGGTCAAAACCTCAGGTGAGACCGCAGGTTTCGACCTCAAGCGGCGATCATCGTCGTCCAAGGGCCACCGTCCGCCGGGCAGCAGCCGGGCCACGCGTGAGCGCCACCCGCGCCGCCCGCCAGGCGACTCGACGCGTGACCGCTGCCTGCCGGGTAGCCGGCCGACCAGGCGGGCCAGGGGTTCGCCGAGGCCGCCTGGCATGGTCACGATGACCAGTAGCCAGCCCAGGGTCAGCGCGGCCTGGCCGAAGATGCCGAGTTCCACGAGGCCGGGCAGGCCGACCAGGAGCAGCGCGCCGAGGATCGAGCCGCCGAGCAGGCCGAGGCCGCCGACCACGGTCAGCGCGACCACGTCGATCCCGGCCGCCGCCGGGAAGCTGTTCACGGTGACCTGCGTCTGACCGTGCCCGATGACGACGCCGCCGAGCCCGGCCAGCGCGCCTGCCGCCGCGTACAGCTGGAGTTTGCGGCGCGGCGCGGGCACGCCCAGCGCGCGGGCCGCGTCCTCGTTGTCGCGCAGCGCCAGCACCACCCGGCCGAAGCCACCGGCCCGCAGCCGGTGCGCCAGCCAGAGCGCGAGCACCAGCATCAGCAGCGCGAACAGGTAGTAGTCCTTGGCCAGCACCAGCGCGTACCCGGTCCACACCGGCTTGGGCGCGCTGATCCCGTCGCCGAGCAGCCACGGCAGTCGCAGCAGCCACGCCTCGGCGGCCAGCGCGAACGCCAGCGTGGTGGCCGCCAGCGCGATACCCCGCAGCCGCAGCGCGGGCAGCCCCACCAGCACGGCCGCCCCGGCAGCGGCAGCGCATCCGGCGACCGCGCCGGTGAAGAAGTTCCCGGTGGATCCGGCCACGTGCAGCGACACCGCCGCGCCGATGCCCGCGAACGCGAACTGCCCGAGCGACAGCTCCCCGGCAAGGCCGGTCACCAGCAGCACGGACAGGCCGACGACCGCGAACCCGGCCACGGTGGTCAGCGCCGACGCGGTCTCGTTGGTGACCAGGTAGGCCGCCCCGGCCGCCGCCAGCAGGGCGAGCCCCGCCAGGACCCGTCCGGCCAGGGACGCGGGTGCGGGCACGGCGCGCGGCCAGCGGGCCTGCCCGCCGTCGCGGCGGCCGAGCTGCGGCTGGACCAGCAGCGCCACCAGGATGAACAGCGCCAGCGCCAGCGACACCCCGCCCCGGCCCGCGCCCATCGACAACAGCACCTGCTCGCCGACGCCGACACCGAGGCAGGCCGCGAACGCGACCGGCAGCGAGGCCATCCGCGCCGCCACCGCCCCGGCCAGGCCGCGCAGCAGCAGTTCGGGCCCGAGGGTGTCGATCGACTGCGCGCCCTGGGTGGGCGTCACCAGGATCGCCGAGAACGCCGCGACGGCACCGGCCATCGCCCAGGCCAGCGTCGTCATGCGCGCCGCCGGGATGCCGTTGAGCTGTGCGGTGTCCGGCGCGTCGGCCCCGGCGCGGACCGCCAGGCCGAACCGGCTGCGCCGCAGGAACAGCGCCAGGCCGCCCAGCAGCAGCGGGGCCAGCAGCGCCATGGCCGTGAACGCGGGCCCGACCGGGGTGCGCCCGAGCGTGAACGACGGCATGCCCGGCGGCTTCGGGAAGGTCAGCCCGTTCAGCCCCTGACTGCTCACCAGCAGCGCGAGGACCAGCACGAACTGCGACAGCCCCAGCGTGGCGATCATCCCGGTGACCCCGGGCCGCCCGCGCAGGCGGCGTACGACGGCGACCTCGATCAGCGCGGAGACGCCCGCCGAGACCGTCATGGCCAGTGGGAACGCCACCCAGTACGGCACCGCGGCACCGGTGACCAGCTGGCTGAGCACGGCCGCGCCGAAGACGCCGACCGAGCCGTGGGCGAAGTTGAGGAAGCGGCTCGACCGGTACACCAGCACCAGGCCCACCGCCAGCAGGCCGTACGTGAGGCCGGTGAACAGGCCCAGGACGATCGGGTCGATCATGCGTGACCGCCCAGCATCAGCGAGCGCACCAGCTCGGGCTGCGCGCGCAGGTCCTCGGGGCGGTGCTCGGCGGCGATCATGCCCCGTTCCATGAAGCAGATCCGGTCGACCAGCGACAGCGCCACGTTCACCGACTGCTCGACGACCAGGATCGCCACGCCCGTCGCGTTGAGCCGCCGCAGCAGCTCCAGCAGGCCGCCGACGACGATCGGGGCCAGGCCGAGCGACAGCTCGTCGACGAGCAGCACGCGCGGGCGCTGGATCAGGGTCTTGGCGAGCACCAGCATCTGCCGCTCGCCGCCGGACAGCGCCGAGGCGGGCTGGTGCGCGCGCTGCGCCAGGCGCGGGAACACGGCCAGGGCGGCGTCGACGGCGTCGCGGACCTGGGCGGGCGGCATGGCGTACCCGTGCAGGCGCAGGTTGTCCAGCACGGACAGCGAGCCGAACGCGGCCTGGCCCACGACGGTGGACAGGCCCAGCCGCACCCGGCGCACCGCCGAGACCCCGGTGACGTCCGCGCCGCCCAGCTCGACCCGGCCCGCCGTGGGCCGGTGCAGGCCGGACAGCACCCGCAGCAGCGTGGACTTGCCGACCCCGTTCGGGCCGCACAGGCCCACCATCTCGCCGGGCCCGACCCGCAGGCCGACCCCGAACAGCACCTGCACCGGACCGTACGAGCAGTCGATCCCGGTCGCCGAGAGCGCGTCAGCCGGCAAAGCGCTTCTCCTCACCGCGATAGGCGAAACACGAACACCCGGTGTCGTACGCCAGCACCCGGTAACCGCCGCCCGCCGCCCGCCGGTCCCCGCCGAGCAGCCCGCGCATGCCCGCCGCCGGAGTGAACCGGTCCCCGAGCGCGGCGGCCGCCCGCGCGAACGCGGCCGCGTTGAGGTTCGCGCCGAGGTCCTCCGCGGCGGCGTGCAGCAGCAGCGCGGCGTCGCAGTAGGTGACCGCGACGCGGGCGTTCTCCCTGGTCTTGAAGCTCTGCCCGCCCTTGGCGAGGATGTCCAGGCAGGCCCGCTCGGCGTCGCCGCCGGGGAACGGCAGCCCGCTGTCGGGCACGTCCTGGCTCGGGTTGAAGCCGATGCCGACCATGCCGTCCAGGGCCGCGACCGGAATCGTGCCGGGGTTGTTCACCAGGAACGCCGGGTTGTCGAAGCTGGACACCGCGTAGCGGGCCGTGTAGCTCTGCGCGGCGGCCGTGGTCAGGAAGAACGACGCCAGCCGGGCCCCGCCGAGGAACATCACCCGGCTGATGCCACGGCTGCGGAAGTCGACGACGGCCTGGTTGAGCCCGGCGTTCAGGGTGCCGAGGTCGGTGGTGTCGACCCAGGAGACGGCCGGTGCGACGCCGAGCCTGCGCAGCTCCGGCTCGGCCAGCCGCTCGTAGACGGCATGGTTGACCGGGGTGTCGGCGGCGACCACGCCCGCCGCGTCGACGCCGGTGAAGAAGCCCTCGCCGTCCAGCGAGGCCAGCAGCGCCCTGACGAACTCGTCGTAGCCGGGATAGCTGGCCGACCACAGGTACGGCGACAGCCGCGCGTACGTGGCGTCGTCGTTGGGGACCAGGGTCGCGTCGAGCATCAGCGTGCCGCGCGAGGCGTAGCAGGGGCGCGCGTTGGACTGGAACTGCCCGGTCAGCACCACGGCGAACGCCTTGTCGTCCTGGGTGATCTGGTTGCACAGCTTCTCCTCGGCGGCCGGGGAGTCGTTGCTGGCCTCGTACGAGCGGAACACCGCCTGCATGCGCCGCCCGGCGATGCCGCCGTTGGCGTTGACGTGCTCCTCCAGGGCTTTGACCTGTGCCGGGAGGTCGCCCGCGTCGGCGGTGCGGAAACCCAGGGTGCTACCGGTGGTGCCCAGGTCGACGCCGACGAAGACGACCTTCACGGTGCTGTCGGTGACGCCGGGCCCGGTGCCGGTCAGCGCCACCGGCGGCCCCTGGTCCAGCGCGCCCGGCATGACGGCCGAGCAGCCGGTGAACGCCACCGCCGCCACCACCGTCGCGGCCACGGCGCGCAGCGCCGTAGATCTGTCCACGGGTCACCCTCTTTCGCGAACGGCAAGGTAGGCGTCGAGCGCTGCCAGGTCGACGACCGCGTCCGGCTGCTGCGGCTCGCGTTCCAGCAGGCGGCGTACCTCGTCGGGGGCGAGCTGCCCACCCGCGAGGCGGCGCATGCGGCCCGCGCCGGGCGCGTCGTCGAAGACGAGGTACGCCCCCAGCTCCGGCACCCGCACCACGGCGGGCAGCAGCATCGGCCCGTCCACGGCCAGCACCGGCCCGGCGGCACGCAGCCGTCGGCGGCGGACCAGCCGCAGCACCCCGAACACGATCAGCGCGACGCCGACGACGTTGAGCAGCACCAGCCCCCACGGGTACGCCTGGTGCACCGCCTTCGCCTGCCCCAGCCCGCCCAGCTCGGCGGTCACGGGGTACGCCCCGAACGCCGCGAACGGGATCGTGACCGCGACCTCGTACGTGCGGGTCTCGCCGGGCCGCAGCTCGCCGCTGGCCGGGGTGGGCACGGCGTCGAGCCCGTTGCCGACACGCACCGTCAGCGGGGCACCGGTCAGCGTCGACGCCCCGGCGTTGCGCACCGTGTAGACCAGGGTGCGGTGCTGCGGCCCGCCGAACCAGGCCGACACCGACCCGCCCCCGCTCAGCCGCGCCTCGACCACCTCGACCCGGGCCTGGGTACGCGGAGCCGCCGGCACTGGTCCCGTCGGGTGCCCGGACACCTCCAGCGGGGTGTCCACGTGCCCGCTCTCGCCGCTGCCCACCGCCGCGGCATGTACCACGCACGGGCAGGGCCGGGGCGGCTCGCCGACGGTGAGCACGACGGAGAACGTGCCGTCCGGCTTCACGGCGGTGGCCAGCGCGCCGCGCATGTCGCACGACGCCGACCCGCCCAGCGCCAGCTCCCCGCACGTGACCAGCTGCACCAGCCGCCCGGCGGGCCAGTTGGCACCCGTCACCCGCACGGTGTCCCCGGGCCGGGCCTTGGGCGCGGACAGCGTCACGCTCCAGCCGTCGGCCCGCGCCGGAATCGGCACCGCGAGCACGGCCAGCAGCGCGATCAGGGCGGCGGCCACGCGCTTCATGCCAGGCCTCGCGGGCGCGGGCGGCGGGCCCGTCGGCGGCGGCGGAGCAGCAGGAACGCGACGGCGGCGAGCAGGGCGAGCACGCCGAGCGCGGGCCAGACGCCGGTGACCGTGGTCGTCGAGCCGGTGGCGGTGACGCCGCCCTCGGCGGTGGCGGTGACCGTGGTGGTGACGACGTCGACGGGCCACGTGCCGCGCAGCGCCGCCCGCAGGCGGGTGCGCGCGCCGGGCACCAGGTCGGGCTGCGAGCCGGGTCCGGTCGCGGTGACGGTGTGTCCGAACAGGCCGGACGAGGTCACCGTGAGGGCGGGCACCAGGTGGATGTTGCCGGTGTTGGCCAGCGTGTAGGTCAGCTCCCCGGCGTCGGCGTCGACGTCCTGCACGGCCAGGCCGGGCACGGTCGGGCCGCTGACCCGCAGGTAGACGCGCGCCGCCACGGCGTGGGTGACGCCGACCGTCAGGCCGCCCTCGGCGAGCTGCCCGCTGGGCGTGGCCTCGGCCGCGACGACGCCGCCGACGTGGTCGCCGGGTGACGCGTTCGGCGGGACGGTGATGGTGAACGGGATGTCGGTCTGGCGCTTGGCGGGCACGACGATCTCGGCCAGGCCCAGCTGTGTCCACGCGCCGATGCCCTGCTGCCGCTCGGCCTGCGGGCGCAGCCCGAACCCGCCGTCGGCGCTGGTGTTGAAGGCGTCCGCGCCGTACAGGCGCAGGGTCATCGGGCGGTCGGTCAGGTTCGCCACGCGCACCGTGTCGATGACGGTGCGGCCGGGCGGCGACTCCAGGAAGAAGTACTGGCGGGGGGCGGGGCCGGGCTTGTCGGGCGGCGTCGGCACGACCGCCCAGCGGCCGTTGCCCGCGGCGTGGGCCGGGACCGGTGCCGTGACGGCGAGCAGCGCGGCGGCGAGCACGACCGCGGCCGTACGCGACCAGTTGGCCATCAGCCTCTCCCCGGGTGGTGGGATACAGGGGGCCGGTGGGGACGGATAGCGCCCGCCCCCACCGGTTCCCGCTCAGCTCAGCGTGATCGTGAGCGTCGCGGTGTACGAACCGGCCTGCTGGTACGCGGGCACGGTCAGGGCGAGCGCCGCGGAGGCGTCGAAGCTGCCGCCGGTGCCCGCCGCGTCGGCCGGAGCCGAGCACAGCGTGGCGCCGTCCACCGGTCCCGCCGTGCCCGCGGCCGCGGTGGCGGCGTTGGTCGCCCCGGCGGTGCCGGCGCAGGCGGGGGTCCAGGACAGGTTCGCCTTCGGGATGGTGCCGCCGGGGGTGCCGGTGAAGTCGGTGAGCGTGCCGACCAGGCTCCAGCCGAAGGTGCTGCCGCGGTAGTCCGTCACCGTGATGACCGGCAGCGTTCCGGTGCTGGTGTGGACCGTGCCGTCGAGCGTGACGCCCGGCAGCGTGATGTTTCCGCTGCCCGCCGCGCGGGCCATCGCGAGGTTGCCCGCGGTGACGGTCTGCGACAGGTTGTACGTCAGCGAGCAGGTCCCGGTCGTCGCCGCGCCGGTCTTCGCGACGCAGGCGTCGGCCGAGGCCGCCCAGTTCGCGATGGCGAAGAGTGTGCCGGGGCCGACCCCCGACGACGCGCCGAGGTACGCGGTCGCGGGGTCGTTGACGGTGTAGGTGGTGCTGATGCCGCCGGAGGCCGAGGCCGTGATGTTCACGGGTGCGTCCCCGGTCGGGTTCGGCGGCGGGGGTCCGGCCAGCGCCTGGTAGCCGCGGATGGCCACCGTGCTGCCCGGGTTCCAGTTCGTGCCGGTCACCGCCGTCGAGGTGCCCGCTCCGCCGCCACCGGGGTTGATGGAGACGGTGGGCGTGCCCAGGATGGTGATCGGCGCGAGGACGGTGTTGACGCCGTCGGAGACCGCGATGCTGCGGACCCCGGTGGTGGCGCCCGCCGGTACGGCGATGGTGCCCGTTCCGGCTCCCGACCCGTTGGTGCTGCCCGTGCCGGAGCCTTCGCCCGTGCCCGCGCCCGCGCCGTCCCGCAGGGAGGCGGTGAGCGTCGCGCCGGGTGCCAGGCCCGTCACCGCGAAGGTGGCGGTGTTGCCCGCGCGGGCGTGCGTGGTGACGGTCTGCCCGGTCACCGCGGTGACCGTCGCCGAGCCGTCGAACACGCTGAACGCCTCGACGATGGTGCTGGCCTGGGGTGCGGCCTTGTGGTCGCGGTCCCCGGCGTTGGAGCAGTACGTCGCCGCGGTGGTGTTGGCGAACTTCACCCGGGTCACCGTGGCGGTGGCCGCACCGGCGGTTCCGGCGACGAAGGTGCCTGTCGCCGAGATCGCGCCGAGCGCCGTGTACGGATCCTTGGCCGACGTCGGGTACGGCGCCAGGTTCAGCGTGACCGTGCCCGACTGCGAGCCGCCGAGCGCCACCGTGGCGACCACCGGGACGTCACCGGCGGACAACGGGGCGGGCCCGTTGAGCGGTCCGGCGGCGGCCGTGAGCGTCACGGTGACGGTCTGGCCCGGTGCCGGCGTGGCCGGTGACAGGGTCAGCCCGAACGTGTCGCTCCAGGTGGTCGGTGACGAGCCGGTGCCCGTGTCGCCGAAGTAGAGCCGGCAGCCCAGCGAGTTCGCCGCCGGTCCGTACGCCTGTGCCGGGGCCTCGATCAGACCCAGCGCGGCGACGACAGCGATACTGCTGGTGACGACCGCCCACTTACTTCGCATGGAACCTCCCTTCTCCCTCTGTTTCGCTAGACGAAACGACGTTCTCGCCAGCGATACGTCAATGAAGTCAGCGGTTACCCGGCTTGTCAACCGTCCGACCGGAGCTGTTTCCGGGCGGGCTTGGGAAACCCTTGCGCCATCAGGGCGGGGAGGTTTAGCTTTCCCACTGACGAAACGGTGTTCCCATCTACGAAACACCAGGGCGGCCCAGATGATCTCTGTGTTGATGGCGTCGATCGCGGTATGCATGCTGATCCTGTCCGGGCTCGCACTGCGCCGCCGAGCCGCCGCCGGACCCGCCGCGGTGCTCGTCGCGGTGATCTGCGCGGGCCTCGCCTACGACAGCGGCGCCGTCGCGATCGGACGGCTGATCGGCTTCGGCCCGGCCCTGGAAGCCGTGAACGCGCCGCGCTACTGGATCCACGCCCTGTTCACGCCGCTGCTGATCGTCGCGGGCGCGGCGCTGGCCGCCCGGCTCGGCGTCGCCGCGCTCGCCCGGCAGCCCGTACGCATCGCCGGAGGTGTGCTGGTCACCGCCCTGATCGCGCTGGGCGTCGGGTCCGACATCGTCGGCCTGCGCCTGGAACCCCGGGAGTACGCCGACACCCTGCGCTACGGCAACGCCGCCACCGCCGGGCCACCGATCCCCGCGATCGTCACCATGCTCGTGCTCGTCATGATCGGCATCCTGGTCTGGCGGTCGGCCCGATTCCCCTGGCTGCTGCTCGGCGCGATCGCCATGTTCGCCGCCGCCGGGGCCGGGGCCGCCCACTTCTGGCTCGGCAACGTCGGTGAACTGCTGCTCCAGCTCGCGGTCGTCGCCACGGTGTACCGCGCGGCCGGGCCCACCGCCTGGACGTCACCGCCTCAGCCGAGCCGGCAGCCCCTCCCGCAGACCTGACTTCGGCGTCCCGAAACGGGCACGCGGTCACCGATGTCCACTGCGCGGTGCCCGTGCCCGGAATGCGGGACGAATTCGACGCGGCATCCGTCGCAGAGGTCCGCCCAGTGGCGCAAAAACGTAGAATTCAGGCATGTCACGGCGAGCGGCGGAGCGGCGGGCACGGGTTCTGGTGACCGGGGCGACCGGCTACATCGGCGGGCGGCTCGCGCCGCGCCTGATCGAGGCCGGGCATCAGGTCCGGTGTCTGACCCGGTCGGCGGGGCGGCTGCGGGACGTGCCCTGGGCGAGCGGGGCGGAGATCGTCGAGGCGGACGTGCTCGACCTGGACGCCACCCGCGAGGCCCTGGACGGCATCGACACGGCCTACTACCTGGTCCACTCGCTCGGCTCGCCACACTTCGAGGACGTCGACCGGCGCGCCGCGCACACGTTCGCCGAGGCGGCACGCCTGGCCGGGGTCAAGCGCATCGTCTACCTCGGCGGCCCGGAGCCGCATCCGACGGCGGGCGGTGAGCCGCCCTCGGCCCACCTTCGTTCCCGCGATGAGGTGGCTACCCTGCTGGCCGCCTCCGGGGTGCCGACGGTGACGCTGCGGGCGGCCGTCATCATCGGCTCCGGGTCGGCGTCGTTCGAGATGCTGCGTTACCTGACCGAGCGGCTGCCGATCATGGTCACGCCCCGCTGGGTGGGCACCCGCATCCAGCCGATCGCGGTCCGCGACGTGCTGCACTACCTCGTGGAGTGGGCGAGCGTGCCGGAGCGGGTGAGCCGGTCGTTCGACATCGGCGGCCCCGACGTGCTGACGTACCGCCAGATGATGGACCGGTATGCCCGCATCGCCGGGCTGCGCCCGCGGGTCATCGTGCCGGTCGGGGTGCTCACGCCGTGGCTCAGCTCGCAGTGGGTCAACCTGGTCACACCGGTGCCCGGCGCCATCGCCAAACCGCTGGTCGCCAGCCTGATCCATGAGGCGGTGTGCCGCGAGCACGACATCGCGCGGTTCGTGCCCGACCCGCCGGAAGGGCTGAAGGACTTCGACGAGGCGGTGGAACTGGCCCTGGTCAAGATCCGCGACGCCGACGTGGAGACCCGCTGGTCGAACGCGACCTGGACGGGCGCACCGGCCGATCCGCTGCCCACCGACCCGGACTGGTCGGGCGGCAGCGTCTACGTCGATCACAAGACGCGCCGGGTGCACGCGCCGCCGGACGCGCTCTGGAACGTCATCATCCGCATCGGCGGCGAGACCGGCTGGTACTCCTCACCGCTGGCCTGGATCATGCGGGGCTGGCTGGACCGGGTCATCGGCGGCGTCGGACTGCGCCGGGGACGGCGCGACCCGGTGGAGATCTACGTCGGGGAGGCGCTGGACTTCTGGCGGGTCGAGGAGATCGAGCACGGGCGGCTGCTGCGGCTGCGGGCCGAGATGCTGCTGCCCGGCCGGGCCTGGCTGGAACTGCGGGTCGACCACGACCTGCTGAGCCCGGAGCATGTGTGCCGCTACGACCAGCGGGCCGTGTTCATCCCGCGCGGGCTGCCGGGTCATCTGTACTGGCAGTGCATCTCGCCGTTCCACCACTTCATCTTCGGCGGCATGGCCCGCAACATCGCCCGCGCCGCCGAGCGGGCCGCCTCGCCCGCCGAGCCGACGCCGCCGCCGGTCCGGGCGCTGTCGTCCACCCGGGTTCGCGCCGAGGCCGCCCCGTCCGGCCCCTGACCGCCCGGACGTGGGCGGAGGCGCCACCCATGGGTGCGGGTGGCGCCTCCGTCATTTCTTCTGGGGAGGATCAGGTCAGAGGGTCAGCGACCATGTGTCGATACGCCCGGTGTCGGCGCTCGCGGCGTCGCGGACCCGCAGGGTCCAGGTGCCGTTCGCAGCCTCGGTGGACAGGTTCACGGTGTAGGTCTGGCTGATGTTGTCGGCGCTGCCGCCGGTCCGGTTGTGCAGGTTGTACACCGAACCGTCCGGCGCGACGAGGTCGACGACCAGGTCACCCTTGTAGGTGTGGATGATGTTGACCGCGACCGCGCTGGTGGCCGACGCGTTGCGGGCACAGCCCGAGATGGCGATCGTGCTGGTCACCGTCGTGTTGTCCGGGATCGTCACGTCGGTCGGGTTGGTGCCCGAGCAGCCCGGCGCGCCGTTCACGGTCAGGCTGTACGTGGTGGTCCGGGTCGAGCTGGCGCCCGTGCCGGTCACCGTCACCGCGTACGTGCCCGAGGGGGTCGACGCGCTGGTGGCGATGGTCAGCGTGGAGGAACCGCCGGCCGAGGAGATCGACGCCGGGCTGAACGACGCGGTCGCGCCGCTCGGCAGGCCGCTGGCCGACAGGCTCACGGTCTGCGCGCTGCCGTTGGTCAGCGTGGCACCGATGGTGCTGGTGACCGAGCTGCCCGGGTTGACCGAGCCCGACGCCGGCGACGCGGCGAGGGAGAAGTCGTTGCCGGTCGGGCAGGCGGTGTCGCTGCCGGCCACGTTGACCGCGGTCCAGGCGGCCTGGACGGTCTTGTACTCGACCGAGCAGGTGCCGTAGAGGTCCGTGGCAGCCCGCAGGGTGTAGGCGCGGGCGGTGTTGGCCGGGTTGCTGGTCAGCACGTAGCGGGTGCTGGAGGTGAAGTACACGTCCAGCGCGCGGTACCAGATCTTCTCAGCCTTGGCGCGGCCGATGCCGGTCACGGCCGGAGCCGAACCGCAGACCGGGCTGGTGCCGAACGACGTGGCGCCGGTGCCCTCGGCCAGGTTGAAGAAGAAGTGGTTGCCCGGGCCTGAGCTGTAGTGCACGTCGACGCTGTTGGTGCTGGTCGACCAGCAGCCGTGCGACGCGCCGTCCAGGGTCGGGTTGTACATGTAGCGCAGCGGGGTCCCGTTGCCGTTGATGTTGATCTTCTCGCCGACCTGGTAGTCACCCGGGTCGGACGGCGCGGCCGCGTAGAACTCGACCATGTTGCCGAAGATGTCCGAGGTGGCCTCGTTCAGACCGCCGGACTCACCCGAGTAGACCAGACCCGCCAGGGCCTCGGTGACGCCGTGGCTCATCTCGTGGCCGGCGACGTCGATGGAGACGAGCGGGCGGCTGTTGCCCGAGCCGTCGCCGTAGGTCATCTGCGCGCCGTCCCAGAACGCGTTGACGTACGCGTTGCCGTAGTGGACGCGGCTGGGCACGCCCGAGCCGTTGCCGAAGATGCCGTTGCGGCCGTGCACGTTCTTGAAGTAGTCGAACGTCTTGGCCGCGCCGAAGTGCGCGTCCACACCGGCGGACTGCCGGTTGGAGTTGGCCCCGGTGCCCCACGCGTTGTCCGCGTCGGTGAACGTCGTACAGGTCGACGTGCCGTTGTTCATGTCACAGGTGCGGCCGTTGCCGCGAACCGGGTCGATGAGCTGGTACGTCGAGCCGGACAGCGTCGTGTCGATGCTGACGTTGCCCGTGTAGATGCCGTTGCCCGTGCCGGTGACCGTCTCGATCTCGTCGAACGAGCCGATCAGGGCGCCGGTCTGCGCGTCGGTGATGACGTGCAGCTTCGACGGGGTCTGGCCGTCGGCCAGCCAGCCGTGCAGCGTGGTCTCCCACGCCAGGCGGGCCGAGCCGGTGCTGGCGTCGACGAACAGCTCCGAGCCCACCGACTGGGTGATGGTGCCGGCGAAGTTGGCCTTGGCCGTCTCCAGCGCCTTGGCCGCGGTGACCTTCGGGGTGGTCGCCACGGCGATGGGCGCGATCAGGCCGTTGGAGACGCCCGCGTAGGCGCCGCCCGCCTTGGTGTGCACCACGAAGTCACCGCCGTACACGCGCAGACCCTGGTAGGTCCGGGTGTACTTGGTGTGGGTGGCGCCGTTGGCGTCCTTGCGGACGCGGTCGACGGTGTAACCGTCCGAGGCCGACGAGCGGATGTCCGCCGCGTTGGCGCCGACGGCCGCGGCACGCGCCGCGGCCGTATCGGGCGCTGCCGCGCCCGAGGTTGCTGACACTGCCACGAACGCGACCGCGGTGACGGCCACGCCGGCAGTGGCGAGGATCTTCCTCACGAGTCCTCCCCGACTCTCCACAAAGTTCTCGTGGCGGTAGCCACGAGCACCCTATGGATACCCTGTTACCCCCTTACATAGAAAGACTTGAGTATGGAGATTCATGTGTGACATACTCACGCGCGCTTGCGGCCGGACCCGTAACACATTCGACCCATCCGGTCAGTCCGGAATGTTCTGAGTACCGATGCGCTTACGGAACACCCAGTACGTCCAGCCCTGGTAGAGCACCACGATCGGCGCGAACACCACGGCCACCCAGGACATGATCTTCAGGGTGTACGCGGACGACGCCGCGTTCAGCACGGTAAGGCTGTTGACCGCCGGCTCGACGGTCGACGGCAGCACATAGGGGTGCAGCCCTGCGAACAGCGACGCGACCGCCAGCGCGATGGCCGCCGCCGTGCCCGCGAACGCCCAGCCCTCGCGGCGGCCCTCCGCATCGGTGCGCGAGCGCACCCGGTTGGCCACCAGCCCGCCGACCAGGCACACCGCCGCCAGCGCGGACAGCACCACCGCGGCCGTGCCGCCCCGGTGGGCCAGCGTCAGCCCCAGGAACAGCACCGCCAGCACCGCCGCCCCGAGCCCGGCCTGGCCCGCCACCCGGTTCGCCCGCCGCCGGATGTCCCCGGTGGTCTTCAGCGCGATGAAGATCGCCCCGTGCGTGACGAACAGCGCCGTCATGGTGACCCCGCCCAGCAGCGCGTACGGGTTCAGCAGGTCGAGCAGGCCGCCCACGTGGTTGTGCCCGCCGTCGAGCGGGATGCCGCGTACCACGTTGGCGAACACGACGCCCCACACGAACGCGGGCACCACCGACCCGAACACGATGCACGCGTCCCAGCGCCGCCGCCAGGCCGCCTCCGGCCGCTTGCCGCGGAAGTCGAACGCGACCCCGCGCAGGATCAGCGCCAGCAGGATCAGCAGCAGCGGCAGGTAGAACCCGGAGAACAGCGTCGCGTACCACTCGGGGAACGCGGCGAACATCGCCCCGCCCGCGGTGATCAGCCAGACCTCGTTGCCGTCCCACAGCGGGCCGATGGTGTTGATGACGACGCGGCGCTCCCGGTCGTCACGGCCGAGCACGGGCACCAGCATGCCCACGCCGAAGTCGAAGCCCTCCAGCACGAAGTAGCCGACGAACAGTCCCGCGATCAGCAGGAACCACAGGGTGGTCAGTTCCATGGCGCACCTCTCCTAGTACGCGAAGGCCAGCGGGCGGTCCTGCTCGGACTCGTCCTGCGGAGGCGGCGTGACGTCGGGCAGCCCGGCGCGGGCGTACTTGAGCAGCAGCCGCACCTCGATGAACGCGAGCACCCCATACACCAGGGTGAAGACGGCCAGGGAGGTGATCAGCTCGGCGGGGCCGACGTTGGGCGAGTTGGCGGCGGCGGTCTTCAGCTCGCCGAACACCACCCACGGCTGGCGGCCCATCTCGGTGAAGATCCAGCCGGTGGAGTTGGCCGCCAGCGGCAGCAGTGGCAGCAGCGGGAGCGCGCGCACCAGCCACCGGCTCGTCGGCGTCCGCCCGCGGCGGATCGACCAGAGGGCCCACAGCGCCAGCAGCGCCGCCGCCGCACCCAAGCCGATCATGAAGCGGAACGTCCAGTAGGTCAGCGGGATGTTCGGCGAGTAGTCCCCCGCGCCGTACTGCTGCTCGTACTCGGCCTGCAGGTCGTTGATGCCCTCGACCCGGCCGTCGAAGCTGCCCGTGCCCAGGAACGACAGCAGGCCGGGGATCTCCACCGACCAGACCGGCCGGCTGCCGTCGAGCGTGCCGACGGTGAACACCGAGAACGGGGCGGGCTGCTCGGAGGAGTACAGCGCCTCGGCGGCCGCCATCTTCATCGGCTGCACCTCGGTCATGATCTTGCCCTGGATGTCGCCGGTGAGCAGCATCGCGCCCATCGCGACCAGGGTCGTCCACGCGCCGATCTTCACCGCGCTGCGGTACGTGCCGGCGTCCTGCCCCGGACGCCGCACCAGGTGCCAGACCGCGACCGCGGTGACCAGCCCGCCCGCGACCAGGAAACACCCGGCGACGGTGTGCGGCACGGTGATCAGCGCCACCTTGTTGGTCAGCACGGCGACGATGTCGGTCAGCTCAGCCCGGCCGGTGTCGGGGTTGATGCGGTAACCGACAGGGTTCTGCATCCACGAGTTCGCGGCCAGGATGAAGTACGCGCTGAGCACGGTGCCGACCGCGACGACCCAGATGCAGGCCGCGTGGACCTTCTTCGGCAGCCTGTCCCAGCCGAAGATCCACAGGCCGAGGAACGTCGATTCGAGGAAGAAGGCGACCAGCGCCTCCATGGCCAGCGGCGCGCCGAACACGTCGCCGACGAAGCGCGAGTACTCGCTCCAGTTCATGCCGAACTGGAACTCCTGCACGATGCCCGTGACGAGACCCATCGCGAAATTGATCAGGAACAGCTTGCCGTAGAACTTGGTGAGCTTGAGCCACTTCTCGTTGCCGGTGCGCACCCAGGCCGTCTCGAAAGCGGCGACCATGAACACCAAGCCGATGGTGAGGGGCACGAAAAGGAAGTGGTAGACGGTGGTGACACCGAACTGCCAGCGGGCCAGATCCGTCACGTCCATGCCGGGACTCCTGCCTGTGCGAGGCTACTGGCAGCAGCGTGCTCCCTGTATATGAGCTGAATGACGCCGTCTCCCCCCAATGCGAGCTGTGTCACGCTCGTACGTCACCGTCCGGCTCGCGCCGGACCACAAGCCATTTCGAAACGTCTATGCGATTGCCGGTCACCACTGAATCCTGGGGCCTTGGAAGCGCTCCCACTTCCGTCCCGGAAAGGATTCCCGTGTCCCTGTCCCGAAGGCGGCGACCGCCCGGAAGGCGTGCCGCACATCTCACCGTGGCCGCCGCCACAGCACTGGCCGCAGCCCTCGCGCTCGGCTCCGGCCTGCTGCCCGGCCAGCCGGACGCCCCCGCCCACGCGGCCACCGTCGAGTCCGTCATCACCGTGTACGCCGACCGCCCCGGCGGCCCGCTGAAGAAGGCCGGACTGGGCACCCTGTTCGGCGTCGCGTCCACCCCCGACACGCCCGCGAACCTGGCCGCAGGGTCGCAGCTGTACCTCAGCCAGCACCAGAGCGCCCAGGGCGACGCGTCCTACCCGACCTCGACCGAGGCCGTGGCCGCCAAGACGCGGGCCGCGGGCATCAAGATGATCGGCCGCTACAACGACCTCATGGGCGGCTGGCCCTACCAGTGGAAGGGCACCGCCGACTGGTACGCCAAGGTCGACAGCGCCACCCGGGGCATCCAGGCCTACAAGGACGTGCTGCTGGCCGTGGCCCCGTTCAACGAGCCGGACAACAAGCTGCAGGGCGGCTTCGCCCAGGACGCGGGCGTGCCCGGGGCGACGTACGACCAGAAGTTCTTCTGGTTGTGGACGCAGACCTTCCGCCGCATCCGCGCGATCGACGCGACCGTGCCCATCATGGGCCCCAACTTCGAGCACTACCGCGGCTGGGAACCCGCGCTGCAGGAGCGCATGCGCGGCTTCCTGGCCAACGCCGTGGCCACCGGCACCGTGCCGAACATGATCGGCTGGCACAGCCTCGGCGCGAGCCCCGGCGACGTGCCCGAGAGCCTGTCGCGCTACTACCGGCCGCTGGAGAACCAGCTCGGCGTGCCCGGCCGCCCGCTGCCCGTGGTCATCGAGGAGTACGGCCCCGGCAACGGCGAGTTCGAGGGCGTGCCCGGCACCATGGTCAAGCACTGGGCCGAGTTCGAGCGCTACGGCGTCGACTACGCCGCGATGGGCATCTACACCAATCCCGGCCTGCTCGGGAACACCCTGCGCCGGACAGTCGCGGGCACGCTCGCGCCGAACGCGGGCTGGCACATGATGAGCTGGTACAAGTCGCTGCGCGGCGACCGGCTCGACGTCAGCCGCTGGGACACCCGCCGCTACCAGGCCAGCGACGGCGTCGCGAGCTGGGACGCGGCCTCGCGCACGATCACGCTGCTGGCCGGGGGCGAGGACGGCGACGTCGACGTGGCGGTGACCGGCCTGGCCGCCCGCGGCCTGACCGGCACCGTGCGGGTACGCCTGGAGACCGTGCCCTGGGACAAGGAGCCCACCGACACCGACCCGCGCCCCGAACGCGGCGGCGACCCGGTCACCGGCGGGTACAGCCTGTTCGACAAGGCGATGACGGTCGACGCGTCCGGCCGCCTCACGGTGCCGATCCGCACCATGCGCCGCCACGACGGCTACCGCGTCGTCATCTCCCCCGCCGCCGCGCCCGCCGCCTACCCCACCAAGTACGAGGCCGAGAACGCCGCCCGCCAGCACGTGGTCGTGCACGACGGCGCCGACGGCCGCGCCCTGGCCTCCGGCGACGCCTACGTCGGCGGCCTCGACTTCGCCGACAGCGCGGTCACCTTCACCGTCGACGCGCCCGCCGCGGGCATGTACGTGATGCGCGTGCGCTACGCCAACGGCACCGGCGCGGCCGCGAGCCACACCGTCACCGTCAACGGCACCGCGCAAGGTGTGGCCGACTACCCCGCCACCGACGGCTGGGCGAACTCCGCCCTGGCCAGCGCCCCGAAACGGGTCGCGCTGGCGGCGGGCCGCAACGAGATCCGCCTCAGCCGCGGCACCGGCCACGCCGAGCTCGACTTCATCGACGTACGCCCCGACACCCACCGGTACGAGGCCGAGCTCGCCGTCGTCACCGCCGCGCGGATCTCGCACTACGGCTACAACGAGTTCCCGGACCTGGTCGGCGGCATCGACCAGCCGGAGTCGGCGGTCGAGTTCACCGTGGACGCCCCGGTCGCCGGGTCCTACCGGCTGACCGTCGGCTACGGCAACGGCCTGCCCGGCACGGCGACCCACCGGGTGCTCGTCGACGGCGTCGAGCGCGGCGTGGTCGCGTACCCGACCACCGGCGCGTGGCTGACCGGCCCGCGCCAGGACGCGGTCCTGCGCCGCGCCGAGGTCACCGTGCCACTGCCCCAGGGACGGCACCGGGTACGCCTGGCCAAGGGTGAGGGCTTCGCGGAACTGGACTACCTGTCGGTCACCCCGCCCGCGATCCCCGGGCCTGGACCGGACCCGTCCCCGCAGCCGAGCATGTCACCGAGTCCACGGCCCAGCCCGTCAGCCTCGACGCAACCGTCGCCGAGCGCGCCGCCCGGCGCGCGCTGCACGGCCGCGTACACCGTGGTCAGCCCGTGGGACGGCGGCTTCCAGGCCGAGGTGACCGTGCGCAACTCCGGCACCCTTGCCCTCACCGGCTGGCGGGTCTCCCTCGCCTACGGCCAGGGCCAGCGGCTCAGCCAGGTCTGGAACGCGGTCCTCGGCGGCAGCGGCCCGACGCCGACCCTGTCCGGCCTGGACTGGAACAGCGCCCTCGCGCCGGGAGCGACAGCGGTCGCCGGGGTCATCGGCACCGGCCCGCCGACACCCCCGACGGCGACCTGCACCCCGGCCTGACGCCACCGTGCCGGGGCGGGCAGGGTCCCGGCACGGTTCAGCTTGCTCCTGCCGGGCCGGGTGGCGGCCGATCACCGCCACCCGGTCCCCCAGGTCAGCAGAGACCGTTGCATCCGCCGCCCGTGCCCGGCGGTCCTACCGGGATGCGGTCCAGCGGGTTCGGCAGATCGGGACGGAACTCCGGCCCCGGTGCGGTGGCCAGCCGGGTCGGCTCGACCAGCACGTACAGGCTTCCCGCCGTGTCGTCCACCAGCATGATCGTGCTCGGGTCGCGGATGTCGTCCGGCGTCCCGTCGGTGCCGGGAGCGTGCCAGCCCTGGACCACGCTGGCCGCCGCGCCGCGCAGCTTCAGCACCCCGTCTACCAGTTCCTGGGTGACGATGCCGCCGTACGCCTGGTCCGGGTCGACGTACCCGCCGTCGCCGTCGGCCGGCCCCGTCACGCCGGAGTAGCCGTCGTCGGTGCCGTCGACATCGTCGTGGGACGTGCCCTCGTAGGTCGACTCCGGCTGGCCGTCGGGCTGGTAGAGCTGCCCGCGCATCTCGGCCACCGCCGCCGCGCCGTCCACCCTGGTGTCCTCGTGACCCTTCCAGGTTCCGGTGGTCGTGTTCGCCGCATCGCGGTACACGATCTGTACGCTGCCGTCGGCCCGGGTCACCTCCTCCGAGCTGCCGTCGCGGTAACGGTTGACCATGGCGCCGCCGACGGCCTCCGCCCCGGCCCAGCCGCCGTGCGCGAAGTGGGTGCTGGACCCGCCCGCGCTGACCAGGCTCGCGTCGAAGCGTCCGAGCTTGACCCCGGCCGGCAGGCCCGGCTGCGCGGTCGCCCCGGCCAGGCCCAGCGAGAAGCCGTCCCGCTCCAGCGAGATCCCGTACGTCTCCAGCGTCTGCGCGGAGATGCCGAGCCGGGTCAGCGTGTCCGCGCGGGCGGGCAGCTCGAACGCGCCGAGCGGGTCGATGCCGAGCCGCTGCCGCGCCGCCAGCACCTCGGCCGGGAACACCGCGAACCCGCCGACGCCGTGCTCGAACGTCGGCAGCACCCGGCCCGCGGCCAGCTCGGCGAGGCGCCGCAGCGGCGGGCGGCTGGCCGGGTCGTGCGGGTCGGTGCCCGCGGCGGCCTCGTCGACGTCGCACACCCCGTCGCGATCGGAGTCGTACGCCCGCCACGCGACGTAACAGGCGGTCGGGTCGCACAGGCGCAGCACACGCTGCTCCCGGCGCGGCTCCTCGGCCGCCGCCGCGGGCACCCCGCCGCCGAGGACGAACGCCGCCGACACGGCGATCGCCGAGCCGATACTGAAATATCTTCGATGCATGGCGCGACGGTCGCACCGGCCCGCCCCGGATGCCGCCAGGTGTCGCCTTCCCGCCACTGGAACCCCGGAATCACCTGGGGATATCCCTGGTGCGGCCCCACTACTCTGTGCGCGTGTTTTTCGATGTCGAGGCCGATCGGCTGCTGGCCGCCGCGCGGCGCACCACCGAGCCGGTGGCCGCCGCCCGGCTCACCGCCGAGGCGTTCTTCCACGTGTCCCGCACCGCCGACCCGGCCGCCCTGGCCCCGCTCGCCGACCGGCTGTCGGCGCTGCGCTCCGACCCGGCGCGGCCGCAGATCGAGGCACTGTTCCACACGGTGGCCGGGGTCGTCGGCGTACGCACCAGGAAAGCGCACGCCACCCGGCACCTGGAGACCGCGCAGCGGCTCATCGAGACGCACGGCCTGCACAGCGACCCGCTCTACCTGGAGTGCGCGCTGCTGGGCAGCCTCACCCTGATGCGCCCGCAGGAGACCCGCCCGCGGTACGCGCACCTGGTGGCCCAGGCCGACACCGATCCCGCCCGGCGCGCCCGGCTGGTGTCCATGCTCGGGCTCGGCGACGCCTGGAGCGGCGACCTGCTGCGCGGCCGGGCCGAACTGCACGAGGCGCGGCGGCTCGCCCGGGCGGCGCAGCGGCTCGACATCGAGGCCGAGGCCACCTCGTGGCTGGTCAAGGTCGAGGCCATGTGCGGGGACCTGGCCGCCTCAGCGGCCTGCCTGGCCCAGGCCCGCGACCTCGCGGCACGGTCCGGCTCGCGCTGGGTCGCGGCCCACATCGCCGAATGCGCGTCCGTGCTGCACCTGGCCTCGGGCGACACCGACGCCTGGCTCGGCATCCTGGAGTTCCTGGTCGGCACCGTCGTCGGGGCCAACTCCGGCCTCATCTTCGAGCACCGCTGGGAACTGGCCACCCACTACGCCCTGCACGACCGCGCCGACGCCGCCGCGGCGCTGCTCGCGGCCATGCCCGACCCGCCGCTGGGCTGGCCCGGCGCACCGGCCCTGCCCGCCTGGCGGGCCTGGATCAGCGAGCCCGCCGACCCCGCCGCGATGGCCCGGTTCGAGACGTCCCTGGCCGGGCTGAACCGCCCCGTGGAGCGGCTGTCCCGGCCCCGGATGGCCTGGCTGCTCGGCGCGCAGCACGCCCGGCTCGGACGACGGGCCGACGCGACCCGGCTGCTGGAGGCCGCCTGCACCGGCTACGCCGCGATCGGCGCGGCCGGGCTGCTCACCCGGGTAATGGCCGACCTGCAACACCTCAGCGCACCGGGCGGCCGCACGGTCACCGTGCCCAGGCCCCGGCGCCCCGTCCCCGGTCTGGAGGACGGCCTGCCCGTCACCTCGCCGTCCGCGCCCTCACCAGCCCAGACGCACGCCGCGCGCGGGTCCGTGCCCGACGGACAGCGGCTGACCGAGGCCGAGACGCGCGTCGCCCAGGCCGTCTCGGGCGGGCTCAGCAACCGGGAGGCCGCCGAGCTGCTGGGCGTCTCCGCCAAGACCGTCGAGTTCCACCTCGGCAACATCTTCCGCAAACTCGGCGTCCGCAACCGCACCGAACTCGCCGCCACCACCTCCACCCTCCGCCTAGGCGCATGACCTGACGATCTGGATGAGTGGTGGTCGCCGGAACGACCACAGCTCATCCAGATCCGATCGGATTGCCGTCAGCCGCCCCGGGTCGGCCGGGACCGGGCGCGGTGGCCGGGATGTACGGCTACCGCTTGGTCAGCACCGCGCTGTTGCGTTCGGACGGTCGGCGGTATTTCATGGCGTCGGCGATCACCGGATCGCGGCACGGCCATCCTGGAGGACGCGATGCTCGCACGGCTCGGTCGGATCGCCGCCCGGGGGCGGTACGCGGTGATCGCGGGGTGGGCCGCGATCGCTTTGTGCGGGGCGGTGTTCGGCGGCTCGGTGTACGACAGGACCGAACCGCTGGACGACCTGCGCCCCGACGCCGAGTCGACGGTCGCGCAGGCGCGGCTCGACGCGCTGACCCCGACCGGCGAGCAGCTGGTCGCGGTGCTGTCGGGGCGGAACTTCTTCGCGACCGACCTCGTCAACCAGGCCACCCAGATCATGTTCGAGATCCGGGCGATCCCGGGCGTCGTCAAGGTCACCGACGCGTACACCGCCGGCTCGTCACAGATCTCCGCCGACAGCGAGAGCTCCCTGGTCGTCGTCGAGCTGTCGCCCCAGCTGAGCGACGACGAGGCGCTGGCAGTGGCCGACAAGGTCAGCGCGGCGCTGCACCGCATCGACGTGCCGCAGGTGCTGGTCGGCGGGAAGCTGCTGGCCGAGCGCGACTTCGGCGACCAGGCGATCGCCGACGCCGCGCTCGGGGAGTCGGTCGCGCTGGTCGTGCTCTGCGGGGCGCTGATCGTCATGCTGGGCGGGCTGGCCGCGGGCAGCCTGCCGATCGGCGCGGCGCTGGCCACCGTCGCGGGGACGCTGCTGGCGCTGACCGGCCTGGCCGGGGTCACCGGCGTCAGCGACTACACCGTCAACGTGGTCACCCTGCTCGGCCTGGGCCTGGCCGTCGACTACAGCCTGCTGATCGTGGCCCGCTTCCGGGAGGAACGGGCCGCCGATCCGCGCGCGCCGCTGCCGGAGCTGCTGTCGCGTACGGTCGCCACGGCCGGGCGGGCCGTGCTGGTGTCGGGGCTGGCCGTCGGGGCCGCGCTGTCCGGCCTGTTCGTCTTCGCCGATCCGCTGCTGGCCGCGATGGCGCTCGGCGGCGCGCTGGTCGTCCTGCTGGCCACGGTGGCCGGGCTGACCCTGGTGCCCGCGCTGATCACGATCGCGCACCGGCACATCCCCGCGCCGGGCACCAGGACGTGGGTGTGGCGGCGTCCGGCGCGGCGCGGCCCGGGACTGCTGGCCCGGTCGGCGGCGTTCGCGCAGCGCCGGCCCGTGGCGGTGGCGCTGGCGGTGACCGCCGCGCTGCTCACCCTGGGCGTGCCGCTGCTGCACGTGAACCTGGCCGACTCCGACGCCCGCTCCCTGCCCGCGAGCAGCGAGGCCCGCCAGGCGTACGAGGCCTACGAGCACCACTTCGCCGCGAAGTATCCCGAGCCCGTCCCCGTGGTCATCGAGGGCGCCGCCACCGACCTCGCGGTGCAGAGCCTGCTCGCACGCATCCGCGCCCTGCCCGGCGTGACCGACGTGGACCTGCGCGAGAACATGCCGCCGCAGGTCGTCGTCGCCGAGGTGGAGCGGCCCGGCCTGGCGGCGGGAGAGCAGACCCAGCAGCTCGTACGCGACGTGCGTGCTCTGGACACGACGGTGCCCGTGCTGGTGGCGGGCCCGGCCGCGCAGCTCATCGACGCGAAGGAGGCCACCGGCGACCGGCTGCCGATCGCGCTCGGCGTCGTCATCGTCGCGACGGCGCTGCTGCTGTTCCTGCTCACCGGCTCACTGGTGGTGCCCGTCAAGGCGCTGCTGATGAACCTGCTGACCATGCTGGCCACGCTCGGCGTGCTGGTCGCGGTGTTCCAGTGGGGCTGGGGCTCGGGCCTGCTCGGCTTCACGCCGTGGGGCGCGCTGGACCTGACCACGCCGCTGCTGCTGTTCGTCTTCGTGTTCGGCCTGTCCATGGACTACGAGGTGTTCCTGCTGGCCCGGATCCGCGAGGAGTGGGCCCGCCGCACCGGCGACGACCGCGCCGCCAACGACCGGGCCGTACTGGCCGGGATCACCGCCACCGGCCCCGTGGTCACCGCCGCCGCGGTGTCGATCGGCATCGTCTTCCTCGGCTTCGCGCTGGGCGAGCTGATCGCCGTCAAGGAGATCGGCGTCGGCATGGCCGTCGCCGTCCTCCTCGACGTCACCGTCGTACGCGGCCTGCTCCTACCCGCCGCGATGTCCCTGCTCGGCCGCGCCAACTGGTGGCCCACCCGCACCCCCGCCCTACCCACCCCATCCGCACCGACCGTCCCGCAACCCCGCCGAACCCGCCCCACCAAGCCCACCACCTCAACCACCCCCTCCGCCTCCGCCACCACCTCCACCCCGGTCGCGCCCGCCACCCCTGCCGCGCCCGCGCGCACACCCCGCTCCTCATAGACACTGGCCTATTACATCGATTATTCGTGCATCAAATTCGATGTAATAGGCCAGCGTCTATGCTCAAAGGGGACTCCGGCCCGCGCGAGCGGCCACGTTAAGGTTCCGTGTGCCGATGCCGAACCCCGATGCCGTGCTGCTACGCGCCCTGCTCGTCCCACACGAGGACGAGTCGGGAGCCTGGCCCGCCCTGGTATGGCAGGCCGGTGACGACTGGCAGATGATCTCCAGCGCGGTACTCGGCGGCGGCATGGGTCCACGCGCCTGGGTGCTCAACGCCCAGGTCGGCCACGGCTACACCCGGCTCGACCCGGAGCGGCACCTCGCCGAGATCGCCCAGCGGCACGGCCTGACCGGCCCCGGCGTCGGCCTGATGACCGCCGCCCGCGTAACCGAAGCCGGCTTCGCCACCGACGGCGGCGCCGAAGCCCTTGTCACGGCAGGCATCGGCGTATCCGGCTGGGCCGCGCAGCCCCCCGACGCGGCCGCGCGGCCCGCCGGTCTGGGTGCCCACGCGCTCTTGCGGTCTCCCGATACGGGTGCCGACGTGGCCGTGCGGCTGGCCGATCCGGGTGCCGACGCCCAGAACCCCGGCGGCGCCGCTTTCGTCCCCGGCACGATCAACATCATGGTGGCCGTGCCCGTGGCGCTGTCGCCCGCCGCGCTGGTGAACGCGGTGGCCACCGCCACCGAGGCGAAGGTGCAGGCGCTGCGCGACGCGGGGTTCGACGCCTCGGGCACGCCGACCGACGCCGTGTGCGTCGCCGCCCGGGCGGCGGGCGAGCAGGAGCGCTTCGCCGGACCGCGTTCGGCGTGGGGATCGCGGCTGGCCAGAGCGGTCCACGCGGCCACTGTGGAGGCCGCGCTGCGGTACCGCGCCCGGCGACTTTCGTAGAGACAGCAAGAACTTTTGCTGTATCGATTGAAAGATATAGACAGCGCGATCGAAAGCGTCTAATGTCTCGCTTCACCCTCCGATGTTTCTGGTGTGTTAATCGTCGGCGTCGATGACCGCCCGGGCACGGCCACCCCCGCATCTCCCCAGGAGTAACGATGGGCAGACGACTGCTACGCCGAATTCGCGGTCCCGTGCTGGTATCGCTGGCACTCGCCCTCGCGGGCGGGGTGTGGGCCGCGCCCGCCGCCGCGGTGCCCGCCCAGGAACCCGGCGTCACCCTGCGCGTGTTCGACCTCCAGGTGCCGCTCAACGAGCTCTGCGTGCTCAAGACCGGGCAGACGCCCAACGTCGACAAGCTGATGCCGACGATCAACTGGAGCACGGCCGCCGACTTCGGGTTCGAGGACCTGTTCATCGCCCAGGCGCTGGGCAACATCAACATCACCACCGCCGGGTCGTACACCTTCCGCCTCACCAGTGACGACGGCTCCGAGCTGCGGATCGACGGCGCGATGGTGGTCAACCACGACGGCCTGCACGGGGCGACCGCCCTGGAGGGCACGGTCAACCTGACCACCGGCTACCACGCGCTGCGCCTGGACTACTTCGAGCGCACCGGTGGCCAGCAGCTCACCCTCGAGTGGCGTACGCCCGGATCGTCGTCGTTCACGCTGGTGCCGAACTCGGCGCTGAGCACCGACGCGGGCGTGGTGCGGGTGACCGCGCCGGGCCGCAAGGAGTGCGAGGGCGTGGCCGACTCCCCCGGCGACGGGCTGCCGCTGACCAGCGTGCACCCCGGCTTCTCGCTGACCAACCTGCGGCCGGGCTCGTTCCAGCCGAAGGTCACCGGCATGGACTGGCTGCCCGACGGCCGCCTGGTGATCTGCACCTGGGGCGGCACCGACCAGTCCGGCACCTCGCAGGCCGGTGAGGTCTACGTGCTGGCCAACACCGGTGGCGCGACCAGCCCCGGCAACGTGACCACGAAGAAGATCGCCGGCAACCTCAAGGAGCCTATGGGTCTGAAGGTCGTCGACGGGGTCGTCTACGTCTCCGAGAAGCAGCGGCTGACGCAGCTGCTCGACACCAACGGCGACGACGTCGCCGACCAGTACAACGTGATCGCGACCTGGCCCTGGGGCGGCGGCTTCCACGAGTTCGCGTTCGGGCTGCTGTACGCCGACGGCTTCTTCTACCTGAGCCTGTCGGTGCCGATCGACTACGGCGGCGCGAGCACCGTCCCGCAGCCCGTGGCCGGCCGCGGCACCGCGATCAAGGTGAACAAGGCGACCGGCGCGGTGTCCTACATCGCCGGTGGCCTGCGTACGCCGCACGGCATCGGCTGGGGTCCGGAGAACGGCGTCTTCGTCACCGACAACCAGGGCGGCTGGCTGCCCGCCTCGAAGCTGGTGCACATCAAGCAGGGCCGCTTCTTCAACCACTACAACACCCCGGCCGGGCAGTTCGACACCGCGCCGGTGACCCCGCCGGTGCTGTGGATGCCGCAGAACGAGATCGCCAACTCGCCGAGCACCCCGATGCTGCTGCCCAGCGGCGTGTACGCGGGGCAGTTCGTGATCGGTGACGTGACCTACGGCGGTCTGCAGCGGGCGTTCGTGGAGAAGGTCAACGGGGAGTACCAGGGCGCGCTGTTCCGCATGACGCAGGGCCTGGAGGCGGGTGTCTCCGAGGTCAACATCGGGCCGGACGGGGCGATCTACCTCGGCGGGCTCGGCGCGGGCGGCAACTGGGGCCAGTCCGGCAAGCTGACCTACGGCCTGCAGAAGCTGACCCCGAACGGCACGTCGGTGTTCGACATCCTGGCCGTGCGGGCCACCGGCGCCGGGTTCGAGATCGAGTACACCCAGCCCCTGTCGGCGGCGACCGCGGCGAGCCTGGCCTCGGCGTACAAGCTCAAGCAGTGGCGCTACCAGCCCACGGCCGGCTACGGCGGCCCGAAGATCGACGAGCAGAACCTGACCGTCACCTCGGCCACGCTGTCCGCGGACGGCAAGAAGGTCACGCTGGCGGTCGACGGCCGGCTGGCCGGGCGCGTGGTGCACATCCGCTCGCCGCGCCCGTTCAGCTCCAGCACCGGCGCCTCACTGTGGAGCACCGAGGCCTGGTACACCCTCAACGCCATCCCCGGCCAGGTCACGCCCCCTTCGGACGGGATCTACCAGGCGGAGTCGGCGGCCCGGGCCGGCGGCGCGACGGTCGCCACCGACCACACCGGCTACACCGGCAGCGGTTTCGTCGCCGGGTACGGCACGCTCGGCGCGAGCACCACGTTCACCGTGACGGCGGGCAGCGCCGGGACCTACCAGGCAGCGCTGCGCTTCAGCAACGGCCCGAACCCGTTCGTCGGCCCGAAGACGGTCAGCCTGTACGTCAACGGCGTCAAGCAGCGCCAGGTGACCATGGGCAACACCGGCAACTGGGACACCTGGTCGACGATCACCGAGAGCGTCGCGCTGAACGCGGGGGCCAACACCGTCGCGGTCAAGTACGACAGCGGCGACACGGGGCACGTCAACCTGGACGCCCTGACGCTGACCGGCGGGGCCGGGGCGATCGTCGGCATCGGCGGCAAGTGCGTCGACGTCGACAACGCGGGCACCGCCAACGGCACGAAGATCCAGCTGTACACCTGCAACGGCTCGGCCGCGCAGCGCTGGAGCCGGGTCGGCGGCACCCTGCAGGCGCTGGGCAAGTGCCTCGACGTCGACAACGCGGGCACCGCCAACGGCACCAAGGTGCAGCTGTGGACCTGCAACGGCACCGCCTCGCAGGTCTGGCAGCCGCAGCCGGACGGCACGGTCCTCAACCCGCAGTCGGGCAAGGTGCTCGACGCACTGAGCGGCAGCTCCGCCGACGGCACCCAGCTGCACATCTGGCAGGCCGCCGGGGTGCTCAGCCAGCGCTGGGCGATCTCCGGCAGCGGGCAGCGCATCCAGCTGTTCGACGGCGACGACGTGGCCTCGTGGCAGAACTCCAGCGGCGGCGCGGCGACGTGGCCGTTATCCGGCGGCTCGCTGGAGTCGCTGGGCGGCGACATCCGCTCCCGGCAGGCGTTCGGCGACTTCAAGCTGCACGTGGAGTGGTACGAGCCGCTCTACCCCGCCAACGTCACCGGCCAGCAGCGCGGCAACAGCGGCATCTACCTGCAGGACCGGTACGAGCTTCAGGTGCTGGACTCCTACGGTGACGCCTCGCTGGACAACACCGAGGCGGGCTCGATCTACACCAAGGCGGCCGCCAGTGTGAACGCGGCGGGCGCTCCGGAGACCTGGCAGTCGTACGACGTGGTGTTCAAGGCGGCCCGCTTCGACGGCTCGGGCAACAAGACGGCCGACGCCCGGGTCACCATCGTGTGGAACGGGTTCGTGGTGCACAACGACATCACGATCAACGGGCCGACCGGGGCCGGTGCGCCGGAAGGCCTGTCGCCCGGCCAGATCCGGCTGCAGGACCACGGGGACGCGGGCGCGAACCCGCGATTCCGCAACATGTGGATCGAACCGCTCTAGCCACGACTCACAAATAGGACGAAAGCTGCGCCCCTGCTGCTACAACAGCAGGGGCGCAGCCCTGTCACCAGGCAACAAATCTATTCTCGACTAATCCTACCGGCCTTGTATAGAATCGACGACGCCACCACCTCCGCCCGAAAGGCGTACGCCATGAGTGATCTGACCCCGCCGCAGACCGCCGCCGACACCAACGCCGTCGCCCGCGTCGTGCGCGCCGCCCTCAACGAGGACTGGCTGGCCACCGCCGTCGGCCTGCTCCTGGTCGCCCTCGTGCTGACCGGCGTCATCCCGACGGGCCTGGTGCCCTGATGGTCGCCACCGACGAGGACCTCGCGGCGCCACCCGCCGAGCAGCCCGTTCGCACCTGGCCGTGGATCGTCCTCGGCGTGCTCATCGTGCTCGTCCTCGGTTCGGTGGCCCGCTACCTGGAGGACACCGTCCCGGCCCTGGCCAAGGGCACCAGCCTGGAGAAGTTCGCCGCCGCCGTCGAGTACCCGATCTACGCGATCGCGCTCGGCCTGATCGGCAACGTCGTCGTCTACGTCACCGGGCTGCGCGAGCGCATCGCCGACGCGGTGTTCACCGAGTTCTTCATCAAGACCGGCCTGGTGCTGCTCGGCGCGTCGATCAACCTCAGCCTGATCGTCAAGGCCGCCGGCCCCGCCATCGCGCAGGCCGTGCTGCTGATCAGCAGCGTCTTCCTGATCACCTGGTACCTCGGCGGCCTGCTCGGCCTCGACGAGAAACTGCGCGCCCTGCTGTCGGCCGCCGTGTCGATCTGCGGCGTGAGCGCCGCCATCGCCGCCGCCGGAGCCGTGCGGGCCAAGCGCGAGCAGCTGGCGTACGCCGCCAGCCTGGTCATCATCTTCGCCCTGCCCTCGATCTTCCTGCTGCCGTGGCTCGCCGACCTGCTCGGGCTCAGCCCCGCCGTCGCCGGAGCCTGGATCGGCGGCAACATCGACACCACCGCCGCGGTCACCGCCGCCGGTGCCATCGCCGGCGAGCAGACCCTGCAGATCGCCACCATCGTCAAGGCCACCCAGAACGCGCTGATCGGCATCGTCGCGGTCGCCCTGACCGCCTGGTTCGCGTTCAAGGTCGAGAAGAACGCCGACGCCCCGCGCCCC
Organism: Catellatospora methionotrophica; assembly: GCF_011297335.1. Taxonomy (GTDB): domain Bacteria; phylum Actinomycetota; class Actinomycetes; order Mycobacteriales; family Micromonosporaceae; genus Catellatospora; species Catellatospora methionotrophica. Next base: position 77,169 of record NZ_JAAOTJ010000022.1, on the reverse strand, counting down.
GGCCTGCGCCAGCTCTGGGACCGCTTCCCGAAGTTCGTGCTCGGCTTCATCGCCGCGTCCGCGATCGGCACCTGGTACGTCGGTACGGTCAGCGCCGCCGAGGGCAAGGCCCACATCGCCGTCATCAACGACCTGCGCACCTGGTTCCTGATCCTGGCCTTCGTCAGCATCGGCCTGCAGCTGCGCGTCAGCGCCCTGCGCGAGGCGGGCTGGCGGCCGGTCGCCGTGTTCGGCGGCGCGACGATCGCCAACCTCGCCATCGGCCTGGGCCTGGCGTCCATCCTGTTCGCGGGCTTCACCGCCTGACGGACCCCGACTCCGCGCGCCGGTCCCCGGGCCACGGGACCGGCGCGCGGACCGTCTGCCGGGTCAGCCGATGGGTGCGCCGACCCGGGCCGGGTCCATCGTCGCCGGCGGCGTCACCGGCTCCGGGTCCACCGAGCGCAGCAGCTTCGTCGGCGGCGGCACCGGCTCGCCCACGGGTGGCGGCGGCAGCATCACCGACGGATCGCCGGACGGTCCGGCCGTAGGCTCCGCCGACGGTTCCGCCGAGGTCGACGGGGACGGGCTCCCGGCTGCGGACGGGCTCATCGACGGTGACGGGTTCACCAGGTCCGGCGGTCCGGCCGACGGCGTCGTGGACGCCGACGGGTCGGCCGCCGACGGGCTGGCGCTCGCGGAGGGAGCCGCCGACGGGCTCGGCGACGGCTCCGCCGAGGGAGACGGCGACGGGCTCAGTGCTTGATCGTCGTCGTCGCCGGAGCAGCCGCCGCAGCTGTAGTACAGGATGTCCCAGTGGTTGCCCTCGTCGGTGTAGATGTTGCCCGACGGGGCCTTGTACTGGTATCCCCAGCCCTTGATGTAGCCGACGTAGCGGAAGTACCGCTTGATGTAGCGGCCGATGCAGTCGTACTTGCTGATGTCGAGCTTCCACCCGTTCCAGTGGGTGTACGTGCCGGAGCCGTGGCCGGTCTCGGTGCCGCCGGTGACCCGCAGGTCGCACTTGCTGGCCTTGCGCAGGGTCAGCAGCCCGTCGACGGTGGACCGCCGGACGCGCTCGAACGAGGTGCAGTTCGCGTTGTTGCGGTTGGAGCAATTGCCGCTGGACCAGGTCGAGATCCCGGCGTCGCGGAAGATGTCGACTGTCGTGCGGTGACTCAGGTAGGCGGCGGCCTGCGCGCTGGCGGCGGGCCAGCCGAGGACGAGGACGGTAGCCGTGGTCAGCAACAAGAGACCACGTCGCACTGGGCGGCGCATGGATTCTCTCCACTGCTCGGGGATGAACCTTCGTGCCCCGACGCTACCGAGATTCCCATCAAACCGGACAACAATTCGTAGATTGCTCCAAAAGCCCCATTACCCACCAGCCGGTCGTACCAACCACGGCCAGCAGGACCACCTCGCGCGCCCGCGACCGTTTCGGGACGCCCAGGACACGTTTCGGGACGCCCTTTCCCGCGCGACAAACCTCCTGCCGAGGCTCAGGCGGTCCCGCCCCGGGCCAGCGCCCGCCGAACGGCCGAAGCCGCCGCCTCGTGCGCCACCAGCTCGGCCGAGCCCGCGTCGGCGCGCACCTGGCCCGCGCCCCCGACCAGCGGCCCGCCCGGATGAAACGGCGCCAGATTGAAGTGCAGGTGAGGCACCCGGTCACCGAAGACGGACACGTACACCTTGTCCGCGCCGGTCGCCGCGCGCAGCGCCGCCGTGGCCCTGGCCAGCACCGGGCCGAGGGTGACGGCCTCCGGCCCGGCCAGGTCGGTGATGTACGGGATGTGCCGGTGCGGCTCCAGGTGCGCGAACCCCGCGACCGCGCCGCGCAGCACCACCGACAGCCGCCAGTGCCCGTCCTCCCACACCCGGCGGCGCTGGAAGAACGCGTCCGCGTCGGCGACCCGGCACAGCAGGCAGCCCCCGTCCTGCGCCCCACTGGCATCGGAACCCGTCGACATCCCGCCATTGTGCGGCACGGGCAGCACGCGCAAGCAGCGGCATGGCAGCCTGTACCAATGATCAAAGCGGTGGTGTTCGACTGCGACGGTGTACTGGTGGACTCGGAGATCATCAACAACGCGGTCTTCGCGGAGCTGGTCACTCGCGCCGGGCTGCCCACCACCCTGGAGCAGAGCATCGAGCGCTACATGGGCCGCTCCACCACCGAGTGCGTCGCCGACGTGGAGCGCGAGCTGGGCCGCCCCGTCGGCTTCGACCTGCCCACGGTCTACGAGCACGAGGTCCTGGCCCGCCAGCGCGACGAGCTCAAGGCCGTCGACGGCGTACGCGACCTGCTGGAAGTGCTGCGCGACGCGGCAATGCCGGTGTGTGTGGCGTCCAGCGGCACGCCGCCGGAGATCGCGTTCCGGCTGCGGGTGACCGGGCTGGCCGCGTACTTCGGCGAGCACTGCTACAGCGCCTCGATGGTGGCCCGCGGCAAGCCCGAACCCGACCTGTTCCTGCTGGCCGCCGACCGGATCGGGATCGACCCGGCGGACTGCGCGCTGATCGAGGACAGCCCGTTCGGGGTGCGCGGCGGCCGGGCCGCGGGCATGACCGTGCTCGGCTACGCCGCACTGGCCTCGGCCGACACCCTGCGCACGGCCGGGGCCGCGCACGTGGTCACCGCGATGGCGCAGGTGCCGCCCCTGCTAGGGCTCACCGCCGCCTGACGCGCACCACGTGCTCGCCGAGGCGGTTGGCAACGCCTGTACCGCTTCCCGGAACCGGTGGCACAATCGCCCGGTGCATCTCGACGACGTGTGGCTGCGCTACCACCGCGGCACCCCGTGGGTCCTGCAGGCCGTCAACGCCCGCGTGGAGCCCGGCGACATCGTGGTCGTCCTCGGCCGCAACGGCGCGGGCAAGTCCACGTTGCTCCAGCTCATCGCCGGAGTACTGCGCCCCACCCGGGGCCGGGTGAGCGACCGCCCCGCCGTCGTCGGCTGGGTCCCGGAACGCTTCCCCGCCGACCAGGCCGGCACCGTCACCGGCTACCTGCGCGCCATGGCCGCCGTACGCGGGCTCCGCCCCGCCGCCGCGGCCCGCGCCGTCGACGCGTGGGTGCAGCGGCTCGGACTCGACGCCTTCCGCGACGTCAAGCTGCCCGAGCTGTCCAAGGGCACCGCGCAGAAGGTCGGCCTGGCGCAGGCCCTGCTCGCCCCGCCCGACCTGCTGATCCTCGACGAGCCGTGGGAGGGCCTGGACGCCGCTACCCGCGACCTGGTCCCCGGGATCGTCCTGGAGGTCGTCGCGCGCGGCGGCTCGGTGCTGGTCAGCGACCACCGGGGCGAGACCGTACGGCTACCCGGCGCGGCCACCTGGACCGTCGCCGACGGCACGCTGACCACTGCCGCCCCCGACAGCGGGCAGCGCTGCGTCGTCGAGGTGGCGGTCGAGGCCGCGGACCTGGCGGGCGCCGTCGCGCGCCTGCGCGAACAGGGCCACCACGTGCTGCGGGTACGCGAGGAGGTCGGCTCGTGATCGCGTTGACGAGGATGCGGCTGCACGCCTTCGTACGCACCGGCCGCGCCGTCGCGCCCCTGATCGCCGCCCTCGCCGTCCTGTCGATCCTCTACGGCGGCGGACAGGCCGAGGCCGTCGAGGCGTACGGCGTCTCCGCGCTGGTCGCCTTCCCCGTCCTGGCCTGGCAGACGAAGATCCTGCTGGACGTCGAGCCCGACGTGCAGCGCCGCCTGGCCCGGGTCGCCCTCGGCTCGGCCCGCCGCGAGATCGCCGCCGGGCTGCTCGCGGCCGCCGTCGCGGGGCTCGCCGTCATCGCCGTCGCGCTGGTCGTGCCGTGGCTGGTCGGCGGCGTCAAGACCGGCACCGCCACAGAGACCGCCGGCAGCATCCTGACCGGACTCGGCGTACACCTGCTGGCCCTGGGCCCTGCCGTCGCGCTCGGCGCCCTGTCCTGCCGCGCGGTCACCCGCTCCGCGGGCATGGGCGCGGCGGTCCTGGTCACCGGCGCGGTCCTGGCCATCGTCCTCGGCCTCCAAGGCTCCCCCGTCCCCTGGCTGGTCCCGCCCCTCATGGCCACCACCCGCCTCGCCACCTCCGGCGGCACCCCCCTCGCCGCCACCCTCCTCACCGCCCAAGCCCTAACCTGGACCGCCCTCACCACCTGGCTCTACTCCCACCTCCGCCACACCCGCACCTAACCCACCCACCCTGCGCCCCGCCGCCCCGCCCCCGCCCCGCCCTCTGGCGCAACTCTTAAAGAGTCGCGCCCAAGGTGGCGCACGGATGGCGCAAGTCCCTAAGAGTTGCGGCGCGGGGAGCCGGGCGGCCCGGGGGGGTGGGGCTGGCAGGATGGGACGGTGGACAGGTTTCGATCATGGGATGGGACCAGGCTCGCCTACCGGGTCACCGGTAAGGGGCCGCCGCTGGTGTGCGTGCCGGGTGGGCCGGGGCAGGCGGTGCGGTACCTCGGGGAGCTGGGCGGGCTGTCGGCCACGCGCACGCTGATCCTGCTCGACAATCGGGGCACCGGGGACTCGGCGGTGCCCGCCGACCCGGCGACGTACCGCGTCGACCGGATCGCCGACGACGTCGAGGCGCTGCGCGCCCACCTGGGCCTGCCCACCATGGACCTGTTCGGCCACTCGGCCAGCGGCGGCGTGTGCTTCCTGTACGCCGACGCCCATCCGCAGCGGCTGCGCCGCCTGGTCATCGTCGACCCGTCGCTGCGCGTGCTCGGGCTGCCGTCCGACCTGGACGTCGCCGGGGTGCTGGCCGAGCGCTCGCACGAACCGTGGCTCGACGAGGCCGCAGCCGCGCTCACCGCCGACGCCGCCGACGCCGCGGACCTCGAACGCCTGCGCCGGCTGTCGGCCCCGCTCCTCTACGGGCAGTGGAACGACGCCGCCAAGGCGCAGGCCGCCGCCGAGCCGGCCGAGTTCGCCAAGCCCGCCACCGACGGCTTCTACGCCGGTTACGAGCCCGACCCGGCCCTGCCTGACCGGCTGGCCGCGCTCGCCGTGCCGACCCTGTTCGTGGTCGGCGAGCACGACATCTGGCCCACCCGCCACGCCGTACGCGCGCTCGCCGAGCGGATCAGCTCGGCACGGCTGACGGTGCAGCCGGGGTCGGGTCACTTTCCGTGGGTGGACGATCCGCGGACGTTCGCGGCGACGGTGGAGGCGTTTCTGAGCGGGGCCGCAGCAGCATCATGAGACCCCCGGCCAGCAGGCCCCAGAAGGCCGCACCGACGCCGAGCAGCGCCACGCCCGACGCGGTCACCACGAAGGTCACCACCGCAGCCTCCCGGCCCCGCGCCTCGGCCGTGGCCGACGCGATCGCCGCGCCGAGCGCGCCGAGCAGGGCCAGGCCCGCCACGGCCTCGATCAGCAACGGCGGCGCGTTCAGCACGAACGCCGTCGCCGCGCTCGCGCCCAGCCCGAGCGTGATCATGCCGACGCCCGCGGTCACCGAAGCGATCCAGCGCCGCCGTGGATCGGGGTGCGCGTCCGGGCCAGCGGCCAGCGCGGCGGTGATCGCGGCCAGGTTCACCGCGTGCGAGCCGAACGGCGCGGCCAGCGCCGTGGCCGCCCCGGTGCCCAGCAGCACGCCGCGCAGCGGCGGGGTGTAGCCGTACCCCTGCAGCACCGCCATGCCCGGCACGTTCTGCGAGGCCATCGTGACCAGGAACAGCGGCACCGCGAGGCTGACCAGCGCCTGCCAGGTGAACATCGGCGCGGTGAGCACGACCTCCGGCGCGACGGCGGCCCCGCGCAGCGCGGCCGGGGAGTCCAGCACGATCACCAGCACGGCCACGGCCAGCGCCGCGGGCACCGCCCACGCCCGCGCGAACCTGTTCAGCACCAGCCACACGCCCACGACCGGCGCGGCCAGCAGCGGTACGTCGACCAGCGCGCGGACCGGGGCGATGCACAGGTCGAGCAGCACACCCGCGAGCATCGCCGCCGCGATCGGCCGCGGGATCGCCGCGATGGCCCGCCCCAGCGCCGGGAACAGCCCCGCCGCGACGATCAGCGCCCCGGTCACCGCGAACGCGCCCACCGCCGCCGCGAACCCGCCGTCGACCGCCCCGGTGGCGGCCAGCAGTGCCGCGCCCGGCGTGGACCAGGCGATGCTGATCGGTATCCGGTGCCGCAACCCCAGCACGATCGCCGTCGCACCGGCGGCCACGCATACCGCCAGCAGCCCTGACGCGGCCTGCCGCGAATCCGCCCCGACGGCCCGCAACCCCGCCAGCACCACCGCGAACGTGCTCGCGAACCCGACCACGGCGGTGACCACCCCAGCCATCACCGGCTGCAAAACGCCCCGCCCCACGCCCACCCCTCCACCCCACCGACCGCACGACCGCCCCGGCCACCCCACCCGTTTTTTCATAGACGCCGGCCTATTACATCGAAATCGATCTACATATTTTCGATGAGATAGGCCAGCGTCTATGGCAAACGGGGTGATCCGCGCCCCGCCGATCCGGCACGTGTTCAGGTCGCGCCGTTCCGCAAACGGAACGGTGGCTCGTGGTGCACGATAGCCCCATGAGCGCGCGTCCGGCAACCGCCCGCAGCAGCCCGCCCCCGGCCCTGGAGACGGGCGCCGAGCACGTCGGCGTACGGCTGCGCCAGTTGCGGGAGCAGGCCGGGATCTCGCTGTCCGAGCTGGCCCGACGGGCCGGCGTCGGCAAGGCCACCCTGTCCGGCCTGGAGAACGGCACCCGCAACCCGACCCTGGACACCCTGTGGTCGGTGACCGCCGCCCTCGGCGTCCCGATCACCGCACTACTGGCCGGAGCGCAGGCCGGAACGGTACGGGGCACCGCGGTCGAGGCCACCCTCCTGCAGGTCTTCGACGACGCCGAAGTCACCTACGAGCTGTACCGGATGGTCGTCCCGCCGGGCGCCACCCAGTCCTCCCCCGCCCACCACACCGGCGTCACCGAGCACATCACCGTCTTCGACGGCGTCCTTCGCGCGGGCCCCGCCGACGCCCCCCTCACCGCCCACCCCGGCGACCACATCTCCTGGCCCTCCGACGTCCCCCACCTCTACGAGGCGATCGGCGACATCCCCGTCCACGCCAGCCTCCTCATCCGCTACCCCCAGCCCCCCACGCCCCGGTGAAGATCGCCGTTTCGTGTCGAAACCTCTGGTCCCACTGCACTTCTCGACACGAAACGGCGATCATGACCAGCCGGAACCAGCCGGAACCAGCCGAAGCCGGGCCGGTGCCGGGCGGCGGCGGTCAGGGCCGCCGGGCCGCGAGGAGGAACCGCTGGGAGTGAGCCACGAACGGCCCCTCCGCGCGGATCAGCGCATCCATCGCCGCCAGCCGCTCGCGGAACCTGTCCACATCGAACCCCGGCACCGTCCAGATCACCTTGCGCAGAAATACGATCACCGCCGCGACGTCGTAGAACTCGGTACGCAGCGCCTGCGTCCGCACCTCGGTCACCACCAGCCCCGCGCCCCGCGCCCCAGCCGCCAGCGTCTCCGGCAGCCGCCCCGTGCCCGGATCGACCGGCCCGAGGAAGAACTCGCTCAGCTCCCGCATCGACCCCGCCCCGATCTGCTGCGACAGGTAGACCCCGCCCGGCGCCAGCACCCGAGCCGTCTCAGCCCAGTCGGTGACCGTCGGATGCCGACTCGCCACCAGGTCGAACGCCGCGTCCGGGAACGGCAGCGCCGCCCCGTCAGCGGATTCGGCCACGGTCACGCCCATCGGGGCAAGGTTGTCGCGGGCCAGCGCCAGGTTCGGCGCCCAGGACTCCGTCGCGGCGGCCACCGACGGACGGCGCGCGGCCCGTCGCAGCACTTCGGCGTACACCTCCCCGCCGCCGGTCTGCACGTCGAGCACGGCGTCGGCCACGCCGACCCGTTCGGCCAGCATTCGCGCGTACCCCCAGGCGGGCCGCTGTTCGGTGGCGCGTCCGGCGAACCAGCCGAAATCCCACCCGTCCACGGGCGCGTTCGCGCCTTCTGCCAGCAACTCTTCAAACGATCTCACCCGATGAGTTGACCGCAGGGCACCCGCCGCAGCAACGGGTTTACGACAGCTCGGCACCTTCTGCGGGCATCCGGCGTTAAGCCGGATGACGGCAGGAGAAGACGTATGTCAAAGCCCCAGCCACGACCCAGGTTCGCCGGCGATCGCCGGCGCGACAACGCCCACGGCACCACCTACGTCGGCCGTACGGCCATCCAGAGCCGCGCCCTGGCGCTGGTCGCCGAGGGCCGTCAGCGCTGGAGCGAGCACCACATGCAGGTGCAGGGCATCTGCGACCGGTGCGGGCACACCTACCCGTGTGAGGACGCGCTCCGGGCGGCCTGGCAGATCGTCTACTGGGAGCCCTACCTGCCCGCGCCGGGCCTGGTCCGCCCGTACGTCGAACTCGCCTAGCCATCCTAGGCAGTTACCTAGTATCCTTAGGTTCATGGCACGGGCAGGGCTCTCGGCGCAGCGGGTGACGCTGGCGGCGGCCGACCTGGCGGACTCCGCCGGGCTCGACCACGTCACCATCTCCGCCGTCGCGCGCGGCTTCGGCGTCAAGGACGCCAGCCTCTACTCCCATGTCCGCAGCCTGCAGGACCTGCGGCACCGCATCGCGCTGCTGGCGGGCGGCGAACTCGTCGAGCGGATCGGCGCGGCCGTGGCGGGCCGCTCCGGCCGCGACGCGCTGATCGCGTTCGCCGACGCCTACCGGGCCTACGCCCTGGCCCACCCCGGCCGGTATGCCGCCTCACAGCTCCCGCTGCCCCCGGAGCTGGTCGACCCGGCCGCGTTCCGGCGCACCTACGAGCTGACCTACGGCATGCTGCGCGGCTACGGCCTGTCCGAACCCGACCTGACCGACGCGGTGCGCCTGCTGCGCAGCACGTTCCACGGGTTCGTGAGCCTGCAGGCGACCGGCGGTTTCGGCCACCCCCGCGACGTCGAGCAGTCGTGGCGGCGGTCCGTCGAGGCGCTGCACGTGCTGCTCGCACACTGGCCCGCCGCGACCGGCGGCGGCACCCCCCGAGAGGACACCCCCGCACCATGAACTGGCACCACCTGCAGCAGCGTGTACAGCAGCGCGTCGACGACCTGGTCGGCTCAGGGCAGGAGACCGGCGTGCAGGTCGCCGCGTACCTGCACGGCGTGAAGATCGTCGACGTGGCGGCCGGGCTGGCCGACCCGGCGACCGAGCGGCCGGTCACCGCGGGCACCCCGTTCTTCAGCTACTCGACCGGCAAGGCGCTCACCTCGACCGTGGTACACGTGCTGGCCGAGCAGGGCCGGATCGATTACGACCTGCGCCTGGCCGACGTGTGGCCGGAGTTCGCCCGGCACGGCAAGTCCGGGATCACGCTGCGCCACGTGCTCACGCACACGGCGGGCCTGCCCGCGCTGCCGCCCGACGTGACCACGGCCGACTTCACCGACTGGCACCGCATGTGCGCGATCATGGCCGACGCGAGACCGCTGTGGGAGCCGGGCACGGCGCACGGCTACCACGTGTGGACGTACGGCTGGCTGGTCGGCGAGACGGTCCGCCGGGCCACCGGGCGCACGCTGTCGCGGGTGCTCGCGCAGGACGTGGCCGCACCGCTGGGCGTGCCCGGCGAACTGCTGCTCGGCGTACCCGAAAAGGATCTCGACGGGCTGGCCGAGCTGCACGACCGGAGCTGGTCGGACGCGCTCAAGCAGCTCAGCGCGAACCTGCCGAACTTCGACCGGGCGGTGCCGCACGGCGCGCGACCCGACGCCGACCTGGGCAACGACAGGGCCTTCCTGCGCGCGGACGTGCCCGCGGTGGGCACCATCACCGCCCGCGCGGCGGCCCGGATGTTCGCGGCGCTGCTCGGCGAGGTCGACGGCGTACGCCTCATCTCGCCGGACCGGCTGCGCGAGGTGAGCAGGCCGGTCACCCGGGGTCCGGAGTGGACGTTCGGCATGCCCGCCCGGTGGACGCTCGGCTACGCGGCCGACGGCCCCATGATCGACGTCGGTGGCATCGGCGGCAGCCTGGCCGGGGCGCTGCCGGAACTCGGCCTCACCGTGGCCGCGACCAAGAACGCCCTCGCGGTCGGCGACGGCGACCCGATGGAGCAGCTCCGCGAGATGATCATCTCTGGCGTACGCGACGGGCAGGTCAGCCGCGCGTGAACGTGCCCAGGCCGTTGGCGTCCAGGTGCGCCACCCGCACCTGCCCGGCCGGGCCCGCGCCGTCGACCGTGAACGTCACCCCGTCCAGGCCGACCGCGTTCTCGCCGGTGGTCCGGTAGCTGAAGGTGTCCGCGTCGAAGTGGGTCAGCGGGAACGCCTGCCCCTGCGGCCCGAGCGTCATGACCAGCTTGCCGTCCCGCTCGGCGACGGTCAGCGGACCGTAGTAGGCGTTGGCGTAGGTGCCGGTGTACGCCGCTGACGGCCGGGCCGCGGCCGGGTTCGCGGGCGGCTTGGCGTAGTCGGTCTTCGACGTGCCCTCACTGTCGATCTTGGCGAACACGCCGAGCAGGAACGGCAGCCAGTCGGTCGTCTGCCTGCCGTAGGAGGCGATGTCGAGGAAGTTGTACGCGATCGACTCCGCGACGCCGATCGGCTGCGCGTTGGTCAGCACCACGATGCCCAGCCCCTCGCCGGGGATCATCGCCACGTTCGTGGCCGCACCCAGGTCGAACGCCCCCGAGTGACCCAGCCGCAGCCGCCCGGACTGGTCGTAGCCCACGTTGAAGCCCAGCCCGTAGAACCCCGGCACCCCGTCGGGCGCGCGCGGCGGCGAGGCCGTGTTGTGCGGCTCGTGCGTCTGCTGCAACGCCATCGCGTCCACGACCTGCCTGCCGTCGTACTTGCCGCCGCCGAGCTGCAACCGCATCCACTTGACCATGTCGTCCACGGTCGAGCTGACCCCGCCCGCCGGGCTCTGCGCCTGCGGGTCCCGCACGTACTTCGCCTGCCAGGCGTCGCCGACCTTGACGTGCCCGACGGCCCGGTCCGGGTTCTTCTCGTAGTCGGCGAAGTCAGAGCTGGTGTGCGACATGCCCAGCGGCCTGTACAGCGTCTGCGCCGACAGCTGCTCCCAGCTGGTCCCGGCCGCCTTCGCCACGGCCAGCGCGGCGGCGGTCAGCCCGAAGTTGGTGTAGAAGTAGCTCGCCCGGAACGGGGCCAGCGGCTCCAACCGCAGGTGCGACAGGATGTACGCGCGGTCGTAGCCGAGGTCCTCCAGCAGGTCCCCGGCATGGTCGGGCAGGCCGCTGCGGTGCGCGAACAGGTCAGCCACGGTGACGTCGCGGGTCACCCAGGGGTCCTTCAGCGCGAACCCGGGATCGTGCTTGACCACCGGGTCGTCCCAGGCCACCTTGCCGTCGCCGACGACGCCCGCCACCACGGTCGACGCCACCGGCTTGGACAGCGACGCGAGCTGGAAGACCGTGTCGGCCCCGACCGCGCCGGGCTCGCCGACCTTGCGGACGCCATACCCTTTCGCGAAGACGACCTTGTCGCCGTAGACCACGCCGACGGCGACTCCGGGCACACCGGTCTGCTTCATCGCGTCCTGCACCAGACCGTCGAGCGCGGCCAGCGCCTTGTCGACGTCAGCCTGGTCGAGCAGGGGCGGCTGCTGCGGGAGCGGCCCGGCCAGCAGGGGCGGGCTCGGCGCGGGCGCTGGAGAGGGCGCGGGCGTCGGCTGGACCGCCACCGGCTGCGGCGCGGCCACCGCCAGGAGTGCGGAGAGCACGGCCACCACCGGCATCCGGCGGCGGCGAGAGATCATCACGTTTCCAGTCAAGCCACGGTTGCCGGAACTGTCTCGAATATCCGACTATTTCCTAGAATGGGCATCGACTTCGTGACCAGTTCACACTAGCATCCATAGAGTTGAATTCGTACGCACACGAGGGGGCGACGATGTCGACCGACAGCGAGCTCAAGCCTGCCCGCACCTACCCGTTCGGCGACCCCGACCGGCTCAACCTGAACCCGATCTACGAGCAGTTACGCCGCACCGAACCGCTGACCCGGGTGCGCCTGCCGTACGGCGAGGAGGCCTGGCTCGCCACCCGCTACGACGACGTGCGCACGGTCCTCGGCGACGCCCGCTTCAGCCGCGCCGCCAGCGTCGGGCGCGACGAGCCACGCACCCACCCGCACCAGGGCGACTCCGGCATGCTCGCGATGGACCCGCCCGAGCACAGCCGGCTGCGCAAGCTCATCGCGAAGGCCTTCACCGCCCGCCGCGTCGAGACCCTGCGCCCGCGCACCCAGGAGATCGCCAACCAGCTCCTCGACGACATGGAGCGGCACGGCTCCCCCGCCGACCTGGTCGAGCACTTCGCCACCCCGCTGCCGGTGACGGTCATCTGCGAGCTGCTCGGCGTGCCCTTCGCCGACCGCGACCGGTTCCAGCTGTGGTCCGAGGCGATCATCTCGACCACCTCGCTCACCCCGCAGCAGATCATGGAGTACCTCGGCAACCTGCACGCGTACATCGCCGGGCTGATCGCCCAGCGCCGCGAGCGCGAGACCGACGACCTGCTCGGCGCCATGGTCAAGGCCCGCGACGAGGACAACGACCGGCTCACCGAGACCGAGCTCGTGCAGCTGTCCGCCGGGCTGCTGGCCGCCGGTCACGAGACCACGGTCACCCAGCTCCCCAACTTCGTGTACGTGCTGCTCACCAACCCCGACCGGTTCGCCGAACTGCGCGCCGACCCGTCGCTGGTCCCCGCCGCCGTCGACGAGCTGATGCGGTACGTGCCGCTGGGCACGGCCGCCGCGTTCGCCCGCTACGCCACCGAGGACGTCATGCTCGGCGACGTGCTGGTCCGCGCCGGTGAGCCGGTGCTCGGCGCGCTCGCCTCGGCCAACCGTGACGACAAGGTCTTCGACCACCCCGACGAGCTGGACTTCCACCGCGAGAGCAACCCGCACATCGGCTTCGGCCACGGCCCGCACCACTGCGTCGGCGCCCAGCTCGCCCGGATGGAACTCCAGGTCGCCCTGCAGACCCTGGTCACCCGCTTCCCGAACCTCCAACTGGCCGTAGCCGAGGAGGAGCTTCCCTGGAAGAAGGGCATGCTGGTGCGGGGTCTCAAGGAACTGCCGGTGCGCTGGTGAGCGGCCAGTGGCAGGTGGCGGTCGACCGCGACCGCTGCATCGGCTCGGGCCTGTGCGCGGGCACCGCCCCCGCCCACTTCGCCCTGGTCGACAAGAAGTCCACGCCCCTGCACCCCCTGGTCGACCCCGACGAGGCGGTCACCGACGCCGCCGACTGCTGCCCCGTCGAAGCCATCCTCATCACCGACCCCACCACCGGCACCACCCTCGCCCCCCTCTGACCCACCCACACCGACCCGCCCGCGCCCCGCCACCCCGATTTTCATAGACGCTGGCCTATTACATCGAGTATTTCGAGATCAAACTCGATGTAATAGGCCAGCGTCGATCGAAAGTGCGGGTGGGTGGGCCGGGGCGGCGGCCGGACTCGGAGGCGGTGGGGTGGGTGAGATGGGCGACAGTGGTGGGGCGGGTTCGGTGGCTGGTGCGGTCATCGTGGGTTCGTTTGCGTACAGTTTCCGGGCGAGGTAGTGGGCTAGCACGGAACGGGCAGCGGGATGACGATCAGCGAGCAGGAGCGCACCGGGATCGATGCTGCGCGCCTTGAGGTGTGCCTGAGCGTGCTGGCCGAGGTCGAGGACCTGCCGACCGAGCACCCGGACGCCGTGGCGGTGCGCCGGGCGGTGGGTCGGCTGTTCAAGAGCGTCAAGCTGCAGCGCCGCCGGGACAAGCGCGAGGAGATCCTCGCCGCGGACGAGGCCGTGACCGCGGCGACCGCCACGGGCGCGCCGGGACGCATCGACGACGAGACCGCGGGCGTGTTCGGCCTGACCTCGCCCACCAAGGGCGACATCGCGGGCCACCTGCGCCAGGCCCGCGCCTGCTACACCTGCAAGGACCGGTACACGCAGGTGGACGCCTTCTACCACCAGCTGTGCCCGCCGTGCGCGGAGCTGAACCACGCCCGCCGCGACGCCCGCACCGACCTGACCGGCCGCCGCGCGCTGCTCACCGGCGGCCGCGCCAAGATCGGCATGTACATCGCGCTGCGGCTGCTGCGCGACGGCGCGCACACCACGATCACCACCCGCTTCCCCGCCGACGCGGTACGCCGTTTCCAGGCGATGCCGGACAGCGGCGACTGGCTGCACCGGCTGCGTATCGTCGGCATCGACCTGCGCGACCCGGCCCAGGTCGTCGCGCTGGCGGACTCCGTCGCCGCGCAGGGCCCGCTCGACATCCTGATCAACAACGCGGCGCAGACGGTCCGCCGGTCTCCGCAGGCGTACGCGCAGCTGCTGGCGGCCGAGTCGGCTCCGCTGCCGGACGGGCCGCTGCCCGAGCTGATCAGCTTCGGCCACTACACCGGGTCGAGCCCGGCCGCGGCGGCCATCCAGGCGATGCCGCACCAGCAGCTGAGCCCGGAGCTGGTCACCTCGCTGGCGCTGACCACGGGCGGGGCGAGCCTGGCCCGGATCGCCGACGGTTCGGCGATCGACGCGGGCGGCCTGGTGCCCGACCTCGACGCCACCAACAGCTGGGTGCAGGTCGTCCAGGAGGTCGACCCGATCGAGCTGCTCGAAGTGCAGCTGTGCAACGTGACCGCCCCGTTCGTGCTGGTCGCCCGGTTGCGGGCGGCGATGGCCGCATCCCCGGCGCGCCGCAAGTACGTGGTGAACGTGTCGGCGATGGAGGGCCAGTTCAGCCGCAAGTACAAGGGGCCGGGGCACCCGCACACGAACATGGCCAAGGCCGCGCTGAACATGCTGACCCGCACCAGCGCCGGGGAGATGCTCGACGACGGCATCCTGATGACCGCCGTGGACACCGGCTGGATCACCGACGAGCGCCCGCACCCGACCAAGATCCGCCTCGCGGACGCGGGTTTCCACGCCCCGCTGGACCTGGTCGACGGCGCCGCCCGGGTGTACGACCCGATCGTGCGCGGCGAGCTCGGCGAGGACCTGTACGGCTGCTTCCTGAAGGACTACAAGCCCTCGGCCTGGTGACGCAGCAGCGCTGACCCGTCGTGCTCGGTGACGGCCGACGGGGTGCCGAGCACGGTCAGCGCGCCCTGGTAGCCCGCGCCCGGCGCGAGGGTGAACATGCGGGCTGCGGCGACCACGTCGGGCCGCCCGTCGAAGCGGTGCAGGCGCGGGTCCTGCGCCGGAGTCGACACCTCGATCTTGGTCATCGCCACCCGCAGCCCGTCGCCGGTGGCCTTGAGCACCGACTCCTTGCGCGTCCAGTACGTGTAGAAACCGTCCTGGTCCAGCGGGGCCGACGCGGCGATCTCCGCCTCGGACAGCGCCAGCCGGGCCACGCCGAGGATGTCGCGCTGCGGCTGGGCCTGCTCGACGTCGACGCCGACCGGCCCGGCGAGGCTGAGCACGACCGCGATCCGGTCGCCGGAGTGCGACACCGACACGTCCAGGCCGCCGGGCACGCTCGGGCGGCCGTGCGGGACCGCGCAGTCGGTGCAGGCCCGCTCCACGCGTACGGCCGAGGGTCGTTCGTCCAGGTGCCGCCCGGCCAGCAGGCGCAGCAGCGCCGCGGCCACCGTCTGGCGCGCGCGGTCCTCGGCGCGGCGCAGCGACGCGCGCCGCGCCCGCTCGCCCTCGCTCAGCAGCCGCTCGTGCCAGGGCTGCTCGTCGGCCGGATCGGCCCAGTAGATCCGGCACTCGCCGGGCGACAGGCCGGTCACAGCTTCGCCTCGAATTTGGACACGCCCGCGCGGTTGCCGTCGGCGGACAGGCGGCCCTTGGCTGCGGCGTCGCCCCACAGTGCCCAGCGCAGGAAGTCGGTCGTGGTCTTCATGGTCTGGTCGAAACCCTTCGCGCCGGGCCCGAGGAACGCACCGTGGTCGCCGCCGAGCAGCGTCAGGAAGGCGCGCGGCCAGGACGTTCCGTTGTACGCGTTCCGCCCGGTCTGATAATTCACCACCGCGTCGGCGTCACCGTGCACGAACAGCACCGGCGTACGCGTGCCCTTGAACGCCCCCATCGAGCCGCCCGAGATCACCACGGCGGCGTCGACGCGGGTGTCCCGGGTGCCCGCCAGCATGCCCGCCGAGGTGAACCCGCCCGCGGAGTGGCCCGCCACCCCGATGTGCGCCCCGTCGAGGTGCCCGGCGAGCCGGTCGCCCGCCTTGGTGTCCAGCTTCAGCAGCGCCGTCAGCACCGCCGACCCGTCGGCGGGCTGGTTGGCCATGTCGGACTGCTTGAACGGGTTGGCGTCGTGATTGGTGAACGGGTAGGCCGGTCCCGCCACCACGAAGCCCGCGGCGGCCAGCCGGGTCGTGATCTGCTGGTAGTACGTGGGCAGCCCGTGCAGGCCGTGGCTGAACAGCACGACGGGAAAGCGCCCGGCGGCGGCCGGGGCGTCCTTGCGCGGCGAGCCGCCTGCCTTGCCGGTCGCCGGATACCAGACGGTCGTCGGCAGCTTGCGGTCGCCACGGGTGAACGTCAGCGTGCGTACGCCCACCGCCAGCGCGCTCCTCGGCGCGGCCCGCACCACCGGCGACGCCGACGGGCGTGCACTGGCGCTCGCCGAAGGGGCGAGCGACGGGCCGGTCGACGGCGCTCCCGAGGCGGCGGCGGTGCCGCTGGGCTGGGTGAACACCGGTGCTTCGGCGGGCGGCGACGAGCACGCCGCACCGCTCAACACCAGGGTCAGGGCGAGCAGGCAGCGGGGGGCGCGACGGTCCAGCACGCCGCCGACTCTACCGGCGTACCCCGGCGGCCGAGGGGTGCCCCATCGCCGCCGGGTATCCACCCATCCGGATGCCGCCGTGCTCCGAATCCCGGTGGAGACGAGGAGGCGGGTCATGGAATCAGGCAGGCAGGGCCGCGACGTGGCGGCAGCGTCGATCCGGCTTCCGGGCGGCCGGTCCAGCGGCATGATCGCCCGGTATTTCGTCAGGGCCCAGCTCGGCGCGTGGCAGCTGCGTGACCCGTCCGGCGACGCGCTCATCCTCGCGTCGGAGCTGGTCAGCAACGCGGTGCTGCACGGTGGCGGGGCGGTGGCGATCCGGCTGGCGCGGATCGGCGGCGGGCTGCGCATCGAGGTGACCGACCGCAGCCCGGTGCCGCCGCAGCGGCGTTCGGCGGGCGTCGACGGCGGCCTGGGCCTGGGGCTGGTCGAGGGCCTGTCGGCCAGGTGGGGCGTGGTGCCCGGCCGCACCGGCAAGGTCGTCTGGCTGGAGTACCCCCTGGGCTGACCTGCCGCGTGGCCGCTCCGCTCAGGCGAGCAGCGTGGAGTCGCCGAGCAGGCGGGTCACGGTGATCTCGATGGCGACCCGGTTCGGGTTGACGCGCGGCTCGCGGTAGCGGGTGGCGTAGCGGGCGACGGCGTCGGCTACCCGGTCCGCATCGGCGGTGACGGTCGCGTCGCCCTGCAGGGTCAGCCAGAAGCGGCCCTCGAACTGGCACAGGGCCACGTTCGGGTTGCGCCGGGCGTGCGCGGCCTTGCGGCTGGCGCCGTCGCAGATGACGCGGGCCAGGCCGGTCGCCGCGTCATAGGTGAAGCCGACCGGGGTGACGTGCGGGGTGCCGTCGGGCCGCAGGGTCGTCAGCGTCGCGAGCCGCCGCTCCGCGAGGAACAGCAGCCCCGCGCTGGCCAGTTCCCGTCCACCCATCGCATTCCCCTGTCCACACCGAAGCTCCGTCCACACCGATCCAACAGCATGGACGGAGCTTCGGCCGCCGCTACACGCGGGTGACGCGTACCGCGTCGGCGATGACGTAGCCGGCCGCGCTCGTCCAGCGGCTCACGCCGACCAGGTTGCGGTCGCCTGCGGCGAGGTTGAACGTGCCCAGCGAGCGCCACGCGCCGCCGCCGGTGCGCTGGTCGAGGTTGACGGTCTGGTTGCCGCCGGAGGTGGCCACGATGTGCGGCGCGGAGGCGCTGTAGCCGGGGTCGGCGGCGTGCCATACGTCGACCCGGTAGTTGGCCGTGGCCGGGATGTTCACCTTGAACCAGGCGGCGTCGCTGGCCAGCACCGGGTTGGCGTAGCGGTAGTCGGCACCGTACCGCTGGCCGGAGAACGTCGAGGTGCCCCAGTTGGCGCTGGCCGTGAACCGGCCCGCGGTGGTGTTGTCGACGATGGTGCTGAACGTGGGCGGCGGCGCGGTCAGGCCCAGGTGCGCCGCGATGCCGTTGGCGTGGCCGAGCGCGTCGGCGGCCAGGAAGTCGGCGCGCTTGAGCAGGTTCGCGTCGGCGAGGGTGTCGATGAACAGGTTCTCGGTGAGCACCGCGGGCATGTTCGACTCGCGCAGCACGTGGAAGTTCGCCGTCTTCAGGCCCCGGTCGGTGACCGAGCCGACGGTGCGCATGCCGCTCAGCGAGCGCGAGTGCAGGGCGTTGTGCAGGTTGACGGTCGCCGCGTCGGAGGTCAGGTAGCGGTAGCTCTCGAAGCCGGTGCCGCCGCCGGAGTTGATGTGCACGCTGACGAAGATCGTCGCGCCCCACGCGTTGGCGTCGCTGGTGCGCTGGGCGAGGCTGACGGTCGCGTCGGTGGTGCGCGACATGCGTACGTCGACGGCGTAGTTGGCCTGCAGGATGTTGCGGATCTGCAGGGCGATGTTCAGGGTGAGCGCCTTCTCCTGCAGGCCGTTGGCGACCGCGCCGGGGTCGGTGCCGCCGTGGCCGGGGTCCAGGTAGACCTTCGGGTTGGCGGCGAAGGCCGGGCCTGCGGCGAACGGGGCGGCCGCGAATCCGGCCGCGGCGGCCAGCAGGGTACGGCGGCGCACGGTGGGGTTACCGAGCATGAGCACCTCGCAGAGGGGGTGGAGGGGATGCGTCGGCGCACTATAACGACTGTCGATAGGTCAATGAAAGATGCCTACCGAATTTTGTGGAAGAACGAAGGTTTCCTACACAGCGGAGACACGCGACGGCGCGGCGTCCGTGATGGACGCCGCGCCGGGTGTGTCGCGAGACCGGCCCGTCAGTGGATTTTGATCGAGACCGGCACGCTGCGATCGGAGCCCACCCGCGCGAACAGCTGGTACGAGCCGTCCGCCGGGACCGGACCGGTCGCCACCCGCACCTGGCCCTTGGCGCAGGCACTGCTGGACTTGCCGTTCCAAGGCACCGTGAACACCATCTCCCGGCCCGCCGCCAGCGCGGTGACCTGCTTGCCTGTCGGCGCGCCGCAGTGGTCCGACGACCACACCTTCTCCGTGCCGTGCATCAGGAACAGCTCCTGCGCGCTGGCGCCGATGTCGCGGTTGCAGGTGTGCTTCGACAGGTTCTTCAGCACCAGCGTGAAGGTGATCGGGACGCCGGGCTTGACGTCGGTCTTCGACGCCCGCGCGATCACCTGCAGGTCACCGTCGGTGCAGGACTCCTTCGCCGCGACCGGCTTGGGCTTGGCGCCCGCGGCCTGCGGCGCGTACCGCACGCGGTAGATCTTCGCGGTGGGCAGGACCGGGTTGTAGCCCTGGTCGGGGTAGAGCCCGGAGAAGTAGAGCCCGTCCGGTCCGGCCGCGATCCCGGCGACCGTCGTCTTGCCGTACCCGTTGTATTCGACCAGGGTCTTGGGCTTGGAGACCGAGCCGTTCGCGTTGAACGTGAACTCGACGATGCGCTTGCCCCGCAGCTGCGGACCGGTGCCGTAGGTCGGGCCGCTCTCCGACACGAACGCCTTGCCGAGCTTGTCCTCCGGGAAGCCCGCCGTCTGGTTGCCCTCCTTCTGCACGAAGGTGATGCCCACCGGCGCGTGCGTCGGCGCCCAGTTGTAGAGCGCCTTCTTCTTCAGGCTGGAGGTGTTGGAGTTCCAGCCGTAGTCGACGCCCTTGAGGATGCGGGCCAGCCGGTCGTTGTTGGTCGAGCCGTTCTCCACCGAGTAGTGCTGGCCGTCCGCGGCCCGCCAGGCCCCGCCGAACGGGTTGCGGAACCCCGACGCGAAGACCAGATCCTTGATCTTGCTCTTGTCCGCCGGGTCGTAGTACGGGTTGTCCTCCGGAGCGGTGCCGTCCAGGTTGACCCGCAGCACCTTGCCCCGGCTGTCGTTCAGGTCCCGGGCGCTGGTCGGCACGAAGCCGTCACCGATGTGGATGTAGAGCTTGCCGTCCGGCCCGATGGTCAGGTTCGAGATCTGGTGCGAGGCGACCAGCGGGTCGCCCTTGAGGTCCAGCACGGTGGTGACGGTCTTGCCGGTCAGGCCGCCGTCCTCGCTGTGGATGCGCACGACCTTCGGGAAGAACTCCGCCCCGACCTGGTACAGCATGCTGGCGAACACGTCGCCGGTGACCGGCTCGACGACCACCCCGGTCAGGCCGATCTCACCGGTGCCGGGGAAGTCCGCATACGGGTCCCAGTTCAACAGGTTCTTGGCGTACACCCCGACCTTCAGGTCGCCGCGCACCACCTTGATCGTGCCGTACAGCTCGGTGACGTAGAACATCGGCTTGTCTGGCGCGATGGCATGCGACGGGACCATGGCGAGGTTCACCGGCAGCTCGAAGCCCGACGCGACCTCCTCGACCTTGTAACCCGGCTGGGCCACCACCCACTGCGGCGCGCCGGGCAGCGGCTTGCGCTCCTTGTCGGTCCGGAACGGCCGGGAGGTGTACGGGCTCCACTCCGTCGCCGGGTTGCCGCTGCTGTCCTTGTGCCGCACCCGCAGCTCGTAGTCGCGGTCGCCGGGCAGGTCACGGCGCGCCGAGAAGGCGTTCTCGAAGACGCCGTCGCCGAAGTGGGTGTGCGTCTTCTGCACGCCGCCGATGCAGCTCGCGAACCATACGCGCTCGTGCGGCTTGGCCGTCCAGATCTCCCAGTCGGTGCAGACGTGCTCGCTGCCCGCGTCGACGTCCTGCATGGGACTGGTCTCCATGTGCACGTCCGCGCCGCTGAGCAGCTCGCCGTCGGCCTCCGGCTCGGTGATGACCGGGCCCAGCGGGGCGGACGAGGCGGGCAGGACCGGGCCGCTGGTGTGCTGGCACGCGGCGACCACACCCATGATGGCGAGCAGGATCGCGACCAGGATGGACTCGCCGGCGAGCGCGATCTTGCGAGCGTTCATGCGGGCAGTCCCCCGGTCGTCGTCACCTCACGCAACTCGGGCGAGGGTACAGAGACTTTTGGGGCTCGTGTCGTATTACACGCCCATTATTACAACTTTAGGCCATTTAGTCCGCTTCTCGGGCGCTGACGCCGCGCACTCAGCCTTGATCGTCGTTTCGGGTCGGAAAGTGCGGCCGGAGTCCATGTATCGACCTGAAACGCCGATCATCGTCGCTGGGCGCGCCGTCGTCGCGGAGGAAGTCGGCGATGTGCAGGAGGTCGGCGTTGGTGACGAGCCTGGGGGCGATGGCGCGTTGCAGTTCGCGCGCTTCGGCCATCGTCGCGAAGACCTGGACCGCCGCTGCGAATCGGCGTAGCGCCTCCAACCCGGCGAGGCCCGAACCCTCTCCGAACGAGATGGCGACCCGCACCCCGGGGACGTCGACCGTGAGCACGAGAGGGCCGTCACGACCTGCCTCGACCGACGAGCCGAAGTCGTGCGTCATCGGCAGGCTCATCTGGACCTCTGGTTTCGACCCCATGAGTCCTCGCGTCACGGCGGCCCCTTTCCGGCACGTCGATCACCGCAGCCGGGCCGACTGGTGAACCCGCCAGCCGGCCCGGCTGTTCCACTGCGATTCACGGGGTGCGAGCCATGGAACCGCAGCTGTCGCCGCCCGTGGCTGCGGACCAGGGTGGCTTCATCAACCTAGCCCAACCTTATGCATAAGGCAACCAGAAGTAGCCGGAGGGCACCTCGTGGTGTTGGCAGACGCACCATGATCGTGGTCAACTGAGGGCTGCGGACCAGGGAGCACACATGCCGAAATCGAAGACGCAGACGTTGATCGACGACATCAGCGGCCAGATCGCCGCCGGAAGACTCAAGCCGGGCGATCGCTTGCCGAGCACCGCCGAGTTGCGTCAGCAATACGGCGTGTCGATCACGGTCGTCCGTAACGCCATCCAGTGGCTCAAAGCCGTCGGGCTCGTGGAAGGACTCGCAGGAGTCGGCGTCTTCGTCACCGAGAAATAGCCGACATCGCGGTGTGCCGTGACGCCCGTCCGGCCGATGTGCCTGCCGGTCCGTTGTCGCCTTGCCCCTGGAAGCGGGTTCGCGGTTGGCATAGCGTGACCGGATGACGCAAGCGACCTTCGCCGACGGCGACGCCTACGAGGCCTATGTGGGCCGGTGGAGCCGCCTCGTCGCGCGGGCCTTCGTCCGGCGGCTGGCCGTGCCCGCCGGGCGGGAATGGCTCGACGTGGGCTGCGGCACCGGCGCGCTCACCGAGACCGTGCTGGCCACGGCCGAACCCGCGCGGATCACCGGGGTCGACAGGTCCGAGCCGTTCGTCGACCTGGCCCGTGCCCGGATCGGCGACGCGCGGGCGGTCTTCCAGGTCGGCGACGCCAAGGCGCTGCCACTGCCGGACGGCAGCGTCGATGTCGCGGTCAGCGGCCTCGTCCTGAACTTCGTGCCCGACCCGCCGGAGGCCGCCGCCGAGATCGCGCGGGTGCTGCGGCCGGGCGGCGTCGCCGCCGCCTACGTCTGGGACTACGCCGACGGTATGGCGATGATGCGGCACTTCTGGGACGCCGCCGCCGCACTCGACCCCGCTTCGGCCGCCTGGGACGAGGGCCGCCGCCCGTCGGTGTGCGGCCCGGACGCGCTGCGCGCGCTGTGGACCGACGCCGGCTTGCAGGCGGTCGCCGTCGAGTCGGTGCAGGTCCCGACGGTGTTCGCGGACCTCGCCGACTACTGGGAGCCGTTCCTGGGCGGACAGGGCTCCGCACCCGGCTACCTGCGCGGCCTGCCCGACGACCACCGCGCCGCGTTGCGCGCCCTGCTCCGCACCAACCTGCCCACCGCCCCCGACGGCACGATCCCCCTGACCGCCCGCGCCTGGACGGTGCGCGGGCGAGCATGATCTGTTTTCGTGGACGCTCACGGCCCCTATAGGGGCGTCCATCGTCCACAAAAACGGATCATGAGCCCGGCGAACCGGCTGTCGAGATTCGCCGGGTGTGGGACGCTTCGCCGATGAAGCCGCTCACGCTCATGGAAACGGACCCCGGCGAGTTCTCGCTGCTGCTTGACACGGGTGGCCTCGCCGTCGACGACCTCATCCAGGAACTCGGGCACGAGCCCAACGGATACTTCTGGGAGGGCATCGCCGAGCTCATCGTCGCCAACGAAGCTCCCGAACTGGACGGGCGCGTCGACTACGACCCGGAGGCCGGCATGTTCTGCGCCAGAAGCCAGGACCGCGCCGCGCTGGAGGACCTGGGCGCGCGCATGAGCGTCGCAGCCACCGACCCCGGACGCCTGCGCGAGCTGGTCGCCCTCGCCGTAGCCACCGGCTTCGAGTTCGACGACTGACCGGCCGCCACCCCGCTTCATGATCGGCGTTTCGGGTCGAAACCCTTGGTCTGACCCCGCCTTCTGACACGAAACGGCGATCATGAAGCGGAGCAAGGGCCGGGCGGCGAGAATTCAGGCATGTGGGAGCCGGTGCTGGACCGGGACGCGCGCGGGACGGCCGCGCGGGCGGCCGCGGCCCGGCTGGCCTCCATCGGCGTCCACGCCGTCGCGCTGACCTGGGTGGACAACGCGGGCGTGACCAGGGTCAAGTCGGTGCCCACCGAACGGCTCGACCACGCCGCCGCCTGGGGTGTGGGCATGTCCCCGGTACACGACGTGTTCTGCGTCGACGACAGCATCACCTCGGGTGACCTGGTCGGCGGCCCGGTCGGCGACCTGCGCCTGCACCCCGACCTGGACGCGCTGACGGTGCTCGCCGCGATGCCCGGCTGGGCGTGGGCGCCGGTGGACCGGTGGACCCAGGACGGCGAGCCGTACCCGGTGGACCAGCGGCTGTTCGCCAAGCGCATGGTCGAGCGGGCACGGGCGGCGGGACTGCGCCTGCGGATGGCGTACGAGATCGAGTGGTATCTGGCGCGGCCCGACGGGACGCCCGCCGGGCAGGGTCCGGCGTACGGGATGGCGCGGCTGGCGGAGCTGTCGGACTTCGGGCGGGACCTGCTGGCGGCGCTCGCCGCGCAGGGGGTGGCGGTGGAGCAGTTCCATCCGGAGTACGGCCCGGGGCAGCTGGAGGTGTCGGTCGCGCACGCGGACCCGGTCGCCGCCGCCGACCGGGCGGTGCTGGTCCGGGAGACGATCCGGGCGCTGGCCCACCGGCACGGGCTGCGGGCCTCGTTCGCCCCGGTGGCCGTCGCGGACCAGGTCGGCAACGGCATGCACCTGCACTTCTCGGCCTGGGCGGGCGGGGTGAACCTGCTCGCCGGCGGCGACGGCCCGTACGGCATGACGCGCCGCGGGGAGTCCGTGCTGGCCGGGGTGTTGCAGCGGCTGCCCGCGCTGGCGGGACTGGGCGCGCCGAGTCCCGCGAGCGCGCTGCGCCAGGCGCCGCAGCGTTGGGCGGGGGCATACCAGTGCTGGGGGCACGAGAACCGGGAGGCGGCGCTGCGTTTCGTCACCGGCGCGACCGGCGCCCGCGACACCGCCGCGAACGCCGAGATCAAGTGCGTGGACGCCTCGGCAAACCCGTACCTGGTCGCGGGTGCGGTCTGTGCGCTGGTCACGGATGCGGCCGGGGCCGGTCTGCGGCTGCCGGAGGAGGTGCGGGTCGACCCGTTCACGCTGGCCGAGGCGCGCCGCCCGCCGCGCCTGCCGGACTCCCCCGCGCTGGCCGCCGAGCGCCTGCACGCCGACGCGGGCCTGGTCGCGATGCTCGGCGAGCCGCTGCTGGACGCGTTCGGCGCGGTCCACCGCGCCGAGGCCGACACCCTCGGCCGCCTGACCACCGCCCAGCTCGTGGAAGCGGTCCGATGGCGCTACTGACCGCCCCGCCCGTGGACGCGCCCGGACCCGCGCTACTGACCGCCCCGCCCGTGGACGCGCCCGGACCCGCGCTACTGACCGCACGGCTCGTGGACGTGGGCCGATGGCGCCGCTGACCGAGGATCTGCCGCTGATCGACGGGCACTGCCATACGATCACAACGGCTCCGCTGGACGACGCGGCGTTCGCGCTGTGGTGCACCGAGGCCGACGAGCCGTCGGCCGCAGGCACGTCCTACCTGGACAGCCGGTTGGGGCTGGCGCTGCGGCGCTGGTGCGCACCGGTGCTGGACCTGCCCGCGCACGCCCCGGTCGAGGAGTACCTGCGGCGGCGGCGCAGGCTCGGACCGGACGAGGTCGCGGGCCGGATGCTGCGGGCGGCGGGCCTGTCGGCGCTGCTGGTGGACACCGGCCCGGTCGCGGGCGGCCTGGTGGACCGCAGCGTGCTGGGCACGCTGGCACAGGCCCCGGCCCATGCGGTGGTACGCCTGGAGCTGCTGGCCGAGCAGGTCGCGCCCGGAACCGGCGCGGACGGGTTCGCCGACGCCTTCGCCGCAGCACTCGACGAGGCGGTGGCCGGGGCGGTGGCGACGAAGTCGATCGCGGCGTACCGGCACGGCCTGGACCTGGACCCGGCCCGGCCCAGGGCGCACGAGGTGAGCGCGGCGGCCGGGCGCTGGCTGCGCGACGGCGGGCGGCTGAGCGATCCGGTGCTGCTGCGCCACATGCTGTGGAGCGCGGTCGACGCGGGGCTGCCGATCCAGCTGCACACCGGCTTCGGCGACCGCGACGTCGCGCTGGCCCGTGCCGACCCGGCGCTGCTGCAGCCGTTCTGCGAGGCCACGCTGCCGTTCGGGGTGCCCCTGGTGCTGCTGCACTGCTACCCGTACCACCGTCAGGCGGGCTGGCTGGCCAGCGTTTATCCGCACGTGTACGCCGACGTGGGGCTCGGCGTGACGCAGCTCGGGGCGCGGGCCACGGCGGTGCTCGGCGAGTTCCTGGAGCTGGCCCCGTTCGGCAAGGTGCTCTACTCTTCCGACGCGTACGGCCTGCCGGAGCTGTACCTGATCGCCGCCGCCCAGTTGCGGCACAGCCTGGACCTGGTGCTGGCCGAGACGGTCGCCGACGGCGCGGCGTCCCCGGCCGACGCGCGGCGCGTCGCCGAGCAGGTCGGTGCGGGCAACGCGGCCCGCGTGTACGGCCTGAGCTGATCACGCCCGGCAGACCGGTCGCCTGATAGACGATCAAAACGTGCGGGAATGGGTATGGGCCAGAGGTCAACCGCACCCTTCGGATCGAGGTGACGCATGAACCCGGCCGCGAGAACCCGCTACGGCACCCCCGCTGGTACCGCCCCGTACCGCAGGCCACGGCGGAACCTGCTGCCACCTCCCGCCCCGCCCGTGCCCGAGCACGAGGAGGCGGCCGCCTCCGCCGCCGGCCCGACCCCGATGACCCGGCACGACCAGGTCCTCGTCGAGGGCCCGTTCACGCGCGTCGACCTGCGCGGCATCCGCCGCCGCATCCACGAACTGGGCGAGGCGTGGCACCTGCCCGAGCCGGTCGGCTGGGCACTGGAGCTGGTGGCCACGGAGCTGGTCGTCAACGTCGTCATGCACGCCGACGGGCAGGGCAGGCTGCGCCTGTCCCGCTACCCGGGGTGGGTGTTCTGCCAGGTCAGCGACGTCGGTCCGGGGGTGACCCGGCCGTACACGGCAGGCTGGCAGCCGCCGTCGGGCACCCAGACCTCGGGCCGTGGGCTGTGGATCGCCCGGTGCTTCTCCGACCGGCTGACCATCGACTCCAGTGCGCTGGGCACGACGATCACCGCGAAGATCTGGGCCCCGTCCGGGCCCCGCTGACTCAGGTCCAGCTCGGGCGCAGCGGCATGCCGCTGCCGCCGTTCGGGTCGAGGCGTACGCCCAGGACCTGGTGCAGCTGCACCTGGTCGCGCTCGAAGCCGAGCCGGCAGCCGGCCAGGTAGAGCCGCCAGACGCGGGCGCGGCTCTGGCCGATCTCGCGCACCGACTCCGCCCAATGCCGTTCCAGGTTCGCCGACCACCGGGCCAGCGTCAGCGCGTAGTGCTCGCGGAGGTTCTCCTCGTGGCGGACCTCGAACCCGTTCTCGTTCATCACGCCGATGAGGTGGCCGACGCCCTCCAGCTCCCCGTCGGGGAACACGTACTGGTTGATGAACGTGCGCCGGTAGCGGCCCGGATCGCGGTTGTCGGGCCGGGTGATGCAGTGGTTGAGCAGCCGCCCGCCGAAGCGCAGCCGCTGCTGCAGGAACCGGAAGTAGCCGGGCAGCTGCGCCCGCCCGATGTGCTCGGTCAGGCCGATCGAGCTGATCGCGTCGTAGTGGTTGACCGGCACGTCCCGGTAGTCCATGTGCCGGACCTCGGCCAGGTCGGACAGGCCCGCGTCGGCGATCGCCTTGGCCGCCCACTCGGCCTGCCGCCGGGACAGGGTCACGCCCAGCGCCTTGACGCCGTACTCGCGGGCCGCGTGCATCACCATGCCGCCCCAGCCGCAGCCGACGTCCAGCAGGCGCATCCCCCGTCGCAGGTCGAGCTTGCGGGCGACCAGGTCGTGCTTGGCGAACTGGGCCTGCTCCAGGGTCGCGGCCGCGTCGGGGAAGACCGCGCAGGTGTACGCCATCGACGGGCCGAGCAGCCACTCGTAGAACCGGTTCGACACGTCGTAGTGGTGGGAGATCGCCGCCTGGTCGCGCTCCTTGGAGTGGCGGCGGCCGCGCAGCCGCGCCTCCATCGGCGGGCGCGGCGGCGGGTTGAGCAGCCGCAGGCCGCCCAGGTCACGCAGCGCGCGATACCGCCCCGACCAGGACTGGTCCAGTTGCAGCCCGTTGACGGCGGTGAGCGCGGCGTACATGTCGCCGTGCACCTCCAGGTCCCCGGACACGTACGCGCGGGCCAGGCCCAGCTCGTGGCGGCCGGTGACCAGGTAGGACAGGGCGCGCTCGCTGCGCACCTCGAAGCCGACGGCGGCGTCGGCCGGGCCCGCGACGCTGCCGTCGTAGGCGGTGAACCGCACCGGGACCTGGCCCGTGACGAGCCCCTGGACTGTTTTCGCAATGCCCATGTCAGACCTCACCGCACGCACTTGTCGTATAGGTCGGGCAACCGACCGTCCGGGTCGTACTCGCCTTTTACCGCCGCGTACGCGGGGCCGTTGTAGAGCTCCCAGAACTCCTCGCGCGGGTAGTGCACCGTGGAGTAGAGGGACTTGTGGCCGCCGAGCGCGTCGACGCGCGCCTCGATGAGCCGGTTGTGGAAGTCGGCCGCCTGGCCGGGCCGCCGCGCGACGCTGGACCAGAAACCGAAGTTGACGTAGAGGTCGTCGGGTTTGAGCGGGTAGAGCGGCCACGGCGCGGGATCGCGCTGGCGCAGCGGGCACAGCCAGATCGGGGTGATGCCGACCTCGTCGAGGAAGAAGTCCAGGAACTCCGGGCCCTGCCGCACCGGCACCTCGACGTCCTGCACCACGGCCTCCTGCGGCGCCCGCCCGCGCACCCGGTCCAGCCGGGCGCTGAGCCGGTGCCTGCGGTCGAAGCCGACGATGCGGTGGTACACGTCCGAGCGCCGGTAGCGGCTCGGCCACAGCCTGCGTACCAGGGGATGCTGCGCGCCGAACGCCCGCGAGCACCAGAACCAGTCGGTGTCCCAGCGCCACAGGTAGTCGCGGACCGTCAGGTAGTCGATGGGCCGCCGGGCCGGTGACCGGTAGTAGATCTCCTGGCCGGTGTAGTCGCTGGTCCACGGCGCGGTGTCGGTGAACGTGCCGATGGTCAGGTACATCTGGCGGCCGTGGAAGACGGTGCCGTCGAGGAAGTCGACACGCGCGTCGCCGTCGCGGCCGCTGGTGCACAGCTCGTCGAGCGCCTTGAAGCAGGCCGCCGCGTTGTCGAAGCGCCGGTGCCGCAGCCGCACGTACGGCTGGACGGGCTCCAGTTCGATGGTCAGCCGCAGCGCGTAGCCGAGGGTGCCGTACGAGTTGGGGAAGGCGCGGAACAGTTCGGCGTGCTCGTTGTCGGGCGCGGCGGTGACCACCCGGCCGTCACCGGTGAGGATCTCCATCTCCAGCACCGACTCGTGCGGTAGCCCGTTGCGCAACGACGACGACTCGATGCCCAGCCCGGCCACCGCCCCGCCGATGGTGATGGTCTTGAGCTGCGGCACGACCAGCGGCATCAGCCCGAACCGCAGCGTCGCGTCGACCAGCCGCTCGTAGGTGACCATGCCCTGCACCTGGGCGGTGCGCGTGACCTCGTCGACCAGGACCCCCGAGCCGAAGGCGCTCACGTCGAGGCCGGGCCCGGTGTCCGGGCGGCCGAAGCGGAACAGGTTCGAGGTGCGCTTGGCCAGCCGCACCGGTTCGGTGCGCGGCAGCGCCTGGTACTGCGCCCGCAAAGCGCGTACCGCACCGGCATGGTCCTCAACGGATGGCCCCACGCTTCGCAACGTACCGCCGCCGGGTGTGCCGGGGGCCATAAATCACTCATCACCGATGGCCGCACGTGGTTGGATTCAGGTGTGCGCAAGTACGTGATCATGGGCGTTCAGGGCAGCGGCAAGGGCACCCAGGCCAAGCAGCTGGCAGCCGACTTCGACCTGGTGCACATCAGCGTCGGCGACATCTACCGCTGGCACGTGCAGTACCACACCAGGCTCGGCGCGCAGGTGCGCCGGGCGATGCACGCCGGGGAGCTGGTCGACGACGCCACCACCGAGTCCGTGGTGCGCGACCGGCTGGCCCAGCACGACTGGAACTACGGCTTCGTCCTCGACGGTTTCCCCCGCAACCTCCGCCAGGCCCAGTTCTTCCTGGAGAGCTGGGACGTCGACGCGGTGATCCACCTCGACCTGCCGGACAGTGAGGTGCGCCGCCGGGTGCTGGCCCGGCGGCTGTGCTCGCACTGCGGCATGGACTACAACCTGATCGAGCAGAGCCCTGCCCGCGAGGGGCGCTGCGACGCCTGCGGCGGCGAGCTGGTCAGCCGCGCCGACGACACCGAGGAGGCGCTCGCCTCCCGGCTGGCCGACTACCACGCCAAGACCGACCCGGCGCTGGGGCTGTTCCGGGGCAAGGAACTGGTGATCAGCGTGGACGCCCGGTCGGGCAAGGCCGCGGTCCAGCGCGCCATCCGCGAGCAGCTTGGCCTGCCGCTGCCCGCGAAGAAGCCCGCACGGAGCTGACCAGCGCAGATAATCTGCAACGGATCGAGTTTGCGTACACTGGCGGGCATGACCGCGATGGCGCCCACCCGCACCAGCCCCGACCTGTCGTTCCTGCTGGACCACACCAGCCACGTGCTGCGTGGCCGGATGGCCGCGGCGCTGGCCGAGATCGGGCTGACCGCGCGGATGCACTGCGTGCTGGTGCACGCGCTCGAGGAGGAGCGGACCCAGATCCAGCTCGCGGCACTCGGCGACATGGACAAGACCACGATGGTCGTCACCGTCGACGCGCTGGAGAAGGCGGGCCTGGCCGAGCGCCGCCCGTCGAGCACCGACCGGCGCGCCCGGATCATCGCGGTGACCCCCGAGGGGGCGAAGCTGGCCGCCCGCAGCCAGCAGATCGTCGACCGCGTACACGAGCAAGCCCTGTCCGCGCTGCCGTCGGCGCAGCGTGAGGCGCTACTGCGCGCACTGGAAGGCCTGGTGGCGGGGCATCTGGCCGCGCCCGCCGAGGCGGGGCAGCCGGTGCGGCGGGCACGGCAGTAGGCGTTCTCGATCCGTAAAAGATTGTCTGTAACAGAACTATCCGCTACGGTCTCTCCTGTCGGCACCGTCCACAGGAGGACCCCATGTCTGTATCGCCAGCACCGCGACGCTCGCGCTGGATCGCGCTGGGGGTGATCGCGACCGGGCTGCTGATGACCGTCCTCGACGGCAGCATCGTCACCGTCGCGATGCCCGCCATCCAGCAGGACCTCGGCTTCACGGCAGCCGGTCTGAGCTGGGTCGTCAACGCGTACCTGATCGCCTTCGGCAGCCTGCTGCTGCTGGCCGGGCGGCTCGGCGACCTGCTCGGCCGCCGCCGGATGTTCCTGGCCGGCACGGCCGTGTTCACCGCCGCGTCGCTGCTGGCCGGGCTCGCCGACACCCCGGCGCTGCTGATCGCCGCGCGCTTCGCCCAGGGCGTCGGCAGTGCCATGGCCGCCGCGGTCGGGCTGGGCATCCTGGTCAACCTGTTCCCGGCACCCGGTGAGCGGGCCAGGGCCATCGCGGTGTTCAGCTTCACCGGCGCGGCCGGGGCGTCGCTGGGGCAGGTGCTCGGCGGCGTGCTGACCGATACGCTCGACTGGCACTGGATCTTCTTCATCAACCTGCCGATCGGGGTCGCCGCGCTGGCGGTCGCCGTCGCGGTGCTGCCCGCCGACCGTGGACTGGGGCTGGCCGCCGGAGCCGACGTCGCCGGGGCGCTGCTGGTCACGGCCGGGCTGATGATGGGCATCTACACCGTGGTCAAGGTCGAGGAGTACGGCTGGACGGCGGCACCGACGCTGACCACCGGTGCGGTGGCGGTGCTGCTGCTGGCCGCGTTCGCGGTGCGGCAGGCCACCGCGCGGCGGCCGCTCATGCCGCCGCGCATCCTGGCCTCGCGCAGCGTCGCCGGGGCGAACCTGGTGCAGATGCTGATGGTCGCCGCGCTGTTCTCGTTCCAGATCATCACCGCGCTCTACCTGCAGAAGGTGCTCGGCTACGGGGCCGGGGAGACCGGGCTGGCGATGCTGCCGGCGGCGCTGGTCATCGGGGCGGTATCACTGGGGGTGTCGGCGCGGCTCAACACGCGGTACGGCGAGCGGCGGGTGCTGCTGAGCGGGCTCGCGCTGCTGATCGTGCTGCTGGCGCTGCTGGCCCGGATTCCGGTGCAGGCGTCGTACGTGACCGACCTGCTTCCCGCGATGCTGCTGGCGGCCGGGTTCGGGCTGGCGCTGCCCGCGTTGACGACGCTCGGGATGTCCGGGGCGGGGGCCGATGACGCCGGGCTCGCGTCGGGGCTGTTCAACACGACGCAGCAGATCGGGATGGCGGTCGGGGTGGCGGTCCTGTCGACGCTGGCGGCGGGGCATACGGGGCACGCGCTGGCCGGGGGCGCGAGCGAGGCCGAGGCGCTGACGGGTGGATACCGGCTGGCGTACACGGTGGGGGCCGGGTTGATGGTGGGGGCGTTCGTGGTGGCGTACGCCGTGCTGCGCGAGCCGCGCCCGACCGCCGAGGCGCAAGCGGACCGCCGGGCCGCACCCATCGCGGCCTGAACCTCGCCCATGATCTGTTTTTGTGGGCGCTGGATGCCGCTCGGGGGGCATCCAGCGCCCACAAAAACGGATCACCGTCGCGGCGGCGGGTTCGCCCGTCGATTTCGCGATAGACGTTGGCCTATCCGGGGGAATTTGATCTACGTTTTTTCATCTGGATAGGCCAACGTCTATCAAAGAGCGGGGCGGCGGGATCAACGGGTGGTGGGTGGTGCGGCGGGGTCGTCGGCGGGGATGAAGCCGGCGGGGACCTGGGGGGACGGCGCGGGCATGGCGTGGCGGCCGGGGTCGGGGACGGGTTCGCAGTCCATGTCCAGGTCGGCGGCCTGGGGTGGGACCAGGCTGAGGCGCACCGACGTGGTCGGCAGGATCACGTCGAGCAGCCAGTCGGCGGCCACCCGGGCGCGGTTGCCGGGCAGGGAGAGCAGGTGGTAGCCGCGGGTGACGACCGCGGCGGGCAGCCCGGACAGCGGCACGCCGAACGGGTTCGCGGCCGCGGCGATCCCGCCGAGGTCGACCAGGAACCCCAGGTCATGGTGGCGGTACGCCTTACGTGTGCCGACCCCGCAGGAGGCGGCCACGTTGTGCGCGACGGCCCGGCCCTGCCGTACGGCGTGCTGGGCGGTCATCGGCGTGTGGTGGCCCGGACGGGTCAGGTCGGGCACGGCGGCGGCGTCGCCACAGGCGAACACCTCGGGGTGGCCGGGCACGGTGAGGTACTCGTCGACGATCAGGCGGCCCTGCACGGTCGGCAGCCCGAGGCCGTCCACCAGCGGATCGGGGCGCACCCCGACGCACCAGATCAGCGAGCGCGTCGGCACGTACGAGTCGTCGGTGAGCTGTACGCCCTCGGCCTCGGCCTGGCGCACCGAGGTGCGCATCCGCACGTCGACGCCGCGCCGCGCGAGCACCCGCGCCGCGGTGCGGGACAGGCGCGGGTCGAGTTCGGGCAGCACCCGCTCGGCGGTGTCGAGCAGCAGCCAGCGCGGCCGTTCCCGCAGCCGGGGCAGTGACCTGGCCAGCGCGTCGGTGAACAGCTGGCCGTGCGCGGCGACCTCGGTGCCGGTGTAGCCCGCGCCGACCACGACGAAGGTGCACCGGGCGCGGCGCTCGTCGGGGTCGGTGGCCTGGGCGGCCAGTTCGACCTGGAGGGTGATGTGGTCGCGCAGGAACATGGCTTCGGCCAGGCCGCGCAGCCCGTGGGCGTACATGTCGACGCCCGGGATGGGCAGCAGCCGGTTGACGCTGCCGGGGGTGAGCACGAGCCGGTCGTAGTCGAGGGTGTTCTGCGCGCCCTCGGGCCCGGTGTAGGTGATCCGCCGCTGGTCCAGGTCGACGCCGGTGACCATGCCGGGCACCTGGCGTACGTGCTTGAGCGTCCCGGCCAGTGACACCGCGATCCGGCGCGGCTCCAGCAGGCCTGCCATCACCTCGGGCAGCAGCGGCACGTAGAGCAGGTAGTCGGCGGGGTTGACCAGGGTGATGTCGGCGTGGCCGCGCGACGAGCGCGCCAGGCGGCGGGCAGCGTGGAAGCCCGCGAATCCCGCTCCGACGATGACGATGCGAGGCCGGGCCATGGCCGTCTCCATTCCCCGGAACGGCTTGCGGCTGGCGCGCCGTCACCGGCTCTCGTCACACTGTGTCACAGAATCGCAACGCTCCGCCGCCGGTTCGCCGCGCTTGGTACTGTCCTGACAGGCCTCGGGTTCGGCGTGGCTCACCCGGTTCCCATACGGCCTTCGGTTGCGGATCGGCGCTCAGCGCCGGCAGAGCAGGGGGTGCGACACATGTTGGACGTTCGGAGCGAGCGGCTCGCGCGGCGGTTCCGGCTGTGGGACACCGACGGCAACGGCCACGTCGACCGGTCGGACTTCGAGGCCGAGGGTCGCCGCATCGTGGCCGCCTTCGGCGAGGACGACCAGTCCCCGCGCGGCCGCGCGGTGCTCGACGCTTACCTGGCGATGTGGGATTACCTGGCCGCCAAGGCGAGCCTGCAGCCCGACGCCACGCTGTCGGCCAAGCAGTTCGACCGCATCGCGCAGACTGAGATCATCCTCATGGGCAACACCGGTTTCAGCGCCGTGCTGCGCCCCACCATCAGCGCGACCCTGGACCTGTGCGACACCGACGGCGACGGCCAGGTCAACCCGACCGAGTTCCGCCGCTGGATCGAGGCCATCGGCGTCACCAAGCCGCACGCCGAAGAGGCCTTCGACCAGATCGACGAGAACCACGACGGCCAGCTCAGCATCGACGAGCTCGCCCAGGCCGTCCGCGACTACCACGCCGGCCTGCTCGACATCCCGCTGCTGGGCCGATAGCCGGCCCCGGTCAGGTCTCGGGGACCACGTCGGCCGGTGCCTTGTCCGGGCGCAGGCCGCGCCAGGCCGGGTGACGCAGGCGGCCGTCGCGGGTCCACTCGGTGAAGCGCACCTCGCCGACCAGTTTCGGGGTGACCCAGTGCGTGTCTTTGACGTCGCGGGCCGGCAGCGCGCCGGTCAGCGGCGTCGTGCGCCGCTCCAGCTTGGACAGCCGCTGCCGCAGGTCGTCGAGCATCTGCCGGGTGAAGCCCGTGCCGACCGAACCGGCGTAGCGCAGACCGCCCGCGTCCGGGATGCCCAGCAGCAGCGAACCGATCGTGTCGGCGCGGCCACCCCGTCCGGGCCGCCAGCCCACGATCACGACCTCCTGCGTACGCAGGTTCTTGACCTTGATCCAGGCCCGTGACTGCCGCCCCGGCTCGTACACCGAGTCCAGCAGTTTCGCGACGACCCCCTCCAGGCCCTGCTCGCGTGAGGTGGTCAGCAGCCGCGTCCCGCCGCCCTCGGTGTACGGCGGGGTGTCCCAGTGCGCGCCTGACAGGCCGAGCCCCTCCAGCAGTTCCCGCCGCTGCCGGTAGGGCAGGCTCGCGGTGTCCCGCCCGTCGAGGTGCAGCAGGTCGAAGATGACGTACGTGACCGGAGTCTGCGCGGCCAGCCGCCGCACCCGCGCCGCGTCCTGCACGTGCATCCGCGGCTGGAGCGCCCCGAACGAGATCCGCCCGGACCGGTCGAACGCGACCAGCTCCCCGTCGAACACCGCGCTCGTCGACCCGAGCGCCTCCCCGAACGCCCGCAGTTCCGGGTAGGCCGCGGTGACGTCCAGGTCGTTGCGGCTCAGCGCGCGCACCCGCCCGCCCTCGGCGTAGACGACGGCCCGTACGCCGTCCCATTTCAGCTCGTAGCCGTACCGGTCGTCCCGCGCGGGCGGGGGCAGCTCGCCGAGCGTCGCCAGCATGGGCCGGACCAGCTCGGGCAGCGCGGACCGGTCGGCCGGAGCGGGATCCATGCGGTGCATCAGCCACTGCGTGCCACGGGTGTGGATGAGCACGTAACGGCCCTCGACCCGGTGGCCGTGCAGGACGACCTTCACCTCGTCGTCGGTCCACTTCTCCAGGTCATAGGTGCCCCGGTCCCAGATGGCGACCTCGCCGCCGCCGTACTCCCCCGCCGGGATGTGACCGGCGAAGCTCGCGTACGCGAGCGGGTGATCCTCGGTGTGGACGGCGAGGCGGTTGTCCTCGGGGTTCAGTGGCAGGCCCTTGGGGACCGCCCAGGAGACGAGCACGCCGCCGCGTTCGAGGCGGAAGTCCCAGTGCAGGGCGCGGGCGTGGTGCTCCTGGATCACGAACGTGTCGTCGTGCCCGCGCGGCAGCGGCCCGGCCGCGGGCACCGGCTCGGGTGTACGCGCCGCCGACCGCTTCCCCCGGTACGGCGCGAGCTTGTCGGCCACAGTTGCAGTTCTACCCCAGCGTACGGCGGCGCGGACCGGGTTCGCCGAGACCCGTGACAGCACCGTGACAGCGCACCCATCCGTATACATGATTTTGATCTCCATCGATCAGCTCTAGCGTCCCACCCACATGCAGGGCAACGGCGCGGGTCACCCCACCGCGCCCAGGGGCAGGAGAGGTGAATCGATGAATCTGAGGCGCTCCCTCAGCACGCTCGGACTGACCGCGCTCGTCGCGGCGTCAACGCTCACCGGAGGGGCGGCGGTCGGTGTGGCCGCGGCGCCCGCGCCGGTGTGCGTGGAGCCGGGCGCGGCACTGAAGGCCAAGCCAGGCGGCTCCGCCAAGCACGACCCCAACGAGCTGACCACCGAGCAGGTCACCGCCAACGAGCAGGCCCTCGACGCCGCGCTCAAGGCCAAGGGCAAGGCCCGCGCCGGTGTGGCCGCCGCCGCGACCGTCACCATCCCGGTGGTCGTGCACGTGATCTCCGAGGACGGCACCCGCGCCAACGGCAACATCCCCGACTCGATGATCAACAACCAGATCAGCGTGCTCAACCAGGCGTACGCGGGCAGCACCGGCGGCGCGGCGACCGCGTTCGCGTTCCAGTTGCAGTCGATCAACCGGGTCACCAACCCGGCCTGGTACCCGATCGTCTACAACTCCAACACGGAGAAGCAGATGAAGGCGGCGCTGCGGGTCGGCGGCGACGGCACCCTGAACGTGTACACCGGCCTGCTCAGCCAGGACCTGCTCGGCTGGGCCACCTTCCCCCAGTCGAACATCACCTCCTACGACGGCGCGGTGATCCTGGCCGAGTCGCTGCCCGGCGGCAATGCCAGCCCGTACAACCTGGGCGACACCGCCACCCACGAGATCGGCCACTGGCTGAACCTCTACCACACCTTCCAGGGCGGCTGTAACGGTCAGGGTGACCAGGTCGCCGACACCCCGGCGGAGAAGGCGGCCGCGTTCGGCTGCCCGACCAACCTGGACACCTGCAAGAGCAAGCCGGGCCTCGACCCGATCCACAACTTCATGGACTACACCGACGACGCCTGCATGTACCAGTTCACCGCGGGCCAGGCGACCCGCATGCTCGACGCCTGGACGGCGTACCGCGCCTGAGCACCACGTGCTCCTACGGGCGCTCGTTTCCGGACGCTCATGCGTCCCGAAACGAGCGCCCGCTCACGGCCTGTGGCCGCGTCAGCTCTGCCGCAGCGCCGGCATCGGGACCGGGATGTTCAGGCTGGTCGCGCCGACGCCCATGCCACCCTCGCAGGTGTTCGGCGGGGCCGTGCCGATCCCGCGGGTCGACGGCTTCTCGGCGGCCCAGAACATGAACCCGAGCATCCCCGCCGTCGTGCCCGCGCCGTTCGGTGCGACCGACTGCACGTACGGCGCCGCCGCCTTCTGCACCGAGTTCGCGTAGTTCGTGCACTCCGGACGTGTCCTGCTGCCTTCGGCGATGTAGAGGCCGCCGGTGAACTTCGCCGGGGCCAGCGGCGGCACCGGCGGGTCGTACTGCGGCTTGCCGTCGATGTGCTCCTGCCAGTTGGCCTGCGCCGTCGACGCCGACGGCTGCCGGGCCGGGACCATCGCGTTGGCCCAGTCGAGCACCGGATGGTCCGTACGCAGCCAGTCGGCGGTCGCCTTCTGGTTCAGCGCGATCAGCCAGCGGTCCCCGGCGGCCACGTCGATGGTCAGCCGCGCCCGCGGATTCGCGCCGCTCGCGTCATACGGGTGCACCGCCCGGTACGCGGTGATGAAGTTCTGCAGGGCGGCGGTGTTCGGGTTGGTGTTCTGCTCTTAGTCGATCTCGATGCCGACCCCCAACCGGGTCGCCACCGCGGCGGCGCGCTGGCCGAGCAGGGTGGCGTTCGCGGTGAGCGCGGCGTCCCAGTCGGCGGTGTAGGTGATCCCCCCGATGGAGAGCATCACCCGGATGCCGCGCGAGGTGAAGTGGTTGACGATCTCCTGCGTCATGCCGCGGGGCACGCCGTCGAGCGTGGCGGCGTCGGTGGTGGCGTTCAGCAGTTTGAGCGGGTTGACGAAGCTGAGCACGACCAGGTTGACCGACGGGCGGCCGTCGCCGCGGTCGACCAGCCAGTGGTTCTGGCTGTCGAACTCCGCCACGGACCGCACCGTCGCCCACGTACAGGCGTCGTTGCCGCAGTGCCACGCACCGTAGATCTGGATCGGCGTGACCGCGGCCAGCGGCGCGGCGGCGGCGGGCAGCGGACCGACCAGCCCGACCAGTAGGGCGAGGAGCAGCGCGAGGCGTCTCATGAGGACCTCCGTTTGATGATGCCCGGAAACCGGAAACAATGTTCACCGTTCAGGCGTCCATTGATGGAGATCTGTCACTCTCCCGGCCCTGCGGTCGGGCGGCGTGTGGGTGGCGGCGGCACCGGTGCGGGCCATGCGGTGCCAGCGCGGGCGGTCGCCGACCAGGGCCATGACCGTGGGCTGGATCACCACGAGGTACGTCAGGGGAGACCGGCCGGTTAACCATGGCGGGCGGCATGTGTGCACAATCAAGCGCTCAGAGACGCGTCGAGGGGAGCTGCTGGTGACCAACCCGCTACCCCCTGCTGCCGACCTGACGGCAGAGGTCCAGGCGGCCCGCCAGGGCGACGAGGCGGCATTCAACCGCCTCTACCACGCGGTACAGCCCGGCCTGCTGCGCTACCTGCGGCTGCTGGTCGGCGCGGACGCCGAGGACGTGGCCTCCGAGACCTGGCTGCAGATCGTGCGCGACCTGCACACGTTCAGGGGCGACGAGGGCGGGTTCCGGCGCTGGGCGGCCACCGTCGGCCGGCATCGGGCCATGGACCACCTGCGCCACCACCAGCGCCGCCCGTCCGTGCCGATGCCCGTCGAGGCGATGGTGGAGCTGCCCGCCACCGACGATACCGCGGCATCCGCCGAGCAGCTGATGACGACCGGCGTGGCGCTCTCCCTCATCGCCTCGCTGCCCGCCGACCAGGCCGAGGCGGTGCTGCTGCGGGCGGTGCTGGGCCTGGACGCCCGGTCCGCCGCCGACGTGCTCGGCAAGCGGCCCGGTGCGGTGCGCATGGCCGCGCACCGGGGGCTGCGGCGGCTGGCCGAGGTGCTGGGTGTCGAGCGTCACGGTGGCGTGTCAGTGACACCCGGCGCGGACCCGACGCTCAACGAGGTGACATGAGCGAGTTCTCTTCCGGGATCGATCCGGACACGAGCGAGCGGTTGCTCGACGGCGCGCGCACCCCGGTCACCGGCCAGGGGCCGGTCGGCGAGCTGCTGGCGCGTGCCGCCGCGCCCGGGCGGCCGGAGGAGGTCGCCGGGGCCGCCGCGGCGCTGGCCGCCTTCCGTGCCGCGTACCCGCAGCCGCTGGCACACAAGGGCCGTACGCTGCGGCGGGCTCTCGCGCTGAAGGTCGGGGCGATCGCCGCCGCGCTCACGGTCGGCGGCGTCGCGTTCGCGGCCCACTCGGGCGTGCTGCCCCACCCGTTCCCGACGGTGTCCCCGACGTCGCCGCCGAGTTCCGCCCCGGGCGCGACCCCGGCCCGCAGCAGCCTGCCGTCGCCGAGCGGCACGCCCACCGCACTGCCCTCGGCCTCCGCCGGGGCCGTGGGCAACCTGCACGGCCTGTGCCGCGCGTTCCTGGCCACCGCGGACAAGCACAAGCCGAAGGCGACGGACGGCCCGATGTACGCCGCCCTGATCGCCGCGGCGGGCGGGCGGGATCTCGCCGACTACTGCACTGCCCTGATCGACGCGGGCGGCGGGCGGCCCAGCGGCAAACCCGGCAGCGGGCCGTCACCGAAGCCCGGTAAGTCACACCCCGCGCCGTCGGCGAAGAAGTCGAAGAACAGCTGACGGGACCCGGGCGGCACACGATTCTCGCGTCCGCGCTGCGCGCACCGGATGACCGCCGAGCGCGCGAGACACCTCCCGCACGGCGCGTGCGCTTTCTACCACTCTGCGCTATAGGTAGCCTGACCTGGTTTGTCGCATTTGTTGACATTTCAGGAGGCATATCCAGCATGAATAACGGATTGAGAGCAGGCGCGCTCGGCACATCGCTGCTGTCCGCTGTCCTGATGTTCGGCACCGCGGCCCAGCCGGCCCCGGCCGCCGCCCGTGCCGCGGCCCCCACGGCCCCGGTCATCACCGAGCCGGAGAAGGACAACCGACTGCTCAGCGCCGCCGACGTGCACATGGAGACGCGGGCGATGCAGAACAACGACGCCGGTGACGCGCACCTGTGCACCGACTGGGAGATCTGGCTCGGCGGCGGCCCCGGCTCCGGCGAGCGGGTCTGGTTCGACTCCTGCGCCAGCGACACCGGCCGGGTGCACGTACACCTGGGCGACGGCGTGTTCGAGAACTCGTTCACCGGCCGCAAGGACCTGATCCCGGACAAGAACTACACGCTGCGGGTACGCCACCGCGACACGACCGGGGCGTGGAGCCCGTACTCGGCGCGGCCGTTCAAGACCGACGTCGAGCGCAAGCCGCTGCCCGGCGCGGGCGACTGGAAGATCCACCAGCCCGGCTTCGTGGTCGAGGAGGTCACCGGCGACATGGCGCTGCCGGTGAACATCGCGATGGTCCCGAACTACTCGGGCGATCCGACCAAGCCGCTGTTCTACGTCACCGAGCTGTACGGCCGCGTGCGCGTGGTCACCGGTGACTTCAAGAAGCACACGTACGCCGACGACCTGCTCGACTTCGACCCGAGCGCCCAGTTCCCGGGCACCGGCGAGATGGGCGTCACCGGCATCGTGATCGAGCCGAAGACCGGCGACCTGTTCGTGTCGATGCTGTACAAGGACGACGGCGACCTGCTCCCCAAGATCGTGCGCTTCCACAGCGAGGACGGCGGCCTGACCGCCGCGACCAAGACCACGATCTTCAAGGCGCCGGACGAGCCGCAGTCGACCTCGCACCAGATCTCGAACCTGAGCCTCGGCCCGGACGGCAAGCTGTACGTGCACATGGGCGACGGCTTCATCGCCGACACCGCCGAGGACATGGACTCCTTCCGCGGCAAGGTGCTGCGGATGAACCTGGACGGCACCGCGCCCAGCGACAACCCGTTCTACAAGGGCACGGGCAAGTTCCAGGCCAAGGACTACATCTGGGCGTACGGGCTGCGCAACCCGTTCGGCGGCGCGTGGCGGCAGGTTGACGGCCAGCACTACTCGGTCGAGAACGGGCCCTCGGTCAACGACCGCTTCGCCCGGATCACCAAGGGCGGGCGCTACCACTGGTCCGGCGGCGCGAGCGGCCTGACCAAGAACGCGCTCTACAACTGGAAGGAGACCCAGGGCCCGGTCGGCATCACGTTCACCGAGCCGAACGTGTACCACGCGGCGGGTTTCCCGCAGGAGAAGTACAACAACGCGTTCGTGTCGCTGAGCGGCCCGACGTACGCCAGCGGCCCGCAGCGGCGCGGCAAGAAGATCGTCGAGTTCGAGTTCAACAAGGACGGCTCGGTCAAGGACCCGAAGACCCTGATCGAGTACACCGGCAGCGGCAAGACCAGCGTCGGCGGCATGGCCCCGGGGCCGGACGGCCTCTACTTCACCACGCTGTACACCAAGATCGGTGACGCCACCGACTCGGGCGCGAAGATCCTGCGCGTGCGCTACGTGCGCAAGGACACCGGCTCGCCGGTGACGCTGTACTCCGACGGCGCGTTCAAGGGCGACTCGAAGGGACTGGGCACCGGGATCTTCGACGCCGCCTCGTTCGGCAAGGTCAAGGACAACACGGCCAGCTCGCTGCGGGTGGCCGGCGGCTACCGGGTCGTCGCCTGCGACAACCCGTCGACCGCGCCCGACCTGGGCACCTGCCGCTACTTCGGGCCCGGCGACCACGCCGCGCTGGACGTCTTCAACGACAGGATGTCGTCGCTGACCGTCTTCGGCGGCCCGGTCGAGGGCAAGGGCGTGACCGGCTACGCCGAGACGGGCTTCAAGGGCACCGCGCAGTCGCTGGGCGCGGGCATGCACGAGTCGGTCGCCGGTGAGCTCACCGGTGGCGACAGCACGTCGATCAGCTCGCTGAAGGTCGGCGCGGGGCACCGGCTCATCGCCTGCGACAAGGACCGCTCCGGTAGCGCCGACCTCGGCGTCTGCCGCATCCTGGGCAGCGGCGACTACGCCACCGTCGGCGCGCTCAACGACAAGATCTCGCTGATCGGCGTCGTCGGCCCGCCGGTGACCGTGTTCTCCGAGGCCAAGAGCAAGGGCAAGGGCCAGAGCTTCGAGACCGGGGTGTACGAGGGCAGCCGGGGTGAGCTGTCCGCCGTCGGCGACGACGCGATCAGCTCGCTGCGCGTGGAGCCGGGTTACCGGCTCGTCGCCTGCGCCGGTGACGGCAAGACCGGGTCGGGTCTGGCCACGCTCGGGCGCTGCCGCTCCTTCCCGGCCGGGGAGCACACGCTGACCGGCACGGACCTCGACGACGGCATCTCGCTGCTGCTGGTCTCCGGTGACCCGGTCAAGGGCACGAACGTGACCGCGTACTCCGACCGGGACCTCAAGGGCGGCAAGTCGTCGCTGGGCCTGGGCATCTTCGAGGCCGCCCGGGGCGACCTCGACGGGGCCGGCAACGACAACATCAGCTCGCTGCAGGTCGCGCCGGGCTTCCGGGCGGTCGCCTGCGAGAACGGCACCAAGCCGGTGGTGCTCGACGCGGGGATCTGCCGCTACTACGCGGCCGGTGCCGTGGCGTACATCGGCAAGGACCTCAACGACCTGATCTCGCTGGTCGCGGTCGACAAGGTGGGGGCGGCGCCCACCAAGCGCTGACGCCGCAGACGTGAAGGCCCCGTTCCCGGCTGGGAACGGGGCCTTCGCGCATACGCCCTAGGAACTGCTGCTACTGCTGCCGGAGTCGCTGCCGCCACCGCCGGAACTGCTGCCGCCGCCGGAGTCGCTGCCGCCGCCCGACCAGCCGCCGCCGGAGTCGGAACCGCCGCCCGACCAGCCGCTGCCGGAGTCCGACCCGCCGCTGCTCGCGCCGGAGTTGTGCATCCACGTCTGCTCTTCGGTCCAGACCGGGTCGCCGGACGTGGAGCCGGTGTGCACGGGCCCGACGTAGCCGCCCGGCCGATGCGTCACCCCGGTGGGTCCCCGGCGGGAGGAGCCGCGCGAGGCGACGACGCTCACCACCACGACGACGATCACGACAAGGAACAGGCACGCCACTCCGGCGACGACAAGAACCATGGAGTCCATCGGGCCAATGTAGACGTCCTGCGCCAACCGCCGCGGGGCGGTCGCTCAGCCGAGGTCGATCGTCGGGTAGAGCGGGAAACCCTTGAGCAGGTCGGTGGTCTGGCCCGCGACGCGGTCGGCGACGCCGTCGGCCAGCACGTACGCGGCCTTGGACGGCTTGCCGCCGGTGGTGCCCGGCGTGGTGCCCGCGAGCACGGTGTGGATCAGGTCGGCGATCTGGTCCATCTCGGCCGTGCCCAGGCCGCGCGTGGTGAGCGCGGGGGTGCCCAGGCGGATGCCGGAGGTGTACCAGGCGCCGTTGCCGTCCTGCGGCACCGCGTTGCGGTTGGTGACGATGTTCGCGTCGAGCAGCGCCGACTCGGCCTGGCGGCCGGTGATGCCGTACGACGACACGTCCAGCAGCACCAGGTGGTTGTCGGTGCCGCCGGTGACCAGCTTCGCGCCGCGCTGGAGCAGGCCCTCGGCCAGCGCGTTGGCGTTGTCGACGATGCGCTGGGCGTAGTCGCGGAACTCGGGGCGGCGCGCCTCGGCCAGCGCGACCGCCTTGGCGGCCATGACGTGCGGCAGCGGGCCGCCGAGCACCATCGGGCAGCCGCGGTCGACCTGCTCGGCCAGTTCGGTCTGGCACAGCACCATGCCGCCGCGCGGGCCGCGCAGCGACTTGTGCGTGGTGGTGGTGACGATCTGCGCGTGCGGGATCGGGTCGAAGTCGCCGGTCAGCACCTTGCCCGCGACCAGGCCCGCGAAGTGCGCCATGTCGACCATCAGGGTCGCGCCGACCTCGTCGGCGATCTCGCGCATGATCCGGAAGTTCACCAGCCGGGGGTACGCCGAGTAGCCCGCGACGATGATCAGCGGCCGGAACTCGCGCGCCGACGTCGCCAGGGCGTCGTAGTCGACCAGGCCCGTCGCCGGGTCGGTGCCGTAGCTGCGCTGCTCGAACATCTTGCCGGAGATGTTGGGGCGGAAGCCGTGCGTGAGGTGGCCGCCCGCGTCCAGGGACATGCCGAGC
Source organism: Catellatospora methionotrophica (assembly GCF_011297335.1). GTDB lineage: Bacteria > Actinomycetota > Actinomycetes > Mycobacteriales > Micromonosporaceae > Catellatospora > Catellatospora methionotrophica. The sequence continues at coordinate 33,001 of NZ_JAAOTJ010000022.1, read as the reverse complement.
ATGCGCTGGTCGCCGAGCTCGCGGCGCAGCGTGGCCCAGTCGGCCTCGTTGAGGTCGTTGACGTGGCGGGCCTGCGCCCTGGCCAGCGCCGGGCTCTCCACCCGCTGGGCGAGCACGGCCCAGAAGGCGACCAGGTTCGCGTCGATGCCCGAGTGCGGCTGCACGTAGGCGTGCTGCGCGCCGAACAGTTCGCGGGCGTGCTCGGCGGCCAGTGCCTCGACGGTGTCGACGTTTTTGCAGCCGGCGTAGAAGCGGCGGCCGACGGTGCCCTCGGCGTACTTGTCGCTGAACCAGTTGCCCATGGCCAGCAGGGTCGCGGGCGAGGCGTAGTTCTCGCTGGCGATCAGCTTCAGCGACTCGCGCTGGTCGTGCAGCTCGGCGCCGATCGCGGCGGCGACGGCGGGCTCGACGGCCCGGATGGCGTCCAGGGCGTGGCGGTAGGCCAGGGACTCGCTGGACAGGGACGCGTCAGACATCGGACCTCCTAGGCGATACGGAAGAGGCCCAGGCGCTCGGCACAGCGTCACGACGACGGAGCCGCTTCCCGATGGTGACCCATCCCAGCGCGCCAGTCACGGCCCACCGGCAAGCGTAACAACCCGCGCCGCCGCCCGCCGGGCACCACACCGCCCGCCCACATCCTGGATCGGGCGCCGTTCAGCCCAGGGCCCGGTCGAGGTTGAACGCCGCCGAGATGAGCGACAGGTGGGTGAACGCCTGCGGGAAGTTGCCGAGCTGCTCGCCGGTGTGGCCGATCTGCTCGGCGAACAGGCCGACGTGGTTGGCGTAGGTGAGCATCTTCTCGAACGCGAGCCGGGCCTCGTCGAGCCGCCCGGCACGGGCCAGCGCCTCGACGTACCAGAACGAGCACATGGAGAACGTGCCCTCGACGCCGCGCAGCCCGTCGGGGCTCATCGCGGGGTCGTACCGGTAGACCAGCGAGTCCGAGACCAGGTCCTCGGCCAGGGCGTCCAGGGTGGACAGCCACTTCGGGTCGGTCGGCGAGACGAACTTCGCCATCGGCATCATCAGCAGCGCCGCGTCGAGCACGTCGGCGTCCTCCTGTTGCACGAACGCCTGCCGCTTGGCGGAGTAGCCCCTGCGCATGATCTGGTGGTAGATGTCGTCGCGGGTCTGCCGCCAGTGCGGCAGGTCGGCGGGCAGGCCGCGGTGGGTGGCCATGCGGATCGCCCGCTCGATCGCCACCCAGCACATGAGCCGTGAGTAGAGGAAGTTCTTGCGGCCGCCGCGCGTCTCCCAGATGCCCTCGTCGGGCCGGTCCCAGTTGCCGCAGACCCAGTCGACCAGGCCGGTCACCTCCTCCCAGCGGTCGCTGGAGATCGGGTGCGCCCACTTGTCGTAGAGGTAGATCGAGTCGATCAGCGCGCCGTAGATGTCGAGCTGGAGCTGGCCGACCGCGTCGTTGCCGACCCGCACCGGGGCCGAGCCGCGGTAGCCCTCCAGGTGCGGCAGTTCCCGCTCCGGCAGGTCGGTGCGGCCGTCGATGCCGTACATGATCTGCAACGGGCCGTCGGGGCCGTCGCCGCGCAGCACCACGTGCCGGTCCAGGAAGTCCATGAACGCCGCGGCCTCGTCGCTGAAGCCCAGCCGGAGCATCCCGTACAGGCAGAACGCCGCGTCGCGGATCCATACGTAGCGGTAGTCCCAGTTGCGCTCGCCGCCGATCTGCTCCGGCAGGCTCGTCGTGGCCGCGGCGACGATCGCGCCGGTCGGGGCGTAGGTGAGCAGCTTGAGGGTGAGTACCGAGCGGTTGACCATCTCCCGCCACCGCCCCCGGTAGTGCGACCCGGACAGCCAGGTCCGCCAGTACCGCACGGTCTCGGTGAGCTGCTCCTCGGCCTCGGCCAGCGGGCACGACCGGGGCGGCAGCTCGTCCGCCACCCGGTCCAGGGCGAACACCGCCACCTGCCCCTCGTCGAGCACGAACTGCGCGCGTACGTCGCCGCCATCGGCGACGACCTCGACGCTGCTGGTCAGGGCGAGCGACAGCACCTGGCACTCGAACAGCATCCGGTCGCCTTCGCGGTGCAGCATGTGCGGCTGGGTCCCGTAGTCGAACCGGGGCGCGACCAGCGCCGCGAAGGGCAGCTTCCCGCGTACGCACATGACCCGGCGGATCAGCCGGTGCCGCCCCGCCTCGGCCGGGTCGCCGACGACGGGCATGAAGTCCTGGATCTCCCCCACGCCCTCGTCGGCGTAGAAGCGGGTGATCAGGACGTTGGTGTCGGGGAAGTAGAACTGCTTGGTCTGCGCGGGCACGGCCGCGGCCAGCTCGAACCGGCCGCCCCGGTCGGCGTCCAGCAGCGAGGCGAACACGCTGGGCGAGTCGAACCGAGGGCAGCAGTACCAGTCGATGGTCCCGTTCACCCCGACCAGCGCCACGCTGCGCATGTCGCCGATCATCCCGTGATCGGCGATGGCCAGATAGCGTCCCGCGTCCCCGTCCGCCACCCGCCCAGCATATGACCGCTTTGCCCGGACCGCCCCTCTTCGCCCGTCCCGGACACCGAGGGCCCTGGCCGCGGTTCCGGCGAAACTGCACATTCGAAGGCCGGAACAGCCGCAGTTTCCCCGAAAGTGCAGGGATCAGCCGGGCAGGGTGATCGGCCGGCCGGGGGCGGACATGGTGCCGGGTGGGCACCACCAGGTCATGACCTCGGCGACGAGACGGCCTGCGCGCACTGCGGGGTCCTGTTCGGCGAGGGCGCGGGCCTGGTCTACGGAGCCGGTGCGGAAGAAGACCAGGCCGCGCAGCGACTCGTCGGGGCCCTCGATCACCGGGCCGTTGGTGACGACGTGGCCCGAGGCGCGCAGCCCGGCCAGGTACGCCAGGTGACCGGCCTGGATGCGCGCGGACTCGGCGTCGTCGTACTCCGGCGGGTTCGCCGGGCGGCGCAGCAGCACCAGCTCGAAGGCCTCAAGCTCCATGCGGCCAGTGTGCCCCCACACCGGACACGCGGTGCGGTCAGGCCCTGCCGCGAGGGTCGGGGGCGGCGTGTTCCGCGTCGGCCCGGCGCAGGGCCTGGATCGCACCGTCGAGGCTGGCCCCGAGTGCACGGGCCGCGGCGCGGTAGGCCCGCGCGGCCTCGTCGAGCCGTGCCATCGCCTCGGCGGGCGGCAGGTCGGGGCGGCGCTCGGCCACCGTGGTCCCGTGCCGGACCCGGCTGACGACCAGCCCGGCCGACTCCAGCTCGCGGTAGGAGCGGGCCACCGTGTTCACGGCCAGGCCCAGGTCCGCGGCGAACTGCCGGATCGTCGGCAGGTGCGCGCCAGGGGCCAGTGTCCCGTCGCCGATCATCGCGGCGATACCTGCCCGCACCTGCTCGTATGGCGGCACGGCGCTGTCGTGGTCGATGTCGAGCTTCATCAGGGTCCCTCGCTCAGAAGGCAGAGATGCTGGCCGGGGCGCGTTCGGCGCGGGTCAGCGCACGAAGCACGGCGGCTTGGCCGTGGCGGCGTACGGCGAGTTCGGACAGCAGGGCCAGCACCGGGCCGATCACGGCAGGGGGCTGGTCGGGGGTGGGCAGGCCGACGCTGTACGCCAGGTCGTCGCCGTGCACGGCGATCTCCATCAGCCGGGTCACCAGGAAGTCGTCCAGGGTCATCGCCCACGGTCCCGCAGGCGGGCTCACCAGCCGGTCGGCAGGCTCCTCGGCGAGCAGCGTCCGCAGCTCGCGCACCGCCTGCCCGGTCTGCTCGGCCAGCGCCGCCGGGCCGCCGACGGCCACCGCCTCGCCGCCCGCGCGGATCTGCACGTTGACGTCGGCGTCGAGGTCGGCCCCGATCCACCGCACCCGGCTGTAGTGGTCGGCCAGGGCGACCGGTGGCCCGTCCGGTGCGGGCGCGCGCAGCACCTTGGGCACGTTGACGACCTGGGCGGCCAGGTGCCCGGCCAGTCCGGCGACGGTGAAGCCCGCCAGGGCGCTCGGTCCCGCCCACGCGGCCGCGACGGCGGGGTCGCCGACCAGCGCCGCGGCCGACAGCGCGGCCTGCAGATATGCCTCTCGTATCGCGCTCATCCGAGCCTCCCGGCCTCGATGGTCCACCCCGGCGAACACCCTAACCCGCGCGGCCGCCGCCGACTGGCGGTCCGGGCCGCCGGGCCGCATGGACTGACCGTGGCGCGTACCGCGCCGTATCCCGCTCACGCGGAGACCGTTTGTGATGAGTGACCCGGACCCGCGCGCCCCGTGTGCGCGGGACTGAAACCGACCCGCCGCCGAAAGGGACCGAACGTGCACGACGGCTCGCTGCTCACCGCTGAACGGACCTCTTCCACCGCACCGGTGCCGGTGCCCGTGGTGGCGGCGGGCCGGACTCCGCGCCCGGTCGCCGTCGCCGTGCTGGCCGGGGCGGGCCTCACCGTCGTCGCGGCGGTGCTGGCGGCGATGCGGATGCTGCCTGCGGGGTCACGGGCGGGCACGTGGCGCTACCGGTACGTCGGCTGGTTCTCGTGGGAGATGCTGCTGCCGTTCGCGGGCGGGGTGGCCGCGGTACTGGCCCTGCTGTGGCTGACGCACCGCCTCGGCACGCGCCGGGAGCGGCTGACGGTCGGCATGTGGCTGGCCGCCGCCGTGCCGCTGCAACTCGTGGTGCGCGCCGCCGACGAGGTGTCGCTGGGCGCGATCGTCGCCAGCGACCGGGCGAACTCGTTCTACAGCCCGTCGCTGCGCTTCGGCGCGTACGAGTACCTGACGCGCTTCGCCGACATCGTGCACACGCTGCCGCAGCACGCCCGCTCGAACATGCCCGGCAAGACGCTGCTCTACCACCTGCTCGGCGTGGTCTCCACGAACCCGGCCGTGCTCGGCATCGCGATCACGGCGGTGTCCAGCCTCGGCGCGCTGCTGGTCTACCTGCTGGTGCGCGAGGTGCTGGGCGACCGCCGGGTGGCGCTGTACGCCCTGATCCTGTGCCTGCTGGTGCCGGGACGGCTGTACTTCCTGCCGATCCTCAACGCCGTCTCGCCGGTGCCGATCCTGCTGGCGCTGTGGCTGTTCACGCGTTACCTGCGGGCGGCGCACTGGGGCTGGGCGGTGGCCCTGGGCGGCTCGCTCTACCTGGTGTTCTTCTTCGAGCCGCTGCCGCTGGTGATGGGACTGACGTTCGCGGCGCTGGCCGCGCTGGCGCTGTACCGGCGGCAGCTGGACGGGTTCGGGCTGCTCCGGCTGGTGTCGCTGACCCTGGCCGCGTTCGCGGCGGCGTACCTGGGCATGCGGCTGCTGTTCGGGTACGACCTGTTCGTGAACCTGGCCGCGGTGCTCGCCGACGCGACCGACTTCAACGAGCGCGCGCACCGGCCGTACGACGTGTGGGTGGTGCGCAACCTCGGCGACTTCGCGCTGTGCGCCGGATTCGTCGCGGTCGCCGTGCTCGGGTACGCCACGTGGGACGCGGTGCGGCGCGGGGTGCTGCGGCCGATCGCGGCGCTGACCCTGTCGGGGCTGGCCGTGCTGGCATTCCTCGACCTGGTCGGCATCAACCGGGGCGAGACCACCCGGCTCTGGATCTTCCTGGCGGTGTTCTTGATGATCCCGGTGGCCTGGGTGTGCGCCCGCTCGCCGCGGGTGTGGCCGTTCGCCGTCGTCGCAGCCGCGATGATGCTGCAGGTCGCGACGACCACGCCGATGATCGCCTTCATCCGCCCCTGAACTGGTGGACCGCGGCGCCCTCCCCCGGTCCGGGTGGGGGCGCCGCGGTCTGTCACCGGGCGTACCGGTAGACGCCGATGCCGTCCTTGGTCGGGCAGGTCAGCATGGTCGCGTTCGCCGAGCAGTAACCGGCGACGTCCACCTTCCCGAGGGCGACGTTCTCCCCCGTGGACAGCTGGTGGCCGGAGACCCCCGCCGGGCCGAAGACCAGCAGGTTGCCCGACTCGACCCACATGGCCTGGCCGTCCACGCTCGCCACCGGGGTGCCGTCCGGGGCGAACACCAGCGACGTCTCCCCGACCACCAACACTCCGTCAGCCGTCGGGAACACCCCGCGCACCCTGGTCTTCACCTCGCGCTCCCAGTGCGTGACGCCCAGACTTGGATCGACGACCGTCAGCGTCGCACTGTCGCCGGTGTCGCCCGTGATCGCGCAGAACAGCGTGTACATGCAGGGCGACGGCCAGGTCCCGGTCAGATCGGCCTGAACCGCCTGGTCGGGCATGGTCGGCGACCCGTCGAGCGGCTGCACCTTGGCCCGGTGCCCGGCGAACTGGTAGATGTTCTCGCCGACGACGGTCTCGTACCGCAGCGTGTCCCCGTCCAGGGGGAGCACCGGCGCGACGATCTCCTGCTCCACTCGGCCGGTGGTCACGTCGCGCAGCTGCGCCCGGCCGGTGGACAGGTGCAGCACGACGCGCCGGTCGGCCGGTGTACGGCCGGTGAAGCCGCCGAAGGCGTACAGCTCGGCCATGGTGTGGATGGCGTTGGTGCCGGACTGGAGCACCGGCTCCCTGGCCGTCCACCGCGCCTTGCCGGTACGCAGGTCGAGGGCTTCGGTCACACCGCGCAGAGGCCAGCTGATCACGAGCGTGTCGTCGTACAGGACGCGGTCGGTGTCGTTGAACGAGTACGGCAGCGTCCACATGATCTGCCCGGTGGCCGGGTCGACCGCGATGATCGTGTCGCTGCCGTCCTTGATCAGCGGGTTGCCGAAGCCCTGCTCGGTGAGCAGCAGGATCGCCCCCGCCGACACCTGCATGCCGTTGGTGTCGCCGAACTTGCCCAGGTTGCGGGCGGGCCACAGCGGCCTGCCGGTGAGCAGGTCGACCGCGCCGACCCACTCGTTGCCGTCCTCGGCCATCCACATGGCGTACGAGCGGTCGCCGAGGGTCGTGGTCATGCCGAAGCCGACCGGCCCCGTGAACGGGATGACCGGGTCGGCGGAGCCGTCGAAGGATACGAAGTCCGTCACGGCGGGCAGCACCGGCCGCACCGGCGGGGTGGCCGCGGGCGACAGCACCGCCTGCGCGCCGAGCACCGCGACGACGGCGGCCGCCAGGGCGGCGAGCAGCCCGCCGAACGAGCGGCGGCGGCGCTGGGCGGCCCGTGCCCGGACCGCGGACAGCTCCGGCGGCGGGACGGCGTCCACGCGTTCGGCGAGCGCGGCGTAGAAGCGCTCCGGATCAGTTGACATGGCTGCGCTCCTCCAGGACGACGGCGAGCCCGGCCCGCCCACGGGCTAGCCAGGACTTGACGGTGTTGACCGGCACCGACAGCTCGACGGCGATCTCCGCCACGGGCTGGTCGAGCAGGTAGTGCATGGCCAGCACCCGGCGCTGGTCGATGGGCAGCTTCCGCAGGGCCGCGACGACGGTCATCAGCTGCTCGTCGGGGGGAGGCACGTGCGCGGGTTCGGGCAGGGCGGTCGAGCGGCGCACGGTCAGCCGCCGCCACCAGTCGGTGGCCAGCCGCGTCACCACCAGCCGCAGCCACGCCTCGGGGTTGTCGTAGCGCTGCAGGGACTCCCACCGCTGCCAGGCGCGGGCGTACGCCTCCTGGGTGAAGTCCTGCGCCTCGGCCAGGCCACCCGTGAGGCCGTACGCGAAGCGCATCAGCCGCGGGGCGGTACCCCGGTAGAACGCCTCGAAATCTGACACTGTCACCCCTGGAACACGGGCCGGGCCTACCTGAGGTTGCAGCACCGCGCAGCCCGACACGCGATGCCGTCCGGCAGACTGGGCGGGTGCTCGCTGACGTGGCTGGAACCGACCTCCCCGTGCGGGAGGCGCTGCCCGCGCTGCTCGCGGCGCTGACCGTACACGGCGCGGCGGTGCTGGTCGCGCCGCCGGGCTCGGGAAAGACCACGCTCGCGCCGCTGGCCCTGGCGGGCGAGGTCACCGGCCGGGTGATCGTCGCCGAGCCGCGCCGGGTCGCCGCCCGCGCCGCGGCCCGCCGGATGGCCGAGCTGACGGGCACGCCGCTGGGCGGCGCGGTCGGCTACAGCGTGCGCGGCGACAGCCGCACCAGCGCCGCCACCCGGGTCGAGGTCGTCACCACCGGCCTGCTCGTGCAGCGGCTCCAGCACGATCCCGAGCTGGCGGGGGTAGGCGCGATCCTGCTCGACGAGGTCCACGAGCGCCAGCTCGACTCCGACCTGGCGCTGGCGTTCACCACCGACGTGCGCGCCGCGCTGCGTCCCGACCTGCGGCTGGTCGCCGCTTCCGCGACCGCGCAGGCTGAACGGCTGACCGCCGCGCTCGGCGCGGGAACGCCGGTGATCACCGCGTCCGGCACGCCGTACCCGATCGAGGTCCGCTGGCGGCCACCGACCGGACCGGTGGACGCGCCGTACGGGCTGCGCGTCGATCCGCGCCTGCTCGACCACGTCGCCGCCACGGTGCGGGCCGCCCTGCGCGAGGCCGACGGCGACCTGCTGGTGTTCCTGCCCGGCGCGGGCGAGATCGAGGGCGTCGCGGGGCGGCTGGCCGGGCAGCGCGGCGAGGTCGACGTGCTCACCCTGCACGGCCGCCAGGCCGCGGGCACCCAGGACGCCGCGCTGCGGCCCGGACCGCGCCGCCGCGTCGTGCTGGCCACCGCAGTCGCCGAGAGCAGCCTGACCGTCCCAGGCGTACGCGTCGTCGTCGACGCGGGCCTGGCCCGGGTGCCGCGGACAGACCTCGGCCGTGGGCTCGGCTCACTGGTCACGGTGCGGGCCTCGCGGGCCTCGGCGCACCAGCGGGCCGGACGCGCCGGGCGCGAGGGGCCGGGTGTGGTGTACCGCTGCTGGTCGCAGGCCGAGCACGACCGCCTGCCCGAGCATCCCGACCCCGAGATCGCCTCGGCCGACCTGACCGCGTTCGTACTCCAGCTCGCCTGCTGGTCCAACGCGGACGGCGCGGGCCTGGCCCTGCTCGACCAGCCCCCGGCCGCCGCCGCGACGGTGGCCCGCGAGACGCTGACCGCGCTGGGTGCGCTCGACCCCGACGGCCGGGTTACCGCGCGCGGCCGCGCCATCGCGGGCGTCGGCGCACACCCGCGCCTGGCCAGGGCCCTGCTCGACGCCGCCGGTGAACTCGGCGCACACCGTGCCGCCGAGGTCGTCGCGCTGCTCGGCGCGGACACCCCGATCGGGACCGACGACCTGGCCAGGGGCTGGCGGCGGCTGCGCGACGGCGTCGACGCGGCCGCGAGCGCCGCCTGGCGTACCGAGGTCCGCCGCCTGACCGGCAACCTGCGCTCCGGCGACACCGCCGAGCCGTCGGCGACGCCACCCGGCGCGGCTGCGGCCCGGCCCGCCGGCACGGGCCGGGCGGGCGGCGCGCGGGCGACCGATGATCTGGCAGCCGCCCTGGTCGTGGGCCTGGCCTACCCGGAGCGGGTGGCGCGGATTCGCGGCGAGGGCAGCCGCACGTATCTGATGGCCGGGGGCACCGCCGCCGAGCTGCCACCGGGCTCACCGCTGACCGGGGTGCCCTGGCTGGCGGTGGCCGCCGCCGACCGGCAGCCTGGCAGCAGCACCGCCCGGATCCGGCTGGCCGCCGCCACCGACGAGGCGACCGCCCGGCAGGCGGCGTCCCCGCTGCTGGTCACCGGCGACGAGATCGCCTGGTCGGACGGCGACGTGGTGGCCCGCCAGGTGACCCGGCTCGGCGCGATCGTGCTGGCCGAGCGCCCGCTGCAACGGCCCGACCGCGAACGCGTCGCGCGGGCGCTCGCCGAAGGGCTGCGCAGGGAAGGCCTCCGGCTGCTGCGCTGGACGCCCGAGGCGGACGCGCTGCGCGAGCGGCTGGCGTTCCTGGCGCACGCGCTGGGCGACCCGTGGCCCGCGGTCGACGACGCGTCGCTGCTGGCCGGAGCGGACGGATGGCTGGGTGCGGCGCTGCACAACGCACGCCGCCGCGGCGACCTGCAGCGCATCGACGTGGCCGGAGCGCTGCGGGCCCTGCTGCCCTGGGCCCAGGCGGCGCAACTGGACCAGCTCGCCCCGGAGCGGCTGGAGGTGCCCAGCGGGTCGCGGGTGCGGATCGACTACGCCGATCCGGCCGCGCCGGTGCTGGCGGTGAAGGTGCAGGAGGCGTTCGGCTGGACGCAGACGCCCCGCCTGGCGGGCGGGCGGGTGCCCGTGGTGCTGCACCTGCTCTCCCCCGCCGGACGGCCCGCCGCGGTCACCGGCGACCTGGTCTCGTTCTGGCGCAACGGCTACCCGCAGGTCCGCGCGGAGCTGCGCGGACGCTACCCGCGCCACCCGTGGCCGGAGGATCCGACGACCGCCCCGCCCACCCGCCGCCTGCAACCCCGCAACCGCTGAGCCGGGAGTATGCGCGAAAAGCGGTGCTCGTTTCGGGACGCTTGAGCGTCCCGAAACGAGCACCGCTTGCCAGCACGATGTCCGGCCGGGCCGGTTTAGCCGTCGCGTTGGGGTCCGCCGTACGGGCGTGGCCAACAGTGGGGCAGTTCGGCGGCCAGCAGCGGGCGCTCGGCCAGCAGGGCGCGGGCCCGCGCTCGGGAGATGTTGAAGCCGTACCACGGGTCGGGTTCGCGCAGGTCGTCGACGAGGTGGGCGAGCGCGCAGGTGCGATGCGGCTCCGGCAGCCGGTCCAGCTCCGTGACGGCGTCGGCGGACAGCACGCTCAGGTAGCCCGCGTCGAGGTGCCCGTCCTGCTGGTACCGGCCGATGACGGTGCGGGCGACCATCGCGTCCGGGTTCACGGCGACCAGGCCGAACAGGACCAGCACCGCCGAACCGACGACGACGTGCGGCAGCCGTGCCATGCTCAGCCGCACCCCGGCGACGAGGATCGCCACGAAGATCAGCCCGAGCCACAGCACCAGCGCGTCGGCGAGCAGCCGCGGCCGGGTGAAGCCGTACGCCTGCACGTACAGCGCCATCCTGGTCACCGCCGAAGCAACGACGACCAGGGTGAACAGGCACAGCGCCCCGCCGAGCGAGCGCAGCAGCAGCCGGCGGCGCGCGGTGTCCCGGGCGGCGCGAGCGGCCACGACGCCCACCACGCCCAGCGTCAGCAGCGTGACGGCGAGCAGCTGCCCGAACCCGCCCCGCGCATACTCCGCGTATGTCGGCCCGGCCGGGTCGAGCACGTAGTCGTGCCCCCGGAACCAGGTGGTCACCTGCACCACCACGAACCCGCCGAACAGCACGTCGAGCAGCGCGACGGTCGGCACCCACTCTCCCGGCACCAGCGTGCGCGGCGCCCTCCCTCGACCGGCGTGATCCGGGACCGCTGAGACGGCCGGACCGTCCTGCACCGGCGTGCGGACCGCCGCACCCCGGCCCACTAACGCGGCGGCGAGCAGGGCCGCGAGGAGGAATCCGGCGGCCGCGCGGGCCAGTTCGCCAGGACCGGGCAGCAGGTCGCGGAGCAGCTCGGCGAAGATCCCGTCGGCGGCGGCCAGCAGCCCGCCGAATATCGCGACGGCAACCAGCGCCACCGCCCAGCCGAGCACCGCAGGCCGACCGGAGCGCGATCCCCCGTCGGCACCGCGCTCACCACCTTCGCGCTGTCCGGTCACCGCGGCGCGCAGTCCGGTCAGGGCGGAGTGCGGCAGGACCAGCGGGGCGCGCAGGAGGCCGCGCCAGGTGAGGTCGTCGACGACGGCCAGCAGGAGCGCCGCCGCCAGGCAGAGCACCAGCAGCCAGCCCGCCGCCCGCACCGTTCCGGTGCCCGCCAGCAGCACCGCGACCACCGCCACGCCGAGCGCGCCAGGTCGCGGCCGCCGGCGGGCTGCCACGGCCACCGCCGCGAGCGCGACCGCGACCACCGCCCAGCCGACGCCGACCATCGTGACCGGCAGCGCGAGCGCCCCGGCGAGACCTCCGATCAGGATCAGCACGACCAGCCCCCATACTCCGTTTGCCGTTATATAGCGGCGACCGTAGCTTCCCTGCCCAACATTTGTACAGCCGTTGACGGTATATATCGCTGGCCGTACTATCAGGCGGTGAGTGCACCACTGCAGGAGCCGACCTTTCTGATCCTGTCCGCGCTGGCCGCGGGGCCTATGCACGGCTACGGCGTGATCCAGGAGGTCGAGGCGCTGTCGGGCGGCCGGGTGTCGCTGCGCCCCGGCACGCTCTACGGCGCGCTGGATCGGCTGAGCGAGCAGGGCCTGGTCGCTCAGGACGGCGAGGAGGTCGTCGACGGGCGGCTGCGCCGCTACTACCGGCTCACCGACCCGGGTGCCACGGTGCTGGACGCGGAGGTCCAGCGGATGACCGGCAACGCCAGGGCGGCCGCGGCGCGGCTGCGGCGGCGGGCGGGCACCGCACCCGCATGACCGCACTGGAGCGCCGATATCGGCGGCTGATGCTGTGGTATCCGAGGTCCTACCGCGACAGCCGCGGCGACGAGATCGTCTCCACGCTGCTCGATCTCGCCCCACCCGGGCAACGCTGGCCCACCGCCGTCGAGGCCGCCGACCTGATCGAGGGTGGGCTGCGCCGCCGGCTCGGTGTGGCCACCGTCGACGGCCTCGACGAGGGCCTGCGCCGGGCCGCACCGGTCGCGCTCGCCCTGCTCGGCGGGGCGGCCGCGTTCCTGTGGTGGCGCGTCGAGCCGCTCGGGCCGCCCACCCTCGGTCCCGCCGCGTACGCCGCCTGGCTGCTGGCCTGCGCCGTCGCGCTGCTCGCCCCGGCCCGCTGGACCCGTCCCGCCCTGGCCACGGCGCTGGCCGTCACCATGACGCTGCCCGCGGTCGCGCCGCTGACGCCGTACGCCCGGCCCCCGGTCTGGGTCCTGATGACCTTCAGCGTCTTCGGCGTGATCGCTCTCGCGGGTACCGGTCCGTGGTCCCGCGACCTGGAGCGGCGGGCGGCTCCCGCGCTGGGCGCGATCGCCGTCGCGTGCGGGGCGCACCTGGTCGCACAGGCCTGGCCCGATCCGCTGGTCGGCTACTACCAGCCCGCGTTCGCCCAGCTCGGCCTGGTCGTCGCGGCGGCCGTCGGCGCGCTCGCGGCGCTGGCCCTCACCGCGCCCCGCCACGACGCCCCGCCCCGCTCCCAGCTCTGGGCCACCCTGCTGATCGCCCTGCCCGGTGCCTGGCTCGGGCCGTTCGACACCGACACCTGGCGGGCCACCACCGCGCTGCCCCCGTTCGGCCGCCTGGCGCAGGTCCTGCTCGGCACCACCCTCGTCCTGCTCACCATGGCCCGCCTCCGCACCCACCGCCCACGGCGAACTCCCGCGAACGCGGATCCGTCCGGCGCGTCGGCAACCGCTCCGGGACCGCAGGCGCGGGGCGTGGCGGCGGCGATGCTGGCGGGGTGTGCGGTCGGGCTGCTGGGATTCGTCGCGGGGATCGGGGCGGTGACCGGGCACGCGGTGGCGACCGTGCTGGTGTGCGGTGTGGCGGCGGCGCTGCTCGGCACGTCGCGGGCGGGACGCGGGACGGGGCAGCGCACCCGCGCGCCGGGTTCCGGCCTTGTGGCGCGGGTGCGGGAGGCGGGGCTGGCCGCCGTGGCGACGCTGGCCGGGGCGTACGCCGTGGGGGTCTACAGCAACGACTGGACGTTCGGCGGCTGGACCGAGCTGACGCGTACGGCGGGGCTGGCCGTGAGCCTGGCCGTGGTGCCGCTGGCGTTCGCGGCGTACACGGCCTACCGGTCGGCGCGACAGGTCCCGGTGGTGGCCGCCGGGCTGCTGTGCGCGGGCTGGCTGGGCTGGCTGATGCTGCCGGAGCTGCCCGCATGGGGACCGGTGCTGCCGGTGCTGGCCGCCGCGGGGCTGGTGCGCGCCGCGCTGTCGATACCGGCCTGGCGGGGGCGCACCGGACCGTAGAGTGGCAGCGTGGGCCTCGTACACACGGTGGGTCTGGTGCTGCATCCGCAGCGCGACTCCGTGCCCGCGATCGACACCATCATGGACTGGGCGCGCCGCCGCGACGTCACCGTGCTCGGCCTGCCCGACGAGGTCGACCGCATCTTCTGCGGGGCGGTCGCGGTCGATCCGCAGGAGCTGGCGGAGCGGTCCAGCCTGCTGGTGAGCCTCGGCGGCGACGGGACGATGCTGCGCACGATGCGCCTGGGCGCGGGCCGGACCACGCCGGTGCTCGGGGTCAACCTCGGGCGGCTGGGCTTCCTGCCCGAGATCGACGTGGACGGGCTGCCCGCGGCGCTGTCGGCGATCGACAACCACCACTACACGGTGGAGTCGCGCCTGGCGGTGCGCACCACGCTGCCGGGCGATCACGTGGTCACCGCGTTCAACGACATCGCGCTGTGCCGGATCCCCGGCGACGGCCTGGCCGGGGTCGCCATCACCGTCGAGGACCACGCGTTCGTGCGCTACGCCGCCGACGCCGTCATCGTGGCCACCCCCACCGGGTCCACGGCGTACGCCTTCTCCAGCGGTGGCCCGATCGTCTCGCCCACGGTGTCCGCGGTGCTGGTGACGGCCGCCGCCGCGCACTCCAGTTTCAACCGGGCGCTGGTGCTGTCCGCCGACGAGCAACTGGCCCTGCAGGTGCTGCCGCACAGCGGGCGGCTCGCGGTGGAGGTCGACGGGCGGGTGGACGGCTACGTCGAGCCGGGCGACCGGCTGGCGATCACCGCGCTCGCCGACGCCGCCCGGGTGGTGCGGCTCGGGCTCACGACCTTCTACGAGCGGGCCAGGCGCAAGCTCCAGGTGCGCGGCAGCGCCGAGGTCGACGGGCCCACGGCCGGGCCGCCGCCGCATACGGCACCATGAGGACCGTGCTGATCCGCCGCGAGACCTCTGCCGACCTCGACGCCATCCGCACGGTCACCGAGGAGGCGTTCGGGCCGCAGTACGCCCCGGCGCGGGCGCCCGAACCGGGGCTGGTCGATCAGCTGCGCGCCGACGCCGGATGGCTGCCCGCGCTGTCGCTGGTCGCCGAGGCAGACGGCGAGATCGTCGGGCACGTGGTGTGTACGCGGGGGCGCGTCGGTGACAGCCCGGCCCTGGGCCTCGGCCCGCTCAGCGTGCGGCCCGACCACCAGCGCGCCGGGGTGGGCAGCGCCCTGATGCACGCCGTGCTCGGCGCGGCCGACGCGCTCGGCGAGCCGCTGGTGGCGCTGCTGGGCGATCCCGGCTACTACCGCCGGTTCGGCTTCCAGCAGGCGCAGGAACTGGGCGTGCTCGCTCCCGAGCCCGAGTGGGGCGGGCACTTCCAGGCACGGGCGCTGACCGGGTACGACCCCGCGATGCGGGGAGTGTTCACCTACGCGGAGCCGTTCCTCAGCCTGTAGCCGACTAAGATCGCGACGAGGGCCCGGAGGTGACCGTGAGCGAAGAGCAGCAGCAGGCAGGCGTGACCTGGGCATGGGCCGCGCCCCTGCGCAAGGCGGCCTCGCGTGTCCGCCCCACCGGCGTCACCGCCCCCGACGACCCCGGCGACGACCCGGCCCGGTCGGTCGTCGACTGCGCGGTCTACGTCGACGGGCGGCGGCGTCCGGGCGCGTGCGACTACGACTCCGGTCTGGCGGCCGTCGAGCAGCATCCCGGCTCGTTTCTCTGGCTGGGGCTGCACGAGCCGAGCGAGGCCGACTTCGCGCCGATCGCCAAGCGCTTCGGTCTCGACGAGCTCGCGGTGGAGGCGGCGACCACACACCGCCAGCGCCCCAAGATCGAGCACTTCGCCGACATGGCCCTGTTCGTGCTGCGCACCACGCGCTACGTCGAGCACTCGACGCTGACCGAGACCTGCGACGTGGTCGAGACCGGGTCGGTCGTGCTGTTCATCGGCGACGGCTATGTCATCAGCGTGCGCCACGGACCGGCCGGGCAGCTCACACCGGTGCGCGCCGACCTGGAGAAGCGGCCGGACCGGCTGGCGCAGGGCCCGTGGGCGGTGGCGCACGCGGTCGCCGACCGGCTGGTCGACTCGTACCTCGACGTGGCGGTGGCCTTCGAGAACGACATCGACGAGCTGGAGGACCACGTCTTCGCGCCCCAGTCGCAGAACCGGGCCGCGCAGATCTACCAGCTCAAGCGCGAGCTGATGGAGTTCAAGCGGGCGGTCGCCCCGCTGCAGCACCCCCTCGCCGCGCTGATCGACGACAAGGAAGGGCTGCCCAAGGAGATCCGGCGCTACTTCCGCGACGTCAACGACCACCTGCTGCGCACCGTGGAGCGCATCGTCACGTACGACGACCTGCTCAACTCGATCCTGCAGGCGCGGCTGGCGCAGCTGTCCGTCGACCAGAACAACGACATGCGCAAGATCGCGGCCTGGGCCGCCATCGCGGCGGCGCAGACCGCGATCGCGGGCATCTACGGCATGAACTTCGACTACATGCCCGAGCTGCACTGGAAGTACGGCTACGTGATCGTGCTGGCGCTGATGTTCGTGGTCGCGTCGGCGATGTACCGCGCGTTCCGCCGCTCCGGCTGGCTGTGAGGCCGGGGCGACGCGGTCCGCGCCGCCCCGGATGTCCTGCTCAGCCGACCCGGTAGGGCCGCATCATCTCGTTGTCCTCGTGCTCCAGCAGGTGACAGTGCCACACGTACTGCCCGGCCAGGTCGAACTTCGCCTTCACCCGGGTGATCTCGCCCGGCAGCGCGATCACGGTGTCCTTGGTGCCACGCTCGCCGGGCTCCGGCGGCGTCTTGCCGTCCACGCCCCGGCCCAGGATCTCGAACTGCACCAGGTGCAGGTGGATGGGGTGGGCGTCGACGCTGAAGTTGTGCAGTTCCCAGATCTCGGTGGCGTTGAGCTTCGGGTCTTCGGTGATCGGGTGGTCCCAGTGCATCGGCATAGCGTGGCCGTGCTCGTCGACCGTGCCGAGCAGCAGTTCGATGGACTGCTCGTGGCCGAGCTCCTCGTCCAGCGACAGCCGCCGGGTGTTGTCGGCCGGGCCGATCGGCTTGATGAAGGGCAGGTCGAGGTCCTCGGGCGGGGTGCTGCGGTCCTTGCCGGTCAGCCGCCCGACGGTGAAGCGCATGACCTGGCCGGTCGTCGCCGGGTCGGACGGGTTGAAGGTGCCGTTGTACGGCTCGTCCGGGCCCTCGTTGATGAGGTACAGCTCGGTGCCCTCGCGCAGGCCGGTGAAGTCGACGATGACGTCGGCGCGCTCGGCCGGGCCCATCCGCAGCTCCTGGAGCTTGGCGGGCTTGGGCAGGAAGCCGCCGTCGTTGCCGATCTGCCAGATGGGCAGCGCGACGGGAGCGGGCCGGGGGGCCAGCGGGTCGGTGGCGACCTTCATGATCAGCACCCGGCCGTTGCAGCCGTTGAGGAGGCGCAGCCGGTAGCGGCGCGGCTCGACCTCCAGGTCAGGCCACGTGTTGCCGTTGACCATGATGGTGTCGGCGAAGAACTCCGGGTTCCAGATCGGCGGGAACGGGCCTTCCGGGATGTACGGACCGGCGTCGTCGGCGAACGCGCGGCTGGCCGGGTAGAACAGCGAGCCGTCGGCGTTGAACGAGCGGTCCTGGACCACCACCGGGATCTCGTAGTACCGCGTGCCCGGCTTGTCGCCGAGCTGCGGGGCCGGGCCGGGCAGCACGCCCGGCGGCAGGTCGCTCTTGCCGCCGCGCAGCAGATAGAAACCGGCGAGTCCGGCGTACACGTTGACGCGGGTCACGCCGAGCGTGTGGTCGTGGTACCACAGGGTCGAGGCACGCTGGTCGTTGGTGTACTGGAACGTAGCCGTGCCCGGCTTCCAGGCCACCCCGTTGCGCTGCTCGAACTCCGCCCCGAACTCGTCGTAGAAGGTGCCGACGGTCGCGTATCCGGCCGGGATGTTGCGGGCCTTGGGCAGGTACCACGCCTCCGGGTAGCCGTCGCTCTCCTCGTGCGTGTGGCCGCCGTGCAGGTGCGTGATCAGCGGCACCGGTCCCCGGTACGGCCCCGGCGTCGAGGTGAACGTGGGCCGCGAGTCGCGCCCGGCGTCGCCGCCCGGCGGGTTGGCCCAGTGCAGTGTCGGGTCGACGGGCAGCAGGTGCGGCCGGAAGTCGCCGTACGAGTCGACCAGGTCGTTGACCCAGGTGACCCGCACCGGCCGGTCCACGTGTGCCTCGATGGTGTCCGACGGGGTGCGGAAGGTGCCCGGCCGCGACACGTCGCCGTAGCCCCAGACCGTGGTCTCCGGCAGGTCCGACGGCAGGATCTGCTGCCGGAACTGGCGGATGCCGATCAGGTAGCGGGCCACCCCGCCCTCACCGCGGTGCGCGGGCGGCATCACCGACGGCACCGCCAGCGGCGTCGTGTACTTCGGGATCGTGGCCGGGTCGAGCGTGCCCGCCCGGCCCCGCTCCACCGCCCAGGCCCACCCGGCGCGCTGGGAGATCACCGTGGCGGCCCCCACGGCCGCCGTCGCCTGCAGAATCCGCCTGCGGTCGACCATGTCGCACACCTTCCGCCGCCCCCGCGCGGCGTCACGAAGTTGCCGCGCGGCATCGGGCGCCCCGCGGCGACGCCGCCCCCGCGCGACGCCTGCCAGGAGGAACGACTCAACCGACGCCGGGAAACGAGCACGCCGCCCGGCCACCGGGCCGGGCGGCGTGCCCGCACCGTCAGCTGACCCGCAGGTCGTCGATGACCCAGTACCAGTTGTTGGCGGCGTTGTAGTAGCGGAACTTCACCGTCATCGAGGTGGCCCCGGCGGGCACGGTGACGGTCAGCGCCTCGGCCCTGGCCCGCGCGTCGGCGCTGTAGCGCTTGACGAGCTGGTTCGCGCCGCCGTTGAACGACACCAGCACTTCCCCGGTCTGCGAGCCCTCCTGCAGGTAGTGCGTGACGTAACGCAGCGTCCTGACCGTCCCGGCGGTCACCGGGTACGCGGGCGAGACCAGCGTCGAGTCGAACGACGCGCCGCCGGAGCGGTCGTCGAACTCGTCGGAGTCGGCGACCGCGAACACCCCGCGCAGCCGCAGGCCGTTCTCGCGGTTCTGCGACGACTGGGCGCGGCTCCAGAACTCCTCGTTGGTGAACGACCAGCCGCGCCACTCGTTCACGCCACCGGTCGGCATCGCCGAGCGGTCCACCGACCAGCCCGCCGGGGCGGTGTGCGTCCAGCCCTGCACGGTGGCCGGGATGCCGGTCTCGTGCGAGCGGGTCTGCAGCGACGCGTTCAGGCCGTCGAACGGGTCGGTGGCGCGTACCTTGAGCGCCTTGGTGTCGAGGTTCCAGGCCGGGTTGACGGTCACGCCCAGGTGCGCGAAGACGGTGCCGGCGACGTCGGACAGCCGGGTGTCGATCGGGCGCAGGCCCGCGCTGTGGCCGGTGCCCTTGGCCAGGACCCAGGTGCGCCGCTCGGCGTCGACGCCGCAGCCGCCGTGGCCGCCGGACGGGTTGTTGTGGCCGTGGTCGGTGGTGACCACGATCAGCCAGTCCTCGCTCGCGTACGTCGGCCGCGCGGCGATGGCGTCGAGCATCCGGTCGAGCTGGGCGTCCTGGGTCTCGATCGCGGTGCGGTACACCGTGCCGGTGCCGACGGAGTGCGCCACCACGTCGGTGTTGCCGAGGTAGACGAACGTCGCGTCCGGGTCGTTGTTCCGCAGGTGGCTGACCGCGTCGTTGGTGACCTTCACGTCCTCGCCGACGTAGCCGTTGGCGTCGCCGTTGTAGGTGATCCGGGTGTCGATCGCGGCGCCGAACGTGCCCTGCGTGTGCAAAACGGCCCAGTCCAGGATGGACAGCGTCGCGTAGGACGGGTCGGCCTGCTCCAGCCGGGTCAGGAAGTCGGGGTACGTGCCGTACTGCTTGCCGCTGAAGGTGTTGTCCTTGACGCCGTGCTTGTCGGGCATGACGCCGGTCGCGATCGTGGACCAGCCGGGGCCGCTGGACGAGTTCGCCACCGGGTTGCAGTAGAGCAGGCTCTCGCCGAGGGTGCCCCCGGCGGCCAGCGCGTCGAGCGTCGGCGCATCGGCGTCGACGACCTTGGCCCAGTTCAGCCCGTCCATGCCGACCACGAGCACCTTCGGGGTGAGCGCGGCGGCCTGGGCGGGCGGTGCGGTGAGGGTGAGCGCGGCCGCGGCGGCCACGGCCGCTGCGGCCGCGACGGTGCGGGTACGGGGGAACGGCGACACGGGTCGACCTCCGATCGGGACGGTATGTCCAGATCAGAGCGTCGCCCGATGAACGGTCGGCGACAAGTGCCACCCGTTCGGACGACACCGCCGTGAAAGGACGGATCCGCCCGGCGGCTAGCGCTGTCCGAGCAGGTCGGGCAGCTTGCGCATGTCGTGGAACACCACGGTGCCGGGGCCTTGCAGCCACTCGGCCGGGGTCACTCCCCCGGCGTACGCCAGCACCCGCATGCCCGCCGCCCGCGCGGCCTGCACGCCGGGCTTGCTGTCCTCGACCACCACGCAGCGCGCCGGGTCGGCCCCCATGCGCGCCGCGGCGTGCAGGAACAGGTCGGGCGCGGGCTTGCCGTTGGCCACCTCGGTGGCGGAGAAGATGCGGCCCTCGAAGCGCTCGTAGAGGCCGGTGATGCCGAGCGTGTTGCGCATCTTGTCGTGCCGTCCGCTGGACGCCACGCAGGTCGGCAGTGTGATCGCGTTGAGCGCCTCGACGATGCCGGGCACCGGGACGAGCCCGGCGTCGTGCGCGGCGAGCTGGCGCGCGACGAACATCTCCGGCCACTGCGGCAACGGGCGGCCCAGCTTCTGCTCGATCACCGGCACCATCGAGGTCGCCGAGCGGCCCACGAAGTTCTCCAGGATCTCGTCGTCGGTCAGCGGCCAGCCCAGCTCGGCCAGCATCTGCGAGGCGACCCGGATGGCGATGGTCTCGGAGTCCACGAGTACGCCGTCGCAGTCGAAAATGACAAGATCCACCGAATCGATCACGGCGAGACCATACCGCCCGGCATCCCTCCGGCCAGCACCACCACAGGGCCGTCCCACGGCGGGTTCGGCTGAGAGGCCGAACCCCGCGCCCGCGGAGGCGGGCGCCGGCAGCTATGCGACGAAGTTGTTCTGGACGAAGACGATCACCATCGCGCCCTGGAGGGCCAGCATGGCGGTGGTGTATATGCGGTCGAAGTGTACGTTGCGGCCCATTCTGGCCAGCACCATGAACGCGACCGTGCACTCCAGCGCGTAGCGCCAGGTCGAGCTCAGCGGGTAGTGGGTGTGGATCGGGTTCGACAGCGGCATCAGGATGATGATCGCGCCGAAGACCACCAGGTACGCGTGGTCGGCCCCGAGCTTCCACGGGCCCACCAGAGCCAGCACCAGCAGCACCAGCACCGCCAGCGCGGTGGTCAGGTTGACGATGTTGCGCAGCGCGTCGGGGTGGTAGACCGAGTCGCTGCCGCTGATCAGGTCGACGACGTCGCCGATGACGGTCCACGGCGCGGTGAAGCCCGACCGGAACCAGGCCTTCTGCGCGTCGAGGAAGTGCAGCGCGTCGCCGAAGGTCAGATAGCAGAACAGCATGTACGCGGCCAGCCCGCTCGGCACCAGCAGCACCGCCAGCGCGTCGCGGTCGAACGTGCCCCTCGGCCACGGCAGCCACCGGCCCTGGCGCATCTGCTCGGCCGTCTTGCGGAACGAGAAGCCCCGCTGCCGCAGGTATTCGTACACGAACGCCGCACCGAGCATCACCCCCGCCATCCGGGTCGCGCTGGCGTATCCGGCGAACATCGCCGCCCACCACCAGCGCCCCCGGCGCATGTTGTACAGCGAGGCCAGCGCCAGCGCCACGAACAACGACTCGTTGTACGCCGCGACCAGGTAGAACGCCGTCGGGAAGGCCAGCAGGTAGACGGTGGTGCGCCGGGCGTCCTCAGCCCCGATCATCTCGGTGGCCAGCCGGTGCACCAGGATCAGCGCGGCCAGGCAGGCCAGCGCGCCGAGGATGAGGCCCGCCTCGAAGGTGCCGCCGGGCAGCAGCGGGTTCAGCGCCCGCACCGTCATCGGGTAGAGCGGGAAGAACGCGGTGCTGCGGGCGTCGTACTCGTAGCCCGAGTCCGCGATGATCACGTACCAGACCGTGTCCCAGTGGTTCCACGACTGGATGAGCTGCCCGAACGTCGACGGGACCGGGCCCGCCTTGCTGTCCAGCCCCTCGGTCGGCATCCACGCCACGGCCGTGACCAGGAAGTACGCCAGCAGGCCGCTCGCCCAGACCACGAACCCGGTGAGCACCGACGGCCGCCACCGCTGCCAGGCCGCCCGGCCGCCGCCGACCGGCTCGGCCGTGTCACCTTTCAGCAAGGAGACCGGCGCATCGGTCAGGTCGTCAGCGGGCGCGTCACCGGGCACGTCCGCCGGGCGGCGGCGCACCGGGGCGAGCCCTGGTCCCGGGGAGTCAGACATAGCCAGGAATATAACCACGCGCGACGGGGGTCACGCTGCCCTGCGTTCGGTGTCACCGGTGGCTGGGACACGGTACGGTTGTCCACCATGTCAGCCTTCACCCCCGGTCTGAAGCTGCACGACCGCTACCTGCTGGACCGCCGCATCGGCTCCGGCGGCATGGCGGAGGTCTGGCAGGCCCACGACCTCGTGCTGGGCCGCCCCGTCGCGGTGAAGGTGCTCGCCGGTCCGACGGCGGCCGATCCGGCCCTGCGCGCGGGCGCGCTGCGCGAGGCGCGCTCGGCCGCGCAGCTGACCCACCCGCACATCACCGCGGTGCACGACTTCGGTGAGGTCACCTTCCCCGACGGCCACGTCGAGCCCTACCTGGTGATGGAGCTGCTCACCGGTGAGTCGCTGGCCGAGCTGATGGCGCGCGGGCCGGTGGGCTGGGCGCGGGCCGCCGTGATCGGCGCCCAGGTGGCCGGGGCGCTGGCCGCCGCGCACGCCCGTGACGTGGTGCACCGCGACGTCAAGCCGGGCAACATCATGATCACCGCGACCGGCGCGAAGGTGCTCGACTTCGGCATCGCCGCGATGACCGGCCTGCCCGACGCGACCGGCATGCTGATCATCGGCACCCCGGCGTACGCGGCCCCGGAGCGGCTGCGCCAGAAGGCCGCCGATCCGGCCGCCGACGTGTACGCCCTGGGTGTGCTCCTGATCGAGATGGTCACCGGGCGGCGGCGCAACGGCATCGACAGCTGGGAGCAGTTCGAGGCCGAGCACGCCCGCCCGCGCCCGCTGCCGCCGCTGCCCGGCGTGCCCCCGGCGATCACGGCCCTGATCGCGGCCGCGGTCGACCCCTCCCCCGCGCGCCGCCCGCGCGCCGACGACCTCGCCCACGCCCTGGGCGGCCTGGCGGCCCCGGCCATGCCCGGCTCCGTCCCGGCCACCCCGGCCGGGCCGAACCCGACGCTGCTCGCGCCCACCGGCGGCGCGATCTCCGGCGCGGCCCGGGTGCCCGCCCCGGCCACCCGCGTGCAGGCCGTGCCCCGGCCCAAGGCGGCGCCCCCGGCCCGCCCGAAGCGCGGCGGCCGCCCGCTGCTGGCCGTGGCGCTGGTCATGGCGATCATCGTGATCAGCGGCGTACTCCTGATCATGTCGGCGCTGAACGAGCCGACCGATCCCGCCAACGCGGTCACCACCCCGACCCGCTCGCCGAGCCGCCCCGCCCGCACCACGGCGGTCGTCAAGCCGAGCCCGACCCCGGAGCGGGGCGGGCCGTTCGCGGCGGTGAAGCTGCTGTCGGACCTCAACGACGCCGTGCAGAAGCTGCGCGACACCGAGCTGATCACCCCGAAGCAGAAGACCGAGCTGGAGAACGGGCTCAGGAACATCTCCACCAAGATGCTCCAGGGCGACTGGGACGAGGCGCGCAAGCGCGCCGAGAACCTGCAGAAGAAGGTCGAGGGCTGGGCCGACGACGCCGAGGGTGACGCCAAGGAGGCGTACGAGCCGGTGCAGAAGCTGCTCGACGAGCTGGAGAAACTCGCCAAGCGCAACAGCTGAGGCTCAGCGGGGCAGCGCGCGCTGCAGCTCGGCGCGCAGTGCCGGGGTCAGGATCTCCCCGGTCTGCTTGGCCAGCCGAGCCATCTCGAACCCGACCACGCCCAGGTCGGCGTCGGCGTCGGCGACCACCGCCAGCACCGAGCCGTCCCGGATCGCCATGGTGAGGAAGTAGCCCCGGCCCATCTCGATCACGGTCTGGCGCACCTCGTCGCCGTCGGACAGCTGCGCCACACAGCCCGCGATGCCGATCAGGCCGGAGGTGACCGCCGCCAGCTGGTCGGCGGTGGACCGGTCCAGGTGCGCGGAGACCGCGACCACCAGCCCGTCCGAGGACGCCACGATCGCGTGCCGCGCGCCCGGCACCCGGTCGGCGAATCCGGTGACCAGCCAGTTGAGGTCCTGGGCCGGCTTGCTCAGTGTCGCGGTGCTCATTGCTCCCCCTCGTTGTCGTCCGGTGCCGTTGTCGACGCCACCGCGCCGTCGCCGGCCTGACCTCGCCGTACGCCCTCGTACAGCCGGGTCAGGGTGGCGGCCGTGGCCGCCGGATCGGGCTCGCGCCGCCGCTGCGGCATCGGCTGCGGCGCGATGGCCGCGGGCTGGGTGCGGTCCGGCACGGCGCCGGGCGGCAGGGCGATGGGCGGCTGGGCATGGCTCGGCTGGACGCGGGGCGGCACGGCGGCGGGCGGCGGCACGAGCAGGTCCGCCTCCGCGGGCTCGGTGAGCAGCGCGGCGGGCAGCTCGACGGCGGCCCGCACGCCCCCGTCAGGGCACAGCGTCAGGCCCACCCGCACGCCGTGGCGGGCGGCGAGATGGCTCACCACGACCAGGCCCATCCGCTCACTGACCGCGACGTCGACCTCGGCGGGCACGGCCAGCAACGCGTTGGCCTCGGCGAGCGCGCGTTCGCTCAGGCCGATGCCGTCGTCCACGATCTCGACCAGCGCCCCGTCCGGCCTGGCGTGTGCGGCGACCCGCACCGCGGTGTTCGGGTTGGAGAAGGCGGTGGCGTTGTCCAGCAGCTCGGCCAGCAGGTGGCCGATGTCGGCGGCGGCGTGCCCGGCGATGTACAGCGAGTCGTCGACGTCGGCCCGGACCCGCTCGTACTGCTCGATCTCGGAGAGCGCGGCCAGCGCCAGCGCGGCCAGCGGAACGCCCTCGCGCCAGCGGCGGCGCGGCTCGGCCCCGGCGAGCACCAGCAGGTTCTCGTCGTTGCGGCGCAGCCGGGCGGACAGGTGGTCCAGCTTGAACAGTGCGGCCAGCCGGTCCGGGTCGCGCTCGTCGCGCTCCATCTCGTCGAGCAGGCGCAGCTGCCGCTCGACCAGGATCTGCGAGCGCCGGGCCAGATTCGTGAAGATCCCGTTGACGGTACGCCGGGAGCGCGCCTGCCGCAGCGCGAGCGCCACGACGCTGTCGCGGACCGCCTCCAGCGCCACCCTCGCGTCGGCGAACTCCCCGGCCGGTGGCGCGGGCGGGGCCCCGGCGGGCGGCTCGCCGTTGCCGGTCCGCAGCCGCTCGAAGGTCACCGGGATGTCGTCGGCCAGGGCCAGCGCGTCGCGGCGCAGCCCCTCGGCGGCTGCCAGCAGGTCGCGCCGGGCGGCCAGCACGAGGTGGCCCAGCACCGCCAGGGTGAGCAGCGCGCCGACGGCGATCACCGCCACCCAGCGCCAGGAGACGATCTCGGCGTGCGCCGCGCCGTCGATGCCCAGCTCCGCCAGCTCGCGATTGTCGAGGGCGTCGGCCACGGCCCAGGCCAGCAGCGCGCACGCGGCCACCGCGAACGCGACCGGCGGAAGGGTGACCGCGGCCGCGAGACGTGATCCCGCCCGCCGCTCGTGCGCGTCGTTCGCCATCGGCCCTCCCCTGCCTCGGCTGAACCGCCGCCACCACTGGTGACTCGCGGTATGTTACCCGTCACACAACGAAAAGTGGATAGGTGAGCGCGAATGTGACACCGCCGGGCCACCGGTCACTCGCGCACGGGCGGTGAGCCTTCTGGACAGTCGCACGCGTCGGCGGTACCGTTGCCGCCATGACTTCCACCCGCAACCTGTGGTGGCGCGCCCAACCGGCGGCCATCGACACACGCGGGTAGGCATACCCACACCGCGGCCGCCTCGACGAGGCGGCCTTTGCTTTTCGGTCGCCCGGCGCACGGCCACCCTAACCGGGAGACCATCGATGAACCTGCTCCACGATCTGCTCGGCGCGCCCGATCCGGGCCCGTTCGCGCTGTTGCGACGCGAAGGTTCCGAGTACCTCGAGGTGCTGCGCGGTCCGCTGTCCACCGTGGCACGGCTGGCCGACATCCCCCTGCCCGAGCACGCGGACGGCGACGAGGCCGGTCCGCGCACGCTCGCCCTGGTCCCCTACCGCCAGCTCGCCGAGCGCGGCTTCGACCGCGTCGACGACGGCACCCCGCTGGCCTGCCTGACCGTCGCGTCGTACGACCGCATCCCGCTCGCCGAGGCGCTGGCCGCGCTCCCCGACGCCGTGCCCGACGTGACCGACCTCGGCTTCGACATCGACGACGCGGCCTACCGGGAACTGGTCTCCACGGTGCTGCGCGACGAGATCGGCCACGGGGCCGGGTCCAACTTCGTGATCCACCGCACCGCCCGCGCGCGCACCGACGCCGACCCGCGCCTGCTGGCCGGGGCCGCGCTGCGCCGCCTGATCACCGGCGAGCGCGGCGTGTACTGGTCCTTCCTGGTCCACCTGCCGGCTGCTGGTGGGGAGTCCATGGCTGACCACCGTCCAGGTGGGCAGCCGGGACGAGTCACTAGCAGAGTAAACGGCCGCACCCTGGTCGGCGCGTCCCCGGAGCGGCACGTCAGTGTCGACGACGGCCTGGTCATGATGAACCCGATCTCCGGCACACTGCGCCACCGCGACCTCGGCGCGGACGGCCGCGAGACGCTGCTGAACTTCCTCAGCGACCGCAAGGAGATCAACGAGCTGTCGATGGTGCTCGACGAGGAGCTCAAGATGATGGCCGTGGTCGCCCAGCAGGGCGGCCAGGTGCTCGGGCCCTACCTCAAGCACATGACCCACCTCACCCACACCGAGTACCTGCTGGCCGGGCGCACCGGCCTGGACGTGCGCGACGTGCTGCGGGAGACCATGTTCGCCCCGACGCTGACCGGCAGCCCGATCGAGAACGCGGCCCGCGTCATCGCCCGCTACGAGACGTCCGGCCGCGCCTACTACGCCGGGGTGCTGGCGCTGCTGGGCCGCGACGCCGAGGGCGGGCAGAGCCTGGACGCGCCGATCCTGTTCCGCTGCGCCGACATCGCCCCCGACGGCACCATCGCGGTCAAGGCGGGCGCGACGCTGGTCCGCGACTCCACTCCGGACGGCGAGGTCGCCGAGACCCACGCCAAGGCGGGCGGCGTGCTCACCGCGCTCGGCCTGCGCACCGCCCCGGCCGCGCACACCGACACCGATATCAAGACCCTGGCCGAAGACCCGGCGGTACGCGCCACGCTGCTGTCACGCAACGAGCGGCTGTCCCGGTTCTGGCTCGCCGAGCGGGCCCCCGAGCCGGTGACCGGACCGCTGGTGGGCCGCACCGCGCTGATCGCCGACGCGGAGGACACCTTCACCGGCATGCTCGGGCACCTGCTGCGCTCGCTGGGCATGCGCGTCACCGTCCAGCCCACCACGGCCCTGGGCGGGCTCAGCTCGTACGACCTGGTGGTCGCCGGGCCCGGCCCCGGCGACCCGGCCGACGACACCGACCCGCGCGTGGCGGCTCTGGGACGCGTCGTCGAGGAGCGGCTGTCGCGCCGCGCGCCGCTGCTCGGCGTATGCCTGGGCCACCAGGTGCTCAGCCGCCGCCTCGGCTTGCCCATGCACCGCCGCGACGTGCCCTACCAGGGCCTGCCGTGCGACATCGACCTGTTCGGGGTGACCCGCCGGGTGGGCTTCTACTCCACCTTCACCGCGGTCGCCCCCGCCGACACCCTGCCCACCGCGTACGGCGAGCTGCAACTGTCGCGCGAGGACGGCACCGGATTCGTGCACGCGCTGCGCGGGCCGGGTTTCGCGGGCGTGCAGTTCCACCCCGAGTCGGTGCTCACCGAGCACGGGCCGCAGCTGCTCACCGAGCTGGTGACCGGCGTCTTCACCCCGGCGGCGGTCGCCTGAGGCAGAGTTATCCACAGATCGCGTGGGGGGCGTTGTGCCGCCCCTCACGCGATGCCACCCTCGATGGCGTGACGCAGACGACCAGCGAGCCGCCCCGGACCCTGCGGCTGGCCGCCGAGCTGGAATCCCTGGCCACCGCCGTGCATCGTGCCCCGCTGCCACCGCCCGAACGGCCGTCCGGAGTGGACCCGCTGGTCGCGGCGGCGCACCTGGCGACGGTGCGGGCGGCGGCCGAGGCGCTCGCCGCGCTGGCCGACGGCCTGCTCACCGACGCCGACAGCCTCTACCTGGTCGCCGCCGCCCACCAGCGCGCCGAGGAACAGTCCGCCGCCCGCCTCGACCGGCTTCGCGATCCGGCCCGCACCAGGGGCATGTGGTGACCCGACATCGGTCGGCGCGCTGTCCGGTCCCTGTCGGAGCGTGCGGGCAAGCCCGGCGGGCGGCCGGGCTTCCGGCGGAATGCCCGATGAGGTCCGGCAGGCCGCACAGCGCTCGACGGGGTGTGCGATGAAGCCCGACACACTGCCCGAGGCCGCGCCCGTGCTGGTCATGGCGATGCCGCCGCTGTGGTCGCTGCCGGTGCGGGAAGGGCCGCTGCTGGCCGCCGCGGCGCGGTGGCGGGCCTGTGCCGCCCTGGCGGCGGAGACGGCCGACGGGCTGGCCGCCGCCACCGCGCCGAGCGCGGGGTGGACCGGCACGGACGCGACCGCCTACGAGGACCGGCGCAGGCCGGCGGCGACCGGGGCGGAGCGCGCGGCCGACCTGGCCCGGCGGGCGGCCGTCGCGCTGGAAGCGCTGGCCGGGAGGCTCGCTTCCGTGCAACGTCACCTGGACGAGTCGCTGGCCCGGGTCACCGCCGTCGTGCCGTGCCAGGGCAGCCGGGAACGGCTGCTGTTCTTCGCACGCGGCCCCTCGCATGCGGCCCGGGTCCACGCGGCCGCCGCCGAGGCCGCCGACCTGCGCGGCGACCTCACCACGGCGACGCGGCAGGCCGAGGCCGCCCTCGCCGCCGTCACCACGGGCTGGCACGAGCTGGCCGGGGCACTGCCGCAGGCCGTCGCGCTGCCCACGCCGGAGCCGTCGGAGACGGTGGTGGTGCGCGGCGGCGGCGTGACGCTGGTGAGCACGGGGGCGAACGACGACGACGTGACGGTCACCGTCGACGCCGCCGGCCGCCTGCTGGTGCTGGTCGGCGGCGTGACCGTGGCGGCCGTGCCGGACGGGCGGCTGGTGGTGCGCACCGGGGCCGGTGACGACCGGGTGCGCGTCGACCCGGCGGTCGCGGCGCAGGTCAGCGTGCTGGCCGGGGCGGGCGGCGACCGGGTCGACGGCGGGACACTGCTGCACGGCGCGGGCGGCGCGGACACGCTGCTCGGCCGGGACGGCGACGACCTGCTGCTGGGCGGCGACGACCGGGACTACCTCGACGCCGGGGCCGGGGCCGACGTCGCCGACGGCGGGGCGGGCGACGACACCGTGTACGGCCTGAGCGGCGACGACACGCTGCGCGGCGGGGCAGGCCGCGACCACCTGTCCGGCGGCCGGGGCGGCGACCTGCTGTCCGGCGGGGACGGCGGCGACGTGCTCACCGGCGGCGCGGGCGCGGACCTGCTCGACGGCGCGACCGGGCTCGACCGCGCCTACCGCGACCAGGCCGATCCGGCCACCGACGCCGAGCTGTCCCACGTCGCCCCGCCGGTCGCCCCCGGTGGCCGTGTCCAGGTCACGGGCACGCCGGAGTTCGCCGAGCGGGTCGAGTCCGACCTGGACCTGCTGCGGGCGTCACCCACCGGGCGGCGCATGCTGGCCGAGCTGGACGCGGGGCTGGACGGCGGCGACGGGTGGCTGCCCGGCGACGGGCCGGACACCCTGGAGGTGCGGGAACTGCCGTCCGGGTCCGCCAACGGCTTCGCGGGCGTGGACGGGGACACCGACCGGCACGTCATCTCGTACGAGCCGGGTTTCCAGGGTCTGCCAGGCGGCGCGCCGCCGGTCGCGGTGCTCTACCACGAGCTGGCGCACGTGTGGGACGACCTGGCCGGACACGACCGTCCGGGTGCGCACAGCCGCGACGACCTGATGTGGGACGGCGCCGGCTGGGTGCCGGTGCCCGACCGGGAACGGGTCGCGGTCGGCCTGCCTATCGACGATGACGGGGATCCGACAACACCCGACCGCCTCGACCCGCACCACCCGTATCCCCTGACGGAGAACGCACTGCGCGATGAGCTGGGTGTATCCGCCAGGCAAACATACGGCACGCCGCGCGGCCCTGCGTGACCTGACCGCCACCGTCTGCTATGGAGGTCCAGCCGATTGCATCCGGACGCCATAGTTTGACACAGTGTGCGCGCGTTGATCGCAACGCGACGTTGTGGTGGTCAGGGGAGGAACAAACATCATGATGGGTCCACAGCACGCGCTGTCCGGCGCGGCCACGTGGCTGACAGGGTCCTGGGTGGCCGCGCAGTTCTTCGACTATCCCCAGTCGGCCACGACGATCGCGGTCGGCTCGGCGGTCTGCGCGGGGGCCGCACTGCTGCCCGATCTGGACATGTCCGGCAAGGTGACCAAGGGCCAGGGCGGCTCGACCGTCTCCCGCAGCTTCGGCGTGGCCTCGCTGTTCGTCGCCGAGGTCATCGAGAAGATCTCGGTCGGCGTGTACACGGCCACCAAGCTGAGCAAGGACCCCCACCGGCACAACGGCCACCGCACGCTGACCCACACGCTGCCGTTCGCGGCGCTGATGGGCTTCGGCTCGATCTGGCTGTGCACCAGGTTCGGCCGTTGGGCGGTCATCGGCATCCTGTTCTTCATGTTCGGCTTCGCGCTGCGCGGCCTGTTCGACAAGTGGGCCGACCGGGCCGGCTGGGTCATCGTGACGCTGACCTCGGCAGCCGCGGCCTACTTCGCGTTCAACTTCCTGCCCAGCGAGAACCGCGGGTACCCGATGATCGGCCTGGCGGTGGGGGTCGGCTGCATCGTGCACCTGATGGGCGACATCGTGACCAGGGCAGGGGTGCCGATCCTGTGGCCGATCCCGACCGGGCGGCGCATGTGGCGCATGATCGGCCTGCCGGACACCTTCGCCATCGAAGCAGGCAGCAAGGTGGAGACCACCGTGCTGCGCACCGCCTTCACGGTCATCTCGTTCGTCGCGGGCGCGGGCCTGCTGGCCCCGGCGCTGCTCAAGCGCTTCGACATCGAGGTCTGACTACTTCGCGTCGCCGTAGGAGTCCACGACGGCGACGGTGAGCGGGAACCGTACGGGCGAGCTGCCGAACAGCAGCTCGCCCGTTGCTCTCGCCCCGGCCTCCAGGGCGGCGACCACGAGGTCCGCCTCGTCCTGCGGGCAGTGCACGATGACCTCGTCGTGCTGGAAGAACACCAGCTCCGCACGGGCGCCCCAGAGCCTCGCGCGCAGCGTGGCCAGCAGCGACGCGGCCCACTCGGCGGCGGTGGCCTGGATGACGAAGTTGCGGGTGAACCGGCCCCGCGAGCGGCCCGACGCGCCCTCGTCGGCCCACGACGACTCCAGCGCCGACGGCGGGCACGTCCGGCCCAGCCAGGAGCGCACCAGCCCGCCGGTCTCCCCGGTGCGCGCGGCCGCCTCGACGTACGCCCAGGCCTTCGGGTAGCTGCCGCGCAGCGCCGCGATGGCGGGTGCGGCCGCGCCGCCGGTCTGGCCGTACATCGCGCCGAGCAGGGCCAGTTTCGCCGCCGCCCGGTCACCCTTGAACGCCTCGGCGGCCAGCACCGCGTACAGGTCGCCCGCGGCCGCGGCACGGGCCAGCCCCGCGTCGCCGGACACCGCGGCGAGGATGCGCGGCTCCAGCTGCCCCGCGTCGGCGACGACGAGCCGCCAGCCCGGATCGGCGCGGGCCGCGCCGCGCACCGCCTTGGGGATCTGCAGCGCCCCGCCGCCCCGCGTCGCCCAGCGCCCGGTGACCACCCCGCCCGGCACGTACGCGGGCCGGAAGCGCCCCTGCTGCACCCACTGCTCCCGCCAGCTCCACCCGTGCGCGGTCCAGATCCGGTACAGCTCCTTGTACTCCAGCAGCACCTCGATGACCGGATGGTCGACCGCCCGCAGCACCCACGACCGGGTGTTGGGCACCTCGATCCCGGCCCGGCGCAGCGCCTTGCGCAACTCGGCCGGCGAGTCGGGATGCAGTCCGGGCGCGTTCAGCAGCTCGGCGATCCGGCCCGACAGCTCGGCCAGCCGCCGCGGCGGCCCGCCCACCGGGGACGGCTCACCCAGCAGCCCGACCAGGATCTCGTCGTGAGCGCTGCCCTGCCAGGGCAGCCCCGTGTACCCCATCTCGGCGGCGATCAGCGCGCTGGCCGACTCGGCCGCCATCAGCAGCCGCATCCGCGCCGGATGCTCGACGGCGGCGGTCCGGGCCAGCTGGTCCCGGTACACGGCCGCCAGCGCCTCCACCGGATCCACCCCGCCCGGCACGGCGACCTGGGCGGGCGCGTCGCCGAACAGGGTGCCCTGCAGGTCCCCCGGCGGCTGGGCGGGCCGCGCCGCGTGGTCGGCGGGCACCGGCGCACCGACCAGCCGGGCGTACGCGGCGGCAGCCGACCGGGGCTCACCGTAGCGTCCGGCGTTGCCGAGCAGCAGCACCTCAGCCAGCTCCACGTCATGACACCGCCGCACGCGTACCCCGTCCGGCAGCAGCGGTCCGTACACCTGCTCCGTAGACGCCCACAGCCACCGCGGCCCATCCGTCCGCTCCAGCTCCCCGACCGCCCCGGCAAGATCCACCACAGCCTCGACGGGCCCGCTCGGCTCCCCCGCGGCATCCAGCGCCCGCAGCAGCCCACCGCCACCGCCGTCCGCCACCACCGCCACCACCGCCGCCACACCGCCCATCCTCCCGCCCCACCCCGACAACCCGCCCCGAAGGAAGGGCACCTTCCCATCGCTATGGGCATTGCAAGGTGCCCTTCCAAACCGGTCTTGGCGTTGGCCGTCCCGCCTTCAGGCGGAAGATCGCTGTTTCGGGTCATGATCTGGCGTCTAACCGCAGATCATGACCCGAAACAGCGATCTTGACCGGAACAGCGCGGGCGGCCCGGACCGGCGCGGCACGGGGCGGC
>NZ_JAAOTJ010000021.1 GCF_011297335.1 Catellatospora methionotrophica | reverse complement strand
GGGGTGGGGGTGGGTCAGGGGGTGGCGGGGAGGTGGAGGCGGGCGGCGGTGACGTCGTCGAATTCTTTGGTGCGGGCGGACAGGGCCATGGTGAGGAACTGGCCGGCGTCCTCGCCGATGGGCAGGCGCAGGGGCGGCTCGGCGAGGCCGACCAGGCGGTGTACCGCCTCGGCGAACAGTTCGGGCTGGTTGAGTTCCAGGTTGCCGTGCATGCCGCGAAGGCCCGCGAGCATCGGCCCGGCGACCGGTTCGTAGGCGTCCACGCGCTGGCGCGGCAGGGCCGCGGAGGTGCCGTACGGGGTGTTGAAGCCCCCGGGTTGCAGGATGGTGACCTTCACCCCCAGGTGCGCCGACTCCTGCGCCAGTGACTCGGCCAGGCCCTCCAGCGCGAACTTGCTGGCGGTGTACGCGGCGAGGCCGGGGAACGGCACCGCGCCCGCGACCGAGGAGACGAACACCGCGTGCCCGCCGCCCTGTGCCCGCCACAGCGGCAGCACCAGCCGGGCCAGCCGCCACGGCGCGAAGACGTTCGTCGCGAACTGCGCCTCCAGTTCGCCGTCGGAGACCTCCTCCACCGCGCCGCACTGCCCATATCCGGCGTTGTTGACGAGCACGTCGATGCCGCCGAAGTGCGCGGTCGCGGTGGCGACCACGGCGGCGCAGGCGACCGGGTCGCAGACGTCCAGGGGCAGGGCCAGCACCGTGTCGGGGTGCCGGTCGGCCAGGTCGGACAGCGTCTCGGGGCGGCGGGCCGTGGCCACCACGCGCTCACCCGCCTGCGCCAACCGCTCCACCAGCGCCCGGCCCAGCCCGGTCGAGCAACCCGTCACCAGCCAGCGTCGTGTCATCGCTGCCACCCTCGTGTCGTCGCGGCCCCCAGCGGGCCGGTCGGGTGACCAGACTGGCAGCGGATATACACGTACAGCAATGTAAAATTATGGACGAGAGTGATTTATCCGCACAGCGTGAGTCATGAACGCGAGCGGCACCGCCGCCAGCGCGACCAGCCACCCGCCGAGCACATCGGACGGCCAGTGCACCACCAGCGCGACCCGGCTCGCCCCCACCAGTACGGCCCAGCCGCCGACCGTCGCCACCAGCGCCACCCGCTGCCAGCGCGCTCCGAGCAGCGGCCAGACCAGCACGAACAGCAGCAACGCCGCGGTCGCGAAGTGGCTGGTGTGGCCGGACGGATAGGACCAGCCCGCCGCCAGCGCGAGCATGCCCTCGGGCCGGTCCCGGGCCACCAGCGCGTGTACGACCAGGCGCAGCGCCGCGCTGGCCGCCACGGCCGCGCACACGAAGGCCAGGTGTGCGAGCATCCGGCGGCGCAGCAGGAACCCGAGCGTGAATGCGAGGACCGACAGCAGCACGACGGTGTCACCGGTACGGGTGACCGCGCTCATCACCACGCGCCACGCCGGATACTCCAGCGCCAGCCGGTGCGCGGCAGCGCTGACGACGGCGTCCTGCTCCACCAGCGGGGGCCAGGTGATCTCGACGGCGAAGGTCAGCAGCGCGTACGCCGCCACGGCGGCAGCCGCCGTCCACAGCCAGCGGCGGCGTGCGTCGGTGTGCACGAGCATGGTGATGTCTTACCCGCCCCGGTGACGCCCGTCACCTCGGGGGGTGGAACGTGCGCTCAGCCTGCGCGGCGACGGGCCCGGCGCGCGGCCAGCTCGTCGGTGACGCCCAGCGGCAGCACAGCCGGGGCGAACGGGGTGACCGTCGCCTCGTCGACCTCGGTGCCGCGCTCGGCGGGCAGGTGCGACAGCGAGCCCTGGATCTCCTTGAAGGCCCCGCCGATGGCGATGCCGAACACACCCTGGCCGCCCTGCAGCAGGTCGACGACCTCCTCCGGCGAGCGGCAGTCGTACACCGAGGTGCCGTCGGAGATGAGGGTGATGGTGGCCAGGTCGTCGGCGTCGTACGCCCGCAGCGTCTCGATGGCGCGGCGGATGTTCTGCAGCGACACCCCGGCGTCCAGCAGCCGTTTGACCACCTTCAGCACGACCAGGTCGCGGAACGAGTAGAGCCGCTGGGTGCCCGAGCCGGACGCGTCGCGGATGCTCGGCACCACCAGCCCGGTCCGGGCCCAGTAGTCCAGTTGCCGGTAGCTGATCCCGACCGCGTGGCAGGCCGTCACGCCCCGATAGCCGAGCGAACCGCCCTGCACGTCCGAGTCGGCATCCTCCGCCACGCCGCCGCGCAATGCGGCCGCACCACCGGGACGACCTGGGTCACTGCCAGGCGACTGCGGATCGTGGAGCTGATTCATGCGACTACCTCCCGCCGAGTGTCGACGTGAAGCAGCCTATAGCGGATGCGGCCGGCGGGTGGGGAGGTAACGCCGCGACACGCCACATTCGAGTCCCGGAGCGTCACTTTTCGGTGACCTGCTCGTTAACGGCGCGCCGTCAGCTCGCGAAGTCCTCCGGGCGGACCTGCTCCAGGAACTCCCGGAACTTCTCCACCTCGTCCTCCTGCTCGTCCGGGATGATGATCCCGGCCTCGTCGAGCACGCGCTCCGCGCAGCGCACCGGTGCGCCGACGCGCAGCGCCAGGGCGATCGCGTCACTGGGCCGCGCCGACACCCGCACCGAGTCGCCGATCAGCAGGTCGGCGTAGAAGATGCTGTCCTTCAGCTCGACGATCTCCACGGCCTTCAGCGGCGCGGACAGCGCCTGCAGCAGGTCCCGAAGAAGATCATGGGTAAGCGGCCGGGCCGGCTTGACCCCCTGCTGCTCGTAGGCGATGGCTGTCGCCTCCACCGCGCCGATCCAGATCGGCAGGTAGCGGTCACCCTCCACCTCACGCAGCAGGACGATCGGCTGGTTGGTGGGCAGTTCGACCCTTACCCCGATCACGCTCAGCTCGCGCACCGTCTCGCCTCCGTCGCGTCTGCCTGGGGCCGGTGTCCGACTGGCCCGCCTCGCGGCGAACCGGACGACACTGCCTCTCAGCCTCTCCTACTGCACGCTACACGCCCACGCGCACCCTCGGCTCGTACGAGGGCCGGTCAGCCGCCGAGCGCGTCGTTGAGCCCGGAACGCAGCAGCGCCACGTGCAGGCGCTGCGACAGGATCGTCAGCTCCCGCATCGCCTCGGCCGCCCGCGCCCGCGCGGTGGGGTCCTGCTGGCGCATCAGCGGAGCCACCAGCTGGGCGTACAGCCCCGCCTCGCGGTCCGCGGCGACCCGGTAGGCCCGCAGGTGCCGGGGCTCGACGCCGTACTCGGCGAGCTGGCCGGCGACCTCGGCGACCGCCAGCGCGTCGCCGTCGAACCACTCCCCCGCACGGGCCGTGACCAGCCCGTGCCGCTCCAGGTCGGCCAGCAGCGCCTCGGTGATCCCGGCGCGGTGGCACAGCTCCTGACGGCGCAGCCGCTCGTCGACCTGCTCCGGCACGGCCTCGGGCCGGTGGTCGTCGCCGACCGCGACCAGGGTCGGGCGGACCTGGGTCAGGTGCGCGCCTTCGGACAACTGCTCGCGGATGACGCGCAGGGGCAGATACTGGTCACGCTGCGCGCCGAGGATGAACCGCAGCCGCGCCACATCCTCGCGGCTGTACTTGCGGTAGCCGGACGACGTCCGCTGCGGCTCGACCAGACCCTCCGTCTCGAGGAACCGCAGCTTCGAGATGGTGATGTCCGGAAAATCGGAGCGCAGCAGCCCGAGCACCTCGCCGATGCTCATCAGCGCCTGTGCCCGCGCCGCTCCGCCCCCGCCGCCGGCCGACGCCGGCACCGCTGCTGTCATGCCTCCTCGGCGCGCGGGCCGGCCACGTACAGCAGGCGGAACTTGCCGACCTGCACCTCGTCGCCGTTGTTGAGCGTGGCCGACTCGACCCGCTCCCGGTTGACGTACGTGCCGTTGAGGCTGCCCACGTCGCGCACGGTGAACGTGGACCCGTCCCGGTGGAACTCGGCGTGCCGGCGCGAGACCGTCACGTCGTCGAGGAAGATGTCGCTGTCGGGGTGACGGCCACTGGTCGTCACATCGTGGTCGAGCAGGAAGCGGGCGCCCGCGTTCGGGCCACGACGCACCACCAGCAGGGCCATGCCCGGCGGCAGCTGTCCCGAGACCCGCCCCGGGACTACGTCAGACTCCGGCCCTTCCAGCGCCTCCTCCAGGGAGCCGAGGTGCAGGGTCGACGTGACGTCGAGCTGGGGGAACTCGTCGTCTGGTCGCGTCATCGGACCACCTCACGGTCATATCGGCCACGTATCCGTGGAACTGCTATGGGCACCGGGTAGGGCGTTACTCGACGTCAGCGGCGAGCTTAGGGAGCGAGCCTAGCGACCCTGGAAATGAAGGGTCAACCGGACTCGCCCGTCGGCGATTCACGCCCCTGAATGAAGATTCAGCTCTGGGTCAGCTCACGGTACGCTGCCGCGTCGAGAAGCGCATCCAGCGCGGACGGATCCGCGATCTCGATTTCGACCAGCCAGCCCTCGCCGTACGGGTCGGTGTTGATCAGATCGGGTGAATCCACCAGAGTCTCGTTGCGGGCGGTCACGGTGCCGCTGAGCGGGGCGTAGATCTCCGACACGCTCTTGGTGGACTCGACCTCGCCGAAGGACTCGCCGGCCGCCACGACCTGGCCGGTCTCCGGCAGCTGCACGTACACGATGTCGCCCAGCGCGTCCTGCGCGAAGTGGGTGATGCCGACCCGGACCGACCCGCCCGACGTGGTTACCCACTCGTGCTCGGCGGTGTACTTCAGGTCCTCAGGAATCACGGTCGTGCCCTTTCGCTCCAGGCCGTCGTGTGGCCTAACCCCCGTCAGGAGACGGGCTTCGCGTACTCCAGGTTCGGCGTGCCCCGCACCGCGGTGATGTCGACCGGGTGCGGCTCACTGACGATCACCGTACCGCCGTCGCCGGTCACATCGTCAACCACCCCGCCGCGGAACTCCATGGCCTTGTCCAGGTCTTCCGGGCCGATCGCGGTCACCGTGTACGGCCCGGTCAGGCGTACGCCGTCGACGTCGATGCCGCCGCCGTCCGCGCCGGTGAAGTGGGTGGATGCGATCACCCGCACGGACCCGCCGGTCCCGTCGATCTGGATCGCCTCCGCGCCCGCCCCGCGCAGCTCCTGTACCGCGTTGAGCAGGTGCTCCGCGGTGATCGGGCCCGAGCCGTCGGCGAACCGCAGCGTGATGCCGGTGCCCTGGGCCTTGAGCGTGCCCGCCAGGATGCCGATGTCGTCGGCGCGCTCCTGCGCCTCCTTGAGGATCTGATCCCGGCTGGACGCGCCCGAGGCGAGCTCGCGTCGGGTGGCCTCCAGCTCGTTGATGTCCTGGCGCAGCCGGGCCGCGCGCGAGTCGAGGTCGGTGAGGATGACGTAGAGGTCCTCCTCGCGCAGCGAGTTGTAGCTCTCGTCCGCCGAGTTGCTCTTGAGCTGGACGGCCAGCGTGAAGCCGAGCAGCACCAGCAGCACGCCGATCACCGCCCCCGCCCCGCTGATCCGGCGCTTGACGCCGTCCGCCAGGGTCGGCGCGTCCGGCTCGGCGGCCGCCTGCGGCCCGCTGTCGGCGTCGCCCAGGGCGGCCGCCGGGGCGTTCTCGGACTTCGGGTTCTCGGCGACCGTGTTCTCCGCCGCCAGGTTCGCGGCCGCCGGTGACTCGTCGGCCGGGACGCCGGCCGACGGGCCCGCCACGGGCACGGTCGGCTCGTCGGCCGGGCCGGGACCGATGGGTTGGGTCTTCTCGTCGCTCACCGCTGCACCTAGGCCTTGAACAACCGGCGCCGGATCGCCGCCACGTTGCCGAAGATCCGCACGCCCAGGACGACGACCACGCCGGTGGACAGCTGGCCGCCCACTCCCAGCTTGTCACCGAGGTACACGATGAAGCCCGCGACCAGGACGTTGGAGATGAACGAGATCACGAACTGCTTGTCGTCGAAGATCCCGTCGAGCTTGGCGCGCACGCCGCCGAAGACCGCGTCCAGCGCGGCCACGACGGCGATCGGCAGGTAGGGCTGCAGCGCGTCCGGGACGGTGGGGTTGAGCACGACGCCCAGCACCACTCCGGCGATCAACGCCAGTACTGCGATCACTTGCCACCTCCCGAGGGCGAGGTTGAGGGTGTGGGTGTGCCGGAGGGCGACGGCGACGGCTGCGGCACGTGGGCGAACTGCAGCCGCGGCATCACCGCCGCCGGAAGCTCCAGGTCGTCCTTTTCGTCCACGTCGAAGCCGAGCTCCAGACGCTTGTCGTCACGCAGTTTGCGGTAGGTGTCGGCGGTGGCCGAGTCGTTGAAGTCGTCGGCCAGGTCCGACGGGCCGATGGCGGCCACCTCGTACGGGCCGATGATGTGCGCGTTGCCGATCAGGATCGCCGAACCGGCGGTGCGGATCGGCGTCACCGAGGTCAGCCGCCGCCCGTTGACCGAGATCGCCTCCGCCCCGGCCGCCCACAGCGCGTTCGTCACCAGTTGCAGGTCCAGGTCGAGGATGCGGGCCAGCCGCTCGGAGCTCGCGTTGGGGCCGTCACTGAGGGTGACCACCACGCCGTCGCCGGTGACCTTGCGTACGCCGGTCGCGGCCTCCAGCTCCCGCAGCTGGCTGATGGCGGTGTCGGACAGCTCCCGCTCGCGCAGCCCGTTCACCTCGTCCTGCAGGCTCTCGGCCCGCTGGTCGAGCTTGTCGGTGTCCGCGGTGCGCCGGTTGATGTCCTTGATCAGCTCGACGCGGGTGGTGGCGCGGGCCGGGGCGCGCGCGATCACCTGCAGGTAGGCCACGGCCAGCAGCACACCGATGACCACGCAGACGACCACGGTGAACCCGCGGCGCGTCCGGCGGGTCGACGACGCCAGCGGGCCGCGCTCGCGGCGGGCGCGGGCGGCGTCGGTGTAGCCGCCGTCCAGGGGGTCCTGGAAGAGGTCGGTGAGCATGTCCGTCTGCCACACCCGCTGCCCCGACGGCGGGGTCGACACCGGCCGCTCCGGCTCGCGCTCAGAGCCGGTGCTCACGCCGCCGCCGCACGGGAGCGCCGCACCACCGCGGCGAACTGCACCAGGTAGAAGATGCCCGCGATCCAGTACAGGACGATGCCCCACCAGCACAGCGCCCAGCCGCTCGCGTACGCGATGGTGTGCATCGCGCCGGTCGGCACCGCCCAGGCCAGCAGCAGGACCGGGAAGCCCATCAGCAGGATGAAGGTGGCCGTCTTGCCGATGTAGTGCACCGGCAGCGGGCCGTAGCCGAGCCTGCGCAGCACCGGGAAGGTCAGCATCAGCAGCACGTCGCGGGCCAGCAGGGCGACGGTGAACTGCCACGGCACGATGTCGCGCACGGTGAACGCCAGCAGCGTCGCCAGGATGTAGAGCCGGTCGGCCGCCGGGTCCAACAGCTCGCCGACGCGGCTGACCTGGCCGAGCCGCCGCGCCAGGTAACCGTCGATCCAGTCGGTGGTGCCGCCCAGCCCGAGCACGACCACGGCCCAGCCGACCTGGTCGGCGGCCAGGAACAGGTAGAGGAACAGCGGCACGCCGAGCAGGCGGGCGAAGCTGATCAGGTTGGGGATGGTGAGGACACGATCCCGCGACTGCTCGCGGACATCGCCCAGCGGCTGCTGAGCCACCGAGGCCTCCCCTCCGCCGCCGGCCAGAAAAACGACAGCCGGCGCAGGCCGGCCGTATTCACCCGAATCTGCGGACATGATCCGCCGATTCACGACCCCCAGTTGTACCACGTTGCCGAGGCCGACTGCCGACACGGCCGCAGGCGCCGGCGACGGTGCGGCGAAAGGGCGCACCCGCAGTACGGGTACGCCCTTTTTATCCTTTTTATCAGATTGCTGTGCAGGTCGGCACCGGCGTGCCGTTGACTCCCGCAGAACCGGCCAGGAAGCCGGTCGACGTGCCGGCACCCGGCGACAGCAGGCCGTTCCAGCTGACGTTGAGCACGGTCACCGCGGCGCCGGACTGGGTGTACTGCCCGTTCCAGCTCTGCGTGACCACCTGGCCGTCGGGGAACGTGAACCGCACCGACCAGCCGCTGATCGGCACCGTGCCGTTGTTGGTGACCCGCAGCTCACCCTGGAAGCCGCCCGGCCACTCCCGAATGATCACGTACGTCACCGAGCACGACTTGCCCGTGTTGCCCGACGGCGACGGCGACGGCGGGCGTGACGGGCTCGGCGACGCCGACGGCGACGGCGGGGCGGACGGGCTCGGGGAGGCCGACGGGGACGGCGGGTTCGACGGCGTGACCCCGCTGAGCGCCGCGGTCAGCGGCGGGTACCAGCGGTCGGACATCTTCTGGTCGCCGGCCGCGTTGGGGTGTACGCCGTCGTAGGTGTCGGTCGCGGTGTTGAAGCTCGTCCACTGGTCGACCACGGTGATGGGCGACTGCGCGGTGGTCTTGCCCGCTGCCCAGGACGGGATGGCGTTGTTGAACGACACCACCCGCGCCCCGCACTCGGCGCAGCTCGACGGGTTCATCGGAATGATCTTCGCCACCAGGATCCGCATGGCCGGGTTGCTGGCCCGCATCTGGTCCACCAGCTTGCTGAACGCGGCGAGGATCTGCGAGCTGGGCAGGTTCGACCACACGTCGTTGGTGCCCAGGTGCATCAGCACCACGTCCGGCAGGGTGGCCGACAGCCAGCCGACGAGCTGGTTCTGGTTGGCGATGTTGGTCGCCAGGTAGCCGCCGTGGCCCTCGTTGTCGCCGTCGTGGGCGACCCCGCAGCCCTGCGTCGGCAGCGTGCCGACCATGTCGATGTTGGTGTAGCCGGTGCTCTGCAGGCGGTTCCACAGCGTCGCCCGCCAGCAGCCGGGTGAGCCGGTGATCGAGTCGCCGAGCGCCATGATGCGGGTCGGCACGGCAGCGGCGCTGCCGGTGGGAGCGGCGACGACGACGGCCGTCGCGGCCACGAGTGTGCCCAGCAGCGCCATCAGCGCCGCCCTCACGGTGGGCCTGGACATGAGCGAATCCCCTCACTGGGACGCGCGAAGAACCCGCCGCCCACGCGGAGACCCCACGCTGGTACGAGACAGGACGCCGACGCGGCACGGCGCGATCGACGAGACAGGTTGCTGCGGCCCGGCTCCCGGGGGCCGACAGAGCCTGG
Organism: Catellatospora methionotrophica; assembly: GCF_011297335.1. GTDB lineage: Bacteria > Actinomycetota > Actinomycetes > Mycobacteriales > Micromonosporaceae > Catellatospora > Catellatospora methionotrophica. Next base: position 122,462 of record NZ_JAAOTJ010000021.1, on the reverse strand, counting down.
CGTCGATATTAGAGGGTCCGCGGCCTACGGGGAAACGGAGCTGACCAGCAGCGCGAACAGCAGCGCCACCGCGACGATGCCGACACAGGCCGCCACCAGCACCAACGTGTGCTGCGGGAGGCGCCGCGCGGGCTCGGTCGCGGCGTGGCGGGCGGCGCGCGGCGGCCGCTCCGGCTCCGCGGCCGGACCGTCGAGATACGGCGGCAGGTACACGGTCGAGCTGAACGCGGGCGCGGCCAGCACCGACGGCAGCTCGTACCCGGCCGGGGTCAGGTGATCCCACACCGCCTCGGCCTGCTCCGGCGGCTGCGCCCACGAACCGGATTCGCCGTGCGGCGGGCCCTCGCCCACCGGATCCGGTTCCGCGTCGCGCAGCCGGTGGGTCCAGGAGTCCTCCGGTTCGGGGCTAGCCTGGCTGACCCGTGCGGTCGGCATCCGCTCGGCCGGGTGGCCGGGGGCTGGCGCCTCGGCGCGGCCGTCGGTGGCCGGTCGCGTGAGTTCGACCGGGGAGATCGGGGCCTGCGGCATCAGGCCGACGCCGCACCGGTGGCGCGGGTCGGCGACCGCGCGGCTCGCCGCCGTGATCATCGTGTGTACGGGGTCGGCCGGGTCCAGCCCGGCGGCGTCCTCGCGGGCCTCGGTCAGCAGTTCGTGCGCGTCGTTGAAGCCGCCGCAGTCGCGCCACATCGCGGCCAGCCGCAGCTGCATGCGGATGCCGACCGGATGTGCCGCGCCGTGCCGCCGCCGGTGCTCGTCGATCACCGTGGCCAGGCCCAGCCGCGCCTTCACGCACTGGCCCTGGGCGTGTTCGACGGTGGCCAGGTCGCCGCGTGCGGCCAGCACCCGGTCCCCGTCCGGGCCGTCGAGCTCGGCGTACGCGGCGATCAGGTCGAGGTAGCGCTGCGCCGCACGGGCGTGCACGCCGACCCTGGCCAGGACCGCGGCCAGCAGCCCGAGGGCGTGCAGGGTGCGCCGGTCGCGCGCGCCGTACAGCGCCCGCGACGCCGCGAAGCCGTACGCGGCCCAGCCTCGGGCGGCGTACGGCTCACCCAGCCCGAGCAGCACCCCGGTCTCCAGCACCACGGCCTCGGCGACCACCGGCGTGGCCTCGGCGGGGTCGCTGGGCACCGTGCCGAGCGCGGCGGACAGCAGATCGTGCGCGGCCGACAGCGACCCGGCCGCGACGTGCTCGCGTGCCCGTGCCACCACGTGCTCTCCGACCGGCATCGCCGTCCGCACCCCCCTGCTCACCTGACCGCGGACCGCCACCATGCCGCGTCGAGGCCCTCGGGCGCCAGCCCCGGGAGTGTTACGTCACCAACCTGACCCGCCACCGCCGACCGGCGAACGGTCGGCGGCGGCGGTGCGGCGGCCCGTTCAGACGATCGGCAGCGGCGAGCTGACATCGAGGATGATCTTCCACTGGCCGCGCTCGCGGACGAAGGTGAGCGCGTTGTAGAAGTGCTGCTTGAAGTTCAGCGACGCGATGGACAGCGTGAAGTCGACCACCAAGGTCGCCCCGCGGCAGCCGTCGACGACCTTCTTCACCTCGGGGAACGTCGCCGTGAAGTCGTAGGTGAACAGCCCGGTGAAGTTGGTCTGGATCGCGGCCTTGTCCTTGCGGTAGGCCCCGTTGGAGCCGATCTGCACCGCCTCGTCGTGGTAGTACGCCATGACCTTGGGCAGGTCCCTGGCGAGGAACACCGCGTCGAAGTCCGCCACCGCGGCGTCGAAGTTCCGCTCGCAGCCGCGCGCCGTGTCGCCCCGGCCCGCGTCCGCGGCGGTCGGCACCGCCAGCAGCACCGCCAGGCCCAGCGCCGCCATTGCCGCCGCATACCACTTGCGCACGTTTCCTCCAGCAGTCCAGGTGAGACAGTCGCCTCACATCGACCACGATCATAAGAATGAGGTCGATACGCGCACCCCGGATGATCAGCCCGACAACGCGGCACGGTCGGTGGCCACCTCGGCGCGAAATCGGGACGCCGCTTCGCGTACGCCCGGTGTAGGCCGCTGTGGCGGGCGGCCCCGTGCGGGCCACCGGCCGCCGCGGAACCGACCTAGGATCGCCTCATGACCCGTCCGGCGAACCCGAGGCCCTGGCCACGTATGACCGACCGGCACCATGGCGACCCCGACCGGGTCGCGATCATCCTGCCCGGCGGCGGCTACACCCCGGCCCGGCCGCTGCTGCACCTGGCCCGCGTCGTGCTGGCCCACCACGGCTGGTCCGTGCAGGAGCTGTGGTGGACCCCGCCCGACACCGGCGACCTCGACGAACGTGCCACCTGGGTGGTCGGGCAGGCCGTCGCCGCCGTCGAGGCCGAGTCGGCCAAGCGCGTCATGCTGGTCGGCAAGTCACTGGGCTCGCTGGCCGCGCCCGTCGCCGCCGAGCGCGGCCTGCCCGCGATCTGGTTCACGCCGCTGCTGTTCCACCCCACGGTGGTCGACGCGCTCGGCGCGACCGAGGCCCCCACCCAGCTGATCGGCGGCGGCGGCGACCACTCCTGGGATCCGCGCCTGGCCGACGACCTCGGCCTGCCGTGCCTGGAACTGCCTGGCGCCGACCACGCGCTGGAGAACGCCGACGACCCGGTGCGCAGCGCGGAGAACCTGGTCCGGGTCACCCGCTGCCTGCACGGGTTCGTGGGCGGCCTGTGACCGGGCGGCGCGGCCGTCAGCGGTAGCCGGCCGGGTCGATCGGGCCGGTCTCGGCCGAACCGTGCTCGGCGAAGTAGCGCCAGATGTCGGGGACCGAACCGTCCACGTCGGTCAGGCCGTACGCCTGCGCGAGCGACGTGCTGGACGGCGAGGTGCCCGTCCACCGGGCGCGGTCGGGGTCGGCGGCCAGCGCGGCCACGCCCCGGCCCAGGTAGGTCGGGGTCTCGGACAGGATGAAGTGCGGTTCCGTCGCCGCCCCGTCCGCCCAGTTCTGCTCGGTGACGCCGAAGTGGTCGAGCATCGCCTCCGAGCGCAGGAAGCCGGGCGTGACCACGACCGCGGTCCCGCCGTACGGCTTGAGCTCGGCGGACTGGGCCAGCGCGATCCGCGACACCGACGTCTTGGTCAGGTCGTAGAAGAAGGAGTCGCGATACTTGCGGTTGTACTCGTCGGTGCCGTCGGTGACCTCGACGACCAGACCGCCCGGGTGGCGGATCAGCAGCGGCAGCGCGGCGTGACTGGTGATGATGTGGGTGTGCAGGCCCAGCCCGAGCATGCGCATGCCGCCGTCGAGCGACTGCTCCCACAGCGGCTTGCCCCACTCGGCGTAGTCGTCGCCACCCCACACGTCGTTGACCAGGATGTCCAGCCGCCCGTGCGCCGCGTCGATCCGCGCCACCAGCGCCCTGACCTCGTCGGGCACCAGGTGGTCGACGCGTACCGCGATGCCCTCGCCGCCCGCCTCGGTGACCAGGTCGACGGTGTCCTCGATGGTCTCCGGCCGGTCCATCTCGGACCGCTGGGCGCGGGTGCTGCGGCCGGTGACGTAGACCGTCGCCCCGGCCCGGCCGAGTTCGACCGCGATGGCGCGCCCGCACCCTCGGGTCGCCCCGGCCACCAGCGCGATCTTTCCGTGAAGGTTCTGCTGCATGGGTCCATCGTCGCGGGCGACCTTGACAGGTTCCGTCAGGTTTTCCCGGCGATTCCGCGACCGTCCGGGGCGGCTGCCGGTCGACGGCGCCCCAGGCGACACGCGAGAGCACGTTCGCGGATATCGGGCCACATTCGCGGGCACGGCGCGGCCGCGTGAGCTAGCGTCGGGCCCATGCCTATTCGTACCGCAACAGCCCGCTGGCAGGGAACGCTCACCGAGGGGTCCGGCACCATCGCGACCGGCAAGGGTGGCCTGCAGGGCAACTACTCGTTCAAGTCCCGTTTCGAGGAGGGTGAGGGCACCAACCCCGAGGAGCTCATCGCCGCCGCGCACTCCGGCTGCTTCTCGATGGCGTTCTCCAAGCAGCTGTCGGACGCGGGCTTCCCGCCCAACGCCGTGGTGACCAACGCCAACGTCCACCTGGACAAGACCGACGCCGGCATGACGGTGACCCGGATCGACCTGGTGACCACCGGCGACGTGCCCGGCATCGACGAGGCGCAGTTCCAGAAGCTGGCCGAGGCCGCCAAGGCCGGCTGCCCGATCTCCCGCCTGCTGTCCCCCGGCGCCGAGATCACGCTCGACGCCACGCTGCAGGCGTGACCCCCGCCGGCGCGGCCGCTGACCAGCACCCGCGCCGGAGCAGCCCACCGGGCCGGGATCAGCGGTTCATCCGCCGGTCCCGGCCCGGACCCGTCAGGCCGGGCGGCGGGCGACGGTCAGCAGGTGCGAGCTGGCACCCCACAGGTGCGGCACGCCCTCGACCTCGCGGGTGAACCGCATCAGTTGCGCGGTCCGCCGCTCGTCGGCGAGGATCTCCGCCAGCCGCGGCACGGTCCACAGCGGACCCTCGACCGCGGCGATCCGGTCCAGCTCCAGACCCGCGTCGGCCACCTCGCCGGGCAGCTCGTCGGGCCGGTGGAAGTACGCGGTGGTGAACCAGCCGGGCAGCTCACCGGGGTTGCGGTGCGCCCCGGTCGCGAGAGCCCCGTCCACCATCAGCTCGAACGCCGGGTCGTCCAGGTGGCCCTTGACGTACCCGTCCACCAGCGAGGCGTACCGGCTGATGGTCGCCGCGAGGACCAGCCCGCCGGGGCGGACCACCCGCGCCGCCTCGCGCCAGGCAGCGATCCGGTCGGCCCGGTCGACCAGGTGGTACAGCGGCCCGAACAGCAGCACCACGTCCCGGCTCGCGTCCGGCTCGTCGAGCCGCCGGGCGTCGCCGACGGCGGCGGTGACGCCGGGCAGCGTGGACGCCGCCGCCACGTGCTCAGGCATCGGGTCGACGACGTGCACGGCGTGCCCGGCCCCGGCCAGCGGGCCCGCGTACACGCCGGTCGCGCCGCCGACGTCGAGGACGGACAGCGGGCCGGGTGGCAGCACCCGGCCGAGCAGGTCCCAGGTGCGCAGGAACTCCCAGCGCCCGGTTCCCGCATCGAGTCGCGAGGTCTCGCCGCCGCGCTGGTAGTACCGGGCGATCTCAGTCAGCATGGCCCTGATCCTGCGTCGGAGCACCGTCCACGGCAAACGGGTTTCGGTCCGCGAGGGCGGCTCTGAGCAGCGCGATGTCGGCGCGGTCCTGGGCGCGGCGGGGCAGGCCGGGCACCCATACCGGCATCATGTCCTTGATCTCGATCTGCGCCTGCGGGCTGATGACGGGGCAGGTCACGCCCCCTAGGCGGCCGGGCGGTCCGTCGAGCATGCCGTCGGGCCAGCGGGCACCGGCGTGCGGTCCGGCCGGGACCGTCGCGTGCCCGGCGGCGTCCCGGCCGAGCAGGCCGACACCGAGGTCGACGTCGCCGCGCAGGAAGTCGCGCTGCAGCCGCCGGTCGTGCTCGCCGTACGAGGTGAACCCGAGCTCCGCCAGCATCGAGGTCAGCCGGTCGGCGTCGGCGGCCCAGCAGAACCAGTCCACGTCGGCGTGCGGTCGGGTGATCCGGCGCAGGTGGAAGTCCATCGCCCAGCCGCCGCGCAGCCAGAGCGCGATGCCGTCCCGTGCTGCCGCGCCGCTGATCTCGGCGATGGCCGCGAGCTGCCGCGCCTGGATATCCACGGCGTGATCCTAGGCGGCGGCGGTACTCTCGCCGCGTGACGGAGCGTGACGTGCTGGTGCCACCCACCCTGGGCGTCGTCGCGTCGATCGGCGACCTGCCCGAGGGCCGGGCCTGGCTGGACGCGCTGCCCGCGCTCATCGCCGAGCTGCGCGACGCCTGGACGCTGCGGCTGGGGCCGCCGTGGGCCGGGGGCAGCTGCTCGTGGGCCGCGCCCGCGTCGCTGCCCGACGGCCGATCCGCCGTGCTGAAGATCAGCTGGCCGCATCCGGAGATGATGGGCGAGGCCGCCGCGCTGCGGGTGTGGCACGGCCACGGCACGGTCAGCCTGTACGCCCACGACGGTGTGCTGCACGGCCTGCTGCTGGAACGGGCGGACCCAGGCACCACCCTGGGCGACAGCCCGCTGCCCGCCGAGGAACGCCTGCTCGTCGCCGCACGGTTGCTGGCCCGGTTGTGGTCCGCGCCCGTCGACCCGGCGTTCGTCCGCTCGGCTGGCACCGGCGGCGACCCCGGAGGGTTCGACGTGCTGGGCGACGTGACCGCCCGCTGGGCCGACCTGGTCGAGCAGCGGATGGCCCGGCTTCGACCCGGCTTCGACCCCGGGCTGGTGGCCCACGGCGCACGGCTGCTGCGCGAGCTGCCCGCCTCCGCGCCACGGCGGGTGCTGGTGCACGGCGACGCCAATCCGGGCAACATCCTCGCCGCGCGGCGGGAACCGTGGCTGGTCATCGACCCGAAGCCGATGTACGGCGATCCCGGCTACGACCCGTGGAAGCTCGTCGAGCAGATCGATGACCCGTTCCGTCACCCGGACCCGGCCGCCGTGCTCAAGCGGCGGTTCGCCCTGTTCGGCGACGTCACGGGCGAGGACCCGGCCCGGCTCGCGGCCTGGGCCACGGCACGACGGGTGGAGGACTCGCTGTGGTGGGTCTCCCGCGGCAATCCACCCAGCCACCGCGCCATGGCCGAAGCCGCCCTCCTCGCCGCCGTCGCCGGCCTGTGACGCGCTAGGCGACAGGCGGTACTGAGATCCGCTGCTGCTTCAGCTGCGGCACCAACCGGGCGGCTGTCTCGTAGTCGGCGTCCTCGTGCAGGACGGTCAGCTTGAGTCGGATCGCCGTGGCCGCGACAAGGTAGTCCGCCACAGAAAGGCCCTGGTGCGCACTGTGTTGGGCCAGTTCGCGGCGCAGCGTCGCAACGATGTCCCATACGTCGTCCGGGACGGGCACCCACGGATACGCCAACCGCAGGCTCTCCTCGATCCGGGCATACGCCTTCGCGTCGGCGATCGCCAACCCCTCCGTCATGACCGGATCGCAGATCGCGACCAGGCCGCGGGTCACCGGCTCGTGCCATGCCGCGTCGACCTGCCGACGCATACACGACCGGGCAAGCTATGCGACCTCCAGGAAGGCCCCGGCGGCGCGGGCGGCGCGGTCGGGGTCGGCGGCGCGGATGGCTTCGACGAGGTCGTCGTGGGTGACGTACTTGTCGGGGGTGAGGGTCTCGCCGATCTGCTGGCTGAGGCTGGCGCGCAGCGCGCCGCCGAACGACGCGTACAGCTCGGCGAGCATGGCGTTGTGAGCCGCGGCGACGATCGCGACGTGCAGGTCGGCGTCTGCGGCCACGAACGCCGCCGCGTCGCCGGAGCGCCACCGCTGCTCGCGCAGGGCCAGCAGGGCGTCCAGCCGCTCAAGGTCGGCGGACGTACGCCGGACCGCTGCCAGCCGGGCCGCCTCCACCTCGAAGGCGCGGCGCACCTCGACGGCCTCGGCGACCTCGGCCGCGGCCAGCCGCCGGGCGACCACGCCGGTGAGCTCGTGGGTGGCGGTGACGTAGGTGCCGGAGCCCTGGCGGCACTCCAGTACACCGGCGTGCACGAGGGCGCGTACCGCCTCGCGGACCGTGTTGCGGCCCACACTCAGGGCGGCGACCAGGTCGGGTTCGGTGGGGATGCGGCTGCCGACCGGCCACTCACCGCTGGCGATCTGCGTGCGCAGTTGCTCGATCACCTGGGGCACCAGGGTCTGGCGTGACGTGGAACGCAGTGTCATTGCTTACATCTCCGGTCCGAAATTCATCCCATGATTCTACGATCGGAGGTATGCCACCGCCAGTCACCGCCGTCGAAACGCCGCCGATCGTGTCGCCGATGATCGCACCCCGGGTGACGCCGCCGACACCGGCCGTGCCCGCACCCCGCTCCGCGGTGCTGATCCTGGTCGGCATCCTGCTGGTCGCGCTCAACCTGCGCGCCGCGATCACCAGCCTCGGCGCGCTGCTCGACGAGGTGACCACCGGCCTGCACCTGTCCGGCACCGTCGCGGGCGTCATCACCACGCTGCCCGCGCTCGCGTTCGCGGCGTTCGGCGCGTTCACACCGTGGCTGGCCCGGCGCTTCTCCCCGGCCCGCATCCTGGTCGGCGCGATGGGCCTGCTGGCGGTCGGCCAGCTGCTGCGGGCGGTCAGCGGCTCGCCCTGGACCTTCGTGCTGACCAGCGCCATCGCGCTGGCCGGTATCGCCATCGCGAACGTGCTGCTGCCAGTGCTGGTCAAGGAGCACTTCCCGCACCGGTCCGGGCTGATGACCGGCGTCTACTCGATGACCCTGATCCTCGGCACGACCACCGCGTCGGCGGCGTCGGTGCCGATCGCGCACGCCTTCGGCGACTGGCGGGCCGGGCTGGGCGTCTGGGCGCTGCTGGCCGCGGTCGCGGTGCTGCCCTGGCTCGGTCCCGCGCTGCGGCGCAAACCGCGTTCGACCGGCGGCACGACCCCGGTGACGGCGCGGGTGCGGCCCGCCCGGACCCGGCTGGGCTGGGCGATGGCGATCTACTTCGGCGCGCAGTCGCTGAGCGGGTACGCCACCATGGGCTGGCTGGCGAAGATGTTCCGCGACGCGGCGTTCACGCCCACCGACGCCGGGCTGCTGCTGGCCGGGGTGACCGCGGTCGGGGTGCCGTTCGCGCTGCTCATGCCGACGCTGGCCGGAAAGCTGCGGGACCTGCGGCCGCTGGTGCTGCTGATGTCCGCTGCCATGATCGCCTCCTACCTCGGCCTGGCGCTGGCGCCGCACGCCGGGGCGCTCGCGTGGGTCGCCCTGCTGGCGTTCGGCCAGGCCGCGTTCCCGCTGGCCCTGGCGATGATCGGGATGCGGGCGCGGACCGGCGAGGGCGTCGTGGCGCTGTCGGCGTTCGCGCAGAGCACCGGTTACCTGATCGCCGCGCTCGGACCGCTGCTGGTCGGCGTGCTGCACGAGCTGACCGGCGGCTGGCAGCTGCCGCTCGGCTTCCTGATCGCCGCCGCAGTGGTGCAGGCGTTCGCCGGGCTGGCCGCCGCGCGGCCCCGTTACCTGGAGGACGAGGCCGGGCTGGTGAACGACGTGCAGCCGCGCGTCACCGGGGTCGATGTCCGCACCGGTCGCGCCGCCGCGACCGGGTCATGACCACGGTCACAAAGATCCCGGCCTGGTGGCGCGGGATGGTTGGGTAAGGACCGTGACCCCCGCGCCAGCCCAGCGACGCACCCTGATCCTGGTCCTCGGCAGCATGTCCGCCTTCGGCGCGCTGTCGTTCGACATGTACCTGCCCGCCTTCCCCACCATCGCGGACGACCTGCGGGTGACCCCGGCCGCCGTGCAGCTCACCCTCACCATGGCGCTGATCGGCATCGCGCTGGGCCAGTTCGTGATGGGGCCGCTGTCGGACCGCTGGGGACGGCGGCGGCCGATCATCGCGGGCACCGTGCTGTTCTTCGTGTCCTCCGCGCTGATCACCGTCGCGCCGAACATCGAGACGATGACCGCGCTGCGTCTCGCCCAGGGTTTCGCGGGCGGCATCGGGATCGCGATCTCCCGCGCCGTGGTGCGCGACCTGTACTCCGGGGCCGAGGCCTCGCGCTTCTTCTCCCGGCTCACGCTGGTCTTCGGCGTCGCGCCGGTCATCGCACCGACCATCGGCGCGGCGGTGCTGGAGTTCACCAGCTGGCGCGGCGTGTTCGCGCTGCTCGCCCTGTACGGGCTGGTCATGGTCTGGGTCGGCTGGCGGTTCCTGCCGGAGACGCTGCCCGTCGAGCGCCGCCGCACCGGGGGGCTGGCCGAGGTCGGCCGCGGCTTCAAGGTGCTGGCCGCCGACCGCCGGTTCTGGGGCTACACCGCCGCGCAGGGGCTGACCTTCGCCGGGCTGTTCGCCTACCTGTCCAGCGGCTCGTTCGTGCTGCAGGAGGTGTACGGCGTCTCCGCGCAGGCGTACGGCCTGATCTTCGGGTTGAACTCGCTCGGCCTGGTCGCGGTCGGGCAGCTCAACGCGCGCCTGGTCGGGCGGCGGACCCCGCGCGCGCTGCTGTTCTCGGCGCTGGCCGGGGCCGTCGCCGCGGGCGTGCTCATGATCGGCGGCGCGGGGCTGCACAGCCTGACCATCGTGGTCGCCATGCTGTTCGTCTACATCGCCAGCCTGGGCATGGTCGCCCCGAACAGCACCGCGCTGGCGCTGGACGGCCACGCGCAGATGGCGGGCACCGCCGCCGCGCTGATGGGCGCGGTGCAGTCGGTGATCGGGGCGATCGCCGGGCCGATCGTGGCCGCGCTGGGCGCGTCCAGCGGGATGCCGATGGCCGCGGCCATGTTCGGCTTCGCCGCCCTGTCGGTGCTCACCGCGACCGTGCTCACGCGCCCCGGACAGCCGAAACTCGCCTGATCGGGGCTTGACGGACGGGTCCGGCGTGCGGCAACATGGGAGCGCTTCCATCTTCTGATGTCTATGCGTCAGGCATCACCCCTCCGGTGTGGACCGGGGCCCGGCGCCGCACGCGCGCCGGGCCTCGAGGGCTTCGCGATCCCGCCCACGCCGCGTGATCCACCGGCGGTAGCCTGCGAACATGGCCGACGCGCGGACGATGCTCCACCGACCCATGATCTCCCGCTCGCCCGACGAGCCGCACCGCGCCGCCACCCCGCTCGAACTCTTCTTCGACCTCTGTTTCGTGGTCGCCGTCGCGCAGGCCGCCACCCAGCTGCACCACGCGATCGGCGAGAACCACATCGGCCAGGGCGTGCTCGGCTTCGCCATGGTGTTCTTCGCGATCTGGTGGGCCTGGGTCAACTTCAGCTGGTTCGCCTCCGCGTACGACAACGACGACGTGGCGTACCGGCTCACCACGCTGGTGCAGATCGCGGGCGCGCTGATCCTGGCCGCCGGAGTGCCCCGCGCGTTCTCCGACGGCGACTACCAGCTCATCACGCTCGGCTACGTGGTGATGCGGCTGGCCATGGTCACCCAGTGGCTGCGGGTACGCCGCGACGACCCGCCGCGCCGCGCCACCGCCACGCGTTTCGCCGCCGGCATCGCCCTGGTCCAGCTCGGCTGGGTGCTCCGGCTCCTGCTGCCGCCGCAGTGGGGCATCGGCTCGTTCCTGGTCCTGGTCGTATGCGAGCTGCTGGTGCCGATCTTCGCCGAACGCGGCAGGCCGACCCGCTGGCACCCGCACCACATCGCCGAGCGCTACAGCCTGTTCACGCTGATCGTGCTCGGCGAGTCGGTGCTGGCGGCGACGGTCGCCATCCAGGCCGCGTCCGGCACCGGCTACACGACCGCGCTGATCTGGCTCGCCGCGGCGGGACTGGTCATCGTGTTCGCGATGTGGTGGCTCTACTTCGACCGCTCCGCGCACGACCTGCTGACCTCGTTCCAGCGCGCCTACCGCTGGGGATACGGCCACTACTTCATCCTGGCCTCGGCCGCCGCGGTCGGCGCGGGGCTGGCCGTGGTCGCCGACCACGACACGCACATGTCGCACGTGTCCGGGGTGGTCGCCGCGTACGCCGTCGCCGTGCCCGTGGCCGTCTACCTGCTCAGCCTGTGGCTGCTGCAGGTCTGCCCGCACCACCGCGGGCTCGTCGTGTACGCCTTCCCGGTCACCGTCGTGCTGGTGCTGCTGGCCCCGTTCACGCCCGCCCCGATCCAGGTGATCGCCGTACTGCTGGCCGCGCTGGTCGCCGTCGTGGTCCTCGCCGGCTCCCGGCCCGGCCCGGCCGACGCCGACTGACCCGGTGTCAGTGCGGGGACCAGCGGAAATCGGGGGTACGGCGCTCGACGAAGGCGGCGATGCCCTCGGCCGCCTCACCGGAGTCGGCCATCTGGCGGTGCCAGTAGGACGCGCGGGTGTCGTCGTGGTGGCCGTCCCCGGACATCGTGACGATCTCCTTCGCGGCCACCTGCGTCAGCAGCGAGCGCGCGGCCAGCGTCGTGGCGAACGAGGCGACCCGGTCGGCCAGCCGGTCCGCCGGGTGCAGCTCGTCGACCAGGCCGGTCCGCAGCGCCCGGTCGGCGTCGATCAGTTCGGCGGAGTAGAGCAGGTGCTTGGCGGCCGACGGGCCGATCAGCGACACCAGCCGCCGGGTCGTCGGCGCGGGATACACGATGCCCAGCCGGGCCGGGGTGACCCCGAAGCGGCTGCCTTCGGCGGCGAAGCGCAGGTCGCAGGCGACCGCGAGCTGGCAGCCGCCGCCCACGCAGTCGCCTTCGATCCAGGCCAGGGTCGGCTTCGGAAACCGGGCCAGCCGCTCCTCGGCGAGCACCGCGAGGCTGCGGTCGCCGTCGGCGATGAGCCGGTCGACCTCGGTGATGTCGGCCCCGGCGCAGAACGTGCCGCCGGCCCCGGTCAGCACCAGCACCCGTACGTCCGGATCGCCCGCGAGTTCGTCGAGCAGTTCCGGCAGCCGGGCCCACATGTCGTTGCTCATGGCGTTGCGCCGGGCCGGGTTCACGATCCGGATCGTCGCGACGTGCCCGGCCAGTTCCAGGTCCAGGCGAGGCGGTGCGGCGGCGGTCGGCTCGGTCACCTGGCGGCCTTTCTGCGGGGGTACGGCGGGCGGGTGCATCGTGCCACAATGCCGAACGTGGACGAGCGGAGATCGCCGAAGGTGCTGTCGCTGACGTGGGGCGAGATCGAGGTCGAGGGCGTGGGCCGGGTCAGGGACGCGGCGCTGTTCCCCGGCGGCGGCGGCCCGTGGGACTGGAACGTCACCGGCACCAGGCACTCCCCCGGCATCCAGCCCGCCGACGTCGAGCCGCTGCTGGCGGCGGGCGCGACCACGGTGGTGCTGTCGCTCGGCCAGCACGAGGCGCTCGATGTGATGCCGGAGACCGAGGACCACCTCGACGAGCGGGGCATCGACGTGCACGTCGCGGAGACGCGGGAGGCGGTGCGCGTCTACAACCTGCTGGCCGACGCGGGCGTACGGGTCGGCGCGCTGCTGCACTCGACCTGCTGACCGGGGCTCAGCCCATCGACACGCGCGTCAGCCAGCCGTCGAGCAGTTCGCGGTCGCCGTGTACGTGGACCTGCGCGAAGTCGAGCGGCAGCCGCCGGTAGAGGATCAGCAGCAGCTCGGTCAGCGGCGCCTGCAGCGCCACGTCGGCCTTGGCGTGGCCGTGCCGCCAGGTGACGCCCTGCTCGCCGAGCGCGATGAGCCATTCGGCGTCCAGGCCTTCGACGGTGTCGGTGGCGTGCAGGTGGATCGTGCGCGGGGGGCCGAACAGCTCGGGCAGGTTCTTGAACACCCGCGTGCCCAGCAGCGGGTCGGTGGCCAGCTCCAGCAGCTCGTCGACGGCGTCGGCGGCCAGGTCGGGCGCCAGGGTGTACCCCGCGCCGGTGGTCAGCGCCGCGTCCGCGCGGTGCACGAGGATGTCGCAGGCGGCCCGGCGGGCCCAGAAAGTCAACGTCTGCGGCATGCCGAAGATCTCGGCGATGTCCTGACCGTCACGTTCGTGCAGCGTCCGGGCGTACGCGTCCGCGCCGCCCTGCATCCAGGTGGTCAGCGTGTCCGGGTCGTCGGTGTCGGGCACCCCGGCGCGGGTGGGGTCGCCGATCGCCGGGCGTGGACCGGGTTCGCCGCGCACGGCGGCATCGGTCATGTGCACATTGCCGCCGACGTGGCGGACCAGGTCGGCCAGTGTCCAGTCCGGGCAGGTCGGCACCTTCGCGCTCAGGTCGTCGCCCGGCAGGACCTCACGCAGCAGCGCGGTCTGGGCGGACACCTCGTCGCAGTACCGGTCATAGGTCAGCCGTGCCATGACACCAACCTAGCCGTCCCCGGGCCGGACCGGCTGCGGGTACGCGGTGAGCGGAGTCCGCTCACCGCGTACCCGCATTATCGTCAGACCGGGCGGATGTTAGCCGCCTGCGGGCCCTTCTGGCCCTGGGTGATCTCGAACTCGACCCGCTGGTTCTCGTCGAGGCTCCGGTAGCCGTTGGACTGGATCGCGGAGAAGTGCGCGAACACGTCCGCTCCGCCGCCGTCCGGGGTGATGAAGCCGAAGCCCTTTTCCGCGTTGAACCACTTCACGGTGCCGACAGCCATGTCAGATACTCCTTGGTGAGGCTGCGAGTCCACTCCGTGTGGACTCTTTCGCCTCCCGCACCGCGCCAATGCGGACAGCGCCCGGGTCGTTTCTCGGGCGCTTCGGTATACGGGAGGACGAGGTTATAACTCGTGGAATGTAACACGCACGCGCACACGAACTGCGCCGATAATCGCCGTGTCGCCCCCGCGTGTCACGGATCGACGGCGGAAGATCGATAAATCTTTACGGACAAGTGTCTTCCTGCGAAACTTTCCGACACACCCGGGCCGGGTGCCGGACAGATCGACAGGAGACACCGTGCGAGCCAGACGGATCATGGTGATGCTGCTGACCACAGCCGTGCTGACCAGCGCGGGCTGCGGGCAGGCCGCCGCCCCGCCGGACGCCCTCACCCCCGCCGCGGCGGCGACGGCGGCCGACGGCTGCCCGCTCGGCGAGGCCCCCAAACGCTCCCTGCGCGGGCTCTGGATCGCCTCCGTGGTCAACATCAACTGGCCGTCGGCGACCGGCCTGACCCCGGCCCAGCAACAGGCCGAACTGCGCTCCCTGTTCGACCGGGCCGCCGGGCTGCGGTTCAACGCGGTGTTCCTGCAGGTGCGGCCCACCGCCGACGCGTTCTGGCCGTCGCCGTTCGAACCGTGGTCGCAGTACCTGACCGGCACCCAGGGCGTCAGCCCCGGCTACGACCCGCTCGGCTTCGCGGTCAGCGAGGCGCACGCCCGCAACCTGGAACTGCACGCCTGGTTCAACCCGTTCCGGGTGTCCATGCAGGCCGACGTCAACCAGCTCGTGGCGAGCCACCCGGCCCGCCGGCACCCGAACTGGGTCGAGACCTACGACGGCCGCCTCTACTACAACCCCGGCGTGCCCGCCGCACGCCAGCACAGCGCCGACGCCATCATGGACGCGGTCACCCGCTACGACCTCGACGGCGTGCACTTCGACGACTACTTCTACCCCTACCCGGCCGCCGGGCAGACCTTCGACGACGCCGCCGAGTTCGCCGCGTACGGGTCCGGCAGCACGCTCGGCGACTGGCGGCGCGGCAACGTCGACGCCTTCGTGCAGACCCTGGCCACGCGCATCAAGCAGGCCAAGCCGCACGTGCGCTTCGGGATCTCCCCGTTCGGCATCTGGCGCAACCAGGCCACCGACCCGCTCGGCTCGGCGACCAACGGGCTGCAGTCCTACGACGCCATCTACGCCGACACCCGCAAGTGGGTCAAGCAGGAGTGGATCGACTACGTCGCGCCCCAGCTGTACTGGACGATCGGCTTCCCGGCCGCGCCGTACGACGCGCTGGTGCCCTGGTGGGCGCAGACCGTCGCGGGCACGCGCGTGCAGCTCTACATCGGCCAGGCCGCGTACCGGATCGGCGGGGACACCGACCCGAACTGGGGCGACGCCGCCGAGATGCCCGACCACCTGCTGCTCAACCGGCAGCACCCCGAGGTCGCCGGGGACATCTACTACTCGATCGAGGAGTTGCTGGCCAACCCGCTCGGTTTCGCCGACCGGCTGCGCGAGGACTTCCACGCCCACCCCGCGCTGGTCCCGGTCTCGCCGATGGTCCCCGGCACGGCTCCGGCGGCACCCGGCGCGGTGACCGCGTCACGGGTCTCCGGGGGCGTACGCCTGACCTGGTCCGCCGGTGGCGGGGCCGCACCCGCCTACTACGCCGTGTACCGGGCCGACGGCGCGGGCTGCGGCATCGAGGCCGGTCGCAACCTGCTCGCCACGGTGCGCGGCGGCACCGCGTACACCGATCCCACGCCCCCACCGGTCGGCCAGGTCACCTACTACGTGACCGCCCTGAACCGCACCCACCACGAGAGCACCCCCCGCGGCACGACCCTCCAGTAACCCCACCACACCCGCCACGGCAACCCCACACCGCACCGCACTTTGCATAGACGTTGGCCTATCTGAATGAGTTCGATCATCGAAAAGTCATCCAGATAGGCCAACGTCTATTTAGGACGGGGCGGGCGAGGCGGCGGGGCGGCGGGGCGGGCGGGGCGGCGTGGGCGAGGGGCGGAAGCGGGTGGGTCAGGCGGGGCGGAGGGCGCGTTTTTCGCGGTAGAGCTCGGTGTCGGCGGCGCGGACGACGGCGTCGAGGTCGCCGCCCGCGGGCAGGGACGCCCAGCCCATGCTCATGCCGACGGGAGTGCCGGGGACCAGGGCGTCCCAGTCCTCCCCCACCACGGAAGCGGTGATGCGGCCACCGACCTCGCGCGCCTCGGCCAGCCCGGTGTCGGGCAGGATGACCATGAACTCGTCGCCGCCGAACCGGGCGGGCAGGTCCTGGCCGCGTACGCTCTGCGCCAGCAGCCCGGCGATCCGCTGCAGCACCAGGTCGCCCGAGCTGTGCCCGTGGGTGTCGTTGACGGCCTTGAAGCCGTCCAGGTCGATCAGGCCGACCGCCGCGTCGGCCCCGCGAGCCGCCAACTCGGCGGCGAACGCCTGGATGCGGCGCCGGTTGGGCAGGCCTGTCAGCGGGTCGCTCATCGCCGCGTCGGCGTGCTCCTGGGCGATCTGGCGCAGGCGGTCCTGGTCGAGGCGGGCGTTGACGCTGTCGATGTAGCGGTCGCGCAGCGTGCCGTCGTCGCGGGTGATGATGCGCAGCATGGCCCGTTCGGCCTCGATCGCGCCCGCGTGGTCGCCGAGGCGCGACAGCGCGATCGAGCGCAGCCGGTGCGGTTCGGCCTCGCCGAGCCACGCCCCGACCGCCGCGGGCTGCCCGAGCAGGCGCAGCGCCTCGTCGGGCCGGTCGTCGGCGATCGCCTCGCACACCGCGGTCAGGTATACGACCTGGGAGAACGACTGGTCGGGGCTGTCCGGCGTGGTGCCGCCGGGGACCGGCTCACCGCCCGCGGGGCGTTGACCGAGCACGGCCAGCCGGGCGGCGGCGTAGCGCAGGTACGTGCGGTCGGAGACGGTCAGGTCCGGCTCGGCGGTACGGCCGAAGGTCACGACCTCCCACAGCTCGCGTACGCAGTCCTCGGTCATCGCCTGGTGGTCGCGGGCCACCGCCGAGCGCACCAGCGTCTCCAGGCAGGCGCAGTTGGCCTCGGCGATGCCCGCGGCCACGCACACGCGCCGCCCCGCCCGCATCGCCTCGACAGCCTTGGCGTGGAAACCCATCGCCGAGTACGTCACCGACATGTCGTGCCAGGTGCTCACCGCGGCCTGGTTGGCCTCGGTCATGCCGCGCAGCACCCGCTCGGCCTGCACCAGGTTGCTGACCGCGGTGCTCATCGACCCGTCGGCGAACGCGGCGTACGCGGCGAGCACGTGGTATTCGCCGGACAGCCGCGGGCTGTGGTGGCCCGCCTGGCGCAGCAGCTCGGCGATCCGGTCGAGCAGCGGCGCGGGGCGCGCGCCACCGCCCTGGTTGAGCAGGCCCGCGACCTTCTCGATCAGGGCCTGGGCGACCCGCAGTGGATCGCCGGACTCGGCGATGATGCGGTCGGCGAGCGCGATGGCCTCAGCCGACCGGCCCGCCACGAGCAGGTCGCGGAACGTCACCCACTCCGCGGACAGCTGGTCGCCGTGCGCGCGGGCGGGCGGATCGTCTCGCCTAGCCACACCTCATTCCACCTTCTTCAGCCACCGCCCGACGGCCATTCCCCGCGCGGCGTCCCGGCCCGTCCGGGCCGCGCGACAGCGTGCACTGCCGCGCGGCCTGGGCGGTCAGTCCAGTGCCGCTACCGGGGCGTCGGCGGTCACGACCCCGGCGGGGAGATCCACAGTACGCCGGGGTCCGGTGAACCACTTCCGCGCGGACACGATCCACCACACCCCGATCAGCAGCATCACCGTACCGACCGCGATCGGCGCGTAGTTCACCGCGGACCAGTCGAACCCGTCGCTGAACGGAACCCCGGCCGGCACGGTCGGCAGGATGAAGTACACCGAGATGATGATGATCTCGATGGACGCGATCCAACCGAGCACCTTGTAGCGCCTGCCCAGTGTCCACGGGCCCGGCTGGAAGCTGTCACCGGCCTTGAGCCGCAGCATGATCGGAATGAGGAAGGCCAGGTAGAGGCCGATCACCGCGACCGAGACGACGGCGTAGAAGGCGATCGGGGCACCGTTCTTCTGGTACAGCGCGGGCAGGGTGAGCAGGCCGCCCGCCACGCATCCGGCGACCACGGCCCAGACGGGGGTGCCGTTGCGGTCGAGCCGGGTCCACAGCCGCCAGCCGGGGACGGCCCCGTCGCGGCTGAACGCGTACATCATCCGCGACATCGACGTCACGCAGCTCATACCGCAGAAGAACTGCCCGACCGTGGAGATGATGATCACGGCTTTGAAGAAGCCGGACGACAGCGCACCCTGGAGCAGCACGCCGACGAAGCCGTAGCCCTCGGTGACCGCGCCCGCGTCCTGCACCGCGAACAGGAACGCCAGCAGCAGGATCCAGCCGCCGATCGCCGAGTAGAAGATGGACCGCCACAGCGCCTTGGCCGCGTTCAGCGCCGCCCCGCGGGTCTCCTCCGCCACGTGCGCACAGGCGTCGAACCCGGTGATCGTGTACTGCGTGAGCAGGCCGCCCAGGGGCAGCACGTACAGCCAGAAGCCCAGGCCCGCGGTGCTGCCGCCGTTGAAGCCGTTGCCGTTGATCGTCTCGGTGAAGACGAACGACGGGCTCTGGTGACTGGTCGGCACCACGATCAGGATGGCCACGATCGCTGCCGCGCCGAACACGTGCCACCAGACCGAGATGTCCTGCAGCCGGGCGATGATCCGCGCCCCGAAGACGTTGATCAGCGCGTGCAGCACCAGGATGCCCAGGAACAGGTAGAACGCCTGGGTGAAGGTGCCCGCCCAGCCGGACACCGTGTTGGCCAGCACCAGGTTGAGGAAGGTCGCGCAGCCGTAGTCGACCGACGCGGTCACCGCGACCAGGCCGATCAGGTTGAACCAGCCGGTGAACCAGCCGTGCACCGGCCGCCCGAGTTTCGCGGCCCACCAGTAGATGCCACCAGCGGTCGGGTAGGCCGAGACCAGCTCGGACAGGCACAGCCCGATGATCAGGATGAACGCGGAGATGATCGGCCAGCCCCAGGAGATGGCGACCGGGCCGCCGTTCATCCAGGCCTGGCCGAACGTGGTGAAGCAGCCGGCCAGGATCGAGATGATCGAGAACGAGATGGCGAAGTTGGAGAAGCCGCTCCACCCACGGTGCAGTTCCTGCTTGTAGCCGAGTTCGGCTAGTCGTGCGGCGTCACTGTCTGCTGTCTGCGCGGGATCACTCATGGCTGCCCCTTCTGGCGCTCGACGATGCCCGAGTCTCCAGCCATCCAGCGACATATGGCAATACACCGTTCCGCTGAGCACCCCCGCCCACCCGAAGGAAGGGCACCTTCCCATCGCCCGCGTCCGAAGATCGCTATTTGCGGTCGCCAGGTGCGGTCCGAGCGCAGGTATCGACCGCAAACGGCGATCATCACCGGGCCGTGGCCGCGCGGTCCGGCTACACCGCGCCGGTGATGATCAGGTTGTAGAGCTCGATGACTTTGTAGCCGAGGTAGAAGGCGATCGCCACGGCGAGCAGCCAGGCGACCACGGCGTACGTGCGCGGGAAGCGGCGCGACACTCTGGGCCGGTCGCGCACCAGCCGCCAGGCGCCGCCGCACCACCACTGCCTGCCCAGCCACTGGGAGACGCGCCAGTACAGAGTGGTGCGCACCGGCTCGGCGTCCTTACGCATCCACTCGGGCAGCGATGAGCTTTCTCGAGTCATGGCGCGACATTCTTCCGGCGCGAGCCGCCGCCCGCAGCCCCATTACCCGCCACCAGCGCTTTCATCCCGCGACCCGGCCGCGCACACGATACTTCGCGGTATTGGCGCAGAATATGCTTTCTTATCCGGCACGTCGGGACACACCGGCGCACTTCGCCTGGTTACCTGGAGTACCGGCTCAACAGGCTCGCAGGAGGTGCCCCATGTCGCGCGTGATCCGTGCCGCGCTGGTCCAGACGACCTGGACCGGTGACAAGGAATCCATGATCAAGGCGCATGAGGAGTACGCGCGCCAGGCTGCCGCGCAGGGCGCGAAGGTGATCTGTTTCCAGGAGCTGTTCTACGGCCCGTACTTCTGCCAGGTCCAGGACGCGCAGTTCTACTCCTACGCCGAGTCGATCCCCGGCCCGACGACCGAGCGGTTCCAGGCCCTGGCCCGTGAGCTGGGGATGGTGATGGTCCTGCCGATGTACGAGCAGGAGCAGCCCGGGGTGCTGTACAACACCGCGGCGGTCGTCGACGCCGACGGCTCCTATCTCGGCAAGTACCGCAAGACCCACATCCCGCAGCTCAAGGGCTTCTGGGAGAAGTTCTACTTCCGCCCCGGCAACCTCGGCTACCCCGTGTTCGACACGGCGGTGGGCAGGGTCGGGGTGTACATCTGCTACGACCGGCACTTCCCCGAAGGCTGGCGGGCACTCGGGCTCAACGGCGCGCAGATGGTGTTCAACCCGTCGGCGACCAGCCGGGGCCTGTCGTCGTACCTGTGGCAGCTGGAACAGCCCGCGTCGGCGGTGGCGAACGAGTACTTCATCGGGGCGATCAACCGGGTCGGGATCGAGGACCTGGGCGACGACGACTTCTACGGCACCTCGTACTTCGTCGACCCCGAGGGCAGGTTCGTCGGCGAGACGGCCGACGCCCACCAGCCCGAACTGGTGGTGCGTGATCTGGACCTGGGGCTGCTGGAGACGGTGCGCGACCGGTGGCAGTTCTACCGTGACCGCCGCCCGGACGCCTACGGCCCGCTGACCCAGGCCTGAGGGGACACGGCGTGTATCTGCTGATCAAAGGCGGGACGGTGGTCACCGCGACCGGCGTACACCCCGCCGACGTGCTGGTCGAGGGCGAGAAGATCGCCGGGCTGTTCTCCCCGGACAGCACCCCGCCGGTCGAGGGCGCACAGGTGATCGACGCGAGTGGCAAGTACGTCATCCCCGGCGCGGTCGACGTACACACCCACATGGAGCTGCCGTTCGGCGGCACCGCCGCGTCTGACACCTTCGAGACCGGCACCCGTGCGGCCGCGTTCGGCGGCACCACCACGATCGTCGACTTCGCCGTGCAGCGCACCGGCGAACGCGTCCCGGACGGCCTGGCCGCCTGGCACGCCAAAGCCGACGGCAACTGTCATGTCGACTACGGCTTCCACATGATCATCGGTGGGGTCGACGACGAATCGCTCAAAGCCATGGACACCCTCGTCGACACCGAGGGCATCAGCAGCTTCAAACTGTTCATGGCATACCCCGGCGTGTTCTACAGCGACGACGGCCAGATCCTGCGCGCCATGCAGAAAGCCCGCGACAACGGCTCAATGATCATGATGCACGCCGAGAACGGCATCGCCATCGACGTCCTCATCGGCCAAGCCCTCGCCCGCGGCGAGACCGCCCCCGTCAACCACGGCCTCACCCGCCCGGCCGAACTCGAAGCCGAAGCCACCCGCCGCGCCATCTCCCTAGCCCACGTCGCCGGAGACACCCCCCTCTACATCGTGCACCTGTCCGCCTCCCAGGCCCTGCAAGCCGTCGCCGCAGCCCGCGACACCGGCCGCAACGTCTTCGCCGAAACCTGCCCCCAGTACCTCTACCTCACCCTCGAAGACCAACTCGGCGCACCAGGCTTCGAAGGCGCCAAATGGGTCTGCTCCACCCCCCTGCGCTCCAAGCACGAACCCCACCAACGCGACCTGTGGCAAGGCCTGCGCACCAACGACCTCGCCATCGTCTCCACCGACCACTGCCCCTTCTGCTTCAAAGACCAGAAGGAACTCGGCCTCGGCGACTTCTCGAAGATCCCCAACGGCATCGGCGGCGTCGAACACCGCGTCGACCTGCTCTACCAGGGCGTCGTCGACGGCAAACTGTCCCTGGAACGCTGGGTCGAAACGATCGCGACGACCCCGGCGCGCATGTTCGGCCTCTACCCCCGCAAGGGCGTACTAGCCCCCGGCTCCGACGCCGACATCGTCGTCTACGACCCGAACGGCCGCACCCGCATCAGCGTCGAGACCCACCACATGAACATGGACCACTCCGCCTACGAGGGCTACGAGATCGCGGGCAAGGTCGACACCGTCATCTCCCGGGGCACCGTCCTCGTCGCGAACAACGAGTTCCACGGCCACAAGGGCCACGGCCGCTACCTCCCCCGAGGCCTCTCCACCTATCTGCAATAAGGAAGGGCACCTTCCCATCGCTCCGCGTGTCGGAAGGGCACCTTTCAACCCTCCACCAGCGACAACCAGGCATGACGTCAGCTCGAAAGGAAAGCGCACAGTGGACATCGGGGTCGTCTTCCAGCTGGACCCGCCCGCGCGGCGAGTGATCGAGCTGTCGCAGCGGGCCGAGGCGGCCGGGTTCAGCCACGTGTGGTCGTTCGACTCGCACCTGCTCTGGCAGGAGCCCTACGTCATCTACAGCGCGATCCTCGCCGCCACCGAACGCGTCATCGTCGGCCCGATGGTCACCAACCCCGGCACCCGCGACGTCACCGTCACCGCCAGCACCTTCGCCACCCTCAACGAGCTGTACGGCAACCGCACCGTCTGCGGCATCGGCCGCGGCGACTCCGCCCGCCGCACCCTCGGCCTGCCACCCGTCGACATCGCGCACCTGCGCGAGGCCGTCGGCGTCATCCGCGCCCTGGCCAACGGGCGGGAGGCGACCCACCGGGGCATCGAGATGCAGCTGCCGTGGGTCAAGGAGTCGGCACTGGAGGTGTGGGTCGCCGCGTACGGCCCCAAGGCGATCAAGGTGACCGGCGAGGTCGGCGACGGCTTCATCCTGCAGCTCGCCGACCTCGACATCACCGAGTGGATGATCAAGCACGTACGCCGCGCCGCCGAGCAGGCCGGGCGCGACCCGTCGACGGTGAAGATCTGCGTCGCCGCGCCCGCGTACGTCGGCGACGACCTGGCCCACCAGCGTGACCAGGTGCGCTGGTTCGGCGGCATGGTCGGCAACCACATCGCCGACATCGTCGCCCGCTACGGCGACCACGGCGCGGTCCCGCACGCGCTCGCCGAGTACATCAAGGGCCGCCAGGGCTACGACTACGCCGAGCACGGCCGCGCCGACAACGCGCACACCGCGTTCGTCACCGACGACATCGTGGACCGGTTCTGCGTCCTCGGCCCCGCCCAGGCCCACATCGACAAACTCACCCGCCTCAAGGAGCTGGGCGTCGACCAGTTCGCCCTCTACCTCCAACACGACGACATGGACCACACCCTGGCCGCGTACGGCGAAACGATCATCCCGGCGATCCGGGCGCTGGGGTGACTCCGGTCAGCCGACGGCCAGGAGCTCGACTAGTGCCCGGTACGCGTCCTTCATGGGCAGCTCGCGGTCGACGCGGATGCGGCGGCGGGTCGCGGTGACGTCGACGCCGCGCACCGGGTCGTGGCCAGGCCGCTCGTAGGTCTCCCACCACAGCCCGATGCCGCGCCGCTGCCACGCGGGCAGCTCGCTGAAGTTGATCCCGTGCTGGTAAAGCAGTTCGTTCTTGTCCGAGGTCGTCGCACCGTTCAGGGCACGCGTGGCCCGCGACCGGCTCTGTCCTGCTTTGCGCAGCGTCCAGTAGCACCAGCCGTTGAGCGCGCACCGGGCCGCGTCGGCCTGCCGCCAGGAGAAGTAGTCGGCCACGTCGTCGACGGACACACCCAGCCAGATCCGCGAGTCGAAGTGCGCCGGCATGCCTGCGGCGTGCGTGAACGTCGCGCTGGCGATACCCGCCGAGATCGAGACCAGTTTCTCGACGCCGCGCCCGAACAGGTCGAAGCCGGGCGGCAACAGCAGCGAGATCTCGTCGCTCTCGGTGTACGCGTACCGTGCCCCGAGCTCGGTGAGCAGTGCTGTCGCGGTATCGACCATGTGCCCGCTGAAGCGCTCGTCGAAAGGCTTGTCGAAGTGCTGCTCGGTGAAACTCGAGAAGCCGCGCCCGTCGAGCCGCAGCACCGTCCAGGCACCGGGCAGCAGGGTCAGCCCGTGGAAGTACTCCCGCGCCCGCTGCGCCGCCTCGAACTCGTCCGCGTCCACCGTCACCGCTCCTCTGCCAGCACCTCGGCGCGGAATCCGCCCGCCCCGTCGAAACAGACCGTGTACAGCCGGTCGAACCCGTCCTCCAGCCGCGGCCGACGTAGTTCGCGCTGCACAGCGCGCAGCCCGGCGTCCGGCACGCGGGTGCGCTCGTCGCGGGCGGCGTTGCGGGCCGCCGACCCCGCCGGGTCGGGCGGGAACCAATATCCGCTCACTACCGCGCTGTGCTCGCGCGCTGCTGCGATGAGCGGCTGCCACTGTGCCGGAGACGGGTTGGTGTTGTCGACCACCACGCTGTGCCCGGCCGCGAGTGCCTCGTCGATCAGCCGCATCTGCCGACGCTGCCGATGGCGGGCGTTGGGGAAGTCGTCCTTGCTGACCACGACCCGGCCGTCGGCCAGCACCGTCCGGCAGAACGTGCTCTTGCCCGACGCCTGCAGCCCGATCAGCACCGCCAGCTCTAGCGCCATCTCAGCACTCCGGGCCGGGCACAGGCACGACGACATCCCACCACGGCAGGCCAGGCAGGATGTTCATCTGCGAGAGTGTGCCCGACCCCGCAGCAGCGCCGCCACCGGGTAACGGGTCCTCACCGCACCTCGGCGGCGTTGCGGTTGCGTGGGCGCCGGGCCGTCGACGGCCCACGGTGGCGGGCCCAACGTCCGGAGCGTCGTGGCACGCAGAGATCCTGACGGGCTGGATCCAGCGGCGGCACTGGCCCGGACCGGCGTCGGCACCGCTGGCGGCACCGGCACAGCAGGGACGACAGCACCGCGAGCAGTCCGGCCGTCAGCGCACCGCAGGGCACGTCCGGCACCTCCCTCGCGCCCCCGGCTTCACGGCACGACCACCACCGGCCAGCGCCCCAGCCGGACAAGCTGGGTGGCGACCGAGCCGACGAACCAGCGCCCGCTCTGCCGGGACGCCCCGATCACCAGCAGGTCCGCTTTCACCTGGTCGGCGGTCGCCCGCAGCTCGGTACACGGGTCACCGGCGCAGACCAGGAACGTGGTCGGCACGCCCGCCTCCTCGGCGAGGAGCCGCACCTCGCGGCGCAGCTCGTCGGCCAGCTCCCCGCGGGTCTCCACGACCGCGGTCGCCGCCTCGGCGTAGACGGCCGAGACGAGGCCGACGGGTTCGCCGACGAAGACCACCACGAGGCGGCAGCGCTGGCGGCGGGCGAGGCCCGCGGCGTACGCGGCGGCGTGGTCGGCGGTGCGGCTGCCGTCGACGCCGACCATGATGACGCGCGGGCCGTCGGTGCCGCGTTCGAAGTGGTGGCGCAGCGCCGCCGGGCCGTAGTGCTCGGCGGCGCGCGCCCCGTCGGGGGTGTCCATGGGCGGTGCTGGTCAGACCTTGGCCAGCGCGGGCTCGGGCTCGGTGGCGGGCAGGTCGACGCTGGACCGCAGCGTGATCCTCGGCAGAGCCAGGGCGGCGATGACACCGACTACGCCGATGATGGCGGACACCAGAAAGATGTGGCCGGTGGCGTCGCCGTACGCCTCGCGCACGATCGCCTGGGCGGCGGGTGGCAGGGCCTTGAGGTTGAGCGAGCCGCCGCCCGCCCCGGCGGGCAGGCCCGCTGCCGTGAGGTGGTCGAGGATGGTCGTCTTGACGCGTTCGGCGAGGATCGCGCCGAGCACGGAGACGCCGATGGTGCCGCCGAGCGAGCGGAAGAAGGTGACCGCGCCGGTGGCCGCGCCGAGGTCGGCGAGCGCGGCCGTGTTCTGTACGGCGAGCACGAGGTTCTGCATGGTCATGCCGACGCCCGCCCCGGCGAGCAGCATCCCTGCGGCGATGAAGGCCAGCGGGGTGTCGTGGTCGATGAACGACAGCCCGGCGAAGCCTGCGACCAGCACGATCGCGCCGGTGACGATGTACGGCTTGACCTTGCCGGAGGTGGTGACCATGCGGCCGGTGACGGTGGAGGAGATCAGCACGCCGAGCATCATCGGCATGGTGAGCAGGCCTGCCTCGGTGGGCGTGTAGCCGCGGCCGACCTGGAAGTACTGGCCGAGGAAGACCGCGCCGCCGAACATGGCCATGCCCACGGCGAGGCTGGCGAGGATGGCCAGGGCGGGCACCCGTTGCCGGATCACGTCCAGCGGCACGACGGGGCGCTCGGCGCGGCGTTCGACCTGTACGGCCAGGGCGAGCACGACCAGCGCTGACAGCACCATGGCGGTGGTCTGCCAGGACAGCCAGGCGAACGCGTTGCCGACGAAGGAGACCCAGATCAGCAGGGTGCTCACGCCGACGGCGATCAGCCCGGCCCCGAGGTAGTCCACCTTGCCCTTGGACCGGGCGCCCGCCGGCAGGTGCAGGGTGAACTGCAGCAGGACGAACGCGATGAGCGCGATGGGTACGCCGATGAAGAAGCACCAGCGCCAGCCCAGCCACGAGGTGTCGACGATCAGCCCGCCGAGCAGCGGCCCGGCCAGGGTCGCCACGGCCATGACGCCGCCGAGGTAGCCGTTGTAGCGGCCGCGCTCGCGGGGCGGGATCATCGCGGCGATCACGATCTGGACGAGGGCCTGCAGGCCGCCGACGCCGATGCCCTGGAACGCGCGCGCGGCGATGATCTGCGGGGTGTCCTGGGCGAATCCGCTGATCAGCGAGCCGAGCACGAAGATGCCGATGGCGATCTGGACGAGCAGCTTCTTGCTGAACATGTCGGCCAGGCGGCCCCAGACCGGGGTGGTCGCGGTCGCGGCGAGCAGCGTGGACGTGACGACCCAGGTGTACTGCGTCTGGGTGCCGTTGAGCTCGCCGACGATCCGCGGCAGGGCGGTCGACACGATGGTCGAGCTGATCATGGCGACGAACAGCACGAGCAGCAGCCCGCTCAGGGACTCCAGGATCTCGCGGTGGCTCATGCGTTCGGGTGGGGACATGGTCGGGGAGGTGGTGCTCATGCAGGCAGCGTCGCACAATCTTGCCTAGTGCGCAAAATTACACTGCACGCAACTATGCCGTGACGGCACGAATTCTCGGTGAGCGTCCATCGAGGACCGCGTCACCCCGCAGGCCGCGGGTGACGCGAGCGCAGGCGGGCCAGCGCGGGCGGGTGCACGTTCGCGGCGCTGAGGTCCTGTTCGTAGTGGGCGAGCACGCGCCGGTCCATGACGTGGCGCCACAGCGGCGGCAGCAGCGCCACCACGACCATCGTGGCGTATCCGGCGGGCAGCTGCGGCGAGCTGTCGAAGCTGCGCAGCACCTGGTAACGGCGCAGCGGGTTGGCGTGATGGTCGCTGTGTCGCTGGAGCTGGAACAGGAAGACGTTGGTGACGATCCGGTCGCTGTTCCAGCTGTGCCGCGCGTCGACCTTGTCGTAGCGGCCGCTGCCGTTGCGGGGGCGGGCCAGCCCGTAGTGCTCCAGGTAGTTCACGACCTCCAGCAGCGAGAAGCCGACCACGGCCTGCGCGGCCAGCAGCGGCAGCACCACCGGCCCGAACCCGGCGGTCAGCGCCGCGGACAGGACCGCCGTCATGACCCAGGCATTGAGCACGTCGTTGCGCCAGGTCCACGGGGTGCGCCCGCGCAACCGGAAGCGCGCGCTCTCCAGCCGCCAGGCCGAACGCAGGCTGCCCAGCACCGTACGCGGCAGAAAGGCCCAGAAGCTCTCGCCCAGCCGCGCGCTGGCCGGGTCCTCGGGCGTGGCCACCCGCACGTGGTGGCCGCGATTGTGCTCGACGTGGAAGTGCCCGTACCCGGTCGGCGCGAGCGCGATCTTCGACAGCCAGCGCTCCAGGCGCTCGCGCTTGTGGCCCAGCTCGTGCGCGGTGTTGATGGCGATGCCGTTCACGACGCCGATGCTGAGCACCAGGCCCACCGCCCCGAACGGGCTCAGCCCGCCGCGTGCCCACACCGCGCAGCAGGCGGCCAGCGCCGCGTACTGCAGGGGCAGGTAGAGGTAGGTCAGCACGCGGTAGTAGCGCGAGCGCTGCAGCGCGGCGGCGACCTCCTCGGGCGGGTTGTGCCGGTCGTCGCCGACGAACAGGTCGACCAGCGGGATGAGGACGAACACGACGGCCGGGGTGAGCCACCAGCCCCACGCGTGCCCGCTGTGCGCGATGGCCAGGCCCTGGAAGGGCAGCGTGGGCACGACCAGCGCCGCGGGCCAGAGCCAGCGGCGGGGGTCGCGCCAGGTCGCGTCGCTCATGGTCGCCTCCGAGGGGGTGTACGCCGAGAATCGCACCCGCATCGACTGTTGACAATCACGGGTATTTCGTAAAGTCATGGGATGACAGGAACCCTGTTCCCCCTGGCCCGGCCGGATCGGGACAGCACGCGGGCCGCGATCGTGGCCGCCGCCCGCGAGCTGACCGTCGCCGGAGGCTGGGCGCGGGTGCGCATGGCGGGCGTCGCCGAGCGGGCCGGGGTGAGCAGGCAGACCGTCTACAACGAATTCGGCGGCCGGGCCGGGCTGGCCGACGCGCTCGCCGACGCCGAGATCGCGCTGTTCACGGCGGGCGTACGCCGGGAGCTGTCCGCGCACGGCCCGCACGTGCGGGCGGCGGTCGCCGCGGCGGTGCGGTTCGCGCTGGCCGAGGCGGCGGCGAACCCGCTGATCCGGGTCATCCTGACCGGATCGCGCGACGGCGCGGACCCGCTGCTGCCGTACCTGACCACCCGGTCCGACGTGGTCATGGCCGCCGCGGCGGTGCCGCTGCTGGAGTGGGCCGGCACGCACCTGCCCACGGTGGAGCCCGGCGCGCTGGCGTTCGCCGCGGAGACGGTCATCCGCCTGGCGGTGAGCCACGTCGTGCTGCCGCTGCGCCCGGCCGAGCAGACCGCCGACGCGCTCGCCGGGCTCGTGGTGCTGCTACTCGGCGCGGAGGCACCCCGCTGATCGGGTACACGCCCTGGCGTTTTGTCCACGTTAGGGGTACGTCGCCGGTAAACTGAGCCCGACAGCTGTGCCCCGGACGGGCTGCGCCCCGAAAGGACGGGGGAACGGGTGTGAAGACCTGGCACATGGTGGCGGCGCTGGCCGCCGCGGCCGTGCTGACGCTGACCATCGGGCTGTTCCCGGCCCGCGCGGCGGACGCGGACGGCTGCCCGCAGGCGGCGTTCGGCTTCACCGCCGACGAACGCGACCGGATGCACGCCGCCGTCACCAACGCCCGCGCCGACGCGCAGGCACCGGGGATCACCGCCGGGGTGTTCGTGCCCGGCCGTGGCACCTGGATCTGCGTGGTCGGGGTGTCCGATCAGGAGACCAGCCGGGCCATGAACGCCGCCGACCGGTTCCGGGTCGGCAGCATCACCAAGACGTTCACCGGCACCGCCGTGCTGCAACTGGTCGAGCGCGGGCTGATCGGCCTCGACGAGCCGCTGAGCCGGTACGTCGACTGGCCCGACGGCAACGCGATCACGATCCGCCAGCTGCTGAACATGACGGCCGGGGTCTACAACTACACCGAGGACCCGGAGTTCATCAAGCGCTACCAGGCCGATCCGGCGGGCTCGTTCGGTCCGCGCGACGCGCTCGACATCGCCCGCAACCACGAGCCGTACTTCCCGCCCGGCCAGGGCTTCCACTACTCCGACACGAACTACATCCTGCTGGAGACGGTCGTCGAACGGGTCACCGGCCGCTCGATCGGCGACTGGATCTCCCAGGAGATCGTCGGCAAGCTCGGCCTGGACGCCACGAACTACCCGAGCACCAACGCGCTCGAGCCGCCGTTCGCGCGCGGCTACGACGAGATGCCCGACCCGGGCGACGGCGCGACGCTGCGCGACGTCACCGAGTCCAACCCCGGCTATGCCGGAGCCGCCGGGGCGATGGTGTCCAACCTGCGCGACCTGAGCGTCTGGGCCGCCGAGCTCGCCGACGGGGCACTGATCAGCGACCGCCTGCAGCGTGAGCGGCTGCGGACGGTGCCGCTGGCCGAGGGCGCGGACGTGTCGTACGGGCTGGGCATCGCCGACTGGGGCGGCTGGCTCGGCCACAACGGCACGATCCTCGGCTACAACACGGCGATGTTCTACCTGCCGGACACCAAGGCGGTCATCGTGGTCGAGGTCAACCGCTCCGGCCTGGACACCGACCACGCGACGCCGCTGTTCGGCGCGCTCGCGAAGATCCTCTACCCGGACCGGTGACCCCGGTGATCTCAGTGCGTGGTCACGGGCGGTGAGCGAGACGGCGGCGGCGCATACTGGCGGCCGTGTCTGAGATATCGCTGCCGTCCGTGATCGCACTGTCGCCGGTGGAGCAGCCGCCGGACACCACGGTGCGGCTGCCCGGGTCCAAGAGCATCACCAACCGGGCGCTGCTGTGCGCGGCGCTCGCCGAGGGCGAGAGCACGCTGAGCGGGGTGCTGTTCGCCGACGACACCCGGGCCATGCTGGGCGCGGCCGCCGCGCTGGGCGCGCAGGTCACGGCCGACGAGGCGGCCGCCACGGTGACGGTGCGCGGCAGCGATCCGCGCGAGGCGAGCCGGCCGGTGTCGGTGTACGCCAACCAGTCCGGCACCACCGCCCGCTTCGTGCTGCCCGCGCTGGCCCTGCGTACGGCGCGGGGGGTGCTCGACGGCGACGCCCAGCTACGGGCCCGCCCGTTCGGGCCGCTGGTCGAGGCGCTGCGCTCGCTGGGCGCGCGGGTCGAGGAGCCCGCCGAGGCCGGACGGCTGCCGCTGGCGGTCACCGGCCCGGTGCACGGCGGCCGGGTCCCGCTGCCGGGCCACCTGTCCAGCCAGTTCCTGTCCGGGCTGCTGATGGCCGGGCCGCTGATGCGCGACGGGCTGGCCGTGGAGCTGACCTCACCCCTGGTGTCGGTGCCGTACGTGACCATGACCGCCGCGGTGATGGCCGCGTTCGGCGTGCAGGCCGACGGGCTGGGCGTCGCCCCGGGCCGCTACCGCGCGACGGAGTACGCGATCGAGCCTGACGCGAGCGCCGCCTCGTACTTCCTGGCCGCGGCGGCGATCACCGGCGGGCGCATCACCGTGGCCGGGCTGGGCACGGGCAGCCTGCAGGGAGACGTGCGCTTCGCCGACGTGCTGGAGCGCATGGGCGCGCGGGTGTCCCGGTCGGCCGCGGGCATCACCGTGACCGGCGGCGGGCAGCTGCGCGGCGTGGACGTCGACATGGCCGACATCTCCGACACCGCGCAGACCCTGGCCGCCGTCGCGGTGCACGCCGACGGCCCGACCCGGGTGCGCGGTATCGGCTTCATCCGCGAGAAGGAGACCGACCGGCTCGCCGCGGTCGTCACCGAGCTGCGCCGGGCGGGCATCGACGCCGAGGAGCACGACGACGGGTTCACCATCCGACCGGGACGGCCCGCACCGACGCGCTTCGACACGTACGGCGACCACCGGATGGCGATGAGCCTGTCGCTGCTCAGCCTGCGCTCGCCCGGCATCGAGATCGACAACCCGCGCTGTGTGGCGAAGACGTACCCGGGTTTCTTCGCGGACCTGTCGCGGGTCACCGCCCGAGCGTGAAGGATCAACCCTTATGGAGTACGTGAAGCTGGGCCGCACCGGCCTGGACGTGTCGCGGCTGAGCCTGGGCTGCATGAGCTACGGCGAGCCGAGCCTGGGCAGCCACACCTGGACGCTGCCCGAGGGCGAGTCCCGCCCGTTCATCAAGCGGGCGCTGGAGCTCGGGGTCAACTTCTTCGACACCGCCAACGTGTACTCGCTGGGCAGCAGTGAGGAGATCGTCGGGCGGGCGCTGCGCGACTTCGCCGACCGCGACGAGGTCGTGATCGCCACGAAGGTGTGGGGCGTGATGCGCCAGGGCCCGAACGGGCGCGGCCTGTCCCGCAAGGCGATCATGACGGAGATCGACCACAGCCTGCGGCGGCTCGGCACCGACTACGTCGATCTGTACCAGATCCACCGGTACGACCCGCACACGCCGCTGGAGGAGACCCTGGAGGCGCTGCACGACGTGGTCAAGGCGGGCAAGGCGCGCTACCTCGGCGCGTCCTCGATGTACGCCTGGCAGTTCGCCAAGGCGCTGCACACCGCCGACGCCCACGGCTGGACCAGGTTCGCCACCATGCAGAACCACTACAACCTGATCTACCGCGAGGAGGAGCGGGAGATGCTGCCGCTCTGCCTCGACGAGGGCGTCGGCGTGATCCCGTGGAGCCCGCTGGCCCGCGGCCGGCTGACCCGCGAGCCCGACACGGTCACCGCCCGCACCAAGGACGACGCCTTCGGCGAAGGTTTGTACGCCTCGACCGAGGCCGCCGACCGGGCCGTGATCGCCGAGGTCGGACGGATCGCGCGCGAACGCGGGGTGCCCCGCGCGCAGGTCGCGCTGGCCTGGGTGGCGAGCCGGCCGGGCATCGTCGCGCCGATCGTCGGCGCGACGAAACCGCAGCACCTGGAGGACGCGGTGGCGGCATTGGACCTGACCTTGAGCGCGGACGAGGTCGCCGCGCTGGAGCAGCCGTACGAGCCGCACCGGATCGCCGGGCAGTGACGCGCGCGCCCCGGTGCGTGAACCGGTAGCGTGTGCCCAGCCGTGGCAGGTGCCACACACAGACATGACGGCCGGCGGAGATTCGAGGATTCGTGAGCGGACAGGTGAAGGACCAGACGGAAGCCCGGCGGGCGACCAAGGCGGAGCGGCGGGAGGCCCGGGTCGCCGCGGCGCGGGCGGCCAAGCGCAAGAAGATCGTGTACGGCATGCTCGGCACGTTCTTCGGCGTGATCCTGCTGATCGGATTCGCTTTCCTGGTGTTCAAGGGCGGCGGCGACACCGACACGGCAGCGCAGCCGGGCGCGTCGGCCAGCACGGCCGCGACCGCCCCGGCTGCCGACCCGAACGCCCCGGACCCGAACGCGCCCGCCGCGAAGTTCCCGCCGCTGCCCGAGGGCGCCGACCCTGCGCTGGGCACCAAGCCGGTGGTGAGCAAGGGTACGGGCACCCCGAAGGAGCTGAAGGTCACCACCCTGGTCCAGGGCAAGGGCGCCACGGTCAAGGCCGGCGACAACATCACGGTGAACTACGTGGGCGTCAAGTACCCCACCGGCGAGCAGTTCGACGCGTCCTGGGACAGCAAGCAGGCGTACCCGGTGACCATCGGGGTCGGACAGGTCATCCCCGGCTGGGACCAGGGCCTGGTCGGCGTGAAGGTCGGCAGCCGGGTGCAGCTCGACATCCCGTCCAACCTGGCGTACGGCGACGGCCCTGACTCGCGGCTGCCCGGCCCGCTGCGGTTCGTGGTCGACGTGCTGGCGATCAACCCCGCCTGATCCGCGTCCCTCGCGGCAATCCGCCCCCGTCTGCCCGGCAGGCGGGGGCGGAGTCGTCTCCAGGAAGCAGGCGAATGGGGAAATCGCCTCATATCCGCTCCCATCGGGCTATGGTCGAGCAGCGGAAGGAGAG
Source organism: Catellatospora methionotrophica (assembly GCF_011297335.1). GTDB lineage: Bacteria > Actinomycetota > Actinomycetes > Mycobacteriales > Micromonosporaceae > Catellatospora > Catellatospora methionotrophica. The sequence continues at coordinate 89,019 of NZ_JAAOTJ010000021.1, read as the reverse complement.
GGCGATGGCAACGAGCAAGATCGGCTGGATCACCGCCGGGGTCGTGTCCGCGGCGGCAGCGGGCGTGGGCGCGGTGATGGCGCTGCGCAACCGCCGCCATCAGGCGACCGAGGACAGCTACACGGCACTGGCCGGGCTGAGCACGCACCAGAACGGCAAGCACAAGAAGGACCGCGTCCCGCGCAAACTCAAGAAGAGCCGCGCGCACGCCGAAGCGCTGGCCTCCGGGCACGGTGGCCAGCACTGGTGAGGCTCAGCGGGGCGTACGCTCCCCCGCCTCCACGGCGATGGACAGCAGGTTCTCCGGCGGCGGCAGCGGGCAGGTGCCGTACTCGGTGAACGCGCACGGCATGTTGACGGCGCGGTTGAAGTCGACGACCGCCGCGCCGTCCACGCCCGGCTCGGGCACCGTCAGCGAACGCGCCCCGGCGTGCGTGGACACCCCGCTGGTCGCGTCGCGGAACAGCACCGACAGGCTGCCGTCCCCGGCGTCCATGGCGGTCAGCGCCTGCGGCACCCCGTCCACCGCGAACCGCAGCACGCCACGGGCGGACTGCTCATGGGTCAGCCCCGGAATCACCGCCCCGACGTGGACCGTCCGCGGCGTCTCGTAGGCCTCGAAGACCGCGTCCAGCGCCCAGCGCGGGTCCAGCGCGAACATGGGCACCCCGGCGAAGCCGGTCCGGGTGGGCGCCTGCGGGTCGCGCACACGCAGTGCGTACGCCCCACCGCGCTGGATGATCTCGACCAGGCGCTCGCCGTGGTCGAGCGTGATGCCACCGCCGCCCTCGACCGGGCTCAGCACCAGCTCGCCTTCGACGGGTTCGCCCGCGTGGCTGAGCCCCGCGGCGTCGGTCAGCAGCACGCCGTCGTCATGCACGCTCCAGCGTCCCGGCACGCCGGGCAGCGTGACCTCCTGCGCGGCGGGCAGCCAGTGCAGCGCGGTCAGGCTCAGCCAGCCGTGCGGCTCACGCAACTCCTCCTCGCGGGCGGCACGCCAGGCGTCCCACTCCTCTGCCAGCGTCCGGGGGTCGACGGCCATTGTCGTGCCTCCTCCTCGACGACGGAACTCCCGGCAGCCTGCCACGCCCGCCCCGCTCCCGCAAGATCACCAACGATGCCCAACGGGTTCGCCCGACCGACCACATCCCTCTCCCCCAAACCACCCATCCCGCCACCACGCCCACCCCAACCCGCCACCACGCCCACCCCAACCTGCCGCCACGCCCGCCCCAACCTGCCGCAACTCTTAAAGAGTCGCGGCATCACGGCAGCCCGGTAGCCCCAAGTCGTTAAGAGTTGTGGCGGGGGTGGCGGAGGGTGGCGGGGGGTGGCGGGGGTGGCGGGGGTGGCGGGGGTGGCGGTCAGGGCGTGGTGGGCAGGCCGGCGGACTGCCAGGCGGCGAAGCCGCCGGTGAGGTCGGTGGCGCGGTGCAGGCCCAGGTCCTGGAGGGCGGCGGCGGCCAGCGAGGAGGTGTAGCCCTCCTGGCAGAAGACCACGACAGGCAGGTCGTACCGGTCGGCGAGCGGCAGCCGGGCGTCGCTGCGCGGGTCGAGCCGCCATTCGAGCACGTTGCGCTCGATGATCAGCGCGCCGGGGATCTCGCCGTGCGTGGCGCGCTGAGCGGCGGGCCGGATGTCGATCAGCACCGCGCCGTCGCGGGAGGCGGCCGCGGCGGCGGGCGCGTCCAGGCGGGTCAGCCGAGCACGGGCGTCGGCCAGGATCTCGTCGATCCCGCGCGAGCCGGCGGGTGCGGGTGGGTCGGTCTGCACGCTCACCACTGTGCTCCCGCCCGGTCGACGGCCGCCACCAGCAGCCGTCCGCCGTCGAGGCGGTAGCGGGTCATGGTGGCCAGTTCGGGGCCGTACACGTGGACGCTGACGGCGGGCTCGGGTCCGGCGTTGACGATCTGGTGTATGTGGTGCTCGCCGAACTGGCGGGCCGCCCCGGCGGACAGCACCCGGCCGGTGAGCGCGGCGGAGCCGTCACGGCCGGTCACGGTGCGTTCGGTCAGCGCGCCGGCGACCACCACGAACGCACCGGCGCTGCCGCCGTGGTCGTGCAGGTCGGTCTCCTGGCCGGGCAGCCAGGTCAGCAGCCAGGCCTCGACGCCGGACCCGGCGAGCAGCCGGTGGTACCAGCGCTGCGCCGGGTCGAATCGCGGCGCGACCGGCCAGTCGCCGGGGTTGTCGGCCAGACGTCGGGCCGTACGCAGAGGGTCGGCCCGAACCCCGGTGGCGACGATCATTCAGATCACCTGCTTTTCCTAGCGGCTTTGTAGGAATTACATCACCAGGTCGCGCCGGGCACAACAGGAAACGCCGATCCGGATCGTGGCGCGTGCCACGGCTCCGGACCGGCGTACGGCGGAAGGTTCTAGTCCTTGGCCAGCGAGCGGGCGATGACCATGCGCTGGATCTGGTTGGTGCCCTCGACGATCTGCAGCACCTTGGCCTCGCGGAAGTAGCGCTCGACCGGGTGGTCGGCCACGTAACCCGCGCCGCCGAGCACCTGCACCGCGTCCGTAGCCACCTGCATGGCCATGTCGGTGGCGAACAGCTTGGTCTTGGCGGCCTCGATCGAGTACGGCAGTCCCGCGTCGCGCAGCCGGGCCGCGTGCAGCATCAGCGCCCGCGCCGCCGAGATCTGCGTGGCCGCGTCGGCCAGCATGAAGCCCAGGCCCTGCAGGTCGATGATCGGCTTGCCGAACTGCACCCGCTCGCGGGCGTAGTTCACCGCGTAGTCCAGCGCGCCCTGGGCCAGGCCGATGGCGCACGCGGCGATGCCCAGGCGGCCCGAGTCCAGCGCGCCCATCGCGATCCGGAAGCCCTCGCCCTCGCCGCCGATCAGCCGCTCGGCGGGCACGACCGTGTCGTCGAACGCGATCTGGGCGACCGGCGACGAACGCAGGCCCATGGTCTTCTCGCGGGTCTGCGGGTTCAGGCCCGGCGTGTCGGCGGGGGCCAGCAGGCAGGAGATGCCCTTCGGGCCGGGGCCGCCGGTACGGCAGAAGACGTTGTAGAAGTCGGCCACACCCGCGTGGGTGATCCACGCCTTGGTGCCGCTGACCCGGTAGGAGTCGCCGTCGCGTACCGCCTTCGTGGTCAGGTTCGCCGCGTCGGAGCCGCCCGCGGGCTCGGACAGGCAGTACGCGCCGAGCAGTTCGCCGCCGATCAGGTCGGGCAGCCAGCGCTCGCGCTGCTCCGCGGTGCCGTGGTGGGCCAGGGGGTAGCAGGCCAGGGTGTGCACGCTGACCGTCTCGGCGATGCCCACCCAGCGGCTGGCCAGGATCTCCAGCACCTGCAGGTAGACCTCGTACGGCTGTTCCGCGCCGCCGTACTCGGCGGAGTAGGGCAGGCCGAGCAGGCCGGAACGGCCCAGGGTACGGATCAGCTCGCGGGGGAACTCTCCGCGCGCCTCGAAGTCGTCGGCATGCGGGGCGAGCTCCTTGTCCGCGATCTCGCGGGTGAGTTCGAGCAGGTCGTGTGCTTCGGGGGTGGGAAGCAATCGGGTAACGCTGGGCATGGCGCCAGCTTAACGTTCGTTAGGCCTATCCGCCCGTCCGGATTCCGACCGCACGCACACCTCCTCCCATGATCGCGGTTTCGGGTCAAAACCTGTGGCCGGACCTGAGCTTTTGACCCGAAACGGCGATCTTGGCGGGCCGAGGCGCGGGGTGCTCGCCGGGGAGCGGGCCGTTCGTCACCGGAACAGGGAGGGAAAGGACATAGTGGAAGTGGGTCAAGTGCGGGGAGGCGGGCGGTGGGCGTCGGGCTGAGCGGGGCGGTGGTGGTGGGGGTGGACGGCTCCCCTGCGGCGGCGACGGCGCTGCGCTGGGCGGCCGACGAGGCCGCGCTGCGCGGGTTGCCCCTGAAGATCGTGTACGTGAGCGAGGACCCCGGCCCCCGGCAGGGCGACGGCGTCGCGGAGGCGGCGATCTCCTCGGCCGGGCACGAGGTGACCGAGCACGCGATGGCCGAGGTCCGCGCGATGCGCCCCGACATCACGCTGACGTCGGAGGTGCTGCGCGACGATCCCGCACACGGCCTGATCAGGGAGTCGGCGACGGCCGCGCTGGTGGTCGTCGGGAGCCGGGGCCACGGCGGGTTCCACGATCTGATGCTGGGCTCGACGAGCCTGCAGGTGTCGATGCACGCCCGCTGCGCGGTCGCCGTAGTACGCCCACCCGCAGCCCCGAAGCAGGCGGGGGTGGGCGCGGTGGGCCGGATCGTGGTCGGCGTGGACGGGTCGCCCCAGTCGGGCGCGGCGCTGGCGTTCGCCTTCGACGAGGCGGAACGGCGCGACTGCGGCATCACCGCCGTGCACGCGTGGCTGGGGCCGGTCACCACGGGCGCGGCGGGCATGCCGTTCGTGTACGACATCGACACGTTGCGCGACCAGGAGGAGTCGGTGCTGTCCACGGCGCTGGCGGGCTGGCACGACCGCCATCCGCGTGTCGACCTGCAGCGGATCACCGTGGAGTCCTCGGCGGCGGCGGCGCTGACCGAGCAGTCCATGGGCGCGCTGATGGTCGTGGTGGGCTGCCGTGGCCTGGGCGGCTTCACCGGCCTGCTGCTGGGCTCGGTCAGCCAGGCGCTGATCCACCACGCGGGCTGCCCGGTGGTGGTGGCACACCTGGGCGCCGAAAATAATCATTGACATGACGGATATATCGGTCTAACTTCAGAAGTGAAGCCCGACATATCTCACCAGTGAGATAAGCCGGGCTTCCCGCACGTCCGGGGTGGTCGGGTCAGTCGTCGGACGGGGCCGGCTTGGTCGCCAGCGGCAGCACATACCAGAGCAGCAGGTAGATCAAAGCCACGCCACCGCCGAGGAACCCCGCCCACGGCATGCCCACGACGACGTCCACCACCAGGTAGACCGCCATCACGATGGCGATCATCTCGAAGAACAGGCCGAACTGCGCCAGCACGTGCGCGGTCCGCACGATCTGCGGCTTGCGCCCCTCCCGGAACGACAGCCGGTGGTAGCTGACCGGGGCGATGAGCAGGGCCGCCGCGACGCCGCTGCACAGGAACGTGATCACGTACAGCACCCGCTCGGTGCCGTTGATCTTCTCGAAGCCCACCGAGAACGGCAGCGTCAGCAGGAACGCGAACAGGATCTGCACGCCGGTCTGTGCCACCCGCAGCTCCTGCAGCAGCTCCGAGTAGTTGCGATTCCACCGCTCGTCCGGGTCCTCCGCCGACTCCAGCCGCCGGTCGCCGTCGATGTCAGTCACTGTAGGCCTCCGCATCCCCAGGGTATGCCCGGACAAGCGCAGGTCATGCCGACACGGCGGGGGCTGTTTACCCCGCGTTCTCCGCGAGCGCGTCGACCAGCCGGCGGCACGGGCTGGCCAGGTTCCACTGCTCGGCCAGCGCCAGCAGCCGGTCCGGGTCGCGCGGCACCGCGGGCAGGGTCAGGTCGTGCTCGGGCAGCTTCAGGTCGGTGGCCACCCGCACCACCTTCGGCGCGACGGCCAGGTAGTCGGCGGCCGCCTCCAGTTTGGTGCGCAGGCCGGGCGCGAAGTCGGCGGCCGGGTCGGCCACGGCCGCCACGATGGCGTCCAGGCTGCCGTAGCGCTCGATGAGCCGGGCCGCGGTCTTCTCCCCCACGCCCGCCACGCCGGGCAGGCCGTCGCTCGGGTCGCCGCGCAGCGCCGCGAAGTCGGCGTAGCCGCTCGCCGGGACGGCGTACTTGGCGAGCACCGCGGCCTCGTCGCAGTCCTCCAGCTTGGCCACGCCCCGCCCGACGTACAGCAGGCGCACCCCGCGCTCGTCGTCGACCAGCTGGAACAGGTCCCGGTCGCCGGAGACCACCTCGACCGGCGGGCCTTGCGTCGCGGCGAGCGTACCGAGCACGTCGTCGGCCTCGTTGCCGTCCACCCCGTATGCCACGATGCCGACCGCGTCGAGCACCTCCAGCAGCAGGTCGACCTGCGGGGCCAGCTCGTCGGGCACCTCCTCGCCGCCCTCGGGGGCCAGGCGGTGCGTCTTGTACGTGCTGATCAGCGCCACCCGCCACGCGGGCCGCCAGTCGTAGTCCAGCGCGCACACCAGCCGGTCCGGGCGGCGGCCCTTGACCAGCGTGGTGACCATGTCGAGGAAGCCGCGCACCGCGTTGACCGGGGTCCCGTTCGGGGCCATCGCCGCCTTGGCGGGCACTCCGTGGAAGGCGCGGAAGTACAGGCTCGGCGCGTCGATGGCGAGCAGGGGTGCGGTCATGCCTGACAGCCTGCCACAGGCCTGGGACACCCGCCGCAGGACGCGTCCGCCCGTGCCACCGGAGCGGCACGGGCGGACGGGGACGTTCAGGCGGTCACTTGCCGCGCGGGGTGAACGCGGTGGGGCGGCGTACGGTGCCGCGCTGCTGGGCGACCGCGGCGGCCTCCTCGCGGGCGGCCTGCACCCGGTCGAGGTACGCGCGGGCGGCCATGTCCTCCTCGGTGGGGGCCGCGCCGATCGCGAAGACCAGGCCGCCGATCACCAGCAGCACCAGCACGCCGATCGGCACCAGCAGGTTCGCCGCGGACGCGCCGCTGGTGGCGCCGCCGAGGGTCGGCGTGGTCAGCTTCACCGACATCGCGGCCATGCCGGTGTAGTGCATGCCGCACACCGCGACGCCCATCAGCAGGGCCGCGCCCGCGATGGCCAGCGGCTTGGACAGCACGACGGTGAACCACAGCGCCACGGTGGCGGCCACCACGGCGATCAGCACCGAGGCGGCGACCAGGCTGGTGTCGTACGACACGTCGCCGTTCAGCCGCATCGCGAACATGCCGATGTAGTGCATACCGGCCACACCGACGCCGGTGAAGATGCCGCCGATGACGATCCGGGCGACGTTGGGCTTGCCGAAGCCGACGATCCACAGGCCGAGGCTGACGACCACGATCGCGACCACCGCGCTGATCGCGGTGCGCGCGATGTCGTAGCGGATCTGCGCGCCGGTCACGCTGAAGCCGAGCATGGCCATGAAGTGCATGGCCCAGATGGCCGTGCCGCCCAGCGCCCAGGCCGCCAGCACGATCCACCAGAAGCGCTGCTTGTTGGTGGTCGCGGTGCGCATGCGCGCGGTGCAGATCAGGCCCAGCGTGGAGCCCAGGATGGACAGCGCGTACGCCACACCGGGCGTGACAAGTCCGTGGGTGAAGTGGTGCACGTCGGCCATGGCGGTCGACCCTTTCGGCTCGTCATACAGTGAGCGGTGTTCGCTTTTTTGCATGATCCCGGAAGAGTGTTTGCCCTGGCAACTCGGTCAGACCACCGCAGTGTACGCAAGTACCCCTCTATTAACCGCGTCCATCGCCGTCCGCGCGGTCTCACGCAGCGACGATGGCGCACCTGTGGCGTCGGCAATCTGACCTAAAAGATCAATGACCTGTCTCGCCCATCGGACGAAGTCGCCGGCGGGCATGTCGCCGTCCAGACTGTGCCCGCTGGCCAGCACCTTCGCCAGCGGCTCGCCCTTGGCCCAGCGGTACATCGGCCACACGAAACCGAGATCGGGTTCCTTGGTCTGGGCCAGGCCGAGCCGCCGCTCGTCCGTGCCCAGCTGGTAGAAGGTGCGCACGGTCGCGTCGACGGCGGTGGCGACCGGGCCGCGCGGCACCGACGCCTGCTCGTCGACGTCGCGGCGGGCCTCGTAGAGCACCACGGACACGGCCGCGGCCAGCTCGTGCGGCTCCAGGCCCTCCCACACGCCGGTCCGCAGGCACTCGGCGACCAGCAGGTCGGCCTCGGTCCAGATCCGCGCCAGCATCCGTCCGGGCGCGGTGACCTCGCCGTCCGGGCCCAGGTATCCGCGCTCGGTCAGCAGCTCGCAGATGCGGTCGAAGGTGCGCGCCAGCGAGCCGGTGCGGTTGCTCACCTTGTCGCGCAGGTTCTCGTTGTCCTTGAACAGCCGCTGGCGGCGCTCGGCCCAGCGGGCGTGGTCCTCGCGCTCCGGGCAGGCGTGGCACGGGTGCGCCCGCATCGCCTTGCGCAGCGACAGCAGCTCGCGGTCCTCGTGGCTGCCGTTGCCGCCGCGCCGACGCCGCCCGCCACCGCGCGCCACGTCGATGGTGCGCAGCGACGAGGCCAGGTCGCGCCGCTCGGCCGGGGCCCGGTGGTTGAAGTGCCGGGGCACCCGCACCCGGCCCACGACCTCGACCGTCCCGGCGAACTCGCCCGCCGAGATGCGCCCGGCCCAGCGGTCCTCGGTCAGCACGACCGGGCGCGGCTCGCCGAAGCCGCCGACGCCCGGGTCGAGCACGATGGCCAGCCCCGAGTGCTTGCCCGACGGGATCTTGATCACGTCGCCGACCTTCAGCTGCTCCAGCGACGCGACCGCCGCCGCCCGGCGCTCCTGCTGGCTGTTGCGGGTCAGCTGCTTCTCGCGGTCGGCGATGGCCACCCGCAGCGCGAAGTACTCGGCGAAGTCGCCGTGCTCGCAGGCCAACTCGGTGTCGTACACGGAGAGCACCTCGTTGTTGCGCTGCACCTGGCGGGCCAGGCCGACCACCGAGCGGTCGGCCTGGAACTGCGCGAACGAGGACTCCAGCAGGTCGTGGGCGCGCGCCGCGCCGACCGAGCCGACCAGGTTCACCGACATGTTGTACGACGGCCGGAAGCTCGACCGCAGCGGATACGTCCGGGTGGAGGCCAGCCCGGCGACGTGGCGCGGATCCACCTCCGGCCCCCAGACGACCACCGCGTGGCCCTCCACGTCGATGCCGCGACGCCCGGCCCGTCCGGTGAGCTGCGTGTACTCCCCCGGCGTCAGGTCGACATGCGCCTCGCCGTTGTACTTGACCAGCCGCTCCAGCACCACGCAGCGGGCCGGCATGTTGATGCCCAGTGCCAGCGTCTCGGTGGCGAACACGGCCTTGACCAGGCCGCGGACGAACAGCTCCTCGACGACCTCCTTGAACGCGGGCAGCATGCCCGCGTGGTGGGCGGCCAGGCCGCGCTCCAGCCCGTCCAGCCAGTCCCAGTAGCCGAGCGCGGCCAGGTCCTCGTTGGGGATGTTAGCGATCTTGCGCTCGACCACGGCGCGGATCTCGGTGCGCTCCTCCGGCGAGGTCAGCCGCATGCCCGACTGCAGGCACTGCTGCACCGCCGCGTCGCAGCCCGCCCGGCTGAACACGAACATGATGGCCGGGAGCAGCCGCTCGCCCTCCAGCTTCTCCACGATCTCGGGACGGTTCGGGGCCGGGCCGCGCCGCCCCCGGCCGCCACGGCCGCGCCGCAGGTCCACGGCGTCCATCCGGCGGGCCACCTCGCGGGTGTGCCGCAGCAGCTCCGGGTGCACCTCGTGGGCGCGGGCCGCCTCCGAGTCGTGGAACAGGTCGAACATGCGCTTGCCGACGAGCATGTGCTGCCACAGCGGCACCGGCCGGTGCTCACTGACCACGACCTCGGTCCTCCCGCGTACGGTGACCAGCCAGTCGGCGAACTCCTCGGCATTGGACACGGTCGCCGACAGCGACACCAGCGTCACCGAGGCGGGCAGGTGGATGATGACCTCCTCCCACACCGCGCCCCGGAACCGGTCGGCCAGGTAGTGCACCTCGTCCATGACCACGTAGGACAGTCCGGCCAGCGCGGCCGAGCCGACGTAGAGCATGTTGCGCAGCACCTCGGTGGTCATCACGACCACCGGCGCGTCGCCGTTGATGGAGTTGTCGCCGGTCAGCAGGCCGACCTTGTCCGCGCCGTAGCGCGCCACCAGGTCGTGGAACTTCTGGTTGGACAGTGCCTTGATCGGCGTCGTGTAGAAGCACTTGCGGCCCTGCTGCAAGGCCAGGTGCACGGCGAACTCGCCGACCACCGTCTTGCCCGCGCCGGTCGGCGCGCACACCAGCACGCCGCTGCCGCGCTCCAGCGCCGCGCACGCGGTCCGCTGGAAGGGGTCGAGGGCGAAGCTGAGCCCGGTGGCGAACTCGTCGACCAGGGGAGAGGCGGCGGGGGTCTTACGGCCTTCGGTGGTGGTCGCTGGTCGGGCGTCCGACCCGGTGCCGGGTCGCCGCTCGGCGGGGCTCGTCATACCGCAAAGGCTAGGCGAAAGAGGCCAGTCGGCGCAGGTCGGTATCCTGCTGACGTGCCCGAGTCCCTGCCGCAGCCGTCCGCCCACCCGGCACGGATCGACGGTCAGCGCGCCCTCGATGCCGTGCTCTTCGATTTCCACGGCACGCTGGCCATGACCGTGGACCCGGTCGCCTGGGTCACCGCGGCCGCCGCCGACTGCGGCGTCACGCTGGACCGGGGCAGGGCCACGGTGCTGGCCGACCGCCTTTCCACGGCCGGTGCGCTGCCGGGCGTGTCGCCGCCGGTGCGGGTGCCGGTGGCGCTGTCCGAGGCCTGGGCGGACCGCGATCTGTACGAGCACGCCCACCGGCAGGTGTACACCGGCCTGGCGGCGACCGTGCCCAACGACGTCCCCGGGCTGGCCGACGCCCTCTACGCGCGGGTGCTGACCCCGGCCGGGTGGACGCCCTATCCCGACGTGATGAACACGCTGACCACGCTGCGGGCCGCCGGGGTCCGCACCGCGCTGGTCAGCAACATCGGCTTCGACCTGCGCCCGCTGCTGGACGCCTGGGGCCTGACCGCGCTGTTCGACACGCTCGTGCTGTCGTACGAGGTCGGCTGCATCAAGCCCGATCCGAAGATCTTCCTGCGGGCCTGCGGCATGCTGTCGGTCGACCCCGAACGCGCCCTCATGGTCGGCGACACCCCTGCCGACGCGGGCGCCGTCAACGCCGGCTGCGCCGCCCTCGTCGTCCCCGCCGCCTCCCCCGGCCGCCCCAACGGCCTCCACCGCGCCGTCTCCCTCGCCCTCTCCTGACCCACCCCCACCCCCACCCCCGCCCAGCCAGCCGCAACTCTTAAAGAGTCGCGGCGTCAACCAGACCTGGATGCGGCAAGTCTTTAAGAGTTGCGGCGGGAAAGGGTGGGTTGGCGGCCGCGAATTGTGCGGATTCGGGGCGGGTTGGGAGGGTGGGCGCGAAGAATGAGGCCATGCGTGTGGTGGTGGATCTGACCAAGTGCCAGGGGTATGCGCAGTGTGCGTTTCTGGCTCCTGAGGCTTTTCGGATGGTCGGCGACGAGGCGCTCATGTTCGACCCGGCGCCGTCGGACGACCAGCGGGTGAAGGTGCTGCGGGCGGCGGCCGCGTGCCCGGTGCAGGCGTTGCAGGTCGACATGGCCGACCTGCCGCTCCCGCCGCCCGGGGAGACGGTCGTGGCGGCCAAGGGCGACCGGTTGCGCCGGGACGGGCGCATCGTCATCGTGGGGGCGTCGCTGGCCGGGTTGAAGGCCGCCGAGCAGCTGCGGGCCGAGGGGTTCAGCGGCTCGCTGACGGTGATCGGCGACGAGCCGGAGGAGCCGTACGACCGGCCGCCGCTGTCCAAGCAGGTGCAGACCGGTTTCGTGACCTCGGCTGACACGACGCTGCCGCGACGGCGCGACGTCGACGCGCAGTGGCGGCTCGGGGTCGCGGCCAGCAGCCTGGACCTGGAGCGCAAGCGGGTGGTGCTGGCCGACGGCGCGGAGGTCGAGTTCGACCGGCTGCTCGTGGCGACCGGGGTGCGGGCGAGGCCGTGGCCGGTGCCGGAGGAGGCTGCGCTGGACGGGGTGTTCACCATCCGGACCAGGGGCGACGCCGCCGGGCTGCGCGAGCGCCTGATGGCGCACCCGAGCCGGGTGCTGGTGATCGGGTCCGGGTTCACCGGCTCCGAGATGGCCTCGGTCTGCGTCGAGCTGGGCATCCCGGTGACGGTGGCCGAGGCGGGCCCGGGGCCGCTGTCGGGGGCGCTGGGCGGGGTGATGGGCCGGATCTCGGCGGGCATCATGCGCGAGCACGGCGTGGACCTGCGTACGCACACGAAGGTGAACGCGCTGCAGGGCGAGGACGGCAAGGTGCGCCGGGCGGTGCTGTCGGACGGCACCACCATCGAGGTGGACGTCGTCGTGGTGGCGCTGGGCGGCATCCGCAACGTGGAGTGGCTGGAGAGCGCCGGGCTGGCCGTGGGCGTATGGGGCCTGGCCTGCGACGCGGGCTGCCGGGCGTTCACCGCCGCGGGCCTGGTCACCGACGATGTCTTCGTCGCCGGGGACGTGGCCCGCCAGCCGCAGCCGATGTTCGGCTACCAGTTCCTGGCGATGGAGCACTGGGGCAACGCGGTCACCCAGGCCGAGGTCGCCGCGCACAACATGATCAGTGGTGAGACCGACCGCTGGCCGCACCTGGAGATGCCCGCGTTCTGGTCGCTGCAGTTCGGCCACAACATCAAGTCGGTGGGCGTGCCGCCGATCGCCGACCAGATCGCGATCACGCAGGGCTCGGTGGAGAGCCGGCAGTTCGTCGCCGCGTACGGGTACAAGGGCCGGGTCGTCGGCGCGGTGAGCTGGAACCAGGGCAAGTGGCTCGACTTCTACGAGCAGCTCATCGAGCAGGCCGCGCCGTTCCCGCTGCCGTACGACATGACCAACCCGCCGGCGGACCGCACCCCGGTGCCCGCCGAGTTCCCGGAGCGGACCTACCCCGGCCGGGAGGCGACCGTCGTGGTCACCGGCCACGACCCCAGCGAGCGCCGCGCCGTGCTGGTCCGGCCGAACCGGCGACGCTGAGGCAGGAGCGAGCACATCATGAGCACCGTGTCGTACGACGGTGACGAGCGCAGCGAGGAGCCGTCATGACCGAACCCAGTCTCTTCCAGGAGATCACCGACTTCGGCAGCCGGGCCAACCCGTGGCCGCTGTACGAGAAGCTGCGCAGCCAGCCGGTGTGGCTGGAGGCCGACGGCAGTTTCGTGGTCAGCACGTTCCGGGAGATCTACGCGCTGCTGCACGATCCCCGGATCAGCTCCGATCCGGCGAACCTGCTGCCGGAGTTCGCCGACAAGGCCGGGCCGCTGGCGCAGGCGGGCAGCAACCTGCCGCCGAGCTTCATCCGCACCGACCCGCCGCGCCACGACACGCTGCGCCGTATCGCGATGCGCCAGTTCGGCCCGCCGCACCGGCCGGACCGCGTCGACAAGCTGACGCCGCTGCTGGAGGACGTGGTCACCAAGCTCATCGACGGTCTCGCCGACCGGCAGCAGTGCGACCTGGTCGACGACGTCGCGTACCCGTTCCCGGTCGCGGCGATCACCGGCCTGCTCGGGGTGCCGCCGGAGGACGAGCCGCGGTTCAGCCAGTGGGTCGGGCCGATCGTGGACTCGACGGGCAAGGACTCCCCCGAGGTGGCCCAGCAGCGTGCCGACGCGTTCCAGCAGCTGGGCATGTACATGTTCCAGCTCGCGCAGAGCAAGCGGGCCAATCCGGGCGACGACATGCTGTCCGGCTTCGTCACCGACGACGGCCCGGATGGGCGGCTGGAGGGCGGCGACCTGTTCTCGGCGCTGATCCTGCTGCTCATCGCCGGGCACGAGACCACGGTGAACCTGATCGCCAACGGCTGGCTGACCCTGCTGCGCCACCCGGAGGCGCTGGAGCGGCTGCGCACCGAGCCCGACTACGCCGTGCGGATGGTCGAGGAGCTGCTGCGGTACGAGGGCTCGGTGCACTTCCTGCCCAACCGTACGGCGGTCGCCGACATCGAGATCGGCGGCACGACGATCCGCAAGGGCCACCCGATCGTGCTGGTGCTGGCGTCGGGCAACCGCGACACCGAGTGCATCCCGCACGCCGACCGGTTCGACCCGGACCGGGCCGACAACGTGCACCTGGCGTTCGGCAACGGCGTGCACTACTGCTTCGGCGCGCCGCTGGCCCGGTTGGAGGCACAGCTCGCGCTGACCCAGTTGGCCAAGCGGCTGCAGAACCCGAGGCTCGTGAGCGACCCGCCGCCCTACCGGCCGAGCCCGGTGCTGCGGGGGCCGATCCACCTGCCGATCGCCTACGACGGGGTGCTGCCGAACTGAACCTCAGCAGTTCAGACACCAAGATTAGTACGTTTGTTCGAACCGGTCCAGGCCAGCGCCTGGGCCGGTTCCGTATAACGGTGATCTTTTGTGGACTGTCCCCGAACGACGGTTCTGGTAACGAGCGAAGGCCGAGTACGCTACCCGACTGACACAGGTGAGCATGGATGCGACCCCGCTGAGCGGACGCGCGTCCGGCCAGGTCTAGCTGGGAGGATCTGCATGGCGGAGCGCATCCACGAGGCGTTCGAGCAGCAGGTCCGGGTAGGACCGGACCGGGTCGCGGTGATCGCCGGGCGGGCGCGCACGACCTATGCCGCACTCGACGACCGGGCCGAGCGGGTGGCCGGACTGCTGCGCCGGGCCGGGGCCGGGCCGGGCACGCTGGTCGGCGTCTGTGTCGCCCGCGACGAGCACCTGCTGCCGACCCTGCTGGGCGTGCTGAAGACCGGCGCGGCGTACGTGCCGCTGGACCCGGCCTACCCCTCGCAGCGGCTGGCGTACATCGCCGCCGACGCGGGCATGGCCCTGGTCGCCACCGCGCGGTCGGTGCGGGCCGCGCTCGACGGGCTGGACCTCACCACGGTCCTGGTCGACGAACCCGCCGACACCGGCAGGTTCGCGGAACCGGAGCGCACCGGCGCGGCCGACGACCCCGCCTACGTCATCTACACCTCCGGCTCCACCGGCCAGCCGAAAGGCGTCGTCGTGGAGCACCGGCAGACGATGAACCTGCTGCGCTGGGAGGCGGCGCACTACCCCGCCGAGGAACTGCGCGGCATGCTGGCCACCGCCTCGATCTGCTTCGACCCGTCGGTCAGCCAGCTGTTCCTGCCGCTGATCGCGGGCGGCACGGTGATCCTGGCCGACAACCTGCTGGCGCTGCCGACCCTGCCCGCCCGCGACGAGGTGACCACCGTGTACGGCGTGCCGTCCGCGCTGGCGGCGCTGCTGCGCGACCCGCTGCCGCCGGGCGTGCGCGCCGTGTTCGCCGGTGGCGAGCCGCTGACCCGGTCCCTGGTCGACCGCATCTACGCCAACCCCGGCGTGCGCCGGGTGCGCAACCTGTACGGGCCGACCGAGTGCACCACCACCTGCGCGATCGCCGAGATCGACCGGGACGCCGTGGGTGAGCCGCCGATCGGCGGCCCGATCGCGGGCGCGGTGCTGTCCGTACGCGACGGGGCGGGCCGCCCGGTCCCGGACGGCGAGCTGGGCGAGCTGTGGATCGGCGGCCCCGTGGTGGCGCGCGGCTACCTCGGGCGGGAGTCGGCCGCGTTCGCCGTCGAGCCCGGCGGCGGCCGGGTGTACCGCTCGGGCGACCTGGTCCGGCGCGACGGCGAGGTGCTGCGTTTCGCGGGCCGGGCCGACGACCAGGTGAAGATCCGGGGCTACCGGGTGGAGCCGGGCGAGGTGGAGGCGGTGCTGGTACGCCACCCGGCGGTGCGGCGCGCGTGCGTGCTGGCACGGGCCGACGGCGACGGTGCGGCGTACCTGGTCGGGCATGTCGAGGCGGCCGGGGTCGACGAGCGGGAGCTGCGCGCCTGGCTGCGCGGGCAGGTGCCCGAGCACCTGGTGCCGACCCGGTTCCGGGTCGCCGAGCGGCTGCCACTCAACCCGAACGGCAAGATCGACAAAGCGGCGCTGCCGGAGGTCGCGGCGGGACGGGACGACGCGACGCCTTACGTCGCGCCGCGCACCGCGACCGAGGCCACGCTGGCGGAGCTGGCCGGGCAGGTGCTGGGGCTGCCCGCGGTCGGGGTGCTGGACCGCTTCGGCGAGCTGGGCGGGCACTCGCTGACCGCCGCCCGCCTGTGCACGCTCGCCGGTCGCGCGTTCGACACCACCGTCCCGCTGGCGGCCTTCCTCGCCGAGCCGACCGTCGCCGCCCTCGCCGCGCTGGTGACGGCCGAGCCGACCGTGGCCGTGCTCGCCGCGCTGCAGACTCCCGGGCAGGCCGGGGCGGAGCGGCGGCCCGGTCAGGTGCGCCGCGCCGACGGCGGGCGTCACCCGTTGACGCCGACGCAGCGGGAGCTGTGGACGCTGCGGCAGATCAGCACCGTGCCGCAGGTGACCACGGTGGCGTTCCGGGCGCGCCTGACCGGGCCGGTCCCCGCCGACGGGCTGCGCCGGGCGCTGGGCGCGCTGGTGTCGCGGCACGAGGTGCTGCGCAGCCGGGTGGTCGAGCAGGACGGCGAGCCGGTCGCGGTCGTGGGCGCGTACACCGATGTCCCGGTGGGTGAGCACGACCTGCGCGGGCTGGCCCCGGACGAGCGGGACCGCGCGGCCGCCGCGATCGCGGCCGGGGCGACCCGGCACTGCTTCGACCTGGCCGCGCCGGTGGCACTGCTGCGGGCGGAGCTGATCCGGCTGGCCGACGGCGTCGCGGAACTGGTCGTCGTCAGCGACCACGTGGCCTTCGACGGCTGGTCGGTCGGGGTGCTGCTCACCGCGCTGGCCGCCGAACTCGCCGAGCCGGGCGCGGCTGCCGGTCCGGCGGTGCAGGTCGGCGACGTCGCGCTGCGGGCCGATCCACGCGCCGGGCAGGCCGCCGCGTCGTGGGCGCGGGAACTGGCCGACGCGTCGCCGCCCGACCTGTTCACCGGTCACGGCGGGTTCCGGGGCGGGCGGCTGACCCGGCCGCTGCCGCCCGCGCTGGTCGACGGCCTCACGAAGCTGGCCACCGGCTGCGGCGCGAGCCTGTTCGCCGGTTACCTGACCGGGCTCGGGCTGCTGCTGGCCGGGCTCACCGCCCGCGCCGACGTGCTGGTGGGCGCGGTCGCGGCCCGCCGGGCCGAACCCGAACGCGACGGCGTCATCGGCCCGCTGGTGGACGTGCTGCCGGTCCGGCTGCGCCTGGACTCGCACACGACCCTGCGGGAGGCCGTCGCCGCGTCGGCGGCGACCACGGCGCGGGCGCTGGACCTGCCCCGGCCGTCCACCGAGGACCTGTTCCACGCGATCGGCACCCAGCCGCGCGGCGCGATGATCACGCCGGTGGTGCTGTCGGCCCAGCCGTCGGGCATGCCGGTGCGCGCCGAACACGGCGGGATCGCCCTGGAGCTGCTTGGCGAGCTCGGCTGCGGCGGCGCGCAGAACACGCTGACCGTGTACGTCAACGAGACCGCGACCGGCAGCGAGCTGCAGGTGGAGTACGACCTCGACCTGCTGGACGACGCCGCCGCGCACGCCTTCGCCGATCGGCTGCTGCTGACGCTGTCGCGGCTGCCCGGCGACCCGGACCGGCCGCTGGCGCAGGTGCCGCTGGTCGACGACGCTGAGCAGGCGGAGCTGCTGCGGCGGGCCGCCGGACCGGCTCTCGACCCGCCCGCCACGGTCGTGGACGTGATCGCGCGGCAGGTCGGGCAGCGCCCGGACGACACGGCCGTGGTCGGCCCGGCGGGGCGGCTGACGTTCCAGGAGCTGTGGGACCTGTCGACCGAGGTCGCGGCGGTGCTGCGGGAGGCGGGTGCGGGCCGGGGCGACGTGGTCGGGGTGTGCCTGCCCCGCGACCACCGGCTGCCGTCGACGCTGCTCGGGGTGTGGCGCGCCGGTGCGGCGTACCTGCCGCTGGAGCCGGAGGTGCCCGCCGAGCGGCTGGCCTGGCTGGCCACCGACGGCGGCGCGCGGCTCGTGCTGTGCCGTACGGCCACCGCCGCCGTCGCGGCCACGGTGGCCGGGACCAGCGCGCTCGACCTGGACACGGTGGCCTCCGCAGGTCCGGTGGACCTGGAGCCGGTACGCGGCGAGGACCTGACCTACCTGCTCTACACCTCCGGTTCGACGGGCACGCCGAAGGGCGTCGCCGTGGCGCAGGCGGGGCTCGCCTCGCTGGCGGCCTCGCTGGGCGTCGAGCCGGGCATCGGGCCCGGTGACCGGATGCTCGCCGTGGCGACGCTGAGCTTCGACACGTCGTGCGCGGAGATCTGGTCGAGCCTGTCGGCCGGGGCCTGCTGCGTGGTCGTCGAACGCGACGCCGCCGTCGACGGGCACCGCCTCGCCGAGCGCCTCGCCGAGCACCGGATCACCGCGATGAATGTGCCGCCGACGATGCTGCGCACCCTGCTGGCGTCCGGCTGGGCCGGGCAGCCGGGGCTGCGGGTGTGGAGCGGCGGCGAGACCCTGGACCCGGCCCTGGCCCGGGACCTGCTCGGCCGGGTCGGCGAGCTGTGGAACGTGTACGGCCCCACCGAGGCGACCGTGCTGTCGGCCGCGTACCGGGTGCACGCCGTGGACGAGACCGTGCCGATCGGGCACCCGCTGCCCGGTGAGCGCCTGTACGTCGTGGACCCGCTGGGCAGGCTGACCCCGCCCGGGTCGCCCGGCGAGTTGTGGATCGGCGGCGCGGGACCGGCGCTGGGCTACCACCTCCGCGCCGAGCTGAGCGCGGCCGCGTTCGTGGCCGACCCGTTCCGGCCCGGCGGGCGCTGCTACCGCACCGGCGACCTGGTGCGGCTGCGCCCGGACGGCGAGCTGGTCTTCTGCGGCCGCCGCGACCACCAGCTGAAGATCCGGGGCTACCGGGTCGAGCTGGGTGAGATCGAGTCGGCGCTGCGCGAGCATCCGCTGGTCGGGCACGCGGTCGTGGTCGCGCACGGCCGCGACGCCGAGGCCCATCTCGTCGGCTACCTGGCCGGTACGGAGATCACCGGCGCGGAGGCGGCCCGGTTCCTGAGGGAGCGGCTGCCCGAGTACCTGGTGCCGCACCGCTGGGTGGTGCTGGCCGCCTTCCCGGTCCTGCCCAGCGGCAAGGTCGACATGGCCGCGCTGCCCCTGCCGGGAGCCGACCGCCCGCACACCCCGCCCGAGTCGGTGATGGAGCAGCTGGTCTCCGAGATCTGGGCGCAGACGCTGACCGCCGAGTGCATCGGCGCCGACGACAGTTTCTTCGGCCTGGGCGGGCACTCGCTGGCCGCGACGCGGGTCGCCGGGCGGCTGCGCGACACCCTGGGCTGCGCCGTGCCGGTGCGGCTGCTGTTCGACCACCCGGTGCTGGCGGAGTTCGCCAGGCGACTGGAAGACCTCGTCATCGCCGACATCGCGGCCGGATCCGGCCACCACTGAGCCTGGGGGACCCCCAACCCATGACCATGACCGAAGACACCCTTCGCGTACTGATGGAGAAGCGCGTCGCCGCCGCACAGGCCGCCGCCCGCACCGCACCTGGCACGGCGATCCCGGCCCGGCGCGACCCGCACGCACCCCAGCCCCTCTCACCGACGCAGCGACGCCTGTGGTTCAACAGCCAGTTCGAGCAGAACCCGGCGATCTACCACGTGCCGGTGGTGCTGCGCCTGTCCGGGCCGCTCGACGGCGACGCGCTGCTCGCCGCGCTGCGTGAGGTGACCGAGCGGCACGAGGTGCTGCGTTGCGTCGTAGCGCAGGACGGCGACGAGCCGACCGCCGTCGCGCTGCCCGCCGACCGGGTGGGCCTGACCCGCGTGGACGTCACCGCCGCCGCGCTGGACGCGGCCGTGCTCGCCGAGGTGAGCCGCCCGTTCCGGCTCGACGAGGAGCCGCCGTTGCGCGCGGCGCTGTTCCGGGTCGCCGACGGCGAGCACGTGCTGGCGCTGACCGTGCACCACATCGCCACCGACGCCTGGTCGCAGGACCTGCTGATGGACGAGCTGGCCGCGCTGTACGCCGCCCGCGTGAACGGCGGCGCGAAGCCCGACGCGCCCCGGCTGCAGTACGCCGACGTCACCGCCTGGGAGCGGGACCGGCCCGCCGGTGCCACGGACTGGTGGGTTCGGCGGCTCGCCGGGCTCGACCCGGTGCTGGCCCTGCCGACGGACCGGCCGTATCCGCCGGTCGCCGACTGGACCGCCGGCTACGTGCCGGTGACCCTGCCGCCCGAGCTGTCGGCGCGGCTGCGCGCCGCCGCTCAGGACGCCGGGGCGACCCCGTTCATGGTGCTGCTGGCGGCCTGGCAGGCGCTGCTGGGGCGGCTGTGCCGCAGCGAGGACGTGGCCGTCGGCGTGCCCGAGTCGGGGCGGCGGCACCGCGACACCGAGGGCGTCGTCGGCTGCTTCATCAACACCCTGATCCTGCGCACCGACCTGTCCGGCGACCCGACCGGCCGGGAACTGCTCGACCGCGTACGCGAGACGACCCTGGCCGCGTTCGCGCAGGCCGACGTGCCGTTCGAGCGGATCGTCGAGGCCGTCGCGCCGCAGCGCTCAACCGCCACCACGCCTCTGATCCAGTCGATGCTGATGCTGCTCGACACCGCGCAGCGCGACCCGGCGCTGCCCGGAGTCCAGGTGACCCGGCTGGACTCGCCGCTGGACGCCAACAAGTTCGACGTGTGCCTGTCGCTGACCGGCCGGCCCGACGGCTACCACGGCTACGTCAGCTACCGCGCGGACCTGCTCGACGCGGCCACCGTCGGCCGCTGGGCCCGCTGGCTGGTCCGGCTGCTCGACGGGATGCTGTCCACGCCGGACCGGCCGCTGTCGGCCCTGGACCTGCTCGACGATCGGGAACACGCCGAGCTGGCGGCCTGGGGCACCGGCCCGGCGCTGCCCGCCGACGCCCCCGCCACCGTGCTGGAGGCCGTACTCGCGCAGGCCGCCGCCCGGCCGGACGCGGTCGCCGTGGACGCCGCCGACGGCACGCTGACCTACGGCGAGCTGGCCCGCGACGCGGCCACGATCGCGTCCGCGCTGCTGGCCGCCGGGGTGGCGCGGGGCGTGCCGGTCGGGGTCTGCCTACCCCGGCACCGGCACCTGCCCGCCGCGCTGGCCGGGGTGTGGCGCGCGGGTGCGGCGTACCTGCCGCTGGAGCCGGACCAGCCCGTCGCGCGGCTGCGCGACCAGCTCACCGACTCCGGCGCGGGCCTCGTGCTGGCCGCCGCCGATACCTGGGACCTGGCCCGGCAGCTCGTGGACGGCACCGGCGCGGTGCTCGTGAACCTGACCGACGCGCTGTCCGCGCCCCCGGTCGCGCTACCCGAGGCCACCCCGGACGACCTCGTCTACGTGCTCTACACCTCCGGCTCGACCGGGCGGCCCAAGGGCGTGGAACTCGACCACGGCAGCCTCGCCGCGTACGTCGCCGCACACTGCGCCGCGATGCCGGTGACCGCCGACGACGTCATGCTCGGCCTGACCGCGCTGTCGTTCGACGTCGCCGGGCTGGAGCTGTGGGTCGCTTTGGCCCGCGGGCTGCGCCTGGTCCTGGTGGAGCGCTGCGACGCCGTCGACGGGCACCTGGTCGCCAAGCGGATCGAGGAGTCCGGGGTGACCGTGATGACGGCGACGCCGACGACGTACCGGATGCTGGTCGCGGCCGGGTGGCGGGCCCCGGGGGTGCGGGTGGTGACCATCGGCGAGGCCGCCGATCCGGGCCTGGCCCGCGAGCTGCTGGACCGGTCCGCCGAGGTGTGGAACGGCTACGGCCCGACCGAGACCGCCGTGGCCTCGACGATGTACCGGATCACGGCCCCGGTCGGCGCGACCGTGCCGATCGGGACCCCGCTGGCCGGGGAGTGGGTGTACGTCATGGACGCCGCCGGGCGGCCCGCGCTGCCGGGCACCGTCGGCGAGCTGTGGATCGGCGGCGCGGGGGTGGCGCGCGGCTACCGGGGGCGGCCGGAGCTGACCGAGGCCGCGTTCACCGCCGACCCGCACCACTCCGGCGCGCGCTGCTACCGCACCGGTGACCTGGTGCGCTGGCGCGCCGACGGGCTGCTGGAGTTCCTGGGGCGCGACGACGGCCAGGTGAAGGTACGCGGCCACCGCGTCGAACTGGGCGAGGTCGAGGCACGGCTGCGCGCCGCGCCCGGCGTCGCGCAGGCGGCCGTGACCGTGGCGGCCACCGGCGGCGACGCACATCTCGTCGGCTACCTGGTCCCCGCACCGGGTGCGGGCCTCGCCACCGCCGAGCTGGAGACCCGGCTGCGGGCGGAGCTGCCCGAGCACATGGTGCCGCGGCGCTGGGCGCTGCTGGACCGGCTGCCGGTCACCGGCTCCGGCAAGCTCGACCGCGCGGCCCTGCCCGAACCGCTGGCGGCCGTACGCGAACACGTGCCCCCGCGCACCGAGGCCGAGCAGCTGGTCGCCGACGTCTGGGGTGCGGTGCTGCACCGCGACGGCCTGTCGGTGCACGACGACTTCTTCGCCCTCGGCGGGCACTCGCTGTCGGCGACGCTGGTCGCGGGACGGCTGCGCGACGCCCTCGAACTGCCGGTGCCGGTGCGGCTGCTGTTCGAGCAGCCGGTGCTGGGCGGCTTCG
Source organism: Catellatospora methionotrophica (assembly GCF_011297335.1). Lineage (GTDB taxonomy): Bacteria > Actinomycetota > Actinomycetes > Mycobacteriales > Micromonosporaceae > Catellatospora > Catellatospora methionotrophica. Next base: position 66,872 of record NZ_JAAOTJ010000021.1, on the reverse strand, counting down.
CGGCCGCGCTGGAGTCGCTGCTGCTGACCGAGGAGGCGCGATGACGGTCATCGACACCCCGCGCACGCTGAAGCCGGCCGAGGAGGCTTGATGACCGTCACCGACACTCAGCGCACGCTGCTGCAATCCCGGTTCGCGCAGGCCCGGCGGACCGCCCGGGAGGCGACGGGCATCCCGGTGTCCGACCCGGACGTCCCGGCTCCGCTGTCGCGGGCGCAGGCCCGGCTGTGGTTCCTGCACCAGCTCGAACCGGCATCGCCTGCCTACCACGTGCCGACGGCCCTGCGGCTGCGCGGGACGCTCGATGTGGACGCGCTGGCCGGGGCCGTACGCGACCTCGCCACCCGGCACCACGTGCTGCGCACCGTGTTCACCGAGGCCGACGGCGAACCGGCCTCGGTGCTCGCCGACGCCGCCCTGGTCCCGTTCACGGTCGTCGACGCCGATCCGGCGCGGCTGCCCGAGCTGCTGCTCGCCTGCCGCGACCGGCTGTTCCGGCTCGACCGCGATCCGCCGCTGCGGGCCGAGCTGTTCCGGCTCGCGCCCGACGAGCACGTGCTGCTGATCGTCGTACACCACATCGCCTGCGACGCCTGGTCGCTGGACCTGTTGCTGGGCGAGCTGGCCGCGCTGTACGCCGCCCGCGCCGCCGACGGTCCGCTGCCCACCCCGCCCGCGCTCCAGTACGCCGACTTCGCCCGCTGGCAGGCCGGCCGTCCCGCGCCCGAGACCGAGGCCGACTGGTGGGCCGCCGAGCTGGCGGGCCTCGCCCCGGTGCTGGACCTGCCCGCCGACCGGCCCCGGCCCCCGGTCGCCGACTGGTCGGCCGGGCAGATCCCGCTGGAGCTGCCCGCCGAGCTGACCGGCCGGATCGGCGAACTCGCCGCCGCGACCGGGGCGACGCCGTTCATGGTGCTGCTCGCCGCCTGGCAGGCGACCCTGTCGCGGATCTGCGGCAGCCACGACATCCCGGTCGGGGTTCCCCACGCGGGGCGGCACCATCCCGCCGTCGAGCAGCTGATCGGCTGCTTCATCGGCACGCTGGTGCTGCGCGCCGACTGCTCCGGCGACCCGACCGGCCGCGAGCTGCTGGCCCGCGTACGCGAGCGCGCCCTGGACGCCTTCGGGCACGCCGAGACGCCGTTCGAGCGGATCGTCGACCGGGTGCAGCCCGAGCGCAACCTGGCCACCACGCCGATCTTCCAGGTGCTGCTGAACGTGCTGGACACCCCCGCCGCCCCGCTGCGCCTGCCCGGCCTGTCCGCGAGCGCTCTGGAGCTGCCGATCCGCACCACCAAGTACGACCTGAACCTGTGGCTGTCGCGGACCGGCGGCGGCTACCGGGGCGGGCTGCTCTACCGCACCGACCTGTTCGACGCCGACACCGCGCGGCGGCTGGCGGGCTGGTTCCGGACGCTGCTGACCGGGCTGCTCGACGACCCGGACCGGCCGGTCGGGGAGCTGCCCCTGGAAGCCGCCCCCGATGCCGGACCGTCGGGGCCGGAGGCCGCGTATCCGCTGGACCTGCCGCTGCACGAGCTGATCGCGCGGCACGCGCTGGCCACACCGCAGGCCACGGCCGTCGTCGCCGCCGACGGGGAGCTGACCTATGCCGAGCTGGAGCACCGGGCGGCCGTGGTCGCCGGGCACCTGCTGGCCGCCGGGGTGCGCCCCGAGGAGCCGGTCGCGGTGCTCACCGAGCGGGGCGTCAGCCTGCCGGTGGCGATGCTCGGCGTGCTGCGGGCGGGTGCGGCGTACCTGCCGGTCGACCCGGGTTACCCGGACGGGCGGCTGGCGTCGATCCTGGACACCGCCGGGGTCCGGTTCGTGCTGACCGAGGCGTCGTTCGCGAATCGGGTGCCGGGCCGTCATGCGCTGGTCGTCGGCTCGCTCACCGGAGCGCCCGCCGAGCCCGTCGCGGTGCCGCCGGAACGGCTCGCTTATCTGATCTTCACGTCGGGGTCGACCGGCACACCCAAGGGCGTCGCCGTCGAGCACCGGCAGATCACGCACTACCTGCACGCGGTCGCCGACCGGATCGGCCGGCCCGGGTCGTACGCCCTGGTGTCCACGCACGCCGCCGACCTCGGCCTGACCAACCTGCTCGGCGCGCTGACCACCGGCGCGACCGTGCACCTGCTGGAGCGCGAGACCGCCACCGACCCGCAGGCGTACGCGGCCTACCTGGCCGCACACCCCGTCGACGCGATCAAGATGGTGCCGAGCCACCTGGAGCTGCTGGCCGCGCACGGCGACCTCGCCGCGCTGCTGCCCCGGCGGGTGCTCGTGCTGGCCGGCGAGCCCTGCCCGTGGGACCTGGTCGCCCGCGTCGAGGCCGCCCGGCCGGACCTGGACCTGCAGGTCCACTACGGACCGACCGAGACGACGGTGTCGGTGCTCGGCTGCCGGGTGGACGAGATCCCCGCCGTGCACCGGCACGGCATCGTGCCGATCGGCCGCCCGTTCGCGAACGTACGCTGCCTGGTCACCGACGAGGCCGGGCGGCCCGTGCCGCACGGCGTGCCCGGCGAGCTGCGCATCGGCGGCCCCAGCGTGGCCCGCGGCTACCTCGGGCTGGCCGACGGCCGGTTCCGCGACGGCTGGTACCGCTCCGGCGACCGGGTCCGCGTCAACGCGTCCGGGCTGGTCGAGATCCTGGGCCGGGTCGACGACCAGGTGAAGGTCCGCGGTTTCCGGGTGGAGCTGAACGAGGTCGCCACCGCGCTGCGCGCCGTGCCCGGCGTGAGCGAGGCCGTGGTGCTGCCGGTCGGGCAGGCGCACACCCGGCGGCTGGCCGCCTGGATCACCCCGGCCACCGCCGACCCGGCGCTGGTCCGGGCCGCGCTGCGCGATCGGCTGCCCGACTACATGGTCCCGTCGGTGCTCACGGCCCTGGCCGCGCTGCCGCTGACCGCCAACGGCAAGGTCGACCGGGCCGCGCTGCCCGAGCCCGCGCCGCCCGCCGCCGCCGACCGCGTCGCGCCGTCGACCCCCGCGCAGCGTCTCGTCGCCGCCGCGTGGGCGCAGGTCCTGGAGTGCGGGGACATCGGCGTCGACGACGACTTCTTCGCCCTCGGCGGGGACTCGTTCAAGGCCGTCCGGGCGGTGCGGGCCATCGACCCGGGCCTGCGCGTGATCGACCTGTTCACCCGCCCGACCGTACGCGAGCTGGCGGCCCACCTCGACGGCGGCGGCCGCCCCGGCGGGCTGCTGCACCGGCTGGCCGGTCCGGCGACGGCGACGCTGACCGTGGTGTGCGTGCCATACGGCGGGGGCTCGGCGGCGGCGTACGGTCCGTTCGCGACGGAGCTGGCGGCGCGGCTGCCGGGCGCGGCGGTGCTGGCAGTGGAGCTGCCCGGCCACGACCCGGCCCGCCCCGACGAGCCGCAACTGCCGCTACCCGAGCTGATCGACCGCATCGTGGCCGAGCTGCCCGACGGGCCGGTGCTGGTCTACGGGCACTGCGTCGGCTCGGCCGCCGCCACCGAGCTGGCGCTGCGGCTGGAGTCGCTGGGCCGCGAGGTCGCCGGGCTGGTCGTCGGCGGCAGTTTCCCCGCCGCTAGGCTGCCCGGCCGGGTCTCGGCCTGGCTGCACCGGCGTGTCCCGGCCACATGGTGGACCTCCGACCGGGCGTACCGCGACTTCCTGCGCACCCTCGGCGGCCTCGACGACGACGAGGGCCTGGACGCCGACGTGATCCTGCGCGGCCTGCGCCACGACGTCGACGAGTCCCAGTCCTGGTTCACCCGCGAGCTGACCGCGCCCGCGCGGCGGCGGCTGCGCGCCCCGGTGCTGTGCGTCATCGGGGCCCGGGACCGGTCCACCGAGCTGTACGAGGAGCGCTACGCCGAGTGGGGCGCGTTCGCCGACCGGGTCGAGCTGGCCGTGGTGCCCAAGGCGGGCCACTACTTCCTCAAGCACCAGGCGTCGTGGCTGGCCGAACGGGTCGCGGACGCGGTACGCGGCTGGGCCGCCGGGCGGCTGCCGGAGCCGATCGCGACGTCGGTGACCGGCGGCGCGGCCCGCCGGGACCTGCGCGAGTTCTACCTGATGGCGGCCGGTCAGTCGACGGCGCTGATCGGCGCGGCGCTCAGCTCGTTCGCGCTCGGCGTCTGGGCATACCAGCGAAGCGGCCTGGTCGCCGACTACGCGCTGGTCACCATGCTGGCGCTGCTGCCCGCGATCCTGCTGCTGCCGCTGGGCGGCGCGGTCGCCGACCGGGTCGACCGGCGGCGCGTCATGCTGGCCTGCAACGGCATCGGTGCGCTGGTCATGACGGCGATGGTGACCCTGCTGGCACTGGACCGGCTCAGCATCGGCACGGTCGGGCTGCTGGTCGGGCTGCTGTCGGCGGTGACCGCGTTCCACCGGCCCGCGTACCTGGCCGCGGTCGCCCAGCTCGTGCCCAAGCCGTACCTGGCGCAGGCCAACGCGCTGGCCAACCTCGGGCCGGGCATCGGCATGCTGATCGCCCCGCTGGCCGGTGGCGCGCTGATCACCGCGCTGGGCCTGCCCGGCGTCGTCGTGGTGGACGTGCTGTCGCTGCTGGCGGGCTTCGCCACGCTGCTGGCGGTGCGGCTGCCGGACCGGCTGTTCCGCCGCCGGGAGGAGACGTTCGTCCGGGCGATCGTCGGCGGCTGGCGCTTCCTGGTGCGGCGGCGGCCCCTCATGATCATGATCGGGTTCTTCGTGGTGGAGAACTACCTGGCCATGCTCGCCCTCGCGGTCACCGTGCCCACCGTGTACGCGTTCGGCGGCGCGACCGGCGTCAGCATCGTCACCGCGTGCAGCGGCGTCGGCGCGGGGCTGGGCGCACTGGCCATGGTGTTGTGGGGCGGCTCGCAGCGGCGCGCGCTCGGCATGGTCGGCTTCGTCAGCGGCGTCGGCCTCGGCGCGCTCCTGGTTGGCCTGCGCCCGTCCCTGGCCCTGGCCGCGGCGGGAAGCCTCATCTGGTACGCCTCGCTGACCGTCCTCAACGCCCACTGGCTCGCCATCATCCAGGTCAAGGTGGGCCTGGACCTGCAGGGCCGGGTGCTGGCCACCAACCAGATGCTCGCCGTCGCGATGACCCCGGCCGCGTTCCTCACCGCCCCGCCCCTGGCCGAAGCCGTGCGGCCGCTGCTCGCCCCCGGCGGCGCGTGGGCGGACACCCTGGGCCTGCTCACCGGCGTCGGCGAGGGCCGCGGCAACGGCCTCATCCTGGCCGCCTGCGGCCTGCTCCTCGCCCTCTGGGGCGCGCTCGGCCTGGCCTACCGCCCACTACGCCGGATGGAGGACGACCTGCCCGACGCGGTGTCAGGCGCGGAGATCGCCGACAGCCTCGACGAGGTCCAGGCCGCCGCCGACCGCGCCGGCTGACCCGCCCCGCGGTGCGGACGAAGGAAGGGCACCTTCTTATCGCTATGCGTTGTAGAAGGAGCCCTTCCTTCGCCTCAGCCGAGAAGGTGGACGGCCTGCGGAACGGCGGTGATCGTGACGGGCAGGGCGGAGATGCGCTCGCCGTCGGCGTAGCAGACGATGCCCTCGGCGGCGATGGTGATCTCGCGGGCGCGCAGCGAGCGCACCTTCGGGTGGGTGATGTGGGTGCCCTGGTAGACGCGGGGCTTGATGCGGATCAGGGTGGCCCGCGAGACCGGCTCGGCCCAGACCATGTCGAGCAGGCCGTCGGTGGCGTCGGCGTCGGGGCAGATGCGCATGCCGCCGCCGTACGCCGCGGTGTTGCCGACGGCCAGCAGGACCGCGTCGAGCACACTGGTCTGGCCGTCGACGGTCACCGTGTAGCGGCGGGGGCGCAGCCGGGCCAGTTCCAGCAGTACGGCGACGTCGTAGCGGAGCGGGCCGCGCGGCCAGCGCATGCGGTTGCCGCGCTCGTTGACGATCGCGTCGAAGCCCGCCGCGAGCACCGCCCCGTACCAGCGCACGGTCCCGTCGAGGCAGGTGATGCGGGCCAGGTCCAGGGCGCGGGTGCGGCCCTCGCGCAGCGCGGCGGCTATGGCGTCGGCGGCCGCGTACAGGTCGGCGGGCAGCCCGGTGCTGGTGGCGAAGTCGTTGCCGGTGCCCGCCGGGATGACGCCCAGCGGCACCGCCGTGCCGGCGACGGCCTGCTGGGCCACGTGCACGGTCCCGTCGCCGCCCATCGCGACCAGCGCGCCCGCACCGGCGGCGACGGCGTCACGGCAGGCCTGCTCGGCCTCGGCGGCGCTCGCCGCGTCCAGCACCCGCACCGGGCGGCCCGCCGCGCCGAGGCGTTCGAGCACCCCAGGCAGAGAACCCCGGTGCCGGCCTCTGCCGGCACCGGGGTTCCTCAGCACCACGATCTCTGCGCTCATGCCCGCTCTCCAAGCCGCGGGACGAGCCGCCGCGATCAGGTCATGTCGTCGTAGCGACGCTCGATCGGCTCCGCGGAGGCGACCGGCGCTACCGCTTCGATGCGCTCGCCGGGCGTGATGCTATCGGTGTCATAGGCGTCGAGTGAAGACGTCTCGTCGTCGTCGAGGCCCTCGTAGATCGACTTACCCCGGTTGCGGCGCTTGTCGTTCAGCATCGAGATGCCGACGACGATGAAGTACAGCACCGCCATGGCCAGCGCGAGCGCGCTCATGCCGAACGGGTCCGGCGTCGGCGTCACGACGGCGGCGAACAGGAACATCAGGAAGATGGCGATCCGCCACCAGCCGAGCATGCGCCTGCCGGTGAGCACCCCGGCGACGTTGAGCATCAGCAGGATCAGCGGGAACTCGAACCCGAAACCGAAGAGCAGCATGACCCCGGTGACGAAGTCGAAGTACCCGGTCAGGTCGACGTTGATCTCGTAGTCGCCGGAGATCTGCAGGAAGAACACCAGGCTCTTCGTCACGACGAAGAAGGCCAGGAACGCGCCCATCGCGAACAGCGGCACGGCGATGGCCGTGAACAGGTAGCTGTAGCGCTTCTCGTGCTTGTGCAGGCCGGGGGCGACGAACGCCCACAGCTGGTAGAGCCAGATCGGCGACGCGATGATCAGACCCGCGTACAAGCCGATCTTCAGCTGCAGCAGGAACGGATCGACCGGTGACGTCGAGTTGAACTGGCAGATCGCGTCGCCCTTGAAGTTGCAGTAGGGCGCGTTGATGAAGTCCTGGATCGGCTCGGCGAAGTACAGGCCGACGGCCAGACCCGCGATGATGCCCAGCGAGGCTTTGAACAGCCGGCTGCGCAGCTCCCGGATGTGCTCGATGAGAGTCATCGAGCCGTCCGCAGCGCGTTCGCGCTGGGACGGCTCGCGACGTGCCAGGGGGTTCTTCACGTCTTCAGCCCGGGGGTGGGGTTCAGGACTGCTGGCGCTGGACCGGATCCACGACCGGCTTGGCGGACGGCTGGCCGTCGAGCGGCTGCTGGCCGGTCACCTGGGCGTCGGCCTTCTCGGCGGTCGCGTCCTTGCCGTCCTCGGACAGCGCCTTGGTCTCGGCCTTGAAGATGCGCATCGAGCGACCGAGCGAACGGGCCGCGTCCGGCAGCTTCTTCGAGCCGAACAGGATCACCAGCACCACGACCACGAGGATGAGGTGCCACGGCTTAAGGGCGCCCATGATTGCTCCAGTCAGAAAGATGAGGGGGTTGAACCAACGCGTTCCGGACCAATGGTACGCGGCCCGGCGGGGTGCTCCCGCAGGTGAAGTGTCGACCATCACCGCGAGCAGCGTCAACGCGATGCGGTAGGTGCTGCAGATTCCTGCAGCAACGGGTGTGACCAGCTTCCGGCCGCCCGATGGACCGAGATCAACCGCGCTTGATCTTGAGGGAGTCCTTGCTCTCCTTGATCAGATTGATGCGCTCCTGGGCCAGCTCGGCGCGAATCCGCAGCGAGTCGCCGTGCGCCTGCAACCCCTCGGCGAGCTTGGCCAGCTCCTGCGCCCGCGCCGCCACCACCTGCAGCTCGGCGCCGGCCTCCTTGAGCCCCGCCAGGCGCCACAGCAGCACGCGCAGCACCAGCCCCAGGAACACCAGGCTCAGCACCACCACTGCCAACACGATCCACACCACCACGCGAGCAGCCTAACCCCTGCGCCGCGCGGCACCGACCGCCGTGCCGCCTTTACCTACGCGTACGCCGCGAGCGCTTCCAGCGCGCTGTCGCGCACCGCCTCGGCCAGTTCTGCCGGCGCCACCACGACGACCTGCGGCCCGAGCCCGAGCACCAGCCTGCGGGCCCAGTCCAGATCGTTGACGCGCAGCGAGACCAGCCACTCCTCCGGCGTCACCTCGACCACCGACTCGCACGGGTAGTACTCGGTGATCCAGCGCCCACCCCGGCCGACCCGCAACGTGACCGTCGGGGAGTCCGGGTCGGGCTGGAACACGCCCTCGGCGACGTCACCGGACTGCGCCTCGGCCGGCGGCGTCGCCGGCTCGTCGAGCTCGGTCAGCGCGTCGATGCGGTCCACCCGGAACATGCGCACCGCGCCCGCCGACCGGCACCACGCCTCCAGGTACGAGCGTCCCGACACCGACAGCAGCCGCATCGGGTCCACCACCCGCTCGCTGGACACGTCCCGCGCCGCCGAGTAGTAGCTCAGCCGCAGCGCGTTGCCGCGCTCCAGCGCCGCCCGCAGGTCGGCCAGCCGGTCGTCGTTGCCCGGCAGGCGTACCGCCACCGGAGCGTCGATCTCCCCAGCGGCCTGCTCGATCTTCGTCAGCGCGCGGTGGATCGCGTCGCGGTCGGCCACGCCCGGCGTCTCGGCCAGCATGCGCAGCGCCACCACCAGGGCCGTGGCCTCGTCGGGGGTGAGCCGCAACGGCCGGTCGATGCCCGCGTCATAGGTGATGGTGACCCGGTCGCCGTCGAACGACATGTCGATCAGGTCGCCCGGCCCGTAACCCGGCAGCCCGCACACCCACAGCAGTTCCAGGTCCTCGCGCAGCTGCCGCTCGGACACGCCCAGGTCACCGGCGGCCTCGACCAGCTCGATACCCGGCCGCGCCAGCAGGTACGGCACCAGGTTCAGCAACCGGGCCAGCCGATCGGCGGACGTGTTCGCGCTGCTCATGACTGCCCCCCGCGGCGTTCGTCGGTGTCGGCGCCGCACCCGGCCCACACGCTCATGCCTGTCGGCGCTCCCGGCACGAGACCCCGCGCCATCACGCCACCTCCGCCAGCTCGGCGGACGCGCCGACCCCGGCGATCTCGCGCAGCCGGGCGACGGTCGCGTCGCGCACCTCGGCCGGCTCCAGCACCGTCACGTCCGCGCCGTAGCCGACCAGCCAGGCGGCGAAGCTGTCCGCGTCGGCGTACCGCAGCTCCAGCACGTCGCCCTCGGGCGTCGTGGTGCAGTCGACCGCCCAGCGGCGCACACCCGCCGCGCGGCCCGGCCGCACCAGCACCCGCGTCGTGCGGTTCCGCTCCACCGGGCCGGACCACCGGGCCACGTAACTGATCAGGTCCAGGTCGGCCGGCGGCTCGAAGGCCCGCTCCTCGCCGATCTGGCGCACCGGCCCGACGATGCGCGACAGCCGGAAGCAGCGCGGCGCGTCCCGGACCGTGTCATGGCCGACCACGTACCAGCGGCCGCGCCAGCAGACCACGCCCCACGGCTGCAGGTGCCGGGTGGTCGGCGCGTCGTCCTCGGGCACCCGGTACGGGAAGGTCACCTCGCGGCGGGCCCGCGCGGCACCGGTGAGCGGCTCGAACGCCGCGTCGACGGCGAGCACCGGCTCCACGCCCAGGGTCGCGTGCGGGTCCACGTCCACGCCACCGGCGCGCAGCTTGGCCAGGCCCGAGGTCGCGGCGGCGGCCAGCCCCGCGTGACGCCACAGCCGGGCCGCGACACCGACCGCGGCGGCCTCGTCGGGCCCCAGCGGGATCGCCGGCAGCGCGTAGTCCCGCCGGGCGATGCGGTAACCGGGCTCGGTGTCGAACACGCTCGCGGTGCCCGTCTCCAGCGGCACCCCGAGCGCGCGCAGCTCGGCCTTGTCCCGCTCGAACTTGCGCTGGAACGCCTCGTGCTCCCGGGCGTCATCGGCGTTGTGCTCGTATCCGGGCACGGTGGCGGCGATCTGCGCGGCGGTCAGGAAGCGCCGCGTGGACAGCAGACAGATCACAAGGTTGACCAGGCGTTCGGTTCGACTGCGCGACACGACCGCCACGCTAGCAGCGCGAGCGCTCCGAGCGGTAACCGGTAAGCGCCGGTTCCCCCACCCGCGCACCCCCAGTCCGACACCAGCTCACACCCTGTCCCCCACCCCACCACGCTCCGTACTGACCGGCCGCCCGCCCCGCCCGGGCGCGCCGCCATGATCGCCGTTTCGTGTCGCAATGCCGCGTCAGACCACAGGTTCTGACCGGAAACGGCGATCAAGCCGCGTGGCGTGCCGGACGGCACGGACGACGACGGGTGCGGGGCGCGGCGGACGGCACGGACGACGACGGGTGCGGGGCGCTGCGGACGGCACGGACGACGACGGGTGCGGGGCGCTGCGGACGGCACGGACGGCACGGACGGCGGGCGGGTGCGGGGCGCGGCCGACGGCACGGACGGCGGACGGGTGCGGGACGCGGGGCGTCCGGCCGAGCGGGGGCGGGTGGGCCGATAGGGTCGGGGCGTGATTCGGTGGCGGACAGGCACGGTGGAGCGGCTCGGCCGCGGTTGGCACGGCGCGCAGGAAATCACGGTCGCGCTGGTCGCCCGCACCCCCGACGATCCCGCGACGGTACGCGCGCTGGCCTACCCCGACCTGGTCGGGCAGCCCGAGGTCGGCGACCAGGTGCTGCTGAACACCAACGCGCTCGCGCTCGGCCTGGGCACCGGCGGCTACGCCATGGTCGTCGCGCTGCCGGGACGACTGCCCGAGGACACCCCCGTGCCCGGACACATCGTGAAAGCGCGCTACAGCCCGCTGCAGACGATCCGGCTGGCCGCCGACGAGGAGGCCTCACCGCACCGCGACGTGCTCGCCGCCGCGCAGGACCTCGACGGCATGCCCGTCGTCGTCGCCGACCTGCACTCCGCCCTGCCCGCGATCCTGGCCGGCATCCACGCCGACGCCCCGCACGCGCGAGTGGCGTACCTGCTCACCGACGGCGGCGCGCTCGCCGCGGGCTTCTCCCGCACCCTCGACGCGCTGCGTGACCGGCTCGCCGGAACCGTGTCGACCGGACAGGCCTGGGGCGGCGACCTGGAGGCCGTCAACGTGCACACCGGCCTGCTCGCCGCCCGGCACGTGCTGCGCGCCGACATCACCATCCTCAGCCAGGGCCCCGGCAACCTCGGCACGGGTACGACCTGGGGTTTCTCCGGAGTGGCCGCCGGGGAGGCCGTCAACGCCACGGCCACGCTCGGCGGGCGGCCCGTCGGCGCGCTGCGCATCTCCGACGCCGACCCGCGCCCCCGGCACCGCGGCGTGTCGCACCACAGCCTGACCGCCTTCGGCCGGGTCGCCCTGGCCCCCGCCGACCTGGTGGTCCCGGCAGAACTATCCGAACCGCTCGCCGCCGACGTCGCCCGCGCCCTGGCCCCCCTCGCGGCCCGCCACCGCATCGTGACCGTCTCCACCACCGGCCTCGACGAGGCGCTGCGCGCCACCCCCGTCAAACTCTCGACCATGGGCCGCGACCTCGACAACGACCACGCCTACTTCCTCACCTGCGCCGCCGCCGGCCGCCACGCCGCCGCGCTCGCCGAAGGAAGGGCACCTTCCCATCGCCTTGCGTAGCGGAAGGGCACCTTCCCATCCTGGCGAAGGGCCGGAGCCGGGCCGTGCGCGGTGGTCCGCCTCGCGAGCAGGGACCTACTTCAGGACGACGAGCGCGATCCAGCCCGCGACGAACACCCCGAGCAGCACGGCCAGCACCCAGGTCGGCACGGTGTACTCACCACGCCGGTTGGCGGAGATCTCGTTATAGATCTTGTCCCGGCGGCGCTGGACCCAGTTGGACCGCACTTCCTCGCCGGTGCGCTCGACCTGTTCGGCCCGCGGTTCGTAGTGCTCGCTCATAGTCCCGCGAGCTTAGCCACCCCCACCCCACCCCGACCACCGCCCGCCCCCGGCCCGCCCCGCCCGGCCCAGCCCGCCCTGCCCGGGACCCGCCACGCCACGCCACGCCACGCCACGCCACGCCACGCCACGCCACGCCACGCCACGCCACGCCACGCCACGCCACGGGGCATGATCGCCGTTTCCGGTCAGAACCTGTGGTCTTACCCGACATTCCGACCGGAAACAGCGATCAAGCCCGTGTAGCGCAGCGCACGGGCCGCGCGCGGCCACGCACGACCAGCGCAGCGCCGCACAAGTCCGCACAAGTCCGACAAGACCCGCGCAGGCCCCGCCGAAACCGCGCAAGACGTGGGCGACCCGCCCGGCCGCTCGGCGGCCCTACACGTCTCGGCGGCCCACGTCTCGGCGGCCCTACACGTGAGGAAGGGCACCTTCTATATCGCGGAGCGATAAGAAGGTGCCCTTCCTTCGGATCGGGTCACATGCTGGCGATGAGGCGTTCCACGCGCTCGTCGTGGGCCCGGAACGGGTCCTTGCACAGGACGGTGCGCTGGGCCTGGTCGTTCAGCTTCAGGTGCACCCAGTCGACCGTGAAGTCACGGCGCTTCTCCTGGGCGTGCCGGATGAACTCGCCCCGCAGCCGCGCCCGCGTCGTCTGCGGCGGCGTCTCCTTCGCCTCGAACGTACGCAGGTCGGTCACCACCCTGTCGACCTTGCCGCGCTTCTCCAGTAGCGGGTACAGCCCCCTGCCACGGCGCAGGTCGTGATACGCCAGGTCCATCTGCGCCACCCGCGGGCTCGACAGCGGCAGATCATGCTTGCGCTGGTACGCCTCGATCACCCGCAGCTTGGTCACCCAGTCGATCTCCCGGCCCACGTCGCCCAGGTTGCCCGACTCGACCGCGGTCAGCACCCGGCCCCACAGGTCGATGATCCGCTGCGCTGCAGGGTCGCCGTTGCGGCGGGCCACGAACTCGGTCGCCTTCTCGTGGTAGATCCGCTGGATCTCCAGCGCGCTGGCCTCCTTGCCGCTGGCCAGCCGCACCTTGCGCCGCCCGGTGATGTCGTGCGACACCTCCCGGATGGCCCGGATCGGGTTCTCCAGCGCCAGGTCGGGCATGGCCACCCCGGTCTCGATCATCCGGAGGACCAGGTCCGCGCTGCCGACCTTCAGCAGCGTGGTGACCTCGTTCATGTTCGAGTCGCCGACGATCACGTGCAGGCGCCGGTAGCGCTCGGCGTCGGCGTGCGGCTCGTCGCGGGTGTTGATGATCGGGCGGGACCGGGTGGTCGCCGAGGAGACGCCCTCCCAGATGTGCTCGGCCCGCTGCGACAGGCAGTAGACCGCCCCGCGGGGCGTCTGCAGCACCTTGCCCGCGCCGCAGATCAGCTGCCTGGTCACCAGGAACGGGATCAGGACGTCGGCCAGCCGGCCGAACTCCCCGTGCCGGGACACCAGATAGTTCTCGTGGCAGCCGTACGAGTTGCCCGCCGAGTCGGTGTTGTTCTTGAAGAGGTAGATCTCCCCCGCGATACCCTCATCGTGCAGCCGCTTCTCGGCGTCGACGAGCAGACCCTCCAGGATCCGCTCACCCGCCCGGTCGTGCGCCACCAGGTCGACCACCGAGTCACACTCGGGGGTCGCGTACTCGGGGTGGGAACCGACGTCGAGGTAGAGGCGTGCGCCGTTGCGCAGGAAGACATTACTGGACCGTCCCCATGAGACGACCCGACGGAAGAGGTAGCGCGCCACCTCGTCCGGCGACAGCCTGCGCTGTCCCCGATAGGTGCAGGTGACGCCGTACTCGGTCTCGAGTCCGAAGATTCGTCGGTCCATACACAGACACTAGCCGCCGAAACGCCCAAGGTCACGGTCGTACGGTCGCGACGCGACCGGTGTCCTCGCGATGGATTCCCACCCGTCGCCGCAACCGCAGGTCGCGCACGGGTCGCCACGGAACGTGACTTAAACTTCCGTTGCCATGAAACTTCTGATCACGGGCGGCGCGGGCTTCATCGGCTCGCACTACGTGCGCACCCGGCTCGCCACGCCCGGCCCCGGCCCGCACATCACGGTGCTCGACCGGCTCACGTACGCCGGCAACCGCGACAACCTCGCCCCGGACCCCCGGCTCACCTTCGTCGAAGGCGACATCTGCGACCCGCTGCTGGTCGACGACCTGATGGCCGGGCAGGACGCGGTCGTGCACTTCGCCGCCGAGTCACACGTCGACCGCTCGATCACCGCCGCCGCCGACTTCGTACGCACCAACATGCTCGGCACCCAGATCCTGCTCGACGCCGCCGCCCGCCACCGCACCCCGCGCTTCGTGCATGTGTCCACCGACGAGGTCTACGGCTCTGCCGACACCGGCCACTGGGCCGAGCACCAGCCCCTGGCGCCCCGCTCCCCGTACGCCGCGTCGAAGGCGGGCGCGGACCTGCTCGCGCTCGCCGCGCACACCACGCACGGCCTGGACGTCGTGGTCACCCGTTCGAGCAACACCTACGGCCCCTACCAGTACCCCGAGAAGATCATCCCGCTGTTCACCACGAACCTGCTCGACGGCCTGCCCGTGCCGCTCTACGGCGACGGCTCGCACCGCCGCGAGTGGCTGCACGTCACCGACCACTGCGCGGGTATCGACCTGGTGCTGCACCGCGGGCGCGCGGGCGAGGTCTACCACATCGGCGGGCCCGACGAACTCGCCAACAGCGAGCTCACCACCCTGCTCTTGGAGCTGACGGGCCGCGGCCCGGACCTGGTGCGCCACGTGGCCGACCGCCCCGGCCACGACCGCCGCTACGCCCTGGACAGCACGAAGATCGCCGACGAGCTCGGCTACCACCCGACGGTCCCGCTCGCCGACGGCCTGGCCGCCACCGTCGCCTGGTACCGCGACAACCGTCCCTGGTGGCACCCTCTGACCCCCCGGCACCACCCCACCCTCGCCACCGGCTGACCCGCCCCGGCGCCCGCAGGGCCACCCGACACCCGCCGCGCTGCGACCCCACGACCAACGCCTGAACGCGAAGATCGCTGCCTCGGGTCAGATTCTGCGGTCGAACCGCAGATCACGACCCGAAGCAGCGATCTTGACGCGTGGAGACTCCGGCAGTGCGCCGCTACTGCGCAGAAGGCGTCTCCGGCTTGGGCACGTCAGGCTTGGTCGTGGCGGCAGGCTTGGAGACACCGGGCTTGGCAGGCTCCGCCTGGGGTTCCTCCGCCTTCGGCGGGTCGGCCTTCGCCGGGGCCACCAGCGCGGTCAGCGCCGCCCCGATCACGCGCCGGAACTTGCGGCCCGGCCGGGCCCGCTCCAGAACCGCGACCTCAAGCTGCTCGGGAGCGAGCGTACGCGCCGCGCCACCCTCGCCGCCGACGCTGCTCAGCGCCTTGACCGCCAGCTTCAGCGCCTCACCCAGGGTGTGCGACACGCTGTGCTCGGCGCGCAGGATGTTGCCGATCGCCTCGGCCTGCCCGCCCATCGCCATGAAGCCCGGCTCGTCCTGCACCGAGCCGTCATAGGTCAGCCGGTACAGCTCGTCGTGCTCCGGCGCGGACCCCACCTCGGCGACGCAGATCTCCACCTCGTACGGCTTGCCCTGCTCGCTGAAGATCGAACCCAGGGTCTGCGCGTACGCGCTGGCCAGCGCCCGCCCGGTGACGTCCCGGCGGTCGTAGGAGTAGCCCCGCAGGTCGGCCATGCGCACGCCGGCGTTGCGGAGGTTCTCGAACTCGTTGTAGCGGCCCACTGCCGCGAACCCGATCTTGTCGTAGATCTCGCTCACCTTG
This sequence comes from Catellatospora methionotrophica, assembly GCF_011297335.1. Taxonomy (GTDB): domain Bacteria; phylum Actinomycetota; class Actinomycetes; order Mycobacteriales; family Micromonosporaceae; genus Catellatospora; species Catellatospora methionotrophica. Next base: position 51,106 of record NZ_JAAOTJ010000021.1, on the reverse strand, counting down.
TGCAGTGTGGTGGAGAGGTTCTCCGCCACGAACAGCACACCACCGGCGTACGTCAGCACGACCACGCTGCGACCGCGCGCGATGCCCTTGCGGGCGTACTCCGAGCGGTCCCGCATGATCTGCTCAGGCGAGGCGTAGAACTGCATGGCCACGGCGTGTCTTCTCCTTATGGCGTAACGGGAGAGCGGATGGGATCAGGCGCCCGGCTGCAGGGCCCGCGCCGCGATGACGTTCTCGGCCATGGCCGCCGTCTCCTCGTCGGTCAGGCGCTGCGTGCCCTCGGCCGTCGCGGTCATCACCACGGGGAAGATCTTGCGGATGACGTCGGGCCCGCCGGTGGCGGTGTCGTCGTCGGCCGCGTCGAACAGCGCCTCGACCGCGAGCTGCGCCGCCTCGGTGATGCCCAGTCCGCGCTTGTAGCGCTTCTTCAGCGACGACTTCGCGAACAGCGAACCCGAGCCGATCGCGTCGTAGCCGCCGTGCTCCTCGTACAGGCCGCCGGCGATGTCGAAGCTGAAGATGCGCCCCACCTTGCCGGGCGTCTTGGCGTCGAGGTCGAACCCGGCGAACAGCGGGATCACGGCCAGCCCCTGCATGGCCGCGCCGAGGTTCTGCCGGATCATCGTGGCCAGCCGGTTGGCCTTGCCGTCGAGCGAGAGCATCGCGCCCTCGATCTTCTCGTAGTGCTGCAGTTCCACCTGGAACAGTCGCATCAGCTCGATGCCGACACCGGCCGTGCCCGCGATGCCGATCAGCGAGTACGGGTCGGCGGGGTGCACCTTCTCGATGTCGCGGCTCGCGATGAGATTGCCCATGGTGGCGCGCCGGTCACCGGCCATCACCACGCCCTCGTCCGTGCTGATCGCGACGATCGTGGTGGCGTGCGGGGCCAGGTCGGCGTTCATGCCCGCGGGCAGTGTCCGGCGGCCGGGCAGCAGCTCCGGCGCGACCTGCGTCAGGAAGTCGGTGAAAGACGACGTTCCCGGCGTGGTGAAACTAGCTGGTAGACGCCCGGGTGAACCAAGACCCGCTGACACGCTGTCTCCTTCAGATACTCGATCGCCCTGGCAAGGGACTGCTCGTTGTCTTTGAACTGTCCAAGACCGCCGTTGCAGTTGAAACACAGGATGCCACGTACGTTACCGAATTCATGGTCATGGTCAACGTGCTCGGGGTCCGGTGCGCCGCGATCGGCACACCTGGCGTGCGGCGCCTGTCGCCGGTCGTTCCGTGGCGGCGAGCGGCCGGCCCCCGGAACGTCCGAGCGGCCCGGAGGCCGCCCGTTCACTCGTCCTACCAGGCCGCTGCTCCGTCGCGGAGCAATCGTCGGCCGCGCCCGATCCCTCTGTCGCCCAAAAACGGACAAACAGGGATCATTGGCCGCCTTTCTGGACGTACCCCCTAATGAATTCCTCGGCGTTCTCCTCGAGGACGGCGTCGATCTCGTCGAGGATGTCGTCGACGTCCTCGCCGATCTGCTCGACGCGCTCGGCAACCTCGGGGTTCACCTCGGGCGCGACCGACTCGGCTTCCTGCTCGTTCCGAGAGCGGCCCGACTGTGACTGTCCACCGTCCTGCGTGGCCATCTGCGCCTCCCTGACGTCGCCTGTGGGCCTTAAACGTAGCGCGCGGGACCGACTAAAGCGATCACCCGGCGGTGATCACTTCCAGGAGGTCCTTCGCGCTGGGGCAACGGTCGAAAAGCGCGCCGACGTGTTTCTTCGTGCCGCGCTCCGGCTCCATCATGGGCACCCTGACCAGGGCCTCGCGGCCGACGTCGAAGATGACCGAGTCCCAGCTCGCGGCGACCACTTCGGACGCGTACTTGCCCAGGCACCGGCCGCGGAAGTACGCCCGCGTGTCGTCCGGCGGCTCGGTCATCGCGGCACGGGTCACCTCGGGGTCCAGCAGCGTCTTCATCGCGCCACGGGCGACCAGGCGGTGGTACAGGCCCTTCTCCGGGCGTACGTCGCTGTACTGCAGGTCGACGAGCTGGAGCTTGGACGACGCCCAGCCGAGGTTCTCCCGCTCGCGGTAGCCCTCCAGCAGGCGCAGCTTGGCTACCCAGTCCAGCTCGTCGGCGAGCTTCATCGGGTCGTCGCCGAGCCGGGTCAGCACGCTCTCCCAGCGGTCGAGCACGTCGCGGGTCTGGGCGTCGGTGTCGGACCCGGTGCGCGACTCGACGAAGGCGTGCGCCCGCTCGTAGAAGGCCCACTGCAGGTCGAGGGCGGTGAGGCGGCGGCCGTCGCGCAGGCGCATGGTGTGCTTGAGGCTCGGGTCGTGGCTGACCGCGCGCAGCTCGGCGACGGGGTCGGCGATGCCGAGGTCGGCGGTGAGCGCCTTCTCCTCGATCATGGTGAGGATCAGGGCCGACGTGCCGACCTTGAGATAGGTCGAGATCTCGGACAGGTTCGCGTCGCCGATGATCACGTGCAGGCGGCGGTACTTGTCCGCGTCGGCGTGCGGTTCGTCGCGGGTGTTGATGATGGGCCGCTTGAGCGTGGTCTCCAGGCCGACCTCGACCTCGAAGAAGTCGGCGCGCTGGGTGATCTGGAACCCGGCCTGGCTGCCGTCCTGGCCGATGCCGACCCGTCCGGCGCCGCAGAAGATCTGCCGCGTCACGAAGAACGGGGTCAGGTAGGTCACGATGTCGGCGAACGGGGTCTGCCGGCGCATCAGGTAGTTCTCGTGCGCGCCGTACGACGCGCCCTTGTTGTCGGTGTTGTTCTTGTAGAGGTGGATCTGGTGGCTGCCCGGGATGGTCGCGGCGCGGCGCGCGCCCTCGGCCATCACCTGCTCGCCGGCCTTGTCCCAGCGGACCACGTCGAGCGGGTTGGTCACCTCGGGGGTGGAGTACTCGGGGTGGGCGTGGTCGACGTAGAGCCGGGCGCCGTTGGTCAGGATGACGTTGGCCAGGCCCAGGTCCTCGTCGGCGAGCGCTTCCGCCGAGTCGTACGCCGCGCCGGTGTAGCTGAAGCCCCGCGCGTCGCGCAGCGGTGACTCCTCCTCGTAGTCCCAGCGGGCCCGTCCGCCGCGGGCCAGCTCGGGCCGGGCCCCGTACGCGTTCACGACCTGGGACGAGGTCACCATCGGGTTGGCCCCGGGCTGTCCCGGCACGGAGATCCCGTACTCGACCTCGGTACCCATGATCCGCCGCACGCTCATGCAATGAAGCCTCTCACACCGTGCGCGGTGAGACGAGGAGAGCATCCGTGTTCGGGCCAGCCTGGGAGGTTCAGCGCCTTTCGTACACCCGCATGCCGACCTGCGCTCGCGGCTCTCCCCCACGCGGCGGTGACCGGGATAGCATCCCCGTTCTGGACCAGGCACTGCGATGAAGGACCGTGCGATGACCACTGCGGCGCTGTCTGTCGTGATCCCCATGTACAACGAGCAGGAGGTGCTGCCGCTGCTCATCGCCCGGCTGCGCCCGCTGCTGGACGGGGCCGGGCTGGACTACGAGGTGGTCGCCGTCGATGACGGCAGCTCCGACGCCACCGCGCCGATGCTGCTGCTGGCCTGCCGGGAGTGGCCGCGGCTGCGGGTGGTGCGGCTGCGGCGCAACAGCGGCCACCAGGCGGCGCTGACGGCCGGACTGCACCGGGCCCGGGGCGAGTATGTGGCGAGCATCGACGCGGACCTGCAGGATCCGCCGGAGAAGATCCTGGAGATGCTGGCGCTGGCACGGGCCGAGTCGCTGGACATCGTGTACGGGGTGCGCGACGACCGGACCACGGACACGTTCTTCAAGCGGCAGACCGCGCAGGCCTACTACCGGGTGATGCGGCGGCTGGTCGGCAAGAAGGTGCCGCACAACGCGGGCGACTTCCGGCTGCTGAGCCGGGCCGCGGTGGAGGCGCTGCGCGCGATGCCGGAGCGCCAGCCGGTGTACCGGCTGCTGGTGCCGTGGCTGGGCTTCCCGAGCGGGGAGGTGGCCTACCGCCGGGACGTGCGCGCGGCGGGCAGCACGAAGTATCCGCTGAGCAGGATGGTCGCGCTGGCCTTCGACAGTGTCACGAACTTCTCGGCCGCGCCGCTGCGCCTGGCGACGTGGTCGGGGCTGGTGAGCTTCTTCGTGTGCTTCGTGCTCGGCTGCTACAGCGTGGTGCGGTTCGTGATGCACGAGACGGTCAGCGGCTGGACGTCGCTGTTCACGGTGGTCCTGTTCCTGGGCGGGGTGCAGCTGCTGTGCCTGGGCCTGCTGGGCGAGTACATGGGCCGGTTGTACGCCGAGGTCAAGGGCCGCCCGACGTACATCGTCGGGTATGACTCGGCTGAGGCCGCGGAGCTGGCCCAGGCCCGCTGACACGGCGATGGCGCCCACCCTCGCGGGCGGGCGCCATCTGGGTGCCGGTGGTCAGAGGTACTGACCGGTGTTGCTGGCGGTCTCGATGGACCGGCCCGACTCGGTGCCCTTGCCGCCGGAGACCAGCGTGCGGATGTACACGATCCGCTCGCCCTTCTTGCCGGAGATGCGGGCCCAGTCGTCGGGGTTGGTGGTGTTCGGCAGGTCCTCGTTCTCGCGGAACTCGTCCAGGCAGGCGTCCAGCAGGTGCTGAAGGCGCAGGCCCTTCTTGCCGGAGGACAGGAACTCCTTGATCGCCATCTTCTTGCCGCGGTCCACGATGTTCTGGATCATGGCGCCGGAGTTGAAGTCCTTGAAGTACAGGACCTCCTTGTCACCGTTGGCGTAGGTGACCTCCAGGAAGCGGTTCTCCTCGGTCTCCGAGTACATCCGGAGCACCACCGAATTGATCATCGCGTGCACGCACGCCTCGGCGGAGCCACCGTGCTCGGCCAGGTCGTCCGGGGACAACGGCAGGCCGGTCAGGATGTACTTGCTGAAGATGTCCTTGGCCGCTTCGGCGTCCGGACGCTCGATCTTGATCTTGACGTCGAGCCGGCCCGGCCGCAGGATCGCCGGGTCGATCATGTCCTCGCGGTTCGAGGCGCCGATGATGATGACGTTCTCCAGGCCCTCGACACCGTCGATCTCGCTGAGCAGCTGGGGAACGATGGTGTTCTCCACGTCGGAGGACACACCGGAGCCGCGGGTACGGAAGATCGAGTCCATCTCGTCGAAGAACACGATCACCGGCGTGCCTTCCGAGGCCTTCTCACGGGCCCGCTGGAAGATCAGCCGGATGTGCCGCTCGGTCTCGCCGACGTACTTGTTGAGCAGCTCCGGACCCTTGATGTTGAGGAAGTAGCTGGTCTTCTTCTCCTCGCCGCGCCGCTCGGCGATCTTCTTGGCAAGGGAGTTCGCGACCGCCTTGGCGATCAGCGTCTTACCGCAGCCGGGAGGACCGTAGAGCAGCACGCCCTTCGGCGGGCGCAGCTGGTGCTCGCGGAACAGGTCCGCGTGCAGGAAGGGCAGCTCCACGGCGTCGCGGATCTGCTCGATCTGGGACACCAGGCCACCGATGTCGTGGTAGTCGACGTCGGGCACCTCCTCCAGAACCAGGTCCTCGACCTCGCTCTTGGGGATGCGCTCGTAGGCGTACGCCGACCGGGGCTCGATCATGAGGGAGTCGCCGGACTTCAGCGCCCCGCCGATCAGGCCCTCCGCCAGGAAGACGATCCGCTCCTCGTCGGCGTGCGAGACGACCAGCGCACGGTCGCCCCCGTCGAGGATCTCCTTCAACGTCACCACCTCGCCGGCCCGCTCGAACCCGAGCGCGTCGACGATGTTCAGGGCGTCGTTGAGCAGGACTTCTTGCCCCCGCTGCAGCGCGTCGACGTCAAGCGACGGCGACACTGCCACTCTCAGCTTGCGACCGCCCGTGAAGACGTCCACCGTGCCGTCCTCGTGCTTGCTGAGGAAGACGCCGTATCCGCTGGGCGGTTGCGCCAGCCGGTCGATCTCCTCCTTCAGCGTCACGATCTGGGCACGCGCCTCCTTGAGGGTGGCCACCAACCGCTCGTTGTTCTCCGTGAGCCGCGACAGCTGAGCCTGAGTCGCGGCTAACCGCTCCTCCAGCTGCCGTACGTGCCGCGGGCTCTCACTCAACTTGCGCCGCAACAGGGCGAGCTCCTCTTGCAGGAACGCGACCTGAGTGGAGAGATCGTTGGCTTCCTTCTCCCACCGCGCGGCGCGCGCATCCGCGTCGTCGCTCTTTGCCACGTCCCACCTCCCCGGGGGTGTCCTCCCGCCGGTCCTACCACGTTAGGCCGACGTTTAGGGTGCTCCTAACACTAGCGGCTGATCGCCTCAGTTGAACCCTCCCGACACCCCCGTACCCGGAACTGGATCGAGAATCTGCCCCGTCGGCCGACCTCCCCCGGGCTCGCGCGGAGCGGGGCGCTAGGGTCGGAGGCGTGAGTGAGCTACGGGTGCGAGTGGATCAGGACCTCTGCACGGGCGACGGCCTGTGCGTGCAGTACGCCCCCGAGGTGTTCGAGTTCGACGTCGACGGCCTCGCGTACGTGAAGGGCGACGACGGGGAACTGCTGCTCACCGCGGGTGCGACCGTCGAGATTCCGGCCCATCTGCGCCTGGAGGTCATCGATGCCGCCCAGGAGTGCCCCGGCGAGTGCATCCACATCCAGCGCACCCACGACGGGGAACCCCTGTCCGAGGAAGAACGCGCCACCCTCCGCTGACCTTCCCGTTCCCACCATCCGGGACGCCGCGACCCCGCGCGCTCCGGCACCGGGACGATGATCGGCGTTTCGGGTCACAAAGTGAGGTCTGACCCTACTTTGTGACCCGAAACAGCGATCTTGAGTCGCCAGCGATCTTGAGTCGCCAGCGCGGCGTCAGAGCATCGGCCGCCCGGCCAGGGACGCGACGAGCTGGGCGAACTCCTCCAGCCGGGCGATCTGGCCGGAGCCGCCGTCCTCCAGGGTTTTGCCGAAGCGCAGCGCGTCCTGGCGTACGACGTGCTGCGGGTCGTCGAGCGGGTGGCCGTTGCTGGACTCGTCCAGCGAGCTGAGCAGCAGGTACACGTCGACGCTGTCGACCCGCAGGTGGTTGGCCGCGGTGCGGCTGAGCCGCCGCCGGCAGCCGACCTCGGTGATCACCGACAGCGGCACCACCCGCAGCGACGAGATCATCGAGCCCGCGGGCCCGTCGCCGGGGGCGGTGTCCTCGCCGTGCCAGAGCAGCAGCCGGGAGCCGTCGCAGACGACGACCTCCTGCCACACGCCGTTGAACTCGTTGACGAACCGCTCCAGCGTGAACCCGAGCACCTGGGTGCCGCGCAGGACGCCCTCCAGGGCGTCCAGCGCGACCTCGGGATCACGCAGGTAGGCCCGTGCCGCGCTGTCCAGGTCCGGGTACGGCGACCAGTCGGGGAACACGGCCGGGGGCACGTTCACGGGTTTGTCTCCTACTCCCAGACCTCGTCGGCGACGGCGCCGGCGTCGGGCGTCTGCTCGGGGGCGGCGGCCTTCTTCTTCAGGTCGTACGCCTCGCGCCCCTTGCTCGGCTTGCGGCGGCGCGGCGGCGCGGTGACCCCGGGGGCCAGTTTGCGGGCGCGCACCAGGAACGCGGTGTGCGCGATCATGCGGTGGTCGGGGCGGACGGCCAAGCCGTCGGCGTGCCAGTCGCGCACCAGCGACTCCCAGGCCAGCGGCTCGGTGAAGCCGCGCTCGCGCAGCGCCTCGACCAGCTCGGACAGCTGCGGCGTGGTGGCCACGTAGCCGATGAACACCCCGCCCGGCAGCAGGCACCGCTCGACCATGTCGAGAGCCGCCCAGGGGGTCAGCATGTCCAGGATGATCCGGTCGAAGCCGGTCTCGGCGTTGTCGGCGACGTCGCCCACGTTCAGGTGCCAGGACGGCTGGGTCGGGTCGCCGGGCTTGCCGTCGGCGGCCCAGGTGCTGCCGAACCAGTTCTGCACGTTCTTGCGGGCCACCGCGGCGAAGTCGTCGCGCAGCTCGTACGACCACAGCTGTCCCTCGGCCCCCACCGCGCGCAGCAGCGAGCAGCTCAGCGCGCCCGAGCCGACGCCCGCCTCCAGCACCTTCGCGCCGGGGAAGATGTCGCCCATGGCGACGATCTGCGCCGCGTCCTTGGGGTAGATCACCTGCGCGCCGCGCGGCATGGACAGCACGTAGTCGGCCAGCAGCGGGCGCAGCGCCAGGTAGGCGGTGTTGCCCGAGGAGGTGACGACGCTGCCGTCGGGCAGGCCGATCAGGTCGTCGTGGGCGAGGATGCCGCGGTGGGTGTGGAAGGCCTTCCCGGGCTCCAGCACGATGGTGTGCATGCGGTTCTTCGGGTCGGTCAGCTGCACCCGGTCGCCGGCGACGAAGTTGCCACGTCGCGCTGCTGGCGTCGGTTCGGTCATGATCGGTCAGGTTCCTGTCTCAGTCAGCTTGCGGCTTTGAGCGCCGCGGGGTCGAGCACCTGCACCACGTCCATGACGGTGAGCACGCCCACGACATTCTCCCCGTCCACCACGAGGTAAGGAGTGGCCGGGTCCCCCCGCAGGAGCTTGACCACGTCCGCGCCGCGCGCCGACGACGGGATGGTGGCCACCGCGTCGATGCCCCGGGCCAGCGTCTCCACGGTGATCCAGGGTCGGCGCTGATCCGGCACGGCCGCCGCGGCCTCGGGCACGACCAGGGCGATCAGCTTGCCGTCAGGGTCGGCCACGCCCAGCACCGAGTCGGTGTGCCCGGCCTCGGCCGCGCGCCGGGTCGCCTCGGCCAGCGACGTGCCGGCGGGCACCGTGAACAGCGGCCGGGCCAGGCGCACCGGGTCGATCAGCGGGTAGCGCGAGCGCACCCGCGCCGTCATCACCGCGCCGGCCGCGCCCTGCCAGATGCTGAACGCCACGAACAGGCCGAACACGACGCCGATCACGTCGTACCAGCCGGCGAAGTAGAGCCACACCGCGACGAGCACCGTGGCCACCGCGACGATCCGGCCGGACCAGCCCGCGACCAGCAGCCCGGCGTCCCGGTCGCCCTTGATGCCCCACACCGCGGCGCGCAGCGCCCGGCCGCCGTCCAGCGGCCAGCCCGGCAGCGCGTTGTAGACCGCGACGATGATGTTGCACAGGGCCAGTTGGAAGGCGAGCTGGTCGACGACGGTGCCGTTGGGCAGCAGCACCGTGGCGATCACCGAGCCGATGCCGAGCAGCGCGGACACGGCCGGGCCGGCCAGCGCGGTGGCCAGTTCGACGCCGGGTCGCGGGGAGTCGTGCTCGAACTCGGTGTAGCCGCCGAGCAGGTCCAGGGTGATGCCCTTGACGCCGATGCCGTAGTGACGGGCCGTGAGCGCGTGGCCGAGTTCGTGTAACAACACCGACAGCAGCAGGCACGCCACGAAGCCGAGCCCGGCCAGGTAGCGCGCCGCGCCGTCGAGGTGGAGGATCTCGCCGAGCCGGTTGGCGTACAGGACCGTGATCAGCAGCGACATGAACACCCAGGAGACGCTCAGACGCAGCGGAAACCCGAGGATGCGCCCGACCTGGAAGCCGGATCTCCGCTCGCCACGCGAAGCGGACTTGGCGTTCGAATCGCTCACGACGTCGTCTCCATCGTGACCATGCTATGTCGTGGCGGCGCGCAGGACCCCGTCGTACCGCTCGCCTAACCTGTGGGTCATGACCGAGCAGGCGTCCCGTCCCTTCCCCTCGCTGTCGCCGTCGCGGGCGGCCGACTTCAAGACCTGTCCCCTGCTCTACCGGTTCCGCAGCATCGACCGCATCCCCGAGCAGCCGACCCCCGAGCAGGTGCGCGGCACGCTGGTGCACGCGGTGCTGGAGAAGCTGTTCGACTCCCCCGCCGCGCAGCGCACCCGGCCGGCGGCCGAGGAGATGGTGACGCCGCAGTGGGAGCGGCTGGTCGAGGAGCAGCCCGAGCTGGCCACCCTGTTCGACGCCGAGGAGACGATGAGCCGCGAGGAGTTCCTGTCCTCGGCCACCGACCTGCTCGGCGGCTACTTCGCCGTGGAGGACCCGCGGCGGCTGGAGCCCGCCGAGCGCGAGCAGCTGATCGAGGCCGTGCTCGGCGCGGAGGGTGAGCAGCAGCTGCTGATCCGGGGCTACATCGACCGGCTCGACGTGTCGCCCGACGGCGCGATCCGGGTCGTCGACTACAAGACCGGCGGCGCGCCCCGGGAGGCGTTCGAGGCGCGGGCGCTGTTCCAGCTGAAGTTCTACGCGCTGGTGCTGTGGCGCACCCGGGGCGTGGTGCCACGGGTGCTGCGGCTGCTGTACCTCAAGGACGCCGAGGTGTGCGACTACACCCCCGACGCCGAGGAGCTGACCCGGTTCGAGAAGACCTTGTTCGCGCTGTGGAAGGCGATCGAGACGGCGACCGCCGCGCAGGACTTCCGGCCCAAGCCCAGCAAGCTGTGCTCGTGGTGCAGCCACCAGCAGCGCTGCCCGGAGTTCGGGGGCACCATGCCGCCGTTCCCGCAGCAGGTGACGGTGCAGATGGTCGACAGCCGGGCGGCCAGGCTGGCCGCGGCCCAGCCCGAGGGCTGAGCCGACCGGGTAGCCTGCCCGCGTGCCCCTGACCCCGCTGACGCAGCACCTGAGCTGGTGGAAGCCCGCCTGGTGGACGCCGCTGCGCGCGGACGCCGCGCTGGCCGCCGGGCTGTTCGGGGTCCAGGTCATGCTGGCGTACGCGCAGCCGGGCTGGCGCTCCCAGCCCGACCTGACGACCGTGGTGTGGAGCGCGGTGACCCTGCTGCCGGTGGTGGTGCGGCGCACCCACCTGTGGCTGGGCATCGCGGCGACCGCCGCGTTCACCGCGGCCGGGATGCTGTGGCCCGAGTCGCTGCTCGGCGGGCAGGGCGTCGCGCTGTGGGTGCTGGCGTACACCGCGGCGGCCTACCAGCGCTGGTGGCGGGCGCTGCTGGCCACCGCGCTGCTGTGGCTGGTCAACGACCTGATCTGGATCTGGGCGTACCGGCAGGACGTCGTGCTCGCCGCCGACGGCACCGAGATGATCTCGATGTCGGCGGGGCTGGTCGTCAACCTCGCGGTGATGGTGATCACCTTCTTGATCGGACGCACCGTACGGGCCCGCCGCGAGGCCTCGACGGCACTGGCCGAGCGGGCACTGGCCGCCGAGAGCAGCCGCCAGGCGCACGCCGAGCAGGCCGTCGCCGAGGAGCGCCGCCGGATCGCCCGCGAGCTGCACGACGTGGTCGCCCACCATGTCAGCGTGATCGGCGTGATGTCGACCGGCGCGCGCCGCATGCTGCACCGCGACCCGGCCGCCGCCGACGAGGCGCTGGCCACCATCGAGCAGACCAGCCGCACCACGCTGCGCGAGCTGCGGCGGCTGCTGTTCGTGCTGCGCTCGGAGAGCGCCGGGAACGACGACGCGGACCGCAGCCCGCAGCCGGGCCTGTCGGCGCTGCGGACCCTGGTCGAGCAGGTGTGCGAGGCGGGGGTGTCGACGTCGCTGCGGGTGGACGGCGACCTGGGCGAGGTCGACCCGGGCGTGGCCCTGACCGCGTACCGGATCGTGCAGGAGGCGCTGACCAACGCGCTCAAGCACGCCGGACCGGCGCGGGCGCAGGTGCGGCTGGCCGTCGACGGGCGGCTGCTGACTATCGAGGTGTTCGACACCGGGCGGGGACCGCACACGGCTACCCTGTCCGCGGGCGGGCTCACGCCCGGCGCGGTCACCGGCCACGGCCTGCTCGGCATGCGCGAGCGCGTCGCGGTGTACGGCGGCACCCTGCGCACCGGGCCCCGTCCCGGCGGCGGGTTCCGGGTGCACGCGCGGATCCCGATCGAACAGGCAGGGGCGGCCGGTCCGGCGGTTCCCGAAGCGGAAGCGGAGGTAGCGGGGTGACGGTGGCGACGTGGTGAAGCCGATCCGGGTGCTGCTGGCCGACGACCAGCCCTTGCTGCGCAGCGGGTTCCGCATGGTGCTGGGAGCCGAACCGGACCTGGACATCGTCGGTGAGGCCGCCGACGGCGCGGAGGCCGTGGACCTGGCCCGGCGGCTGCTGCCGGACGTGGTGCTGATGGACGTGCGCATGCCGCGCCGCGACGGGGTCGCCGCGACCCGCGACATCACCGCCGCGAAGCTGCCGGTGCACGTGCTCATCCTGACCACGTTCGACCTCGACGACTACGTGGTCGGCGCGCTGCGCGCCGGGGCGAGCGGCTTCCTGGCCAAGGACGTGCCCGCCGAGGAGCTGGTCGCCGCGATCCGCACCGTCGCCGCGGGCGAGGCGGTGGTCGCGCCGCGCATCCTGCGCCGCCTGCTGGACCGGTTCGCGGGGCTGCTGCCCGACCCGGACGCGACCCTGCCGCACTCGCTGAGCACGCTGACCGAGCGAGAGCGCGAGGTGCTGGTCAACGTGGCCCGGGGGCTGTCCAATGCGGAGATCGCGCGGGCGCTGACGGTCAGCGAGACGACGGTCAAGACGCACGTCGGGCACATGCTGACCAAGCTGGGTCTGCGCGACCGGGTGCAGGCCGTGGTGCTGGCGTACGAGACGGGCCTGGTCCGCCCCGGCTCCCCGACCTGAACCGGGCCCGGTCCGGGTCGGGGTAGGTAGGGGTCGCCCCTGAGCCGGACGTGGGTGCCTTCCCCGCGTGCGGAAACCGGGGGTCGCTCACCCCGCGGGCCGAGGTCCGCGCCGGTTTCCTCGCCGACGATGAGTACACCGGCCGGTCGCGTGCCCCCGCCTTGGCTACGCGGCCGGTCGGTCCATGTCGCCGACCGGTTTAGGGAAGTACTCATGACGACAGCAGCCCCGCCCCTGATCCGCCAGCGGGTGGAGCCCGCCGCCGCCCGCGCGTCCCAGCTGTGGAAGGTCTACGGCTCCGGCGAGGCCCAGGTGACAGCCCTGCGCGGGGTGGACGTGGAGCTGGAGCGCGGCCGGTTCACCGCCATCATGGGCCCGTCCGGCTCGGGCAAGTCCACGCTGATGCACTGCCTGGCGGGCCTGGACGCGGTCAGCCGCGGCCAGGTGTTCGTCGGCGACACCGAGGTCACCGGCCTCAACGACGCCGGGCTGACCCGGCTGCGCCGCGAGAAGATCGGCTTCATCTTCCAGCAGTTCAACCTGCTCCCGACGCTGACCGCGCAGGAGAACATCCTGCTCCCGCTGGCCATCGCCGGGCGCAAGCCCGACCAGCAGTGGTTCCGGACCGTCATCGACACCGTCGGCCTGGGCGACCGGCTCGGCCACCGCCCGAGCCAGCTGTCCGGCGGCCAGCAGCAGCGCGTCGCCTGCGCCCGCGCGCTCGTCTCCCGGCCCGAGGTCGTCTTCGCCGACGAGCCGACCGGCAACCTGGACAGCCGCTCCGGCGCCGAGGTGCTGGGCTTCCTGCGCCGCAGCGTCACCGAGTACGGCCAGACCATCGTCATGGTCACCCACGACGCGGTGGCGGCCTCGTACGCCGACCGGGTCGTCTTCCTCGCCGACGGCCAGATCGTCGCCGAGCTGACCGGCCCGACCCCCGAGCGGGTGCTCGACACGCTGAAGAGCCTGGACCGTCCCGCCCCGCTGGAGACCGAGCTCTGATGCTGCGCGCCACCATCAAGAGCCTGCTCGCCCGCAAGCTGCGCCTGGTCCTGTCCGGGCTGGCCGTGCTGCTGGGCGTGATGTTCGTGTCCGGCTCGTTCGTGCTGACCGACGCGCTGGGCCGCTCGTTCGACAACATGTTCTCCTCGGCGATGGCCGAGACCGACGTGCTGGTCACCGCCCGCCCGGCGATCGACGTGTCGGAGATGGAGGGCGAGTCCGTACCGGGCACGCTCGCCGCCGCCGACCGCGACGCGGTCGCCGCCGTGCCGGGGGTCGCCGAGGTCGTGGCCGACGTGCAGGCCGACGGCGCCCGCGTGATCGGCAAGGACGGCAAGGTCGTCGCGTCGTTCGGCCCGCCGCGTTTCGGCGCGAACTGGACCGGCGAGACCGGCGGCCTGGAACTGCGCGAGGGCCGCGGCCCGGCCGCCGCCGACGAGATCGCCATCAACGTGACCCTGGCCGAGCTGAGCAAGCTGAAGGTCGGCGACCGGGTCGGCGTGCTCACCACCCAGCCGAAGAAGATGTTCACCCTGGTCGGCATCTTCGGCTACGAGGGCGGGCTGCCCGGCCAGGGGCCGGTGCACGAGGTCCGGTTCACCGAGGCTGTCGCGCAGGAGCTGATGCTGGGCGCGCCGGGGGCGTACACCAGCCTGAGCGTGACCGCCGCGCCCGGCACCGACCCGGCCGCGCTGCGCGACGCGATCCAATCGCGGCTCGGCGACAGGTACACGGTGCAGACCGGCCAGGAGGCCGGTGCGGCCATCGCGGGTGAGTTCAAGACGATCCTGTCGCTGTTCAACAACATCCTGCTCGGCTTCGCCGGGGTGGCGCTGTTCGTCGGCACCTTCCTCATCCTGAACACGTTCTCGATCATCGTGGCGCAGCGGACCAGGGAGCTGGCGCTCAGCCGGGCCCTGGGCGCGAGCCGCCGCCAGGTCATCGGGTCGGTGATGGTCGAGGCGCTGGCCATCGGCCTGCTCGCCTCGGTGCTCGGGCTGGCCGCGGGCGTCGGCGTCGGCGCGCTCCTGGCGAAGTTCGCCGCCGACTTCAGCAGCATCGTGCTGGCCTCGATCAGCGTGCCGCTCGCGGCGGTGATCAGCGCGTTCGCCGTCGGCATCGGCGTCACGGTGATCGCCGCGCTGCTGCCCGCGGTACGCGCCTCGCGGGTGCCCCCGGTCGCCGCCCTGCAGGAGGTCGCCACCCCGGACCGCCCGCTGACCAGGCTCACGGTCAGCGGCGCGGTGATCGGCGCGCTAGGCGCGGGCGCGATCGCGTTCGGGCTCGCCACGACCGGCGACGCCGTGATGTGGCTGCTGCTCGGCGGGGTGCTCGCCACCTTCATCGGGGTGTCGCTGCTGAGCCCGGTGCTGGCCCGCCCGGTGGTGTCGGTGCTCGGCAGGCTGTTCTCGTGGTCGGTGCCGGGACGGCTGGGACGGCTCAATTCCGGCCGCAACCCGCGCCGCACCGCGATCACCGCGGCCGCGCTGATGGTCGGTGTCGCCCTGATCACGGGCGTGAACACGACGATCTCCTCAGCCGACAACAGCCTGCGCGGCGACGCCGAGACCGGCTTCCAGGCCGACCTGATCATCTCGGGTCAGGAGTCGCCGGGGGTGCTGCCGACCTTCGACGAGGCACTGCTGCCGCGGATGCGGGCAGTGCCCGGCATCGGCACGGTCACTGCCCGGTATGCCGACCAGGCCATGGTCGGCGAACAGCCGAACTGGGCGGCAGCGTTCACCGATCTGCCCGCCGTGGTACGGGACCTGTCCGTGGTGACCGTCGCGGGCACGCTGGACCAGCCTGGTCCGGGCGAGGTCGTCGTCGACGACCAGAACGCGGCCGAGGCCGGGGTGGCGGTCGGCGGCACGGTCACCGTGAAACTGCCCAAGGGCGAGCCGACGACGTATCGCGTCAGCGGCGTCTACCAGCGGACGCCGTTCCTCGGCGGTTACCTGTTCGGCACCGGGGTGGTGCCAGGGATGCGCTTCCCGCAGCCGTCGCTGGCCTACGTCCGGCTGGCGGACGGCGCGGACGCCGACGCGGCCCGCCAGGGTCTGGAGGCGCTGCTGGTCGACAGCCCGGAGATGCTGGTCGAGGACAAGCAGCAGTACCTGGACCGGGTGCTGGGCGAGGGCGCGCAGCTACTCCTGATGATCCAGATCCTGCTGGGCCTGGCCATCGTCATCGCGGTGCTGGGCGTTATCAACACCCTGGCGCTGTCGGTGCTGGAACGCACCCGCGAGCTGGGCCTGCTGCGCGCCATCGGCCTGAGCCGGGCCGCGACCATGCGCATGATCACCGTCGAGGCAGTCGTGATCACCGTGTTCGGCGTCCTGCTCGGCGTCGCCGTCGGCGTCGGCCTCGGCGCGGCCGTGGTCCAGGGCCTGGCCGACGAGGGCCTCAAGACCCTCACCGTCCCCTGGAACGCCATCGCCCTCTACCTGGCCGCCGGAGTAGCCCTCGGCGTCCTGGCCGCCGCCCTCCCCGCCATCCGCGCCTCCCGCATCAACATCCTGACCGCCATCGCCCACGACTGACCCCCCGCCCACCCCGTCCCCCTGCGCAACTTTTAAAGACTTGCGGCCTCAGATGCGCTCTGAGGCCGCAAGTCTTTAAAAGTTGCGGCGGAGGGCGGCTGGGCGGCGGAGGGCGGCTGGGCGGCGGAGGGCGGCTGGGCGGCGGCGGAGGGGGCGCGGTCCGGTCAGGGCGCTGCGGGATTGCCAAGGAGTCTTTGCAAAGATATGTTGGCGGTCATGTCGGCTGATCGCATCACTCTCGATCCGCGCACACTGCGCGGGCTGGCCCATCCGCTGCGCGTGCGCCTGCTCGGCCTGCTGCGCGAGCGTGGCCCGTCCACCGCCACCCTGCTCGCGACACAGTTGGGACAGTCCAGTGCCGCCACCAGTTACCACCTGCGGCAGCTGGCGCTCTACGGTTTCGTGACCGACGAACCCGCTCGCGGCAACGCCCGCGAACGGTGGTGGCGGGCAGCCCACCGGGGCACCACCGTGGAGAATGTCGACGAGGAGTCGTTCGGTGACTTCGAGGCCTACCTGCGGGCCGTGGCCGCGCAGTACGCCGCCCGCGTCGACCGGGCCCTCGACGGGTACGCCACCCGCCCCCCGCAGTGGCAGCGCGTCGGCACGATCAGCGACTGGACCGGGCAGCTCACCCCCGAGGAGACCCTGGAGCTGCAGGCCGAGCTGTTCGCGGTGTTCGAGCGCTACCGGCGCTTCGACCTCGACGCCGCCGCACCCGAGGGCACGTCCCGGGTCCACGTGCAGTTCCAGGTGCTGCCGTTCCCCGAGGAGCAGGCGTGAGAGGCCTGGTCGGCCTGCTGATCGCGGGCACCGTGTCGAAGGTCGGCAGCGTGCTGACGTTCCTGGCGATCCCGTGGCTGGTGCTGGTCACCACGGGCAGCCCGGCGCAGATGGGCCTGGCGGCGGCCGCCGAGCTGCTGCCGTACGTGCTGATCGGACCGCTCGGCGCGCCCCTGGTCGACCGGATCGGGCCGCGCCGGGTGTCGATCGTCGCCGACCTGGCCAGCGCGGCGGTGATGGCGGCGGTGGCGTTCGGGCAGCACGGCGGGTTCGGCGTGCTGCTGGTGCTGCTGGTGCTCGCCGGGGCGATGCGCGGGCTCGGCGACTGCGCCAAACGGGTGCTGCTGCCCTCCACCATCGCCGCGTCCGGCGTGGACATGACCCGCGCCACCACCGTGTACGACGGCGCGAACCGGCTGGCCGGGATGCTCGGCGCGGCCGTGGGCGGCGTGCTGATCGCGGGGCTGGGCGCGCCGCGTACGGTGCTGCTCGACGGCGTCTCGTTCGTGGTGTGCGCGGTGCTGGTCGCCGCGCTGGTGCCCGCACCCGCCCCGGCTGCCGCCGACGCCCCGCCGCCGGAGCCGTACCTGGCCGCGCTGCGCGGCGGCGTGGACTTATCTGCGCGGTGACCGGCTGATGCTGGGCATCCTGGCCATGCTGTTCGTGACCAACCTGGCCGACCAGGCCAACGCGGCGGTGTTCGTGCCGGTCTGGGTCGAGCGGGTGCTGGGCTCACCCGAGGCGCTGGGCTGGGTCAGCGCCGCGTTCGGGCTGGGCGCGGTGCTGGGCAACCTGGTGTTCACCGCGCTCGCGCCGCGCGCTCCCCGGTACGCGGTGTTCACGATCGGTTTCCTGATCGGCGGCTCGCCCCGGCTGGCGGTGATGGCGCTGTCCGACGAGCTGACGCCGGTGCTGGTGGCGGCCTTCGCCTCGGGGCTGGCCATCGCCGCCGTCAACCCGATCCTCGGCGCGACGATGTTCGAGCGGGTGCCCGCACACCTGCAGGCCCGCGTGCTCAGCCTGTCCAACGCGATCGGCTTCGCGGGCATCCCGCTGGGCAGCCTGCTCGGCGGCTGGGCGGTGGAGCGCCTCGGGCTCACCCCGACCCTGCTGATCTTCGGCGCGTGTTACCTCGGCGCGAACCTGCTGCCCGTGCTCTCCCCCGGTGTCTGGCGGCAGCTCGACCACCGCCCTGCACCACCGCGCCCGCGCGAGGAGCCGTCCGCCGCGACGACCGGGCCGGACGCCGTTCCGGTCATGGCGTCCGGGGCGGGCGGGAAGGCGCTGTCAACTTAAGTTGACGACCTCCGATCGTGTCAACTACGGTTGACAGCATCGATCGAGGGGAGGCGGCGATGGACGCCGACGTGGTGATATCCGGGGGCGGCCCGACCGGGCTGCTGCTCGCCGCCGAGCTCCGCCTGGCCGGGGCACGCGTGGTGGTGCTGGAGCGCCGCACCGAGCCCGACCCGGTGCCACGCGCCAACGGGCTGGTCGGCCAGGTCGTGACGGTGCTGTACCGGCGCGGGCTCTACCGGACCCTGGCCCGCCACGGCAGCGGCCCGAAGGCCCTGCTCCAGCGCTGGTTCACCGGGGCGTACGGCACACGGCCCCGGCCCGTCCGCGGGTTCTCGCACGCCGGGTTCCGGCTCGACCTGCGCCGCCTGCGCGACGCGAACCCGGTGCACGTGCTCGCGGTGCCGCAGCGGCGGATGGAGGAGGTGTTCGAGCAGCACGCGCTTGCTCTGGGCGCGGAGATCAGGCGGGGTCACACGTTCACCGGCCTTACCCAGGACGGCGACGGCGTGACCGTCGAGGTCGACGGCCCGGACGGCGGCTACCGGCTGCGCGCGGCCTACCTCGTCGGCTGCGACGGCTCGCACAGCGCCGTACGCAAGGCGGCGGGGATCGGCTTTCCCGGCGAGACCAGCCGCGAGGTAGTCATCCGGATGGCCCACGTGGTGCTGCCCCGCGCCGCGCTGACGTCCTCGGGAGCGCTGCGCGCCGCCGACGGCACGAGCTACCGGCCCTACCATCTGCACCGTACGCCGCACGGGGCGTTCTCGTTCGCCTCGTTCATCCCCGGCGTGCACGTGCTGAGCACCCACGAGTGGGACGCGCCCGCCGAGCAGGCACCGATGACGGTCGACGAGGCACAGGCGAGCCTGTCCCGGGTGGTCGGCGCGGACGTGCCGGTCGAGCCGCCGCCCGCCGACGGCCGCCCGTGGATCCTGCGGCGGCTCACCGACCGCAACAACCGGCTCGCCGACCCGTACCGGATGGGCCGGGTCTTCGTGGCCGGCGACGCCGCGCACGTGTTCGCCGGCTTCGGCGGCTCCCATCTCAACCTGGGCCTGCAGGACGCGGTCAACCTGGCCTGGAAGCTGTCCCTGGTGGCGCGCGGGGCAGCCCCGGACACGCTGCTCGACACCTACGCCGCCGAGCGGGTGCCGCAGGCCCGCCGGGCCCTGGACCGCACCGCCGAGCAGGCCGAGCTGATGGCACCCGGCGACGAGGTGACCGCCCGGCGGGAGCGCTACGCGCAGCGCCTGCGCGAACCCGGGTTCCTGCGCGAGGTCGCCGAGGCCGTCGCGGGCCTGGATCTGCCGTACCCGACGGGAGCCGGCCACCCGATGCTCGGCCGGATGGCGCCCGACCTGCGGCTGACTCACGAAAGCCGCCGTATCCGGCTCGCCGCGCTGCAGCGCACCGCCCGCCCGCTCCTGCTGGACCTCACCGGCGACCCGGCCCTGGCCGAGGCGGCGGCCCCCTGGCGCGACCGCGTCGACGTGATCCGCGCGACTCCCCGCGACCCCGGCACTCCCCCGGCCCTGCTCATCCGCCCCGACGGCTACGTCGCCTGGGCCGCCCCCGACCCCGCCGGCCTCCCGTCCGCCCTCACCACCTGGTTCGGCCCCCCGAGAACACCATGACCACCCGCCGCGCCCGCCCCCGCCCCGACCCCGGCCACGGCCCCGGCCTTTATAGACGTTGGCCTATTTGGATGACTTCGATCATCAAAAAGTCATCCAGATAGGCCAACGTCTATGCATAACGGGGTGGGGTGGGTGGGGTGGGTCAGCGGCGGAGGAGGGCGTAGACGTCCTCGGGGGTGAGGATGCCGAGGGGGTCGAGGCCGTCGCGGACCACGACCCAGCCGGTGTCGCCCTCCAGGATCGCGGCGAGCGCGTCGCGCAGCGAGCCCTCGACCGGCACCGACGGGGCCTCCTGGCCCTGGAAGTCGCCGTCGGGCAGCGGGCGCAGGCCGTCGCGCGGGATCGGGGTCACCGCGAGCAGCTTGATGCCGCGGTCCGCACCGACGAACTCGGCGACGAACGTGTTCGCGGGCTTGGCCAGCAGCTCGGCGGGGGGCGCGAACTGCTCCAGCTTGCCGCCCTCGGACAGCACCGCGATCCGGTCGCCGAGGCGTACGGCCTCGTCCACGTCGTGGGTGACGAACACGATGGTCTTGCGGACCGTCTGCTGCAACCGCAGGAACTCGTCCTGCAGTCGCCCGCGCACGATCGGGTCGACGGCCGAGAACGGCTCGTCCATCAGCAGCACCACCGGGTCGGCGGCCAGCGCGCGGGCCACCCCGACACGCTGGCGCTGCCCGCCGGACAGCTCGTTCGGGTAGCGGTCGCCGTAGCGGGCCGGGTCGAGGCCGACCAGGTCGAGCAGTTCCGCGGTGCGCTCGGTGACCTGCGCCTTCGGCCAGCCGAGCAGCCGGGGCACGGTGCCGACGTTGTCGCGTACGGTCTGGTGCGGGAACAGGCCCACATTCTGGATGACGTAGCCGATGCGCCGCCGCAGCGCGATCGGGTCGACCGCGGTGATCTCGTCGTCGCCGAGCCACATGCGCCCGCCCGACGGCTCGATCAGCCGGTTGACCATTCGCAGGATCGTCGACTTGCCGCAGCCGGACGGCCCGACCAGCACGGTCAGCTCGCCCGCGGGCAGCTCCAGACTCAGGTCGCGGACGGCGACGGTGCCGTCGTCGTACTGCTTACGCACGCCGTCGAGCCTGATCGACACCGCAGCGGTACGGTTCACGTATGCCCTCCATGGTCCACGTCGCCGTGCTCGGCCTCGGCGCACCGGGCGACGATCCGCGTAACCCCTGGTTCTCCTGGAGCTACGTCAGCCAGAACACCGACACCCTGCTCGCCGCGCTGCGCGAACACCTCTTCCTGACGATAGTCGCTGTGTCGCTCGCGACGGTGATCGCGATCCCGCTGGCGATCCTGGCATACCGGGTGGGCTCGTTGTCCGGGCCGATCCTGGGCTTCACGGGTGTGCTCTACACCATTCCCTCGCTGGCGCTGTTCGCGTTCCTCGCGCCGTTCACCGGGATCGTCGCGCCGACCACGGTGCTGATCGGACTGACGATGTACGCGCTGCTGACCATCGTGCGCAACACGCTGACCGCGCTGCGCCAGGTGCCCGCCGACGTGCTCGACAGCGCCCGCGGCATGGGCTACGGCAGGCGGGCGATGCTGTGGCGCATCGAGCTGCCGCTGGCGCTGCCCGGCATCATGACCGGCCTGCGGATCGCGACGGTCTCCACGGTGGCGCTGGTCACCGTCGGCGAGCTGGCCGGGTGGGGCGGCCTCGGCGAGCTGATCATCGGCGGCTTCGCCAGCAACTACTACCGCCCGCAGATCATGACGGCGACCCTGCTGTGCGTCGCGCTGGCCCTGGTGCTGGACCTGATCCTGCTCGCCGTGGGCCGCGTCATCATGCCCTGGACCCGGCGGAGGTCGGCATGAGCGAGCACCGGCGAGCGAATCATGAACCCATCGTCCATGCCGCCGACGAGCGCAGCGAGGAGGCGGCATGAGTGTGATCGACGACGCGATCGTCTGGCTGAACGATCCGCTGAACTGGACCAACCCTGACGGCATCTTCGCGCGCCTGGGCGAGCACCTGTGGATCTCCGCGGCGGCGGTGGCGCTGGGCTGCGCGGTCGCCTGGCCGCTGGGCGTGTGGATGGGGCACGTCGGCCGGGGCGGTCCGGCCGTGGTGACGGTGACCAACCTCAGCCGCGCCGTGCCGACCGTGGCGCTGCTCACCATCTTCCCGCTGACCGCGATCGGCTTCGGCGCGCCCGCGATCATCCTGGCCCTGTCGCTGTTCGCGATCCCGCCGCTGCTGGCCAACGCCTATCTGGGTGTGCGCGAGGTCGATCCGGAGGTGCGCGACGCGGGCCGGGGCATGGGCCTGTCCGCCTGGCAACTGCTGCGCAAGGTCGAACTGCCGCTGGCGGTGCCGTACCTGGCCAACGGGTTCCGGGTCGCCGCCGTGCAGGTGGTGGCGACGGCGACGCTGGCCGCGTACGTCAACGGGGGCGGCCTCGGCATGATCATCAGCAAGGGCTTCGGGCTGGGTCTGGCCTCGGGCGGCGGGCAGGTGCTGGCCGGCGGCGCGCTGGTGGCGCTGCTCTGCCTGGCCGTGGAGGGCATTCTGGCGCTGGTCGAGCGGGCGCTGCTGCCCAAGTCGCTGCGCCGCGTCAAGCACCGTCCCCCGGCGTCGGCCGCCGACGCGCTGCCCGCCCGGTCCTGACCCGCCTCAGAGCAGGCCGCGCTCGCGCAGCAGGGCGAACAGCCGCGCGTTGTCGTGGAACAGCACGCTGTCGATCCCGGCGGCCACGCCGCCCGCGACGTAGACCGGCTTGTCGTCGACGAACAGGCACTCCTGCGGCGTACGCCCGATCTCGATCAGGGCGCGGGCGAAAAACGCCCGTTCGGGCTTGAGGAAACCTATCTCGTACGAGATGAGCACCCCGCTGATGCCCGGCCGCCCGCCCAGCAGCTCGCGGATCACGGCCGCACGCCGCGGGTGCTGGTTGGTGACCAGGTAGATCCCGGTGACGGTGAGCCGGGGCAGCACGGCCAGCAGCTCCTCGTTGGGCGTGAGGCTGCCCGCGGGCACGAGCAGGACCCCGTCCACGTCGAGCAGCAGTGTCGTCACGGGCACCAGCTTAGGTGCGCTGAGTATGACGTCGATCACTCTCCGCTGCATACGACCGCCGTTGACCTGCATATGTGAACGGTTTGCGAATTGTCGGGCACGGGTAGACCGAGCACGGTTCATGAATTCATCGCAAGGATGTCTCAGGTACGCGGTAAGAAAGACCTTTGCACCTCATTTCGCAGTGCATTCGACGGAAGGCTGAATATGGCAACGCACACCCGGAGGGCGTCCGTCCTCCTGCTGGCCGGTGTCACCGCGGCGGCGTTCGCGCTGACCGGCTGCGGGCAGGCAGGCTCCTCGGGCACGGAGGCCCCGGCCACCGCCTCGGGCGCGGGCTGCGCGCCGGTCGCCGGCGACCAGCTCGTGGTGCTCGACGACGACAAGCACCTGCAGAA
Organism: Catellatospora methionotrophica; assembly: GCF_011297335.1. Classification (GTDB taxonomy): domain Bacteria; phylum Actinomycetota; class Actinomycetes; order Mycobacteriales; family Micromonosporaceae; genus Catellatospora; species Catellatospora methionotrophica. The sequence continues at coordinate 27,962 of NZ_JAAOTJ010000021.1, read as the reverse complement.
CACCGACAACGTCATCGCGGTCGCCAACGCCAAGCGGTCCACCCCCGCGCTGCTGGCGGCGGTCGACAAGGTCGGCGCGGCGCTGGACACCCCGAAGCTGATCGCGCTGAACAAGGCCGTCGAGGTCGAGCGCAAGACCTCCGAGGTCGCGGCGCAGGAGTTCGCGGCGCAGGCGGGCCTGACCTCCGGCCTGTCCGGCGGCTCCGGCCCGGTCGTGGTCGGCGCGGCGAACTTCCCGGAGAGCAAGACGCTCGCCGAGCTGTACAAGATCGCCCTGAACGCGGCGGGCTTCCAGGCCACCGTGCAGGTCTCGGGCAACCGCGAGCTGTACGAGGCCGCCCTGGAGCGCGGTGAGCTGACCGTGTTCCCGGAGTACGCCGCGACCCTCACCGAGTTCCTGAACCAGAAGCAGAACGGCAAGGACGCCGCGGCCAAGGCCAGCGGTGACGTCAACGCCACCGTGGCGGCCCTGAAGGAGCTGGCCACCAAGGCCGGGCTGACCGTTGGCACGCCGTCGCCCGCCGCTGACCAGAACGCGTACGCGGTGACCAAGGCGTTCGCCGACCAGCACCAGGTCAAGACGCTGTCGGACTTCGCGGCCAAGTGCTCGGGCAAGGCCACCGTGCTCGCCGGTCCGCCGGAGTGCCCGGAGCGCTCGTTCTGCCAGCTGGGTCTGGAGAAGACCTACGGCATCACGTTCGGCTCGTTCCAGCAGGCCGACACCGGCGGCCCGCAGACCAAGACCGCGCTGACCACCGGCAAGGCCACCATCGGCCTGGTCTTCTCGTCCGACGGCAGCCTCGCCACCAGCTGATCCACCGAGCCACCACCGGCGGCCCGGTCCCTTCGGGGGCCGGGCCGTCTCACGTGAAGCTGAACAGGCGGCCAGGCGGGTCCAGCGGGCGCGGGTCGGCGGTCAGCCGGTGCACGCCGACCGTGAACACGACGTCTTCGGGGGCATGGAAGGCCGTCTCGGTGAAACCGGCCTCGGCGAACCAGGCCCGGATCGCCGGGGTGAGGTCGGGGGCGCGGCGGGTCCGCGTCCAGATCACCGTCGCGCCGGGGGCACACAGCCTGGGCAGCGCGGCGACGCTGCGGCGCACGTCTTCGTCGCCGATGTTGCCGAAGACCCCCGCGAACAGCACCAGGTCGGCCGGGACGGCGTCGGCATAGGACTCCAGCAGCCCGGCGTCGGCGCAGCGGGCCTCGACGGCGACGCCGAGGCGGGCGGCCTCGGCCTGGGCCACCGCGACGTTGCGGGGGTCGTACTCGATCAGCGTCGCCCGCACCCGGGCCGCGTCGGGCCGCTCCGCCAGCACGCCGAGCAGGTCGCGCCCCTGGCCCGCGCACGCGCTGACCACGGTCAGCTCCAGCTCCGGGCGTTCGTCCAGCCAGTCGACGATGTGCCGCTGCACCAGGCGCATCCGCCGCGACAGGGGTGACGCGGGGTCGGCGTACGGCTGATGCCAGTCATACCAGTCCTTCACGATCGCTCAATCTGCCACGGAAGGCGGCTTCCGGCTGCCCCGCGAGCACCGCCGTCGCGGCATGGTCGGGTCTCACCCAGGGTCCCGGCCGCCTCCGGGCACGCCGATCGCCCTGCGCCCACCGGCCCCGGGGTGTCAGGCCGTCGCGGCGGACAGCGCGGCGAGGGTGGCGCCCGCGAGGGTGGGCAGCAGGGTCAGGCCGGTCATCGGCTTCAGGGTCACCGCGTTGGGCACGCCGATCACGCGGGTGCCCGCGGCCAGCGCGCTCGCCACGCCGGTGGGCGAGTCCTCGACGGCCAGGCAGTCGGCGGGCTCGACGTTCAGCAGCTTCGCCGCCCGCAGGTACGGATCCGGGTGCGGCTTGGTGAACGCGACCTCGTCGCCGCAGACCACGGCGTCGAAGTTGTGCCTGCCGAGCGTGTCGAGCGCCACCTCCACCGCCCGCCGGTTCGTGGAGGTCACCAGGGCCGTGGGCAGGCCCGCCGCCCGCACCTCGTGCAGCAGCTCCTGCGCGCCGGGCCGCCACACCAGGTCCGTGGCGAACAGCCCGGTGACCCGGTCGTAGATCCATGCCGAGCTGGCCGCGGCGTCGCGCCAGGGCTGGCCGATGCCGTCGTGGAACAGCACCATCGACTCGTCGACGGAGCGGCCGACCATGTTCAGCCGGACCTCGGCCGAGACCTGCGCGCCGTACAGGTGCGCGAGCTCCTCGATGGCGATGTCCCACAGCGGCTCGCTGTCGAACAGGGTCCCGTCCATGTCGAAGAGCACTGCCGCCGGAGTCATGCCACGATCATCCCTGGCCACGGCCGGGACCGCCGCCGACCGTGGCTGACATCACGCGCGTTGCGGCTCAGAAGTACGGCACGCCGTTGCCCTTGCTGCCCTTGACCGTCTTCTTGATCTTCTTGGTGCCGAAGTACACCGTGCACCGGACCCGCCGGTCCCCGGCCGCCCACGCCTCGGGGTAGGCGAGCCAGGCCACCGTCGGCAGCTTGTACCACTGGGTCTTGCTCACCCCGACGTATCCGGCGGCCAGCTCGCTGCACTGCCGGTACAGCGCGGTCCACTGCCGGTCGGACTTCGGGTAGGGCGTGGTCAGGGGCGCGCGGAAGAAGCCGATGTACTCGGAGTTGTGCGCCGTGGCGCAGGGCACCTCGGTCATCGAGTCGATGAACTCGCCCTTGGCCACGGCGCTGCCGCAGCTGACGAGCAGGTCCGCGGGGACGGCGCCCTTGAGGCTGCCGGTGCGGGCCACCCAGGTGTCGTCCCAGTTCGCCGACTCGACCTGGACCAGGTCGCAGCGGAACCAGCGGGCCCCGCCCTCCCAGGCGCGCGTCATCGGGATGGAGATGTGCACCTGCAACCGCGCCTGCCACCACGGGCGGCCCAGATACGCCGCGCTCCTGGTGTCGCACTCGGCGTACGCGGCCGCCAGCTGCGCCGGGCTGGGCTCGGTGTCACCGGTGAACGTGCCGACGTGGGCGATCTCGCTGTAGTGCGAGGAGATGCAGGGCACGGCCTTGTCCCAGCTGCTCCCCGACGGCGTCGGCCGGGTGTCGAGGCAGGTTCCGGCCTCCGGCACCACCGCCTTGACCTCCGCCACCGGCGCCCAGTCGTCGGCCAGCTGGCCGTCCGCGCCGTCCGGCAGCGCCGCGCCGCACCCGGCCAGCGTCACGTTCATCAGTAGTGCGGCCAGCATCGTGCCGGCCGTCAGGCGTCCCCGCATCGCATCCCCGTTCATCGAATCCGTCGCAGCGTAGACAAGCTCCGACGGGCGCGGATCGGCCTAACAGCCGATCTTGGATTGCCGGGCGGAGCACTGTCGGTGGCGGCGGATAGGTTGTCGCCGAAGCGTTCCCCTCGCGAGAGAAGGCCCTTTCCCCATGGCCGCTGAGACCACCTACCTCGAACTGTCCGAAGCCGACGGCGGCTCGCACAAGTTCTACGAGGTCGTCGTCGACGACACCGAGCTGACCATCCGCTATGGCCGGATCGGCGACGCCGGAGCCACGACGAAGAGCAGCTTCGCCGACAACGCCAAGGCGCGTGCCGCCGCGGCGAAGAAGATCGGCGAGAAGGTCCGCAAGGGGTACGCCCCCGCGGTGCAGGGCGCGCGGGGCAAGCGCTCCGTGTCGCGGCGCGCCATCGTCAGCACCCGCTCGACGGCGAAGACCGCCCCGGTGCTGTGGCGCTACCGCTCGGGCACCTCGGCGTTCGGCGTCTTCGTCGACAGCAAGGTGTGCATGGTCGGCAACGAGGCCGGGGTGATCACCACCCTGTCGCACAGCGCCGAGGTCGTGCAGCAGTTCAAGCTGCCCGACGGGGTCAAGTGCATCGTCGCCGACGACGCCTGGCTCTACGCGGGCTGCGACGACGGCAACGTGTACGACCTGTCCGGCAAGGTGCCGCGGGTCGCCTACCGGATCGCGCCCGACATCGACATCTACTGGCTCGACATCCACGACGGCGTGCTCGGCGTGTCCGACGCGGGCGGCGGCGTGGCCGCGATCGACCACGAGGACGAGTTCCTGTGGCGGCGCAAGAGCGCCGGCTCGTCGGGCTGGATGGTCCGCTGCGACGCCGACGCCGTGCACCACGGCCACTCGGGCGGCGTGACCAGCTACGACTGGCGCACCGGCGAGCAGCGGTGGAGCCGCAGCACCGGCGCGGTGCTGTTCGGCTGGCAGGAGCAGCACACGCTGTACGCGGGAACGTCCACCCGCAAGGTCGTCGAGCTGGGCAAGGACGGCTCGCCCCGCCGGGAGTACTCGTGCGACGCCGCCGTGTTCTCGTGCGCGACCAGCCCCGACGGTCAGTACGTCTTCGCCGGTGACAACAGCTCGTCGGTGTACTGCTTCGACAGCTCCGGCACCCGGCTGTGGAAGCTCGGCACCGGCTGCGGCTCGGCGTACTCGATGCAGTATCACGACGAGCGGCTCTACATCGTGACCACGGACGGCTCGCTGGCCTGCATCGACGCCACCGAGTCGGCGATCCGCGCGGCCGAGTCCGGCACCGTGCCCGAGATCGTCGACGTGAAGGCCTCGCACGTGGAGGCGGTCGCCGCGTCGACCACGGTCGAGGTCGTCACCGCCGAGGCGGGCGGCGACGGCATCGTGCTGGAGTGCTACGAGGAGGGCGGCCGGCTGCGCGTGCGCGTGGTGTCGGAGGGCTTCCAGCACTCGTGGCAGGTGCAGTTCCCCAAGGGCATCCGCGAGGCGGGCGCGCGTTACGTCGTGTCCGAGGTGCGCCAGGCCAGCCGGGGCGGCTTCTACCGCGCGTTCGGCGAGATCCGCCGCCTGGCCTAGGCCGGGTCTGACTCCCGCCGCCGCGTCCGGGTGCCACCGGAGCGCGGCGGCGGGCAACACCGGATCTTCACGGGTTCACCACCGGCGGGGCCGGGCGGGCTCCGTACCATCGGCGGATGCTCCGTACCGACGGGAACCGCCGCCTGCTCGCGCTCGCCGGGGCGGTCGCCGTCCTGGCCGTGGCCCTGTTCATCCGGGCCGTCGCCGACGGGCCGCTGGAGCAGAACTCCGGCACCGCGCTCTACGCCTCGCTGATCTACGCCGGGGTGTTCGTGCTCCGGCCGCGTACTCCTCCGCTGGTCGCGGGGGCGCTGGCGATCGCCTTCTGCTGGCTGGTCGAGCTGTCACAGCTGACCGGGGTGCCCGCGTACCTGTCGGAGCGGTCCCTGCTGGCGCGGCTGGCGCTCGGTGTGGCGTACGACCCGCTGGACATGTGGTGGTATCCGGTGGGGGTGCTGCCGCTGGTGGCGGTGCATGTGGCGTTGCGGTGGAAGGATGATCGCCGTTTCGGGTCAGAACATGCGGTCTGACCGCACGTTCTGACCCGAAACGCTGATCAAGAAGCCACTCAGACCCGGGTGACCCGGATCGCGTCGGCGATGACGTAGCCGGTGCCGCTGGTCCAGCGGCTGACGCCGACCTTGTTGGCGTCGCCGGCGGTGAGGTTGAAGGTGCCCAGCACCCGCCACTGGCCGCCGGTGATCCGCTGGTCGACGTTGACGGTCTGGTTGCCGCTGCTGGTGGCCACGATGTACGGCGCGGCGTTGTTGTAACCGGCGTCGGCCGGCCACCACGCCTCGACGCGGTAGTTGCCGGTCTCCGGGATGGCGAACTTGTACCAGGCGGCGTCGCTGGCCGCGACCGGGTTGGCGAACCGGTAGTTCTCCCCGAACCGCTGCCCCGAGAACGACGAGGTGCCCCAGTTGGTGCTGGCGGTGAAGCGGCCCGCGGTGGTGTTGTCCACGGTGGACGTCCAGCCACCGGTCGGCGGGTTCATCGCCCGTGCCACGTCGGCCCGCATGGTGTCGAGGTTGATCGCGTACGGGTCGATCTTGCCGGTGGTGCTGGTCTCCCGGTGGCCGCGGGCATAGCTGGAGTCGCGGCCCAGCCGCTTGAGCACCGCCGCGGTCGCCGCGATCGAGGCGTTGTACTGCGCGGCGGTCATCTGCTGGTTGACGCCGTTGTAGTCGATCTCCCACCCGATCATCAGGGTGTTGCCGTCACCGGCCGGGATCGGGCCGCTGCCGCGCGACGCGCCCGCGTGGTTGCAGCGCCCCGCCGAGATGAGGTGGAAGACGCCGTTGTAGTCGACCAGCGCCTGGCACAGCGGCCCGGCCAGGTCGGGGCGGCCGTTGATGCAGATGTTCAGCGCCGGGTGCGGGTTGCTCGGGCTCGACGTCGAGGCCGTGTGGTGCCACAGCACGCCGATCGGGTCGAAGGAGCCGGGGCGCATCCGGTTGCGCCAGTCGCCCTCCTCGACGACCTGCACCCCGGCCGCGCGGAGCACATCGGCCAGCCACGGAACGGTAGCCATCACGCCCCCTGGACGAGGTCGGCGGCGCACTCGGGCTCCGCGGCGGGTGCCGTCGCGGCGTGGGCGGGGCGGGCCACCAGCGCGACGGCGGCGGCGACGAGCGCTGGCACGCCGAGCAGCCGTCGGCGGCGGGCGCGCAGGGATCGGATTGTGGTCACGGCACTCCTCGGGGGGTACGGAGGGACACGAGCCCAAGCTCGCGCGCGCCTGATCAGACCTGCGTCATGCCTGGCCAGGCGGCGTGACGGCACCATATATCGGCACGCCTGCCTATGTCGATACCTTGCGGCATGCCATCTCCTTGCGAAGTTTTCCTTCACAGTCAAGGCCTGCGGCGGCCCGGTGTCCGTCCTGGACACCGGGCCTTTCGCGGATCAGAAGAAGTCGTGCAGGACCGGGACCGGACCGGCGGTCGCCGCCGCGAGCAGCCCGTCGGCGACGGCGTCACCGGACAGCAGCCCGGCCCGGCGCAGCACCGAGGGCGTGGCCGCGCCCGCGTACCAGGCGGCCAGGCCACGCGGCGTGAAGCGCACCGCGCCGGAACCGCCCGGCTCCAGCCGGGCGAGGCCGCCGTCGAGGACCAGCCGCCAGGACCCCGCGTTCCACGGGCACTCAGGGTCGGTCAAGGCCAGGTCCACGATGCCGCTCAGGTGGCCCGGCCAGCCACGGGCCGCGATCGCGGCGGGCGCGTCGACCAACCGCAGCATCCACGGCTGGCGGCTGTCCACAGTGACCAGCGTCGTCGGGATCTCCAGCAGCGCCGGGTCGCCGGGGCCGAGCCGCAGCACGGTGTTCGGCGTGACGCTCGCCCAGCCGCCGAACATGGCCAGCAGCGCGCACAGTGCCTCCGGGGTCGCGGCGACCAGGCCGTGCGCGGTGATCCGGGCCACGGGATCGCTGTTCGGGCCCCGTTCCCAGGTCGCGTAGCCGTCGACGCCGCCCGCCTCGTTCACCGCCACGGTGACACCGTCGAAGGCGGCCAGCAGCTTGTCCGGCGCGACGTCGTACAGCGGTCCGGAGCGCTCCATCATGCCGGTGCCGGACCGGGCCCAGTCGCGGTAGAGCGCCTCGATCGCGCGTACGTCGTCAGCGGTCGCGGGCCGCAGCGACACCCCGGGCGACGGCCGGACGGCGGTGAGCGCCGCCGTGGGCACGCTGAGGTAGGTCAGCGCGCCGACCTCCTCCCAGCCCAGCCTGCGGTACGGGTGCGGCGTCGACGGGAACAGCGCGCTGACCGCCGCGCCCCGCTCGCGGGCCCCGGCCAGCAGCCGGGTCAGCACCTGGCGGCCCAGCCCACCCCGGCGCACCTCCGGAGCGACCGCGACGCCCGCCACGCCCGACGTGGGCACGATCCGCCCGCCGAACCACTGCCCCTGCTCCCGGTCGACCGCCTTGGCGATCAGCCGGTCACCGTCGAACACTCCCCAGGTGACCCGCCCCGGCACGGCCGGGAACTCCGCCGGCATCGGCGACCCGTGAAATCCGAACGCGACACTGCTCAACCGCCACGCCGCAGCCCCGTCCTGCTCCCGCAACCGCCGCACCTCGTAACCCATCCGGCCATCCTAGGCAGCCCCCCTCCACCCCACGCGCCCCCTCCACCCGCCAAGATCGCCCCGCGCCGTCCCCGCGCCCCGCTCCCGCGCCGCGCCGGGCCGGGCCGGGCCGGGCCGGGCCGGGCCGGGCATGATCGCTGTTTTGGGTCAGAACCTGTGGTGTGGCCGCAGTTTCTGACCCGAAACGGCGATCATGCCCCGGCCACGCGGGCCGCGACGGACCGCAGGGCCGCGCACCGCCGGGCGGGCCGAGGTACATATCGACGACATTCGCTGGGCGGTGCGGTGTCTGCGGCGTAGGCTGCGGCGCATGAGTGAAACGGGGAAAGAGGCGGGCGCGACATGAACACCCCGCCCGCGCGGGCGCGCACGCGGATCGGCAATGACGGCGACGGCCTGCTGGAACTGGTTCTGGAGTGGTCCGGCCAGGACCATTGGCTGCGCCCCGGCGACCAGGCGGTCGTGGTGACGCCGATGGCAGCGGTGTTCGACGTGTACGCCGCCGTGGGCCGGATCGTCGTGCACTTCGGCGAGGCCGAGGCCTGGGTCGAGGACATCGACACCGGACCCGAGCAGCCCGGCGGGTGGACCGTCCCCCGTCAGCGCAGGCCCACGCAGTCCATGGCCCAGAACGGCTCCGAGTAGACGAAGGTGCCGGTCATCCACGGCTCGTACGCCGTCAGCGGATACACCTGGAAGCCGGGGTCGGGGATGCGCAGCGACGGCGAGCGCATCTCCAGGCCGCTCGCCCGCACGAAGCCGTGCCGCGCGTAGTAGCGCGGGTCGCCTTCCAGGAACACCAGGGGCACGCCCGCGCCGTCGGCGGCGGCCAGCGCCGCGGCGACGAGCCGCCCGCCCAGGCCACGACCCTGATGATCCGGGTGTACGCCCAGCGGCGACAGGCTGTGCACGTCGACCAGCCGCGCGGGCGCGTCCAGCCGGCACGCGCTGAGCATCACGTGCCCGACGACCTCGGCCCCGCGCACCGCCACCAGGGAGACCACCGGCAGCGCGGCCGGTGCGGCACGCAGCGCGTCGACCAGCGCCGGAACCCGGTCGCCGTCGCCGAACGCGAGGGCATGCACGGTACGCACCGCGGCGTGGTCGGCGGGCGTCTCGGCCCGGATCGCATACTCCATGGTCGCGAACCTAGAACCGGCCGGACGGGACCGCAACGGATTTCGGTCCGGATACGAAGGCCCAGGCCGGGCACGATGCGGGTGGCGCACGGGTAACATCCCTACGTCTGTCCAACGTGCGCAAGGAGGCCACGGTGGTGCACGAGGTCCGCGGAGTCGTCGCCCGCTCTAAGAACGCGCCGGTGAGCATCGAAACGGTGCTGGTGCCCGACCCTGGGCCAGGGGAAGCGCTGGTGAAAGTGCAGGCCTGCGGGGTCTGCCACACCGACCTGCACTACCGGGAGGGCGGCATCAACGACGACTTCCCGTTCCTGCTCGGCCACGAGGCCGCCGGGATCGTGGAGGCGGTCGGCGAGGGCGTCACCGAGGTCGCCCCCGGCGACTACGTGGTGCTGAACTGGCGGGCCGTGTGCGGCCAGTGCCGGGCCTGCCGCAAGGGCAAGCCGTGGTACTGCTTCGCCACGCACAACGCCAAGCAGAAGATGACGCTCGCCGACGGCACACCGCTGTCGCCCGCGCTCGGCATCGGCGCCTTCATCGAGAAGACCCTGGTCGCCGCCGGTCAGTGCACGAAGGTCGACCCGGCCGCGCCGCCGGAGGTCGCGGGCCTGCTCGGCTGCGGCGTGATGGCCGGGCTGGGCGCGGTGCTGAACACCGGCACGGTCACCCGCGGTGACACCGTCGCGGTCATCGGCTGCGGCGGCGTGGGCAACGCGGCCATCGCCGGGGCGCGGCTCGCGGGCGCGACCACGATCATCGGCGTGGACCTCGACGAGCGCAAACTCGCCTGGGCCAAGCAGCTCGGCGCGACGCACACCGTCAACGGCGGCCAGGCCGACGTGGTCGAGGCCATCCGGGAACTGACCGGCGGCTTCGGCGCGGACGTGGTCGTCGACGCGGTCGGCCGCCCGGAGACCTACCGGCAGGCGTTCTACGCCCGCGACCTGGCCGGCACCGTCGTGCTGGTCGGCGTACCCACCCCGGAGATGCAGCTCGAGCTGCCGCTGCTGGACGTGTTCGGCCGTGGCGGCGCGCTCAAGTCGTCCTGGTACGGCGACTGCCTGCCCTCCCGCGACTTCCCCACCCTGCTCGGGCTCTACCTGCAGGGACGCCTCGACCTGGACGCGTTCGTGTCCGAGAAGATCGGGCTCGACGACGTCGAGGAGGCGTTCGCCAAGATGGGCCGCGGCGAGGTGCTGCGCTCGGTGGTGATGCTGTGACCGGCGAGGCACGGATCGAGCGGGTGGTCACCTCCGGCACGTTCAGCCTGGACGGCGGCACCTGGGAGGTCGACAACAACGTCTGGCTGATCGGCAACGACAGCGACGTGCTGGTCGTCGATGCGGCCCACGACGCGGCCGCCATCATGGCGGCGGTCGGCGAGCGGCGCGTCTGCGCGATCGTCTGCACCCACGCGCACAACGACCACATCGACGCCGCGCCCGAGCTGGCACGGCTGTCCGGCGCACCGATCATGCTGCACCCCGACGACCGGATGCTGTGGGACATGACCCACCCGGACGTCGCGCCCGACCGCGACCTGACCGACGGCGACTGCCTGAGCGTGGCCGGAGCCGAGCTGTGGATCCACCACACGCCGGGGCACTCACCCGGCGCGGTGTGCCTGTACGCGCCGTCGCTGTCGGCCCTGTTCTCCGGGGACACCCTGTTCCACGGCGGTCCCGGCGCGACCGGGCGGTCCTACAGCGACTTCCCGACGATCATCAGCTCGATCCGCGACCGGTTGCTCACCCTACCTGCGGACACCGTGGTCTACACCGGCCACGGCGAGACCACCACCATCGGCGCGGAGTCCCCCCACCTGGAAGAATGGCTGGCCCGAGGCCACTGAACCCCGATTTGGCTTGACGTGGCGAGAGGGGCGGCGGTGTCACACCGCCGCCCCTCTCGACGCCCGACGAGACGAGCGGAACGGCTGAACCGGATGACTCGAAGGCTGCTCATCATCGCCTGCGGTGCTGGGCCGACGAGCGATCTCGGAAAGCTCGTCACGATGGCTCATGACGGTGGCTGGGAGTTCGGTGTGACCGCCACGCCTGCCGCCGTTCCGTTCCTCGACCGGACCGGGCCGCTCTCGGCGGCGGATATACGTACGGATTACGAGATGCGGGCCAGCGGCAGCCGCAAGCGCTCGCTGTCCGACCCGGCTGCCTTGATCATCGCTCCCGCGACGTTCAACACCCTCAACAAGCTGGCCACGGGAATAGCGGACAACTATGCGATGACATCGGCCGCGGAACTGATCGGCCGAGGGGTGCCCACGGTCGTCGTGCCCTTCGTCAATGCCGCGCTCGCGGCTCGGGCGCCGTTCCGGCGGTCGGTCGACGCCCTGCGCGACGAAGGCGTGTACGTGATGCTCGGCGCACCCTACGCCTGGGAGCCGCACGAACCCGGGACGGGACACACTCGGCAGGCCGTGTTCCCCTGGTTCGCGGCACTCGAAGCCGCCACCCGTCTGGCGCGCTGAGGCTCACCGGGGCTCGGCGGCACACCCGCCGAGCCCCGTGTCCGGTCAGTAGCCCCAGCGGTTCTTCAGGTGTCGCCAGAAGTCGCGCAGCATCCACCGGTCGAAGTCGGTGATGCTGGCGGCGCTGCCCGCCTTCATGATGAAGCAGCACTGGCCGGTGGGCGTCCAGTCGTAGAAGTCGTCCAGGCCGAACGTGTGCCCGACTTCGTGCAGGTAGATGTGCATGTTCTCGGCGTTGACCGCGCCGGTGAAGTACTCGCTGCCGACGCGCTGGCCCCAGTCGCCGCCCGCGCCGCCGCTGAAGCCCGCCGTCAGCCACAGCGACATGTCGTAGTGGTGCGAGGCCCCTCCGGGGCAGCCGTTGTAGTTGCCGTCCTGGTGGAAGAACCGGCCGCAGGGCTCGGCGCACTGCGGCGCGTTCTCGCGGATGTCGTTGACGTAGATGTCGACCGCGTTGTCGGTCCACTCCAGGGTCGCCCGGTCACGCACGGCCCAGCCGACGACCTTCACCGGCACCTCCGCGTACGGCCAGCCGTTGTGCCCGGCCATCACGTCCATCCACTTCTTGAACTGCCGGGACAGTGCCGCGTGGATCTGGTCGCGCATCGCGGCTGAGACGCGGGCGCTGGAGTCCCAGCGTACGCAATAATTGATCTTGCCGCCGCCGGCCATGACCTGGTCCCAGCCGTAGTTGCGGAAGGTCAGCAGCTGGGGGTAGGTCGACTGGTAGTGCGACCACACCTCGTTGAGCGGGGTGACCAGGTTGCTCGGCGGGTTCCAGCCGCTGGTCGGCGGGCTCGACGGGGAGGTCGAGGGCAGGGGTGACGCCGAGGGTGAGACCGACGGCGACGGGCGCGCCGACGCCGAGGAGGACGGCCCGGCGGACGGGCTGGACGGGGTGCCGGTGCAGGCGACGTTGTTGAGGGTGAACGCGGTCGGGATCGGATTGGCGGTCGTCCACGCGCCGTTGAAGCCGATCGTGGTGCTCGCGTTCGTGGCGAGGCTGCCGTTGTAGCCCATGTTCACGGCGGTGACCTGGTTGCCGCTCTGGCTGTAGGTGGCGCTCCAGCCCTGGGTGACGGCCTGGCCGGTGGCCGGGAACGTCCAGCGCAGGGTCCAGGCGGTGAGCGGGTCGCCGAGGTTCTTGATGACGACGTTGCCGGTGAAGCCGCCGGACCACTGCGACGGCACGGTGTAGGTGACCTGGCAGCCGGTGACCGCGGCCTGCGCGGCCGTGGCCACCAGGGTCCACGCGGCCACGGCGGCTGTCACCGCCGCCGCGACGGCCGAGGTCAGGGCACGGCGATGTCTGGTGTCGAGCATGGAGGACTCCGGGGGTGCGGGCGCGTGAGCGCGCCGATGAGTGCGAACGCGCGCGGCACGACCGCCCGGTGTCGACGCCACGCGTTGACGCGGATCGAGTCCGCGTCCGGCTCCAGCACATCACGATGCAGGCCGAAAACCCTTTCGGCAACCCGCCGCTCAGGACAGGTCGAGCACCGCCGACGTCCAGGTGCCGACGGGGCGGAAGCCGAGCGCGCGGTTGACCGCGAGCATGCCGGTGTTGACGGCGGCGTTCGTGGTGCCGACCGACGCCACCTCGGGCCGCTCGGCGGCCAGCAGCCGCAGCGACTCCAGCTTCACCCAGCGGGCCAGGCCGCGGCGGCGGAACGCGGGCACCACGGCGGTCTCCTCGGTGAACGCGACCTCGCCGGTCGCGGGCACCAGCACCTGGGTGTACGCCACCACGGCCGCGGCCCGGTCCAGGATCGCGGTCACCCGCAGCTGCACGCCGCGCCGGGCCACCGTCTCCTCCTCCTCGCGCACCGACCGCGCGTTCGCGTGCGGCCACTGCACCCCGGCGTCGCTCGGGGCGTCGTGCACGGCGTTGCGTGCCTGGGCGTACGACGCCAGCAACGCGTCGTCGACCGGCCCGATCCAGGTCACCGCCCGGAAACCGGGCACCGGCACGGGCTCGCCGACAGCGGGCAGCCGCAGCAGGGAGCGGATCGCCGTCTGGCCTGCCCGGCCCCCGCGCGCCGCGACGAACGCCGCGCCGGCGTCGTCGCCGTACAGGCCGGTCAGCACGGTGCGGCCGGCGGCTCGGGCGTGGGCGACGGCGGCGTCGAGCAGCGCGCCGCCGGTGCCCTGGCGGCGGTGGCCGGGGGCGACGTAGACGCGTACGAACGCGGTGGCGATGTCCGGCGGCAGGTCCACGGACGAGAATCCGACGATGGGATCACCGGCGACGAGGTAGTGGTGGCTGCCGCCCATCCGCGGCCTGCGCAGCAGGCTCACGCCGGTGGCGGCGTCCTCGATCGGCTCGTCGGGATTGGCCGCCGCGTTGCAGGCCTTGCGGATCTCGTATAGGCGCAGCAGCAGGGACGCGTCGGCCGTCGTGGTGTCCACCTCGATGATCACTCCGACACCGTACCGGCCGCACCGGCCCGACGCGGGCCCGTCAGTTCACGGTGACCCGGCCCGCCTCGACGGTGAGCATGCGGTTGGTGTGCACGGCCTGCAGCATCTGCCGGTCGTGGGTGACCAGCAACAGCGTGCCGGTGTACGAGTCGAGGGCCTGCTCCAGCTGCTCGATGGCGGCCAGGTCGAGGTGGTTGGTGGGCTCGTCGAGCACCAGCAGGTTCACCCCCGACGCCTGCAGCAGCGCCAGCGCCGCGCGGGTGCGCTCGCCGGGCGACAGGGTCGCGGCCGGGCGCAGCACGTGCGCGGCGCGCAGCCCGAACTTGGCCAGCAGGGTGCGCACGTCGCCGGGGGCCATCGCGGGCACCGCCGACTGGAACGCGTCGACCAGCGGCTGGTGGCCCAGGAAACGGCCGCGGGCCTGGTCGATCTCGCCGACGACGACGCCGGGCCCGAGCGAGGCGGTGCCCGCGGCGAGCGCGGCCCGGCCGAGCATCGCGCGCAGCAGCGTCGACTTGCCCGAGCCGTTGGGGCCGGTGACGGCGACCCGGTCGGCCCAGTCGATACGCAGGTCCACCGGGCCGAGGGTGAACTCGCCCTGGCGTACGACGGCGCTGTTGAGGGTCGCCACCACCGCCCCGGCGCGCGGCGCGGCGGCGATCTGCATGCGCAGCTCCCACTCCTTGCGCGGCTCGTCGACCTCGTCCATGCGCTCGATCAGGCGCTCGGTCTGGCGGGCCTTGGCGGCCTGCTTCTCGGTCGCCTCGGTGCGGAACGCGCGGCCCATCTTGTCGTTGTCGGGCGACTTGCGGCGGGCGTTCTTGACGCCCTTCTCCATCCAGGCGCGCTGCATGCGGGCGCGGGCGAGCAGGTCGTCCTTCTTGTCGGCGTACTCGTCGTAGGCCTCGCGGGCGTGCTGGCGGGCGACCTCGCGCTCGGCCAGGTAGGCCTGGTAGCCGCCGCCGTACTGGCGCACCTGCTGCTGGGCGAGGTCGAGTTCGACGACGCGGGTCACGGTGCGGGTCAGGAACTCCCGGTCGTGGCTGACCAGCACGGTGCCCGCGCGCAGGTCCCCGAGGAAGCGCTCCAGCCGGTCCAGCCCGGCCAGGTCGAGGTCGTTGGTCGGCTCGTCCAGCAGGAAGATGTCGTATCGGCTGAGCAGCAGCGACGCCATCCCGGCGCGGGCGGCCTGGCCGCCGGACAGGGCCGTCATCGGGTGGTCGAGGTCGACGTCGAGACCCAGTTCCGCGGCGACGGCGGCGGCCCGCTCGGGCAGGTCCGCCCCGCCGAGTTCCAGCCACCGCTCGAGGGCCTCGCCGTAGCGGTCGTCGGCGCCGTCCGCGCCCTCGGCCAGCGCGAGGGCCGCGTCGTCCATCTCCTCCTGGGCCCGTGCCACGCCGGTGCGCCGGGCCAGGAAGTCGCGCACGTTCTCGGCGGGACGCCGCTCGGGTTCCTGCGGCAGCAGGCCGACGTTGGCCGTCGGCGGGTTGAGGGTGACGGAGCCGTCTTCGGGGGCGGCCAGCCCGGCGAGCAGGCGCAGCAGGGTGGACTTGCCCGCCCCGTTGACGCCGACCAGGCCGACCACCTCACCCGGCGCGACGACCAGGTCGAGGTCGCTGAACAGGATCCGCTCGCCGTGCCCAGCGGACAGCCCCCGGGCCACCATCGTCGCGCTCATGCCACCGAGCGTATCGGCCGCCCCTACCTCCTCAGCCCACGACCTCGTGCAGGTAGCACCAGCGCCAGTTCTCGCCCGGTTCGAACGACTGGATGACCGGGTGGCCCACCTCGTGGAAGTGCGCCGTGGCGTGCTTGTGCACCGACGAGTCGCAGCAGCCGATGTGGCCGCACTCCAGGCAGCGGCGCAGGTGCACCCAGGTGGTGCCGTCGCGCAGGCACTCCTCGCAGCCGTCGGCGCGCGCCGCCGGATCGTCGGCGGTCTTCAGGTCCTCACAGCTCATGCCTGCTCCTCGTATCACTCGTCGAACGCGTGTGCCCCGCCTCGGCCCACGCGTCAGTCCATCCGTTCCAGCATCGACTCTTCCAGGTCCATGTCCCGCTGGGCCCGGACGAGCACGTCCTCCGGGATCCGGCCCGCGTCGCGGGCCGCGCGGAACACGGCCCGCTCGGCCTCCAGCATCTCCCGGCGCAGCCGGACGTAGACCGCGGTTGGCGTTTCCCGGTCCGCGCCCAGCCGCTCCCACACCGCGTTGGAGCGGCGCTCGGTGAGCCCGCGCAGCTTCTCCACGACCTCGGGCGAAGCCGTGTCGGCCAGGGCCTCCAGCCGCTCGCGAGCGGCCTTGCTCGCCTGCTGCTGCGCCTGCGCCTCGGCGAGGATGTCCCCCATCCGGTCGTCGGCCTGGACCTTCAGCAACCGGGCCACCATCGGCAGGGTCATGCCCTGCAGCACGAGCGTGCCGACGATGACCGCGAACGCCAACCAGACGAACAGCGCACGCGGGTACGGCATTCCCCCGGCGAGCAGGGCCGGCAGTGCCAGCGCGGTGGCCAGGGTGACCACGCCGCGCATGCCCGCCCAGGAGATGACGGTCGCGCCGGTGAAGTCGATGGCGGTGCCGTGGCGGCGGACCAGGGGCAGCAGCCGGACCAGGTAGGCGACCGGGTACATCCACGCGAACCGCGCGAGGATCACCGTCCCGAGCACCGCCGCGGTCAGCCCGGCCACCTCGGCGAACGGGGTGTTCAGGTCGGCCAGCACCTCCCGCAGCTGGAGGCCGACCACCAGGAACACCAGGCCCTCCAGCATGAAGGTGACCATGCGCCAGAACGCGCCCATCTGCAGGCGGGAGGCCGCCGACATCAGCGTGGGCATGCGGTGTCCCAGGTAGAGCCCGGCCACGACGACCGCGACCACGGCCGAGGCGTGGATGAGCTCGGCGATCACGGTCACCGCGAACGGCGTCAGCAGCGAGATCGAGTTGTCCATCAGCGGATCGCGGGTGCGCCGGTGCAGGAACGCCGCCGTGAGCGCGCCCAGCGCGCCGACCAGTACACCGCCGCCGGCGGCCAGCACCACCTGCTGGGCTACGGCCATCGGTCCGACCGCCGTGCCGACCGCGACCACCACCGCGACGCGGAACAGCACCAGCGCCGTGGCGTCGTTGAGCAGGCTCTCGCCTTCGAGGATGGTGACCATGCGGCGGGGCAGCCCGATGCGTTTGGCGATGGCGGTGGCCGCGACGGCGTCCGGCGGCGCGACCACCGCGCCCAGGGCCAGGCAGGCGGCCAGCGGCACCTGCGGCAGCAGCGCGTGCACGACCAGCCCGACCGCGACCGCGGTGAAGATGACCAGGCCGACGGCGAGCAGCAGGATCGACCGGATGTTGTGCCGGAACGCCGGCACGGAGGTCTCCAGCGCGGCGACGTACAGCAGGGGCGGCAGCACGCCGATGAGCACGATCTCGGGTTCGAGCACGATGACCGGGAACCCGGGCACCAGGGCCAGGCACAGCCCGACCACCACCAGCACGATCGGGTTGAGCAGGTTGTACCGCCGCGACAGCGCGGATACCGCGACGACGACCACGGTCAGCACGACCGCCACCACGAGCGCATTCACGTCTCAGAGCCTAGGGTGTGGCCCACGCGGGGGCGCACAGGTACGCGGTCACCGCGCCCATCCGTCGCAGGCGGGCAGGAATCTCCCCTGCTGGCGCACCTCGCGCAGTCACTGACCGGCCGGAAGGTAAGAATTCACTCCCACGTTGTGAGAAACATGCGCCACAGTGCATGGGTTCATCCGATGTTCACCATTGCCTGCCGACCGGTCAGGCAACCCCGTCTTCCGCCCGGTTACCGCCCCCGCTGGGCGTTCTACCTGCCGGTCGGTAGGCAGGCTAAATGAACTCCCGGTGAAAGCACCCCTGACCGGCCGCCCGGCAAGGCGTTTGCCCAGTTCACGGCGTTGACCATGTCGCCGGGCCGGAGGTTTGATCGGCAGGTCCGCTAGATCAGCCATCTTTTGGGAGGAGGGTGTTCGATGCAGGAGACCGCTCGTGCCATCGGCCACCGGCTGCGGATCACCACCACGATGTTCAGCCTGATGCTGTTCCTCGTCGCCGGGCTCACCGTCATGGCGCCACCGCAGCGGGCGTCGGCCGCGCAGCTCACCGAACCGGTTTCAGTGTCCGTGCAGGAATCGACGACGTCCACACTCGACGGCGGCAAGCGCTGCTGGAAGCAGACCTACCGCTGGCACCACCGCACGTACAAGAAGTGGGTCTGCAAGTACGACCACCACTACAAGCGGCACTACAAGAAGAACTACCACCACAAGAACTACGACCACCACGGCAACAACAACCACCATGGGTACGGCAACCACCGTTGAGGAACACCCGTCCCGGGCCGGCGGCCCCGACCGCCGGCCCACCCGCGTTCCACGGACCCCGTTCCGGTGGCACGATGACCGGATGCCTGAGATGGACCTGCTGCCGGCCACCCGCCGCGCCCTGCTGCACCGCATCGCCACCGCCCAGGCCGAGGGCCGCGCCCCGTCCCTGGTCGCCGCCGTCCTGCGCGACGGCTCCCCCGTGTGGACCGGCGCCCGCGGCCTCGTGGACGGGCGACCCCCGACCACCGACACGCAGTACCGCATCGGCTCGCTGACCAAGACCTTCGTCGCCGTGCTGGTCATGCGCCTGCGCGACGAGGGCCGTCTCGACCTCGCCGACCCGCTCGGCACGCACCTGCCCGCCGCGCCCGCGGGCACCGCCGGGGTCACCGTCGCGCAGCTGCTCGCGCACACCGCCGGGCTGGCCTCGGAGACCCCCGTGCCGTGGTGGGAGCGCACCGACGGCGGCGTACGCCCCGAGCTGGCCGACATCCTGGCCGCCGACGGCGTCAAGCACCCCGCCGGACGGCTGTTCCACTACTCGAACCCGGGCTTCGCGCTGCTCGGCGCGCTCGTCGAGCAGCTGCGCGGCAAGCCGCTGGAGCAGGTGCTCGCCGAGGAGATCCTCGCCCCGCTCGGCATGACCCGCACCTCGCTGCTGCCCCAGGCCCCGCACGCCGACGGCTGGGCCGTGCACCCGTGGGCCGACGTGCTGCTGCCCGAGCCCGCCACCGACACCGGGCGGATGGCCCCGGCCGGGCAGCTCTGGTCCACCGTCGACGACCTGTGCCGCTTCGCGGCGTTCCTGGCCAAGGGCGACCCGGCGGTGCTGGCTGAGGCGACCCTGACGCAGATGCGCACCCCGGCCGCCCCGATGGACGGCCCCGCCTGGGATCTGACGTACGGGCTGGGCCTGCAGCTCAAGAACGACCACGGGCGGCTGCTGTCCGGGCACACCGGCTCGATGCCGGGCTTCCTGTGCACGCTGTGGGTCGCGCCCGCCGACCGCCTGGGCGGCGTCGTGTTCGCCAACACCACCTCGGGGATCTCCATCGGCGGCGTCTGCGCCGACCTGGTCCGCATCACCGCCGAGCACGAGCCGCGTATCCCGGACGCGTGGGCCCCGCTGGCGTCGTACGACCCGGCACTGCTGGACCTGGTCGGGCCCTGGTACTGGGGACCGGGCGCGCTGGTGATCCGGCTGCGTGCCGAGGGCGACCTGGAACTCGCGCCACTGCCCGGACCGGGCCGCGGTTCCCGGCTCAAGGCTCAGGCCGACGGCACCTGGCTCGGCCTGGACGGCTACTACGCGGGCGAGACGCTGCGCGCGGTACGCGACGCCGACGGCGCGGTGACCCATCTGGACCTGGGCAGCTTCGTACTCACCCGGCAGCCGTACGGATCGGACACGGTCCCGGGCGGGGTCGATCCGCTGGGCTGGCGCGGCGGCCCCGCGTAGGGTCGGGTCCATGGATCAGCTGGAGCCGTTGCCCTCGGACTGGAGCCGGGCCCTCGCCATCGCCGCCCACCCCGACGACCTCGAATACGGGGTCTCCGGGGCGGTGGCCGCGTGGACCTCGGCAGGCAAGGACGTGCGCTACACCCTGGTGACGCGCGGTGAGGCCGGGATCGACACCCTCGCCCCGGCCGAGTGCGGTCCGCTGCGCGAGGCCGAACAGCGCGCGGCGTGCGCCGAGGTCGGCGTGTCCGAGCTGGAGTTCCTCGGCCACGCCGACGGCGTCGTGGAGTACGGCCTGGCCCTGCGCCGGGACCTGGCCGCCGCGATCCGCCGCCACACGCCCGACCTCGTGGTCACCGCGAACTTCCACGACACCTGGCCGGGCGGCGGCTGGAACTCCGCCGACCACCGCAACGTGGGCCGCGCGGTGATGGACGCGGTCGGCGACGCCGGCAACCGCTGGATCTTCCCCGAGCTGGTCGACCTGGGCCTGGCCCCGTGGGGCGGCGTCCGCTACGTCGCCGTCGGCGGCTCCCCGCAGCCCACCCACGCCGTCGACATCACCGACACGATGGACCGGGCCGTCGCCTCTCTCGACGCCCACCACGCCTACCTCGCCGCACTAGGCGACAACCCGATGGCCGACACCCGCGCCTTCCTGGAATGGATGGCCGACCTCAACGCCCCCCGCTTCGGCGGCCGCCGCGCCGCCGCCTTCGAACTCCACCGCATGTGACCAGGCCCCGCGCCTTCGCGAAGCCGCAGTTTCCCCGAAACCGCAGCCACTGACGCGACGCGGCCTCGCGGCGAGGCGGAGCGCAGGTGGCGGGTCAGGGTGGGGCGGGGCGCTGGGCGGCGGCCACGGCGAGTTCGACGCGGGAGGTCAGGGCGAGTTTGGCCAGGATGCTCGACACGTGTGACTGGACGGTGCGGCGGGACAGGAACAGCTGCGCGGCCACATCGGGGTTGGACATGCCCGTCGCGACCAGCTCGGCGACGGTCCGCTCGGTGTCGGTGAGCGCGTCCCAGCCGTGTTTGGGCCTGCCCCGGCGGCCACGGGCGCCGTCGCGGACCCCGGCGTCGCGCAACCGGGCACGGGCCCGCGCCATGTCCCAGCTCGCCTCCAGGCGGCCGTAGCCGTCCAGCGCCAGTCTCAGCGCCTCCCGCGCGCCCGCCAGGTCGCCGCCGGACGCCAGGGCCAGCGCCGCCGCCTCGTGCCCGTACGCCTCATACAGCGGCCAGCCCGCCTCCCGGAACGACGCGACAGCGGCCCGCATCGGCTCGGCCCCGCCCTCGGCCAGCCCGCGGCAGTACGCCGCGCACCCGGCCAGGCTGGGTGTCGGCTGCACCGCGGCGATCACCCGCAGTTCGTCGGCCAGCGCCCGCAGCTCCACGTGGTCGCCGCCGGCGGCAGCGGCCCGCGCCAGGTCCGGGCACACGCGGTACATCATGCGGCGCGCCTCCAGCCCGTCGGCCTGTGCCCACAACGGCCGGAGCAGGTCAGCGGCGCGCTGCGGGTCGCCCTGGGCCTCGACGGCCAGTGCCTGCGCCCAGCGGACCAGGTAACGGTCGTCGGTGTCCCCGGTGTCGGCGGGCAGCTCCGCGCCGGGCGGGTCGCCCCGGTGCACGGCGATCAGGTCGGCCAGCGCCAGCAGCCGCGGCTCGTGCCCGAGCGGATCCGGTCCGTCCAGGCCGCTGCGCACCTCGGCGAGCGCGTCATCCCAGCGCCCCTGCAGGAAGCGGACGTGCGCGCGTACGGCGTGCGCGGTGGTCAGGAACACCCCGCCGGTGCGCTGGTTGTGGCGTACCGCGACGGCGGTGGCCTCGGCCGCCTCGTCGAGCCGGTCCAGTTCCAGCAGGCAGATGCCCTTCAGCACGTACGGGTCGACCTGCAGGTCGGGCCGGATGCCGTGGCCCAGGTGGGACAGGGCCAGCTCGGTCAGCGCCAGCGACGCGGCCATGTCGTCCTTGGCCAGGCCCACCGCCTTGGCGAGGCAGCCGATCCCGATCGCCTCGGCGTCGCCCGCCGCCTCCCCGTCCGCGACGGCCCGGTCGGCGACCGCCACGGCCTCCTCGAACCGGTACGTCAGGAACAGGCAGATCGCGGCGGTACCCCGGAACCGCGCGGCCTGCCCGAGCGAGGTGTACGGCGAGCGCACCGCGGGCTCGATGGCGTCGATCGCCTCCCGCAGCCGCCCCTGCCGGCAGCACGCCTGCACCAGCAGCCAGCGCAGATCGGGCTCCTGGGCGGCGTCACCGCCGACGGCCAGCGCCGCTTGCGCGACCCGTTCGGCCTGCGCCGGATCGCCGTCCCACAGCAGCGCCCGCACCAGGTGCGTACGCAGCACCGGGTCCGCGGCCGGATCGGCGGTGGCCCGCTGCAGTAGCCGTACCGCGAGATCCGGGGCGCGCACCGTCAGCGCGTCGGCGTGCGCGGCCAGCCACCGCAGGTCGTCGGCGTCGAGGTCGCCGCCGGCCAGCAGGTGCGCGGCGACCCGCTCGGGCGCGCCGTCCCGGCCGGTCAGCATCCGCCCGGCGCGCTGGTGCAGGGCCACCCGCACCGGCTCGGGCACGCTGCGATCGAGCAGCTCCCGGGTCAGCCCCTGCCGGAAACGCAGGCAGTGCCCGTCGTCGACGAGCAGGCCGGTGCCGATGGCGTCGCCGACCACCTCGGACACCGCCATCAGCGGCTCGTCGAGCACCGCGGACACCTCGGCGACGTCGACGGTCTGCCCGAGCACCGCCGCCGCCTGCAGGATCTCCCGGTAGCGCCGGGGCATCAGCGCGGCCTGGGCGCGGGCCAGCTCGACCAGCGGCTGCGGCACGGCATCCGGGTCGACCGTCCCGGACAGCTCGGCGTGCCCGCCCGCGACCCGGATCAGCCCGTCGGCGGCGTACGCCGTCAGCAGGGTCTCTATGTAGAGCGGATAGCCGCCCGCGGTGCCCAGCAGCCGCCGCAGCCGCGGCCCGGGCGGAGCACCGAGCCGGGCGGCCGCGAGCTCGACGACCGCCGGTTCGGGCAACCGGTCCAGCCGCAGCTCCAGCGCACCCCCGGCGAGTAGCCCGCGCTGCAGCCCGTCCAGCGCCTCGCCCTGGGCCAGCGCACGGGCGCAGACCACCAGCAGCAACGGCACCTGTCCGATGTCATGGGCGAGCCGGTGCAGCAGCACCACGCTGGACGGATCGGCCCACTGGGCATCGTCGAGGATGAGCGCGACCGGGCCCCGGCTGAGCCACCGGTCGGCCAGCGCCAGCAGTTCCTCGGTCACGGCGAGCTCATGATGGGCGGCGGTCACGCTGCGGGTCAGCGCGTCGCGTCCGCGCAGCAGGCCCGTGACGCGGTCGAGGTCTTCGTCGCGGCCCTGGTGCGCCCTGGCGACGGCGGACACGGCCGCGAACGGCAGCCGCTGGTCCACGTCGTCCGCGGCCCCCCGCAGCACCCTCATCCCGAGTTCCCGGCAGTACGCCGCGAGGTCGTCCAGCAGCGCCGTCTTGCCGATCCCGATCCCGCCCTCGACGAGCACCGCGATCCCGTGCCCGGACACGGCCCCCCGCGCCGCCCCGCGCAACAGCTCCCGCTCCGCGACCCGGTCCACCAGCCCCGGCCCACCACCCCCCACCCGACCAAGCCTAACGGCCCCCGGACACCACCCCGCCCGACATAGACATTGGCCTATCTGAATGAAGATTCGGCGATCGAACCCATCCAGATAGGCCAACGTCTATTCAAATGCCCTGCGGCGCGCGCGGCGCGCGCGGGGTGCCGGGGCGGGTCAGCGGGACGCGGGGTCGGCGTGTCGGCTCGTGCCGGCTGCCACCGGCTGGCGGCGGGCGCGGGCGGCGGCGAGCTGCACCGGGGCGCCCGGCGCGGCCAGCGCGTCCTGCTGCTGGCGGTCGTACAGGTAGCTCGACACCGCGTAGAAGAACGTGATCACGCCCAGCATCTCGCACAGCTCCTCGACGGACGCCGCGAGCAGGTACTCCATGTACCCCGTCCCGGGTGCGACGTTGCCGCTGACGTCCCGGCCGACGAACGCGCCGACGATCTCCATGCCGACCGCGCCGAGCACGAACAGCACCCCGCCACCGGCCACCAGCAGGCGCATGCGCACCGGCAGGCGAAACAGGAACTTCAGGTACGACACGCAGAAGACCAGTACGAACGGCGCGGCGACCACGATCCAGGACAGGTAGGAGGCCGTGCCCAGGTTCACCAGGCCCATCTTGCGGCTCATCTCGTGCATCTGCGTGATCTCGTCCATGGACAGGAACGCGAAGACGACCGACAGGATCCGCCAGTGCTTGGCGTACTTCTCCCCGCGCGCGGCGACATGGTTCGCGATCTCCCACAGCACATATGCCGTGAGCAGCAGCAGCGCTCCGGAGAACCAGGTCGGGAGGTTCTTCTCCTTGTCCACGTTGAAGAACGTGGTCCACCAGGCGAACGCGGGGATCACGTTGTGGTGGCCCAGCCCGTGGTAGAGGTAGTTGCCGCCGAGGCTCAGCACGTGCAGTCCGGCTACGAAGCCCAGCAGAAAGCGCACGAGCGTGCGCGGAGTCGGCAGATTGATTCTCATCACGGGCCCTATTCGACGGTGAGCCGCCCGGTGCGGACCGGGAGGCATGACTGCCGAATATAACGGACGAAATCACCCAAACGTCGCTTGACTTCGCAGAATTCCTGCCCCGGTGGCTGCCGAGACGCGGGAGGCGCGGCCCGGCTCCCGCCGTGACCGCGCCTCACCGATGACCGGACCGTCAGCTCAGGCCGTTGCGTTCGATGACCTCGGCGTACCAGAGCGCGCTGTCCTTGGGCAGGCGGCGCTGGGTGTCGTAGTCGACGCGCACGATGCCGAACCGCTTGCCGTAGCCGTAGCCCCACTCGTAGTTGTCCAGCAGCGACCATGCAAGGTATCCGCGCAGGTCGGCTCCGCCCTCGATGGCCGCGTGCGCGGCCCGCAGGTGCCCGTCGAGATACCCGATGCGGTCGTCGTCGGCCACCCGGTCACCCTCGACGACGTCGTCGTACGCCGCGCCGTTCTCGGTGATCATCAGTGGCGTGTCCGGATAGTCCGCGGCCAGGCGCAGCAGCAGCGCGGACAGCCCGGTGGGGTCCACCGGCCAGTCCATTGCGGTGACCGGCATGTGCTGCGTCACGAACTCGACGCCCTCGCTGCCCGGATGCGCCTCGCCACTGTGCGCGCCGACCTGGGCCCGGACCAGCGCGGGCTGGTAGTAGTTCACGCCGAGCAGGTCGATCGGGGCGGCGATGAGCGCCTCGTCCCCGGCGTGGATCACTCCCGCCGCGCCGAACCGCTCGAACAGCGCCAGCATGTCCTGCGGGTAGTGCCCGCGCAGCGCCGGATCCAGGAACAGCCGGTTCTGCAGCCCGTCGATCAGCCGCGCCGCGGCCTGGTCATGCTGGTCGGCAGGGGTGTACGGCCGCACGTCGGTGAGGTTCAGCGTCAACGACACCTCCCGCGCCCCGCCCGCCCGCAGCGCCCGCGCGGCCAGGCCGTGCCCGAGCATCAGGTGGTGCACCGCCTCGAACGCCGCTCGCGGGTCCTGGCGGCCGGGCGCGTGCACACCGCTGCCGTAGCCCAGGAAGGACGAGCACCACGGCTCGTTGAGCGTGGTCCACGTCCGCACCCGGTCGCCGAGCCGCGCGATGGTGGCCGAGGCCAGGTCGGCCAGGTAGTACGCGGTGTCGCGGTTCGTCCAGCCGCCCCGGTCTTCGAGCACCTGCGGCAGGTCCCAGTGGTACAGGGTGACCATCGGGTCGATGCCGTGGTCCAGCAGCTCGTCGACGAGGCGGTCGTAGAAGTCCAGGCCGCGGGAGTTGACGGGGCCGGAGCCGTCGGGCTTGATGCGCGGCCAGGCGACGGAGAACCGGTAGGTGCCCAGCCCGAGCCGTTTCATCAGCGCGACGTCGTCGCGGTAGCGGTGATAGTGCTCGCAGGCCACGTCACCGGAGTGGCCCTCGAACACCTTCCCGGGCGTACGCGCGAAGGTGTCCCAGATGGACGGGGTGCGCCCGTCCTCGGCCGCCGCGCCCTCGATCTGGTAGGACGCGGTGGCCGCGCCCCAGCGGAACCCGGCCGGGAAGCGCACCGGCGCGGTCCCGGTCACCTGCTCCTCGGTGGTGGCCAGCGTCATGACTTCACCGCTCCCTGCATGATGCCGCCGATGATGTACTTGCCGAGCAGCGCGAACACGACCAGCAGCGGGATGGTCGCGATGGCGGTTCCGGTGAGCGACAGCGAGTAGTCCTGGATGTAGCCGCTGGCCAGCGTCGACAGCGCGGTCTGCACCGTCGGGTCCTCCGGGGTGAGCACGACCAGCGGCCAGAAGAAGTCGTTCCAGGCCGTCATGAAGGTGAGCATGCCGAGCACCGCCGCGGCGGGCTTGGACGCCGGAAGCACCACGTGCCAGAAGATCCGGAACGTGTGGCAGCCGTCGACGCGGGCGGCCTCGATCAGCTCGCTGGGCACGGCCTCACGCAGGAACTGGGTCATGAAGAAGACGCCGAACGCGGTGACCAGGCCGGGTGCGACGACGGCGTACATGGTGCCGGTCCACTCGATCTTCGCCATCAGCATGTACAGCGGGATGATGCCGAGCTGGGTCGGCACCATCATCGTGCCGATGAGCATCACCAGCATGGCGTTGCGGCCCTTGAAGTTCAGCTTCGCGAACGAGAACCCGGCCAGCGTCGAGAACAGCACCACGCTGAACGTGATCGCGATCGACACGACGAACGAGTTGGTCAGCGCCTTGGCGAAGTCCACGGTGCCGAAGGCGCGTTCGAGGTTGGTGAACAGGTTCGGGCCGATGCCCAGCGGCGGCGGGACCTCGCCCAGGATGCCGTTGTCGTGCGAGGCGACCACCAGCGACCAGTACAGCGGGAACCCGGAGAACAGGGCCAGTCCGGCCAGGGCCAGGTAGGTGAGCTTGCCGGGACGGCGGTCGGCCATGAACGACCTGCGGCGACGGCGCTGCACCTGCGGTTCGGCGGCCACGGCCGTCCGGGCAGGCTTGGTGAGGGATGTCGTGGTGGTCATGAGGACCTCCGCAGGCGGCTGGTCAGGAAGTAGTTGATCGCCGCGACGATCACGATGATGCCGAACATCGCCCACGCCGCGGTCGAGGCATAACCGAAGTCGAACCGGGAGAACGCCACCTCGTACAGGTACAGCGACAGCGTCTGGAACTGCCGATCGCTACCGCCGGTGACGGATGCCCCGCCGAACAGCAGCGGCTCCGCCAGGACCTGCATGCCGCCGATCGTCGACACGATCACCGTGAAGATGATCGTCGGGCGGATCGCCGGAACCGTGATCCTGGTCAGCTGCTGGAAGCTACTGGCTCCGTCGAGGGAAGCCGCGTCGTAGAGGTCCTTGCTGACGGCCTGCATCGCGGCCAGGTAGATCAGCGCGTTGTAGCCGGTCCACCGCCAGATGATCATCACGGAGATCGCGATCTGCGACGACGCCGTCCCGGCCTGCCAGTCGATACGCCCCAGCCCGAGGGTCTCCAGCAGCCAGTTGACCAGACCGTAGTCCTTGCCGAAGATCTGCCCGAAGATGATCGCCACCGCGGCCACCGACGTGATGTTGGGCAGCACCGCCGTCATCCGCCAGAACGTCGGCGCACGCAACCGCTGATTGAGCACGTGCGCCAACACCAGAGCCATCAGCAGCTGGGGAACCGTGGACAGCACCCAGATCTGGGCGGTGTTACGCAACGCGTTCCAGAAGTACTCGTCAGCGAACAGGTCCCGGTAGTTCTGCAAACCCAGGAACGTGTGCGTCTCCGACAGCAGGCTCCACTCGTGCAGCGACACCCACGCGGTGTACGCCAAAGGGAAGATCCCGAACGCGGCGAAAAGGAGAAAGAAGGGCACGATGTACAGATACGGCGAGCCCTTGACATCCAAGCGATAGAGGAGGTTCTTCATCATCGGCACATCACTGTTCGACTCGGTTGACGCGGGTGCGTGCGAAGGCGGTGAAAGGGGCCGGTTCCCCGCCAACCGCGCCCTGAAGCGGCTGTTGACGGCGGGGAACCGGCCGGGGTGTCAGGTCAGAGGAGTGCGTTGACGTCCTTGACGGACTGCGTCCAGGCCTCGTCAGCCTTCTGCTTGCCCTGCTCCACACGCGTCAGACCATTCTGAATCGCCGTGTTGATATCACCCGACTTCGGACCCATGTACT
>NZ_JAAOTJ010000020.1 GCF_011297335.1 Catellatospora methionotrophica | reverse complement strand
GATGACGTCCACCTCTTCAGCCATGAGTCCTGTATATCCGAATCCGGTCAGGCGCATCCCCACCCCCGCCCGCTCCGCCCCGCCCAACACCGCCTGGCTCCACCCGACACCGCTCGGCTCCACCCGACACCGCCTCGCGGCGCCCCGAACGCCGACCCTATGGCAGCGCCCCGCCTCCGTCGCCCGGTTAAGCCCGCCGCAGCGGTTCGCCCGCTCACTCACCGCGATGATCGCCGTTTCGTGTCAAAAGACGAGGTCCCACCGCACTTCTCGACACGAAACAACGATCATCACCCGGCAACCCCACCCCCACCCCCACCCCCACCCCACCTGCCGCAACTCTTAAAGAGTCGCGGCCAAAGACCTCCGCCGACGCCGCAAGTCTTTAAGAGTTGCGCCAGGTGGGGGCGGGGTGGGCCTGGTGGGTTAGGCGAGGACGGGAGTTGGTCGGCGTGGATCTCGCCGGACATCGGGCGGCCCGCGAGGAGGTGCTCGACCTCGGTGACGGCGTATGCGCCGAGGCGGCGGGCTTCGGTGCCCTGGACGCCGGCCAGGTGCGGGGTGATCCAGACGTTGGGCAGGGTGAACAGGGGCTGCCCGGCGGGGAGTGGTTCGGGGCTGGTGACGTCGAGTAAGGCGTCGATGCCGCGCGCGAAGACCTCCGGGCCGACGTACAGCTTGACCGAGCCTGCGGCGTGCACGACGGCGCGCACGCCCCCGTCCGGCCCTGCCGCAGGCGATGATCGCCGTTTCGTGTCAAAACCTGGGGTTAGACCCGAGGTTCTGACCCGAAACGGCGATCATGCCCCGTCCCGGGGGGCGCGGGGCGGGGCGCGGGGCGCGGTCAGATGAGGGGGCGGACGGAGTCGCGCATGGCGATGTGGGTGCCGAGCATGACGTGTTGACGGGCGGAGCCCTCGCCGCGTTGGAGGGCGAGTTTCACCGCCGTGCGGCCGAGTTGCTCGTGCGGGACGTGGACGCTGGTCAGGGCCGGGGTGAGTTCGGGGGCGAAGGGGGTGTCGTCGTAGCCGATGACGGAGACGTCGCCGGGGACGGACTTGCCTGCGGCGCGCAGGGCGCGCATCGCCCCGGCGGCGACGAAGTCGTTGGCGGCGAAGATCGCGGTGAACGCGACGCCGCTGGACAGCAGGCGCTGGACCTGGCGGAAGCCGGATTCCTGGCTCATGTCGCCGTGCACGATCAGCGCCGGGTCGACGGCCACCCGGAACGCCTCCAGGGCACGGCGGTAGCCGTCGAGCCGGGCGTCGAAGGTGGTGTTGCCGATCGGGCCGCCGAGCATCGCGATCCGCCGGTGGCCGGAGGACAGCAGGTGGCTGGTGGCCGAATACGCTCCGCCCGCGTTGTCGTACTCGACGGTGATCGCGGGGAAGTCCGGGCCGAGCGAGGGACGGCCGCAGAGCACCAAGCGGCTGCCCGCGTCCTCTAGGCCCTTGGCGTAGCGGTACATGCGTTCGCGGTAGTCGTCGGTCATGTTCACGCCGCCGACCAGGATGACCGCGTCGGCGTGCTGCTCGCGCATCAGCTTGACGATCTCCAGCTCGCGGTCCGGGTCGCCGTGCGTGGTGCAGACCAGGCAGAGCCGGTCGGACTCGGTGGCCTGGTATTCCACGCCCGAGGCGATGAACGCGAAGAACGGGGTGACCACGTCGTACATGACCAGGGCGACGACGTTGGAGGTGGAGCCGGACAGCGCCCGCGCGTGGGCGTTGACGACGTAGTCCAGTTCCCGTACGGCCCGCTGGACCTTGGTGCGGGTGGCGTTGGCGACGGGGTAGTCGCCCGACAGCACCCGGGACACGGTCGCCACCGACACCCCAGCCATCGCCGCGACGTCGCGGATGGTGGGCCGCTTGTTCATAGGAACCCCAGCAATGATGGTGAGCAGTGGAAACGATTCTAGAAAGCGTTTACCCTACGCGTCCTCATCCTCTCTGTCCACGCCGGTCGCCACGGCGGTCGGCGGAGCTGGAGGATTCCTTCACCCGGTGGCGACCTGCAGGAACGCGGGCCGGGTCGCGTTGCTGCGGCTGTTGAGCACGGTCGCCCGGCCCACGGCCTAAAACCGTCGCTGACCATTGCCGGACAGGTACGACACGGTCGTTGTGGATCTTGACTACTGTTAAGAAGCCGTACTACCGTCGGCAGGGTTGTTCCCGAAATCGTTTACCGTGCGCCGTCACCTGGAGGAGCCGCCGTGCTGATCCCACAACCTCTCTCGTACGCACCGGCGCCGGGACAGCGGACGCTCACCCCGCAGACCACCGTCAACGCCCCCGCCACGATCGCCGACCTGCTGCGGGAGCTGATCAGCCCCGCCACCGGCCTGCCCCTGGGCGACGGGGGCACTGACGCCGAGCTGGTGTTCGTCCTGGACGACGCGGCCGGGCTGGGCGAGGAGGGCTACCGGCTCACCGTCGACGACACGGGCGTGCGCGCCGTCGCGGGCACGCTGACCGGGCTGCGCTGGGCGGTGCAGGCCCTGCGGCAACTGCTGCCCCCGCAAGCGGTCGCCGCCGCGCCGGTCACCGGGGTCGCGTGGACCGTGCCGTACGTGTCGATCGAGGACCGGCCCCGGTATCCGTGGCGCGGCGTCATGGTCGACGTCGGCCGCTGGCACCAGCCGGTCTCCTGGCTGCGTACCGTGATCGACCTGCTCGCCCTGCACCGGATGAACACCCTGCACCTGCACCTGACCGAGGACCAGGGCTGGCGCTTCGAGGTCAAGCGCTACCCGCGGCTGACCGAGGTCGGCGCGTGGCGTCGGGAGTCGCCGATCGGCCACGAGAACATCAAGCAGGCCGACCGCACCCCGCACGGCGGCCACTACACCCAGGACGAGCTGCGCGAACTCGTCGCGTATGCGGCCCGGCGCGGGGTGACCGTGGTGCCCGAGATCGACCTGCCCGGCCACACCACCGCCGCCATCGCCGCCTACCCGGAACTGGGCGACAACCCCGGCGCGCAGCTGGCCACCGGCACCCGCTGGGGCATCTACGACACCGTGCTCAACTGCGACGACGCCACCGTCCAGTTCATGAAGAACGTGCTGGACGAGCTGGTCGACGTCTTCCCGTCGACGCTGATCCACCTCGGCGGGGACGAGGTGCCGACCGCCGAATGGTCGGCGAACCCCGGTGCGCAGGCGAGGATGCAGGTCCTCGGGCTCACCGAACCCGAGGACCTGCTCGGCTGGTGGATCTCCGAACTGGCCGCGCACCTGCGTACGCACGGGCGCCGGGTGGTGGTCTGGGACGAGCTGGTCGGCCGGGGCGCACCGGCCGAGGCCGTGGTCATGGCGTGGCGGCACCAGGACAAGGTCGACGAGGCGCTGCGGGCCGGGCACGACGTCGTCGCCACCCCGTGCGAGCACCTGTACCTCGACTACTGCGAGTCCGACGCCCCCGGCGAGCCGCTGAGCATCGGCGGCCTGCTGCCACTGGAAAAGGTGTACGCCTACGAGCCCGGCACCGGCGAGAACCGGGTCCTCGGCGTGCAGGGCAACCTGTGGGGCGAGTACCTCCCGACGGTCGGGCGGGCGGCATACAACCTGCTGCCGCGCCTGTCGGCGGTCGCCGAGACCGGCTGGGGCACCCGCACCGACCTGGCCGACTTCCACCACCGCCTCGACGTGATGCTGGCGCGCTTCGACGCCCTCGGCGTCGCCTACCGCCACCCGGGGCGCAACTCTTGATGACATGCGCCTTCGGCCGTCCCGCAGGCCGCGACTCTTCAAGAGTTGCGGCAGGACTGGCGGCCGGGTGACCGTGGGCCGGGTCGGGACGTAAGGTGCTGGGCACTACGGGGTTTGGTGGGAGGGGCAAAGACGTGCGTGCGGTCGCTTATGACGCCTTTGGGGAGCAGCCTGACGTGCGGGAACTGCCCGAGCCGAGCGCGCCGCCGCACGGCTGCGTGATCAAGGTCGAGGCGACGGGGCTGTGCCGCAGCGACTGGCACGGCTGGATGGGCCACGACCCCGACATCGCGACGTTCCCGCACGTGCCGGGGCACGAGCTGGCGGGGACCGTGCACGCCGTCGGCGCGGACGTCACCGGCTGGCGGGTGGGCGACCGGGTGACCGTGCCGTTCGTGTGCGGCTGCGGCGGCTGCGAGCCCTGCCTGCGCGGCGCGCCGCAGATCTGCGAACACCAGACCCAGCCCGGGTTCACCCACCGCGGCTCGTTCGCCGAGTACGTCGCCGTCGACCACGCCGACCTCAACCTCGTCGCGCTGCCCGAGCAGCTGTCGTACGCGGCGGCGGCCGCGCTGGGCTGCCGGTTCGCGACGGCGTACCGGGCGGTCACGGCGCAGGGGCGGGTCACCGCGGGCGAGTGGGTGGCCGTGTACGGCTGCGGCGGCGTCGGGCTGTCGGCCGTGATGATCGCCGCCGCGTACGGTGCGCGGGTCATCGCCGTCGACGTCTCCTCCGGCGCGCTCGACCTGGCCCGCGAACACGGGGCCGTGGCCTGCGTGAACAGCCGCGAGACCGATCCGGTCACGGCGGTACGGGAGCTGACCGGCGGCGGGGCGCACCTCACCGTGGACGCCCTGGGCAGCCCGGCGACCTGCACAGCGGCCATCCTCAGCCTGCGCCGCAGCGGCCGGCACGTGCAGGTCGGGTTGCTCCCCCACGGCGCGCCCGAGCTGCCGATAGGCCGGGTCATCGGCTGGGAGCTGGAGATCCTGGGCAGCCACGGCATGGCCGCCGCCGACTACGGCCCGATGCTCGACCTCGTGCTCTCCGGACGGCTGCGCCCCGACGCGCTGGTCACCCGGACCATCGGGCTCGACGACGTACCCGCCGCGCTGACCGCGATGGGCGATGCCCCGCCCACCGGTATCACCGTCATCGCCCCGCGAGCCCTTGCCTGAACGGACGCTCACCTCGCCTAGTACGGTGTCCGAGTGCTGTTCCGTACCTGGGACCAGCCTTTCGACATCGACGGGCGGGCCGAAGCGACCGTCGCGGTGACCGACCACGTCGGGGTCCGCCACGTCGTCGTCAGCGATCACCGGCTGGTCCGGCAGGTCCTCGCCGACCCGGACACCTTCTCCCCCGGCAACGCCCTCGACGCGATCAGCCCCATGCCGGTCAGCGCGCTGCGCGTGCTCACCTCGTACGGCTTCAAACTGCCCGCGACACTGGCCAACAACGGCGGCGTGTCCCATCCGGCGATCCGCGAGATCACCGCACGGGCCCTGCACCCCGCCCGCGTCGAGGCGCTGCGGCCGTGGCTGACCGGCATCGTCCGCCGCCGCGTCGCGAGGCTGGCCACCCGGCTGCGCGAGGGCGAGACCGTCGACCTGTACGCCGACCTCGCCGCCGACCTGCCGCTGCTGGTGCTGGCGAAACTCGTCGCGCTGCCCGAGGCCGAGGCGGCCGTGGTCAAGGAGTTCTCGCGGGCCGCGCTAGAGCTGTTCTGGGCCCCGCTCGACGCGCCCCGGCAGCTCGCGCTCGCCGAGACGGTCGGCCGGTTCCACACCGTGCTGCGGGACTTCGCCGCCACGGCGGGTGGCATGGTCGGCGAGCTGCGGGCGCATGCGGCCGCCGAGGGCTTGCCGAAGGACACGGCGGTCGGGGCGCTGTTCTTCCTGCTGGTGGCCGGGCAGGAGACGACGTCGCAGTTCCTGACCCTGCTGCTGCACCGGCTGTCCGGCGAGCGCGCGGTGCTCGACGGGCTGGTCCGGGGCACGGTCGGGGTGGACGACGTGGTCGAGGAGGGGCTGCGGCTGGTCCCGCCGATCCCGACCTGGCGGCGGGTCGCCACGCGGGACACCTCGCTTGACGGTTTCCCGGTGCGCGCGGGGGCGAGCATCGTGCTCTGGCTCGCCCGTGCCGGGCTCGCGGTCGCCGACAACCCCCACGATTTCGTACCCGGTCAGCGCGGGTCCCGCCGCCACCTGGCCTTCGGCGCGGGCGCGCACCGCTGCGTCGGCGCCCAACTGTCCCGGATGGAGGCCGCCGTCACCGTCGCCGAGACCACCCCCCTCCTCCGCGACGTCGACATCGTGCGCGCCCCCTGGTGCCCGGACAACCTCAGCTTCCGCATGCCCGACACCTTCACCATCCGCCACCCCTGCCCCCACCTGCCGCAACTCTTAAAGACGTGCGGCCAAGGACTGACCGGAAGGCCGCGACTCTTTAACAGTTGCGCCACGTGATCTGGGCGGGGTGGGGTCAGTCCTCGTCGGGTTCGGCGAGGGTGCGCGGATCGTCGCAGGCGCCGTACAGGGCGGGGGTGAGCCAGCCCGGGGCGCTGCGGCGGAAGACGCCGGGCTCCATGGCCCCGGCGCCGTCGGGGAGCAGCCCGTCGAGTTCCTCGGGCAGGTCCGCGAGGTTGGTGAAGTGCACCAGTTCCGGGCGGTCGGGCCACGCGCCGAGCACGACCCGGCCGGTGATGCCCCGGCGGGCCATCGCCTCCAGGGTCAACGCGGTGTGGTTGAGCGTGCCCAGGCCGGCGCGGGCGACCACGACCGCCGGGGCGCACAGTGCCACGGCGAGGTCCGCGAGGGTCCACTGCGCGCCGCCCGGGTGCAGGCCCATCGGCACCAGCAGCCCACCCGCACCCTCGACCAGGGTCAGGTCGTGCTCGGCGGCGGTGCTCTTGATCTCGTCCAGCACCGCGAACATGTCCAGCGGCGGCAGCCCGGCGACCCGGGCGGCGGCGGTCGGCGCGAGCGGATCGGGGTATTCGGCGAGCGTGCGCGTGGTGGCGGGGGCGGCCAGCCGGGCCACGATGTCCATGTCGGACACCTCGCCGTAGGAGGGGTCGACGCCGGTCTGCGCGGGTTTGACCACTGCGGTGCGTACGCCCTCCGACGACGCCGCAGCGGCGATCGCCGCCGTGGTGATGGTCTTGCCCACCCCGGTGTCCGTGCCCGTGACCAGCACGATACCCGTCAGCGCCGTCACGGCCGCACCTCCACGATGATCTCCAAAGCCCGCGCGAAGTCCGCCGCGGGCACGCCTGCGTTGACCGTCAGCCGCAGCCGCGATCGACTGTCCGGAGTGGACGGTGGGCGGAAGCACCCTACCGCCACGCCCTTGTCCCGGCAGGCCCCGGCCCAGGCCCAGGCCTGCTCGGCCGACGGTGCCTCGACCGACACCACACCGCCCGCCGGGTCGGTGACGGCCAGGCCCGCCGCCCGGCACGTGTCACGGATCGCGGCAGCGCGCTCGCGCAGCACCGCGCGCAGCGGGTCGCCGTCGCGGGCCAGGTCGAGCGCGGCGGCGACCCCGGCCGCGACCACGGGCGGCAGCGCGGTGTCGAAGATGAAGGTGCGGCCGGTGTCGACCAGGTGCCGGACCAGCGCGGCGGGCCCGGCGACCACACCGCCCGCGCCGCCCAGCGCCTTGGACAGCGTCGCCGTGACGATCACGTCCGGTTCGCCCGCCAGACCAGCGTCGACCACGCCGCCCGCCCCGTTCGGGCCGATCACGCCGAGACCGTGCGCGTCGTCGACCAGCAGCAGCGCCCCGTGCGTACGGGCGGCCGCGTGCAGCGCGGCGAGCGGGGCGAGGTCGCCGTCGACGGAGAACACCGACTCGGTGAGCACCACCGCCGGCCGCCCGGGGTGGGCCGCCAGCAGCCGGGCCGCGTCGGCCGGGTCGCCGTGGGCGTACGTCACCGTCTGCGCCCCGGCCAGGCGGCACCCGTCGATCAGCGAGGCATGGTTGTGCGCGTCGGCCACCAGCAGCGTGTTCGGGCCACACAGGGCCCGGATCGCGCCGAGGTTGGCCAGGTAGCCGCTGGAGTAGACCAGCGCCTGCTCAGCCCCCAGCCACGAGGCGAGCGACGACTCCAGGGCGGTGTGCACGTCGGTGCTGCCGCGCACCAGCCGGGAGCCGGTCGCGCCGAGGCCGTACGCGTCCAGCGCGGTCGCGGCGGCCTCGCGCACCCGAGGGTGGCGGGACAGGCCGAGGTAGTCGTTGCCGGCGAGGTCGACGAGCGCGTCGTCACCGGCGCGCGGACGCAGTTCCCGGCGCAACCCGGCACGTTCGCGCAGGTCGGCCTTGCGTCGTAGCGTCGCCAGCCAGTCGCCCATGGTTCAACCCGTCCATACCTCAGTCACTCGGCCTTTGGCCGACCCGAACAGGCCGCGTTGTAGGGTACGCCCATGTCGACCAGCTCAGTATCGGTACTCGACCGCGCCCGCACCCGTGTCCTCGCCGAGGGACAAGGCCTCGAAGAGGCCGACATCCTCGAAGTGCTCCGGCTGCCCGACGAGGACATCCCCGCCGCGCTCCAGCTGGCCCACGAGGTCCGCATGCGCTGGTGCGGCCCCGAGGTCGAGGTCGAGGGCATCGTGTCGCTCAAGACCGGCGGCTGCCCCGAGGACTGCCACTTCTGCTCGCAGTCCGGGCTGTTCTCCTCGCCGGTGCGCTCCGTGTGGCTGGACATCCCGTCGCTGGTGAAGGCCGCCCAGCAGACGGCCGCGACCGGCGCGAGCGAGTTCTGCATCGTCGCCGCCGTACGCGGCCCCGACGCCAAACTCATGCAGCAGATGCGCGACGGCGTGAAGGCGATCAAGGAGGCCGTCGACATCAACGTGGCGGCCAGCCTGGGCATGCTCAGCCAGGAACAGGTCGACGACCTGGTGGACATGGGCATCCACCGCTACAACCACAATCTGGAGACCTGCCGGTCGTACTTCCCGAACGTGGTCACCACGCACTCGTGGGAGGAGCGCTGGGGCACCCTGAAGATGGTGCGCGACTCCGGCATGGAGGTCTGCTGCGGCGGCATCATCGGCCTCGGCGAGACCCTGGAGCAGCGCGCCGAGTTCGCCGCGCAGCTCGCCGAGCTGCAGCCCGACGAGGTGCCGCTGAACTTCCTCAACCCCCGGCCGGGCACCCCGCTGGGCGACCAGCCGGTGATGGACCCCAAGGACGCGCTGCGGGCCATCGCGGCGTTCCGGCTCGCGCTGCCGCGCACCATCCTGCGGTACGCGGGCGGGCGCGAGATCACCCTCGGCGACCTCGGCACCCGTGAGGGCCTGCTCGGCGGCATCAACGCGGTGATCGTCGGCAACTACCTGACCACCCTCGGCCGCCCGGCTACCTCTGATCTCGACCTGCTGGCCGAGCTGAAGATGCCGGTCAAGGCGCTGTCCGCGACGCTGTGAGGCCGACCGTGGAGACGACGTACTGCGACCGCTGCGGCGAGCCCACCGGCACCGGCACCCACGACAGCTGCCGCGCCGCCCGCCAGCTGGAGCCCCCACGCTTCTGCACCCACTGCCGCCGCCGGATGAAAGTCCAGGTCGTCCCCACCGGCTGGACCGCCACCTGCGCCGAACACGGCACCCTCGCCGCCCACTGACCACCAACCCCACGCCCCGTCCCAGCGCCGAGCCCGCCCCGTCCCCGGCGCCGAGCGCACCCATCCCTTGGCCGCAACTCTTAAAGAGTTGCGGCCAAGGTGCGTCCCTGATGGCGCGACTCTTTAAGAGTTGCGCCAGTGGCGGGCGCGCGGCGCGCGGGCGGGCGCGCGGCGCGAGGGCGGCGCGCGGGCGGTGCGGTGCGCGGCGTGGGGGTGAGGTTAGGGCAGGGGGGTGGCTGGGGAGGGTGGGGTGGGGGCGGTGTCGGGGAGGGCGATGAGGGTGTAGCGGGCCTTCAGCCAGGGCAGCAGGGTGCGGTACGCCACGATGGTGTCGGGTTTGCCGTTGTCGTGCGACAGCACGATCGAGCCGGGGCGCACGTCGCGCTCCACCGCCGCGATGACGTGGTTGACCATCGCCGTGCCCTTGCCGAACTTGGCGCTCTCCCAGTCGCGCGGGTCCACGTGCCAGTAGATCGACTTCATGCCCAGCTCGGCGGCGATCTTCACCAGCTTGGCGGTGAAGTTGCCGCCGGGGGCGCGGAAGTAGGCGACCCGCGCGCCGGGAGCGGCCCGCAGGATCATCTTGTTCGTGTTCTCCAGGTCCTTGCGGATGTACGCGTCATCCCGCTTGGCCAGGTCGAACAGGTGCTGCCAGGAGTGGTTGCACAGGGTGTGGCCCTCGGCCGCGATACGGGTGATCAGGTCCGCGTGGTCCCGCGCGCGGAAACCGACGACACAGAACGTCGCCTTCACCCCGCACTGCTTCAGCGCGTCGAGGATCTTCGGCGTGTTGATCGGGTCCGGCCCGTCGTCGAACGTCAGCGCGACCGCCGCCGACCCGGTCTTCAGGATCGAACCGCCGGGACCGGCACCGCTGGCCACCGGTTTGCTCTGCGCGACCTTGCCCGTGCAGCTGATCGGCTTGCCCGAGGTCGGCGGCGGCGCCGCCTTGGTCGGGCTCGGCGTCGGGGACGCGCTCGGCGTGGCGCTGGGCACCGCCGACAGGGACGGCGACGGCGACGCCGTGGGCGTCACCGCGGGGGCGGGCGACGGCGTCGGGGTGGTGCCACCGGCGGCGGGATCCGAGGGGGAACCGCACGCCGCGAGCGCCATCATGACGAGCACAGCGACAACCGCGATGCGTCGTTGCATGCGAACTCCTGAGGGGGCGGGGGTTCAGCGTGCACCGACCATAGTCCATCCCCTGCCCCGATGGCAGCTCCCTCCAAGATCGATACCCGGCCGCCGGGGTCGGATCTTGTGCAGTCTGTGCTGCCAGGACGACACCGACTGCACAAGATCCGGGGGTACGCCGTCAGCCGAGCAGTCGGCGCAGTCCTCTCTTGCGGGCGGGCACCGGTTCGGCGGTGATCGGCGTCGGCCCAGCCGGGATCGCCACGGTGGCGTCCGGGTCGGCCGCCCCCGGTGCAGCCTTCGGCCGGACCGGGATGCGCACCGTCGCCTCCGGATCGGCGGCGTACGCCGGATGCAGGTCGATATCAGGGCCGAAGTCCTGGTCGGCGGGCAGCGGCTCCGGCTCCGCCACGGGCCTGGCGCCGGTCTGGCCGGTGACCGGGCAGACCGCGGCCGCCGGTTCGGCCGGGGTGCGCAGTTCCGGCGAGGTGCGCTGCGCCGGCACCGACACCTGCGGTATCGCGGTCAGCGACAGTTGCTGTGCGGAGCGGTCCAGGTAGAAGTTCGGCCGCTGGTCAGCCTCGGTGTAGTAGCGGTGGAACACCGGGGTGAGCCCGCCCGAGATCGGCGGCACGATCCAGGTCCAGTCCGCCGGGGTGTCCCGGCCCGCGCGGCGCTCGCGCTCGACGTGGGTCAGAAACAGCCGCGACTCGCTGTGGTGGTCGGTGACGCGTACCCCGGCGCGCTCGAAGGACCACAGCACCGCCCGGTTCAGCTCGACCAGCGCCCGGTCCCGCCACAGCGTGGACTCGCTGCTGGTGTCCAGGCCCAGCCGCTCCGCGACCACGGGGATCTGGTCGTAGCGGTGGGCGTCGGCGAGGTTGCGGGCGCCGATCTCGGTGCCCATGTACCAGCCCGAGAACGGCGCGAGCGGGTAGTCGACCCCGCCGATGGACAGCCGCATGTTGGCGATCGCGGGCACCGCGTGCCAGCGCAGGCCGAGTTCGGCGAACCAGCTGTACTCCGGGTGGGCCAGCGGCACCTCCAGCACCGCCGACTCGGGCAGCTCGTAGAGCCGGGGGTCGCCGTCGCCGGTCTGCAGCACCAGCGGCAGCAGGTCGAACGCGCTGCCCTTGCCGGTCCAGCCGAGCCGGGACACGGCCGAGGTGAACTGCTCGTACTGCGGGTCGCCGGTCATGCCGTCGTCGCCGCGGTAGCCCGCGTACCGGATGAGCTGGTCGTTCCACAGGCGGGTCACCGGGCGGCCGGGGACCGCCTGGCCGAAGATCGAGATGACCGCCCGCAGCTTGCCCCGGTTGTGCCCCTCGCCGGTGGCCGTGTGCAGGTGGCTGACGAGGTCGTCGAAGATCTGGTCGGGCGCGCGGTGCTGACGCCGGTCGAGCACCGTGAGGCTGCGCCAGTACACCCGGCCGATGCACCGGCTCGCGTTGCGCCAGGCCATCCGGGCCCCGTGGACCAGCTCGGCGTGGGTGTGGGTGTACGTCCCCAGCGCGGCGATCTGTTCGCGTACCACGGCCAGCCGTGGCTCGACCGGGCCGAGCTTGGGCAGCTCGGCGTGGCAGGCACGCAGGAACTCCTCTGCCTCGGCGAAATCGACGGGGCGGTCCGGGTCCCATGCGGTCAACGGAGCGTCACGGTATCCCGTGGGAGGTATGTGAGGGGCGGTCATGAGTGAAATGGTGTGACGGGCGCAAGTGTCGCCATCGCACAATGTGTGCGACCGCCTACCTACGGTCGATCGCGTCACCCACCCAGGTCACACGGCCGCACGCAGCTCAGACACTGCGATCGTGGCACTGATGAGGGTGCCGTCGCGGTCCGTGCGGGCCGGGTGCGGCAGCCGCTTCATCGTCCGCAGCATCGCGTCGTTGTCGCAGTGCGTATGCAGGGTGACCGAGCGGAAGCCTGCCGGACCGGCCAGCGTCAGCAGCCGCCGCAGCAGCGCCGTGCCGATGCCCCGCCGCTGCCACCCGTCCTCGACCAGCAGCGCGACCTCGGCGGTCTCGCCCTCGCCGATCAGGTTCGCCACCGCCACCACCCGGCTGCCCTCGGTGCCCGCAACCGCGGTCTCCGCGACCAGCGTGCAGCCGCGGGCCGGGGTCAGCAGGCGGTGCAGCCGCCCGCGGCTCGGGCCGCGCGTCCCGGCGAGGTAGCGCATGAACAGGCTGCGGTCGCCGCAGCGGGCGTGCATGTCGTCCACCGCGGACACGTCCGCCGAACCGGCCGGGCGGAAGGCGACCTCGGTCCCGTCGGGCAGCAGCACGACCGCGCTGGCCAGCCGCCGGGTCAGCGCCGCCCGGGCGACCTCGACCAGCGCCTGCGCGCGGGCGAACTCGGCCGGGGTGAACGCCGGGGCGAGCCGGGTCACCACCAGCACGCCGCCGTCGGTGAACGGGTCGGCCAGGCGCATCGTGGTGTCGGCGTGCCCGGTGACGGTCGCGCCGCCCTGCTCGCGCCGGACCAGGCTGCCGCCGAGCAGGCCGGACAGCGCGGTGTGCAGGTCGTCGGGGTCGGCGGCGAGCCGGGCGGCCAGGCCCAGTGCCTGCGTCGGCGGGTCGATCAGGCCGTACGCGTCGGTGCGGCTGACCCAGGCGTCCCGGCCCCGGCCGCGCTCGATGGCGGCGACCAGCTCGTCCTCGGAAAGCGCGTCGGGCGCGTCCACCAGGAAGTCGTCGACGGCCCCGGCCTCGGTGGTGTGCACCTGCACGGCGAGGATGTTGACCGTCCGCAGGGCGAGACTCGCCGTCAGCACCGCCAGGAACCCCGGACGATCGTCGACGGTCGCCCTCACTCGCCACAACGCCATGACCTGCTCCGATCCCTGCGGCAGACTGCCTGCCGATGAACGCTCCTCCATGATGAGGGCGAGCACCGACAGGAATCAGCGTGCGCCTGCCGTGTTTCGGGTCGGTTACACGGTCTGGTCAAGATCTAACTATGCCCGAGGTCACACGGCAGGCACATCTGCGCAGTTCAGACCGCAGACGCCGGCTCCTCGGCAGAGCGCTGCGCCGCGCGGGGGACGGGCGGCTTGGCCGCGTCCAGCCGCTCGCCGACGATCGCCGCGGCGGCCCGCACCAGCTGCGCCACCCGGTCGACCTCGGTCGCGTGGAACACCGCCACGGGCAGCTCCGCGTCTGCCGAGCGCGCCACGACCAGCACCAGTCCCGCCCGCCCGAACGGCGCGAGCGCGTAGCGGGTGCCGTCCGCACCGGTGATCGCCCGTGCCCGCAGCGGCGTGACCTCGGGCAGCTGAAGCTGCTCCGGTGCGCGCCAGCTTGAGTACACGATCGGCGGCAGCGGGCGCTTGCGCACCGCGCCCAGCAGGGCCATGTCGTCCGCGCCGTGGCGGGCGTCGATGCCCACGGAGCCGCGGGCGGCCCAGTCGGCGGGCACCCGCAGCGCCATCGCCCAGTCGGCGGCCAGCAGCGCGGGCACCGTG
Organism: Catellatospora methionotrophica; assembly: GCF_011297335.1. Lineage (GTDB taxonomy): Bacteria > Actinomycetota > Actinomycetes > Mycobacteriales > Micromonosporaceae > Catellatospora > Catellatospora methionotrophica. Next base: position 122,529 of record NZ_JAAOTJ010000020.1, on the reverse strand, counting down.
TCCACCAGGGTGGCCAGGCCCTCGTTCGGGTTCGCGGCCACCTGGGTCAGCAGTTCGGCGTCGAACGCACCGGCCACCGGTGCGCCGATCGCCCGCCAGATTCCGTCGACCCGCACCCCGGGCATCGCGCCCAGTCCCGCCCGCAGCCGCTCGACCCCTGCCCCACCGGGCCACACCACGGTGAAGTCGTCGATGGCCCGCCCGCCGAGGCGTTCGAGCACCACCACCTGGACGATGTCCGCACCCGCCACGCCCAGAGTCCGGGCCACCTGCCCCAGCGATCCGGGACGATCGGGCAGGGCGACTCTGACCCTCAGCAGCATGGCGGCTCCTCTCCACGACGGCACACGGGCTCGTGCCGGAACTCTGCCCGACCTTGCCCTATTACCGTTTCGCACACATTGCGGCGCCGTATCCGCGGGCGACAAAATCCACCGCGTACCCGCAGCTCAGCGCCGTCTTCACCGGTCCGGCGCCGCCATTGCCGCCACCCGGGACCCACCCATGATCGCTGATCACAGGCAAATGGTGCGGTAACACCACACCTTCGCCTCACCAACAGCGATCACAGTAAATGAATCACACCGCCCGACATGGGGCGGACCCATATCCTCCCCGCCCGCCCGCACACCCGTCAACGCGTGTCCATCCACCGGACGACGAATGAATTCTCTCCCCGCCCACCGCCCATTCGTCCGGCCCGGCCGCCCGACTCACGCTCTTGATAGACGCTGGCCTATCTCATCGAAAATAAGCAGATCAAACTCGATGAGATAGGCCAGCGTCTATGAGAAACGGGGCCGCCGCGCGGCGCGCGGAGTGGGCGCGCAGGCGCGCGCTGCTCGGGGGCAGGGGCGGGGCGCAGGGCGGGGAGGTGGTTATGCGGAGTTGCGGTGGACCAGGTGGGTGTCGAGCAGGACGTGGGTGGGCTGGTCCTCGCCGCGGATGCGGCTGAGCAGCAGTCGGACCATGTGCCGGCCCATGTCCTCGACAGGCTGGTAGACCGTGGTGAGCGGCGGGTCGGTCTGCCGGGCGACGGGCGAATCCTCGAACCCGATCACGGCGACGTCCTCGGGGATGCGGCGGCCGTTGTCGCGCAGGGCGCGCACCGCACCGGCCGCCATCAGGTCGGAGGCGACGAAGACGGCGTCGAGGTCGGGGCGGCGGGCCAGCAGGCGGCGCATCGCGTCGACGCCGCTGTACTCGCTGAAGTCGCCGAACTCGATGAGCGGCTCGACGGCGGCGTTCTGCACGGCGGCGCGGTAGCCGACGAGCCGGTCGACGCCGACGCCGAGGTCCTGCGGTCCGGCGATGGTGGCGACCCGCTTGCGGCCGGAGGCCAGCAGGTACTCGACGGCGGCGCGGGCGCCGTTGACGTTGTCCATGTCGACGTACGAGATCTGCGGGTCGACGTTGACGGGGCGGCCGCCGAGCACGGTCGGCAGGCCGCGCTGGCGCAGCAGCTGCGGCAGCGGGTCGGACTCGTGCAGCATGACCAGCAGTACGCCGTCGACGTGCTGGCTGGTCAGGTGGTTCTCGATGCGCTGGCGCTCGCCGTGGGTCTGCGCCATGGCCAGCCACAGCTGCAGGGACGTGTCGGCCAGGGCGGAACTGATGCCGCGCACGATGCCGGCGAAGAACGGCTCGGTGAAGACGCGCTCCTGAGACTCGGACACGACCAGGGCGACGGAGTCGGTGCGCTGGGTGACCAGGGCGCGGGCGGCGCGGTTGGGCACGTAGCCCAGCTCCTTGATCGCCTCCTGGACGGCCGAGCGGGCTTCCGGGCTGACCTGGGGTGAGCCGTTGACGACCCGCGACACGGTGCCCCGGCCCACGCCGGCGAGCGCGGCCACCTCATCCAGCGTGGGCCGCCCCGCAGACCTGGTGCGCTGCGTCGTCATCGATGCTCCTCGTTCTGGGCAGGTCCGGGGCCGGCCGGTGACCGGCCCCGGAATGCTGTGCCGTCAGGCGGCGAGCCCGCCGCGCCGGATCACGTCCGCGTACCAGTGTGCACTGGTCTTGGGCGTGCGTACCTGGGTGTCATAGTCGACGTGGACGATGCCGAACCGCCGCGAGTATCCCCAGGCCCACTCGAAGTTGTCCAGCAGCGACCACGCGAAGTATCCCCGCAAGGGCACCCCGTCCGCCATCGCCTCATGGCACGCCTTCAGATGGGCGTCCAGGTAGGCGACGCGGTCCGGGTCCGGCACCGAGCCGTCGGGGGCGACCTGGTCGTCGTACGCCGCGCCGTTCTCGGTGATGTACATCGGGATCGGCCCGTAGTTCTCGTGGGTGCTCTTGAGCAGGTCGACGAGCCCGTCGGGGTCGACCTCCCAGCCCATCTCGGTGACCGGGAGCTCCCGGGTCAGGAAGCGGACCTGGCCGCTGCCCGGCCACGCCGACGGGGCCCGCCAGTGCGACCGGGGCGCGCCGTCGTCGGACGGACCGGCCACGACCTGCCGGGTGTAGTAGTTGACGCCGAGCATGTCCAGCGGCTGGTTGATGATCTCCAGGTCGCCGGGCTGCACGAAGGACCAGTCGGTCAGCTCCGCGGTGTCGGCCAGCAGGTCGGCCGGGTACTCGCCGCGGAAGACCGGGTCGAGGAAGATCCGGTTGCCGACGCCGTCGATGCGGCGTACCGCGTCGCGGTCCTCGGCCGAGTCCGTGGCGGCCTGCAGCGAGTGCAGGTTGAGCGTGATGCCCATCTGCCGGTCCGGCACCGCCGCGCGGATCGCCTGCACCGCCAGGCCGTGGCCCAGGTTGAGGTGGTGCGCGGCCGCGAGGGCCTTCGCGCCGTCGGTCACGCCGGGCGCGTGCACGCCCGAGCCGTAGCCGAGGAAGGCGCTGCACCAGGGCTCGTTGTGCGTGGTCCAGAACTTCACCCGGTCACCGAGCGCGTCGTGGACCAGGCCCGCGTACTCGGCGAACCGGTAGGCGGTGTCCCGCTCCGGCCAGCCGCCGGCGTCCTCGAGCTCCTGCGGCAGGTCCCAGTGGTAGAGCGTCAGCCAGGGCTCGATGCCCTTGCTGAGCAGGTCGTCCACCAGTCCCCGGTAGAAGTCGAGACCTTTGGAGTTGGCCGGCCCGCGGCCGCCGGGCTGCACCCGGGGCCACGCGACGGAGAAGCGGTAGGACTGGAGCCCTAGCTCGGCCATGAGGGCGACGTCGTCGGCCCTGCGGTGGTAGTGGTCGCAGGCGACGTCGCCGGAGTCCGCGTTGAGCACCTTGCCCGGGGTACGGGAGAAGGTGTCCCAGATGGACGGGGTGCGCCCGTCCTCGGACGCGCCGCCCTCGATCTGGTAGGAGGCAGTGGCCGCACCCCACAGGAAGCCCTGGGGGAAGGACACGGACGGCGTGGCGAGCTGAGGGTCTTGCTGAGTGGTCACGCTTTTACAGCACCTTCCATGATGCCGCCGATGATCTGACGACCGAAGATAATGAAGATCACGAGCAACGGCACGACACTGAGCAGCGTACCCGCGAACACCTGGGAGTAATCGTTGTAATAACCCTGCGAGAGGCGCTGCAGGGACAGCTGAACGGTCGGGTTCGTCGGGTCGCCCAGCGCGATCTGCGGCCAGAGGAACGAGTTCCACTGCTCCATGAAGGTGAACAGGCCCAGCACCGCGATGGCGGGACGCAGTCCCGGCAGCACGACGTTCCAGTACGTGCGGAACGTGCTGCAGCCGTCCATGCGGGCGGCCTCGATCAGCTCGTCGGGCACGGCCTGGCTCGCGTACTGGCGCATCATGAACACGCCGAAGCCGCTGACCAGGAACGGCAGGATGATCGAGGGCAGCTTGTTGTGCAGGTCCCACTCGTACATCATCTGGTAGAGCGGCACGATGCCCAGCTGCGTCGGCACCATCATCGTGATGAGGATGGCCAGCATCATCCCGTTGCGGCCCTTGAACCGCAGCTTGGCGAACGCGAAGCCGGCCAGCGACGAGAAGAACACCACGAACACGGTGACGACCGTCGCGACGATCGCGGAGTTCACCAGGCCCGTCATGAACGCGGCGCTCTCGTTGCCCAGCAGGCGGTCGACGTTGCCGCCGATCTCGCCGCCCGGGGTCACCGGGGGCGGGGTCTGCCCGATCGCGTCGTTGGTGCGCGTCGCGATGACGAACATGTAGTACAGCGGGAACATCGACAGCGCCACCGCGGCCAGCAGCGTGACGTACGTGAGCGGGCTGGCCTGCCAGAGCCGCTCGGCCGCGCCGCCGCCCTTGCGGCGACGGCGCTTCGGGGCGGGAGCGGGCGTGGTGCCGGTCCGGACTGCGGTGGCGGTCATCGGCTCGCGCCCTTCTTCTGCTTGACCTTCCCGTCGGCGGACCGGAGACTCCGGGTGAACAGGAAGTTGATGATGCTGAAGATCATGATCAGGATGAAGAGCAGCCAGGCGACCGTCGCGGCGCGGCCCAGCTCGAACTTCATGTAGAACTGCTCCATCAGGAACATGGTGACCGTCTGCGACTGTCGGTCCGAGCCGCCCAGCAGCGGGTTGCCGCCGCCGGTGAACAGCAGCGGCTCGCCGTAGAGCTGCAGGCCGCCGATGGTCGAGATGATGGTCACGAAGATGATCGTGGGCCGCAGCATCGGCACGGTCATGGTCCAGAACTGCCGCCAGCCCGACGCGCCGTCGATCGACGCCGACTCGTAGATGTCGCGCGGGATGGACTGCATCGCGGCCAGGAAGATCAGCGCGTTGTAGCCGGTCCAGCGCCAGTCGACCATCGAGGAGATGGCCACCCAGGACGACCAGCTGCGCGCCGTCCAGTCGATCGCGTCGACGCCGAAGAGGCCGAGCACCCAGTTGATCAGACCGAAGTCGCGGTTGTAGAGCTGGGTGAAGACGATGGAGACCGCGGCCACCGAGGTGATGTTCGGGATCAGCACGCCCATGCGCAGCAGCGTGCGGCCGCGCAGGCGCTTGTTGAGCGCGTTCGCGAGGATCAGCGCGAGGATCAGCTGCGGGATCGTGGACATCAGGAACATCGCGATCGTGTTGACGACCGAGTTCCAGAAGTCGGAGTCGCCCAGGAACATCGCGAAGTTGTCGAACCCGACGAACTTCGCGGTCTCGACCGTGGACCCCAGGTCCCAGTCGTAGAGCGACATCCGCAGCGTGTAGATCAGCGGCCAGAGGCCGAAGATCCCGAACACGACGAAGAAAGGCGCGATGTACAGGTACGGGGAGTATTTGATGTCGAGCCGCCCGAGCACTCCCTTGCTCCGCTGCGGTTCCGTGGGCGGGGTCGACCCGCCCCGGCGATGCCCCGGCGCGACCTCAGGTCGCGTGGAGGATTGCACTGTCATGACCACTCCTGTGCGTTGCCGGCCGACCGTGACTGCCATGGCCGGGGTGGGCGGTCGGATCGACCGCGCACCCCGGCTTCATCGGGCGTTGCTTACTGAGCGGCCTTCTTGCCGTCGGTGACGGCGGCCGTCCAGGCGTCGGCAGACTTCTTGGTGCCCTGCTCCACCGTGCGGAGCGCGTTCTCGACCGCGGTGCGCACCGGGGCGTTCTTCGCACCCAGGTAGACCGGCTTGAGGTCCAGCGCGCCCTTGGCGAAGATGTCGCCGGTCGGGGCGTTGCTGAAGTACTCGTTCACGGCCGCCTTGACGGCCGGGTCGGCCAGCGCCTGCGGCGACGAGGGCAGGTTGCCCTTCGACTTGAACGAAGCGGTCTGACCGGCCGGGTTGGTCAGGAACTTGACCAGCTCGGCAGCCTCCTTGGCGTGCTTGGACTGCTTCGGCACGGCCAGGAACGAGCCGCCCCAGTTGCCGCCGCCGCCGGGCGCGGCAGCGATGTCCCACTTGCCCTTGCCGTCGGCGCCGTTCTGCTCGGTGATGTAACCGGTCATCCACGCCGGGCAGGCGATGGTGGCGAACTGCGCCTGCTTGAAGCCGTTGTTCCACTCCTGGGTCCAGGCCTGGAGCTTGGCCGACAGGCCGGCGTCCAGGATCTTGACCGCGAGGTCGTAGGAGTCCTTGACCGCCGGGTTGGTGTCGATCGTCATCGCACCGGACTTGTCGAAGTACGTGTAGCCCGCGCCCTGACCGGCCTTCTGCATCAGGATCGTGTTGTACGTGTTGGTCACCGCGTCGATGAAGCCCGCGTCCTTCACCTTGCTCTTGAAGGTCTGACCGGTCTTGATGTAGTCGTCCCAGGTCGGCCACAGGGCCGAGACCGCGGCGCGGTCGGTCGGCAGACCGGCCTTCTTGAACAGGTCGGTGCGGTAGCACATGGCCATCGAGCCGACGTCGGTGCCGAGGCCCAGGATCTTGCCGTCGGCCGTGGTGCCCTGCTGGAACTTCCACGGGATGAAGTTGCCCGCGAGGTCCTTGGCACCGTACTCACCGAGGTCGGTGAACAGGTTGGCCTTGTCCAGGTAGGAGATGATCACGCCCTCTTCGAGGGCGACGATGTCACCCGCACCGGCGCCGGCGGCGAGCCGCTGGGTCAGCTGCTGGTTGTGGGCGTCCAGCTGGGAACCGGTGCCACGCTCAACGATCTTCACGTTGGGGTGCTCGGCCATGTACTGCTTGTAAAGCTCTTCGTAACCGAAGTTGCCGAAGACATCCACATTCAGGGTGATCTGCTCAGTGGTGCCGGTGCCCGGCTCCTCCGACGAGCAGGCCGCTGCGCCGAGCGTGACGGCGGCAGCGAGTGCGATCGCCGCGAAGGAACGGCGCCGCATATTCGTGCTCATCCTGACCCCTCTCAGGTCGTCGATGTGCGGTGGGGGTGAAAACTTGGGGATCGGTCTCCCTGTGGCGTGGACCACATGGTCGGGAGCGCTCCCATGAGATTGCCGTGAGGTTACGTGGGTGTCAAGGGAGGTGATGGGAGCGTTCCCATTCTGTTACCTACGTCACTGCATGATCGAGAGCGGCTGGCCAGGAACGACGGCCAGATTGTTGGCCGTTCGACGATTATTAATTCGTTCTAACGGTCAGGGTTGGGCGGCTGATCGTCGGATACTCTCCGAGCATGGCCGGGCCGAAGACGACTAGTGGAGCCGCGATCGAACGCGGGCAGATCAAGCTGCCGGAGCGCGAGATCGACCCGGTCCGCCAGATCACCCGGCGCGTCCTGTACGGCCTGGGCATCCTCGCCGCCGTCGTGTGCGTGGTGATGGCCGACGGCACCGGCTACAAGGACAGCTCCGACGGGCAGATGAGCTGGCTGGACGCGCTGTACTACGCCACGGTGACGCTGTCGACCACCGGCTACGGCGACATCGTGCCGGTCAGCCCGACCGCCCGGCTGGTGAACGTCCTGGTCATCACCCCGCTGCGGATCGCCTTCCTGGCCATCCTGGTCGGCACCGCGTTCCAGGTGCTCACCAAGAACTACCGCGACCAAGTGCGGCGCGACCGCTGGAGGAAGACCTTGCGAGGGCACACCGTCGTCATCGGATACGGCACCAAGGGCGCCAACGCCATCAAGCAACTGCACGCCTCCGGCACCTCCCCGGAGCAGGTGGTCGTCGTCGACAACCGGCAGGAGTACGTCGACGAGGCCAACCGCGACGGGTACGCCGCCGTGCTCGGCGACGCCACCCGCGCGATCGTGCTGCGGCAGGCCTCGGTGCACACCGCCGCACGCGTCATCATCGCCACCAACCGCGACGACACCGCCGTGCTGGCCACCCTCACCGTCCGCCAGCTCAACCCGAAGTGCCTGGTCGCGGTCGCGATCAGGGAGGCCGAGAACGAGCCCCTGCTGCTGCGCTCCGGCGCCGACGCGGTGATCACCTCGTCCGCGGCGGCGGGCCGGCTGCTCGGCGTCGCCGCGAAGTCTCCGCAGCTCAGCGAGGTCTTCTCGGACCTGCTGGTGCACGGCGACGGCCTGGAGCTCGTCGAGCGGCCGGTGCAGCCGGAGGAGGTCGGCCGGACCCCGCGCGAATACCCCGAGCCGGTCGTCGCGGTGCTGCGCGACGGCAAGGCGCTGCCCTGGCAGGAGGTCACCACCCTGCAGTCCGGCGACTGCCTGGTCGTGGTCGGCTGCCGCCCCCGCAAGCGCAACGGCGAGGTCACCTCCGTGATCGGCACCCCCTGACCGCCGCACCGGCACTGCCGGACGCCGGCGGCGGATAAAGTGGTCACATGATCTGCCAGGCCTGCCGGGAACGGCGGCACCGCGAGTGCCGGGGCCGGTCGTGGTGCGACTGCCAGCACCGGCCGCAGCAGCCCACTCCCCCGGCCACCGGGGCGGCGGGCGAGTGATCGCCGCGCACCTGGGCGCGCTGGACGACGACGAACTGGTGCGGCTGTACCCGCGCGCCGACGCCCCCTGGCTGCGGGTGAACTTCGTGTCCAGCCTCGACGGGGCGGTCGCCGTCGACGGGCTGTCCACCGGCCTGTCCGGCGCGGACGACAAGCGCGTGTTCCGCCTGCTGCGCATGCTCTGCGACGGGCTGCTCGTCGGGGCGGGCACCCTGCGCGACGAGCGCTACCGCCCGCTGACGCTGGACCCCGCCCGGCGGGCGTGGCGCGGCGAGCACGGGCTCTGCGCGTACCCCCGGCTGGTGGTGGTCTCGGCCACGCTGCGCCTGGACCCCGCCGCACCCGCCCTGGCCGGCGCCCCCGTGCGGCCCCTGATCCTCACCGGCCCCGCTGCCGACCCCGCCGCCCGGCGGGCCCTGTCCGCCGTCGCCGACCTCGCCGACATCGCCGACCTGTCCACCGGCTTGCAACTGCTGCACGGCCTCGGCCTCACCCAGCTCCTCTGCGAGGGCGGTCCGACCCTGCTCGGCTCCCTCGGCGGCGAGGACCTGGTCGACGACCTGTGCCTGACCCTGTCCCCCCTGCTGGCCGGTCCCGGCTCCGGCCGCATCACCTCAGGCCGCCCCCACCCGCCCCGCCGCCTGACCACCACCCACGTCCTCACCACCGACGAAGGCTCCCTCCTCACCCGCCACACCCGAAGGAAGGGCACCTTCCTATCGCCCAGCCAAGATCGCTGTCTCGTGTCCGAAAGTGGGGCCTGACCTTAGTTTTCGGCACAAGACAGCGATCTCGGCTGGAGGGGGACGCGCGGGCGACGGGGTGTCGGGGAGGCGACACGGGGAGGGGGGCTGGTCACTGTGGGGGCGTCGGAGCGGTGGGTTTGTCGCTGGGGGCCGCTAGGGTTCTGCGGGTGAGCGAGGAGCAGCCGGGTACGCCGGTCGGGCGGGTGCTGGGCACCGAGGACGCGAGTCCGCTGACCTTCTGGGTCGCGGTCGCCGAGGGGTCGTACCTGCAACTGGACGACGTCGTGGTGACCCAGCGGCCACTGCCCGACATCGGCATGGTCACCATCGCCGGGGTGGTGACCAGCGTGCGGGCGCGCCACGAGGGCGCGAGCTTCGACTCCGACGTGTTCGCCATCGCCGAGGGCATGCTGCCCGCGCAGGTGCAGGAGGCGGCCGAGGTCACGGTGACCCGCGTCGAGCCGGAGGTGTACGTGCCGCCGCTGCCGGGCGCGGTCGCGTTCCGGGCCCAGGGCGCGTCGCGCGACAGCGCGCTGTCGTTCGACCGCATGCAGCGCCGCCTGCCGATCGGCACCGGCCGCGACGGCCAGCCGGTCTACCTCAACGCCGACTTCCTCGACGGCAGCCGCGGCGCGCACGTGTCCATCTCGGGCATCTCGGGCGTCGCGACGAAGACCAGCTTCGCGACCTTCCTGCTCTACTCCGTGTTCCGGTCCGGGGTGTTCGGCGGCGACGCGGTCAACACCAAGGCGCTGATCTTCAACGTCAAGGGCGAGGACCTGCTGTTCCTGGACCACCAGAACACCCGCCTGGACGAGCGCACCCGCGCGCAGTATCACAAGCTCGGCCTGGAGGCCGCGCCGTTCCCGCAGGTCAGCGTGTTCGCTCCGGCGCGGGCCGGGGACCCGACGGGCAGCCCCGACGTGGCCAGCCGCCTGACCGGCGTGGACCCGTTCTACTGGACGCTGGCGCAGTTCTGCTCCGACCGGCTGCTGCCGTACGTGTTCGCCGACGCCGACGACGAACGCCAGCAGTACACGATGGTGGTGCACTCGGTCACCGCGCAGCTGGCCAAGAACGCGGTGCCCACCGACGGCGGCATCACCCTCGACGGCTTCCGGATCAACAGCTACGAGCAGCTCGTCGACCACCTGGTCGAGCAGCTCAACGACGAGGACACCCGGGGCACCTGGTCCGGCAGCTCGGTCGGCATCGGCACCATCAACGCGTTCGCCCGGCGGCTGATCAACAGCAAGCGCGACCTGGCCCGGCTGGTCCGCGGCGACCTGCCCGAACGCCGGGCGCACAGCATCTCCACCGCCGAAAGTGCGCAGGTCACCGTGGTCGACCTGCACAACCTGCCGGACCGCGCGCAGCGTTTCGTGGTCGGCGTGACGCTGAAGACCGAGTTCGAGCGCAAGGAGAAGGCGGGTTCACCCAAGCCGCTGCTGTTCGTGGTCCTCGACGAGCTGAACAAGTACGCGCCCCGCGACGGGTCCAGCCCGATCAAGGACGTGCTGCTCGACATCGCCGAGCGCGGCCGCTCGCTGGGCGTCGTGCTGATCGGGGCGCAGCAGACCGCGTCCGAGGTCGAGCGGCGCATCGTCGCCAACTCGGCGATCCGGGTCGTCGGCCGCCTGGACCCGGCCGAGGCGGGCCGCCCGGAGTACGGCTTCCTGCCCCCCGCGCAGCGCCAGCGGGTGCTGCTGGCCAAGCCGGGCACCATGTTCGTGGGCCAGCCGGAGATCCCGGTGCCGCTGGCCGTGGAGTTCCCGTTCCCGGCCTGGGCGACCCGGCCCAGCGAGGCGGGCCCCGCGCCGCGGGCGACGCTGGCCAGCATGGTCAGCGCCACCGACCCGTTCGCCGTCGTCGGCTCCGGTTCGCGCAACGGCATGGCCGACGACGAGATCCCCTTCTGAGTCCCCCGAGCAGCGAGTTTAAGGACTGACGATGCGGATTCTGCACACCTCCGACTGGCACGTCGGCAAGGTGCTCAAAGGCCGCTCCCGCACCGGGGAGCAGATCGCCGCGCTGCACGCGGTCGTCCAGATCGCCCAGGCCGAGCAGCCCGACCTGATCATCGTCGCCGGGGACCTGTTCGACGTGGCCGCCCCGTCGCCGGAGGCCACGAAGATCGTGACCCGGGCGCTGAGCGCGCTGCGGGCCACCGGGGCGCAGGTGCTGGCCATCGCGGGCAACCACGACAACGGGGCGGCGCTGGACGCGCTGCGCGCCTGGGCCGACGCGGCGGGCATCATCCTGCGCGGCCGGGTCAGCGACAATCCGGCCGACCACATCGTCTCCGGCACGACGAAGGACGGCGAGGCGTGGCGCTGCGTCGCGCTGCCGTTCCTGTCCCAGCGGTACGCGGTGCGCGCGCTGGAGATGTTCGACCTGACCGAGGCGGAGGCGCAGGCCACGTACGCCGATCACCTGGCGCGGCTGATGGCGCGGCTGGCCGAGCAGGCGTTCGCCGACCCGAAGACGGTCAACCTGCTCACCGCGCACCTGACCGTGGTCGGCGGCACGATGGGCGGCGGCGAGCGCGACGCGCACTGCATCCTCGGCTACGCCGTGCCGTCGTCGGTGTTCCCGAGCAACGCCCACTACGTGGCGCTGGGCCACCTGCACCGGGCACAACTGCTGCCGGGCGCGTGCCCGATCCGCTACAGCGGCTCCCCTATCGCGGTCGACTTCGGCGAGCAGGAGAACCGGCCCAGCGTGACCATGGTCGAGGTGACCGCACAGACCTCGGCGCAGGCGCGCACGGTGGAACTGCCGACGGTCACGCCGCTGCGTACGCTGCGCGGCACCCTGGAGGAGCTGGCCGCGCAGGCCGAGGCGCAGGGCGAGGACGACGCCTGGCTGCGGGTGTACGTCGCCGAGGCGCCCCGCGCCGGACTGCGAGAGCAGGTGCAGGAGCTGTATCCGCGCGCCCTGGAGATCCGGGTGGACCCGTCGATGCTGCCCGACGCGGCGACCCGCGCGGCCCGCCCGCAGCGCTCAGGGCGCAGCGCGCCGGAGCTGTTCTCGGACTACCTGACCCACCGGGGCCACGAGGACACCGCGACGAAGAACCTGTTCGACCGCCTCTACACGGAGGTGGCCGGATGAGGCCGCTGCGACTGGACCTGCGCGGGTTCACCGTGTTCCGGGAGCCGACCACGGTCGACCTGACCGACTGCGACTTCTTCGCCCTGGTCGGGCCGACCGGTTCGGGAAAGTCGACGCTGCTGGACGCGATCTGTTTCGCGCTCTACGGGACCGCGCCGCGCTGGGGCGGCGGCCGCAGCGTCGCGCACGCGCTCGCGCCGTCGGCCACCGAAGCCGCGGTCCGGCTCATCTTCGAGGCGGGCGGCACCCGGTACGCGGCGACGCGGGTGGTGCGCCGGGACGGCAAGGGTCGCGCCGCGACCCGGGCCGCCGGGCTGCAGGCGCTCACGCCGGGCTTCGACGCGTCCACGCTGGACGGCGACGACCTGCTCGACGAGCTGGGCGAGGCCCTGGCGGGCACGCCGAGCGAACTGGACCACGCTGTTGCCGACGTGGTCGGGCTGCCGTACGACCAGTTCATCAAGTGTGTGGTGCTGCCGCAGGGCGAGTTCGCGGCGTTCCTGCACGCGCGGCCCGCCGAGCGGCAGGAGATCCTGGTCCGGCTGCTGGGCCTGGACGTGTACGAGAAGATCCGGGAGAAGGCCGCCACGCTGGTCGGCGAGGCCAACGCGAAGCTCGCCGCGACCGAGCCGGTGCTCAACGAGCTGACCGCCGCCGCCTCCGACGAGGCGATCGAGGCCGCCGAGCAGCGGCTGGAGCAGGCCCGCGCGCTGGCCGCCGACGTCGACGCCGCGCTGCCGGAGCTGGCCGAGGCCCAGCGCAGGGTCGAGCAGGTCAGCGCCGAGGCGACCGCCGCCGAGCAGCGGCTGCGCGTGCTCACCGCGGTCGCCGCGCCCGCCGGGGTGACCACGCTGGCGCAGACGGCCCGTGCCGCGGCGGCCGCCGCGGCCGACGCCGCGATCGCGGTCGGCACCGCCGAGGAGTCCGAGGAGAAGGTGCGCGCCCAGCTGGAGGCAGCCGCCGACCCGACGGTGCTGCGCGGGCTGCTGGAGGCGCACGCCGAGAACTCGCGGCTGGCCACCCAGCTGTCCGAACTCGACGCGGCCGCGTCGCAGGCGCAGCAGCTGCACGACTCCGCGCTCGGCGCGCAGCAGACCGCCGTGGCCCGCCAGACGCAGGCCGAGCGGGCGCTGACCGACGCGCAGCAGGCGCTGCAGGCCGCGCAGACCTCCGACCGGGCCGCCTGGCTGCGCCGGGACCTGAAGGCGGGGCACGCCTGCCCGGTCTGCACGCAGCACGTGGCGACCGTGCCACCGATGCCCGACCAGCCCGCGATGACCGCCGCGAAGAAGGTCGTCGAGCAGGCCGAGCAGACGGTGACCACCACCCGTGCCGCGCGCGAGCAGCTCGACCGCAAGGTCAACGAGGCGAGCGTGCGGCACGCGCGGGCGTCCACGCAGCGTGAGGCCCTCGGGGTGCGGGCCGCCGAGGTCGCCCGGGTGCTGCACGGCGCCGCCCCGGTGCCGAAGCTGCGCGAACAGCTCACCGCCGCCGAGGCGCTGCGCCGCGAACTGGCCATGGCGACCACGGCACTGCGGGCCGCGCGGGAGGCGCAACGGCAGGCCGCCGGGTTCGCCCAGCAGGCCCAGGACCGGCTGGCGGCGGGCTGGCGCTCGTTCGACGCGGCCCGCGACACGGTGACCGCGCTGGTCCCGCCCGCCGCCGACCGCGACGACCTCGCGGCCGCGTGGCGCGCCCTGGACGGCTGGGCCCGCGAGCAGGCCGCCGCCGCGCAGACCGCCCGTGACGGCGAGCGGGGGCGGCTGGCCCAGGCCCGCGAGCACGCGACCGCGCTGGTGCACCGCCTCGACGAGATGTTCGCGGCAGCCGCGCTGCCCCGGCCGGGTGCCGGGGAGCACCAGCGGGCCGCCGCGGTGACCGTGGAGCGCATGGCCGCCGCCCGGGACACGCTGCTGGAGCGGCGCGCGCAGGCCGAGACGCTGCGGGCGCAGCGGGCCGTGGTCGAGACCGACCGGCAGGTGGCCACGGCGCTGGCCACCCACCTGCGGGCCAACAACTTCGAGGCGTGGCTGCTGCAGGAGGCGCTGGACGCCCTCGTGGACGGCGCGTCGGCGATCCTGCGCGAGCTGTCCGGCGGGCAGTACGACCTCATCCACGAGGACCGCGAGTTCTTCGTGGTCGACCACCACGACGCCGGGCTGCGCCGCACCGTGCGCACCCTGTCGGGCGGCGAGACGTTCCAGGCCTCGCTGGCGCTCGCGCTGGCGCTGGCCGACCAGCTCGGCGGCCTGTCGCCGACGGCGAGCCTGGAGTCCATCATGCTCGACGAGGGCTTCGGCACATTGGACGCGTCCACCCTGGACACGGTCGCCGCTACGCTGGAGAACCTTGCGGCGACGGGTGATCGCATGGTCGGCGTGGTGACGCACGTGCAGGCGCTGGCTGAACGCATCCCGGTCCGCTTCGAGATCAGCAAGGACGCCCGTACGGCCCGCGTGGAGCGGGTCGGATAGACGAGAGCTGGTAGACAGATCTCATGAAGTTCCATGTGGACGCCTGGGATCCCGGCTTCGGCGCCAGCCTCGACGGCGCGGACCGGGGGCCCGCCGAGGCCAGCAGCGCCAAGCTCGACGCCGAGATCGAGCTGCTGGCGGCGGACTGGCGACCCCTGGACACCCCGCCGGGCGTACGCGCCCCGGACGTGGTGCTGCTCGTCGACGGCGTACGCCGCACCGACGCCCGGCTCTGGATCGAGGACCACGACGGGGTCACCCGCCCCGGTCTGGCCTGCTCGTACGCGGCCGGGGTGGTGCGCTGCGAGCGCTCGTCCGGGGCCAGCGTCACCGGCGTGAAGGTCGAGCGCACCCTGTTCACCGCCGCCGAGCGCCCCGCCGACGTGAACGCCGGGCAGGCCGCCCGCTACCGCGCGGAGACCATCATCGGCGCGGAGGAGGGCGACCTGTCCAACGGCGTGCAGCGGGCGCTGACCGAGCTGGAGATCGAGGTGTCCCGGCAGTTGCGGGAGGACGGCGATCTGCTGATCGTGGACGGGCCGCTGCGCAGCCGCGACGCGCTGCCGCGCACCCTGGGCTACATCAAGACCCAGCAGAAGCAGTACCTGCCCGACCGCCTGATCAGCGTGGTCGCCGCGCTGAAGCCCGCGCAGCGCACCCCGGTCTTCCGGATCGCGGGCGTCTACGAGCGGCTCACCTGGTATCTGCGCCTGCCGCACGGCGGCAGCTCGCCCTGGGCGGGCATCGTGCGTGTCGAGTGCTCGGCCGAACTGCCCGAACACCAGGCCGTCGCGCTGGCCGAGCTGTCGACGGCGACGATCCCCCGCTTCGCCTCGCTGCCCTACAAGGACCCCCGCGCCCCGCAGAACCTGGTCCCGATCGCGGGCCTGGAGAAGAAGTTGCGCCACCTGCTCGGCGACGGCAAACTCCTGCACCGCTCGCTGGCCCTGGCCGCCCAGCGGGGGCAGTCCGCCGTCGCGTAACGGTCCGGCGGCGACCCATTGATCAGCATGGACGTGAGGCGTAAGTTCATCTCTTAGTTAAGTTTCCTTATTGGAACTTCCCACAGAGAGGTGGACCGCATGCGCGCCGTTACCCGCGCTGCCCTCGCCACGACCGTCCTGGCCCTCGCCCCGACCCTCGCCGTGATCGCCCTGACCGGGCCCGCGTCGAGCCACGGCACCATGACCAACCCGGCCAGCCGCGTCTACACCTGCTACCTCGAAGGCCCCGAGTCGCCCGACACGAACGCCTGCAAGGCCGTCGTCGCGCTCGGCGGCACCCAGCCGCTCTACGACTGGAACGAGGTGAACGTCGCCAACGCCGCCGGGCAGCACCGCAGCATCATCCCCGACGGCAAGCTGTGCAGCGCCAACCGCACCAAGTACGCCGGCCTCGACCTGGGCCGCGGCGACTGGCCGACGACCACGCTGCCCGCGTCCGGGGCGTACACCTTCCGGATCCGCGCCACCGCCCCGCACCTGGGCACCTGGCAGCTCTACATCACCCGGCCCGGCTACAACCCGGTCACCCCGCTGCGCTGGAGCGACCTGGAGGCCAGCCCGTTCCTGACCGTCACCAACCCGGCGGTCACCGACGGCTACTACCACCTCGCCGGGACCATCCCGTCCGGGCACCCCGGCCGCCACCTGATCTACATGGTCTGGCAGCGCTCGGACAGCCCGGAGGCGTTCTACTCGTGCGCCGACGTGGTCCTCGGCGGCACCGTGCCGTCGCCGTCGGTGTCGCCGAGCGCGCCGCCGTCGCCGAGCGCGTCGCCCAGTGCCCCGCCCTCGCCCAGCGCGTCGCCGAGCAGGTCGCCCAGCGCTTCCCCGTCGGCACCGCCGAGCAGCAGCCCGTCGGCCAGCCCGACCGGGTCGTACCCGGCGTGGGCGCCGAACGTCGGCTACGCGACCGGGGCCCGGGTGACCTACCAGGGCGTCGTCTACGCCTGCCGCCAGGCGCACACCTCGCTGTCCGGCTGGGAGCCCGCCACCACCCCCGCCCTGTGGGTGGCCGTCTGAGCGTGGCAGATTCGATGCCGTGACCGAGCGACACGAGCTGCCTGAGCGATACGACATCGCCGGTACGCTCGCGCAGCTCAGCCTCGGTCGCCACGACCCCTGCTCACGCTGGGTCGACGGCGTCTACTGGCTGGCTGCCCGGACACCCGAGGGTCCGGGCAGTCTCGCCCTGCGCTCGGCAGGCGGCTTCCTGCACATCGAGGCGTACGGGGCGGGCGCGGGCTGGCTGGCCGAACGCGCCGAGGCCATCGCCGGGCTGCGCGACGACGTCACCGGGTTCGCCGCGCTGGCCAGGGCCCATCCGCTGGTCGCCCGGCTGGCCCGCGAGTTCGCCGGACTGCGCCTGCCCGCGACCGGCCTGGCCTGGCCCCGGCTGCTGCGCGCGGTGTGCGAGCAGAAGGTCACCGGCACCGAGGCCTACCGCGCGTACGCGGCCATCGTCCGCAGGTTCGGCGGCAAGGCCCCCGGCCCGGTCGACAACCTGTGGCTGCCCCCGGACCCGGAGGTCATCGCGGGCGCCCAGTACTACGAGTTCCATCCACTGGGGCTGGAGCAGCGGCGGGCCGACACCCTGCGCCGGGTCGCCGCCCAGGCCGGGCGGCTCGAACGCCGCCCCGACAGCGCGGCCCTGACCGCGCACCTGCTCACCATCCGCGGCATCGGCCCGTGGACCGCCGCCGAGACGGCCGCCGTGGTGTTCGGCGACCCCGACGCGGTCAGCGTCGGCGACTTCCACCTGCCGAACTTCGTCTGCTACGCCCTGGCCGGGGAGCCGCGCGGCACCGACGCCCGGATGCTGGAGCTGCTCGCCCCGTTCGCCGGCCACCGCGGCCGGGTCTGCCACCTCATCGAGTCCTCCGGCATCGGCGCCCCGAAATACGGCCCCCGCATGCCGATCCGCAGCTTCAAGACGTTCTGATGCACGCCAGCAGGCCGCCCGGAGCACCCAGGCATGATCGCTGTTTCGTGTCATGATCTGCGCTCCAACCACCGTTTCTGACCCGAAACAGCGATCAACAGCGGGACAACGGCCCTCACGGCCGCCAGCGGCGACCCGTCACAGGTCCAGGGCCAGCTCCGAGGTCGGCTCGGAGCAGCAGATCAGCAGGTTCCCGTCGCCGGGCTCCTCGACCGGCTCGGGCGAGTACGCCACCTGGCCGGACAGCAGACCGCTCACGCAGGTGTGACACACCCCTGTCCGGCAGGACCAGCGCACCGGCACATCACACGCCTCGGCGAACTCCAGCAGGCTGGCGTACGCCGGACTCCACGGCACGGTCAGCCCGCTGCGGACGAACGACACCGCCGGACCCGTGCCCGGTGTGCCGTCCGGCGCATGCGGCGGCGGGGCGGGCGCGGCCGCGATGCCGGGGGTCAGGCCGCCCTGCGCGCCGAACAGCTCGCTGTGCACCTGCGTTGCGCCCAGCCCCAGTTCGCCGAGCGCGGCCGTGATCTCGCTCATGAACGCCGTCGGGCCGCACAGGTAGGCGGCCGTGTCCGGGGGCAGGTTCAGCGCGCGCAGCACGTCCGGCGTGATCCGTCCCGTGCTGTCGAAATCGCGGTCCTCGGGGCCGGGGCGGCTGTAACAGATGTACGCGTGCGCGTTCGGCAGCCGTCTCAGCAGCTCGCGGCTCTCCACAGCGAAGGCATGCTCGGCGGCGTCCCGCGCGCCGTGCACCCACCACACCGTGCGCTCCGGCTGCGTCGCGGCGAGGGCGTGCAGCATCGCCATCACCGGCGTCGCCCCGATCCCGGCCGACAGCAGCAGCACCGGCTGCTCGCCGGTGTCCAGCGTGAACGAGCCGCGCGGCGCGGCCGCGTCCACGGTCAGGCCGGGCCGGGCGTTGGCGCGCAGATACGTGCCCGCCGCGCCGTGCGGCTCCTGCTTCACGCTGATCCGGTACACCGCGTCGCCGGGCGTGCCCGACAGCGAGTAGCTGCGGATGATCGGCCCGGCCGGACCGGGCAGCCGCACCGTCAGGAACTGGCCGGGCAGCGCGGCCGGCAGCGGGGTCCCGTCGGCGGCGGCCAGGTGCAGCGAGAAGACGTCGCTGGTCTCCTCGTCGAGCGCGGTCACGGTCAGCGGCCGGAACCCGGCCCACGCGGGCGGGGCGGCCGCCGTCTCCAGACCCGCGTTGCCCTCCTGCCCACCGGCCTGCTCCAGCAGCCCCTGCATGGAGGTCTGCCAGCCCGGGCTGAGCGCCGGTATACGCAGCGCCCGCGCGGCGTCGTCACGGGAGTGGCCCGGCAGGTACAGCAGGGCGTCGATCTCCGCGACCGTCATCGCCTCGGGCCCGGTCGACAGTTTCACGAACTCGTCCCCGGCCCGCACCAGCCCCTCGGTCAGCACCCGCAGGTAGAAACCCGGCCGGTGGTGGGCGACCATCAGCGCCGCCATACGCGGCTCGTTCATCCGCATCCCGACCCGATAGCAGGTCACCCGAGGCTGGGTCACCTCGACGACGGCCTCGCCGACGCGGTAGCGGTCACCGATGCACACCTCGTCGTCGGGCAGCCCGTCGACGGTGAAGTTCTCCCCGAACTGGCCCGGCACCAGGTCGTCCCGGCCCAGCACCTCCTGCCAGTAGCGGTAGGAGTCCTGCTGGTACACCAGCACGGCGCGCTGCTCACCGCCGTGCCCGCCCAGGTCGCCCTGGCCGTCGCCGTCGAGGTTGAGGCGGCGCAGCAGCACCGGGCCGTCCACGGGCTGCTTCCACACACCGGTGTACACGGTCCGCCCGCGCCAGTCGACGTCCTTGGGCAGGCCCACGCTCACCGTCAGCAGGGTGGCCACCCGTCCGAAACTACGCCCCGAGCGTACGCCCGGAGTTCGCTTCGCCGATCTTCGCCGCGTTTGGGCGGTGACGCGTGCTACCGCACCGCGGCGGCCCCGCTGGGGCGTCCCGACCGGCGTCTACCATGCCGGACATGGCGCTTCTGTACCGTGCGGAGATCCGACCGACCAAGCTCGAATTGATCGACTCGTGGCTGCCCACCCGGTCCTGGTATCAGGGACCGGCCGAGCCCGGCGTGCGGCGGGTGTCCGCCTGCCGCTTCGACGACCCCGACGGCGAGGTCGGCGTCGAGACGATGCTCGTCCAGGCCGGTGACGGCCCCGTCCTGCACGTCCCGCTCACCTACCGGGCCGCGCCGCTGGACGGCGGCGAGCCGTGGCTGGTCGGCACCACCGAGCACTCCGTGCTCGGCAAGCGCTGGGTGTACGACGCCACCGGCGACCCCGTCTACCTGCAGGCGCTGGCCACCGCGATCCTGACCGGCGGCGGCGAGGCCGAGGAGTTCGTCGACGGCGACGACGGCCAGGAGCAGCGCACCCCCGCGATGACCCTGCGCGGCAGCGGCACCCCCGGCACCGCCGTGCCGACCGTCGGCCCCATCGAGCAGACCACCGACGGCGACCCCGGCCGCATCATCACCGGCACTGTCGAGCTGGTCGTACACCGGGTGCTCGGATCCGCCGACAGTGACGGACCCGTGCTCACCGGTTCCTGGGACGGCGGCTCACCGACCGTCCTGGCCGCAGTGACGTTGCGCTGACGCGATATACCGCGCGCGGGCGATGGCACACCTCGCCCGTGTGCGGTATCCACAAAGGATGCCTGAACCGGAGAACACGCCAACGCCGGAGCCCACCCGAGACGGCCGCGTCCCGGCCGCGGTCAAGTGGACCGTCCTCGGTGGCATCATCGTCGCCGTCATCGCCGCTGTCGGACCCCCGCTGGCGGAGCGGCTGCGGCCCGACCCGAAACCGACTTCCACCGCCTCCGCGCCGCAGTCGGCCGCCGCACCCGCCACACCGCCGTCGCCCTCACCGGTCGCCTACACGCTGACCAGCGCCGCTGCCGTGCCGCAGTGCGCCGACCTCACCGGGCAGGGCACCAAACCGGCGGGCCGGGAGGTCGGGCTGTTCATCAAGCACGTGGGCGACACGAAGTACTTCTGGGAGAAGCTCCTCCAGTTCGACGGCGACTCGTGGCGGGTCGACAAGGTGATGATCGGTGCACCCGGCGATGCGGGCAAGGAGTTCGAGCTGTTCTTCGTGCCGATGTCAGTGCAGGCCGTGGTCGAGTTCAGCAAGCACGACGGTGCCCCGTACGCCGTCGACAACCCGCCCCTGACCCCGCTCGCCACCATCCCCGTAACCCGGACCACCAACACCACCCCCTGCTGACCAGACACCCCCCGCGTTGATCATGAACTTATGGATGTGTTCGACGGCGTGTCGGCACCCGTAACTTCATGATCGACGGCGGGAGGGACTGTCGGCCGCTACTCGCAGACGACTCCGTCGCTGTCAGCGTCGCGATACCACGAGTACTCGGGGTCGACACCCCTGCGGTACGGGCCGTATCCCGCGGCCTTCGCCTTCGCGCAGGTGCTGTAGCGCGGGTCGTTCTGCGGCTTCGGTTTGGGGGAGGCCTTCGGCTGAGTCTTGGGCTGGCCACCGGTCGAACCTTCGGTCTGCTCGCAGGCCACCCCGTCGGCGTCACGATCCAGCGCCGCACGGTAGCCGGGCAGCCCTCTGCGCAGTGGCGCCTTGCCCGCCTTGCGTACGGCGTCGCAGCTGGCGAAATAAACCGGCGTGGGCGAAGGAGCCGCCTTGGTCGGCGCGGGCGTGGTCACCTGTGTGGCCGCCGACGCGGACGGAACGACCCCGCCCGGCGTGGGCCCACCCGGTGCGACAGCGGCAGCGGGGCGGGAGCCCGGTGCTGCTTCGTCGTCGCCCCCACCGATCATGGAGTTGACGCCGTTACAGACGCCACAGAAGGCGAACGCGGCCACGCCGAGGGCGGCGACCAGAAGCAGCGGTTTCTGCGATTTCCTCATCGTGACATTCTGAGCACGATGCGTGATCACCATCACCGTGCGAGTAGGCTGACCGCTTTGGACGGTCGACATCGCGCGACGACCGGTGAGCACTGTTCGGCCACCGCCCGGCTTACCCGTTCCGAGTGGCCCGGTCACTGAGCGTGGCCCACCGAGCCATCCGCCACCACCGCCGGTCGGGGGGCATGGGCCACTCGGACCTGGACCGTGGAGACAGGTCACCGCCTGCGACGCGACGGCTCTCGCTGTCGGTACGTACGGTGCTTGCATGAGCCTCGCAGCGAAGACTCGTATTTTCGTCCTATGGGACGTGGACGGCACACTGATCGATAACGGCGGGGTGAGTAAGGAGGCCTACGCGCGCGGCTTCGAGATTCTGACCGGGGCCCCCTCCACACAGCCCGTCGTCACCGACGGCATGACCGATCCGGCGATCATGCGTACGCTGTTCGAGCGACATGGCTTGGCCTTCAGCGATGAGCCGAGAGCTGCCCTCCCCGATGTGATGGCAGCCGCTCTCGAAGCCCTCGTTCCTCGATTGCGGGAGCGCGGACGGGCCATGCCCGGTGCAGGCCAGGCTATTGCGGCACTCGCAGCGGCACCGGGCGTCGTCCAGTCGGTGCTCACCGGCAACATCGCGCGCAACGCGTACGCCAAGGTTGCCGCGTTCGGTCTGGAGGCGGGCCTGGACTTCGAGGTCGGCGGCTACGGCGAGGACAGCGAAGTCAGGGCCGACCTGGTCACAGCCGCGAGGCGCAAGGCCAGCGGGAAGTACGGCACGGTGTTCAGCTCCGAGGACACGGTGTTGATCGGGGACACACCTCGCGATGTCGAAGCCGGTCGGCTCGGCGGGGCGAGGGTGGTCGGCGTGTGCACGGGCAAATTCAGCGAGGCCGAGTTGCGGGCCGCCGGTGCGCAGACCGTGCTACGCGACCTGCGCGATACCGCGGCACTCGTACGTACCGTGGTGTCCCCGTGACGGCGGCCAGACCGACTCGTCATCGGGGGCACGGGTAGGCACGTTCCCAGACACGTTCGAAGGATCCGGCATACATGCCGAAGAGGCCGTCTTCCCCGTGTCTGCGCAGGTGCAGAATTGGTGCCAGGTACCCGTACACGCCGTAGGCGTGCTGGTTGACCAGCATCTCGTCGTCGTAGACGAAGACGGAGTTGTACAGCGTCGTGCGGTGCAGGCGGAAGTCGACCGCGACGACGTCCAGCAGGGGGCGGTAGTAGGCGACTGCCATGCGCACGCGGCCCGCCAGCGCCTCCCCCAAGCCCTCCTCGGCACCGCGTCGCGCCACCTCGGGTGAGTCCGGGTCCCCCAGCGCGAGCCGGACCCGCACACCGGACTCCGCCTTCTCCGCCAGGAGCCGTATCGACTCGGGGTTGTCCTCGGGCAGGAACAGGCTGGCGTATGCCATCACGACGATCTCGCGCTGTGCGTTCTTGAGCAGGTCGAACCACAGTGATCGAGGTACGAGATGACGGTGCGGGTAGAGGCCGATCACCTCGTTCTCGGGTGCCGCCGCTCTGCTGGCGAGCGCGGGCCAGACGTACGCCATGGGGCTGCCGAGCAGGCGCGCCGCGTTGAAGGCTGTCGTCCGATGGGGAACGGTGTCGCGGGTGACCCAGCGTTCGA
This sequence comes from Catellatospora methionotrophica, assembly GCF_011297335.1. Lineage (GTDB taxonomy): Bacteria > Actinomycetota > Actinomycetes > Mycobacteriales > Micromonosporaceae > Catellatospora > Catellatospora methionotrophica. The sequence goes on along the minus strand of NZ_JAAOTJ010000020.1, from coordinate 99,452 downwards.
CGGTCTTCGGGTCCACGCCGAGTTCCGCAGCCAGCCGATGCGTGGTGATCCCGGTCGAGTGCATGACAGCACGGAGGCGTTCGTTCGCCATGGACGGCCATTCCTTGGAACGTTCAGGGGCATCTACATAGTCCACTAAATATCCCAGGAAGGGAACCTCGGTGCGGTGCCAACGCCCCCGCCCGCAGGCGTTACATCGACTCATGGTTAGAACGATCCCGGAGCAGGAGTTCACCCGCTACGCCGAAGCACAAGCGGCCTACGGCGCTCACCTGCTGGCCGCACATCGGCGAGACCTCAGCGGCTGCTGCTGTCACTGCGGCCGTAGCCACCCCTGTGAACGCCGCGTTCATGGAGCCCAGCTGCTGGCCCACTTCGCCGACTGGCCCCACGACGGGCCCTCGCCGGAGCGCTGACCAGCTCTAGTGCCGGTACGGCGGGCACGTCCTCCACCATGGCTCGCACCTGGCTGGACGTGCCCGCCGTACCCTCCTGTCGATGGAGTGGCCCGCCGGTCAGAGGCGGCCCGCACCTGCTCCGGCGGTCACTATCGCGGGAACGGTGGAGGGGGCCGCGACGGTGTACGGGTAGTACGCGGCGGGGTCGCCGACGGTTCCGGAGACCTCGCAGGGGCCGGATGCTGTGAAGATGTTGTTGCGCTGAACCAGGCGGCCGGGGCCGCTGTCGGCGTAGCCGCCGGCCGAGAAGCACGGGAACGGCACGTCCTGGAAATAGTTGCCCTCCAGCAGCACGCCGCCGTCCTGCGTCGACGCGACGCCGTACAGCTCGTTGCCCAGAAAGTAGTTGTTGTAGACGTGCACCGGGTCGCCCCAGCGCACGCGCGGGTGGCGCTGGCGGCTGTGGTCGAAGAAGTTGTGATGGATGGTCACCTTGAGGTGGCCGACGTCCTCGCTGGCGCTGCCGTCGGAGTGGCCGATCAGCATCGACTTGTCGGTGTGGTCGAAGTGGTTCCAGGACACGGTGACGTACTCCGCGCCCCGCACGATGTCGATCGAGCCGTCGACCGGGGCCACGAAGCGGTTGTGGTCGATCCAGACGTGGTGCGAGTTCTGGCCCACGTTGACCGCGTCGTCCTCGGCGTTGGTGAAGGTCAAGTTCCTGACGATCACGTTGTACGAGCGGTAGAAGTCGAATCCGCCCCCGTTGATGACGGCGCTGGAGCCCAGCCCGATGATCGTCTTGTGCGGGCGTACGCCCCGCTTGCTGTCGATGGTGATCGTCCCCTGCACCTGGATGACCATCGGCCCGATGGTGTCGATCGCGGCCAGCAGCTCGGCGGTGGTGTCGACGACGACCGTCGGCCCGCCCACACCGCCGTACGTGCCGTTCTGGCCGAGCGCGTTCACGCTGGCGAAACCGTCGGCCTGGTTCGGCGGCACCGGTCCGGGGCTGGTGCTCGGCGACGGGCTCGGCGGCCGCGACGGCGACGCGCTCGGGCTCGGGCTGCTGCTCGGACCGGGTGATGCGGACGCGCTCGGTGACGGCATCGGGCTGGTGCTCGGGCTCGGCGGGGTGCCGGGCCCGCCGTCGACGGTCACGTCGTCGAAGGCCGCGCTCGCGTAGGACGCCGTCAGCCCGACCCGCCCGCTGGCGAATGTGCCGTCAGCGGTGCTGACCAGCGTCGCGCCGTTGACCGCGCCGGACAGCTGGGACCCGCTGACCCGCAGCGCGAGCGTGTACCAGGTGCCGGTGGTGACCGTCACCGGCGCGCTGGCCAGGGTCGTCACCCCGCCGCCGGAGACGCGGCGCAGTTGCGCCGTGCCGGCGCCGGTCAGCACCAGGGCGTAGAAGTTGGTCGTGTTCTGGGCGCGGGCGAGCACACCCGCGGCCCGGGTGCTGTTGCCGAATGCCGTCGGCTGCACCCGCGCCTGCACCGTGTAGTCGGTCCACGCGGTGGAGCCCGCCTGTGCTTTCGCGTCCGCGCCGGTGCCGGACTGGCGGTAGGCCTGACCGGACACCGACCAGCTGCCGCCCGAGGTCGACCAGCCGCTCGCGTTGCCGTCGGCGAAGTCGTCGCTGAACAGGTTCGCCGCGTCGGCCCGGCCGACCGCGACGGCGCTGAACGCCACCGTCGCGGCGAGCACGGCCGTGGCGACCCACGCCCGGTGTGCTGTCCTCATCGCGTACCCCCTCAGATCTTTCCGACGCCCGCGCCCGCCGGGACGATCGTCGGCACGGAGGCCGGTGCGTCCACGGTGTACGGGTAGAAGGTCGCCGGGTCGGTGACGGTGCCGCGCACCTCGATGGGGTGGTTGCACTCGACGAGGATGTTGTTGCGCTCGACCATGCGGCCCAGCGGGCCGCTGAACTCCACCCGGCCGGGGTTGTTCACGCTGTAGAAGTAGTTGCCCTCCACGAACAGGCCGGACTCGTTGGTCGACGCGATGCCGTAGCTGTTGTCGTAGTAGTAGTTGTTGTAGACGTGGACCAGCGGCGAGAAGCGCACCCTCGGGTTGCGCTGGTCGGAGCGGTCGAAGAAGTTGTGGTGGTAGGTGACTCGCAGCCGGCCGGTGTCCTGCGCGCCGTTGGCGTCGTCGTGGCCGACCAGGGTCGTCTTGTCGTGGTCGTGGAACCTGTTCCAGGACACCGTGAGCAGGTCAGAGCCGCGCTTGATGTCGAGCGCGCCGTCGCCGCCGTCGGACAGGTCGTTGTGGTCGATCCAGATGTGGTGCGAGAACATCTGCACGTTGATCAGGTCGTCGGTCGCGCCGCTGATGGACAGGTTGCGGATGATGACGTTGTGCACGGCGTTCGCGGGGGGCGAGGTCACCGCGTCGCTGATCGGCACGCCGATGTTGAGGCCCCCGCCGACCAGGCGCGCGGTCGAGCCGAGACCGACGATCGTCTTGTCGGAGGTCACGTTGTGCATGCCGTCGGTGGTGCCGGTCGGCAGCGTGATCGTGCCGGACACCTGGATCGTGTACGGCCCCGTGCGCGCGATGTAGTCCAGGAACTCCTCGGTGGTGTCCACCGTGACGGTCGGCCCGCCGGCCCCGCCCGTGGTGGTGGCCTGCCCGTATCCGGCGACGGTCGCGAACCCGTCCGGCTGCCCCGGGCCCGGCGGGTTCGGGGGCGGCCCGCTCGGGCTGGGGCTCGGATTGGGGCTTGTGCTCGGGCTGGTGCTCGGCCGCGGGCTGGCGCTCGGGCTGCTGCTCGCGGACGGGCCGGCGCTCGGGCTCGGTGACGGCCCGGCCGCGTCGGCCACCAGCACGTCGTCGAAGTTCGCGGCGGCGTTGTAGGTGGCCACGCCGATCTGCCCGGTGGCGAACTGGCTGTCCGTCGCGGACACGGCCGTGCCGCCGTTGACGGTGCCCTGGAGACTGCTGCCGCTGACCTTGAGGCTCAGCGTGTACCAGGCGCCGGTGGTCACCGTGACCGCCGCGCTGGCCAGGGTCGTGGACGACCCGCCGACCAGCTTCTTCAGCTCGACCGTGTGGTCGGTGCGCAGGGCCAGGTAGTAGTAGTTGGTGTTCGACTGCGCCCTGGCCAGCAGCGCGGCGAACCGGTTTGTGCCGTTGACCGCGGTGATCTTCACCCGCGCGGTGACGGTGTAGTTCGCCCACGCGGTCGAGCCCGCCCGGGCGCGGGCGTCGGAGCTCGTGCCCGCCTGCCGCAGCACGGACGTGCCGTCGGCGATGACAGACCAGGTCCCGCCGGACATCGTCCAGCCGGCCGAGTCGCCGTCGTTGAAGTCGTCATGGAACAGCGTGGCGGCGTTGGCGGTGCCCGCGTACAGCATCGCCGCCGCCACCGCGGCAGCCACCGCGGCGGTGGCGAGCCGGGAACGTACCTTCATGCGCCTTCCCTTCCGCGAGATCGAGCCGTCGAGCGCCTGAAACATCGACGAAACCCGACGTGACCTCCGAGCATAGGAAAGCGCTTTCCACGCATGCAAGGTTATCGATGTGCAGGTTTGTTGCAGCCCGCCGTCCGCCGTCCGCGTTGATCATGAACTCATGGGCGGGTTCGGCGGCGTGTCGCCGGCCTAAGTTCATGATCGTCTAGCGGGGGGCGGAAGGTTGACCTCAAGCACGATGGAGGTGATGGGATCTAGGCATGATCTTCGAGGGACTGCGGGTGGCGATCACCGGTGCGGGGCGGGACACCGGGCGGCTGCTCGCCGCCGACTTCGCGGCCCGGGGCGCGCATGTGTACCTGTCCGCCCGGGACGCCGATGCCGCCGCCACCGCCGCTGAGCTGATCAACAGGGACGGGCCTGGCCGCGCCGAGGCGTTCCGGTGCGACCTGGCCGACCCCGACGCGGTACGCGGGTTCGCCGCGGCCCTCGCCGAGCGGACCGGCCATCTCGACGTGCTCGTCAACAACGCGGCCGCGTACGCGAAGGGGCCAGATCTGGAGGATGTCCCCGACGACGTCATCGTGTCGATGATCAGCGGGGCGGCGACCGGGACCACGCTGCTGATCAAGCACCTGTTGCCACTGCTGAGGGCGTCGGCCCGACCGGACGTCGTCAACCTGATCTCCGGCTGCGGCGAGATCGGCCACCACCGCTCGACCGCACATCCGGCCTTCTACGCCGCCAAACACGCGCAGGCGGGGCTGGCCGGCATCCTGTCGCACCGGCTGCGCCCCGAGGGCATCCGGGTGATCTCGCTGTACCCGCCGGACTTCGTGCAGGACGGGCCGCGTACCGCCGGGGCGCTGCTCACGGCGCGCTCGGTCGCCGACTGCGTGCTGTTCGCGGTGGGCCAACCGCGCGACTGCTTCATCCGCGAGTTCCGCTTCGAGCAGGAGCGGTCCAGTCCCACCCCAGCCACCGCCTGATGGCACGACCCACCCCGACGATCATGAACTTTTGGACGCGACACGCCATCTAGCCGTGCCCACAAGTTCATGATCGACTCGAAAGGTGAGAAGGGGCTGGGAAAACGGGGGGATTGGCGCGGGGTGGGCGGTTTGCTGGTTGACTGATGGCATGGATCTACCGGTGAACCCCCCTGTGGAACCGATGCTGGCCAAGCCGGTGTCGACGATTCCCGATGCGCCGGGTATGACGTTCGAGCCCAAGTGGGACGGCTACCGCTGCATCATCTTCCGTGACGGCGACGAGGTCGAGCTGGCCAGCCGCGGTGGCAAGACGCTGACCCGATACTTTCCCGAGGTCGTGAACCTGGCTCTCAAGCAGTTCCCGGCCCGGTCGGTGATCGACTGCGAGCTGGTCTGCATCCGCCGCGACGCCGACCGCATCCCCCGCCTCGACTTCGACATGCTCAACCAGCGCATCCACCCTGCGGCCACGCGGGTGAACAAGCTGTCCGTGGAGACCCCCGCCGACGTCATCGCCTTCGACCTGCTGGCGCTGGACGACCGGCTGCTGATGGACCAGCCGTACGCCCAGCGCCGGGCCCTGCTGGCGCAGACTCTCGCCCACGTCGAGCCGCCGGTGCACCTGACCCCGGTCACCACCGACGCCGACACCGCCCGGGAATGGTTCACCGCGTTCGAGGGCGCGGGGCTCGACGGGCTCATCGCGAAACCGGCCGACATGCCCTACTCCCCCGGCAAGCGGCTCATGTTCAAGATCAAGCACGCGCGTACGGCGGACGTGGTGGTGGCCGGGTTCCGGTACCACACGTCCGGGCCGGTGGTCGGGTCGCTGCTGCTCGGCCTGTACGACGAGCACGGCGTGCTGCACCACGTCGGCGCGAGTTCGGCGTTCACCGCGGCACGCCGGGCCGAACTGCTGGAGGAGCTGGAGCCTTACCGCAACCCCACCGAGCACACGTGGGGGACGGCGACGGAGGGCCAGCGCGTGCCGGGTGCGCCCAGCCGATGGAGTGGGGGGAAGGACCTTGGCTTCGAACCGCTACGCCCCGAACTCGTGGTCGAGGTCGGGTACGACGCGATGGAGGGCGACCGCTTCCGGCACACCGCCCAGTTCAAGCGCTGGCGTCCCGACCGCGAACCCCGGTCCTGCACCTATGACCAGCTCGACCGTCCTATCAGCCTCAACGTCGACGAGGTACTGCGTACCCCGTAGGCTCGGGCGGATCCGTTCCGGGGGGAGTGAACACGCTCGTGCGACTCAGGGTTGACAAGCGAGTGGCGGGCGCGGTTGTCGCGCTACTGACCTCAGCACTGACCACCAGCGGCTGCATACTGCCGCTGCCCGACTTCGGACGCCGTCCCGCCGCCGCGGTCAGCCCCGAGGCGGGCTGGCGGCTGTGCCCCGAGATCGCCGCCGACCTGCTGGGCAAAGCCCCTTCCGGGTACACCTTCGAATGCAAGACCGTGCAGGTGCCGCAGAACTGGCACAAGCCCGAGGACGGCCAGACGTTCGACATCGAGGTCATCCGCGCCCGGGCCACCGACCAGCGCGACCGCATCGGCGCGCTCATGGTCAACCCGGGCGGTCCGGGCGCGTCCGGCGTGGACCTCGCGGCATACCTGACCCTGGGCCTGCCCGCGGAGATCACCCGGCGCTTCGACATCGTCGGCTTCGACCCGCGCGGCGTCGCCCGCTCCACCCCGGTCGACTGCTACACCGACGCCGACCTCGACGCCACCTTCGGCAGCGAGCCCGACCCGGTGACCCAGGAGGAGTTCGACGAGGTCCTGGCGCTGACCAAGAAGATGGCCGACGGCTGCAAGGCCAAGTACGGCGACCGGCTCGGCCTGTTCGCCACCGAGCAGGCCGCCCGGGACATGGAGGCCATCCGCCTGTCGCTGGGCGAGGGCAAGATGAACTACCTCGGCTACTCCTACGGCACGCTGCTCGGCGCCGTGTACGCGCAGCTGTTCCCGCAGAACATCCGGGCCATGGTGCTCGACGGCGCGGTCGACCCGCTGCAGACCTCGATCCAGTCCTCGGAGAGCCAGGCGATGGGCTTCGAGCGCGCGTTCGACAACTTCGCCGCCTGGTGCGCCAAGAACAAGAGTCAGTGCCCGATCGACGGCGACGCCCGCGCGGTCGTGGAGAAGCTGATGCAGGAGGCCGACACCAACCCGGTCGGCAATCCTGACGGCCGCAAGGCCACCGCCGGCTGGATCTTCTGGGGCGTGGTGTCGTCGCTGTACACCCAGGCCCGCTGGCCCGACCTCGGTCAGGCCCTGGCGGACCTGCAGGACGGCAAGTCCGAAGCGATCTTCGCGCTGGCCGACTCGTACGCCGACCGCAACGCCAACGGCGAGTACACCAACCTGTTCGACGCCAACGCCGCCGTCAACTGCGCCGACGACGGCAAGTCGCCGAGCGTCGAGGAGGTGCGCAAGCTCCAGTCGGAGTGGCGGGAGAAGTACCCGCTGTTCGGCGCGCCGCTGGCGGTCGGCCAGCTGACCTGCTCGGTCTGGCCCGCCCAGCGCGACCCGTACCCGACCGGCAAGGCCGAGGGAGCACCGCCGATCCTGGTCGTCGGCACCAAGGGCGACCCGGCCACGCCGTACGAGCAGACCCAGAAGCTCGCCGACATGCTCGGGGTTGGCGTCGTGCTCACCTGGGACGGCGAGGGCCACACCGCCTACCCGGAGACACGCTGCATCAACAAACACGTCAACGACTTCCTGATCAACCTGACGGTCCCGCCACCGGGCACGGTGTGCCCACCACAGTGACCGTGACATCCGATGCCCCGTCTCCGTTCTCGGCGACGGGGCATCGGCATGTACGGCCGACCAGCCCTGCGGCAGTAGCTCAGCCCGGCCAGTGTTTGGGAGGTGCCATCGCGGGGTCCGTGACGCGAAGCCGATCACGAGCCGTGGGACTGATGCCGTTGAGCTGGACCAGCAGCTGTGTCGGTGCGTTCTCCAACGCGGCCAGTGCGATCGGCAGCCCGGCGCAGACCGCACCGATGGCGACGCCCAAGCCCACCAGCCCGGAGTGTCGCTGACTGAACTCGATGCGATGAATTCCGGCATCGGCGATGGCAGCGACCTCGTTCGGGCGCTGCATCTGCCGACCATCGGTGGTCAGGATCGCTTCGTAGCCGTCTTGAGCGGCGCGTTTGTACAGATCGACATCCGGCGTGCCCGCCCAGCCGTCGAGTTCCGTGAGGTGGTGAAGGGTATGTGCCGTCAAGAACGATCGCACCGCCACGGCGAGCGGCCGGGCGACGTTCTCATCCATGAGGATCCTCAAGCGGCCACCTGGGTCTGATAGCTGTCCGCATAGTCGGCGAAGTCTGCCGCGTCCACTGCCGCGGCCTCGGAAACCCCGGGGTAGAAGTCCCGGATGCGGGCCGCTGCGACGCCGTCCCGCACCAGGCTGGCGACCTGCTGGTACGGCACACGGGTGCCCTTGATCACCGGTTCGCCGCCCCGGACGTCGGGTCTGACCGAAAGATGGGGGCGCGGTTCGAACAGCGCTGGGACGCGGCGGCCGTTGTAGTAATACGGCCGCAGCACCTCGACCAGCTCGTGCATGACGAGATTGGCCCGACTGCGCACCAGGTCGACGGCCTCCTGCTCGTCGACGTCCACGAAGTAGATCGTGTCGTTGCCAGCCACGAGCGTGTATCGGGAGAGATGATCACGTTCGCCGAGGTCGACGCGCAGGGTGCTCAGCGCTTTGCGGATTCTTTGCAGCGAGGACTCTCTGCGTAGCGCCACGCAGGTGCGCAGAGCGAGGATGTCCCGAAACGAGTAGAGGACTGGCTTGGTGGCAGAGAGCTCCGGCAGGAGAATCGCGCCCTGGCCGTCCCTGGCGTTGCGCCAGTGCGCAAGCTGGGCGAGTGTCGCGCCGGACAGGGCGGCGGCAAGCTTCGGTTCGTAGGACATGCCGACCTCCTCGCGCCATCGACCGTGTCCCGCACATCCTCGCACCGCCACCACGCCACTCGCGGCTTACGACTACATAACGACCACGGGACGTTTGCTAACGCTCGCCGTCGCGGCCGGTCAATCCGCGTTGTTGTCCCGCGCACGACGGGGCTGCAAGCGCATGGGTTCGCCGGGCATCTTCGGATGTCACGGTCTGGTGGCTGTCGAGCTGTTGGCTCGGCTAGGGCATCGTCACGACCATGTTCAGTCCGCTGTCAGGGTGGTAGCGCCACGACGCCTTGAACTTGCCCCACTCGCCGTTCTGCTTACCGTCCAGCGCCCGTGTCTGGCCGATCTCGGACCGCACCGCGTCGGACACCTTCAGCTCGTCGAGGAAGCACCTCAGCTGCGTGTAGCTGATGCCTGGGTCTTCCTCACCCTCGGATTGCAGCGTCAGGGTGTTGCCGCCATCGCCGATCTTCGCGTACGAATTGCCGGGCGCGCACTTCTTCTGCGCCGATACGAGGGGCGACTCCACGGCGGACGCGACCACGTCACCGGCGGGCGTTTTCGTCAGCACGACCCACACGAGCAGCCCACCGCCAGCAAGGAGAACCAGCACGGCCAGCGCGATGAGGCCGACGAACAAGCTGGTTCTCCGGCGTTTCGCGGGTCGAGAGGCAGGCTCCGGAGCCGGAGGAGGTGCGCCGATGTGGAAGTCGTCCCGGTGAGGCATCTCGTCCATCTCGGCACCGTACGCGGAGTGCCTGCTTGATCACCGTCCGCCAATATGGCAGCGGTACTCAACTGGTGGACGGCCGGACCGACCAGCAGGCGACGTCGATGCGGCCGAGTCGCTCACGGATACGCCGCCCGGACATTGGCGGTGGGACGCAGCGGCCAACGGCCTCAGCCCGCATCCTCTGCGGGTCTTGCGGCCGTTCTGGCCGCGAATGACGAGCGCCATCTCCCACCATCACCGATTGCCTGGACAGCTAGTCGTTTTCGCCGCTGGAGGCCTTCGCTCGACTGGGTTGAACCCTCATCGGTTCGCCGGGCATCTTCGGGATGTCGCGGTCTAAGCGCTGTACTCACCAGGGAAAACGCTGCTGGCCAGGCACTGTGACCGGCCAGGTTATCGGGTGAATTTCTGACCCGTTTCGGGGCTGGTCCCGCCTACAAAGCAGCCCCGGACGGTGTTCGAGCACCGCGACCCGGGGCCTGACCGGAAGCGAGTCCGGCTATGGGAAAGCGTAATCGGCCCTCTGTGGCCGTCGTCACCACCCCCGCCGCCCACGGCATCGCCCGCAGCTGGGCCGGTGGCCCCGGTGAGTGCGGCGCGGAGTGCCTGTGCGGCAGGTTCTTCGACGGGTTCAACCGCGTCGTGGACGCCCGCAACGAGGCCTGGGACCACTACCTCGACAGCATCGAGCACCCCGCCTGGTGCGACCGCGAGGTGTGCGGCCAGGGCGGGGCGGACCTGCACGGCACGCCCGACCGCCGTGTCGAGCTGCCGGAGGAGAACAGCGTCATCGCCTGGCTGCAGCGGCGCCACGGCAACGCCGACGACCAGGCCGTCATGCTCGCCATCGACTCGTCCACCGGCTTCGCCGAGCTGAGCGTCGAGCAGGCCAGGCAGCTGCGCGACAACCTGAACGCGCTGATCACCGCCGCGACCGGCGAGCTGACGGGCATGGACGAGGTCGTCGAGGCGTACCGGGTCGGCCGGGAGCTCGGCGTGCTGCAGGCGAAGACCGATTGGGAGAAGGCCGACCGCAAGCCCCGCACCACCGCCGCGCCGGTGAACCCGCGCCGGGCCCCGAAGTCGACCGACTGCAAGATCCCGCGCCAGGCCACCGTCACCGCCCTGGTCGCGGCATGAGCAGCCACCCGGCCTGGTGCCAGATCCGGCACCCGGCCGGGCAGGCAGCCCAGGGCGTCCACTCCCGGACCCTCGGCGACATCCCCACCGCCGACGGCGGCAGCGTCCTGGTCGAGCTGAACGACCGCGACGACCGCGGCCCGCTGGTGAGCATCGGTGTCACCGACGAGGACGGCGCGTACGCCTCTGCCGACCTGGACGGCCCGACCGGCCGCGAGGTCGCCGCGCTGCTCGGCCAGGCCGCCGACCTGCTCGCCGGGGGTGCCCGATGAGCGACCAGCCGCCGACCGACCAGCAGATCGAGGACGCCGCGGTGACCGCGCTGCTGCGCCGCCTGGAGCGCGCCAGCGTTGACCGGGCCGTGCTCGCCGACATGACCGACCAGCAGCAGGTTGCGGTGTTCGCCGCCGAGGCCCGCGCCAGCAAGCGCCGCTGACATCCCCCGGGCGGGCCCGCGGAGTGCAGGCCCGCCCCCTCTGAGAGGAACCACCGTGAAGCTTGCCCAGTTCACCAAGTACGCCGCGATCGGCGCTGTTGCCGGGATCGCCGCGTACGCCTCCTACACCCACATGCGGGAGCTGGCCGTCGACCACGGACAGCCGGGCCTTGTCGCCGCGCTCCTTCCGGTCAGCGTCGACGGGATGCTGATCGTGGCCACCATCGCGATGCGCGAGGACCGCCAGGCGAACCTGAGGGTCCGCCCGTGGGCGTGGATCGCGTTCGTCCTCGGCGTCGCCGCGTCCGTCGTCGCGAACGTCCTCGCCGCCGCCGACGACATCACCAGCCGCGTCATCTCCGCATGGCCCGCCATCGCCCTGCTGCTCGTCATCGAGGTGCTCGCGACGGGGCGGAAGTCGGCCGAGCTTCCGGCGGAAGCAACCGTTGTCACACGGCGACGGTTGACCACGCCGCCGAACGTGGCTCCGTCAACCACGGTTGACGAGCTTCCGGCGGAAGTTGCGCCGACCAAGCCTGCCGCGAAGAAGGCCGCGCCGGTGAAGAAGGCAACGCCCCGGCGTCCGGTCGAGGAGACCCGGAAGCTCGCCACCGAACTGCTTGCTTCCGCCCCGGACGTGAAGCGGAAGGACGTCGCCCAGGCTCTCGACCTCACGGAGCGGCGTGTGCGCCAGGTCCTCAACGAGGACACCGGCGAGCAGCGGAAGGTCAACGGCACCGAGGTCCTGGAGCAGGTCGCCGCGTGACGGCCTCCGTGGGACCGGAACCAGCACGCCCGGTCCTCGCGGTGGCTGCCAGAGCGGCAGTGGCACAACCCGAGATCAGGAGGACGACATGGGCTGGTACGAGCGAGACCTGGCGCGACGTGAGCGCGAGCGGGCGCTGCTGAAGAAGCACTTCAACGACGACTCCGAGCCGCACGACCCGTACGCGGTGAAGAAGCCCAAGGGCGACGGCAACAAGGACAAGAAGTAGCAGCCCAGGAAGGGGCACACCGATGGACACCATCCAGCTCTGCGACGAGATCGACCGGATCGCCAGCGAGGCAAGCGCCGCGATGGACGACGAGACCGCCAATCGCAGCTACATCCTCGAGACACTGCTAGCCCAGCTGGCCGCGGTGACGTTCACGGCCCGACGCTCTCCGCGGCGGCCCGGCGTCGTCAACGTGGCTGAGGGCTCGGCCACGGTCGGAATCCAGATGGGCCACATCACCGGCGGCCACTTCTCCCTCTGACAGCTTCCGTGGGGCCGGAGCCTGCAGTCCCGGCCCGCGCGGTGGCCGCCAGCGGGGCGACCAGACATAGAAGGAGAGCAGCCATGGCCAAGAAATTCCCCACCGCGCAGGACATCTCCGCCGAGGCCAAGGCCCGTGGGCTGAACGCGCCGGGCAGGTTCGACGAGCGGACGGCGTTCATCGCGGCCCGGACCCGCGAGGTGGCCCTGGAGGAACACATCTCCGAACTGCGCGACATCGCCAAGCACGGCTACAACGTCTGACCCGACCCCGCGCGGGGCGCACCCCACCTTGGACAGTTCGGTGCGCCCCGCTCTCCCGCAAAGGAGGGATCCATCATGGCAATCGACCCGAACATCCCCATCGACTGGGATGCCGAACTGGTCGACCTGACCACGCCGCAGCCCGTCGACGTCGACGAGCACCGGGCGCCGCGACACACCGACCGTCAGCCGATCCTGCCGAAGTGGGCGCGTTCGGCCGAGGCGTTCCAGGCGCAGATGCGCTGGGCCGCGGAGAACGCCGCTCACCGCGCCGGCTACCACGCCGTACGCCTGCCGCTGTACGTCGCTCGGCTCATCGCCAGGGCACCGCGCGGCCTGGGACGCGTGCTGCGCAGCTGGGTCGCCTGGATGCTCGACTGGGACGGCCGCCAGGTCGTGCGCTCGGCCGTGGCGGTGTCAGCGGACGGCATGGCGCGGGCCCAGTACGTGACTCTCGCCGAAGAGCGCAGCCGCCGCATGAAGGCCAGGCTGCGCATGTCCGGGTTCGGCGTGCTCGTGTCAGGTGCTGTCGGTGTCGCGCTGCTGGCCGCACCGGCGTGGGTGCAGCTGCTCACCGCGGGTGTCGCCGTGGCCTGTCTCGGTGCGGCCGGCGGACGCCCCGATGCGCCGCTGGCGACCTCGGCCGTGGTCACCAGCAGGGTCGCCCGGCTGCACAGCGAGACGGTCATGCGTGCGCTGCAGTCGCTAGGTATCGCGGGCATCAACCGCTCGCCGAAGGAGATCGGGTGGCCAGCACCGATCAGCCGCGACGGTGCCGGTTGGCGGGCCGAGGTCGATCTGCCGCCGGGCGTCACCGCAGGCGACGTCATCGAGCGCCGCGAGGCCCTGGCGTCGGCGCTGTCGCGTCCGCTGGGCTGCGTCTGGCCCGAAGGTGCCCCGAGTGTGCACCCTGGCCGGCTGGTCCTGTGGGTCGGTGACCGGGAGATGTCGAAGTCTCCGAACCCGCCCTGGCCGCTGGCCCGTGGCGGAGCGGTGAACCTGTTCAACCCGTTCCCGTTCGGCACCGACCCGCGCGGCCGGGCCGCCTCGGTCACCCTCATGTACGCCTCGGCGGCGATCGGCTCCATCCCGCGCATGGGCAAGACGTTCAGCCTGCGCCTGCTACTGCTCGCCGCCGCTCTCGACCCGCGCGCCCAGGTCTGGCCGTTCGACCTCAAGGGCACCGGTGACTTCAGGCCGCTGCAGCCGATCGCGCACCGATACCGCGCCGGTGACGACCCGGACGACATCGAATACGCGCTGACCGCGCTGACCGAGCTGCAGACCGAGATGACCCGCAGAACGAAGGTGCTGCGCGGGCTGCCCTCGGACCTGGTCCCGGAGTCGAAGGTCACCGACCAACTCGCCGACAACTCCTCGCTCGGGCTGTTCCCGATCGTCGTCGGGGTCGACGAGTGCCAGCGCTGGTTCGAGCACCCGGAGTTCGGCGAGCAGATCCAGGCCATCTGTGAGGACCTGGTCCGGCGCGGACCGGCGACCGGGATCATGATGCTGTTCGCGACCCAGCGGCCGGACGCGAAGAGCCTGCCGCCGGTCATCAGCAGCAACGTCGTCCTGCGGTACGCGATGAAGGTCATGACCCACCAGGCCAACGACATGATCCTCGGGTCGGGCGCGTCCAGCTCGGGCATCAAGGCGCAGGCGTTCGCTCGGTCCGACCGCGGTATCGGCTACCTGGCAGGTGAGGGCGACGACCCGCAGATCGTCCGCACCCACTACGTCGACGCGGTCGTCGCCGAGCAGGTCGTGACCAGGGCCCGCGCCGTGCGGGAGGCGGCAGGGACGCTGTCGGGCTACGCCCTGGGTGTCGAGCAGGACGTGCAGGCCGGGCCGTCCCATGACGTGCTCGCCGACGTCCTGGGCGTCATCGCCGACAAGGCGTGGCTGGAGTCCATCGCCGAACGACTGGCCGAGTTCCGCCCCGCCTACGAGGGCTGGGACAAAACCTCCGTGTCGGCGGCGCTGCGGCCGTACGGCATCGTGCCGGCGCAGACGTGGCTGACCGATTCGGCGACTGGCAAGGGCGCGAACCGGTACGGCGTCACGGCCGACGCGATCCGCCGAGCAATCGCGGAGCGTGACGGAAAACGGCGCAAGTAGGCGGCGTGAATCTAGCGGGCGCGGTGCTAGACCTAGCGCGCCCGCTAGCGGTCCGCATATGCCCTGGCCAGGTGGCTAGTGGCTAGCGAATCTCTCGGCTCGACGGCAGACCACACCCCGGAGGCACCTCATGGACACCCGACAGGCACTAGGAACCACCCGCACACCGGTCACAGCGAGTAGTGCTGAGATCGTGCACCTGCCCGGCGGCCGGGCCGCCATCACCGGCACCGTCGGCGAGGTCGGCCAGGCCCTGGCGCACCTGCAGGCGACCGGGCGGCTGGTTTCGTCGACGTCGCCCGCACCGACCGGCGAGCGCGGCCAGGTGCTCGTCAACGTCCGCCTGATCCCACGACTCGTGCAGCGACAGGCACCAGTCCGCCGACAGCTGTCGACCCGCGCGCTCGTGGCCATCGCCGCAGCTGCGGCGATGGTGCTGGCCGGGTTCGGCTGGCTGCTGTACGCCGCGGTGACCGCGCTCGTCGAGCACGCGGCGGTCATCCTAGGTGCGCTGCTGCTCATCGCCGTCATCCTGGTCGTCCTCGGCAAGGCCAGCGGCCGCACGTTCAGCGGCACGTTCCAGGGACGCATGGACTGACCATCTCCCCCGCCGGGCCGCCCTTCGTCAGCGGAGGGCGGCCTTTGTTGCGCGGCATGTCTAATGTCGCTTCGTGGCTGATTGTGGATCATTCGTCAGTGCCGTCGGCACGTCGATCGAGTTCGCTGGCGTCGTCTGGTTCGCCGCAGGTGCGTGGTTCACCGCCCGCCGCGCCAACCGGACCCGCGCCGAGGCGAAACGGGTCACGGCCGAATACCTCGAACGGATGGGGAACGATCCGACGGCAGGCGAGTGGTACCGCGATGAACTGGCCAGGCTGGGGCTGACGTCCCCGCCCTACAGCGACGCCCTGCTGCCCCCCGAGGAAGCCTCTGAAGTCGCTGCCCGCGAGCATGTCGCAGGATGGCGCGGCCCGGCAGCTGTAGTCGCTATCGGCCTCCTTGTCGACCTGATCGGCAGCTGGATGCAGGCAGCTGCCAGCTGAAGTGGACAAGGTCACTTCTTGATCGACTAGCGGTTCGGCCCGTAGGACGGTGGGCAGCCGCGCTGCATGAAGATCACCCCGCAGCAGCGCGCCACCGCCGGACGACTCGGCGCCCACATCCGCTGGGCCAAGGAGTCCGACCCGAAGACCGCGACCGCACCCGCCCGCAAGGGCTTCATGGCCCGGTTCGAGAAGCAGGTCGACCCCGACGGCGTACTGCCCGAGGAGGAGCGGACCCGCCGCGCCAAGCACGCCCGGCAGGCGTACATGACCGCGCTCGCGCTCAAGTCGTCGATCGCCAGGGCCAAGCGATGACCCCCGAGGAGCGCCGGGCCTACGCCCGGGAGCAGGTCGCGAAGATGCCGCCGCTCACCGCTGAGACGCTCGCCGCGATCCGGGTCCTCATGGCCCCCGGCTTCGCCGCCGTCCGTGCCGCCAAGGCAAAGGCGGCCCGCCCTCGACCGCCGTAGCGGGAGGGCGGGCCTTCCCCGCGGCTCGCACCCCGGAGCGGCCATTATGCCATCGGCACCGATCGCGATCTTCAGCGGCTAACTCGGCTGCCTTTCGCGGGCGGCCTGAGGACAATCGACCGATGCTCGCATTGAACATCTCAACCGCTTCCCAGCCACTTTGGATCGGCGGTGGCGTCCTGGTCGGTGTCATCGTCACGGCCGCCCTCGGCCTGATCGGAGTGGCGCTGAAGAACAAGAACGATAGGAAGATCGCCGAGAGCCAGGAAGGGCGTGACCGGCGTAAGCACCTGCAGACTCTGAAGGTCGAGAAGCTGGAGGCTGCCTACACCAGGCTCACCCGATGGGTGTCCAGGGTGATGGACACGGCGGAGGGAATCTGTAACCGGGGCACCCTCGAGGGCCTGAAGCCTGAGGACCACACCCCGTACGGCGTGTGCGTTCACCTCCGCGACGACCTGCTCCGCATCCCGGAGGACACGGCCGACGCCCAGTGGATGTGGAGTCCTCGTGTCGCCGAGCTGGTAGAGCTGCTCCAGCAGCAGGCCGTCGACATGGCTACGGCCAACCTGATCCACGGTAAGGGCCCTGACGAAGATGGCCACGGACACGACGAGATGAAGGCCATCAAGGTGGAGCTCTTCGCGCTGATGCAGCGGGAGATCTTCGAGTTGCCTGAGAACACCGTGCGTACGAGCCGGTCATAAGGCGACGGGTCGTTGGGTGAACGGGTGACTGCCCAGCTGGGCGCAGGCGGACGCTGCGCCCAGCTGGGCCGCGCTGGCTTGTCACCGAGGACGCCGCACGCCGGCAGCGGGCCGAAGTCGAGCAGCTGCAACGTTCGCCCTACTGGTGGCTCGGCTAACTACCCGCGGCGATGACGGCGTCGTGCAGCGGCTTCAGCCCGCGCACGGTGATCCGGCCGATCAAGCGCACCTGGCTCACCACTCCCGAGAGGCCGTTGCGGCTGTAGAACTGACCGGCGGCCTGGAGCATCTTCTCCCGGCCCTCTCTCGCCGTCGACCGATGCACGGCTCCCTCGACGTTGGCGAGCTGGTCGATCACATCCCGGACCGTGATCATCTCGTTCTGGAACAGCATTAGCGGCCTGGCCAGGAACTGGTCCAGGGTGGCGTCCACTACCGGTCCGAACGGCGCGCCCTGCTCCGGGTCGAGCGCGTCATCGATCGCCCAGAACACCGGCTTGCGGCTTAGGATCAGCTCCTCCATCGGGCCGGAGCCAACATAGCGGAACCGCAGCTTCAGCTTGAACTGCCGGTTGACCCGGTCCATGACGCGAGTCTGGTCCAGCAGCAGCTTCCTGAGCAGGGCGGCACCCATGAGCACCTCGTACTCGTCGGATAGTGCAGTCCGCCGGTCGAGGTCGCGCAGCGTGTGCACGAAAAGCTGGCCGTCATCCACAGCTGCACCCCTGGGCTGTCACGGCGTTGTCCTGAACTCGGCACCCAGCTTCTCGGCCGCCCGCCTGCCCCACTCGTGGTCGTCCGGGTTCAGGGTCCAGATGTCGCCGACCACCAGGGCCGCCTTGGACTCGCCGAGGATCAGCGCCTTGTGCATGTTCCACTGCGCCTCGACGTCCGCCTTCGACTCGTACACGCTGATGGTGACCTCGTCGGTGCCCACGTAGCACGACGAGCGTGCCACCGCCCCGATCGGGTTGCTGATCGGAGACAGGTTCGCGCACGGCATCCCCAGTTCCGCCAGGCGTGCAGCGATCGCCTGAGGGGAGTCGAGCCGGACCGGCGGGGCAGTGGGGGCCGCTTCGCCGCTGTCACGCCCCAGCGTGAAGGCCAGAACGACGATGACGCCCACGGCGAGGACAG
Source organism: Catellatospora methionotrophica (assembly GCF_011297335.1). Classification (GTDB taxonomy): domain Bacteria; phylum Actinomycetota; class Actinomycetes; order Mycobacteriales; family Micromonosporaceae; genus Catellatospora; species Catellatospora methionotrophica. The sequence continues at coordinate 81,400 of NZ_JAAOTJ010000020.1, read as the reverse complement.
CGAAGGCGACCAGGCCTGCCACCAGCGGCACCATCCACGGCGGCCGGGCGGCGGGGGCGGGAGGCGGAGGCGGCGGTGCACCGATGTGGAGTTCGGACATCAGCGCACCGTACGCGCGTCGTCACCGTGATCGCCCTCCGTCGATGTGGCTACGATCCTGGCCGAGTCGCACCCGCCCCGCCGATGTGGCCGAGCGGGTGCCGTCAGGCGGTCAGCGCGGCCGGCCGACCCGGTCGTAGGCGTCCCGTGCTGCCTGCACGGCGCGTAGCTCGTTCACGCCGAAGTTCGCCTGCTGGGGGTAGATGTTGTAGGCGGTGCTGTAGCTGTTGCCGCCGCCTCCGCCTCCGCCGTTCTCCCAGGGCACGACCGACGCCCGGTTCCAGCGGGCCGCCTCCGACAGGATCGCCATGTTGCGGTCGTGGTCGCCGTACTTCGGAATGAACGCCTCGCCGCCGGTGGCGGGCTCTGCGAAGGCGTACCGCGCTCCGGCCGCGACCGGTGAGTAGATCGCCGCGTCGCGCAGCAGGCCCGTCTGGGCGTGCTCGGTGATGCCACCCCAGCGGCGGATGAGCGTGCCGCCAGGAACATGGAGGTCACCGCTGCTGGTCCAGTACACGCTCGCACTGATTCGGATCGACTTGTCCTTCAACAGCAGCGTCTTCGCGATTGTCGCCTGCAGCGCCGCGTCAGCCTGTGCAGTGTCCGCATGCACCTTGGCGGTGTACGTCCCGGCGAACTCGCCGCCGGCCTTCGCCGCGGCCATGAACGCTTCCTCGACGTCATCGATCTGCTTCTCGGTCAGCCCAGCCGCGCGCAGCGCCGCGTACAGCTGCGGCGTCAGCTGCCCGTTGAACTTCTCGCTCGCCGTCGACACCGCCCCGGCAAGGGTCACCGAGGCCTCCGCCAAGGCCAAGGACGCGGCCTTCGCCTCGGGTGAGTTCCTGCCGTGCTCCCTGACGGCCTCGTTGTACCCGGCCTGCGCGGCCTTCAGGTCCTTCTGCGCCTTGAGCAGCGCGAAGGCCGGATCGGTCTGTGCCCGCAGTTCCTCACCGAGAGCCTTGACCGCGCTGATCTGCCCGCGGATGGCATTCGTACTGCCCTGCACCGCCTGCCGCTGGAGCGCGTTACCTGCGGTGGCCTCGTCCAACTCGACGCCGTACTCGGCCAGGAAGTCCCTGACCTCCTTCGTCGACTTGCCCTGCTGCGCGTATGCCGGGCCGATGTGCGTGACCTCGGTCTGGTTGCGGAGCAGAGCATCGTTCAGCGTGTTCATCGCGGCGGCGTTGCCGAGGATCGCGTCCACGACCACGTCACTGCCGACGCCCAGGTCGGCGAAATGCTTCAGCAGTCCACGGCCCTGCAACTCTGCGGCGATGACCGCCCGGGTGTTCTCGGTGACGGCACCGGTCTGCTGGTCCAGGGACTCGGCCAGCGCCTGGACCCGCTGACGGGCGTCAGCCTCCGACATCGCCAGGACAGTGACCGCCGTAGCGGCAGCGGTCAGCGCCAAGCCCCAAGGCCCGCCGAACATCGCCGCGACACCCTTGGCCGCGGTGCCCGCCTGGACCGCCGACACCTTCATGGCGTCGAGCGCGCCCTTCAGCATGATGACCCGGCCGGTCACCATGAGCGCCGCACCGCCGAAAACGGCGAACGTCACCACAGCCGACTGCACGCCAGTCGGCAGCGCCTCGAACGCCAGCAGCAGCCCATGGACCACGTCCAAGCCGATGTGCAGCACATCGAACAGCGCCTCGGCCCCGTCGACGAGCGCAGGGTTGTCGACGATGTCGGCCAGCAGCAGGCCGGCACGTCCCGCGATCTCACCGAGCCGCTGCAGGATCCGGCCGCCGTTGTCGAAGATCTGGTTGAGCTGGCCGGTGCTGCGAGCCGTGCCCACCCAACGCTCGAAAGCCTCCGCGCCGTCGGCGAGACCGTCGACCGTGTCACGGGTGAAGTCCTTACCAGCATCGGCCAGGTCCAGCATCGCCCCGGCACCAGACCGCAGCAGGCGGCTCAGGTCGTCGACGACGTCGACCGCGAGACGAAGCTGACCGCTGACCTGGCTCACCGTCTTCGGCGCGGTCGCCCAGGCCGTGAAGTCGGTGCCGACCCGTGCTGTGGCCGCGGCCAACTGCGGCATCTGCCTCAACAACGTGGGGATGTACACCGAGGTCAGACGCGTCAGATCACCTTCCAGTTGGCTGAAGAGCGCAGACTGGCTGGCATCGCCGACAGCTCCCAACGCCGGCCCTACGCGCTGGAACTCCCGGACAAAGGCCTGCGCCTCCTCGGTGAGGCCATCCAGTGCCTTGACCAGCAGCGCCGCGTCGTCATCGGCAACCGCCGACAGCGCCTCACCTACGCCGTTGGTCGCAGCCATCAGCGTGGTCATGGCCGCGAAGCCGGACAGCGCCGCCGCCGGGAGCAGCCCGAGCCCGGCCGCGGCCGCCGACGCAACGCCGGGCACACCGGCGAGCATGGTGCTGAAGCCGCCGCGCGACATCGCTGCCCCAGCCTCCTGCAGGCGCTGAGCTTCGTCGCGGATGTCCCGGGTCGCCCGCTGGACATCGCGTGCCTGCCGCAGATACGCGTGCGCCTCCAGCGACAAGCGGACCGAGACCGTACGTGTTGCCATCGAAGATCACTCCAATCTTGGCCGAGGGAAGATTACTATCTGTAGTCGCCGCCGGAAGCCGATGCATAAATTGTGGATCTCTATACATTCCAGAAATTTGAGGTCAATCCGGGACGATGTAACTCTCTGTAATCCCAGACCCGTACAAAAAAGAAGTCCCGTGCCCCCGCGGTCCGCCTGATGATCGTTTCTGGATTTTTTCCAAGGTCACCATGCCCTTGACCTGCGGAAACGTAACGCTGATCGGTGGCCTGAAAGGGCTGGTCAGAGGCGTTGGGCCCGCTTTCATGACGCAGAGTCACACCCGGTACCCCCCTCTCAGGGGAGAGAGCGTCGCGAGTGGCCCGGCGGTCGCCCTGATGCATATCAAATTTTCTTTTATGCGGTATATGTATGCATCGCATGGTCATGCAAACAGCCCCCGCATCACGGTGTGTGACACGGGGGCGGGGCCGATGCGTCGCGCAGCGCGGATCAGTGCCGCGAAAGGAGGGAACGGCTCCCCGGCTTCGCTCCCGCGTACGGCCAGGGATGGATGCGACCCGGCCCGGGTGACGTTGACGCACTGCATCGGCTGTGGCGCTAGCGCCGGGATCGGGTCTGGTTGAACAGCCTGTTCACTGCCTCGTCGGCGGCCAGGTCGTCTTCGTCATCGTGCGGCGCGCTGCGGAACCAGGAGTTGACGCGGGCGGTGTAGTCCCTCACCGCGTCGTTGCTGTCGAGGTCCTGCCAGATCTCCTCGCCGCCGTGGTCGGCGTACTGCTGGGCCAGCTCGAAGGCGCGCTGCCGGTCGGGTTCGTAGGCGACGACGAGGCGGGCACGCCACGGGAGCGGGCCGAGCAGCGACGTCTCTACTCCGCTGGCCGTGGCCAGGGGCATGTTGCCGCTGCCGGCGAACAGTTGCGGCGCGCTGGTGTGGCGCTCGGCTGCGGCGACGGTGCGCGGCATGTTCGAGCGCAGCTCCTCGACCAGGTTGGCGTAGCCGGGTGCGCCGCTGTTCCTGGTCGCGGCCTGCGGGGCGTCGGCCAGGGCGGGCGGCGTGAGGCCGAGCTTCTTCGCGTTCTCCTCGGCGATCCACGGAAATGCGCCGAGGCTCGCGAGGGTCTGCGCGATGCCCGCAGGGTCCGCGGCGTACTGCGCCTTCCACGAGCTGAGGGTCTTGTCGGAGATCCTGCCGGTGCGGAAGGCCCAGTCGGCGGGGTGCTCGTTGGCTCCCCACGGGCCCGGCGTGTGCTGCTCTGTCATGACTTCCCCTGCCTCTGCTGCTGGACGTATTCGCCGAGCGAGTCCGTGACGATGAACCAGGACCGTCCGCGCTGGACGGCGCTCAGCCGGCCTTCGCGGCACAGGCGCCGGATCCGGCTGGTGCTGACGTCCAGGGCCTTCGCCGCCTGCGCTGTGGTCAGTGCCGACTGTGCCGCCGTTGAGCCCTCGTCGGAACAGGCACTTCCGAGCACGGAACGGGACGCGTTCCGGGCGGCCTGCGTGACAGCCCGGAGCAGCCGCATCTCCTGGTCGGTCGGGTTCCGGCCACGGCCGAGCGCGTCAACGCCGGCGGCGACGAGTCGTGCCAGCGCGGCGGCGTCGCCGGGGACGACGAGCAGGTGCCCGGGGCTGAGCGTGCCGGTCACCGCTGCTCACCGAGGGTCCGTGCGAGCCATTCGTCGCCAGTGAACACGTCGCTCTTCTCGCGGATCTTCATCAGCCACAGCACCAGCTCGGTGACCGTCTGGTCGTACGCCCCCGGCCTGAGCCGTGCCAGCGGCAACGGCGACGGCAGCGGCTTCAACAGCCGCCGTGCTAGCGGCCGCAGCTGTCCCGTGGTCATCAGCTCCGTGCAGGTCCCGCAGACGTAGGACGGGACGCCGACGGGCAGGCTGACCACGGGCAGGTGGCCGCTGCCGTGCATCTGGTGCGTGACCTCTTCGCGCAGCACCCATACGCGCCACAGGTCGCGGTCGTCGGGGGTCGGTTCGAGGCCGCAGGCGCACCGGATCGGTGGGGCCTGCTCGATCCGGGCGAGCAGCTCCTCGGAGATGACGAGCTCGCCGTCGACGAAGCAGATCTCGTGCTCGTGGATGGGCTCCTCGTAGTGGCTGGTCATGACAGCCCCGCCAGGTCCTCGGCGTGCAACTGCGCGGCCGCCGCGGGCTCGACCCGCTCGAGGGCGTCGACGAACAGCAGCGGCCAGCAGACAGGGCCGCCGTCGACCCGGACCACGAGGACGTCCTGCGACCCGTCGGCGGCCACCGGGCGGCGCAGTGCCTGGGCGACGCGCCGGGCGGGCACGGTCTTCGGGATGGTCAGCACGGCGACCGCGGGTCGGCCGAGGACCTGGGCGACGCCGCACAGGGCTGCGAACTGCTCGGCGTTGCCCTGGGCGACGGTGTCGCGGCCGGTGTCGAGGTAGCCGGTCCAGCCGGGCAGGTGGCGCAGGCGGCCGGTTGTCTCGGCGAGCAGGTCTGGCGGGGCGAGGACGACGAACGCCGTCCGGTCGGCCAGGTGCCCGGCGATGGCGTCGACTGCGGCCTGGCGGGTGATGAGGTGGGTCATGGGTCTCTCCGTTCGAGTCGACGGGGCGGAGCCGAACCGCAGCGGCCGCACCACGGGGCAAGGCCATGCGGTCTCACTCATCAGGCGGACACCACACAGCGGGTGGCGAGGGAGGCGAAGGGGACGAGCTGACGTGGTTTCAGTCCCCGTCCAGTCCTCGTCCCCTATAGGGACGGGACGAGGACACTGGACCCCGTCCGGGACGAGGACGGGACGAGCTGGGACGAGGGACGAAGTCATGAACGCTCCCCCTCCCCGAAGGGCTTCTTCAGGCTGTGGAGCAGCGATCCGCGAGAACCGGCGGTGACTGCCACGTAGCCCTCGTCGACCAGTGCGGCCAGCGCCAGGCGTACGAACGTGGCCTTGCCGGTGACGCGGTCCTCGATGCCCTGCTTCGTCAGCGGCTGGCCGGCACCGGCGAGCGCGTCGGAGATCTTCTGCATCAGCGCGGTCGGCCGCGGGCGCTCCCCGTTCGAGGCGGGCACGACGAGACTCGTCTCCACGAATGTCTCGTCGTGGCTGATGATCTCCATGGTGGTCAGCCAGAACAGTCCCTCGGCGGACGGCAGGGCTGCCTTGCGGAGCTGGCCGGGCCGGTCCTTCGCCACGTAGACCGTGGACCTGCCGGTGCGGCCGATCCCGAACGGCGTGCGGTTCTCCAGCACGTAGGCGGCCCCGTTGATGCCGTTGAGCTTGTGCACGCCGCCGATGGCGTACCGGCCTCGCCCCTCGGCGTTCTTCACGACGTGGTCCAGCGCGACGGCGGCCGGGCCGTGCTCGGCGATGGCCCGCGGCAGCAGTTTGCCGAAGCGGGCGACGTCGGTGTTGTCCTTGAGTTCCAGCCCGTGCATGCTCATCGCCTCGGTGACGCCGTCGAGGATCGCCAGCGTCGGCTTGAGGTCGCCGAGCACTTCGGCCAGGTCACCGGCGTTGGTCAGCGCCTCGATCTCCTCCCGCGCGGCGATGAGAGCGAACCAGGTCTTGCCCGCCTCGGACTCGGACGCGATGGAGTGCACGCGCCCGGGGTAGAACAGGCCGACCCCGTCGTCACGTCGTCCCACGGTGGGACGAGGTGCGACGTAGCGCCCGGACAGGACGTCGTCGAGGTCGACCGGCCGCCAGGTGCGCCGCGCCTGGGCCTGCGGGGTGCCGTGGTCGCGGTGCGCACCCTGGTCCAACGGCTCGGTGTCGAGGGCGTCGAAACTCAGGTCCTCGGCGGTGAATGCTGTGGTCATCAGCTCACCGCCCCGACGCTGCCGTAGCCGATCCTGCGCAGTTCACGCGCCGCGGCGCTGAAGTCGCCGCCGTGGTGCAGCAGCGTGTACACGGCGAACTTGCTGTAGCTGACGTCCTTGTCGAACGGCGGGGCCTCGCTGGTGAACACGCTGAACAGGTCGCCGCGGTCGCCGCCGGTGAGCGCTGACTTGCCGCCGTCCTTGCCGGGGCGTCGCCACTGCAGGGCGGCCCCGCGCTGGCGTACGAACGTCCACCCGGCGCCGCCGAGGAGCATCTGGTCCGCCCAGTCGGCGCGCGCTTCGAAGTCGTCGCCGGGGCTGATCTCGCCGGGCTGGCGCTCCCTCGCCGGGCGGGGTGCGGGCACCGGCGGTGCCGGGCTGAGCAGCTGCAGGATCGCCGGGATGTCGGCGGCGTGCACGGCCGGATGCTGCCGGTGCCGCTTGCCGGTCAACCGGTACTTGCGGCCGAAGATCCGGGACGGCGGCGCGAGCACGTACTTGCCCTGGCACTGGATGTCGAGGCCGAGCGCCTTCCCGTCTGCCTTAGGCGCGCCGCTGCGGTGTCCGCCGGCCGGGAAGTAGAGGTGGCATCCGCCGCTGGGCGTGGTGACGGTGGCCTGCACGCCACGGAGCAGTCCGGCGGCACGCAGCCGCTGGTAGGTCTCCATGCCGAGGCCGCCGTTCTTGACGTCGAAGTCGAGCACGTCCGGGCCGGGAGCTCCGGTGGCGATGCCGATGTTCGCGAGCGGCCACTCCTGCCACCACGCCGCGACCTGGGCCGCGTCGGTGGTGGCGTCGAGGACGCCGTGCGGGGTTCGCGGGTGCTTGCCCGCGTCACGGCCGCAGTCCTTGCGGCAGGAGCAGCCGTGCTCGTCCGTCCAGTGGACGGGGAAGACCGGCCAGCCCGCGAAGACGGCGTACTGCAGCGCGATGCTCTCCATGTCGACGACCAGGTCGAGGCCGGACTGTGGCGCGGCAGCGGGCCGCTGGGTTACCTTCGACTCGGTCGCAACACTGCTTTCGCTGATCACGGGGCCGCTCTGTCGGGGGCGGCCCTCAGCGTTTCCGGGGTTCATGCGGCCTTCGCCCCTCCCCTGCGGCCGCGCCGGGCCTGGGCGCTCCGGAGCGCGAGCCGCGAGTAGTAGGCGCTGCGCAGCGAGGCCGCCCTCTTCGCCCGCTCTGCGGGAGCGAGCACGCCCTCGGGGTCGACCTCCTGCTCGAACTTGCTGGCGAACGCGTTCCGCGCCGCCTTCGTGGCCTCGGTGCGGCTCGGCTCCTTCGCCCACCGGGTGGCCGCGGCGATGCGGGCAATCAGTGCCCGCTCCGAGGGGGTCCGGGCGCTCATGCCGCGGCCAATGCGGCTTTGACCTCAGCAAGGTCGAATCGACGCTGGCGGCCAACGCGGTAGCTAGGGATCTTGCCTTCGCTGGCAAGTCGATGAACGGTCCGGGGCGATACGTGGTAGTGCTTCGCCACAGCAACGGCCTCGACCAACTGAGAGGGTTCTTGTGTCATCAGATGTCACCTCATGGCTTGTCTGTGCTCCTGAGTGGCAGTCTGACTCGGCAGTTCTCAGATGTCAACTTGATGGGTTACTGTGACGCCATGACACAACCGGACTGGCCTGCGCGCGTCGCCGCCACGGTGGCCTCCCAGGTGAAGAGGCTTCGGGAAGACCGGAAGATCAGCGCGCAGCAGCTGGCCGACGCGTGCGCCGGCCTCGGCTACCCGCTTCAGCGGTCCGTGCTTGCGAACTTCGAAAGCGGCCGCCGCCAGACCGTCACGCTCGCGGATGTCTACGTTCTCGCGCAGGCGCTCGGGGTGCCGCCACTCGCGCTGATGGTTCCCGTCGGGGTCGCCGAGAGCGTCGAGATCCTGCCTGGCTCCGACGTGCCGATCGTCGAGGCGATGAAGTGGCTTGCTGGCGAGGAAGCCCTGCCAGGCTCTGACTGGGACGGAGCGTCCAGGGAGCTGAGTGCCATCTCCAGCTACAAGAGCCATGCGACCTTGGTGGAGAACTGGAACAAGTATCGGCACCTCGCGCGGCACGCTGAAAACGCCGAGGAGGTCAGGCGGAACGAGGAGCTTGCCGAGATGATGCGCGGCGAGCTGCGGTGGCTGCGCGAGTTGATGAAGAACCGGAAGATGACGCCGCCGGCCCTGCCCACCGAGATGCCGCCGGTCGACTAGTCGCGACCGACTCGGCGATCAGATCTGGTCGCCGAGTCCGAACCGACGGTGCGCCGACCGGGCCCGCTCCCCTGCGGTCGACCTGGCGTAGACACTCAGCATCGAGTCGGACCGCCAGCCCGCCAGCATCATCAGGTCCCGCTCCTGTCCACCGCCGGCCAGCCAGCGGTGGGCGAACGTGTGCCGGAAAGCGTGCGGGTGGACGTCGACGACACCGGCCGCCTCGCCCAGCTGCTCCAGCCGCCACCGCACGCCGTCGGCGGACATCGCCCCGCGCTCCCCGAGCAGCAGGCGCGGGTTGGTGGCGTGCGGGTGGCCGGCCCGCACCCGCTTGTACCTGTCGACCGACTGCGCGGTCCTGGCCCCGAACGGCACCACCCGCGGCCGGGCGCCCTTACCGGTCACGTACGCCAGCTCCTGGTCGAGATCGACGTGCCCGAGTTCCAGCCCGACGAGCTCGGATACGCGTAGCCCGCAGTCGGCGAGCATCCTGATCAGGACCTCGTCGCGTCGGCCGTCGAAGATGGAACGGTCGAAGATGCCCGGCTTGCCGCGGGGCACCGCACACGCCTTGATGAGCTTGGCCAGCTCGGCGTCGGAGAAGACACGCACCGGCTTGTCGACCTTCGCGGGCATCTCCACGCCCTCGGTCGGCGCCTTGTCGACCTCGCCCTCCAGGACCAGCCAGCGGCAGAAACGCCGGAGTCCGCGCAGACGTGTGGCCACCGTGGAGACCTCGTTACCCGCCTCGATCAGCCCGGCCAGCCACGCGGAGATGCTGTGGCGTGTGAGCTGGTCGAGCGTTGCGGGTCGCTGCTGCGATTCGAGCCAGTCGCAGTAGAAGCGGATCGACTGGCCATACAGGACGATCGTCCGATCGGCCTTGCCGGCGGCCCGGAGGTGCCGCCGGAAGCTGGCCGCGAGGTCGTCGATCCGGGGGGAGGAAGTCACGGGGCTAGATTATCGGGCGAGTCAGCGTTATGCTAGCCCCACATTGGCTGGACAGTCAGTCGTCTTCGCTGCTAGAGCCCTTCGCGCGACTAGGTTGAACTCTCATCGGTTCACCCGGCATCTTCGGGTAGTCCGGGGGGTAGGGCATCTCGCCGAGTTTGCGGTCGCGCTCGTCGCGGTCCCACCACTCCAGCAGCGTGCCGAGGTCGTGCCGCACGTCGTCCATGCCGCCGTAGAGGTCGCCGACCTCGGCGAGCCGGGCGGGAACCGTACGCAGGTCGAAGTCGTTGGGTTCGACCTGGGTCAGCTCGTCCCAGGTGACCGGGGTGCTGACGGTGGCGCGGGGGTTGGCGCGCAGGGAGTACGGCGCGGCGATGGTGCGGTCGCGGGCCATCTGGTTGTAGTCGATGAAGACCTGCTCGCCGCGCTCCTCCTTCCACCACGCGGTGGTGATCAGCTTGGGGTCGCGCCGCTCCAGCTCCCGGGCGAACGCGATCGCCGCCCGGCGGGCCTCGACGAACGGCCAGTCGGGTTTGATCCGGACGTAGATGTGGATGCCCCGGCCGCCGGAGGTCTTCGGGAAGCCGACCAGGCCCGCGTCGGCGAGCACCGTGCGGGCCAGGCCCGCCACCTTGACCGCGTCGGCGAAGTCGGTGCCGGGCTGGGGGTCGAGGTCGATGCGCAGCTCGTCGGGGTTCTCGGTGGCGGGGGCGCGGACCGGCCACGGGTGGTAGACGATGGTGCCCATCTGGGCTGCCCAGAGCAGGGCGGCGGGCTCCTTCGGGCACAGCTCGTCGGCCTTGCGCCCGCTCGGGAACTTGATCTCGGCGGTGGTGATCCAGTCGGGAACGCCCCGGGCGGGCACCCGTTTCTGGAAGAACATCTCCCCGTCGAGCCCGTCGGGGAAGCGCTGCAGCATGGTGGGCCGGTCGTGCATGTACCGCAGCATCGGCTCGGACACGGCGAGGTAGTACTCGAAGACGTCCTGTTTCGTGTAACCGCGCTCCGGAAAGTAGATCTTGTCCGGGCTGCTGAGTCTTACGGAACGGTTACCGACCTCGTACTCGAGCGCTGGGGCCTTGGGCATGGCCCGACGCTACCGCGTACGGTCGAGGCATGGAGCAGAACGTGAGCCAGCTGAGCGAGCAGGAATGGCGCGTGCGCCTCAACCCCGAGGAGTTCCGGGTGCTCCGCCAGGCGGGCACCGAGGCCCCGTGGAGCGGCAAGTACGTGGAGACCAAGACCCCGGGCACCTACCGTTGCCGGGCGTGCGGTGTGGCACTGTTCGACAGCGTGACGAAGTTCGACAGCCACTGCGGGTGGCCGTCGTTCGACGAGGCGCTGCCGGGGACCATCAAGTACATCGAGGATCGGGCGCTGGGCATGGTGCGGGTCGAGGTGCGGTGCGCCAACTGCGACTCGCACCTGGGGCACCGGTTCGACGGCGAGGGTTTCACCCCGAAGGACGCCCGGTACTGCATCAACAGCGTGTGCCTGGACCTGGAGCCCGGGGCGGAGTGACGGCGGCGACAGGAGAAGAGGCCACCGGGCACTCCCCGGTGGCCTCTTCTCGCGCTCAGCTGGTCCAGTACCCCTGCACGTCGCCGTAGTCGTCGGACACCTGGACCTTCAGCCCCGCGAACTTCTCCGGGTCGATGTCGAACACGACCAGGCCGGTCTTGCGCTGGCCCTGCTCGACGGTGGTCATCGCGTCCAGTTGCGGGTCGATGCCCGCGACCAGGATCTCGTACTGGTATACCGTGCCGTCCTTGGCGATCAGCCGGAAGTTCGAGGGGCCCAGGTCGGTCTGGCCCTTGGTGGCGAAGATGTCGACGTTCACTGCCACGTACTGGCCGCGCTCGGGTTTGTCGAACATGTTGTCCGACTTCGCCTTCTTCACCGACTTGACCGTCACCTTGGTCTCGCTGCCCCGCGCCTTCAGATTGAGCGCCTGCCCGACCTTGACGGTGGCTGGACCATCGGGTGCGGCGGCCTCGGTCGGCTTCGGAGCGGCCGGCGAGACGACCGCGGCCGGACTGGCCGCCGGCGGCGGTGCGTCGTCGGTGGCCGCCACGGCGCTCGGCTGGGTGTCGTCTCCGCCGAAGACGGACACGATCGCGCCGAAGCCGCAGCACGCGATGATCACCGCTCCGATGACGATGGCGATGATCGCGCCCGTGCCCAGGCCTTTCTTGGGCGGCGGTGCGGGATACATCGGAGGTGGCGGGATGGGCTGCCCGAAGTTCTGGTTCGTCACCTGATGAATGCTCGAACAGATCGGCTCTGGCGGGAACGGTCCGACCGCACTGCTATGTCGACGTTCCGTGTTGGCCTTGTCGCCTGTCCGTCACCGGCGGCTGGGATGATCGACCGCCGCCGACGTCCCATCCGCGAAAAGGCGGGCCCGATGTCGCGCGATACCCGTCGACGAGCGGTCGCCGCCGACCTGCTGATCCCGCCTCGGTGACTGGACGGCGTACCACTTCCGGGTTGCGGCGCACGGGCGATGATCGCTGTTTCGGGTCAGGATGTGCGGTCCAGCCGCAGATCATGACCTGAAACGACGATCTCCACGGGGGTGTGGCCGTCCGTCGGTGTCAGGTAGTTCCACCATGGGTGGTTCCGGAAGGCTTGGCGTGCCACCATCATCGGGACTTTGGGGAGGGCGCGATGGCGGACGGCACGGCGCAGACGATCTGGTGGCAGCGGCTCACCTCGCCCGGCGGCGCGCAGCTGCCGATGAGCGTGCAGGAGCGGCTGCTGTGGTATTCGAAGCAGGTGCGCCGCCAGCGGGTCACGAACTACACCCTGGAGGGGGTGACCGTCGTGATCGCCGCGAGCATCCCCGCGGCGGCGGCGCTCGGCGGGTCGACGGCCCTGGCCGCGGTGCTCGGCGCCACCGTCGCGGTGCTGGCGGGCCTGCGGCAGCTGGTGCGGCCGGGTGAGAGCTGGGTCCGGGCCAGCGCGACACTCGTCGCGATGCAGCGCGAGGCCGTGGTGTGGAGCGCGGGCGCGGTCCCCTATGACGGCGAGCGCGCCGAGACCCTGCTGGTGGAGAACATCGAGAGCCTGGTGGCCGCGGAGACGTCGCAGTGGGCCGAGCAGCGCACGGTGCGCCGCTCGGAGCCGGAGCAGCAGCCGGTCAGCTGACGTACCAGTCGAACAGCTGCCAGCCGGGCGGGGTGGCCATCACCAGCAGCATGAGCGCGGTGGCCGCCCCGGCCGCGACCAGCAGCCGGCGGGTGAACGGATCGGACTGCACCAGCGGCGAGCGCCAGGCGCGCCACGCGAACACCAGCAGCACCGCGGCGGGCACGAAACCGAACATGGTCACCAGGACGGCCGGCCAGGACCAGCCGGGCGGGGACTGTTCGGGGAAGTAGGCCGCGTCGGTCGTGAGGTAGGCGACGGCACCGTAGCCGTAGGCCAGCACGAGCAGTAGCAGGGCGGCGCTGAGCGTCCCGGCCGTGCCGCGACTGATCGACGTCTCTCGCATCGGCGCACCGTAACCCGGGCCGCCGTGTCCTGCCAAGACGCCGGACCGGTCACCCGGCGAGGCGACTCGCGAGAGGGCGACATGGCGGTGGCCGGCACGCTGGTGTCGTCTTCCTGCCAGCCGGTGTCGCAGGACCGTGGTGGACTGGCCGCATGACGAACGACAAGTACGCCGCCTTCCGCGCTCTGCACCGGCCCGGCACCCCGCTCCTGCTCGCCAACGCCTGGGACGTGGCCAGCGCCCGGCTCGCCGAGCAGGTGGGCTCGGCCGCAGTGGCCACGACCAGCGCGGGAGTGGCCTGGAGCCTGGGCGCGGCCGACGGCGGCGGGCTGGACTCCGACCGTGCGGTCGACCTGGTCGCGCGGGTCGCGGGCGCGGTGGCCGTGCCGGTGACCGCCGACATCGAGGGCGGCTTCGCCGACGACGCGGCCGGGGTCGCCGAGACGGTGCGGCGGGTGGTCGCGGCCGGAGCGGCGGGGGTCAACCTGGAGGACAGCGGCCCGAGCGGGCTGCTGCCCGTCGACGAGGCCGCCCGGCGCATCGCGGCCGCGCGCGCGGCCGCCGGGGCGGGGCTGTTCATCAACGCACGGGTCGACACGTTCCTGATGGGGAGCGGGGACGTCGCGGACGCGCTGACCCGCGCACGGGCGTACGTCGCGGCCGGCGCGGACGGCGTCTTCGTGCCCGGCACGGCCGACCCGGCCGTGATCGCCGAACTGGTCGCCGGGGTCGGCGCGCCGCTGAACATCCTGGCCGGGCCGGGCTCCCCCAGCATCGCCGAGCTGGCCGCGCTCGGCGTGGCCCGGGTGAGCCTCGGCTCGTCGGTGGCCGCGGCCGCGTACGCGGTGATGCGCCGGGCGACCGAGGAGCTGCTGACCAAGGGCACCTACGACACGCTGTCGGACGCGATGGGCTACGGCGAGCTGAACAAGCTGCTGGCCTGAGTCACCGCGTCAGCAGCAGGGCGGCGGTCCCGGCGGTCAGCGCGGCGGCCCCGGTGACCGCCCCGGTCAGCGCGAACCGGCCCCAGCCGACGCGCACCCCGGCGGCCTGGCAGCGCTGCGCCCACAGCAGCGTGGCCAGCGACGCCCAGGCCGTCACCAGCGGGGCGACGTTCGCGCCGATGAGCAGCCCGAGGAGCTGGTCGCGGTGCCCGGCGGCGATCACGGCCTCGCCTGCCACGTACGCGGGCAGGTTGTTGACGACGTTGGCCAGCAGCCCGCCGGACGCCGCCGCCCGCACGACGCCCACCGCGCCGGGGTCCGCCCCGATCATGGCGCCCATCAGGTCGGCCAGGCCCAGCCGCCCGAGCGCCTCCACGGTCAGAAACAGGCCGGTGACCAGGACGAGCAGCCGCCACGGCAGCAGGTTCCAGCGCAGCGCGGCCCGGTCCCAGCGGGCGTACGCGATGACCAGCAGCAGCGCGCAGACCGCCGACACCAGGTCCAGCCGCTCACCCCACAGCACGCCCGCGAGGAACACCACGCAGGCTGCCGCCGCGACCAGCAGCAGCCGCCGGTCGCGGGGGCGCACCGGGGCGGGCGGGGTGAACCGGGCCGGGTTGCCGCGCCAGTAGAAGATCCACAGACAGAGGCCGACCGCGACCAGCACCGCCGCCTGCGGCAGGACCATCGCTCCGGCGAAGCCGCCGACCGACAGGCCGATCCGGTCGGCGGCCAGCAGGTTCGTCAGGTTCGACACCGGCAGCAGCAGGCTCGCACCGTTGGCCAGCCAGATCGTGGTCATCGCCAGCGGCAGCGGCGGCACGCCCGCGCGGGCCGCGGTCGCCAGCATCACCGGTGTGAGCAGCACCGCCGTCGTGTCGAGGTTGAGCAGCGCGGTGGTCGCCGCGGCGAACGCGAAGCACAGCGCGAACAGCGCCACGTTGCGGCCGCGCGCCCAGCCGGTCAGCCGGGTGGCGATCACGTCGAACAGCTGGGCCCGCGCCGCGAGTTCGGCCAGCACGATCACCGTGCCGAGGAAGATCAGGATGGGCAGGATGCGGCGGCCGGTCGCCAGCGCCCCGGCGGGCGGCACCAGCCGCGTCGCCACCGCCAGCAGCCCCGTGCCGAGCAGCGCGAACGCCAGCAGGTCGAGTCCGCTGAACCTGGTCCGGGCGCGCGCGGGCCCGGCCCCGGCGGCGTCCGCCGGGACTGTCGCCTGCCCCATGTCAGTGGGTCGCCGGGGTGGCCAGGGCACGAGCCAGGGCCTCGGGCGTACGCCCCACGATCGCGGTGCCGTCGTCGAGCAGCAGGATCGGGCGCTGGATGAGCTGTGGACAGGCGACCATCGCCGCGATCCAGCGCGGGCGGTCGGCCTCGTCGCGGCTCCAGCCCGCCAGGCCCAGTTCGGCGGCGGCGGGCTCGCCCAGCCGGCAGACGTCCCACGGCTGCGCGCCGAGCCGGTCGAGCACATCGGCGAGCTCCGCGGCGGTCGGCGGCGCGTCCAGGTAGGGCCGCAGCGTCACCGGCACCTGGTTGAGCTCGAACGTCTCCCGGGCGGTGGCGCACTTGCCGCACGAAGGGTTGTTCCACATCTCCACCCCGTCATCCTCCCTGATCCCGGGGCCGATCCGCCCGGCGGACCGGCGTGATCCACGAGACTTCCGCCGACCGGTGGGACCGGTGCCGGGCCACCGGCCGCCGCCCGCGCGGACGCGTACCCTACGGGCGAAGTTTTCTCGCGACAGCACCCCACCGGCGCCGCCGTCCAACCGGTACGTGTTGCTGACGGCGGCGATCAGGAGGCTTGCGGAGCATGGCCGGCACGGCGGAGTTCGACGAGTTCGTCATGGCGCGGTCGCGGCACCTGCTGCGGATCGCGTACCTGCTCACCGGCGACCACGCGCTGGCCGAGGACCTGCTGCAGACGGCGCTGGTCAAGTCGTGGTCGGCCTGGAAGCGCATCCACGGCGACCCGGAACCGTACGTGCGGCAGGTGCTGCTCAACACGTACCGGTCGTGGTGGCGTCGCCGGTGGAACGGCGAGCGCCCCGCCGAGTCGCTGCCCGAGCAGGCGATGGCCGCCCCGCAGTCGGCCGTCGACGAGCGCGACGAGGTGTGGCGGGCGCTGGGCAGGCTGTCCCGCCAGCAGCGGGTCGTGCTGGTGCTGCGCTACTTCGAGGACCTGACCGAGGCCGAGATCGCCAAGGCGCTGGACATCTCGCCGGGTTCGGTGAAGAGCTACGCCGCCAAGGGCCTGGCCCGGCTGCGCCTCGACCCGGACCTGCAGGCCCTGCCGCGTGCCGTCGAGGACGCCCCGGCGGGCAACGAACGGCTGGCGGGCGTACGCCGCCGCATCGTGGCGCAGCGCCGCGGCCGTCTCGCCTCCGCCGC
This sequence comes from Catellatospora methionotrophica, assembly GCF_011297335.1. Classification (GTDB taxonomy): domain Bacteria; phylum Actinomycetota; class Actinomycetes; order Mycobacteriales; family Micromonosporaceae; genus Catellatospora; species Catellatospora methionotrophica. Next base: position 65,002 of record NZ_JAAOTJ010000020.1, on the reverse strand, counting down.
CGCGGCGGTCGCCGTGTTCCTGGCCGGCATCGTCGGCTACGCCCTCGGGCCGCGCGGCGAGCCGGAAGGGCTGGCCGGGGTGCCCGACTACTACCAGGGGTACCGCGTCACGGAGCGCGCGCAGACCACCTTCGCCGAGCGCAGCGGGGAGCTCACTCTCACCCCGTCCAGCCTGGACCTGGCGTTCTTCCCGGCCTGCACGCATTCGGGATACGACCAGCAGCGGCTGCAGATCTCCGTGTGGGTCGGCGGCTACTCCCTCGGCGCGGTCGACTGCGCCACGGACGGGCTGTCCTTCGAGCACCGGATCACCCCGGCCACGGAGACGCTGCGCTCAGCCGGCGTCGAGGTCGGCAAGCCGATCACGGTGCAGTTCAACCTGGACGTGCGCTACGCCTACACCGGTTCCTCGGTCGTCATCGACCCGTCCCCCACTCCGGTGCCCAGCGACGGCGTGCTCGCGCTGCTCGTCGGGGAGATGGTCGGCTTCGGCGAGGTCGAGCTGCCCGACCGCCCGCAGACCCTGCCGGTGCTGGACCGGCCCGCGTACGCGTCGGGCACCAGCGTGCTGATCACCGCCGACGGGCCCCGCACGGCCACGCTGGACTGGCGCAGCGGCGGAGTGCGCATCATGGCCCGCTCGCAGACGCCGGGCGTGCTGCGGGTGCGCATCAACGGCGTGCTCGTCGACGTCAAGACGTGGTGGGACTACGAGCAGCAGACCTGGCAGTCGGAGTTCGCCCCCGCCTCCGACGACGCGAAGGCGCGCGGGCTGACCGCCCAGTATCCGGACCGGCTCACCATCACCGTCGAGCCCGACCAGCTGACGGGTGACTGGTGGCTGGCGGTGATGCCCGCGGGCTGAGCCCCGGTCCCGCGCCGGAGAGCGGGGCGGCCGCGTTAGGGTCGGGCTGTGGCGGAAGAGTCGGACTGGCGCGCGAAGCGCGATCACGCGGTGGCCCAGCATGCCCTGGCCGAGCAGCGCCACCGGGCGGCCGAGACGGCGCGGGCGATGGAACTGGTGACCCGGTTCGCCCGCGAGGCCGCCGCGCGCGGGCTGCGCACCACGGCGCTGACGGCGTTCGCCTACGACGGCGGCGGCCGCTTCCGGACCGGGCTGCGCGGCTGGTACGTGCACCGCAACCGCACCCTGGCGATCACCGAGGACGGCCGCTACTACGTGCTCGGGGTGTCCTCGTCGCTGCGGGCCCGCCTGTTCGGGGCCCAGGTGCCGCCCGCGGACCCGCCGCTGATCGTCGGCCGGGGTGCTCGCGACGGCGAGTCGATGCCGCTGGAGACGCTGCTGCAGCGCCGCCTGGACGCCGGGGACGACTGGCCCTAGCCCGCGCCGGGTCCACATCGTTTCCCCCGGCTGTCGCACCGGACCGGATGGCACTACGCTCTCGCGAATGAGTGACGCGCGCGCCCAGGGCCTCATGTTCGGCGAGATAGCCGAGGAGTTCGACCGGATCCGCCCCGGCTACCCGGAAGGGCTCGTCGACGACGTGCTCGCGTACACCGGGATCGGGGTGCAGGCGCTGGAGGTCGGCGCGGGCACCGGCAAGGCGACCACCGCCTTCGCGGCGCGCGGCCTGCAGATCACCGCGATCGAGCCGGACCCGAAGATGGCCGCCCTGCTGTCCGAGCGCCTGGCCGGGCACTCCGCGGTGCGCATCGTGGTCGCGCTGTGGGAGCAGTACGAGCCCGACACCGCCTTCAACCTGCTGTTCTGCGCGCAGGCATGGCAGTGGACGGACGGTTCGCAGCGCTGGCGGCGGGCCGCGGCGGCACTGGCTCCCGGCGGCACGATCGCCCTGTTCTGGAACTTCGACCGTATCGCCGACGACGACCTGCGTGCCCTGGTCCGCGAGGTGCACAGCGGCTACGCCCCGCACGCCATGATCGACGAGGAGCCCTCGGACGGCACCGACCTGTCGGCGTACTGGCCCGGACCCGACCTGGCCGCGCTGCCCGAGTTCGGCGACCTGACCGAGCGGCTCTACACCTGGGAGCGCACGCTGTCGGCCGACGACTACGTGTCGTACCTGTCGACCCAGCCGACGTACCGCATCCTGCCGGAGGCCACCCGCGAGGCGCTGTTCACAGCGCTGCTGCAGCGGCTGCCCGAGAAGGTGACCCTGGCCGTGGAGACGCTGCTCTACCTGGGCCGCCGCACGGCCTGAGCCGCCGGGGCGACCGCTCAGGCGAGCCGGCGGCGCAACGAGTAGGTGCAGGCGTGCATGCGGTAGGGCTCGGTGTGCAGGAACACCGAACCCCGGTCGTACGCCTGCCAGCCCGCCTCCCCCGCCCGGTTGAGGTGGCGCAGGTCGTCGAAGCGCTCGTCGGTGCCCCACCGCTCGACACCGTCGGGGCCGTGGAAGACCGCGTCCCAGTCCATGAAGCGGTCGGTGCCCAGGGTGCCTGCGGACCGGTATTCGAGCCGTGCGTACTGCCAGCGGGTCATGCGGCCATTGTGCAGCAGCCGAATGCGCCCTGTCCAAACGCGACCACGAAACGTCGCCATCCCGACGACAACCCGCAACGACCGCACCTTCGCCCCACCCGCCCCGCCCCGCCCCGCTTCGCTTCGCTTCGTAACGACGCTGGCCTATCTCATCGAATTTCAGCCACGAAAATTCGATGAGATAGGCCAGCGTCTATTAAAAACGGGGTTTTGCGCAGTGCGCTCGGCGTGCCGGGCGGACGTCAGCGCGAACGGCGGCCTCGGCGGGAACGGCTGGAGCGGCTGGCGGGCTGGCCCTCGCTGGTCCGGGTCGCCACGGCAGGCGGGGCCGGGAGGACGGCCGGGGTGCCCGACGGGGTGCGGGCGCCGGTGATCCGGGCCAGCTCCTGGTCGTGCGGGCGGACGGCGGTGGTGCGCGCGGCGACACCCGCGGCGGCGATCAGCCGTGCGGTCTCCCGGCGCTCCTCGGCCACCACCAGGGTGACGACCGTGCCGGTGCGACCGGCGCGGGCGGTGCGGCCACCGCGGTGCAGGTAGTCCTTGGCGTCGTTCGGCGGGTCGTAGTTCACGACCAGGTCGAGGTCGTCGATGTGGATGCCCCGCGCCGCGAGGTCGGTCGCGATCAGTGCGTTGACCTGGCCCGACTTGAACTGGTCCAGGATGCGGGTGCGCTGGGGCTGCGACTTGCCGCCGTGCAGCGCGGCGGCGGTGACGCCGCTGGCCAGCAGCCGCCTGGCGACCCGGTCCGCGCGGTGCTTCGTCTTCACGAACATGATCACCCGGCCGTCGCGCGCGCCGATGTGCGCCGTGGCGGTGTCCTTGTCCGCGGCGTCGACGTGCAGCAGGTGGTGCTCCATGGTGGTGACCGCACCGGCCGGCGGGTCCACCGAGTGCCGGGCCGGGTCGCTCAGGAAGCGCCGGACCAGCCGGTCGACGTCGCCGTCGAGGGTCGCCGAGAACAGCATGCGCTGCCCGCCCGGCGCGGTGGCCGTCAGCAGTGAGGTGACCTGGGGCAGGAAGCCCATGTCGGCCATCTGGTCGGCCTCGTCGAGCACCGTGATGTCGACCTGGTCGAGCTTGCAGTCACCGCGGTCCAGCAGGTCGTTGAGACGGCCCGGGGTGGCGATGACGATCTCCGCCCCGGCCCGCACCTGGTCGGCCTGGCGGCCCAGGGACAGCCCGCCGACGACGGTGACGGTGCGCAGGTTCAGCGCGGCGGCGTACGGGGTCAGCGCGGCGGCGACCTGGGCTGCCAGTTCCCGGGTGGGGACCAGCACCAGGGCCAGCGGCTGACGGGAGCGGGCGCGGCGGCCCGCGAGGCGGGTCAGCATCGGCAGCCCGAAAGCGAGCGTCTTGCCGGAACCGGTGCGGGCACGGCCGAGCACGTCACGTCCGGCGACGGCGTCGGCGATGGTGCGCGCCTGGATCGGCGACGGCACGGTGAGACCCTGCTTGGCCAGCACACCGGCCAGCGAGGGGTGGAGCGGCAGTTCGGTGAAGCTCGTCGCCACCGGGCCGGTGAACTCCGGCTCCGGCGCCACGGGCGCCGGGGTGGGGGTGGCCTTCACGGCGGCCTGCTGGCCGTTCTGCGTGGGGCGGCGACGGGGACGACGGCGCACGGGGTGAGCCGACGAGTTGTGTACTGCGGTGGTCAAATTGGAGCCTCTCGCTGTCGGCACGCCGCGCGAAGGCTCTCGACCCGGGAGGCCCGGGGAGAGTCAACAGGTAACGAACCGAATGGTGGGGTGTTGCAACCGGTTCCGCGACGTGTCGCCGCGGAACCGGACAGTAAGGCATACGCGCCACGCTCAGGGGCGTGGCGGGCAGTTCAGACGAGGCGTACGGCCTCGGCCTGCGGGCCCTTCGGGCCCTGCACGATCTCGAACTCGACGCGCTCGTTCTCGCGCAGCTCACGGAAGCCGTCGAGCTGGATGACCGAGTGGTGGACGAAGACGTCAGCGCCACCGCCGTCGACGGTGATGAAGCCGAAGCCCTTGTCGGCATTGAACCACTTCACGACACCAGAAGCCATGTTGTTCTCCTAACGGATGGGGCCACGCTCAGCTGCGAGGCCCGGATGGGCCGTCTCGAGCAGCGGTAGACCAGCGGCGATCCGAAAGGAGAACCGATCCCGGTGTACTGAAACCAGGCAGGTGAAGCAACCACAAACAAGAAACTGTCTCTCCACCATACACGTCAGATCACCTTCGGGCCGGTGTGCCGGGTCCGGGCCGGTGTGTCCTGGCTAACCCAGCTCCATCGCGACGAGCAGGAATACCGCCAGGCCGGTGACCAAACCGATGCCCATCGCCAGCGGCAGGTCCGCCCCGAAGAAGGTCGCCACGAAGGTGGCCAGCCCGCCCGGGACGGCGAAGAACCCGGCCGCCTGCACGGGCTTGCGCCGGGAATACGACAGGGCGGCCTTGAACACGAACTTCGCCACGATGCCGGTGAATGCCAGGACCGCCAGCGCGGCCAGGCCGAGCAGCACCCAGAGCACGACCTCACCGGCAGACATGCGACCGAAGGTAGCCGCTGCGCCGCGCCGGGGCCAGTGACGGGCGTTGCTATTTCACGACTCGGTAGCGCAGGTGCGTGACGTGCGGCGACTTCTCGGACGCGAGCTGTTCGAGTGCGATGTGGCCGGTCCCCAGGTGCTCGAACAGCCGCCGCCCGCCGCCCAGCAGCACCGGCGCCAGCTGCAGGTGGATCTCGTCGAGCAGGCCCGCCCGCAGCACCTGCTGCACGACCTCCGCGCCCATCAGCGTCACCGCCCGCTCGCCCGCCGCCGCGATCGCCTGCTCCACCGCGTCGGACAGGCCGGTGTGCACGAAGGTGAAGGTGCCGCTGCGCGCGGTCCGGACCGGCTCCGGCCGGTGCGTCAGCACGAAGCAGGGCACCGGGTACGGCGTGTCGCCCCAGACGTCCACCCCGACGTCGAACGTACGCCGCCCGAGCAGGACCGCGCCGGTGAGCGCGAACTGCTGCCGCACGGCTGCGGCGTCCACCTCGCTCGACCCGTCGAAGATCCACTGGTGCAGGCTCTCCCCGCCCCGGCCCATCGGAAACGCCGTGCCCACGTCGGGACCGGCCATGAAGCCGTCGAGCGACATCGTCACGTGCGCGATCACCCGGGCCATCGCGGTCCTCTCCGTCGAGCGGCATGAATGCGTGTCCATGCTGTCACGGCGCGGTCCGCCTCAGGTGAGCAGTGCGGCCCCCACGTCCTCCAGGAACGTCAGGTCGGCGGTGACGTGGCGGGCGGCAGATCGCACGGACGCACTGTCGATTTCGGGGGCGGGTGTTCGTATAGAGGGTGAGAGTGATCCTCGACCATGGGAGAACCGGCATGAAGCAGTACCTGCTCAGCATCTACCAGCCCGCTGGCGGGCCACCGCCGCCCGAGGTCCTGGACCCGGTGATGCGGGCCCTGGACGCGCTGAACGCCGAACTCGACGCGGCCGGGGTGACCGTCCTGCGCAACGGCCTGCTGCCACCCGAGACGGCCACCGTCGTACGCGCCAAGGGCGACGACGTCCTGCTCACCGACGGCCCGTATCTGGAAGGCAAGGAGCACGTCGGCGGCTTCTGGATCATCAAGGTGCCGGATCTCGACGCGGCGCTGGAGTGGGCGGCCAAGGCGGCCCGCGCGGTCACCCTGCCGATCGAGGTGCGCCCCCTGCACGCCGAGGCCTGAGGTGGCCGACGTCGGCGGCGTCTTCCGGGCGGAGTACGGCCGCGCGGTCGCCGTCCTGGTGCGCGCCTTCGGCGACATCGACCTCGCCGAGGAGGCGGTGCAGGACGCGTTCGCCGAGGCGGTGCGGCGCTGGCCGGACGACGGCGTGCCGCCCAGCCCGGCCGGCTGGATCATCACCACGGCCCGCAACCGGGCCGTGGACCGGCTGCGCCGCGAGGCCGGCCGTGACGACCGGCACGCGCAGGCCGCCCTGCTGCTCGCGGCGGAGCCACCCGCCGAGGAGGGTCCCGTGCCCGACGACCGGCTCCGCCTGATCTTCACCTGCTGCCATCCCGCGCTCGCGGTCACCGCCCAGGTGGCGCTGACCCTGCGCCTGCTCGGCGGCCTCACCACCACCGAGATCGCGCACGCGTTCCTGGTCCCCGAGGCGACCATGGCACAACGGCTGGTCCGCGCCAAGAACAAGATCAAGGGCGCGGGCATCCCGTATCGGGTCCCCCGCGACGCCGACCTGCCCGCGCGCCTGCGGTCCGTGCTCGCCGTGATCTACCTCGTCTTCAACGAGGGCTACACGGCCAGCTCCGGGAACGCGCTGGTGCGCGCGGACCTGTGCACGGAGGCGATCCGGCTGGGACGGCTGCTCGCCGAGCTGATGCCCGACGAGCCGGAAGCGCTGGGCCTGCTCGCCCTGATGCTGCTCACCGAGTCCCGCCGGGCCGCGCGCACCACCGCCACCGGGCAGCTCGTGCCCCTGCCCGAGCAGGATCGCGGCCGCTGGGACCAGGCCCTGATCGCCGAGGGGCTGACCCTGGTCGGCCGGTGCCTGCGGCGGCGGCAGCTCGGGCCGTACCAGCTGCAGGCCGCGATCAGCGCCGTACACGCCGCCGCACCCGACGCCGCGGCCACCGACTGGCCGCGCGTGCTGGCCCTGTACGACCGCCTGCTCGCGCTGACGCCCACCCCGGTCGTGGCGCTGCACCGCGCGGTGGCGGTGGCCGAAGTGGACGGCCCCGCCGCCGCGTTGGCCCTGCTGGACCGGCTGGACCTGGACGGCCACCACGTGTACCACGCGGTCCGCGCCGACCTGCTGCGCCGCCTGGGCCGGGTCGCCGAGGCCGACGAGGCCTACCGGGCGGCGATCACCGCCGCCGGTAACGAGGCCGAGCGTGCCTTCCTGCGGGAACGCCGCAGCACACTGCGCCGGTGAACCTCACTGGCCTGGCGCGTTGCAGAGCTTGGCGAACCTGCTCCCAACCAAGATCGACGTCTGCGGGCCGCCGGGTCAGCGCCCGCACACCCCGGGTACGCGCTGGTCCCTGGCCATGCCCTTGTTGATCGCGTCCGCCACCCGGAACACCTTGCCGTCGTAGTCGGTCCCCGCCGCCTTCAGCTCGGTGAGCCGCTTGTTGACGTAGACGATGTCGGCCCGCATCGCCCCGGCGAGCTGCTTGTCGACGGCGGCGCCCACCCGCCGGGCGAGGTGGTCGCGGTAGTCCCCGAGCGCCTGCTTCAGCTTGGCCAGCTCGTCGCGCTTGGCGGGCTCCCCACCCTGGTAGCGGCCGTCGACCAGCCCGAGGTACCGCAGGTCGTGGGTGGTGATCGCGGCGTAGGCCTCCGCGCGGCCGGAGCAGATCGCCTGATCGGAGGCGGGCAACCGGGCGGCCGCACCCGAAGGGGCGGCGGCCTGGCCTGACGGGGCCGCCGAGGCGGGAGCCGTCGCGCCCGGCACGGTTCCCGCCGAGGTCACGACGGCTCCCGGCGAGGGTGCCGCGTCGTTCCTCGTCGGGTTGCCGCCGCAGGCCGCGGTGGCCAGGACGGCCACACCGAGGACCGCTGAGACTACAAGACGCCGCATATGTCACTCCTGATCACTACGCAAACGGCGTTCAGCCTGCCACGTCCGCCGTTGCCATGGGGGCGGTGACCCCGGCGGCGGTTGCGATCACGAGCGGCAGTCGGCTGATCCAGGCCGTCTGCTCGGCCAGGCCTGCGGAGCCGTACGGGGGTACCATACGGACATGGCTTCCGTGACGTCGTTTCGTACGGTCGATGACGCAGCCGCGACCGCTGCCCGGATGCTGCTGTCTGGCGAACGGCTGAGCCGGGTGTGGCGGTTTGCGCTGACCCAGATGCTTGACGACTACATGAGCGCACTTCGGAACAGTGGCCGCGATGCGGCCGCGCGTATGTGGCAGGAATGCCCCTCGCCCACTGGTGACGTACGGGTCGACGCCGCCTTCGCGGCCATGGCAGAGCACCTGGGACGCCGAGACGGCTGGCCGGTTCCGTCCTGGGCCCGCGATCCGCTACGGGAGGCGCTGCCCTGGTGGTTCGTCACCGATCTTCAGGGCCTGCGGCCACGCGCGCTGGTCGAGTCCCCCTCGTCGTTTCGGCGTCGGGGCGTGTTCATCACCCTCGGCGCCCTGGAGCGAGCGTGAGTGTCGGGCTCGGGCGCGCCGACATCCGTGCGCTGCTCGACGATCTCAGCGCTGAACTGGCTTCCCGTGGCGCGCGTGCTGATCTGTTCCTGGTAGGTGGTGCGGCCATCGCCGTCGCCTATGACGAGGCTCGGTCGACAAGGGATCTCGACGCGGTCTTCCTGCCCACCGACGTCGTCCGGGAGGCCGCCGCTGCCGTCGCCGAGCGCAGAGGCCTGGTCGCCGACTGGCTCAACGACGCGGTGAAGGGTTTCCTGCCCGGACCCGACCCTGAGTCCTTACGTTTCTACGCCAGTGCTTCGCTGAACGTGGATGTGGCATCCGCGCGCTATCTGCTCGCGATGAAACTCTTCTCGGCCCGCGTCGAGAACGACGCTGACGACATCATGTTTCTGTACCGTCAGCTGGGATTCACCACGGTCGAAGAAGGACTGGACCTGGTCGAGAGCGTCTATCTGGGACGGCCCGTCGAACCTAAGACGCAGTTCCTGCTCGGCGAGATCGTCGAGGCGCTGCGTGAGGCCGATGCCGGGGAACCCGGCCGATGACCGGCGATCGGGCGACCGATGCGCTGGTCGCCGCGCGGCGGCATGCCGACCTCGCCGAGGAGGCCAGGATTTCGATGCTTGAGCACGCCAGGGCCCGGCGAGGCGCGATCATGGCAGCCCACCAAGCGGGTATGTCGATCCGGCGCATCGCCGAGCAGCTGGGATGCAGCGCCGCCGTGGTGCAGACGGCGCTGCGCCTCGCTCGCGTGGAAACGTCCTGACGCTGGCCCCGGGGCACGACCTCACCAGCCGCGGGCGTGCCACTCCGGCACGGAGGGGCGCTCGCGGCCCAGGGTGCTGTCCTTGCCGTGGCCGGGGTAGAACCACGTCTCGTCCGGCAGCCGGGCGAACAGCTTCGTCTCGACGTCGTGCAGCAGGGACGCGAACGCCTGCGGGTCGCCCCAGGTGTTGCCGACCCCGCCCGGGAACAGCGAGTCCCCGGTGAACAGGTGCGGGTGGCCGTGCGGGTCGCGATACAGCAGCGCGATCGAGCCCGGGGTGTGCCCGACCAGGTGGATTACCTCCAGCTCGGCCTGACCGACCCGGACCGTCTGTCCTTCCGCGACGGTCTGCGCCTTGACCGGCAGTTCCTCGGCGTCGTCGGGGTGCGCGAACGCGACGGCCCCGGTCCGCTCGACGACCTCGGCAAGCGCCTGCCAGTGGTCGCCGTGCCGGTGCGTGGTCACGACGGTGGCCAGGCCCCCGTCGCCGATGAGCGCCAGCAGGGTGTCCGCGTCGTTGGCGGCGTCGATCAGCAGCTGCTCGCCGGTGCTCCGGCAGCGCAGCAGGTAGGCGTTGTTGTCGTGCGGACCGACGGACACCTTGCTGATGACCAGTTCGTCGAGTTCACGGACCTCGGCTGCCGCGCCGCGGCTCACTTCTCCGGTGTAGACCACCCTCGCACCCTAACCCCGGAACGGGGGTCAGAAGAGGCGGGTCAGGATCAGACCGAGCGCTTCCTCGGCGTGACGGCGGGAGAGGTCGGCGGCGCGGTCGGCGTCGCGGGCGCGCAGCGCGGTGACGAGGTCCTGGTGCTCGGACTGGGAGGCGGTGATCTCGTCGGGACGGTACTGGGCGGCGACCTGCTCGTTGAAGGAGTACAGGTGGTTCTGCTCGATGACGCGGGCCAGGCGGGGGTTGTGGGCGGCCTCGACGATCAGGTGGTGGAAGCGGTCGTTGAAGACCACGAACGCGTCCGGCGGCCCACCGGTGGACCAGCTGTCGCAGTGGGCGGCGATCGCGGCGAGTTCGGCGTCGGTGGCGCGCTGGCAGGCGAAGCGGGCGGCGAACGACTCCAGCGCCATGCGTACCTCGTAGATGGCCACGATCTCGTCGCGGTCGTGCTGGCGCACGATCCAGCGGCGGCGGTGCGACACGATCAGGCCGTCGGCGGCCAGCCGCTGCAGGCTCTCCCGGATGGGCGTACGGCTGACCTGGAGCTTCTCCGCGATCACCGCCTCGACCAGCGGCTCGTTGGGGCCGATCTTGCCGAGCACGATCTGGTCGCGCAGCCACCGGTACACGTTGTCGGACAGCGTCCGGGTGGCGTGCATGGGTTCGGCGGGCAGATCCTGCGCTGCGGGCACCGGCCGCCTCCCCTCGTCGTGTCCGTTCCGAGCGCCCACAGTAAACGTATCGACGTGACGGCTGCCATGAGTCCATCACCACAGCCACGCTCCCAGGTGCGGCGCTCTCCGCCCCCGTGTCCGATTTTCGGATACAGCGGTCTGGATCGATACGAGCACATGGGGTAAGCTTCGTGCTGTGGTTCGCATGTATTGGCGCTTTACGCTGGCTCTGGGTGGAGCCGGCGGTTCATTGCGCTGACCGCGAGTCCACCCAGAGCCAGCAGGGCGAAGACGTCTCGTCTTCGCCCTTTGCCATGTCATGGACGGGCTGGCCTGGGACTTTCCGAGGTGCGGGGCCCGTCCCCCCACGGAACGGGAGACGCTCCGATGACCCAGACCAACGACGTCCACGTCCTGTCCTTCGAGCCGCTGCGCCCGCCGCGCGAATTGCTCACCGAACTGCCGCTCGGTGATCATCGCGCCGCGCTGGTGGAACGGTCCCGCCAGGAGGTGCGCGACGTGCTCACCGGTCGCGACGACCGGCTGCTGGTGGTGGTCGGCCCGTGTTCGGTGCACGACACCGAGGCGGCCATGGACTACGCCCGGCGGCTGGCCGAGGCGGCCAAGCAGCACTCCCGTGAGCTGTGCGTGGTGATGCGCGTCTACTTCGAGAAGCCGCGCACCACGATCGGCTGGAAGGGCCTCATCAACGACCCGGGCCTGGACGGGACCTACGACGTGCACCGCGGGCTGCGTACCGCGCGGGCGCTGCTGCTCGACATCCTGGACCTGGGGGTGCCGGTGGGCTGCGAGTTCCTCGACCCGACCAGCCCGCAGTACATCGCCGACGCGGTGACCTGGGGCGCGATCGGCGCGCGGACCATCGAGAGCCAGGTGCACCGCCAGCTGGCGTCGGGCCTGTCCATGCCGGTCGGGTTCAAGAACACCACCGACGGCGGCGTACAGGGTGCGATCGACGCCTGCGAGGTGGGCCGCAACAGCCATGTCTTCTTCGGCGTGGACCACGACGGCCGGGCCGCGATCGTCACCACCACCGGCAACGACGACTGCCACGTGATCCTGCGCGGCGGCCGCAGCGGCCCGAACTACGGCCCCGAGTCGGTGGCCTCGACGCTGGGCATGACGGAGAAGGCGGGACTGAAGCACCGCCTGGTCATCGACGCCAGCCACGGCAACAGCGGCAAGAGCCACGAGCGTCAGGCCGTCGTCTCCGACGAGATCGCGGCGCAGATCGCGGGCGGCCAGTCCGGCATCGCCGGCGTCATGCTGGAGTCCTTCATCGTCGCGGGCCGCCAGGACCTCGACACCGGCCACCCCCTCACCTACGGCCAGTCCGTCACCGACGCCTGCATGAGCTGGGAAACCACCGAGCAGACCCTGGCCACCCTGGCCCGCTCCGTCACCGCCCGCCGCGCCACCGTCTGACGCCCCGCGCCCCGCGCCCCGCGGTGGCGCGCGCCTCGCGGCAAGATCGCCGTTTGTGGTCAGAACCTCGGGTCACACCGCATGTTCTGACCGCAAACGGCGATCTTCACGTCCGGCGTGGCCGTGTCCCGAGCGGCAGGCGGGGAGTTCGGCAGGGTGTGGAGATGCCGAGGGTGGCGCACCGGTCCGTCGACGTCGACGGGGTGCGCGTGTTCTATCGCGAGGCCGGGGAGACCGGTGCGCCGACGGTGTTGCTGCTGCACGGGTTTCCGAGTTCGTCGGCGCAGTTCCGCAGGCTGATCGACGCGCTCGGCGGGCGCTGGCACGTCGTCGCGCCGGACTTTCCCGGGTTCGGGCAGACCGAGGCTCCGGCGGGGTTCGCGTACACGTTCGAGCGGCTGGCCGACGTCGTCGAGGCCTTCGCCGAGCGGCTCGGGCTGGCCCCGTTCACGCTGTACGTCTTCGACTACGGCGGGCCGGTCGGCATGCGGCTGGCCACCCGGCGTCCGGAGTGGATCGCGGGGCTGATCGTGCAGAACGCCAACGCGTACGACGAAGGCCTGTCCGACCTCGCCCGTGGCCTGACCGGGCACCGGCCCGGCCTGCCCGGCGCACGGGAGGCGGCCGCCGAGATCCTGGTGCTGCCGGTGACCCGTGGCCAGTACGAGGGCGGCACCGGCGACCCGGCACTCGTCGCGCCCGACGGCTGGACCCTGGACCAGCACTACCTGGACCTGCCCGGCCGCAAGGACGCCCAGGTCGACCTGATGCTGGACTACCACACCAACGTCGCGCTGTATCCGGCCTGGCAGCGCTGGCTGCGCGAACACCGGCCGCCGGCCCTGGTCCTGTGGGGCACCGGCGACGCGTTCTTCCTGCCCGCAGGCGCGCACGCCTACCTGCGCGACCTGCCGGACGCCGAACTGCACCTCTTCCCGACCGGCCACTTCGCTCTGGAGGAGTGCCTGCCCGAGATCGCCCCGCTGATCGCCGGATTCCTGGACCGGACGCGCCGGTAGGGCGAGGGTCCGCGGCGGCGGCCGCCGCTAGATTGGCAGGCATGCTCGATCACCTGTCGATCCAGGTCGCCGACGTCGCGTCGGCCGCCCAGTTCTACGACACCGCGCTGGCCCCGCTCGGCGGGCGGCGCATCCTGGAGTTCGGCGACGTCGTCGGCTACGGCGTCGACCGGCCGGTGTTCTGGCTCGGCCCGGTCACCACCGACGGGGTCGCGCGTGAGGCGCACATCGCCTTCGTGGCCGCCGACCGGGCCGCGGTCACCGCGTTCTTCGAGGCCGCCGTCGGCTCCGGAGCGGAGGTGCTGCACGAGCCGCGGATCTGGCCGGAGTACCACGAGCACTACTTCGGTGCGTTCGTCCGCGACCGCGACGGCAACAACGTCGAGGCGGTCTGCCACCTGCCCGGCTGACCGGGCGCGGGTGTGCCCGTCCCGCCCGCGAGGTCCTGTCGCCGGTCGCGGCTGCGGAGGGGGCGGCTCAGTCCTGGCGGCGCGAGGCCAGCACGCCCCGGATGCCGAGCACGCCGACGGTGGTCCCGATGGCCAGCGAGGCCCCGATCAGCAGCGCGTGCACCCAGAGGAAGGCGGTCGGCGAGCCGTCGCCGGACACGCCGCTCGCCCAGGCGCGCGGGTCGTCCCAGATCGCCAGGGCGAACCGCGGCCAGATCAGCCAGGTCCACACGCCGACCCCGATCAGGAACAGCGACCAGCCGCGCGACAACCTCATAACCGGCGAGTATGCCAGTCAGCGGGCGCGTTGACGGCGGCGCGGCTGCGCACGATGGCCAGCACCGCCGCCTCGACCTGCGCGATCGGCTGCTCGGGGGTGAACACCAGCCAGTCCAGCGCCACCACCAGGCACACCCCGAACAGCGCCGAGGCGGACAGGCGTACGTCGAGGTCCGGGGCGAAGTCGCCGCTGTCCACGCCGGCCCGCAGCGTCGCGGCGATGACGGCGACCGCCTCCTCGCGCAGCAGGCGCAGCGTCTGCTGCCAGTCACGGTTCGTCCGCCACATCTCCGACAGCAGCAGCTGCGCGAACGACCGGTAGCGCTGGATGAACGCCAGCTCCGCACGGACCAGCGCCTCGACGGCCGCCTTCGGCTCCCGCCCGTCGACCGCGGCCTGGAAGTCGGCCGTGAGCAGGCCGACCCCGTAGCGCAGCAGCTCCTCGAACAGCACGCTCTTGGAGGCGAAGTTGTAGTAGACGGTCCCCTTGGCCACCCCGGCCCGCTCGGCGATCTGGTCCACCGTCGTATCCGAGAACCCCTGCTCCGCGATCAGCGCCATGGTCGCCTCGAACAGCTTCTGCCGCGTCACATCCCGCCTGGCAACCCGCCCGTCCATCCCGCCCCCTCCCCTCACTCGATCATGGCTCACGGCCTGCAGCGTCGGGGAAGCCGCCGCCATCGGCGCACCGATTCAAGCACTTTCCCCGAAACTGCGTCACATGGTCAGGGCGGGGTGGAGTCTGTCGGGGGTGAGGCGGCGGGAGCGGGCGGCGGTGAGGGTGGTGAGGGTCAGGGCGAGAGCCGTGACGCTCAGCAGGACTGTCATGCCGGTGAGGACGGTGGTGGTGGAGCCGCCGAGGATGAGGCGGCGCAGGCCGTCCACGACGTAGGTCATCGGCAGGTACGGGTGGATCGCCTGGAAGAAGGCGGGGCTGGTGGCCACGGGGTAGGTGCCGCCCGAGCCGGTGAGCTGGAGCATCAGCATGATCAGGGCGACCAGGCGGCCCGCCGGGCCCAGGGCGGCGCCGAGCAGTTGCAGCACGGCGGTGAAGGCGAGCGTGGTGGCCAGCAGGTAGCCGTACATACCCCAGGGGTGGGCGGGAGCCAGGCCGAGGGCGAGCAGGAGCACCGCGTACAGCACGGTGGCCTGGGCGAAGCCGACCGCGACGGCGGGCCGCCAGCCGGCCAGCGCCACCCGCCAGGCGGGCGCGCCGGTCATCAGGTGCCGCCGGGTCACCGGCCGCAGCAGCATGTACGTCAGCATCGCGCCCACCCACATCGCCAGCGCCAGGAAGTACGGCGCGAACCCGGCCCCGTAGCTCGCGGCGGCGTGCCACACGTCGCGTTCCAGGGTCACCGGCGCGGCCAGCACCCCGGCCCGCTGCGCCCGGCTGTCCGCGTCGTAGCCGGGCACCCGCGCGGCCCCGTCGGTGAGGCCGTCGGCGAGCTGGTGCGCGCCGTCGTCGAGCCGGGCCAGCCCGGCGGCCAGGTCACCCGCGCCCCCGGAGAGCCGGACCAGGCCGCCGTCGAGCTGCCGCGCCCCGGTGGACAGCCGGTACAGGCCTCCGTGCAGCGACTTCGCGCCCGCGGCGGCGTCGGCGACCCCGCCGTGCAGCCGGTCCGTGCCGGTGGACAGGGTTGCGAGTCCGGCGGCCAGCTCGTCGACGCTGCGCCGGGCCGCGGCGACGTCGTCGGCCAGGTGCGGGGCGGCCTGCGCCACCGCGCGGGCAGCCTTCGCGACCTCGGCGAGTTGTGCCTTGACCTGCGGCAGTCCCGCGTCGTCGAGCCGGTCGGCGAGGTCCCGCGCGGTGTCCGCCGCGACCGTGGCGGCCCGGCGCGCGGCCAGGAACGCCGGGTCGTCGGCGAGTTCCGGATGCTCCCGCGCCAGCGTGTCCAGCGCCGTGACCACCTCGGCGGTACGCCGCACCGCCTGGTCCGCGAGCTGCGGCAGCGCGTCGAGGTGCTTGGCGAGGGCGTCGGCCGCCGCCGCGACGGTGTTCGCGCCCTGCTCGATGGTGCCGGCGTGCTCGCGCAGCACCGGTTCGACCCGGTCGGCGACGCCGTCCACCGTGGACGCCAGCCGCGCCCCGCCCGCCGCCGCCCGTGCCGCGCCGTCGGCGAGCTGCGCGGATCCGGCTTCGAGGGTGGCCAGGCCCCCGGCCAGCTCGCGGGAGCCGGACTCGGCCCGCGCCAGCCCGTCGGCCAGCGTGCCCGCCCCGGCCTGGGCGCTGGTCGTGCCGTCGGCCAGCTTGTCCGCACCGTCGCGGGCGCTGGTCGCGCCACCGGCCAGCTCGCCCGCGCCGTCGGCCGCGTCGCCCAGCGCCGACTTCACGTCGCCGAACCCGATCAGCATGCCGTCGAAGTACTTCGCCGCCGCCGACTCCGCCGCCGCCGCCCGGATCTCGGTGAACGCGCTGCGGGCCAGCATCCCGGAGATGTAGTTGAGCCCGTCGTCGCTGACCACGGTGAGCTGCCCGGCCCGTGCCGTAGCTGCCGGGTCCGGCCCGGTGACCAGCGCGGCCGAGAAGTCCGCCGGGATACGCAGCACCAGCTGGTAGGTGCCGTCGCGCAGCCCGTCGGCCGCCCGCGCCGCGTCCACCCGCTGCCAGCCGAAGACCTGCCGCTGCTCCAGCTCCTCGGCCAGATCCTGCCCCGCGTGCACCCGCCCGCCGTCCGGGTCGCTCGCCGCCCTGTCCTCGACGACCAGCGCCACCGGGATCCGGTGCATGTTGCCGTACGGATCCCAGAACGCCCACAGGTACAGCGCCCCGTACAGCAGCGGCACCAGTGTCAGCACCACCAGCGCGGCGCGGGTCAGCCGGTGACGCCGGAACCGCCGCAGCTCCAGCCTGCCCAGACTCACCGCTCCACCCCCAGCGCACTGTCGCCGCGGCGGACGGCGACGACCGCGCGGCCGGTCGCGGCAAGGTCACTGAGCAGGGTCTGCGTCTCGACGGGGGTCAGGCCCACGTCGATGTCGTCGACGAG
The DNA here is from genome assembly GCF_011297335.1 of Catellatospora methionotrophica. Taxonomy (GTDB): domain Bacteria; phylum Actinomycetota; class Actinomycetes; order Mycobacteriales; family Micromonosporaceae; genus Catellatospora; species Catellatospora methionotrophica. The sequence goes on along the minus strand of NZ_JAAOTJ010000020.1, from coordinate 48,104 downwards.
CAGCACGTCGGGGTCCTCCAGCAGGGCGAGCTTGATCATCAGGCGGTGGCGGTCGAGTGGCGCGAGGTCGCGGACCAGGTCGCCGGACTCCCCCACGACCAGCGGATGACGGCGCTGCCAAGGGCGGGTCAGGCCGAGCAGGCGCAGCCGCTCTCCGACGTGCTCGGCGACGGTCAGCGCCGGTTCGGGCTCGTTGACGCCCGGGACCAGGCCGAACGCCGTACGCCCGGAGGTCAGTGAGCCGTGGGTGGTTCGGAAGCGGCCGCCGAGCGCCAGCAGCGCACTGGTCCGGCCGCCGCCAGCAGGTCCGGTCAGGGTGACCAGCTCGCCGGGTTGGACCGCCAGGTCGAGATCCCGGAAGACCCACCCCCGGCGGGTACGCAGCCCGAGCCCTTCGGCCCGCAGTACTGCCGCCTCCACGCCCGCCTCCAAAAGTATTTGAACCGACCAGTCAGTTTAAATACTCACTCACAGGCTGTCGCGAGCGGAAGTGAGGGTGAGCCGTCTCACCGACTACGATCCAGAGGTGATCTCGGCCGAGCCAATGATCTTCCGTACCGCGAGCTTCCAGGACCTGGACGCCGCGACCCTGTACGCCCTGCTGAAGCTGCGGGTCGACGTGTTCGTCGTGGAGCAGGCCTGCCCCTACCCCGACCTGGACGGCCGCGACGGCGAGCCCGGCACCCGCCACCTGTGGTACGAGGTGAACCGCAGACCCGTGGCCTACCTGCGCATGCTCGAAGACACCGAACCGGGCGGCACCATCTGCCGCATCGGCCGCGTGGTCACCGCCCCCGAGGCCCGCGGCGAAGGCCTGGCAGGCCAGCTCCTCACCGCCGCCCTGGCCGCAGCCGGCGACCGCCCCGCAGTCCTGGACGCCCAGTCCCACCTCGCGAAGTTCTACGCCAAATACGGCTTCGCCCCCAGCGGCCCCGAGTTCATCGAAGACGGCATCCCCCACCTCCCCATGCGCCGCCCCTAACCCCCACCCACCCAGCGGCGGCGCGAACGCCGTCTCCCCGCGTCGCGCAAGTCTTAAAGAGTCGCGGCCTCACCCATGCGCTCTGGCCGCGAGTCTTTAAGACTTGCGGCGCGAGACGCGCGGGGTGGGCGGCGCGCGGGCGGCGCGAGACGCGCGGGGTGGGTTGGGGGTGGGGTGGGTCAGGTGGTGGTGGGGACTACGGCGGTGGAGCCGCGGACGACCAGTTCGGGGTCGAAGAGGTATTCGTCGGGGGCGACCTCGCCGCCGTCCACCTGGGACACCAGCATGGCCACGGCGGCGGTGCCCATCGCGCCGATGGGCTGGCGCACCGTCGTCAGCGGCGGGTCCGTGCAGGCCATGAACAGCGAGTCGTCGTATCCGACGACGGAGATGTCCTCCGGCACCCGCAGCCCCATCCGGCGCACCGCACGCACCGCGCCGAGCGCGAACACGTCCGAGGCGCAGACCAGCCCGGTCACGCCTTCCTTGATCAGCCGCACCGCCGCGGCCTGCGCCGCCTCCATCGAGTAGATGGTGCGCGCGACCGGCGGGTTCTTCTGCCCGGTGCGCTTGCGGAACGCGGCGAGCTTGCGCGCCGACGGCACGTGGTCGACCGGCCCGAGCAGCAGCCCGATCTTCGTGTGCCCCAGCGACGAGAGGTGCCCGTACGCCTGGTCGACCGCGACCGCGTCGTCGGCGGCCACGACCGGGAAGCCCAGCCCGTCTATGGCCGCGTTCACCAGCACCACGGGCAGGCCGCGCTGGCGCAGCCGGTGGTAGTGCTCGTGCTCGGCGTCGGCCTGGGCGTACAGCCCACCCGCGAAGATCACGCCGGAGACCTGCTGCTCCATCATGATGTCGACGTACGCCGACTCGGCCACGCCCTCCTCGGTGCGGGTGCACAGCACCGGGGTGAAGCCCCGCTGCGCCAGCGCTCCCGCCACGATCTCGGCGAACGCCGGGAAGATCGGGTTCTGCAACTCGGGCAGCACGAGGCCGACCAGGCGGGCGCGTTCGCCGCGCAGCTTGGTGGGCCGCTCGTAGCCGAGCACGTCCAGGGCGGTCAGTACGGCGGTGCGGGTCGCTTCGGAGATGCCGGGCTTGCCGTTGAGCACGCGGCTCACCGTCGCCTCGCTCACCCCCACGTACTTCGCCACTTCGGCGAGTCTGCGCGTCACGCCGGTCACTGTAGCGGTTCGCCCGCGTGACCGTGGCCGGGCGATCCGGTATACCGGATCACGCATCGGCCAGGGCCGACCCTCCTGGCGGTGTTAAGAAGGGCACCTTCTCCATCGCGAAACGATGTGAAGGTGCCCTTCCTTTCACTCGACCGGTGGAGAGGGCCGCTCACCCTCTCCACCGGGGATCGGGTGGACTACGAGGCGTAGACCTCGTACTCCGAGAGCTGGCCGGCGGGCCAGCCCGTGTTGCCGGTGAAGCTCAGCCGCAGGTAGCGCTGGCTCGTGGCGGTGAACGTGATGGTGACGGTGTTGGCCGAGGACGGGTTGAAGACATACCCGGCCGAAGCCTTGACCGTGCTGAAGGAGGAGCCGTTGGTGCTGCCCAGGACCGACAGGGTCTGGGTGCGGGTGGCCCAGGACGAGGCCGGCGGGAGCTTGAGCACGACGCGGGAGACCGAGGTCGTCGCGCCGAGGTCCACCGTGATCGTCTGCGGCCAGGCGTTGTTCAGCGACTCCCAGTAGGAGTTGACGTTGCCGTCGACCGCGTTGCCCGCGCCGTAGACGTCGGCGTGGCCGCTCTCGGTCACCGGGCGGTTCAGCGCCAGGTTCGTGTTCGTGGTGACGCCGTTGCCCGACAGGTTGATCGTGTGCGGGCTGCCGGTGGCGTTGCTGGTGAAGCTGACCGAGCCGGAGCGGGCCCCGGACGCGGTCGGCGTGAACGTCACCGAGATCGTGCAGGACGCGCCCGCCGCCAGCGAGGAACCGCAGGTGGTGGTGCGGGCGTAGTCGCCGCTGACGTTCACCGCGCCCAGCGTCGCCGCCGCCGTGCCGGTGTTGGTCACCGTCACCGACTGCGCGCCGCTGGTGCTGCCGACGGTCTGGTTCGCGAACGACAGGCTCGACGAGGACAGACCGATCGCCGGGGTCTGCGGGGGCGGGGTGCCGTTGCCGTACACCTCGAACTCGCTGAACTGGCCCGCGGGCCAGCCGGTGTTGCCGGTGACCGTCACCCGGACGTAGCGGCGCGATCCGGCGGTGAAGTTGATCGTCGCGCTGTTGCCGGTGGCCGGGTTGAACGTGTAGCCCGCCGCACCGGCGAGGCTGCTGAAGTTCGAGCCGTCCGTCGAGCCGAGCACCTGCACGGTCTCCGTCCGGGTGCCCCACGACGGCGGCAGCTTCAGCACGACCTGGTTGACCGTCGCAGCCGTGCCGAGGTCAACCGTGATCGACTGAGGGAAGGCGTTGTTGACGCTCTCCCAGTACGTGTTCACGTCGCCGTCGACCGCGTTGCCCGAGCCGTACGACTGGGTCTGGCTGGTCTGCGTGGTCGGGCGGCCCGCGGCGAGGTTGCCGTTGGGGTTGAAGCCCGAGCCGGTCAGGTTCACCACGTGCGGGTTGCCCTGCGCGTTGCTGCCCACGGACAGCTGCCCGTTGCGGGTGCCGGTCGCGGTCGGCGTGAACGTCACCGAGGCGGTGCAGCTCGCACCGGCCGCCAGCGTCGTGCCGCAGTTCGTGGTCCGGGCGAAGTCGCCGCTGACGGCGACGCCGCTCAGGTTCGCGGTGACGGTGCCGGTGTTGCTGACGGTGACCGTCTGCGCGGCGCTGGTGGTGCCCACGTTCTGCGTGCCGAACACCAGGTTCGACGTGCTCAGGCTCAGCTGCGCCGTGGCCGGCGGGGGGCTGTTGGACGGCGCCGGGCTGTTGCTCGGCGGGGTCGTCGGGCCACCGGTCCAGACCGGGGTCGGCCAGATGCCGGTGCACGCGGGCGGGTTGGCGAACCAGCCCGAGTTGGTGCCGATCTGGGTGATCTGGAACGACGGGCCCACGCAGTTGTGGATCGGGTTGCTCTGCGCGATGCCGGTGGCGGTCACGTTCTCGAACGTGGCCTGGCCCTGCGACTGCACCTGCAGCGCGTACGTGCCCGCGCCGATGATGCGCACGTTCTTGAAGTGGATGCCGCTGGCCCCGCCCTCGATCCAGTGCAGCGCCGCGTACGAGCTGTCCAGGATGTCGGTGTCGGTGATGTTGATGGTCGCCCCGGCGATGGGCTCGTTGAGGCCGGAGAACCAGATCGCGCCGACGCCGAAGTTCCAGTTGAAGTCGGAGTTGCCGGTGCGGATCAGGGTGTTGCGGGACACCGTGAACGTGCCCGCCACGGCGGTGCCCGCCCCGGAGTTGACGCCCGGGTAGCGGTTGCCGATGTGGATGCCGCCGCCGTTGGTGATGGTGTCCGCGACCACGTTGTCGGTGATCTTGATGTCCCGGCCGCCGTACGACACGATGTTGTTGGCCAGCACGGTCACGCCGACCGTGTTGAACGAGAACGTGTTGTTGACGTTCGGGATGCGGTCCGGCCACATGGCCAGGCCGTCGTCACCGGTGTTGCGCACGAACGTCTGGGTGACCGTCGAGTTGGTGACGCCGGTGTGGAAGTTCACGCCGTCGGCGGTCTGGTCCAGGATCACGCTGTTCTTGATGACGAAGTTGTCCATCGGGCCGTCCATCCAGGCGCCGACCTTCGTGTGCTGCATCCACACGTGGTCGACCACCGAGTTGGTCATGGCCCCGCCCATGGCGTTGACCTGGTCGTCGTCGACGCGCTCGCGGATGTCGCCGATGATGGCGAAGTCCTTGAGGGTGACGTTGCGGCTCGGGCCGTTCGCCTCGTGCGAGCGCACCGGGCCGGTGTAGCCGCCGTTGGGCACGTACTTGCCGTAGACGCCCACGGCGCGGTTGCGCTGGGTGGGGTGGCGGCCGGTGAGCACGCTGTGCCACATACCCGCGCCCTGCAGGGTCACGCCGTCGACCACGATGTGGTCCCAGACGGTGTACGTGCCCGCCGGGATCCAGACGATCCGGCCCTGCGCCTTGCCCGCGTCGACCGCGGCCTGGAACTTGGCCGTGTTGTCGGCGGCACCCGCGTTCGGGTCGGCCCCGAAGTCGGCCACCACGTCGATCGCGTTCGTGGGCTTCGTCTTCGGGCCGCCGACGACCTCGAAGTCGGCCAGGTCGATGGTGAACGTCGGCGACTGCGCCGTCGAGTTCACCTGCAGCCTGATCTTCGTGCCGACCGGGTACGTGCTGCCGAGCAGGCTGCGCTGCTCGTCGTAGAAGTGGTGCGGGTTGGTGTCACCCGGGTTGTTGTTGAACGGGTAGCCGCCGTAGTACCAGCTGTACTTCGAGGTCACCGGGACGGTCTTCAGCAGCGACCCGTTGACCCGCAGGTCGATGGTGGCGTCACGGCCGGTGCCCGCGGCGTTGTCCGGCAGGCTGTAGCGGAAGTTGATCGAGTCAGCGGGCGCGGTGAGGGTGAACTCGACGTACTCGCCGACGGCGTCGAGGACGACGGCCTGGCGGCCGGACGCCTCGGAGGCGAGCTGGCCGTAGTAGCGGGTGTGGGCCAGGATCGTGCCGTTGGTCGGCTGCTCCTCGGCCTCGAACTCCTTGAACGCGACGGTCGCGCCGCGCCCGGCGATCGAGAACGGGGAGATCGACGCGACCTGCTGCAGGTCGGGGCTGGAGGTCCCGTACGCGGCCACGGCGACCAGCGCCACGCCGGCCAGCAGCGAGCTGGCGGCCGCGGCGGCCAGCCCGGTGCGGCGGCGGGGCGCTGACGCGCGGCCCGTCGGTGCGGGTGGGGTGCTGTGCTCGTTCATTGCCTGTGCTGCCTTCCGGTGGGGACGGGGTGACCGGAGCGGAATGAGGCGGCGCGATTCGGGGGAAGACGCGCCGCCACGGCCTTGGCGATGCAGAGCTGCGGGCTCCTTCGACCCGCAAGCGACGGGGTCAGGCGGGGCGGATCCAGACCGCGGTGTCCGCGGGCAGGCGGTTGCCGTCCAGCGGGGCGCTGGAGACGAGGACCTGCGCGTACGCGGGCAGGTCGACGGCGTGGTCGGCGAGGTTGACCACGCAGATCAGGTCGAGGCCGTCCGGGGCGGGACGGCGGAACGACAGGACCTGCGCGGAGCTGTCCAGCCACGCCATCGGGCCGTCGCCGAGTGCGGGCTCGCTGTGGCGCAGGCTCAGGCAGCGGCGGTACAGCTCCAGCATCGAGCCCGGGTCACCGGTCTGCGCCTCGGCGGTGTACGCCTTCCAGGCCGCCGGCTGCGGCAGCCACGGCTTGGCCTGCGCCCCGTCGGGGCTGAACCCGAACGGCGCCTGCGCGCCCGACCAGGGCAGCGGCACCCGGCAGCCGTCACGGCCCGGGTCGGCGCCCGCGGTGCGGTGCCACATCGGGTCCTGCATCAGCTCGGCCGGGATGTCCTCGACCTCCCACAGGCCCAGCTCCTCGCCCTGGTACAGGTAGGCCGAGCCGGGCAGGGCCAGCGCCAGCATGATCGCGGCGCGCGCCCGGCGGGTGCCCAGCTCCAGGTCGACCGGGGTCTCGTGGGTACGCCCCTTGAAGGTGAACGAGCTGTCGGCGCGGCCGTACCGGCTCACGTGGCGGGTCACGTCGTGGTTCGACAGCACCCACGTCGCGGGGGCGTCCACCGGCGCGTGCGACTTCAGGGTGTCGTCGATGACATCACGCAGCAGCGCGGCGTCCCACGGCGAGCACAGGAAGTTCATGTTGAACGCGGTGTGCATCTCGTCCGGGCGCAGGTAGTTCGTGAACCGCTGCACGTCGGGCATCCACACCTCGCCGATCAGCGCGCGGCCGCCGTACTCCTCGGCGATGCGCCGCCAGGCGCGGTACACGTCGTGCACCTCGTCCAGGTCCTCGAACGGGTGCCGCTCGGTGGTGCCGACCTCGGGCAGGGCCGGGTCCTTGATCAGCAGACCGGCCGAGTCGATCCGGATGCCGTCGGCGCCCCGGTCGAACCAGAACCGCAGCACGTTCTCGTGCTCGGTGCGCACCGCCGGGTGGTCCCAGTTCCAGTCGGGCTGCGCGCCGTCGAACAGGTGCAGGTACCACTCGCCGTCGGCGACCCGGGTCCAGGTGCCGCCGCCGAAGTTCGACGTCCACTCGGTCGGCGGCAGCTCGCCGTGCTCGCCGCGGCCCGGCCGGAACCAGAACAGCTCGCGCTCGGGCGAGCCGGGGCCCGCCGCCAGCGCCGCCTGGAACCAGGGGTGCTGGTCGGAGCAGTGGTTGGGGACCACGTCGACGATGACGCGGATGCCCAGCGCGTGCGCCTCCCGGATCATCTCCTCGCACTCGGCCAGGTCGCCGAAGATCGGGTCGATGTTGCGGTAGTCGCTCACGTCGTACCCGCCGTCGGCCTGGGGCGAGACGTAGAAGGGGTTGAACCAGATGGCGTCGATGCCCAGGTCCCTCAGGTACGTCAGGTGCGCCCGGACACCGGCCAGGTCGCCGACGCCGTCGCCGTTGCCGTCGGCGAAGCTGCGGACATACACCTGGTAGATGGCGGCATCGCGCCACCAGGCGTCCGTCGCCGAGCGCACCCCCTGCGGCAAGGGGGCTCCGATGTCAACCACGAGATACCTGCTTCCTGTTACGGAACACGAACTGGACGTGAGCGGAGCGGGCGCGGCGGGCGGGGCCCGCTGGCGGCTACTCCTTGAGACCGCCGGCGGTGAGGCCGGACATGATGCTGCGCTGGAAGATCAGGAAGAACACGATGGTCGGGATCGCGGCGATGACCGCCGCGGCGACGACCACGTTCTGCGGCGTACCGCCGGAGAAGGCGTAGATGCCGACGCTGATGGTGCGGGTCTCCGGCGAGGGCATGACCAGCTTCGGCCAGAGGAAGTCCTTCCACACCGCGGTCACCGCGAAGATCGAGACCACGCCCAGGATCGGCCGGGAGATCGGCAGCACGATCGACCAGAGCGTGCGCATCGAGCCCGCGCCGTCCATCCGCGCCGCCGACATCAGGTCCTCGGGGATGGAGTCGAAGAACCGCTTCAGCAGGAAGATGTTGAACGCGTTGGCGACCGCCGGCAGCCAGATCGAGAACGGCGAGTCGATCAGGCTGATGTGCAGGATCGGCAGGTCGATCACGGTCACGTACTGCGGGATGATCAGCACCATCGCCGGGATCATCAGCGTCGCCAGCATCATGCCGAGGATCAGGTTGCCCAGCTTCGGCCGCAGCTTCGACAGCGCGTACGCCGCCGCCGTGTCCAGCACGAGCTGGAACACCAGCGCGCCGACCGCGTAGTAGAAGGTGTTGAACAGCAGCTTGGCCAGGTCCAGCCGCTCCCACGCGTCGGAGTAGTTCTCCGGCTGCGGGTCGGCCGGCCACAGGGTCGGCGGGGTCTGTGCCAGCTCGGGGCTGGACTTCAGCGCGCCGGTGATCATCCAGTACAGCGGCCCGATGAAGACGAGCGTGAACGCGATGACCACGACGGTGAGCAGGGTCCAGTAGATCACCTTGCCGCGGCCCCGCTGGAGCTGCGCGAAGGAGACCAGTGAGCGTGTCTCGGATTGGTGCGCCATGACTCGTTCCCCTAGTCCTGTTGCGCGTTCAGTCGGGCGTAGACAGCGGAGAAGCCGATCAGCGCCACGAGCATGATCACGCCCAGCGCCGCCGCGCCGTTGAGGTCGTTCTGGAAGAAGCCGTGCTGGTAGATGAGGTACACGACCGAAGTGGCCGAGTCCTCCGAGCCCGCGCCGTTGGCCAGGATCAGCGGCTCGATGAACAGCTGCATGGTCGCCACCACCTGGAGCATCGCCATCAGCGACAGGATCAGCTTCGTCTGCGGGATGGTCACGTTGGTGATCCGCCGCCACAGGCCCGCGCCGTCGAGCTCGGCTGCCTCGTACAGCTCGCCCGGGATGTTCTGCAGCGAGGCGAGGTAGATCAGCACCGCACCGCCCATGTTCATCCAGGTCGAGGCGAGCACCATCGCGGGCATCGTCATGTCCGTCGACTGCATCCACTGCGAGGTCGGCAGGCCGAGCCCCTTGAGGATCGAGTTGAACAGGCCGGCGTCGCTGGGGTCGTACGCGAGGTACTTGAACAGGAACAGCGCGGAGGCCGGGGGAAGCATCACCGGCAGATAGATCAGGATGCGCAGGTAGCCCTTGGCGTGCCGGAACTCGTTGAGCAGCACCGCCAGGAAGAAGGGGATCGCGTAGCCGGCGACCAGGGCGAGCACCGTGAAGTACAGGGTGTTCTGCCAGGCCGTCCAGAAGCTCGGGTCGTTGATGATCCGCTCGTAGTTGTCCCAGCCGACCCAGGTGGTCTCGCCCGCACGGGTGCGCTGGAAGCTCATCACCACGCCGCGGACCATCGGGTACCAGGAGAAGAACGCGAAGCAGATGACCGCGCCGATCAGGAACGCGTAACCGGTGAGGTTGTCCTTGAGGCGGCGGTTGCGCCGGGCGCGTCGCGGATCGACGGGTGCTGGCGCTTGGCTGCCGACGTCGATGCCGGCGCCCGGAACGGTGGCGATCGCCATGTCATCACTCCTGGGGGAAAGTGCGGGGTCAGGTCCGCGCGAGGACGGGGAGCCGGCGTGGTGCCCGGCTCCCCGTCCCTAACTCACTTGGCGGCCTGGGCGAGGAGCTGGTTGACCTTCTCCTCGGCCTTCTTCAGCTCCGCGTCGACGTTCGCGTTCGGGTTCGTCAGGATCGCCGACATCGCACCGTCGAGGATCGCGTAGATGCCCTGCGCGTTGGCCGGCTCGAACTTGATCGTGACCGGGTTGTTCTCGAAGGCGGCGAAGTCGTCCGGCGAGATGTTGCCGTTCGCCTTGCGCTGCTCGAACTCGGCCTTCTGCGACGTGCTGCCCGGGGTGAACAGCTGCGGCTGCGGCAGACCGACCTGCTCGCCCTGAGCCTTGGCCCGGGCGTAGTCGAACTGACCCTTGCCCACGGTCAGCTTCTCGAAGGCGAGCCACTTCAGACCGGCCTTGACCTGGTCGTCGGTCAGGCCCTTCTTGAAGAAGTAGCCCTCACCGCCGCCGAGGGTGCCCTTGGCCGCGCCGTCCTGGCCGGGCATGGCGCCCATCGCCCAGTCCTCGTACTTGCCCTGGAACTGGGTGACGATCGCGGTGGTCGCGTCGGGCGCGCCGACGAACATGCCGACCTTGCCGGCACCCGCGATGGTCAGCAGGTCGCCCCAGCCGAGCAGCTGGCGAGCGCCCATGCTGTTGTCGCCGTAACGCATGTCCTTGAGGTTCTGCAGAACCTTCTTGCCCATGTCGTTGTTGAAGTCGGCCTTCTTGCCGTCGGCCGTCACCAGGGCGCCGCCCTGCGAGTAGATCTCGGCGGTGAAGTGCCAGCCGCCGGTGTTGCCCGAGCTGTACTCGCCGAAGCCGGCGATGCCGTCACCGAGCGCCGAGATCTTCTTGGCGGCCTCGCGAACCTCGGCCCAGGTCTTCGGCGGGCTCTTCGGGTCCAGACCGGCCTTGGTGAACAGGGTCTTGTTGTAGACCAGGCCCATCGAGTAGTTCTTGGTCGGGATGCCCCAGACCTTGCCGTCCTTGGTGAACGTGTTCTTGGCGTCGCCGAGCACGTCGTCCCAGTTCGGGATGTTGTCCTTGTTGGCGTAGGCGGTGATGTCCATCGCCTGGCCGGAGTCGATGACCTGCTGCACGTCGGTCATGTAGCCGTAGAACACGTCGGTCATCGAGCCGCCCTGCAGGCGGGCGGTGAAGTCCGGCGGGTTGGCGCACTGGGTGCCGACCGAAACACTCTTAATCTTGATGGTGGGGTTGGCCGCCTCGAACGCCTTGACGTCGTCGTTCCACGCCTGCAGCAGGTTCTTCTGCGCGCCGACCGGCTGGCAGTCGACCGTGATGATCGTCTTGCCGGCAGCATCCGTGTCATCGTCGCTCTTGGTGGAGCAGGCCGCGAGGCCCAGTCCCAGGCCGGTCGCGAGCGCGATGGCCGCGACCTTCCGGAAGTGCGGTACGGACATCTGTCCATCCCTTCGGGAAACAGTTCTTGATCTACGGAGCCGCGAGGACGGATCGCCGCGGCGGCCTCTTGGTATTGCGCTGACTTCCGTGTGACCTGCCTCGCACTTTCCAAGGTCAGGCTTAGGTGAAGTCACTGTAGCGATGGCGACTCATGTCCGCAAGGTGTCGAGATAGTTACGCAATTTTTCGACCGAACGTTGTCGCGCGTCGGCTGACGTCTGCGCTGGAAGGGACGCGTGTGGCCTGGTTCACATGCCATGTGTCGATACCGTTTCGCAATCTGGCTTCCAGGCGGTCAGGTCTTTGCGGTGTGGTGTGCGCTGTGATCGCCGAGAAGTCATGAAAGTGCAGCTCACGGGCGCAAAGGCGGCAACGGAGGGGGCATCCGGGGGTGAGCTGGGACGCGGCTGGTGCAGCCGGTGCGGGGAGGGGACCGACCGTGGCCGACGGCGGTCACGTTTACGCAACGTTTCAAGCGCCCTCGGGAGCCGCCGTGCGGTGGGCCGGGCCGTGGCAGGGGAGCGTCGCGGCGGCGGGGCGCATGATCGCCGTTTCGGGTCAGAAGGTGTGGTTGGACCGCAGATCATGACCCGAGACAGCGATCATCACGCCTACCTACCTCCTCCGCCCCGACGGCGACGGAAACGGAAACGAGGACGGCTCCGTGCACACCGTTTGCACGGGGTGGACGGAGCCGGTCAGGCGGAGAGGGGTCAGTCGGTGGCGCGGGCCTGGGCGGGGACGAGGCGGGCGCTGGCGGGCACGGCGGCGGTGGAGCCGCGTACCACGAGTTCGGTCTCGAACAGCAGCTCGTCGGCGGGGACCACGTTGCCCGCGATCTCGCTGACCAGCAGGGCCACCGCGGCCTGGCCCATCGCCTCGATCGGCTGGCGCACCGTGGTCAGCGGCGGATCGGTGCAGGTCATCACGGCCGAGTCGTCGTAGCCGACCAGTGACACGTCACCGGGCACGGACAGGCCCAGCCGCCGCGCGCCGCGGACCGCGCCGAGGGCCAGAACGTCGGAGGCGCAGATCAGGCCGGTGACGCCGCGCGAGATTAGCCGCGCCGCGGCGGCGTGGCCGCCCTCCATGGAGAAGATGGTGCGCTCGACCATGTCGTCGGCGCCGGGGAAGGCCTGGCGCTTGCGCGAGGACGGCATGTGGTCGGGCGGGCCCAGGATCAGGCCGATCCGGTCGTGGCCCAGCGACACCAGGTGGTTGTACGCCTGCTCGGTGGCCACCGCGTCGTCGGCCGACACCCGGGGGAAGCCCAGGTCGTCGATGCCGGCGTTGACCAGTATCGCGGGCAGTCCCCGGTCGAGCAGCCGCCGGTAGTGCTCGTGGTCGGCGTCGGCCTGGGCGTAGTTGCCGCCCGCGAAGATCACGCCGGAGACCTGCTGCTCCAGCAGCATGTCCACGTAGTCGGACTCGGCCACGCCGTCGGCGGTGCGGGTGCACAGCACCGGGGTGAACCCGCGCTTGGCCAGTGCTCCGGCCACGACCTCGGCGAACGCCGGGAAGATGGGGTTCTGCAACTCGGGCAGCACGAGGCCGACCAGCCGGGCCCGTTCGCCGCGCAGCTTGGTGGGCCGCTCGTAGCCGAGCACGTCCAGCGCGGTGAGCACGGCCGTTCGGGTGGCCTCGGAGATGCCGGGGCGGCCGTTGAGCACTCTGCTCACGGTTGCCGTGCTCACTCCCACGTACTTCGCCACTTCGGCGAGTCTGCGCGTCATGGTACGCAAGTGTAGGGCACGATCGTGCAAATAAGTTGCATGGGTTGCCCTACAGTTTGCAGAACTTTCTCCGGGCCTGCTGGAGACGACGCCGCGCCGGGAGCGCTCCCCTACGGCAGGGCCGCGACGATGTCCTCCACCGACCGGCGGCGGCCCGTGTAGAACGGAACCTCCTCGCGAACATGGCGCCGCGCGGACGAGGCGCGCAGGTCCCGCATCAGGTCCACGATCCGGTGCAGTTCGTCGGCCTCGAACGCCAGCATCCACTCGTAGTCGCCCAGCGCGAACGAGGCCACGGTGTTGGCCCGCACGTCCGGGTAGCCGCGCGCCATCTTGCCGTGCTCGGCCAGCATCTCCCGCCGCTCCTCGTCGGGCAGCAGGTACCACTCGTACGAGCGCACGAACGGGTACACGCAGATGTACCGGCGGGCCTCCTCACCGGCCAGGAAGGCCGGGATGTGGCTCTTGTTGAACTCGGCGGGCCGGTGCAGCGCGGCCTGCGACCACACCGGGGTCAGGCACTTGCCCAGCGCCGTCCGGCGGAACAGCCCGTACGCGTCCTGCAGCGCGTCCGACGAGCCCGAGTGCCACCAGATCATCACGTCCGCGTCCGCCCGCAGGCCAGCCACGTCGTAGACGCCGCGCACCGTGACGTCCCTGTCGGCGAGCTGGGCGAACAGCCCCTCGACCTCGCCGGACACCTCAGACCGGATCGAGGGCAGCGGGCCCTTGACCCGGAACACCGACCACATCGTGTACCGGATGGTGTCGTTGAGCTCGCGCAGCCGGGCCGCGTTGGTCTGTTCGGTCATGCCGGTCATCCTTCCAGAATCCGGTCGGCGGCCTGCTCCGCGGACGTGACGCAGGCGGGGATGCCCACGCCGTCGAAGGCCGCGCCGGCCAGCGCCAGCGGCAGGTCGGCCAGCAGGGTGCGGGCCTGGGCGACCCGGTCCACATGCCCGGGGGCGTACTGCGGCAGCCCGCCGCCCCAGCGGGTCACCTCCGCCGCGACGGGCGCGGGCAGCGCCGTGCCGAGCACCGTGCCCAGATCGGCGAGCACCGTACGCACCAGCTCCGCATCGGGCCGCTGGAGTGTGGCCTGCTCGCCGTGCCGGCCGACGCTGGCGCGCAGCAGCACCCGGCCGTCCGGGCGGGCGTGGTGGGCCCACTTGGTGCTGAAGAAGGTGGCCGCCTTGATGGTGAGCCCCTGGTCGGCCGGGACCAGGAAGCCGGTCAGCGTCGGCAGGTCGACCCCGGCCAGTTCGAGCGTCACCAGCCCGACGCTGGCGTAGTCGAGCGTGCCGACCAGGCCCGCCGCGTCCGGGAACTCCTCGTGCAGCAGCCGCGACGCCGGGCGGGCGGGCACCGCCAGCACCACCGCGTCGCACTCGACGCGCTGCGCGCGCACGCTCTCGGGGGCGTCGGGCGCGGCCGCACCGACCGCGAGCGCCCAGCCCGCGCCGTGGCGCTCCAGCCGCCGCACCGGCACGCCGGTCAGCACGGTCACCCCGCGTCGGCGCAGCTCGGCTACTGCGGCGTCGACAAGGCTGCCGAGGCCGCCGCGCAGCGTGCCGAACACGGGGCTGCCGGGCTGGTGTGCCCGGCTCGCGGCCGCGGTCAGCGCCACCGCGCCGCGCAGCGTGTGCTCGGTGGCGAGCAGCCGGTGCAGTGCGGGCACCGTGGCGGCCAGCGACAGGCCGTCGGCGCTGCCCGCGTACACGCCGCCGAGCAGCGGATCGACCAGGTGCGTGACGACCTCGCCGCCGAGGCGCTCGCGGACCAGCGCGCCCACGGACCGGTCCTCGCCCACGGGCAGCACCGGGACGCCGCGGTCCGCGTCGTGGTCGTCGATCGCGGCGATGCCGTCGAGTGCCGCCTGCGGGCCGGGCACGCCCATCACGGTGCCGCCGGGCAGCGGGCGCAGCCGCCCGCCCAGCCACAGCCCGGCCCCGGAAACCGCCGGGTGGACCAGCCGCTCCCCCAGCCCCAGCTCGTCGACCAGCCGCTTCGCGCCGCTCGGGCCACCGGCCGGGTCGCGCATCAGGAACTGCTCCGCGCCGGTGTCGACGCCGTCGGGCCGGGTGCTGATCCGGCCGCCCAACCGGGCGGACTGCTCCACCAGGGTCACCCGGCCGCCCGCGCCCGACAGCCGCAGCGCGGCCGCCAGCCCGGCGATCCCGCCCCCGACGACGACGGTGTGCTTGTTCATGCCCGCTCCTCGCCGCGCTCGCCGACGGCGCGGCGAGGGGTCACGGTCTGCTCGCTCATCGGGCGCTGAGCGTGTGCACCAGCTCTACGACGCGGGTGAGCACGGTGGGATCGGTCTCGGGCAGCACGCCGTGGCCGAGGTTGAAGATGTGGCCGGGGGTGTTGCGGCCTTCGGCGAGCACGCGGCGCACCTCGCGCTCGACGACCTCCCACGGCGCGAACAGCACGGCCGGGTCGAGGTTGCCCTGCACCGGGTGCCCCGGCACCAGCTTGGCCGCCTGGTCCAGCGGGGTGCGCCAGTCGACGCCGACCACGTCCGCGCCCGCCTGCGCCATCGCGGGCAGCAGCAGGCCGGTGCCCACGCCGAAGTGGATGCGCGGCAGCCCGGCGTCGGCCAGACCGGACAGCACCTTGCGGGAGTGCGGCTGCACGTACTCGCGGTAGTCCGCTTCGGACAGCGCGCCGACCCACGAGTCGAACAGCTGCACGGCGCTGACGCCCGCGGCGATCTGCACCCGCAGGAAGGTCAGCGTGATGTCGGCCAGCCGGTCCAGCAGCGCGTGCCAGAGCTGCGGGTCGCCGTACATCAGGGCCTTGGTCTGGGTGTGGTTGCGCGACGGGCCGCCCTCGACCAGGTAGCTGGCCAGCGTGAACGGCGCGCCCGCGAAGCCGATCAGCGGGGTCGCGCCGAGTTCGGCGGTCAGCAGCCGGACGGCCTCGTCCACGTAGGACACGGCAGCCGGGTCCAGCGGGCGCACCCGGTCCAGGTCGGCGAGCGTACGCACCGGCTCGGCGACGACCGGCCCGGTCCCCGCGACGATGTCCAGGTCGATCCCGGCGGCGTCCAGCGGCACCATGATGTCGCTGAAGAAGATGGCCGCGTCCACGCCGTGGCGGCGCACCGGCTGCAGGGTTATCTCGGTGACCAGGTCCGGCCGCCGGCAGGACTCCAGCATGCGGACCCCGGCGCGCAGCTCGCGGTACTCCGGCAGGGAACGCCCCGCCTGCCGCATGAACCACACGGGGGTATGCGGGACGGACTCGCCCCGGCACGCGCGGACGAAAGCGGAACCGGCCGTCGGGCGGTCCGCGGGACTGGTCTGCTCTGCGCTGCTCATCCCGGCCATCGTGCCACCGGTCAGATAACGATCTCCGAACGGGTGGCGCTGATGTGAGCCGTATCGGCGCGCCGAACCACGACAACGGTCCCGAAGCGCCCTAGGGTACGGCTATGGCGCTCACGACGGCACTCCCCGAGACGTTCACGCGCGCCGTCACCGCGCTGCGTGCCGCCCACCCCCGGAGCGAGATAGCGCTGGAAGAGGTGCCGGCCCCGAGCCGGCTCGCCCCGTACGCCTTCGCCCTCGGCGCGACCGTGCTGCGCCGCGACGAGGAGGTCACCACCGGGCGCCTCATCCTGCTGCACGACCCGGCAGGCCACGAGGCGTGGGAGGGCGACACGAGGCTCGTCACGTACGTCACCGCGGAACTGGAACCCGAGCTGGCCACCGACCCGCTGCTGCCCCAGGTGGGCTGGAGCTGGCTGGTCGACGCGCTCGACGCGCACAGCTCCGGATACGCCGCGATCGGCGGCACGGTGACACAGACCATCTCCAGCCGCTTCGGCGCACTGGCCGCCGACGGCCCCGCGACCACCGACCTGGAGCTGCGCGCCTCCTGGACGCCGCTGGACCTGAACCTGGAAGGCCACGTCGCGGCCTGGTGCGCGCTGCTCGCCTCGACCGCGGGACTGCCCCCGGTCGGCGTCTCCGCCCTGCCGCTGCGCCGCGTCGAACAGCGCTGACACCTCCGGCCACCAGCCACCGCTTCCGCACCCGCTTTGAATCGACGCTGGCCTATCTGGATGAAGTCGATCACGACTTTGTCATCCAGATAGGCCAGCGTCTGTGTCGAGCCGCAGGGGCGGCGCGGGGCGAGGCGGCCGTCGGGCGGGTGGCGGTGGGTACGTGCCCTCGGGCGAGCGTCAAGCGAGCGTCAGAGGTAGGCCTTGCAGGCCTTGTCGAGGGCCTTGGCCCGCGCCTCGGACGGGGCGCTGAAGAACGCGTCGAGCTTGTCGAGGCAGGCCACCATCGCCTTGTTCTCGTTCTGTACGCCCTCGAGGTCCTGCTTGGACTTCGCCAGCTCGTCCTTGGTGCTCTCCAGCTGCGACTTGCCCGAGGAGATCTCGCCGTCCTTGGACTTGATGCTCTTGTCGCGGTCGGCGACCTGCTGGGTCAGCGTCGTCCTGGTGTCGTTCAGCTCGCCGGACTTGAGCACGAACAGCGTGGTCATCACGCCGGTGGCCAGCACGAGCAGACCGGTCAGGATACCCAGCACCAGCGTGGCCTTGGACTTCTTGACCGGTGCCGGGACGGGAGCCGGGTAACCGTAGCCCGAGGTCGGGTACGCCGACACCGGCACCGCCGACACCGGGTAGCCCTCAGGCTGCGCCGGGATGGCCGGGTAACCCGCCGGGTAACCCGCCTGCGCGGGCGCCGGCGCGGCCGGGTACGCACCCGGCTGCGCAGCCGTGGCCGGGTAAGCGGCCTGCGGGGCAGTGGCCGGGTAAGCGGCCTGCGGGGCAGCGGCGGGGTAACCGGAGACCGGCTGCGCGGCGGGGTAGCCGGCGGCCTGCTGCGGCACGGCCGGGTAGCCCGCGACGGGCTGCGCTGCGGCGGCCGGGTAACCGGCGGCCTGCTGCGGAGCGGTTGCCGGGTAGCCGGAGACCGGCTGCGCGGCGGCGGCGTACGCGTCCGCGGGCAGCGCGGCGGTCGGCTGCGCGACGGTGGCGTCCGCGGCGGCGGGGTAGGCCGGGGCCACCGGGGCGGGGGTGACCGCCACGGGCTGCGTGGCGGGAGCGGTCTCCGGGAGAGCGGGCGTCTGCGCGGGCACTGCCGCGGCGGGAGCCTCGTCGGCCGGGGACGCGGGGTGGGTCATGACTGTTTCCTCCGTGTGGTGGTGCATGCCGAGCCGAAGGGGTTCCGGTCAGCAGATGGTGAAGAGCTTGCAGGCGTCGGCGATCGGGATCGCCAGGCCGAGGCCTTCGGCGTTGAGGTATCCGGCGACGGTGATGCCGACGACCTGCTGCTGCCCGTTGATCACCGGGCCGCCGGAGTTGCCGGGGTTGATGGCGGCGTCGAACTGCACCATCGGGCCCTCTTCGTAGCCGGTCTCCCGGATCGCGCTGATGACGCCGCTGGTGACGGTGTCGGTGAGGCCCAGCGGAGCGCCGACCGCGATGATCTGCTGGCCGGGCTTGGCGGGCGTCTTGGTGACCGTGAGACCGGTGAACTTGGCCGTGGTGTGCAGATGTGCCACATCACGGAGCTTGTTGACCGCGACGATCTTCGCATCGAACCGCTGGCCGTCTCGCGTGATTTTCACGGTGCGGCCGCCGTCCTTGTACAGCGCCTCGACGACGTGGAAGTTCGTGAACAGGTTGGTGCCGCCGTCGCCGGCCTTGGGCCCGACCGCGAACGCCGTGCCCGTGTACGGACCGGCCTCCACGCGGAAGACGCTGGGCAGCACGGCCGCGGCGAGCTTCTCCACGTTGAAGGCCCCGCCGACCTCCTTCTCCAGCGCGCCGAGCCGGGCGTCGGCCTCGTCCAGGCGGCTGGCGTCCTCTTTCTGCAGGTCGGACAGGCGCTGGTCGGCACCCCGCAGCGCGGTGCTCAGCTCGCCGATCCGCACGCTCTGCCAGGCCACCATGCCGATCAGCACGGCCAGCAGCACGACGAGCACCGTGTTGAAGCGCAGCACCCGGCGCAGCAGGCCGCCGGACCTGGGCGGGGCGGGCGGCACCGGCACACCGGAGGCGGGATGCGGGGGCAGCGCGTAGGCGACCGGCGCGGGCTGCGGCTGCCACGGCTGCGGCGGCTGACCCGCGGGCGGGTACGGCCCCGGCTGGTGACCGGGCGGCACCGGCGGAAGGTGACCCCCCGGCAGACCCTGCGCACCGGGCACCGGTCCGGCCGGAACGGGCGGGTAGGGCCCCGCGACCGGCCGCGCCTGGACCGGAACGGGCTGACTCGGGACCGGGTAACCCTGGACGGGCTGCGGCTGGACCGGAACCGTCTGCGGCTGGACCGGAACCGGCTGGGCTGGAACGTGCTGTGCCGGAACCGGCTGGGCCGGAACGTGCTGTGTCGGAACCGGCTGGGCCGGGATGGGGGCACCGGGATGCGGTGCGGGCACGCCCTGCGGGGCAGCGCCCTGCGACGCGCCGGGCTGCGGACCCGTGCTCATGTATTCCTCCCCGTGCGCCGCTCATGTGCGATCGGCTGGCACACCATACTGGGTGCCGTCGACTTCCATCACCCCCGTTCGCAAGCCTCTGCGCACGACGTACACAGGTCCGTCACACCTGTCCCAACCGTCACCGACGCGCCATACCCGGGGTGCTGCCGTCATCGCCGACCGGCTGGCCGTACGGTGTGACCATGACCGACGAGGACGCACCACTGCGCCGTCGGACCCGCCATCGCACGCCGACAGGCGACGGCGCGCCGGACGCGACACCCGACGGCGGTGGGCCGACACTGCTGACCGAGCCTGCCGACGGCACCCCCGAACCGGTGGTCACCCCCGCCGAGTTCGCCGAGGTCGTGGCGAGGTTCGCCGCCGGCACGGGCCCGGTCGCCGTCGACGCCGAACGGGCCTCCGGCTTCCGTTACAGCCAGCGTGCGTACCTGGTCCAGCTGCGCCGCCGCGGGGCCGGCACGGCACTCATCGACCCCGTACCGCTGGGTGATCTGTCCGCCTTGGACGAGGCGCTCGCGGACACCGAGTGGGTGCTTCACGCGGCCAGCCAGGACCTGCCGTGCCTGGCCGAGGTGGGTCTGCGGCCGCGGCGGCTGTTCGACACGGAATTGGCCGCCCGTCTGGCCGACTTCGAGCGGGTCGGCCTGGCCGCGCTGACCGAACAGCTAATGGGACGCACCCTGGAGAAGCATCACTCTGCGGCCGACTGGTCCACCCGTCCGCTCCCCCAGGACTGGCTGACCTACGCCGCGCTGGATGTCGAGCTGCTCGTGGAGCTGCGTGACGCGCTCGCCGAGGAGCTGGACCGCCAGGGCAAGTCCGCCTGGGCCGCCGAGGAGTTCGCGGCCCTGGTCGCGAGCGGCGCCCGCCCGCCCAAGCAGCGGACCGACCCGTGGCGGCGCACCTCCGGCATGCACCGGGTGCGCGGCGCGCGGGCCCAGTCGCGGGTGCGCGCGTTGTGGTACGCCCGGGACACCATCGCGATCCGCCGGGACACCGCTCCGGGACGGGTGCTGCCCGACGCGGCGATCGTCGCGGCGGCGGAGATGAACCCCAAGACCGAGCGCGAGCTGCTGCTGCTGCCGGGTTTCGGTGGCCGGTCGGTACGCCGCCTGGCGACGACGTGGCTGGAGGCGCTCGACGAGGCGCGCGCCCTGCCCGACGACGCGCTGCCCACCACGCCCGTGTTCGAGGGGCCGCCCCCGCCGCACCGGTGGGCCGACAAGGACCCTGAGGCCGCCGCGCGGCTGGCCCGCTGCCGTGAGGTGGTCACCAGGATCGCCGAGCAGCACCACCTGCCACCGGAGAACCTGATCACCCCGGAGTTCGTCCGGCGGCTGGCCTGGGAGCCGCCCGCCGAGCCGGACCCGGCCACGGTCACCAAGCTGCTCAGCGACCTGGGCGCCCGTCCGTGGCAATGCGGCCTGCTGGTCGAGGAGCTGGCACAGGCGCTGATCGCCGTCCCGGCCGAACCCGAACCCGCCGAGACAGCAACCGCTGGGGCCGAACCGGCCGCGGCCGAGCCGGACGGTTCCACCGGGCAGCCGTCCGGGCCGGACCCCGCAACGGACGGCCCCGCCGCCTGACTCGACGGTGGCGGTGGGGTTTGTGAGTCAAGCCACAGCGCTTCACTTCACCGGACTAGTTACTCGCGAGTAGCATCCGGGGCAGCTCCCTATCTGCAAGGAGGCAGACCGTGCCCCGTGAAGTCCGCGACGTCGTCTTCGTCGACGGCGTGCGCACCCCGTTCGGCAAGGCGAACGGAGGCATCTACGCCAACACCCGCGCCGACGATCTCGTCGTGCGCTGCATCCGCGAGCTGCTGCGCCGCAACCCGCAGCTGCCGCCGGAGCGCGTCGACGAGGTGGCCATCGCCGCCACCACCCAGATCGGCGACCAGGGCCTGACCATCGGCCGCACCGCCGCGCTGCTGGCCGGTCTGCCCAAGACGGTCCCCGGGTTCGCGATCGACCGCATGTGCGCGGGCGCGATGACAGCCGTCACCACGGTCGCCTCCGGCATCGCGGTCGGGGCGTACGACGTCGCGATCGCGGGCGGCGTCGAGCACATGGGCCGCCACCCGATGGGCGAGGGCGTCGACCCGAACCCGCGCTTCCTCGCCGAGAAGATCGTCGACCCGTCCGCGCTGGTCATGGGCGCGACGGCGGAGAACCTGCACGACCGGCTGCCGCAGATCACCAAGCAGCGGGCCGACGCGTTCGGCCTGGCCAGCCAGCAGAAGACCGCCGCGGCGTACGCCGCCGGAAAGCTGCAGGGCGACCTGGTCACCGTGGCCACCCGCGACCCGGAGACCGGCTGGGGCCTGGCCACCGCCGACGAGGCACCGCGCGAGACCACGCTGGAGAAGCTGGCCGGGCTGAAGACCCCGTTCCGCCCGCACGGCAAGGTCACCGCGGGCAACGCGGCGGGCCTCAACGACGGTGCGACGAGCTGCCTGCTGGCCGCCGAGGACACCGCTCGCGAGCTGGGCCTGCCCATCGCGATGCGGCTGGTCTCGTACGGCTTCGTGGGCGTCGAGCCCGAGGTCATGGGCGTCGGCCCGATCCCGTCGACCGAGCGCGCGCTGCGCCTGGGCGGCCTGACCATCGGCGACATCGGCCTGTTCGAGCTGAACGAGGCGTTCGCGGTGCAGGTGCTGGCGTTCCTCGACCACTTCGGCATCGCCGACGACGACCCGCGGGTCAACCCGTGGGGCGGCGCGATCGCCGTCGGCCACCCGCTGGCCTCCTCGGGCGTACGGCTGATGACGCAGCTGGCACGCCAGTTCGCCGAGCACCCCGAGGTGCGCTACGGCCTGACCGCCATGTGCATCGGCATCGGCATGGGCGGGACCGTCATCTGGGAGAACCCGAACTGGAAGGGTGCCAAGTGAGCGAGATCGTCACCCACGCGAAGCTGCGGCTGGTCGCCGTACCCGGGCTGGACCGGCCCGCCGCGCTGATCACCCTGGACAACGGGCTGGACCACACCAAACCCAACACGTTCGGACCCAGCGGTCTGACCTCGCTCTCGCAGGCGATCGACGAGGCCCACGCCGCGCAGCCGTCGTTCATCGCGGTCACCGGCAAGCCGTACATCTTCTGTGTCGGCGCGGACCTGACCGGCTTCTCCGCGATGACCTCGCGTGAGCAGGTCGTCGAGATCGGGCGGCTGGGTCACGCGACCTTCGCCAAGCTGCGCGAGAGCAGCGTGCCGACGTTCGCGTTCGTCAACGGCGCGGCGATGGGCGGCGGCCTGGAGGTGGCGCTGCACTGCCACTACCGGACCCTGTCCACGGGTGCCGCCGCGCTGGCGCTGCCCGAGGTCTCGCTGGGTCTCATCCCCGGCTGGGGCGGCTCGCAGGTGCTGCCGAACCTCATCGGCATCGTGCCCGCCGCCCAGGTCGTGGTGCAGAACCCGCTGATGATGAACAAGATGCTCAAGCCGAAGCAGGCGTACGAGATGGGCATCGCCGACGCCCTGCTCGAGCCCGCCGACTTCCTGGAGCGCTCGCTGGAGTGGGCGGCCGGGGTCGTCGGCGGCACCGTCACGGTGAACCGGGCCGAGGTGGACCGCTCGGAGATGTGGGACGCCGTCGTCGGCTTCGCCCGCGGCGAGCTGGACAAGCGCCTGCACGGTGCGGTCCCGGCCGCGTCGAAGGCGCTGGACCTGCTGCTGCTGGCCAAGGACGGCGTCACCGCCGAGGGCATCGAGTCCGAGATCCAGGCGTTGGCCGACCTCGCCGTGACGCCGGAGCTGCGCAGCGGCCTGTACGCCTTCGACCTGGTGCAGCGGCGGGCCAAGCGCCCCGCCGGCGCGCCGGACAAGGCACTGGCTCGCAAGATCACCAAGGTCGGCGTCGTCGGCGCGGGCCTGATGGCCTCCCAGCTCGCACTGCTGTTCGCCAAGCGCCTCGAGGTCCCGGTCGTCATGACCGACCTCGACCAGGCCCGGGTCGACAAGGGCGTGGGCTACGTACACGCCGAGATCGACAAGGCCGTCAGCAAGGGCCGCATGTCCGTGGGCACCGCGGCGAAGCTGCGCGGTCTGGTCAGCGGCTCGGTCGACAAGTCCGTGTTCGCCGACGCCGACCTGGTCATCGAGGCCGTGTTCGAGGAGCTGTCGGTCAAGAAGGCGGTCTGGGCCGAGCTGGAGCAGATCGTCAAGCCGGAGACGGTGCTGGCCACCAACACCTCGTCGCTGTCGGTCACCGCGATGGCCGCCGACCTGGCGCACCCCGAGCGGGTGGTGGGCTTCCACTTCTTCAACCCGGTCGCGATGATGCCGCTGCTGGAGATCGTGCGTGGCGAGGCCACCGACGACGCCACGCTGGCCACCGCGTTCGCCGTCGGCAGGCAGCTCAAGAAGAGTTGCGTGCTGGTCAAGGACGCCCCGGCGTTCGTGGTCAACCGGATCCTCACCCGCTTCCTGGGCGAGATCTGGAACGCCGTCGACGCGGGCACCCCGCTCAAGACCGCCGACCGCGCGCTGGACCCGCTGGGTCTGCCGATGCGGCCGATGGCCCTGCTGTCCCTGGTCGGTCCGGCCGTGGCCGCGCACGTGGGCGGCACCCTGCACGAGGCGTTCCCGGACCGCTTCTCGGCCAGCCCCAACCTGGTCGCGATCGCGAAGTCGGGCCTGCCGCTGCTGGTCGACGAGCGGCTCAACCCGGAGGTCGAGGCGCTGCTGGTGCAGGGCGACGCCCCGCTGACCGGTGAGCAGGTCCGCGAGAAGGCCCTGGCCGCGCTGGCCCAGGAGATCCGGCTGATGCTGGACGAGGGCGTGGTGGCCGAGGCCGCCGACATCGACCTGTGCATGATCCTCGGCGCGGGCTGGCCCTTCCACCTCGGCGGCATCACCCCGTACCTGGACCGCGCTGGCGTCTCGGAGTCCGTGACGGGCCGCCGCTTCGCCTGACGCGCCCGCAGGCCGTTCGATGATCGCTGTCTCAGGTCGAGAGCTGGGGTATCACCCCACTTCCTGACCCGAGACAGCGATCATCGCCGTTTCCGGGGTCCGCGCTCAGACGGCGGCCGTGGCGCGTTCGGCGGCGGAGCGTTCGACGCAGAACTCGTTGCCCTCCGGGTCGGCCATGACCGCCCAGCCGGTGCCGTCCGGGTTGCGCAGGTCGGCGACCAGGCTCGCGCCGAGGGCGAGCAGCCGCTCGACCTCGGCGTCCCGGGTGCAGCCGCTCGGCTGCAGGTCCAGGTGCAGCCGGTTCTTGGCGGTCTTGCCCTCGGGCACGGCGATGAACAGCAGGCTCGGCCCGTCGTCGGGCGACATCACCAGCGCCGCCGTGTCGTCGGGCTTGTCGTCGGGGTGGCGCGGGTTGCCGGTGACCTCACTCCAGAAGCCCGCCAGCGCGTACGGGTCGGTGCAGTCCACGGTGATGTGCCGGATGAGGGAGGTCATTTCACCGATGCTAGAGGCAACGCGATGGTGACCTCCATACCTCCACCGGGCAGCGCCACCGCGCCGACCGTGCCGCCGTGGGCCACGCAGACCGCGCGCACGATGGACAGGCCCAGGCCGGAGCCCCGCGCTCCGGTGCGCTCGCGCCCGCCGCGGCGGAACGGCTCGAACAGGCCTGGCACGTCGGCCTGGTCCACCTTGAACCCGGTGTTGCCGACCATGAGGCGGGCGTACTCGCCGTCGTGGCGGCTCTCCACCCAGATCTGCCCGCCCAGGTGGTTGTAGCGGACCGCGTTCTCGATGAGGTTGCCCGCGAGCCGGTCCAGCAGGCTCGGGTCGCCGATGACGGGAGCGGGGTGCAGTTGCGTGTCGACCGCGATCTTGATGCGGTGCACCTCGCGCTCCATCGCCGACAGCGCGCCGAGCACGCCCGCGCCGAGATCGACCGGCTCGTTGCGCAACCCGGTGCGTCCCTCGCTGCGGGCCAGCATCAGCAGCGCGTCGACCAGCGCGTTGGCCCGCTCGGAGGCGTCGCGCACCACGGTGGCCATGCGCCGCAGTTCGGCGATGTCCACGGCCGGATCGGACAGCGTCACGTCGATCTCGGTGCGCATGACCGCCAGCGGGGTGCGCAGCTCGTGCGAGGCGTTGGCGACGAAGCGCTGCTGGGCGGTGAAGGCCGCGCCGAGCCGGTCCAGCATCGCGTCGAACGTGTCGGCCAGCTCGGCGACCTCGTCGTCCGCGCCGGTGTAGCGGATGCGCTGGTCGAGGGTCTCTCCGCCGAGCTTGCGGGCGGTCGCGGTGACCTGGTGCAGCGGTCGCAGGGCGCGGCCGACGACGGCGTACGCCCCGAGAACGCCCACCACGCTGATCGCCAGCACCGCGACCAGTCCCTTGACGGTCAGCTCGGTCTGCGCCGCGGCGCGCACCGCCTCCTGCCAGTGGCGGGCGTCGAGCTGCTGGCCGTCGGCGAGCCGGACCACGGTGCCCGCGGCCAGCTCGTCGGCCGGGTGCAGCACGGCGCTGACGACCAGCCACGCGACCAGCATCAGCAGGACGCCCGCGCCGACCAGCAGCACCCCGTTGAGCAGGGTGAGCCGCAGGCGCAGGGTGGGCCGCAGGCCGCGGCGGGGCACGCGCACCGGCCGGGTCATCACGCGGCACCGTCCTGAGCCGCCGACGGGATGCGGTAGCCCGCGCCGACCAGCGTCTCGATGAGCGCGGGCTGGCCGATCTTCATGCGCAGCGTACGCATGGTGACCCGCACTATGGTCGTGAACGGGTCGGTGTTGGCGTCCCAGACCCGCTCCAGCAGTTCCTCGGTGGAGACCACGCCGCCCCGGGCCCGCAGCAGCTCCTCCAGTACGCCGAACTCCTTGTTGGTCAGGTCGATCAGCACGCCGCCCCGGGTCACCGAGCGCTTGGCCGGGTCGAGTTCGAGATCCCCGGCGCGCAGCACGGGCGGGGTGACCGGGGTGGCCCGGCGGCCCAGCGCCTGCACCCGCGCCACCAGCTCGTCGAAGGCGAACGGCTTGGGCAGGTAGTCGTCCGCGCCCAGCCGCAGCCCCTCGACGCGCTCGGCGACGCTGCCACTGGCGGTCAGCATCAGCACGCGGGTCAGCGCGCCGGAGCCGACCAGCGCGGCGCACAGCTGGTCGCCGTGCATGCCGGGCAGGTCCCGGTCCAGCACGACCACGTCGTACCGGGTGACGAAGGCCATCTCGTGCCCCACGCTGCCGTCGTAGGCGACGTCCACGGCCAGCCCGTGCCGGCGCAGCCCGCGGGCGATCGCATCGGCCAAGTGCCGCTCGTCCTCCACCACCAGCACCCGCACGTCTGTTCCCCTCTCGCGACCGCTTACCATCGCCAACCGGCGAGCGTGTCTGCCACGAAGATAGAGCCCCCGGGCCATTGCAAAAAATCTTCGCGTATAGAAGCCTCATCGCAGAGAAATGCCATGGGTCGGGCGACGCACGGGAGGCACCGATGAACCGGCGCGAGGCGCTGCCCACGACCATCGACCAGGACGCGCCGCCCGCCGGTCAGCCGGCCGCCGAGCCGGGCTCCGCGGGCCGCGACATCGTGTTCCGCCGGTGGGACAGCCCACAGCGCTGGGCCGAGGGCACCGGCAGCGGCGTCTTCGCCGGCACCGGCGGGCTCACCCTGGCCACCGCGACCGCGACCGCGTCGCACACCGATCCGGTGACCGGGCTGACCGCGGACTACGAGACCGCGACGTGGACCGGCCCGGCCACCGCCGCCGGCTTCGCCGCGACCGAGGTGATCCCGTCCTGGACGGCCGACACCCCGGGCGGCAGCTTCGTCCGCGTCGAGCTGAGCGGCACCACCGCAGCGGGCACCACCACGACGTGGTTCCGGCTCGGCGACTGGGCCGCCGACGACACGGCCTTCCGGCGCACCTCCGTACGCGGCCAGGCCGACGAGGACGGCACCGTGCATGCCGACACCTACACCGCCGCCGACGGGCGCGCCCTGACCTCCTGGCGGCTGCGGGCGACCCTGCTGCGCCCGGTCGGCAGCACGGACACCCCGGTGCTGCGCACGCTGGGCGCGGTCGCCTCCGCGCTGCCCGCGCCCGGCAGCCTCGCCCCGAGCGTCCCGCTCGCCGCGCAGGGCCTGGTGCTGGACGTGCCGCCCTACTCCCAGCAACTGCACCGGGGCGAGCACCCGCAGTGGGACAACGGCGGGGAGGCCTGGTGCAGCCCGGCCTCCACCTCGATGGTGCTGGCCTACTGGGGCGCGGGCCCCGCCCCGGCCGACTACGCCTGGGTCGCGCCCGGCCACGCCGACCCGTGGGTCGACTTCGCCGCCCGGCACACCTACGACCTCGCCTTCTCCGGCTGCGGCAACTGGCCCTTCAACACCGCGTACGCGGGCCGGTTCGGGCTGCGCGCCTTCGTCACCCGGCTGCGCTCGCTGAACGAGGCTGAGCGCTTCATCGCCGCGGGCATCCCGCTGATCGCGTCGGCCTCCTACCGCAAGGGCCAGATCCCCGGGCTGGACTACGACACCAGGGGCCACCTGGTGGCGCTGGTCGGCTTCACCGCCGACGGGGATCCGGTGCTCAACGACCCGAACTCGCCGGACAACGCCGCGGTGCGCAAGACGGTCGGCCGCGCCGCGTGGGAGGCCGCCTGGCTCGACAGCAGCCGGGGCGTGGTCTACGTGATCCACCCCGCGTCGGTGCCGCTGCCTGCCCCGCCCGGACAGGCCAACTGGTGACCGCCGGTCAGTCCGCGACGCGGTAGACGTCCAGGCCGACCAGCGACTGGCAGACCAGCGACGAGCCGCCCAGCCAGCAGCGGTCCAGCGTGATCCCGCCGATGCCGATCAGCCTGATCCGGTCCGGCCGGGCCAGCTCGACCACCCCGAACCAGGTCCGCTGCCCATCCGTACGGGTCAGCACCAGCCTGCGGCCGTCGGTCCCGGCCGGCGTCCACTCGTCCATACGCAGCAACTCCGCGCCGGTCGTGGTGTCGCGAAGCACCCCGGCCTGGGGGCGCTCGTCGGTGCCGGTCAGCACCCGGTCCGGCCCGAGCGGCGTGAACCCGCCGACCCGGCCCTGCCAGCGCACCGTGCCGCCGACCGGGTCGAGCAGCCAGACCTCGTCGGCCGCGCTGGCGCATACCAGCGGCGCGCACGCGGTCAGGTAGACGTGGCGGCTGCCGAACGCGGGCGCGACGTCCCACGCGGTGGCCAGCGTGGGCAGCCGCAGCGCGGTGACCCGGCGGCGGCCGTCTCGCTCGTATGCCGCCACCACCAGGCTGCCGACCACCTGCACGGCGGTGGTCGGAGCGGGCAGCGGGTGCACGTCGCCCAGCTGCCCGTCGAGGCCCACCAGCCGCACCCGGTCGCCGTCGGCGTCCTCGACCAGCACCAGCCCTGCCAGCTCCCCGTCCGCCAGGTACGGCGACAGCCGGTAGGACGCGTCCAGGGTGTGCCGCCACAGCCGCCGCCCGGTCGCCACGTCCCAGCCGCCGTACCAGTCGGCCGCCGCGGACATGCCGGTCAGCACGACGGTGCCCGACGCGACGCCCAGCTGGTAGGCGCGTTCCTGCCACAGCCGCCGCCCGGTCGCCGGATCCAGCGCGTACGTGGTCCACGGCTCGTCGGCCGCCGCCGTGTCCAGCACGGTGACCAGCAGCGTCGCGCCGACCTGCCGGGCCTCGTGCACCTCGGTGGACCGCCCGGCCAGCGGCACCCGCCAGCGCACCGCGCCGTCGGCGTCCCCGACGGCGACCAGCTCCCGGGCTGCCTCGGCCCGGTGCACCACCAGCACCAGGCCGCCCGCGAACACGACGGGCGCGGACAGCGGCGGCGCGAGCTGGGCGATCCGGCGCAGCGGCCAGGGCGTCGCGGGCGCCGAACCGGCGCAGGACAGCAACCCGGCGAGCACGACGGCCAGCAGCGCCGCCGCCCGCCGCCCGGTGCGGGACAGCCGCGGGCCGTCACCGGGCTCGTCGTCGTCGACGCCGCGCGGGTCGCCGAGGTCGATGAGGACGGTCACCCTGCCTCCTGCGGCACCTGATCCAGTCGCGCGGCCGCCCCGGGGGGTCACCCGGTCGCCGGCGTGCGTGCGGAGCAGGGTCCACTGCCCGAAGGCACACCGTCGCACATCCGCGGGCGGCTGCGCCAGGACTGCCTGGCCGCGCCGCCCGCCGTCCCCGTGGCGGGCCTCAGGCCCGTTCCCGCCCGACCCGCCAGATGACGACGTCGCCGCCCGTGGTCGTGCAGAGCAGGGCGTGCGGCACCGACACGCACTGCATCAGCACGTACGGCTGCCGTCCGAGCGGGCGCATCCCGTCCGCCGTCAGCTCTGCCAGGTGGGTGGCGGTCCGGGCCTGGTCCACCCGGCCGAGGACGTGCGCCACCTGTTCCGTGACGGACAGGACCTGCCAGCCCGCCACGTCGGTGCGCTCCTGGTGGCGCATCGGCTCCACGCGTGCCCGGATCTTGCTCCCGACCTCGTCACCGGCCTCGAACAGCAGCAACCCCGCCGGACTGCCGACGTGCCGGGTGTCCTCCAGTGGCCGGATCGGGGTGCCCGTCGCGGTGTCGATCAGCTGGGGCTTTCCCCGGTCGAGCGGGTAGGCGCAGGACGTCCCCGCGCCGCAGTCGACGACCCAGGGCCAACGGTTCTCCCCGCCGACGGGGGCCAGATCGGCGCGGGCGTACCACAGCGTGTCCGTGGTCCGCTCGAAACCGTCCGCGTCGAACCGGCGTCCGGCGATGCCGACCGCGTCGCGGCTGACCACGACGGACACCTTGTCCCCCGGCGGCAGCGGCACCCGCGCGCTGCGGCGCACCGCGCCGCTGGCCAGGTCGTGCTCGACGAGTTTGCCGTCGGCCGCCAGCTCCCACAGCCCGGTGCCCCAGCGGTCCAGGGCGAACGACCGCGCCCCCGGCACCCGCCAGCGCAGCCCGAACGTCGCCGGGTCGCGCACCTCGACCGCCGGCCGATCGGGATCGCCGGCATAGCTGACCAGCAGGCCCGCGACCTGCTCCAGGTAGGCCTGCGTCCGCCAGAGCACCCGCCCGGTCCGCCGGTCGACGGCCACCGCGTCCGCGAGCGGCAGCCGGGGCTGCGACGACGTGCTCTCCGGCTGGGCGAACCCGAGCACGACGACGTCGCCGGTGTCCTGCACCCAGTCGATGAGACCGCCCGCGATCCGCCACCGGAGGCGGCCGTCGGTCGCGCCGTAGGCCGCGACCCCGTCCATGGCGTTGACCAGGAAGGTGTCCGAACCCACCGCCGATATCGCGGCTACCGGCTGGAACCAGCGGGCCAGCTCGGTGAGCCGGCGCGGCGGCGCGGGGGCGGCGGCGGTCACGGTCAGCGCGCAGAGGACCGCGCACGCCAGCATGGCGGCCCGCCGCAGCGGCCCGCGTCGTCCCGCGGGCGGCTCGGGCTCCGGGGCCCGGCCGGTCCCCCAGTCGTCGCCGAGGTCGATGAGCACGGCCGTCACGGGCGGTCCTGTTCGATCCGCAGCACCACGATGTCACCGGCCATGGTGGCGCAGACCAGGGCCCGCCCGGCGGTCGTGCACTCCCGCAGCAGGTGCGGCACCGGGCCGAGCCGCACCGCCTCCCGGTCGGTCAGCTCGGCCAGGTAGGTCAGCTTGTGCGGCACGTCGTAGTGGGCGAGCACGCGCACTATGCTGTCGTCCATCCCGAGCACCCGCCAGCCCTTCAGGTCGGCTCGCTGCACGGCCGTGCTCGGGTCCAGCACCGCGCCGACGGTCGGCAGGCTGAAGGAGGTGCCGCTGTCCTGCGGCCCGACCACCAGCAGGCCCAGCGGGCTGCCGAAGGCCCGGCCGTCGGCCACGGACCGGATCACCGCACCGGTGGCCGGGTCGACCAGGTAGACCCGCTCACCGTCCAGCGAGTACGCGCAGTGCAGGCCACGGCCACAGTCGTGCTCCCAGCTCCACTGGCCGACGCCGCTGATCCCGGCCAGGCTCGTGGTGTCGTACCAGAGCGTCGGCTCGCTGTAGCCGCGCTCGCCGAACGACGCGATGCCCAGTGCGCCGCGGGCGACCCGCAGGTTCAGGTTCTCGCCCTTGTCGGGAAGGCGTACGCGCTCGGTGCGGCGCACCGCACCCGTCAGCAGATCGTGCTCGACCAGCGCGCCGTCGGGCGCGATGCGCCACAGCGCCGAACGCCGCTGGTCACTCACCCAGGTGAGCGAGGACGGCAGCCGCCAGCGCAGCTCGTTCGTGCGGGGATCGTGGAACTCGACCCGCTGCTCCAGGTCGGCGACCACGTACACCGTCATGACGTCGCCCTGCAGTTCCACCTGCCGATCGCTGCTCCAGCGCAGCAGCCCGGTCGCCCGGTCCACGGCACGGGCCCACTCGGGGCGCTGCGCGGCGGGCTCGTTCATCGCGTCACCGCGGAACAGCAGCACCAGATCCTGGTACGCGACCGCGTGGACGAACGCGCTGCCCTGCACGGACCACAGCGCCCGCCAGCCGTCCGGGTCGTACGCGACCGCGCGCTGGTTCTCGAACACCATCACCAGCCCGGCGTCGACCACCCGCGCGACCCCGGCCGACGACGGCAGCACGGCCAGCGTGGACAGCCGGTGCCGTGGCAGCGGGGCGGCCGCGGTGACCCCGGCCAGCACGGCGGCGACGGTGAACACCGCGGCCAGCCGGCGTCCCCACAGCAGCAGGTCGATCCGCGCCGGAGGCTCGCCCGGCTCCTCGCTCGGCAGCACACCGAGGTCGATGACCGTGACAGCGCCAGACTCACGCACCACGCCCGTACCACCTCACGCGTTCCGCCCACGGTCCGTCCGCACGGTCGGCGGCGGCCGTCCAGCGTGGCCCGTGGGGCTTCGCGTGCTCAGACGCGCCGAAGCCGCCGACGGGTTGTCGTCGGCGGCTCCGGATCCAGCGGTCGGTCAGCCGCGCACCGAGGTCACCAGTGGCGACGGGGCGGCGGAGGTCACCGCCGAGGCCCACTTGGTGACCCGCTCGGTGATCTCGGGAACGGTGAGCCCGATCTCGGCGAGGATCTCGGCGCGGGTGCCGTGGTCGATCCACGTCGACGGCACGCCCAGGTCACGCAGCGGCACGTCCACCTCGTTGTCGCGCAGCAGCTTGGACACGGCGTCGCCGACGCCACCGGCGCGTACGCCGTCCTCCAGCGTCACCACCAGCTTGTGCTCGCGGGCCAGGGGCACCAGGTCGACCGGGGCCGGGCGCACCCAGCGGGGGTCGACCACGGTGACGCCGAAGCCGCGCTCGGCCAGCTTCGCGGCGACCTGCACCGACAGGTGCGCGAACGCGCCCACCGAGACCAGCAGCACGTCCTTGCGGTCGGTCTCGGCCAGCACGTCCAGGCCGCCGAGCCCGTCCGAGCCGCCGACCCGGCGCAGCGCGGGCAGCGCCGCGGGCACCGCGCCGGTCGGGAAGCGCACGATGGTCGGGCCGTCGTCGACGCCGATCGCCTCGCGCAGCTCCTCGCGCAGCGTCTCGGCGTCGCGCGGGGCCGCGATGCGCAGGCCGGGCACCACGCCGAACACCGACATGTCCCAGATGCCGTAGTGACTCGGGCCGTCCGGGCCGGTGATGCCCGCCCGGTCCAGCACGAACGTGACCGGCAGCCGGTGCAGCGCCACGTCCAGCAGGACCTGGTCGAAGGCGCGGTTGAGGAACGTCGCGTAGATCGCCACCACCGGGTGCAGCCCGGCCAGCGCCAGGCCCGCCGCCGAGGTGGTCGCGTGCTGCTCGGCGATGCCCACGTCGTACGCCCGGCCGGGGAACGCCGCGGCGAGCTTGTCGATGCCGGTGGACTCGGGCATCGCGGCGGTGATGCCGACGACGTCGGGCCGCTCGCCCGCGATCTCGACCAGCTCCTCGGCGAACACCTTGGTCCACTTGAGGCTGGGCGCGGCCAGCAGGCGGCCGGTCTCCGGGTCGAACGCGCTCGGCGCGTGGAAGCGGTCGGCCTCGTCGTTGAGGGCCGGCTGGTAGCCGTAGCCCTTGGCGGTGACCGCGTGCACGATCACCGGTCCGCCGAAGCGGCGCGCCCGGCCCAGCGCGGACTCCAGCGCGGCCTGGTCGTGCCCGTCGACCGGCCCGATGTACTTCAGGCCCAGGTCCTCGAACATCGCCTGCGGCGCGACCGCGTCCTTGATGCCCTTCTTGACCGCGTGCAGGGCGTCGAACAGCGGCTTGCCGACCAGCGGGGTCTTCTCCAACGCGTCCTTGACCAGGTCCAGGACCTTCTCGTACCCCGGGTTCAGGCGCAGCGTGGCGAGGTGGTCGGCCAGGCCGCCGATCGTCGGCGCGTACGAGCGGCCGTTGTCGTTGACGATGATCACCAACGGGTTGTCCGTGGCGGCGATGTTGTTCAGCGCCTCCCAGCACATGCCGCCGGTCAGCGCGCCGTCCCCGACGACCGCGACGACGTGGCGCTTCTCCCCGCGCTGGGCGTATCCCTTGGCCATGCCGTCGGCGTAGGAGAGGGCGGTCGAGGCGTGGCAGTTCTCGACCAGGTCGTGCTCGCTCTCGGCCTGGCTCGGGTAGCCGGTGAGGCCACCGCGCTGGCGCAGCTGGTCGAAGCCGTCCATCCGGCCGGTGACCATCTTGTGCACGTATGCCTGGTGGCCGGTGTCGAAGATGAAGCGGTCGGCCGGGGAGTCGAACACCCGGTGCATCGCGAGAGTGAGCTCCACCACACCGAGGTTCGGGCCGATGTGCCCGCCGGTGCGCGCGACCTTCGCGATCAGGAAGTCGCGGATCTCGGCCGCCAGGCCGGTCAGCTGCTCCGGGGACAGGGTCTTGAGATCCTGCGGTCCCTTGACGGAACTCAGCAGGGTCGCGCCCTCATTCATGCCTTCTCCTCGCTGCGCTCGTCGGCGGCCTGAAGCACACCAGCCCCGCCCAATGCCCTCGCCGCGCTCTCACCGCCGGTCCGTGCGGCACTCCGGTGGGAGTGCTCTGCGTACCGCTTACCCATGTCCGGGAAGTCTATCGGCAGCACGCACGGCCGCTCACCGGCTCGCCACCCCTTCACACGACCTTCACTCACCCCTGCTCCCCGTGCGGTGCTGGGAATTCACCCCCGCGGGGTCAGCAGGGCCACGCACTCGACGTGATGGGTCTGCGGGAAGCAGTCGAAGGCCCGCAGTTCCCGCAGTTCCCAGCCTTGTTCACGGAAGGTGCGCACGTCACGGCCCAGTGCGGCCGGATCGCAGGCCACGTATGCCACCGCGCGTGGGCGGGCCGCTGTGATGGCGCGCACCACGGCCGCCCCGGCCCCGGTGCGCGGCGGGTCCAGCACCACCACGTCGGGGTGCGGCAGCCGCTCCTTGGGCCGCCGGTCGCGGTGCAGCGCCCGCTCGACCGTCGCCTCGATGACGCGCACCGGCAGCGCGGCCAGGTTGTTCCGGGCCGCGACAACCCCGTCGCGGGCCGACTCGACCAGGGTCACCGCGCCGGTCACCCCGACCCGGTCGGCCAGCGCGGCGCCGAACAGCCCCGCGCCGCCGTACAGGTCCCAGGCGTGCTCGCCGGGCTGCGGGTCCAGCATCGCCAGCACCGCCTGCACCAGCGTCTCCGCCGAGGCGGGGTGGACCTGCCAGAACCCGCCCGCGGAGATCGTGAACCCGTGCCCGGCGGCCCGCTCCACGATCTGCTGCGGCGGGTCCTGGACCAGCTGCGCGGGCCCGGCCGACGGCTTGACCACGTCGATCAGGTCGGTGTCCGGCCAGCGCCTCCCCAGCACGTCGAGCTGCTGGATCTCCGGGTGCGCGATACGGCAGCGGTCGATCGCCACCACCTCGTTCGACCGGTGCTTGAGCAGACCGGGCCGCCCGAGCGCGTCCGCGCGGTAGCGGACGCGGGTGCGCCACCCCTCGTCGCCGCCGGGCAGCGCCTCGACCGTGACGCCCAGCGCCGCGACCTCGGCCGCGTCGAGCTTGCCCAGGCGCTCCAGCTGCTCGCGCACCACGGCCGCCTTCCACTCCCGCTGCGCGGGGGACGCGACATGCTGCAGGTCGCAGCCTCCGCAGCCGTCGGCATGGGCGTACGGGCAGCGCGGGGTGATCCGGTCGGCCGCCGCCTCGATCACCTCGACGCAGTCGCCGCGCAGGTAGGCCTTGTGCAGCTCGGTGATCTCCACGACCACCCGCTCACCGGGCAGCGCGTGCCGTACGAAGATCACCTGGCCCTCGTGCCGGGCCACGCAGTGCCCGCCGTGCGCGATCGGCCCGACGGTCACCTCGACCTTGTCGCCCTCGTAGAGCTCTGTCACGGCTGCCATCAGGCGTCCTCCCCCGCGCGCGGGCCACGGGCCGGGCTGCGTACCAGGTCGCGGTCCAGCCGGTCCAGGTCGGTGCTGTTGGTCGAGGCCAGCTGCCAGGGCACGCTGGTGACCATGACGCCCGGCTCGTACAGCAGCCGGCCCTTGATCCGCAGCGCCGACTGGTTGTGCAGGATGTGCTCCCACCAGCGGCCCACCACGTACTCCGGGATGTAGACCGTCACCACGTCGCGCGGCGAGGCCCGGCGCAGCGACTTCACGTAGTCGATGATGGGGCGGCTGATCTCCCGGTAGGGGGAGTCGACCACGGTCAGCGGCGTGTTGATGCCGCGCCGCTCCCATTCGGCCTGGATGGCGCGGGTGTCGGCGACGTCCACGTTGACCGTCAGCGCGGTCAGCGTGTCCGGCCGGGTCGCCTTCGCGTAGGCCAGCGCTCGCATGGTCGGCAGGTGCAGCTTGCTGACCAGCACGATCGCGTGGTTGCGGGCGGGCAGCACCGGCCGTTCCTCCGACGGGACCAGTTCGCGGGCGACCGTGTCGTAGTGCTTGCGGATGCCGACCATCACCGCGTAGATCACCGCCATCGCGGCGATCGAGATCCACGCGCCGTGGGTGAACTTGGTCAGCAGCACCAGGATCAGCACGAAGCCGGTCAGCACCGCGCCGAAGCCGTTGATCACCCGGGACCGCTTCATGCGCCGCCGGGTCGCCTGGTCGCGCTCGGTGCGCAGCAGCCGGTTCCAGTGCCGCAGCATGCCGATCTGCGACAGGGTGAACGACACGAACACCCCGACGATGTACAGCTGGATCAGCCGCGTGGTCTCCGCCTGGAACGCGACGACCAGGATCGCCGCGAAGACGGCCAGCAGCAGGATGCCGTTGGAGAACGCCAGCCGGTCGCCGCGGGTGTGCAACTGGCGCGGCAGGTACCGGTCCTGCGCCAGGATCGAGCCCAGCACCGGGAAGCCGTTGAACGCGGTGTTGGCGGCCAGCACCAGGATGAGCGCGGTCACCGCGATCACCAGGTAGAAGCCGACCGGGAAGTGGTCGAAGATCGTCGACGCGAGCTGTGCGATCACGGTCGGCTGCACGTAGTTCGGCGCGACGTCCACGATCTGCTCCGCCGGGTTCTCGACGTACTGCAGCCCGGTCTTGAGGCTCAGCGCGATGATCGAGACCAGCATGATGATCGACAGCAGGCCGAGCATCAGCAGTGTGGTGGCCGCGTTCCTGCTCTTGGGCGGCTTGAACGCGGGCACCCCGTTGGAGATCGCCTCGACACCGGTGAGTGCCGCGCAGCCCGACGAGAACGCGCGCACCAGCAGGAAGGCGAAGGCGAAGCTCGCACCGACCTGCAGGCCGTGCTCGGGCAGGATGGTCAGGTCCGCGCTCGGGGCCTTCAGGTCCTCGCCCAGCACGAAGATCCGGACCACACCCCAGCCGATCAGGCCGAGCATCGCCAGCATGAACAGGTAGGTCGGGATGGCGAACATGAAACCCGACTCGCGCAGGCCGCGCAGGTTCACGGCGGCCAGCAGCGCGATCAGCACCACCGCGGTGACCACCTCGTGCCGGCCGATCAGCGGGATCGCCGCGCCGAGGTTCTCCACGCCCGACGAGATCGACACCGCCACCGTGAGCACGTAGTCGACCAGCAGCGCGCTGCCGACGGCCAGACCGGACTTGGAACCCAGGTTGACGGTCGCGACCTCGTAGTCGCCACCACCGGACGGGTAGGCATGCACATTCTGCCGGTAGCTGGCGACGACGGTCAGCATGACCACCACGACCGCCAGCGCCACCCACGGGGAGTACACGTAGGCGGCCGCGCCCGCGATCGACAGGGTCAGCAGGATCTCGTTCGGCGCGTAGGCGACGCTGGACAGCGCGTCGGAGGCGAAGATCGGTAGTGCGATGCGCTTGGGCAGCAGGGTGTGCTGCAGTCGGTCGGAACGGAACGGCCTGCCGAGCAGGAGGCGCTTCAGCAGGGAGGTAGGTCTCGCCACATGTGGGAGCCTACGACGCCCGGGCGCGAAGCCACGTGGCACTCTGATGTCGCGCGCCGTTAGCGCGCATGGCAGGCTGGGCGACGTGGGAAGTCCCCGCGACGCGCGCCGCCCACCGGCGGCCCGCCCGGGACGAGCCGCTGACGCGGGGCCGGACGACGGCATTGCCGGAAGGACGTGACGTGCACGTTGTGATCATGGGGTGCGGCCGGGTCGGCTCGACGCTCGCGCACAGCCTGGAGGCGCGCGGCCACTCCGTCTCGATCATCGATCAGGACGCCGACGCGTTCCGCCGCCTGTCCCCCGACTTCGCGGGCACCACGGTCACCGGGGTCGGCTTCGACCGCGAAGTCCTCGTGCAGGCCGGCATCGAACGCGCCGACGCGTTCGCCGCGGTCTCCAGCGGCGACAACTCCAACATCATCTCCGCGCGGCTGGCCCGCGAGACGTTCGGCGTGCAGCGCGTCGTGGCCCGCATCTACGACCAGCGCCGCGCCGAGGTGTACGAGCGGCTGGGCATCCCCACCGTCGCGACCGTGCGCTGGACCGCCGACCGCATCGTGCGGCACCTGGTGCCCGAGGGCGCCACCGAGCTCTACCGCGACCCCACCAGCACCGTCGCCATCATCGAAACCCCGGTGAACCCCGCCTGGATCGGCCACCCGCTGCAGGCGCTGGAGGACGCGACCGGCACCCGGACTGCCTTCCTGATGCGCTTCGGCCTCGGCGCGCTGACCACCTCATCGACCGTGCTGCAGGACGGCGACCAGGTGTTCATGCTGGTCACCGACGACATCGCGGAAACCGTCACCAAGATCGCCGCCGCGCCGCCGGCCGCGGCCTAGGAGGAGTCACCATGCGGGTCGCCATCGCCGGTGCGGGCAACGTCGGGCGCTCCATCGCCCAGGAGCTGATCGAGAACGGCCACCAGGTCATGCTGCTGGAGCGCCAGCCGCGCATGCTGCGCCCCGAGCGGGTGCCCGCCGCCGACTGGGTGCTCGCCGACGCCTGCGAGCTGTCCAGCCTCCAGGAGATCAACCTCGCCGCCTGCGACGTCGTCGTCGCCGCCACCGGTGACGACAAGGTCAACCTGGTGGTGTCGCTGCTGGCCAAGACCGAGTTCGCGGTCCCGCGCGTGGTCGCCCGGGTCAACCGGGCCGAGAACGAGTGGCTGTTCACCGAGCAGTGGGGCGTGGACGTCTCCGTCTCCAAGCCGCGCGTGATGGCGGCGCTGGTCGAGGAGGCCGTCACCGTCGGCGACCTGGTCCGGCTGATGACCTTCCGGCACGGCGAGGCCAACCTCGTCGAGATCACCCTGCCCGAGGACGCGCCGCACGTCGGCCTGCCGGTCCGCTCCATCCCGCTGCCGCCCGACAGCGCGCTGGTCGCCATCGTGCGCGGCCGCCGCGTGCTCGCCCCGACCCCCGACGACCCGGTGGAGGTCGGCGACGAGCTGGTCTTCGTCTGCACCGTCGAGGTCGAGGAGCAGGTCCGCTCGGTCATGCTCGGCGCCGACAGCGTCGAGAAGACCCGCTCCCGTCGCCGCTGACCCCGTGAAAATCAGCCGCGTCAGGCGGGGCGGGGTTCCTCGCGGCGTACGCGGCGGACGACCCCGAAGCTGATCACGACGAGCAGGGCGAACAGTGGCGTGCCCATCGCGATGCGGGCGATGCCGAGCGCGGTGCCCTGCTCGGCCATCCACAGCCAGCCCTGGACCACCACCTTGATCGCGAACACGGCCGCCCACAGCGCGGTCAGCAGCGAGAAGGCGCGCACCAGGCGGTCGTCGCCGCGCCAGTCGTTGCGGCCGCCGTTGGCGATCACCGACCAGAACCAGCCCACCATCGGGTGGCGCAGCGCGATCGAGCCCAGCAGCACCACGATCTGCCCCATCGTGATCCAGATACCCGGCAGGTAGAAGTCGACCTCCTTGCCGGAGTCCCAGGCCATCCACGCCCCCAGGGCGATGCCGAACAGCCCGTTCAACGCGAACCGGACCGGCCGCTTCTGGGCCAGCCGGACCACGGCGACCACGATCGCCACCGCCGCGGACGCGCCGATCGCGGACTGCAGCGCGATGCGCGACTCCTCGGCCGGGAACCAGAAGCCCAGCACGATGTTGGTCAGCACGAACACGATGACGGGAATGGCCGCCTCGGTCATCCCCCGCCAGCCGCCCAGCTGCTGGGCGACCTGTTCGGCGAACGGCGGGAGCTCCTCGGGATCGTCCTTGGTCAGGGCACGGTCACGGTCGCTCTTGGTCAGGGCACGGTCACGGTCGCTGACAGGCTCGCTCATGATCTGCTCCTCGCTGCGCGCGGATCGCTCGCTCACGCGGCCGCTTCCAGCTCGTAGTAAGGGTTGTAGATGACCTTGCGGCCGTCCCGTACGGCGACGCGCCCCCGCACGTGCACCCCGCGACCCGGTTCGATGCCGTTGATGTGGCGGCGGCCGAGGAAGACCAGGGTGATCAGGTCGGTGCCGTCGTAGAGGTCGGCTTCCAGCGTCGGCAGGTTGGTGCGCGGCGTATAGACCACGGTGCGCAGGCGGCCGCTGACGTTGACGAGATCGCCACGGTGCACGGTGTCCGCGCAGACGCAGCCCGCCAGCTGGGTGTCCCGGCGCAGTTCCTCGGACTCCAGCTCGGAGTCGGAGGCCGTGAGCCGGTGGAGCATGCCACGCAGCCCCTTGTGCCGTGATCGGGCTTCGTCGGTCGACATGACCTGCTTCATCCTTCCCCGCCGGGGCGAGGTCCCCGAACGGCGCGTATCAAGCCAGCCTACTGCGGGCCGCCCCGGGTGGGGACACCCCGGGCCGAACAACACGGGCGGGCGGCGCGCGCCGCGCGAACGGGGCGCGCGCCGGGGCGCACAGTGCGGCCGAGGTCAGTCGCGGCGCGGGCGCGGTGAGGGCTTGCGGCGCGGCACGTCACCGGCGGCCGGGGCCGCAGTGCCGTTGACGCCCGCCGGCGCGATCGAGCCGAACGGGGTCGGCGCGGGCGGCGGCGGCACCCGGCCGGGCACCAGCTGGTTGCCGGAGCCGCCGTACGGGTCGCCGTAGGCGTTCTCGCCGTACTGCTGCTGGCGGGGCTGCTCGACGGGCGGCTCGGCCGGAGCCTCGGCGGCGGCCTTGCGGGCCGCGGCCTCCTCGGCCATGTTCGCGGGCAGGCGCAACGGCAGCGCCTCGCGGACCGGGCGGGCCGTGTCGTCGCGGCGCACCGCGAGGCCGGTCAGCACCAGGGTCAGCGGTCCGGCCTCGGTCACGTCGACCGCGGCCGGGCCCTGGAACACCGCACGGACCATCCAGCGCGGCCCGTCGACGCCGATGAAGCGCAGGTCGTTGAAGCCCTCGGGGGTACGGATCCGGGCCCGCAGCTCGATGCCCCAGCGCCCGGTCACCTCCTCGGCCCCGACGCCGTCGGCGAACAGGGACTTGCGGATCTCCTCGCGCACCTCGTCCCAGATGCCCTCGGTCCGCGGCGCGGCGAAGACGCCCAGCTGGAGCGCGTTGGGGCCGTGCACGAGCGCGATCTGCTGGATCACGCCCTGCTCACCGGCCTGCACCCGGATCTCGACCCCGTCGACCGCGGGCAGCAGCAGGCTGCCCAGGTCCAGCCGGGGGGCGTCGGGCGCGTCGTACTCGTCGTACGGGCCGTCGTCGCCGAAGATCGAGGGCTCGGGGGAAAGGGCGCCGTTGGCGGCCGGAGCGGTGGGACGGTCAGCCTCCTCGGGCTGCCAGTCCTCGCCGAGCAGCGCGGCGCGCCGGGCGGCGCGGGCGTCCACGAACTTCGGCTCCTCCGCCTTGGCGTGCCGGCCACCCGTGGCCGCACGTCGTCGCGAGAAGATCACTGTTCCTCCTCATTTCCCCGTCGAGCCGTGCCCGCCGGTGCCCCGTACGGATTCCGGCAGTTCGGCGACGTCGTGGAAGTGTGCCCGCTCCACCCGCTGCACGACAAGTTGCGCGATGCGGTCGCCGCGAGAGATCTTGGCGGTGTTCGCCCGGTCATGGTTGATCAGCTGGACCAGGATCTCGCCCCGGTAGCCCGCGTCCACGGTGCCGGGCGCGTTGAGCACGGTCACCCCCATCTTGGCGGCCAGACCGGACCGGGGGTGGACCAATCCCACGAACCCGTCCGGCAGGGCTATCGCCACCCCCGTCGGCACGAGCCGGCGCTCGCCCGGCGCGAGCACCGCATCCTCGGCGGCGTACAGGTCGGCGCCGGCGTCGCCCGGATGGGCGTACGACGGCGGGGGCAGGTCCGGGTCGAGCCGCCGGATCGGCACCACGACGGGCGGGGTCGCAGGGGGATACAACGGTCAAACCTCCGGGGGGAAGTGCCTGACGCGCGCCCGCGACGGGAGCTGCGTCTCTTGCCTCTATCCTGCCGCGCCTGATCGACCCGGCGGGCCCTACCCTCGATGCTGTGACACATCCCGGCGGCACGGCATCCTCAGGCACAACGGCGACAGGGGCCGGTGCGGCACGGCCTGTGTCCGGTCACACCGAGCGCCTGTCCGTGCCATGGTGGCTGTGGCTGCCGTCCTTGCTGGTGGGAGCCGTGTTGGCGGCGCAGGTCGGTTTGGGCGCGGCCGGTCCCCGTGGCTGGGTGGCGTACCCGGTAGTGCTGACCCTGGTGGTGGTCGGCCTGTGGCGGCTCGGCCGGATCAGGATCAGTGTGACCGGCGACGAGTTCCTGGTCGACGACGCCCGGCTGCCGCTGCGCCACATCGCGCAGGTCATCCCGCTGGACGCCGAGACCAAGCGCGAGCTGCTCGGGCCCAGCGCCGATCCGATGGCGTTCGTCGTGCAGCGGCCGTGGGTCCCCGGCGCGGTGCAGGTGGTGCTCGACGACCCCGACGACGTCACGCCGTACTGGGTGATCAGCAGCCGCCGGCCCGAGGACCTCGCCCGCGCGCTACGCCGCGTCGGCTGATCCCGGCGGCAGCACCGGACGGGGAAGCTTGAGCCGCAGGTCGTTGCGGATGTCGTTGCCCAGCCGGCGGGTGGCCTTGCGGTTGAGGTAGCTGGCGATGGCCGCGCCGGTCAGCAGCGGGCCCAGCGTGGTCAGGTTGCGCCCGAACCGCTTGAGCACCATGTCGCGCAACTGCTTGCGGGTGGCCGTGCCGAGCACCGTGGCCGCGGCCGCGCCGGGCAGCATCGGGCTGATGCCGCGGTGGCTGGCCCAGGCCTGCATGAGGCTGACGGCCCGCTGTGACGGCGTGCCGATAACCGGCTGGCCGTACACCTCGTGCAGCTCGCCGATGAGCTTGAGCTCGATGCCGACGACCCCGACCGTCTCCGTCGCCAG
Organism: Catellatospora methionotrophica; assembly: GCF_011297335.1. Lineage (GTDB taxonomy): Bacteria > Actinomycetota > Actinomycetes > Mycobacteriales > Micromonosporaceae > Catellatospora > Catellatospora methionotrophica. Next base: position 5,391 of record NZ_JAAOTJ010000020.1, on the reverse strand, counting down.
CAGCACCGGCGTGGACAGCAGGGTGGGCGGCACCGCCCATTCGATGGAGGCCATGCCGCCGCCGACCGCGCCGACACCCGCGGCGGCGCGGGCCGCGTTGCGGATCAGCCGCTCGGCCAGGGCGTCGTCGCTGAGGCCCGGGTAGTGCCGCCGCAGCGTCTCCAGGTTGCGGACCGGCACGTGCGGGGCCAGGTCGGAGACCGCCTCGGTGATCCAGTTGATCGCCTTGCGGGGCATGAAGACTTCCTTGACCCCGCGCTCGCGCAGGCCCACCAGCATGCGCCCGAGCAGTTTGCGCCGTCCGGCCTTGTCCAGGTCCTCGTCGGCCAGCGCCCCCACCGCGAGCGCCAGTTCGTCCGGCCGTCCGGCGCCGGGCGCGGCAGGGCCCGACGAGGTCTCGTCGGGCACCTGGTCGGGGCTGGGGGTCATGGCAGGCTCCTGTCAGCTGAGATGGCGCCCGGTGTTCGCGACGGTCGTCACGGCCACCCGGTATCAGGCCCGTGCGGCACGCCGCGTCCGATGGCGGCGTGCCTACGATCGGTGTACCCAGATGTTCTGCGCCATCTCACCCCATCGCGTCAAGCCCCGGAATCGTCCGGAAGGCACCCGCGGTCAGGCGCACTCGCGGCAGATCGGCTCGCCGTTGCGCTCGCCTGCCAGCTGGCTGCGGTGGTGCACCAGGAAACAGCGCGAGCAGCGGAACTCGTCGGCCTGCATCGGCACGACCTTCACCGTCAGCTCCTCGTCGGCGAGGTCGCCGCCGGGCAGTTCGAAGTTCTCGCCGAGGTCGGTGTCGTCCACGTCCACGCTGCCCGACTGTGTGTCGACACGCCTGGCCTTCAGCTCCTCGAGGCTGTCCTCACCGAGGTCGGCCTCGTCACGGCGCGGCGCGTCGTAGTCGGTGGCCATCGATTGTCACACTCCCAATTTGTGTCTTGTCCGTCATGCGTACGCGGCGTCGTCACTCTCGACGAGCGCGGTACTTTAGCGCGCCCGTGTGGGAGTTGTACGCTCCCGCACGCGAAGTTGTTCCCGATGTGACTGAGCCGACAGCGTTATGGGGCCGCCGGGTCAGGCGAGACCAAGGTAGGGGCAGCCGCCCGCCGATCACGGTCGGCGCGCCGGGAACGTCCGGCCAATTCCGGCCGTCTGTCGGGTCGCGGCCCCCGGCGGGCCGGTCAACCGATAATCTCTGGCCCTATGCCGTCAAGTGGCGGCAGCGGACCTCTGGCTCACGGGGAGCGGCACCGAGATGCAACTAGCACGAATTCGGGCGATCGCCATCATCAGCACCCTGGCGATCATCGGTATCACCCTGGCCGTGATCACGCTCAATCGTGACACGCAGAGTGACGCTCCGGTGGTCCAGAGCTGTCCGGCGGGCTACGTGCCCGTCGACAACACGCTGCCCGATTCCGAGAGCGACGTGAAGATCAACGTCTACAACGCCACGACCACGGTCGACCTCGCCCGTAACGTGGCCGCGGACTTCACCAACCGCAAGTTCAAGGTGGAGAAGACCGGCAACGAGAAGAAGGCCCAGCCCGAGATCGTCGCCGAGCTGCGCTACGGCCCCAAGACGGTCGGCGCGGCCCAGCTGCTCAAGGCGTACTTCCTCAACGACGTCGAGCCGGTGTTCGACATCAAGCGTGACAACGACACCATCGACGTGATCATCGGCGGGCAGTTCAAGCAGCTCGCCACGCCCACCGAGATGCGCCAGGCGGTCGCCGCGCTGGGCCGTCCCGTGCTGCCCGAGGGCACCTGCGCGGAGAAGCCCTGACCTATCGCACCCCGGGTCGCCCCACCCTGAGCGAGGAAGGCTCCGTCCGGCCGCTGTACGCGGCCGGACGGAGCCTTCGGTCGTTCCTGGTCACCCCGCTGAGGCCTACGGGCCGCCGTCCGCCAGCAGCCCGCTGAGCAGGGAGTCCAGTGAGGCGTGCAGGGCAGGCGGCGCGGCCAGCACCATCGCGGTGCCTGCCGGGCGGCCGGACAGGCCGGTGACCAGCAACCCGGCCTCGTGCGCGATCAGGCCGCCGGCGGCCAGGTCCCACTCCGCCAGGCCCTTCTCGTAGTACGCGTCGAGCATCCCCTCGGCCGCCGCGCACAGGTCCAGCGCGGCCGCCCCCATCCGCCGGATGTCGCGTACCAGTGGCAGCACCTGGGCCACCACGCCCGCCTGATGGGCGCGCCGCTCCCGGGCGTAGCCGAAGCCCGTGCCGACCAGCGACAGGGCCAGCTCGGTGGCCGTCGAGCCGGTCAGCCGCCGCCCGTCGCGCCACGCTCCGTGGCCCCGCGCCGCGGTCCAGGTGTCCCCGGTCGCCGCGTTGCGCACCACCCCGGCCACGACCTGCCCGTCCACCTCCGCCGCGATCGACACGGCGTACTGGGCCAGCCCGTAGAGGTAGTTGACCGTCCCGTCGATCGGATCCACGATCCAGCGGACGCCGCCCGCACCGGCAATTCCCGCGCCGCCGAACTCCTCGCCGAGTACCGTGTCACCCGGACGCCGCGCCGCCAGCGCGGCGATCACCTGTTGCTCGACCGCGCGGTCCGCGGCCGTCACGACGTCCGTCGCGGTGGATTTCGTGCCGACATCGTTGATCGCCTCGTTACGCATACGGCGAGCGGTGTCGGCCGCGTCAGCGGCCACCTGCACCGCGATATCCAGCAATTCCAGCTCGTTCACGACCGTCCTCCTCGTCACCTGGTGCCATCCTGCCAAGGCCCCGGAGCCCGCTCGCGGACCTCCTGCGGCGTGCGCGCCGAGATGATCGCCGGGTACGGCGCTACAATTCACGCCTGCCACGTGCCGAAGGCGCGAGGGCATCCACACATCACACTGGCTGACCTACCGCGACGCGCCATGCGACGCGGCCGATGCCGCAGATTCTTGTTTGATACTCGCCTCCGGAAGGTCGTCCGTGACTGAAGCCCGCCAGATCAGCGCCGACGTTCGCACGCTCACCGACATGCTGCTCGCCCAAGCCGCAGGCGCCGGCGGCCGGCTCACGCCTGCGGATGTCGCGCGCACCGTCGAGGCTGCCGACGTCACGCCCGCCCAGGCCAAGAAGATGCTTCGGGCTCTGCTCGAGGCGGGCGTGACGGTCGAGGTCGACGACTCCGCCAACGGCCGCCGCAAGGTGGCCGCCGCGCGGGCCGCGACTCCCGCCTCGAAGGCCACCACCGCGAAGGCGGCCCCGCCCGCCGCGTCGAAGACCGTCAAGCCCGCCGCACCCAAGCAGGCCGCACCGACCGAGGGCGGCGCCGAGGCGTCCGCTCCGGTCAAGCTGGCCCCGAAGGCCGCTCCGGCCAAGGCCGCCCCCGCCAAGGCGGTGAAGGCGGCCGCCAAGGCCGCCCCCGCGAAGGCGGAGGACGGCGCCGAGGGCACCAAGGCTCCCGCGAAGAAGGCAGCCGCCAAGAAGGCTGTCGAGAAGAAGACAGGCGACAAGGCCGTCCCCGCCAAGGCCGCCAAGAAGGGCGAGCCCGGCGAGGGCGACGAGCCCGACGGCGCCGACCTCTCCATCGAGGAGCTGGCCGCCGATCTTGAGGACGTCGTGGTCGACGAGCCGGTCGAGGTGGCCCAGGCCGCCGAGGCCGACGCCGCCGCCTCCGACGACTTCGAGTGGGACGCCGAGGAGTCCGAGGCGCTCAAGCAGGCCCGCAAGGACGCCGAGCTGACCGCGTCGGCCGACTCGGTCCGCGCCTACCTCAAGCAGATCGGCAAGGTTCCGCTGCTCAACGCGGAGCAGGAGGTCGAGCTCGCCAAGCGCATCGAGGCCGGGCTGTACGCCGCCGAGCGGCTGCGCCAGGCCGAGGAGGAGGGCCTGTCGCTGACCCGCGACATGCAGCGCGACCTGCTGTGGGTCTCCCGTGACGGCGAGCGGGCCAAGAACCACCTGCTGGAGGCCAACCTCCGCCTGGTGGTCTCGCTGGCCAAGCGCTACACCGGTCGCGGCATGGCGTTCCTGGACCTGATCCAGGAGGGCAACCTCGGCCTCATCCGCGCCGTCGAGAAGTTCGACTACACCAAGGGCTACAAGTTCTCCACGTACGCCACCTGGTGGATCCGCCAGGCCATCACCCGCGCCATGGCCGACCAGGCCCGCACCATCCGCATCCCGGTGCACATGGTCGAAGTGATCAACAAGCTCGGCCGCATACAGCGTGAGCTGCTCCAGGACCTGGGCCGTGAGCCCACCCCGGAAGAGCTGGCCAAGGAGATGGACATCACCCCGGAGAAGGTGCTGGAGATCCAGCAGTACGCCCGGGAGCCCATCTCGCTGGACCAGACCATCGGCGACGAGGGCGACAGCCAGCTCGGCGACTTCATCGAGGACTCAGAGGCGGTCGTGGCCGTCGACGCGGTCTCCTTCTCGCTGCTGCAGGACCAGCTCCAGCAGGTGCTGCAGACGCTGTCCGAGCGGGAGGCGGGCGTGGTGCGCCTGCGGTTCGGCCTCACCGACGGCCAGCCGCGGACTTTAGACGAGATCGGGCAGGTGTACGGGGTCACCCGTGAGCGCATCCGGCAGATCGAGTCCAAGACCATGTCCAAGCTGCGGCACCCGTCGCGCTCGCAGGTCCTGCGCGACTACCTCGACTAACACCAGCTAGTCAAGTCGACATTCATCGCGTATCGGACATTTACCATCCACCGAACGTACAGAGTTGGTCACCGTGCGTACATACACGGGTAGGCGCTCTGTTTCTGTTCGACGCGCGATCGTTGACGTGGCACTCTGGTGGAACGGCACACTGTGCAGGACGGGTCATCTCCCCGATAGCCCGTCTGACCAGGTAGGCTCGAACGCTCACCGGCTGTGACCCCGGTCCCCCCGAGGCCCCAACCGGGAAGCCCTCCGGCGCGGCCGGTGTTGGAGGCTTCATGGGCAACGAGCTGAATGACAATGGCGGGTTCGGCGCTGCTGGACTCGGCGGATCGACGATGGATATCAGCATCGGTGACGACCAGAGGAGGAAGGCGATGACCCAGACCCTCACGCCGCCGCCGGAAACGGTGGCTGCCCCAGCCGCCGATGAACGGTGCGACCGCTGTAACGCGGCGGGCAAATTGCGTGTGAAGCTGGCCGGTGGGGGCGAGCTGGTGTTCTGCGGACACCACGCCAACAAGTACGCCGACGACCTTGTCAAGATTGCCGTGGAAGTGGCGGCGGACCCCGAGTTCACCTGGCGGGGCGCCGACATGATGGCCAAGTAACCAACAAGCCTGACCCGAAGGGGGCCCGCAACCAGCGGGCCCCCTTCGGCGTACCCACCCACCCCCGCCACCCCGATCGAGCCGCAACTCTTAAAGACTTGGGCCCTCCCGCGTGTGCGGTGGGCCCAAGTCTTTAAGAGTTGCGCAGGTGGGGGGCGGGTGGGGGCGGGTGC